>NZ_BSFZ01000001.1:0-3341365 GCF_033238805.1 Vibrio sp. MACH09 | reverse complement strand
AAATGATCGAGGATCCAGTGAATAAGATCGAAGTTATTCACATTTATCCCGAATCTATACCCTAGATCAGCCATTTTTTCCCCAACAAATGGACAAAAATATCAACAAAAGTAAGATCTTTATAACTTATCCCCAGATCTACGGGCCTACTCATTCGGTTATGTCTAATAACAACTAGTTATTTTATTTAGGCTAAATATAAGTCGTATTATCCATTCATCCAATAAGTGACGGAATTTTACAAAATGAAAAACTGGTTAAAGATATTATTAGCGACAGTTGCACTATCAAGTGCATCAATTCAGGCAACATATGCTGCTACAGATGTAAAAGTAGGAATGTCTGGTCGATACTACCCATTTACCTTTGTTGAAAAAGACAAGCTACAAGGTTTTGAAGTTGACCTTTGGGATGAAATTGGCCGCAGAAATGACTATAACGTGGAATATGTCACGGCAAACTTTTCAGGTCTATTTGGTTTATTGGAAACAGGACGCATTGATACTATTTCCAACCAAATAACAATTACCGATGTACGAAAAGCAAAATATCTATTTGCTGACCCATATGTCATCGATGGTGCTCAAATCGCCGTTCGCAAAGGGAACACATCCATCAATGGTATTGAAGACCTAAATGGAAAAACCGTTGCGGTAAACCTAGGCTCTAACTTTGAACAGCTACTTCGTGACTACGACAAAGATAACAAAATCAATATCAAAACTTATGATACTGGTATTGAACATGATGTTGCTCTAGGTCGTTCTGATGCTTTTGTTATGGACAGACTATCAGTACTAGAACTGATTAAGAAAACTGGACTGCCATTACAATTAGCAGGTCAACCTTTCGACACCATTCAAAATGCATGGCCATTTGTGAACAATGACAAAGGTATTGCTCTACAAAAAGAAGTCAATAGTGCGCTAGCCGCAATGAGAGCGGACGGTACGCTAGCTAAAATATCAAACAAATGGTTTGATGCCGATATCACTAAGTAACCGGTAAGTTCTTTAATGCTTCTCCTTTCTACTCAGGCAAGGAGAAGCCATTGAGAGTTACCTATAAATGTCATTACTTATAACGGCCACTGTTTGTAACTGCTATTGTCTATAACACCCCATGTCTGTAACTGTTAATGTCGTGACCACTCATTGTTTGTGAGCACCATAAAAATCCCGGAATAGTGATGAATTTTGATTTTCAATATATGTTTGAATTGCTGCCAATACTGTTTAAGTATCTCGGCACCACAATGGAAATGGCGATCTTTGGGCTATTTTTTGCTTTGATCATTTCGGTGGTTATTGCCAATATTCGTGTATTCAAAATTCCAGTACTAGATCAACTGAGTCAGTTATACATTAGCTTCTTCCGTGGAACACCTTTATTGGTTCAGTTATTCCTGCTCTATTACGGTTTACCTCAAGTGTTTCCGATATTAGTCGGGTTAGATGCTTTTTCCGCTGCCGTCATCGGCCTTACTCTGCACTTTGCCGCTTATATGGCAGAAAGTATTCGAGCTGCCATCATTGGTATTGATAGAAGCCAGATGGAAGCAAGTTTGTCGGTTGGAATGACCACTAGCCAAGCGATGCAGCGAATTATTTTGCCTCAGGCAACACGCGTGGCTCTGCCTTCATTGATGAACTACTTTATCGATATGATTAAGTCGACATCACTGGCATTCACTCTTGGTGTGGCAGAAATAATGGCGAAAGCACAGATGGAAGCCTCTTCTAGCTTTAAGTTTTTTGAAGCCTTCTTAGCCGTGGCACTTATCTACTGGGGAGTGGTAGTGATATTAACCCGTGTTCAGATTTGGGCTGAAGCGAAACTAAACAGGGCGTACCAAAGATGATAAAACTCGACAATATTCATAAGAAATTTGGCAACACCGAAGTTCTCTCTGGTATTGATATAGAGATTAAACAAGGTGAAATCATCGTTGTTATTGGTTCTAGCGGAACAGGAAAATCCACACTATTACGCTGTGTAAATTTTCTGGAGCATGCAGACAAAGGCACGATTACCATTGATGATGTGTCTGTTGATAGCGAGCATCATACTAAAAATGATGTTTTGGCGTTAAGACGTAAAACGGGGTTTGTTTTTCAAAATTACGCCCTTTTTGCCCACCTTACCGCGAAACAGAACATTGCCGAAGGGCTCATTACTGTTCGAGGATGGAAAAAAGCGCAAGCTTACCAGAAGTCTCAACAGATATTAGATGACATCGGATTGGGAGATAAAGCAGAAAGTTATCCATCGGCACTTTCTGGTGGCCAGCAGCAACGTGTCGGTATCGGACGGGCAATGGCACTACAACCAGAACTATTGCTATTTGATGAGCCAACTTCAGCACTTGACCCTGAGTGGGTAGGTGAAGTTTTGAGTCTAATGAAGCAGTTAGCAACACGTCATCAAACAATGATGGTTGTGACTCATGAGATGCAATTTGCTAAAGAAGTGGCAGATCGAGTGATATTTATGGCGGAAGGAAAAATCGTCGAGCAAGGTTCTCCACAAGATATCTTTGATAATCCACAGGATGCTAAGCTTAAAAAATTCCTAAATCAGGTCGGGATCTAATAAAGATCCTTGCGATTTAGTTCACACTACGTATAATCCGTCGACCGGAATTATTCGCTTGGTTTGGACTAACAGTTATTGACTCTTGGTGAGCCAGTGATTACAATTCCGCCTCTTTGTTGAGAGGCGTCGGATGTTAAGTCCCACGCCGGGTTTAACAGAAACCTATAAACTACTGATCAGTAAAAGGTATTAACATGAAACGCACTTTTCAACCTTCAGTTCTAAAGCGCAAGCGTTCACACGGTTTTCGTGCACGCATGGCAACTAAGAACGGTCGTAAAGTAATTAATGCACGTCGTGCTAAAGGCCGTGCGCGCCTTTCAAAATAATTCGCGATTATTTTGAGTACGTACGCGTTCAATCGGGAGTTACGTTTGTTAACTCCCGAGCATTATCAAAAAGTATTTAAGAAAGCACACAGTGCTGGCTCTCCCCATTTCACTATCATTGCCCGTAATAATTCTCTTTCACACCCTAGACTAGGCTTAGCTGTTCCAAAAAAACAGATTAAAACTGCTGTAGGTCGCAATCGCTTTAAACGCTTAGCTCGTCAAAGCTTTAGAATGAAACAACACGATTTGCCACAAAAAGATTTTGTTGTTATTGCAAAAAAGAGCGCTCAAGACTTAAGCAATGAAGAAATATTAAAATTATTTGATAAATTATGGCATCGCCTTTCTCGCCCTTATCGTGGTTAGCTATAGGATTGATTTATATATATAAGTTGGTGATAAGCCCGCTTATAGGTCCTCGCTGCCGCTTTACTCCTACCTGCTCAACCTATGCTTTAGAAGCAATAAAAATGCACGGTTTTGTAAAAGGGTGTTGGTTATCTGGCAAACGTCTATTAAAATGCCATCCTTTGAATGAAGGGGGTTTTGACCCCGTTCCACCAATCCAAGACAAAGACAGAGATAAATAACGATGGACTCACAACGTAATATCCTGCTCCTTGCACTGGTTTTGGTTTCTTTTTTACTGTATCAACAGTGGAATATTGAAAAGAATCCAGCACCACAGCAAGTAGTACAGGCACAAAATGGCAGCACTCTACCTGCACCATCTACTGCTAATGAACTTGACCCAGCGCCTGCGCAGCAAGCTTCTGCCAAACTGATCAAAGTGACAACAGACGTATTAAATCTGTCTATTGATACCATTGGTGGTGATATAACATCAGCAGACCTTGTTCAGTACTCTGACGAGCTTGACTCTGCAGACCCATTCCAAATTCTAAAAAACCAACCTGGGCATGTTTATATTGCACAAAGTGGTTTAATTGGACCTCAAGGTATCGATTTAAGCAGCACAAGTCGTCCTAGTTATAGCGTTTCATCAGATGCATTCACATTAGCTGAAGGCCAAGATGAGTTACGTATCCCTATGACTTATTCTGCCAATGGCATTGAATACATCAAAACGTTTGTTTTTAAACGTGGTCAGTACGACATTGATGTGGAATATACCGTTAATAACCAATCTGGTAGCAACGCGACTGTAGGTATGTATTCTCACCTACGTCAAAATGTTATGGATGCTGGTGGTAGCTTAACTATGCCAACATACCGTGGTGGAGCATATTCAACTCAAGATGTACGTTATAAAAAGTACAGCTTTGAAGATATGCAAGATCGCAATCTCTCGTTGAATCTTACTGACGGACAAGGTTGGGTTGGCATGCTGCAACACTACTTTGCATCTGCATGGATTCCTCGTGAAGCACCAGGTTCAACTATTTATACTCGCGTGATTGGTAACCTAGCCGATATCGGTGTGCGTATGCCAAATAAAACCGTGGCTACCGGTGACCAAGCGGCGTTTAAAGCAACGCTTTGGGTTGGTCCAAAACTACAGAACGAAATGGCAGCTGTCGCTCCAAACCTTGATCTAGTAGTGGATTACGGTTGGTTATGGTTTATTGCTAAGCCATTGCACTGGTTACTCTCTATGATTCAGGGCGTAGTGGTGAACTGGGGTCTTTCTATTATTATCCTTACGTTTATTGTTCGTGGTGCTATGTACCCACTAACAAAAGCGCAATACACCTCTATGGCAAAAATGCGTATGTTGCAGCCTAAACTGGCAGCGATGCGTGAGCGAATCGGTGATGATCGCCAGCGTATGAGCCAAGAAATGATGGAGCTGTATAAGAAAGAGAAAGTAAACCCATTAGGTGGTTGTTTACCTATCTTCCTACAGATGCCTATTTTCATTGCCCTATATTGGTCATTAATGGAATCTGTTGAACTGCGTCACTCACCATTCTTTGGATGGATCACTGACCTTTCCGCTCAAGACCCATACTACATTCTGCCTCTATTAATGGGTGCAAGTATGTTTATGATTCAAAAAATGAGCCCAACAACAGTGACAGATCCAATGCAGCAGAAGATCATGACGTTTATGCCGATCATGTTCACTGGTTTCTTCCTGTTCTTCCCATCCGGTCTAGTTCTTTACTGGTTGGTATCGAATATTGTTACTCTAATCCAGCAAACCCTAATTTATAGGAATCTGGAGAAGAAAGGCTTACATTCGAAGTAGCACAGAATTAAAGATAAAAGAAAGGCGGCCAAAAGGTCGCCTTTTTTGTTTTGGCTGATTACAATTCAGGTAATTTTCTACTCTATAGCCTAATAGGTAAAAACATGTCTACAGACACTATTGTTGCTCAAGCTACCGCTCCCGGACGAGGAGGCGTTGGCATTATAAGAGTATCTGGCCCAAAAGCAGCACAAGTGGCATTAGAAGTAACAGGGAAAACCCTTAAAGCACGCTATGCTGAGTATTTGCCCTTTAAATCAGAAGATGGCAGCGAGCTCGATCAAGGCATTGCACTCTATTTTCCAAATCCACACTCTTTTACCGGCGAAGATGTCGTAGAGTTTCAGGGACATGGCGGCCCTGTTGTGATGGATATGCTAATAAAGCGGATTTTAACCATTAGTGGTGTCCGTTCTGCACGTCCCGGAGAGTTCTCAGAAAGAGCTTTTTTAAATGACAAAATGGATCTTACTCAAGCGGAAGCAATAGCCGATCTTATTGATGCCAGTTCTGAAGAAGCCGCAAAATCTGCCCTACACTCTCTACAAGGTCAATTTTCCAATAAAATTAACCAGCTAGTAGATTCGCTAATTCACTTACGAATATATGTTGAAGCCGCCATCGATTTTCCAGAAGAGGAAATCGATTTTCTTGCGGATGGAAAAGTAAGTACCGATCTACAGACAATAATTGATAACCTTGATGCGGTTCGACAGCAAGCGAGTCAAGGGGCCATTATGCGCGAAGGGATGAAAGTCGTTATCGCTGGCAGACCTAATGCGGGAAAATCAAGCTTGTTAAATGCGTTATCAGGCAAGGACTCAGCCATTGTCACAGATATAGCGGGTACAACTAGGGATGTACTACGAGAGCATATCCATATTGATGGTATGCCATTACATATCATTGATACAGCCGGGCTTAGAGAGGCGTTAGATGAAGTTGAGAAAATTGGTATAGATAGAGCATGGGAAGAGATCGCTCAAGCAGACCGTGTATTATTTATGGTTGATGGAACAACGACAGATGCCACGGATCCTAAAGACATTTGGCCCGACTTTATCGATAATTTGCCTGAAAATATCGGTATGACGGTGATCCGAAACAAGGTAGATAAAACCAAAGAAGATCTGGGCATTTGCCATGTTAACGATCCAACACTTATCAAGTTATCCGCTAAAACAGGTGATGGCGTTGATGCTCTGCGTGCCCATTTAAAAGAGTGCATGGGCTTTTCTGGCGGAAGCGAAGGCAGCTTTATGGCAAGACGACGACACCTTGACTCTCTAGAACGAGCCAGCGAGCACCTATTAATAGGCCAGCAACAACTTGAAGGTTATATGGCTGGAGAAATATTGGCAGAAGAGCTAAGAATTACACAGCAACACTTAAACGAGATAACGGGAGAATTTAGTTCTGACGATCTTTTAGGGCGTATATTCTCTTCTTTTTGTATAGGAAAATAGGGTTAACAATGACTCTTTTCCCTATTAGTTAATAGGACCTTTTATGATTCAAATTATAACTGGCAGTACCTTAGGAGGCGCAGAATATGTTGGCGACCACCTAAGTGAAATGCTAGAAAAACAAGGCTTAGCGTCGGTTATCCATAATAATCCTAACTTTGATGACATTGATAATAGCGGTATCTGGTTAGTGATTACTTCTACCCATGGAGCAGGCGAGTATCCTGAGAATATACGACCATGGATTCAACAGTTACAAGAGACACCACCAAAAATGGATCAAGTCAAATATGCGATCATAGCCATTGGAGACTCCAGTTATGATACTTTTTGCGCAGCGGGTAAACACGCATATGATCTATTAAAAGATATAGGTGCTACGCCACTCACTGACTATTTTACCATTGATGTACTAGCAGAACCGATACCTGAAGACCCCGCAGAAAAATGGTTAACGGAAAACCTAAAAAGTTTCCAATAACATACTTAAAGGGTTACGTTTATCGTAACCCTTTATTTTATAAGCACTTTTCAATATCAATCTCATTTAATCTACAGTTATTCACGTTTTAATCAACCAAGTTATACCTAATGTGTATAAAATGATGTTATCCAGTGATCAACCTATAGTTATCCCAATAATAACTTTCCTTAGATCCAAGCCTTGTGGATAACTAGCCATTTTGATCCCAGCTAATCCTCTGTTAGATCATAGTAAGATCACAGTAATTGATCGTTTCAATGATATTGATCTTATTGATCATTTTCCCCTTATCCACATGATCGTGCCTCTCTAATAATAGATCTAATAAAAGATCTCTATATAAGATCTTATATATATTAAGCTTTTAGCTTTACGTTAAAAATTGGTGAAATCCATTTTCAGCAAAGGACAAAGAAGGTAGAATAGCGCTCCTTTTTTATTTTCCTCAAATAGCTTGTTTACCTAAGGTCGCTCCATGCTTTATCACGAAAAATTTGATGTCATTGTTATCGGTGGTGGTCACGCTGGTACAGAAGCAGCACTTGCGTCAGCAAGAACAGGTCAAAAGACCTTATTGCTCACTCATAACATTGATACATTAGGACAGATGTCTTGTAACCCCGCGATTGGCGGAATAGGTAAAGGACATTTAGTCAAAGAAGTGGATGCATTGGGTGGTGCAATGGCCCAAGCCATTGACAAAGCAGGTATTCAATTTAGAACGTTGAATGCTTCCAAAGGACCAGCTGTTCGAGCAACACGAGCTCAAGCAGATCGATTATTATATAAATCGGCTATTCGTCAGCTATTGGAAAATACTGACAATTTAACGCTATTCCAACAATCTGCCGACGATCTTATTGTTGAACATGATCAAGTGGTGGGTGTTATTACCCAAATGGGCCTCAAATTCCACGCGAGAGCCGTTGTATTAACGGTAGGAACCTTCCTTGGTGGAAAGATCCATATAGGAATGGAAAGTTCGTCAGGAGGCCGCGCAGGCGATCCTCCTTCTATCGCGCTTGCGAATAGATTGCGTGAATTACCACTTAGAGTCGATCGTTTAAAAACAGGAACGCCACCAAGAATTGATGCAAATAGCGTCGATTTTTCGCAGCTAGAAGTTCAACATGGTGATGATCCTACTCCGGTATTCTCGTTTTTAGGTCAACGTAGTGATCACCCAAAACAGATCCCTTGTTATATTACTCATACCAATGAGAAAACTCATGATGTTATTCGGGCCAATTTAGATCGAAGCCCTATGTATGCAGGGGTAATTGAAGGTATAGGTCCTCGATATTGCCCATCGATTGAAGATAAAGTGATGCGTTTTGCGGATAAGAACAGCCATCAGATCTTTATTGAACCTGAAGGGTTAACCTCGACAGAACTTTATCCTAATGGCATATCAACAAGTTTGCCTTTTGATGTTCAGGTTAAAATTGTCCAGTCAATGAAAGGGCTAGAAAATGCTCATATTATGAGACCAGGATACGCCATAGAGTACGATTTCTTCGATCCACGAGATCTTAAAAAGAGCTATGAGAGTAAGTTTATTCAAGGTCTGTTTTTTGCTGGACAGATAAATGGCACCACAGGATATGAAGAAGCAGCTGCTCAAGGACTAATGGCTGGTCTTAATGCCAGTTTGTATAGCCAAGAAAAAGAGAGCTGGAGCCCTCGTCGAGATCAAGCTTATATGGGGGTTCTTATTGATGATTTATCAACAATGGGAACCAAAGAACCGTATCGTATGTTCACCTCCAGAGCAGAGTATCGTCTGCTACTTAGAGAAGATAATGCTGATTTGCGATTAACTGAAAAAGGCCGAGAGCTTGGCTTAGTGGATGATCTACGTTGGGCGCGTTTTAATGAAAAAGTAAACAATATTGAGCTTGAGCGTCAACGTCTAAAAGATACTTGGATGAATCCGAAGTCAGAAGGCATTGAAAAACTAAATGCTGTACTTAAAAGCCCTATGTCACGAGAAGCAAGTGGTGAAGATCTACTGCGAAGACCCGAGATGACTTATCAACAACTGACCACGTTAGATGCTTTCGCACCTGCTATTGAGGATCAACAAGCGGCAGAACAAGTTGAAATACAAGTTAAATATGAAGGGTATATTCAGCGTCAAAAAGATGAGATAGAAAAATCATTAAGACATGAAAACACCAAACTTCCAGTCACGTTAGATTATTCTCAGGTTCAAGGCTTATCTAACGAAGTTGTCGCCAAGTTAAGTGAAGCTAAACCTGAATCCATTGGTGTCGCATCTAGAATTTCCGGTATCACACCTGCTGCTATCTCTATTTTGCTGGTTTATTTGAAAAAACAGGGCATGTTGAAAAAGGGAGATGAATAAGTGGATTCACTCAATCAAAAACTGACTTCACTGATCCAACAGACGGAGCTCACCCCTAGCCAAAAACAGTGTGAGCAGTTGGTAGGTTATGTGCAAATGTTGGATAAGTGGAATAAAGCGTACAACCTGACATCGGTTCGTAATCCAATGGATATGCTTGTTAAACATATTATGGATAGTATTGTTGTAAGTCCTCACTTACGCGGAGAACGATTTATTGATGTCGGTACAGGACCGGGGCTTCCAGGAATTCCCTTAGCGATAATGAATCCGGATAAACAGTTTTATTTGCTGGATAGTCTAGGTAAAAGAATTCGTTTTATTAAGCAAGTGATACACGAACTTGGAATAGAAAACGTGACAACGGTGCAAAGCCGAGTAGAAGAGTTTCAGCCAGATGAAAAATTTGATGTGGTGCTAAGTCGTGCATTTGCGTCGATGACAGATATGGTGGAATGGTGTCATCATTTACCAAAACGAGATGTAGGTTGTTTTTTTGCACTTAAAGGTCAACTCGCAGATGATGAATTAACACTGCTACCAAAGTGGTGTAATGTGATCGAAATCAAAGCTTTGAAAGTTCCTGAGCTAGAAGGTGAACGACATCTTGTAGTCTTAGCTAATCGAGAAAAATAGAGAGGTTACTGTGGGAAGAATTATAGCTATAGCCAACCAGAAGGGTGGCGTCGGAAAGACGACAACATGCATTAATTTAGCAGCGTCTATGGCCGCAACCAAACGCAAAGTATTGGTTATCGATCTTGACCCACAAGGTAACGCTACTATGGCTAGCGGGGTAGATAAGTACCAAGTTGATGCCACGGCTTATGACCTTCTTGTTGAAGATACCCCTTTTGAAGAAGTGGTGTGTACTACGACAAGTGGTGGATACGATTTAATCGCTGCCAATGGTGATGTGACGGCTGCAGAAATCAAATTAATGGAAGTGTTTGCCCGTGAAGTTAGGTTAAAAAATGCACTAGCTTTAATTCGCGATAACTATGATTTCATCTTTATAGATTGTCCACCTTCACTAAACCTACTTACAATCAACGCCATGGCAGCAGCTGACTCTGTGTTAGTTCCTATGCAGTGTGAGTATTTTGCACTAGAAGGTTTAACGGCATTGATGGATACCATCAGTAAGTTAGCCGCTGTTGTAAATGAAAACTTAAAAATAGAAGGTTTATTACGAACCATGTTTGATCCGAGAAACCGTTTGTCTAACGAAGTTTCTGATCAACTTAAGAAACATTTTGGTGGTAAAGTATACCGTACTGTTATTCCTCGTAATGTTCGATTAGCAGAAGCGCCTAGTCATGGTCGACCGGCCATGTATTACGATAAGCATTCAGCAGGTGCAAAAGCATATTTGGCGTTAGCTGGGGAAATTCTTCGACGCGAAGAAGTCCCTGCATAAGTTTTTAAGGAATAGAGGAATATACCTAAATGTCTAAACGTGGTTTAGGAAAAGGCTTAGATGCCCTATTGGCAACCAGCTCTCTTGCAAGAGAAAAACAGCAGGTTGCGGATGAGAGCCAGTCAATTTCGGCTGAGGGTAATTTAGCTGAGCTGGCGATCTCAAATTTACAACCTGGTGTCTATCAACCACGTAAAGAGATGTCGAAAGAGGCACTAGAAGAGCTGGCTGCTTCAATTCAATCGCAAGGAATTATTCAACCTATTGTGGTTCGACAACTGCAAGATAATCGCTATGAGATTATTGCGGGTGAGAGACGCTGGCGAGCAGCAAAACAGGCGGGCTTAAAAAAGGTTCCGTGTGTTATAAAAAATGTAGAAGATAGAGCCGCCATTGCCATGGCGCTTATCGAAAACATTCAGCGAGAAGATCTAAATGTCATCGAAGAAGCTCAAGCGTTAGAGCGTCTTCAAGATGAGTTTGAACTGACGCATCAACAAGTCGCTGAAGTCATCGGTAAATCGAGAACAACAGTGACTAACTTGCTGAGACTCAATCAGCTTGATAGTGATGTTAAACAGCTGGTAGAACAAAAAAAATTAGAAATGGGGCACGCTCGTGCTCTGTTGGTTTTGGAAAGTGGTGATCAAACAGACGTTGCACAGGTTATTTCTGAAAAACAGATGACCGTACGTCAGGCTGAGCAGTATGTTAAGAAGTATTTAGCTCCTAAGCCGGTAGAAGCATCTGTCGATGAGGAAGCGATTGAGATTTCAGAGCGATTAACTCACTCTTTAGGCTCTAATGTTGCTTTGATTCGTTCTGCAAATGGAAAGTCAAAATTGACAATTACATTTGATGAACCTCACAAATTAGAGCAATTAATAAAATTGCTCGACAGTGAGTGATCATCTTCACCAAAATATGAATTGTTACAAGAATTCTTGTGAAAGTTGTAGGTTTGTAAACAAAAACGTTAATTAATGCTGCATTTGTATTGCATTAATAGTTACTGACCGTATAATTTTCGCCGTTTTTCCAAGCACAGTGATGTGGACGTATATAGTACGCCGTTGGAATTAATATAGAGGTATGAATACATGGTAGCTACGCTAGCGCGACCAGGGCGAGAGCTTGCAAAGCGATTGTTATTGATTCAATCTAGCGTGGTTACAGTTGTAGCAGCAGGAATGGCTTTGGCCATTAGTGTTGATTGGGGAGTTTCTGCGTTAATCGGTGGGGGTATTTTTGTTATCGCCAATGCCGTATTTGCGCTTTTCGCTTTTATGTACAGTGGGGCTAGAGCTGCGAAAGCAGTGACGGTTTCGTTTTATACTGGTGAAGCATTAAAAATCCTAATTACTGTCATTCTGTTTTCTGCTGTTTACATGTGTATGCAGGTGGACTTAGTTCCCCTGAAGCTAACCTATTTGCTGGCATTAGGGATTAACATCTTTTTGCCCGCGCTATTCATTAACAAAAAAAAATAGGATGAGTTATGGCTGCGCCAGGTGAAGCGCTAACAGCGTCCGGATATATTGAGCACCACCTTACTAACCTCTCTTTGTATAAATTGGGTTTAGTAGCGGAGGAGACCAGTTTCTGGAACGTGAATATCGATAGCCTGTTTTTTTCTGTGTTTACAGGGATGTTATTCCTTTGGGTATTTCGCTCTGTAGCAAAGAAAGCAACAGTAGGTGTACCGGGTAAGCTCCAATGTGCTGTAGAAATGTTGGTTGAATTTGTCGCTGATAACGTCAAAGAAACCTTTCATGGACGCAACCCATTGATTGCCCCGTTGGCACTGACTATCTTTTGTTGGGTATTACTAATGAATATCATGGATTTAATTCCAATTGATTTCTTACCGTATCCAGCACAACATTGGCTAGGTATCCCTTATTTAAAAGTGGTTCCTTCTGCTGATGTAAATATCACCATGGCAATGGCTCTGGGCGTTTTTGCCTTGATGATCTATTACAGCATCAAGATAAAAGGTCTGGGCGGATTTGCGAAAGAATTGGCTTTACATCCATTCAATCATCCTGTGATGATACCGTTTAACCTACTTTTAGAAGTTGTTTCGCTATTGGCTAAACCTCTTTCTCTTGGTATGCGTTTATTCGGTAACATGTTTGCAGGTGAGGTTGTATTCATTCTTATCGCGGCAATGCTACCGTGGTGGTTACAATGGGTAGGTGCTCTTCCATGGGCAATATTCCATATTCTGATTATTTGTATCCAAGCGTTTGTATTCATGATGCTGACTATCGTATATCTATCGATGGCACATGAAGACCCGGATCACTAATTAAATTTTACAGCTTTTATTAGGCACATTAAGCCAACAACTATAAATTGGAGATAGTAATGGAAACTTTACTGAGCTTTTCAGCAATCGCCGTGGGTCTTATCGTCGGTCTTGCTTCTCTTGGTACTGCGATTGGATTCGCAATTCTAGGTGGTAAATTCCTTGAAGGTGCTGCGCGCCAACCAGAGATGGCTCCTATGCTACAAGTTAAGATGTTTATCATCGCGGGTCTACTTGATGCGATTCCTATGATTGGTATCGTAATAGCACTTCTATTCACATTTGCTAACCCATTTGTTGGTCAACTAGGTTAATCAACAGAACAAAGTCATAAACTTTGTCGTTGATTAGCAATTTTTCGTTGGTGAACAAAATAGAGGAGTAGCTGTTGTGAATATGAACGCAACTCTGCTAGGTCAAGCAATAGCATTTACACTGTTTGTGTGGTTCTGCATGAAATATGTATGGCCGCCAATTATGGGTGCTATTGAAGAACGTCAGAAAAAAATTGCTGACGGTCTACATGCTGCGGAAAGAGCAGCAAAAGACTTGGATTTAGCACAAGCTAACGCTTCAGATCAAATGAAAGAAGCGAAGCGCACAGCAACTGAGGTCATTGATTCAGCGAACAAACGTAAAGCTCAAATTATTGATGAAGCTCGCGAGGAAGCTCAGGCAGAACGCCAGAAAATCCTAGCTCAAGCGGAAGCAGAAATTGAAGCAGAACGTAATCGCGCGAAAGATGAACTGCGCAAACAAGTTGCTACTCTGGCTTTAGCTGGTGCGGAGAAAATTTTGGAGCGCTCTATCGATAAAGATGCGCAAAAAGATATTCTCGACAACATTACTGCAAAACTTTAATGCAAGGGGTGCAATATGTCTGAACTGACAACAATAGCACGCCCCTATGCCAAAGCAGCGTTTGACTTTGCGGTAGAAAAAGAGGCATTGGATCAATGGAGCCAAATGCTTACTTTTGCTACTGAAGTAGTAAATAACGAAGATATGGCAGAGCTGTTAACCGGTTCTGTTTCTGCAGATAAACTTGCAGATATCTTTGTTGCCGTTTGTGGCGATCAGTTTGATGAACATGGTCAAAACCTTATTAAGGTGATGGCTGAGAATGGTCGATTAAAGGCTATTCCTGAAGTTTGTGAAGAGTTTTTAGTTCTGAAACATGAACTGGAAAAAGTGATTGATGTAGAAGTTATTTCTGCCTCTAAACTGACCAAAGAACAACTTACAAAAATCAGCAAAAAACTTGAAAAACGTCTAGAACGTAAAGTTAACCTGAATTGTAGTGTAGAAGAGACCCTACTTGGTGGGGTTATTATTCGAGCCGGAGACCTAGTCATCGATAACTCAACTCGCGGTCAAATTGATCGTTTGAGCGATGCATTGAAGTCTTGATGGGGATTGGAGCATGCAACTTAATTCCACGGAAATAAGCGACCTAATCAAACAACGTATCGAATCTTTCGATGTTGTAAGTGAAGCTCGTAATGAAGGTACTATCGTATCGGTAAGCGATGGTATTATTCGCATTCACGGCCTAGCGGACGTGATGCAAGGTGAAATGATTGAACTACCGGGTGGCCGTTACGCACTAGCACTTAACCTTGAGCGTGACTCGGTAGGTGCGGTAGTAATGGGTCCTTATGCCGACCTACAAGAAGGCATGAAAGTAACAGGTACTGGTCGTATCCTTGAGGTACCAGTCGGTCCTGAAATGCTTGGTCGTGTGGTAAACACACTGGGTGAGCCTATCGATGGTAAAGGTCCAATCGAAGCGAAACTGACTTCTCCTGTAGAAGTTATCGCTCCGGGTGTAATCGACCGTAAATCGGTAGACCAACCTGTACAAACTGGTTATAAGTCAGTTGACTCCATGATCCCTATCGGTCGTGGACAGCGTGAACTTATCATCGGTGACCGCCAAACAGGTAAAACAGCGATGGCAATTGATGCCATCATTAACCAGAGAGACTCTGGTATTTACTCTATCTACGTAGCGATCGGTCAGAAAGCATCGACTATTGCTAACGTGGTTCGCAAACTAGAAGAGCACGGCGCGTTAGCTAACACTATCGTTGTTGTTGCATCTGCTTCTGAATCTGCTGCGTTGCAATACCTTGCACCATATGCAGGTTGTGCGATGGGTGAGTATTTCCGAGATCGCGGTGAAGATGCACTGATTGTTTATGATGATCTATCTAAACAAGCGGTAGCTTACCGTCAAATTTCTCTACTACTTAAACGTCCACCAGGCCGTGAAGCCTTCCCAGGTGACGTATTCTACTTACACTCCCGTCTACTAGAGCGTGCTGCTCGTGTAAACGAAGAGTACGTAGAGCGTTTCACTAAAGGTGAAGTGAAAGGTAAGACAGGTTCTTTAACTGCATTGCCTATCATTGAAACACAAGCCGGTGACGTATCAGCATTCGTACCAACCAACGTAATCTCGATTACTGATGGTCAGATCTTCCTACAAACTGAACTGTTCAGTGCAGGTGTTCGTCCTGCTGTTGATCCAGGTATTTCAGTATCTCGTGTAGGTGGTTCAGCTCAGACGAAAATCATCAAGAAGCTATCTGGCGGTATCCGTACAGCACTAGCTCAATACCGTGAACTTGCAGCGTTTGCACAGTTCTCATCGGATCTTGATGAAGCGACTAAGAAGCAGCTAGACCATGGTCAAAAAGTAACAGAACTAATGAAGCAGAAACAATATGCTCCTATGTCTGTTTTTGACCAATCACTAGTTATCTTTGCGGCAGAACGTGGATATTTGGAAACTATCGAGCTGAATAAGCTTGCTGATTTCGAAGATGCACTACTTTCGTTTGCTCGTAGCCAGTTTGCCGATTTTGTAACAGAGATCGATACGACGGGTGCATACAATGATGAAATCGAAGCACAACTTAAAAAGATTGTTGACGATTTCGTAGCAACCCAGACCTGGTAATTGATAAGTGAGTCGGTGACCTTAGGGTCACCATTAACGAAGTTATCATAAAGAGAGAGTAATACGATGGCCGGCGCAAAAGAGATTCGTACTAAGATCGGGAGTGTTAAAAGCACTCAAAAGATCACGAAAGCGATGGAAATGGTAGCTGCTTCTAAAATGCGTCGTTCTCAAGACGCGATGGGAGCTTCTCGTCCATATGCTGAAACAATGCGTAAAGTGATCGGTCATTTGGCAAACGGAAACCTTGAGTACAAACATCCGTACTTAGAAGAACGTGAAGCCAAACGTGTTGGTTACATCATGATTTCTACTGACCGCGGCTTGTGTGGTGGCTTGAACATTAACTTGTTCAAAAAAGCCATGTTAGACATGCAAGAGTGGAAAGGGAAAGATGCTGAAATTGATTTAGCCGTTATCGGTTCAAAAGCAACAGCATTTTTCAATAACAGTGGCGCTAAAGTGGCTGCTCAAGTATCTGGCCTTGGAGATGATCCAAGCTTGGAAGACTTGATCGGTTCAGTTGGCGTAATGCTGAAGAAATATGATGAAGGCGAGTTAGATCGTCTATACGTAGTGTATAACAAGTTTGTTAACACTATGGTTCAAGAACCAACGATCGATCAATTACTACCTTTGCCTAAATCGGATAGCGAAGATATGAAACGCACTCATTCTTGGGACTATATCTATGAGCCTGAGCCGAAACCATTACTAGACGCACTATTGATTCGTTATGTTGAATCTCAAGTGTATCAAGGTGTGGTAGAGAATCTTGCTTGTGAGCAAGCAGCTCGAATGATTGCGATGAAAGCAGCTACAGACAATGCTAGTGACCTGATTGAAGATTTAGAACTTGTGTATAACAAAGCCCGTCAATCGGCTATTACACAAGAACTGTCTGAGATCGTATCGGGCGCAGCAGCGGTTTAAGCATAGGTAAAACTAATTAGTTAGAGGATTAACGATGGCTACAGGTAAGATCGTACAGATCATCGGTGCGGTAGTCGACGTAGAGTTCCCACAGGGCGAAGTACCTCGTGTATACGATGCTCTGAATGTTATTGAAGCGAAAGAACGTTTGGTTCTTGAAGTTCAACAACAGCTTGGCGGTGGCGTGATTCGCGCAATCGTAATGGGTAGCTCTGATGGTTTACGTCGTGGATTAGTAGTAGAGAATACTGGCGCTCCAATCACTGTACCAGTAGGTACTAAAACTCTTGGTCGTATCATGAATGTATTAGGTGATGCGATTGATGAGTGTGGTGATATTGGCGCGGAAGAGCACTATGCTATTCACCGTGAAGCACCAAGTTATGAAGAGCAGTCCAATGTGTCTGAACTTCTAGAGACCGGTGTTAAAGTAATCGACTTGATTTGCCCATTTGCTAAAGGTGGTAAAATTGGTCTATTTGGTGGTGCAGGTGTAGGTAAGACCGTTAACATGATGGAACTTATCAACAACATCGCACTACAACACTCAGGTCTTTCAGTATTCGCGGGCGTTGGTGAACGTACTCGTGAAGGTAACGATTTCTACTATGAGATGCAGGAAGCGGGCGTTGTTAACGTTGAGAATCCTGAAGAGTCTAAAGTAGCAATGGTATATGGTCAGATGAACGAGCCACCGGGCAACCGTCTACGTGTTGCACTGACTGGTTTGACAATGGCAGAACGTTTCCGTGACGAAGGTCGTGACGTACTGTTGTTCATCGATAACATTTATCGTTATACCCTTGCGGGTACAGAGGTATCGGCTCTACTAGGTCGTATGCCATCTGCGGTAGGTTATCAGCCAACACTAGCTGAAGAGATGGGTGTTCTACAGGAACGTATCACATCAACAAAAGCGGGTTCTATCACGTCTGTACAGGCGGTATATGTACCAGCGGATGACTTGACGGATCCATCTCCAGCAACGACGTTTGCTCACTTAGATGCAACGGTTGTACTTAGCCGTAACATCGCAGCGATGGGTCTATACCCAGCGATTGATCCATTGGATTCGACTTCACGTCAGCTTGATCCATTGGTAGTAGGTCAGGAACACTACGACGTAGCTCGTGGCGTTCAGTCTACACTTCAGCGTTATAAAGAGCTGAAAGATATCATCGCAATCCTAGGTATGGATGAGCTGTCAGAAGAAGACAAACTCGTAGTATCACGTGCACGTAAGATTGAGCGTTTCCTTACTCAGCCTTATCACGTAGCGGAAGTATTTACAGGTGACCCTGGTATCTACGTATCTCTTAAAGAGACATTACGTGGCTTCAAAGGTCTACTAGCTGGTGAATACGATGACATTCCTGAGCAAGCGTTTATGTACTGTGGTGCAATCGACGATGCTATTGAGAATGCTAAGAAGCTATAAGGCTAAATAGGAGGCGATATGGCAGCAATAACCTTTCACTTGGACGTAGTAAGTGCAGAAAAGAACATCTTCTCTGGGCTAGTTGAAACGTTTCAGGTGACCGGGAGCGAAGGTGAACTTGGTATTTTCCATGGACACACTCCGCTGCTGACCGCTATTAAGCCTGGTATGGTGCGTATTGTTAAGCAACACGGCCACGAAGAAATCATTTATGTTTCTGGTGGTATTGTTGAAGTTCAGCCTGGTACAGCGATTGTACTGGCTGATACTGCGATTCGTGGTGACGAACTAGACGCAGCTAAGGCAGAAGAGGCCAAGCGCAAGGCTGAGGAGAATATCCAAAATCAGCATGGCGATATGGACTTTGCACAAGCGGCCAGTGAACTGGCTAAAGCCATTGCTCAGCTTCGAGTGATCGAACTGACAAAAAATAGACGCTAATTATTTTGGTGTTATGTGAGAAAGGCGGCCAATTGGTCGCCTTTTTGTTTTTCTTGATAGTAACAAATTTGATTCTTCTAAATAGCTAAGGCGCTATTAGTGAGCAGTATTATCGATAATATTTTTATTCTCACTGTGAAATATCAGCACAATTTCATTTACACAGTTTCTTTTCTCAATTGACGCGTTAAAATCATCCTTCTACAGATAAATAATTCAAAGGTTACTCTAATGACATTTAGTGCGGTGATCCTCGCTGCGGGTAAAGGTACTCGTATGTATTCTGCTATTCCTAAAGTTTTGCATACTCTGGCAGGAAAGCCGATGGCTAAACATGTAATTGATACATGTGGAGATCTTGGTGCACAAAATATTCACTTAGTTTATGGTCATGGCGGCGACCAAATGAAACAGACTCTTGCTGATGCGCCTGTTAATTGGGTACTGCAAGCGGATCAATTAGGTACCGGTCATGCCGTGGATCAAGCTTCAGATAAATTTCGTGATGATGAGAAGATTTTGGTTCTCTATGGCGATGTTCCACTTATCTCTACAGAAACACTTGATAATTTATTGAGCGCTCAACCTGAAGGCGGTATCGCGCTTTTGACAGTGATACTAGATAACCCAACTGGCTATGGCCGAATTGTTCGTGAAAACGATGCGGTCGTGGCAATAGTTGAACAAAAAGACGCTAACGAGTCACAAAAACGCATTCAAGAAATCAATACAGGAGTATTGGTGGCTACCGGGGGTGACCTTAAGCGCTGGTTAGGCCAATTGAGTAATGATAATGCACAAGGTGAGTTCTATTTGACCGATATTATAGCCGCTGCTCACGCTGATGGTCGTGCTATTGAAGCGGTTCATCCAATAAGAACAGTTGAAGTTGAAGGTGTCAATAACCGTGTTCAATTGGCTCGTTTAGAGCGTGCTTATCAAGATATGCAGGCAGAGAAGCTACTTGAACAGGGGGTAATGCTCCGTGACCCTAGTCGTTTTGATTTACGTGGTGAGCTTCAATGTGGTCGAGATGTAGAGATTGATATTAATGTCATTATTGAAGGAAGTGTATCCTTAGGTGATAACGTTGTTATTGGTGCAGGTTGCGTACTTAAGGACTGTGAGATAGACGATAATACGCTTGTACGCCCTTATAGCGTGATAGAAGGTGCTACGGTAGGGGAAGAGTGTACTGTTGGTCCATTTACTCGTCTACGGCCGGGAGCAGAGCTTCGTAATGATGCTCATGTCGGTAACTTTGTTGAAGTGAAAAATGGTTTGATCGGTGAAGGCTCTAAAGCCAACCACCTAACCTATATCGGCGATGCTGAAATTGGCCAACGAACCAATGTCGGTGCAGGTGTTATTACCTGTAATTACGATGGTGCAAATAAGTTTAAAACGGTCATTGGTGATGACGTATTTGTGGGCTCTGATTGTCAGTTGGTCGCGCCAGTTACCATTGGAAATGGTGCCACTATAGGTGCAGGTACCACTCTGACCAAGGATGTAGATGAAGGTGAGTTAGTGATTACAAGAGCTAAAGAGCGAAAAATTGCTGACTGGCAACGTCCTGTAAAAATAAAGAAATAGTTATGAGATAAAAAAGGAGCCAGAGGCTCCTTTTTTATTGCGATAGTGACTGGTTATTTTTGTAAAAAAAACTGATAAGAAGGGTTATTAGATTCATCTTTGTACTGATAACCTAGCTCATGTAGATGAGAAGAGAACCGTGGTAAGTCGCTTTCATCTAACTCAAACCCGCATAATACTCGCCCATAATCTGCACCATGATTACGATAATTAAATAGGCTTATATTCCAGTGTGTTCCCAGAGTACTTAAAAACTTAAGTAGTGCTCCCGGATACTCTGGAAATTCAAAGCTATAAAGGCGTTCTTTTAACTGTTTTGAAGGTTTTCCACCAACCATATATCGAATATGAAGTTTGGCCATCTCATCATCAGATAGATCCACCACAGGGTAACCGCCTTCATGCAGCTCGTGAACGATGCTGTCTAGCTCTTCTTGCCCTTCTTGTAATCTAACCCCAACAAAAATATTGGCTAAGTTCTCATCGCTATACCGATAATTAAATTCTGTGACGGCTCGACCACCAATAATCTCACAGAATTTAAAAAATGCACCCGGTTGTTCAGGAATAGTAACAGCTAATAATCCTTCCCGCTTTTCTCCTAGCTCACAACGTTCTGAGACATAACGCAAACCATGGAAATTGGTATTTGCACCAGAAAGTACAGTCGCTAAGTTGTTTTGTTGAAGATTATTTTGTTCGGCAAATTTTTTCAGTCCAGCAAGGGCAAGGGCCCCTGAGGGTTCTGCAATTGCTCGGGTATCTTCAAATATATCCTTCACAGCAGAGCAGATTTCATCACTGGACACAGCAATATGACCGTCTAAGTATTGATGACATAAACGGAATGTTTCATCGCCAATGCGCTTAACCGCGACACCATCAGCAAACATGCTTATTTGGTCAAGTACGACGGGTTCGCCAGCATCCAGAGCGGCTTTCAGGCAAGAAGAGTCTTCCGGCTCAACAGCAATGACCTTTATTTCCGGCATCAACTGTTTTACTAGCACAGCAACACCAGCGGCTAAACCTCCACCGCCAACGGGAACAAAAATGTAATCAAGGTGCCCGTTTTGCTGCAACATTTCCATTCCAATAGTCCCCTGACCCGCAATAACTAAAGGGTGATCGAATGGAGGTACAAACGTGTAGTTGTGTTTCTTAGAAAGTATCTCTGCTTCTGCTTTTGCTTCATCAAAGTTGCTTCCATGCAGAACCACATTGCCGCCAAAACTACGAACAGCTTCTACTTTTATGTCAGGGGTTGTTTTAGGCATAACTATGGTGGTTTTAATACCTAGTTTTGTTCCAGAAAGCGCCATGCCTTGAGCGTGGTTTCCCGCTGATGCCGCAATGACCCCTGCCTGCTTCTGTTGTTCAGATAAGCTGGCAACCATGTTGTAAGCGCCACGTAGCTTAAAAGAGTGTACGGGCTGACGATCTTCTCGTTTGATTTGCACCTTATTGTTTATGCGTTCAGATAAGCGTGGCATATCTTGCAACTGAGTCACGGTGGCAACTTCGTAAACGGGAGCGCGTAATATTTGGCGCAGATAGTCTGCGCCGGTCTGTTTTGTTGCGGTCATTCGCTAGTCCTCTAGCATCGACTTATCGCGAACGGCACCTTTATCTGCACTAGTAGCCATACTTGCGTATGCTTTTAGAGCAAAAGAGACTTCGCGTTGACGATTAACTGGCTTCCAACCTAATGTCTCTTGATTGGCACGGCGGCGAGATAGTTCTTGGTCATCGATATCTAAAGTAATCGAGCGATTTGGAATATCAATAGTAATAATATCCCCTTGATTCACTAAACCAATAATGCCGCCATTGGCTGCTTCTGGTGAAACGTGACCGATAGATAGCCCAGATGTACCACCAGAGAAACGACCATCTGTAAGCAGTGCGCACTCTTTACCCAGTCCCATCGATTTTAAATAGGTAGTTGGGTATAGCATTTCTTGCATACCCGGACCGCCTTTTGGTCCTTCATAACGGATAACAACCACATCACCAGCGGTCACTTTACCGTTAAGAATGCCACCAACAGCGTCTTCTTGGCTTTCAAATACCACCGCTGGTCCTTGGAAAGTCAAATTGCTTTCATCAACGCCAGCTGTCTTAACAATACAGCCATCTATGGCTATATTGCCTTTTAGTACCGCAAGGCCACCATCTTGGCTAAAGGCATTTTGTTTGGTGCGAATGCACCCTTCTTTGCGATCGTCATCTAATGTGTCCCAACGACACTTTTGAGAAAACGCTTCTGTTGTGCGAATGCCAGCAGGGCCAGCACGGAAGAACTGTTTTATCTCTTCAGATTCTGTTTGCATGATGTCGTATTGAGCCAGCTGGTCTTGCATAGAAATACCCAGAACCGTTTTAGTTTGGTTGTTGAGTAGTCCTGCTCTATCAAGTTCACCTAAGATGGCCATTACGCCACCTGCGCGGTGCACATCTTCCATATGATACTTCTGCGTAGAAGGGGCAACTTTACATAAGTGAGGAACTTTGCGAGACATCCGATCGATATCTTGCATATCAAACTCTATTTCTCCCTCTTGAGCGCCTGCTAACAAGTGCAATACGGTATTGGTCGACCCACCCATTGCAATATCCAGCGCCATGGCATTTTCAAAGGCAGCTTTATTGGCAATATTACGTGGAAGTGCTGATAGATCGCCTTGTTCGTAATAGCGTTTGGTCAATTCAACGATACGACGGCCAGCGTTTAAGAATAGTGCTTTTCGGTCTGCGTGCGTGGCCAGCATCGAGCCGTTACCCGGTTGGCTTAAACCTAGAGCTTCGGTTAGGCAGTTCATTGAGTTTGCAGTAAACATGCCTGAGCAAGAGCCGCAAGTTGGACAGGCTGAACGTTCAATTTGCTCACTCTGTTCGTCTGATACTGTAGGATCTGCACCCTGAATCATGGCATCAACCAAGTCCAGCTTTATGAGTTGATCAGACAATTTTGTTTTGCCCGCTTCCATTGGTCCACCAGAAACAAAAATCACCGGGATGTTCAGTCTTAATGCTGCCATCATCATTCCAGGAGTGATTTTGTCACAGTTTGAAATACAGACCATGGCATCGGCACAGTGGGCATTCACCATATACTCAACGGAGTCAGCAATAAGTTCACGAGAAGGCAGAGAATACAGCATACCCCCGTGTCCCATCGCGATACCATCATCGACTGCAATGGTATTAAACTCTTTGGCAATACCACCTGCTTGTTCAATTTCTTTGGCAACTAACTGGCCCATGTCTTTTAAGTGTACGTGACCCGGAACAAACTGGGTGAAGGAGTTAACCACAGCAATAATCGGTTTACCAAAGTCCTCTTCTTTTACGCCCGTTGCGCGCCATAAAGCACGTGCTCCCGCCATATTTCTGCCGTGTGTGGTTGTGGCGCTGCGGTATTTGATCTGTTGAGACATTGTTTTTAATTCCTTATATTACTTCTGTGGTGAATAAACAGGATCTAACCAACCCCATTTGTCCTCAGTTGTTCCATTGAAAAGCCCAAAAAATGTGGACTGAATTTTTTCCGTAATCGGGCCTCTTTTGCCTTCCCCTACGGTAATTTGATCGACACTTCGTACCGGAACAATTTCTGCTGCGGTACCTGTCATAAATATTTCGTCTGCTAGATAAAGTGCTTCTCGAGCAATATTCTCTTCGCGTACTTGATAACCTAGCTCTTTAGCTAAAATCATAATGGAGTCACGAGTAATGCCCGGTAAGATGGCGCTGGTGGCTGGAGGGGTACAAATTACCCCATTTTTTACCACAAAAATATTCTCACCGGCCCCTTCAGACAAATAACCATCAACGCTTAAAGCGATACCTTCTGCATAACCGTGACGTCGAGCTTCACCACCGACCAACAAGGATGATAGGTAATTACCGCCCGCTTTAGCGGCAGTCGGTATGGTATTAGGTGCGGCACGATTCCAGCTTGAAATCATAGCATCGACACCACTTGCTAGAGCTTCTTCTCCTAGATAAGACCCCCATGGAAAAGCTGCAATAATGAGATCCATTTCTGTCTCTGTTGGCGGGCATACACCTAGGCCAACATTGCCAACAAAACCGAGCGGGCGAATATAGGCTGATTGCAATTTATTATCACGTAGAGTTTGTCGACAAGCTTCCATCAGCTCATCAACGGAGTAAGGAATTGGAAAGCGATAGATTTTGGCAGAATCTTTTAGGCGCTGCATATGCTCTTTATGCCTAAATACAATCGGGCCTTTTGGTGTGTCGTAACAGCGAATGCCTTCGAAAACCGAAGTGCCATAATGCATAGCGTGGGTGAGTACGTGAACATTTGCTTCTGCCCAAGGCACCATTTCACCATTGAACCAGATAAAATCAGCTGTGTTTGTCGCCATAATAGAATCCTTTCTTAAATTTTGTATGCGCTGAGCATTTCGTCTTTTTTCAGTCGAGTGGTGTGTACATCCGTTACATCCCACAATTTTTCCACTTGATTGGTAATCAATGTGATAGGACGATCACTGTCTACAACAATCTCTATTTGAGCCACTTTACTCTCATGGTTCTGTGTCGCAAGTATTTGCTTAATTGCAAAACCACGGTGTCTAACCACTCGCAAAATGCGCTCAACTAATACTGGTTTATCGTTGGCTTCGATTTTTAATAAGTATCTATCCATTAGGTATTCTCCAGCATATCTTGGTTCGCTGCACCAGGTGGTACTAGTGGCCACACGTTCTCTTCTTCGTCGATCACGACATGAAGAAGATAGGCAGACTCACACTCCATCATCTCTTTTAGTGCAGGTTCAACTTCACTTTTTGTGGTTATGGTTTTGCTCGCAATACCAAATGCGCTTGCTAGCATTTCAAAATCGGGGTTGTCGTCAAGAATGGTCTCACTATGGCGACCATCAAAAAACAGTGACTGCCACTGTCTAACCATACCAAGGCGCTGATTATTAAGTAATACTATTTTGACTGGAACCTGCTTACGCTTGATGGTGCCGAGTTCTTGAATATTCATCATAATAGAACCATCACCAGTAATAAGGACGGATTGATCGTCTGGGCGAGCAATTTTGGCACCAATTGCGGCAGGTAGACCAAATCCCATCGTGCCCAAACCAGCAGAGGTGATGTAGTTTTCAGGTCGTCTTGGTTGAATATGTTGTGCGGCCCACATCTGATGTTGGCCAACATCGGTAGATACAATGGTGCTGTCTGGCATCATGTCAGATAACTGTTTTAATAGTAGGGGCGCATAAATAGGCTCTCCGGGATGGTCATAGCGCCACTTAAATTCACTTCTGAGATCTGAGGTATATTGAAGCCAAGGGGAGATATCTTGCTGTACCGATAACTGTGGTAACAACTCATTGATATCCCCTTGTAATGATGCATGAGAGTGACGGAGCTTATTAAATTCAGCGGCATCAATATCTATGTGGATTACCCGAGCATCTGGCGCAAAAGAGTCAAGTCGACCGGTCACCCTGTCATCAAAGCGTGCACCAACAACAATAAGAAGATCGGCATCTTGAACGACTAAGTTTGCGGCTTTGGTGCCATGCATTCCTACCATACCTAAGTAATTAGGATCATGACGTTCGATGCTGCCAAGTCCTTTAAGAGTGCTGATTGTAGGCATAGGATTATTGGCTAAGAAAGTTCTTACCGTTTCTGTCGCTTTGGCTATTTGAACGCCACCACCAATATAAAGAACAGGTTTGTCTGACTTGCTAAGAATATTTTGTGCTTTGTTGATGAGTTCTGAGTCTACAACGGGAATGGCGGGTGGCTCTATAAAAGGGAGCTCATGAACGGGAGCTTCAGCCAGCTGTACATCTTTTGCTATATCTACAACCACTGGCCCTGGACGGCCTGACTTGGCTACGATAAAGGCTTCCGCCAATGTTGGTGCAAGGTCATCAATATCGGTAACCAAATAGTTGTGCTTAGAACAAGATAGAGACATACCAATTACATCCATTTCTTGGAAAGCATCGGTTCCAATTAATGGGGTTGCCACCTGACCTGTAATCGCGACGATAGGAACAGAATCAAGCAGTGCATCTGCAAGGCCAGTTACTAGGTTAGTTGCTCCCGGGCCAGATGTTGCTAAGCAGACTGCAACATCTTGTGTCGCTCTTGCCATCCCAATTGCAGCAATTGCGGCCCCTTGTTCATGTCGGCATAAGACATGTTCAACACCGCCATCATAAAGAGCATCATAGATAGGCATGATGGCACCACCGGGATAGCCAAATACGGTTTTAATACCTTGCTGTTTTAATGCGGCAACAACTAAATTTGAACCATTCATTGGTTGCTCCCGTTATATTGCGCTTGTCCAAACGCGTTATTTTTATTGCACATACTGTGCTCCTATACTTCCTGTTTAATTAAATAACTGGCTAAACCTGCATTAACTTAAGGTTTAAAAAAACCCCCGAACTTTTCAGTGCGGGGGTTTTTTAGCAATTCGTTTGTTACTTTCTGCTGCTCACTCGCCCCCGCGCGGTATCAATAATGACCACGAGAATTAGAATAATGAGTGCGTTGATGCGAGCGTTAAAGTTCATTTTTTATTCGATTTTGTTGTGCGTAAATGTTTGCGTACCTAGTGGTAACATAGAAAATGACTATTTGACAAGCAAAACTTCAGTCTTTTTTCATATTTACCCGTTTTATTTTTGAGCTATATATACTCAAGTGACCTCAAGGTGCAGGATTCAGAGCTACATCAACAGGGTCAAGTTCAAGAAAGATAATCGAAGGAATGGCATCCCCTTTCAAGGTTATCTGACGCAGAAATGGTCATGTTGATGAGCTCCCAAAGGGCGAGTTTTATTGGCTCCTGCTCTGTGTTACTGATTCTTGCCGTAGAATGACTATGCCTTCAAATCAGTGCCTTGATCAGAAGCCAATAAACTCTCGCTGAACAAGCATCTTGAGGTTACTTGAGTATAAGCCGAATAGATGAGCGAAATAGTTTCAAAACCGTAAATATTGAGGATTAGATGGCATTAGCAATTGTACATAGTAGAGCCAGTGTGGGGGTTGAATCGCCTGAAGTAACGGTAGAGGTCCACATTAGTAACGGAATGCCGGGGTTTGCATTAGTTGGCTTACCTGAAACCACCGTTAAGGAGTCTAAGGATAGGGTACGTAGTGCCATCATTAACTCTAACTTTGAATTTCCAGCAAAGCGGATCACGGTAAACCTAGCTCCGGCAGATCTTCCGAAAGAGGGAGGAAGATTCGATCTTCCTATTGCATTAGGTATTTTGGCTGCATCTGAGCAGATCGCCATTGATCGACTTAATCATTGTGAATTTATAGGGGAGCTTGCTTTGTCTGGTGAGCTTCGCTCAGTAAAAGGGGTTCTACCGGCGGCGTTAGCGGCCAGCAAAGCCCAACGGTGTTTGGTTGTGCCAAATGACAATGGTGATCAAGCGGCGTTAGTTGCTGACAATAGACATAAGTCAGCGCTCTCTTTGCTGGATGTATGTGCTGATCTGTGTGGGCAGAAAACACTGAGCTTGTTTCAATCACCGCGCTCCGTTCACTCAAGTAAGGGACACTGCCGTGATTTGCGAGATGTCATTGGACAGCAACAAGGTAAGAGAGCGTTAGAAATAGCTGCTGCGGGTTGTCATAACTTGCTGTTTCTGGGGCCTCCGGGAACAGGAAAAACAATGCTGGCATCACGGCTGTGTGATTTGCTGCCCTGCATGAGTGATGAAGAGGCATTAGAAACGGCCTCTATCGCTTCCTTGATTGATGATCAGGATATTAATATCAATAATTGGCGGAGAAGACCATTTCGCTCTCCTCATCATTCGTCATCAATGGTGGCGTTAGTGGGAGGAGGATCGGTTCCTCGTCCGGGGGAAATTTCACTCTCTCATAATGGACTGCTATTTCTTGACGAGATGCCAGAGTTTGAACGAAAAACGTTAGATTCTTTGCGAGAACCATTGGAGTCAGGAGAAATAGTTATCTCAAGAGCAGCAGGAAAGGTTCGTTTTCCTGCCCGATTTCAATTGGTAGGTGCATTAAATCCTAGCCCAACAGGCTACTACGAAGGAAACCACTCACGGACTAACCCACAGGCCATTCTTCGCTATTTAAGCCGATTATCCGGGCCTTTATTGGATCGTTTTGATATGTCTCTGGAAATACCTCTTTTGCCGAAGGGAATGCTTACCTCGAAAGGCGAAAGAGGAGAGTCAACTGAGGTGGTTAAACAAAGAGTTAATATGGCAAGGGAGAGTATGCTAAATAGGAGTGGCACGATTAATGGTCTATTAACCAATAGAGACATTAATAAATATTGCCTATTAGAGAAACAAGATGCGGACTTTTTAGAGACGACAATCTATCAACTTGGCTTATCGATACGGGCTTACCACCGAATTTTAAAGGTGGCGAGAACCATAGCGGATTTGGAAGGGTGCCAGCAGATAGAGAAAGCACATATTGCAGAAGCGCTAGGTTATCGTGCGATGGATCGTCTGCTAAAGAGCTTAACCGCTCAGATAGTTTGATTTGTTAGAGTGATGTTTGTCATATTCCATTCTGGATATTCATTTGTATAATGCTTGGCGTTTTGATCACTTTAGATAGGTTTTTTCTTGATGCTGGAATACATAAAGCTAATGGTTACTGTTGCTCTTGTGGTTGTTAACAGTGCCTTTTGTTCTATTGCCATCTGCTTGTTGGCATTGATTAAAATGATCACTCCTACGGAAAATGCCAAGCGATTAGTTTCTCTTAGCGCAAATCAGCTTATGTGGCTCTGGGCGACTTTAAACTCGTTAATTCTCACTTTATTTAGCCAAATAGAGTGGCAGATAGAGGGAGTGGAACAACTGGATAAATCCTCTTGGTACTTGATGATCTCTAATCACCAAAGCTGGAGTGATATTGTGGTTCTTTGTTGTGTATTTAAGGACAAAATCCCTATGCCCAAGTTCTTTTTAAAGCAGCAATTACTCTATGTACCTTTCGTTGGTATGGCTTGTTGGGCGTTAGATATGCCATTTATGAAGCGATATTCTAGAGAGTACTTGATTCGTCATCCGCATTTAAAAGGCAAAGATTTAGAGACAACTCGTCGCTCATGTGAAAAATTTAAATTTACTCCTACCACAGTAGTTAACTATGTTGAAGGTACTCGATTTACCAAAGAGAAACAGCATCAGAGTCGAGGTAAGTATCAGCATTTGCTGCCGCCAAAGTCCGGTGGAATAGCGTATACCTTAGCAACGATGGGGGAGCAGTTTGATGCCATTCTTGATGTGACTATTGCTTACCCTGAAAACCGAACTTCTCCATTTAGCGATCTATTAATGGGAAAAATGAAGCGTATTGTGGTTAAAGTAAATGTCCTGCCCGTTGATCAATCGGTTAAGGGGGATTACTTTAATGATAAGCCTTACAAACGTGCATTCCAGCAATGGCTTAGTGAACGATGGCAAGAGAAAGATGGTGAGTTAGAAAAACTCTACCAAGAATAGAAAATGGAGCCTTAGGCTCCATTTTAATAATGAGTACTTTTTGTTACTGCAGCTCGTTGTCAGTGCTATTTTTTTAGTAAAAAGTTCACCAAATCAAAATAGTCATCGTAGCCTTTTAATTTATCTGTTTTTACTAGGTACTTATTATTGACGACGACCCCGGGAACCCCTTGTAGACCGGTAGATGTAAATTGCTTGTCGAAACGTTTTTGTATGGAATCAACAGCAAAACCGTTGTAAGCAGAATCAAATTTCTTTCCATCTATGCCGTTATCTATAAACATTTGACGAATATCGGCTTCTGATTGAGGGGCGTTTTGTAATATCTGAATTTGTTTAAAGAAGTAAGGCACCATGGTCTCTTCTACTTTTAACACAACCATGGTGGCATAAGCTTTTGCTACAGGCACTGCCATGTTTCCACCCATAAATGAGACATGGACTTTTTGCAGTTTTGCATTGTCCGGAATTTTCTTTTTCAACTCATTGATAAAGGGTTCAAACTTTAAGCAGTGTGGGCAATAGAAAGAGAAAAACTCAGTGACTACAGGTGAAGATGATTTGTTTACATCCAATACTTGGTAATGATCCCCCTCATTAAATTGAGCGGCATGTATTGAAACGCTGGCTAAAAGAGTCGCCAGTAGAATAAATACTTTTTTCATTAAGTGAATCTCTCCTTTATTGTTTAGACTGTATTTCTATCAGTTTTTAGGGTGATTGGCTACCATTGCGGTGTCAGCGTCAATACAGGTTCTTGCAATGCTGCTATCTGCTCTTTTATTGCCAGAACTTGATTTTCCCAGTACCTTGCATCTGCAAACCATGGGAAAGCTAAAGGAAAGGCAGGATCATTCCATCGTTTAGCAAGCCAAGCCATGTAATGCACCATGCGCAAACCACGAAGAGGCTCAATAAGTGCAAGCTCTGATGAGTTGAAGTCACAATACTCTTCATACCCTTCTAAGATAGTATCGAGTTGTGCCAGTTTATCCGTCCTATCTCCATTTAATAGCATCCACAAATCTTGAATAGCTGGCCCGTTTCTGGCGTCATCTAAGTCAACAAACATAGGGCCATCACGCCATAAAATATTTCCTGGATGACAATCGCCATGTAGGCGGATGGTTTGATATTCGTCTGACCAATTTTTTTCTATCGATTTTATTAGCAAGTTTAAATCGCTAAAAAAGCTGTTTTCTATATGTGATGGAATAAAGGTAGAGTTTTCCAAGTATGACCTTGGCTGATATAGATACTCTTGTAATGATATTTGAGGTCTATGTAAGAACGTTTTCTGTTTTGCGACATTGTGGATTCGTCCCATAAAACGGCCCACCCACTCTAACTGCTCATAGTTGTCGACCTCAAATTGGCGGCCTCCAACGCTTTGAAATAGCGCAAACAGATAACCATTGTATTGATGAAGTGATTGCCCATTTATAATCGCTGGTGGAGCAACGGGGACATCATGTTCAAGTAACTCTAGTGTAAAGTCGTGTTCTTCTTGTATCTGTTCTTTACTCCAGCGTTGAGGTCGATAAAATTTGACCACATAACGCTTTTTCTCTTCATCAACAAATTGGTAAACGCGGTTCTCATAGCTATTTAATGCCAACAAACCTGACTCTGCTCGTATACCAATACTCTCTAAGGCATACCACATAAAATCGGGTGTTAAGGCATCAAAATTAAAAGCATTATTTATCATATTTAGTTCCAGAAACAAAAAGGACTCGTTGCCGAGCCCTTTTCTATCAAATGGTCGATTTATAATTTGTTTATAAATCGACTCTCTACTGTGATAGTAAATTGGTTGCTGTCAGTGAGTATAAACTGAATTGTGGAAACAGGTGAGCTAAGTTTGTCTGAGGTGACACCTAAACTAATAGGAAGGTTAAGAACTTCTCCTGGAGAGACCTGAATAGTTTGCTTACCATACCAAGTGACATCAGTTAATCCGCTCACATCTAATTGGTACTGTTGCGGTTGCTGTGTTTTATTGATGACTTTAAGGGTATAGGTGTTCTCTGTCATGCCACTGCTATTCACCTTGAATAGTTGGTTTCTATCCCTAAGTACACTCATGCCAACAGGTTCAACACTTGCAATTTGAACAAAAAATAGAGCAATCATTAATATCATCACTGAGCCATAACCAATGAGTTTGGGTCTCATGATTTTGGTGCTATTGCCCGATAAACGATGTTCAGTAGTATAGCTAATCAGGTCTTTCTCATAACCCATTCTGTCCATGGTGACATTACATGCATCAATACACGCGCCACAGTTTATACACTCATACTGAAGGCCGTCTCTAATGTCTATTCCTGTAGGGCATACCTGAACACAAAGATCACAGTCAATACAGTCACCAAGTCCCATTTTCTTTGGATCTGCTTTTCGTGATCTTGCTCCTCTTGATTCTCCACGCTCGGGATTGTATCCGACAATATAGGTATCTTTATCGAACATGGCAGATTGAAAACGTGCGTAAGGGCACATGTGCAAACAGACGATAGAACGCATCCAGCCAGCATTAGCGTAAGTACAAATAGCGAAAAACAGAACCCAAAATCCGGCCCAAAATGTACTGTTAAAGGTTAGAAAATCAATAACCAGTGATTTAATGGGTACAAAGTAGCCGACAAAGGTAAAGCCTGTGATGAGGGCGATAGCAAACCACGCTAGATGTTTTAAGGTTTTCCTTAATACCAAATTTGAGGTGAGCTTTTTGCTGTCTTGTTTCCTTCGTTTGTTGGCAGAGCCTTCTAATTTCTCTTCAAACCATATGTACATAAATGTCCATACTGTCTGAGGGCATAAATACCCACACCAAACCCGTCCTAAAAATGTTGTGATAAAGAAGAGTCCAAAAGCCGCAATCATAAAGAGCAATGCAAGCAAAGTGAGATCTTGAGGGTAGAGTGTTGTACCGAAGAAGTTAAACTGTTGGCTACCAATATCGAGTAAAATTGCTTGTCTTTCACCATAGGGTATCCAAGGTGTTAGACCAAATAGCAACAGTAAGAACCAAGAACCATAACGTCTTAGTTTTTGAAATGTGCCTTTGCTTTCCCTGACATAGATTCGGTTGTTTGGGTTAAACCGGTCTTGGTTGCCTTTGTGAGTTTTTGGGTTGTAAGTTTTGGGAGTCACATCTTTTATATCTATTTTATCCTGACTCATTTGCTTTCCTTGTGGGCTGATTTTTGATGCCTGTTGAGCGGCATCTTTTTGACATTACTTTCATTGTTATTATTAATAGAGCAATACCCTCACGATGGAATGTGAGACGGTTTGCCTATTTCGCCGTGAATTATATAACTGTTAACATATATGTTTCTTAATGGCGGTCTATTTTTAACATATTTCTGTGAAGCTTGAACAAAAAAACGACACATAGTGTGTCGTTTTATAATGATTCAGTTGTAAAAGGCGGCTAAATAATACCACGAGCCTTGAGTATTGCTGTTTTAAAGTCATCTTCTTGATCTTTAGCTAACCCCGGAATCATTTGATCTTTTTCTGAATTTCTCATTTTTAGGTGATAAATCAGAATATCGTCGGTGAGGTCATTAAGGCTTCCTTGGTACCCCGCTTCTTGACTTAACTTGGCAATAAACTCCATAAGGTTTAAGTCTGGTTCTTTTTGCCATTCAGGGTGGAGAAGCTCGATCACTTCATTAACTCGGTGACATTTCATCACGTACTCCATTTATTGATTATGAAGGTAAGTTAGCAAATACTCGAGAAAGAAAAAAGCGCAGCGGATTAAGACTGCGCTTTTTATTATGCCGCATGTGTAACTTTGGCTTCTGCATTCTTGGCTAATGCTGCTCGTTTTACCAGCGACGTTGTTGGTGCTGGTTTTTGAGTAACAGGAGCAGAGGCAGAGCCACAGCGGTGATATGACGCGCTTCGATTGGTGCGCGAAAACCTGACAGATGTTGGTCTCACTACTTTACCTAACAGTCAGGCACTTCCTTTGCCAAATTAATGGCCCGATCAACTATGAGATAAATCTCGTTTTGGCGCTTGCCATTCCTATAGATAATCAGGTGTATAGACATGTGATTACATATCTATATTAAGCATATCATCAAGATCTTACAGGATCGAGCTATCACGGAAAATAATGTCTTTTTTTTAATCACTTTTAGTTTGAAATTTATTCGCATTATGCTGGTTTGTTTTATTTATATAACGCTAATATGAGTTATGTTAGAAAACAAAAAGATGCTCTGTTATGTTATTGATATAGATTAGAGTATGAACAAGCGAAAAGTCGCGAATTAGTGTCTGTTTTGGTTAAGTTGTCTGATAGAGAGGGTTGCCCATGTCTTTTTTTAAAAAAACGCTAGCAAGTTTTGGCATTGGTTCTGCACGAGTAGACTCGATAGTACAGCAAGAGTTTTTGATCGCCGGTGAAAAAGCCAACATTTCTATAGAGGTGTATGGTGGTTCGACCGCTCAGGATATTGAGAACATTGAGTTAAAGATTTACTGCCGATATTTTGCTGAAGAGAAGGTAGAAAGTAATTCTAGTGAAGGCGGAAGCCAAACAGAAACGAAAAAAGTATCTAAAAACTATGTTTTAGCGAGCTGGACCTTGCCGTACGCTTTTACCATAGAGCCCGGTCAACATCGGCAGTTTGATGTCGAGCTGGATATTCCCCTAAATACACCTGTCTCAATTGGTGACACGAAAGTTTGGTTAGAAACAGGGTTGGATATCTCTTTAGCCAAAGATCCTACCGATAAAGATATGCTAACGGTTCGACCTGATAGATTGTTGGATGGCATATTTTCTGAGTTAGAAGAACAAGGGTTGAGAATTCGACAAGTCGAGTGTGAAGCGACATCGGGTTTTGATATGCCATTCGTTCAAGAGTTTGAGTTTGTCCCTACAACAGGGCCGTTTCATGGGGTGTGGAGAGAGCTGGAGATAGTGTTGTACCGTCACCCTGAAGAGCTAGAACTGTGGTTTGAAATAGATAGGCAGAAAGAGGGCATAAAAGGAATGCTTTCTAGTCTATTAGGCAAAGGTGAATTGAAGCGACACTTGAAGCTGCCTCTCACTCTCACTGAGCAAGAAGCCGGTGAAAAAGTGATCGAATACTTAAAATCGACAACATAATATTTGTGGTCTTTCAGTGTTTACTGGCTATGGATTGAGTTAAGCCGTCGCAAAATGGAGAGTAGAGTATGAGTCGCCCAGTGAACACTAATTACAGTCAGCAGGAAGAGATTGCTAACAGTATTACCCATGGCATAGGTGTTGTGCTGGGGGTTATTGGTTTAGTTCTTCTGCTAACTAAAGCGGTAAGCGCTCAAGCAGATATGATGACAATTGTTAGCATGACTGTGTATGGTGCGAGCATTATTTTGCTGTTTACCGCTTCTACGCTTTACCATGCCATTCCTTATCAAAATGCGAAGCGAACATTAAAAACACTGGATCACTGTGCAATCTATTTATTGATTGCAGGTAGCTATACTCCATTCTTAATGGTGGGATTAAGAACACCTTTAGCTATGGGGTTAATGGCGGTGATTTGGGGGATAGCATTGGTAGGGATTGTGTTTAAAATAGCCTTTGTTTATAAATATAAAAAGTTATCTTTGGTCACTTATCTGTTGATGGGATGGCTCTCATTGATCGTTATCTATCAACTCGCTTTATATATTGATATAGCAGGGCTTGTGTTGCTTGCTATTGGTGGTGTTGTATATTCTCTAGGTGTGATTTTCTACGTGTCTAAACGCGTTCCATTTAACCATGCTATTTGGCATGGTTTTGTTTTATTAGGCTGTATTTGCCATTTCTTTGCTATTTATCTCTATATCGATCCTGTTTAGTTTATCTAGATAGCGATTAGCTTTTCCAAAATGCGGGGAAAAATAGTACCAAAATAGTGAGTATTTCCAGTCGTCCCATCAGCATTCCAAAACTTAAAATCCATTTTGCTATATCAGGTAATGATGAAAAGTTACCTGTTGGGCCAATCACTGTGCCCATACCCGGTCCAACATTAGCAACGGCCGTTACTGCGCCTGAAATACTGGTAACAGGGTCGAGGCCGAGCGAGGCTAATGAAGCGGCGACAATAATAATAGTGGCAAAAAAAGTGATGGCAAAGGCGACCACGGAGCGAACAATGTCATCGTTAACGGGACGTTTGTTGTAGCGTTGAACGAAAATACCGGAAGGATGAATCAGCTTCATCATCTGTTTATTTAGCAGTGTTATGGCTATTTGAAAACGGAATATTTTAATACCGCCAGATGTGGAGCCTGAACAGGCGCCTGATAGCATTAAGAAGGCAAATATGACCGTTGGAAGCGCTCCCCATGCAGTAAAATCTTCTAATCCGTATCCCGTTGTGGTTACCACGGAGACAATATTAAACATAGAGACACGGATAGCATCAGGGAAACTATAGTGATTATGAACTTGTAACCAAATTGCGACCACTAAGCTGGTGGCAAGAAATAGGATCGTAAATCCCTTTACTTGAGCATCATGGTACAAAGCACGTAATGAACGGCTTCTAATCGCACTGACAAATAGAAGGAAGGGCAATCCCCCCAAAAACATAAACACCGTACCTACCCAATGCGCGCCATTAGAGAAAAGGTTCATAGAGCTATCTGATGTCGAGTAGCCCCCCGTTGAAAGCGTTGTAAATGCATGATTTACCGCATCAAATGGCCCCATTCCAGTAATAAGGTAACCGATAAAGCAGGCTATGGTCAGCGCTAAATAGACGGCAACTATGTTCTTGGCAACGGTTTTGGCTCTTGGACTGCTTTTATCTGACCAGTCTGATGATTCTGTTTGGAACAGTCGCATGCCTCCAACATTTAACATGGGAAGTATTGCAACGGCCATCACAATAAAGCCAATACCGCCTAACCATTGTAAAATGGAACGCCATAACAGTATGCTGGGCGCCATATTGTCCAAGCCGCTTAATACGGTTGAACCTGTGGTTGTTATACCCGACATGGTCTCGAAATAGGCGTCAGTAAAGCTGATGTGATTAATAAATACAAAAGGTAACGCAGCAAAAGCGCTAGAGATAGTCCACACCAAAGAGGTGATAAGAAACATATCCCTAACTCCGAGTCTAAACGGTTTTTTTCGTCCTAATGTTACGCAGATAAAGGAGATTAAGTGGGTAATTAATACCGATTTACCAAATTCAAGAAAGCCATCAGTGCCTGATAGAAAAGCCACTAATGTTGGGACATACATGAACAGTGCTAATTTGGATAGCACGAGTCCAATAACAAACAGAATGGGTCTAAGGTTTACCATAGCTGTGTGATGTTATAAGAAAAATGGGCTTGGCTGGAATAGCGCTTCTACATCCGGTACATATTTCTTATCAACTAAGAACATCACCACATGGTCGTCCTGCTCAATGACAGTTTTGTCATGCGCTATCATCACTTCGTCACCACGAACAATGGCCCCAATGGTTGTTCCAGGTGGTAAGCGAAGTTTTCCTATTGCTCGTCCTACGACTTTTGACGTAGTTTCATCACCGTGAGCAATGGCTTCAATCGCCTCTGCAGCTCCTCTGCGTAATGACGATACGTTAACAATATCTGCTCGACGTACGTGGGTTAATAACGCGGAAATAGTGGCTTGCTGTGGAGAGATGGCAACATCAATTACGCCACCTTGCACAAGGTCAACATAAGCGCCACGCTGAATAAGCACCATTACTTTCTTTGCCCCTAACCGTTTAGCAAGCATGGCAGACATGATATTGGTTTCGTCTTCATTGGTTAGCGCGATAAAGACGTCAACTTGATCGATGTTCTCTTCAGTTAATAGTTCCTGATCAGCGGCATCACCACAAAATACAATGGTATTCTCTAGCTCTTCAGATAACTTCTCTGCACGAGTTAAGCTTCGTTCTACTAGCTTAACGCTATGGTCTTGATCTAGGCGTTTTGCGAGTGACGCTCCAATGTTTCCTCCTCCCACAATCATGATTCGGCGATAAGGTTTTTCTAATCGCTGTAACTCACTCATTACTGAACGGATGTTATTGCTAGCAGCAACAAAGAAGACTTCATCATCGGCCTCGATAATGGTTGTACCTTGAGGGCGAATTGGTCGACCTTGACGAAATATTGCGGCTACACGAGTATCAATATGCGGCATATGATCTCGAAGAGTCGATAGTGCGTTTCCAACCAGAGGGCCACCGTAATACGCTTTAACCGCGACAAGACTGACCTTTTTATCGGCGAAACTAACAACCTGAAGGGCGCCCGGGTACTGTATAAGGCGTTGAATATAACTTGTTACCAACTCCTCTGGGGCAATGAGATGATCTACAGGAACGGCACCCGATTGAAAAAGTGCATCTTTTTCTTTTAAGTACTCAGGAGAGCGAATTCGAGCAATTCGGTTTGGTGTATTAAATATGGTGAATGCAACTTGGCAAGCGGCCATATTGGTTTCATCAGAGTTGGTTACCGCTACAAGCATATCAGCATCTTGAGCACCCGCTTCTCTTAATGTTTCTGGGTGACTAGCAAAGCCATTAATAACACGTAAATCATATTTATCTTGTAGCTCTCGTAAACGGTCGCCATCTCGATCGATAATGGTGATGTCGTTGTTTTCACCAACTAAATTTTCCGCTAATGTGCCGCCGACCTGACCTGCACCAAGAATAATGATTTTCATGTTATTTGATCTCTTTAGGAATCAATAAGTAATGTTCTACGCTTGTTTTACCAGTACGGCGTAATAGAAACCGTCCATATTTTCTTCGCCAGGAAGTATTTGTCTACCCGGATTGTCAATCTCTGAACCAACAAGTTGTGCACCCTCTGTTCGCTGCAAAAATGCAGTGACTTGCTGTACATTTTCTTGAGGTGAGATTGAACAGGTTGCATAAACCATTGTGCCACCGACTTTAAGCTGTTGCCACATCGCGTCCATTATTTCACTCTGTAGAGTAGCTAATGCCGTAATATCATTTAAGCGACGTAACCACTTAATATCGGGGTGACGACGGATAACGCCGGTTGCAGAGCAAGGAGCATCAAGCAGTATTCGGTCAAACTTCTCTCCAGACCACCAAGCTGTTGGTGTGCGTGCATCGCCACAAATAACTTCAGCTTGTAATTGCAGTCTATTAAGGTTGTCATAAACTCGTTTTAGTCGGAACTTATCACTATCAATAGCCACGACTTTGCAGTTATTGGTTCGCTCTAGAATGTGGGCAGTTTTACCACCGGGAGCGGCGCAACAATCGAGAATGAGTTCGTTATCTTGTGGTTGTAGATAATTAACTGACAACTGTGCCGCTGCATCTTGAACCGATACCCAGCCTTTATCAAAGCCAGGAAGAAGGGATACATCACAGGGTGAATCCAGTTTAATGGCATCATCTGCTTCGGATAGAGTTGAGCCCGTTATGTTTTCTTTTTCTAGTAGCGCGAGGTACTCATCTCGACTGTGGTGCTGGCTATTTACACGTAACCACATTGGCGCTTTACTGTTGTTTGCTTCTACAACTGTTTGCCATTGGTCTGGGTAAGCGTTTTTTAGCATGTTTAGCAGCCAGCTCGGATGGCCATATTTACCTGCATCATGACTTACGGCCTGTTGATCCAGTTCATCTTGATTTCTTTGATAGTTTCGTAATACCGCGTTTATTAGGCCGCGTAGTCTAGGTTCACGAAGAGTATTGGTCGCTTCTACCGTTTCTCCTACTGCTGCATGAGCCGGTATACGCATAAAACTGATTTGGTAAATACCAACTAAAACAAGGTGATGAATAACTCGTTTTTTACCTTTTAACGGGTTATCCATTAATTGGTTTGCGATGGACTCTAGGCGAGGTAAATAACGTAACGCGCCGTAACAGATCTCTTGCAACAACGCATGATCACGAGGCTTTATAGTTTGCTGCGCTTCAGGCAGTGCAGTGGATAGTGACTGGCCTTTATCTACTACTTGATAAAGAACTTTAGCCGCGGCGGCGCGAACATTCATGATATAACCTTAATTGTTGTTCTAAAAAGAAGAGGCTAGCAGAGCTAGCCTTCTGTTGATGTTTTAACTTAGTTGGCTATCTATTTCAAACCAACTGCTTTTAGAGTTAAGAACATCTTGTACCGACATCGCTTTTTTACCTGGAATTTGAATTTGTTCAAGCACTAACGTCTCTTTTCCAGTACAAATATAGATCCCGCTTTTGTCTGCTTGCAAAATGGTGCCTGCAGATTTGTCTGAGCGATGATTTTCTACACGAGCTTTCCACACTTTAATATTATTATCCGCGACGGAAAAATAACTCATCGGCCATGGATTGAACGCTCTTATACAGCGTTCAATAAACTCGGCAGGTTGCGACCAATCAATTTTTGCTTCTTCTTTAGACAGCTTCTTAGCGTAGCTTGCCAAGTCATCTTTTTGTTGCTCTGCTACTGATTTATCCGCTGCGATATCGGATAAGCAATCCACCAGCGCTTTAGGACCTAATTCAGCCAATTTATCGTACATTGATGCGCTGGTATCGCTAGATTCTATCGGTAAACTGGCAATTTTTAGCATGTCACCCGTGTCCAAGCCGATATCCATCTGCATAATGGTAACCCCGGTCTCTTTGTCTCCTGCCCAAATTGAACGTTGGATAGGAGCGGCTCCTCTCCATCTTGGTAGGATCGAGCCATGGACATTGATACAACCTAGTCTTGGAGTATCTAATACGGCTTGTGGTAATAGTAACCCGTAAGCAACCACTACCATTAAGTCTGCATTTAGATCACGTAGTTGCTGTTTTGTTTCATCAGACTTAAAGTTTTCAGGCTGATAGACGGCAATGTTATTTTCTAATGCAATATTTTTAACCGGACTCGCGGTTAGTTTTTTGCCTCTTCCTGCTGGTCGGTCAGGCTGAGTATAAACAGCAATAACCTCATGCTCCGTAGACAACAACGCCGCCAAGTGACGGGCGGCGAAGTCAGGAGTTCCTGCAAAGACAATACGTAATGGTTGGCTCAAGGAAACCTCGTTTATCTGTTTTTTTCGTTATAGCGTTTTATTTTTTCCAGCTTATCTTTGATTCGCTTACGCTTTAAGGGGGAAAGATAATCTACAAATAATTTCCCTTCTAAGTGGTCAAGCTCATGCTGAACACAGATAGCCAATAGGTCATCTGCTTCAAATGTGAATGCTTCACCATCTCTATTAAGGGCTTTAACGCTGACTTCTGATGCTCTTGATACCAGAGCTCTTGCGCCTGGTACAGAAAGACAACCTTCTTCGATGCCATCCTCTCCACGTTTTTCCGTGATTTCAGGATTAATTAACACCATTGGTTGATCGCGAGTTTCAGAAATATCAATAACGACGATACGTTGATGAAAGTCGACTTGAGTAGCGGCAAGGCCGATACCTTCTTCTTCGTACATGGTTTCAATCATGTCGTCGACGAATTTTTGGATTTCAGCGGTCACTTTCTCTACAGGCTTTGCGACTGTGCGAAGGCGATCATCTGGAAAAGTTAATACTTGTAATACAGACATATACACTCAAAAAATTGAACTGTGCCGAATCAGCTTTATGTTGGTTGACTCAATTCTAGACATTTTAATGACCAAATGACAGCATTCAACCTGATAGATAGGTGGAGTGATGCCAATTTTTGAGTAGTTTACTCTTTTTTTTGTGTTTTTTTTATCCATTTTTTTATCTTCATTTAATTCGGTCACAATGGCGATCAATTTCTTAATGAAAACGGTTTTTTTTCTAAGCAAAATCATTGTGTTATATCGTTGAAGTCTATTGAGAGTGAGATATGAAAGAAAAACAGCTTCTCTCCTGGCTAATGCTAAGTGCCACCCCAAATATTGGTGGTTATAAACTTACCAAGCTACTTTATTTAGATTCGGCAGAAAATATTGTCGGTTACTCTACAGCCAGGCTGCAGTCTATAGGCTTTAACAGTAAGCAAGTACACTATATAAAGCATCAGGCAAGAAGTGATGCGGAGTTGTGTTTAAAGTGGCGAGATGCTAGCTGCTGCAATCATATTATTACTTTGAATTGTGAGCTTTATCCTTCTCTATTAAAGGAGATTGCGTCACCCCCACCAGTATTATTTATTAAAGGCGATCCGAAACTACTCTCTAGACCACAGATCGCTATTGTAGGAAGCCGGAATGCCAGTATTGATGGCCTTAACCTAGCTAAGCGCTTTTCTGCGAGCTTAGTTGAGCAGAAATTAATTATCACCAGTGGGCTCGCTTTAGGTATAGACGGTTATGCTCATGACGGGGCGTTATCTGCAAAAGGAAAAACGATCGCGGTATTAGGTTCTGGATTAGACAATATTTATCCCTCAAGACACAAATCATTGGCATCAAGAATCATTGATAGTGGTGCGCTAGTCTCTGAGTTCCGTCCCAATGCGAAACCTAGGGCTGAGCACTTTCCCCGTCGAAACAGAATTATCAGTGGTTTATCTTGTGGCGTGTTGGTTGTTGAAGCGGCGTTAAAAAGTGGTTCATTGATAACTGCTCGTTATGCTCTGGAGCAAAATCGTGATGTTTTTGCTCTTCCCGGTACCATACAGAGCCCACATAGTTTGGGTAGTAATAAGTTGATTCAGCAGGGAGCTAAGCTCGTTCAGAATTGTGAAGATATATTGGTTGAAATAGAAAGCTTGTTAAATTGGTCTATTGATAAGCAGTTGGAACTTTTTGACCAACAAGATGAAAATGAACAATTGCCATTTCATCAACTGTTAGCTAACGTAGGAGTAGAGGCTACACCAGTTGATATTTTGGCACAGAGGACCAATATACCTGTGAGTAAAGTAATGATGCAGCTTCTTGAGCTCGAGCTTCAAGGGCATGTTGCTGCCGTTACTGGTGGCTATATTCGAATGAGGAGGGGTTAGCTATGATGGACATCTTAATGTATTTGTTCGAAACCTACATCCATAGTGATGCTGAGTTGATGGTGGACCAAGACGAACTTGAAGAAGAGCTATTGAGAGCTGGTTTCCATCAAAAAGAGATATATAAAGCGTTAGATTGGTTAGAAGATCTTGCTGCATTGCAGCAGAGTGATACTCGCTCAGTCATTGAAACTAACGCGGCAACTTCTACTCGTATTTATACCGAAAAAGAGATGGGTCGACTCGACGTTAAGTGTCGAGGTTTTCTGATTTTTCTTGAACAGGTTAATGTGTTAACAACTGAAACTCGTGAGATGGTCATTGATCGAGTTATGGGATTAGAAACTCAAGAATTACATCTTGATGATTTAAAATGGGTTATCTTAATGGTGCTGTTTAATGTGCCGGGAAATGAGAACGCATACACATTAATGGAAGAGCTCTTATATACCGCAGAGACGGGCATTCTTCACTGATCTCGCTTTTTATCTTAAGGCAGTAAAGCATTATGAGTGGCAAAATTGATCATCAACTGTTTACCGCGCATGAACATGCGTTAGAGCACGATCCTTGTCCTAAGTGCTCCGGGGAGCTGAGTGTTCGTCATAGCAAAAATGGCCCTTTTCTTGGCTGTTCTGTTTATCCTAAATGTGATTATATTAAACCACTCCATCAAAATGATGGTCATATTGTCAAAGCGTTAGGGGTTGCCTGTCCTAGTTGCCAAAGTGAACTGGTATTAAGGCAGGGGCGCTATGGCATGTTTATTGGCTGCAGTAGTTATCCCGACTGTAATCATATTGAGTCTTTAGATCATAAAGAAGAGGACAAGGACGATGATGCAAGTTTTCTTTGTCCGGAATGTTCTATTGGCCATTTAGTAGAAAGAAAATCTCGGTTTGGTAAAGTTTTTTACGCCTGTGATAACTTTCCTAAATGCAAATTTGCCCTTAACCAGCAACCTAGAAAAGGTAAGTGTGAGCAGTGTGGTTATCCTCTATTGGTAGATAAACATACTCAGAAAGGGGACTCCATTCAGTGTGCTAACCGAAAATGTCAGCACACTCAAGGAAGTTAAAACTGCGATAGCTGAGTTTATGCTTGATTAATGAGTTTATTCGCCCCTTCGATTATGCTTGGAAATGACGACTTATCAACGATATCACTGATAGTAAGTAGTTGCTTACCTAACTCCAAAGTACTTTCAGCAGATACATTTATGTGACCCATTTTTCGACCCGGTCTTTTCTCTTTACCATACCAATGAATATGACAATTGTTCATTGCAAGTAGCTGTTCTGGAAGTGAGTCCTCACCCAATATATTGATCATCGCAGTAGGACGAAGTAATTGAGTGCTGCCTAATGGCAGGCCACACACTGCCCGTAGATGATTTTCAAATTGGCAAACATCCGCTCCCTGTTGAGTCCAGTGACCTGAGTTGTGAACTCGTGGTGCAATTTCGTTAACCAATAAAGTGCCTTTAACATCAAAGAACTCTATCGCTAAAGTGCCAACATAATTCAACTCTTCTGCAATCGCGATAAACATTTGTTCCGCTTGTTTTTGTAAGGTTGCATTTGCTATGGCAGTTGAAAGGGTTAATACACCGTTGGTGTGAATGTTTTCGGTTAATGGATAGACCTTTATTTCACCTTGTTTGCTTCTTGTGCCCACCAGTGATACTTCTCGGTCAAAAGAGACAAATTCTTCGGCCACAATGGCTTGGTTTTTGGTCTCGTGAATACACTGATGTAGTTCCGACCAAATTGATTCTATTTGATCGGATTGAGTCAATCGCCATTGTCCTTTGCCATCATAGCCACCAAGCGTACTTTTCAGTACCATAGGTAAACCAACATGACGAATTGCAATGTCAAAATCTTCTCGACTATTAATTACGTAGTATTTTGCGTTGTTAACCGAGGCTTGATCGAGAAGTGTCTTCTCTTGTCTTCTGTCTCCCCCCGCTCGAATAGCCGCTGCATTTGGTAGAAACTTACCACTTTGTTGGCAGATATCTAATACATCATTTGGAATATGTTCAAACTCTGCGGTGATGACATCTGCCTTGTCAATTGCACCCTCTAATCCAGTTCCTAATACTTCTAGCGTGAGTGGGTGGACAATATTGTTTGATCGAACATCAAATGCTGAAATAGTGATATTTAATGGTGCACCTGCTAGAGCCATCATTCGGGCAAGTTGACCAGCCCCTAAAACAAGAACATGCATGCACTACTCCTCGCTTGGGTCAGGGTTGGCTAAAATAGTTTCAGTTTGGTCGCTACGGAACTTCTCGACTTTCTGCATTACAAGGTCATCTTGCGTTCCAATAATTTGTGCTGCGAGCAGTCCTGCATTTGCCGCCCCAGCCTCACCTATTGCCAGCGTTCCCACTGCGATGCCTTTTGGCATTTGAACAATAGAGAGTAGTGAGTCCATTCCTTTTAGTGCTTTCGATTGGACTGGAACACCTAGTACAGGGATGCTGGTAAATGCTGCAGTCATTCCTGGTAGATGGGCTGCGCCGCCTGCGCCAGCAATAATGACTTTAATTCCGTTCTCTTTCGCTCCACTAGCATAATCAGCTAATAGTTGAGGAGTTCGGTGAGCTGATACCACTTTGGTTTCGTATGGAACACCAAAGAGATCAAGCATCTCTGCAGCGAGTTTCATCGTTGGCCAGTCCGATTTTGACCCCATGATAATACCGACTTTCATATTAACTCCTGATGTAGCGCGTTGGTTTTGGATTATTTTCGCGCATTATAAGGCTAAAAAACCAGAAGGAAAACGTTTGCGTCAAACATTTTATCCATGTTAGCACCTTAATGCAGTGAAAAGCCGTTAGCGTATCTTGTCAATTTTATTGTTGGGTATAATAGTTAACAGAGATTAATTTGAGGCCCTGATAACGCGTAATTTCAATGAAATGGATTATCTTATAAATAGAGATAAATAAGCTTAGTCAGATGAAATAGGAATTTGTACACTAAAAGGAACAATGAATCGATTAATCATGAATATGGAAAATGTAGATAAAGCCGTACAAGCGCTTGAAGTAGGTAGAGTGATCGCTTATCCCACAGAAGGAGTCTTCGGTGTGGGTTGTGACCCTGATAATATTGATGCGATTAAAGAGCTGCTTGCGATTAAGCAGCGTCCTGTGGAGAAAGGGTTAATCTTAATTGCTTCCAGTTATCAACAGTTGCGTCCGTATGTTGATGAGAGGTCTTTAACCGCAGAGCAACTAGAGCAGATTAAACAATCTTGGCCAGCTGCGATTACTTGGGTAATGCCAGCTAGTGATTTAGTTTCACCATTTGTGTCAGGCCAATTTAATACGGTTGCAGTTCGTGTTACGGATCATCCTACGGTTAAGGCATTGTGTGATGCCTTTGGTAAGCCTATCACCTCTACTAGTGCCAATTTGACGGGCATGGTGCCTTGTATGACGACAAATGAGGTGTATCAACAGTTGGGACAAACCTCAGTTGTCATTGTTGAAGGGGAGACTGGAGGAAGATCTAAACCTTCAGAAATTCGTGATGCTAAAACATTGACCATTTTGCGAGAAGGATAAGGAATTTATGTCCAAAATAGACAAGGATGCAGTGAAGCATTTTCTTATGTCGCTTCAAGATTCCATTTGTCACCAATTAGAAATGGTGGATGGAAAAGAAAAATTTATTGAAGATACTTGGCAGCGAGAACTTGGTGGCGGTGGGCGATCAAGGGTTCTCAAAGATGGTGGTGTATTTGAACAAGGTGGGGTTAACTTCTCCCACGTATTTGGTAAAAAAATGCCAGCTTCTGCAACGGCTCATCGACCAGAACTTGCAGGAAGGAACTTCGAGGCCATGGGGGTTTCATTAGTTCTTCATCCGCATAATCCATATGTACCGACTTCACATGCCAATGTTCGTTTTTTTATTGCTGAAAAAGAGGGTGAAGAACCTATTTGGTGGTTTGGTGGTGGGTTTGATCTAACGCCTTTCTATCCATTTATGGAGGATTGTCAACATTGGCATGATACAGCAAAAGCTATTTGTCAGCCTTTTGGGAACCATGTTTATAAAGAACATAAAGCGTGGTGTGATGACTATTTTTATCTGCCTCATAGAGAGGAAACCCGTGGTATAGGGGGGCTTTTCTTTGATGACCTTAATCAATGGGGCTTTGAACGTTCTTTTGATTACATTAAATCCGTTGGAAATGGTTATACAGATGCCTATTTACCTATAGTCAGTAAGCGAAAGCAGATGCCGTTTGGTGAGAGAGAAAGAGAGTTTCAGCTCTACCGAAGAGGTCGATATGTGGAATTTAATTTGGTGTATGACAGGGGAACCCTGTTTGGCTTACAGAGTGGAGGCCGAACAGAGTCTATACTGATGTCTATGCCGCCACTTGCTCGTTGGGAATATAGCTACCAGCCAGAAGAAGGTTCTGCGGAAGCCAATCTTTATCAAGAGTATCTCAAACCTCGAGAGTGGTAACTTGGCGAATTGATGTTGAAATGGTAGGGTCAATAATATTGACCCTTTTTTGTAGGCAAGGAAATGGCTAACACTCCTGATCAGTATCGCGTATTTGGTAACCCTATCTCACAAAGTAAATCTCCCTTTATACATACTCTATTTGCTAGACAGACTATGCAAAACTTGCAATATCAAAGTTATCAGCCTGAAGATGATGATTTTATTTCGGCAGTAGGTGATTTTTTTAAGCAAGGAGGGCGTGGTTGCAATATTACAGCTCCGTATAAAGAGCAGGCATTTCAGTTTGCAGATAGGCTAACAGAAAGAGCGCAGCTTTCAGGCGCAGTGAACACGTTGAAAAAGCTAGATGATGGTGAAATCCTTGGTGATAACACAGACGGTGAAGGGTTAGTACAAGATCTGCTTCAACATCAAGTGCCTTTAAAAGATAGCCGTATATTGTTAATTGGTGCAGGAGGTGCGGCAAGGGGAGTGATTAAACCATTATTGGATCAAAAACCAGCACAACTGACATTGGTGAATCGAACTTATGAGAAGGCGCAGCAATTAGTTGATATGTTTGTGCCGTACGGCAATATAGTATCGTGCCCTTTTGAAGCGGTAGGGAATCAATTTGATCTTATCATCAACTCAACATCGGCAAGCTTATATAAACAGGTACCAGATATTACGTCATCAATTTTTGACGGTAATTGTATTAGTTACGATATGTCTTACGGTAAGGGTTTAACCTCCTTCAACCAGTGGGCATTAGAGAATGGTGCCAGTCATAGCTATGATGGTTTGGGTATGTTGGTTGGGCAGGCTGCAGAAAGTTTTATGCTGTGGAGAGGGTTGAGGCCTGGAACAAAACAGATCTTAAGAGAGCTTAGACGTAACCTTGAGGAGGTATAATGAATCAATCGATTTTATTTCCAGATCTGCAAACCTGGCAAGAAGATAAACAACAAATTGTTTTTATTGCCCAGCAGTCAGGGCTTAGCATTGACTGCATTATCACTGTAGCCAGTTTATCTCAGCTAAAAGGTGAGAATATAGTAGGAGAGGAACAAGCTCTTCATATATTTTCCGAATATAGATTTGATATAGAAGAGCTTGCGGAACAGTTGATTGAAGATGAAGACTTTAACCATGATGGACAAATAGAGATAAAGTTATAACCCCATCATTAACTAAAGACTCAATCGTTTAGTCTATGAATACTATAACTACTATATTTCACTTAAGTATTCGTTTTTATTTTTAACGTAGTTTTCAGCGGATTGCTTTAGGAAAGCGAGCTCGTACTCTTTTAAAGGTCGGGCTTGCTTAACAGGGCTGCCAACATAGAGGTAACCACTTTCTAAGGTTTTGTTTGGTGGAACAAGACTTCCCGCACCCACCATGACATCATCTTCTATCACTGCCCCGTCCAAAACGATGGATGCCATGCCGATTAATACTCTATTGTGAATGGTACAACCGTGAAGCATTACTTTATGCCCAACAGTGACATCATTACCAATAATGAGGGGAAAACCATCAGGGTTGGAGGTGTTTTTATGGGTAACGTGTAATACGCTACCATCTTGAATATTACTTCTTTCACCTATTCGAATGTGGTTAACGTCGCCCCGTGCTGCGACGAGTGGCCAAACACTGGCATCTTTACTAATAACTATATCACCAACGAGAACAGCACTTTCATCAACGTAAGCGGATTCGTCGATGTCAGGGTATATTCCTTTATAGCTTTTTAATCTACTCATAATCATTCCTTTTAATAAACGTTGTTAAGCATAAATAAAGAACAATTATTAGTAAAATTAGCCTTTAGTGGATAAAAAGCATCCAAACGGTAAAATAACTGAAATATTTTCCAAAAAAGGGTTGCCAATGTGATTTCGATCTCTATAATGCGCCCTCACTGACACGGCAGAGCCCACAAGGGTTAACTGGCAAAATCAGTCAGGCAGCAGCCTAGCAATGTGACTTTTTATTCCGCTTTTTAAGCAAGAATAAAAAAAGTAAAAAAGTGTTTGACACTTCACATTAAATCGCTAGAATGGCCGCCTCGCTTCAGGGAAGACCTTAACGGAAACCAAGAAGCAACGCTCTTTAACAATTTAAACCTATCAATCTGTGTGGGCACTCGTTGATGACAATCGAAGATGATTCTCTGCTTTCGAGCACGAAATCAACAACGGTTTCAATGAACTGAGTGACCAATTTGATACTTCGGTATCGAGCACAGTCAATTCATTATCATTCTGTTGGAATGATAATAGCTTTAAAATTACTTCTTACTTTCGAGTAAGAGCAGTTTTGAAGTCAGTATTCGTTGAGTCCCGTTTCTCTTAATAGAGAAACAAAATCAAAACTTTAAATTGAAGAGTTTGATCATGGCTCAGATTGAACGCTGGCGGCAGGCCTAACACATGCAAGTCGAGCGGAAACGGCAATAAAGATTCTTCGGATGATTTATTGGACGTCGAGCGGCGGACGGGTGAGTAATGCTTAGGAATTTGCCCAGTCGAGGGGGATAACTATTGGAAACGATAGCTAATACCGCATACGCCCTACGGGGGAAAAGAGGGGACCTTCGGGCCTTCTGCGATTGGATAAGCCTAAGTGAGATTAGCTAGTTGGTGAGGTAATGGCTCACCAAGGCGACGATCTCTAGCTGGTCTGAGAGGATGATCAGCCACACTGGAACTGAGACACGGTCCAGACTCCTACGGGAGGCAGCAGTGGGGAATATTGCACAATGGGCGCAAGCCTGATGCAGCCATGCCGCGTGTGTGAAGAAGGCCTTCGGGTTGTAAAGCACTTTCAGTCGTGAGGAAGGTAGTTGCGTTAATAGCGCAATTATTTGACGTTAGCGACAGAAGAAGCACCGGCTAACTCCGTGCCAGCAGCCGCGGTAATACGGAGGGTGCGAGCGTTAATCGGAATTACTGGGCGTAAAGCGCATGCAGGTGGTTTGTTAAGTCAGATGTGAAAGCCCCAGGCTCAACCTGGGAAGGTCATTTGAAACTGGCAAACTAGAGTACTGTAGAGGGGGGTAGAATTTCAGGTGTAGCGGTGAAATGCGTAGAGATCTGAAGGAATACCAGTGGCGAAGGCGGCCCCCTGGACAGATACTGACACTCAGATGCGAAAGCGTGGGGAGCAAACAGGATTAGATACCCTGGTAGTCCACGCCGTAAACGATGTCTACTTGGAGGTTGTGGCCTTGAGCCGTGGCTTTCGGAGCTAACGCGTTAAGTAGACCGCCTGGGGAGTACGGTCGCAAGATTAAAACTCAAATGAATTGACGGGGGCCCGCACAAGCGGTGGAGCATGTGGTTTAATTCGATGCAACGCGAAGAACCTTACCTACTCTTGACATCCAGAGAAGCCAGCGGAGACGCAGGTGTGCCTTCGGGAGCTCTGAGACAGGTGCTGCATGGCTGTCGTCAGCTCGTGTTGTGAAATGTTGGGTTAAGTCCCGCAACGAGCGCAACCCTTATCCTTGATTGCCAGCACTTCGGGTGGGAACTTCAGGGAGACTGCCGGTGATAAACCGGAGGAAGGTGGGGACGACGTCAAGTCATCATGGCCCTTACGAGTAGGGCTACACACGTGCTACAATGGCGCATACAGAGGGCAGCCAACTTGCGAAAGTGAGCGAATCCCAAAAAGTGCGTCGTAGTCCGGATTGGAGTCTGCAACTCGACTCCATGAAGTCGGAATCGCTAGTAATCGTAGATCAGAATGCTACGGTGAATACGTTCCCGGGCCTTGTACACACCGCCCGTCACACCATGGGAGTGGGCTGCAAAAGAAGTAGGTAGTTTAACCTTCGGGGGGACGCTTACCACTTTGTGGTTCATGACTGGGGTGAAGTCGTAACAAGGTAGCCCTAGGGGAACCTGGGGCTGGATCACCTCCTTAATACGAAGATTGCTCGTTTATGAGTGTCCACACAGATTGATATGGTTTAGAAAGTTAAGAGAAAGGAATTGCTTTTCCTAGATGGGGCTATAGCTCAGCTGGGAGAGCGCTTCGCTGGCAGCGAAGAGGTCTGCGGTTCGATCCCGCATAGCTCCACCATCTTTAAGTACATTTCTTTTTTAAGTAAAAGACTTAAGTGTTCTTAAAAATGGTTTATTTCTTTAAGTAGAAAAAAATCTTTGCTCTTTAACAATTTGGAAAGCTGACAGATAACAATTTGATTGATTGTTATCTAATTTAAAAGTTCTCAAATCCTAAGTCTTTTTTAGATTTAGGTACCAACACACATTCAAGTGTTCTTGGAAACAACATTACATAGTAATGCTGTTTATATTTGAGTCCGGCAAAATCGAAATGTTGTCTCGCTCATTCAAATAATGAGACAACGATAGAAACCTTGGTTGCTCATAAGACCCTTTGGGGTTGTATGGTTAAGTGACTAAGCGTACACGGTGGATGCCTTGGCAGTCAGAGGCGATGAAGGACGTATTAACTTGCGATAAGCGTAGATTAGGCAGTAAAAGCCACTTGAGTCTACGATTTCCGAATGGGGAAACCCAACTGCATAAGCAGTTACTGTTAACTGAATACATAGGTTAACAGGGCAAACCCGGGGAACTGAAACATCTAAGTACCCGGAGGAGTAGAAATCAACCGAGATTCCGAAAGTAGCGGCGAGCGAAATTGGATTAGCCCTTAAGCTTTTAGTGCGTCAGGTGAAGAGTCTGGAAAGTCTCGCAATAAAGGGTGATAGCCCCGTAACCGACAACGTACAATCAGTGAAATCGAGTAGGGCGGGACACGTGATATCCTGTCTGAATATGGGGGGACCATCCTCCAAGGCTAAATACTACTGACTGACCGATAGTGAACCAGTACCGTGAGGGAAAGGCGAAAAGAACCCCTGTGAGGGGAGTGAAATAGAACCTGAAACCGTGTACGTACAAGCAGTAGGAGCCTCCTTTGTGGGGTGACTGCGTACCTTTTGTATAATGGGTCAGCGACTTATATTTAGTAGCAAGGTTAACCGATTAGGGGAGCCGTAGGGAAACCGAGTCTTAACTGGGCGTCGAGTTGCTAGGTATAGACCCGAAACCAGGTGATCTAGCCATGGGCAGGTTGAAGGTTGAGTAACATCAACTGGAGGACCGAACCGACTAATGTTGAAAAATTAGCGGATGACTTGTGGCTAGGGGTGAAAGGCCAATCAAACCTGGAGATAGCTGGTTCTCCCCGAAAGCTATTTAGGTAGCGCCTCGGACGAATACTACTGGGGGTAGAGCACTGTTAAGGCTAGGGGGTCATCCCGACTTACCAACCCTTTGCAAACTCCGAATACCAGTAAGTACTATCCGGGAGACACACGGCGGGTGCTAACGTCCGTCGTGGAGAGGGAAACAACCCAGACCGCCAGCTAAGGTCCCAAAGTATAGCTAAGTGGGAAACGATGTGGGAAGGCTCAGACAGCCAGGATGTTGGCTTAGAAGCAGCCATCATTTAAAGAAAGCGTAATAGCTCACTGGTCGAGTCGGCCTGCGCGGAAGATGTAACGGGGCTAAGCTATACACCGAAGCTGCGGCAATGCTCTTTTGAGTATTGGGTAGGGGAGCGTTCTGTAAGCCGTTGAAGGTGAACTGTAAGGTTTGCTGGAGGTATCAGAAGTGCGAATGCTGACATGAGTAACGATAATGGGGGTGAAAAACCCCCACGCCGGAAGACCAAGGGTTCCTGTCCAACGTTAATCGGGGCAGGGTAAGTCGACCCCTAAGGCGAGGCCGAAAGGCGTAGTCGATGGGAAACGGGTTAATATTCCCGTACTTCTTACAATTGCGATGGGGGGACGGAGAAGGCTAGGTGGGCCTGGCGACGGTTGTCCAGGTTCAAGGGTGTAGGCTGATTTCTTAGGTAAATCCGGGAAATCATTAAGGCTGAGACCCGATGTCGAGCGCCCAAGGGCGTGAAGTCATTGATGCCATGCTTCCAGGAAAAGCCTCTAAGCTTCAGATTGTAAGAAATCGTACCCCAAACCGACACAGGTGGTCGGGTAGAGAATACCAAGGCGCTTGAGAGAACTCGGGTGAAGGAACTAGGCAAAATGGTACCGTAACTTCGGGAGAAGGTACGCTTCTGACGGTGAAGTCCCTCGCGGATGGAGCTATCGGAAGTCGCAGATACCAGGTGGCTGCAACTGTTTATTAAAAACACAGCACTGTGCAAAATCGCAAGATGACGTATACGGTGTGACGCCTGCCCGGTGCCGGAAGGTTAATTGATGGGGTTAGACTTAGGTCGAAGCTCTTGATCGAAGCCCCGGTAAACGGCGGCCGTAACTATAACGGTCCTAAGGTAGCGAAATTCCTTGTCGGGTAAGTTCCGACCTGCACGAATGGCGTAATGATGGCCACGCTGTCTCCACCCGAGACTCAGTGAAATTGAAATCGCTGTGAAGATGCAGTGTACCCGCGGCTAGACGGAAAGACCCCGTGAACCTTTACTACAGCTTGGCACTGAACATTGACCCTACATGTGTAGGATAGGTGGGAGACTTTGAAACTTCGTCGCTAGATGGAGTGGAGTCAACCTTGAAATACCACCCTTGTAGTGTTGATGTTCTAACTTAGTCCCCTAATCGGGGATGAGGACAGTGCCTGGTGGGTAGTTTGACTGGGGCGGTCTCCTCCCAAAGAGTAACGGAGGAGCACGAAGGTGGGCTAAACACGGTTGGACATCGTGTGGTTAGTGCAATGGCATAAGCCCGCTTGACTGCGAGAATGACAATTCGAGCAGGTGCGAAAGCAGGTCATAGTGATCCGGTGGTTCTGAATGGAAGGGCCATCGCTCAACGGATAAAAGGTACTCCGGGGATAACAGGCTGATACCGCCCAAGAGTTCATATCGACGGCGGTGTTTGGCACCTCGATGTCGGCTCATCACATCCTGGGGCTGAAGTCGGTCCCAAGGGTATGGCTGTTCGCCATTTAAAGTGGTACGCGAGCTGGGTTTAGAACGTCGTGAGACAGTTCGGTCCCTATCTGCCGTGGGCGTTGGAGAATTGAAAGGGGCTGCTCCTAGTACGAGAGGACCGGAGTGGACGAACCTCTGGTGTTCGGGTTGTCATGCCAATGGCATTGCCCGGTAGCTAAGTTCGGAATCGATAAGCGCTGAAAGCATCTAAGCGCGAAGCGAGCCTTGAGATGAGTTCTCCCTGATACTTTAAGTATCCTAAAGGGTTGTCGTAGACTACGACGTTGATAGGCAGGGTGTGTAAGCGTTGTGAGGCGTTGAGCTAACCTGTACTAATTGCCCGTGAGGCTTAACCATACAACACCCAAGGGGTTTTGTTACTGAGATTGTTTCAGACAATCCTCAGCACTTCCTACATCCGTGTAGGTCGTGGACTCAAATAGAACATTGAATGTGTAAAGAACTTTTAAAGTTAGTTTTCCAAGTTAAAGTGATAAAGCCTTAGCTCGATACGAGCGCAGGTAAAAGGTTTGCTATCAAGGCAGATTGTGAGATGAGAGAAGGAGCTTACATTGGTAAGTGACTGAGCGAATAAGCAATCTAACGTAGAGAGCGAGCGTTTTAGCCAGCGGTTTTATTACACCAATTTTGCTTGGCGACCATAGCATTGTGGACCCACCTGATTCCATGCCGAACTCAGAAGTGAAACGCAATAGCGCCGATGGTAGTGTGGGGTTTCCCCATGTGAGAGTAGGACATCGCCAGGCTTACATTACAAAAGCCCGTTCTCTGAACGGGCTTTTACTCTTTATAAGAGATAGAGACCTGCTGATATAGCTCAGTTGGTAGAGCGCACCCTTGGTAAGGGTGAGGTCGGCGGTTCAAATCCGCCTATCAGCACCAGATTTAGATAACTAAAAAAGATGTAGTTATCGAGTAGAATTTTACTTAGCGACCATAGCATTGTGGACCCACCTGATTCCATGCCGAACTCAGAAGTGAAACGCAATAGCGCCGATGGTAGTGTGGGGTTTCCCCATGTGAGAGTAGGACATCGCTAGGTTCATTTTTCGAAGCCTCCCTATCGGGAGGCTTTTTTGATCTAGGCAGGAATAAGTTTTCTTTCCGCTAGTTTCCATAATGCTTTGATGAGCGGATCATTCAGTTTTGAACGATGGCAGCATATACCTAAATCAAAAGGTTCCACAGAATCCAGTTTTAACCGTTGTATTTTATCTTTAACTGGGCTGTTATTGATGACGACGTCAGGTGCTATTCCTATACCGCAACCCAAAGCAACCATGCTGGCGATTGCTTCATGCCCAGATACTTGTGCATAGATGGTTGGTTTTATTTTCATCTTCTTAAACCAATGATTCGCTCTCTCCCTCGCGGTTCCTGCTTCAGGAAGAATGAACGGTATTAGCGACCAGTTAGGCTTATCTTTCTTCAACTCTTGAGAAAAACTGCTGATCCCTATTGGTGCAATAACGGATAAGGGGATATGACCAATCACTTCGAAGGCGAGTTTTGCTGGTAAGTGATCAGGCTTGGCTGCAATCGCAATGTCAGCATCACCTTGTAATATCTTGTTTATTGCTTGTGCAGGGTCCCCAGTTGAAAGATTTATCTCTATTTGAGGGTAAGTTAGCCTAAAGTCATTTAATAGGTCTGGGAGATGGCTGTAGCTTGCAGTAACAGAGCAAAATAGGTGGATTTCTCCCTGAAGCTCTTTAGTTGCATTTGAAAGTTCTGTTCTAAAGTCGAACCACTCATTGGTAATGGAGTGAGCGACTGGTAACAGTGTTTTTCCTGCATTGGTTAATTCAACACTTCGATTATCTCGAATTAACAATGGTTCTCCTAACTCTTCTTCCAGTTTCTGTATTTGTCTACTTAACGCCGACGGGCTTATATGCATGGTTGCTGCGGTTTTACTGAAGCTTTTGCTGTCACAAAGGTGGATAAATAGTTGCAGGATTTTTATGTTCATAAGTCACGTTGCATTTATTGCAATAAGTTATTGTGAATATATCACTTTCCGCAAGCTAAATCCTGAATTAGTATGGGTTTATTCAGCGCATAAGCCGCTGACCAATGGACAGATTTTTTTAGGAGCTTTAGTAATGACTAACTATTTCAATACGTTAAACCTGCGTGAGCAATTGGACCAATTAGGTCGTTGTCGTTTTATGGATCGCGAAGAGTTTGCAACAGAGGCGGATTACTTAAAAGGTAAGAAAGTAGTTATCGTCGGTTGTGGTGCGCAAGGTCTTAATCAGGGCTTAAACATGCGCGATTCTGGTTTGAATGTCTCTTACGCTCTACGCCAAGCAGCGATTGATGAGAAACGTCAATCATTTAAAAATGCGAGCGATAATGGTTTTGAAGTAGGTAGTTATGAAACACTAATCCCGCAAGCTGATTTGGTTGTTAACCTAACTCCAGATAAGCAGCATACCAATGTTGTTGAAACGGTAATGCCTTTAATGAAAGAGGGCGCTGCTCTTGGTTATTCTCATGGTTTCAATATTGTTGAAGAGGGCATGAAGATCCGTCAAGACCTTACTGTGGTAATGGTTGCACCTAAGTGCCCAGGAACAGAAGTTCGTGAAGAGTATAAGCGTGGATTTGGTGTACCTACATTGATAGCTGTTCACCCAGAGAATGATCCTAAAGGTGAAGGCTGGGATATTGCTAAAGCATGGGCTGCCGGAACAGGTGGTCATCGTGCTGGTTGTTTGGAATCTTCATTTGTAGCAGAAGTTAAGTCGGACTTGATGGGTGAGCAGACGATACTTTGTGGAATGCTTCAAGCGGGTTCAATTGTTTGTTATGAAAAAATGATCGCTGACGGTATTGATGCCGGTTATGCAGGTAAGCTTTTACAGTACGGTTGGGAAACCATCACTGAAGCACTAAAGTTTGGCGGTATTACTCATATGATGGATCGTCTTTCTAACCCAGCAAAAGTGAAAGCGTTTGAGCTATCTGAAGAGCTTAAAGAGCTAATGCGTCCACTTTATAACAAGCATATGGACGACATCATTGTCGGTGAGTTTTCTAGCACCATGATGGCTGATTGGGCCAACGACGATGTTAACCTATTAGGTTGGCGTGAAGAGACGGGTCAAACTGCATTTGAGAACTATCCAGAGTCGGATGTAGAGATTTCTGAGCAAGAGTATTTCGACAATGGTGTGTTGATGATTGCGATGGTTCGTGCTGGTGTAGAATTAGCATTTGAAGCAATGACTGCTTCTGGAATTATTGATGAGTCAGCTTATTATGAGTCACTACACGAGCTACCGTTGATCGCGAATACTGTTGCACGTAAACGTCTATATGAGATGAATGTGGTTATCTCTGACACTGCTGAATATGGTAACTATTTATTTGCGAATGTGGCGACACCTCTTTTACGAGAGAAGTTTATGCCTAATGTTTCAACTGACGTTATTGGTAAAGGCTTGGCAGAGAGTTCTAATCAAGTAGATAACGCCACATTGATTGAAGTGAATGATGCTATTCGTAACCACCCGGTAGAGTATATTGGTGAAGAGTTGCGTGGCTACATGACGGATATGAAGCGCATTGCCGTAGGCGGTTAATTCGTTTTAGTCGGATAGATAAAAATAAAGGCTTGGTGTGAAAACCAAGCCTTTTTTATACCGTTTACATTGTTAAAAATAGAGTCTTTCCAGAGCATGAAGCAAAGTGAGTCGGACGACTTATTTTTCTGACAGCTTCTGCTCAAGGTCTGTTAGCTTCTGTTCCATTTCTGTTAGTTTTTGACGAGTTCTAAGTAGGACTTGTGTTTGAACGTCAAACTCTTCTCGACTAACAACATCCAGCTTATTTAATTGGCCTTGAATAACTTGACGAACTTTTTGATCGACATCAGCCCCCAACTCTTTTACCGGTGCCGGCATTGATTCATGAATCTGTTTTGCAATTTGTTCTAGCTTCTTTGGGTCAAACATTGGTGGTTAACTCCTTACAATTTGCGCTTATTTTATGCAATCTAATCTGTGTTGTCGCTATATTGATGACAAAAAATTATTGATGACAAAAATTTGAGATTAACCATTGGCATTTATAGATATCGCTAATGTAAGTGCAATAGATGTAAAAAAGGCTACCGAAGTAGCCTTAAAAATTATTCTGTTTTCATTTCAGTTATTCGAGAACAGATTGTTTCGCCATCTCTTTCTCTTGAGCGTCAGCCTTGTTAATTAGTGCAAGCTCTTCTAACTCATCATCCTCAAGGAAAACAGGAAGTGGTTTGTGGTTTTCTGCCAGATAGGTGTAGATAACTGGTAGTACAAACAGAGTAAATAGAGTACCAATCGCAAGACCCGCAACGATAACAATACCAATACTAAAGCGCTGAGCAGCACCTGCGCCAGTGGCGTACATTAATGGTATTAAACCCGCTATCATCGCAGCTGTTGTCATCAATATTGGACGAAGACGCACTTTAGCCGCTTCCATGACCGCTTCCATACGGTTTTTCTGGTTGTGAAGTTGCTCTTCTTTCGCTACCTCACAAATCAAAATACCGTGTTTAGTGATTAAGCCAACAAGGGTGATCAAACCAACCTGTGAGTAGATGTTCATACTCGCAGCGCCCCAAGCTAGCGCAATTAAAGCACCACATATTGCAAGAGGGACCGATACCATAATAACCAATGGATCTCTTACCGATTCAAATTGAATGGCAAGAACAAGGAAAATAATGGCAAGCGCTAAGCCGAAGGTGGTGTATAGCGAATTTCCTTCTGTAACATACTGTCTCGCTTCACCCATGTAATCATAGCTGTATCCAGAAGGCAGCATATCCTGTGCGAACTGTTCAAATTGCGCGATAGCATCACCCATGGCAACACCCGGGCTTGGTACTGCACCAATCGTGGCTGAGTTAAGCTGATTGAAGTGCGGTAGAGCTCTAGGCTCAGCAACAACATCAATCGAAATTAAACTGCCAAGTGGGACAGGGTTACCGTTAGATGAACGAACATAATAGTTATTCATTGATTCAGGGTTTAAACGATACTTTCTTTCTACCTGAGGAATAACTTCGTAAGAGCGCCCATTAAAGTCAATGCGGTTAACATAACCATCAGCCATCATCGTACTTAATGTACTACCAATGTCTTTCATAGTGACGCCATAAGAACCGGCTTTGTCTTTATCTATATTGATCTTCATTGTTGCTGAATCATAGTTAAGATCAATATTTGAATAGACAAAATATGGGCTAGTAGAGGTCGCGACAAGGACATCAGAAGCAATTTGAAATAAGCTTTCGAAGTTATTCGGGGTCGTGATAACAAACTGAATCGGTAGACCGGAACCCGCGCCAGGTAGTTCTGGCATCTGGAATGCCGTTACAGCCATACCCGGAATATCTTTAACTAATTGTCCTACACGTCCAGTTACATCAGCTTGGCTTGCTTCACGCTCACTCCATGGCACCATTGTTGCGATCCCAAATGCTTGGTTAGAGCTTGGAACACCAACAAATACTTGAGCATATTTAAGCTCTGGTTGGTCTGTTAGCACCGTATTGACATCATTCATGGTGTTTTGTAGGTAGTCTAGGTTTGCATTAGACGGACCTGTACCCATAAGCATAACCACACCTTTATCTTCTGAAGGTGCAAGTTCACTAGGAATGAATTTAAACAGCAAAGGTAAGCTGGCAAATACAATTACGGCAAATGCAATAATGACCGGACGGCGCGTCATAACGACAGATAGAATTTTTGAGTAACGATTGGTCATTCTATCGAGAACATTATGTACTGCTTTCTCAAAACGGTTTGGTTCTGCGTGAGCAAGAAGCATCTTAGAGCACATCATTGGTGACAATGTGAGTGCGATAATGCCTGATACAAATACGGAGCCAGCCAGAGTTAGAGCAAACTCCTTGAAGAGCGAGCCTGTAATACCACCCATCATTGCAATTGGTGCATATACGGCTCCTAGTGTTAAGGTCATTGCGATAACCGGAACAGCAATTTCTCGTGTACCTATAATGGCCGCACGGAATGGTGACTCTCCTAGCTTAATATGACGGTCAACGTTTTCTAGCACCACAATTGCGTCATCAACAACCAGACCGATGGCCAATACCATTGCCAACAGCGTCATTAAGTTCCATGAGAACCCCAGTCCCTGCATGACCATCGCAACACCAATCAGAGAGAGAGGTATAGTGATAATCGGGATAAGTACCGCTCTAAATGAACCCAAGAAGATCGTAATAACCACCAATACAATAAGTGCTGCTTCAATGATGGTTTTAATTACCTCTTGTATCGACTCATTAATGGCTTCTGTTGAGTCATACATGACGTTCATTTTGATATTGGCAGGAATGTTTTTCTCTAGCTCAGGTAATAGCTTAAGAACATCTTGGGCAATATTTATCGGGTTTGCACTTGGCGCAGCATTGACGGCGACAACCACCGCTTCTTGGCCATTGGCACTGGCACGGAATGCATCATGGCTTTTTTCTAAGGTTACTTTTGCAATATCAGATAGACGGATAAGATCGCCGTTTTTATCTTTTATTACTAAGCGTTCCAGCTCTTCAACATTTGATATTTGTGTATCGGCACTGCCATTATAGAGAACAAACTCACCAATAGACTGGCCCGTGGCGGACTGGAAGTTGTTCGCTTGAAGTACACCCATAACATCGGTAGCGGTTAGGTTTAATCCTGCCATTTTTGCTGGATCGAGCCAAATACGCATTGCGTATTTCGAGCCACCATAGATGTCTATTTTAGATACGCCATTTACAGTAAATAACTGTGGGTTGATTACACGTTCTAAATAGTCAGTTACCTGACTTGATGCTAACTCATCACTAATAAAACCAAGATATAATACAGCAGTCGTTGAGCCCGTTGACATCGTCACGGTTGGATCTTCTGCTTCACTTGGTAGCTGAGAACGAACAGAGTTCGTTTTCGCCAGAATGTCAGAAAGTGCCGCATTTGGATCGGTATTTAACTTCATGTTCACGGTAATAGTCGAACGACCAAGTACCGATTGGGAAGTCATGTAATCAATATTGTCGGCTTGAGCAACCGCTTGTTCCAGAGGCTGAGTGATAAAGCCCTGAATTAAGTCGGCACTGGCCCCATAATATCCTGTGGTTACGGTCACAACCGTGTTGGTCATTTCTGGGTATTCGCGTACTTGCATTTTGAACAGTGCTTGAAAGCCAAGCAACGCGATCAAAAAGCTAATAGATACCGCCAGAACAGGACGTTTTATAAATACATCAGTAAAGCGCATAGTCTCTCCAATTACAGCATTGGTGTTTCTTCAGGCGGTGTAATTGCATCACTTTCTACAATTTTCACTTTGGCATTATTACTTAGGCGAACTTGACCAGAGGTTACAATCTGATCGCCAGATTTAACGCCTTTAAGGATATGAGCAATAGAACCACTGCGCTCTCCTACAGTAATCACTTCTTGCTTAACACGCTTTTCGCCATCAATGTCTGATACTAGGTATACACTGTCGCCATATAAGGTGAAGGTAATAGCGGTCTGAGGCAGTACGACTTGATCAGCAATTGTTGGCAAGATAATGTTTGCACGAGCAAACATACCACTACGTAGTTTTCCACCATTGTTTGGGATATCAGCTTGAACCTGAACCAAACCACTTTGGTAGTCTACTGCTGGTTCGATTGCTGAGATCGATGCTTCAAACGTATCTTCAGGGTATGAGTCAACTTTAATGTTCACTTTTTGATCGATGTGAATAAGCGATATGTCCGTTTGAGGGACAGTAAAACGAAGACGCATAACGCTGGTGTCTTCTAAGCGAACAATTTTAGTTCCTGCTTGTAGGTACTGTCCTAAGTAAACATCTCGAATACCGACAACACCATCAAAAGGTGCTTCGATTTCACGGCGATCGATAGAGGCCATTAAACTTTGAATATCTGCTTTAAGAGAGAAGTAAGAGGCCTCTGCATCGTCATAAGCTTCACGAGATATCGAGCCTTTTTTCAATAAGCCTTTATAACGCTTGTACTTTGATTCTGCTGCTGGAAGCTTAGCTTGAGAGCTAGCTAAGTTTGCACGTTCTACTGCGGTATCTAGTACAACAAGCATGTCGCCTGATTTAACAGTATCACCTGATTCAAATTTGATATTGTCGATTACACCATTGGACTCCGCCGTCAGCGTAACCCCTAGATAGGGTTCGATAAAGCCAATAGCATGGATTGTTGGTTTCCAGTCTACCGATTCAACATCGACAACGGTAACAGGGAAAACAGGTTCTGGCATGTTTGCCATATACTCAGCTATTTTTTTCTGCTTAAACAGGTTAAAGCCGATCACGCTACCAAACAGTAATACTGCGATAAGTAGCATAAAAAAAGTCCACTTTTTCATTCTTATTAGAACTCCAAATTTAGTGTTGAATTATGGCATCCCAGCTGGCTTCAATCGCTTGTTCTATTGCGTTTGAATCCATCTGAATGCATCTATTTTTTTGTTTCCTAGCCAGAGCAATACTTGAGTCAAGGCTCACGCTAAATAGGATGTAGCCTTCTAATGGCTTAAACAGCCCTTCTGCTTTCCCTGTCTCAAATAAATCTACTACTTTGTAAAACATCTCTTTTTCGAGTTGAAAAATTTTACTTTCATTAGTGTAGTCAAATTGTTCATAAAGAAAGTGACTTTTTACCGCTGATTCGGTGCTATTTAAGTTCCAAATATTCAGCCAGATAGTACGATATTGTTCTTTTAAAGACATATCATCAGTTAGATTCGATTGAATATAGTCTGCTGCTCGTTGAGAAACATATAAACGAGTCTCTTCAATTAGATGATGTTTATCTTCAAAATAGCGATAAATAGTTCCAGCTGCGACATCCGCTTCTTTGGCAAGCTTCTTCATGGATAAGCCTTGAAAACCATCTTTTGCCAATAATTTTTCGGTGGCATCAAGAATTCGCGTTCGCTTATCTTCAATTGGTTCTGACATTATTGCTCCCAATAAAAATGAATGAACGTTCATTCATTTTTATATTATACATTTGTATATTTAAACGAACACCATTTTTTATCATTAATTTATTGAGGTTATTCTTACGTAGCTTTCGGCTCCTTTGATGATTATTATAGTCAAAAGTTCAAGCACTCATTTAGGTTAAAAATAGTGAAGTTAAATCCCAGCCAAGACCAAGCGGTGAAATATGTGTCCGGACCCTGTTTAGTATTAGCAGGTGCCGGCTCAGGAAAGACGCGTGTTATCACCAATAAGATTGCTTATTTGGTTGAGGTATGTGGCTATAAGGCTCGCAATATTGCTGCGGTGACCTTTACTAACAAAGCGGCTCGAGAAATGAAAGAGCGGGTCGGTCAAACGTTAGGAAAGAAAGAAGCAAAAGGATTGATGATTTCTACTTTTCATACCTTAGGACTCAATATTATTCGTCGAGAGTATAAAGTCCTTGGTTTGAAGGCTGGATTCTCTTTATTCGATGACCAAGACCAAATGGCGCTGTTAAAAGAGCTGACAGAAGAGCAGTTGGATGGCGATAAGGACCTACTTCGTTCCTTATTAAGTGCCATTTCTAACTGGAAGAATGACATGTTAACCCCTGAACAAGTTAAGGGAAGGGCGCGCTCTGAACAAGAACAGTTATTTGCTTTCTGCTTTGAGGTGTATCAAAAGCAGATGAGAGCGTATAACGCATTGGATTTTGATGATTTAATTTCGTTACCGGTGCAACTGCTTAAAAGTAATACGGAAGTAAGAGAGCGCTGGCAGGCGAAAATACGCTATCTACTTGTGGACGAATATCAAGACACAAATACCAGCCAATATGATTTGGTTAAGCTGCTTGTCGGAGAGCGAGGTCGTCTAACTGTGGTAGGAGATGATGATCAGTCTATCTACTCCTGGCGTGGGGCGAAGCCGCAGAATTTGGTGTTGTTGAATCAAGATTACCCAAATTTGAACGTCATTAAGATGGAGCAAAACTATCGCTCTACCAGCAGAATATTGCGAGCGGCAAACATCTTAATTGCTAATAATCCCCATGTTTTCGAGAAAAAACTCTTTTCTGAGTTACCTGATGGTGAAAAGCTGAAAGTACTGGTGGCTAACAATGAAGAGCATGAAGCAGAGCGAATCACCGGTGAATTGATTGCACATCGATTCCTTAATCGTACTGAATATAAAGATTACGCCATATTGTATCGTGGTAATCATCAATCTAGGTTGATAGAAAAATCTTTGATGCAAAATAGAATCCCTTATCGTATTTCTGGTGGAACTTCCTTTTTTGCCCGCGCTGAAATTAAAGACATTATGGCTTACCTTCGTGTGCTGGTTAATCCCGATGATGATAATGCCTTTATTCGAATAGTGAATACGCCTAGACGAGAGATTGGGCCTGTGACATTAGAGAAACTGGGTAGCTATGCAAACATGCGAGGAAAAAGCTTATTTGAGGCCAGTTTTGAAATGGGCCTTGAACAGACTCTTTCCGGTCGAGGACTAGAAGTCTTACGAAAATTTACCGCTTGGATTGTGGCTATATCTGATAATGCGGAAAGAGGTAATACTGTTGAAGCGGTTCGTTCTCTGGTTCGTGATATTAACTATGAAGATTGGTTATATGAAACATCTTCAAGTGCAAAAGCGGCTGAGATGCGCATGAAGAATGTGTCGGATCTTTATAGTTGGATTGTTGCGGATCTAGAAGGTGATAACTATGACCAAGAAGAAAAAACCTTAAAAGAAGTTGTGCAGAGACTAACATTACGCGACATGATGGAAAGAGGTGAAGATGAAAGTGATGCAGACCAAGTACAGCTAATGACTCTACACGCGTCGAAAGGACTTGAGTTTCCTCATGTTTACTTAATGGGTGCAGAAGAGGGGATATTACCTCACCAGACCAGCATTGATGAAGAAAATGTCGATGAAGAGCGCCGTTTAGCTTATGTTGGTATTACTCGAGCACAAAAAGAGCTTACTTTTACTCTCTGTAAAGAGAGAAGACAATTTGGTGAATTGTTAAAGCCACAACATAGCCGTTTTTTAGATGAGTTACCTTTTGATGATGTGGACTGGGAGAGTGTTAAGAAACCGGTGAGTCAAGAGGAAAGAATGGAGAAAGGACAGGCTCATATTGCGAACTTAAAAGCGATGTTTAAAAAATAGTCGCTAATGAAAATTGCATACAAAAAGGCCATGGTTCTAGATAGAGCCATGGCCTTTGTTATTGTGTAGGGTTATAAACCTTCAATCATATGATTGATTACTGCAACAATCTCGTCATCGCTACAATCCATACATGTTCCTTTTGCCGGCATGGCATTGAAACCTTTGATAGCGTGGTCCGTCATTACGTCCATGCCTTGTGCAATACGCGGTGCCCACTGTTCCGCATTACCTTTAATTGGTGCACCTGAGACGCCAGTGCCGTGGCAAGCCACACAGTATGTACCGTATGTGCTTTCTGCTGTTCTAGGACCTTTTGGCTTTTCTACCACAGGCTCTGCACCAACGAGATAGACATCACCAACAGGTTTAATACGTTCAGCGATATCATTGTATTCCTTTTCACTGACACTGCTGGCTAGCGAATATGCGGAAAAAGTTAGAGTGGCGATTAGCACGCCAAGGATTCTTGAGGACATATTTTTAGCTCACTTTACTATTATCTTTTTTATTGGGCGATACACCGCAAATATTGTTATAGTGTTTTCATTGATTATATCTTTTGAAAACACGATGTTAATCGGGTGTAAATTTTGAGTGATTATATCCTGTTAATTTGTTGCAATAAACATTCAGATTGAAATGATCAGTGCTTTATCACATCTTAACTGCTGAAAAAGACAACAATTAATAAAAAAACTGCAAAAAAAACTAGACGGAGTATGGCGATATACGTATTATTCCACTCCGCCGATAGGGCATGCGCCCGTAGCTCAGCTGGATAGAGCGTTGGCCTCCGGAGCCAAAGGTCGAAGGTTCGAATCCTTTCGGGCGCGCCATTTCCGGAAGTATTTAAGGTAGTATTGTCGGCAGACATAGTGGTGGCTATAGCTCAGTTGGTAGAGCCCCGGATTGTGATTCCGGTTGTCGCGAGTTCAAGTCTCGTTAGCCACCCCATTTATTTAGGTAGCATTCGCTTCCTGTCTTGATGAAAGTCGAGATGAAATAGCAAATTTAGAATAAGTAACAGAATATTTCGGTGAATAGCGCAGCTTGGTAGCGCATCTGGTTTGGGACCAGAGGGTCGGGGGTTCGAATCCCTCTTCACCGACCATATTAAAAGCCTCGTCTGAATGGCGAGGCTTTTACTCTCAGTGGTGGCTATAGCTCAGTTGGTAGAGCCCCGGATTGTGATTCCGGTTGTCGCGAGTTCAAGTCTCGTTAGCCACCCCATTTATTTAGGTAGCATTCGCTTCCTGTCTTGATGAAAGTCGAGATGAAATAGCAAATTTTGAACAAGTAACAAATATTTCGGTGAATAGCGCAGCTTGGTAGCGCATCCTGAAGTTTGGAATAGCGGGACTAGAGGGTGACCCTCGGTACGAAATTCTAAACAAGCAACAGAATATTTCGGTGAATAGCGCAGCTTGGTAGCGCATCTGGTTTGGGACCAGAGGGTCGGGGGTTCGAATCCCTCTTCACCGACCACATAAAGAAACCTCGTCGTAAGACGGGGTTTTTTTTCGTCATAACAAAATGCATAGCAAGTATTGGAGAGCGTTTTTGTCTATATAAAATCAATGATGTTACTCAACAAGCTTGTATCAACTAAATATCGTTATGACTACACGAGTAGTAAGGATTTTTTCGTCACTAGAAAATGATTTATTATTGCACCTCTTTATAAAAAACTGCTTTGTATGATAAATGCACTAAATAGAGATATCCGCTCTTTTCATAAATAGTCGTAGCTGGTTGTTGGTATTATCTTTTATTAGTACGTATGACTATAAAGTCTGCCTATCTTTGCTTAATTGGTTATTTACTCTATTTTTTTTATGTAACAAAGTATATGTAACTTGCTTGTTAAATAACAAATAGAATAAAAATTCAAAATTAGACGTTTGTATTACCTTTTGCTTTTACTGCGTATTGTTGTTTTTGTAGTGATATGTTCTTTGTTTTTGGTCTATGTGAGAGCGGTTATCTGTTTGGCCTGAGCGAATAAAATGAATGAAAAATGAATAAATATTGATTCCCCATGCTTTAAAACGGACGTAATACACTTTTTTATTCTATATTTGTTGCTTTTTCGTGAATTATTTGCCAAATTGAATAGCTATCAGATTATCAGGACTTTATTCTGGTAATGAATGGATTCAATGTTTGCAGACAAGGCAGTAGCGCCGCAGTAGAGGTCTGGTAATGTCTCTTTTAGAAGTAAAAAACCTTCGGATCGAATATCCGTCAAGGCATGGTGTGCATGCCGCGGTAAAAGAACTTTCGTTTAATGTTGAACGAGGTGAGATCGTTGGTGTTGTAGGTGAATCAGGTGCGGGTAAATCAACGGTCGGTAATGCCGTTATCGATTTATTGAGCCCTCCTGGCTTAATTGCTGATGGTGAAGTTTTCCTTGATGGTGAAAAAATCTCAGGATTATCGTCGTCAGAAATGAGAAAGGTTCGCGGTTCAAAAATTGGGTTTATTTTTCAGGATCCAATGACCTCGTTGAACCCTTTGTTTACCGTTGAGCATCAGCTTAAAGAAACTATTCATGCGAATATGAATGTTTCTGATGAAGAAGCGTATCAGCGTTCACTTTCATTAATGAATCAGGTCGGTATTCCTCAGCCTGAGAATCGATTAAAGCAGTTTCCACATCAGTTTTCTGGTGGTATGAGACAGCGTGTAGTTATCGCGATAGCACTGGCTGGTGAGCCAGACCTAATTATTGCCGATGAGCCTACCACAGCGTTAGATGTATCAATTCAAGACCAAATTCTTTCCCTTATCCGAGACCTTTGCGTTAAAAATAATGTAGGTTGCATGTTGGTAACCCATGATATGGGTGTTGTATCGAATGTCACTGATAAAGTAGCGGTTATGTATCGCGGTGATTTGGTTGAGTTCGGTAATACTGACAAGGTACTTGGCGACCCTGATCACTCCTATACTCGAAGCCTTATTTCCGCTGTCCCTCGTTCAGACAGAAAATTAGATCGCTTTCCTCTGGTTAGTTATATTGAAGAAGCGGCAGAAATGGCGCCTTTAGATGTAAAAAACCACTGGTTAGGCCAGAGCCAAGACCAACGTGCTTATACTGGCCCACTTCTTAATGTGGAAAATGTACACCTCCGTTTTGTTACTAAGGATTCTCTCTTTGAGAGTCGTCGAGAGTATGTGCAAGCATCTGATGATGTGAGCTTTGAAGTACATGAAGGTGAAACATTTGGTTTGGTTGGCGAGTCCGGTTCCGGCAAATCAACGATCGCTCGTGTTATTGCTGGGTTATATGAGCCTAATGCGGGGAAAGTGACGTTTGAGGGAATCGACCTGACAGGATTGAAGTCGGAAAAAGAGCGCCGTCCAATGCGTCGTCAGATGCAGATGGTTTTCCAGAATCCGTATACGTCAATGAACCCTCGCATGAAAATCTTCGATATCATCGCAGAGCCTATTCGTTTCCATAAACTGACCCGCAACGAGGCTCAAACTCGTGAGATTGTTCATGATCTGCTTGACCATGTAGGGTTGGGACGTATGGCCGGCCTTAAATATCCGCATGAGTTTTCTGGTGGTCAGCGTCAACGTATCTCCATTGCGCGCGCACTTGCGACTCGACCTCGTCTGCTTATTTGTGATGAGCCTACCTCTGCTTTAGATGTGTCGGTACAGGCACAAATCTTGAACTTATTGAAAGACTTACAGGATGAGTTAAACCTGACAATGCTTTTCATAAGCCATGATTTGCCAGTAATACGTCAAATGTGTGATCGAATTGGTGTTATGAAGATGGGGAAATTGTTGGAAGTCGCGCCTACAGAGCAGCTTTTTAATGACCCTCAGCATGAATACAGTAAACAACTAATCTCTCTAATGCCTGAATTTACAGGGTTAAGAGAAGATATCGCTTAATTTTTCTACCTTAGCAGCCGTTGCTGAGGTAGTAAATTGATTCTTGAGTAAGCAAATTACTTTAGATTAATCACCTAAACACTAGCAAAACAACAAACAGGGATATGAATTCCCGCATAAGGAGTTATGCAATGAGAACCATCAAGACTAAATTAGCAGTTGCTCTAATGGCTGCTGGCCTGAGTTTTGGAGCTGCAGCCGCTGACATCACAGTGGGATATGCCGCAGACCCAGTATCACTAGATCCGCATGAACAACTTTCAGGCGGTACACTTCAGATGTCCCATATGGTATTTGACCCTCTAGTACGTTTTACTCAAGAAATGGATTTTGAGCCGCGTCTAGCTGAGTCATGGGAGCGTATTGATAACGAAACGATGCGCTTTACTCTTCGTAAAGGCGTGAAATTCCATTCGGGCAATACTTTCTCTGCGGATGATGTTGTTTGGACTTTTGCTCGTCTAAAATCATCGCCAGACTTTAAAGGTATCTTTGCTCCTTTAGTCTCTTTGACGAAAGTTGATGATTATACCGTTGAAGTAAAAACCGACGGTACTTATCCACTTATCGAAAACGTAGCAACTTACATTTTCCCAATGGATAGCAAGTTCTACTCAGGTAAAACGGAAGATGGCAAATCTAAAGACGAGCTAGTGAAGCATGGTAACTCTTATGCATCGACTAACGTTTCCGGTACAGGGCCATTTACGATCACTTCTCGTGAGCAAGGCGTTAAGGTTGAATTTGAACGTTTCGCTGATTACTGGGATACAGCTTCAAAAGGTAACGTTGATAAACTAACACTTGTACCGATTAAAGAAGATGCCACTCGAGTAGCTGCTATTCTTTCTGGTGACGTTGATATGATTGCGCCAGTGGCTCCTAACGACTACAAGCGTATTGAAAATGCAAGCAATGTTGACCTGTACACAATGCCGGGTACTCGTATCATCACATTCCAAATGAACCAAAATAGTAACGAAGCACTGAAAGATGTACGTGTTCGTCAAGCTATTGTTTATGCGGTAAATAATGAAGGTATTACTAAGAAAATCATGAAAGGTGCAGCAACGGCGGCGGCTCAGCAAAGCCCAGTTGGTTATGCCGGTTACAATGAAGATCTTAAACCTCGTTACGACCTGAAGAAAGCCAAAGCGCTGATGAAAGAAGCGGGTTATGAAAATGGCTTCTCACTTACTATGATGGCTCCAAACAACCGTTACGTGAATGACGCGAAGATTGCTCAAGCGGTTTCAGCGATGCTGTCTAAGATTGGCATTAAAGTAGACCTAAAAACCATGCCTAAAGCGCAATACTGGCCTGAGTTTGATAAGTGTGCTGCAGATATGTTGATGATCGGCTGGCACCCAGATACGGAAGATTCCGCAAACTTCTCTGAGTTCTTAACGATGACTCGTGATGAAGCGACAGGTAAAGGTCAATATAACTGTGGTGGTTACTCTAATGCTGAGTTAGATAAAATGGTTATTGGCACTAATGCCGAAACAGACCTTAAGAAACGTAGCGCGACTCTGAAACAAGTTGAAGCAACGCTATATGATGAAGCTGCATTTGTTCCATTGCATTGGCAAGATCCATCATGGGCTGCTAAGAGCAACGTAGAAATCGGTCCAATCATTAATGGTATGAACTTCCCATATTTTGGTGACCTAGTAGTCAAGTAAATATGTTAAAAGGTTGCGTGTCTGAACACTTAACACCTATGTGTTCAGAGACCAACTTACATCTAACTCATTGATTTGGATGTGTTGAAAGTTTTATGGTGCTCTATCTTATTTCAGTCGGATTGAGCGCCATTTTTAGACAGAAGATTGACTGAAAAACTTCTTTGACAAGAAGATAATGGATTATTAAGGGGCAAGGAATGTTTTCGTTTCTGGTCAAGCGCCTGTATCAGGCACTGATAGTGATGTTTGTGATCAGTTTAGTTGCGTTTTCTATTCAGGATAACCTGGGAGATCCGTTACGTGAGCTGGTGGGCCAGTCTGTTTCTGAAGCGGAACGTCAAGCTTTGCGTGATGAGCTTGGATTAAATGACCCGTTTTTGGCTAAATACAGCCGCTTTGTTAGTAACGCTTTGCAAGGTGATTTAGGTACGTCTTACTTCTTTAAAAAACCTGCAACAGAAGTGATTTTAGATAAATTAGTTGCCACACTCGAGTTGGTTTTTGGTGCAGCGCTAATTATTGTGGTGATGTCTATCCCACTTGGTGTTTACTCTGCTATTCACCCCAAAAGTTTCTTTACCAAGGTGATTATGGCACTGAGTAGTGTCGGTATCTCTATCCCAGTATTTCTTACCGCAATTATGTTGATGTATATATTCTCCATAGAGCTAGGCTGGCTGCCTTCTTATGGTCGCGGTGAGACGGCGAATGTACTCGGCTGGGAATCGGGTTATTTCACCTTGGACGGATTAGCGCACCTAGTACTGCCGAGCATTGCATTGGCGTCGATAATGTTACCGCTGTTTATTCGACTAGTACGTTCAGAAATGTTGGAAGTGCTAAGTTCTGAGTACATTAAATTCGGCAAAGCGAAAGGCTTGCCAATGAAGAAAATCTATTACCAACATGCATTGAAAAACACCATGTTGCCAGTATTAACCGTTGGTGGCGTTCAAATTGGTACCATGGTTGCGTATACCATACTAACTGAAACGGTTTTTCAGTGGCCCGGCACTGGTTTCCTATTTTTAGAAGCGATCAATCGTGTTGATACGCCATTGATTACGGCTTATGTCATTTTTGTGGGGCTTGTTTTTGTGGTGACCAATACCATTGTTGACTTATTGTATGGCGTGATTAACCCAACGGTAAATCTTACTGGAAAAGGAGCATAACGATGAATCAATCAAACACTGTTCCTAGTCCATGGCAGCGCTTTAAAGAATCGGATTTTCTTTACTATTTCTTGCGTGACAAAGTTGCCATGTTCAGCTTTGCTGTTTTTATGATCTTTTTGGTATTTGCGTTAGCTGCACCATTAATTGCACCAAGTGATCCCTATGACCTTTCGTCTATCGATATTATGGACTCAGAACTGCCACCCGTGTGGATGGAAGACAGTGATGAGCGATTCCTATTAGGTACCGATGAACAGGGACGAGATATTTTATCGACCATGCTATACGGCTCGCGATTGTCACTTACTATCGGTTTTCTTGCGGTAGGGTTACAGTTGTTCCTTGGTATTGTTATCGGATTATCTGCTGGTTACTTTGGTGGTCGTATTGATAGCTTCTTAATGCGATTTGCTGATGTGCAGTTATCATTTTCTACCATGATGGTGGCGATCATTGTCTCGGCAATATTCAAAGCCAGTTTTGGTAGTGAGTTTTATAGTCAATACGCAGTGATTATGCTGGTGGTCATCATTGGTGTGGCAGAGTGGCCACAGTATGCCCGTACCATTCGTGCTTCAGTATTGGCAGAGAAGAAGAAAGAGTATGTGGAAGCGGCGCGTGTGATGGGCTTTAGAGCGCCTAAGATTATGTTCCGACATATATTGCCAAACTGTTTGTCTCCTATTTTGGTTATTTCAACGGTACAGGTTGCTAACGCCATTATGTCAGAGGCGGCGCTGTCGTTCCTTGGTCTAGGTCTGCCTGTGGATCAGCCTTCTTTGGGAGCGTTAATTAGTATTGGATTCAACTACATTTTCTCTGGTGCTTGGTGGATAACAGCATTCCCAGGATTTGTACTGGTAACATTGGTATTGGTAATTAATTTACTTGGTGACTGGTTACGTGATGTATTTAACCCTAAAATTTATAAAGGGTGATCCAAAGCAATTGATCTTTAGCCAAAAAGCTTTCTAAACTAGAAGAGTCACCTATAGGTGGCTCTTTTTTATTTTTCAATAGTCTATATCATACTGATGGATAAAGATTTTAGAGATACGTATATGATTAGTGTTCTAGTTAGAAACTTGAGAGTATTGCTGTTTATCGTCACAGTTATTGGTAGCTATTCTGCTGTTGCAGCGGATGCCAGTAAGTATGTCTGTGAAGCGAAACAAAACTCTAACAGTGAATTACCACTGCTGTCTGCTGAGTGTCCCATAGGTAATGGTTTATGGGGAAGCAATCGCCCAGTGAAAGACGATGGTTTCTTCTGGATACAGTGCGGACTCATGTCAAAGCCAATGTCTTTATCAATTGCAAAAAGTTTATATGGAAAAATTTCTACCGATGTGTGGATGAAACCAGAAGATAAAGGCTTTCGTTGCTTAGTAGGGCCGTATGAAAGTTATAAAGCGGCAAATCAAGATCTGAAACAGGTTCAAACGTTAAAAGCGTATAAGAAAGCATTTATACGCAGTGTGGGGAATGAAATTACCAAGCCAAAAAGTACCATGAAGCCGAAGAAAAAGCCCTCACCTGCAAAAGCACCCGTAGCTAAAGTGGTACCTAAGAAAGCTAAAGCCGCACCGCCAGCGCCGAAGCGAAAAGCAGAGCCGGTCAGTAAAGTGGCAAACAGTAATCAGAAAATAAAGAAAACATCTGTTGGAAGCATTGTGCTTCGTCGTGAAGCCAAAATAGGAGAAGCGTATTACGCCATTCCTTTTTTAATGGAAGGTAATGCTCAGTATTACATGGAATATGGTATTGGCTGGAACCGTCTTGATTATAAGCAAGCAAAGCAAGTGTGTGAATCCCAGCAGATGCGTTTAGTGAGTACTAAAGAGTGGCGAGCACTGATTAACTCAACAGTGATGGTAAACAAACAGTGGCCTATTCATGTTCCGTACTGGGGAGATGGCAAAAAAGGATTATTTACCAGTGGTAAGGTTACTCAGTTAACAGGCACGTCTTTACTGAACGTTGTCTGTGTGAAGTAACATAAAGTTGATATTTCGCTTTATTTGTTTCCAGTAAACCATAGCCTATCTTGAATGTCGCCATTAAAGGCCGTATTCATCGCTGTGGCAAGCGAAGAATACGGCGTTAGTATTATGGCTTAGCGCATTGTTACAAACTCTTCAGAGCCCGTAGGGTGAATGGCGACTACGCTGTCGAAGTCAGCTTTAGTGGCTCCCATCTTAATGGCGACGGCAAAACCTTGGATCATTTCGTCAACGGTAAAGCCTATTCCGTGCAAGCCAACCACTTTCTCATCGTCACCCGCACAAACCAGCTTCATTTTACATGGCTGACGGTGCTTAGTGATCGCGGTATACATGGAAGTAAAGCCAGATGAGTACACTTTGACATTTTCTTCGCCATACTGCGCAACCGCTTCTGGTTCGGTTAAGCCAATTGTGCCGATAGGAGGGTGACTGAACACAACCGTCGGGACCAACTCATAATCCATTTTAGCGTTTGGTTTATTGTTAAATAAACGCTCAGAAAGTTGGCGTCCAGCTTTCACAGCTACCGGAGTAAGCTCAATGCCACCTTCCATGATATCGCCTACGCAGTAGATACCTTTTACGTTGGTCTCTTGGTACTCATTAACTTTAATGTAGCCACGGTCATTTAGTTCAACACCCGTTGCGGCTAAGTTGATAGCATCGGTGGCGGGATGACGGCCTATCGCCCAAATTAGCGTGTCTACATTTTGACTTTCACCATTCTCTAAGTGAAGAGTTAAGCTACCATCTTGTTCTTTGATGATCTCTTTTGGCACAGAATGGGTGTGCAGTGTAGGCCCTTCTTCTGCCATCACATCCACTAAAGTATCGATGATCATTGGGTCGAAAGTACGAATAGGGGACTGTTTACGCACGAACAGGTGAGTTTCACTACCTAGCGCATGCAATACGCCCGCGATTTCAACGGCAATATAACCCGCACCGACTACAGCGACGCGCTTTGGTTGTTCGGTAAGATCAAAGAAACCGTTAGAATCAATACCGTACTCTGCGCCAGGAACGTTTGGAATGCTTGGTCGGCCACCAACGGCTACTAAAATATGATCGGCACTGTATTGCTCTCCGTTGACTTCAACGGTGTTCGCATCAACAAACTTTGCAAAGCCTTTAATTACATTAACTTTGTTATTACCTAATACATTGTCATAAGACTGATGTATACGGCCAATATAAGCTTGACGACTCTCGACCAACTTATCCCAGTTAAGGCCTTTATATTCGACGTCGAAACCGTAATCTTCTGAATAAAGGTTGATCGCCTCGGCAACTTGGGCACCATGCCACATTACCTTTTTCGGAACACAACCTACATTTACGCATGTACCACCGAGATCTTTTGCTTCAATTAGCGCGACTTTTGCGCCATACATCGCTGCTCTGTTAGCTGAAGCAATGCCACCACTGCCACCACCAATACAGATATAGTCAAAATGTGTTGCCATTACTTTCTCCAATTTTTCTTTTTTATGTAGTAATCATATTGGGTCAATTGCTGAAAAGTTCAACATTATTCAGGAACAACCCACTCTACTTTATAGTGACCGGTGACCGGAGCAATTGCTTGCTTAAGAAACGGTAAAATTTCATTGATCTGTTTTTCTAACGTCCAAGGAGGATTAATCACAATCATTCCTGATGCGGTCATACCTCGTTCATTGCTATCAGCCGATACGCCCAGTTCTACCTGTAATATTTTTGGTATACCGAGTGATTGAAGTCCTTCTAACATATCGTCAATATCGCAGCGATTAACCACCGGGTACCATATGGCGTAAATGCCGGTCGCCCAGCGTTTATGGCTCTGTGCTATTGCGGTAACGACATCACGGTACTCTTTGGCGAGTTCGTATGGTGGGTCGATAAGCACTAAACCACGACGCTCTTTTGGCGGTAAACTGGCTTTTAAACGTTTAAAGCCATCTTCGTGGTAGATTTTGACCTGTCTATCACGATGAAACTCTTGTTCAAGTAGAGGAAAGTCGCTCGGGTGAAGTTCAGTCAATATCATTCGATCTTGAGAGCGAATTTGAGCTCTGGCTACCCGCGGTGAACCGGGGTAATAGCGAAGGGTTGAGTCTTCGTTGAGCTTGCGGACTGAGTCTAGGTAACTTTGAATGCCGCTAGGGTATTCATTTTGCTGCCATACTCGATCTATTCCTTGTTTATATTCGCCGGTCTTTTCTGCCCACTCATGGGTTAGGTCATAACGACCAACACCAGAATGAGTGTCGTGATAAACAAAGGGTTTCTCTTTGTTTTTTAAGCTGTCCAAAATAAGGCTTTGGACAATATGTTTTAAAACATCTGCGTGATTACCCGCATGAAAACTGTGTCTGTAACTTAACAAATTAGACTCTCATAACGCTCTGAATTAGAGTGTGATAGAAGATGAAAAATCAATAACATTGATTATACGCTACTATTGAAAACAGTATAAGCAGCCTACATTTAGATAATACCAATTAAAAAAGGAATGTCGTATGTCCAACCCACTCGTCAATTTTTCCGACTTACCTCCATTTTCTCAAATTAAGCCAGAACATGTTAAACCTGCAATAGAGCAAGCTATCGCTGACTGTAGAGTCAAAGTAGAGCAGGTTTTGCAAGATAATAAGAACCCAAGTTGGGATACCATTTGCACGCCATTAGCGGAAGTTGATGATCGACTTAGCAGAATTTGGTCACCTGTGAGCCATATGAATTCAGTGGTGAATAGCGCAGATTTAAGAGAAGCCTATGAGAGTTGTTTACCTTTGTTGTCAGAATATGGCACATGGGTAGGGCAGCACAAAGGCTTATATGACGCCTATAAGGCTATTCGAGCGAGTGAGTCGTTTGATGCATTAAGCCAGCAGCAGAAGAAAAGCATTACCGATGCTTTACGTGATTTTGAACTGTCGGGAATTGGTTTGCCAGCGGATGAACAGCATCGATATGGTGAGATCAGTAAGAGAATGTCTGAGTTAGGTTCTCAGTTCTCTAACAATGTTCTTGATGCGACTATGGGCTGGAATAAACAGATTACCGATGAGCAAGAGTTGCAAGGTCTTCCTGAGTCTGCGATGGCAGCAGCCAAAGCGGCAGCGGAAGCTAAAGAGCTGGATGGCTGGTTACTTACTCTTGATATGCCGTCATATTTGCCTGTAATGACGTACTGTGACAATCAAGCCCTAAGAAAAGAGATGTATGAAGCGTATGTTACTCGTGCATCAGATCGAGGTCCAACAGCTGGGGAGTGGGACAATACAGAGATAATGGCTGAGCAGTTGAAGCTTCGCCATGAAATCGCTCGATTGCTGGGTTTTGCATCCTACAGTGAAAAGTCTCTGGCGACTAAGATGGCAGAAACCCCAGAGCAAGTGATGAGTTTTTTAAATGACTTGGCGCTGAAAGCGAAACCTCAAGGTGAAAAAGAGGTGCAAGCGTTAACGGCATTCGCTAAAGAGGCATTTGAGGTTACTGAGCTGAACCTATGGGATATCGCTTATTATAGCGAGAAACAGAAGCAGCATCTGTTCCAGATATCCGATGAAGAGCTGCGTCCATATTTTCCTGAAAAACGAGTGGTCAATGGCTTATTTGAAGTGCTGAATCGAGTATTTGGTATGACGGTAACAGAAAAGCAAGGTGTGGACACTTGGCACGAGTCGGTACGATTTTTTGATATCTTTGATGGTGATGGAACGCTTAGAGGAAGTTTTTACTTAGATTTGTACGCAAGAGAACATAAACGCGGTGGCGCTTGGATGGATGAGTGTCGAGTAAGACGAGTCACCCATGACGGTCAACTGCAATCTCCAGTCGCCTATTTAACCTGTAACTTTAATAAACCCGTAGGGGATAAACCGGCTCTGTTTACTCATGATGAAGTGGTCACCTTATTCCATGAGTTTGGGCACGGAATACATCATATGTTGACAAAAATTGATGTTTCATCGGTATCAGGCATTAATGGGGTTCCATGGGATGCGGTAGAGCTACCTAGTCAGTTCTTAGAAAACTGGTGTTGGCAAGAAGAGGCGTTAGCGTTTATTTCCGGACATTATCTAACTGGTGAACCGTTACCGACCGATATGTTAGAAAAAATGTTGGCGGCGAAGAACTTTCAGTCGGCCATGTTTATTTTGCGCCAATTAGAGTTCGGTTTGTTTGATTTTACTTTGCATACTGAATATGACCCTGAAATTGGAGCAAGGGTTCTAGAGACCTTGCAAGAAGTGAAGTCGAAAGTTGCGGTATTGCCTAGCTTAGAGTGGAATCGATTCTCTCATGCCTTTAGTCATATATTTGCTGGTGGCTATAGCGCAGGCTATTACAGCTACTTGTGGGCAGAAGTGCTCTCTTCTGATGCTTTTTCTAAATTTGAACAACAAGGGATCTTTGATAAAGCAACCGGAAATGAGTTTTTAACCCATATTTTAGAGATGGGTGGCAGTGAAGAACCGATGACGCTGTTTAAACGCTTTAGAGGTAGAGAGCCGAGTATAGATGCATTATTAAAGCACTCTGGTATTGAGGTGTAGCATCTTAGATTAACGCTCTGTTGCGGTTAATGTTATAAATAGAAAAAGGGCATAATTGCCCTTTTTTGCTCAATATTGAAACAAAAACGTTAGTTAGCAGCGGTTAAGGGCTAACATTTCTGTTGATTGGATTTTGCAGAGAAATAAGCGTTTCCGTCGACTGAACTTCATCAATAGCTTGTAGCTTGTTAATTAATACGTGCTGTAACTCTTCGATAGATTTGCACATTAGCTTCACAAAAATATTGTAAGCTCCAGTGGTGTAATACGCTTCAACAACTTCATCTAGTGCCGTTAGCTTATCGAGTGCTGAGTGATAATCTCTGGCCGTTGTAAGGTTAATACCGATAAAGCAACATACGTCGTAGCCCAACTTCTTGGGGTTAACAATCACTTCAGTTCCTTCAATAATGCCAGATGCTTTCATTTTTTCGATACGAACATGAATTGTGGCAGGACTAACGTCAAATTGCTTAGCCATTTCGGCATATGGACGTCGTGCATCGGCCAGTAACGTTTTGAGAATATCGCGATCTAAGTTGTCTAGCCTTGCGTTAGGGTGCATATTTAAACCTGAATGTTTGGAAGCTGTTATAAGTGAAAGTATATTTTATCATTAACAGTGATACTATACTTGCTTTTACGTTGCATTACTTAGCGCTCATTATTTGTTGCTAAGTGAATAAGTTATCTGTCAGAGGATGAGTAAATATACGTGCGATTTTTTGTAATGACACTGATTTTAGTCTGGAGCTCAGTATTATTTGCTGAAGAAAAGGACGTACTCGTGATTCAGTCATATCATCAGGGATATGCCTGGTCTGATCAATTTCAATCAGGCTTAAGTGAGGTGTTAGAACGCAATAATATCGTTAATCGTGTTGTTTACTTAGATACTAAACGTCATCAATCTGAGGCCTATTTACAGCAGTTAATACAGCTATATCAGCAGAAATTTCAACGAGAGCGCTTTCGGGCCATTGTTGCGGTAGATAATACCGCATTGAATCTAGTTAACCGTCTTGCTAGTTATATTAAAGATACCCCGGTGATATTTAGTGGCATCAATGGTTATTCTCCGAGTATGCATGCCAATTTAAATGCAACTGGCGTGGTTTCTAAGGTAGAAGTTGCTGGAAATATAGGGCTTATTCAGAGGCTACAACCTAAGGTAGAGAAGATATATATCATTTCCGGTCAGTCGGTGACAGGGAGTGGTGTTCGTGCTTCCATTGAAAAATATTTAGCCAATAATCCGCATGAAGATAGCTTGGTCGAACATTTTGTTCCCGAAAGTTTTCAGCAACTGGTGCAATTTACTTCTCATCTCCCCTCGAATAGTGCCGTTCTGTTTTGGAACTTTTATCTAGATCAAAGCGCATTTCGTAATGAAGAGAAAGTATGGAAAGTCATGGATGAAATTGCGTCTGTGCCGGTTTATGTCTTTCACGATAGCGTCTTAGGGGAAGGAGCCGTCGGCGGGGTTGTTCATAACAGCTTATCACAAGGTCGCTCTACAGGAGAGCTTGTAGTGGATGCATTGGGTAGTGAACAGGGGTCACTACCCAATGTTCGTTACGCTACGCCAGCAACGGTTCTAGATTACCAAGCGCTGATGCATTGGGGGCTAAATATTGAGGATAACAATGCTGTTACCTTGATAAACAAGCCAGACTCTATGAGTAAGCAAGTGCAGTTGGTGTTGATTCTATTTGCAATTATGTTCGCTGTTATTGTGGTGCTTCTTTACTACCTTCGCCGTATCGCCATGAGTGAAGCAAGTGCGCGAAGAAGCCAGATGCTTATTGAGTCTGTTCTGGAAAAAAGTCAGCAATACATTGCTATTTTGGGTGAAGATGGGCGAGTCATTTCTAGTAATCATAAACTTCACGATCTGTTATTTGAAAGAGGCGCGGAATTAGAGCCGCCTATTTGGCACTTTACTGCTTGGCAAAACAATGGAAAAGAAGCGTTTAAACAGTTTTTTGCCGATGAGATGTCATCCTCAACTCGGTTTGAGTTAGAAGCGCTATGCAAGCGTTCTGGTAATGTATTGCTCGACGTGGTGATAAGTGCGCTTCCTGCTGGAACAGCTAAGAAACCACAATTCTTGATGGAAGCGAACGATATTACTCAAGGCAAGCTGGCTCAGCAAAAACTGATCGAGCGAGAAGCGTCAATGCGTAATTATTATGAGCAACAGCCTATTATGATGCTGACGCTCGATAGCCACTTTAGAATTCAAGCCATTAATCGCTTTGCAACAGAATTACTAGGGTATGCAGAAATTGATCTTCTCGGCCATAAGTTAAATGAGCTATATGTCGATCAAGATGCAGAACCGGTTCAAAGTACTATTGCGGATCCATTGCAGTCAATTAACGGTATTAGAAAGCGAGAAATTCGATATCGTCATCATAATAATAGCCACTTATGGATTAGGGAAAATGTTCGCTCACTTAGCAGTTCGGGGCAGTATTTGCTGGTGGGAGAAGACATTACAGAAGTTCACAGTTTAACAGAGAAGCTTGAGTACCAAGCGCGTTATGATCTATTAACAGAAACCTTTAATCGTAACCATTTTGAAATAGAGTTAGTACAATCTATAAGCGAAGTAAGTGATAACTTACGTACACATGCAATGTTGTATTTAGATCTTGATCAGTTGAAGGTGCTAAATGATACCGCCGGCCATGATGCTGGTGATGCCGCTATTAAGTTTTCGGCGATGATTGTTGAGTCAGTTCTTCCTTATAATTCGGTGTTGTCGCGAATGGGGGGGGATGAATTTGCCGTCCTGTTAAGAGACTGCACCCAAGCTGATGCGATAAAAATTGCTAAATTGATTATCAATGGTTTCGGTAGCAAGGCCTTTAACTGGGACCAATTAACCATCAATATTTCTTGCTCAATCGGTATACGTTTAATTGACCATACTGCTGAGTCTCCGCAAATGGTACATGCTCAAGCGGATACCGCTTGTCATGCTGCCAAAGATGAAGGAAGAAATAGGTTTCATCTGTACCACCAAGATGACGAGGAGTTACGACAAAGACAGCTTGAAATGGAGAGTGTAAACATTGTCCATGAAGCGCTCGCTAACGACCGACTGACGTTATATGCACAGCGAATATTGCCGCTTTCAGAAGAGCAGCAGATGTCTACAATGTACTTTGAAATCTTAGTTAGAATCCAAGATGCAGACAATAATGTTATCTCCCCCGGTATTTTTATGCCTGCTTCTGAGAAATACAATATTGCTCACCTGATTGATAAGGCGGTTGTTACTAAGACATTAACCTGGCTTGAAACCAATTTTACTCGTTTTGATGAACTGGGTATGTGTTCCATTAATTTATCTGGTCAATCAATGGGTAATAGAGCTTTTGTCGATTTCTTGTTGGATATTATCGAACATAGCGGTGTTCCTAATCATAAAATATGTATTGAGATCACTGAGACCGCAGCAATGGGGAATATGAAACAAGCTATTGAGCTGTTTAGTAAGATAAAACAGTTAGGCTGCTGTATTGCATTAGATGACTTCGGTTCTGGGCTTTCATCATTTGGTTACTTAAAAAAACTACCTGTAGATATAGTGAAAATAGATGGTCTATTTGTCCGTGATATGGACGTGAATGAGACCGATTATATTATGGTACGTTCTATTAACGATTTAGCGAAACAGATGGGTAAGCGAACCGTTGCTGAATTTGTCGAAAATAGTGATATTATCGCCAACTTAATTGAGCTAGGGGTCGATTATGCTCAAGGGTATGTTATTAGCAAGCCTAAGCCCCTAAATGAACTTGTCGAAGAGCTTCGCTCTGCACCGATGTAATTATATTTGGAGTCCATTTTTTGCGAATTCAGTTGCTTTGTGAAGCCGAAGGGCGAGAACACAATATCTCTTCTCTAGCGTCAAAGTGGGGGTTGTTGTCCGATCAATCCGGAGAGCTTGCTCTGGTATTAACAGATAGTCGTCTAGAACTGCGTAAGCTAGATGAAGAGAAGTTAGGGGCAATCTATGTGGATTTTGTCGGTGGTGCTGTGGCTCATCGGCGTAAATTCGGCGGTGGAAAAGGACAAGCAATAGCGAAGGCAGCAGGCTTGAATAAAGGGGTTGTTCCTACAGTATTGGATGCTACCGCAGGGTTAGGGCGAGATGCCTTTGTACTGGCTTCTCTTGGCTGTTACGTGCAGATGGTTGAGCGTAACCCTGTTGTCGCGGCATTATTAGATGACGGTTTGAGTCGTGCGAAATGCGATACTGAAATTGGTGGCTGGGTGTCCGAAAGGTTGTCTATGATTCATCAATCCAGTCATACCATTTTACACAACCTAGCCGATGATAAAGACTTCGTCCGGCCGGATGTGGTGTATCTGGATCCTATGTACCCTCATCCTGAGGGGAAAAGAAAAGCGCAGATTAAAAAAGAGATGAGAGTATTTCAGTCCCTCGTTGGTGCTGATGACGACGCTGACGGACTGTTAAAGCCAGCGTTGGCTCTGGCAACGAAGAGAGTTGTGGTGAAAAGGCCCAGCTATGCAGGTTGGTTAGACGACGAAAAACCTACCATGGCAATAGAGACGAAAAAAAATCGATTTGATGTTTACGTAAAAGAGGCAATGAAAGCCAGTTAATTTGCTGCAAAACTTGAATTACCATACTGAACACTGTATACCTAATTGTTAATAATTCTCAATCAACATTTTGAGCTGTTTGCTGAGAGTGTTTGCAATGACATTATGTGGTGGTCGTTATGACAAAAAGATTGTGTAAATATAACCGAGTAGAGATAGCGGATAATCTAAATGTTATCCATAGTTTAGTTTTACAACCAAAATTTTTGTGTCGTTCATGTGCTCGCTCTTCTTCTGATAAACAAAGCTTATGCAAACCTACCGCAGTGCCTTCGGCATCAAGTCATCATTCGTTATCGTGTGGTGACCACGCTTCTGCTAGTGAGGGACAAACGCGTTTATTACCTATAGAGCCTGTGAGTTTTGATGCTGATATGCCGAGGCACCTAGCGAATGGCTTAGTCGATAAGTTAGCGGTAGTGAAAGCGAAGAAATCACTTAAGAAACAGAAAAAGTATCATAAGCGGCTAAAAGAGCTGGCAAAAAAACAGAAACAGTTGCTTAAGAAGCAGAAGAAAATCAAAAAGCAGTTTGCGAAGCTAGAAGTTGAAACAGATAAGTTTACAACGGTCGCAGTGAAGCATCCTTCAGAGAGTACGGCCAAGCAGTTGCATTAACGGTATTTAAGTTAGGGGCCCGATAGGCCCCTATACGTCTTGTAGCTATTTATCTAATTTGTTACTCATCATGCAGAGGAACGACCAGCATATCGATGGGAACACTATTTAGAAGCTGTTTAGTGGAAGATAGGATCATACTCCAAAAATCCTGATGGTGACCGCATATAACCAGATCGACCTCTTTATCTCGTATTGCATCTTTTAATTCATAACCTAAATCGCCACTTCCGACTAAAGTATGTTTAATCGGAAAGTTAGCATGCTCTGCTAAGGTTTTTAGTTGTTCTAGGGATGCTTCCATCGCATGATTTTGTGTCTCGGCTAGGTTGATATCAATTAAGCCTGTGTATATCTCTGCGTAATTTACATCGATATGAATAAAAGACACGTCTGCTTCTAATGGTTTTGCGAGTGCTACCGCTTTCTCTATTAAGGTTTTGCTCTCATCAGAAAGATCAATTGCGACCAAAATATGTTTATAACTCATTAGACTACCTCCATTTCAGGGCCAATATAAATAGATTAGCAGCTAACTGAGATTTTTTTTGCAGTTACGATCTCATAACATCGTCTTATTTATAGATTTGCTTTCGGTGATAACGATAGGAACATGGTATAGTTTTATTCAAATTGTGATTACCAGTGAATCATTAGATCTCTCATTAGGTGTTATCGACGTCTATTTAGCACCTATTAGACTAAAGTTAAAAATTGGGTTTATCCCTGTTAAAAAGGAGCTTTCATGCTATCTCAGACAATGATCGATCAATTAAATGAGCAAATTAACCTAGAATTTTTCTCATCCAATCTATACTTACAAATGAGTGCTTGGTGTGAAGATAACGGTTTTGATGGTGCGGCTCTGTTTTTAAGAGCTCACGCCAAGGAAGAGATGGAGCACATGCAGCGACTGTTTACTTATGTTAGTGAGACAGGCGCTATGCCAATTTTGGGTGCTATTGAAGCTCCTAAATTTGATTTTGCAGGCCTTGGGGAAGTGTTTCGTGAGACTTACGAACATGAACAAATGATTACGGAACGAATCAATAAACTGGCTCATGTTGCGTTTACATCTCAAGACTACTCAACGTTCAATTTCTTACAGTGGTACGTTGCTGAACAGCATGAAGAAGAGAAATTGTTTAAAGGGATATTGGACAAGCTAGAACTAGTTGGTGAAGATGGTAAAGCACTATTCTTTATCGATAAGGACCTGGCAGCAATGGCACAAGAAGGTTCATCTTCAGTGATGGATGTCGCCGCTGAATAGCATATTCAGCAAATAGGGAAGCAGATTTGTCTTCTCTTTCGGCATCTTAGAAGATGTAGGGAGGAGAAGATGATCAGTGGAGATACAATTATATTTACGCTTATGATAATCGTAAGCGTAAACCTAGCGCGGTATTTAACCGCATTGCGCTCTCTTATTTATGTTATGCGCGAAGCACACCCATTACTTTATCAGCAAGTCGATGGTGGCGGCTTCTTTACCACTCATGGTAACGTAGTGAAACAAGTCAGACTGTTTCATTACCTGAAGGACAGAGAGTATCTTCATCATCATGATGATGTATTTGTTAGCAAGTGTGTTAAGGTCAGAGAGCTTTTTATTTTATTTGTTGCCTTAATTGGCGTGACTTTACTTGCTTCCTTCTTAGTTTGATAACTTTGCCATTTGGCAAGTTGTACAAGAGAAGTTAGAATGTGACCCTAGTATGAAGGGTGTACGTTAGCGTACATCCTTTTGTTTATTTTAGGGGTTACGAATATTGAAAAAGGTTGATGTTGTCGTTATTGGTGCTGGAGCTGCTGGGTTAATGTGTGCGGCGCAGGCCGGTAAAAGAAACCGTTCAGTTTTGGTTTTAGAGCATGCTAAAAAGCCCGGACGGAAAATACTAATATCTGGTGGCGGTAAATGTAACTTTACCAACTATGACGTTAGTGCTAATAACTACCTTTGTCAGAACCCTCACTTTGTTAAATCTTGTTTGTCTCAATACAGCAATTGGGATTTCATCTCTTTAGTTTCTAGCTATAACATTGCATTTGAAGAGCGCGAGCATGGTCAGCTGTTCTGTATCGATTCTGCTAAACAGATCGTCAACATGCTACTGGATCAATGCAATAAGTCCGTTTCATTTCGTTACCAAGCCCAGATAGCTTCTATAAACCCTTCTCAGGATGGTTTTTTACTTGAAGTAGATAATGACCTAATTCAATGTAATTCCTTGGTTATCGCGACTGGGGGGTTATCTATGCCTAAACTTGGCGCGACCTCATACGGTTATCAAATTGCAGAACAGTTTGGCCTTAAAGTCGTTACAACAAGGGCTGCACTTGTACCGTTTACCTTGCATAAGGAAGACAAGGAACATATGGCTGCGTTATCTGGTATCGCGATACCAGTGGAGATCACCGCAACAAATGGGCAGACGTTTAAAGAGGCTTTGCTGTTTACTCACCGAGGTTTGTCGGGACCATCAGTGTTACAGATCTCTTCTTACTGGACGGCAGGTCAATACATTACGATTGATTTGTTGCCTGAGGTAGATACTGCTTTACTGTTAGCCGAAGCGGTTAAGAAACATCCCAATCAATCATTAAAGAACACACTGGCTAAGGTTTTACCTAAACGCTTGGTGGAGATGCTGTTTAGTAGGGAAGAGATCGATGATAAGCCTTTAAAACAATTTGCCGGGAATCAATTACATTCTATCTCTGAAAAACTTCATAACTGGAAAGTTTTGCCTAATGGTACGGAAGGGTACCGAACCGCAGAGGTAACTTTAGGTGGAGTAGATACTGATGGTATCTCATCTAAAACAATGGAATGTAAGTCTGTTGCTGGTCTCTACTTTGTTGGAGAGGTGTTGGACGTTGCAGGGCATCTTGGCGGCTATAATTTTCAGTTCTGCTGGAGTAGCGGTTTTGTCGCAGGGCAGAACGTATAGTCTAAATGATAATATTAAATAGTTTTTTATAACTTAATTGTCGTTTTCTCTGTTGGCAAGCTATAAAAGTGACTCCTGTAACATTTTTATTCTGAGCATTCTTTGTGGCTAACTGTGTTGTTTTTTTGGGTTATTTTGTCGCCGTTCTCTTGTTCTCAGTACTAACAAGCAGAGGTATTAAGCTGTTAGCCGATATAAGTCGCTTTAAAATAATTGGCGATATTTTTCTTCGTTTGCGATGTTTTATTCATTCTGACAATATATCTGTTTTACTAGACACAAGTTTGGCGACGAATAGGTCAGGTCGATTTGGTTAGAAATAGCCGAATTTTTATTGTGTTGTTATTTTCATCGTGGCAACTGTGTCATGTCTTTTCGTATTTTTGAGGGCGTTATGGGTCAACTTACCATTTTGGGTTTTATTGCTATCGGTGGTGCTTTCGGTGCCTGTTCTCGTTATCTTATTTCAGAATTATGTGTTGTTCTTCTTGGCCGAGGATTCCCATACGGCACGCTAACGGTAAACGTTGTTGGCTCCTTCATTATGGGATTATTAATTGCCGCTTTCGAAAATGAGCTACTTGCGACAGAACCTTGGAGGCAAATTATTGGCCTTGGATTTTTAGGTGCACTCACCACATTTTCGACCTTTTCGATGGACAATGTGTTGTTAATGCAACAGGGAGCATTTTTTAAGATGGGATTAAATGTACTACTTAATGTTACTTTAAGTATTTCTGCTGCTTGGATTGGATTTCAGATTCTGTTCAAAGGGTAGAAGATGTTTCACGTGAAACATAATACGCCGCAACATTTGTTGCGGCGTATTGCTTTGTGCTGGAAAGTGTTAGTGAACAACACGTCACAAAGCCGAATGTGTTTCAAGCTTTATGTCTAGTTTGTAGAATCTTCAGGTGTAATAGGTGATGTTGCTGAGCTAAGCCAAATTCTAGCATCCTCACTAACCAACGGACTAACGTCATTCCATACATGTCGATGGTATTTGTTTAGCCAATCTATCTCTTTGTCTGTCAACATCGAAACGACAATGTTGCGCTTATCAATAGGGCACCGTGTTAGCGATTCGAAGCCTAAGGCAACAAAATCACCGCCAGTCTCTTTTTCTACCACCAATTCTAAGTTTTCTATACGGATACCAAAATGATCTGCACGGTAGTAGCCAGGTTCGTTAGAAACCACCATACCTGCTTGAAGTGCTACTGTGATTGGTCTTTTTGATATGCTTTGCGGGCCTTCATGGACACTCAAGAAATGGCCAACACCATGACCTGTGCCGTGATCAAAATCGAATCCATATTGCCATAAGTGTTGTCTGGCTAGCGCATCAAGTTGATGACCACTTGTTCCTTTCGGGAATAGAGCAGATGACAAGGAAATATGCCCTTTAAGCACCAGTGTAAACTGTTTCTTCATTTCATCATTTGGCTCGCCAATGGCGATGGTTCTAGTGATGTCGGTGGTTCCATTTAAGTACTGACCACCAGAGTCCACTAAGTAAAGAGAGTTGTTTGTTAGACGACCCGGCTGCTCTTGGTCGTCATGGTTGTAATGACACATGGCCGCGTTGTCACCTGCTGCGGAAATAGTGTCAAAACTTAAATCGACTAAGCTATCATCCAGACGACGGATTTGCTCCAATTTGTCCGAAAGAACCGCTTCGTCATGCAGTTGACCCTTCTCGACTTCATTGTCTAACCAATGCAGGAACGTCACCATTGAAGCGCCGTCGCGAATGTGGCACGCCTTCATTCCGTCTATTTCCACTGAGTTTTTGACGGCTTTTTGTAGAGAGCAAGGGTCGTCAGATTTTGTAATGGTTGCACCTGCTTCTATAAGCTTCATTTCAAACCATGCGTTACTGCTTGACGGGTCTATAATAACGTTTTTGCCTTTAAGCATATGGAGTCGATTTTCCAACTCATTAGGGTTATAGACTTGAACTCCAACCCCAACATGGTTATTGAGTGTATCTGGCACTCTTGATGGGTCTACAAATAGATCTAACGAACCATCTGAATATAGTAGGGCATGAGATAACACAACTGGAAGGCGAGGGACATCTAATCCTCGAATGTTAAGCAACCAACAGATAGCGTCCAGTTGGGTAATGATAGCGGCATCTGCGTGTTGTTCTCTTAGAGATTGAGCAATGGAGTTCCGCTTGTCTAAGCTATTAATACCAACTGATGTGATATCAAGTAATCTAATTGGTGAGTTGGCAAAATCAGGTCTGTCCTGCCAAAGGGCATCTATAGGGTTGGACTCTAAAGGAACTAATGTGATTGACTCCGGTAGAGACACTTTTGTTCTTTGTAGCCACACACCAGTATGTAGGCGCGCATCAAAGGCGACCTTAGACAGGGCGTCTGCTCTGTTAGCTAACCATTGTTGGATAGGTTCATCTACCAAGTGACGATACTCAAAAATATCCGCTGGTACTTGTTTTTGGACCTGAACGGTGTAGCGTCCATCAACAAATATTGCTGCGTCCGTTTTTGTTATAACTGAAACCCCTGCGGAGCCAGTAAATCCGGTTGCCCATAACAATCGTTCGTTTCTTGCTGGCAAATACTCGCCAAGAAATTCATCTTCGTGGGGTATGATCAAAGCGTCTAAATCACTTGTTAGCAGCCATTCTCTTATAGCATGAACACGTGATTCTATAGTTGAAAGCATATCTGAATCCTTTATCTAATTCGTCTATATCTACTCTTGATGGGTAGATTGTCCAAGGTGTAATGTTCGATTTTCTATTATCTTGGTTAGCCAGTCTAAAGCTGGGTCAGCCTGATTATCCTTATGCCAAAATAGTGTATACGCCATAGGTGGAAACTCAAGAGGTAGTGGCAACACAACCAAGTCAAAGTGTTTGGCGACAAGATTTGAGAAGTGACTGGGTGCGGTAAACACGAAATCAGTATAGGTACATAAGCTTGCTGCGCTATTAAAATCGGGAACGGTAATTGCGACATCTCGATGTAGATTTAAATTGGCTAGCTTGAAGTCTAGTAGCCATTTCTCGTTACCATCGCAACGTACTTGTACGTGTCTTAATGAAAGGTATTTAGGCAGATCCCACTCTTGTTGGAGAACAGGGTGATCCTTTCTAACCACACAAACCTGATTATCTTGGTAAAGTACATGCTCATTTATACCTTGAGGTGGATGCATTGTCAGAGCTGCGTCGGAAAACTGAATATCTTTTCCGGTAATACCGATATCTAACTCTCCAGTTTTTAACTTGTTAAAAGTGGAGTCATCCCAGATATGAGTACTAATTTTAATATTTGGCGCTTCGACAAAAAGAGAAGGAAGAAAGTGGGGGAGGATTAAGGGGTATCCACTTTCTACTAACGCGATATTAAATCGGCGATTCGATAAATGGGGTTCAAATTTGTCGGGCCCGTGAATTTCACTTAACTGATTAACCAATGCGTTTAGCTTTGGTTTAATTGCTTGCGCTCTAGAAGTAGGCTTTAAACCGTGAGAGGTACGAGTGAAAAGAGGGTCATTAAATTGTACCCGTAATTTAGCTAATGACTTACTCATAGCAGATTGACTTAGGCAGAGTTTCTCAGCGGCTCTGGTAACATTCTCTTCTTCGAATAGAACTTTTAGACAAACCAAAAGGTTTAAATCTATTCTTGCTAATTTGTCTATGCTCACCTGAATTTCCATTTAGGAATAATAGCAATGAGTATAAGCCATTTCCTTGCATATCAGTAGCCATGTAAACTTCGTGTCCAAATTGTAATGTAGGATGAAGGTGTCTAGTTGAGTAATACTAATATTAATAAGTGGCAAGTAGTTATGCTGGTTAGTTTGGTTCTGTTTAGCCCCTTAGCAATAGATATTTATCTACCTGCTCTTCCTATGATCGCAGATGTGTTTCACGTGAAACATGCAATGGTACAAGACACTATTACTTGGTTCCTTTTTTCAATGGGTATTGGGCAGATTTTTGCTGGGCCGTTAGCTGACAAATATGGCAGAAAGTCGGTAGCCATAACCGGTATAGCCATTTACGGATTAAGTTCTTTACTTGCGTGGTGGTCTATTAATATAGAGTGGCTACTCTTAGCAAGACTGCTTCAGGGGCTAGGCGCATGTGCAACATCGGTTGCTGCATTTGCTACAGTGAGAGACATGTTTGGCCCTGAGAAGAGTGGCAAAATGATCAGCTACCTGAATGGTGCGATCTGCTTTATTCCTGCATTAGCTCCAATTTTAGGTAGTTACTTAACACAACAACTTGGATGGAGAAGCAATTTCAGCTTTATGGCCTTATATGCGGCAGTAATTGGCACGGTGCTACTCATCTCAATGAAGGAAACGAATCCGAAGCAGGAGCCGGGTAACTCGTATTTCAAGCTGAACAGGTATCTAGCGGTTCTAAGAAACCCCACTTTTACCTTTCACGCTTCACTTTGTATGTTGGCAATGGCGGTGATCTTAGCTTACGTAACTGCGGCACCAATCGTACTTATGAAGCAGCTTGGTTTAACCATGAATGAGTTCACGTACTGGTTCGGAGCCAATGCGGTGTTTAATATCATTTCTGCTTTTTCTGCACCTAAATTGATGGATAAATTGGGCACTAAACGCGCTCTCATCGTTGGCATTAGCATGATGTTGTTAGCCAGTGGACTCATGTTGATATTGCCAAGTAATGAATATGCATGGGCATTTATGCTGCCAATATTTATATCATCGACTAGTTTTGCTCTCATTTTAGGGGCTGCTGCTGGTAAAGCGCTTGCTCCATTTGGAGATAAAGCGGGAACCGCAGCTGCTCTATTGGGATTGTTTCAAATGAGTGGTGCTGGCTTATTGGTTGGCACCTTACAAAGGTTTGATCTCACTCTTCAGATGACGATATCACTGCAGATGATGCTTATTGCACCTGCGTTGATAATACTGGTTAGTAAGTTGGGTAAACAGTGGCACGAGTCTTATACGGGGTAGTGTACTTAATATTTTTAGTCCAACTTATTAATTAATGTAATTAGATAAGCAACTAATATGTAAAAATAAAGATAATTGAGTTAAATAGCCGACACCTGTTTTACTACCACGGAATAAGGTGTATATTTAGCGTTCAAACAAAATATATTAACTACCTGGAATATTCGTCCGAATGTCTTTAACTACTTATGAAATGGCTCGAGTACTTGAGCAATTAGAAGAGTCGCCGGAAAAAATTATGTTTGGCAAATTACTTGCTGAACTTGGTAATCAAAGTGAAGAACGGATTCGCAGTGCAGCGAAGCAAGTCCCGCTGCACATCTTGCGTGATATAGTTTATCAGTTTCAAAAAGTAATAGAATCACGTAAAGGTGAGCAAGTGGAATTGATTGCAAAAGAACTTGCTGACAGCGGTATTTCTGCTGAAGAGTTACAAGCCTACTTAAATAAATAAAAACAGCCTCAAAATAAGAGGCTGTTTTTTATTGAACTCAATATAGCAGAATATTACTTAATAACTTTAGTCTTCAATATCTTGTCTAAAGAGATGACACCTGCTCCCCAGACAATATTAATTAATATCATTAATCCCCAGAGCTGATGGTCATAAAATCCTTTTTCCCACAATAATGGATAAGAGATCACCGCAATTGCATTAAAGGCGAATAAAATAATAGCCATTGGTCGAGTGAATAAACCTAACGCGACAAAAATAGGTAACACGAGTTCCGCTATTGTTCCTGTGTAAGCGGCCAATTGCCATGGAATAACAGGTACTTGATACTCAAACTCGAATAGGTACAAGGTACTGTCCCAAGATGCAATTTTGGTAAGCCCCGAATTAAAGAAAACATAAGCAACCCATAATCGACAAAACAACAACAACAGAGGAACGACAACAGCTTGCAGGCGAATCACTGCACTATCATAGGTAGTGACAATGGGAATAAAGCGATTAAACATTGTTTTTCTCCTCATCTGAGTTGATGTTAAATCCAAGAAATATATCAAGAGTAAGTAGCGCGTTAAGATGTTCAAGTAGATCCGCTGAAATCTGCTGTAAACTCTGGCCTTTGACTAGCGCTTGCAATAAGCGATATTCATTTATAGAGAGTGTGTATGACTTAACTTCACCGTTATTCGATGTGACGACAATTCCTTGTTGAGGCTGATGAATATCAAGCTCATCGAAGTTACTAGTTATTATTGCTTGTTCTATCGCTGTGATGGCAAATTTGCTCTCAAACAACTGTAAAGAAGGGTTTGCTACAAGCAGAATACTTTGCTGCTGAACTTGCGATAAAGAAGTGAGTTGGTCAAATGAAGAGAAATGGCATTCGTCAATTTGTTGGCCAAATATCTGGCTAGAATAATCTTTCTTCCATTCGAAAAGTGCTATATCTGCAAGGTAAGGTACTGCGTCAATAACGGCTGATGTATCAGAAATGGTTTTAAAAAAATCGACGCCATATAAGCTAACATCAGCCTCTTTAGGAGCGTGCTTAAGTATATGAAGACGGGCTAGCCCATTAAAACACTCTTCACCTACAAGCGCGGCAGTCATTGGGTATCCAGCCATTAATACATCGGTTAAGCTCATTACGAAATTATTACGGTATATCTGCATCCGTTCATCCGCTGAGAAATGATCCGATACGATATGACACTGCTCTCCTTTCGCTTGATAATGGAGAGCATCCGAAAACTGTGATTGTAGCTGAGATAATGAGATTGTCATGATGCAACCTCAAAAGGAGGCTGGCTAGAATGAGCGATACCATTAAGTAACGTGCTAGCTTTCTCTGCCTCTGATAGTAAGACCTCTGGCTCAGGTATATCCAAATCCCATTCAATCAGTGTTTTCCTACTGCCATTTGCAGTCGTCCACTGAGAGAAGAGCTGCCATACTTCATCACTGACAGGTTTACTGTGAGTATCGATCCAAACTTCCCCTTTGTCGGTCACTTTTTTCGTAAAGCCTGCTAGGTGAATTTCCTTAACGACTTGAGGGTCTATACCCGCTAGATATTCACTGCAACTGAAACCGTGATTAAAAGAAGAAACATGGATGTTATTGAAGTCGAGTAAGATATAACAGCCTGTTCGTTTTTGTACCTCGGACAGAAATACCCATTCGTCGATAGTTGAATGGTCAAACCGAACATAGCTGGATGGATTTTCAATTAAAATAGGTTGGCGCAAATAGTCTTGTACTTCGAGTACATTACGACAAAATACTCTAAGCGCCTCTTCGGTATAAGGAAGAGGGAGTAAGTCGTTAAAATAATGGCCACCATTCTCGCTCCAACTCAAATGATCTGAAACTAAGATGGGTTCAATATCATCCACCAAGGCTTTCAATTTAGCTAAATGTGATTCGCTTACTGGGCTAACTGATCCCAATGATAATCCTACACCATGGCAGCTTATCTCATAAAACTCACGAAGCTGACGCAAATCGTTTCGTAGCAGAGAGTTCGGTTGGAAATAGTTTTCGCTATGTATTTCAAGCCAAGTTAGATTGGGTTTATTCTGCTTAAAAAAATCTAAATGGGGAGTTCGTAAGCCGACGCCAACTTGGGGGTGGAAATCACTTTTCATAGCTATGCCTCAAGTAAAAAACAAAAAAGACAAAAAAAGCCAGCCACCAGTAGGGGAGGGTGTGACTGGCTGGTAAAAATTAGCTAGATGAAGTGCTACCACCAGCCAAACGATCACAAAGACCTTTTGGAACCACTATAAATGCGTCGGTTTGGTTGTCTTCTTTAGAAGTACCTGCACAAGAACTTGTTTTCGTTGCACAGTCATTTTTACCAGCTTTTGCCACACCGTAGCATTTCTCTTTATCTGCTGCGATTGCTTGTGTTGTAGTCAGTGCTGTGGCACCAATGGCTAGAAGGCTTGAAACAGCTGCTGTTACTGCAAAGTTTGATTTTTTCATAATAATATTCCTCTAAACTAGATCCTTAAGTTAAATGAGCTAAGTTGATATTTATTTTTGTTGAGCATCTATCAACTTGCTTACAGTATAGGAGCAATTTTCTAATAAAAAACTTTCACTGATTGATAAAAAATAATCACTATCATTACCATTTCTACTCTATCTATTTGTTTTATATGAGTTAAATAATTTTAAAAATATTATGTATGTCTTCCTCATTACACCACAGATTGATGTATAATCAGCCAATCATGTATAAATAAACAGTAAATAACCGTCAGGAAATATAATGGACGCATCTCTATTGCTCGATGGCCTAAATGATAAACAGCGTGAGGCTGTTGCTGCTCCTCTGGATAATATGCTGGTGCTTGCCGGTGCTGGTAGTGGTAAAACTCGTGTATTGGTACACAGAATAGCGTGGCTTATCGCCATCGAGAACGCTTCTCCATTTTCGATTATGTCGGTTACTTTTACTAATAAAGCGGCCGCTGAGATGCGTGGGCGAATAGAAGAATTAATGATGGGCAGTGCATCTGGTATGTGGAACGGGACCTTTCATGGTATTTGCCATCGTATTTTACGGGCCCATTATCTCGACGCCAAATTACCGCAAGATTTCCAAATTATAGATTCTGATGATCAGCAGAGAATGCTACGTCGAATCATTAAAGCACAGAACTTGGATGAAAAGCAGTGGCCAGCTAAGCAAGCGTGTTGGTGGATTAATGGTAAAAAAGATGAAGGGCTGAGACCGCAACACATTGATAGTTATCATGACCCCGTTACTCAAACTTGGTTGCAAGTGTATAGAGCATATCAAGATGCCTGTGACCGAGCTGGGTTGGTCGATTTTGCTGAAATTTTGCTTAGAACAACTGAGTTGCTTAGGGAAAACAAGTTTATCCGACAACACTATCAGGCTCGTTTTAAGCATATATTGGTTGATGAGTTTCAAGACACCAACAATATCCAATATGCTTGGTTGAGAATGATGGCAGGCAAGGACTGTCGAGTGATGATTGTAGGGGATGATGATCAGTCGATTTATGGTTGGCGTGGCGCAAAAGTAGAAAACATTCATAAATTTACAGAAGAGTTTTTATCTGTATCTACCATTCGTCTTGAACAAAATTATCGTTCAACAAAAACCATCTTGAAAGCTGCCAACGAACTAATTATTAATAATACTGAGCGTATGGGCAAGGAGCTTTGGACCGACGGCAATGACGGTGAGAAAATATCAGTCTACTCAGCATACAATGAATTGGATGAAGCTAGATTTACCGTTAGTAAAATAAAGGCTTGGCAAGAGAGTGATGGCTCACTATCCGAATGTGCAATGTTATATAGAAACAATGCTCAGTCGCGAGTTTTGGAAGAAGCATTGATTCAGGCTGGTTTACCATACCGAATATATGGTGGTATGCGATTCTTCGAACGTCAGGAGATCAGAGATGCGCTTAGTTACCTTCGACTGATGGCAAATCGGCGTGATGATGCAGCGTTTGAAAGGGTCGTGAATACACCCACCCGTGGTTTAGGTGATAAGACGTTAGAAACGATTCGTGCTGCTGCAAGAGACAGAGGCGAGACGTTATGGGAAGCGAGCAGCGCTTTACTGGAGCAAAAAGTGCTTGCTGGACGTGCTGCTAGCGCCTTAGGTCGCTTCATTGAGTTGATCGTGGCGTTAGAAGATGATTCCGCTGAAATGCCGTTACATGAGCAAGCGGACCATGTCATTAAATCTTCGGGTTTATTTGCCATGTATCAGCAAGAAAAAGGCGAGAAGTCTAAGGCACGTATTGAAAACCTGGAAGAATTAGTCACCGCATGTCGACAGTTTGAGCGGCCTGAAGAAGCCGATGAAATGACAATGTTATCTGCTTTCCTTTCTCATGCAGCATTAGAAGCGGGAGAAGGGCAAGCTGATGAGTTTGATGATGCGGTTCAACTCATGACGCTACACAGTGCCAAAGGGTTAGAGTTTCCGATGGTATTTATGGTTGGTGTCGAGGAAGGGATGTTTCCTAGCCAGATGTCCGCGGAGGAAGCGGGTCGTTTAGAAGAGGAACGTCGCTTATGTTATGTCGGCATGACACGAGCGAAGGTTAAACTCTACATTACCTATGCGGAAATGCGTCGTTTATATGGCCAAGATAAATATCATAAGCCGTCACGATTTATTCGTGAGTTACCCGAGTCTTGCTTAGAAGAAGTAAGAATGAAAGCTCAAGTGAGTCGATCCACCTCTTCTGGGCGTTTTAGCCAAACGGCGGTGAAAGAGAGCTTTAATGAAACCGGCTTTAATCTGGGACAGAGAGTGCAACACCCTAAGTTTGGTGAAGGAACCATTATTAACTTTGAAGGTAGTGGTCCTCAGAGTCGTGTACAAGTCGCTTTCAATGGTGAAGGTATTAAATGGTTAGTGACGCAATACGCAAAGTTGCAAGTACTATAATGCGCTAACTCAATACAACATATGAAAAAGAAAAACCCCGATACTTGCGTATCGGGGTTATAGTCTTACTCGCAGCAATCCGGCTACTAAATGTGCTCCATGCATCAAATCCTTGATAGTGTGCTGTTATCCTTCAGCGCATTCCTTTTCATCGCCTTCCTAGCGGTGTCCTTGATCTTATCCTGATCAGCCAACAATCCTCGTTAGCGTGCTTCACTTGTTCCTTGAGCGGTGTCCTTTACATCATCCTGATGTTCAGTCCTTGCCTCATCCAGAGGTGTCCATTGTCTTTCCTTAGTAGTAACCATCCTAGTCACTATTGCGTCCATTCAATGTCCATTTTGCTTTCCTTGCTGGTTATTCATCCTAAATAACCAAATCTTCATCCTGAAGATTACCTATCCTTAGGTCTCTCTATTCCGTGTCAGCATCCTTCCGACAAGTTAAATATTAGCGAATATAGGACTAACAGCAATAGCTGAATGGCAATATCAATACTTGTCTAATAAGTTGGATTAACGTTAGTTGTTGATAAATAAGGTCAATTCAAATGGATCTAATCTAAGTCTGATAACGAGAAGTAGGGAACTCTTACGGTCATGTGAGAGATCTCTTACAAACAGATGCAGGTAAATCGTAACCTAGCATCTGCATAGAAGGTGACAAATGTTGACTTTTTATGCTGCGTTACTGTTTTCGTCTGTTTTTTGCGTGACGAATACCGTCAAAACTAAATAAAACAAGCGCGCTCCAAATAAACGTAAATGTGGTGGCTTTATCTGAGCTAAAAGGTTCGTTATAGACCAAAACTGCCAGTAGAAACATCAAACTTGGGCCAATGTATTGGAAGAATCCCAATGTAGAAAGCATCATTCGTGTGGCAGCACCATTGAAACACAGTAGAGGTAAGGTTGTGACTAAACCTGCCGCAATTAATAGAATGTTAAGTGACATTGGGTTTTGGCTGAGATCTGCAGTAGGACTAGTTGTAATAAACAGTAAGTAGAATGCTGCGATAGGTAACATGATCAGCGTCTCAATAAAAAGTCCTGTCTGTGCATCTAAGTTGATTTTTTTTCGTAATAAGCCGTATAAGCCGAAACTGGTCGCGAGTATCAGAGCAATGACGGGTATGCTTCCAAAAGCGATAACTTGAATAGCTACACCAACTAGAGCCAGTACTACGGCCAGCCACTGTAACTTTCTTAACCGTTCGCCCAAAAATAACATCCCCAGTAGAACATTGAATAATGGGTTAATGTAATAGCCTAAGCTGGCATCTAGCATGTGGTCGGAATTGACGGCCCATATGAAGACTAACCAGTTGACGCCAACTAAAATCGCTGTAGAGATAAGAACCAGTAAAGTTTTTTTATTACGTAAAACGCTTTGTACTACACGCCAGCGGCGACTAACGTGAATGAGCAGAGCCAGAAAACCGAAAGACCAAATCACTCGATGGCTAAGTATTTCTAAAGGTGTTACTTCACCAAGCGCTTTGAAGTAAATAGGCGCAAACCCCCACATGGTGTATGCAGCTATTGCCAGCAATACCCCCTGGCGAGATCGTGTTTGTTGTTCTGTTGTCATTGACGTAAAGACCTGATTAGACGTGATAAAGAGAAGCAAGATGCTAAGTATAAGAGTGAGATCTCAATTTCTCCTAATAATTTGATGTTTTATTCAGTTACAAAGCAAACTACAATGTGCGCCTTATCTTCATAATGAAGATGTTTCAATGACTAAATGTTAGGAACCTCATGACTTCGACACTTTTGGCTGAACCTTTGCAATCTAATGATGCTGAACGTGTACTCAATGAGGTATTCGGTTACCAAGAGTACCGGAGCGGCCAACAAGAAGTAATTGAGTCAGCTTTATCAAACCAAGACAGTTTGGTTATTATGCCTACGGGCGGTGGTAAATCACTTTGCTATCAAATTCCGGCGTTAGTAAAAGATGGTTTAACACTGGTTATCTCTCCGCTGATCTCTTTAATGAAAGATCAGGTCGATCAATTAAAAGCAGACGGTGTCGCAGCTGAGTGTATCAACTCCTCTTTACCCAGAGATGAATTGATTGCTATTTATAACAGAATGAATAGCGGCGTTCTTAAGCTAGTGTATGTTTCTCCTGAACGAGTGTTAACTCAAGAGTTTCTTCAGCGTCTCTCGCACCTTAACTTATCAATGATCGCGGTTGACGAAGCACACTGTATTTCTCAGTGGGGCCACGACTTTAGACCAGAGTACGCTGCTCTGGGGCAATTAAAACAGCATTTCCCATACGTCCCCTTTATGGCTCTTACTGCAACGGCAGATGAAGCGACGCGTGAAGATATACTATCTCGTTTAAGCCTAGAGAATCCTTGCCAATATCTAGGTAGCTTTGATAGACCGAATATCCGTTACAACTTGGTCGAAAAACATAAGCCTGTTTCTCAGGTTATTCGTTTTCTTGCTAATCAAAAAGGGCAGTGCGGCATTATATACTGTGGCAGCCGCAAGAAAGTGGAAATGTTGACCGAGAAACTGTGCAATAACCATATTAGGGCGGCAGGTTATCATGCAGGTATGGATGCAGATGAAAGAGCTTATGTTCAAGATGCCTTTCAAAAAGATGATATACAAATTGTCGTGGCCACTGTTGCATTTGGAATGGGTATTAACAAGCCTAATGTTCGTTTTGTGGTGCATTTTGATATACCTAGAAATATTGAATCCTACTACCAAGAAACTGGCCGAGCGGGTCGAGATGGTTTACCAGCAGAAGCGATGATGTTATATGACCCTGCGGATATGTCATGGTTGCGCCGTATATTAGATGAAAAGCCAGATGGCGCGCAAAAACAGGTAGAGAGTCATAAACTCAATGCGATGGGGGCGTTTGCAGAGGCGCAAACGTGCCGCAGACAGGTGCTTCTTAATTACTTTGGCGAATATCGTCATGAGCCATGCGGAAACTGTGATATTTGCCTTGACCCTCCTAAACATTTTGACGCCACAGAAGCGGCGCAAAAAGCGTTGTCCTGTGTCTACCGAGTAAAGCAAGGATTTGGCATGGGTTATGTGGTTGAAGTATTGCGAGGTATGCAGAATATTAGAGTGAGAGAAAATGGTCACGATAAGATTTCTACCTATGGCATTGGACGAGAACATAGTCATGACTATTGGATTAGTATTATCCGTCAGTTGATACACAAAGGGCTTTTGAGCCAAAACATCACTCGAAATTCAACGCTTCAGCTTACAGAAGAGGCTCGTCCACTGCTCAGAGGGGATAGAGAATTAGAACTAGCGGTTCCTCGCTTGGATACTTCGGTTAGAAATGCTAAGTCAGATAAGTTGGCGAATAAGCATTATGATAAAAAGCTGTTCGCTAAATTGAGAAAACTGCGTAAGAGCATTGCCGACGAAGCTGGAATCCCTCCTTACGTTGTGTTCAGTGATGCCACACTTATTGATATGGCGGAGATTCTACCAACATCTTATGGTGAAATGCTGGCTGTTAATGGCGTCGGGCAGGTAAAACTGGATAAATACGCTGATGATTTTCTCGACCTTATTCAGGAGCACTTAACTCATGGCTAACTCTGTTGTTTGGCAACTTAAAGAGCATATTGCGGATGGCAAACTAATACTTAGTGGCCCATCATTTGATGTTGATAGTTTTCCTGTAATAGGTAATGAGTTAGTTAGAACTCTTTCTGCCACTATCGTAGAGAAGCAGTTTGATGCTGATTTACACTCTTGGTTGATTGACTTTGAAGGCTGTCGTTTTTTTCTCAGAGCGGAGCATTACACAGAGTCAATATGGCTAGAAGCGGTGTCAATTAATGAAAGTAAAGAAGAGTTGAACTATCTTGCCAAACTCTTTAGCGCGGGTATTTAACGATTCGACTAATAGTGATGTTATTGGGAATATTTAGCTTATTTTCATACTAAAACGTTTGCTTATTATTGCGCTATTGCACCGTGATATGATTAAGGTATAATCGCCGCCCGCTCAGTTGAGCGATTTATATTACGGGTTTGAAGTGATTGGCACTTCAACAATTGGGTTCCCTCCACCCCATCAACAAAAAGGTTTAGCATGAGTAACTTTACCCCTGCGCAATTGCGCAAAGCCCTTTCAATTCTTGTTCTGTTTCACTTGGTGATTATTAGTTCTAGTAATTATTTAGTGCAAATACCCTTTACCGTTTTCGGGCTACATACCACTTGGGGGGCATTCACCTTCCCATTTATTTTTCTAGCGACTGATCTAACGGTTCGTATTTTTGGTGCCAAACTAGCAAGAAATATTATTTTCTTTGTTATGTTGCCTGCGCTATTGGTTTCTTATTTCTTGTCGGTTGTCTTTTTTGAAGGACAATTCCAAGGGTTAGCTCAGTTAAGTGAGTTCAACTTGTTTGTCGCTCGAATTGCGATAGCCAGTTTTATGGCCTACTTACTTGGACAGATATTAGATATTTATGTGTTTAATCGACTACGTCAAATGAAGCAGTGGTGGATTGCACCAACTTGTTCTACCTTGTTTGGCAACGCATTAGATACGTTAGCATTCTTTGCGATTGCTTTTTATAACAGTCCTGACGCATTTATGGCCGAACACTGGCAAGAAATTGCGTTGGTTGATTACGGTTTCAAGCTGGTTATTAGTTTAGGTTTGTTTGTACCAATGTATGGTGTATTACTGAATTACTTAATTAAAAAGTTAACAAGTATTAATCCTAAACTAACTATTTCGGGTGTAGAAGCGAGCTAAACGCTTTTATAGCGCGCTTTCGATGCAAACAAAAATAGGGCGATTTTCGCCCTATTTTTATGTCATCTATATTTTGTTAGTCCATCTTATCTATTCAGTGGCTATGACAGTTAACGGCCAATTTAAATCAGACTGACGATTAGATTCTATTTCTAACTCTGCATTGGTTAGTGGATTTTCATCCAACCACTTTTTGCTGATACTTAATTGCAAGTTATCTTCCTCAGCATGTAAATGATAGAGAGGGATAAGATCAAAATTACGACGATGCGTGAGTATTATTGATATCCGCAATAGGCGAAGTATGCGCTTACTACTGGTATCTGACAGAGCATGTTGGGTAGGCATTGTGGTGAGTTGATCTTTATATCGTCTGGCGGTTTCTGACAGGTAGCACTTTTGAGCTCTTGTATAACCAGGTAGATCAAGGTGTTGTAAAAGATAGGCGCTATGTTCACCACCTTTTTTAAAGTCTATAGATAGACCAATTTCATGCAGTTGGGCTATGGTATCCAGCAACATTTTAGCGTGAGACTCAGGAAGCCAATTTGGCCCACACTGCTTTAATAGTGTGTTGGCGACAACGGAAACTTGATGAGCATACTCTTTATCTATTTGATACCGAGTTTGAACACTGTTGATGGTTCTCGCTCTAATATCATTTTGACGCATCGGCTCGATCATTTCGTAGGCGAGACCTTCTCGTAATGCTCCACCTGCCAGAGTCATGCAGTCGATTTCCAATAGTTCAAAGACAGCAATAAGAATAGATAGCCCACTAGGAAAAACGAGTGCTCTTTCAAGGGTTAACCCTTCAATTTCCAACTCTTCTAAGTGAACAGAACTCATCGCCTGTTTTTGCAATCGTTTTAGCTTAGACAAAGTAATTACTTCATCCATACCTTGAGCCAACATGATCTCTTGCAATGCTTGTACAGTGCCACTGGCACCAACACAAACATCCCAACCGATAGATTGATATTGTTGCAAAATAGGCTGTAAGGTGCTTTTTGCTGCATCTATAGCGTTGCTAAAGTTGCTATTGGTTAGTTGACGATCTTTGAAGTGCTTTTCGAGCCAAGTGACACAGCCCATTTTTAAGCTTGTGAGGGCTTTCGTTTCGAACCCTTTACCGATGATGATTTCGGTACTAGCACCACCAATGTCAACCACCAGCCTGCGTCCCGTTCCCCCTGATGTGTGAGTCACACCTCGATATATAGTCGCGGCTTCTTCTTCACCGCTTATAACTTCGATCGGGTAACCTAGAATGCTATTCGCTTTTGATAAAAAAACATCCACATTGGTTGCGGTACGTAAGGTCGCGGTACCTACAATACGGATGTTTTCTTTTGGTATGTCTTGCAACCTTTCCGCAAATAAACTTAAACAGTCCCATCCTCGCTGCATGGCTTCAATACTTAATGCATTGTTTTCGTCCAAACCGGCTGCCAAACGTACTTTTCGTTTAATCTTAGCCATAGTTTGGACACTGCCATCGATATGACGCACGACGAGCATGTGAAAGCTATTTGACCCAAGATCAATAGCTGCATAAAGCGGAGATGACACTGCTTGATTCATATTTGCGTTGTATTCCCTTAGTTGCGAGGTGGTCTTGAACGATAATTGCGTTTATTGCGGTTGCCGTTTCGTGCTCCGCCAGTATTCGTTCTGCGCATATTTGGGTTACGGTTTCTGCTTCGTAAAGGAGCAGGTAAATCGTCAATCAGTGCGTCAGCATCATAATCAGATACAGAAATAGTATGTTCAATATACTCTTCAATTGCAGTTAGATTGATAGCATACTCTTCACAAGCAAAGCTGATAGAGTGACCACTTGCGCCCGCACGACCTGTACGACCTATACGGTGAACATAGTCTTCACAATCGTCAGGGAGATCATAGTTGAATACATGCGTCACTTGAGGAATATGAAGTCCGCGAGCTGCGACATCCGTTGCAACAAGTATATCTACATCGCCATTAGTGAACTGCTCAAGAATTTTTTCACGTTTCTTCTGCGGTACATCCCCAGTCAATAGACCTACACGGTGACCATCAGCAGCTAAGTGTCCCCAGATAGAGTCGCACTTGTATTTGGTATTCGCGAAAATAATGGCGCGATCTGGCCAATCCTGCTCAATTAGAGTTTGCAGTAGAGACATTTTATGTTCATTGGAAGGATAAAATAGCTCTTCCTGAATTCTGTGGCCGGTTTTCTGCTCTGGTTCAACTACCACATGTTCTGGGTTATGCATGTGCTCAAACGCCAACTCTTGTACTCGATAAGAGAGGGTGGCTGAGAATAGCATATTCAGTCTATCTTGAGGTTCCGGCATGCGACGGAACAAAAAGCGGATATCTTTAATAAAGCCTAAATCAAACATACGGTCAGCTTCGTCTAGTACTACCGCTTGAATATGATTAAGGTCGAAAACTTTTTGTTTATAGAAATCGATAATACGACCGGTTGTTCCGATCAAAATATCAACGCCAGACTCTAGTTTAGCTCGTTGCTTGTCATAACTTTCGCCACCGTACGCTAAGCCAGCTTTGATGCCAGTTGATTCAACCAGTGATTCAGCGTCGTTATAAATCTGAATAGCCAGTTCACGCGTAGGCGCCATGATTATTGCTCGTGGCGATGAAACTTTTTTGCCTTCAACAGCAGGTGTTTTCAGTAAGTGATTAAAAATAGCAGTAAGAAACGCTAAGGTTTTACCAGTCCCAGTTTGGGCCTGGCCTGCAATGTCTTGGCCGGTGAGCAGTACCGGCAACGCCAAGGCTTGGATAGGGGTACAAAATTCGAACCCTTTTTTGTCCAATCCTTCAATGACTTGCGAGTGTAAATCGAAGTCGGCGAACTTTTGCTCTGTGATGTGCGTCTTTTTCATTGTTATAGAATATCAGTTTAGGGTTGCAATACGGAAGCAAATACATTCCAATAGAGTATCTATTTTCTGGTTATCATCCAACCAGTAGCATATAAACACATTGGAGTGGAAGATGAGTGATAAGATTTTGCAGCTTTCTGATGAAGCATTTGATAGTGATGTAATCAAAGCTGCAGGCCCGGTTCTTGTTGATTTTTGGGCTGAATGGTGTGGTCCTTGTAAGATGATTGCCCCAATTCTAGATGAAATTGCAGAAGAATACGAAGGTAAGCTCACCATTGGTAAATTAAATATTGACCAAAATGCAGGAACTCCACCTAAATTTGGTATTCGTGGAATCCCAACACTACTTCTTTTTAAAGATGGAAGTGTTGCAGCAACGAAAGTTGGTGCATTATCAAAAACTCAATTAAAAGAGTTTTTGGACGCAAACTTATAATACAGTTTGCACTCGATGAGCGAGAAACCGCGCACCTTAACAAATGCGCGGTTTTGTTTTTTGTAAAACTAGACTAGACTACTTTTTAGTGATAGTTTATCGCACGATAAATAAACAAATGTTCATTTCTTGGTCGATCCTGAGACCGAAAATATCTTAACTAACACATACAGATCCTATTTTGACTACTAAAGTATCTACTACTATGAATCTGACTGAACTGAAGAACAGGCCTGTTTCTGAGCTTGTGAAACTTGGCGAAAGCCTAGGTCTGGAAAACCTTGCACGTCTGCGTAAGCAAGACATTATTTTCTCTATCCTAAAAGCTCACGCAAAAAGCGGTGAAGATATTTTTGGGGATGGCGTTCTTGAAATCTTACAAGATGGCTTTGGTTTCCTACGAAGTGCGGATAGTTCTTATCTTGCTGGTCCTGATGATATTTACGTATCACCTAGCCAAATTCGTCGTTTTAACCTAAGAACCGGCGATTCTATTTCCGGTAAAATTCGACCACCGAAAGATGGTGAACGTTACTTTGCACTTTTAAAAGTAAATACGGTTAATGACGATAAGCCAGATAATGCCCGCAATAAAATACTGTTTGAAAACTTAACACCATTACATGCTAATGAGCGCATGGTGATGGAGCGTGGTAACGGCTCAACAGAAGACATCACGGCACGTGTTTTAGATTTGGCATCTCCGATTGGTAAAGGACAACGTGGCTTGATTGTTGCCCCACCAAAAGCCGGTAAAACAATGTTGCTGCAAAATATTGCGCAGAGCATTGCTTATAATCACCCTGAGTGTGAGTTAATGGTGCTTTTGATCGATGAGCGTCCAGAAGAAGTAACCGAAATGCAGCGCCTAGTTAAAGGTGAAGTTATCGCGTCTACTTTTGATGAGCCAGCCTCTCGTCACGTTCAAGTTGCTGAGATGGTGATTGAAAAAGCGAAACGTCTAGTCGAGCACAAGAAAAATGTAATTATTTTATTGGACTCAATCACTCGTCTAGCTCGTGCTTATAACACCGTGGTTCCTTCGTCAGGTAAAGTTCTGACAGGTGGTGTAGATGCGAATGCTTTACATCGTCCAAAACGATTCTTTGGTGCCGCACGTAATGTTGAAGAAGGTGGTAGTTTAACTATCATTGCAACTGCATTGGTTGATACAGGCTCTAAAATGGATGAAGTTATCTACGAAGAGTTTAAAGGTACAGGTAATATGGAACTGCACCTTAACCGTAAAATCGCTGAAAAACGTGTATTCCCTGCCATTGACTTTAATCGCAGTGGTACTCGTCGTGAAGAGCTTCTAACTAAGGCTGACGAACTACAGAAAATGTGGATACTTCGTAAAATCGTTCACCCTATGAGTGAAACCGATGCGATGGAGTTTTTGATCGACAAGCTTGCGATGACTAAAACCAACAACGAGTTTTTTGATGCAATGCGAAGACAGTAGCATTTAAGCTAGCTGAATATAAGAACACCAGCCATACTTTATGGGTGGTGTTTTTTTTGCTCTAATTTTTATTAATCTTATTTGGAGAGTCACTATGCGACATGGAATGTTGTGGACCTTTCTACTGATTCTACCTTGGTTATTTCAAACCGCTTTTGCACAAGAGATTACCCCTAGCACTCGTCAGTTATGGCTAGAAAGTGACAATGTTCAGCAAAATACAGCAGACATAGTGCGCTTTGCACGTATTGGCGATGTTGATGCTATGGCTCAGGCATTAAGTCAGTTGCCTACAAATGAGCAAGAAGCGGTACGTTTTTTATTGTTAGAGCATATTGAAACAGAGGAGATGCTGCTTACCGCAGAGGTTGCAGAGTACGTACAGAGCCTCTCATTGATAGCACCTGCATTTTATCTTCGCCATTTTGGTGATGGCTACGAGTTTGTGACGCCTGCATTTTCTTATCCTTCGATAGCTAATCGTATTGTCAAAAAATGGCAGTATGATCAAAAAGTAACCCAATTCATTTTGGCGGTTGAGCGGCAAGAATTAAGTTTAGAAAAATGGCTCAATGAAGGTAGCTTGACGGAAAATAAACTTAGAGAGCAATTTTTGATCGCAGAGATGGATGGATTATCCCCTCCGGCTATTTTATTTCTTGTCGAACAAGTGCTCCAAACAGATAACAAGATAATTTTTTGGCTTCCCTCCAATGCAGTCATGGTCAAACTTGCCCAGTTAAGTAATCAGCCGAAGCTCTATAGCATGCTATGGAAAATGAAGACGGATAAGAGTAGTAAGCAAGAGTTGTTTCGTTTGATGGAAGTAGCAGATGAGTTTTCTATAAAGATGATCATAGGTTCCGCTGCTAATCCTTCTTTAAATGAAGAAGTGATAAAATATTTTGCCGCTAAAAGACCGAAAGTTGAAGTGATAGAAGATTTTTTAGTCGCAAGTTTGTCTGTAAAAGAAAATGATAAAGCCTATTTCACTGCAAGTGAGTTGTCCAAGCAGGGTTATGATAAGTGGTTGAAGGAGTTACTCATATCAACCCCTTCGGTAAATAGCCGTGCAATTAAAAAAGTGTTATCAGAGTGATATCGTTTCGAACCGTTAACCAATACCCCTTACCCTAAGCCAAGGTCGAACCGCTAAGTTGCTTGGGTATATACGCCATTTGTTATAATATTGTTTTTTTATTTAGTGATATTTAGCCCTATGAATTTTAAGGACTTACGTGAGTTTATTGCCTACTTAGAAAAACAGGGGCAGCTTAAACGAATTACTCACCCTATCGATCCTCACTATGAAATGACAGAAATTAGTGACCGAACACTAAGAGCAGGTGGTCCTGCTCTGTTATTTGAAAACCCGATTGGTTATGACATACCTGTGCTGACGAACCTATTTGGTACTGCACAGCGAGTGGCTATGGGGATGGGGAGAGAAGATGTCTCTGAGCTAAGAGAAGTCGGTAAGTGGTTGGCCTACTTAAAAGAACCAGAGCCACCGAAAGGACTTAAAGACGCCATAGATAAAATACCGGTATTTAAACAAGTATTAAATATGCCCACTAAGCGACTTCGTAAAGCGCCATGCCAAGAGATTATTTGGCAAGGTGATGAGGTAGATTTAGATAAGATACCAGTAATGAGCTGTTGGGCTGAAGATGTTGCTCCATTATTAACTTGGGGTTTGACGATAACAAAAGGTCCAAATAAAAAACGTCAAAACTTAGGTATTTATAGACAACAAAAACTAAGTAAAAACAAAATTATCATGCGATGGCTTGCGCATAGAGGTGGAGCGTTAGATCTTCAAGATTGGATGGAATCTAATCCAGGAGAGCGCTTTCCTGTCACGATTGCATTTGGTGCTGATCCCGCAACTATTCTCGGTGCGGTTACGCCTGTTCCTGATACTTTGTCTGAGTACGCTTTTGCTGGATTACTGCGAGGCAGTAAGACCGAAGTGGTTAAATCGATAAGCAATGATCTAGAGATTCCTGCCGGGGCAGAGATTGTTTTAGAAGGTTATATCGATCCCGAAGAGTTCGCCGATGAAGGGCCTTATGGGGATCATACTGGTTATTATAACGAAGTGGAGCAACATCGAGTCTTTACAGTAACTCATGTAACCATGCGTAATAAGCCTATTTACCACAGCACATATACAGGCCGACCACCAGATGAGCCAGCAGTGCTAGGTGTTGCTCTTAACGAAGTCTTTGTGCCTATACTACAAAAGCAGTTTCCAGAAATTGTTGATTTCTATTTGCCGCCGGAAGGGTGTTCGTATCGTATGGCCGTAGTGACAATGAAGAAACAGTACCCAGGACATGCTAAGAGAGTGATGATGGGAGTGTGGTCATTTTTAAGGCAATTTATGTACACTAAATTTGTGATTGTCTGTGATGATGATGTCAACGCACGAGACTGGAACGATGTGATTTGGGCAATAACAACTCGAATGGATCCCGCTCGAGATACCGTTATGATTGATAATACACCTATTGATTCTTTGGATTTTGCCTCTCCAGTCGCGGGGCTGGGATCAAAAATGGGGCTGGATGCAACTAATAAGTGGCAAGGCGAAACTCAGCGAGAGTGGGGAAGGCCGATTAAAAAAGATCCTCAACTTGTCGCGAAAATAGATGCTATTTGGGATGAGTTAAATATTTTATGAACCATATCGTAACTTTATATCCACAAAATATAGAGTTTGAGGTGTCAGAAGAGACAACCTTGTTGGAAGCTGCACTCAACAGCAATATCAAGTTTCCACATCGTTGTCATATTGGAGCATGCTCTAGTTGCATGTGCCGGTTACTGGAAGGAAACATAGAGTACCAATTGCAACCAATGCTGACAGAAAAAGAACAAGCAGATGGTTGGATGTTTCCTTGCTTAGCTTATGTTAAGTCCAATATAAAACTTACCTTTGAAGAGTAAGAGGAAATAATGATAGTTAATTGTAAAGTAAAGTCTATAGAGCCATTGGCCTCTAATACATGTCAAATAGTGCTGCAACCTATTCAATCCGTAGACTTTAAAGCGGGGCAGTATTTGATGGTTGTTATGGGGGAGAAGGATAAAAGACCATTTTCCATCGCAAGCAGTCCTTGCCGCCATCAAGGTGAATTAGAGTTACATATCGGTAGTGCTGATGAAAACCCGTATTCTCAGGAAGTGGTTGAGAAGATGCGTCAAGTTATGCAGCAAGACAGTACTATAGAGATTGATGCTCCTCATGGTGATGCATGGTTACAAGAGTCAAATAGACCATTGTTACTGATCGCTGGCGGAACCGGCTTTAGTTATGTCCGCTCGATGCTTGATCACTGCTTAAGCCAGAATATAAACCGAGATATCTACTTATATTGGGGGGCTCGAACGGATTGTCAGCTCTACGCTTATAAAGAGTTAATGGAAATAGCCGCACAACACAGCAATATTACTTTTGTTCCTGTTGTTGAACAAGTTGGCCGAAACTGGCAAGGGAAGACAGGTAATGTTCTATCCGCAATCAAACATGATTTTGACAGTTTAGAAGATTATGACATTTACATTGCGGGCAGGTTTGAGATGGCCGGCGCAGCCAGAGAGCAATTTACTAAGGAAAAAAATGCTTTAGTGGAACGTATGTTCTCTGATGCTTATTCATTTATATAATGATAGGCAAGATATCTGATCGAAAAAGGCCTTTTTAGGCCTTTTTTTGTGCAAAGAGAAGAAAAATTAGCCGGAAAAAAGAAAAATCGTAATTATTTAAAAAAAGATGTTGCACCAAAAAGAAATCTCCCTATAATGCGCATCTCCCAACGACGAGACCTTATCAAATAAGGGATTCAGAGAAGGGAAGAAAATTCGGTCTTGAGATAATAATTTAAAAAAGTGTTTGACACATTACGTTATCTCGCTAAAATGGCCGCCCACTTCGATGAGAAAGCTGAAAGGCTTAAAAGTAAAGTTTTACTACTTATTGAAGTTGCTCTTTAACAATTTAAACCTATCAATCTGTGTGGGCACTCGTTGATGACAATCGAAGATGATTCTCTGCTTTCGGGCACGAAATCAACAACGGTTTCAATGAACTGAGTGACCAATTTGATAGCACTTCTTTTATTAGAAATGGCTATCGAGCACAGTCAATTCATTATCATTCTGTTGGAATGGTAATAGCTTTAAAATTACTTCTTACTTTCGAGTAAGAGCAGTTTTGAAGTCAGTATTCGTTGAGTCCCGTTTCTCTTAATAGAGAAACAAAATCAAAACTTTAAATTGAAGAGTTTGATCATGGCTCAGATTGAACGCTGGCGGCAGGCCTAACACATGCAAGTCGAGCGGAAACGGCAATAAAGATTCTTCGGATGATTTATTGGACGTCGAGCGGCGGACGGGTGAGTAATGCTTAGGAATTTGCCCAGTCGAGGGGGATAACTATTGGAAACGATAGCTAATACCGCATACGCCCTACGGGGGAAAAGAGGGGACCTTCGGGCCTTCTGCGATTGGATAAGCCTAAGTGAGATTAGCTAGTTGGTGAGGTAATGGCTCACCAAGGCGACGATCTCTAGCTGGTCTGAGAGGATGATCAGCCACACTGGAACTGAGACACGGTCCAGACTCCTACGGGAGGCAGCAGTGGGGAATATTGCACAATGGGCGCAAGCCTGATGCAGCCATGCCGCGTGTGTGAAGAAGGCCTTCGGGTTGTAAAGCACTTTCAGTCGTGAGGAAGGTAGTTGCGTTAATAGCGCAATTATTTGACGTTAGCGACAGAAGAAGCACCGGCTAACTCCGTGCCAGCAGCCGCGGTAATACGGAGGGTGCGAGCGTTAATCGGAATTACTGGGCGTAAAGCGCATGCAGGTGGTTTGTTAAGTCAGATGTGAAAGCCCCAGGCTCAACCTGGGAAGGTCATTTGAAACTGGCAAACTAGAGTACTGTAGAGGGGGTAGAATTTCAGGTGTAGCGGTGAAATGCGTAGAGATCTGAAGGAATACCAGTGGCGAAGGCGGCCCCCTGGACAGATACTGACACTCAGATGCGAAAGCGTGGGGAGCAAACAGGATTAGATACCCTGGTAGTCCACGCCGTAAACGATGTCTACTTGGAGGTTGTGGCCTTGAGCCGTGGCTTTCGGAGCTAACGCGTTAAGTAGACCGCCTGGGGAGTACGGTCGCAAGATTAAAACTCAAATGAATTGACGGGGGCCCGCACAAGCGGTGGAGCATGTGGTTTAATTCGATGCAACGCGAAGAACCTTACCTACTCTTGACATCCAGAGAAGCCAGCGGAGACGCAGGTGTGCCTTCGGGAGCTCTGAGACAGGTGCTGCATGGCTGTCGTCAGCTCGTGTTGTGAAATGTTGGGTTAAGTCCCGCAACGAGCGCAACCCTTATCCTTGATTGCCAGCACTTCGGGTGGGAACTTCAGGGAGACTGCCGGTGATAAACCGGAGGAAGGTGGGGACGACGTCAAGTCATCATGGCCCTTACGAGTAGGGCTACACACGTGCTACAATGGCGCATACAGAGGGCAGCCAACTTGCGAAAGTGAGCGAATCCCAAAAAGTGCGTCGTAGTCCGGATTGGAGTCTGCAACTCGACTCCATGAAGTCGGAATCGCTAGTAATCGTAGATCAGAATGCTACGGTGAATACGTTCCCGGGCCTTGTACACACCGCCCGTCACACCATGGGAGTGGGCTGCAAAAGAAGTAGGTAGTTTAACCTTCGGGGGGACGCTTACCACTTTGTGGTTCATGACTGGGGTGAAGTCGTAACAAGGTAGCCCTAGGGGAACCTGGGGCTGGATCACCTCCTTAATACGAAGATTGCTCGTTTATGAGTGTCCACACAGATTGATATGGTTTAGAAAAGCAAAGAGAAAGATAACTCAGACTTATTGAGTTTATAACGACGGGATTTTTGGTTGAATCGAGGCGTGCAACTGACGAGTAAAGGAGCATACAAAAGTATGTGACTGAGCGAGGATAGGCAGCACAACGAAGAGTCAAGCAAAAAGAACGAGTTAGAATGGGTCTGTAGCTCAGCTGGTTAGAGCGCTCGCCTGATAAGCGGGAGGTCGGTGGTTCAAGTCCACTCAGACCCACCAAAATCTTCCTTCTTTTTCGTTAAGTTAATCGTCGCATATTTCAATATGCTTCCTCATAACTTGCCTCAAATAAGAAAGATTTAATCAACATATTATGAGTTATCAAAAGAAACACCCACTGATGGGGTTATAGCTCAGCTGGGAGAGCGCCTGCCTTGCACGCAGGAGGTCTGCGGTTCGATCCCGCATAGCTCCACCATCTTTAAGTGTTCTTTCTTTAAAAGAAAGATGAGAATATTTAAAAATGGTTTATTTCTTTAAATAGAAAAAATCTTTGCTCTTTAACAATTTGGAAAGCTGACAGATAACAATTTGATTGATTGTTATCTAATTTAAAAGTTCTCAAATCCTAATTTTCTTTGAAATATAAGAAAGCTAGGTACCAAAAGTTTGTTTTCATTTTTTAGAAAAATGAAGGTAAACAGACACATTCAAGTGTTCTTGGAAACAACATTACCTAGTAATGCTGTTTATATTTGAGTCCGGCAAAATCGAAATGTTGTCTCGCTCATTCAAATAATGAGACAACGATAGAAACCTTGGTTGCTCATAAGACCCTTTGGGGTTGTATGGTTAAGTGACTAAGCGTACACGGTGGATGCCTTGGCAGTCAGAGGCGATGAAGGACGTATTAACTTGCGATAAGCGTAGATTAGGCAGTAAAAGCCACTTGAGTCTACGATTTCCGAATGGGGAAACCCAACTGCATAAGCAGTTACTGTTAACTGAATACATAGGTTAACAGGGCAAACCCGGGGAACTGAAACATCTAAGTACCCGGAGGAGTAGAAATCAACCGAGATTCCGAAAGTAGCGGCGAGCGAAATTGGATTAGCCCTTAAGCTTTTAGTGCGTCAGGTGAAGAGTCTGGAAAGTCTCGCAATAAAGGGTGATAGCCCCGTAACCGACAACGTACAATCAGTGAAATCGAGTAGGGCGGGACACGTGATATCCTGTCTGAATATGGGGGGACCATCCTCCAAGGCTAAATACTACTGACTGACCGATAGTGAACCAGTACCGTGAGGGAAAGGCGAAAAGAACCCCTGTGAGGGGAGTGAAATAGAACCTGAAACCGTGTACGTACAAGCAGTAGGAGCCTCCTTTGTGGGGTGACTGCGTACCTTTTGTATAATGGGTCAGCGACTTATATTTAGTAGCAAGGTTAACCGATTAGGGGAGCCGTAGGGAAACCGAGTCTTAACTGGGCGTCGAGTTGCTAGGTATAGACCCGAAACCAGGTGATCTAGCCATGGGCAGGTTGAAGGTTGAGTAACATCAACTGGAGGACCGAACCGACTAATGTTGAAAAATTAGCGGATGACTTGTGGCTAGGGGTGAAAGGCCAATCAAACCTGGAGATAGCTGGTTCTCCCCGAAAGCTATTTAGGTAGCGCCTCGGACGAATACTACTGGGGGTAGAGCACTGTTAAGGCTAGGGGGTCATCCCGACTTACCAACCCTTTGCAAACTCCGAATACCAGTAAGTACTATCCGGGAGACACACGGCGGGTGCTAACGTCCGTCGTGGAGAGGGAAACAACCCAGACCGCCAGCTAAGGTCCCAAAGTATAGCTAAGTGGGAAACGATGTGGGAAGGCTCAGACAGCCAGGATGTTGGCTTAGAAGCAGCCATCATTTAAAGAAAGCGTAATAGCTCACTGGTCGAGTCGGCCTGCGCGGAAGATGTAACGGGGCTAAGCTATACACCGAAGCTGCGGCAATGCTCTTTTAGAGTATTGGGTAGGGGAGCGTTCTGTAAGCCGTTGAAGGTGAACTGTAAGGTTTGCTGGAGGTATCAGAAGTGCGAATGCTGACATGAGTAACGATAATGGGGGTGAAAAACCCCCACGCCGGAAGACCAAGGGTTCCTGTCCAACGTTAATCGGGGCAGGGTAAGTCGACCCCTAAGGCGAGGCCGAAAGGCGTAGTCGATGGGAAACGGGTTAATATTCCCGTACTTCTTACAATTGCGATGGGGGGACGGAGAAGGCTAGGTGGGCCTGGCGACGGTTGTCCAGGTTCAAGGGTGTAGGCTGATTTCTTAGGTAAATCCGGGAAATCATTAAGGCTGAGACCCGATGTCGAGCGCCCAAGGGCGTGAAGTCATTGATGCCATGCTTCCAGGAAAAGCCTCTAAGCTTCAGATTGTAAGAAATCGTACCCCAAACCGACACAGGTGGTCGGGTAGAGAATACCAAGGCGCTTGAGAGAACTCGGGTGAAGGAACTAGGCAAAATGGTACCGTAACTTCGGGAGAAGGTACGCTTCTGACGGTGAAGTCCCTCGCGGATGGAGCTATCGGAAGTCGCAGATACCAGGTGGCTGCAACTGTTTATTAAAAACACAGCACTGTGCAAAATCGCAAGATGACGTATACGGTGTGACGCCTGCCCGGTGCCGGAAGGTTAATTGATGGGGTTAGACTTAGGTCGAAGCTCTTGATCGAAGCCCCGGTAAACGGCGGCCGTAACTATAACGGTCCTAAGGTAGCGAAATTCCTTGTCGGGTAAGTTCCGACCTGCACGAATGGCGTAATGATGGCCACGCTGTCTCCACCCGAGACTCAGTGAAATTGAAATCGCTGTGAAGATGCAGTGTACCCGCGGCTAGACGGAAAGACCCCGTGAACCTTTACTACAGCTTGGCACTGAACATTGACCCTACATGTGTAGGATAGGTGGGAGACTTTGAAACTTCGTCGCTAGATGGAGTGGAGTCAACCTTGAAATACCACCCTTGTAGTGTTGATGTTCTAACTTAGTCCCCTAATCGGGGATGAGGACAGTGCCTGGTGGGTAGTTTGACTGGGGCGGTCTCCTCCCAAAGAGTAACGGAGGAGCACGAAGGTGGGCTAAACACGGTTGGACATCGTGTGGTTAGTGCAATGGCATAAGCCCGCTTGACTGCGAGAATGACAATTCGAGCAGGTGCGAAAGCAGGTCATAGTGATCCGGTGGTTCTGAATGGAAGGGCCATCGCTCAACGGATAAAAGGTACTCCGGGGATAACAGGCTGATACCGCCCAAGAGTTCATATCGACGGCGGTGTTTGGCACCTCGATGTCGGCTCATCACATCCTGGGGCTGAAGTCGGTCCCAAGGGTATGGCTGTTCGCCATTTAAAGTGGTACGCGAGCTGGGTTTAGAACGTCGTGAGACAGTTCGGTCCCTATCTGCCGTGGGCGTTGGAGAATTGAAAGGGGCTGCTCCTAGTACGAGAGGACCGGAGTGGACGAACCTCTGGTGTTCGGGTTGTCATGCCAATGGCATTGCCCGGTAGCTAAGTTCGGAATCGATAAGCGCTGAAAGCATCTAAGCGCGAAGCGAGCCTTGAGATGAGTTCTCCCTGATACTTTAAGTATCCTAAAGGGTTGTCGTAGACTACGACGTTGATAGGCAGGGTGTGTAAGCGTTGTGAGGCGTTGAGCTAACCTGTACTAATTGCCCGTGAGGCTTAACCATACAACACCCAAGGGGTTTTGTTTACTGAGATTGTTCCAGACAATCCTCAGCACTTCCTACATCCGTGTAGGTTGTGGACTCAAATAGAACATTGAATGTGTAAGACTTTTAAACGGCTTTCCGAATTAATATATTTTGCTTGGCGACCATAGCGTTGTGGACCCACCTGATTCCATGCCGAACTCAGAAGTGAAACGCAATAGCGCCGATGGTAGTGTGGGGTTTCCCCATGTGAGAGTAGGACATCGCCAGGCTTATTTACTTGTTTTCAGATTTTGAACAAATTTGAAGGCAAAACTGGATAAAGCAGATAGATTGTCAGTCTTTATTTAGTAAAAGATACCATGTGGAGTGGTAGTTCAGTTGGTTAGAATACCGGCCTGTCACGCCGGGGGTCGCGGGTTCGAGTCCCGTCCACTCCGCCACTTATTCTTAGGAATAAGAACAGTAAGCCTTAGCAGAAATGCTGAGGCTTTTTTCGTTTAAGCGTGGTAGTTCAGTTGGTTAGCTTTTTTATTAGAGAAAGCGGCCTGTCACGCCGGAGGTCGCACTTGTTTTCAAGGAGTCGGGAGTCCCGTCCACTCCGCCATTTATTCTTAGGAATAAGAAAGTAAGCCTTAGCAGAGATGTTAAGGCTTTTTTGTGTTTTAGCGGTTATAAAAATACCAATGGTTAGTTCTAGCAAAGTGGGCAGCGGAGCGGTAGTTCAGTTGGTTAGCTTTTTAATTAGAGAAAGTGGCCTGTCACGCCGGGGGTCGCGCTTGTTTTCAAGGAATAGGGAGTCCCGTCCACTTCGCCACTTATGCTCAGGAATAAGAACAGTAAGCCTTAGCTGAGATGCTGAGGCTTTTTTTATGTCTGTAAGATAGCCACCTGAGTTCTTTCTTCGTCATAGCGGCAAATAGTGTATCCATATGCGTGGTCGTTCATCACGCTGAGATCATGGCTGTGATGCCAAGAGTCTTATGTCTCACTCAATTGGCCATTAATGCTAAATAGCAGTAAGTATGATAATAATGAGCATAGATGCTGCAAAGATAGCTTTAAGTAGCATAGGGAGCTTTACAGCGATGCTTACAGTCCATATTTAGCATTCTGGCAGAGTTTGCCTCTATTTTTCTACACGTCCTATCTCTGCCCATTGATAGCTCTTTTGCCGACATGCATAGTTAATCTTTTGCCTAGCTTTAATTAGGCTTCAAAACACCTAGAGTGTTGGCTCCCTGAGATTATTTCGAAACTCTTATAGAAACCATTAAGAAAAATTCGTCAATTAGAAAGCTGTCAATAAAGTAAAAATAAGGAAAGTCTATTTACAGAGGCAGGAATGACTAGAATAATTTACGCAATCGATTATATTGTTCTGTTTTGTACTTTGGAATATATAAATACGTATTATTGATATTTATGTAATTATATTGATCGTGTTATTGAACTGATTTTTATCTCATTATGTTGAGCATGCTAAGCGATAAATAAATATTATTTATTGTTTGATAAATTAAAATCATATTAATTATCTAATATTCTAAAATAAAAAAGGCACTGATAGCCAGCGCCTTTTAAATTGATGAAAGAGTGCTTAATAACTAATTATAAAGCAGCTTCAAAAATTGCAGAGATCTCTTCATGTGTCGCTTGTTTCGGGTTAGTGAAACCACATGCGTCTTTTAGTGCGTTATCAGCTAGAACAGAAATATCATCTTTCTTCGCGCCTAGCTCAGCGAGTCCTGCAGGGATACCAACATCTTTAGATAGGCTAATGATAGCTTCTAAAGCGGCTTCAGCACCTTGCTCAGCTGTCATCGCTTCAACATTCACACCCATTGCTTTAGCAACGTCTTTAAGACGCTCAGGGCATACTTGAGCGTTATAGCGTTGTACGTGCGGAAGTAGAATTGCGTTACAAACACCGTGTGGTAGGTCATAGAATCCACCTAGCTGATGCGCCATAGCGTGTACATAACCTAATGAAGCATTGTTAAATGCCATGCCCGCCATAAATTGAGCATATGCCATTTGCTCACGAGCTTCGATGTCGTCACCGTGCTCTACTGCTTTGCGTAGGAAAGCTTGAATCAGTTCGATAGCTTTAATCGCTACAGCATCAGTTACCGGCGTTGCTGCAATAGATACATAAGCTTCAACGGCGTGCGTTAATGCATCCATACCTGTCGCTGCAGTTAGAGATGCTGGCTTGGCAAGCATTAACTCAGGATCATTTACAGAGATAAGTGGTGTAGTGTGCTTATCAACGATAGCCATCTTAATGTGACGTTCTTCATCCGTAATGATGCAGAAACGTGTCATTTCAGATGCTGTACCAGCTGTCGTATTAATAGCAATTAATGGAAGTTGAGGCTTAGCTGATTGGTCAACACCTTCGTAATCACCAATTTTGCCACCATTAGCAGCAACTAGAGCAATACCTTTCGCACAGTCATGCGGTGAACCACCACCTAAAGAGATCACAAAATCACAGTCATTCTCTTGTAGAAGTGCTAAGCCGTTTTCTACGTTACCAATAGTTGGGTTAGGTTGAGTTCCGTCAAATACGACAGTATTAACAGTACGCTCGGTAAGAAGGTCTTGAACTTGCTTAACAATACCGATTTCATTAAGAATCTTATCAGTAACGATTAAGCCTTTTTTAAAGCCTTGCGATTGAATGCTATCAGCTGCTTCTTTTAAGCAACCAGCGCCCATTAGGTTTACCGTTGGGATGAAAAATGCACTAGTCATTTATATATTCCACTCATAGTTATTAAATTCTTTAATTAGATTCGCATATCAATGTGTTTAATTAATTTGATTTAGAACAAATTTAAAAAGTAATTACTCTAATTATAAGCAATATCGTGAAGCTGATCGCTAACGAAATATGATTATAACGAAATCTGTTTAATGGGTAATTTTAATAAATGAAGATAGCAATCGCTTGACCAACATATTTAGTAATAACTTGATTTTGTAGTGTCTAGAAAAGAAAACGATTACGTTAAATATAAAGGACTTAACCGACTAATATAGCTTTGAAAGAGAAAAACCAAAGTCTGACGGAAATATGACTTTGGTTATAATAGTAAGAATTGTTAATCACAAACCTTATTTCTGCCAGTTTGTTTTGCTCTATAAAGTGCTTTGTCAGCACTAGAAAGCATTTTGTCATAGATTTTGTTGGGAGGGAGATCAATCCCTGCCATGCTTTTTTCGCCAAATGTTGAAATACCTATGCTGACTGTCACGGAGATATTGCCTGCATGGACTTTCTTCTCAATACCTAATCGAACTCTTTCAGCAGCATGACGAGCTTCAGAATGATCGGTATTGAACATCAATATGGTGAACTCTTCTCCACCAAATCGTCCTAGAATGTCGCTGTCTCGAACTAAGTACTGTAGCTGTTTTGTAATGTCCAACAGTACGTTATCGCCGGCTTGGTGACCTAAGCTATCGTTAATGTTTTTAAAATGGTCGACGTCTACAATGGCGAGTGAAATTGGAACTTGCTCTCTGGTTGCTAACAAAACTTGCTGCTCAAATATTTCCCCAAAGGCATATCGATTAAACAGAGAGGTGAGAAAGTCGTGACGAGCCAGTTTTTCTAGTTCTCTGTTTTTTTGCTGTAGTAGAGCTTCTGTATCTTTTAATTGAGTGATGTCATTGTGAACACCCAACATTCTCGTTGGTTTTCCGTTGCTATCTCTGATCACCATACCTCGGCAGCGAACCCAAATATATTTCCCCTTTTTATGCTTATAGCGGACAATTTGATCGTAAGGATGATGAGGGTTTTTGCAATGCTCTTTGAAGTTGTGCATAGCTACAAGAAGATCGTCTGGGTGAATTCTCTCTCTTCGTTCTTGAATTGAACCTGTTAGTTCTTCAGGATCATAGCCTAACAGTTGCCAGAAACTGTTACTCATCCACTCTTCTTTATAAGAGTCAATATCACGGAAGAACAAGCCGTCTAGGCATTTAGAATGAAGAAACTCAAATATGCTGGGGTCATTGGATAATCGGTTAAAAAGTTCTAGCTCAAGTGGATGCTTAACGTCACTATCCATACAATCATACTCTCGTTGCCATTAGTGTAACTACTATTTCATATATTAGTATTTAATCAACTATATGGAAGAGAGGATTTTACATTACTGCACAAGATTTTGATGGCAGTGGCATTGAAGCTTGAAATGAAGGACAGTTTAGAGCAAAAGTATCAATTCTTCTAACCGAGTAATTTCTATATCTGGTAAAACTTTTCCTTTGTCTGGAAAGCATGATGGTGGGTTGGTTTCATTGAGCCAGCATGCTTGCCACCCTGAGTGGATTGCCCCCTGAACATCTGATACAGGATGATCACCAATATGAAGTATGTTACCGGAAGGAATGGCGAGTTTTTTTTCTGCCAGATCAAACATATCTGAATGCGGCTTCGCTCGTCCATCAGGCCCTGCTCTTAGTACAAACTGAAAGTAGTCTCCCAGACCAATGACATTCGCATCGACATTGCCGTTTGTAATCGCAATTAATGGCCGTTTCTCTGCCAAGAGCGACATTACTTTGTGAGTTTCATCAGGAACGTCAACGTGATTTCTTAACCAAAGAGCATGTTCAATACCGTCATTAGCCGCTTGCTCGGCGTTATGCTGGCTATATCCCAGTTGTATAAGACCAAACTCGATCTGTTTTTTCCGCCATCGAGTGACGTCGTGTCTCAGTTCAGGTTCTGATATGACAACTTGCTTCTTGAAAATTTGCCATGTTTCTAACGGTATGGATGCAGAGAGTGGGTGTGTCGCGTATAACCACTTAACCATTTCACGTTCAACATATTGAATGACGGGCTTGTTGTCATAGAGAGTGTCATCGAGATCAAAGCTGAGTGCTTTGATGGTTCTTAAGTTACGATAGATATGCATAAGCTACTCTTTGTCTGATGAGGTACGTTTTTTCGCTCTTGGGTGGGCTTTATCGTACTCTTGTGCGAGGTGCTGAAAGTTTAAGTGGGTGTACACTTGAGTCGTGGATATATTTTCGTGTCCCAATAGCTCTTGTACTGCTCTCAGGTTGCCGCTAGATTCTAGGATGTGAGTGGCAAAGGAGTGTCTAAGTTTGTGCGGACTGATATGACTGGCGACACCCTGTTTTAATCCCCACTCCTTCATTCGCTTCTGTACGCTTCTAGCAGAAATTCTCTTACCTAGTTTGGAGATAAATAGAGCAGGGCTGTCAGTGTCCTTCAGACTTGACCTTACACGTAGCCATTTATCTAGCCAGATTTTGGCTTCTCCAGAGTAAGGCACAATGCGCTCTTTATTCCCTTTACCAATCACTCTGATGTCTCCACGAGTTAAGTCAACATCTTGAACGTTCATTGTGATCATCTCTGTTAATCGGATTCCAGTACCATACATTAGCTCCATCATTGCTCTATCGCGAATAGCTAAAGGGTTGTTTTCATCGACTTCGAGCAGCTGTCCAATTTCGTCTACATCTAAGTTTTTTGGTAATGTTTTTTGTTTTTTTGGTGGAGTCACCCCTTTGGCTGGATTGGCGGTGAGTTCACCACGAAGAATAAGAAAATCGAGAAAGCTTCGCAGAGAAGAGAGTCGCGTTGAAATGCTGCTAGGCTTAATACCTTGCCGCATAGCTTTGCTGGTTAACTGACGTACCCAAGCCGTATCGACCTCTTGCCAATTTTGCAAACCGAATTGTACAAACTGGCCTGCAATGATGTCTAACTGCAGGCTATAGTTTTGTATGGTGTGAGGGCTAAGCCCTCTTTCGTTTCGGAGGTATTGATAAAATCGAGTTAACGGCTCGGTAAACGATTTAGGCAGAGGTTGTTTGGTTGATGACATGTTGATATTCCTCGGTGTTCCACTGTAGCGTACTGACCAAGTGTGAAACCACAAGGGCCAAATGTCGCAAGAACAGAGTATCCATTGCTGGTTGGAAATGACCGCCATCTTCGCTAGAAAAAGCAATGATCCCAAGAGGAGTGGATTGAGAGAGAGGCAGAATTACGTATGATCCAAGTTCAGTCGTGGTTTCTTGGCCAAACAATAATTCCCTATCCTGTCTCTTCAGACGTCCAAGATACGCATCTTTACCGTTAAAATGATTCGTCGCAAAACGTTGCCAGTTCTCATGACTCATTGAATATCTTGGGCTTTGAGAGCCAATGAGTTTCACATGGGATTTTAAAGATAGCTGGTTAGCACTCTTTTCGATACATTCGATGACCTGTTGAACAGATTGGCATTTCAGTACTTTTTCTTGTAATCCCATAAACTGATGGAAGGTCTGGTCGTTATTCGCGGCAATAGACATGAGATCAGTGATCTCCTCTTCCAGCTCACCAATACGTTGTCGTTGCCTTTTTATTTGCAGTTCTACCAAAGAGAAAGCCCCTTGCTCTCTTGTAGGAAGAGCAAGTTGGTCAACCAAATCCCGTCGTTCTTGAAAAAAATCGGGAAAATCGCGAAGGTACTGTGCAACGACTTCAGCGGTCAAATTATCCGCTTCAAACTGAGACAAAATTTATCCTTATTATTTTAATTAGAGGATCTAACATGATAACTGGCCGTCGAAAACATGAGTCGCAGGGCCTGTCATATAAAGGCTTGAACCCGGTCCTTGCCAGTGAATGGTAAGATCACCACCAGGTAAGTGAACAGTGACTTGGTCATCCAATAAGCCTTGAATGACTCCTACTGCGACGGCTGCGCATGCACCACTACCGCATGCTTGAGTTTCTCCTGCCCCACGTTCGTATACGCGCAGGTTAATCTCATTGCGACTAATTACTTGCATAAAACCCGCATTAACACGTTCTGGGAATCGTTCGTGAGATTCTAACATTGGTCCTAGTGTGGCCACATCCGCTGTATTAATCTCATCCACAACAGTGACAACATGAGGATTACCCATACTGGCAGCACCACAAAATAGAGTTTGGTCTTGTGTTCGTAGAATGTAGGTTTTTTCTTTCTGTTTTGCTCTAAACGGTATTTTTCCGGGTTCAAACTCCGGCTCACCCATATTGACAGTGACCAGCTCATCATCCTCCAGCTTTAATACCATCTTGCCTTTTTTGGTGCTGACATTAATGCTGAACTTGTTGGTTAGCCCTTTCATTTTCACAAAGCGTGCAAAACAGCGTGCACCATTGCCACACTGTTCTACCTCGCTACCATCCGCATTGAAGATACGATAATGAAAATCTGAATCTGGGTCATAAGGTGCTTCAACAATCAGTAATTGATCGAAGCCCACACCGGTATGGCGGTTAGACAGCCGGCGAATGAGATCGGGTGAGAAGAAGATATTTTGGGTAATGCAATCGACCACCATAAAATCATTACCCAAACCGTGCATTTTTGAAAAATGGAAATGCATACTCTTTAGTTACTCCGGTAAAATCTGTTCATGGCGCCATAGATCGGCCAATTCTTCTCTTTGACGAACAAGGTACGCCTTATCGCCATCAACCATGACTTCTGCAGCGCGGCATCTTGCGTTGTAGTTTGATGCCATAGCAAAGCTGTATGCTCCTGCTGATCTTACGGCAAGTAGGTCATTTTCTTCAATCAATAACGCTCTATCTTTCCCTAAGAAATCTGCGGTTTCACAAACAGGCCCCACAATATCATATGTGGTGGTTTCACCATCTCTAGGTACGACAGGAACAATATCTTGCCACGCAGAGTAGAGTGCCGGGCGCATTAAGTCATTCATCGCAGCATCTACAATGGCAAAGTTTTTATGTTCAGTATGTTTTAGGTACTCAACTTTGGTCAGTAATATGCCAGCATTAGCAGAAATTGCACGTCCCGGTTCGAATACCAGCTCAATTTCTGGATGATTAGCTAAACGAGAAAGCAGTGCTTTTGCATAATCTGATGGCTGAGGTGGAAGTTCATCACGATAAACCACGCCTAATCCGCCACCCACATCAAGGTGTTTAATTTTAATGCCTTCAGCAATGAGTTGATCTATTAATGCTAACAATCGATCCGTAGCATCAATGAACGGTTCTATGTCAGTCAGTTGAGAGCCGATGTGACAATCAATACCTTGAACATCTAGATGGTCCAGCCCATTCGCGTAACGGTAAACGTCAATAGCGTGATCAAAGGCAATACCAAACTTGTTATCACGCAACCCAGTGGAGATATATGGGTGAGTTTTAGCGTCTACATCTGGATTGATTCTTAGCGAAATTGGCGCGACAACGTTCATCTCTTTTGCGACTTGATTTAAACGTTTTAACTCGGGTTCGGATTCGACATTAAAACACTTAATATTCAGCTCTAGAGCACGTTTCATCTCTTTTGCTGTTTTACCAACACCAGAAAAAACAATCTTACTTGCATCACCACCGGCTTGAATTACACGTTCAAGCTCTCCGACTGAAACAATATCGAAGCCGGAACCAAGTCGTGCCAATGTATTGAGCACACCTAGGTTAGAGTTAGCTTTCACCGCATAGCATACAAGGTGCGGATGAGCACCAACCGCGTTGTCAAAAGCATTCCAATGTCTTTCTAGTGTTGCGCGTGAATAGACATAAAGTGGTGTGCCAAATTGTTGTTCTAGCTCAATGAGAGAGACATTTTCGGCCCATAATTGGCCATCATCCTGATAGTTAAAATAATCCAATTTTGTATTCCCTAAAAATTACGATTGTGCGGTTTCACTTGGTGTTTCATCTTGTGGCATGTATAGCGGGCCGGTATTTCCGCATCCAGCTAAACCGAGAATTGATAAAAAACTGAGTATAATAATGATCTTTTTCATTGTGCATATCGTGATTATTGATTCAATGCCCCCTATAATCGCACTACTAATAAGAAAAGCAATAGGATAGAGCAGGATGAATGATACTGAATACCATCAATTGGTTGATCAGCAGTTTACTAAATTGGAAGAAGCGATTGATGAATCGGGTGCAGACATCGATTACGAGACAGTAGGAAATGTGATGACTTTGGAATTTGATGATAGAAGTCAAATAGTTATCAATCGTCAGGAACCGATGAAAGAGATCTGGCTTGCTTCTAAATCTGGAGGCTTTCATTTTTCTTATCAAAATGAACAGTGGTTATGTTCGAAAACAGAGATGGAATTATTTGAAATGGTTAAACAGGAGTGTGACAAGCATAGCGGTGAAGCAAACGACTGGCCATAAATCTCGTTTTTAAGCGTTTACCGCTTTTGATGGCTTAGAGCTCAATGAGTTGTCATTGCGGTAAGGAACCACATAGCTATTGGTACCTTCTTCAGGATGCACTATTTGATAGTACTGAGGAAGGTTGAAATTGATAAGAGTGTGGTTTTCCATCGACTCTTGTTGGCTAGACGTATAGAAATGATTGACGTTATTGATCATTTCATCTTTACCACCATTAAACTGATGATAAACCTCTACAGAGTTCTCTTCGTCTAACACATAAATATTGTAGCCGTCTTTTGTGTCTTCAAAGAAAAACTGCACCAATCCTTCACTGGCAAAGCCATCAATTACATCGGGTAAATGATAATCTTGCTCTTTATCCAATTTAGAAAGAGGAGAACCATTCAACTTATTTACCGAGATACTACGATAAAAGTCTACCGAGTTTTCTAACTTCTGCAGCGATACTCCGCGACGTTCAAAAAACAGCCCAAAGGTTTGGTCGGCGACTTTTATGGCTTTAAAACGTCGGCGATTTTGCTGTTCAACAGGCTTCAAACGCATTTCAATGCATTCTGCTAATAACTGATAAACGGTGTTTCGTATAATGCCACGCAAGTTTTTACTGTAGCAAAATACATCAACGGATTCCGGTGGTAACGCATCTTGATGCATTTTACCCAGAATGGTTTTTAAAGCATCTAATATGGCCGTTGAGCCCGTAAAGTGCAGAGTTCTTACTTCGTGCCATGAATTTCGATACACCAAATCAACACTGCCGACTAAGCAAGATTGAGTGTCACCAAAACTAAAGATATCTGGATTTTTTAAGTCCATCTTAAATGAACGAGTATTGAGTTCAGCACTTGGATCGTTTTCGAAATTGATGTACATAGCCAGTTGGCTGATTTCGCAAGGGCTACCTAGTGCTTGCATTGTTGGTCTTCGCTTACGTAATGAGAAAGTATTACGTAAGTCACTTACCATTTGGTAGAACTTATCAATATCCAAATTGGCATTGTGAATAACAGAATGAAGACGAGTGGACTCAGTAATTAAGCCATTAAAAAATGACCATGCGACCAATTTGCTCAAGTATTCATTGTGCTCAAGGGGTTTACTGCCAATAAGTTCGCGAGCAACTAAAGGCTTTTTGTACAGGTACCACCCTGATTTATTCGCACGTCCTTTTTCTACTTGAATAAAGCTAAGGTCACCTTCATGTAAATCGGGAGAAATCTGAGGGTTTAGCAAAGTCACTTTGCCAGGTAATACTTCGAATGCTGCATAGAGTTTTCGCGCCAGAATACTAATATCCTGAGGACTGATCGCAGAAGTAATATCATTTTTACGGGCAAACTGAATCAAGTTTCGATAGCTGAGCATCAAAGCATCAAGCAGACCAAGATGGACGATTTTTACTTGTTCAACCTTCCAATTACGGCGATTATCAAGTTCTTTAATGGTGTTTTCATCCCAGTTCCAGCTCTTTATCATCTCGGTTAGCGCTTCTCGACGCCACTGGACAGAACCGGCACCCGGTTCCCGCGAAAGCTTTTCATGGGTTTTTAAATAGAAACAGCGACGCACTAAGTCTAACCGTTTAAAGTCTTTAATGCCTTCAAGATAAAGCGTGACTTTTTCTAGCATTAAATAATAAGAGTCAGTGCTGTATAGATCTGGCTCATAAGCAAAAAAACGTCGTTTGCCATCAATACTGAGTAACTGGGTATGAGGGTATTCCCACGAATATGCTTCAAGCAGTATCGCTTTTAAAACGGATTTATAAGGAGAATCGATACTTTTATATAGCTGCCAGAGATTAGAGCCAAAATACTCTTCTGCAGGAATGCGACTTAACGAACCAAAATCAATCCATTCATTACAATCAATATAATTAGACTGGCATAGTTGCTCGACATATTCGTCGTAGCACTCTTCCATTTCAGGAGGAATTATTTGCCATAACAGTCGTTGGCCCGCAATGCGAACAGCAGAGCGATAAAATTCATCCAGCAAAAGCAAATGTTGCGATGAACCACAGTTGTCACCTGTCATCTCTTCTGAGCGATTGCTACGGAATCTCTCTTCATCCATCAGGAAAAAGTTAGCTTCGACCCCTTGCTCTTTTGCCCACTCAGTAATTTGCATACATTTATTGCTGAGGTGGGAGCGTTGTTCACTTTCCATTGACGGTGATACACATACCCAAACATCTAAATCACTGGATGTACTTTGACCAATAGAAGAGGTACTTCCCATGGTATATAAGGCAAGAATATCAGCGTTGTTATGATTGGTGATGCGGTTGTCGTTATCATGACAAAGTTGGTCAACGTAATCTTGTTGAACTGCATTTTCTTGATAATTATCAATACCGAATGGTACGGGTTTGGCGTAATAGCCGGGAAGAGAAGGGTGGTTAAAATGTAGCAGTGTTGGGATTAAATGAAAAACATGTTGCCCTTGTAGATCCATAACTGCCAACGCGCGTTCTATTCGCTGTTGGTTTAGAGTGTCGACTCTTTTTGTTATCGTTTGGATATATGATTGCAAGGGATTTCCCTGATTGATTAATTCGGTTTCGCTTGGTTTTTATTCTAATAGCGCTACAAAACGTGATCAATTTAACACTTTTTTATTGTAAGGTAAAGATGAAAGAATAGGACATTTGTCGCCATGCTTATTAAGGGATTATGAATAGATATGAAAAAAGAATGCAATTTGGCTAATGATTTTTCCGTGAGGTGTTCACTAGTATTGAGATGAAGGTCACATTATTTTTCACTAATCCTGTTTAAACCTGAACAATTTATCACAGCTTAGAACAATGGGTGCTAGTCATGCTAATAGAATGGTAGGATTGAGCGATTACCAATAAAAATAATGTCGGAATATTCATGAAAGATACAGCCCCAATTCGTATTGCTACCCGTAAAAGCCCTCTTGCATTATGGCAAGCTTATTTTGTTAAAGATGCCCTTCAGTCTGCGCATCCCGGACTGGAAGTTGAGTTGGTTACGATGGTCACCAAAGGGGATATTATTCTCGATACACCTCTAGCAAAAGTTGGTGGTAAAGGACTGTTTGTTAAAGAGCTGGAAGTTGCAATGTTAGAAGGCCGCGCAGATTTAGCGGTTCACTCTATGAAAGATGTGCCTGTTGCGTTTCCGGAAGGTTTGGATTTAGTCACTATTTGTCAACGAGAAGATCCGCGTGATGCGTTTGTATCGAATACCTATCAATCGATAGACGAGTTACCTGAAGGATCAGTTGTTGGTACCTGTAGTTTACGTCGTCAGTGTCAATTAAAAGAAGCGCGTCCAGATATTATAGTTAAAGAGCTGCGAGGCAATGTGAATACTCGTTTGGCTAAACTGGATGCGGGAAATTATGACGCTATTATTCTTGCTGCTGCAGGATTAAAGCGATTGGAAATGGAAGATCGCATTAAAAGCTTTATAGAGCCAGAACAGTCACTACCGGCTGTGGGTCAAGGCGCGGTAGGCATCGAGTGTAGAGTTGATGATGCTCGTTTAATCGAGTTACTTGAGCCTCTTAACCATAAAGATACGGCAGATCGTGTACGTTGTGAACGCGCAATGAATATCCGTTTAGAAGGCGGTTGTCAGGTTCCTATTGGCAGTTACTCGTTATTAGACGGTGATCAGATCTGGCTAAGAGCACTGGTTGGCGAACCTGATGGTTCAAAAGTCGTTCGTGGTGAAATCCATGGGCACAGAGATGATGCAGAAAAATTAGGTGTTGAGTTGGCAGAGCAACTGTTGGATGACGGTGCGAAAGAGATTTTAGATAAGTTATATAACGAACATTAATATCTATGTCTGAGATGACTAAATCTGCTTTAAGCCATTCTTCTTCGGCTATGGCTGTTTTGATTACTCGTCCTGAAGGTGAAGGAGAGGAGTTGTGTCGTTTGGTACAGGCCCAAGGCATAACTGCTCACCATTATCCTCTTATCCGGTTTTTGCCCGGAAAAGATAATGAGGGGTTACTTCCCTTATTAAGTGGAGCAGAGATTATTATTGCTGTAAGTAAACAAGCGGTACTTTGGGCCGACAAAATTTTGCAATCGCAGCAAGAAAATTGGCCCAGTACAGCACTCTATTTTGCGATTGGTCAAAAAACAGCAGAAAAGTTAGGCTCAGTGTCTCACCAGCAAGTATGCTATCCCGAGGTCAGTGATAGCGAGCATTTTTTACAACTGAGCGCATTACAAAATATAGAGCATAAACGTGTTGTTATCTTAAGAGGCAACGGTGGCAGAGAGTTAATTTACTCTACATTGACAACACGCTTAGCCACAGTGGATTATTGTGAAGTCTACCAGCGTCACAAACAGACCTTTGATGGCCAATCTATACTCAATGACTGGCAAGAAAAAAACATCACTCATGTTATCACCACGAGTGGAGAACAATTAGAGCACTTGTTTCAGCAAGTGCCAGACAAACAGTGGCTATGTAATAGATGGGTCATTGTTCCGAGTAAGCGTATAGCGTACTTGGCAAATGAATTAGGATTTAATAACGTATTGGTTTCGGGAAGCGCATCGAATCCCGACTTATTAGCTGCAATTCTGCCGCAGTGTACAACAGGACAAGCGCATGACAAGTAAGAATAACGGGCAATCTGAACCTGAAAAAAAAGACTCTCAAACAGAAGTAACTTCATCAACCGATAATCAAAAAGCAAAAGATGATAAGCCGAAAAAAACGGAATCATCAAAAGCGTCAAAGGCAGCAGTAAAAGAGCCCTCTTCAGATGCTAAATCGGCATCGAATGATAAATTGGCGACTGATGCTAACAAACCGTCTTCGAAGGCAAAACCTCAGCCGTCAACTAAGCCTATTGAGTTAGAAGAGAAGCAAGGTAAAAGAGGCGTGAAGCTAGGTACTTTTGCTATCTTCCTTACCCTATTTGTCGGTGGTGGTGCAGCGGTGCTGGTTAATCAGCAAAACACGCAACATCAAGCTCAAATCGCGCAATTAGAAGCGCAAATTAAAAACATGAATAGTCAGCTTGAGCAGAAATTAGCATCAGCGAAGGCAACGACTCAGTCAGATATTAAGCAAGTTGATAACAAGACTGAAACCGCGATTGACCAACAGCAGAAAAGTATTAAAAGTCTACAAGTTGCTTTGGCTGACGTGAAAGGTCGTCGTCCTAATGATTGGTTATTAGCTGAGTCAGACTATTTGGTTAAGTTAGCTGGGCGCAAATTAATGCTAGAGAAAGATGTTGAGAGTGCCACTCTGCTAATGGAGAGTGCGGATCAACGAATTTCAGTATTGAATGACCCAAGTTTAGTGCCATTACGTAAAGAGATGGCGAAAGATATTACGGCTCTTAAATCGGTCGCATTAATAGATAAAGACGGTTTGGCATTACGACTAATGAGTTTGCAGCAGCAAGTGGATCAATTACCTCTTGCTAATGCTATTTTGCCGGATGCTCCAGTGGTCGAAAAAGCCGTGGTTTCTGAAGACATTAACGATTGGCAAGAGAACTTATTGACCTCTATGAAAGACTTCTCTGAGCAATTTATTACCTTTAGAACTCGTGATGGTAATGTGATTCCGTTGTTGTCGCCAAAACAGCATTACTATTTGAAAGAGAACATTAAAGGTAAAATTGAAACCGCTGTGCGTGCTGTCTACCAAGAGAATCAAGAAATCTACAAAATGTCTTTAGATGTTGCAGACAAGTGGGCGATGCAGTTCTTCAAACTGGATGATCCCGCTGTAGAGCAGTTCAGCAAATCAATACAACAGCTGGCAACCCAAAATATTTCAGTCAAATATCCAGTTAAGCTCTCTTCGCAAAAAGCACTTTCTGATGTGATCAATGAGCGCTTACGTCGTCAAGTAACAAGTATGACAGTGGAGGAAAAATAATGATTAGGATGATTTTCCTCTTCGCAGTACTTGGAATAGGACTCTTTGTTGGAACCCAATTTGCCGGACAACAGGGTTATGTGCTGATCTCTATAGCGGATAAAACCGTTGAAATGAGCGTAACAACGCTGGTGGTGCTGATCATAGCGTTACTCGCTGCGCTGTTTGGGCTCGAGTACATCATTAAAAAGGCGCTACGAGTTAGTAGCACAACGTGGAACTGGTTTAGTGTGCGTAAACTTAAACGAGCACGCCGCTATACCAATGAAGGTATCGTAAAACTATTAGAAGGTGATTGGCAGGCAGCAGAGAAGAAAGTGACTCGATGGGCTAACCATCATGACATGCCATTACTCTGTTACTTGATTGCATCTGAAGCCGCTCAAGAGATGGGCAATGAGCAAAAACGAGATCACTACTTGGAGCTTGCCGATAAGCAGGATAACTCCACTTTGGCCGTACTATTAACCAAAGCAAGATTACAAGTACGAGAAGAGAAATATAGCCAAGCTAACGAAACGTTATCCAGCTTAAAAGCGGATTATCCAAATAATGCTATGGTGTTAAACCTTCTTAAAACGACCTATCTCAATTTAAGAATGTGGCAACCATTATTGGCTATTCTTCCTAAGCTAGCGAAAATGAACAGTCTGGACGCCAAAGAGCAAGTGGCTCTTGCTCACCAAGCTCAGTGTGGCATGTTGGCTGATGTTGCTCAGGAAAAAGGCAGTGAAGGTCTGATGGCGCACTGGAATCAACTGCCAAGAAAGGTGCGAAAAGATACGGCTTTAATCGCCTGTTTTGTTAAACAATTGATGGAAAGAAAAGCGGACAGTGAAGCATTTACTGTTGTTAAAGAGACGCTAAAGAAAAATCGTCATGATGATCTTATCGCTCTGCTTCCTAATATGAACCTGAACGATGAACATCCAGCGATAGTGCTTTTAGAAGGTATCATTAAGAAAGAGCCGGATAATGCGGCCGCGCATAGCGCGTTAGGGCAGTTTTACTTCCGTGCAGAAAAATGGACAGAAGCTCAGAAGCATTTAGAACATGCGCTCTCTGTTCGTGCCAATGTCTCCGATTATGCTTATCTAGCAGACACATTGGAAAAACAAGAACTCACTCATGCTGCAAATGATGTCTCAAGGCAAGCATTGAAGTTACTTGAAGCAAACTAAATCAACGTACTGTTGGTGTGCGTTGTCTTAAAATAAGACAGCGCGGTTAATTTAGAACCAGTGGGTAATGCCTGCTGGTTTTTTTATGCTCTAATTTCAAGTTAAAGCTAATTATCCCGAGCTGAGGTTACTTACTGGGGGGGTAGGTAGCGATGACCACTTTTATCTGCTTTAAAAACAGAGAGATAATGCTGAAAGAAGTCACAAAGTGTATTGGCATTTTGATCGTCTTGGAATAGTGACAGTAACTCTATTCCCACCTCACAAGTGCATAAGTGACCTGGCTGTTGGTTTCGTCTTAATGAATATCTGGATAGCTGTGTACTGCTTAAATGTACCTTTGCCAGCTTATTTAACCATGGACTTTTTCGCATCATTTTAGCGGCTTCTTGCCAAGTGGAGTCTAGTATCACAAACTGATATTTATCATAAATATCAGTTTGTGAGTGCTTACTTATGACCCTATCTAGTTCAATGCTGTCATCAGAAGGAAAAAGAACCAGTGGAATTTTAGGACTCTCATGTAAGCAAGCGAGTAACTCACTATCTGGCTGTTTTCTATCCCAGATAAAAGTACGACAGTTTGCTAGGCTGTGCTGAAGTAACTTGCCTGTATTTGTGCTTCTCGCCAGTTCATTAGGGTGCGAAATGAGCACAATAGATAATGAGCTATCAATAGATGGCCATAAATGGCAAACACATTGATAACGGAAACCGCATTGAGGACACTGTTGGTCGCCATGTTGAGGTGAATTAGTCATTGTCAGTTTTGTATAGGACTAAACCTTGGTTAGCAATGGTATAAATATGGCCGTTTATTTTTTCTTTATCAGTCGAAATACGGTTCTCTTCTCTAGTGAAAATACGCTCTGCAATCAGTCGTTGCCCTTGATGAGAAGTCATTACCACCTGAACCTGATCAGGGTTTATCTGTTGCCAATATCCCATCTCTCTTCTTTCAGGTTGGTTATCTTGGTAGCGGTAATAGGTTTTTGCACTGTGATCGTCATTAAGCTCAACGGTCACTGAGAACGGTTGTGGTTGTGTGCTAGTGGCTTGATAAACACCGGCCCAGCTAGCGGTGTTATCTACATTTGCTAGTGTAGCGCAACCTTTCAGTTGGTTGTTCATTAGTGAAAGTTTGGATTTCCATCCGTATAACGAATCACTCATACCATCATTACAATCGGATTGCGTTAAGGTCAGTTGACCATCTTCAAACTGATAATCGCGACGCTTCTCTTTTATACTGCTCGACAGGCGATCAAATACACGGCTCTGTTCAGGGGTGCGATAGGTCACTTGATTTTTGGATAACGCTAATGACCAAAAAGGTTCCGTTCCAAACGCTCTAGTTGACTGTGGAGAAGCTGAGCAGCGATTAGGGTTTTCGGTACTAATAAGGTTGATCATAGAGACATTGAGTTTAGCGGTGTAATCTCTATCAACGCCGTATGGGCTGGTTTCGCTTAAAGTGACGACTAGCTCAGCGTATAAAGGCTCTGATGATGCTGGTATAGAATTATTTATAAGAGTTTGCTGAAGGTCATTAAATACCGCCCAGTACTGCTGGTTGCTATTACAAGGAGTAAAAGTCTGAGTATCATGACTCATAACTAACTTTCCTCTAAGCATAAATGGCGCGGTCTTTGTCTGTTGTTTGGTCAACTCTGATATCGGCAGTGGTGCTGGATGAGTTTCAAGCGGTTCTTTTTCTTCGGTAAAGGGAAATAATGAACAAGCCTGAAGAAACACGCAGGCCGTCACGACAAGGTGTCGAATGTTCAGAGACATAAAGGTCGTCCTTATATTAGCCACAACCAGCAATGGCTATGTATTTTGATGATCTTGTTGATGGTTATTCTATCTGAGCAAGTAAGGAGTAGAAAGCCACGGTAAGTGACTCTCTACTATTTTGTGAGGTTAAAGTAAGTTTGAGTTGAGATAGTGAGCGACGGCATTGTCGGCGTTAGAACCAATGACGGTATTATTTGGAAGAGCGCGTTTTACTTTTTCGTGAGCGGTTTCCATAACCAAGCCTTTTCCTGCCATAGAAAGCATTTCGGCATCGTTCATACCATCACCAAAGGCGATACATTGTTGTAATGTGAAGCCTAATGTTTGTGCCACAGCATCAAGCGCAGCGCCTTTAGAGACACTTTTACCCATAATTTCTAAGCAGTTAGGTGTAGAGAACGCCACACTAGTCACCTCTGAGAATTTCTCATTTATCTTAGTTTCATATTTAGCCAAATGGTCGTGATCAGTATGAATAAGGAAAATTTTAGCGATACCTTGTTCAGGTGCATGGTCAATATCGAACAGCGAGTAACTAAATTTTGATTCTTTGTGGAACTCTTTCAGCAGCTTATCTTCTTGGTTAATCAACCACTGGTCATTGTGGTAAAGGTTGATGCGTAAATCGCTATCGTGTTTCACCAAATCAAGAATAGGCTGCACCAAATCGCTTTCAATATCTTTACTGTACATAAGCTGATCGTTCACATCATGAACTCGTGCACCGTTTGAGGTAATCATATAAGCAGGTATACCCACTTGTTCGCGCATATTTGCTACGTCGATATGGTGACGACCTGTAGCAAAAACAAAATGGTATCCTTGTTGATGCAGAGCTTTAAGTGTCTGCTTACTGACTTCACTCAACTGATGGTCTGGAGAAAGGAGTGTGCCATCAAGGTCGGATGCAACAATAGTAAAATGTGAGTGAGAATCTTTGGACATAATTGCCTCATATAGCGAGAGTTAATTGACGCACACAGTGTACGTGAAAGAAATCGTAGAAAAGAGGGTAAATATTACTTTCCTCTTTTAGTGTCCTCAAAAAAAGCGAACACTTGTTCCAAGGCGCTCTCTCGAATCGTGTCTGATTCAAACAAGATCTCGTGTTTGCTCCCATCTATAATTTTTAGCTCACTATCATTATTGGTTGTTTTTAAAGCCGTTATGAATGTGTCTTGGGCGCTATTGCTGACGATTTTGTCTTGTGAACCTTGGAGTAGTAATAGTGGGATATCGATTTTTCTTGCTTCAAAAGTACACTGCTTAGCAGCAGAGAGTGCTTGCCATATCCATCGAGCACTCGGCCCCCCAAGTTTCATTTCAGGTTTGGCTTCATATAATTGTCGAAACCAATGGTAACGTAGTGAACTAGAGGTTAATGGGTTTATTTCAAACGGTTTAGGGTAATAATCTCTGTTTTCTGTGAGATAAAATGGCTTGGTATAAAGAGTCACTATCACAGGGATTAGATAAGTGACGATTGGCCTTAGGTACCATTTTATATCAACACCAAACATGGGAGCACTTAAGGCTATGCTATTAAACGGGGTAGTTGAATAACGTTGTAGATAGCGTGTCGCAACAGCTCCACCCATTGAGTGGGCGAGAATATGACGTTGTTGGTAACCACTCAGGTCAACGTTCGCTAACACGGATGCCATGTCGTCGACGTAATCATCGAAGTGATCCACATAGCCCATTTGCGGGTTCTCAATAAGTCGCTCAGAAAGTCCTTGCCCTCTATGATCAAACGAGTAAACGTCGAAACCTTTCTGGTATAAATCATAAAACAGTTCTTGGTATTTCCATGCAGATTCAATCCGCCCATTTACCACTATTACTGCTTTAGTGTGGTGAGGTGCTGTTAAAGAAACCCAGTAAAGCTGCTTGTCGGCGCAGCCTTGGATATAGCCTTCGTCTCGCTGTTGCCAAAGTTTGGCAACCTGATTTTCCATTTTATTTGAATACCATTCTTCTTGCATTAGCATCAATTTGATATCTGAGTTTCCCGTAAGAGTAACACCGATAATGGTTTGTGAGTAGACGGTTTAACCGCGCAACCAGTTTATGAATATTTGATTACAATCCACATTGGCTCTTGCACTATCTCATCGTGTTGTTAATATATGCGCATATCCATATGTGTGAGTTGTATTATGATCCCAAGTGAGTTTTTTAAATTACTGTCGGATGAGACGAGAGTAAGGTGCATGCTACTTATTAGCCGAGAGCAAGAGCTGTGTGTATGTGAACTAACAGAGGCACTTGAAGAGAGCCAACCCAAAATATCTCGCCATCTCGCTAAGTTGAGACAATCTGGTGTGCTCATTGATGAGCGAAAAGGTCAGTGGATCAAATACCGAGTATCAGATGAATTGCCAGGCTGGATGAGAAAGATTATTGAGAACTTAAGCGCATCAAACTGCTTGAAGCAAACCTATCAGCAAGATATCGACCGCCTAGCTGCTATGCAGAACAGACCGTCGGTATGTTAATTAAATGAAATTTATACAAATAGTAACCTAATTAAAAGGAACAATTATGCCTATTAAAGTTGGTATTAATGGTTTTGGTCGTATTGGACGTTTAGCAATGCGTGCAGCGTTTGACTGGCCTGAAATTGAGTTTGTCATGATAAATGATGTTGCTGGAGACACAACGACATTGGCTCATCTGCTTGAATTTGATTCTATTCAAGGACGCTGGCAGCATGAAGTGAATGTGGATGGAAGTGATATTGTTATTAATCAGCAGAAGATAAAAACAACGCAAGTGTCCGATATTGACGATGTTGACTGGTCTATCTGTGATGTGGTGATCGAAGCGACAGGTGTTCATCGTAAAAAAGCGATTCTTAATAAATATTTAGAACAAGGTGTTAAGCGAGTGGTTGTTTCTGCACCGGTGAAAGAAGAAGGTGTGGCAAATATCGTTGTGGGTGTAAATGACCATATTTTCGATCCAAGTATTCACCGAATAGTGACGGCGGCATCTTGTACCACTAACTGTATTGCACCGGTAGTAAAAGTTATTCATGAGAAACTTGGTATTGAACAGTCATCATTTACCACGATTCATAACCTGACTAATACACAAACTATTCTGGATGCCCCTCATAAAGATCTACGTCGTGCTCGTTCGTGCGGCACCAGTTTAATTCCTACGACTACAGGTTCGGCGACTGCCATTGTAGAAATATTCCCAGAGTTAAAAGATAAGATCAATGGACACGCTGTTCGAGTTCCATTAGCGAATGCCTCATTGACAGACATTATCTTTGACGTGAAAAGAGATACTACGCATGAAGAAGTTAACGCTTTATTAAAGGAAGCGTCGGAAGGCGAGCTAAAAGGGATTTTGGGTTATGAAACTCGACCTTTAGTTTCCATTGATTACAAAGGTGATCAACGTTCAACCATTGTTGATGCTCAATCAACTATGGTGGTAGGAACGCGAATGGTGAAGATCTATGCTTGGTATGACAATGAAATGGGCTATGCAACTCGTACATCTGAGTTGGTACGTAATGTAGGTTTAGCTTAAGGATGAATGATATGACACACCCAATTTGGCAGTTAAAGGTTAATAAAACCGACGATGATGCGGCCCTTATTTTAACACCTTGTCCCGGAACCAAAGGTGTTTCGTTGCGTGACTCTTTAATGCAGTTGAAAGAGCAAGGAGCAGAAGCGATAGTAACGGCACTGACAATGGATGAAATGGTCAGTAAAGATGTACAGCAGTTAGAAGAGGTTAGTCGTTCTTTGGCGATGAAGTGGTTTCACTTGCCTATTGAAGATGATCGCGCTCCTGAAAGCGACTTTGCTACGAAATGGAATGCAGTCTCTTCAGAGTTACATGCCATATTGGACAACAATGGCAAAGTTGTTATGCATTGTATGGGTGGGTCTGGTCGGACAGGGCTTCTTGCCGCTCATTTACTATTAGAAAAAGGGTGGGAAATTGACTCCATAGTCAATGAGGTTCAAGCATTAAGACCCGGCGCATACACCAAGCCTGTTCAGGTTGAGTATCTTGAGACCCTAAGAGATAAATGAGCATTTGGATCATGATGATCTAAATGCTTTGATCGCTGTACAAATTAGGTAGAGAAATGTTTTCAAATCTCGATAAAAGTATTCGTCAGTACATGATAGTGACGTTTAACTATTGGAACTTCACCATTACAGATGGCGCGCTTCGTATGCTGGTGGTGTTATATTTCCACGATCTTGGCTATAGCACCCTTGCCATTGCTTCGCTCTTTCTGTTTTATGAGTTTTTTGGTGTTGTTACCAACCTTATTGGGGGCTGGTTAGGGGCTCGGCTCGGTTTAAACCGAACGATGAACATTGGTTTGGCAATGCAAATTGTGGCCTTAATGATGCTTGCTGTGCCTAATGTATGGTTAACAATTCCTTGGGTAATGGCAGCGCAGGCGGTGTCGGGAATCGCTAAAGATCTGAATAAAATGAGCGCCAAGAGTGCCATAAAAACCTTGGTTCCAGATGAGCAGCAGGGCGCTTTATATAAGTGGATTGCTATTCTTACGGGATCGAAAAACGCCCTTAAAGGAATGGGGTTCTTTATCGGCGGTTTATTGCTCTCTTATATCGGCTTTCAGTATGCTGTTCTCTCAATGGCGGCAGTACTCATCGTGGTGTTTATTGCCAGCCTTATAAGTTTAGAAAAAGACCTAGGGAAAGCGAAAAGCAAGCCAAAGTTTAAACAGATATTTTCCAAATCGAGCAGCATAAATATTTTGTCAGCAGCACGAATGTTTCTATTTGGCGCTAGAGACGTCTGGTTTGTTGTGGCCTTGCCTATCTATTTGGGATCGGTATTTGGTTGGGATCATCTATGGGTCGGCGGGTTTTTGGCATCGTGGGTGATTGCTTATGGTGTTGTTCAGGGTGTGGCGCCCAAAATAACAGGCAAAGCAGAAGGAAAGGTACCTGATGGTTCAGTGGCGATGCGATGGGCAGCATTACTTACGGTGGTAACAGCAGCCATTGCGTATGGGGTACAAATCGGCTGGCAAGCAGAATTTACTATCGTTGTTGGACTACTGATATTTGGTGCTATTTTTGCTGTTAACTCATCCTTACATTCATATCTGATTGTTAGCTACGCGAAAGGTGATGGGGTTTCTTTGGATGTCGGTTTCTACTATATGGCGAATGCTATGGGTCGATTAATTGGCACCATTTTGTCCGGGTGGGTGTTCCAGATTGCAGGGTTAGCGGCGTGTTTGTGGGTCTCTTTTGCATTCCTACTTGTTACTACTCTTATCTCTTTGTATCTGCCTAATTCGCATTCATCTCATGAGGTAAGATCATAACGCGTGCTTTTATTTTGGCGGAGACACACTAATTATCACGATAAGCTGCATGACTATTTTCTTACTTGGTTCTGACCAATGATATGCATAAGTTGTTATAGTTAGGCGAGTACTATTGCTAAAGTGAATTTATGAAAGAGCGTGTTTTCTTTTTTGATCTATTACGTTGTGTTGCTGCGATAGCGGTTATAGCTATTCATGTTTTAGCGCCATACCGGCATGAGCTTGGTGTTATTTCATTTGATGAATGGTTTACCGCAATTTCTGTTAACAGTTTAAGTCGTTGGGCTGTCCCTGTATTTATCTTGATTACAGGGGCGCTTATGTTGAGTGATCGAAGAGAGTTTAATCTTCCATATTATTTAAAGCGACGCTTAGGGAAAGTACTGTTGCCTTTCTTGGTTTGGTCGCTTTTTTATGCTTATTTGTCAGGTTGGACTGCGCAAGGCTTTATAGCTCAAGAGGTAGAAGGTGCTCTACTAAATAGTGCGACCTCCGCTACCTATTATCATCTTGGTTTTTTCTATTACTTTATTCCTCTCTATTTTGTTATCCCTTTCTTTCAAGCAGCAGTACAAAAGCAGCATGAGTCTTGGTTAGTGCTATACGTTGGTTTATGGCTGTTCACAACCGTGTTGTATCTGGCAAAAATTGATGGGCCTTGGAGCAATCAGATGTGGCTCTATAGTGGTTACTTACCTCTTGGTTACCTGTTGTATCAAAAGGTGTCATTAAAGAGAGCCAATGTGGTATTAATCACTTTGGCTGGGTTAGTCGCTGGGTTATTGACGATAGCGATGGTGACCTCACTAAGTTTGGACGCCGGCCAGTACACCGTAGCAAGATGGCTATCTTACAAAACGATTAATACCGTTGTGATAGCGTCAATGTTGTTTATGTTGTGCCGATATGTTGCCAACCGTCAGTTGCCGGAAAAATTTAATAAAGCCGTATGTTTTATTAGCCAGCATAGTTTAGGGATTTATATACTTCATCCACTTTTCTTATGGCCAGTAAAAGCGTTTGGTTGGGATCAAGGTCATCCGGCATGGGAAATCCCTCTGTGGGTAGCGGTCAGCGGAAGTTTAGCTCTAGCGAGCAGCTGGTTATTGTCACGCTCATCAAAAACGCGATGGCTGCTTCCATAGGGGCATGTGCTCTCTATGAGTAGCCGGTTTTTGTTATTTTTTGTAAAGATGTTCCCGTATTTATGAGAATTTACTTATACTTAAGTTATGGAATGGAAACTTGAGTGTAGAGGGATATTACGATGTCAGATATTGAAAAAGTCGTTAAGCGCACTCGTCGGATAGAGAAACTATTGAGAGTTCAATATCATGCTGAAGGTAAAGGGCTTCATCAACTGATTACCAGTACTGAAGAGAGATTGCCTCATGATGTTATTAGTCGGTTGCGTTATATTGCGACAATAAGAAATAAGATCGTGCATGAAGATGATTTTCGTTTAGATGATAGAAAGGCGTTTTTATCTGTGTGCGACGCCTGTGAGAAAGAGTTAACCCCACGAGCTGGTCGGTTTATTTGGTGCATTGCTGTGTCATTAATGGCACTAATTACTCTTGCTGCGTTAGGTTTTTATTACGCTCATTGGGACAAGCTTTCTGCACACTTATAACGACGCATCATCGATGCGATGATGCGTTAAAAACATTTTAGCCAATGCTCTCATGGTTAATTAAATGTTAATCATGTTACTTGTTCGATCTAATTGGTTTCAGCTAGCCAGTAATTTAGCTGCTTAGATCCAACTATTGCGATTAGTTACTGGACTAACATATCTATTTTCCTACACTGGCGACCTTCGTAACAAAGAGGAAGCACTATGTGGAGCTGGCTAATCGTCGGACTGTCTGGTTTAATTCATATCTCAACGGTCAATCATGAGAATAAAAGACTGTCTTACATCTCTAAGCCTATCACGCTTCTTTTTTTATTCGCTATCCTAGTGGTATCAGGTAGTGAAAAGCCACAATTTGTTTGGGTTGCCCTCGGTTTATTACTTTCCATTTGTGCTGATTTTTTTTGGTCGCTCTCTAAAGCAAAAGTTAAAGCTGCCTTTAGCATGTTCATCATTGCTTTTCTCTGTTATAGCAAAGCGTTATGGCTGCCCTTTAACGGAGAAATTAGCTGGTGGTTACCCTCTATTTTATTTGCAGCAGCAGTAATGGTGGTATTAATGCTGCTACCTCGACTGGATAAAGTGGTGCTCCCCGTATCTGTTATGGGGCTTATTCTTGTGCAAATGGTATGGGCTTCAATCGCAGTATGGTTAGTCGATCCAACAGCAAATCATTTGTTTGCTTGTGTTTCTTGTTCAGTTTTCATTATTGCGACATTGATTAGGGCGCTCAACATCTATCGACGTTCAACCATTCGGGCAGATATACTTTCTACCGCTGGGCTTTTCCTTGGTCACGCATTTATGGTCGCTTCCGTTATCATTTAAGACTTGTCGACACTTTCTAGTGTGGCTGGTTACTAACTGATATCCGTTTTATATTTATCTTTAAAATAAACGCGAGTTGAAATATCTTATCTTTTCGTAAATAGAAGATATTTTGTGCTATTCGCTGTATTCTCTATGCTTTAATGCTAGGAGGTTTTAATGGCACAGCAAATTCATGGGCACACTGTTCTCGATATTCTTTCTGAAAACTCCCTTACTAGAGAAGAACTAAAATCTTACCTTACTGAAAAGTATGGTAAAGATGTGCTTTTCCATACTTGTCAGAGTGAAGGATTAGACTTTGATACCCTGTTTGATTTCTTTATCAGTAAACAGAAAGTTTCCTGCGTAGCAGGCAAGTTCTCTTCTTGTGCTGCTAACAAATGCGCACATTGATGTTTAACAACACGGATTTATGAGTATTATTAAATTCATATCACCATTAATTGTTGAGATGTAAATAGCGATGGAATTATTGTCAGCAGCAACCATGCTGTTTTTAATTATGGATCCTTTAGGAAACCTACCAGTTATCCTTTCCATTCTTAAACATATTGACCCTAAAAGACGCCGAATTATATTGGTTCGCGAGCTCTGTATTGCTTTGGTGATATTGATGGCGTTTCTATTTGGTGGTCAGACAGTACTTAATTTCTTACATGTTCAGCCTGAAACCTTGAGTATCTCTGGTGGAGTCATTTTGTTTATTATTGCGATCAGAATGATTTTTCCTCAACCGGGTGGGGTTACAGGACTCGCCGCTGGTGAAGAGCCCTATATTGTTCCTATGGCAATCCCTATGATCGCGGGACCATCGGTCATGGCTTCTCTATTGTTACTTTCCAGCCAAGAGCCCGACCGATTAGGTGATTGGGCGGCAGCCTTGTTGATTGCATGGGGAGCGAGTTTCGTTGTTCTTATGTTTTACAACTTTTTCCATAAGTTACTGGGGGAACGAGGCTTAAAAGCCGTTGAGCGCTTAATGGGATTATTGTTAGTAATGATCTCTATGCAAATGTTGTTAGACGGTATTAAAGATTATATGGGATAGATAGAAGCGCATTTATCATGCGCTTTTTTTACATCATATGTTTTCGTCTGATATCAAGCAGCGAAAAAATACCAAAAATTAATATGGACCATTTTTCCCATCCACTGATCTCAATTTTGTCGCCAAAAGCTCCGATGAAAATGAGCATTTGCACCGCATGCATCATAAATAAAAATGCCGTCATAATGTAAAGAGCGATGGCTGCTTTGCCGGGAAAAGGCATAAATAAATTTAGAATTAGAACCATCCACACAAAGGCAATGGAGATCTTTGCCAACATAATTAGTATTTTCATTTGCTGTTCCTTTGATAAAGTCTAAAACTTACCTGTCCTGCGGTCTTTTCTCTGTATAAGCTCCAGTGAACGGGTATGGCTGGCAAGGTAAGTTCTTTCTCTGTTTCTATGTATATCATGGCTTCATCACTTAGCCATCCATTCTCTTCAAGGCGTTGTATGGTCTCTTCTAGCAGACCCTGCCTAAACGGAGGATCGATAAACACGATATCATGGGCTGTGCCTTGCTGGTTTAAATAGTGTAGAGCATCTGTTTGTATTGCTGTAATTTTATCTGTTTTCAATAGGGCAATATTAGTGAGTAACTGTTGATGCGCTGCGGAGTTTAATTCTAGCATGACAACTTGCTCTGCTTGCCTTGATGCGGCCTCAAAGCCTAAACCTCCAGAGCCCGCAAATAGATCAAGACATTTTGCGTGAGGGAGATCGAGTGAAAGCCAGTTAAATACCGTTTCTTTTACTCTATCGGTAGTGGGGCGTAAGCCTTCAGCATTATGCACGGGAAGTTTTCTACCGCGCCAGAGCCCAGAAATTATACGAACAGAGCCGATAGATGCCTTTTTTGTGAGAGAGTTTTGTGGACGACGTCTTACCATAGATTTTTTGACCGCGAATAAAGTGATACTATAACCAGTTCGAAGTGTACCAATCATTGTCAAAAGATTTCAGTACTTTGTGCATTAATTCTGTTTCAATAACGAAACAGAGCAAGAAGCAGAGTCAAGAGTTGAAACTAAGACTCATAACAGTAGCAGTAAAATCTAGGATTTCTCCAGATGACGGAAAAGAAAAAACGCGGATTATTTTCATGGCTTGGTTTTGGTGATAAAGATGAGCAAGACCAAGAGACAACTCAGAATGAAACAACGGATCAGCAAGAGCAAGTTGAAGTTGAGCAGGACGAAGTTAAGCAGACGGATCTAGAACAGATAGAACCGAGTCAGCAGCAGGATAGCACTCGCGATAACGAACTCGAACAACAAGCAGATAGTGAGTTAGCGGCTGATGAACAAGATATTGAGCATCAGTCTGAGTCCTCTGTGGTGGTTGAAGAGTTGCATTCTGAAGATGATATCAATGAAACGTCTGTCAGTAATGAAGAGGTTGAGGTTGCATCTGAGCAAGATGGCGCTCATTCTGCCCTAGAGTCAGAAGAGTCAGAAGAGTCAGAAGAGTCAGAAGAGTCAGAAGAGTCAGAAGAGTCAGAAGAGTCAGAAGAGTCAGAAGAGTCAGAAGAGTCAGAAGAGTCAGAAGAGTCAGAAGAGTCAGAAGAGTCAGAAGAGTCAGAAGAGTCAGAAGAGTCAGAAGAGTCATCTCCGCGAGTGGTAGAACAAGAAAAGCCAACAGAAGGCTTTTTTGCCCGTCTTAAACGTAGCTTATCTCGTACCAAGCAAAATATTGGCGCCGGTTTCTTTGGTTTGTTCAAAGGAAAGAAAATAGATGACGACCTATTTGAAGAGCTAGAAGAGCAGCTTTTGATTGCCGATGTTGGTATGGATACAACATTAAAAATCATTTCAAACTTAACTGAAAAAGCTTCTCGAAGAGAGCTTAAAGACGGTGAAGCGTTATACGGCCTATTAAAAGAAGAGATGAGTGAAATACTGTTTCATGTAGATCAACCACTGACGGTTGATACTCAAAAGAGCCCTTATGTTATTTTGATGGTAGGGGTTAATGGCGTAGGTAAAACGACGACCATTGGCAAGTTAGCAAAACAGTTCCAAGCTCAAGGCAAATCCGTAATGCTTGCCGCTGGAGATACTTTCCGAGCTGCAGCCGTTGAACAGCTGCAAGTGTGGGGAGAGAGAAATGATGTTCCTGTTATTGCTCAGCATACTGGCGCAGATAGCGCATCTGTTATTTATGACGCAATTGAAGCTGCGAAAGCACGCGGTGTTGATGTCGTTATTGCGGATACAGCAGGTCGATTACAGAACAAGAGCAACTTGATGGAAGAGCTGCGAAAAATTGTTCGTGTAATGAAAAAGATTGACGATTCAGCACCTCATGAAATCATGTTAACTCTGGATGCCGGAACAGGCCAAAATGCCATTAGCCAAGCCAAGCTATTTAGTGATGTGGCTCCTATAACGGGTATTACGTTGACAAAATTGGATGGCACAGCAAAAGGTGGTGTTATCTTTGCCATTGCTGATCAGTTCACTATTCCAATTCGTTATATTGGTGTTGGTGAAGGTATCGACGACTTAAGACCGTTCAATACAGATGACTTTATAGAAGCCTTGTTTAGCCGAGAAGAGTAATTGGGTCAAATTCTGTAGGTTATAGATTACGTCAGAGGAAAGATGGGTGATTAGATTTCAACAAGTAAGTAAAGCATATCGCGGAGGCCGCCAAGCACTACAAAAGGTGGATTTTCATCTAAGGAAAAGTGAGATGATTTTCTTAGGTGGGCACTCTGGTGCCGGAAAAAGTACTTTACTGAAATTGATTTGTGCTATGGAACGTCCCTCTGACGGAAGTATTCATTTTAATGGTCATGACATCACTAAGATTTCTAGCAAAGACATTCCCTTTTTAAGGCGAAACATAGGTATCGTTTTTCAGGATCACCGACTGTTAATGGATCGTTCTGTCTTTGAAAATGTCGCCTTACCTATGAGGATTGAGTCGGCAAGAGAGACAGACATTAAACATAGGGTATCCGCGGCACTGGATAAAATTGGCTTGCTCGATAAGGCAAAATGTCTGCCAAGCCAATTGTCTGGTGGTGAGCAGCAAAGAGTGGGTATCGCTAGAGCGGTCGTTAACCGACCTGCACTCGTATTAGCAGATGAACCAACAGGAAATTTAGATCCCGAGCTCTCTAATCGTACCATGCAGATATTTGAAGAGTTTAATCGCGCAGGTGTGTCTATCATTATCGCGACTCATGATATTAGCTTAGTGAATAGCCGGCCTCAGCATCGCAGGTTTGAACTTAATCAAGGTTTTATGAGCGAGGTTGAAGGGTATGGCCAATAAAAATCGCGCCAAGTCTGTTATTGAACATGACGGATTTTTTAAAGTTCATTTTCGGCAAGCGAAAGCATCGCTGGCAAGTTTGTGGCTTAGGCCTTTAGGTAACATATTGACATTAGCGGTCATCGCAATGGCGCTGGCTCTACCTGCTAGCGGCTATTTGGTGGGTAAGAATATCGCTAAAGTTGCTGAAGGTGTCACAACACCATCTCGTGTAAGTGCTTATGTGGCAGAAGGTATCTCTGAAGCGCGGGTTATGGTGATAAAAGACCAAATGGAAAGCTGGGAAAATGTCGCTAGTGTGCAATATATCTCTTCTCAGCAAGGTCTTAATGATTTAAGTGAGTATTCTGGGTTTGAGCAAGCCATTTCTATATTGAGTGACTATGCGCTGCCTGCTGTTCTCGTTATACAACCCGCCAGCGAGCAAAACAGCGATATTCGTAACATCGCTCAGTTAAGTCAGCAATTGGATGATATTACCGATGTACGACTGGATGAAGATTGGTTAGCGAGATTAACCGCCATCCAAAATTTGGCGACCACGGTTGCTATCACTTTGGCTGTATTAATGTTGGCATCGGTATTCTTGATTGTGGGGAATACCCTTAGGTTTACAGTGTTAGCGCATAAAGATGAGATTCAAGTCATGAAGCTGATAGGTGCGACTGACAGCTTCATCTTACGTCCGTATCTCTACTCTGGTATGTGGTTTGGCTCAATTGGTGCTTTATGTGCATGGGTGTTAACGGCGGTTATCACTGTTTTGTTAAATGGTGCTGTGGAAGACTTGGCATTACTGTATGACAGCCAATTCCGCTTGATGGGATTAAATTGGGATGAATCTTTGTTGCTACTCATGCTAGGCACTTTTCTTGGTTTTATTGCCGCTAAATTGTCTGCACGTAAACATTTAAGAGAAATTGAACCAGTTTAACCGTAATTTGTCATAAAGATGGTGTTATCCATATAAGATATTCACTTTCGGCCTTGTTAAGCTGAAATATCTATGGATAATTAGCATCCCCTTATTGAAACTTTCTTTGATTAGGTTCAATATTGATGGGTTTAGAAGTAAAATATTACTCTTGGTAAGATTATTGAGGAATTGAATGGCAAAGCAACCGTATCAAATGGCTTTAGTTTCACAAGATAGCTTAGATAGCTATATTCGTTCAGCAAACAGCTACCCAATGCTAACTGCTGATGAAGAGCGTGAGCTGGCCGAACGATTACATTACAAAGGTGAAATTGAAGCGGCGAAAGGTCTTATTCTTTCTCATCTTCGATTTGTTGTTCATGTTGCACGTGGTTATTCCGGTTATGGATTGCCAATGGCTGACCTTGTTCAGGAAGGTAATATTGGATTAATGAAAGCGGTAAAACGCTTTAACCCGGAAGTTGGTGTTCGTCTGGTTTCGTTCGCAGTGCATTGGATTAAAGCAGAAATACATGAATATGTATTGAGAAACTGGCGCATTGTAAAAATTGCCACCACCAAAGCTCAACGGAAACTATTTTTCAACCTACGTAAATCTAAGAAACGTTTAGGTTGGTTTAATAATAGTGAAGTTGAAACTGTTGCTAGAGAGTTGGGAGTTGAGCCATCGGAAGTTCGAGAGATGGAATCTCGCTTAGCCGCTCAGGATGCGACGTTTGAAATGCCAACAGAAGATGACGATTCAAGTGCCGGTTATGCTGCGCCTGTGTTGTATTTGGAAGACAAGCATTCCGATGTGGCTGATAATATTGAAGCAGACAACTGGGAAGCTCATACAAATAACCGTTTGAGCCACGCTTTGGCAACGTTAGATGAACGTAGCCAGCATATTGTACGTTCTCGTTGGTTGACAGATACCAAGTCAACGTTGCAAGAGTTAGCTGAAACTTATGATGTTTCAGCAGAACGAATTCGCCAGTTAGAGAAAAATGCCATGAAGAAATTGAAATTGGCTGTGGGTGAGTTCTAAACTCCAACTAATGTATTTATAAAAAACCGAGATCGATTGATCTCGGTTTTTTTATACCCAATAACAAGGGTTGAAAATGATCATAAATTGAGATCAAATGTCATTTCAATCTGTGTATAACTCTGTGGGAAAATGTTCAACGAGCTGTAGGGAACTGTAGTATAGACTGGTTTAAGAGCCATTATTCCATTGGGGATAATTATGGACATACTCACAGATAAAGAAAGATCATTACTACATATTGTGGATCTTTGATCTTGAAAACACTTTATCAACGCAATCCACAAATTTATCCACAGATGATGATTTATTGATCAGTAAGTGGATAAAATGGTGAACATACATTTTGCCATTTTGCATATAACATTTTGACCATTAAAAAGGATAAGGCATGAGTAGTTTCAAGCAAATAGACTCAAAGGGAGCACAGCAGCTATTGAATGAAGATAATGCTGTCATGGTTGATATTAGAGATATGGGTTCTTTCGCCACATCCCATGCTGCGTCGGCCCGTCATCTTACTAACGACAATATCGTTGAGTTTATGAATGAAATTGATTACCAACAGCCGGTACTTGTGATGTGTTATCACGGTGTCAGCAGCCAAGGTGCAGCAGAATACTTGGTGAATCAAGGATACGAAGACGTGTATAGTGTGATTGGTGGCTTTTCTGCATGGCATACGGCAGGTCTTCCAACAGAGAGAGGATAAATGCTTAAGTTATTGGTGATTGATAACCCTAGGGTTGCTCAAGCGTTCATAGATTATATGGCGTCACGACATATTGATATTGATATGATGCCGGAAGAAGGAGGCAAAGTTGCACTTTGGCTCAAAGAGGATCAGTTTCAACTTGAAGCTGAGTCTGAACTGAAACAGTTTCTGCAAAATCCAGCAGACAGGAAGTACCTAGCGGCATCTTGGGAGATGGCCGATAGTCGTACCCGTAAGTTTTCTTATCATACACCCAGTATGTTGAATATGATAAAAGCGAAAGCTGGCCCGTTAACATTACTGCTAATGACGGTTGCTATTGTATTGTTCATTGCGCAACAGATAGGCTTGGCTCAAGCGATATTTTCTTCTCTTCATTTTCCTGCGTATGACAGTCAGAAATGGCAACTTTGGCGCTGGGTTTCTCACGCATTACTTCATTTCTCAGTGATGCACATTGCCTTTAACCTTCTTTGGTGGTGGCAGCTTGGTGGCGATATTGAAAAACGGCTTGGAACACTAAAGTTATTGCAGATATTTTTGGTTTCTGCCGCATTGTCTGGAGCAGGGCAGTATTGGGTCGAGGATGCTAATTTTGGTGGGTTATCTGGTGTAGTATACGCCTTGCTTGGATACACTTGGCTTTTAGGCAGTCGTGCACCGCAAAAAGGATTGGCCGTACCGAAACCAATCGTCGTCTTTATGTTGGTTTGGTTGGTATTGGGTTACGTTCAACCTTATATGGCGATTGCCAATACCGCGCATTTGGTGGGTTTGTTATCCGGTGTAGTACTAGGATGGTTAGACAGCCAAAAATCGTCGTGATAACTGGCTGTCGAATGCAGTTACTGGTATAAGTACTTGGTAAAAAGTAGATCGGCAATAAGCGTTCGTCCAGTCTCCACCAATAATAGACTATTGAGTTCATCTAATAGAGTTTTACGAAGCTCTTCCCTTCCAGCAAGGGTTTTGACCTGATCTGCTGACTGTTTTCCAATGATCTCAACAATCGTGTCTCTAATAAGAGGATCATGAGCTTCCAGATCAGCAATATAACTGTTATCCGCAACCATCAGATCAATACGAACTTGAAGATAACTAAGGACTTTTCCCTTAGTATAAATATTGGTCGTCATATCTGGTTCAAGCGTATAATAGGCAAAAGTAGGCCCTTGGTCAGCTTCTTCTTCCGCTAAAGCGGAGAGAGAAAACAGTGAACTGCAGGCAAAAATGAATAGTACGAGGTAACGTGTCAGCATATTTATGATTCTTTATTTTTATTCCGATTATCGAATCCCTTTGTTCTGCTACAATGTAGCGCAAAGGTATGATCGTATTTTGCGGCTTCTTTTACTAAAACCCAAGCATTAATTAATAAAAACAACTATGAATGAGCTGATTTCGCTTTACATTGCTGCTCTCGGAAAAATTGATTGGCAAGATATTAACCAGTTTGAACCCTCTGATAAAGTTTCGCTACCTTGGTTGCTTGAAAAGGGATCTTTGTCTCGTCGTTTAGAAAAAAAATGTGAAAAACTCACCGTTAATTTATTAAACAACATTATGATTCCCGCTAAATCTATATCTGAGAGTGAGAAAACACTGCTGTCAGATGGTCAATGTCTGCTTCGCGAAGTGGTTTTGTTTGGTGATGAAGAAGAGTGGGTTGTCGGTAGAACTCTCATTCCTGCCAGCTCACTGGATAAGCAACCTTATGATTTAGCAGAACAGGGTGATATACCTTTAGGGTTGACGGTTTTTAGTGTTGATAATGTTTCTAGAGATGCATTACAGGTCGGCTGGGTTGATACCCCTTCTGGTAAACTGATTGCAAGACGATCGAGATTATGGATGAACGATAAACCGATGTTAGTGGCGGAACTGTTTTTGCCTCATGCCCCCATCTATTCAAAGGAGAAAGTATAGATGAGCTTTGCCAAGGCACGATCTTATTGGTTATTAATGAGAATGGATAAACCAATAGGCTCTTTGCTACTGTTGTGGCCAACATTGTGGTCTCTTATTATAGCTGCCAACGGATTACCAAACTGGGATGTATTGGTGGTGTTCGTTATGGGCGTTGTATTGATGCGCTCTGCAGGGTGTGTCATTAACGATTTTGCTGATCGAGATTTTGATGGCCATGTAAAACGCACGCAGTTTCGACCACTACCTTCTGGTGCTGTGACGCCAATAGAAGCGATTATTCTGTTTGTCTTATTGGCGGTTATCTCCTTTCTGCTTGTACTCACCATGAATGCTTTGACGATTAAGCTCTCTTTCATTGGTATTGTTCTCGCTTTTATCTACCCCTTTATGAAGCGGTTTACCCATTTACCCCAGCTGTTTCTTGGTTTGGCGTTTAGTTGGGCGATTCCAATGGCATGGGCGGCTCAAGCCAATGAATTGCCTGCTCAGGTGTGGTTGCTCTTTATTATCAATGCCATCTGGACGGTAGCTTACGATACTCAATACGCGATGGTGGATCGAGATGATGATGTGGTGGTGGGGTTAAAGTCTACTGCCATTCTATTTGGTCGTTTTGATAAAATGATCATCGGTTTATTGCAACTTATTACCTTAATTCTCTTTATCTGCTTAGGTATGTGGTTACAGCTCGGCCAAGCATTCTATTGGGGAGTGTTGGTATCTGCAGGGTTGTTTGTGTATCAGCAATTCTTAATTAGACAAAGAGAACGAGATAACTGCTTTAAAGCTTTTCTTAATAATAACCAAGTTGGTTTGGTTATGGCGGCCAGCTTATTGGTGAGTACGTTCTAGTGCTTTGTTCATTTATCTCGAGTTGCGGCTAAATAGTCTCGTTCACACGTTTATATAAACAAAAAGGTTCTGCTATTCAGAACCTTTTTGTTTTTTATGTGCGACGATAAATTACGGCTAATTGGAGCAGAGCTCCTCAGTACATGCCATCACTCTTCATTTTCTTGGTAAAGACTTTCTTGAATGGTTAGTTTTACCTCAGTAGAAACCAGATTAGAAAGCATATCTGCCAGTGATTGAGTTTTTTCAACGCAACACTTACCACTTATATCAATATACTTCTCTTCTTTTAAGGTATTGAACAAGAAACTAAATACCCCTTTATCAAAAAATTCAGGGGCGTTGATACCATGCAGCCTACCTAGGCGCTGGGCAACTTCCTGACTTTTCTTCTCTAGCTGAGACTTATCTAAATCGGGATTGGAGCCGAGAAGATTAATGGCAATGGCGTAACGTTGCAGTGTTTCGGTAATTGTTCTACCTAACAACATTAGCGATTGAATGTTCAGGTCGTTAAGTGTGACTTGGCCATCTTTTGCGATGATTAGTTGTTGTCTAGCTAACTCTTCAATAATGGACTCAACGACTTCAGCCACTTGTTCAGTGTCGTAACGCAAAAACAGTTCTTTCTTAAGGAATGGATATAATTGTGTTACTGATGTTTTAATCTCATCAACCGATAAGCTTTCATTCTGAACAATTAATTGTGCAATGAGTGAAGGGAGGGCAAACAGGTGAATAATATTATTACGGTAGTAAGTCATTAAAATCGATTGTTGACGATCTAGAGAGATAATATCCCCCATGGTGTCGGATTCAACCACAAACTTATCTAGCGTGAGCGCGTGTTTTACCAGCTCTTCTGGACTCTTCTCTGGCAGTGTAGTTGTATCAGAGTAAGGGACATTTTTAAGCAGTGATAAGTAAGAATCAATTTGCGATACCAAGGTGTCTTTTGCTAAAGCCCGTTGTCTAGAAGCTAACAGTGCTGTCGCGCAAAGGGTAAGTGCGTTTGTAGCAGCAGCATTGTTAATATGAGTCATCATCTTAACCGCAAGTTGATTAACTACAGGTGTCATCCACTCAGGTCGTGGCGCATTTAATGGGTCAATATCTTTTGTCCATTCGGGCGCGTGGTCATTGAGGTATTGATTCAAAGGAATCGGTTCACCAAAGTTGACATAACCTTGGCCAAAATTACGCAGCTTACGAAGCGTTTTTATCACTTGGCCAGCATTCTCTTTCTCTTTTCTTTTACCACGAAGCTCTTTCGCATAGGTTGAAACTTCCATGACATGTTCGTAACCGATATAAACCGGTACCAGTGTTACAGGTCTATCTAGGCCTCTTAACATGGCTTGAATGGTCATAGCGAGCATGCCGGTTTTAGCCTGCAGTAAACGCCCAGTACGCGAACGGCCACCTTCACTAAAATACTCAACGGAATAGCCTTTACTAAACAGTTCGGCAAGATACTCGCGGAAGATAGTTGAGTAGAGTCGGTTACCTTTAAAGCTGCGACGAATGAAGAATGCACCACCTCGACGGAAAATAAAGCCAGCAGGGAAAAAGTTTAAGTTGATACCTGCTGCAATATGCGGAGTGACCATTCCTTCGTTATACAGCACATAAGAGAGTAATAAATAGTCCATATGGCTACGATGGCAAGGAACATAGACGATCTCGTGACCGTCTTGAGCTAACCTTCGCACCGTTGCTGCATTACTAATATTTAGACCCTGGTAGAGTTTGTTCCATAACCAGCCTAGAATCTTGTCGCCTTTTTTTACTAGGGAATAGGAGAAGTTGGCGGCTATTTCATCAATAATGGAGTGAGCTTCTTTTTGTGCTTTTTCAAGACTAATGTTTTTACTTGCGGCCTCATCGGCAATCGCATTTCGTATCACTTCTGAATTTAGTAAGCGATCAAATAGTTGACCTCTAACTGGCAAGTTAGGGCCAGACGCCGCCATTCTCTGTCTAGAGAAATGAATTCTGGCGACTCGTGCTAACTTGTGAGCAATGGATTTGTCCGTTCCGTGAGAATCTGCCATGTACCGCAATGACACTACTGGGCTAAAACGAACCATACAGTCGCGACCTGCTAGCAACAGTGACATCGCTTTTTGTGGTGCGTTCATCGCTTTGAGATAGGGGCGTAAATCTTCTTCCTTACCTGGTTTCCGTCCCCACATCACCGTAATTGGGATCAGTTGAACATCCAAATCTGGGTCTTCATCATGCATTGCGAGCAGTTCACTAAACAACTCGATAGAAGCGCTAGGCACATGTTTATCGTTTCGAAGTACGCGTGGGCGAGAAATGATATTGACGTAACGTCCCATCTGTTTGCCGTTAATCTCCAAAGGAGATAGAGGATCGGGCAAGCCAAGTTCCAGTGCTTTTCTTCTTAAAGTAAATAAATCCATATTGGAACGAAACGGAAGTGCATAAACGATCGGCTTATTGATATCTATCTTTAAGTCGTTAATAGGCTGTGATGGGATCACGGTACTCTTTACAAAAACAGAAAGAGGAAGTTTCAATAGCGAACGGGGAATGATTCGTTCAGAAGACATGTGCTTTTCGCCTCAAGTATATTCAGTATGCCGATGGTTCACTTACTATAGGGGTTTCTAGAGATTGCGTTTTATAGCAAGCTTTTTGCGCTGCAAGGATATCAGAAACTGGTCTAACCTTTTATTAGAAAATAGCATGATGATGAATCTTTAATCACAATTTTGTCTATTAGCACGAAAAACAGCAGTTGATGAGAATAATTTTGTTTGAAAGCGTACCAGCATCGATAGAGTGGTACGCATTGTGATGTCATGAAAGGAACGGATTTAGGTAAGAGGGATAGAAGCGTTGTTCTGTTTTAATAGCCTTCCCCATATGGCGACCACCACCACCGCAAAAATCAATCTTCCCCAGAGAATAGCGTTAATATCTGCCCCCAGTAATAGAATTAAAATGGTATCTTCAATGATGCTATGACATAGACCTAAAAAGCCCATCACCAATAAGGTATCTCGTTTGCTAATATGTCCTTTTTTAACTTCATCAATGAGAAGCCCTGCACCAAATGATATTCCCAATGTCACGCCAATAACGGTAATGTTTGCCGCTTCTTTCCCTAGAGTCAAACTGCGCAGCAGTGGCATTAACAGTTTGTGTAATAGGGCTTCAATCCCAAGTAGTCGGAGCAATCGCAATAGTGAAATCAGTGCCAGAAGAATAAAAAAGATAGAAACCAGCAGCTGTAGCTGTTCAATACACCACTCAACAATGGATAAAGAGTGGCTGGAACCGGGCTGCCAGATAAGATCAATGGGTTGTTGCTGCCATTGAAAATATGAGTAAGTGTGATGAAGAATAAAAGTCAACACTAACGCGCCGCCAACACGAATAAGTAGCGTATAACGCCATCGTATACCGAGTGCCTTGGCGATAGCGCCTTCAATCGGCAGTGAGTGAGCTACAAGAATTAAGGTTCCTAAGACCGTAATATCAGCGACCGTGACCATCTGGTTTAACGCAATATTGTAGAAGACGATCATCGCGGCATAGACATTAGTCAGTAGTGCGACAGCCCAAACAATACCCATCTCTTCAGGTAGTCCAACCAATTGCATCACGGGTGATAAATAGTGAGCCAATAACTCTGTCGCACCAAAGTGATCGAGTATTTTAACAATAACAATGGCAGGCACCATTACCTTTATCAGCACCCAATAGACATGAGTGACCTCTTTAAAGAAGCTGATAAATTTAGAGTAGTTTAGTGTCGACAACATATTCCAATCCTTTGTATGAATTGTGGTTATTTTATGCGACTTTGTTAGAAATAATTGCAATTATGTTGGTCTATAATTTATATATATTCAATTTTTTGTTAGGAAAAGTTAATAATGTTTCTTGATCGCATTGATAAGGCAATATTGAAGATGTTGCAAGAGGATTGCTCCATTACCAATGTAGAGTTAGCTGAGCGTGTTGCTCTATCCCCGCCAGCCTGTCTAAAAAGGGTACAAAGACTGTTAGCGGAGCAAGTAATAAGTGAGCGAGTCGCTATAGTAAACCCTGAAAAGCTCGGCTCATGCTTACATATGGTTATTGAGGTTTATATGGAGAGAGACCGAAAAGATCTTAACAACGCATTTATGAAGCATATACAGGGTATTCCGCAAGTGAAGGAGTGCTATCAAGTGACCGGCGAAGTGGATTTTGTTTTGATCATTGAAGTACCTAATATGGCGGCTTTTGATACCTTACGAGAAGAGGTGTTTTATAACAATGACAATGTCCGTTCATTTAAGACGCACATTTCAATGAATAGAGCGAAGTACACAACGCAAACTAATGTCTACGCATGGGATGAGTCATAAACAGCAAATAGATCACCTTGTTCGACCCCAAATTTATGATGTGATTAAAAAATAACAGGTTTTCATTGCAAGATAATAAATACTGGATATACTCACAGTTAACTGTATAAAAAGACAGGTGACTTATGAAGCCGTTAACGCCCCGACAGCAACAAGTATTTGAGTTAATTAAAGACAAAATTGAAGTAACAGGTATGCCACCAACTCGAGCTGAAATTGCCAAAGAGCTTGGTTTTCGTTCTGCAAATGCTGCAGAAGAACATTTGAAAGCACTGGCAAAAAAGCAAGCGATCGAGATTATACCGGGAGCCTCACGTGGTATTCGAATTTTGTTGCAAGATGAGGCAGCAAACGAAGACGCAGGCTTACCATTAATTGGGCAAGTAGCAGCTGGCTCACCTATTCTTGCACAAGAGCATGTGGAAGCGCATTACCAAGTCGATGCGAACATGTTTCGCCCACAAGCTGATTTTCTATTGAGAGTCAGTGGCGAAAGTATGAAGGACATCGGAATTATGGATGGTGACCTATTGGCTGTGCATAAGACTCAAGATGTTCGCGATGGACAGGTTGTTGTTGCTCGTGTTGATGATGATGTCACGGTTAAGCGACTAGAAAGACAAGGTGCTACCGTGTTGTTGCATGCGGAGAACGAAGAGTTCTCTCCAATTGAAGTGGATTTAACCTCTCAACACCTAGCGATAGAAGGCATTGCCGTTGGTATTATTCGCAATACTGACTGGATGTAATAGTAACAAAGCAAAATTTCTTCTGTTGCAATTCTAAATAATAATCATTATCATCTGCTTTATTTGTTTAAAGAAGATGATAATGAATTTATTACACAATACGCCTTCATCTTCGAAGGCTGAATCCAACCAAAACTATCAGATTCCAACTCGGCTGTTGCAACCAATGTGGTTGAGGAGCAGAGAGAGTTTAGTGGATAACGGCCTGATTTATGACCCAATTGCCGCCAAAGCGTGCCGACAATGTCAGCTCTCTACTGAGTGTACTTCTGGAGATATCGACCAAAAGCAACTGTTGCATGCGACGTTAACAAAACTCTGTGATGACAAAGTTAATGATTTTTTACGCCAGCACCCCAAAGCATGGGTATTGAATGTTGGAGCGGGGTTGGATACTCGCTTTTATCGATTGGATAACGGCTCATGTCACTGGATCGAACTGGATGTCTCTGAAAACCTTGTTTGGCGACAACGGCTTTTTCATAAAAATGAACGTTATCAATTAATTTGTGGCTCAGTTGATCACCTTGATTGGCTTGACTCATTAGTTATTCCTAACTCAGCACCCGTCTTAATCGTCTGCGAGCAAGCTCTGCTAGATTGCTCAATAAATCAAATTGCTTCATTTGTTCAAGTCTTAGGTCGCTACTTTGTTAATGCTCAAGCGTGTTTTGTTGTTGCTGGGGATAAATCATCGACGGTACTGGGGCAAAAAATGGGCTCTATTAATTATCAACATGGTTTTCGATCAGCGACAGACTCATTTCTACAATGGCTGCCGTGGATAAAGTCAGCGAAAAGTTTCTCTCCCGTTGATCAAGAGTGTGGCCGCTGGAAGTTATGGCATAAAGTCATTGCGAAATTCCCGTCTTTAAAGCATAGGCTTACGCCAAGTTTGATCGAATTCCGTTGGTAGGTTACCTATCTCAGAAGTGGTAGAACGTTTAAGTCTGGTTATTTAGATGGATATTTTACTTGAGCGACAGTCATTTTTTGCTATGTCATCGCCTGATTGACGTCGATGACAAATAGATTGAATGATAGAGCTAAGCACAATGTCGCGCTTAGCTCTATAGCTGTTAAAACAGTCGATTGAGACCGTTTAGCGCTGCTACGCGGTAAGCTTCTGCCATTGTTGGATAGTTAAATGTGGTGTTGACAAAATACTCTATGGTATTTGCTTCACCTTTTTGTTCCATGATGGCTTGGCCGATATGGATGATTTCCGCAGCCCTTTCACCAAAGCAGTGAATACCAAGGATTTCTTTACTATCTCGGTGGAACAGTATCTTTAAGCTGCCGATATCTTTTCCTGCAATTTGAGCTCTAGCTAAATGCTTGAATGATGAACGTCCAACTTCATACGGTACCTTAGCCGAAGTTAACTCTTGCTCTGTACGACCAACGGAACTTATCTCCGGAATGGTATAAATACCGGTTGGAATATCATCGATTAAGTGGTTGTCTGCTTTACCTTTAGTAATAATCTGTGCAACAAAACGACCTTGATCATAGGCAGCGCTTGCTAAACTCGGATAGCCGATGACATCACCCACAGCATAGATGTGTTCTTTGCCTGTTTGGTATTTTTTATTAACTTGTAGTGATCCCCTAGAATCTGGAGTCAGCCCAACGGATTCTAAGTTTAACTTGTCTGTGTTACCGGTTCTTCCATTCGCGTATAGGATACAATCTGCGCGCATTTTCTTGCCTGATTGTAAGTGAACAATGACGCCGTCATCCGTTCCTTCAATTTTTTCATATGTTTCATCATTACGAATAATGACGCCACTATTCCAGAAGTGGTATGAAAGCGCGTCGGATATTTCATTATCAAGAAAAGAGAGTAAGCGATCTCGAGTATTAATGAGGTCGGTTTTAACGTCTAGACCTCGGAAGATAGAGGCATACTCACAGCCAATGACGCCAGCACCATAAATGATGATGTGTCTAGGATCATGCTCTAAAGAGAGAATCGTATCGCTGTCATAAATACGAGAGTGATTAAAATCGACATCATCAGGTTGGTAAGGTCGTGATCCAGTCGCGATGACAAATTTATCAGCGCTATAGTAATCAAGGCTGCCATCTGCTTGCATAACTGAAACTGTATTGTCATCGATAAACTGCGCTTTACCAAAAATCAGGCTGCACTGATTTCTATCGTAGAAACCTTGTCTTAAACGTGTCTGTTTATCAATAACGGTTTTTGCATGACTTAATATATTGGAAAACGTAGAGTGTAAACTGGAATTGTTATGAGAAAACAGAGGGTTGCCGTTGTATTCAATAATTCGGCTAACTGCATGCCTTAGTGCTTTTGAAGGAATCGTTCCCCAGTGGGTACAACCACCACCAACACTTGATTCTTTTTCTATGATTGCGACATTCAATCCAGCTTTGGTTAATCCCATCGCTGCCCCTTCACCGCCTGGACCACTACCGATTACAATTACATCAAAGTGAGTTGATTGAGTCATTATCTTGTTCTTCCATGATTTTTAACATTGTTATAGCGAGATATTAACCTAATAATCGTTTAGGTAAATGCTCAGCACGTTATACAGTGGTAATGATCACGGAGTTCACGAAATCAAGCTCTTAGCCGCAATGAATTTGTTTGTCATTTTTCTAAACGGGTTTTTCGAGTTATAGTATCCGACTGTCATTGGTTAATTTGGTATTAATAAAGCTATGGGAATACGTGCTCAGCAAAAAGAAAAAACCCGCCGCTCATTAATCGATGCCGCCTTTAGTCAATTGAGTGCCGATCGAAGTTTTTCTAATCTTAGTTTACGAGAAGTGGCGAGAGAAGCTGGCATAGCGCCGACCTCTTTTTATCGTCATTTTAAAGATATGGATGAACTTGGTTTGACCATGGTTGATGAAGGAGGATTACTTCTTCGTCAACTTATGCGACAAGCTCGACAGAGAATTGTTAAAGAAGGGAGTGTAATAAGGACTTCAGTAGAGACCTTTATGGAATTTATTGAAAGTAGCCCAAATGTATTTCGATTATTGCTTCGAGAACGCTCAGGGACTTCTGCCGATTTTCGTGCAGCGGTAGCCAGAGAAATGCAACATTTTGTTGCTGAGATGACTGAATATTTGATCAGCACTGGCATGAATAAAGAAGAAGCAAGCATTCAGGCAGAGGCTTCGGTTATTCTAGTATTTAGCTCTGGAGCAGAAGCGTTAGATCTTAATAAGCATGAAAGAGAAGAACTTACCGAGCGGCTTGTTATGCAGTTACGTATGGTAGCTAAAGGCGCATACTGGTATAGAAAAGAACGTGAACGACAAAAGAATAGGATATAATTATGTCTAGTGACTCAACACCCGTAAATCAATATTCAGAAAGAAAAACTCTACTGTTGGCTGTTATTGCCGGTATGTGTGGCAATGCGCTGTTATCTTCAGTAACACTGAGTGAAGTTTCATTCTCTATTTTTCCACTTATCGCACTGGCCCTTGCGGCGCAAATGCTCTATCAAAACTACCTAACCAATCCAGTTGCAGAAGATATTCCTTTGTTGGGATTGGCTTGTTTCTTTGTCGGTGCTTTTGGTCACTCTGCATTTTTAAAAGCAAAGTACCCAGAAGTAGGCTCAAATTTCTTTGCTATTTTGGTGACCATGCTGCTATTGATGTGGGTTGGAAAGAAGATGGGCTATTTAAATCGTAAAGAACAGAAGTAGCAGAATAAGAATCAAACAAATGTAGAAAACGAGCTCATAAGAGCTCGTTTTTTTGTTGAGTATTAAGCCTTTTTCTCAAGAAAAACACCTGTCTCAATATGGTGGGTGTAAGGAAATTGATCGAACAGAGCAAAACGAGTGATGTTGTGAGTTTTGCTAAGCAAATCCAAATTCTCTTTTAATGTGTCTGGATTGCATGAGATATACACAATTCGTTCATAGCCTTGAACCATCTTACAAGTATCAATGTCCATTCCAGAACGAGGGGGATCGACAAAAATAGTATTGCAGTTGTAACTGCTCAAATCGATGTTCTGCTGTTTTAGCCTACGGAATTCTCTCTTCCCTTCCATTGCCTCAGTAAACTCTTCAGCCGACATTCGAATGATTTGCACATTATCGATTTTGTTGGCTGCAATATTAAATTGTGCAGAGTCTACCGATGGTTTTGCCAGCTCAGTAGCTAGCACGCGATCAAAGTTTTTGGCTAGTGCTAAAGAGAAATTACCATTACCGCAATAGAGCTCAAGTAAATCTCCGTGGCTATCATCAGTACAGTCTACTGCCCACTCCAACATCTTTTGTGCAACGATACCATTTGGTTGAGTAAAGCTGTTTTCGACTTGCTGATAGATCAACTCTTCGCCATGAACCTTTAGTTTTTCAATGACGTAATCTCTATCCAGTACCCGTTTCATTTTACGAGCTCGACCAATGATGTTTAAGTTAAACCCTTCATTGTTGAGTTGCTTTTTCAACTCCTGAGCCGCTTCAAGCCAAACGTCGTCTAACTGGCGGTGATAAAGCAGTGATACTAGTATCTCTCCACTAAGTGTCGACAAAAAATCAACCTGAAATAATTTGCGTCTAAGAGTGTCATTTCCTTTCATCGCCTCTAGAAGCAGCGTCATCAAGTCATTAATTAAACGGCTGGCGGCAGGAAACTGATCAACGCGATATTTTTCACGAGTTTTTTGGTCGAACATTATGTAGTAAAGCTCTTCGCCCTCATGCCAAACTCTAAATTCAGCTCTCATGCGGTAGTGTTGCTCTGGAGAGTCAAACACTTCTAAGTTCGGCACATCATATGGGGCAAACTGTTGATTTAGTCGTGCGACCTTTTCAGATAATTGCTGCTGATAGCTTTTTGGATTTACGTCAAGCGTGGTCATAGATATGCCTTTTACATTTACAAGGAGGGCAGATTTTATTCAATCTTTATCACTTGTCCAGTATTGATATTAAATTCTATAGCCTTGTGACCTCAATAAGCGGTTCTAAATGATCCGTTTTATGGGTAACGATTTTGTGCCGCTGAACTTTAGTATAGCAACGCGAAGCTAAACCTTATTTGGCCAATTAAGTTGTTGTTGTCAATTTTAACACTAGACAGTAACGGTATTGATACTTATTATCATGTCCGCTGGTAGACAGTTTACTATCAAGTAACTGTTTTAAGGGAATCTGGTGAAACTCCAGAACTGACGCGCAGCGGTAATAGAGAACGAGCATCTACGGGGAAACCCACACACTGCTAATTAAGGAAATAGCGGGAAGTGAGATGTAAGGCGATGTTGTCACAATATCATGCTCTAAAGTCCGAATACCTGCCAGTAAGTAGTGAGTGATCACTAATTAGGATATACGCGATTTAGGACAGAATAATGAAAAAAACGTTGATTGCGACGGAAGTGGTGTCGCTGCTTTTGCTCGCCCCTCAAATACACGCTGAAGAGACTCAAACTTCAACTTCTACAACAAATGCTCTAGAAACCATGGTTGTCATTGGAAAAAGTGACAATATTAATAGCATTGCGGATATTCCCTCCAATATTCAAGTGATTGGTAAAGAAGAGATAGAGCGCAGTGGTGCCAAATCTCTTGATAATTTGTTGCGCTCACGTGCTGGAATACAAGTTTCGGATAGCAACAGCGGGCCAGTTTTTTCAATAAGAGGGTTTAGCGGCAGTCAAGCTGCACACAATACGCTTATCTTGGTGGATGGCCGTCGTCTTAACAAACAAGATTTATCTAGCCCGAAATTAAATACCATACTGCTCAATCAAGTTGAACGTATAGAAATATTATCTGGTAGTGCAGGCGTTCTTTATGGTGATCAGGCTGTTGGTGGTGTAATTAACATTATCACTCTAAATAACAGCCGTGACAGTGGAGATATTTCGTTATCTGCAGGCAACATGAACTCCCGTGCTGGTAGTGTTTCTATTTCTCGCTCTTTAGTGGATAACTGGCGTTATTCAGTTTCAGCAAGTCAGGATAACAGTGATAATTATCGTGATCACAATGCCAGAAAGTCGGGTATGTTGCTGGGAAGGTTGGATTATCAAAATAGTGACAAGGCCTTTTACAGCGAAGTTAGCTATTACGACAACAACAGAGAGTACGCTGGTAGCATGACTGAGGAGCAGTTTCATAAAGATCCAACCAAAGCTGATGAAACTAAGCCTGATGACCATCGCCATGAAATTACTCGAGCACTTCGTATTGGTTATGGACAAGACGTATCTGAAAAATGGGCGACCAATGCTGATGTGAGTCTGGATAGGATGTCTGCCACAGGTGTCTCTTGGAATAGCGGATTTAATACCAGTAACGACAATATCTCTGGAGCATTTAAGTTAGAAGGTATTATTGGGCAAAAACTCAATACTCTTATAGGACTAGATGTAGGTCGAAATGATTACAAATATAAGAGCTCCTCTATTAGCAGAGAAGTTGAACAGTTACTAACTAGTGTCTATAGCCAGTTCAATTATAAAATGACCGATCATGTTGCGGTCGTTGCTGGTGGTCGTTATGGGCGTGTACAGGATGATATTACCGATGCACAAACTTATGTCAGTGGCGAAAAACTGAACGAAGATGCAACCGCAGCTGAACTGGGGATCAATATTCGTCCAACTACGAATACTCGTTATTACGTTAGAGCTGAATCTAACTATCGCTTTGCTAAAACGGATGAACAGGGCAGAACACCGGCAAGTGTTAAAGGACTAAAACCACAACTAGGTTACTCTTTTGAAGCAGGTTGGAACCATATCGGTGATGACTACCTGGTAAAGTTTGATGCTTATAATTTGCGATTAAAAGATGAAATTGTTTATGATCGCAACGCGGAGAAACCGACAGGAGCTAGCGGTAATGGTGCCAATGTTAATGCTGCTAAATCAGAGAGAAATGGCGTAGGGCTCTATTTTGATAAGTATCTAATAGACTCGATTCTTGTTGGGGCTGAATATAACTATGTGAATGCCAAGTTTATCGGTGGTGAAAACAAAGACAAAAAGGTTCCTTGGGTTTCGGAACATACTGGAAGGCTCTTTACAGACATCGATATCACCGAGGATGTACAAACTTATATTGAAGGTGCGTATGTTGGTGAGCGCTTCCACAGCAGCGATAATAGCAACAGCGATAAAAAACTGCCGTCATACTGGCTCGCAAATCTGGCATTAAACTATACCCTTGATGCATGGACTGCCAGCCTTCGTATTGATAATGTTTTGGATAAACAGTACGTTTCTCAAGCGTATGGCCATACTTCTTATTACGCAGGTGATGGTCGTAAGTTTCTGGTAACAGCCGCTTATCAGTTTTGATCATTAATGGAAGCCACCTAGGTGGCTTCTCGTTATTTCTTGTCATGGCAATACGATTCAGTATTATGACGCCATTCTTCTCTTTTAAATGAAATTCGCATGACAGATCATCCAAACCCTACGATCCTTATTTTTGATTCTGGAATGGGAGGGATTTCTGTATATCAACAAATCCAAAAGTCGTTACCTAATTGCAACTACCTATACGTATTTGACAATCAAGGCTATCCATATGGAGAACTTTCTCGCCACACGCTGATTAAAAGGGTAGAGAGTTTACTCTCTTATGTTATCAAGCAACATTCGATAGATATGGTGGTGATTGCGTGTAATACAGCAAGTACAGTGGTATTGCCAACCCTCAGAGAAAAATTTGAAATACCTATTGTTGGTGTTGTTCCTGCAATTAAGCCGGCCGCAAACCTAGCAAAAACAGCAATTGGTCTTTTAGCAACTCCCGCAACAGTAGAGAGAGAATACACCCATCAACTCATTGCTCAGTTTTCGCAGAATATACCAGTAACATTTATTGGCTCTACTGAACTGGTGGATATGGCAGAGATGAAGTTGAGAGGACATTCAGTAAACATACATTTGCTGACACAGATATTATCGCCATTAAAAAATAGTGTTGATGTGGTCGTGCTAGGTTGCACACATTTTCCTTTGATTAAGGAAGAGATATCTCAAGTATTAGGAGAGAGTACTAAATTGGTTGACTCTGGGGATGCAATCGCACGAAGAGTGGTGACACTAATATCGTCGTCAACTGAAATAGAAAATAGAGAGAAGAACAAAATATATTCTAGTGCAACCCCCTTTGAAGAGGCTGCACTAAATTTAACACTATCAAAATTAGGTTTTGATATTATTGAGACGCTTCCGATTCTGGATGCTTAGGATCATTAGCAATACGAACTTTTAAAGTCCGTTGCATATAGTCTTTGTCATTTAAAGAAGAGATGGTTTTTTCTGCGTCACTGCTTGCGACAACAACAAAACCAAAACCACGTCTTTTTCCTGTTCGCTTATCTTTCATTAAGCGAACTGCAAATACTTCACCATACTCCGAGAATAACTGGCGCACGTTTGCTTCATTTGCCTTATAAGGGAGGTTTCCTACGTAAAGTGTTTTTGTAGAAGGTTTGCCTTTTGATACTGTAGAAGAAGTAGAACTAGAAATATTTAGCACAGCAGCAGTAGCAATTACACCGATGATAAAAGATATTGCCGGAGAAACCATTATTTGAGAAAAGACAACGGTTCCTAATATGGCAACAGTGATAATTAAGAAAATAGTTTTTTTAGAGTCCATAAATGAATACAACATTTAGTGAGTTAATAGAATAAAAGCTTTTTAATGATTTATTAAATAGCTTTTGAATCTTACGTTTAACCCTGACTAATTGCCAACCTATTGGTGTGACGGTGTTCAAATGTTGAAATTTTATTCAAATTATATTGGTTTGCTGTTTTTTTCAGCAGTTAAAAATTATTTCGCAAAAAGATCTTGCTAGTAATAAATTCCTCCCTATAATGCGCCACACCAACACGAGATGAGCGATTAAATTCATTATCTTGTTTAGGTTGAGAAAAGAGTTTTAAAAACTTCTTGACTCACAAAATTGGAAGCGTAGAATACGCATCCCTAACTGCTTCAGGCTTGAGAAATAGCATGTTCAGTTAAACGCTCTTTAACAATTTAAACCTATCAATCTGTGTGGGCACTCGTTGATGACAATCGAAGATGATTCTCTGCTTTCGGGCACGAAATCAACAACGGTTTCAATGAACTGAGTGACCAATTTGATAGCACTTCTTTTATTAGAAATGGCTATCGAGCACAGTCAATTCATTATCATTCTGTTGGAATGATAATAGCTTTAAAATTACTTCTTACTTTCGAGTAAGGACAGTTTTGAAGTCAGTATTCGTTGAGTCCCGTTTCTCTTAATAGAGAAACAAAATCAAAACTTTAAATTGAAGAGTTTGATCATGGCTCAGATTGAACGCTGGCGGCAGGCCTAACACATGCAAGTCGAGCGGAAACGGCAATAAAGATTCTTCGGATGATTTATTGGACGTCGAGCGGCGGACGGGTGAGTAATGCTTAGGAATTTGCCCAGTCGAGGGGGATAACTATTGGAAACGATAGCTAATACCGCATACGCCCTACGGGGGAAAAGAGGGGACCTTCGGGCCTTCTGCGATTGGATAAGCCTAAGTGAGATTAGCTAGTTGGTGAGGTAATGGCTCACCAAGGCGACGATCTCTAGCTGGTCTGAGAGGATGATCAGCCACACTGGAACTGAGACACGGTCCAGACTCCTACGGGAGGCAGCAGTGGGGAATATTGCACAATGGGCGCAAGCCTGATGCAGCCATGCCGCGTGTGTGAAGAAGGCCTTCGGGTTGTAAAGCACTTTCAGTCGTGAGGAAGGTAGTTGCGTTAATAGCGCAATTATTTGACGTTAGCGACAGAAGAAGCACCGGCTAACTCCGTGCCAGCAGCCGCGGTAATACGGAGGGTGCGAGCGTTAATCGGAATTACTGGGCGTAAAGCGCATGCAGGTGGTTTGTTAAGTCAGATGTGAAAGCCCCAGGCTCAACCTGGGAAGGTCATTTGAAACTGGCAAACTAGAGTACTGTAGAGGGGGTAGAATTTCAGGTGTAGCGGTGAAATGCGTAGAGATCTGAAGGAATACCAGTGGCGAAGGCGGCCCCCTGGACAGATACTGACACTCAGATGCGAAAGCGTGGGGAGCAAACAGGATTAGATACCCTGGTAGTCCACGCCGTAAACGATGTCTACTTGGAGGTTGTGGCCTTGAGCCGTGGCTTTCGGAGCTAACGCGTTAAGTAGACCGCCTGGGGAGTACGGTCGCAAGATTAAAACTCAAATGAATTGACGGGGGCCCGCACAAGCGGTGGAGCATGTGGTTTAATTCGATGCAACGCGAAGAACCTTACCTACTCTTGACATCCAGAGAAGCCAGCGGAGACGCAGGTGTGCCTTCGGGAGCTCTGAGACAGGTGCTGCATGGCTGTCGTCAGCTCGTGTTGTGAAATGTTGGGTTAAGTCCCGCAACGAGCGCAACCCTTATCCTTGATTGCCAGCACTTCGGGTGGGAACTTCAGGGAGACTGCCGGTGATAAACCGGAGGAAGGTGGGGACGACGTCAAGTCATCATGGCCCTTACGAGTAGGGCTACACACGTGCTACAATGGCGCATACAGAGGGCAGCCAACTTGCGAAAGTGAGCGAATCCCAAAAAGTGCGTCGTAGTCCGGATTGGAGTCTGCAACTCGACTCCATGAAGTCGGAATCGCTAGTAATCGTAGATCAGAATGCTACGGTGAATACGTTCCCGGGCCTTGTACACACCGCCCGTCACACCATGGGAGTGGGCTGCAAAAGAAGTAGGTAGTTTAACCTTCGGGGGGACGCTTACCACTTTGTGGTTCATGACTGGGGTGAAGTCGTAACAAGGTAGCCCTAGGGGAACCTGGGGCTGGATCACCTCCTTAATACGAAGATTGCTCGTTTATGAGTGTCCACACAGATTGATACGGTTTAGAAAAGCAAAGAGAAAGATAACTCAGACTTATTGAGTTTATAACGACGGGATTTTTGGTTGAATCGAGGCGTGCAACTGACGAGTAAAGGAGCATACAAAAGTATGTGACTGAGCGAGGATAGGCAGCACAACGAAGAGTCAAGCAAAAAGAACGAGTTAGAATGGGTCTGTAGCTCAGCTGGTTAGAGCGCTCGCCTGATAAGCGGGAGGTCGGTGGTTCAAGTCCACTCAGACCCACCAAAATCTTCCTTCTTTTTCGTTAAGTTAATCGTCGCATATTTCAATATGCTTCCTCATAACTTGCCTCAAATAAGAAAGATTTAATCAACATATTATGAGTTATCAAAAGAAACACCCACTGATGGGGTTATAGCTCAGCTGGGAGAGCGCCTGCCTTGCACGCAGGAGGTCTGCGGTTCGATCCCGCATAGCTCCACCATCTTTAAGTGTTCTTTCTTTAAAAGAAAGATGAGAATATTTAAAAATGGTTTATTTCTTTAAATAGAAAAAATCTTTGCTCTTTAACAATTTGGAAAGCTGACAGATAACAATTTGATTGATTGTTATCTAATTTAAAAGTTCTCAAATCCTAACTCTTTCTTTGAAAGAATTAGGTACCAACACACATTCAAGTGTTCTTGGAAACAACATTACATAGTAATGCTGTTTATATTTGAGTCCGGCAAAATCGAAATGTTGTCTCGCTCATTCAAATAATGAGACAACGATAGAAACCTTGGTTGCTCATAAGACCCTTTGGGGTTGTATGGTTAAGTGACTAAGCGTACACGGTGGATGCCTTGGCAGTCAGAGGCGATGAAGGACGTATTAACTTGCGATAAGCGTAGATTAGGCAGTAAAAGCCACTTGAGTCTACGATTTCCGAATGGGGAAACCCAACTGCATAAGCAGTTACTGTTAACTGAATACATAGGTTAACAGGGCAAACCCGGGGAACTGAAACATCTAAGTACCCGGAGGAGTAGAAATCAACCGAGATTCCGAAAGTAGCGGCGAGCGAAATTGGATTAGCCCTTAAGCTTTTAGTGCGTCAGGTGAAGAGTCTGGAAAGTCTCGCAATAAAGGGTGATAGCCCCGTAACCGACAACGTACAATCAGTGAAATCGAGTAGGGCGGGACACGTGATATCCTGTCTGAATATGGGGGGACCATCCTCCAAGGCTAAATACTACTGACTGACCGATAGTGAACCAGTACCGTGAGGGAAAGGCGAAAAGAACCCCTGTGAGGGGAGTGAAATAGAACCTGAAACCGTGTACGTACAAGCAGTAGGAGCACCTTCGTGGTGTGACTGCGTACCTTTTGTATAATGGGTCAGCGACTTATATTTAGTAGCAAGGTTAACCGATTAGGGGAGCCGTAGGGAAACCGAGTCTTAACTGGGCGTCGAGTTGCTAGGTATAGACCCGAAACCAGGTGATCTAGCCATGGGCAGGTTGAAGGTTGAGTAACATCAACTGGAGGACCGAACCGACTAATGTTGAAAAATTAGCGGATGACTTGTGGCTAGGGGTGAAAGGCCAATCAAACCTGGAGATAGCTGGTTCTCCCCGAAAGCTATTTAGGTAGCGCCTCGGACGAATACTACTGGGGGTAGAGCACTGTTAAGGCTAGGGGGTCATCCCGACTTACCAACCCTTTGCAAACTCCGAATACCAGTAAGTACTATCCGGGAGACACACGGCGGGTGCTAACGTCCGTCGTGGAGAGGGAAACAACCCAGACCGCCAGCTAAGGTCCCAAAGTATAGCTAAGTGGGAAACGATGTGGGAAGGCTCAGACAGCCAGGATGTTGGCTTAGAAGCAGCCATCATTTAAAGAAAGCGTAATAGCTCACTGGTCGAGTCGGCCTGCGCGGAAGATGTAACGGGGCTAAGCTATACACCGAAGCTGCGGCAATGCTCTTTTGAGTATTGGGTAGGGGAGCGTTCTGTAAGCCGTTGAAGGTGAACTGTAAGGTTTGCTGGAGGTATCAGAAGTGCGAATGCTGACATGAGTAACGATAATGGGGGTGAAAAACCCCCACGCCGGAAGACCAAGGGTTCCTGTCCAACGTTAATCGGGGCAGGGTAAGTCGACCCCTAAGGCGAGGCCGAAAGGCGTAGTCGATGGGAAACGGGTTAATATTCCCGTACTTCTTACAATTGCGATGGGGGGACGGAGAAGGCTAGGTGGGCCTGGCGACGGTTGTCCAGGTTCAAGGGTGTAGGCTGATTTCTTAGGTAAATCCGGGAAATCACTAAGGCTGAGACCCGATGTCGAGCGCCCAAGGGCGTGAAGTCATTGATGCCATGCTTCCAGGAAAAGCCTCTAAGCTTCAGATTGTAAGAAATCGTACCCCAAACCGACACAGGTGGTCGGGTAGAGAATACCAAGGCGCTTGAGAGAACTCGGGTGAAGGAACTAGGCAAAATGGTACCGTAACTTCGGGAGAAGGTACGCTTCTGACGGTGAAGTCCCTCGCGGATGGAGCTATCGGAAGTCGCAGATACCAGGTGGCTGCAACTGTTTATTAAAAACACAGCACTGTGCAAAATCGCAAGATGACGTATACGGTGTGACGCCTGCCCGGTGCCGGAAGGTTAATTGATGGGGTTAGACTTAGGTCGAAGCTCTTGATCGAAGCCCCGGTAAACGGCGGCCGTAACTATAACGGTCCTAAGGTAGCGAAATTCCTTGTCGGGTAAGTTCCGACCTGCACGAATGGCGTAATGATGGCCACGCTGTCTCCACCCGAGACTCAGTGAAATTGAAATCGCTGTGAAGATGCAGTGTACCCGCGGCTAGACGGAAAGACCCCGTGAACCTTTACTACAGCTTGGCACTGAACATTGACCCTACATGTGTAGGATAGGTGGGAGACTTTGAAACTTCGTCGCTAGATGGAGTGGAGTCAACCTTGAAATACCACCCTTGTAGTGTTGATGTTCTAACTTAGTCCCCTGATCGGGGATGAGGACAGTGCCTGGTGGGTAGTTTGACTGGGGCGGTCTCCTCCCAAAGAGTAACGGAGGAGCACGAAGGTGGGCTAAACACGGTTGGACATCGTGTGGTTAGTGCAATGGCATAAGCCCGCTTGACTGCGAGAATGACAATTCGAGCAGGTGCGAAAGCAGGTCATAGTGATCCGGTGGTTCTGAATGGAAGGGCCATCGCTCAACGGATAAAAGGTACTCCGGGGATAACAGGCTGATACCGCCCAAGAGTTCATATCGACGGCGGTGTTTGGCACCTCGATGTCGGCTCATCACATCCTGGGGCTGAAGTCGGTCCCAAGGGTATGGCTGTTCGCCATTTAAAGTGGTACGCGAGCTGGGTTTAGAACGTCGTGAGACAGTTCGGTCCCTATCTGCCGTGGGCGTTGGAGAATTGAAAGGGGCTGCTCCTAGTACGAGAGGACCGGAGTGGACGAACCTCTGGTGTTCGGGTTGTCATGCCAATGGCATTGCCCGGTAGCTAAGTTCGGAATCGATAAGCGCTGAAAGCATCTAAGCGCGAAGCGAGCCTTGAGATGAGTTCTCCCTGATACTTTAAGTATCCTAAAGGGTTGTCGTAGACTACGACGTTGATAGGCAGGGTGTGTAAGCGTTGTGAGGCGTTGAGCTAACCTGTACTAATTGCCCGTGAGGCTTAACCATACAACACCCAAGGGGTTTTGAAGGACTCAAATAGAACATTGAATGTGTAAAGAACTTTTAAAGTTAGTTTTCCAGATTATTAAATATCCCTTTTAGGGGTATTTATCCAAATTTTGCTTGGCGACCATAGCATTGTGGACCCACCTGATTCCATGCCGAACTCAGAAGTGAAACGCAATAGCGCCGATGGTAGTGTGGGGTTTCCCCATGTGAGAGTAGGACATCGCCAGGCTTTAATTTAAGTACATTCGTTATTAAAACGAATGATACCACAGCGGAGTGGTAGTTCAGTTGGTTAGAATACCGGCCTGTCACGCCGGGGGTCGCGGGTTCGAGTCCCGTCCACTCCGCCATTTATTCTTAGGAATAAGAACAGTAAGCCTTAGCAGAAATGCTGAGGCTTTTTTGCGTTTATGCGGCTATAAAAATACTAATGGTTAGTTCTAGTAGTGGGCAATAGAGTGGTAGTTCAGTTGTGCCAACAATGTTCCCGACATTGATTGGCATTCACTCCGTCCATGGAGATTCTAGCCTCTTTGTTAGAGAAAGCGGCCTGTCACGCCGGGGGCCGCGCTTGTTTCCAAGGAATAGGGAGTCCCGTCCACTCCGCCACTTATTCTCAGGAATAAGAACAGTAAGCCTTAGCAGAGATGTTAAGGCTTTTTTGTGTTTTAGCGGTTATAAAAATACCAATGGTTAGTTCTAATAAAGTGGGCAGCGGAGCGGAAGTTCAGTTGTGCCAACAATGTTCCCGACATTGATTGGTATTCACTCCGTCCATGGAGATTCTAGCCTCTTTGTTAGAGAAAGTGGCCTGTCACGCCGGGGGGCGCGCTTGTTTTCGACGAATAGGGAGTCTCGTCCGCTCCGCCATTTATTCTTAGGAATAAGAACAGTAAGCCTTAGCAGAGATGTTAAGGCTTTTTTGTGTTTAAGCGCGGTAGTTCAGTTGTGCCAACAATGTTCCCGACATTGATTGGCATTCACTCCTTCCATGGAGATTCTAGCCTCTTTGTTAGAGAAAGCGGCCTGTCACGCCGGGGATCGACCTTGTTTTCAACGAGCAGGGAGTCCCGTCCACTCCGCAACTTATTCTTAGGAATAAGAACAGTAAGCCTTAGCAGAAAATGCTGAGGCTTTTTTATATCTGTTAAATGGTCAGGAAATATCGACTTCGATCAAATAGAAGCATGAATACACTTTTCTGACATTAACCTAAGCAGCATCATGCATAATCAATATTGAGTTTTATTGACATCATTGGTGGAAAAAATGATCAAACAATTAATAGAGAGTGAAGGTGCGACTATTGGCCTTGAGATTTCAGGAAAAATAGATTCACAACAAGAAAATCAATGGATTGAGAAACTGGATAATCTTATACAAGAGCAGGGCGCAATTAATGTGCTTATTGTACTTAATGGCAAATTCTCAATGGATGCTAATGTGGTCTATAAAGATTTGAAATGGACATTCTCAAATTTGAAGAACATTAATAAATTGGCGATTGTGTCTGATAGTAAACTGATCGGCTTACTTGTCGCTGCAGACAGCCCTTTTGGAAAGTTAGTTGGGATAGATGAAAAGCATTTTGAAATAAGCAAATTAAATGATGCATGGCGCTGGATTAAAGAATAATTGCACCAAGATATTGAACCGTCAACTTGCTATAACAAGAGAAAATTCCTCGTTATAGCAAGTTAGAACTAACGGACTAAAAATATTTAGAACAGAAGTTACTTATTCTTCCAAATATAGTAAGCACCTACTGCCGCGGCCAATAGCATTAAACCACCAGTAAGCTCTTCAGGGTGAGAGTGAGCTGCTCCCGGGTGTGCGAACGCCAAACCTGGAAGTAGAATCAATGTAGAGATAAGTAATTTTTTCATTTCATTTTCCTTTAATGGTATTACTTTTTAATTAGCTTGTATGTTTTGACTAAGTGCGACAGCCAATTGCCCTAAAGCAATTCCACCGTCGCCACATGAATATTTATTATGTTGTAAGATCGTCATTGACTGCTCTAACTCCTTTTTTAGCAAAGAGGTCAAAAGTTTGTTGTGAAATACACCACCGGTTAGCACTAAGTGATCAATGTTATGTGTCTGATTAGCACGTTTAACCATTTTTGCTAATGCGGTAGAAAGAGCTATGTGAAACCATCGAGCTTTATCACAACGACGGCCCTCAAGATGTAACCACTGCTTCCAGAATGCCTGAAGATTTAGCTTCAGATCTGTGAGTTCAATTTTTATAGGGCAAGGCACCGTGCTAGTAGCTTGAGAAGCAAGAGCTTCCAACTGGCAAGCCGCTTGTCCTTCATACTCAATGGCGTCTACAGCAATGCCTAATGATGCTGCTACGGCGTCAAATAAACGCCCGGCAGAGCGGGTAACATGGGTATTTATGTTTTTTTCAATGGCGGTATCAAGCAACTTATACGGCTTGTCGGTAAAAAGCGCATCAAGTTGAGAGGTTGAAAGTGTAGGTAAAAATGTTTTCAAGTGGCAGTAAAAAGAACGCCAAGGCTGTCTCGCAGCACTATCTCCTCCGATAAGCGTCACCGAAGGTATTCCGCCAATGATTTTGTACTGAGCATAATTGGCAATAAATAGCTCTCCTCCCCAAAACTCACCATCATTGCCAAAGCCTAATCCATCAAGAGCAAGAGCGAGAACATTATCACCATTATTCGGCCAACCATTCTCGATTAAGCAACTGGCAATATGGGCGTGATGATGTTGCACATACTGTACTGACTCTGAGGTTTTTTCTGCTAGCTGATGGCTATAGTAGCCGGGATGCAGGTCGGCAATGTGGTGTTTAAAGGAGAGCTGATAGACAGACTGAAAATGCTCAATTGCATGATTGTATTGTTGTTGCGATTCGATATTGGCAAGATCACCAAGGTATTGGCTAACAATGATCTGTTGACCTTTTCCTATCGCGAAAGCACTCTTTAAGTCACCGCCATAAGCAAAATAACCGTCCGCAGAAGGAAACCCTTTGGGTAGACGAATAGCATCAGGAACTAGACCTCTAGAGCGACGCAGTGTTTCTAGTTCTCCTTCGTCACTGACCCGAACGAGTGAATCATCACAGCGATGCAATATTTCTCGGTCGTGGAGGACAAATATATCGGCTATTTCAGCCAACTCGCATATCGCCTGTTCATTTGTTAATGCAGGAGGAAGCCCTGAACCATTACCTGACGTCATTACAACGGGTTTAGGAAAGTAGCTGGAAATGAGATGCTGCAAAGGATTAGATGGTAGCATAACGCCAATTTCAGCCAGCTCAGGCGCAATGTTGTCGGCAAGCAGCTTACTCTCCCTCTTCTCAAGCAATGTAATCGGTGCGATACGACTTTGTAGCATTTCACGTTGTGATGCAGAGCAATGAGCAATAGCGACGACGCTATCGATATTGTTTGCCATAACAGCGAAAGGTTTAAATTGTCTATTTTTGCGAGCTCTCAACGTTTGCACTGCAATACGGTTACTGGCATCACATGCAAGGTGGAAGCCGCCAACAGATTTGATTGCGACAATATTTCCTTGCTCTAATTGATCTGCAATGACTTCTAGCCAGTTACCGCTGATCTTCTCTCCATGGCGATCTAATAACCAGACAGTAGGTCCGCACTCAGGGCAGGCGACGGGTTGTGCATGATATCTTCTATCTGCGGGGTTACCGTATTCGGAACTGCATTGAGAGCATAACGGGAAGTGCTTCATGACCGTTTTTGGGCGGTCATAGGGAAGGGCGTTGATTATGGTGAATCTAGGACCACAATGGGTGCAATTAATAAATGGGTAGAGGTATCGAGCGTTCTCTGGCTGATAGAGCTCTTCAATGCACTCAGGGCAGGTTGCGGCATCAGGAACTATCTGTGTATCTACGGATGTCGATTGAGATTGAACAATGGAGAACGCCTCCGGCATTGATACCCAACAATAGTCATACGTATCAAGAGATTCGATTTCAGCAAGAGGGGGTAACTCAGCTTGCAGTAAACGAACAAATTCATCTAGCTGATCAGCATCGGTTAAACGTATAACGACGCCTTGCCCATCATTAAGCACTTCACCTTTAATTTCTAACTGGTGAGCGATTTGCCAGACAAAGGGGCGGAAGCCAACCCCTTGTACCTTGCCTTTTACTCGAATCTCAATCCCTATCATAGGCTAGCAGATCCTCGGCATCGGTTCTGTTGATGGTAGGTCTAACCAACGGCTGCCACCAAAAGCATTCGCAATAGTGACTTTCTTACTGGCATTGACCTGGCCAATTACCGCAGCATCTTTACCACCAGATAACTGTTTTAATGCTTCAAGGGCTGATGTTGTATCTTGTGGAGAGACAATGGCTACTAATTTGCCTTCGTTGGCAAAGTTAATGGCTTCTAATCCGAGTAGCTCACAAATCCCTCTGACTTCCTGAGTCATTGGTAGTGATTCCTCGTTAAGTTGAAAGCCACAACCTGATGATGACGCAAACTCGTGTAGTACGGCATTAACGCCTCCACGCGTCGCGTCTCTAAGAGTTCGCACTCCTTTAATCGGCAGTAACGCCTCTACTAATGGGTATAAGTGTTGGCAGTCACTCTGTAGCAAACCATCTAGCCCCAGACCTTCTCTCAAATTTAGTATGGTTGCGCCATGATCTCCTAATGTTCCAGAGATGATAATGTTGTCACCACTCTTTATTGTCTCAGCACCCCAAAGGATACCTTCAGGAACAACACCAATGCCGCTAGTATTGATAAACAGTTTATCAGCAGCGCCTTTAGGCACGACTTTGGTGTCCCCGGTAACAATTTGAATACCGGCCTCTTTCGCCGCATTGGCCATAGAGATAACAATGGCTTCCAGTTCAGAGAAAAGTAGTCCTTCTTCTAAAATGAAAGCACTGGATAGATAGAGTGGTTTTGCGCCACTCATTGCCACGTCGTTTGCCGTGCCATAAATCGCCAGCTTACCAATGTCTCCGCCGGGAAAAACGATAGGATCAACAACAAAAGAGTCGGTTGAATAAGCGAGATGACTTCCATTAGTGAGCAGTGGTGCTAAAGGAATTTTAGCCTGATCTTCTTGCTTACAAAGCGTGTCATTAGAGAACTGCTTCATAAATAAACGATCAATTAATTGCTGCATCGCTTTCCCACCACTACCGTGGGCTAAGGTGATTCTCTCTTCCATCAATTTTGTTCCTCTGCAAGTGGTTCTCTGCGATAGTTATAATAGGCAGCACAAGCGCCTTCTGAAGAGACCATCAACGCGCCAATGGCTGTTTCAGGGGTGCAAGCATGACCAAACAGTGGGCAGTCATCAGGTTTACAGCGGCCGGCAAGAATTTCACCACATCGGCTCCCTTCCGGATCCGCGGCGGTGCTACTTTCCGGTTTAAAATGAAGTTCTGCATCAAAAGGTTGGTAATCTGGTGACAATTTAATGCCGGAACCTTCAATTACACCTAACCCTCGCCATTCACTCGCTTGTTTTATCTGGAACACATCAGCCATTGCACTCAGTGCGTTCTTATTGCCTTCATCTGCCACAACGCGAGAATACTGATTTTCGATAACACAACGTTTCTCTTGTAACTGTTTGACTAGCATTAATAAGGCTTGCAGCATATCCAAAGGTTCGAAGCCAGTAACAACACTTGGCTTGTGAAATTGATCCACCAATGGCTGATAAGGCTTGGTTCCTATAATCATAGAAAGGTGGCCGGGTAGTAAGAAACCATCAATGCGTACATCATCTTGATTTAGTAGCGCAACAAGGGTCGGCATTAAAGTGATGTGCTGACAGAATAGTTTAAAGTTGCTGATGTTGTTATGTTTGGCTTGTTGTAATGTCATTGCGGTGGCAGGCATTGTGGTTTCAAACCCTAATGCAAAGAACACCACTTGTTTGTCGGGATTTTTTTCCGCAATAAGTAGCGCATCCATAGGAGAATAAACCATACGGACATCACAACCTCGTGAACTGGCATCAAATAGTGAACCGTTGCTTCCCGGAACTCTCATTGCATCGCCAAAAGTACATAAAATAGTATTTGGTTGCTCTGCGATGGCGATACACTGATCAAGTCGGGACTTAGGTAATACACACACAGGGCAACCAGGTCCGTGGACAAACTCGATACTTGTAGGTAGTAGTTGTAGGATGCCGTATTTAAACAAGGTATGAGTATGCCCGCCACATACTTCCATAATCTGTAGTGGTTTCATCTCTTCAGGTATTGCATCAACCACTTTTTTAATCTTGGCAATAATCGCCTTAGCGAGTTGAGGGTCGCGGAACTCATCTACATAATCCATCATTACTCTCCTATCTGCTGGCGTTGACTAAAATCATCAATTTCATGGTCAAGAGCTTGCATGGACTCGAGTGCGTGTAAGGTCTCTTTTGCTTGTTCTTCATCAATAATACACATGGCGAAACCGACATGTACCAATGCCCATTTTCCTATTAGATCGCTAATATCACCATCAACGACACACGCCAGATTGACTTCACGCTTGATGCCGCTAACCACAACATTGCCTAACATGGTTTGCGCATCAGTGATTTCCACTATTTGTCCCGGAATACCTAAACACATATCTTAATGACTCCCTAGCCAATCGAGCCATTCTTGCATTCCTTCCCCAGTTACCGCAGAAACAAGCAGTGGCTGGATGTTTGGGTTCACTCGTTTTGCATTCTGGACGCAAGCATCCAAATCAAATGTAAGATGAGGCAGCAAGTCGATTTTATTGATGATCATTAGATCAGCATCAGCAAAGATATCTGGATACTTAAGTGGTTTATCTTCTCCTTCTGTGACGGAAAGAATCGCTACTTTATGGCTCTCTCCAAGATCGAATGCAGCAGGGCAGACTAAATTGCCTACATTCTCAATAAATAGAGTCGTGTTATCGTTAGGAGAAAGATGGGCGATGGCCTCAGAAACCATTTGTGCATCTAGATGGCAACCTTTACCTGTATTAATTTGTATCGCTTTTGCTCCGGTTTTTCTAATACGATCTGCATCATTTGTAGTTTGTTGATCGCCTTCAATTACGGCACATTTTAGGTGATCTAATTTACTTAATGTTTCAGTGAGCAGCGTTGTTTTCCCAGAGCCGGGGCTAGAAACTAAATTTAGGGTAGTAATGTTTTTGCTATGCAGAAACTGACGGTTTTTTTCTGCAATAGCATCATTTTTACCTAGGATATCTTTTTCAATCTGCACCATTCGGCTTTGCGTCATTCCGGGAGCGTGGGAGTGTGCAGCACCTTTTCCAAAATGAAGGTCTTCTCCCTGTTTTTCTGCTTTAAAATGCTCATGCTCATGCTCATGCTCATGCTCATGCTCATGCTCATGCTCATGCTCATGCTCATGCTCATGCTCATGCTCATGCTCATGCGTGTGACTGTGGCTATGATCATGGTCGTGTGGATGAGGATGAGAATGCGGAGCATCGGGTTGGCCTTCAGCAGACATGTGGTAATGAATATGTACTGGCCCATGGTAATGGTGGTGATGAACGACCTGAGGAGAGTGGTCATGTGAGTGATGATGGTCATGTCCATCATCATGGGTGTGATTATGATCGTTATGATGAGCGTGATCGTGTTGGTGATCATGTTCATGATGATGGTGAGCACCCTCTATTCTAACGTTTCCAGCTCCGCAGCCGCATGTTGTACACATTAGTAAACCTCCAATTCTTTAATTCGCATTTCATCTCCGCCTTTCGCTTGTATGCTGTATCCATGACAATCAGGGCATGAATCTAAACGGCTAGAAATTGCTATCTCTTTACTGCAATCGAAACACCAAGCTGTTGCGGGTAATTCCGTTATCTCTAATTTTGCTGAATCTGCTATGGTTCCGCGACAAACGACATCAAAACAGAAACACATAGCGTCTTTTTCTACACCTGAAAAAGCACCCACTTCCAAATATACTGTTTTGACATTGGAATAGTTTTGCGCTTTTGCTTGTTCTTCTACGACTTGAATTAAGCTTTCGCACAATGACATTTCATGCATATTTAGTGCTCTCCATGTGTTGTATTGAGATGGATAGAAAATTCAACGCAGGGATCAATTGCCCATATCAACTGTCTAATCCACTGTTCGCCAACAAACTTTTGTCCTATCAATGAACGGACAACGAAGCCATTGTCAGAGAAGTAACGGTCAGTCGGTGCATCAATTTTATAGTTGGTTATTCTCGCTTGCGTATCCATCGAGACTTGATGACTTACCGTACCTCTTGAAGCGAAGGCTTCTCCCATCATAGTCGGCATTGCTTGTTCAGGGTGTTGGCTGACAGAGGCTATTTCCACCAGTCGAGCTAACGTTCTGGTGGTGATACTGTTTCCCCAGTTGCTCATTGCACTCACCACAAGGGGATGATTTTTCTGGCGTAAGAGGGGGCCACTCTCTTGGTCGCACTGTTCACCGGCTGTGGCTCCAAAATTTTTGATTTCTGTTGCTAGCATGGCGGAAAAAAGTTGTGCATAAGGGGAGTTACATTGAGCCCATTGATCGAGTTGTTTCATGGAAAAATCGATAAATGTTTGTACTGGTACACCAAACAGTGGTTCAAGTGCTAATTGAATCGCGTGCCAATCTGGTTGAGGTACTGGTTGGCAATCAGACATAGATAATGGTGTCAGTGTTCGTAACTGCTGGAGCAGCAGACGACTTAATGCAATGCTCTCTTCTGTTGCAAAGTCAGCTCCAAATAGCTCTCTCTCCATTTGCCATAATTGCCAGCAGTGTTCTTTTAACCATTCAAGTGCACAGCCGACAGACATACGTTCAATTTGAGTGCTGGAAAAAGCGTTTCCTGTTGCGTGTAATAATGCACCAAGTGCGGCACTTTGCTGTGCTTGAGAGCACAACATAAAAAGTGTTGGAATTCGATTTAGTGCGTCAGATGAAGATAAGTTACACAGTAAGCGCCCTATATGTTGAGGGCGTTTATTGGCAATGGATACGTTCGTGATTACTGTCTCTTCAACCGTTACGTATAAATTAATATGCCCGGCAGAAGGAGCCGCAATAGCTATCTTGTTGGTGGGCAATTGAGTAGACATTTAACTGGTTAGCTCAGTTTTTAGTAGCTTGCCAAATAACGCTCGACGAGATTGGTCATCTACATGTAATTCAGTGGTTGGAATGGCGGTAATTAAGCGGCGAATATCCTCCGCCAGTTTTAATCCTGCTTGTTGATTCGCAATATCGCCAACTGGAGAGAGCAATGAACAAGAGAGATAAGTACCTAACTTTTCATGTTGCCCTACAAAAAAAGTGTAGTCACCGGATGGTAGCTTTAGGCCAAATTTGTCGCCGACAGTAAAATCTTGCCAGTTTCGATTAGGACCTGCGATAACCAGTGCACTTAATGTCCAAGGAGTAAGCAATATACCAAGCCAATCACCCTCAAAGAGAGCGAAACCAACACTTTTTACAGATAGATATGGATTCACGAAAGGCAAGTCAGCCATCTCATTGAGATGAATGTCGGTAAATACTTGCTCAACGAGTTCCGCAGGATTATTAGTAAAGTTCAATGGCACGTTCTATGTCTCCATGTTCAATGGCTTTTATTAACTCAATCGCTTTAAGTGCTTCTTCACTATCCATTTTGTCTACGGCAAACCCACCCACCTGAATAAGTAAGTAATCACCTACTTGAACACCACTGTCCATCATCAGTAGGCTGACGGTCTGTTGACCATTTTTGGACTCCACCACCGCAGATAAATTATCATCAGACAAACTAACGACTTTGGAAGGCACACCTATGCACATACAGGTGCCTCTCTCTTTTGCAAAGTGATACCGATGTCTTGCAGGTGGTCTACCACCAACTTTTTAATGGTTGGAATGGCTTTGCTAACGGTATGGGTCATTTCTAATCCCGGTTCTACTGATTCAGGAACTATGCCGATTAATAAAATGTTTTTTGGGGACTCTCCTGTTAGCTTTAATGCACCGAGAAGATCGGACAAGCCTAACTGATGAGGAGAGACCTTGTTGTTAAACAGTGCTGGAACATCATCGTCTTTAAGAGTGACGACAGTACCGGGTTCGTCGCCAGTTAATACGGCATCAACGATGACGATATGTTCTCTATTGGCGATATAATCAAGCAGTTCCATTCCAGCTGTCCCCCCGTCAACGACATCGATTCCTTCTGGAAAGAGATACTCATCTTCAAGTTGATTCACTGTATGGACACCTACGGACTCATCGCTAAGCAATAAATTACCGACACCTAACACTAGAATATTCAATGGAATTTCCCTCTTACGACTCACTTGGTAAAGGTGGTTTAATGATTACGATGGCATAGTGCTATGCCATCGTTTGGTTAGTTTAGATGACTACAATACTTTTACTTTGGTGATACCTTTTCCTCGGGTATCAACAATATGCACCGCACATGACATGCATGGGTCAAATGAGTGAATGGTCCGAATCACCTCTAAAGGATTTTCTGGGTCATCTACTGGTGTGCCAATCAGTGAATGTTCATATGGGCCTAGATCGTCATTACTGTTTCTTGGACCCGAGTTCCAAGTTGAAGGAACAACGGCTTGATAGTTCTCTATTTTGCCATCTTTAATGACAATCCAGTGAGACAACAGACCGCGTGGTGCTTCATGGAAGCCGACTCCTTTTACTACACCATAAGGGAAGTAAGGTTTAACAAACGTAGTGGTATCGCCAGTGGCAATATTGTCTATAAGTGCTTGCCATTCAGTCGCGAGAATATCTTTTAACACGGCACACCTTACGGCTCTTGTTGCATGACGGCCCAGAGTTGAGTGAAGGTGCTTAATTTCAGGTTTAATATTCGTTAGAGCTTCAAAGGTACCAAGTACATCGTTTAGATGTTTGGTGGTGGATTCATCACCAGCAGCGACGGCACACAGAACTTGAGCTAGAGGCCCTACCTGAACCGCTTTACCGTAGAAGGTTGGAGATTTAACCCACGAGTACTTACCTTCGTCTTCAAACCCTGTGTAGTTCGGATTTGTTTTACCATCCCATGGATGGAATGGGCCATCCTCTTGGTACCAAGAGTGTTTACTGCTCTCTTCTACACCATCGATTAGGTATTGATCTTTATGGCTGGTAATAGGCTTAAAGGTAGAAATGTCTCCATTCTCAATATAGCCACCAGGCATTAAGAAACTGCCGCCTTTGCCATCTGTTGGTAGATCAGGAACGGATAGATAGTTTGTCACCCCTTCCCCAATCGACAGCCACTCAGGATAGTGAGCTGCAACAATAGCCACGTCAATTTTGTACACTTGTTCGATAAATTCATCCAGCTGATCGATAAATGATTTTATGTACATCAATCGTTCGTGGTTTAGCACACTTGGAGCATCAAGGTTGATCGGGTTCGCTACACCGCCCACGGCCAAGTTTTGGATATGAGGGGTTTTACCGCCAAGAATCGCAACGATTCGGTTGGCGTTTCTTTGATATTCAAGTGCTTGCAAATAGTGAGCAACGGCAATTAGGTTCACTTCAGGAGAGAGTTTCATCTCTTTGTGTCCCCAGTATCCGTTAGCAAAAATACCAAGCTGACCACTGTCAACTAAACCTTGTAGCTTGTCTTTTACTTTTTGGAATTCTGCAGCAGAGTTTAGAGACCAAGTCGATAAAGGTGCGCAGATTTTTTCACATTTGACTGGATCCGCAGAAAGAGCAGAAACAACATCAACCCAATCCAGCGCAGATAGTTGATAAAAGTGAACCACGTTATCGTGTATTCCGTGGGCCGCAACAATCATATTACGAATATGTTGTGCATTCACTGGAATATCTAAATCCAGAGCACTTTCTACAGAGCGAACAGAAGCGATCGCATGAACAGTGGTACACACTCCGCAAATACGTTGAGTGATCACCCAAGCATCTCTAGGATCTTGCCCTTTTAATATCTCTTCCATTCCTCGCCACATAGTCCCTGATGACCATGCATTGGTAACTTTTCCATCTTCTATTTCGCAATCGATACGCAAGTGGCCTTCGATGCGGGTAATCGGATCAATAGTAATACGTTGACTCATTGTGATATCCCTTTGTAATTATTCTATGCCACTTAGGCTTTGTGTATACGGTTTGTAGTACTGACACCGGGAAGTACCGGAAGCAGTTTAATGATGACGATATAACCCACGACTTCGATAGCAACTAAGCCAAATGAAAGTAGTATCTCTTCTATAGATGGGAAGTAGTTATATCCGTCACCTGGGTTGTAGGCGACAATGGCCATATCAATACGATACATAGCCGCGCCAACGAGCAAACTAATCGCGGCAGCAAATAGCATTACTGCACTCTTATGAACACGCTTGATCAATAAAATTGGCCATAGAAGTAGGAAGTTTTCAATCCAGAAAAGCCAAGAATAGATGTCCCCTGCAAACACGTACTCCCATTTATCCGTAAGGTTGATAGAGTGGAAACGAACCACAATAAACATCCCAACTAAGATCTGAACAAATGAGATAAGTTTATTAAACAGTGGTCTTTCATCGGGCATCCGCCCTTTCATTCCGGCAGCAACCAAACCACCTTCAAATACCACAATGGAAAAGCCCATGATTAGAGCGCCAAGTAAAGAAAACAGCGGAAGGAACTCGTAGCTTTGCCATAATGGGTGAATTTTGTGACCCGCAGATAAGAATAACGAACCCATTGATGATTGGTGCATTGCAGGTAATAGAGCACCTAGCGCGATGACACCAAATAAGATCTTATTCAGTACCTTAAGAGGGATTTTCAAGCCTAGTTTTTCCAACAGGGCAGGGGCAAACTCCACCATAAGTACAAACATATAAATGGTCATACAGATGGCCGTTTCAAATAGAACCGAGTTGGTATTAAAATATCCGGGGATATAAAAATACGGTAAGTTCCACCAGCGACCGATATCCATCAAAATAGATAAACCACCCAAAGCGTAACCAAATAAACTGGCCAGTAGAGCAGGGCGGACGAGTGGGTGATACTCACCTTTGTTGAAGATATACACCGCCCAAGCGAGCGCCCATCCTCCACAGGCAAACCCCGTACCTACTAATAGATCGAAACCGATCCAGATTCCCCAAGGGTAACCACCATTTAGGTTGGTGACAGGTCCTAAACCGAGAACCAGACGTTTGCCTATAACCACAACACAGACAATGGCAAAAAAGCCAAAAAATAGGACTGGCCAAGTAAATAATCGACCACCCAAAGGTTTTACATCAGAATGATCATTCATGACTATCTTCCTTATCTTTTGCTGATGAGTCTGTATCAGAATGACTGTTGTCATCTTGGTACATGTTTTTGCGCGTGGCGTACATCAGTCCCATAAATGCTGCAAATGGCAACATCATTCCTTGATACAAAGTATGCTGTACCGTCTCTGAACGAGCTCCGTATGACTTGGCTGGCATGTCAGGCAGATCAAGCTTCTCATGTGGAATACCAGATAAAACCAGTACTTGAGTACCCCCACCTTCCGTTTCACCATAAACGTGCGGGTGGTATTTAGGTATCGCTTTCTGGTGTTCTAATCCGGCATCAATACGCTCTCTTGGGTAACGGTAATCTTCACCCACTTTCATCTCTAAGCGCTTTTTGGCTTCAGTTAACAGCTCATCACGTTTTCCATAAAGAATGGCACCTGTAGGACACACCTCTACACAGCCTGGAAGAAGACCATTGTCGATTCTTTCCACGCCTTCCTGGTTACAAAACTGGCATTTTTGCAGCTGACCAAACGGGTCGTGATATTCATACTTAGGAATGTTGTAAGGACATGCAACCATGCAGTATCGACAGCCGGTACAAATGTCGGGATCGTTAGTGACGATGCCAGTAACAGGGTCTTTCTGCATTGCAGATACAGGACAAACGGATACGCAGTTTGGATCGACACAGTGCATACATTGACGTTTAACGTAGGAAAACCCATTAAACTCAACATCTTTTTCTGTGCCATCACCACTAGAATATTTACGAATAACATTCAGTGCATATGGTGATAAATGGCTATTTTGCTCCCATTGAGGATCACCATTTGGATTTGGTTCCATATGGTTCACGTCTTTACATTTTACCACGCAAGCTTGGCAGCCAATGCAAAGTGTCGCGTCATAGAGCATACCAATAGCTTCCGATGGGGGAAGAAGCGGTTCCCGAGCAGCAGAGGGGTTACTGGTGGTCGCAATAACCGCCCCCGACGCTGATAGCTTCAAAAAATTTCGGCGATCCATTACGCCTCCTCATTATTTTCGGATGAGGTTTCCTTGGCTTTATTTTGACGAGTAAGTTCACGAACCGTCATGACACTCACACCCGCAGCAAGCCCAGCTATGCCGCCTAGTAGCGCAGATGCACCCGGAGAGGCGGACTCCCCGACTTGTGTTCCTACTTCAGGAAGTTGGGCAGGAGGTGTGGGTAAGCGAACGTTTGATAGTTGGTGAATGCTTTTGGTAAAGCCAACATTCTCTTCATTACAACCGATGCATGGGTGACCAATACCAACAGGCCATATGCCACCACCCACATCACAAAACTCCAAAGTAGGACAGTTGCCGTAGGTTTCTGGGCCTTTGCAGCCAAGCTTGTATAAACACCAACCTTCGCGGTGTCCTTCATCACCAAACTCAACGGCAAAGCGGCCAGCATCGAAATGAGGGCGGCGTTCACAGTTTTCATGGATAAGTCGGCCATAAGCAAATGTTGGTCGGCCTTTTTCATCTAATCCAGGCAACTTATTGTAAGTAAGAAGGTGGGCGACCGTTGCTAAGAAGTTGTGTGGGTTTGGTGGGCAGCCAGGAATATTCACAATAGTTTTTCCTGGAAGAATATCTTGCAGAGAACGAGCGTCTGTAGGATTTACACCAATGGATGGTACACCACCCCATGCTGCGCAAGAACCAATGGCAATAATAGCCGCGGCATGTTCGGCCGCTTCCTTGATGTGTTCAACGATTGGTTTTCCCGCCACCATGCAATACACACCACCATCCTTGATTGGGATGGAACCATCCACGACAAGAACATATTTTCCTTTGTATTTTTCGATCGCGTGATGCTTGTTTTCTTCGACTTTGTGTCCAGCAGCAGCGGACAGTACTTCATGATACTCAAGGGATATCATATCCAAAATGAGATTTTCTACAGTAGGGTGAGTAGAACGAAGTAAAGATTCAGTACAGCCTGTACACTCTTGAGCACCAATCCAAATTACTGGAGGTCTGGTTTTTTGTGTTAGTGCGTCGGCAACAGTTTGACCAGCAGAAGCGTTATGGATTCCCATCGTTGCGGCTAAACCAGTGCAAAATTGCATAAAAGAGCGTCGGGTTATGCCGTTTTTCTCTAGGAGATCGTAGCCATCCATATGGGCCTTCCTTTTTATTTTTTATTGTTAACAGACATATTAATTATAAGTAGAACGAGGTATATTAGCTCTAACTAAACTAATGACTAATAAAAGTTAACACTGAACTAACAATTACGGTTGATTTAGATCAATTTGCAGAGACAAACAGAAAAGCGTTCTGCAAAAATTTGCGCTGAGTTCAATTTTATTGATAGGTGGGAAAATAACCATTTTAACCCTTACCACTTTGTGGGTACTACTCTGTTCATTTTTTTATACAAGCCATGAATCCCTTGCTATGTGGGGCTTGTACCACTTAAGGGTTAATTTTATCTACTCCAAAATGAGTAGGGATAGAAAAAATATTGATAAGAAAATAATGATAAGAAAAAAAGTAAATAGTACTTTTCACATTGTTTCAGAAGCGAAGGAATTTCATGGTTTCTTATTAACAATGTTGCAACGAATGCAATGGTGCTTGTTAAAAATGCAGCAAAGCCTTCTAAAATTAGAAGGCTTTGTAAGAGATAGAGTCGTGAACTGAGGTACTCTTGAAGGAGAGTGATACTATAGTATTTTCTGCAGTACTTTATCCGCCTTAACTCGAGTGATTTTCTTTAGTAAACGTTGCACTTCCATTGGATAGGTATCGACTTTATCTAAGTGCCGGTAACTGCCGACTAACGAAGTATGTTCCAGAATATTATCCATTTCATGCTCAAACTTCTCTTTTAATAAACCATTTGGATCTTGCAGTAATAACGCGTTTTCTAGATCTAAACTCCAAGCTCTTGGGTTTAAATTATTACCCGTCAACAGCATGTGCTTTTTGTCTACCCAGATGCCCTTAAGATGGTAGCTGTTTTTATCATGCTTCCATAAGTAAATAGACAACTTTCGGCTTGCCATATTTGCTTCATTCGCCTTAGCAAAACGTCTTAAATTTAATTCATATAGGTATGGTAAGCCCGCAATGGTCTTAAACCTTTCTTCTGGTGGAATATAGAAATCATTCGCGGTTTTGTCTCCCACTACGATAGAGACTTTTACACCTCGTTTTATCGCTTTTTTTACTTCTTTAGCGACACTTTTAGGGAAGTTAAAATAGGGCGTACAAATGAAAATTTCATCTTTTGCACTTGCAAGTAGCTGATTTATTTTTTTATTTAAACGGTTTCTTCGTTTACCTAACCCGACTAATGGAGTTAGAGCAACTTGCTGGTCAGAAATAGACTGATCAACAAAATGATAGCTAGATTGCGACAATGACGCCCGAAACTGGCGAATAGCTTGCTTCAACTCTTTGGTATGAGGTTTGTCATCGCAGCATAATCTATTCACCGCCGGATGAGACAGCATTTCTGATTGAATAAAGCTCACCATACTATTAGAGAGTGTTTTGTTTTCAATAATATGATAGCGATCAAATCGGTATTTTTGATCAAAGTGCAAATAGACATTATTTAAACTGGCGCCACTATAGAAAACGGTGTCATCAATAATAAACCCCTTTAAGTGAAGTACGCCAAATACTTCTCGGCCTCTAACCGGGACTCCGTAAACTGGGATTTTGTGTTGATATTTTTGAGAAAAAGCTTTGTAGAGTGCCGCATTTCCTTCGGAACTTTCTGCGCCAATGAGTCCCCGTTGAGCACGATGCCAGTCAACACAAATAATAATATCCAGCTGAGGATTGTTCTGCTTAGCTTCGTATAGCGCTGTCAATATCTCGCGTCCAGCATCATCATCCTCAAGATAAAGAGCAGTAATATAGATCCGTTCTTTTGCCACGCGTATTTTTTCGATTAAACGGTGACGAAAATCTTTTGCTGCAAATAGTACTTCAAATTGCTCTGGTTCTACGGCAATTGTCGGCATGTTCTTAAAAGGAGTATTAAACGCCATCATATTGAGTTGTTGACCTCGGTTACTTCAAAATAGCCAGTAGCAAATTTTATCAAAGATAGATGCTTAGTGACTAATAATAATCGTCACTTTTACTGGATAGTGTTAATTATTGACAAATTTCATAGCGATAATGTGTTTACCGCTATTTGAGTAGCGTTGAAATAGCTGCTCAAGTGTATTAGGAAGCGCATTGGCTGCGACGGACTTAAAACCATGTTGAGTATAAAACTGCGCTAAATGTTCAAAGGCAAAACAGTAGTCACCTTCTTTTAATGTCTGCCGCTGGCATTCTTGCATTAATAAATGAGCAATACCTTGTTGGCGATATTCAGGAATCACTAGCATACCCGTTAACAGCCGCCACTTATCAATAGTACGAAAGCGTACTACTGCACAGAGATCATTATGACAATATGCAGTAAAAATTAGTTCATCTTTTTTTGCTTTGGCAGAAGGGTAATATTGCTTATATAACTTCTGCACTAATGGGAGCTTTATCGGCTCCAATGGTTCAATAATGATAGCGTTCATTCAAAACTGTGCTTCTTCGATCAATAGGGTAGAATAGGTCCAGTGTTATTCTATCCTTGAACGTTATGCAGATATATAAAAAAGCCAACCTTAAACCTTTTCATACCTTTTCCATTGATGTTAGTTGTGAGGTTTTGGTCATTATTGAGTCGAAAGAAGAACTCATATCCGTTTATAAAGATCCGCAATGGTCCTCATTACCTAAATTGATGCTGGGTAAAGGAAGCAATCTGCTGTTTACACAGCATTATAATGGTGTGGTTATTGTTAACCGTATTAAAGGCATTACCGTCGCAGAAGATAGCAATAACTGGTTATTGCATGTTAATGGCGGAGAAGATTGGCCTAAGCTGGTTGAGTGGAGCGTTAAGCAAGGCATGGCGGGGTTAGAAAATCTTGCTCTGATTCCAGGTTGCGCCGGTTCGGCTCCTATTCAAAATATTGGTGCATATGGAAAAGAGTTTAAAGATGTTTGCCAATACGTTGATGTACTACATCTAGATGACCTATCTGAACAACGACTCAGCGCTGATGAATGTCTGTTTGCCTACCGGGATTCAATATTTAAACAATCACTCTACAACAGAGTGGTAATAATGGCGGTGGGAATTAAGTTAGATAAAGAGTGGCAACCACTGGTGAATTACGGAAGCTTAGCGGATATTCCCGCGCAACACCTGACGCCTCAGCGTGTATTTGATGAAGTGTGTCAGGTTAGAATGAGCAAGTTACCTGATCCTGCGGTAATGGGTAATGCCGGAAGTTTTTTTAAAAATCCAGTGGTATCTGTTTCTCACTATCAAACGCTATTGCAGCAGTTTCCTGATCTTGTCGCGTTTCCATTTGCAGGTGAGATGAAATTGGCCGCTGGGTGGCTGATTGATAAAAGTGGCCTAAAAGGTCAGCAGGTTGGTGGCGCTCAAGTACATCAGAAGCAAGCGTTAGTATTAATTAACCATGATAAAGCTAGCGCGGAAGACATTGTTGCTCTCGCTGAGCATGTTCGCCAAGTGGTTTACGATAAGTTTTCTGTTTCTTTAGAGCATGAAGTTCGGTTTATGGATGGTCAGCAAGAAACGTCATTATTGGCGCTGATAGAGAGAACAAATTGATGAGAGAGCATCTCGCAAAGCATAAAATCATTGAGCTACTGGCACAAGGTGAGTTTATTTCAGGAGAGGAAATCGGCGGACAACTCAATATTTCTCGTGCTGCGGTAAGCAAGCATATTAAAGGATTAATCGATTGGGGATTAGATGTATTTAGTGTTCAAGGGCGAGGCTATAAGTTAGCAACGCCGTTACAACTGCTAGATCTTCGTTATTTACAACAGAAAATCTCATCGCCTGTAGAACTTATTTCAGTTATTGATTCCACCAATGAGCATTTATTGAATAACGTTGAGCAATTAGAAAGCGGCTCGGTTTGTCTTGCTGAATATCAGACGCAAGGTCGGGGCAGACGAGGCAGGCAGTGGATCTCTCCATTTGGTTCCAATCTTTACCTCTCCATGTACTGGAAGTTAGATGCGGGCATGGCAGCCGCGATGGGACTCAGTTTAGTTGTCGGTGTCGCCATTGTTGAAGCGTTAGAAAAAATGGGGATCAACGGGGTTAAATTGAAGTGGCCTAATGATCTCTATTATCAAGACAAAAAATTGGCTGGTATTTTGGTTGAAATGAGTGGGCAAGCTGGTGGTGCAGCACATTTAGTGATTGGTATGGGACTTAATGTCAGCATGTCGAAAAAAATATCGGGTATCGACCAACCTTGGGTGTCACTTATGGAAGTGGCAGAGTCATTGCCAGAGCGTAACGACATGGCGGTGGGATTGATAAAGGCGTGGCAGGCCGCGTTAACGGATTATGAAAGTAATGGGATGCTAGGGTTTGTGGAACGTTGGAATCGGCTTGATAATTTCATTGGTCGTCCAGCCAAACTGCTCCTTGGCAAAAGGGAGATCAGTGGCATTGTTCAGGGTATTAATGAACAAGGAGCTCTGCTCTTAGAAACTGAACAAGGGGTAGAGAGCTTTATTGGCGGTGAAATTTCTCTTCGAGCGCAGTAATGATATCGCGAGCTTATTCACCTTTCAGTAGGCGAATAAGCTTTAATAAGATGACATCTATTTTCTAAGTAACACTTCTTCAACTGTGTGATTAAGCCCTTTTTTCAGGATCAGTTGGGCTCTCTCTCTGGTGGGTAAGATATTGAGTTTTAGGTTTTTTCCATTAATAGAGCGCCAGATATCTTCCGCTTTTTTTATCGCTTGTTGTTGGTTCATCTTGGTGTAGTGGGAGAAGTATGACCCCGGTTTTTTAAATGCGCTTTGGCGAAATTGCAAAAATCGCTCGACGTACCATCGCTCGATCAAATCGGATTCGGCATCGACATAAATAGAAAAATCGACAAAATCAGAAATAAATACCCGGTGAGGATCATGAGGGTAATCCATACCACTTTGCAGCACGTTTAACCCTTCAATAATCAGCACATCGGGTCGATCAACGACTTTTTCATGTTGGGTTAAATCGTAAGTGATATGCGAGTAAACAGGCGCTGATACATTCCTCTTTCCTGCTTTTACGTCTGAAACAAACTGAACAAGGCGACGCATATCATAAGACTCAGGAAAGCCTTTTTTCTTCATCAAATCCCGTTCATTTAATATTCGATTGGGTAGCAAAAAACCATCGGTGGTAATCAACTCTACTTTGGGGTGTTTATCCCAGCGAGACAGTAACGCTTTAAGCAAACGGGCGGTGGTGCTTTTTCCTACCGCGACACTGCCTGCAATGCCGATAATAAAGGGCGTTGACGGCTCTTGCTTATTTAAGAAACTCTGCAATACGGTATTGCGACTTTGTCGAGCTGATACATAGAGGTTTAGTAACCGAGATAGTGGCAAGTAAATTTCCACCGCTTCTTTCATGGTAAGGCTCTCATTGATACCTTGAAGCTCTTGTAAGTCTTCTTCCGACAATGTCATAGGGACAGCGTTGCGAAGTTCTGCCCATTGATTGCGGCTAAATGACATATAAGGACTCATAGAAAATCTCGATTTTTTATTAGCTAGCTTGCGAAAATACATCAAGTGAAGATGAATTCAAGAGATATTGACTACAGAACAGAATAACCAAGAAGAAAAAAAGCAAAAAAAGAGCAATAAAGCGGCCATCTCGTTGTGATATGAGTGTAGTTGAGTAAATTTTAATCGATTTTTATCTGCTGTTTTGGGAGAGAAAAGATTTTAACAGCGATTCGTTCCAGATGGTATTTTATAGCAATTTACTGTGCAAATTTACAGCGTTTTGCTATGAAATTGAACATCAAATCGCGATGAAAGAGAATAAAAGATATTTTTTTCAATTTTCCTATTGCAAGGGTAAAGATCATCCCATAGAATGCGCTCCACTTATGTGCCGACTTAGCTCAGTAGGTAGAGCAACTGACTTGTAATCAGTAGGTCACCAGTTCGATTCCGGTAGTCGGCACCATTTTTTAAAAGTAAAGAGCTTTTAAGAAAAAGAATTTTGGAGGGGTTCCCGAGTGGCCAAAGGGAGCAGACTGTAAATCTGCCGGCTCCGCCTTCGATGGTTCGAATCCGTCCCCCTCCACCATATTCTTAAGGAAATAGCTCTCAGAGTTACGAGTGCGTGCATCGTATAATGGCTATTACCTCAGCCTTCCAAGCTGATGATGCGGGTTCGATTCCCGCTGCACGCTCCAATCTATAAAAGTGCTGATATAGCTCAGTTGGTAGAGCGCACCCTTGGTAAGGGTGAGGTCGGCGGTTCAAATCCGCCTATCAGCACCAGCTCTGAAGCAATTATTTCCTTTTGATATTTTTGGATGACTAAACTAAGTTTAGTTGTTAAGAACATTTTTTCACCAAGATTTTTTTGGTTGCGTGGTCATCAAAGCCACCTAAATCCGTACCTAGAGGGACAACTCATGTCTAAAGAAAAATTTGAACGTACGAAACCGCACGTAAACGTTGGTACTATCGGCCACGTTGACCACGGTAAAACAACTCTAACTGCTGCTATCTGTACTACTCTTTCAAAAGTGTACGGCGGTGAAGCGAAAGACTTCGCATCAATCGATAACGCTCCAGAAGAGCGTGAGCGCGGTATTACAATCGCAACTTCTCACGTTGAGTACGATACTCCATCACGTCACTACGCACACGTAGACTGCCCAGGACACGCCGATTATGTTAAAAACATGATCACAGGTGCTGCGCAAATGGACGGTGGTATCCTAGTAGTAGCTGCGACTGATGGCCCAATGCCTCAGACTCGTGAGCACATCCTACTTGGCCGTCAGGTTGGTATCCCTTACATCATCGTATTCATGAACAAATGTGACATGGTTGATGATGAAGAACTACTAGAACTAGTAGAAATGGAAGTTCGTGAACTTCTTTCTGAATATGAATTCCCAGGTGATGACCTACCAGTAATCCAAGGTTCAGCTCTTGGCGCACTAAACGGCGAAAAAGAGTGGGAAGACAAGATTGTTGAACTAGCAGAAGCGCTAGATTCATACATCCCAGAGCCAGAGCGTGCAGTAGACCAACCGTTCCTACTACCAATTGAAGATGTATTCTCAATTCAAGGTCGTGGTACTGTTGTAACTGGTCGTATCGAGCGTGGTATCCTAAACGTAGGTAACGAAGTAGAAATCGTAGGTATCAAAGAGACTACAACTACTACTTGTACTGGTGTTGAAATGTTCCGTAAGCTTCTTGACGAAGGTCGTGCTGGTGAGAACGTTGGTGCACTACTACGTGGTACTAAGCGTGAAGACGTTGAGCGTGGTCAAGTATTGGCAGCTCCTGGTTCAATCACTCCGCACACTAAGTTTGAGTCAGAAGTATACGTTCTGTCTAAAGACGAAGGTGGACGTCACACTCCATTCTTCAAAGGCTACCGTCCACAGTTCTACTTCCGTACAACTGACGTAACAGGTAACATCGAGCTACCTGAAGGCGTAGAAATGGTAATGCCTGGTGATAACATCCAAATGACTGTTGATCTAATCGCTCCAATCGCGATGGATGAAGGTCTACGCTTCGCAATCCGTGAAGGTGGCCGTACAGTTGGTGCTGGTGTTGTTGCTAAAATCTTTGAATAAGATTTGACGAACCGCTAGTAAAAAGGGCATCATTTGATGCCCTTTTTCTGCGCAAGACAAAAGAGAAGATGCACGTAAGTGTCTAACTCATTGAAAAGCAAAGAATTACATGGTCGAGGTGTATAATCTTGGCTTATCGGTACGCAGTTTTTTTTAGCGTATTAAGAATGAGCCCTGCAACAGCGGGGTTGTTGTCGTCTATATTTAAGACTTGTGACAGGTTGGTTTTATGAAAGCAAACGCTGAAACTCCAAGTAGCTCAAATACAGCAGATATCTTTAAGTGGATTGTCGCTTTTGCTCTGTTGGCCGCTGCTGTTGTGGGTAATTACCTGTATGGTGAATTGTCTGTTGTTATTCGAGTAGCAGGTGTTGTGGTATTAATTGCTGCTGCACTCGGTGTTGCCGCTACTACAGCGAAAGGTAAAGAAGCGATCATCTTTGCACGAGAATCTCGTATTGAGGTTCGTAAAGTGGTTTGGCCTACACGCCAAGAAACCGTGCAAACAACATTGATCGTATTGGCAGTATGTATTGTTATGGCTTTAGTTCTTTGGGGTATCGACGGCATTATGGTGCGTCTAATATCTCTTGTAACTGGGGCGTGAGGGTTTTAATTCATGACTGAAGCTCCAAAAAAACGTTGGTATGTGGTTCAAGCCTTTTCTGGCTATGAAGGCCGTGTGGCTCAATCTCTACGTGAACATATCAAAATGCACGCGATGGAAGATTATTTCGGTGAAGTTCTTGTTCCAACCGAAGAAGTTGTAGAAATGCGTGCAGGTCAACGCCGCAAGAGTGAACGCAAGTTCTTCCCAGGCTATGTTCTGGTACAGATGTTGATGAACGATGAATCATGGCACCTTGTTCGTAGTGTTCCTCGTGTAATGGGCTTCATTGGTGGTACCTCTGACCGTCCTGCGCCTATCACTGATAAAGAAGCTGATGCTATCTTAAATCGCTTAGAACAAGCGAGCGAAGCTCCTCGCCCACGTACTATGTACGAAGCGGGTGAAGTGGTACGTGTTAATGAAGGACCATTTGCTGACTTTAACGGTACAGTTGAAGAAGTCGATTATGAGAAAAGCCGCCTGAAAGTGTCTGTATCGATCTTTGGTCGAGCAACACCAGTTGAGCTTGAATTTGGTCAAGTGGATAAACTTGATTAAAAAAACATCTCTATAAGCTTGTTTAAGGCGCGAAATGTGATTATAATTTCGCGCCTTTTTATCACTTATTGTGGTAAGAAGTATTTATCAATACCGGGGAGCTGATCGAATGATTGGCGTCTGAACCCAAACTTTAGGAAATATCATGGCTAAGAAAGTTGAAGCTTATATCAAGCTGCAAGTTGCAGCGGGTATGGCAAACCCAAGTCCACCGGTTGGTCCTGCTCTAGGTCAACATGGTGTGAACATCATGGAATTCTGTAAAGCGTTTAACGCAAAAACAGAATCTGTTGAGAAAGGTCTACCGATCCCAGTTGTTATCTCTGTATACAACGACCGTTCTTTCACATTCGAAACTAAGACTCCACCAGCAGCAGTTCTTCTTAAGAAAGCAGCAGGTATCAAGTCTGGTTCTGGTCGTCCAAACACTGAAAAAGTGGGTACTGTAACTGACGCTCAACTGCAAGAAATTGCAGAAGCTAAAGCTGCAGACATGACTGGCGCTGATGTTGAAGCGATGAAACGTTCTATTGCGGGTACTGCTCGTTCAATGGGCCTAGTGGTAGAGGGTTAAGATCATGGCAAAACTTACTAAGCGTATGCGCGTAATCCGCGAAAAAGTTGACGTAACTAAAGAATACGAAATCAACGAAGCTGTTGCTCTTCTAAAAGAACTAGCAACTGCTAAGTTTGTAGAAAGCGTTGACGTAGCTGTTAATCTTGGCATTGACGCTCGTAAATCTGACCAAAACGTACGTGGCGCAACTGTGCTACCTCACGGTACTGGCCGTGAAATCCGCGTTGCAGTGTTCACTCAAGGTGCAAACGCTGAAGCAGCTAAAGAAGCTGGCGCAGATATCGTTGGTATGGAAGATCTTGCTGAGCAAGTTAAGAAAGGCGAAATGAACTTCGACGTAGTTGTTGCTTCTCCTGATGCAATGCGCGTTGTTGGTCAACTAGGTACTATCCTAGGTCCACGTGGCCTTATGCCTAACCCGAAAGTTGGTACTGTAACTCCTAACGTTGCTGAAGCAGTTAAAAATGCTAAAGCAGGTCAGGTTCGTTACCGTAACGACAAGAACGGCATCATCCACACTACAATCGGTAAAGCTTCATTCGAAAGCGACCAACTAAAAGAGAACTTAGAAGCTCTTCTAGTGGCACTTAAGAAAGCTAAGCCGTCTTCAGCGAAAGGTACTTTCCTGAAGAAAGTAAGCATCTCTACAACTATGGGTGCTGGTGTTGCGGTTGATCAGGCTAGCTTAAACACTCTAGCAAGTTAATTTGCATAGGCGCGAAATTTGTGTATAATTTTGCGCCTATTTAATTGTGGTTGGGGCTGTGGACACAAGATTTTGTTTTTAGCTTTTGATTTAAACAAAATTAGTGAACTTAGTCTCCGTCCAAGACCGTAGGCGTTCTGATATTCGCAAGAATAAAGGAGCTTAATAAAACCTACGTAGATGGTGCCCGAACTGACAGAAAGCCAAACTTTTATAGATTGTCTTTCTTCTGGGAATGCACTGTATTAACTCTCATTACTTTTACCTCAAAGGTATTGAGTGGTGTAACAACAACCAGGAGTAAATCCAAAATGGCTTTAAACCTTCAAGACAAAAAAGCAATTGTTGCTGAAGTCAACGAAGCGGCCGGTGATGCACTTTCTGCAGTTGTAGCTGACTCTCGTGGCGTTACTGTTGGCGCGATGACTTCTCTACGTAAACAAGCTCGTGAAGCGGGTGTTTACATGAGAGTTGTTCGCAACACACTAGCACGTCGCGCTGTGGAAGGCACAGACTACGAATGTCTACAAGACGTATTCGTAGGTCCAACTTTGATCGCTTTTTCTAACGAGCACCCTGGTGCTGCTGCGCGTATCTTTAAAGATTTCGCGAAAGAGAATAAAGACTTTGAGATCAAAGCTGCTGCATTTGAAGGCGCGGTTACTGACGCTGAAGTATTGGCGACACTACCAACTTACGACGAAGCTATTGCACGCCTAATGATGTGCATGAAAGAAGCTTCAGCTGGCAAGCTGGTACGTACAATCGCTGCTGTTCGCGATCAAAAAGAAGAAGCTGCGGCATAAGCCTTGCTTTTTCCCGATTGCAAAATAAACTAATTGTTGACTTAAAAGAGAATTGTTATGTCTATTACTAACGAACAAATCCTAGATGCAGTTGCAGAAATGTCTGTAATGCAAGTTGTAGAGCTTATCGAAGCTATGGAAGAAAAATTCGGCGTTACTGCTGCAGCAGCTGTTGTTGCTGGCGGCGCTGCTGGCGGCGACGCTGCAGAAGAGCAAACTGAATTTGACGTAGTTCTAACGGCTGTTGGCGGTAACAAAGTTGCTGTTATCAAAGCAGTACGTGCTGCTACAGGCCTAGGTCTTAAAGAAGCTAAAGGTCTAGTTGACGGTGCACCTGCACCACTTAAAGAAGCTGTTTCTAAAGAAGAAGCAGAAACTCTTAAAGCACAACTAGAAGAAGCTGGTGCTTCTGTTGAAGTTAAGTAATTATTACTTAATTTCTTAGCCGAAAGGCTAATGGCTGGTGGTTTAATGACCACCGGCCTTTTTGCGCTGTAGGGTGTTGACGAATTTTCCGCTGTTTAAGCGTCAATATCTATGCAAAAAACCGCTATGTTTTTTCTATTAAACATAGGGTCTACAGTAAACAGTTGCTAGTTACTGTCCCGCTCTTTTCTTAAGAAAATGAATGGATAGTTTGGGTCACTTATCAGCGAGCTGAGGAACCCCATGGTTTACTCTTATACCGAGAAAAAGCGCATCCGTAAGGACTTTGGTACTCGTCCACAAGTTTTGGACATTCCATACCTGCTATCGATCCAGCTCGATTCATTCGATAAATTTATCGAACAGGATCCTGAAGGACAATACGGTCTTGAAGCGGCATTTCGTTCTGTATTTCCTATCCAGAGCTATAATGGCAATTCTGAGCTGCAATACGTTAGCTATCGTCTTGGCGAGCCAGTTTTTGATGTTAAAGAATGTCAAATCCGTGGTGTAACTTATTCAAAACCACTGCGCGTTAAACTGCGTTTAGTTGTTTATGATCGAGATGCACCAGCAGGTACTGTAAAAGACATTAAAGAACAAGAAGTCTACATGGGTGAAATCCCACTCATGACTGACAATGGTACCTTTGTAATAAATGGTACTGAGAGGGTTATCGTATCCCAGCTGCACCGAAGCCCAGGCGTGTTCTTCGACAGCGATAAGGGTAAAACCCACTCGTCAGGTAAAGTTTTATATAACGCACGTGTTATCCCTTATCGTGGCTCATGGTTAGACTTTGAGTTCGATCCTAAGGATAATTTATACGTACGTATCGACCGTCGTCGTAAACTGCCAGCTTCAATCATTCTTCGTGCACTTAGCAAAACAACAGAAGAGATCCTAGATATCTTCTTTGAAAAAGTGAACTTTGAAGTGAAAGACCAAACTCTAATGATGGAGTTGGTTCCTGATCGCCTACGTGGTGAGACGGCGAACTTTGATATTGAAGCAAATGGTAAGACTTACGTAGAGACTGGTCGTCGCGTTACTGCTCGTCATATCCGCAATCTAGAAAAAGATGGCGTTGAGTTCATCGAAGTACCGGTTGAGTACATCGTTGGAAAAGTATCTTCAAAAGATTATATCAATGAAGAGACTGGCGAAATCATCGTAGGCGCGAACCAAGAGATCAGCTTAGAAGCTCTAGCGAACTTGTCACAAGCTGGTCACAAAAATCTACAGGTTCTGTTCACCAATGATCTAGACCACGGTCCATTCATGTCTGATACATTACGTATTGACAGCACTGTTGACCGTCTATCTGCGTTAGTTGAAATCTACCGCATGATGCGTCCTGGTGAGCCACCAACAAAAGAAGCTGCAGAAGCGCTATTTGATAGCCTATTCTTCTCTCCTGAGCGTTATGACTTATCGACTGTTGGTCGTATGAAGTTTAACAGCTCTATCGGACGCGATGATGCAGGTGAGCAAGGTATCCTTGACGAAACTGATATTGTCGAAGTAATGAAGAAGCTTATTGCTATTCGTAACGGCATCGGTGAAGTGGATGATATCGACCACCTTGGTAACCGTCGTATTCGTAGCGTAGGTGAAATGGCTGAAAACCAATTCCGTGTTGGTTTAGTACGTGTTGAACGTGCAGTTAAAGAGCGTTTAAGCCTTGGCGACCTTGATGCAATCATGCCTCAAGATCTTATCAATGCTAAGCCTATTTCTGCTGCTGTTAAAGAATTCTTTGGTTCTTCACAGCTTTCACAGTTTATGGATCAGAACAACCCGTTGTCTGAAGTAACGCACAAGCGTCGTATTTCTGCATTGGGTCCAGGTGGTCTAACTCGTGAACGCGCAGGTTTTGAAGTACGTGACGTTCACGTAACTCACTACGGTCGTCTATGTCCGATCGAAACGCCTGAAGGTCCAAACATCGGTCTAATTAACTCACTATCAGCGTTTGCACGTTGTAACGATTATGGTTTCCTAGAAACGCCATACCGTCGCGTTGTTGATGGCGTTGTGACTGATGAAGTTGATTACTTATCAGCGATTGAAGAAGGTCAGTTCATTATTGCTCAGGCAAACTCTGCACTAAGCGGTGATAACTCTTTTGAAGAAGAGTTGGTTACTGCTCGTCAGAAAGGTGAATCTGGTCTACACCCACGTGATCAAGTTAACTACATGGACGTTGCAACCAACCAGGTTGTATCTGTCGCTGCTTCGCTTATCCCGTTCCTAGAACACGATGATGCGAACCGTGCCTTGATGGGTGCGAACATGCAACGTCAGGCTGTTCCAACATTAAGAGCTGATAAGCCTTTAGTTGGTACAGGTATTGAACGTAATGTAGCGGTTGACTCTGGTGTTACAGCTGTTGCTAAACGTGGCGGTATGGTGCAGTCAGTAGACGCATCTCGTATCGTAGTTAAGGTTAACGAAAGTGAGTTAGTACCTGGTGAAGCGGGTATCGACATCTATAACCTAACTAAGTACACACGTTCTAACCAGAATACTTGTATTAACCAGCGTCCAACAGTACTACCTGGCGAACCTGTCGCGAAAGGTGATGTACTGGCTGATGGTCCTTCAACAGACCTTGGCGAATTGGCGCTTGGTCAGAATATCCGTTTGGCATTTATGCCATGGAATGGTTATAACTTTGAGGATTCAATCCTTGTTTCTGAGCGTGTTGTTCAGGAAGACCGTTTCACAACTATCCACATTCAAGAACTATCTTGTGTGGCTCGTGATACTAAGCTTGGTAGCGAAGAGATCACAGCGGATATTCCAAACGTAGGTGAATCTGCTCTGTCCAAATTGGATGAGTCAGGTATCGTTTACATCGGTGCAGAAGTGAAGGGTGGTGACATCCTGGTTGGTAAAGTAACCCCTAAAGGTGAAACACAACTTACTCCTGAAGAGAAGCTACTACGTGCCATCTTCGGTGAAAAAGCATCAGACGTTAAAGATACCTCTCTACGTGTGCCAAACTCAGTTTCAGGTACGATTATCGATGTTCAAGTCTTCACTCGTGATGGTGTAGAAAAAGATAAGCGTGCACTAGAAATTGAACAAATGCAGCTTAAAGAAGCGAAGAAAGACCTTACTGAAGAGTTCGAAATTCTAGAAGGTGGTCTACTTGCGCGTGTTAAAGCGGTATTGGTTGCAGGTGGATTCTCTGAAGCGAAGCTAGACACTATTGGTCGTAAGAGATGGTTAGAACAAACTCTTGATGATGAAGAACTACAAACTCAGCTTGAGCAACTTGCCGAGCAGTGGGATGAGCTAAAAGCTGATTTCGATAAGAAGTTTGATAGTAAGCGCCGTAAGATCACACAAGGTGATGATCTTGCACCTGGCGTTCTGAAGATTGTTAAAGTTTATCTAGCGGTTAAACGTCGTATCCAACCTGGTGATAAGATGGCCGGTCGTCACGGTAACAAGGGTGTAATCTCTAAGATTAACCCTGTTGAAGACATGCCATACGATGAAAAAGGTCAGCCTGTTGACATCGTACTTAACCCACTGGGTGTACCGTCTCGTATGAACATCGGTCAGATCCTTGAAGTTCATATGGGTCTAGCGGCGAAAGGCATCGGTGACAAGATCAACCAAATGGTTAAGGAACAACAAGAACTTGCTAAGTTCCGTGATTTCTTACAGAAGGTTTATGATCTTGGCGATACTCGTCAGAGTGTTGACATTGCTGCGTTATCTGACGATGAAGTACGTACATTGATCAAAAACCTACGTGGCGGTCTTCCAATCGCAACGCCGGTATTTGATGGTGCTCCAGAATCGTCAATTAAAGAGCTATTAAAACTGGGTGATTTACCAGAATCTGGTCAGTTACGTCTGTTTGATGGCCGTACAGGTGATGAGTTTGAGCGTCCTGTAACCGTAGGTTACATGTACATGCTGAAACTGAACCACTTGGTTGATGATAAGATGCACGCACGTTCAACAGGTTCTTACAGCCTAGTAACTCAGCAACCACTTGGTGGTAAAGCTCAGTTCGGTGGCCAGCGTTTTGGTGAGATGGAAGTATGGGCACTTGAAGCATATGGTGCTGCTTACACTCTACAAGAGATGTTGACAGTTAAGTCCGATGACGTGAATGGTCGTACTAAGATGTATAAGAACATCGTAGACGGAAACCATAGCATGGAACCTGGTATGCCAGAATCCTTCAACGTATTGTTGAAAGAGATCCGCTCGCTAGGTATCAACATCGAGCTAGAAGACGAAGAGTAATCCTGACGGATTATTTGTAGAAAGGTACTCGCTATTCTAAATAAGGTGGCGAGTCCCTTTTAACTCCTCACAGGAGCTGATTGTGAAAGACTTATTAAACTTTCTAAAAGCACAGCATAAGACCGAAGAATTTGATGCAATCAAAATCGGTCTATCTTCTCCAGACATGATTCGTTCATGGTCGTTTGGTGAAGTTAAAAAACCTGAAACGATCAACTATCGTACGTTCAAACCAGAACGCGATGGTCTTTTCTGTGCGCGTATATTTGGTCCGGTTAAAGACTATGAGTGTCTTTGCGGAAAATATAAGCGTCTAAAACACCGTGGTGTTATCTGTGAGAAGTGTGGCGTTGAAGTTACACAGACTAAAGTTCGTCGTGACCGCATGGGCCACATCGAGCTTGCCTCACCAGTTGCACACATCTGGTTCCTAAAATCGCTACCGTCTCGTATCGGTCTACTAATGGATATCCCACTGCGTGATATCGAACGCGTACTTTACTTTGAAATGTACGTAGTGACTGAGCCGGGCATGACAGACCTTGAAAAAGGTCAGATGCTTACAGAAGAAGAGTATCTGGATCGTCTGGAAGAGTGGGGTGATGAGTTTACTGCGAAAATGGGTGCGGAAGCGATCAAAGATCTGCTTTCTACTATGGACCTACAAGCAGAAACAGAGCAAATGCGCGAAGAACTTGAGTCTACTAACTCAGAAACTAAGCGTAAGAAAATCACTAAGCGCCTGAAACTTGTTGAAGCATTCATCACTTCTGGTAACAACCCAGAATGGATGATCTTAACGGTTCTTCCTGTGCTACCACCAGATCTTCGTCCTCTAGTACCACTAGATGGCGGTCGTTTTGCGACGTCTGATCTGAATGACCTATACCGTCGTGTGATTAACCGTAACAACCGTTTGAAGCGTCTACTAGAGCTAGCAGCTCCGGACATCATCGTACGTAACGAAAAGCGTATGTTGCAAGAGTCTGTTGATGCACTTCTTGATAACGGTCGTCGTGGTCGTGCGATCACAGGTTCTAACAAGCGTCCTCTGAAATCTCTTGCTGATATGATCAAGGGTAAACAAGGTCGTTTCCGTCAGAACCTACTAGGTAAGCGTGTAGACTACTCTGGCCGTTCTGTAATCACAGTAGGTCCATATTTACGTCTGCACCAGTGTGGTCTTCCTAAGAAGATGGCACTAGAGCTATTTAAACCATTTATCTACAGCAAACTAGAAACTCGTGGCATGGCTACGACGATCAAAGCAGCGAAGAAAATGGTAGAGCGCGAAGAAGCGATCGTTTGGGATATCCTGGACGAAGTTATTCGTGAACACCCAGTACTGCTAAACCGTGCACCAACACTTCACCGTCTTGGTATTCAAGCGTTTGAACCAGTACTAATCGAAGGTAAAGCGATTCAGCTACACCCACTTGTGTGTGCCGCTTATAACGCCGACTTCGATGGTGACCAGATGGCGGTACACGTACCTCTGACTCTGGAAGCTCAATTAGAAGCACGTACACTGATGATGTCGACAAACAATATTTTGTCTCCAGCATCAGGTGATCCTATCATCGTACCTTCACAGGACGTTGTATTGGGTCTTTACTACATGACTCGCGATAAGATCAACGTGAAAGGTGAAGGTATGTACCTTGCTGGCCCTGAAGAGGCTGAGAAGGCATACCGTACGAAATCTGCTGAGCTGCATGCTCGCGTTAAGGTTCGTATCACTGAAACGGTTGTCGATGAAGATGGTAACCGCACAACATCAACAGGTATGGTAGATACCACTGTTGGTCGTGCAATGCTTTGGCAAATCGTGCCAACAGGCCTACCATTTAGCCTAGTTAACCAGAAGCTTGGTAAGAAGCAAATTTCTACCCTTCTGAATGAGGCATATCGTAAGCTTGGTCTTAAAGATACAGTAATCTTTGCTGACCAAATCATGTACACAGGTTTTGCATACGCAGCACTTTCAGGTGTGTCTGTTGGTATCGACGATATGGTTGTACCAGCGGCGAAATACACTGAGATTTCTGAAGCAGAAGAAGAAGTTCGCGAAATTCAGGAACAATTCCAATCTGGTCTTGTAACTGCAGGTGAACGTTATAACAAAGTTATCGATATCTGGGCGTCTACCAACGACCGTGTTGCGAAAGCGATGATGGATAACTTATCTTCTGAAACGGTTGTTAACCGTGACGGCGAAGACGAACAACAAGAGTCATTCAACAGCATCTATATGATGGCTGACTCCGGTGCTCGTGGTTCTGCTGCTCAGATTCGTCAGCTTGCCGGTATGCGTGGTCTGATGGCGCGTCCAGATGGTTCAATCATCGAAACGCCTATCACCGCAAACTTTAAAGAAGGTCTAAACGTACTTCAGTACTTTATCTCAACGCACGGTGCTCGTAAGGGTCTTGCGGATACAGCACTGAAAACAGCGAACTCAGGTTACCTGACTCGTCGTTTAGTTGACGTTGCTCAAGACGTTGTTGTTCATGACCATGACTGTGGCACGCATGAAGGTATCGACATGATGCCTCATATCGAAGGTGGTGACGTTAAAGTTGCACTTTCTGAGCTGGCTCTTGGTCGTGTTGTTGCTGAAGACGTACTTAAGCCTGGTACTGAAGAAGTACTGATTCCACGTAATACTCTGATTGATGAGAAGTGGTGTCAAATCATGGAAGAAAACTCTGTAGACAGCATGAAAGTGCGCTCAGTAGTTACCTGTGATGCAGACTTCGGTTGTTGTGCACAATGTTACGGTCGTGACCTAGCACGTGGTCACCTAGTGAACCAAGGTGAGGCAGTGGGTGTTATTGCTGCTCAGTCTATCGGTGAACCGGGTACACAGCTTACCATGCGTACGTTCCACATCGGTGGTGCAGCATCAACGGCAGCGGCAGAGAACAGCATCCAAGTGAAGAACACAGGTTCTGTGAAACTTCATAATGCTAAGTTCGTAACCAACAAAGACAACAAGCTTGTGATCACTTCTCGTGCATCTGAACTAACCATCATTGATGAGTTCGGTCGTACTAAAGAGAAGCACAAACTACCATACGGTTCATTGTTGAGTAAGAAACATGACGAAGCGGTTACCGCTGGTGACGTAGTTGCCAACTGGGAAGCGCACACCATGCCAATCATCACTGAAGTGGCAGGTCGTATCCAATTTGTAGATATGATTGATGGTGTAACTGTTTCACGTCAAACGGATGATCTAACGGGTCTATCTTCAAGTGAAGTGACCGATGCAGCAGCTCGTCCATCTGCAGGTAAAGATATGCGTCCAGCTATCAAACTTGTTGATGCGAAAGGCAAAGATGTAATGATTCCTGGTACTGATATGCCAGCTCACTACTTCCTGCCGGGCAAAGCGATCGTTCAAATTGAAGATGGTGCTGAAGTAGGTATCGGTGACACCTTAGCTCGTATCCCTCAGAAATCTGGCGGAAACAAAGATATCACTGGTGGTCTACCTCGCGTTGCTGACCTATTTGAAGCTCGTAAGCCAAAAGAGCCAGCAATTCTTGCTGAGCACACAGGTACAGTTTCATTTGGTAAAGAAACAAAAGGTAAGCGTCGCTTAATCATCACTCGTGAAGGCAATGAGCATTACGAAGAGATGATTCCTAAGCATCGCCAGCTGAACGTGTTTGAAGGTGAGAAGATTGAACGTGGTGATGTTATCGCCGACGGTCCTGAAACTCCGCATGACATTCTACGTTTACGTGGTATCCGTGCTGTAACGTCTTACATCGCAAATGAAGTACAAGAAGTTTACCGCCTACAGGGCGTTAAGATTAACGATAAGCACATTGAAACTATCGTTCGTCAAATGCTTCGTAAATGTACTATTACGTTTGCGGGTGATTCCGAGTTCCTTGCAGGTGAGCAAGTTGAGTACGCTCAAGTTAAGATTGCTAACCGTGCACTTGAAGCTGAAGGCAAAGAGCCTGCACGCTTTGAACGTGAACTACTAGGTATCACTAAAGCGTCTCTTGCAACTGAGTCATTTATTTCTGCGGCATCGTTCCAGGAAACAACTCGCGTACTAACAGAAGCTGCGGTTTCTGGTAAGCGTGATGACTTACGTGGCTTAAAAGAGAACGTAATTGTTGGTCGTCTGATTCCAGCAGGTACAGGTTTCGCATACCACCAAGATCGTCAAAAACAACGTGAAGTAGAGCAAGAAGGCCCGTCAGCAGAACAAGCGACTGACAACCTAGCCGCACTACTTAATGCTGGATTCTCTTCTGAAGAGTAAAGCATAACGTATTGTTATTGATAATAAAAAGGCACCGAAAGGTGCCTTTTTTGTGCCTGTAAGATAGTGACCTATAACAGGGACAGGCGCCTAAATATTTGAGGACAGGCACGAAAGAAAACTCAATATCTAAAGTGTGTGTCCTGAATAAAAGTGCCGGATAAAAGTAAATAAATTTGCCAAACAAAAAGGGTCAGACCTATAAAAGCCTGACCCTAAATTCAATGGTCTAGTGGTATGTTGCTATTGTGCAGTTTTATGCGCCCGGAGGTACCGCTAAACTATCCGCAATCAATTGTATTAACTGGTCTTCTACTGCAAAGCGTGTTTCGATAATTTCACCGATCAATGATAAGTCATTATCAAAATCTTCTAACGGGTCACTAGCGTCAACGCTGGCGTACTTATCTGTAAAATTCAGCAGCGGATCGGTAGTTAACACGATTTGCCCGTATGTGTTATTAATGTCATCGGTTGGAGAAAAGCCGGTAGACTTCCATTTATCCATCACCATTTCATAGATCTTAAAGTGACCTTCAGAAATGTAGTCTACAAGGTGTTGGCTGAAAGACTGAAGCTCATTTGGCGCTGGCAGTTTACAGACAGGTTTTGTCCCAACACTTGGATTTAGTGAAGCAAGCTTACAATACTCTACTATTAGAATTTGACGAGTATCAAGCCAATGATCAATTACCTCACTTGACCCGCCCCACTGTTGCTGTACTTGTTTGAATTTATTTAGCATGACCATGTCCCTCATGATCAGATTGCTAATTATTAGCAATCAAAAATTCCTGAAAAATCAGGAGTCCAATTAACACATTGTTTTTTTATACTACTAGAGGTTACCCTTATTAATTCGGGTATTATCTGTTTCTAGTATGTTTTTAGATTGCCAGTAAACGTAATTAACTTCAAGTGAAGAGATCAAAGGATGTTAAAAAACAGTGACAACAACAAGATAACAACAGCAATCTGGATCGTGGTGAATGGCAGCGATATCTGGACAATCAATGGTGAATTGCCGACTGGAACAGCGTCAGAGTTAGAACTGCCAGCAGAAAATGCAGTATGCGTAGGCAGCTATAATAACCTCGCTGTGATGTGGATTAATGAAAGCGATGTAGAACGACAACTAGAGCTAACATCTCTGCGAGAGCTTCTCCTGTTGCCTCAGGCGCTATTTCTGCTAGCAAGTAAAGCAGTGCAATACGGACACATGACCCAAACACTGCGCTTTTGTCCACATTGTGGTGGTCGTAATTTCTTAAACCACATAGAAATTGCCATGCAATGCGGAGAGTGTCGAAGCATTCATTATCCTCGTATTTATCCGTGCACAATCATCGCAGTTCGCAAAGAGAATCAGATATTGCTTGCCCAACATGCAAGACACAAAAGTAGTATGTATACCGTTATCGCCGGCTTTATGGAGGTAGGAGAAACATTAGAGCAATGTGCGGCGAGAGAAGTGAAAGAAGAGACGGGCATTGAGGTGAAAAATATTCGCTATTTTGCTAGCCAGCCATGGGCTTTTCCTTCAAGTATGATGGTCGGATTCATCGCCGATTATAGCGCAGGCGATATTAAAGTGGATTATAGCGAGCTATCTGATGCTCGTTGGTTTTCTATTGATGAGCTACCAGAGCTCGCACCCGTGGGGACAATAGCGAGAGCGTTAATCGAACAGACAATTACAGATATAACGGAAAATGATGAGTAGAAGCTAGCTTAATTTTCGTCAACGTTACGATTGGCCTGATGTATTCAATATGTTTCAACAACAATAAACAGCAGATCAAAATCGAGAAAAAAGACAAAAAAAACCCTCCGGTAAGGGAGGGGGTAAGTAAGATGTCGTTATGAGATGGTCGGGCATCTATTGGCCCAACTTATTATTGTTTTCGCTAGCGGACAAATTTGTAGCACAGCTAGACTATTCATGGCAAAAATATTATTAATTAAAAACTTGATAACATGATCTAGGACGCAAAGCGCCACTATCGAAGTGTTGAAAGAGTGTTAAACTATTGGCTTTCATAGAAAAGCAAAGAATGGAAAATAACGGAATGACCGAACTAAAAAATGATTGCTATTTACGCGCCCTTTTAAAACAACCTGTTGATTACACCCCTGTATGGATGATGCGCCAAGCAGGCCGTTATTTACCAGAATATAGAGAAACACGTAGCCAAGCCGGTGACTTTATGTCCCTTTGTCGTAACGCAGAACTGGCTTCTGAAGTAACGTTACAACCATTACGTCGTTTTCCTCTAGATGCTGCAATTCTCTTTTCTGACATTTTGACCATTCCAGATGCGATGGGGTTAGGTCTACACTTTGAAACTGGTGAAGGTCCTAAATTTGAACGCCCAATCACTTGCAAAGCTGATGTCGAGAAAATTGGCCTGCCAGATCCTGAAGGCGAGCTGCAATATGTAATGAATGCCGTACGCCAAATCCGTAAAGATTTAAATGGTGATGTCCCTCTTATTGGATTCTCCGGTAGTCCATGGACGCTTGCAACTTATATGGTAGAAGGTGGAAGTTCAAAAGCTTTTACTAAAATCAAAAAAATGATGTATGCCGAGCCGGCAACCTTACATCTATTGTTAGATAAGCTAGCGGACAGTGTGATTGAATATCTCAATGCTCAAATTAAAGCTGGTGCACAATCCGTAATGGTATTTGATACTTGGGGTGGTGTTTTAACACCAACAGACTATAACCTCTTCTCATTGCAATACATGCATAAAATAGTCGATGGGTTGATTCGTGAAAATGATGGTCGTCGCGTGCCTGTTACCTTGTTTACTAAAAATGGTGGAATGTGGTTAGAGCAAATCGCAGCAACGGGTTGTGATGCGGTAGGCCTTGATTGGACAATTAATATTGCTGATGCGAAAAAGCGTGTTGGTGATAAAGTTGCACTGCAAGGCAATATGGACCCATCAATCCTCTATGCTCAACCAGATCGCATTCGCCAAGAAGTCGCGACCATTCTTGAAGGGTTTGGTCAAGGCGAAACTGGTCATGTATTTAACCTTGGTCATGGTATTCACCTAGATGTACCACCAGAAAACGCAGGTGTATTTGTTGAGGCAGTACACGATCTTTCTAAGCCGTACCATAAGTAAACCGCATGACTAGCTGATACATTCAGGCTTCATCATTAAAACACCAGCGCTAACCCGCTGGTGTTTTTGTATCTAAAAACCAAAAAAAATTTAAAACAATTTAAAAGGACACACACCTAATTCACTTCATCAATACAGGGGGAGCAAAGAGATAAAAGAGAATCGAAATAATTGCTACCTTGTGTTGTAAATATAGCGTTATGCCAACATCGAGGTTATACCGTTTACATAAAACGATTAAAAAAAACATAACTATTGCTATGTTCAGTCGCTATTTGTGCCTAGATAACAGGTCAAATAGGTTATTCCGATGTCAGATAAATCTTCAAATAAATATAATTAAGAATTAGATATGTAATTTTTAATCCCCCTTCATGCCGATAATATTCTACACCTGATAACAATTAACTAGTTGTAACTTATTGAAGAGTAAGCGTATTCGTGAGAACTGCCGATAAGGCATTTCGTAAGCGAGTTATTCATTACTCTCTGATTACGGTGGAGATTTAAGGTTGAACAAGAAAAATATGGTGCTTGTCTGTTCTCTGTATTCTGCTGTTAGTTACGCTGGTAGTAGTGATGTGACTCCATTTGAACCTATACCTGTTATGTCAGCGAAGTTGGGTTATCAAATCTCCTTAGACGATAACAATGTTCGAAGCGATAGCAGTTTGGTTGGCCTTTATGCAGGGATGCAACTTGATCCTTCTTGGATATGGGACGTTGGTGTTCAGTACCATAATGATCAAGATTTTGATAATGCTAAGTTCGATACATTGTTACTCGATAGTGGAGTCCGTTATACCACCAACTTTGAAGGAGATATCGATCTTTATGGTCGCCTAGCCATAGGGTATTGGTCGGTGAAAAGTGATCATCCTGCTTACTACGACTCATCTACCAGCGGTTTATCTCCTGTGATGGAAGGAGGGGTAAGTTATCAGTTGAATCCTCAACTTTCAGTCAGTCTTGGTTATCAATATATAAGTTGGTTAGGGAAAAAAACTCAACGAGAGTTTAATAGTCACGCCATCCTGCTCGGGTTTAATTATGCCTTTATTCCTAGTAGCCAACTTTCCAGCGTGTCGTCGCAAATAGAGCCTGCCCCTAGCTCTAATATCACCGAAACTCCACCATCTGCTGCTGAAGGGCCTGTTGAATCAAAAAAAGAGCTGGTATCGGAAGAAGAATCATCATCAAAGCTTGCCAAACCGAAACCGGTGATCAAGCAGTTTGCGCATACCGTTATCGGCAGTACCTATTTTGATTCCAATAGTATTCAGGTTTCTCCACAGACAGAGCTATATCTACTGATAGTAGAGGATCTGCTTAATACCTATCCACAATCTCGATTAAAAGTGGTTGGGCATACTGACTCCATCGGTTCTGAAGATGATAACCAAGCCCTTTCCGAAAGAAGAGCTAAAGCGGTGTCTGAACAGATTATTGGACGTGGTATTGATGCTGAACAATTACAAATCATTGGTGTTGGCGAGTTGGATCCTGTTGCTGATAACAAGACCGAGTCAGGCCGCTCCCTAAACCGCCGAGTGGAGCTAATTGCTCTACCGTTTGATTATGCAGAGCCTGTAGATACCACAAATAGCGATCTGTTACCTGTACAGTAATTTAGGGAGGGAATGAAGAGAGAGTTATATAACTAATTGTTTAATAGAATAATTTTTTGATAAAACCTTTAACTTACAACGTATAAATAGGATAGAAAATGAACAAACTAAATAAAATCATGCTTTGCAGTGCGGCTTTAATGCTCTGCTCAACCGCAAGTGCATCCAATACTATTGATTTTAAGGGAGAGGTGGCTCCCGAAACTTGTACGGTAAAAATCGATGGGAAGGATGGTGGATTAATTGTGTTACCAACGGTTAGTCTAAAAGCGTTTCAAGTAGGGACTCCTCCTGCAATTTCGGTTGGTAAAACAGTTGAGCGAAAAGAATTCAATGTTCAACTTTCAGATTGCCCCACACAAACATCGGCTCGAACTCTTAAAACTCGATTTGTGCCAAATGGGGGCGTTAGCTCTCGCGGTCACTTAGGGAATCTCGCACCAGCCAATAAAGCTGAAGGGGTGGAGATCCAGTTGGTTGCTCCTAATGGTACACCTATAAACTTTGCACCAACAGGTGAGTATGTAGGGAACGACCTTACTATAGCTGCTAACAAAACTACAGCATCAGCGACGTATGGAGTTGAGTATGTAGCAACTGCCACCAGTGTCACGACGGGAAGTATTAGTTCATCATTGCAGTATGCAATTAAATACAACTAACTCTAGTAAGGCCTTGTGACCGATGCAGGGCCTTATTCTTCTATGTGTTTATTGTTATGGATAAAGATCAATGAGAAGTCGTGCTCAACGTCTTATCTGTAGCTGGTTGGTAATTGGAAGGTAAACAGTGAAAAAGCTTATTTCTTTGATGTTATTGTTGGTAACACCATGCTTGCAGGCGGGAGTGTCCATGCTAGGGACGCGCATTGTTTACCCTGAAGCAAGCAAGGGAGTAAACGTAGAGTTAAGGAACTTAGGAGAAGCGACCTTTATTGTTCAATCATGGGTAAGTCAGTTTTCAGACGATCAAACAAGTGCTGATAAAGTGCCTTTTGTTGTTACACCACCAATCGCGAAATTAGTAGGTAATCAAAAACAAAAATTTAAAATATCCTTCACCCATCAACAGATTTTACCTCAAGACAGAGAGTCTATTTTCTATTTTAACTTCCTAGAAGTGCCATACAGTGAAGCTGTAATGGATAATAGTGATGGCAATAAGCTGCAACTGACTGTACGACACCAACTTAAACTGTTTTACCGCCCAGAAGCGGTACAAAAGCAGACGAGGAAAATAGCTCGTGATGCTGTTTTGCAAACCATTAGAAATGGCAAGAATCTGATATTGCGTTATAGCAACAATAGTCCTTATTACCTTTCTATGTCGGGTGAGGCTAAGTTGCAGATAGCAGAGCGTGACTATTTTGCCGAAAGTACCATGATCGCCCCTTATTCTACTCATGACTTTGTTTTTTCTGATATAGAACCCAGCACATCTACTGACACTGCTCAGCTATCCATCTATTTAATCAATGATTTTGGTGCGAGCTTGGAAGAACACTATGATGTTGATTTATAAAAATAACATGACCATGTCTAGGTTTGTTAGCATAGTGGTTCTCTTGCTGTGTTCCGCTCAAACAACAGCAATGACCAGTGATGGAGCTGAGGTAAATCGCAATCTTTTTTATGGCAATGTGGATGTTTCTGCACTGCTGTCTGGAGATGAGCTTGATCAGGGGGACTTACTAAATAACCGTCATATTCTCGATGTCTATCTAAATGGCAAGCTCAATAACCGAGACACTGAGGTGCGGTTTGTAAAGAATAACAATACCGACAAAGCAGAGCCTTGCCTGAGCCAAGAGCAGTTTCAGCAATTAAACTTAGTTGACGTACCGCTAGCAAAAACCGAACAGAACTGCTACTTGCTATCAGATATCTCTGAATATAGTCGTTGGCACTATAACAAGAGTGAACTGCAACTCGATATTACCATGCCGCAAATCATGTTGAAAAAGAGTGCTGGGGATGGTGTTGCTAAAGAGTTGTGGGATGAAGGGATAACGGCCGCTTATGTAAAACATCGAACGTCATACAGCTATCAAGCCTATAAAGATCAGGATGACTATAATCAGCTCTCAGGCAGTATTTATGCGGGAGTCAATATTGGTTTAGTTCAATTTCGTCATAACGGTTATTTTAGGCATGACTTTGACAGTGGCAATGGTTCCGAATATCAATCTTATCGCTCCTATTTTCAGGTTCCTGTTGCTCGCTATGAAAGCCTTTTTACTGCTGGAGAAAATTTCACTGCTGGAGGTCTGTTTGGTAGCTTAAGTTATACAGGACTTAATTGGGCCACTGATACTCGTATGTGGTCGAGTTCTCGCAAAGGATACGCGCCTAGAGTAACGGGAGTTGCATTAAGTAATGCCCGAGTAGAGATTAAGCAGGGTGACAACACCATATACGAAGTTTCTGTTCCTCCTGGCCCATTTTTAATTGATGACCTGTTAAGTATTCCACAGCAGGGGGATTTAACGGTTAATGTTTATGAAGCGGATGGTTCAATAAAAACATCTACCGTGCCTTATAGCGTACTGCCTGATTCATTGCGATTTGGTAATACGGAATATAACTTTGTTATCGGTGAGGCGCGAGATTTTGGTGACGTTAATGCTCTATTTTTGGAAGGCACTTTCAAACAGGGTTATAGCAACGTGATTACCACAAACTACGGCTTTCGATTTGCAGACCGATATCAAGCGTATCTATTGGGTGGTGTATTTTCCTCTTCGTATGGGGCGTTTGGCTTCAATGCTACCTATTCTCATACTCGCATAGATGCGAATCAAGCGGGTTATCAAGGTTGGCAAACTGAACTAAATTATGGCCGTTCATTTGATTCCGGTTTTAACATTACTATGGTGGCGATGAGAAACTCCACCAAGGGGTACCGAACGTTAGAGAATGTATTTGGTTTACGTCAAGTTAGTGATGGAAGTTATGACTCAAGTACGCTCAATCAACGTAACCATTTTAATATACTGTTAAATCAAAGTCTGGGTGATTATGGACAGATAGGCCTCTCTGCTCAAATGTCTGATTATTATCAGAATAGACCGACATCCTATAACTATTCTGCACGATATAGTCACACCCTTTGGGGTGTCTCTTACAACGTTAACGTCGACCGACAAAAAATATCCCGATACTCAGGAGAGAGCAATGTCTCGAGTGGAAACCGCTATCAGACGGTTGTCTCATTAGGGCTAAGTGTTCCTTTGGGGGGCGGCTTGTTTAACTTGGGTCATACCGTAACAAATAATGTGGGTGACAATGGAAGCTCAACCGCCAGTTACAGTAACTCAATCGGAGACGATTTTAGTTACTCATTAATGGGCTCACATAACGACTCAGGCTCCTTTTATAGTGTATCGGCTACCCAGCAGACCCCAATCGGAGGAGTATCGGCTTCTTACTCAAACGGTGGCTTAAACGCGTCTGGGAATTTTTCTACCGTTTTGGATGGCACAGTACTATTGCATAGCGGAGGAGTGACGGTTGGACCTTATGTTGGAGATAGCTTTGCCTTAGTTGAAGCAAGTGGAGCAGAAGGGGCGGCCATATCCGGCTGGAGTGACAGCAAAGTAGACTCATTTGGTTATGCTATTCATCCTTCGTTAAGCCCTTATCGTTTCAATGACATAGATCTCGATACTACTGAACTAGAAGAGGATGTGGAGTTAACTCGTACTCACAAAAAAGTAGTGCCTTACTCTGGTGCCATTGTAAAAGTGAAATTTAATACCAGAAAAGGTAGAGCATACTTAATCGATACCAAACTCAGCGAAGGTGGGGTGCCACCGCTAGGCAGTGACGTAATAACAGTTGATAACCGCCGTATTGGAATCGTGGGTCAGGCTGGTGTGATATATGCCCGATTAGAACCTCAAGATACCCAGTTAAAACTGCGCTGGGGGAAAGCGCAAAGTGAGCAGTGTTCCATTACGGTAGAGCAAGTCGCCGAGGATTCTTCTCCTATTTCGAAAATGGAAGCGATATGCAGCTAAGTTGGTGTAGGAAAGCGTTAAGAACGGTTCGTGCGATGGCGTTGGTTGCTGTGTCTCTACTTGCAACAAATGTATACGCTGCCGTGAATATTGAGCGTACAAGAGTGGTTATAAATAGCGAGCAAAAACAGAATAGTTTCCGTTTGGTCAACGAAGGAGAAGATGAAGTGGTTGTTCAGTTATGGACCGATTATGGCGATGTTACCGCCTCACCATCTTTGGTGAAAACTCCAGTATTTCTACAACCACCAATTTTTCGCTTGCAACCGGGAGAAATTCGCAGCGTACGTGCGATTGTAGATCGAAGCCAGTTGGCAAAAAATCATAACGAACAACTTTATTGGATCAATATTTATCAGGTTCCTCAGTCGCTGTTTAATGATAGTGATAGCTCGCAAGATCGCTTACAGCTTCCATTGAGACTAAGGGTCAAATTGTTGGTACGTCCAGACGGCGTTGAGAAACTTGAAAAAGCTTCGGCAGAAAAACTGTTGTTTGCTGTCTCTCCTAGCGCTAACGCTGATTTGAGTAACAAAAAAACACAATATGACTTGTTGATCAGTAATCCAACTCAGTGGCACATCACTTTTTCGTATTTAGCTTTAGATGGCAAAGAAGTGGTTGCTCCTTTTATTGCCCCTGGGGAACAGATAGCCGTGCCCGATGTGCCGTTGGATGTGAGCAAAGTGAGTTACGCCATTATCAACGATAATGGCAATAGCTGGCAGTACCAACAGGTTATTAACTGAACAATCAGTCATCAGTCACTAGATAACCAGCCAAGATTTTTTATCTCAGTATGGTTATCTGACTAATTAATTAGAGTATATCTATGAAAAACCATCTTACATACTTGATGATCATTGCGAGCTTACTTTTGCTACCAAAAGAAGCACTTGCACGTTGTGGTTATAGGATATCCGAGGCAAATATTTTTTCTATTACACTTCCAGGCTTGATTAACGGTTATGGTATAAACCACGCTATTGATCCTGTTGGGTTAAGTCCTTATAGAGCTCCCGCGAGAGGGCGAGGGGCAACATCAGGGGCATACTATCCTACAAACGTAAATGTACAAGTTAACGCGAATGAAAGCCTTCAGCGAGTAGGTAGTGTGATTGGCTCTGTAACAATGGATTATAGAAAAGGAAAAGGATACGACACTTCGTGGGGGGGGAGTGTGGTTAGCTATGGGTATAATAACTATGATCTATTGTTTGAATGTAGGACGTCAACAAAAAGTGCTAATGAGATTGTACCTCTTACAATATTCCATCCATGGGTAGCTCCTCGTCTTATGGAGTATTATGCGATAAATAGAGGGTGGAATAGTAAGAAATACCTCGAAGAAATTACGAATCTTGATAATTCGGGTGGATTGTTAGGGGTATATTACACTCGTTTCAAAAATGTAGGGGTCAGAATATTAAATACTAAAACAGATAGGCCTTTTAAGGCAAGATGGCAACGTCGATCGTTGCCAAAATCTTCGTGGGTTTGTGCGAGTGCTTTGGGAACTTTGCTTCCTATCTATAACAAAACTTCTTGTGATGATAGCTCAATGAATTGGAACAGTCGGGCATTTATTCCTGCGTCAGCATTTAGTGGTGTTACTATTCAATTTATAAGAGTAAAAAACTCACCTAAATGGGCTGTCGATGGTAATACTGTGGGTTTTGTTGATGTAGTAAAGGGGCAACCACTAGCCTACACTCTTTTTCAAAATGAAAGTCATAGTAATCCAGGTTACCCTGATAACCGAGGACTTTACGCCGGATATCCCAACAAAATATTAAATACTTTAGCTGACTTTTCAGATCTATCTGGGAAGGGTTTCATCTTGACAAATAATTCGCACTACCTAAATTACCCAATGGTATGGCGACCAACTGTCAATATTACTCGTATTAATAGTTGCCGCATTACCGACTATACCAAGACGGTGGACTTTGGTTCGATTGGTGCGGTTGAGTTACGAGACGGTGCGGTTAGGGAAAAAGATTTTAGTATTTCCGTGGCCTGTGCTGATAACGTAGGTGGTTCAGGAACTATGAATACTCAAGTCGCGATGGGGTTATTGGTAAAAGGTGATACCGCAATAAGAAAAGCTCAACAACTGGGTTTGAAAACTTCTGAAGGAGGATTAACTTATCTACTGGATAATGAATATGGTCGTTCGGGTGTCGCGCAAGGGGTTGGAATTCAAGTAAAAAAAATCGGGTCGTCTAATTATCTAAATCTTCTCGCAGACAATAGTATAGGCGGTGGTAACAATAAAGGCTGGTATGGTTATCGGGATCTATTACCTAGCCCTAATGGAACCACTTCTGACGGCATTAAAATGTACAGTGGTAAGTTTTCTGCAGAACTAAAAAGAATAGCTAGCCAATCTGTTATTGCTGGATCTGTTAATGCTCAATTAGAAATTATTCTTGCTTTGCAGTAAGCGATAGCAAATGTTGAAAAAAACAATGCATAAGTATCTCGCAAACAGTCGCTGGTGGCTTGTGATAGGAGTCACTCTGATATCGTGGGGGTACTTACCTGTAGTAGTTGCTAATTCGTGCACTGTTTTTCAAAGAAATGGTGTGATGGTCTTTTCTGACGCATGCAATATAGATCTAAGAAGACCTTCAGGCTCCACTTCCATAGTACTTCAATTTAAGTTTGTTGACAGTTCGTTCGATGTAGCCACTGAAGAGTTGACTAGAGTAAAAACAAAGACAGACATAAATGTAGCAATGCAATCTATAAAAGGTGGTTATAGGCTCTTTGCTGGGCCTATACAACCTAAGTACAGGTCTCAGTATAAAACGCAATTAAGAAAGCTGGGCTATCAGGACTCACTGATAAAGTGGCTTCCCTTTATTTTCAAAAATAATATAGATGAAGTGATTCACCCAACGACACAGCCCCAAAAAGATGACACTTCACAGGCAAAAGCAAAAGCGGTAGCAGAACAAAAAACAGCAGCAGTATCGCCCTCAGTCGCGAATAATCAAAACAAAAAAGTGTGGTTTAAAGGCGTGGGTTCGTCAGGCGAGCGACACTTTTACTTGCCTATGTCGAGTTTGGAAACACTCTCTAAACTGAGTTTTGAACGAGCCAAATGGTTCTGCGGGAGCCTTTCCGACAAAAGTCGTATTGCCAACCAACAAGAGTATGTGGCGCTTCTCTCTTCCGACTTTTTCATCAATGAACTGAAAGGCAGCATCGCTTCACCATTGTGGCTGAATGAGCAAATTGTAGTGACACGAGTCGGCAACCAGGTAGAAACCCGACCATCTCATTATGGCGTCAATTACCCCACCGTTTGCACCGCAGACATTATCGCAGGCTAGCTTTTACTATAAGGACACACACCTAACCAAGTAAGAGTTTCCTATTAAGGACACACACCGTATCTCATGAGTTAAATTTTATTCGGAGAAACATTTATTTGACGTTAATTAATATCCTTTGTCGAAGTCGATTCGGTTGTTAAGCTGAAAACCATCTCGCCATAGCAAGTAATTTTGTTTAAATATTTCAAACACCAACTCGTAATTTATCAAGGACACACGCCTCAATTTATAAAGGACACACACCGTATCTCATGAGTTAAATTTTATTCGGAGAAACATTTATTTGACGTTAATTAATATCCTTTGTTGAAGTCGATTCGGTTGTTAAGCTGAAAACCATCCCGCCATAGCAAGTAATTTTGTTTAAATATTTCAAACACCAACTCGGGAAAACTGTTGGCCGCAATATGTGGCGTGACAGTGACGGATGGGTGGTGCCAATAAGGACATTGTTGTGAGATAGGTTCATTTATAAAAACATCCAAATAGGCATGTTGAATCGCCCCATTATCTAGTGCAGCGAGGAGATCCTCTGTGACCACAGCATCGCCTCGACCAACATTGAAGAACAGTGCTTTGGTACAGTGTTCAAAGAGAGACTGATTAAATAGCCCTGTTGTAGCTGTAGTTTTAGGTAAGGTTGAGACAACAATATCAGCTCGCTTAAGTTGTTCATTTACCTGCTCAATATGAACGACTTCGTTAAATGCTGATTCCTTTGGTGGTATTCCTGTACGGTTTACACCAATAGTATGAACACCAAAGGCGGCCGCAGTCTTGGCTAGATGATTACCAATAGAACCCGTCCCAAAAATAAACATTTGTTTTCCGTTTATGGTTCGATATCGATGAGGTTGCCATACTTTTTCACTCTGTTGTTGGCGATATAGATCCCAGTGACGAAAATGCTCAATGGTATAGCCCAATACATACTCTGCGATCTGAGGGCCAAAGATGCCCTTAACATTAGTGAGTAGGTAGTCAGGATCCTGAGAGGAGTGAGTAAGTGCATCAACTCCAGCGTACATTGACTGAACCCATTCTAGTTGAGGGAAAGAGTCCAGAATAGAAGCAATTTTAGGAGGGGAGGCCAGTAAAATATTAGCTTCACTATTTTCCTCGGTGATAGCTAAGTCAGGTAGATCCGCTTGAGAAATCAAGGTGTGGAACTCTTGGTCGTATTCGGTAATTATTTTTACTTTATTGGTGAAATTATCCATATGCTTTCTTTTCCCCTCTCCCTTTATCAAGTACACTTCTGCTGTCTGAAAATTCAACGTTAGAGCTCTTATGTTACAGAATCCTATTCAAGTTCGCCTTGAAAAATTTGAACCATGGCAACAGATTACTTTTATGGTTTCTTTATGTGAACGCATGTACCCGAATTATGCAGCGTTTTGTGAAACAACAGAGTATGCCGATGCTAGGGTTTACCGAGATATTCTCGATAGTATCTGGGAGTTGCTTACCGTTAAAAAAGCGAAAATTAATTTTGAACGCCAATTAGAGAAACTTGAAGAGCTAATACCCGTTTCTGATGAATTTGACTTTTATGGTGTTTACCCAGCCATTGATGCTTGTGTTGCATTATCGACCTTATTGCACGGTTTGTTAGATAGAGATTATCTATTTGAAAATATGCAAGAAATTAGTCAGATCTCTGTGGTAACAGTAGCACAGCTCGAAGAAGCGCAAACAGGTGATGTCATTGATAATGACAATCAAAAAGATAACGAAGCTGTGTGTGCTGAATGGGATGTACAATGGGCTATTTATCGTCCATTACGCGAAGCCGAAGAGCGCGATATAGACTTGATAAAAGACTTAAGAGCAGAACTTCGTGATGAAGCTGTCAGCAATATCGGAATAGAAGCATAACCTATATTCGGACAAACCTTAATACGGACACACACCTCAACATTCACGTCGAGTCCCTCTTTTTGAGGGACACACACTTCAATATTTCAATGTAGACATATATCGCAAAGTATATTTTAGGACTTGTTAGGTCTTAGTTACTTTTGTCGTATTGGTCTAAAAAAATACTGTTTCTCGTTAAGCCGAACAAAATGCCACATTACTCTTCTTTTTATCTTTACAACTTAAAAGGTGAGAAGTGATGACAACAGCTCGAAAACAATTGGTGTCAGTCGAATCAACACCCTATTATCATTGTGTTTCGAGGTGTGTTCGGCGTAGTTTTCTTTGCGGTACGGACCCTCATACAAAACAGAGCTATCAGCATAGAAGAGACTGGATCGAAAATAAGATTTATTCCTTGGCGAAATCTTACTGTATCGATATTTGTGCCTATGCCATCATGAGTAATCATTACCATTTAGTCGTGCATATCAACAAGAACAAAGCCCTTACGCTCTCTGACCGTGAAGTCGTTGAACATTGGATGCAAAATCATAAATTGCCCTTTTTGGTTCAACGTTGGTTCTCTGAACAGCCGTTGAGTAAAGTAGAGACGCAAATGTGTTTGTCCATTATCGAAAAATGGAGGAATCGACTTTGGAGCCTTAGTTGGTTCATGAAAGAGCTCAATTTCGATATTGCTCTCAAAGCTAACAAAGAAGACCAATGCACTGGACATTTTTGGGAAAGCCGCTTTAAAAGCCAAGCGCTACTGGATGAAAAAGCATTAGCTGCAGCAATGGTATATGTCGATTTAAATCCAGTAAGAGCGGGAATCTCAACACAGCCGGAGCAATCTCAGTACACGTCAATTAAAGCCCGGTTTAGAGCTCTGAAAGAACAAAAGCAAACTGCGCCATTATTGTTTCCGTTTATTGGAAATGTAAGTAACAAAGAGTATGTGCAAGGAATCCCTCTGCGATTGCAGGACTACCTAGAGCTGGTTGATTCTACTGCGAGACAATATCGAGCTGAGAAAGCGACACTAAGTGCTGATTCTCTCTCAATATTACAAAAGCTGACTATTAGTCAGCAAAGTTGGCTTAATGTTTGTACTTATATGGAGCGTCGCAGAGTTAGCGCGATTGGTGATATTAGTCGACTTGAGCATGCTAAGCGATATTTGCATAAATCAAGAATTCACCTTTTCAAATTGGATTGCTGACAAAAAATCAGATACTCCAGACTACATGCTCAAAGCTTGCATTGGTAAGCTATTCCTGCTGCAGCATTTATAACTATTATCTATAGAAATTAATATCAATCGTACAATATCTAACGCTAATTCTTGTTAAGTCCTCAAACACATTACTTTTATTAATCTATCTGCTTAAACTAAGCTCTTAGAGTTATTGCATTCCACTTTTAGGCGACTGTCCTTATTTCAAAAGAGGACAGCTTTAAGAGGCTATCCCCAGATAAAAGTGTGTGTCCTTAAAGCAGAACGATCTTACTCATCACTCTGCTTAACGTCGTGAGTTTTCTTCCAAATTTCCCATCGTTGGTAGGCGAGTTGCTGCATGTCAGTGGTTTTGTCGGCCTCATCAATGATCTCTTCTCCTAATAGATGCTCGAAGATATCCTCTAATGTCACTATGCCTTGAATAGTTCCGTATTCGTCCACTACCAGAACCAATTGCAAGCGGTTTTTCATCATGTGATCAAATGCTTTGGGTAAAGCCATGTTGTTTAAAAGTACATTGATTGGCCGCATTACCGCACCAAGCTGCTTCTCGCCACACCCCATTTGCTGCAATTTAAATAGTTCCAACCTATGTACAAAACCGATGATGTTGTCTTTTTGTTGGCTATAAATAAGCGGACGCGAGAAGGGAATGTCCTTATGACGATCCAAGAACTCATTTATGCTCTGCTCCGCTTCAACTCGGAAAACTACCGGTCTTGGTGTCATCACTTGGGTGATAGGAACATCGCTGATAGAGAGTAGATTACTCAGTATTTTTGATTCACCTTCGTAAAATTCGCCGCTTTCGTGTGCCAATAACGCCATTGCTGAGATTTCATCTCGTAGTTTTGGTGGTATGTGTCCTTTGGCTAGTCGCTTGGTTATTTGCTCAGATACCCAAACAAATGGGGTGAGTCCCCAAACCATCCATTTTAGTATGTTTGCTGCCATAGGAGCGAGTTGACGCCAGTAGGTCGCACCAATGGTTTTTGGTACGATTTCAGACAACAGCAAAATACCTAAAGTCAGCACGGCAGAAAAGACACCTAACCATTGGTTGCCAAATATTTGTGCGGCTTGAGCACCAGCACCGGCGGCACCAATAGTATGAGCAATGGTATTTAGCGTCAAAATCGATGCCAGAGGGCGATCAATGTCGTTCTTTAGTTGGGTGAGTTTTTCCGCAGAAGGGTGACCACTCTGCTTTAACTGAGCAAGATAGCTCGGCGTTATGCTGAGCAAAATAGCTTCCAGTACCGAGCAAATAAATGATACGCCAATAGACAATGAGATGTAGATAGTTAAAAGCAGCATGAATTTGTGACAAATTTCCTGTTTAGAGTCCGAATTTGGATATATTTATGACATCTATATTACCTCTTAGTTACGGTAATTACAGGCTTTATAGGTAAACTTACTGTCATTTTTATATCGTATAAAGCAACAAATTGTGAGTTATTACTCATATTCTGTCTAAATATGGTTGTTTTAAGAAAAAGTTTACAGACAACCCTTTGCCAGACGGGGGGTTTATGCTTTAGAGTGGGTTCAGATTTCGATAACACATGAGAAGGGAAACCTAATGAACAAGACCCAATTAATCGACTTTATCGCTGAAAAAGCGGATCTATCAAAAGCTCAAGCTAAATCTGCTCTAGAAGCGACACTTGAAAGTGTGACTGATACACTTAAAGAAGGTGACCAAGTTCAACTAATTGGCTTCGGTACTTTTAAAGTAAATCACCGTGCTGCTCGTACTGGTCGTAACCCTAAGACTGGTGATGAGATTCAAATTGCTGCTGCAAATGTACCTGCATTTGTTGCTGGTAAAGCACTGAAAGATTCAGTGAAGTAATTTAGATACGCCGGATACAGATATTGTATCCGGCGTGGCTTTATCTCTATGAAAAAATTCCTCTTACCTACGCTCCTCACCGCTGTTCTTTTAGGCTGCTCCTCCGACCCTTCCATCGATAGTTCAACGCGACTAGTTACCAATATGACGGGTGGTCAATCGTTAGGAGATAGCGTTAGTTATTTTTGGTACACCGAACAATATAACTTTCCTCTTTCAGCGGCAGATTTTGTGACTTCAGGAGATTATGGTTGGTACAAATCCGATTATCGCTGGAGACGTGATGGTGTAATTCGAGAAGTTGTCCGAGAGGGAGAACAGTTGAAACTCAATAAAGGCTTAATACCTTATAAATTGCATTTGCGGTTTAATGATAAAGGTGAGGCGGTTTACCAACAATACCGAGTTGATGGTAAGGTGCTTCCTATTCCACAAGAAGACATTGCGTTTGTAATCAATAATGCTGATACGCTTCGTGAAACCGTGTTAGAACAAAATAGTAATGGGCAGAAGCTAGTTCAAGGCTACTGGGACGGCAAAGTGTTTACTACCTGTTCAGGTAAGGAATATGCTCGATTTGAGATAAATCAGGCTTTGCCTAATTTTGTAATTAATCGTCTTGCCAGTCTTGATAGTTATGCTGCATTTTTAGCGGCTACCACGCCTTCTACATTGACAGTAATAGATATGTATAATTTAGCGGACGATAGCTTTGATTGTGTAGAAAGACCAAATTTAATCAAAGACTAAGACAAGCATCATTATTCAATAATATGATGGATATGAGAAAGGCACTTATTACAGTGCCTTTTTTAATGGTCGTTATATTGCAGCGAGGTTAGCCTTGCTATTCCTGCTCCCGCGCTATCGCTCTATAGCCAATATCATTGCGATAGAATGCACCGTTCCAGCTTACCTGCTTTGTCAGCTTGTAAGCACGTTGCTGAGCTTGTGAAACGGTCTCACCAAGGGCTGTTGCACACAGTACTCGGCCACCATTCGTCGTCACCTTACCTGCTTCTTCTCGGGTTCCGGCATGGAAGATTTTTTCACCTTCGATTTCGTCAGTAGGTAAACCGGAGATGACATCTCCTTTTGCGTAATCGGCAGGGTAGCCACCTGCGGCTAATACTATGCCAACTGCAGCTCTTGGATCCCAGAAGGATTCACAGCTATCAAGTCTCTCTTCAATCGCATCCAAGCAGAGATCCACCAAGTCTGATTCCATTCTCATCATGATCGGTTGTGTTTCTGGATCACCAAAACGACAATTGTACTCAATTACCTTAGGAGTACCGTGCTCATCTATCATCAAACCTGCGTACAAAAAGCCAGTATAAGGGTTGCCTTCTTCGTACATCCCTTTCACCGTCGGGTAAATCACTTCTTCCAAGATTCTATTGTGAATATCAGCAGTGACGACCGGCGCAGGTGAATAAGCTCCCATTCCACCAGTATTAGGCCCTGTATCGCCATCTCCAACACGTTTATGGTCTTGGCTGGTGGCCATAGGAAGTACAGAGGTGCCATCGACCATAACAATGAAGCTGGCCTCTTCACCTTGCAAAAATTCTTCAATGACGACGCGACTACCAGCTTCGCCAAATACGTTATCAGCCAACATATCTTTAATGGCGGCTTCCGCTTCTTCCAGAGTCATTGCGACAATAACCCCTTTTCCAGCGGCTAATCCGTCTGCCTTGACGACAATTGGCGCACCTTGCTGGCGAACATACTCAATGGCAGGGTCGATCTCAGTAAAATTAGCATACGCACCGGTAGGAATGTTATGACGAGCGAGAAAGTCTTTAGTGAATGCTTTCGAGCCTTCTAACTGAGCCGCTGCTTTGGTTGGTCCAAAGATAGCAAGCCCTGCTTCACGAAAGGCGTCGACCACTCCTATGACAAGCGGAGCCTCAGGGCCAACGATGGTTAAGCCTATATTTTTTTTCTGAGCAAATGCCACCAATGCCTCAATATCTTCTACACCGATGTCGACATTTTCAAGGTTCGCTTCTAATGCTGTACCTGCGTTTCCAGGGGCAATAAAAACTGTCTCAACGTCTGGGTTTTGCGCCGCTTTCCAACCAAGAGCGTGTTCACGGCCACCTGCACCTATAATTAATACGTCCATTTTTTAATCCTTACAGCAGCACCATTTTAAGTCATTTTGGTTGAGCACGCTTTCTACCATCTTTTGTTCGCGTGCTCTCCCTTTTATCTAAAAATGATTGGGCATCAATTGCTTAAAAAAACTCTATTCATAACAACAATAAATAGAGATAAAGAGAAATCTAGTGACGGAAATGACGCATTCCGGTAAAGATCATCGCCATTCCATGTTCATCCGCCGCAGCAATGACTTCATCGTCTCGCATAGACCCGCCCGGTTGAATAACACATTTAATGCCTGCTTCTGCAGCCGCATCAATACCATCTCGGAATGGGAAAAAGGCGTCAGATGCCATAACACTACCTGCGACTTCTAAGCCTTCATCGGCCGCTTTTATACCCGCGATTTTCGCTGAGTAAACGCGACTCATCTGTCCTGCACCAACGCCAATAGTCATGTCGCCTTTTGCATAGACAATCGCATTAGACTTAACGTATTTAGCCACTTTCCAGCAAAATAGTGCATCTTTTAGCTCTTCATCGCTAGGTTGACGCTTGGACACAATTTTTAGGTCATCAAGAGAAACCATACCCTGATCTCGGTCCTGAACCAGCAAGCCACCATTCACACGTTTAATATCAAATGCGGTTGTTTTGTTTGTCCATTCACCACACTCCAGTAAACGCACGTTCTTTTTGGTCGCAACAATCTCGATAGCTTGTTGAGAGACCTTAGGCGCGATGATTACTTCGACAAACTGACGTTCAACGATAGCTTGCGCAGTCTCGGCATCGAGTTCTTGGTTAAAGGCGATAATACCGCCAAACGCTGAGGTTGGGTCCGTTTGATAAGCACGGTTATATGCCTCAAGAATGTCTTTACCCAACGCAACACCACAAGGATTGGCATGTTTTACAATCACACAAGCGGGTTCGGAAAACTCTTTAACACACTCTAGAGCAGAGTCCGTATCGGCAATATTATTGTAAGAAAGGGCTTTACCTTGAATTTGCGAAGCGGTAGAAACAGAGGCTTCTTCAGGATTGCTTTCAACATAGAAGGCGGCAGCTTGATGACTGTTTTCGCCATAACGCATATCCTGTTTCTTCTCGAACTGTTGATTGAAAGTTCGTGGGAAAGGTGACTCTTCATCCCCTTCTTTGTTGGCGCCATAAGAAGGAACCATAGTGCCGAAATAGTTAGCAATCATTCCGTCGTAAGCGGCAGTATGCTCAAATGCGGCAATGGCAAGATCAAAGCGAGTATCTAGGGTAACAGACTGTTGGTTCGCATCCATCTCATTAATTACGCGTGTATAGTCTTTCGCATTGACGACAATTGTCACGTCTTTATGATTCTTCGCGGCACTTCTCACCATGGTCGGCCCGCCAATATCAATGTTCTCCACCGCGTCAGCTAAAGTGCAGCCCTCTTTTGCCACTGTTTGGGCAAACGGGTACAAGTTAACCACAACCATATCGATAGGGTTGATGCCATGCTGGGCCATAATGCCATCATCTTGTCCACGGCGACCTAATACACCGCCATGAACTTTAGGGTGTAACGTTTTTACCCGGCCGTCCATCATTTCAGGAAAACCAGTGTAATCGGATACTTCAGTAACGGGGATTCCCTGCTCTGAGAGTAAGCGAGCGGTGCCGCCAGTAGACAATATGTCTACGCCTCGTTCAGAGAGTGATTTTGCAAACTCAACAATACCTGTCTTGTCTGATACGCTGATCAATGCGCGGCGAATAGGGCGAACATTATTCATTACTTCCATTTTCCTCAAGTTCTCCGAGTGAGTCGATATAAAGATATTTGCCAAATAGGGCTTAATTACTTCATTATATCCATCCAGTAGTGATGATACCTTTTTAAGCTGATATGCCAGCCTTGTCTAGGGTATTTATCGTTATTATTCATATAGCATCGCCATGAGAATCAAAGCGTTACTATATGGTATAAAATGACCTTACAGATTGTGAATAATCGTAAATAAGCACTTTTGGTAAAGACCTTATGAGTCAACTCGTTTTCTATCGTCTATTTGATGGCGCGTATTCTAACTAATTTGGTTGTAAAATGCTCGCGCAATCGATTGCTTTTTTCGTTGTTTATTCAATTCAGTCTATCATTTGCAGTAAATAGTATGAAAAACAAGGCAGTAATATGTTGTTAATTGGAGAACTGGCGAAAACCGCAGGCGTGACGGTTGATACGCTTCGTTTTTACGAAAAAAACGGTTTAATTGAGCCAAAAGGCCGCAGTGAGTCGGGATATCGTCTTTATGATCAAAACAACATTGAACAGGTAAAGTTTGTATTGAATGCCAAACAACTTGGCTTAAGTTTGGAAGAGATCAAAGAGTTACTCGATATTCGACTGGAAGCGACGCAGCATAGTTGTGCAGAAGTAAAAGCAATAACCAGTGCAAAACTGACAGTAATTGATGAGAAAATAGCGGAGCTGACAAAAATCCGTACTGCGTTAAAAAAGATCAATGATGCCTGCTGTGGACACAATGATGATAATGCCAGCCATTGCTCAATATTAGAGGCGTTAAAATAAACTGGCTAAAAACGAGGAATTTGACCGAAGTGACTATAATTTACCTAGCGGTTAACTTAAGATCAGGCTTAATTAATTGCACCACTAACAGAGGCGCTGACTTTGAGTGCTAAATATAGCTACTTTGCGTGGCAAATGACGGTTTCTAATCCAACCGATAAGCTGATTTTATTGCTACTGGCGGATTATGCTAATGAAAATGGTTATAGCTCTATTTGTCTCAATGATGTATGTCATTTTTGTTCGTTAAGCGATATCGGTATGGCAACACACCTAACGTCATTAGCTGAGCAAGGATTCATTGAGAGAATTCGCCGTGACGGTCAAGGTAAGCAAGAGACGTTAACCTTTAAACTGAATATTGCATCACCGGTGGCTAACCAACAACCTGCTGTGTCAGATATGATGCCGGTACAGAGTGATAATAGCCTCTCTCAGCCTGCAATGGACAATAATCAAAGCTCGGCTATACCTGTGTATTCAATGCGAGAGACGAACAGTGGTGGATTTCCTGCCAGCTCTCAGTATGTGGGAAGTAAGCGTAGTGAAGGCAATGCCATCTCAACCTATGATTTAGATGAAAACAGCATTCCAACTTGGGCTGAACGTGCATTTCGTTTTTCTGGAATAGCAAATGATCACACTGTAGTGTGGCGGAATTTTGTTATGCACCATAAAGCGCGTGCGAATGAATTGATGACCATTTCTAGAGTGGAATCTAAGCTTCAGAACTGGCTAACCAATGAGAAAAGATATGAAAGGCAGCAAACCGGTCGATCAACACCTTCAGGAGATGGAGGAAAAGCTAAAGCAGCTGGGTATCAACAGAAGCTTAGCCCATCTGAGCGTTTCAGGCAGCAAGTCATCCAAAAAGGACACAAACCTAAGTTCTGATTCTTCTATACAGCAAGAAACAGATAGTGGGCACGCTTTGCAAGCAAGTGAAGTGCCCCCTGCGTCTTATCAAGGCGCAGCCAGTCAAGAGACATCTGTTCAGCCTGCTCAACAAAGCAGCGTTGGACAGCATTTTGATGCTGATAGTGGAGAGCTTACGGATTGGTGTATTAGCGTATTTGGAACGCTGTTTTCAATCTATGAGTCAAAATGGGAACACGTCCATGGCAGTGAGCCAAACATCAAATTCATCTTGTTTACTGAAGGGTTAACGGAAGAGGACTTTGATCGGCTATTGCGCCACTGTCGAGAACGCATTCAACGTGGAGAGTATTGGCCTCCATCCACTGGTGAACTGCAAGTTCTTAGTAAAGAGCTAACCACTGAAGAGAGAATGGATAGCCGCGTTAGGGTGTTAAACCGTGCACCAAGCAATGAGCTAGAAAAATGGTTAGTACAAAATAAACTGTATGAGCTAAAACGCGTGCCTGAGTACAAGCTTGATGAGTTGTTTAAACGTTACTATCTGGAGGCGAAAAGCCTTCAGGAACGCGGGATGCTAGTGACTGAACTGCCTCGCAACTTGTTGGCAGAACATTCAGTTAAGAACTTAAATGATCTAAAAAGAGAAGAGTTTGAAGCTAGCCATGGTAAGCAGCTTGACCCTCGAATTCAGCGAATCTTGGATGCTAAAAAGTAACCGTTAAAATCATAAAAAGCGCCAAATCATGATAGGTTTGGCGCTTTTTTATTTCTGTTTTTGCCTTTTTATTTTGAGTTAAAGTTAAGTAATAAACCATTCGAACGAACGGTTAGCTCGACGTCGGCTGTCAATTTCTAGTACGCAGTCGCGATACTATTTTCATTGGTACAGCAGGCCAAACTCTCTTCCTCAGAGTCGTGTTTACTTTTTACCTCGGCACACTCCTGCAAGAATATGCCCTTTGCAATTAACTGCGACATAAGTTCTGGACGAGAAAATAGATAACCTTGATATAACTGACAGCCACGTTGTTGCAAAAACAGTCGTTGCTGCTCCGTTTCGACCCCTTCGGCGATAACTTTAACCCCTAGAGCATCTGTCATCGCCAATATCGCGTCTACAATGGCGGCATCGTGATGATCATGGAGAATATCCGAAATAAACGATCGATCTATTTTTAATGTATCAATAGGCAGCCGTTTAATATAATTAAGAGAGGAGTAACCAGTACCAAAATCATCAAGGGAAATGCCTATTCCCATCTGGCGCAATGTTTCCATTTTTCGAGAGACATCTTCGATATTTTGAATGACAACACTCTCTGTGACCTCTAAAACAAGATGAAAGTTCTCCTGATCGAAGGACTGAACAACTTGCAGAATTTGCTCGACAAAGTCCTCTTGCAAAAAATGGCTTGGACTAATATTGACCGCAATTTTTAGCACTTTGTCAGTAAAACATATGTCGTTAAAAGACATGTCATTAAAGGACAGACCCTTCTGTGCATTTAATGAGTGCGTATTTGAGGAGAGATCACTTTGGGGCTGTTCAGTTGGTAAATGAGATGCGTGTGAATGAGTATTTTTCACTTGAGAGAACGCCTGTGAGCATTCAACAAGCGCTTGGCGTAACACATAAAGACCAATTTTATCGATGAGTCCTGCTTCTTCTGCAATAGGGATAAATTCATCTGGACCTATAAAATCACGAGTAGGGTGATCCCATCGAAGCAGAGCTTCAACCCCAAACACGGCTCCGTTACTATCAATTTGTGGTTGATAGTGAAGGTAAAATTGTTGCGACTCTAATGCCTCGTGCAACTCTTTGGCTAAATTTACTCTCTCTTCTATTCGTTTCTGCATATCATGATGGAAGAAGCTAAAACGTCCCGAACCTAGAGATTTTGAATGATATAGCGCGGTATCTGCTTGTCTTAAAATATCGCCGACAGACTCATTGCTCTGCTCCGGAAATAGTTTGATGCCAATACAGCTGGCTGCTTTTAGTTTATGTTCAGCAAGGTGTATTGGCTTATCTAATGTGTCGATAATATCTTGTGCAATAGTTTGTGCTTTTTGAATGCCACTCTCTTTATCTGAGCTTAACGCGGTTAAAACTAATACAAACTCATCGCCACCTAAACGGCCTAAAAAGTCTTTGTCGCGACGAATTTTCTCTAACCGATCACTGGTGATCTTTAAGACTTTGTCTCCGGTTTCGTGACCAAGTAAATCATTAATTTGTTTAAAATTGTCTAAGTCAAAAAATAACACTGCACTAAAATATTGTTGGCAGCTAGCGCGAGAAATTTCACAGTTCAAGAAGTCCATCAGTGCAGGACGGTTTGGTAGCTTAGTTAAAGCGTCATGCAGGGCTTGATATTTTAGTTCTCGCTCTATTTCCCCACGTTGAACAATTTGTTGCTTTAATTGGGTATTAGATTGCAGAAGCTCTAGTGAGCGCTCATTAACTCGTTGATCTAACTTAATGGTGAGTTGATCCAAAGACTCACGGGTTTCCAGCAACTCGCGAATACTAGGAAGCCAGCGACGAAAGCCCATGGCGAGAATAATAAAGCCCAGTAGCGTTCCAAGTACTTTTTCAAGGAAAGCTTGAAACTCAGTATCACCAATAACAACTAGATAGTTTAGAGAAGGAAAGTTATCTGTAACATCAATAATTAGGCTAAATAGCAGCAACCCAAATCCAGCAACAACTAACTTAATGCCGGACTGCTGTTTAATTAAATTGTGGGTAGTTGCTTTTAAGATCGTAAAGAAAACCACTGTAGCAAAAAGTGCTGCAACGGTTTCTATAAAAATATCAAACATTTACTGTGTTACCTATCACTGCGTTAAAACGATATGTAGTTATTATTGTCGAGTGGATACTGACATATTTAATACATTTCGACTATTAAAACAGCAGTTTTTATTCTTCAAATTAATGAAAATGCTAATAGGTACGTATTTTTGCAAGAATTAGTGAACTGACGGACGCTATCTTGTTATTTATTCAGCTCTTTTTCAATATCATCGGCAACCTTAGACGTGCTTTCACCAACGGCTTTAACCGCGTCGCGAGAAGCGTGCCCGATCGATGTCGTGATCTCTTTGGTGGAGTGTCCAATGGTTTTTCCTGTCTCTTTAATTTCTGCACAGGCAGATACAAAAAGTACAGCGCTAAGGGCTAATACGGCTGTGCTTGCTGATTTCATAATGAAGCTTCCTAGTGAGCGTGATGTTCAATGACGACTGCGGGTAAAGATATCAGCATTTCGTAGAGATAGAAATAATAGAGGATATCGGATTTGCTATAGAAATATTAAAAGTACAACGCTTAGTATTTGCTATCAGTTTAAAAACAAAGCGCTTTTTTTTAATATATACTCATTGAACAATTTGATGATATCTATGGTGAGCATGTGTCGAAAACGACCAAGATAATGAATGAAGACAAGCTGTTCAAAAAAGCATTAGAAGTGGGCAGTAAGATGGCGAAAATGCAGGGCTTTCAGCTGTTTGATGACGCAACTGCGCAACCCATAAAAGCTAAGGCACTTTACTTGTTCTTAGTCGAAGTAAAGCAAATCACTCCTCTCCCAGCCGATAAAACCGACGGCAAAAATGTTAAAAAACGACTGGCTCTGTGGATACACAGCGCATTGCCTGATAATGATCCGTTAAAGTAATGAACATTACACCCAAACCAGCTGATGGCGGGTTTGGGTGTGTCTCTTTTTATATTTTAATTTATTATTTTTAGTACAGACCCTGGCAGCATAGTTAAATATCATTAATGGGGTAAGCCTATGAACACAGCCCGCGTTATCTGGTCGGCGTTAGAGCCCCATGTAGTAAAAACTGAACTCAGTAAAAAACAGACCATTATTGAAGAAGGTGTGGTATGTGATACCGTCTATTTTGTTGAAACTGGGTGTATTCGCTCTTGGTTCAACCAAGACGGAAAAGATATCTCCTTTCAGTTTTTTATGCAGGGCAGCATCATAACGGCTTGTGATAGCTTATTATTTAGCGAACCTAGCCCGTTTTCCTATCAAGCTTTGTTACCTACAACCTTACATTCCATGCCCATGGTGGATTTTAAGCAAATAATTTCTCAGTCTCCGCAGTTACAAGAAGCTGGGTTTAAACTCGTCAGTGAGAGGTTAAGGCACTACCAACGGCTTTTTCTATCCCGCATTAAAGATACGCCTCAGCAACGTTATCAAGAGTTACTTAAAACCCATCCTGAGAGCATCCGTATGATCCCGCAACATTACATCGCGTCGTATTTGGGGATTACATCTGTGTCATTAAGCCGAATCCGATGTAGAAAATAGAGCAATTGATAACATATGTTATCGTTGCTGTGGCTCCTGCTGCTCTAAGATGTCTCGCGTCGCCGTTTTGTAAAAGAGGTATATATGCGAGTTCTTGTAGTGTTCAATCATCCTTACGAGGGAAGTTTCTGTAATGCCCTGTTAAATTCCGTTACGAATGGTTTAACCTCCGCCAATCATGACATTGATTTGATCCATTTAGATAAAGATAACTTTGACCCAGTGATGAGAGCAAAAGATCTGCAAGCTTTTGCGTTGGCACGAACTGAACCTGAGAAAGCACATCAAATGTTAGACCCTCAAGTACTGCAATATAAACAGCGTATTGAGCAGGCTGATCATATTGTGTTTATCTTCCCGATTTGGTGGGAGTTGATGCCAGCACTAATGAAAGGCTTTATAGATAAAGTCGTTTTTCCGGGCATTGCATATCAATATAAAGATACTGGATTAGGGATGTATTCGCTTTTAGATAATCTAAAAGGAGTCACGATGATCACGACAATGAATACCCCCTCTTTTGCTTATCGTCTTCTGTTTGGTAACGCCATTAAAAAAGCCATGCTTCTTGGTACTTTTTGGAAGATTGGCGTGAAGAATCGAAAATGGATAAATTACGCACAAGTAAAGCCTGCATCAGATAAAAAACGTTCTCGCTGGCTTAACGAGTTAGAAAGCCATTTTTCATTAATTAAGTAACGTCAAATGGTGATAATAAATGAAAGAAGATAGTGATATCTCGTTCAGTGATAGCAAACCATGCCCATTTTGCGGAAGTTCAATACTATCTGAAGAGTGGGCGCTTCCTCCATGGGGAAGTAGGATTTTAGAGAAAACTATAGTATGTAATGATTGTGCCAGTTGCGCCCCTGAGTACATATGGAATAGAAGAGCCTCTATAAAGCAGCAAGAGCCAACCAAGGAAGAGTAAATAGGCTTTAATCGTTTACCTTCACCCTCTAAAGTTCGTCGCCATTCTCCGAATGTATACTCGTCTCAGATGATAAAACGCCCACAAGGGCGTTTAAATGTTTACGACTCATCTTGCTGTAATTGCGCTAACTCTTCTCTCTTATGGCTAGAGAGTAATGACAACAGAAACAGGGCAACCTCGGTATTGTTAGCATGATCCTCTGTTGAATTATCAGCGACCGCACAAAGAATAAAATCTTCAACTTGTTGGTAAAAATCGGACATAAATGCCTCCATCAATATCAATAGCGAACACCAGAAAGACTCCAGTCCTTGATATTTAACTGAACAAGGTTTTTATGTACGAAGTAGCCAGCTATAGTTGCCAGTTTAACTCACCAATATTTCATTACTACGGGTTAAAGAGCCCGAGCAAATTTTATAGGTGTGCTAACAACGCACATTAGATACTAGAGGTTGCTAGTGTTCATGTGCCCAGAAATGAATGCGAGGTCTCTAATCCCGACACTGGATGTTGCCAGTGCTTGGTAAGAGTATAAAAATGAAGAATCGTGTGCAATAAGAGTTTGATTTGTTAGGTTATCAAAGGTGCTGAAACTCGTTAGTTAGTGTTTAACTATACAATCACGTCCTTTGGTTTTCGCATCATATAAAGCATTATCCGCTCTGTTAACTAAGGAGCTCCAGTCATCACTATTCTGAGCCTTTGTTAAGCCAATGCTCACGGTGTATTGACCAGATGAGAGTTCTGCCTCTGAGCGACTTTTAGTGTAAACCTTAATTCTATCAGCTATTTGCATTGCTTGGGCTTCATTAGTATTCGGCAAAATAACAATAAACTCTTCTCCCCCGTAACGAAAACAAACGTCATTTTCTCTGCATGATTTTATAAGGATTTCACCAAAGTGTTTTATCACCTTATCTCCATAGTCATGACCGAACGTATCGTTAATCACCTTAAAGTGATCTATGTCAGCAAGAAGTATCGATATATTACTTTCATGCTCTTTATGGATAAAACGAGGAATAAGCTTTCGTAGACCTTTTCTATTATAAAGTCCCGTAAGTTCATCTGTTATAGAGGAGTGGTAGATCTGTTTTAATAATCGATCGGTTAACATCCAAAATACAGTAAATACCAAGCTGATAATGGTGATGGTGGTGATAACAAAGGACAGTTTATGTATATCTGATGTTGAATAGTAATCTAAGATCTGCCCGTCTGATAAGGTTACTATGGCCCGAAAAGTCATGTACAAAGCATTTATGATTAAAGTCAGATTCAGTAGAAGCCTGGCCTTATCATTGTCTTTCCTTGTCCCTGAATGGTTTGCGTAAATAGTTAGTACACATATGGCAACAACTAAGACACTTCGCGTTTCAATCCTTGATGTAACAGAGGGAGAGAGAATGGTATTGTGAGCAAAGAAACCAATGGCAAAAATAGTCACTATAATCGACACTAAAAGTAGAGAGTGATTTGCCCCTCGCAATATTGTTATTCCTGCAAGTAATAAACAAAAAGCTATGGTGTATGTGCAGTTTGAGAAAAAAACCACATATGTTGAAGATTGAGTAAAACCTAGTGCTAGAGGAACAATGCTTAAGCCCAATAACAGGACAGCATAACCCACTTGATCAACTCCCACTGCTATCCCTGCAAACATGTATCTATGAGTTATTAGCAGTGCACTAGCGATTATGATTGCTAATATGGAGCTGTAGATTGCTAAGGTGTATATATCCATAAAGTCACCAACTACAATGAACTTAATCCTCTTTTAATCAGTATTACTTATTTTTTATTAACAAATCTATTTGTATTAACAATAATTGCTTGTTGGTTGAGGCAGATCAGTTTGTAAGTAAATGTGAGTAGAAGGTTTTTCTAGCAACAAAACAAAAAGCCCAAATAGCAATGCTATTTGGGCTTTAAAATCATTTTGTTAACTAATCTAGATTAGTTCATGCCGTATTTTTTCAGCTTCTTACGAAGAGTGCCACGGTTAATGCCCATCATGTTAGCTGCGCGAGTTTGGTTACCGCGAGTGTATTGCATAATGGTGTCTAGTAGCGGCTGTTCAACTTCTGCTAATACTAATTCGTAAAGCTCGCTCACGTCTTGACCATTTAACTGAGCAAGGTAGTTTTTCAAAGATGCTTTTACAGAGTCACGCAGAGGTTTCTGAGTGATTTGATCTTGTGAAGTTACAGTAGTTACTGTTAGTGGTTCGGAAGTCAAATTTTGTTCGAACATATTATGTCTAGCTCTTCTCGTAATTTATGATGCAAATTTTACAAAGTAACCTTCTAGCGCATCAAGCTGCTCATGAGCAACATCAATGGCATTGAAGGTACGGCGAAACTCACTGGCTTGCTCATGTTCTTTTAAGTACCACCCAACATGCTTACGAGCAATTCGGGGGCCAAGAAACTCACCATAAAATTGATGAAGCTCTTGAACATGACCAAGTAAAATTGCCTTTACTTCCTCTAAAGGGAGCGCGGGCATCGTGGTGCCGTTTTCCAAATAGTGTTGGATCTCTTTAAAAATCCAAGGACGACCTTGGGCAGGCCGACCAATCATTAAAGCGTCTGCACCGGTGTAATCCAGTACATATTTTGCCTTTTCAACACTGTCGATATCCCCATTGGCGATAACGGGTATTGAAATGGCGTTTTTTACCGCTTTAATACTGTTGTATTCTGCCTCGCCTTTGTACATGCAAGCTCTTGTTCTCCCATGGAGTGCCAAGGCTTGTATGCCACAGTCTTCGGCCATTTTTGCAATTTCTACACAGTTTTTATTGTCTGTGTCCCAGCCAGTACGGGTTTTCAGTGTGACTGGTACATCTACCGCATTAACCACCGCAGAGAGGATATTTTTAATCATCTCCGGATGCTGCAGTAGTGCTGAACCTGCAAGTTTCTTATTTACTTTTTTTGCAGGGCAACCCATATTGATATCGATAATTTGTGCACCATTATCAACATTAAACTGAGCGGCTTCTGCCATTAGCTGTGGATCTGACCCGGCAATTTGTACTGAGCGAATGCCCGATTCACCTTCATGCACCATGCGCTGTTGGGATTTTGACGTTTTCCATACACGCGGGTTAGACGACATCATTTCACTGACTGCCATGCCCGCGCCGTATCGAAGGCACAACTCACGAAAAGGTCGATCAGTAACTCCGGCCATCGGCGCGACGATCAAATTGTTCTTAAGTTGGTGTTTTCCGATTCTCAAAACGTCTTCACAGTTCTGTACCAGCAAGGGCGCGCATTTTACGCATTTTTTTGATGCGTGAAAAGACTAAATTTTGAGCATTTACATTTTGTTTTGTAAATTGTCTAAAATTCAATCAATTACTGGTGCTGTTTATTGGCTTTTTTTACCAGAGATACGACACCACTCCTGCATTTCTGCAATTGGGTCGATGGCAAATTCATCTTTATAATAATTTGCGACGTCTTCAGCTTGTGTATCTAATACACCTGACATGGCAATTTCACCGCCATTTTTGACTAATCCTTTGATTACTCCAGAGAGTTCTCTTAATGGTGCAGCCAAAATATTGGCGACAACCACATCGGCGATCAGTCCTTCTGGCTGGTCTTGAGGTAAGAAAAGTTGCAATTGATCTGCCACGCCATTTCGCTCTGCGTTATCTTTAGAGGCGATGATGGCTTGAGGATCAATATCGACACCAATGACTTTCTCTGCCCCCAATTTTATGGCGGCAATAGCTAAAATTCCTGAACCACAACCAAAATCAATAACGGTCTTTCCTTTGAGGTCGGTTTTTTCTAACCATTCTAAACAGAGAGAGGTGGTTGGGTGGGTGCCAGTACCAAATGCTAAGCCGGGATCTAGCATAACGTTGATGGCGCTAGGGTCTGGCACTTCTTTCCAGCTTGGGCAAACCCACAGGCGCTCACCAAACTGCATTGGGTGGAAGTTATCCATCCATTCCCGTTCCCAGTCTTTATCTTCTAGTTGCTCAACCTTGTAAGCAAAGTCAGCGGTTAGCATATCTGAGGCTTTAACTTGTTCGATGACTTGGTTGGTATCTACTTCTGCATCATAAAGGGCAACGATGTCCGTTTCTCCCCATAGACGAGTTTCGCCTGGTAAGGGTTCAAAAATGGGATTGTCTTTGGCGTCCAAAAAGGTCACGGAAAGTGCGCCAGTTTCATCCATCAACATATCGCTGATGCGCTCAGCATTTTTATCAGTGGCGTTAAATTTTATTTGAATCCAAGGCATGGGAATGATTCTATGGGTAGCTTAAATTGCCATGGAGTTTAGCAGAAATCTGTTTAGCGTCCTCAATTAATCGTCATTAAAGTGTCTGTCCTCGATTCACTCGTTACAATAGGGGAAGAGAAAAAGCGGTTATCTTGGTACTATTTTGGTAAGTGCTCGATAAACATAAAACGAAGATACGTATATAAATTAAGGTAAGTATGAAAACCAAGCTAATTACTCGTGAAGGCTATAACAAGCTAAAAAAAGAGCACGACTATTTATGGCATGAACGGCGACCAGAGGTGACGAAGATAGTGACTTGGGCTGCAAGTTTAGGGGATCGTTCAGAAAATGCGGATTACACCTTTAACAAGCGATTGCTTCGACAGATCGATCGGCGGGTTCGTTTTTTAAGAAAGTTTTTGCCTGAGGTTACCATTGTGGATTACTCGCCTCAGCAAGAAGGCAAAGTCTTTTTTGGTGCTTGGGTTGAGATAGAAAATGAGGCGGGCGAAATAAAGAACTTTCGTATCGTTGGCCCTGAAGAGATTTATGGCGATGCTAAAGACTATATCTCTATCGACTCTCCAATGGCACGTGCTCTGTTAAAAAAAGAGGTGGACGACGAGTTTGTGGTTCGCACGCCAGAGGGTGAGAAAGAGTGGTTTATCAACTCAATTGATTACAAGCAGTAACACGGATTACCACGACTGGTATATCAAGCCGCTTAACCTAAACGGTTAGCCTGTTTACCTCCCTTATTTATTGGCTAAGGGCAAGGGAGGTGGGCGTGTCATTTATTACCAGTATGTGGCCATCGGTAAAATAGTCGAGTTGTTGGCTTGGTGGTATAGGGTGCCCAATAGCAACCAACTCTGAAAAGTGAGTGGTTAGACTGGTTTTGATTTGCATAGCGAGTTTGTCGCGTTGTTCATCCACATCAGGATCAATACTGTGCAAAATAGTGAGCATGCCAAGGTAGGGAGTAATTTTAAGTCCATTGTCGTAGCTTATGGCCCCCAGCCATATTGGCTGGTTTGAAGTGGCATCAATCCCTGCATTCCACCAGCGAATATGGCTGCGATGTAATAAATTGCCGGGTAACTGATAGGCCAGCTGTTGAGGTTGATCTTGCCAAAATAGATCCGAAACAGGTGGGGTGTTTGCCATTAGCAGCGCAATGTAATCTGTCCATCCAATATCGTGCCGAGAGAAGGTTTTATTTTCTATCCAACCTAGTCTGTTCATCAATGGTGCAGGTGAGGCACCAATAAAAATAACATTGATCGCTTGTGCGTCATCATTTATTGATGGAGACGGGTAAGCCTTAAAGCTAATTTGTTCAGTTTGCAACGAGATCGTTGCGTTATTGCTGCTGGGTTGAAAGTCATCAGCAGACCAAAAAAAGTAGTTGTAGTTAGCGCTCAACATTCCAAGTAAAAAAATGGAGAAGCTTTTTAACGCAATATTGCGGTACTTGTATTTTATGCCGACATAAAGAAACAGTCCGGCGGCGAATAGAGCGAGTAAACTATACTGGTGGGCGAGTAAAAATGTTTTAACCTTGCTTAACGCGGCAACATTATCTACTCCATAAGAGAGCAAATACCCCCATACAATAAACTGTCCCACACCAAGTATCAGACCTATAGAAGAATAAACGGTAAATCGTCGCCAGCGAATGCCATTGGTGCCAGCCATAAAAGGCACGACCCAAGCGACAGGGCCGAGTAGCCTTGCAAATAAGAGAACATAGTTACCTTTTTTGACCATTAACAGTCGGCATTTGGCCATGGTGCGGCGTAGTTTTGGTTGCCAGTTAATCAGTTTTTTACTGCCTTTTCGGCCGTATTTTTTACCTATTTGATAACTGAGTTGGTCACCTAAAAAACCACCTAACAGGACTGAGAATACCGCCAGATAACTGCCTTGATGCAATTGATAACCGGCAGCAATTAAAAATGGTTCTCCCGGTACAATTAAATTGGGTCCTATCAGCGCATCTAAAAATGCGCCTAGAAAAAGGCTAACTTGGCTCACAACAGTACTCTCAACAGTAAAGTAAGATATTTAGGATGCATTGGAAATAGGGTGAGTATAGTGGTGGCGACTTAATGGTTTATGAGCCACTTATTCAGTTTGAGTTCATAATTGACACAAATTTTAACAATTGTTTTCATGATTTTTACTAAACAAATGTGATATTTGAGTATGCTTTTTAGTGCTATAACCATTAACTGAGTGATGGAAGAGTTTGAATGCAAGAGAATAATAAAATTTTAGTTGTAGATGATGACGTAAGATTACGCTCATTACTTGAACGTTATTTTTCCGAGCAAGAGTTTCAGGTTCGGGGTGTGGCTAATGCAGAACAGATGGATCGCTTATTGCAGCGTGAAAATTTTAATTTGATGGTATTGGATTTGATGCTTCCCGGTGAAGATGGCTTATCAATCTGTCGGCGACTAAGAAAAGCAGGGAATACTATTCCTATTGTTATGCTGACTGCGAAAGGTGATGAAGCTGATCGTATTCTCGGCTTGGATCAGGGAGCAGATGATTACTTGCCTAAGCCATTCAACCCTAGAGAGTTGTTATCGAGAGTCAATGCTGTACTTCGTCGTCAAGTCGTCGAGGTGCCGGGTGCCCCAAGCAGTGATGGTGAGTATGTCGAGTTTGGTGATTTTCGGTTGGATCTTGGCACCAGAGAGATGTTCCGTGGTGATGAGGCTATGCCATTAACGTCTGGTGAGTATGCTGTTCTTAAAGCCTTGGTTAATAATCCGCGTGAAGCGATGTCCAGAGACAAGCTAATGAATATGGCCAGAGGACGAGAATATTCAGCAATGGAACGTTCCATTGATGTTCAAATCTCTCGATTACGCAGAATGGTAGAGGAAGATCCCAGTCATCCACGCTATATTCAAACAGTATGGGGATTAGGTTATGTTTTTGTCCCTGACGGAAAAGATGTTTAAATTGATTTGATCACAGCCCCGAGCTCTACCCTCGGGGTTTTATTTGAGGCCACTATGCCATTTAAGAGCTCCCGCACTCGAGCAATTGTACTGTTTGTATTCGTGCTTATCGCCAGCCAGATTTTTTCGTACTTCACCGTTATAAATTACGCTTTATTGCCTAGTATTCAGCAGTTTAACCAAATACTTTCCTATGAAGTAAAACTGATGCTGGTAGAAGACGTTGAGTTAGAGAAAGGGGTTTATCTGGAAGCGCCTTCTAAACGAAAACTGTTGGAGAAACTGGGAGTAACGGCTCATGTAAGTAGTGAGCCCATTCATCTGGAGTTTGATCGTGCTACCAGCATCGACTTTTTAAGTGAAGAGATGAGTGAGTATCTTGATACCCCAACAGAAGTAAGGCTGGCCAGTGGTAAAGAGAGTTATATTTTATGGTTGAAATTAGATGCCTTACCCGATTTATTGCTGAGAGTCCCCCTATCTGAACTGCAACAAAAAGAGTTTATTCTGTTGTTTTTTAATAGCTTATTTATGGCTGTGATTATTTTTATTGGTGGCTGGCTATTTATTCGAGCTCAAAATAGGCCATTAATGAGTTTAGTTAACGCGGCAAATATGGTGGGAAGAGGGGAGGTCCCTCCTCCAATTAAAGAGAGGGGAGCCAGTGAGATTAAAGCGGTGAGTCAGGCTTTTAATCAAATGTCAGAAGGTATTCAACGGCTAGAAGATGACAAAGGTTTATTAATGGCAGGTATCAGCCATGATCTGCGTACTCCATTAACGCGTATTCGTCTGGCAACAGAAATGATGGAGACCAAAGATGACTACTTGGTTGAAGGCATTATTCAAGATACAGAAGAGTGTAATGAAATCATCAATCAATTTATGGATTACTTAAAACCTGCCAACTTGGCAGATTTTCAAAGTGTCGATGTGAATGAACAGATAAAAGGGGTTGTGTCTGCAACCGCGACAGACAATAAACTGGACATCCACCTTGATTTGATGGAACACGACAGCACGATTCAGGCTTGCCCGACCGCAATTAGGCGCGCCATCACCAACTTAGTTGTTAATGCTTCACGGTATGGGGAAGGGTGGATAAAAGTCTCATCGGGGAGAACCGCGGATAACCATTTTATTTGGATCAGTGTCGAAGACAATGGCCCCGGTATTGAGCCTAGCCAAGTCGGAAAACTGATGGAACCTTTTACTCGAGGAGATAGTGCCAGAGGCAGTGAAGGTACTGGGCTGGGTTTAGCCATTGTTAAGCGCATAATACGCCATCACTCTGGCGCCATATCTTTTAATAATCGCCATGATGGAGGGCTCAAAGCCCAAATCAGTTTTCCAGCCGGTAAGTAACCTCAGCTCGGGAGAATTGAAGCCGCTCACTGAGGTGCTCAATACTTTAGTGATTCAAGCTTTAGTGAGTGAGATTTTGCAGAGTTAGGCTTTGGCGAATATATCTCGTTCGCCTAACCAACGTTCAATAATAGCGTGAGCGTTTTTAGGGTAATTATCGTGAATATAACGTGCCATTTTTTGGATCTCAGGAATAAGTTGCTGATCTCTTACTAAGTCGGCAATTTTAAAATCCGCCAGGCCAGTCTGTTTTGTTCCGAGTAATTCACCCGGTCCTCGTATTTCTAGGTCTCTCTGCGCAATGATAAAGCCGTCGTTACTCTCCCTTAATACTCCAAGGCGCTTTTGTGCTGTCTTTGATAGTGGTGCGTGATAGAGAAGCACGCAATGGCTGGCAATTTGCCCCCGACCTACTCGGCCTCTCAACTGATGCAATTGCGCCAAGCCAAGACGTTCTGGGTTCTCTATGATCATCAAACTGGCGTTAGGGACATCCACACCAACTTCAATCACGGTAGTAGCAACTAACAGGTGCAATTGGTTCTCTTTAAATTGCTGCATGACCGCTTGTTTTTCGGCTGGTTTCATACGGCCATGTACTAAGCCAATACGTAACTCTGGCAAGCTTCGCTGCAACTCTTCCGCGGTATCTGCGGCAGCTTGTGCTTCTAACACTTCGGACTCATCAATTAAGGTACATACCCAATAGGCTTGTTTACCTTCATTCAGGCAAGCATTTTTAACGCGTTCAATGATATCTTGCCGTTTGGTATCAGGGATCGCCACCGTTTGTATCGGCGTACGTCCCGGCGGTAACTCATCAATTACAGACGTTTCTAAATCCGCGTAAGCGGTCATTGCCAGTGTCCGTGGAATAGGAGTGGCGGTCATTATTAACTGGTGAGGGAATGCTCCTTGAGCTTCTCCTTTCTCTCTCAGCATGAGGCGTTGATGAACACCAAAGCGATGCTGTTCATCAATGATTACCAATGCCAGATGGTTAAACTCTACATGTTGCTGAAACAGTGCATGAGTACCAACTACCATTTGCGCCTCACCAGTGGCGATTCGTGATAACTGCTGCTGTTTGTTTTTTCCAGTGAGTTTTCCTGCAAGCCATCCCACACAAATCCCCATAGGTTCTAACCACTGAGTAAAGTTTACAGCGTGCTGTTCTGCAAGCAGTTCTGTCGGAGCCATTAATGCAACTTGGTAACCCTGTTCGATCGCTTGTAAGGCTGCTAATGCCGCCACTAAGGTTTTTCCTGAACCTACATCTCCTTGCACCAAGCGCATCATTGGGTGAGGCTTGCTTAGGTCTTCTTGTATCTCTTTGACCACACGGGTTTGCGCGGCGGTTGGAGTAAAGGGCAATTGAGAGAGTAACTGCTGTTGATACCGTTGAGCATAAGGCAATGCAATGGCGTTATCTTGTTGGCCTTTGCTGCGCACCGCAAGCATAGATAGGTTTTGTGCCAACAGCTCCTCAATAATCAGCCGTCTTTGCGAGGGTGTTTTTGCTAAATCAAAATCGTCTAAGTTGGTGGTGGATGGAGGCCGATGAATGTGGTGTAACGCCTCTGCCAAGGTTAATTGACGATCGTATAAGCCAGAAGGCAATAACTCTTCGACCGCGACTTTATCCAATAGGGCTAATGCCTGCTCCGTTAAATTACGTAAGGTGAGCTGCCTTAACCCATCTGTGGTGGGATAAACCGGTGTTAGGTTCTGTTCGCTCGCGGGGGATTTCTCACCATGAAGAAAGGTGTAATCTGGATGGGCAATCTCTAGCCCATAGTTACCACGCTTAACTTCACCGTAAGCTTGAACTTGTTTACCTTGAGCAAAGTTGTTTTTCATTGCTGCGGTAAAGTTGAAAAACCGCAAGGTAACCGTACCGTTGCCATCGCTAATTTTTACCGTCAACATTTTTCGGCGGCCAAAAATAGTATCAACAGCCATGACTTCGCCCTGAACGGCGGCCCACAAACCGTGGTGAAGTTGGGCTATGGGATAAATGCGGGTGCGGTCTTCATAACGAGAGGGTAGGTGAAACAAAAGGTCTTGAACCGAGTTAACGCCTATTTTGCTCAACTTCTCTGCGACTTTCGCCCCGACACCTGATAGTGAAGTAACAGAAATTGTAGATAAAAGTTGCGCCATAACAAACTCGGTTTTAAATGTGATATCAGAGACATTCAAGCATTTAACTGTCTATTTGTACAGGGAATCATGAATAAAAGCGCCATGTTCAAGTGACTTGTTCTAAGGAGATGAAATGATAGACTGTGTGGGCTTTTATAAGCCCTGTCGTAGCACCAGGTTAAAAACAGACTCACTCTGATATTCAGTGGTGAGTTTTTGTGCTGCATTGTTAATTATCTATAGGACAATGCACTTATGTATCGAATTAGTAAATCGTTTCAGTTTTGCGCTTCTCATCAGTTACGCAACTTACCGGAAGATCATCCTTGTACCCGTCTGCACGGTCACAACTATAAAGTTGTGGTTGAGTTGGCAGCAGAGACTCTAAATGAAAGCGGCTTTGTTCGTGATTATCGCCAATTATCTGATCTAAAAAATTACATTGATGAGCATTTGGATCATCGTCACCTAAATGATGTGTTGGGTGATGACAACACCACAGCAGAACAGTTAGCAAAGCACCTGTTTGATTGGTGTTATGCACGATGGCCTGAAGTTTGTGCGGTGAGTGTATCTGAAACAGAAAAAACGTGGGCAGAGTATCGACCATGTTAATCATCTCTGAAATTTTTGGCCCGACAATTCAAGGGGAAGGAAGCGCAATAGGCACACCGACCATTTTTGTTCGTACCGCAGGGTGTGATTTTCGTTGTGGTTGGTGTGACACCCTTTATGCGGTGGATAATCACTATCGTTCTCAGTGGGTAGAAATGAGCGCGGATGAGGTGATGGCAAAAGTGGTCGCACTAAGTGACGGTAAACCCCTTTTGATTACCTTATCGGGCGGGAATCCAGCTACGCAGGATCTTTCTCAGCTTATTAAGTTGGGTAAAGAAAAAGGCTATAGCTTTGCTTTAGAGACGCAAGGAAGTGTTGCGGCGCCTTGGTTTTCGATGCTTGACCAGATTACTTTTAGCCCCAAGCCTCCGTCGAGTAAAATGAAATTTATTCGAGAACGTTTTGAGCATTGCTTAATTAGTGCCGGTGATGTTGAGGTGAGTATTAAAATAGTCATTGCTGAGGATATGGATCTGCAATGGGTGAGTGATATTCGTGATCGCTATGTGGATATTCCGATTTACTTGCAACCGTGCAATACGGATCTAGACGGTGAGGCAGATATAGCAAAGTTAACAGAGAAAACCAGAACCTTAGTGGAAGAAGTGACCAAGCGGCGCTGGTTTGATGTAAAAGTGTTGCCACAGTTGCATGTGTATTTATGGGGCAATGAATCTGGGGTTTAATTAAGCCTAGTTTGAGAGCAGAACGCGAAAAAAAAACGGCCTCAATTGAGGCCGTTTTTAGTGAATAGCAGTTTCTTATTGAAGACCAAGTTTCTTCTCAAGGTAGTGGATATTTGCGCCACCGTGTTGGAAGTTTTCGTCATTCATAATTTCTTGCTGCAGCGGCACGTTAGTTTTAATGCCTTCAACAATCATTTCACTCAGTGCGTTCTTCATACGAGCAATCGCCACATCGCGATTTTCACCAAAGGTGATTAGCTTGCCGATCATTGAATCGTAATGAGGTGGAACCGTATAGCCCGTGTAGATATGAGATTCCCAGCGAACTCCCATTCCACCCGGAGCATGGAAACGGTTGATTGTTCCCGGACAAGGTAAGAAACGTTCAGGATCTTCGGCGTTGATTCGGCATTCAACCGCGTGGCCACGGATCTTAATATCGTCTTGAGTAAAGGAGAGGGGTTGTCCTGCTGCAACACGAAGTTGCTCTTTGATTAGGTCAACGCCAGTCACCATTTCTGTAACAGGGTGCTCTACCTGAATACGAGTATTCATTTCAATAAAGTAGAACTCGCCGTTTTCATATAAGAACTCAAACGTACCAGCACCACGATAACCGATTTCTAAACAAGCACGGGTACAGCGTTCACCGATGTATTTACGCATTTCTGCGGTAATACCCGGAGCAGGTGCTTCTTCAACGACTTTTTGGTGACGACGTTGCATTGAACAGTCACGCTCACCAAGGTGAATTGCACCACCTTGACCATCGGCAATCACTTGAACTTCAACGTGACGAGGGTTTTCTAGGAATTTCTCCATATAAACCACATCGTTGTTGAAGGCTGCTTTAGCTTCTGCACGAGTCATAGCAATTGCTTCAACTAGTTCAGGTTCGCTGCGAACAACACGCATACCACGACCGCCGCCGCCGCCAGATGCTTTGATAATGACTGGGTAGCCAATACGTTTAGCGTGGGCTTTGTTTAGTTCTGCATTGTCATCTAATGGACCATCAGAACCCGGTACACAAGGAACGCCTGCTTTTTTCATTGACGTAATAGCAGATACTTTATCGCCCATGATGCGAATCGTTTCGGCTTTCGGGCCGACAAAGATAAATCCGCTGCGCTCTACTTGTTCAGCAAAGTCGGCATTTTCAGATAGAAAGCCATAACCAGGGTGAATAGCGATAGCGCCAGTTACCTCAGCTGCTGAAATAATACGTGGGATGTTTAAATAACTGTCGATCCCTTTTGCTGGACCGATACAGATAGCTTCGTCGGCAAGCAATACGTGTTTTAGGTCTCTGTCTGCCGTTGAGTGAACGGCAACCGTTTTGATCCCTAACTCTTTACATGCGCGAAGAATACGAAGTGCAATTTCACCTCGGTTCGCGATGACTAATTTATCTAGCATATTGGCTAACCTCTATTATTCGATAACAACAAGTGGTTGATCGAATTCTACGGTTGCACCGTCATCAACAAGAATAGCGGTAACCACACCTGATTTGTCCGCTTCAATTTGGTTCATCATTTTCATTGCTTCAACGATACATAATGTGTCGCCAGCAGAAATAGATTGACCAACTTCAACGAAGGCTTTCGCTTCAGGGCTTGGAGAACGGTAGAAAGTACCTACCATTGGAGAAAGAACTTTATGGCCCGCAGGTTCAGCTGGAACCGGTGCTGCTGCTTCTACTGGTGCCGCTGCAGGTGCCGCAGGCGCTGCTGCTACAGGTGCTGCTGTATATTGAACGGCAGCCGCTGGTGCGTTGCTGTATCGATTGATTCGTACTGACTCTTCACCTTCAGAAATCTCAAGCTCAGCAATGCCAGACTCTTCAACCAGTTCGATTAGCTTCTTTATTTTACGAATATCCATCTTTTCTTTCTCTTTATCTGTTAAACGTTTCTCGCTACTTATGACAGAGCGAAACGATATTAGTTCTTTATGAGTTTGACTGAAGCTGATTAATCGCTGCAGTCAATGCGAATTGGTAACCTTGGGCACCCAGTCCACAAATTACGCCCACTGCCTTATCTGAAAGGTATGAGTGGTGGCGAAATGGTTCACGTGCATGAACGTTGGACAAGTGCACTTCAATAAATGGGATTGCGACCCCAAGTAAAGCGTCCCTCAAAGCAACACTGGTATGGGTAAATGCTGCCGGATTAATAATGATAAAATCGATGTTATCCCGAGCGTCGTGTATCGCTTCGATCAGCTCATACTCTCGGTTTGATTGAAGATGTTGCAGCTCTGCACCCGCTTGTTGAGCATGATTAGATAGGTCTGCGACAATCTGTTCCAGAGTCTGAGAACCATAATGACCCGGCTCTCTAACACCTAACAGGTTAAGATTTGGCCCATTTAAGAGCAGAATGCGTAACTTTGCTGTCATCTTGGAGTTATCTTCCTTTAACGTGGCTACAAATTAGAATGTTCTAATTATTTGCGAGCAAATGTGTTTTTTCCAGTCAAAATTCAGTCAATCATCGTTTTAGACTCCGATTATAGTTAATTCACAGCAAATAGCAGCAATTTACTGGTCTAATCTCCATGGTTGAGTTTTTTGATTTGTAACCGGGTTAACACTTTTGACAATCAATGAGGCTGAAAAACGGTGTTTATGTCGCCAATTGCGAGTGAAGTAATGGGAAAATGACAAGAGAAGTGAAAATGGAGAAAGTAAAAACCGCCACAATTGCGGCGGTTTAATGGAGTAAAGTGCGTTCGCGAGCTACGACATCTCTGCTTTTTCTGCGATCAGTTTGTCGACAACGCTTGGATCTGCCAGTGTGGAGGTGTCTCCAAGATTACCTGTATCTCCGGTTGCAATTTTACGAAGAATACGACGCATAATTTTACCGGAACGAGTTTTTGGTAAGGAATCGGTCCAATGCAAAACATCTGGGGTAGCGATTGGGCCAATCTCTTTACGAACCCACTCTTTTACCTCTTTATGAAGTTCTGCACTTGGGAACTCGCCATCATTAAGGGTGATGTAAGCGTAAATGGCCTGACCTTTGATGTCATGAGGTACACCAACAATTGCCGCCTCGGCGATCTTATCAAACGCCACGAGTGCTGATTCGATCTCTGCTGTACCCATACGGTGTCCAGAAACGTTTAGTACGTCATCGACACGTCCGGTGATCCAGTAGTAGCCATCTTCATCACGTCGCGCACCATCTCCGGTAAAGTACATGCCTTTAAACGTCGAGAAGTATGTCTGTTCGAAGCGGTCGTGATCACCATATACGGTACGCATCTGTCCCGGCCATGAGTCCAAAATCACTAGGTTACCTTCGGTAGCTCCGTCAACGATGTTACCCATGTTGTCTACTAGCGCGGGTTGTACACCAAAGAAAGGACGAGTCGCTGAGCCCGGTTTTAGTTCTGTCGCACCCGGTAACGGAGTAATTAGGATTCCACCCGTTTCGGTTTGCCACCATGTGTCGACAATCGGTGATTTTTCGTTGCCAATGGTTTTGTAGTACCACTCCCACGCTTCAGGGTTAATAGGTTCACCTACTGAGCCCATAATGCGTAAGCTGTCTCGGCTGGTGCCTTCGATCGCTTCATTGCCTTTCGCCATTAGTGCACGAATAGCCGTTGGAGCGGTATAAAGAATAGACACTTTGTGTTTATCTACCACTTCACTCATGCGGTTAGTATTTGGATAGTTAGGGACACCTTCAAATAAGATGGTTTTTGCACCATTAGCCAATGGACCATAAACCAAGTAGGTGTGTCCGGTAATCCAGCCCACATCGGCGGTACACCAGAAGGTATCCTCTGGATGGTAGTCGAAGACGTACTTAAAGGTCATGGCCGCATAAACTAGGTAACCGCCGGTGGTATGGAGTACCCCTTTTGGCTTGCCTGTAGAGCCAGACGTATAAAGAATAAAGAGTGGATCTTCTGCTTTCATCTCTTCTGGTGGGCAGTTGTCCGATACATTAGCAACCGCTTCGTGCCACCAAACATCGCGATGTTCATGCCAAGCTACATCGGCACCTGTACGTTTAAAGACCAAAACTTTAGAGATGTTTTTGATTTCAGGATTAGTTAACGCTTCATCAACATTTTTCTTGAGTGGAACCGCACGTCCTGCACGAATACCTTCATCAGCTGTGATGACCACTTTCGCGTTGGAGTCGATAATACGGCCCGATAAAGCTTCCGGAGAAAAACCGCCAAACACCACGGTATGTACCGCACCAATGCGGGTACATGCCAACATAGCAACTGCGGCTTCAGGCACCATTGGCATATAAAGACAAACGACATCGCCTTTGTTTACGCCCGCTTCTTTCAATGCATTAGAGAAACGACAGACTTTTTCATGCAGTTGGTTAAATGTGATGCTTTCATCTTCTTCTGGATCGTCGCCTTCCCAGATAATGGCAACGTCATCACCTTTATCCGCTAAATGACGGTCGATACAGTTTGCCGATACATTCAACGTGCCATCTTCAAACCATTTTATACCAACATGGCCGGGGTCGAATGAACTGTTTTTAACTTGGCTGAATGGTTTTATCCAATCGACGATCTTGCCGTGTTCACCCCAAAAAGATTCAGGGTCACTAACGGACTGTTGGTACATTGATAAATAGGTGTCGTTGTCAACGTGGGTCTGAGCCTTGATATTTTCTTTGACCGGATACACACTCATTGCTTCTCTCCTTGTGATTCAGCAAACTTCCGTTGAGTTTATTTTATTGGGCTTTTGACTATCAGAGGCGTGGTTTTGCACACCTTTGTTATGTTCTTGTATAAGCATAGTCGCTTTTAGTGATGTAACTGTCGGTTATAGCGGGTGTTTTCTCAATTAGACTTTAGGATAAATTAGCAGCTTAGCTGACCAGTGAGTGAGCTAACGCAAATAGGCCGATGTCAGTGCGGGTAAATCACCATAGGTAAGCCGGACATAAACCAAAGCCGCGGATATCGCATCCTGCAATGCGTCATGTTTATTATCCTGTTCCGGTAGATCTAAATGTTTGCAAATGGCGTCTAAGCTCAGGTCAAAATAGGCGTTAGGTAAATGACGTTCTAGCTTTTCATGATAAATGTGGCTGACTTCGACTAATTGGTTTGGCAAAGGAAAACCAAAGTGTTTTTGACAAGCGATATCGAGAATAGTCTTGTCGTAGCGAATGTGGTAACCCACTAATGGACGGTTGCCGATAAATTTTAGCAGAGCGCTAATGGCGTCTTTTTCACTCATACCATCTATCAGGTCTTGGTGACGAATACGATGGATCCTTACGGAGCCTGAATCTAAGGATTGCGGTGCGCGTAAACGGACATAGAAAGGTTGGCTGGTGATGATTCTATTGTCGATGATTTTTGTCGCAGCAATGGTCACCAGCTCTGCCCGAAGGGGGTCTAAGCTGGTGGTTTCACAGTCTAATGATACATACTCTTTATGATCGCAAGGCAAAAATAGAGGCTGATAGGGTGAGCCTTTAAGTTTGTAATGCCACCACTTTCTTGATAGCCAGTTCATATCTACTACTTAAGACCTATAGGCCTAATCTCTGATTTGATAGTGGTAACCAAGCCACTGTTTAAATTTCTTGACCACGTGCAAACTATGACGAAGAAGATCTCGTTCAGTTCTGTCTAGCAGTTTGAGGTCTATTTTATTGTGACTGTGCTGTTGTGATAGCTGTTGCGCTAAGCGAAGTTTAAAAAACAGTTTTAGTGCTTCGGTTAAGTTGTCTGCGGTTTCCTGCTCCAGAACTTTGTGTTTTTGTAGCGCTTCTATTCTTTCAAAGGTGTTGTTCTCTTTTAGGCTGTTTTCTAGCGCAAGAGCCCGGACGCCATGAACAATTGGGAAGATCCCCCCTTGTTTTAGATCCACTCCTGACTTGGAAGCTTTCACATTACCAAACAGTGTTAGCGGAATAGAGAAGTTGAGTGCTGGTCGGGTGAACTCGGTTAAAATAAGTTCCTGATTGGCCATTAAGGTGATGAGGTGTTGCTTGATTGGTGCCAGTAGAGAGTGGTTTCCTGCCACCGCGTGAGCATCGGCCACGATGGCAATTTTCATTACCTGCTCTGCATGTGCTTTGTTCACCCATGCAGATAAAGTTTTCTTCCAGTTGCTTTCTGACTTAACCCATGTTGGGTTATTGACCATTACTTTCCCGGGACACAGAGGGTAACCTAACTGCTGCAAAACATGCGTTAAGTTATTCATCGTCTGTTCCATTTCTGGCCAGTTAAAGCCATTTTTTACGATCAGGGCGTTATCTTGGTCGGTTTTTAGAATTTGTTCGCCTCGACCTTCGGAGCCGAGAACAACCAAACATATCTGTTCTCTTACTGCGGGTGGAATAGTCAGTTCGAAGGCTTTCTCGATAATTTGTTCATTAACGGCAGAGATTAACTCCATGATAAATCGAGTTCGGATGCCATTTCCTAACAGGCTGTCGACCAGTTGTCTCTGTTTGTTTGCCGCTAGAGCGAGCTCTTCTATGCTGGTGGCTCGGGCGATACTTAAAGTCAGTACATGGGAGTGAGTAGAGAAAGCACTGAGTATCTGCGTCATATCTAGCATGCCAACGGCGTCATTGCCATCGCAAACCATCACTCGTTTCATGCGGTTTTTGGTCATGGTGATCATGGCGTTAAACAGGAAGTCACCATCATCAACATGGAACACTGGAAAAGTGGCGATATCACCAACTTGTGTATCAAGAGGGTGATTGTCTAGCATGACGGCGTGCAGCATATTAGTGCGGGTTACGATTCCGTATGGATGTTGGTTGGGTTGATTGAGAATACGAGGATCATTGTCGTCCAGTCTCACTAGTGCGGCATCAATGCCGTTCTCTTTTAGTTGTTTCGTGACATCAATAAGTGGCAGCGTTGGTTGCAGTATTAATGGTGGATGATATATCGAGTTATCCACCTTGGTGAGAATAAACTCCGCTAAGTTTTGCTGCTGCTGAGCCGCTTCAATCAGCTCTTGTCGCTTAGCGAGGTTATTGTCGAAGTAAGCCGCAAATTCGCCATTAGCGCTATAAAGATCTAGGAATACTTTTTTTGGTAAAAGGTAGGAAAGGGTATCTTCTAAGGCGATGTATTTATGCTTATTTAAGTCGTCGAATTGAGAACGTACATCAAAAATATCATCGTTGGCATAGTGAGCAAATATTTCGCTGTCGTCAGCAGAGCGTTCTTCAACGGCCCCTTTAATGAGGATAAACAGGTATTCACTTTTTGCACCAGACTTTAATATCGTCTCTGTTTCACGATAGTAGGCCACGTCCAGTGAAGAGCGTAGTAGTTTTTGTTGATCTTCCAGTAGCCGATCAAATGGTGGCGACTGCATATTAAATTTGTCAGGCATAGCTCGATAAGTACCAGTGAAATAACCTTACTGTAAGTCTGACTAATTTGCTGTTTTCATCCAGACGACTTTGGTCTAATACGCCATTTTTTTTGTAACAAACATGAATGAGTTAGGAGGAAATAAAATAACTCAACAATTTCCTTTTTTGCGAGAGATAAGCACTGCATAATATGCGCGACAATTCTTATCTCAAAGTTCAGGTTTATTATGTTCTCTCCGACCCCTTATGGCTGGATTTCACAGTACTTTATTGGCTTCTTTTTTGCCTATGGGGTGTATATTCCGTTTTGGGCGCTTTGGTTTGAAGACCAAGGTGTATCAGCGGGAGATATTGGCCTACTTATGGGGATAGCGTTTGGCGCCCGTTGCGTTGCCAACCTAGTGCTAACACCAAGATTACATAAGGTAGAGTATCTGCTTCCCGCGATTCGTTGGCTAAGCTTTTTGTCGGTAATCTTTATCTGGTTCCATTTTTTTACCGGTGGAAACTTCTGGCTGATGGCATTAGCCACCATTCTATTTAATGCTTGTTGTGGTCCTGCAATTCCGCTGTCTGATGCAATGGCTAACTACTACTCCAAGATGAAGATGCTCGATTACGGTCGGACGCGCTTATGGGGGTCAATTGCCTTTATAGCCGGCTCCACCGTAGTGGGTTATCTGGTTTCTCTCTATGGCACAGATATGATTGTGCATACGGCATTGGCTGGTACTGCAGTCGGTCTGCTTTTGGCGATGAGAACGCCGACACCAGCACCAATTACAACCGATGAAGAGAGCAGTGAACGACCAAAATTAATGGCTCTACTTGCTGATAAAGAAGTGTTGAGATTTATTGTTCTGCTTTCTTTGTTGCACGGTAGTCATGCGGCTTATTACAGTTTCAGTTCGATCTACTGGAAAGGCGCAGGGCACGCAGAAAGCATTATTGGCTATTTATGGAGCCTTGGTGTTATCGCAGAAATTACCGTGTTTGCCACCAGTAAACGCTTGTTCGCTGGTTTGAGTTTACGTACGTTATTTTTGATAGCCTCAGTAGGTGTGATCGTCCGATGGAGCCTGACGGCATTAACGACCGAGTTGTGGGTGCTGGCTTTCGTACAGATGCTGCATGGTGTGACTTTTGCTGCGGCGCATATCGCTGCGATTCAATATATTCAGCGAGCAAGAGAGAGCGAGGTTGTGCCACTTCAAGCCCTCTATAATGCCATTCCAATGGGCGCGTTTACCGCCTTAATGACGGCATTAACCGGCTGGGGATATGAGTTATATGGTGCCAATGTTTTTTGGGGCATGGCGGCAATGGGGGTGATGGCTCTATTTGTCAAGGTGGAGAAGAACAGTTCTTTGACCGAAGCGAAAATGTCGAGTTAGCGCTTATGTCTGTAAAATAGCAATGATGATTAAAGCATGGTGAATGTTGTCTGACTTCCCATGCTTTTTTTTGGTTACTTTCTCCTGCCTGATATTCTCTTTTCTAAACTGACCTGTATTAAATTTCTCTGTTTTAAGGATCTCATTTAACGTCAGCCTTGCTGCAACTTGAAACATTTTGGGTATACACTAACTGGCGAGATTCCAATATCTCGGTTTTTTATATAAGGATATATAAATGCAAGGTTGGCTGGTTGTTCCCGTTACGCTCACTTATCTCGGGATTCTGTTTCTTATTGCTTGGTACGGAGATAGGCAAACCAAGTGGTTGTCTAATTGGCGCCCTTGGATTTATAGCCTTTCCATTGCCGTCTATTGTACCTCTTGGACATTTTACGGCACCGTGGGGCAAGCCAGTAGCAACCCATGGTCTTTTTTACCCATTTATATCGCCCCGATAATTGTGTTCGCTTTTGGCTGGCGGATACTGGCGCGGCTAATTCTTATTGCTAAGCGTGAACATATCACCTCTATTGCTGACTTTATTGCCGCCAGATATGGGAAATCCCAAGGGTTAGCCGTCACTGTGACCCTTATTGCTGTCGTCGGAATTTTACCTTACATCGCCCTTCAGCTTAGGGGTATTACCATGGGGCTTGATATCCTCGCCCCGGATTTGAATAGCCAATTGGGTTATCAAGACAGTCATATATCATGGTTTGTGGTTGGGGCTTTGGCGGTCTTTACCATGTTGTTTGGCACGCGACACATTGATAACACGGAGCATCATCGAGGCATGATGATGGCTGTTGCGTTTGAGTCAATTGTTAAACTTATGGCGTTTTTGGTGGTGGGGTTATTCATTGTTTACCTTGCGATAAGCCGTTCAGAGATTAAGTTGATTGATATGGCGATTGAAAGTTATCAGTCGCCAAATATACCGGGATTGGTTATTCATACCCTGTTAACCATGGCCGCGATCATCTGTTTGCCAAGGCAGTTCCACACCATGGTGGTGGAGAATGAGAGAGCGCAAGACCTGCATGTTGCGAGAAAGGTGTTTCCAGCTTACTTGATTATGATGGGGTTATTTGTTCTGCCTATATCATGGGTTGGACAGAGCTTGTTATCTGGTAGTCCGGCAGACACCTATGTGATCAGTTTGCCTTTGGCATTTGGCGCTGACGATATTGCGTTATTGGCCTTTTTAGGTGGCACATCGGCGGCGAGTGGTATGGTGATTGTTTCCACCATCGCATTGGCCATTATGGTCTCTAATGATCTTGTTTTACCTCTTCTGCTACGTCGGATGCGCCTTTCTCAGCGAACCCATCTCCACTTTTCCGGTTTACTACTTAATATTCGTCGAGCATTAATATTACTTATCTTATTTGGTGCTTGGGGTTTTTACATGGCGCTGGATAGCATTCGATCATTATCGGTTATTGGCTTGCTCTCTTTTGCTGCAATTGCACAGTTTGCCCCGTCATTGATTGGTGGAATGTACTGGAGACTAGGAAATAAAAAAGGGGTTTATGTTGGTCTGTTAGCTGGCTTTACCATCTGGCTTGTTACCTTGATGAGCCAGACTGATATGCTAGCGGGGGATTCTGGCAGTAATTTATTGTTGTGGTTGATACAGCCACCAGAGCTGTTAGCCAGCTGGTCGTTAACCGATTCTGATTGGGGAATGGCGCTAAGCCTGCTCATCAATGCGTTCTGCTATATCACCATTTCTCTGGTTACTAGAGCCAGTTTAAGTGAACGCTTACAGTCGGCAGCATTTGTAGGTACCCCATTACCTGAAAGTGAAAATGTCAGTCTCTATCAAAGTCGAGTCACTGTGGCTGAGCTAGAAATGCTGGCATCTCGTTTTGTAGGTCGACCCAGAGCGCGCTTATCATTTAATAATTTTTGGCGTCAGCAAAACAAAACACTGCTTCCTAATCAGCAAGCTTCTTCTGGGTTAATTCGTCATACAGAACGATTGCTCGCTGGTGTGTTTGGTGCCTCATCTGCGAAGTTGGTACTTACTTCTGCATTGAAGGGTAAAAACATGCAGTTGGAAGAAGTGGCAACCATAGTGGATGAAGCATCCGAACTGTATGACTTTAGTCGGGGTCTGCTACAAGGGGCGATTGAGCATATTAGCCAAGGTATTACCGTGGTGGACAAGCAGTTGAGAATGGTTGCTTGGAACCAAAGGTATCTTGAAATGTTTGAATTTCCGGCGGGTCTAGTACAAGTCGGACGACCGATAGCTGATGTGATTAGGCACAATGCTGAGCAAGGTTTGTGTGGCCCCGGTGATCCTGAAGAACATGTAAGAAAAAGGGTCTATCACTTAGAGTGTGGCACTCAGCATACTTCTTCCCGAACCTATCCTGATGGACGGGTTATTGAGGTGCAAGGTAATCCGATGCCTGGTGGTGGCTTTGTTATGAGCTTTACCGATATCACGGTATTTCGTCAGGCAGAAAAGGCATTAAAAGAAGCCAATGAGAACTTAGAAAGTAGAGTTTTAGAGCGAACGAAAGAGTTGGAAGAGCTGAACAAAAGGTTGGTTTCTGCTACTCAAAACGCCAATACAGAGTCACAGTCTAAAACCCGTTTTCTCGCCGCGGTGAGCCATGATCTTATGCAGCCATTAAACGCAGCACGTCTTTTTGCTTCTTCACTCTCTGAAACCGCAAAGGAATCAGAAACTAAGAAACTGTCAGGCCATATTGAAAGCGCACTTGGCGCGGCTGAAGAGTTGATTGGTGATCTGCTTGATATCTCCCGCCTAGAATCAGGAAAGCTTGAAACCAATATTAAGAATTTTTCAATTGATGAAGTATTGCATAATCTCAATGCAGAATTTAGCGCACTGGCAAAGCAGCAGCAAATCGATTTTCACATGGTGCCCTCCAAACTGATCGTTAATTCTGATGCCAAGTTACTCCGGCGAGTACTGCAAAACTTTTTAACTAATGCGTTTCGTTATAACCCGAGAGGAAAAGTATTGCTCGGGGCGAGACGTGTGAACGGTGACGTTAGAATCGAGGTATGGGATAACGGCAAGGGGATCGTTCCAGAAAAGCAGACCGAAATTTTTGAAGAATTTACCCGGGGAGATCCAAGCCATGTGTCACAGGGATTGGGGATAGGCTTGGCAATATCTAGAGGGATAGCGCGAGTATTAGAACATCAGATTGGATTACGTTCATGGCCAGAAGAGGGGACGGTATTTTCTATCACCTTATCTCGTGGTAGCGCGTTACCAGAGTTATTGGAGGTCACTCCTCAACCTGTTAGCCCACCATTGCAACATGTAAAAGTGCTCTGTGTAGATAACGAGCTGGATATCTTACTTGGAATGCGTAACTTGTTAGAACGCTGGGGCTGTGAGGTAAAAACCGCTCAAGATCTGGTTGAGAGCATGAAGATACTTGAGCATGAGTGGGTTCCTGATGTTATTTTCTCTGATTATCGACTGGATTATGACCGAACTGGATTAGAGGTGCTACAACAGTGTCGTTTAAGGTTAGGAGATAACTTTGAAGGGGTTATTATCAGTGCCGATAGAACAGAAGATATGTTAAGCGCCATCAAATCTAATGGCTTTAGCTTTATTGCTAAACCTGTCAAACCGTTAAAACTACGAGCGGTGTTGAATCGAGTGAGTTGATTCTTATGGTGTGTAGAATCTAGCGTCAAAAGGAAACATAACCATTAGAGATAAGCTCTATATTACTGAGCTTAAGTCGCTGCTGTTTATTATCATAGGTAAATTGAGATTCAATCAGTACTAGATCGATAAATACCACTAGAAATAGAAACAGAACCAAAACAAGTTTTATCATCTTATTATTACCATGGATCAGTTAGGGTTAGACAATCAAAGCCACACCTAAAGAAGAGGTAGCATTCGAGCGTGTTGTGACTCCAATGCTAACCTTGCTATTCTCTCTGTTTTTTGTGACTAAGAGTCTCTAGTTGTTGCCGCGAGAAGTGCAACTGGCGTAGTAGGGTCTGCCTGTTGTTATCACTTTTTCATTTAGAACTCCGTTGACTTTTACCGCGATTGCACCAGTAATTGGTGCTACAGTTTTGGTGTGGTAGTGGTTTTCCGCTGGCCAACCATAGTTGGCTCGTAACGCGCCTCTGTAGGAGACTAAATTGGCAAGTTCGGGTGCTGTTACTCTATCCCAGTTCTTTTTTCCTGCGAACTCTATTTCATTCAGATAATTACACCATAGCTCATATTGTCCTCCGTCAAAATTGTCAGGATAACCTTGGAAGAATCGGGCAAAGTTCGTTAATCCTGCTGGGGTATAGCCAATTTCACTATCTTCTCCTGAATAAGTTTTATATGGGCGTGGGACCGCGGGATCTGAACTGTGAACTGGGGTAAAACCAGCTTGTGCATTAATAAATACTATACTTGGATTTGAGGTAAACCAGTTTCCGCGATCATCGCTGATGAGTTTCATGCAGCCATCTTTAGCATTGGTCAAGTTGTTATCATTTATTTGGCTACCACAAACACCAGCATTGATAGTGCCTGCATCACTGCTATCTAGCACGTTTAGGTCATATGCTGGACTTCTTATGCCGGTATGCTCATTAGAGTCTGCAAATAGTTGTACGGATCCGGATGCCATTCCTTGTACTAAGTTGCCAGTGACGGACGCAACGGTATTGTTACTACTGCTTATCGTGACTTTATTCGTTAGGTCGTAATCAAGCCCGTCATCAAATGCACCGATTACTTTTAATCTTAGTGATGAGTTGACAAACATTTCTTGAGGGGATGTCACGACAGTGCCGTAATCATGCGGCACGATAGTTAAGCTATGTAAGTTTGCTGTTGCTGGGGGGCGAACGACGGGTGGAGGGGCTGTAATTTCTGAGGCGGAATTATTAGGATTGGAAAACGCATCTTCATTATTACAGCCAGTAATAATAAAGAGTGAGCTAATCAATAGCGTTACAAATGAATATATTTTCATTGGGAAGACCTAAATATTAAAAGCATTTAAAGGATGTGGATGTATAAGTGTATTTTTTATTAATTATGTCTTATTGTTGGTTATTAAAGTTTGGAATGATAATGTCGACTCTTCTATTTTGCGCTCGTCCTTCAGAGGTGGAATTTGAGGCGATGGGTTGTTCTTCACCTCGACCAATTACTTTTATTCTGCTCTTTTCTATTCCTCTGTTTAATAATACATACGAGACTGATTTGGCTCGTTTCAACGACAGGTTCATATTGTGACTATAGGAGCCAGTTGAGTCCGTGTGACCCACTATTCTAACTGTTGAGTTAGGGTATTTTTTAAGGAATAAAATCAGTTCATCGAGTTTAGATAAGCTACGGTAACTTAGCTTTGCACTGTTGCTGGAAAAATTATTAGAGTCTAATTGGAGGAAAACAAAGTTATCACGACTTTTAACGATTTTAATGTTGGGCTCTACGCGCTCATTTTCTTCTTTTTTAACGGATGTTTTTTTAGCGGTGAGATTATTGTTAGCAAAGCGATATTTTGCCCCTATCAGTAAACTATGGTCATCATAAGAGCCGGTACTGTCTCCTCCAATACCACTGATTAGTTGATAGCCGGAGTATAAGGATAAATTGGGTTTCGGATCATATCCAAAGCCCATTTCGATTGTAGGAGAAAGCCCGCTGTTTGATTGTTTCACTCTGGTTGTAGAAAAGGTTTTTTCTACATCCCAGTAACTGGCTGCTAATCTGCCATATAGGCTGAATTGATTATTGAGGTAGTAGTCGTACCTTACACCGGTTTGCCATATGACCGCGTTGATATCAACGTTGGTATCCTTGGTGGAATATTGGGTGTCGAAGTTGTAGGTTAGATCCCAGCTCATGGCTTGATTAAATTGAATGCCAAACAAAATGCCATAACCAAACGTTTCTGGTTCTTTACTATTATAACTTTTATCTTCTGGAAGATTATATTCCCCTTGTATACCAATAAAGGGAACCATGGTTACTGTGTCATTGTTTAATCCTTCGCTAGTGTAACCAGTGATATGAAATAGCGTTGCTATAAATGTGATTATTTTAGCAGTGGATCTTTTGGGTGGGGATAAATTGATTTTTATAGATAAAGGGTGACTAAAAATAGGCTTGATGCTCATCTATTAAATCCTATGGTGTTATTTATTTTTGGGTAAGAGTCACACTTCTTTTAAAACTAATAAATAGGAAAATTCTTCTTTGTTTAAAATTTTATATTTAGGGTTTTACTTGTAAAAAGAGAGGTTTTTTATAGGTAAGGGTTAAATCATTTCTGATTCATTATTTTAGATTGATAGGTTATTTTGTGACTAAAAATGATATAGGTATTTTCTGAAAGAAGGGTAGGTGGGCTCAGGTTAAATGGTATTTTATATTGAGAGAGGAAATAAAAAAGAGCAAGCTAAGTTAGCTTGCTCTTTGAGTTATCTTGGATGTTAAATCCTTCGATAATTAATGATCGTGCGCTGCGCCAGAGCCTTTAGGGTAACGAATTGACTCAACCATCTCTTGTACGTCTGCTGGAACTTCTGCAGTAAACTTGTTCACTACAATTGAAACAACGAAGTTAACACACATACCTAGTGTACCAATCCCTTCAGGGCTGATGCCAAACATCCAGTTGTCTGGTGTATTCGCAGCAGGGTTTACAAACTTAAAGTAAATAATGTAAGCCGCTGTGAATGCGATACCAGAAAGCATACCGGCAATTGCCCCTTCTTTGTTCATCTTCTTATAGAAGATACCTAGGATAATGGCAGGGAAGAAGGACGATGCAGCTAGTCCGAAGGCGAATGCAACCACCTGTGCTACGAACCCTGGAGGGTTAATACCTAAGTAGCCCGCACAAACAATGGCAAAGAAGGCGGCTAAACGTGCGGCGAGCAGTTCCTGTTTATCCGTCATGTTGGGCCTAAAGCCTTTCTTCAACAAGTCATGCGAAATGGAGGTTGAGATAACCAAGAGCAGACCTGCCGCGGTAGACAATGCAGCCGCTAAGCCACCCGCTGCTAGCAGTGCAACAACCCAGTTTGGAAGTTGAGCAAGCTCAGGGGATGCCAATACAATGATATCTCGGTTGATCTTCATTTCGTTACGAGAGTCACCAGAATAGAACATTTTACCGTCGCCATTCTTATCTTCCCATGCTACCAGACCTGTGCTTTCCCAGTTTTTGTACCAGCTTGGTGCTTCTGCTGCGGCAACACCTTTCATGTCTGGACCGTTAATGGTATCAATCATATTTACACGAGCGAATGCAGCAACGGCAGGAGCAGTAGTATATAGAATTGAGATGAATACTAGAGCCCAACCCGCAGAGATACGCGCATCAGATACTTTTGGTACCGTAAAGAAACGGATGATTACGTGAGGAAGACCCGCAGTACCAACCATTAGAGCCGCACAGATAAAGAATACGTCAACCATACTCTTGGAGCCGTCGGTGTAGGCGGTAAAGCCAAGTTCTTGCGTTAAGCCATCCAGTTTATCCAGTAGATAGACATCGCTGCCTGCCATGGTTGAACCGAAGCCAAGTTGCGGAACCGGTGAACCTGTCATCATCAGTGAAGTAAAGATTGCTGGAACCATGAATGCGAAGATAAGTACGCAGTACTGAGCAACCTGAGTATAAGTAATGCCTTTCATTCCACCTAATACAGCGTAGAAGAAAACCACACCCATACCTATGATGATACCCATATTGATATCAACTTCTAGGAATCGAGCAAATACCACGCCCACACCACGCATCTGTCCAGCTACATAAGTAAACGAGACGAAGATGGCACAGAAAACGGCTACCATACGCGCTGTACGTGAGTAGTAACGGTCCCCGATAAAATCAGGCACGGTAAACTTACCAAATTTACGTAGGTACGGAGCTAAACATAGTGCCAACAATACGTAGCCACCTGTCCAACCCATAAGATATACACCACCGTCATAACCGATAAACGAGATGATACCTGCCATTGAAATAAATGAAGCTGCTGACATCCAGTCTGCTGCGGTTGCCATTCCGTTCGCGACAGGGTGTACACCACCGCCAGCTACATAGAATTCACTTGTAGAGCCTGCGCGAGCCCAAATTGCGATGCCGATATATAGCGCAAATGTAATACCGACTAAAATAAAGGTCCAAGTTTGAATATCCATTTCCAAAGCCTCTTAGTCTTCCTGTACGTTGTATTTTTTATCGAGCGAATTCATTCGCGCAACATAAACAAAAATCAGCGCCACAAAGGTATATATTGAACCTTGTTGAGCAAACCAGAAACCTAGTTTAAAGCCGCCAAATTGAATTAAGTTCAGAGCATCTACAAACAAAATTCCTGCGCCATAAGAGACTAAGAACCAGATTGCAAGTAGCGACCCCATGATGGTCAAGTTTTCCTTCCAGTAGGCTTGAGCGTGATTCGATGATTCGAATGCCATGGCCTTCTCCTTCCGTTGTGTTATTGGTGTTAATAAACTGTTACGGAATTTAGATTAGCAGCCTTATTAGAATATCTCAGTGCAACTTTAGTCGGGGGCTAAAATAGATAAACGCCCAATATATGGGCGTTTATGAAGGGTGAGTTAGAAAATGACCTTGTTAATAAGATGTTAACTTAGCCGAAGGTCTAACCTTCTGGTTCAAGTTGTTGTAGAAGGATCACAGCTTGAGTCCGGTTTTGGACTCCTAGCTTACGGAATATGGCGGTCATATGCGCTTTTATGGTGGCTTCAGAGACATTTAACTCATACGCAATTTGCTTATTGAGCAACCCGTCAGACAACATGCCAAGCACACGATATTGCTGCGGTGTTAACGAGGCAATTTTTTCAGATAAGTCAGTATTAACATGGCTGTTTTTTAACAGCTCTTCAGGGAAGAAGGGGTCACCATTAAGCACTTGGTTCAACGCGCTAACTAATGCTCGCATGTCACTGGATTTGGGAATAAAACCGAAAGCACCGTGAAGTTTTACCTGTGCAACAACACTGGGTTCTTCATTGGCGGAAATCACCACAATCGGTAGGTCTGGGTATTCTGCGCGGAGTTGAATTAAACCTGACATGCCGTTGGCTCCGGGCATTTTTAAATCAAGCAGTAATAGATCGGGTTCCGCTTCTTTATTGAGTAGTTGTAGTAGGGCATCAAGAGAATCCGCTTCCAATAGATTTGCGCCACTTATCGCCATATGAACTGACTGAAATAGCGCGTTGCGGAATAATGGATGATCATCAGCGATGATAATTGTGTAGGTCGAATCCATGACGTTATACACTCTTTATTATTTAGTAAATATTCAGTTAACAAAGCAAGTATTGTACGCTTTGGTATTTTGGACAATAACTCTAGCTTAAATTTCTGAACAGTATCGACTTTTATCTGATTTTAGTTGCGTATTGAAGCGTCATTTGCAAATAAACAAGGCTAGGGTATAGAAATCCCCTAGCATCATTTAATTTTGTTTATTTAGGTGCTCTATAAATGGTTCTGCTTCCATAAAACCGGTCAATCGAGATCGAGACTGATAATTACCATCAGCATCCCAAAAATCGATGGTCGGTAGCCCCATCACTTTTAAACGCTTAAACAGTGCAATGTCTGCCGGACTGTTTTTGGTGACATCTGCTTGCAGCAAGATATAGCCTTTTAGTTTCTCTTCAACTTCGGGCGTGTGAAAGGTGTACTTTTCAAACTCTTTACATGCCACACACCAATCGGCATAAAAGTCGAGCATCACAGGTTTGTTGGCTTTGTTGGCCAGAACAAGTTGCTGTTCCAGCTCTTCTACCGATGCGATTCGAGTAAAGCTAATGGTAGGTTGATAGGCATCAGATGAGTGGTTGCCACTCCATTGATTATAAACGGGGAGTGCAGAGGCTAAAATGCCTAACATGGCGACAATACCTAATAAACTCTGTTTCCAGCCAGCAAACTCTAGGCTGTTTTTTAAATGGTATAGCCAACCAAAGGCAAAAATACCTAGTAGCCCCCATAATGTGACAGCCCACTGTGCTGGAATAATACGTTCTAGTAAGTAGATAGGGGCGGCAAGCAATATAAAGCCAAATAGGATTTTTACCCTGTCCATCCATGCACCCGCTTTAGGTAGCAATTTATTACCGAATACGGCAACGGTGATCAGTGGAATACCCATACCTAGGCCGAGTGCATAAAGAGCGACTCCTCCCGTTAGTAGGTCGCCACTTTGTGCGACATAAAGCAAGGCGCCAGAAAGTGGTGCGGTAGTGCAAGGTGAACAGACTAAGCCTGAGATGGCGCCCATTAAGAACACCCCGCCAATATTGCCACCTTGCTGTTTGTTACTTTGATTGTTTAACCAGGTTTGAATGGCGGAGGGCAGTTGCAAGGTATACGCACCAAACATAGAAAGTGCCAATAGTATAAACATGATACTTAGGCCAATGAGCACGTAAGGGTGCTGCAACGCCGCCTGAAATTGTAATCCGGCAGAGGCAACAACTAAACCAAGTAAGGTATAGGTTAAAGCCATCCCCTGTACATAAACAAAGGATAAGCTTAACGCTCTAGATTGCGATAATTTGCCATTACCAAGAACGATACCAGTCAATATTGGATACATAGGGAACACGCAAGGTGTAAACGCCAGTCCAATACCTAGAGCAAGAAAAAGTAATGGCGTCCACCAGTTGTCCGCTAGCTGTCCGGCAAGTAACGATTCTTGATTGTCAGATAAGGTGTTTTGCTGAACGGTGTTGTTACTCGTTGCGCTAGTTTGCTCCGCTGATGAAGCCACGGAGGCGTCGTTTGCGGAGAGAGGATTTACCTCTATTAAACGTGTTTCAGGGGGATAGCAGAACCCTGCTTTTGCACAGCCTTGGTACTTAACAATAAGTCGCGCTTTATCATTAATACTGGTAACCGGTACTTGTATGGTGAGCGGCTCGGTGTAAATTTGAACCGAACCAAAAAATTGATCTTTATACGGCTTTCCTTGTGGCTGAACAAGAGAGCCAATCGTACCGTTTTCGATGCTAACGGAGAATTGATGCTGATACAGATAATACTCTGGTTTTACATCCCAATTTAAGTAAACGGTACTATTTACCTGATTGGAGGAGAAAGGGAATGCCTCATTAACGGTAACAAAACGACTATTGCCATTATCAAATGAAGAAACTGCGCTCTGTTGATCGTTTTTGCCAAATAAGGCAAAAGAGGAGAAAGAGATCGAAAGCAGGCTAATAAATACAATGGATAAAAATGCGCGCATAAAATGTAGTAAACCCAATTATTACTTATGAAACATCAGACCGATGATCCAAACAATTAGTTTCATCTTATCGTTATTTAATCAAATTTTATACCCAATATATGGCGAGTTATTGGTGCAGCTTAATCGACTATGAGTTAAGTGCAGAGTTTTGCTACGGTGAGAAATAAAAAAGGAGGCAGAGCCTCCTTATATGAATACCTTAAAGTGACTTAACTATTACAGAATAAGACCACCGAAAGCAAAACCAAGTGCAACAGATGTTGCGATAGTAACCACACCCGGAATGAAGAATGGGTGGTTAAATACGTATTTACCAATACGCGTAGAGCCCGTGTCATCCATCTCAACAGCTGCAAGCAGTGTTGGGTATGTTGGTAGTACAAACAGTGCACTTACCGCAGCAAAAGAAGCAACCGCAGTCAGTGGTGCAACACCAATAGCAAGTGCCGCTGGCATTAGCGCTGTAGTTGTTGCGCCTTGAGAATAAAGCAGCATAGATGCAAAGAATAGAGTAATCGCAAGCATCCAAGGATACTGTTCTAGAAGGTTTGCAGAGAACTCTTTGATTTCAGCAATGTGGCTGGAAACAAAGGTATCACCTAACCATGCAACACCAAGAACACACACACAAGCACTCATACCAGACTTAAATGTCGCAGCATTGGCGATTTGAGATGCGTCAATCTTTGTGATCATAACAATGGCGGTCGCCGCTGTTAACATAAGCGCCATAATGGCATGGTTACGGCCAATAGTAGGTTCTTCGATTAATCCTACTGTGCCACTAATCATTGTCGCGTAGGTGACTACTGCAACGATTGCCGCTAAGAAGATGTAAACGGATGTTTTAGCTGAAGGCAAAATGTCACGCTTTGTTGCGCCTTTCATTTTAATTAGCCCTTTTGCTAAACGCTCTTGATAAACATCGTCATCTTTGAGTTCTTTACCCATTAGGTTAGCCACAAAAGCACCGACCATACAGGCAACGAATGTTGTTGGAATACATACCGCAAGTAGTGTTAGGTAATCAACACCTAGCGGCTCAAGAATCCCAGAGAAGAAAACAACCGCGGCTGAAATTGGTGATGCTGTAATCGCGATTTGTGAGGCAACAACGGCAATAGATAGAGGTCGTGATGGACGAACTCCTTGCTCTTTTGCTACTTCGGCGATAACCGGCAAAGTAGAGAATGCCGTATGACCTGTACCCGCAAGCAGTGTCATTACGTAAGTAACGATTGGTGCGTAAAAGGTAATGTGTTTTGGATTTTTACGTAGAAATTGCTCAGCAAGATCAACCAGCCAATCCATACCACCAGCAACTTGCATAGCCGCGATTGCAGTGATAACTGACATGATAATTAGAATAACGTCAACTGGTATGCTACCAGCGTCTAGTCCAAGTAGCATGGTAAGTGCGATCACACCTGCACCACCAGCAAAGCCGATACCAATACCACCGATTCTTGCCCCCAAGAATATGAATAGTAGAACGACCAATAATTGAATCATAACCATAGGTTGTACCTCAAAGTTTTATTAAAATGTGTAGTAAAAGAATAAAAACTGGATTTAAAAAAGGGCTTAAAGTGTAAGCCCTTGTTAAATTTGAGGAATCCTTTCCGTTGCTTATCCCTGCTAATCGTAGCGTTTCGCTTTATATTGCGGCTTCATTAGATTGCCGACAGAGAAAATGTCGTTAAGCTCATCTTCTGTCAGTAGTCCTCGTTCAAGTACTACTTCGCGAACACTCTTGCCGGTATCTGCGCAGATTTTGCCGACGATATCGCCTTCGTGATGGCCAATATATGGATTCAGGTAGGTCACAATACCAATAGAGTTGAACACAAACGCTTCACATACTTCTTTGTTTACTGTGATGCCATCTACACACTTGTCACGTAGGTTAATACAAGCATTTTTAAGAAGATCGAGTGATTCGAACATGCTTTGTGCAATAACAGGTTCCATTACGTTAAGTTGTAATTGACCACCTTCAGCGGCAAAAGAGATGGTGGTATCGTTACCCATCACTTTAAAGCAGACTTGGTTAACGACTTCTGGAACCACAGGGTTAACTTTTGCAGGCATAATAGAAGATCCTGCTTGTAGTTCCGGTAAATTGAGTTCGTTAAAACCAGCTCTTGGTCCTGATGAAAGTAAACGAAGGTCATTACAGATCTTGGATAATTTTACGGCTAAGCGTTTTAGTGAGCCATGAACCATTACGTAAGCGCCACAATCTGAAGTTGCTTCTATCAGGTTCTCCGCTGGAACGCATTTTAAACCTGATACATCAGCAAGGTGCTTAACGGCAAGAACTTGGTAACCATCAGCCGCATTTAGACCAGTACCAATAGCGGTTGCACCTAAATTCACTTCTAGCAATAGTTTGGATGTGTATCTTAAGTTACGAATATCTTCGTCTATGGTGACGGCCCACGCTTTAAACTCTTGTCCTACAGTCATAGGAACAGCGTCTTGAAGCTGAGTTCTGCCCATTTTCAGAACTTTATCGAACTCTTGGCTTTTTAGTTCAAATGCCCCTTTAAGGTATTCAACGGCGTCAATAAGCTTTTGTATACTGTTGTATACAGCAACGCGGAATCCTGTCGGATAAGCACAGTTGGTCGACTGGCTTTTGTTTACATGGTCATTTGGGTTAATAAACTCGTATTGACCTTTTTCTTTTCCCATTAACTCTAACGCAACGTTGGCAATTACTTCATTAGTATTCATGTTGACTGATGTACCTGCGCCACCTTGGAATACATCCGAAGGGAACTGATCCATGCATTTACCACTTTCAAGAATAACGTCACACGCTTGAATGATGTAATTTGCTACTTGGCTAGGAATAACGCTCAGCTCTTTGTTTGCTAATGTGGCCGCTTTTTTGGTCATTACCATGCCGCGAACAAATTCTGGTACGTCAGAAATGGTGTTGTTGGAAATATTGAAGTTTTCGATAGCTCGAAGAGTGTGAATACCGTAGTAAGCATCGTTAGGAACATGACGTTCGCCGAGTAGATCGTGCTCAATACGTGTTGCTGGTTTTGCTTTTGGATTCTTAATTTTAGTCATAATTTTAGCCTTTGGATAATTATGCTGACATTGTTTTAGTTTCTGGCCATTTCTGTGTCAAAGAATCCATTCGACAGATTTTTTGGCTCCTAATCCTTCCGGGCTTCAGGCGCATAATACTTCTTTATAGTTAGAAAAGTAGTAGATGGATCACCTTTATTGTCAATAATATGTCATTTTTTTTTCTATATGTACGTGATATCACATATTTCTATATAAGCGAATTTTTGTAGGACATTTTAGTGTGCTCCTGTAAGGCTAGATTATTTATTCGTCGCTTGATAGGGTATGCTGTAAGCTAACAAAACCTCATAGCATGAGGTGAATAATATTCTACTGGAGTGCCTGTGTTTCCTATCTTACTGTTGCTGTTTATTTGTGTTCCTGTCATTGAAATTGGCCTATTTATTCAAGTCGGTGGATTTCTGGGGTTATGGCCAACAATGGCATTGGTGTTGGTGACGGCTTTTGTGGGAGCATCGTTGGTACGAAGTCAGGGGCTTCAGACGCTAATGTCAGTACAAGGTCGCCTTCAACAAGGTGAAATACCGGCTCAGCAGATACTTGAAGGGGTAATGTTGGCGGTTGCCGGCGTGTTGTTATTGACTCCCGGTTTTATGACAGACGCATTCGGTATGTTGGTATTGCTTCCTGCGCCTAGAGCTAAAATTGCCAAAGAGTTAATGAAGCGAGTGAAAGTGAATTCTATCTCTTCGGGCGGCTTTCATGCTCAGAGCGGTTTTGGTCAATCTCCATTTGGACAAGATCCATTCAACTCCACTCAAAATGATAACAATACCTTCGAGGGAGAATATGAGCGTAAAGAGGATGAGGCTGATACAAAGCCAAACAACAATGACGGTAATAACCGCTTAAATTAATTTGGCTCTAATAAACTCTAGATTATATTGCACCTTCAAAACCTTGCTGACGCCATGCTTCAAACGCAATAATGGCTACGGCGTTAGAGAGGTTTAGGCTACGGCTATCAGGCATCATAGGAATTCGAATTCTCTGTTCCATCGGTAAACTTTCAATAAGCTCCGCAGGCAGTCCTCGTGTTTCGGGGCCAAAAAGTAGAACATCGCCATCCTGATAACTCGCATCAATATGGTGGCCAGTGGTTTTTGTTGTGCAGGCAATTAAACGAAAATCACCTTCTCGCTGATCGGTTAAATACTCTATAAATGCCGCTAAATCTTTATGCCTTTTCACTCTAGCAAGGTCACGATAATCTAGCCCCGCTCTGCGAACTTTCTTCTCTTCTAAGTCAAATCCTAGTGGCTCGATTAGGTGAAGATTAGCGCCACAGTTAGCACATAGGCGAATAATATTACCGGTATTCGGCGCAATTTCAGGTTCATATAAAGCGATGTCTAACATGTATCTGTGGTCACTCTGTTGGCAGTATGGATGTACTGATGATGCGAATTGGTTAATGAGGCGAAAGTATAACGAATGCTGCGGTACAAACCAGTACCGCAGTGAAGTTTTTTAATGACAGGACACTTACTGCTGGACGGGAAGTGTAATGGTGACCTTTAAGCCGCCCAAAGTGCTTTTTTCTGCTTTAATTGAGCCATTATGCTGGCGTACGGCGCTTTCCGTTATCGCTAACCCTAATCCTGCCCCACCGGAGTGTCTATCTCTAGCGGTTGACACTCGATAGAATGGCCTAAATATATCGCTTAATTCAGATTCAGGTACCCCACCACCATCATCGCAAACACAAATGCTAAGAGTTTGCTGTTGTAAAGTGAACTGAACATCGATTTTGCCATGAGAATAGTGAATGGCATTGCGCACAATGTTCTCTACGGCACTCATTAATAAGCTTGGATTTCCCGTGATATTGCATTGCGGAATGTCACTATAGACCAGCGCTTTGTTTACTTGCTCTGCTTCAAATTGAGCATCAGCAATCAGTTCCGCCCATAGTGTTGAAGCGCTGTGTTCTTCGCGCTGTTGATGGCTGTTCATTTGCATTCTCGACAGTTCTAACAGCTCACCAATCATTTTCTCTAAGCGTTCTGCTTCGGTATCAATTCGAGTGAGTTCGTCACTGTCCCCTTGTTTTCTTTTTGCTAGTGCGTTTGCCATACGTAAGCGTGTCAATGGGGAGCGAAGCTCATGAGAAATATCAGAAAGTAACCGCTGATGGCCTGACATCATTTGGTTAATTGCCAGTACCATCTGGTTAAATGCGGCTCCAGCTTCTCTAAATTCTGAGCTGCCTTTCTCCAATTTAGGATCAACCACAAATTCTCCGTTGGCGACTCTTAAGGCTGCTTGTTGTAAACGTCTTGCGGGTTTACTTAATGCGTAAGCCAGCCACATAAGTAGCGGTGTACTAATGAACATCACCACAAGGAGCAGCTGAAAAGGTTTATCAAATAACTGCAATAAAAATGGCGGCGTTCTGTTGTCCCATTTCTCGCTAAGGTAGAGAAACATGGTTGTACCAGCGATAACTACAGGTTCTGGCCCCACAATTAATAGGCGACCATAGAGACGCTGCTGAGGATGATCAAAGCTGTCCAAACCGGTGATGAAGTTTTGTATGGCCTTACTTTGCATTCGGCTATGTTTCGTAATTAGTGCGCCATTGGTATCCGTTAAGTAGTAGTTTTTCTTATCGTCCCCTCTCTCTTTGCGTGAAAAACGATCTAACTCCATCAGAGAAGCCGTTAGAGAATAACGATCTCCGTACTCTTCCGTAATGTAACCGGCAATTCGCTCTAACTTGTTTATATTCCGTTGTGGTGCGGAATGGATCTGTCTTGGGTCAAACTGCTGTGCGATCAGAACGCCAATGAGAACCAAAAACATGGTAAACCAGAAAATAGCGAATATTCGGCCGTATAGGTTAGAGATTTTAGGAATGCGCATTAATCCTCCTCAACCAACAGATATCCTCTTCCTCTGAGGGTTTTTATTCGAGGCTTTTTATTGGCACGCTCGGGAAGTTTTTTTCGCAGGTTGGATACATGCATATCAATCGCTCGATCGAAAGGCGCCAGTCTTTTGCCTAATACCTCCATGCTTAATGACTCTTTGGTGACACTTTCTCCGGGGTGTTGCACAAAATAAGCTAAAAGAGCAAATTCTGTTGTGGTGAGATCCAGTGGCGCATCAGAGCAGAATGCTTCCTGCTTTCCTGGATAAACCTTAATGTCTTGGTATTGGATATAGTCGCTGGTTTTGTTGGACTTTAATGGCTGAGTTCGACGTAATATGGCTTTAATTCTGGCAAGAAGCTCACGGTCACTAAAGGGTTTTGGCAGGTAGTCATCGGCACCGAGCTCTAAACCGATCACTCTGTCGATCTCTTCTCCTTTTGCCGTCAGCATAAGTACAGGGATCTGCCAGTTCTCTCGAAGCTTTTTAAGCATGTCCATGCCGTTCATTTTTGGCATCATGACATCCAATAGAATAAGGTCGATACTCTCATGCACTGATGCAAGTCCTGCTTCGCCGTCATTGGCTTCGGTAACATTAAACCCTTCAAAGGTGAGTACCTCTTTTAGTAATGATGTTAATTCAGTGTCATCATCAACCAATAAAATGTTTGTTGCACTCATAACCAAGCCACCTTTTGTATTCGCTAATTGCTGTTTACTATTGTTGATCTTACAAAGAAAAAACGCTACTGCTTGTCTATTTACGATTCTTTACGTTGTCTATACGTTGCTTTACCTTGCAGATCCTATTCTATACTCAACCGCTGTGAAGACAGCACCGAATAATAAGTTGAGTAAGGAATTAATTATGAACAAGACTAAAAAAATCGTTATCGCTGCTGCTGTTCTTCCAATGATGTTTGCAACGGCTAGTGCTTATGCTTTTGGTGGTAAAGATGGCGGCCGAGGTATGGACCGAGATGGTTTTGGTGGTAAATGTGGTGGCATGGATAGAGGTATGCTTCGCGATTTAGACCTAACCGATGAGCAGAAAGATCAGTTCCAAGACCTTCGTCAGGCAAAACGTGATGAGATGCGTGGAAAATTTTCTGAGAATCAAGCCGAATTTCAGGCCGAAATGAAAGCGTATCAAGCAGAAGTACAAGACTTGGTATTAGCCGCTGATTTTGACCAACAAAAAGCTCAGGAACTTGCGGCAACTATGGTAGAGAAACAGACTGAACGCCGTGTTGCAATGCTGCAAGCTCGCCATGAAATGATGAACATTTTAACGGATGAGCAAAAAGCGAAAGTGAAAGAACTTCAGCAAGAGAGAATGGAACAATGCTCAGAAAGAATGGAGCGCAAAATGAGTAAGATGAAGAATACTCAATCAAATTAGGATTGCAGACTTTTCGTTAACAACATCAATGAGGCAGCCACAGGGCTGCCTCTTTTCTATTTTATTTCATGATAAATCCATACCCAAGTCACATAATGACCGCTATAATCAGCTTGAAATACACTCATTTTAGCTGAATATGAAAAAGGAATACCGTCGACTAGTTACTCTTGCCGCATGGACGGCAACTGGCGTAGCGACCTTATTACTGATTGTTAAAATTGCTATTTGGTGGATAACGGGCTCAGTAAGCTTGTTGGCCTCACTGATCGATTCTGTATTGGATATTGCAGCATCGGGGGTTAACCTCGTTGTTATTCGGTATGCCTTACAGCCCGCAGATAAAGAACATACATTTGGTCATGGTAAAGCCGAATCGCTAGCGGCATTGGCACAGGCGATGTTCATCTCCGGTTCCGCTTGTTTTCTCATTTTAAATGGTATTGATCGCTTCTTCCGTCCTCAACCGCTTAACTCTCCTGAACTTGGTGTCTACGTCAGTATTTTTGCCTTTGTTATCACGCTTGGTCTGGTGATTTTTCAAAAATACGTGGTTAGAAAAACCGGTAGCCAAGCTATCGCTGCCGATTCTTTGCATTATCAAACTGACCTCTATATGAACTTAGCAATTGCAGTCGCACTAGGGTTAAGTTATTTCGGCGTAACCAAAGCCGATGCGGTGTTCGCCATTGTAATTGGTATTTTTATTTTAATCAGCGCGTACAAAATGGTGAGCGAAGCGATTCAATCATTACTTGATCGCCAACTTCCTGAAGAAGAGCTAGATAAAATTCGTCAAGTTGCCGTCCAAGTGGATGGCGTTCTCGGGGTGCACCAAGTGAGAACTCGAATGTCTGGCCCCGTTCGTTTTATACAACTCCATTTAGAACTGAGTGATGAAATCGCCCTGATTGAAGCGCATAAGATTTCGGATCAGGTTGAAAGCAACATTGAACAGATTTTTCCCGGTTCGGATATTATTATTCATCAAGACCCATATTCTGTTGTTTATAGCAGTGAAAAAGAGCAATTAGAACAAGGGTGGTAAAGATATTTTATTACAGAAATAGGGCATTTTAGCCATTGTTTGACTATATTTTGTGCAAAAGAGTGAAAGTAAGTTCGATTCTGATATGAATCAACTAAGTTTTTCAGCAAAATTGTAATACTCTTTCATAAGTAAAAAAGTTTCAGTGTTGTACTATAAAAGAAATAGCTGAAAAACAATGAACAAGTACAACGCATTTTATATTTTCGCCATTTATGGCATTTAAAGTTTTATATTTGATTTGATATCGAGGGTGAGCATGATTAAAAAAATCGGTGTTTTGACGAGTGGGGGTGATGCACCCGGAATGAATGCTGCGGTTCGCGGTGTTGTTCGTACCGCTTTGTCAGCAGGTGTTGAGGTGTACGGCATTTATGATGGCTATCTTGGCCTTTATGAAGGTCGCATTGAAAAGCTTGACCGTTCTAGTGTTTCTGATGTGATTAACCGCGGTGGTACTTTCTTAGGTTCTGCCCGTTTTCCTGAGTTCAAAGAGGTTTCTATTCGTGAAAAAGCGATAGAAAACCTTAATAAACATGGTATTGAAGCTCTGGTTGTTATTGGTGGTGATGGTTCTTATATGGGAGCTAAGAAGCTAACTGAGATGGGCTATCCATGTATTGGTCTTCCGGGTACTATCGATAATGATATTGCTGGAACCGACTATACTATCGGTTATTTAACCGCATTGAACACTGTTATAGATGCGATTGACCGTTTACGTGATACGTCATCTTCTCACCAACGTATTTCTATTGTTGAGATTATGGGACGTCATTGTGGTGATCTTACTCTAATGTCTTCTATTGCTGGTGGTTGTGAGTACATCATTACGCCAGAGCAGCCATGGAGCAAGGAAGAGCTAATAGAAAGCTTACAAAATGGCATCGCCAAAGGTAAGAAGCACGCTATTATTACCTTAACCGAGTTGATGATGGATGCGAACGATCTAGCCAAAGATATTGAGCAGGCAACGGGTCGAGAAACAAGAGCAACAGTTCTTGGTCATATTCAACGTGGTGGTCGTCCTACAGCGTTTGACCGTGTCTTAGCCTCTCGTATGGGCAACTATGCCGTGCACCTATTAATGGAAGGCCATGGTGGACGTTGTGTTGGCATCCAAAAAGAAGAGTTGGTACATCACGACATTATTGATGCGATTGAAAATATGAAGCGTCCTGTTCGTACCGATCTGTATCAAGTGGCTGACGAGTTGTTCTAACGCAATCTACTATGGTAAAAGATTCAAAAACGGCAATCTGATGATTGCCGTTTTTTTATGTCTACTTTTTCAAGTTTCACTCTACAGAGCGAGAAGTTGAGTAGAGTGACTATGAATGAGCCATAAAAAAAGCCAGCAAATGCTGACTTTTTCGTTCAATGCTATAAACAGAGTTTATTAAGCTTTTGCTTCAGCTGCTGCTTTAGCAATAGCGGCAAAACCTTGTGCATCAAGAGCTGCACCACCAACTAGCGCGCCATCGATATCAGGCATTGAGAATAGTTCTGCTGCATTTTCAGCTTTAACAGAACCGCCGTATTGGATAACAAGATTCTTCGCTACTTCTTCACTTGATTCAGCAATGTGTGCACGAATAGCTGCATGGATGTTTTGTGCTTGTTCAGCTGTTGCTGCTTTACCAGTACCGATAGCCCAGATTGGCTCATACGCTACGATAGCACCGTTTAATGCTTCAACACCTTGTGTTTTAATTACAGCATCAAGTTGACGAGCACATACTGCTACCGTTTCACCAGCTTCGTTTTGTGCTTCTGACTCACCAATACAAAGTACTGGTGTTAGGCCGTTTTCTTTTAGAAATGCAAATTTCTTAGCTACGAACTCATCGGATTCTTCATGGTACTCACGACGCTCAGAGTGACCAATAATGATGTGTGATGCAGAGAAATCTTTAAGCATTTCAGGAGACATATCACCAGTGTAAGCACCGCTGTTGTTTACGTCACAGTTTTGAGCACCAAGAATAATTTTGTTGCCGCCTTCTTTGATCAGACGCTCAGCAAGATCGATATAAAGTGCAGGTGGAGCTACTGCTACGTCAACTCCAGTTACGCCTTCAAGTGCAGCGTTAAGTCCATTTAGCAGCTCAGTGACCATTGTTTTGCTGCCGTTTAGTTTCCAGTTACCCATAACTACAGGATGACGCATAAGGATATCTCCAAAATAATTAATGTAAAAATAAAACAAGATTACGAAAGAATATAACAGATAACGGTTGCTAGATCATGACTCTAATCATGTCTTTTGCGGATCTTTCCGACAACAGAATGGAGCAAAAATGGTTGAGAGTGATCTAGCAAACAAAATGATAGCTAATTTTACAGAGGATGCGATGTTTAATGTATCTTAAATGTTAATTAATTTTAAAATCCTAGTTTCAATAGAGAGACAAAAGGTGCAAGGACGACTTAATGCCAAACTTAGTATTAGAGTACACCAATTCTGTAGATGAACGAGTGAATATTCAGGGACTGTTAGAAGACTTACATCAGGTTGCTATTGATAGTGATCTGTTTCAAGCCATTGACGTTAAATCTCGTGCTCTCCGTTGTCATCATTGGTTGATAGGTGAGCTAAGCGATAGTGAAGATTTTATCCATATTACGTTTGAGCTGCTAGATGGTCGAACGCAAGAACAAAAGCAGCAACTGTCAGCAAACTTAATGGCCGTACTTACTGAACAGGCTAGCGGTGTAAAAAGTTTATCGGTAAATATGCGAGATATGGATAGAAGCACCTTCCAAAAAGTCGTTTTATAACTTGATGATCATTGTGTTTGTCGTGGAGAAAAAGGAATGATCTCTGCGCTCTGTACACTATCAAGATCCCCTTCTAAAGCGACTTTAAATTTTCCCATTTGAGCACTGAGCTCTTGCGCTAATACCATGTTGGTTTGATAGGGGTTTTTACAGCGTTTAATGACACGATCTATATGGCTTTGTTGGGCTCGTAACCTTGGTTGCATCTCTACCGACGCGATAGTAATCACTTGCTCACACAGCTCCAACTTGAATCTGTCGAACTCTTGCGGATCATTCTCTGCTAAGTCAACCAACTCGTCAAATGATGGTAACTCTGGGTCATAAACAGCACTATTCTCCATAAAGCTCTCCTTACATACAAGCTGGCCGTTAACTACAGTTTAGTCAATAAAGGCCAATAAGGTGAAATTTTGATTGGTCAGGCTGTTTATCAGATTTGGATGAATAACAAGAGATAGGAAAGAAAAATATCAGTTTTGGGTGATTAGATAGACGCAGCGGCGCTCATCATTAATGATGTGTTCGGTTCGTTCTATATGAACGTCGTCGCCAAAAAGTGATTGAAAAACATTGAGTTCGGATTGACATAATGTTGGGCAAGACGTAGCTGCTTTGCATATTGGGCAGTGATTTTCGATCAGCAATGTCCCTTCAGCGGTGATTTGCATTTCTGCCATGTAGCCGTCAGATTCTCTAAGCGAAACAAGCTTACTGATTTTATCGGTTAGATTATCAATAGATTCTAATTCGTTTTGATAACGGGATAGCATCTGTTTTTCACGCTCTAAGGCAACCTGATTAATGCCTTCCTGACCAAATAGTGTGCCCACCGCTTCAATCACCTGAATAGAAAGTTCGTTATGTCGATCCGAGAATTGGTTGTGTGCTTTATTGGTTAACTTCCAGTTTCGTGTGGGTCGTCCTACTTTCACTTTAACATCGTAAAACTCCACCAAACCTGCATCATTTAGAGCTTGTAGGTGTTGTCTTGCACCCATGCTGGTCATGTTAAGATCTTCAGCGAGCTGTTTTGCTGTAACTGAACCGTCTCTTTTCAGTTTTTCTAGAATTACATCTGCGGTTTTCATTTTTACCCTAATCAACAATAAGACAAGTTAGCAAGCATATACTCAAGTGACCTCAAGATGCAGGATTCAGAACGGCATCAACAGGTTCAGTTCAAGAAAGATAATCGAAGAAATGGATTCCCTTTCAAGGTTAATACATATTATGAAGAAAGTAATTTATAAAGCAAATGCTTGATTAATCGAAATGAAAAAGCACGACACAGGCGTGCTTTTTTCGGTTATTCAATGTCGTTGATTGAGAGTAAAGACGATCTAAAGAATAAACGCTCTCTCTTCTTGGTCTTTTCGCTCAAGGTAGTGGATAGACTTAATACGGCGAATCGTTCGGCAGCGGCCGCGAATAAGCAGTGTCTCGGTTGTGGCAATGTTACCGTTACGAGTAATACCTTCTAGCAGATCCCCTTTGGTAATACCTGTGGCAGAGAAGACAACATTATCACTACGTGCCATATCATTCATGGTTAATACAATACCAGCCGTCACGCCCATCTCTTTGCAGCGAGTGAGTTCTAGCTCGCCATGGCGACGATTCTCTTCAGTGTCACCTTTTACCTCATGACGAGGTAGAAGTCTTCCGTGCATGTCACCATCGAGCGCACGAATTACAGCAGCGGAGACAACGCCTTCTGGTGCGCCACCAATACAATACATTACGTCCACTTCGCTATCTGGCATACAGGTAAGAATAGACGCTGCAACATCGCCATCTGGAACAGCAAAAACACGTACACCCATTTTTTGCATTTCAATAATAGTTTGGTCATGTCTAGGCTTTGCTAAAGTAATAACAACAAGGGTATCAAGCGTTTTATTTAACGCTTTGGCGATGTTTTCTAAGTTCTCAGCCAACGGCTTGTTTAAATCGATACATCCTTTTGCCTGAGGACCGACAACAAGCTTTTCCATATACATGTCAGGCGCTTTTAGAAAACTCCCTTTTTCTCCAGCAGCAAGAACAGCCAATGCGTTGGCTTGTCCCATTGCTGTCATACGAGTCCCTTCAATAGGATCTACTGCAATATCAACGCTGTCGCCACCGACGCCAACTTGCTCGCCAATATAAAGCATTGGGGCATCATCAATTTCGCCTTCACCAATGACGATCTCGCCATCGATTTCGGTTTTATTTAGCAAGCTACGCATTACTTCAACGGCAGCACCATCCGCCGCGTTTTTGTCTCCTCGTCCCAGCCACTTATAGCCAGCAAGTGCAGCACCCTCAGTTACTCGAGAAAATGCCATTGCTAAATCGCGTTTCATATTCGCTCCAATTAAATTGTATAGGAAAATTTTGGCGGGATTTTATCACACAAATTAGTAAACGTTTGCTTTTGTTTGATGTGCAAAATGGCTTAGTACAAGCTGTTCTAGTTAGACATTATTTGATTAACTTGTGTGTTTACAACAAAGCCAATAGTTACCCTTGAGGAGCTTGTTAACGGTATGCTGATCAGTTGTTTCATCATGGAATTGTAAATAATCGAGTTAAATTTGAGCATCTGACACATTTTTTATCAGATAGTATATGCCTATTGAGCGAGGTCTGAGTAGAATAAGCGATACAGAATTATTTAAGGTAAGCGAAAATGTCTTTAGATGTATTGGAACAACTTGAAGCGAAAATTCAAACTGCGGTAGATACTATTACCTTGCTTCAAATGGAAGTTGAAGAGTTAAAACAAACCAACCAACAAATTGGTGAAGAAGTGGATTCGGTGAAAGCTGAAAAAGCAGAATTAGAGCAACAAAACCAGCAGATGCAAGTAGAGCATGACGCGTGGCAAGAGCGGATAAGAACGCTACTTGGTAAAATGGAAGATGTGGAGTAATTTCTAGTCCATTTTAAAGTTACTTGACTCAGTCTAAATACAAAAAAGCCATTGAATTCGATCAGCGACTCAATGGCTTTTTTTCGTTGTGAACAAGAGATAACTTACTGATCGTCATCCATTATCGTATCAAAATCGTCCTCATCATCTTCATCAGTGCTATCCAACTGAGTTTCAAGAGGCTCTTGTGACAAGATAATGCCGGTGTTATCTGCATAAACGTAATCTTCAGGTAAGAATGTGACGCCGCCAAAGTTGACTGGCACATCAATGTCACCAATATCATTTTTACTCGCGCCAACAGGAATAGAGGCTAATGCCTGAATACCGATACTCATGTCTTCAAGTTCGTCGACTTCGCGGATACAACCATAAATGACCATACCTTCCCACTCATTCTCTTCAGCAAGCGCAGCTAATTCAGCATCAATGAGCGCTTTGCGGAGTGAGCCACCACCGTCAACAAGTAAGATTCGTCCATTACCGTCTTCTTCAAGTACGGTACGAATAAGGCCATTATCTTCAAAACACTTAACTGTGGTGATTTGACCTGCGAATGAAGCGCACCCACCAAAGTTACTGAACATTGGTTCCACAACGTCAACCTGATCTAGGTAAATATCGCACAGGGCAGAAGTATTATATTCCATACGCATCATCTTCATTTATTTAGTTAATATCTTTAGAAGTATATCTGTTGATAATGTCTTTGCAATGACGAGGCTCAATTATCTCGTAAGAGTTTGTGCCACAACTATCAGAGAAAACAGAATGTTAGTAATCGAGGCGCATTTAACTATTGTCGGCATCATTGGGGCGATCAGTAGTGGTGAGCTTGACTCAAGTACTTCTCGGCCATGTTTAAACAGCGTTATTGCGGATAGAAAGAAAGGAACGATGATCCAGATGGTGGTGCTGTGCGTGTAAAGGTAATAGACAAAAGAGCAAAAAGCGACACCAATTAATACGATGTGATAATACTTAGCGGACTGCTGACCGAGTCGAACGGCCACGGTTCTTTTTCCACAAGCCTCATCATTTTCAATGTCACGCATGTTATTGATATTTAATACTGCAACCGCCAGTAACCCACAGCCAATCGCAGGAATTAATATGTCTAAGTTTACCGCACCAGTATGTAAGAAGAATGTGCCACCGACACCTAATAAACCAAAGAAGATAAATACTGATAGATCACCTAATCCGACATAACCATACGGTTTGCTGCCCATGGTATAAGCAATCGAGCTTAAAATAGCGAGTAAGCCTAAACCGATAAAGGTGAGAATATTAGAGAAACTGTCTAAAGAGTAGAGAACAAGTGCTAAGCCAGAAATTATGGTCAAAACGATATTGATTATAATGGCTTTTTTCATCTCTTGCGTGGACACTGCACCAGATTGCATTGCTCGGGTAGGGCCTAAGCGTTGTTCGTTATCTGTGCCTTTGAGCGTGTCGCCAAAATCGTTGGCGAGATTGGACAGTATTTGTAAAAAAATGGCGGTTAGTAATGCAAGCGCAGTGATAGCAAAGGAAAAATGGCCATTGGCGTAGGCTAAACTGCTACCAGTGGTTATTGAGACGAGTGCTAGGGGCAAAGTTTTTGGCCTAGCGGCATCAAGCCATATTGCTATTGACTGCTTCATTTACATTGTTACCTCAAATTAATGTTCGAAGTATATCAATTGTACAGATAATAAAAAGCCCACCTGAATCGCTCAGGTGGACTTTCTCTCGCAATGCTATAAAAAATACCAGTTTTTAAAGCAGCTAAAGTAATTTATCTGACAAATTACAGGATAAAGCGGCTTAGATCTTCGTCTTCGATGAACTCACCAAGACGACTGTCGACATATTCTTTATCGATAACTAACTGCTTACCTGGGTTGTCAGTAGCATCAAAGGATATTTCATCCATTAATCGCTCCATTACAGTATGTAAACGACGAGCACCGATGTTTTCGGTCGTCTCATTGACTTGCCATGCGGCTTCTGCAATTTGGGTAATGCCATCTTCAGAGAAAGAAATATCGACCTCTTCGGTTTTCATTAGGGCGATATACTGTTCCGTCAATGACGCTCTAGGTTCAGTTAGTATGCGTTTAAAGTCGTGACTAGTTAATGCTTCAAGCTCGACACGAATGGGTAGACGACCTTGTAATTCAGGGATCAGGTCTGACGGTTTGGCTACCTGAAATGCACCAGAGGTGATGAATAGGATGTGATCCGTTTTTACCATGCCGTGTTTAGTGGAGACGGTACTGCCTTCAATTAACGGCAATAGATCACGTTGAACACCTTCGCGTGAAACATCTGGGCCAGAGCTTTCGCCACGTTTACAGATTTTATCTATTTCATCGACAAAAACGATGCCGTTATTCTCAACATTATAGATAGCTTGCTCTTTAAGCTCTTCTTGATTGACAAGTTTTGCGGCTTCTTCTTCTGTTAACGCTTTAAAGGCATCCTTGATCTTCATCTTGCGGTTTTTCTTTGTATCTCCCGCAAGGTTTTGGAACATGCCTTGAAGTTGGTTGGTCATCTCTTCCATGCCAGGAGGAGCCATGATTTCGACACCCATTTGCGGGGCTGCAACGTCAATCTCGATCTCTTTGTCGTCGAGTTTTCCTTCTCGCAGTTTTTTACGGAAAATTTGACGAGTATTGGAGTTGTCTTCTGCGGGTTGCTCGTTTTGTCCCCATGCGTCACGAGGTGGTGGCAACAAAGCATCAAGTACTCGTTCTTCAGCTTGTTCTTGTGCGCGAAATTGCACTTTTTGAACCGCTTGCTGGTGAGTCATCTTAGCGGCAACGTCTGTTAAGTCGCGAATGATGGTTTCAACTTCTTTGCCAACATAACCAACTTCAGTAAATTTAGTCGCTTCTACTTTAATAAATGGCGCATTAGCGAGCTTCGCAAGTCGGCGAGCAATTTCTGTTTTACCGACGCCTGTTGGACCTATCATTAAAATATTTTTAGGGGTTACTTCAGCACGCAGATCTTCGTCAAGCTGCATACGGCGCCAACGGTTTCTTAGCGCAATGGCAACAGAACGTTTGGCTTTATCTTGGCCAATAATATGGCGATTTAATTCGTGAACTATTTCACGAGGAGTCATTTCAGACATGCTATTTCCTCAATTCTTATTCGGCCGTGACTTCTAGCTCTTCAATCGTATGGTGATGATTAGTGAACACGCAAATATCACCCGCAATTTTGAGTGACTTTTCCGCTATTTCACGAGCGTCTAATTCGGTGTTTTCTAGCAGAGCTGTTGCGGCTGCTTGAGCAAAATTGCCACCAGAACCTATGGCGATTAAATCGTTTTCTGGTTGAACCACGTCACCGTTACCCGTGATTATCAAAGAGGCCGTTTCATCGGCTACGGCTAAAATGGCTTCTAGTTTTCGAAGTGCTCTATCACTACGCCAATCTTTTGCCAGTTCAACGGCAGCTTTGGTCAAGTGGCCTTGATGCATTTGAAGTTTGCTCTCAAAGCGCTCAAAAAGAGTAAATGCGTCTGCTGTTCCGCCAGCAAACCCTGCTAGTACTTTGTTGTTATATAAGCGACGTACTTTTTTGGCGTTCCCTTTCATTACTGTGTTGCCAAGAGATACTTGCCCATCACCGGCAATAACAACTTTATTATTGCGGCGTACTGATACGATAGTAGTCACGAGATTAGCCTCTTCATATTTAACTAGTGAGTTGAAGAATATATGAGGATAGTTGGGGGAGTTTTCAAGGTAAAGATGAGATCTTTAGCGGATCTCATCTCTACTTAAATAGGAGAAAATTACTGGGACTCTTTCCAAATCGCGCAAGGCTCTATTTTGGCCTTCTGCAGTTTATGACGATCTTTTTCTGCTTCGCGCTTTAGCGTATATGGACCTAATACTACTCGGTACCAGCTACTGCCCTCTTTTTTACGGATTTTGCTGGTTATGCCCTGAAAAGCAATATTGACCTTTCGTTCTTCCGCTTGCTGCAGAGTTTTAAAAGCGCCGCACTGCATTATATAAGGAATTTCAGAGATAACTTGTTCTTTAGCTTCAACCTTTACTTCTTTATTGGGTAAAGACTTCACATATTCCCATTTCTCTTCTGGAAGCGGAGGTAGCGCTTTTTTCTTAACAGGTTTGCTGGCCTTTTTCACACTTGGAGCGGGTGTTGGTGGTTCGGGATCATTATTCAATAAATAGAGTCCGTAGCCAAACCCTCCCGCAAGAACTAATGCGAGAATACCGGCTTTCCAAGGAGTGCCGGAGGTTTTTTTTCGGGCCGGTTTTTTCTTTTGTCCCTGCCCACGTCTTACATAATCTCTATTCGCCACGTTTCTACTTCATTGGGGTGTGATAACAAATGGTATGGTAATCCAGAATGCACTGAGAACACAATTAATCTACTCAAATGCATTACTGGGTATCTACCGTTAGATGCGAGGTGGCGCTGCGCTATTACGAATAATTAACTGTGTCTCTAATAAACGAGAGCCCGCTCTGACATCTCTCCCTTTAAGCAGTTCTAGCATCATTAACATTGCTTGACGGCCAATTTCGTATCTAGGTTGTGAGATGGTGGTTAAAGGAGGATCGCAGTATTGAGAAAACTCAATATCATCAAAACCGACGATGGAGATGTCTTGTGGAACGCGTAAACCTAATTTCTTCGCTTCTTGAATCGATCCGATAGCCATCATGTCGTTATGACAGAAAATGGCTGTTGGCGGTTCACGTAAGGCGAGCAATTGCCTCAGTGCTTTGGCTCCACCTTGGAAGGTAAAGTCGCTGGCAATGGAGTAGGAGGCATTCATAGTGATGCCTGCACGACGAAGTGCCTGCTGGTAACCTTGATGTCGAAACTCACACAGCGCTGCTTTTTCTGGGCCGGAGATTTGAGCAATCCGTTTATGACCCATTTGAGTCAAATAGTTAACGGCTTCGAATGCCGACGTTAAGTTATCAATATGAACGGTTGGTAGTTCAAGCTCTGGAGCATATTCACACGCCATTACCAGAGGAGGAAGGTTTTTCTGCTCTGGTTTACTGACATCAAACGGTAAGTCAGCGCCCAGTAGCAGCATGCCGTCTGCTTGCTTAGTAAATACTAAGTTGATAAACGAACTTTCTCGCTTGCGTTGTTGGCCGCTATCCCCTAATAAAATTAGGTAACCATTCTCCATTGCTGCATCTTCAATGCCGCGAATAATCTCAGCAAAATAAGGATCGCAGATATCAGGAACAATGGTAACAATTGTTTTTGATTCGTTTCTTCTCAGGTTTCGTGCCAGAGAATTTGGGGAATAGCCAGCTTCCAAAACAGCGTCTTCCACCCGTTTACGAGTAGAAGATGAAACTTTCTCAGGGTTCATTAGTGCTCTAGATACAGTGGCGGTCGAGACCCCTGCTAGCTGGGCAACATCCTTCATTGTCGCCATAAAAAGTAACCTCTTGTAAAAAAGTGGATCTATTATTCACTCTTATCGATCCGGTTTATTGAACTAGTTTATTGATTTAACTAGATTCGAATTACGGGTAATGTAACAAAATTTGCATTGGATGTGTGATGACTGTCTCGTAAATGCATTTAATAATTGGAGAGATACTATTTTGCTTCAGATTAACTTAAATCTTGAGGCTCAATATCTAACGACCAGCGCACTTTTTTCGACAAAGGCAGCAGTTGAATCGCACTCTTGGCACTAAACAGCAGTTTCTGCATGGTCTTTCTATCGCTGGCTTGCAAAAGTAGCTGCCAACGTGATTTTCCTGCTCTTTTTGCCATTGGTGCAGGCGTTGGCCCAAGCAGCATTACCTGTTGAGAGAATAGCGGATTGACTTCAAGTGTGTGGCGTACTTGCCGAAGAAACTCTTCAACTTTTTCTGCTTGGCTTGCTTCTGCTCTAAACAGAGTGAGGTAAGTAAAAGGGGGCAGATGTGCTTGTTGTCGCTCTGCTAATGCTGAATGCGCAAAATGGCTATAATCTTTGTGCAGTAACGCTTGCAGCAACGGATGCTCTGGGTGATGGGTTTGTAAAACCACTTCGCCAGGTTTACTGGCCCTTCCTGCTCGTCCTGAAACCTGAACAAACAGCTGGGCTAATCGCTCAGAGGCTCTAAAGTCACTGCTGTAGAGAGAACCATCTACGTCTAATAAGCCAACTAAAGTCACATCAGGGAAGTGGTGTCCTTTGGCGAGCATTTGCGTCCCAATCAGTATCTGAAACTCTTTGTCTTTTATCGATTGCAGCGCTTGTTCTAGGCTACCTTTTCTTCGGGTGCTGTCTCTATCAATGCGAATGGTTTTGTATTCCGGAAACAGAGATGTGAGCTGAGTTTCCAGCTGTTCCGTACCGACACCCATGGTAACTAAATGGTTAGAGTGACACTGCTGACATTGATAGATCACTGGACGTTGTGAACCACAATGATGACAACGTATCTCCTGACTATTGTGGTGATAAGTATAGTAAGCATCACATCGCTGGCAGTCGGCTATCCAACCGCAGTTATGGCACATCAACGCCGGAGAGAAGCCTCGTCGGTTAAGAAACAGCATGACTTGATTGCCCGCATCAAGGTGTTTGCGCATTTCCGCGATTAAAGGAGCAGATAAACCACTTTCTAAAAACAGTCCTTTTACGTCGAGTATTTTATGCGTCGCGGGGACGGCACTGCCGGCTCTTTTTGTTAACGTTAAGTGGCTGTATTTTCCTGTCAATGCATTGTGTAAAGACTCTAGGGCCGGAGTTGCAGAGCCAAGAACAATAGGAATATTCTCTTTATGCGCCCTCATAATGGCGACATCACGAGCATGGTATCGAAGAGAATCTTGTTGTTTGTACGAGGTATCATGCTCTTCATCAACAATAATAATGCCGAGTGAAGAGAAGGGGGTAAATAACGCCGAGCGAGTACCGATAACAATACCTGCTTGATTCTCTTTAGCTGACAGCCAAGCGTTAAGTCGTTCGGTATCATTTAAGCCAGAATGGACAACTTCTACAGGAACATTAAACCGCTTCTTGAAGCGACTAATGGTTTGAGGCGTTAAGCCTATCTCAGGCACGAGAACAAGCGCTTGTTTGCCATTCTCTAGTGCAGACTTAATGAGATTTAAATAGACTTCGGTTTTTCCAGAACCGGTGACCCCATCTAACAAATAACAGCCAAAGTTTCTATTGCTGTTCACCGTCGCTATGGCAATGGCTTGTTCTTCATTCAGCTTTAATGGTGACTCTGGCAGGGCAAGAGTTTGTGACCAGTTATTCTTTGCCGCTTGCTTTTCATACGACTGAATCCAGCCTTTCTCTTCGAGCTTTTTAAGTACACTACTGGGAATCTCTTGGTCCAACATTTGTTGGTGAGACACCGCTTCATGTTCTAGCAAATGCATCACTTTGGCTTGTTTTACGGCTCGTCCAAAGCCTGACATTAACTGATTTTTTCCTTGCTCTGTTATCTTCCAGTTGACGACATTAGCAAAGCTGGCCGGCTTTCCTTTTCGCAGTGCACTGGGTAGAGCATTTGCCAGTGACTCTCCAAGAGGGTACTGATAAAACTGGCTACACCAAATAAGCAGTTCATATAGTGAATTGGGCCACACAGGTTCTAAGTCCAATACCTGCTTAATGGATTTTAGCTGCTGATCTGAATATTCTGAATGATTAACCATGGCTGTCACAATGCCGACAAGGGTCTGCCTTCCGAAAGGAACAGAGACTCTTCCCCCAATAACAGGAAACTGGTCGGCTTGAATCTTGTAATCAAACTGTTTATCCAGCGGAACAGGCAGAGAGACTTGAGCGATAGTTGGACGCATAAACTTCAGTAAAATTAAGGCTAAAATTGGAGAGGACAGTGTAGTGGAAGCTGCGTTGAATTACGAGACGGAGTATAAATGATCGTGGTGGTGGCTCTGAACATGACTCACTTTATTGTTTAGAAGCGAAGTTATTTGATGAAAAAAAACTCAAATAGGTTGATCCGAACTAAGCTATTCATTAATATACTGCGCCTTAATGGTGTAGCATTGCTATGCTTTTTACTTTTGAACACACGTGTGGTGTCCGGCTTAGAATCGGATAGCGACACGGCCTATATATGAGGTTTTCCCATGAAAACAGGTATCCATCCTGAATATAAAGCAGTTAACGCAACTTGTTCTTGCGGCAACTCTTTCGAATTTAACTCTACTCTAGGTAAAGATTCTATCCACCTAGACGTATGTGATAAGTGCCACCCATTCTACACTGGTAAGCAACGTATCGTTGATACTGGTGGTCGTGTTGATCGCTTCAACAAACGTTTCGGTGCGCTATCAAGCAAGAAGTAATACTTTAAGTATTATTCCCGAATTTAGAAAAGGACGCTTAGGCGTCCTTTTTTCGATCTTTAGTTACCGTTGTGACTCGTTTTGTGTGCTCGTTAGATAGATTTGCTCATGGTAGTCAGTGTTATTGTTGAGATTGATATTTTTTCTCAATAATAATCGCGCTTTTTTATAAAAGTGTAATAAAATCTATATTCTTACTATTCAGTTTTACTCTCTTTGGAAAAGTACACTATGTCTGATGACAATCAACAAGAAGAATTTCGTCAAAAAGCACTCCGTTATCACTCTCATCCTGTTGCAGGAAAAATCTCAGTCGAGCTAACTAAGCCGGCTGACTCTGTTGAAGATCTTGCATTAGCATATAGCCCAGGCGTCGCTGAGCCAGTTCGAGAGATCGCTCAAGATGCAAATAACGTTTATAAGTATACAGCCAAAGGGAATATGGTTGCGGTTATCTCTAATGGTACTGCTATTTTAGGGTTGGGGAACCTAGGGCCAATGGCTTCAAAGCCAGTAATGGAAGGTAAAGCCCTTCTTTTTAAACGCTTTGCTGGTTTAGATTCCATCGATATTCAGGTAAAACACCGAACCATTGACGAGTTTGTAGAAACAGTAGCGAATATTGCGGATACATTTGGTGGCATTAACCTGGAAGATATTAAAGCACCGGACTGTTTTGAAATTGAACGTCGTTTAATTGAACGTTGTGATGTGCCTGTTTTTCATGATGACCAACACGGTACTGCGATTGTTACTGCTGCGGGTATGCTCAATGCTATCGAGTTGCAGGGTAAAGAGTTATCAGAGTCAACGATTGTTTGTCTTGGGGCTGGCGCCGCAGCGACGGCTTGTATGGAGCTATTGATCAAGTGTGGAGCTCAACGTGAGAAAATCTACATGCTTGATCGTAAAGGCGTTATCCATACTCGTCGAGACGATTTAACTGAGCATAAGAAATTGTTTGCCAGTAATACAGATAAGAGAACATTAGAAGATGTAATTACTGGTGCAGATCTATTTTTAGGTGTATCCGGTCCAGATTTGCTGCCCCAAGATGCATTAAATTTAATGGCAGATAACCCTGTAGTGTTTGCATGTTCTAATCCTGATCCTGAAATTAAACCAGAGTTAGCTCATCGTGTGCGTGATGATTTGATCATGGGTACGGGGCGTTCTGACTATCCTAATCAGGTGAATAATGTTATCTGCTTCCCGTTTTTGTTCCGTGGTGCTTTGGATGTGCGTGCCAGTGAAATCAATATCGAAATGAAACTTGCCGCAGTTGAAGCCATTCGCCAGTTGGCAAAAGAGCCCGTTCCTGAGCAAGTAAAACAAGCGGCGGGAGTGACATCATTAGAGTTTGGTAAAGAGTACATTATACCAAAACCTATGGATCCTAGATTACTTCCTCGCGTGGCTAAAGCGGTCGCACAAGCGGCGGTTGATTCTGGTGTGGCCAGAATTGATATGCCTGATGGCTATATGCTTTAAAGGGTACACAGATAATAAAATGGCCGCTCCATGGAGCGGCCATTTTATTAATTATTCTTCATCGAAGGCTTCAAACTCAATGCCCATGGCGGTCATCATTGCTTTGGCTTCTGTTGGAATATCATCCGGTCTGTCTTTTCTTAAATCTTCATCTGTTGGCAAAGGTTGCCCAGTATAAGCGTGTAGAAAAGCTTCACATAATAGTTCGCTATTGGTGGCATGTCGCAAGTTATTTACTTGGCGTCGTGTACGTTCGTCCGTCAATACTTTTAATACTTTTAATGGAATAGATACCGTGATTTTCTTAACTTGTTCACTTTTTTTTCCATGTTCTGCATAAGGACTAATGTAGTCACCATTCCAGTCTGCCATTGCGCACCTTTAAATATGAAATACTAGATAATAATTATAACTGTCGATTTTAGCTGGATTTACTGCCATAAGCAAAGACATATAGACGTCTAGAGGTATTGACGTCCTAGCTAATGGCAAGTAAAGTGCTTAATAATAAGCCTCATGATAACAAATGGCGTAATAACAGATAAGCTCAGTAGCAACAAATAAACTATAGTTTACATTACGCGTTAATTGACGCACTCAGTAAAGATATATGGAAAGGAAAACCATCTTATGACTAAACGGAAGCCAGCAACAATTGCTGTTCGCACTGGAATAGAATCTGACACGCAACACCAAGCAGTTGTTCCTCCTATCTATCTATCTACTAATTATAGTTTTCCTCATTTTGGCGATGTTCCTAAGTATGACTATACCCGCTCCGGAAATCCAAATCGAAGTCTGCTAGAGCAGGCTCTTTACGAGCTGGAATCGGGTGTAGGGGCCGTGGTCACTAACTGCGGAACATCTGCTCTAAACTTGCTTGTGTCCGCTTACTTAGGGCCAAATGATCTCATCGTTGCACCACATGATTGCTATGGTGGTACGCATAGGTTGTTCAATACACGAGCGAATAAAGGGGATTTTAACGTTGAGTTTATCGATCAATCAGATAGTACACAGCTTGATGCTGCATTAGAAAAATCGCCTAAATTAATTTTATTAGAGACGCCGTCTAATCCACTGGTTCGGGTTGTTGATATTGCAGAAATATGTGAAAAAGCGCGTAAGGTTGGAGCGCTAGTGGCAGTGGACAATACCTTTTTGACACCGATATACCAAAAGCCATTAGAACTAGGCGCTGACTTTGTTGTTCACTCAACGACCAAGTATATCAATGGCCACTCCGATGTTATTGGTGGTGTCGTGATCACGAAAAGTGAACAACATGCTGAAGAGCTCGCGTGGTGGGGAAACTGCATAGGTGCGACGGGGACTCCATTCGACAGTTACATGACACTAAGGGGAATACGAACTCTTGGTGCCAGAATGAGGCTTCATGAAGAGGGCGCTCAAAAGGTGCTGGAATTTTTGCAAACTCAAAAACAAGTCGCAAAAATATACCATCCTAGTCTGCCAGATCATCCGGGCCATGATATTGCGAAAAAACAGCAGAGTGGCTTTGGTTCCATGCTGAGCTTTGAGTATTCCGGTACAGACGATCAGTTAAAAACTTTTGTTAATGAGTTGACACTATTCTCTCTTGCAGAGTCGTTGGGCGGTGTCGAAAGCTTGATTTGTCACCCAGCTTCAATGACCCACCGAGCAATGGGAGAGCAAGCGTTACAAGAGGCGGGAATTTCCCAGCAACTGTTGAGATTATCTATCGGCCTTGAAGATAGCCAAGATCTTATTGCCGATTTACAGCATGCATTCGCTGTAGTTGAGGGAGAAGCTTAGATGAGCCAAGTACGTCAGTTGCACAAGTTTGGTGGCAGTAGTCTAGCGGATCCCGAATGTTACCGACGCGTTGTGACTTTACTATCAGAGTACTCAACGGAAGAGGATTTAATCGTGGTGTCTGCAGCGGGAGACACCACCAATAAACTATTAGAGTGGTTAGCTGCCCTTAATAAAGATGGCCGATTAGCCCATGAGTTGTTGATGGACTTGCGGCAGTTTCAATCGCAATTGATTGAGGAGTTAATGGATGATTGCGTGCCTCTTTTACAACAATTAAATAGCGAAGTCTCTGCGATTGGTGAACTTATGGCACCACTGTCGGACGGACAAGTCGCGAATGTTCTTGGTCATGGTGAAATATGGTCAGCTCGACTGTTAACTGCACTGCTTAACCAGAAGCAACAACCTGCTATCGCGTTGGACTCAAGGCTGTTTCTGCGTGCAGAAAAAGGCACGCAACCTGAAGTGGATAGAAAACGCTCTAGACCTTTGCTGGTTGAGACGTTAGCACAGCATTCTCATCATAAGTTGGTTATTACTGGTTTTATGGCGCAGAGCGCGTCAGGCGAAACGGTACTGTTGGGACGAAACGGTTCGGATTATTCCGCCACCATTATCGGTGCACTTGCTGATGTTTGCAGAGTGACGATTTGGAGTGATGTCGCCGGTGTGTACAGTGCTGATCCGCGTAAAGTGAAAGATGCCTGTTTGTTGCCTTTGTTAAGGTTAGATGAAGCGAGTGAACTTGCTCGGCTTGCGGCTCCTGTATTGCATAGCCGGACATTACAACCTGTGGCACAGAGCGCTATGGATCTTGACCTAAGATGCAGCTATCAACCTGAAGCAGGCTCAACAAGAATCGAACGTGTACTTGCCTCTGGCCGTGGCGCAAAAATCATCACGTCATTAGACGAAGTGTTATTGATTGAACTTAATATTGGTCATGCGCACGACTTTGATCGAGCGCAGGGCGAGATCTTAAGCAGCTTACAGAGAGCACAACTGCAACCTTTAGCGTTTGATATTCAGCCTGATCAAGGGGAGATATTGCTAGCCTATACCTCCGAGCTTGTAGGTGGTGCATTGGCGTTTCTTCAAGACGCGGCAATAGAGGGAGAGATTCGTCTAAGAGAAGGCTACAGCATGGTCGGGGCAGTGGGTGCTGGCGTAACGGGTAACCCGATTCACAGTCACGGTTTTTATCAGCAACTTAAAAATTGTCCGGTGGAATTTATTTGCCAAGCCGAATCAGGATTAAGTGTGGTGGCTGTATTGAGAAAGGTCGACAGCTCTCAATTGGTGCAAGGGATCCATCGACAGCTTTTCCAAGCACAGAAGAGAGTCGGCTTAGTGTTGTGTGGCAAAGGTAATATAGGTTCTAGCTGGTTAGAGTTGTTTGCTAAGCAGAAAGAAGAGCTGGAAAAACGTCGCGGTATGAGTTTTGATTTGATCGCGGTTGTCACTAGTCAGCGCTACTTTATGAACCTAGAAGGACTTGATGTTCATGCCGCACTTAATCAGTACCAAGACGAGGCAATAGAACATGATGGGCATGATTGGATAGAGAAGCTCTCGCATCAGCAAGAGTATGATGAAGTGATTGTTCTTGATGTGACGGCAAGTCATCAGATTGCTCATAAGTATCCAGATATTGCAGAAAAAGGATTACACCTGATTTCTGCTAATAAAGTAGCAGGCTCTTCTTCTAGCGAGTTTTATTATAAAACTCAGAATGCCTTTCAAAAAACAGGTCGCCACTGGTTATATAATGCTACGGTAGGTGCAGGATTACCGGTAAATCATACCGTGCGGGATTTGCGTGAAAGTGGAGACAATATCGTTGCTCTGTCGGGTATTTTCTCTGGGACACTCTCTTGGTTATTTCAGCAGTTTGATGGTTCGATAGCGTTTCATGAGTTAATGGAATTAGCGTGGCAACAAGGCTTAACTGAACCTGACCCTCGAACGGATCTGGATGGCTCTGATGTGATGAGGAAGTTGGTTATTTTAACCAGAGAGTCAGGGTTAAGTATTGAACCTGAGAATGTCAAAGTTGAAAGCTTGGTTCCTGAAGAGCTGAACGATCTGACTATTGATGAGTTTTTTGACCAGAGTGAGCTATTGAGTGATATTTTGGCTAAACGGTTAGCCAAAGCGCAGCGTGAAGATAAAGTGCTGCGTTATGTGGCTAGGCTGGAGAAGAATGGTCAAGCATCTGTTGGCATTGAAGCCCTTAATCGAGATCACGCCCTTGCCAACTTGCTGCCATGTGACAATATTTTTGCTATTGAGAGTCACTGGTATAAAGACAACCCTTTAGTCATTCGAGGGCCAGGAGCAGGACGAGCAGTAACCGCTGGTGCTATTCAATCGGATATTAATCGCTTGTCGAGTTTATTTTAATCAATATGGATGTCTAACATCTGAGGCCAGCATTTCTTTTTTGAAAGGCTGGTCGCCTCAATCTGTCGATTTGTTGTTATTTACATGTTGACATTGATCACAATTCAATTCATTCTACAGACATATGGACGTCTAAACGTCGAATGAAATTAGCGAATTTCTTATTTTAAGGGCAGGGAGCAAGCCATGAGTTATACACACGCCAGCCACCTAGATGCATTAAATCAAAATATTGCTGAGTTAGGTGATATTAATGTCTCGTTTGAATTTTTTCCGCCAAGCAGCGAAAAGATGGAAGAGACGCTGTGGAACTCAGTTCATCGCCTTAAAAAATTACAGCCTAAATTTGTTTCGGTTACTTATGGTGCAAATTCTGGTGAACGAGACAGAACACACTCCATCATAAAAGAGATCAAAGACCAGACAGGTCTTGTTGCCGCACCGCATTTAACCTGTATTGATGCGAGTCGTGATGAGTTGATTACCATTGCGAATGACTATTGGCAAAATGGGATTAAAAACATTGTTGCACTACGTGGTGATATTCCGGCTGGTGGTGGTGTTCCAGAAATGTATGCGTCTAATTTGGTTGAGTTACTTAAAGAGCAACACGATTTTGATATTTCAGTGGCTGCTTTTCCAGAGGTGCACCCAGAAGCGAAAAGTGCGCAATCAGATTTACTTAATTTAAAGCGTAAAGTGGATGCCGGAGCGAATCGTGCTATCACGCAGTTTTTCTTTGATGTTGAAAGTTACCTAAGATTTCGTGATCGCTGCGTCTCGGCAGGAATTGATGTTGAAATAGTACCGGGTATTTTGCCAGTATCGAATTTTCAGCAAGCTTCGCGCTTTGCCAAAATGAACAATGTAAAAATTCCGGGATGGATGGCACAACAGTTTGAAGGCTTAGATGAAGATCCTACCACTCGTCAATTGTTGGGGGCTAGTCAGGCGATAGATATGGTAAGAATTTTGAGCCGGGAAGGGGTAAAAGATTTCCACTTTTATACTTTGAATCGAGCTGAGATGACTTACGCATTATGTCATACCCTTGGGGTAAGACCGACCGTATAATAGTAGGGTAAGCTACCCATTATTCGAACAATGATGGTTTTAGCTTATTGTGAAAAAGAGTAATCAAGGCTCGTAAGCATGACTTATGAGCCTTGATTGCTAGTAGAACCGCATTAGTTCATGCTTTTTAGCTCATGCTTTTAAGTTCAGCTTGAACCTCTTCCGCCCAACTCACCCATGCTTCACGCATAAATAGGTTACGACGAAGTGTTAATCTTTCCAAACGAGCAGACTTATCTAAGCTAGCAGGGTTTGCATATTGCTCAGCTTCAATCTCGTTATAGTGCTTGATTAACTGCTTTGATTCTTCAATCAATGCTGATACTTGTTCTTCGAATGTCGCGCTTGGTTCAATAGCACAAGCCATTAATTTAGCACTAAACTCATCTCGAACAGTGGGTTGAATTGTTGGCTGCTCAAACCATTCGCCTAATGCTTTTCGACCTTCATCAGTAATGGAATAAACCTTACGATCTGGTTTTCCTTCTTGAGGTTGAAGTACACATGTGACGAGTGCATTTTGAGCCATTTTATTTAGCTCTCTATATACTTGCTGGTGGCTTGCTCGCCAGAAGTATCCGATGCTATATGAAAACTCTTTTGTTATGTCGTATCCGGTAGCATCACGAGTGCTTAGAACGGTTAAGATTACGTGTGGTAATGACATGTCTTAAATCCAATTAAAAAGTAAATTGTAAATTTATTGTTTAACTGCGTTTGTGCTTCTATGTCACGAATATAATTGCAGTTTAAACTAGTCCACTCAAATTAACTTGAATGGTCATATCACCTTCACATTTGCCGTTAATCACCTAGGAATTGAAAGAGTGAATCTCTTTCTAATCTGTGCCTTTATGAATTTAGTATAGTATATATGGCGGCACAGAGGGGCATAAGCATACCATTAAATATGCACCAAGGAATATTCGGTGAGCGCATTTTGCTTGAAAAGCTGACAAACCTCTCAATAAGAGAAATTTCTGTTTTGAATAAGGCAAGAGTTGCCACTGTGAACGTCTATTTATCGAGTCACACTGGTGGGTATTGTTGGAGAGGGCAAAGCTAAAAAACAGATTATTTAGCTTTGCCCGTTTAACGGTTATCGATTCAGCTTAACCGGTATTACGCATGCCAGCGGCAATGCCTGCAATGGTTACCATTAGTGCTTCTTCGAGTTCCGGTGATGGGTTCTCTGTTTGACGAGTTCTATATAATAGCTCTGCTTGCAGAATGTTCATCGGCAGTACATAGATATTACGAAGGCGAATAGACTCAAGTCCCCAAGGGTTACTTTGCATTAAGTTCTCGTTGTTCTCGACATTCAATACCGTTTTAATATCACTTTGTAGCTGCGCTCTTAATTGATCGCCTAAGCGCCACAATGACTTGTCAGTTAATCTCTGATCATAATAACGAGAAATCTCAATATTGGATTTCGAGTAAACCATCTCTAGCATACCTAAGCGGGTAGAGAAAAATGGCCATTCACGACACATCTCTTCCAATAGGTTTTGATGCCCTTTATCGATAGAGTACTGAATGGATTCACCGGCACCAAGCCAAGCTGGCAGAACTAAGCGGTTTTGACTCCAAGAGAAGATCCATGGAATCGCTCTTAAGCTCTCTACCCCACCATTTGGGTTTCGTTTTGATGGACGAGAGCCAAGTGGTAGTTTGCCGAGTTCTTGCTCCGGGGTGGTTGCTCGGAAGTAAGGAACAAAGTCCGGTTCTCCTCGTACTACTTTTCGGTATGACTCACAAGAGACTTCTGACAGCACGTCCATCAGGTCACGCCATTCCTGCTTTGGCTGAGGTGGTGGTAGTAAATTTGCTTCAAGTATTGCACTGGCGTAGAGGTTAAAGCTATTTACGGCGACATCAGGTAAACCAAGTTTGAAGCGAATCATTTCTCCTTGCTCAGTAACGCGAAGGCCACCTTTTAAGCTCTTCGGTGGTTGAGACAGTAGTGCGGCATGTGCTGGCGCACCTCCTCGACCTATTGTTCCTCCACGGCCGTGGAAAAGAGTGAGTTCAATACCTTCTTGTTCGCACACTTCAACTAATGCGTCCATCGCACTGTACTGCGCCCAACCAGCAGACATAACGCCGGCGTCTTTAGCTGAGTCAGAGTAACCAATCATCACCATTTGATGACCCTGAATAAAGCCACGATACCAATCGATACTGAGTAGCTGCTTAATCACGGTTTCTGAGTGATTGAGATCATCTAAGGTTTCAAACAGTGGGCAAACATCCATGCGGAACTGACAACCAGACTCTCGTAATAGCAGATGGACCGCTAATACATCAGAGGCTGTTTTTGCCATGGATATGACATATGAACCAAATGCATCGCGAGATTGACCTGCAATCGTCCTACAGGTGTCCAAAACCTCCTGAACCGGTTCTGAAGGCTGCCAGTCACGAGGTAAAAGTGGACGTTTTGAGCTTAGTTCATTAACAAGGAAGGATATCTTGTCGTTCTCGCTCCACTGGTTGTAGTCGCCAATACCCAAGTATCGAGTGAGCTCTGATAATACGTCTGAGTGGCGAGTACTTTCTTGTCGAATATCTAAGCGAACAAGGTGGATGCCAAATGCTTTAACTCTGCGAAGTGTATCTAACAGTGAGCCATCAGCAATGACGCCCATTCCGCACTGATGTAGCGATTGGTAACACGCGTAGAGAGGAACCCAAAGCTGATCTATGTGAGTAATAATCGCTTTGTTTGGAACTTCAGTGCCGTTGATCTTGGCATCTAACACTTCTAGTGTGTCGATTAGCTGAGTTCGAATCTCTTTTAAAATTGCTCTATAAGGTTCGTGAGCATCACCAGCAAGTTCACGCAGTTCATCGGTGCAGTCGATCATCGACAGTTCACTGACTAACTCTTGAATGTCATTAAGGTAGAGATCCGCCGCTTTCCAACGAGATAAATGCAATACTTCGTGAGTGATGGTGTGGGTTACAAACGGGTTACCGTCGCGATCGCCTCCCATCCATGATGAAAAGTGCACCGGACGCGCATCAATAGGGAGTCCTTCACCTAAATATTCAGTGACTTTGTGGTTTAACTCTCTTAGAAAGTCAGGCACCGCTTGCCATAGTGAGTTTTCTACCACGGCAAAACCCCATTTAGCTTCATCTAATGGAGAAGGGCGTTGCTTTCTCATATCATCTGAATGCCAAGATTGAGCAATCAACTGTTCTAAACGACGTTCATTATTACGACGCTCTTTACTGGATAGATCAGTAAGCTCCAATTGAGATAAACAGCGATTTATCTTCACCAGCTTATTGATCATGGTACGACGGGCAATTTCCGTCGGATGAGCAGTCAGTACCAGTTCAATATTCAGATCTTTTATTGACTGGGCGGCATCCAGTTTGCTGATTTTATTTTCAGTCAGCTTAGAAAACAGCGAGTTGATCGCGTCTGGTTCACAAACATTGGCGTCGCAATGTCTTGAAATGGTGTGATATTGCTCAGCGATATTAGTTAGGTTGAGGAACTGATTAAACGCACGGGCAACAGGGTTTAGCTGTTCGTCTGTTAATGCTGAAATCTCTTTGATTAAAGCATCTCGTGCTTGGGTGTCATTATCGCGTTCTGCTGACTTAGAGAGTTGGCGAATACGCTCAACTTGTTGCAGCATCTCATCGCCATGTGCATTTTTAATGGTTGTGCCAAGTAGTTGGCCCAACATACGCACATTGCCTTTTAAAGCAGAGTATTGTTCGTTCATTCTATTCCTGCCTGGTAATTAAATTACAGTGTCTTGTCCTTGATATCTAAACAATCTAGCTAATTTCTGCCTACTGAGTCAAATAAAGCGCATCTCATAATGGTTTTAATTCACTTTATTTGATTATGGTCATTTGTTAATCGTTTTCATAAAGTGATTCTGAAATAAAATTTCAGAATCACTTGTGAGATATGGAGAAAAGCAGTGATATTATTACAGTTTCAGATGATCAAGGTTAAAAACAGTACTGCCTAATCGCTTTTGCGAGGATATTGGTTGTTGGTTCAATATACTCAAAAGCTAAAAACTCATCAGGCTGGTGGGCTTGATCTATTGAGCCAGGACCGAGAACAAGAGTGGGACAGAGCTGCTGTAAAAATGGAGCTTCCGTACAGTAGTTGACGGTTTCTGAGTCAACTCCGCATATGTTCTCCATTCCGGTTATTAATGGGCTGTCTGAGCACTCATAGCCGGGAATAGGCTCATGAAGCGGAGTAATGGTGATTCTATCTGGCCATTTGCTTTCTAACTCTTTTAACGCACCTCGTAACATATTATCCAAACCATCTAGGCTAATTCCCGGTAACGGTCGAACATCATAATGAAGTTCACAACAGCCACAGATGCGGTTAGCGCTATCTCCGCCATGAATATGACCAAGATTAAGAGTGGGGGATGGAATAGCAAACCCTGGATGATGGTACTCTTTCACTAGCTTATCTCTAAGCTGCATTAACGAAAACAGTATCTCATGCATGATCTCAATAGCATTGACGCCAAGGGAAGGATCTGAGGAGTGGCCTGATTTGCCTGTTACCCGAATCGCATTGGCGACGTGCCCTTTATGTCCGCGAATTGGTACCAAGCTAGTTGGCTCACCAATAATGCAGTAGTCCGGTTGTATTGTTGTCTGCTCTGTAAAATGACGAGCACCTAGCATGGTGGTCTCCTCATCACAGGTGGCAAGAATATAAACAGGTTTTGTTTGCGTTTTCCAATCCACTTTTTTTACAGCTTCAATAATAAAAGCAAAAAAGCCCTTCATATCTGCAGTGCCTAACCCATAAAAGCGGTTATTTGATTCGGTGAGAGCATGAGGATCAAAATTCCAACGTCCTTGATCAAATGGAACAGTGTCAGTATGGCCTGCTAAAAGTAGCCCGCCATCACCGCTTCCTCGTTTAGCAAGTAAGTTAAATTTGCCTTTTGCCACCTTTTCTACTTCAACATCGAAATCTAAGTCCTTAAGCCAATTGGCTAAAAGTTCGATAACTTTGCTGTTTCCTTCATCCCAGCTAGGGTCTGTAGAGCTAATTGATGAGGTAGAAATGAGCCCTCTATAGACATCAGTAAACTTAGGTATTTTCATATTATCTTCACTTCCCCTATTGACAGATAACCGATAAGACGATACAAAGCATATTAAATCATTATTTATGAATAAAAAACCGGATAATGATACTTTTTAGGTATTAATAGTCATTTTAGACTTTGCTTATTTTTCTAATTTTATGAGTGTTATGAGATGTTAAAAACCACAATTATCGGCGCTAGCGGTTATACAGGAGCAGAACTCGCTCTTTTAGTAACAAAACACCCTGAGCTCAAGCTAACAGGTTTGTATGTTTCCGCCAATAGTATAGACGCAGATAAATCTGTCGGGAGCTTACACAATAAGCTTGCTGGCGTTGTGGATATGCCTGTCAAAGCACTTACTGATGTTCATTCTGTTGCTAAATCGTCTGATGTGGTTTTCTTAGCTACTGCACATGAAGTGAGCCATGATCTTGCCCCGGTCTTCTTGGCGGAAGGGTGTCAGGTATTTGATCTATCGGGTGCCTATCGTGTGAATCACAGTGATTTTTATCAAGACTATTACGGTTTTGAGCATAAACATTCAGATTTGTTGGATAAAGCGGTTTATGGATTAGCTGAGTGGAATGAAGAGCAGATCAAGCAGTCTGATCTTATCGCTGTTGCCGGTTGCTATCCCACTGCGTCCCAACTGGCCATCAAACCACTTGTTGAAATGAATTTTCTCGATCTAAACCAGTGGCCTGTCATCAATGCAGTTAGTGGCGTGTCAGGCGCAGGCCGTAAAGCCAGCATGGTAAACAGTTTTTGCGAAGTGAGTTTACAACCATACGGACTGTTTACCCATCGTCATCAACCTGAGATAGCCAATCACCTTGGTTGTGATGTCATATTTACTCCCCACCTTGGTAATTTCAAAAGAGGCATTTTGGCCACGATTACAATGAAGTTGGCCAATGGGGTGTCGGAAGCTGACGTTAATAATGCTTTCGATAAAGCCTATAAGAATCAACCTGCTGTTCGGGTGAAATATCAACAATTACCTGCGATACAAGATGTAGAGAACACACCTTATTGCGACATCGGCTGGAAGGTCCAAGGTGAGCACATCATCGTAGTATCAGCAATAGACAATCTTTTAAAGGGTGCATCGAGTCATGCGATGCAGTGTTTAAACCTTCGTAACGGCTTTATGCCGCTTACTTCACTTTTGTGAGAATGAAAATGACCAAAAAACTAAAACCATTAGTGATTAAGTTGGGCGGCGCTGCACTTTCGAGCACGGACACCCTTGGAAAGCTTTTTCACGCCATTAAAGAGTACCAACGACAAGCCGAGCGCGACCTAGTGATTGTACATGGTGGTGGATATTTGGTTGATGAGCTGATGAAGAAGCTACAACTGGATACCGTAAAGAAAAATGGCCTACGTGTTACACCTTATGAGCAAATTCCAGAAATCGCGGGAGCGCTGGCAGGAACCGCCAATAAGTTATTACAAGGCGAAGCGATAAAAAACGGTTTGAACGCGGTTGGTTTATGCCTAGCTGACGGCGGCCTATGTAAGGTTGAGCAACTTGATGAAGAGCTCGGTGCAGTGGGTAAAGCAACACCCGGAAATTCTGCCATGGTTCAGGCTATTTTGAACCTAGGTTCAGTGCCTATCATCAGCTCTATCGGTTTGACTGATAAGGGCCAGATGATGAACGTAAATGCCGATCAAGCAGCGGTAGCCGTTGCTGGCTCTTTGGATGCAGAGTTAGTGCTGCTATCTGATGTTAGCGGTGTATTGGATGGAAAAGGCCACTTACTTGCTAACTTAAGCCAAAGCGAAGCAGATAGCTTGATTCAAGGGAAAGTGATTACAGACGGCATGATAGTGAAAGTTCAGGCTGCTTTACAGGCGGCCAATGAACTAGGTAGGCCGATTGAAGTGGCAACATGGCGCTACCCTGAAAAATTAACCGAATTATTTTCAGGTAAGAGCATTGGTACCCAGTTCTTACCTCAGTAAACAGATTTGTATAAGCAAATTGGATATTAAATAGATAAATGGATTTATAACCCGAGTAACTGACCGCCAGTGCAGTAACGGGATTAGGAGAGAAAAATGAGTCAAGTTAAAGTAAATAAAGTAGTCGTAGCCTATTCCGGCGGTCTAGATACATCAGTAATCATTCCGTGGCTTAAAGAGAATTATGATTGTGAAGTTGTCGCTTTTGTTGCCGATGTTGGCCAAGGTGATGAAGAACTTGAAGGTGTCGAAGAGAAAGCTATCGCTTCTGGTGCATCTGAAGTGTATATCGCGGATTTAAAAGAGCAGATGGTGGCGGATTATATCTACCCATCATTGAAAACCGGTGCCGTGTACGAAGGTAAATACCTTCTTGGTACCTCTATGGCGCGTCCAATTATTGCCAAAGCGCAAGTGGAATGTGCTCGTAAAGTGAATGCAGATGCGCTAGCTCATGGTTGTACAGGTAAAGGAAATGATCAGGTACGTTTTGAGAGTGCTTTCGCAGCGCTTGCCCCTGATTTGCATGTTATTGCTCCTTGGCGTGAGTGGGACTTAGTCAGCCGTGAAGAGTGTTTAGACTATCTGGCTGAGCGTAATATTCCTTGTTCTGCTTCTTTAACTAAAATTTATTCGCGTGATGCCAATGCTTGGCACATCTCCACTGAGGGTGGCGTACTTGAAGAGACATGGAATGCTCCTAATGACGATTGTTGGGCATGGACAAACAGTCCTGAGCAAGCGCCAAATGAAGCGGAGTATGTCTCTATTAAAGTAGAGAAAGGTGAAATTGTAGAAGTGGATGGTGAAGCAATGACACCATACAACACTTTAATGTACCTAAATGAAAAAGGTGCGAAACACGGTATTGGTCGTATTGATATCGTTGAAAACCGTCTAGTAGGGATGAAATCTCGTGGTTGTTACGAAACTCCCGGTGGCACCATAATGATGGAAGCGTTGCGTTCTGTAGAGCAGCTTGTTTTGGATAAAAGCTCTTATGAGTTCCGTGAAGAACTTGGAATCAAAGCCGCACACCTAATTTATGATGGCCGTTGGTTTACGCCTTTGTGTAAGTCTATTCTTGCTGCAACAGAAGAACTGGCGCAAGATGTTAACGGTGAGGTGGTGATTAAGCTTTATAAAGGTCATGCAACAGCGACTCAAAAACGTTCTAATAACAGTTTATACTGTGAGCGTTTTGCAACATTTGGTGAAGATGATGTGTATGACCAAAGTCATGCCGCTGGATTTATCCGTCTTTACTCGTTAGCTAGTCGAATTCGTACTCTAAACACTCAAAAGTAACCATTCAGTATTGGCCGCCGTGCCTATAGGCACGGCGTCTATCAGATAAAAGACATAATTAAAGAACACGCGGAAAGCGAGCAGGAGATAAACAATGGCATTATGGGGCGGAAGATTTACCCAAGCAGCAGATACTCGGTTTAAAGAATTCAATGATTCATTGCGCTTTGATTACCGATTGGCTGAGCAAGACATTGTTGGCTCGATTGCGTGGTCAAAAGCATTATTGTCAGTCAATGTACTGTCTGAGCAAGAGCAGCAGACATTAGAGTCTGCGCTTAATGAACTTCATGGTGAAGTGCAGCAAGATCCTCGTCAGATTTTACAGTCGGATGCCGAAGATATTCATAGCTGGGTTGAACAGAAGCTAATTGGAAAAGTAGGGGACTTAGGTAAAAAGCTCCATACTGGCCGTTCTCGTAATGACCAAGTCGCCACAGATTTAAAACTTTGGTGTCGTCAACAGGGGCAACAACTTCTTATTGCGTTAGACCGATTACAAAACCACTTGGTTGAAGTGGCGGCAATGCATCAAGATACAGTACTGCCCGGATATACGCATTTGCAACGCGCTCAACCCGTGACTTTTGCTCACTGGTGTTTAGCCTATGTCGAGATGTTTGAACGTGACCACTCTCGTTTAGGTGATGCTATTCATCGTCTTGATACCTGTCCTTTGGGTTCAGGTGCATTAGCGGGAACCGCATATCCAATGGATCGTGAAGAGCTGGCTAAAGATTTGGGCTTTCACCGAGCAACCCGTAACAGTTTAGATTCTGTATCGGATCGCGACCATGTCATGGAGTTAATGTCCATTGCTTCAATTTCTATGTTGCACTTGTCTCGTCTGGCTGAAGATATGATTTTTTATAACTCAGGTGAGTCCAACTTTATTGAGCTGGCAGATACGGTGACATCAGGTTCATCTCTGATGCCACAAAAGAAAAACCCTGATGCACTTGAGTTGATCCGTGGTAAATGTGGTCGAGTATACGGTGCAATGTCAGCGATGATGATGACGGTTAAAGCGTTACCTTTAGCGTATAACAAAGATATGCAAGAGGATAAAGAAGGCTTATTTGATGCACTAGATACATGGAACGACTGCATTGAAATGGCGGTACTCTGCTTTGAAGGTTTGAATGTTAATAAAGAGCGTACCTTGGAAGCGGCTAAACAAGGCTATGCCAATGCTACCGAATTAGCAGATTACCTTGTCGCGAAAGGCATTCCATTCCGTGAAGCGCACCATATTGTTGGAGTGGCGGTAGTTGGAGCGATAGAGAAAGGTTGTGCATTAGAAGAGCTGACTCTTGAAGAGTTACAAGCATTTTCTGCTAGCATCGAACAAGATGTTTATAGCATTTTAACCATTGAGTCTTGTCTTGAGAAACGTTCTGCCTTGGGCGGGGTATCACCAAAACAAGTTCAATATGCGGTATCTCAGGCTCAGCAACGATTAAGTAAGCGCGATACCTCCGGTGTTAAAGTAAGGGGCGCACGTTTAACGGATATTGATGTACTAGAGAGCATGGTGACTTACGGTGCAAGTATTGGTGAGAATTTACCCATCTCTCGTAGTGAACTAAATAGAAGCATTGGTTCGTTCGCGGTTCTAGAACATCAGGGTACGGTTATCGGTTGTGCATCCTTGTACGTGTATGATTCGGGTTTGGCTGAGATACGCTCATTGAGTATTGAAGCAGGATGGCACGATCACGGTGCGACCATCGTTCAATATGTGATTGAAAAAGCCAAGCAGATGGCGATCGAAAAAGTGTTTGTATTAACGCGAACGCCAGAGTTTTTCATTCGCCAGAACTTTATTGCGACATCAAAGAGTTTGTTACCAGAAAAAGTACTAAAAGATTGTGAACAGTGCCCAAGGATCCACGCATGCGATGAAGTGGCGGTGGAGATCGAACTATCGGATCGTTTAATTGCTCGTTCAAGTGTTGCGTAATTAATTGATTTTTAAGTACATTAGTAAATGCTTAAATTTTATTAAAATTTGATGATCTTTTTGGGAACATTTTCTAAGGAAGGCGGTCTTAATTAGTACCACTGCTTTTTCTTAGATGAATCTAAGAAGGCCCCTAACCAATATTGGTTTAGGGGCTTTTTTCTTTCTGGCCTATCTGTGACTTTACCGTTTCAATTTCTTTCTCGTCATCTCTGCTTCATAAATTATTCAACGAACTTTAATGAAACTGATATTTAAATTCATCATTCCCCATCTAGTCTCTCTGCTGTTCATAACAACATAATTAATTTGGAGAATATCAGTGAAAGGAAGTCATTTGTCCCTTGTTATGGGTGGCATTGTATTGTCACTATCTGCATGCAGTAATAGTGGTACAGGTAGCAGCCATTCTGTTGAAGTACCGCAAAAAAATGATGCTTGGTATAGCCAAGCCGAGAGCGATATTGAAAAAGCCAAAGCGACAAAAGCCATCGATAAACCTGCTAAGAATGTCATTCTGTTTATTGGCGATGGTTTAAGTGTCGGCACCATAACGGCGGCGCGTATCTTTGAAGGTCAACGTCGAGGGATGATGGGTGAAGAGTATAATTTGTCTATGGAAAGCCTCCCTCATGCCGCTTTGGTGAAAACCTACAATACGGATATGCAGATTCCTGACTCTGCTGGTACAGCCTCTGCAATGGTGACTGGTGTAAAAACTAAAGCGGGTACGCTGAATGTGAATGATAATGTTCAACGTGGCTTCTGTAACACGGCATTAGGTAATGAAGCGACCAGCGCATGGGAAATGGCCGCCGAGCGCGGAATGTCTGTGGGTGTTGTTTCTACGGCAAGATTAACTCATGCTACTCCTGCGGTTACCTACGCTCATAGCGCTGATCGTAACTGGGAACATGATGTGCCAAATATTGCTAAAAATCAGGGCTGCCAAGATATTGCCAGCCAGTTTATCCAGTTTGATAAGGGTGATGGCATTCAGGTTGCATTGGGCGGAGGACGACGCGAGTTCATTCCAAACGATATGATTGATCCTGAAGGTAAAAAGGGCAAACGTAAAGATGGCAAAAACCTTATTGCTGATTGGCAGTCTCGTTATCCGGAAGGCCAGTATGTCTACAACAAAGCTCAGTTTGACCAATTAGGTAGCGATACCTCTCGCGTATTGGGTCTGTTTGAAAGTAGTCATATGAAGTACGAAGAAGATCGACGTGACGGTGAACCTTCTCTAGCTGAAATGACCGCAAAAGCTATTGAGATCTTATCAAAGAATAAAGAAGGTTATGTGTTGATGGTGGAAGCCGGAAGGATTGATCATGCTCACCATGACGGTAACGCTAAGCGAGCACTTGCGGATACCATTGCTTTTGATGACGCAATTAAAGTGGCACTAGAGAACACTAACTTAGATGATACCTTAATCATTGCTACGGCAGACCATGCTCACACTTTAGTTATGAACGGTTATTCTCAGCGTGGTAACAATATTTTGGGATTATCTAAGTCTAAAGGTAAGTACAGTGTCGATAAGCAAGGTAAAAAATACACTACGTTAACCTATGGAAACGGACCCGGTGCAGTGGATGGAGCTCGTACAGATTTGACTCAGCAGCAGGTGACTCAATTGGATTACAAGCAGCAATCTTTAATTAAGTTGTCATCTGAAACTCACTCTGGTGAAGATGTTGCAATTTTTGCTCGAGGCCCGCAAGCCTATTTATTCCAAGGTGTCATCGAACAAAATTACATTTACCATGTGATGAATGAAGCGTTGAGCTTGGCGAAGTAGAGAAATCTATTTATTAAGCACCGACAGAAGTGAGCCGTTAATGGCTCACTTCTTATTTCGTTTTCGCATCGGAAAGATGACGAAACGGAACCACAAATGCAAAAACAACAAACCATTAAAAGCGAAACCCGCAAAGATTAGAGCTATAGATTCCACGCTACTAGGGTTCTCTTTGCAGGTAAACCACCACACCACCCAACATAATACCGACAGAGTAGTGAGCTGATCCATACATCGCTTGCAGCGGCCTATTTTTTGCCAGAACCAATGATTACCATTACAGATATTACAAGCCATATTTATCTTCGCCTGATAGAGATGTTTTTATTCTGAACCACTGCTTTTACTTAGGCAATGCAGTCAATCGATAAGATAAGGCAAAAAAGGAGATTCCTTTCACAAAAAAAAAGCGGCTCTGCCCTTGGTAAATATATTTGCGCCCCCACATCTCTGTCACAAGCTGATTAATCAGCACTTTCATTAAATAAACAATATCAGGAGAGAATACAGATGAATATTCGTCCTTTACATGACCGTGTAATCGTTGAGCGCCAAGAAGTTGAATCTAAATCTGCTGGTGGCATCGTGTTAACTGGCTCTGCAGCTGAAAAATCCACTCGCGGTACGGTAGTTGCTGTTGGCAAAGGTCGTATTCTAGAAAACGGCTCTGTTATGCCACTAGACGTTAAAGTGGGTGACGTAGTTATCTTTGCTGAAGGTTACGGTACGAAAACTGAAAAGATTGATGGTAAAGAAGTTCTTGTTATGTCTGAAAATGACATCATGGCTATCGTTGAATAGAAGTAAGCGTTAAGACATTCACTCTTAAACGACAAATTAAAGTAAAAATAGATTTTAGGAAAGGAAATCAAAATGGCTGCTAAAGATGTAAAATTTGGTAATGACGCACGAGTAAAAATGCTTGAAGGCGTTAATGTTCTTGCCGATGCTGTAAAAGTAACGCTAGGTCCTAAAGGACGTAATGTTGTTCTAGATAAATCATTTGGTGCTCCAACCATTACTAAAGATGGTGTTTCTGTTGCTCGTGAAATTGAACTTGAAGACAAGTTTCAAAACATGGGTGCACAAATGGTTAAAGAAGTTGCTTCACAAGCTAATGATGCTGCTGGTGACGGAACAACGACTGCAACAGTACTTGCACAATCCATTATTGCTGAAGGCCTTAAAGCCGTTGCAGCGGGCATGAACCCAATGGATCTTAAGCGCGGTATCGACAAAGCGGTAATCGCTGCTGTTGAAGAGCTTAAAACACTATCTGTTCCTTGTACTGATACTAAAGCTATTGCTCAAGTAGGTACTATCTCTGCTAACTCTGATGAGACTGTGGGTAACATCATTGCAGAAGCGATGGAAAAAGTAGGTCGTGACGGTGTTATCACTGTTGAAGAAGGCCAAGCTCTTCATGATGAACTAGACGTTGTTGAAGGTATGCAGTTTGACCGTGGTTACCTATCGCCATACTTCATCACTAATCAAGAAGCTGGTGCGGTAGAACTTGAAAGCCCATTTATTCTACTTATTGATAAGAAAGTTTCTAACATTCGTGAACTTCTTCCTACTCTGGAAGCAGTGGCAAAAGCGTCTCGTCCTCTTCTAATTATTGCCGAAGATGTTGAAGGTGAAGCTCTAGCTACATTGGTGGTGAACAACATGCGTGGCATCGTGAAAGCAGCGGCTGTTAAAGCCCCTGGTTTTGGTGACCGTCGTAAAGCAATGCTACAAGATATCGCGGTACTAACTTCTGGTACGGTTATCTCTGAAGAGATTGGTCTTGAGCTTGAAAAAGTAACGCTTGAAGATCTAGGTCAAGCTAAGCGTGTGACAATCACTAAAGAGAACACAACTATCATTGATGGTCTTGGTGAAGAAGAGATGATCAACGGCCGTGTTGCTCAAATTCGTCAACAAGTTGAAGAAGCGACATCTGACTACGATAAAGAAAAACTACAAGAGCGTGTTGCAAAACTTGCTGGTGGTGTTGCGGTTATCAAAGTAGGCGCTGCGACTGAAGTTGAGATGAAAGAGAAGAAAGATCGCGTTGAAGATGCTCTACACGCAACTCGTGCAGCAGTAGAAGAAGGTGTTGTTGCCGGTGGTGGTGTTGCACTTATCCGCGCAGCGTCTAAAGTTGTTGGCCTTGAAGGTGCAAACGAAGAGCAAAACGTAGGTATTCGCGTTGCTCTACGTGCAATGGAAGCGCCACTACGTCAAATCGTTGCTAACGCAGGTGACGAAGAGTCAGTAGTTGCAAACAATGTTAAAGCACGTGAAGGTAGCGACGGTTATAACGCTGCAACAGGTGAATACGGCGATATGATTGCAATGGGTATCCTTGACCCAACAAAAGTAACTCGTAGTGCACTTCAGTTTGCTGCATCGGTAGCAGGTCTAATGATTACGACTGAAGCTATGGTTTCTGATATGCCAGCTAAAGATGCTCCAGCAATGCCTGATATGGGCGGCATGGGTGGTATGGGCGGCATGCCAGGCATGATGTAAGCCAAGAGTTATTGATAGCGGTTTACCGCTGACAGTAATATTGTGAACAAAAAACCGAAGCTTTGGCTTCGGTTTTTTTATGCGGGGAATACTGATTTCTCAGCTGCGTTGTTATGAATAATGGTTTACTTTTTTGCTAAAAATGAGGTTTGTTGATTATCAAATAATTTGATTATAAAGTTATTTGATGGTCGATCTAAAGGTAATTATTTTTATAAATCAATAGCCTGTATGGTTTTTAAATCTGTCTAGACTGTCGTATCTGGTTTATGCTGGGAAGATTGTTACTGCAAATAGATCAGCTAAAATGAGTTTACTGTTAGGCTTTGGCTGCTAACTATCTATTCGCAGGGATCTAGATTGGTGATTAAAAATGGAAAAGAAATTTGTGATGGATACAGAGAGAAAGAGATGCCATAAAAAAACGCAGCAATAATGCTGCGTTTTTGGTGTTGTGCTTAGATTATTAATATCTAGCGCGTGCCGTAAACCACAATAGTTTTACCATGCGCAGAAATTAGGTTTTGCTCTTCTAGCATCTTCAGGATTCGACCTACTGTTTCACGAGAACAGCCAACAATTTGACCAATCTCTTGACGAGTGATCTTAATTTGCATGCCGTCTGGATGGGTCATTGCATCAGGTTGCTTGGCAAGGTTTAAAAGTGTTTGCGCAATACGTCCTGTTACATCTAGGAATGCAAGGTCACCTACTTTTTGGCTTGTAACCTGAAGACGGTTAGCCATTTGAGCAGAAAGACGCATTAAAATGTCTGGGTTTACTTGGATCAGCTGACGGAATTTCTTAAAAGAAATTTCCGCAACTTCGCAAGGGGATTTCGCACGTACCCAAGCGGTACGATCTTGCTCTTCTGCAAATAAGCTTAGTTCACCGATGAAGTCACCTTGATTTAGGTAAGAAAGAATCATCTCCTTTCCTTCTTCATCCTTGATAAGCACAGCTACGGAGCCTTTCACTATGTAATATAAAGTTTCCGCTTTTTCACCAGCGTGAATCAGCGTACTTTTGGATGGATATTTATGAATATGACAGTGTGAAAGAAACCATTCTAAAGTTGGATCGGTTTGAGGTTTACCTAGAACCATAATTATCTCACTATTTTATGCAGGGTCTGTTCAGCAGCGTTCCTTTGCTGCCTCGTCAATAAACTTTGCGGTTAGCATAGGTTTAATTATTCGAAGCTGCAAGCTACTTCTTTATCTATCGGTTAAGAATAGTATCCTTTTTTGCAGACGATTTCTTGATTTTGATCGCCCTGAATTTGTGATATGTTACGCAAAAATGTGCACATGATCACGGTATTAAAAGTAAACTAAAAGTTTGTACAATAATTAACCGATTTTGCCGGTTTCAATTAGCTGTTGCAATATCGGTCTAATGATTAGTTCCATTGCAAAGCTCATCTTTCCTCCGGGGATAACTAAGGTGTTATGCCTTGACATAAATGAGCCATCAATCATTGCTAGCAGGTATGGAAAGTCGACATTTTTCATTCCACGCAATCGAATCACCACAAAACTCTCATCAAGACTAGGGATACCTTTCGCGTTTAATGGGTTTGAGGTATCAACGGTCGGTACGCGCTGAAAGTTGATATGGGTACGGGAAAATTGAGGTGTGATGTAATTTAAGTAATCATCCATTGAGCGAACGATGGAATCGGTAACGGCTTCGCGTGAATGACCTCTATCACGAGTGTCTCGGACAAATTTTTGAATCCATTCTAAGTTAACTATGGGCACCATACCGATGAGCAGATCAACATGCTGAGAAACGTTAATGTCACCATCGACCACTCCCCCATGTAGGCCTTCATAAAACAATACGTTGCTCTTTTCTGGTAGATCTTGCCATGGAGTAAAGGTGCCTGGCATTTGATTGTAAGGGACCGCCTCATCAAATGAGTGTAAATAGCGCCTAACCTGACCGACACCTTCGTCACCATACTTTCTGAAAAATTTCTCTAAGGCTGGAAAGTCATTCGCCTCAGCCCCAAAGTAACTGATGTGTTTACCTTGCTCTCTGGCTTTGCGGATCTCTATATCCATTTCTGGTCGTGTAAAGCGATGAAAGCTGTCACCTTCAACCCAAGCTGGTTTGATATCCATCATACTGAACATCTTACGAAAAGCTTCAGATGTGGTTGTAGTACCAGCTCCTGAAGAACCTGTTACTGCGATAATTGGGTGTTTTGCTGACATGACATTCCTTGTCGTTATGAAGATCTGATTCTATTTTAGTCTATGGCATTAAAGTCGAACAATAAACAATCATAGTTCACGCTTTAGTTTTATATCCACACTTTCGTGAAGTTCAGAGAAAAGCACAACGGCTTCACCTTGTTGTAGTAAAAGATGTACTTGCTGAATTTTATCTTCCAACGTCGCTTCTTCAGTACCGTAGTCCGTTCCTTCTCTTAAGACGAACTCTTTGATTAAGTTTTCCAATGTTTCAGGAGCTATTTGTTGCCATGGAACAATCATGATCTCTCTTCTTGTAAGTAATGCTGATAATAGTATGGCAGGTAATCTTCCAACCAAAAGCTTGGTTTGTTAATTGTGCCGGTCATAAATCCAACATGACCACCATGCTGACATAATCGGTAATGAATATTACTGTTTAATTTGAAGTCAGGAATGACCTTCTCGGTCATAAATGGGTCGTCTTTTGCGTGAATTACCTGTAAGGGGATCGCCGTATTGTTGAGCTCCTTGATACCAGAACAGCGTTGATAATAGTCATTAGCATCGCTAAAACCATGCAGTGGTGCAGTAAGTTTATCATCGAAATCATACAAGGTTTTTATTGCTTGGATGTTTTTTGTGGTAATGCCAATGGCGTGATGCAGTTTGTGCTGTTTTTGAATGGCGTTTGCTTTCAACGAACTGAGTAGGTAATTTCGATATACCTTGGAGAACCCCTGTTCAATTCGTTGTGAGCATGCTGCTAGATCGAGTGGTGCAGAGACGACAGTCGCCGCGGAAAGCAGGGGCTGATGCTGATATTTGGCGAGATAGTTCACCAACATATTTCCGCCCAGTGAAATGCCTGTAGCTACTTTAATCTGGTGAGGGAATAGGGTATTGAGATGAGTGAGAAAAAAACGCGCATCTTCAACTTCTCCGGAGTGGTAAGCTCTTGCTAACCTATTAGGCCTGCCGCTACAGCCACGGAAATGCATCATGACCGACAACCAGCCAGACTGTGCAAATGCATTCATTAGGCCGTTAGCGTAAGGGCTATGAAAGCTACCCTCTAAGCCATGGAAAAGAACAAAAATAGGCTTATCCTTTGCTTGCTGGCTTTGCCAATCTTCGCTCCACGCTAGATCTAAAAAGTCACCATCGTCGGTCTCTATACTTTGCCACTTAGCTTGAAAAAGTGGTTTTTTTCGAATAAATCTTGGCAATATCGTCTGTATATGAGGGTTGCTCAGGCCGATAACTGGGTTAAATTGGCTCATAAATCGAAGTCACTAATCGGTGGCGATTGTAATAATTCTTGTAGTTTAACAAGACCTATTTTCATTTGCTGCTGATTTATTGGAGAACTTAGCGCAAGCCGAACTGCTGGAACGATGGCAGCGGCAGGGGGAGTGAACAGTTCTGCTGATTTTACGATCACCCCACAGCGTTTAGCTTGAGTGACAAAGTCCGTCAGTCGCCACTGTTCTGGTAAAGTTAGCCACATATGATAACAACTGGTTTGAAAACGCGGAGAAAACTCGCTTAAGTATTCAAGAGCTAATGCGAGTCGCTCTGCCATCTCTTTGCGAATTTCATTGACGATTAAATCATACTGTTTTGATTGAACAAGCTCACAAGTAAGTGCTGTCAGTAATGGACTAACCATCCAGCTGTGGTTTTGTAATGCAATACTTAATGGCTGGTAGAGTTTTGCTGGCGCGTGCAAATATCCTACTCTCAAACCGGGAGCCAAACATTTAGAGACGGCTCCGATATGAATAACTTGCTCCGGATCTAAATTAACTAAAGCAGGGGGTCTATCAATTGGCAATAGCCCGTTAACGTCATCTTCGAGAACGATTAAATTGTGTTTTTTGCATACATCGAGAATCGCTTTTCGTCGTTCTAGAGACATTATTGCGGTAGTCGGATTTTGCAGCGTAGGAGTAAGGTAAATAAATCGTGCTTGGTTTTGTCGGCAGGCTGAGTCTAAGGCTTGCGGCGTTATGCCCTCCTGATCCATTTCTACGCCTTTGATAGAAAGCTGCTTTTGTCGAGCTAAGCTAATGAGTCCGGGGTAGGTCAGCTTTTCCACTAGTATGGTGTCACCTGCTCTGGTAAAGGCATCAAGCACCATTTGTACCCCATGCTGAGCACCAGAGGTAAAGAGCATCTGTTGGCTATTCATATTGAGACCATTACTCGTTAGCCAGCCTGCAATTATCTCTCGATGGGAGTCGATCCCGGTCGGTTTTTGGTACAACATAAACTGGTTAAGTGCTTGTGGCGAACTGGTCACTGCATCTAAAGCATTTTTGATCATGTCACTACGATCAAGCAATGGTGGGATATTAAATCCGAAATTGCACTCGCCATTGTCATCTTGTTGGTCAAATGCCCAATAGACTTTCTGCTTATCAACAACAAATGTTCCTGCGCCGACTCGTGCTTCAACCAAACCTCTACGCTCTATCTCGGCATAAGCTCTTGTCACCGTTCCTACCGTAACGCCAATACTATCTGCTAATGCGCGGTGAGTTGGTAACTTATCATTTGATGTCAGTTGGCCAGACTCTATCTTGTCGGCGATGGCATCGGCTATCTGCTTATATTTTGGCGAAGACTCGTTATCAACAAGAGTGATATCTATGATTGTCATGGTGACAATAAATCCTTTGATCTTTATTTAGGCAATTGTTAAGGTCATTTTGTAACTGTAATGTAGAAAAATCAATAAATATTTGTAAATTGTATCGGTACAATTTAATTTTCAGGGAGAACTCTTTATGGAATGGCAATTTTTTATCTCAGTGGCCCTATTCGCCATTGTGATGACAGGAACTCCAGGGCCCAATAACGTCATGTTAACGGCTTCTGGTGCGAATTTTGGCTATAAAAAGACCATTCCTCATTTTGTTGGTATTGGCTTAGGCCTCATGAGCATGGTGATATTACTGGCTTCTGGTCTGGGAGTGGTGTTCCAAACTTACCCTGTCATACAAGAGATAATGAAATGGCTAGGAAGTGCTTACTTACTTTATCTTGCGTGGAAAATTGCTATGGCGGATAGCAAAACGAGTGATGACTCAATACAAGCAAAGCCCATGTCATGTCTACAAGCCGCGCTCTTTCAATATTTGAATCCAAAAGCGTGGATGATGATGGTCACTGCCATCGGATCATTCTCCCTTACAGGAGCAAATTATTGGTGGTCTATCCTATGTATCGCGGTTATTTTTTGGGTAACTCAACTGCATACCTCTTCGATTTGGGTTGGCTTCGGAACGCTTATTGGCCGCTGGTTATCAGGTGAAAAGTCGATGAGAAGGTTTAATCAATGTATGGGGACGCTAACGGCATTGTGTGTGGTGTTTATTTGGTAGTTTATCAACCGAAAACAGAGACACACTGTTGATGGAGAAATAAAAAAGATCAGTCAACCCGAGTGAAAGCGGAGTAGAGATATTCCGCATTAAGTTGCTGACAGTAATCGTGCGTAAGAGAAAGAGAGCTGCTGTCATTGGTGTTGATGGCATAAATATTAAGTTCATTGATGCAATCGACGAGATCTGATTGCTGCTGTTTCTCTAGCAGTAGTTCAAATTCTAGCGATTCACGATATAGAGAGCTAGGAAGATACGCTTTGGCTTTTTTACGCATTTCACGATATTGCTGAAGTAAGTTTTCGGTGCTGTGCAGGCAGTGTTGCACTGTTTGCCAGTCAGTTTGTTTAAAGGTGAAGCCTTGTTCATCTAACCATTTAAGGGAAAGCAGCAAATTGACGTTACCGTGATGCTTATTCTGTAGTGATAAACACGCTTCTTTAACTCCTTTGACACTGTAATACTGCAAACTAAATTGCCATAGACGTTCTATAGTCAGTGAGAAAGAAGCGGGTTTTGTCATTAATTGTTTATATCCTATTCCATCTGCTCTAGGCTTTCCTGAACATCCATCCATTCCATTTCTACTTCTTCAAGTTCTGATTTTGAAGAAGCTTGAAGCGCCAGTACCTGATTAAGTTTAGCTTTATTTTCATCTTGGTACAGTGACGGGTCGGATAATTCTTGCTCAGAAGAGGATAACGCTGCAGAGAGCTTATCCATCTTTTTTTCTAGTTGTTGCAGTTTCTTGCGTAATGGTGCGGTCTGTTTTCTTAACTCAGCTTCACGTCTCTTCTGTTCTTTTTTTGCTGCGGCGCTGTTGCTGTTCTCTTTTGTACTGACGTTTGGCTGAGCTTCTCGTTTCTCAGCCTTATTTTGATCTGTTAGCCATTTATAGTAATCCTGTAAGTCACCATCAAATGGCGCAACTTGACGATCATGAACAAGATAGAGATCATCCGTAGTCGCTCTTAATAAATACCTGTCGTGACTGACGATAACCATCGCGCCTTCAAAGGTCTGCAGTGCCATCGTAAGCGCTTGACGCATATCTAAATCTAAGTGGTTGGTCGGTTCATCAAGCAGTAGTAAGTTGGGCTTCTGCCACACAATGAGTGCCAATACTAAGCGAGCTTTTTCGCCACCGGAAAAAGGAGCGACTTTATCCAAGGCTTTATCACCAACAAAACCAAAGCTACCAAGGTAATTACGTAACTCTTGCTCCGTTTTTTGAGGGGCAATTTGCATCATATGCTGCAAAGGCGTTTCTTCTGGATGCAAGGTTTCTAACTGGTGCTGAGCAAAATAGCCAATTTTCACCCCTTGAGAATAGGTGAGTTCACCACCTTTGGCGTTTAACTCGCCAGACAGTAACTTTATTAAGGTAGATTTACCGGCACCATTTCGACCAAGTAAGCCGATACGGCTGCCGGGAACGAGATTGAGTCGAATCTTCTCTAATATCAGGTTATCGCCATAGCCGGCATAAACCTCGTCCATCATTAAAATTGGATTAGGTAACGCGGACGGCTCTCTAAATTCAAAGCTAAATGGGTTATCAAACTGAGCTGGCAATACCTTTTCCATCTTCTCAAGCGCTTTAATACGGCTTTGAGCTTGGCGCGCTTTAGACGCCTTATAGCGGAAACGATCAATATAGCTTTGCATGTGCGTCATCTGCTTTTGCTGCTTTTGATACATGGCTTGTTGTAATATCAGCTTTTGCGCACGTTGGTTTTCAAAGGATGAGTAGTTGCCTGTGTACTCATTCATTTTTTGATTTTCTATATGAACAATTCGAGAAACAATAGGATCGAGAAAATCTCGGTCGTGAGAGATCAAGATAAGCGTACCCGGATAATTTTGTAGCCAGCGCTCAAGCCACATAACGGCATCTAGATCTAAGTGGTTGGTTGGTTCATCGAGAAGCAGCAGATCAGAACGGCATAGTAGAGCTTGTGCAAGGTTTAGTCGCATTCTCCAGCCACCGGAGAACTGGGTTAAATTCCAGTTCATCTGCTGCTGACTAAAACCTAAACCATTAAGTAGCTCCGCAGCTCTAGCTTGAATGCTATAGCCGCCAATGGTTTCAATTTTTCCGTGAATCTCGGCGACTAAAGTGCCGTTGTCGGCAATTTCTGCTTGTTCAAGTTCTGCTTCTAACCGGCGGTACTCTCTGTCACCATCGACAACATAATCTAACGCTTCTCTTTCAAGTGCTGGGGTTTCTTGTGCAACCCAAGCCAGTTCCCAGTGTGAAGGCTGTTTAAACGTACCAGCATCAATGGATAGTTCGTTTTTCATTAATGCGAATAAGGTAGACTTTCCACAGCCATTTTTTCCCACTAAACCCACTTTATCACCGGGGTGAATGGTGGCTGATGTTTGGTCTAGTAGTGGCTTTCCACCACGCAGTAACTGAATATCTGAGAACGTAATCATAGAAATCTTTTTTGAGAGAATTGAATTTAACGCGGGAATATTAGGCGTTATAACAGTAAAAGTCGATTATTAACGAATTTTGTACAACAAAGAGCCGCCAGTATAGTCTCCTTGAGGTTAGTGAAGCTTATAAGATATGATGAGTGTTACATAATCATAACAACAATGAATTAAAATAGCGTGTTTAGCCCCAATGAGTCGCTTGATTGATAGAACAATACAGGGAGATAAGTTAAAGAATGAATAAGCCGGTTACATCTCCACCACGCATTTTACTGATTTTTGTTCATCCTGAACTCGATTCATCTAAAGCTAATAGTGTGATGCTGAAAAAGGTACAAGATCTCGAACACGTCACTGTTCATGATTTATATGCTGAATATCCAGACTTTTTTATTAATGTTCAGCGAGAGCATCAACTGCTTCTTTCCCATGACATTATTGTATTTCAACATCCACTCTTTATGTATTCTTGTCCCGCGCTATTAAAAGAGTGGATAGATAGAGTATTAGGTAAAGGCTTTGCCTTTGGTGATAGTAGCCAATTAAAAGGCAAATATTGGCGTTCGGTTATCACGACCGGAGGGGCGGAAAAAGCGTTTGCCGCATCTGGCTATAACAAATATCCGATGGAAGAGATCTTACAGCCTTTTGAATTGACGGCCTCTTTGTGTCGGATGACATGGATAGAACCATTAGTACTGCATTGGGCACGGAATATTTCTGATATTGAACGCTACCAGCACGCAGAGAGTTATCGTTTATGGTTACAAAACCCGTATGCTCAGCAAGGAGAGGTTATTAATGGCGCTAGCGAATGATTTTTTAACCAGTAGCGTTGTTTTTCTCTCCGCGGCGGTGGTTGCGGTTCCTCTTGCGCAGAGAATGGGATTAGGTTCTGTACTTGGCTATTTATTAGCAGGTGTGGCTATAGGCCCGTGGGGCTTTGGTTTAATTGATGATGTGGATGCCATACTGCACTTTTCTGAGTTTGGTGTGGTGTTGTTGCTGTTCTTAATTGGATTGGAGTTAAACCCTAAAAAACTGTGGCAGATGCGTAACCCCATATTAGGGCTGGGTGGGGCACAAGTATTAATAACCACAGCCATCATTAGTGGTGTATGTTTGCTCTTCTCTGTTAGCTGGCAAAGTAGCTTGGTAGTGGGTATGGGGCTAGCGCTCTCTTCTACGGCCATAGCATTAAGAGTAATAGAAGAGCAGGGGTTAGCGGGCAGTGAAACTGGCCAGTCAGGTTTTGCTGTATTGCTGTTTCAAGATATCGCCGTTATTCCTATGCTAGCGATCTTACCTTTATTGGCAGGGGCTGGTGGAGAAGGTGACTGGTTCGATTCTATTACCACTATAGTCTCTATAATTGTGCTGCTGATTGGCGGTCATTTTTTACTTCGGCCTCTGTTTCGTTATGTTGTGATGAGTGGCGTTCGAGAGCTGTTTACTGTTGCGGCTCTATTACTGGTTATTGGTATCGCCGTCTTTATGCAGAAACTCGGGTTATCTATGGCATTAGGCACATTTTTGGCGGGTGTATTGCTTGCCGAAAGTGAATACCGACACGAGTTAGAAGTGTCGATAGAGCCATTTAAAGGCTTGCTCCTAGGGCTCTTTTTTATTGCTGTCGGTATGGCAGTTAACTTAGGGCTTCTTGCTCTGCATCCTCTGGAAGTGATTACTGCCGTCATTGCATTGGTCGCGGTTAAAAGTATGGTCTTGTATGTACTGGCTCGCCTATTTTCGATTCGAGCAAAAGCGAGAAGTCGTATGGCCGCTATATTGAGCCAAGGGGGAGAGTTTGCTTTTGTACTGTTCACGGCAGCACAAGCGGAAAATATATTAGATGCAGAATTAAGTGCTTTTCTGCTGGTTGTGGTGAGTCTATCCATGGTCACAACCCCGTTATTACTGATAGCACAGGAAAAATGGTTTACAGCCACCATTAACAGTTCTAATGATGCGAGTGGCAGTGATGTTATTAATCGTAATCCTAGAGTTATCATTGCCGGTTTTGGTCGTTTCGGTCAGGTTATTGGCCGTTTAATGTATGCCAATAAAATTCGTATTACGGTATTAGAAAGTGACCCTAGCCAAGTTCAACTATTAAGAAAATATGGCTATAAAGTATTTTATGGTGATGCCAGTAAGCTTGATCTGTTAAGGGCGGCAGGTGCAGAGAAAGCAGAAGCACTGGTTGCTTGCACAGATAACCCCGATGAAATATTGGAAATAGTCAATATATGCCATCAACATTTCCCTCATTTAAAAATTCTTGCTCGAGCAAGAAGCCGAGTAGAAGCATACCAACTGCTTAATAATGGTGTGCCCAACTATTCACGGGAGACCTTTTTAAGTGCTCTGGATCTAGGAAGGCAACTTTTAGTGGAGCTAGGCATGCACCCCTATCAGGCAAAAAGAGCAGAAACGTTTTTTAATAAGCTCGATACAACTATGTTAGAAGAGTTGTTACCACTGCATATGGACGAAAAAAATCTTGCTCAGCGTTCAAAAGAGACAAGAAAAGAGTTAGAAGAAGTATTTGGTCGGGATATGGAAAGTGATAATCAGTCCAATAATCATTGGAAGTGATTGAGTCTGAATAAACAGAGATGTGGTTAAAGGAAAGATAGCGTGAACATAAAAAAAAGATTTATAGCGGGCGCGGCATGCCCTAAGTGTGCTGCTCAGGATACCTTACGCTGGTGGGTTGAGAACAATATTGAGTTAGTTGAGTGTGTAGAGTGTGGTCATACAGATAAGAGAAAACCTAGCACAGTTCAAGAATCTGAACATGCGGAGCAGGATTTAATTGGCATTTTTAAGCCAGAGTAATTGAGTTTCAGCAAATGATCCCCATAATAATGTCAACTCGGTTTTCGAGATAAAATAGTTTTCTTGGTTTACTGAACCTCAAGCCAAGCTTAGATCTCTTTTGGAGCAAAAATGAATATTGAAAAGAATGTAGTAGTAAGCCTTGCATACCAAGTAAAGCTTGAAGATGGTGTTGTCGTTGATCAAGCAACTAATGAAGCTCCACTAGATTATCTTCATGGTTATAATAACCTAATCACAGGTCTAGAAAACCAACTTGAAGGAAAAGTGGCTGGCGATAAGTTCTCAGCAACTATCTCTCCTGATGATGCTTATGGTGAACATAATGACGCGCTTATTCAACGTGTTCCAGCAGATGTATTCCAAGGCGTTGATGAAATTGAAGTGGGTATGCGTTTTCTAGCTGATACAGACCAAGGCCCAATTCCTGTTGAAGTGACAGAAGTCGATGGCGATGAAGTGGTGGTTGATGGTAACCATATGCTAGCGGGTCAAACATTAACTTTTGATGTTGAAGTTATTGCGACACGCGCTGCAACAGAAGAAGAAATTGAGCATGGTCACATTCATAAAGAAGGTGGTTGTGGCGGTCATGGTCACGATCATGAAGGCGGTTGCTGTGGTGGTGAAGGCCATGGCGAAGGCAAAGGAAAAGAAGACGGCTGCTGCGGTGGCGGCGGTAACGGCGGTTGTGGCTGCTCACATTAATTGCCAAAAGAGCCTTCCTGTTGGAAGGCTTTTTTCTTTCTGTTTACTTAGAATCTTCATCAAGGAGACAGGCTTAGTCCTGAATAATCATGTCTAATTCACCATTCTCCATCGCTATTCATGGCGGTGCTGGCACCATATTAAAAGAAAAGTTGACGAAAGAACTGGATGAAGAGCTGCGTCAGGTTCTTAAAAATTCGGTACTTGCAGGCCATACATTATTGCAGCAGGGACATGACGCGGCTGATGCGGTCGTTGCCGCAGTAAAAGTGTTAGAAGACAGTCCTCTGTTTAATGCAGGCAAAGGGTCGGTACTGACACACAATGAAATGGTCGAGATGGATGCGTCGATCATGCATGGGAGAGAGATGATGGCAGGAGCGGTCTCTGCTGTTCGTCATATTAAAAACCCCATTGTTCTTGCGAAAGATGTTATGAATAACAGTGAGCATGTTTTTCTTTCGGGTGAGGGCGCGGAGCAATTTGCGTTTGAGCATAGCCATGATTATGTCGAACAAGATTACTTTTTTACCGAGCGACGTTATGAACAACTTCAATCAATGAAGAAGAAAGGGATGTTTGCCCTTTCTGAATCTCGTTATCCTGATGATAATAAGTACGGTACCGTTGGCGCTGTAGCATTAGATAAACAAGGTAACTTAGCTGCTGCCACAAGTACTGGTGGCATCACCAATAAGAAATATGGCCGAGTTGGTGACTCTGCAATTATTGGTTGTGGCACGTTTGCGGAAAATAATAATGTCGCGATTTCAACAACGGGTATGGGTGAGTATTTTATTAGAAAAACCGTCGCTAGTGATGTCGCAGCACGAATGCGTTATTTGGGCGAAGATGTATACACCGCCAGTGAAGTGGTGATCCAAGGGGATCTTAAGTTGATGGGAGGGGAAGGTGGATTAATTGCCCTTGATGCACAAGGTAATATACATAATGCCATGAACAGTTTAGGTATGTACCGAGCAAGTGTGGATGTGAGTGGTCAACTGGACGTGAAGATATTTGTCGATGAGTAGAACAACGCATGCTAGCTTTTGAAGCATAAAACCCCATGTTCAATTGATGGCAAAACGTTAAGCTTACGAGCCTAACTCTTGTTAGGCTGATTAATAGTGAGGAGGAGGCGTCTCTTCTGATGCGTCTGCAAGGTTGGATGTGTCCATATTTTTCACCTTGCCAGCGACATATTTCATCTGCTGCTGCATTTTGGAAATAAGCAACTGTTGTTGGCTTAATGCTTCATTGAGTTCATCGATCACTTGCTCTTGAAAAGCAAGCTTGCATTCAAGATCGTCCATTCGGCTCATGAGTTGTGATTTGGATAATTCGGTCATTATTCTATTTTCCATGCTTGGGCAATACCCGCTGATGTTGCAGATATCACTCTATTTTGATGATCAAAAGCGGCATCATACACGACTGCGCGAGGAGGACGAGTATCTTTTAATGGTTCAACTTCCCAGCCATCGAGACTTTCTCCGGTTTTAGTATCCCAAAGCATGACCCTACCTGCTGGCGAGCCAGTGACTAGATAGTTGCCATCTGTTGAAAAACGAGCGGTTGAGAAGACTAACTGACGTGAAAACGATTTAAGTTCAGTGATCTTCTTTCCGGTTTTTAGATCCCAAATAAAACTGTCTTTTGCGCCATCAGAGGTAAAAGCAAACTTGCCATCTCGATGCAGCGCCACCCGATTTATCCTTGCATTGTGCTTAAATATATAGCGGGCTTGGCCTGTTTTTGTATCCCAGAAGTAGGCGTTGTAATCATTACCTCCTGTTAACGCGAACCGACCATTAGACGATATTGCCACGGTATTGACTTTTTCTCTGTGGGCAAGGAACTCTAAGCGGCGTCCGGTGACTAAGTTCACGTAGATAGCTTTACCATTAGATAAACCGAGTAATACTTGCTCTCCATTACTGGCAATATCTATATCGCGAATTAAGCCATCTGAAATTGACCAAAGTCCTTCGGCTTGTGCCCATGACAGGTCCCAAACTGCGAAATTTAATTGAGTTGCTGTAACCGCAAACTGTTTATTGTCAGAAATACGAATATGTGAAACGGTATTTCCTTCAGGATCTTGTTTTCCTAATGCAGCCAGCTCTTCGTTTTGTAGTAGGTCCCAGAGAACTAATTGGTGCTCTTTAGAATAAAGCAAAGCAAACCGGGCATCGCGGCTTAACGCAAAGCTTGTGGTTCCTTTTGGCTCAATTTCCCAGCGTTGATCATCATTGTTGGAATAAAGACAACCAGTTAACAAAGTGATGACAAAGCTAGTAATTATAATGTGAGAGAATATACGCATCTCAATTAACGATTCCGGTTTGTGTCTTAGGGTATATTCCTAGTATATTGATACAACAGACTATTTGCACACATAGTGTTAATTTAAGTGGTGTAAAACAAAAAATGGCAGCGCCATTATATTGGAGAAGTAAATGAAACCTTTTTTTAAAGTGTCTCTACTAGCAGCAACCGTTATGCTTGCAGTAGGTTGTCAGAAAGAAGAAGCCCCAAAAGTAGAAGAAGCAGCAAAAGTAGAACAAGCAGAAAGTGCAATGGTGTTCAAAACCGATGATGATAAAGCGGCTTACGCTATCGGTATTTCATTTGCGAACTATTTAGAGAGCAGTTTAGTGCAGCCAGCTGAAATTGGCGTTGTACTAGAAAAAGAAATGGTACTGAAAGGTATCGAAGACGCATTTTCTGAAAAAGCGGCGCTAACTGAAGAAGAAATCAAAGCAACGTTGGCCTCTTTGGATGAACGAGTAGCAGCAAAAATAGAAGAACAAGCAAAAGAGAAACAAGCGCTTACAATTAAAGCTGGTGAAGACTTCCGTGCTGAATTTGAAAAGCAAGAAGGTGTGGTTAAGACAGACTCTGGTTTGTTGTATCAAGTATTAACACCTGCTGAAGGCGATAAACCCGCTGAAACAGACACAGTTGAAGTGCACTATGTCGGTACACTTACCGATGGGACTAAGTTTGATAGTTCGTACGATAGAGAACAGACGGCTACTTTCCCTCTAAACCGCGTTATTCCTGGTTGGACGGAAGGTGTTCAACTTATGCCTGTAGGTTCTAAGTTTAAGTTTGTTATTCCACCAGAGTTGGCTTACGGTCCTCAAGACACGCCAACTATCCCGGGCAATTCTACCTTGGTATTCGAAGTTGAGTTGATCGGCATCGACAATGGTGAAGTGGCTGAAGCCGTTACACAATAATGAATTAACGATTAATCTCGTGGATAAAAAGCTCGGTTTTTCCGAGCTTTTTTTATAGGCAAAAACAGCAGAGTTGATCTTTAACGATGCGATGCTCAAATTTTCTGATAAACTTGTAACAAATTATTGATTTATAGTCAGAGGCTGTTAGTTGTGACAACATCAGAAGTGATGCATGCAGATGCATTAATGGAGATAGAATCCATTGTAGTAGAGCCCTTTAGTGAGCACGATCTTATCATCTTGCAATCCTATGAGGCTGTTGTTGATGGTTTGGCCGGATTAATTGGCCCATTTTGTGAAATTGTCCTCCATTCATTAGAAAGCCTGGATACATCCGCAATAAAAATTGCCAATGGTGAGAATACTGGACGTAAAGTGGGTTCTCCTATTACAGACTTAGCACTAAAAATGCTGAGAGATATTGAAGGCTCGGAGCGTAACTTTTCACGCGCTTATTTCACGCGAGCGAAAGGTGGTGTGCTAATGAAGTCTATTACTATTGCTATCCGTAATGGTAATCAGCGAGTTATTGGTCTGCTATGTATCAACATCAATTTAGATGCGCCTTTCTCACAAGTATTACAATCATTTATGCCGACAGAAGAAGCAAAAGAAGCCGCTTCTTCAGTTAACTTCGCTAGCGATGTAGTAGAACTGGTTGATCAAACCGTTGAACATACTATTGAAGATATCAATGCCAATAAGTCGGTTTCAAACAATACTAAAAATCGCCAAATAGTGATGGAGCTTTACGACAAGGGTATTTTTGATATCAAAGATGCCATTAACCGTGTTGCTGATCGTCTTAATATTTCGAAGCACACCGTTTACCTCTATATTCGTCAGCGTAAAACAGAGGATGGCGAAAAGTGAGTTTAAGCTACACCTTGCTGGTTAATGGCGCTGTTTATGGTTCGCAATCAGCAAGGAATGCCTATCAATTCGCCTGTGCGCTAATAGAAAAAGGACATCAACTCGATTTGGTGTTTTTTTATCAAGAAGGAGTCAATAATGGCTCCAGCCTTGTTGTTCCTGCTAATGATGAATTTGATCTTACTGCGGCATGGCAAGCATTAGCTTCTCAACACAATATTCGCTTAGAAACCTGTGTTGCAGCTGCATTGCGCCGTGGTGTAATAAGTTCTGAAGAATCGAGTTTACATCATCGAGACCATTACAACCTTGCCGACGGCTTTGCTCAAGCTGGGTTAGGTAGCCTTGCTGAAGCGCTTATCTCTCAAGACAGAGTGGTGCAGTTTTGAATAATATAGCCTTTGTATTTCGAACCCATCCTCATAGCTCTAGTCAAGGACGTGAAGGATTAGATGCCCTTTTGGCAACGTCGGCTTTTAGTGAAGATATCTCTGTATTTTTTATTGCAGAAGGGGTTACTCAGTTAGTGGCGAATCAGCAAACCGACGGTATTCTCTCGAGAGACTATGCCGCAGCATTTAAGCTGATGGAACTGTACGACATTGAAAATGTGTTTGTTTGTCGCGATTCTCTGTTAGAACAAGGTATCAACGATCTGCCATTGTTGCTTCCTGTTGAACGATTATCCAAAGCAGAGATAGCCGATAAACTGCATCACTGCGCTAAACTTCTCTCTTTCTAATACGAGCGTCACTATGTTACATATTGTTAAACAGCACCGACACCTCTCTGATGTACTCATGTATTTATACCAAGGTGATGCCATTTTGTTGCTGGAAGATGCAGTATATGCCGCATTACCAACACATAAAGCACATTCATTAATGGCAAAGGCAAAGTGTAAGCAGTTCGTGTTAGCAGAAGACGCAAATGCCCGTGGTTTAATGTTGAGCAATGACAGTAAAATCATGGTGATTGATTTTGCTGGTTTTGTTGAATTAACAGTAGAACACAGCCAATCTCTCACCTGGGATTAACCGCTACGGTGACATTATCGTTATCCGCTTCCCTAGCCTGAATAAGAAATAGACGACACACTCTGATCCTAGTGTACGTTTTTGATCCGAAATACCTTGACACACCTCTCATCCATGAATAGAATTTTGCGTCCCTAATTGTACTATGTACATTCGGGATAGATTTTTCACAAAGCAAATTTTCAGCAATCAGGAGCTAGTTAATGGCAACTATTAACCAGTTGGTACGTAAGCCTCGTGCAAAGCAAGTTGTTAAAAGCAACGTGCCAGCACTAGAAGCGTGCCCACAAAAACGTGGTGTATGTACTCGTGTTTACACAACTACACCTAAAAAACCTAACTCAGCACTTCGTAAAGTTTGTCGTGTACGTTTGACAAACGGTTTTGAAGTGACTTCGTACATCGGCGGTGAAGGTCACAACCTTCAAGAGCACTCAGTTGTTCTAATCCGTGGTGGTCGTGTTAAAGACCTTCCAGGTGTGCGTTACCACACAGTACGTGGTGCACTTGACTGTGCAGGCGTAAATGACCGTAAGCAAGGTCGTTCTAAGTACGGTGTTAAACGACCTAAGTCTTAATGTTTCTCTGTTTTAAAGCAAAGCGTTAAGTAAGGCCAAACATTAATTATTTATATTTTTGAAAAAACTGAAAAGTTTTGGATAACCTGAAGAAGACAACGGAGAAATTCCTATGCCACGTCGTCGCGTAATTGGTCAGCGTAAGATCCTACCAGATCCTAAATTCAAATCTGAATTGCTGGCAAAATTCGTCAACATCCTTATGGTTGACGGAAAGAAATCTACTGCAGAAAAAATTGTTTACACTGCACTAGACACTATGGCTGAGAAATCTGGTAAAGATCACTTAGCTGTATTTGAAGAAGCTCTTGAAAATGTTCGTCCAGCGGTAGAAGTTAAATCTCGCCGTGTGGGTGGTTCAACTTACCAAGTACCTGTAGAAGTTCGTCCGGTTCGCCGTAACGCTCTTGCTATGCGTTGGTTGGTTGAAGCTGCGCGTAAGCGTGGTGAAAAATCTATGGCTCAACGCCTAGCTGCTGAAATGCTAGACGCGTCTGAGAACAAAGGTACTGCGGTTAAGAAACGTGAAGACGTTCACCGCATGGCTGACGCTAACAAAGCGTTCGCACATTACCGTTGGTAATACCTTTATAGTGCTGCGGGGATCCCTGCAGCACTTCTTTAGTTCCTATGCATATGCTAGGAACTATTGCTATATCTAGGGGTTTGATTTTTTAGTCATCATTTAGACATAGCAATAGTCCCTAAGTCTCTAAGTAAAGAGGATTCAATCGTGGCTCGTAAAACTCCTATTGAGCGCTACCGTAATATCGGTATCGTTGCTCACGTAGATGCCGGCAAAACTACCACAAGTGAACGTATTCTGTTCTACACTGGCCTTTCTCACAAAATTGGCGAAGTTCACGATGGTGCCGCTACCATGGACTGGATGGAGCAAGAACAAGAACGTGGTATCACGATTACATCGGCTGCAACTACGACTTTTTGGCGTGGTATGGAAGCGCAGTACTCTGACCACCGCATCAATATTATCGATACTCCTGGACACGTAGATTTCACTATCGAAGTGGAACGTTCTCTCCGTGTTCTTGATGGTGCTGTTGTTGTGTTCTGTGGTGCTTCAGGTGTTGAACCTCAGTCTGAAACAGTTTGGCGTCAAGCTGATAAGTATGGTGTTCCCCGTATGGTTTTCGTTAATAAAATGGACCGTACAGGCGCTGACTTCCTACGTGTTGTAGACCAGATTAAAGATCGTCTTGGTGCAAACCCAGTTCCAATCCAATTAAACATTGGTGCCGAAGATGAGTTTAAAGGTGTTGTTGACCTTATCAAGATGAAAGCAATTAACTGGAATGAAGCCGATCAAGGCATGACCTTCACTTATGAAGACATTCCAGCTGACATGCAAGAAATGGCGGAAGAGTACCGCACTGAACTTGTTGAAGCTGCCGCGGAAGCAAGTGAAGAGTTGATGGATAAGTACCTTGAAGAAGGTGAGCTAACAGAAGCTGAAATCAAACAAGGTCTTCGTACTCGTACCCTTAACAACGAAATCGTACTGGCAACTTGTGGCAGTGCTTTTAAAAACAAAGGTGTACAAGCCGTTCTTGATGCTGTGGTTGAGTTTCTTCCTTCTCCGGTCGATGTTCCTGCTATTAAAGGCATCGATGAGAATGAGAATGAAATCGAACGTCATGCCGATGACAAAGAACCGTTTTCAGCGTTAGCATTTAAAATTGCTACCGACCCATTTGTGGGTACGTTAACTTTCATTCGAGTTTATTCTGGCATTGTTGAAAGTGGTAAAACCGCTTATAACTCTGTTAAAAAGCAGCGTGAACGTCTGGGGCGCATTGTGCAAATGCACTCGAATAAGCGTGAAGAAGTGAAAGAAGTTCGGGCTGGTGACATCGCCGCTATTATCGGCTTAAAAGAGGTCACTACCGGTGAAACACTGTGCGATCAGAACCATAAAATTGTTCTTGAACGAATGGAGTTCCCAGACCCAGTTATTCAGATCGTTGTAGAGCCTAGCTCTCAAGCTGATCAAGATAAAATGACGATTGCACTAGGTAAACTAGCAGCAGAAGACCCATCGTTCCGTGTCGATATGGACGAAGAAACAGGCCAAACCCTGATTTCTGGTATGGGTGAACTGCACTTAGATATTATTGTCGATCGTATGAAACGCGAGTTTAGCGTTAACTGCAACGTCGGTAACCCGCAAGTGGCTTACCGTGAAACGATTCGTGGAACCGCTAAAGCGGAAGGTAAATTTATCCGCGAGCATGGTGGTAAAGGTCAATACGGTCATGTATGGCTGAAACTTGAACCATCAGAAGTTGGCGAAGGTTTTGTCTTCGTTAATGAAATTGCAGATGGTGTGGTACCAAAAGAGTTCATCGGTTCTGTCGCGAAAGGCGTTGAAGAGCAGATGAACAATGGTGTGCTTGCTGGTTATCCGGTTCTGGATATCAAAGCGACATTATATGATGGTTCATACCATGAAGTAGATTCAAGTGAGATGGCGTTTGTAATCGCTGCCTCTATGGCTTTCAGAACAGGTGCACTAGAAGCGCAACCTGTTTTGCTTGAGCCTATGATGAAAGTTGAAGTAACTACTCCAGAAGACTGGATGGGTGATGTTGTCGGTGATATTAACCGTCGTCGTGGCATCATCGAAGGTATGGACGAGGGGACAGCTGGCCTGAAGATAATTCGTGCACAAGTTCCGTTGTCTGTCATGTTCGGTTACGCAACTGATTTACGTTCTGCGACACAAGGTCGTGCTTCTTACTCAATGGAGTTTAGTGAGTACGCTGAAGTGCCGAAAAATGTAGCAAATGCCATCATTGCAGAGCGTGGTTAAAAAACGGGGCACATTTTTCTTCTTTTTTGGAAGAACAATGAGTTCAAATATTGCGCTAACGCGTGTTGGCGCATAAAATAGCAAATTCTGGCGCGCTTCGGAGCTTATTCCGATGCGAATCATAACTAGAAAGGAACACGATCGTGTCTAAAGAAAAATTTGAACGTACGAAACCGCACGTAAACGTTGGTACTATCGGCCACGTTGACCACGGTAAAACAACTCTAACTGCTGCTATCTGTACTACTCTTTCAAAAGTGTACGGCGGTGAAGCGAAAGACTTCGCATCAATCGATAACGCTCCAGAAGAGCGTGAGCGCGGTATCACAATCGCAACTTCACACGTTGAGTACGATACTCCATCACGTCACTACGCACACGTAGACTGCCCAGGACACGCCGATTATGTTAAAAACATGATCACAGGTGCTGCGCAAATGGACGGTGGTATCCTAGTAGTAGCTGCGACTGATGGCCCAATGCCTCAAACTCGTGAGCACATCCTACTTGGCCGTCAGGTTGGTATCCCTTACATCATCGTATTCATGAACAAATGTGACATGGTTGATGATGAAGAACTACTAGAACTAGTAGAAATGGAAGTTCGTGAACTTCTTTCTGAATATGAATTCCCAGGTGATGACCTACCAGTAATCCAAGGTTCAGCTCTTGGCGCACTAAACGGCGAAAAAGAGTGGGAAGACAAGATTGTTGAACTAGCAGAAGCGCTAGATTCATACATCCCAGAGCCAGAGCGTGCAGTAGACCAACCGTTCCTACTACCAATTGAAGATGTATTCTCAATTCAAGGTCGTGGTACTGTTGTAACTGGTCGTATCGAGCGCGGTATCCTAAACGTAGGTGACGAAGTTGCTATCGTAGGTATCAAAGAAACTACCACTACTACTTGTACTGGTGTTGAAATGTTCCGTAAGCTTCTTGACGAAGGTCGTGCTGGTGAGAACGTTGGTGCACTACTACGTGGTACTAAGCGTGAAGACGTTGAGCGTGGTCAAGTATTGGCAGCTCCTGGTTCAATCACTCCGCACACTAAGTTTGAGTCAGAAGTTTATGTTCTGTCTAAAGACGAAGGTGGACGTCACACTCCATTCTTCAAAGGTTACCGTCCACAGTTCTACTTCCGTACAACTGACGTAACAGGCGACATCACTCTACCTGAAGGCGTAGAAATGGTAATGCCAGGTGACAACATCCAAATGACTGTTGAACTAATCGCTCCAATCGCGATGGATGAAGGTCTACGCTTCGCAATCCGTGAAGGTGGCCGTACAGTTGGTGCTGGTGTTGTTGCTAAAATCTTCGCTTAATTGCTAAAGATTTTGCGATAAATCGCATTGATAAAAAAGGAAGCTTCGGCTTCCTTTTTTATTGCTAGTACTACACAATCTCACGATTCCAAACTCTCCATTTTTTCTGAAAACCTTTAAATACCCTCCTTTTTGATTATTTTACCTCCATCCCTTGCATCCGGTTTTGTGATCTGTATAATACCGCGCACTGGCTTAAGTCAGTTGTGAACCAATGAGCACTGAGGAGTAGCACTTTCTTTAAATAGAAAGCGTCTAGTAACGTATACTCAGCTTATGTTCGCAGTTAATAAAATATTGACCTTAGAGTTAATTCAAATTTAGCTGACAACGCTTCCTAATTTTGGAGGCTACGGTTTCACATGAATCAATCGGCATTCCCCTATGTTATTAGGAGTGAGTGGCGATATTGTTTGTGTAATTTATTTATTATTGGAGCTCTGTCTCATGCAGAACCAACGTATTCGTATCCGTCTTAAAGCATTCGATTATAAACTAATCGATCAGTCAACAGCGGAAATCGTAGAAACAGCAAAACGTACCGGTGCACAGGTTCGTGGTCCTATTCCACTACCAACGCGTAAAGAACGTTTCACTGTTCTTATCTCTCCTCACGTAAACAAAGACGCACGTGATCAGTACGAAATTCGTACTCACAAGCGTTTGATCGACATCGTAGAACCAACTGACAAGACTGTAGATGCTCTAATGCGTCTAGACCTTGCTGCTGGTGTTGATGTTCAAATCAGCTTAGGTTAAGGGAGATTAGAAGAATGATTGGTCTAGTCGGACGTAAAGTGGGTATGACCCGCGTATTTACCGAAGAAGGCGTTTCTATCCCAGTTACAGTTGTTGAAGTAGAAGCTAACCGCGTTGCTCAAGTTAAAACTCTTGAAAACGACGGCTATGCAGCAATTCAGGTAACTTCTGGTGCTAAGAAAGCTAACCGTGTAACTAAGTCAGAAGCAGGTCACTTTGCGAAAGCAGGTGTTGAAGCTGGCCGCGGTCTTTGGGAATTCCGTTTGGAAAACGGAGAAGAGTTTGAAATTGGCGCTGAGCTAAATGTAGAACTTTTCAATGAAATTAAAAAAGTAGACGTTACTGGTACATCTAAAGGTAAAGGCTTCCAAGGCGCAATTAAGCGTTGGAATTTCTCTACTCAAGATATGACTCACGGTAACTCTTTGTCTCACCGTGCACCGGGTTCAATTGGCCAATGTCAAACTCCAGGTCGCGTGTTTAAAGGCAAGAAAATGGCAGGTCACATGGGTGCTGAGCGTGTTACGACTCAAAACCTTGAGATCGTACGTGTTGACGCTGAGCGCAATCTGCTTCTTATTAAAGGTGCAGTACCAGGCTCAACAGGTGGCAACGTGATCGTAAAACCAGCTGTTAAAGCATAACGTCTAGGAGTAAGTAATGGAATTGATAGTTAAAGGTGCTGATGCGCTAACTGTTTCCGAAACTACCTTCGGACGTGAGTTTAACGAAGCTCTTGTACATCAAGTAGTTGTTGCTTTTGCAGCAGGTGCTCGTCAAGGTACTCGTGCTCAAAAAACTCGTTCTGAAGTATCTGGCGGCGGTGCTAAGCCTTGGCGTCAAAAAGGTACTGGCCGTGCGCGTGCTGGTACAATTCGTAGCCCAATCTGGCGTACAGGTGGTGTTACTTTTGCTGCGAAACCACAGGATCACAGCCAAAAAGTTAACAAAAAAATGTATCGCGGTGCTATGAAAAGCATTCTTTCTGAGCTAGTTCGTCAAGAGCGTTTAATCGTTGTTGATAACTTCTCTGTAGAAGCACCAAAAACTAAAGAGCTAGTAGCTAAGCTTAAAGAACTTGAGCTTAATGATGTTCTAATCGTAACTGGCGAAGTAGATGAAAATCTATTCTTAGCTGCTCGTAACCTTTATAAAGTTGATGCTCGTGACGTTGCTGCGATTGATCCAGTAAGTCTGATTGCATTTGACAAGGTTCTAATAACTGCTGATGCAGTTAAGCAAGTTGAGGAGATGCTGGCATGATCACTGAAGAGCGTCTACTAAAAGTTCTACGTGCTCCACATATCTCTGAAAAAGCAACTATGGCTGCAGAGAAAGCGAACACTATCGTTTTCAAAGTAGCAAAAGATGCAACTAAAAAAGAGATCAAAGCAGCTGTAGAAAAGCTATTTGAAGTTGAAGTTAAGTCTGTAAATACTCTTGTTCTTAAGGGTAAGACCAAACGTCAAGGTCAACGTGAAGGCCGTCGTTCAGACGTGAAAAAAGCCTACGTTACTTTGAAAGAAGGTCAGGATCTTGACTTCGTTGGCGGTGCGGAATAACAGGAGTAGTTCATAATGGCTATTGTTAAATGTAAGCCGACTTCCCCTGGTCGTCGTCACGTAGTTAAAGTTGTTAACGCTGACCTACATAAGGGTAAGCCATACGCTCCACTTTTAGAGAAAAACTCTAAAAATGGCGGTCGTAACAACAACGGTCGTATCACAGTACGTCACATCGGTGGTGGTCATAAACATCATTACCGTTTGATTGATTTCAAACGTACTAAAGACGGTATCCCAGCGAAAGTTGAGCGTCTAGAATACGATCCAAACCGTAGCGCAAATATTGCTCTAGTTCTGTACGCAGACGGTGAGCGTCGCTACATCATTGCACCAAAAGGCATCCAAGCGGGTGACCAATTACAATCTGGTGTTGATGCGCCTATTAAAGCAGGTAACACTCTGCCAATGCGCAACATCCCAGTAGGTTCTACAGTTCACTGTGTTGAATTGAAACCTGGTAAAGGTGCACAAATTGCTCGTTCTGCAGGTGCATACGCACAAATCGTCGCTCGCGACGGTGCATATGTAACTCTACGCCTACGTTCTGGCGAGATGCGCAAAGTACTTTCTGAAGGTCGTGCAACGATCGGTGAAGTTGGTAACTCTGAGCACATGCTTCGTGAACTAGGTAAAGCTGGTGCTAGCCGCTGGCGTGGTGTTCGTCCAACCGTTCGCGGTGTGGTAATGAACCCAGTAGACCACCCACACGGTGGTGGTGAAGGCCGTACTTCTGGTGGTCGTCATCCAGTATCTCCTTGGGGTCAGCCTACTAAAGGCTTTAAGACTCGTAAGAACAAGCGCACTGACAAGTACATTGTACGTCGTCGTAATAAATAATCTATAAAGAGGAATCGCCATGCCACGTTCTCTCAAGAAAGGTCCTTTTATTGACCTACACTTGCTGAAGAAGGTAGAGAAAGCGGTGGAAAGCGGAGACAAAAAGCCTATTAAGACTTGGTCCCGTCGTTCAATGATCATCCCTACGATGATCGGTTTGACCATCGCTGTCCATAATGGTCGTCAGCACGTACCAGTATTTGTAACTGATGAAATGATCGGTCACAAACTGGGTGAATTTGCACCAACTCGTACTTATCGCGGCCACGCTGCTGATAAGAAAGCGAAAAAGAAATAAGGAGTAGATGATGGAAGCACTAGCTAAACATAACTTTGCTCGTATTTCGCCTCAAAAGGCTCGCTTAGTTGCAGACCAAATTCGCGGTAAATCTGTTGACCAAGCTCTAGAAATACTTACATTCAGCAACAAAAAAGCTGCTGTTTTAATTAAGAAAGTTCTTGAGTCAGCAATCGCAAATGCGGAACACAACGAAGGTGCAGACATTGACGATCTAAATGTCGCTAAAATCTTCGTAGATGAAGGCCCTATCATGAAGCGTATTATGCCTCGTGCTAAAGGTCGTGCGGATCGTATCTTGAAGCGTTCAAGCCACATCAGCATCGTTGTAGCTGATCGCTAGAGACTAGGAGAGTAAGCAATGGGTCAGAAAGTACATCCAAATGGTATTCGTCTTGGCATCGTTAAGCCTTGGAATGCTACATGGTTTGCTAATACCAAAGATTTCGCTGACAACCTAGACGGCGACTTCAAGGTACGTCAGTTCCTAACTAAGGAACTTTCAAAAGCGTCTCTTTCACGTATCGTTATCGAGCGTCCTGCTAAGAGTATTCGTGTGACTATTCACACTGCTCGTCCAGGCGTTGTTATCGGTAAGAAAGGTGAAGACGTTGAGAAGCTACGCACAGCTGTAGCTAAAATCGCAGGTGTACCAGCGCAGATTAACATCGCTGAAGTACGTAAGCCTGAGCTAGATGGTCAATTAGTGGCTGATAGCATCGCGTCTCAGCTAGAGCGTCGTGTTATGTTCCGTCGTGCTATGAAGCGCGCGGTACAAAATGCAATGCGCCTAGGTGCGAAGGGTATCAAGGTTGAAGTAAGCGGTCGTCTAGGCGGCGCTGAAATCGCGCGTACTGAATGGTACCGTGAAGGCCGTGTGCCACTACACACACTACGTGCTGATATCGATTACGCAACTTCTTCGGCTCACACCCAATACGGTGTGATCGGCATTAAAGTTTGGATTTTCAAAGGTGAAATTCTAGGCGGAATGCCAGCTGCTAACGCAGTAGAGCCAAAGGCTGACAAGCCTAAGAAGCAGCGTAAAGGCCGTAAATAAGGAGACGACTGATGTTACAACCTAAACGTACTAAGTTCCGTAAGGTTCAGACTGGTCGCAACCGCGGTCTAGCTAAAGGTACTGATGTAAGCTTCGGTACATTTGGTCTTAAAGCAGTTGGCCGTGGCCGTATTACTGCTCGTCAGATCGAAGCGGCACGTCGTGCGATGACGCGTCACGTTAAGCGTCAAGGTCAAATCTGGATTCGTATTTTTCCAGACAAACCTATCACTGAAAAACCACTTGAAGTTCGTCAAGGTAAAGGTAAGGGTAACGTAGAGTACTGGGTAGCCCAAATCCAACCTGGAAAAGTAATGTACGAAATGGATGGTGTACCTGAAGAGTTGGCACGTGAAGCGTTCCGCCTAGCGGCTCGTAAACTGCCAATCAAAACAACATTTGTAACTAAGCAGGTGATGTGATGAAAGCACAAGATCTACGCGAAAAAAGCGCTGAAGAGCTTAACGCAGAGCTATTGAATTTACTGCGCGAGCAGTTCAACTTGCGTATGCAAGCTGCAACTGGTCAGCTACAGCAAACTCATACTCTAAAAGCTGTACGTCGTGATATCGCACGTGTGAAAACTGTTTTGACTGAGAAGGCAGGCGCATAATGAGCGACAAAATCCGTACTATGCAAGGCCGTGTAGTTAGCGACAAGATGGATAAGTCTATCGTTGTAGCTATCGAGCGTATGGTGAAACACCCAATTTACGGCAAGTTCGTAAAGCGCACGACTAAACTACATGCACATGACGAAAACAACGAGTGTGGCCTAGGCGATACTGTTGAAATTCGTGAATGTCGTCCACTGTCTAAGACTAAGTCTTGGACTTTGGAAAAAGTTATCGAAAAAGCAAAAAGCTAATTTAGTTTTTTACTTATTCGTATAGCGAAAATGGCGGCTCCAAATTTTTTTTGGGGCCGCCTGTTTTTTGTCTACCCAATCACAAAAAAGGGTGGTACAATTCGCAGCCCTTATTAAAAGGCAGCCCGACCCGAGAGGGTCTATTTAATTAATTAGCGGAGCACTAACATGATCCAAATGCAAAGTACACTTGACGCGGCGGATAACTCTGGCGCGCGCAAGGTAATGTGTATTAAGGTTCTGGGTGGCTCACACCGCCGTTATGCACATATCGGTGACGTCATCAAAGTTACAGTGAAGGAAGCAATTCCTCGCGGTAAAGTAAAAAAAGGTGATGTTCTGAAGGCGGTAGTGGTGCGCACCCGTAAAGGCGTACGTCGCCCTGACGGTTCTGTCATTCGCTTCGACCGTAATGCTTGTGTGTTATTAAACGACACAACTGAGCAACCAGTCGGTACACGTATCTTTGGTCCAGTGACTCGTGAACTTCGCAACGCGAAATTCATGAAAATTGTCTCACTGGCTCCAGAAGTTCTGTAAGGAGCATCCAGAAATGGCAGCTAAAATCCGTCGTAATGACGAAGTAATCATTCTTGCCGGTAAAGACAAAGGCAAGAAAGGTAAAGTAACTAAGGTTCTAACTACTGGTAAAGTTATCGTTGAAGGAATCAACCTTGTTAAGAAACACCAAAAGCCGGTTCCGGCTCTAGGTCAACAAGGTGGCATCGTTGAACAAGAAGCAGCTATTGATGTTTCTAACGTTGCAATCTTTAACGCTACAACTGGTAAAGCAGACCGTATCGGTTTCCGTATTGAAGATGGTAAGAAAGTTCGTTTCTTTAAGTCTAATAACGAAATCGTTTCTAACTAATAGAAGTAATTTGGAGTTCTACTATGGCGAAACTGCATGATTACTACAAGTCGTCTGTAGTCGCTGAACTTGCCAAAGAGTTCGGCTATACAAGCGTCATGCAAGTCCCTAGGATTGATAAAATCACCCTAAACATGGGCGTTGGTGAAGCAATCAACGATAAGAAACTACTTGAGAACGCAGCCTCTGATATGGCGATCATTTCTGGTCAAAAGCCACTTATCACTAAAGCGCGTAAATCAGTTGCTGGTTTCAAAATTCGTGAAGGCTACCCAATTGGTTGTAAAGTAACCTTGCGTGGCGAGCGTATGTGGGATTTTCTAGAGCGTTTGATTAACATCGCTCTACCCCGAGTACGTGATTTCCGTGGTGTTAGCGCTAAGTCTTTTGACGGACGCGGTAACTTTAGCATGGGCGTTCGCGAGCAAATCATCTTTCCGGAAATCGACTACGATAAAGTCGATCGTGTGCGCGGTCTTGATATTACTATCACGACGTCTGCTGCAAACGATGAGGAAGGCCGAGCTCTGCTGGCTGCCTTTAACTTCCCATTCCGCAAATAAGGTGAAGGGTTACTGTTATGGCTAAACAATCAATGAAGGCACGTGAAGTAAAACGTGCAAAGCTAGTTGCTAAATTCGCTGAAAAGCGTTCAGCACTAAAAGCTATCATCAGCGATGTAAACGCATCTGAAGAAGATCGTTGGAATGCAGTTCTTAAATTGCAATCTCTTCCACGTGATTCAAGTGCATCTCGTCAGCGCAACCGTTGCAACCAAACTGGTCGTCCACACGGTTACCTACGTAAATTCGGTTTGAGTCGTATTAAGGTTCGTGAAGCTTGCATGAAAGGCGAGATTCCGGGACTTCGTAAGGCTAGCTGGTAATTGCCACTTAATCATTTGGAGTAAATATTATGAGCATGCAAGATCCGATTTCGGATATGCTGACCCGCATTCGTAACGGTCAATCAGCAAATAAAGTTGCTGTGAAAATGCCTTCTTCAAAGCTTAAAGTTGCGATTGCTACTTTGTTAAAAGCTGAAGGTTATATCGTTGACTTCGCTGTTGAAGGCGAAGCAAAACCAGAGCTAGAAGTTACTCTTAAGTACTTCCAAGCTAAACCTGTAATCGAGCAAATCCAACGTGTTTCACGTCCTGGTCTGCGTGTCTATAAGAACAAAGACTCGCTTCCATCAGTGATGGGTGGTTTGGGTATTGCTGTAGTGTCCACTTCCAAGGGTCTGATGTCAGACCGTGCTGCTCGTAAAGCAGGTCTTGGTGGTGAGATCATCTGCTACGTAGCGTAAGGAGTAGACTATGTCTCGTGTTGCTAAAGCACCTGTCGCTATTCCAGCTGGCGTAGAGGTGAAGCTTAACGGCCAAGAAGTCACTGTTAAAGGTGGCAAGGGTGAACTAACTCGCGTATTTAACGACGCTGTAGTTATCGCTCAGGAAGATAACAACTTAACTTTCGCTCCTGTGGAAGGTGTTGCTAAAGCTAATGCTCAAGCAGGTACTGCTCGTGCACTAGTGAACAACATGGTTGTTGGTGTTACACAAGGCTTTACGAAGAAGCTGACTCTTAAAGGTGTAGGTTACCGTGCTGCTGTTAAAGGCGCATCTGTTAACTTAACTCTTGGCTTCTCACACCCAGTAGAGCACGCTCTACCTGAAGGTGTTAAAGCAGAGTGTCCAAGCCAAACTGAAATTGTACTAACTGGTTGTGATAAGCAGCTTGTTGGTCAAGTAGCGGCTGACATTCGTTCTTACCGTGAGCCTGAGCCTTATAAAGGCAAAGGTGTTCGTTACGCAGATGAATATGTGCGTACTAAAGAAGCTAAGAAGAAGTAAGGTAACACTATGGATAAGAAAGCATCTCGCATCCGTCGTGCTACACGTGCACGTCGTAAGATTGCAGAACTTCGCGTTAATCGCCTAGTTGTACACCGTACTCCGCGTCATGTGTATGCACAGGTTATTGCGCCGAATGGCTCTGAGGTTATCGCAGCAGCTTCTACTGTAGAAAAAGCGATCCGTGAGCAAGTGAAGAATACTGGTAACGTTGACGCTGCTAAAGCTGTAGGTAAAGCTATTGCTGAGCGCGCTATCGAAAAAGGCATCTCTGGTGTTGCATTCGATCGTTCTGGTTTCCAATACCACGGCCGAGTAGCGGCGCTAGCAGATTCTGCTCGCGAAGCTGGTCTTAAATTCTAAGGTAGGGTTTGGAAGATGGCTAAAGAACAACAAGCTCAAGCTACAGATTTTAACGAAAAGTTAATCGCTGTTAACCGTGTTTCTAAAACGGTTAAAGGCGGTCGAATCTTTAGCTTTACTGCACTAACAGTAGTTGGTGACGGTAATGGTCGCGTTGGTTTCGGTTACGGCAAAGCTCGTGAAGTACCAGCAGCGATTCAAAAAGCAATGGAAAAAGCGCGTCGTAACATGGTTACTATCGCACTTAATGACGGAACACTACACCACGCGGTGAAAGGTCGTCACACTGGCTCTAAAGTTTACATGCAGCCTGCTGCTGAAGGTACAGGTATCATTGCCGGTGGTGCAATGCGTGCAGTACTTGAAGTTGTTGGTGTACACAACGTACTTGCGAAAGCATACGGTTCTACGAACCCGATCAACGTTGTGCGCGCTACTATTGATGGTTTGAGCGGCATGAAGTCACCAGAAATGGTTGCTGCTAAACGTGGTCTAACTGTTGAATCTATTTCGGAGTAAGAACACAATGGCAACTATCAAAGTAACTCAAACTAAAAGCTCAATCGGTCGTTTACCTAAGCACAAGTTGTGCTTGAAAGGTTTGGGCCTTCGTCGCATCAACCATACAGTTGAACTTGAAGACACTCCGTGCGTACGCGGAATGATCAACAAAGTTTACTATATGGTTAAAGTTGAGGAGTAATCAGAATGCGTTTGAATACTCTATCACCGGCTGCGGGTTCTAAGCCTTCTAAGAAGCGCGTAGGTCGTGGTATCGGTTCTGGCCTTGGTAAAACAGGTGGCCGTGGCCACAAAGGTCAAAAGTCACGTTCTGGCGGCAGTGTTCGTCCAGGATTTGAAGGCGGTCAAATGCCTTTGAAACAACGTTTACCAAAATTCGGCTTTACTTCTCGTAAGAGTCTAGTATCTGCTGAAGTTCGTCTAGCTGAGCTAGCGAAAGTAACTGGTGACGTTGTTGATCTAAACAGCCTTAAAGCTGCTAACGTAATCACTAAGAACATCGAATTTGTAAAAGTTGTTCTTTCTGGTGAACTTAGCAAAGCTGTGACTGTTAAAGGTCTTCGCGTGACTAAAGGCGCTAAAGCTGCAATCGAAGCTGCAGGCGGTAAAATCGAGGAATAATCTCGAGAAACGAGGTACAGATGGCTAAGAAACCAGGACAAGATTTTCGTAGTACTCAGAGCGGCTTGGCTGAGCTAAAGTCGCGTTTACTATTCGTAGTAATAGCGTTATTAGTATTCAGAGCAGGTTCTTTTGTACCGCTACCTGGTATTGACGCAGCTGTACTTGCCAATATGTTCGAACAGCAAAAAGGCACTATCATAGAGATGTTTAACATGTTCTCTGGTGGTGCTCTAGAGCGTGCATCTATATTAGCACTGGGTATCATGCCGTATATTTCGGCGTCAATTGTTATCCAGTTGCTAACTGTAGTTCATCCAGCGTTAGCTGAACTCAAGAAAGAGGGTGAAGCAGGGCGTCGTAAGATTAGCCAATATACACGCTACGGCACGCTTGTGTTAGCTACATTCCAAGCGATTGGTATTTCAACAGGTTTACCAAACATGGTCGACAATCTGGTCGTTATCGACCAAACCATGTTTACCCTGCTTGCTACCGTTAGTTTAGTAACCGGCACCATGTTTTTGATGTGGTTAGGTGAACAAATTACAGAGCGCGGAATTGGCAACGGTATCTCGATAATTATATTCTCGGGTATCGTGGCTGGACTGCCATCGGCAGTTGGACAGACAATTGAGCAAGCGCGTCAAGGTGAATTGCACGTACTTCTTCTGTTGTTAATTGGGGTTTTATCTTTTGCTGTAATTTATTTCGTTGTTTTCATGGAGCGTGGTCAACGTCGTATCGTCGTTAACTATGCGAAGCGTCAACAAGGTCGTAAAGTATTTGCAGCACAAAGTACGCACTTGCCACTTAAGATAAACATGGCTGGTGTAATACCTGCAATTTTTGCATCAAGTATTATTTTGTTCCCAGGAACAATCGCACAATGGTTTGGTCAGAACGGTGAGAGCAGCACATTCGGTTGGTTAACTGATGTGTCTTTGGCTCTTAGCCCAGGTCAGCCTCTGTACGTTATGCTTTATGCAGCAGCGATTATATTCTTCTGTTTCTTCTACACGGCGTTAGTATTTAACCCGCGTGAAACAGCAGATAACTTGAAGAAGTCTGGTGCGTTCGTACCCGGCATCCGCCCAGGTGAGCAGACAGCGAAATACATTGATAAAGTGATGACGAGATTGACCTTAGCGGGCGCTCTATATATTACCTTTATCTGTCTGATCCCAGAGTTCATGATGATCGCCTGGAACGTAAGGTTCTATTTTGGCGGCACATCACTACTAATCGTAGTGGTTGTTATCATGGATTTCATGGCACAGGTACAGACTCATCTGATGTCACAACAGTATGATTCTGTGTTGAAAAAAGCGAATCTGAAAGGTTATGGTCGCTAATTTAGCGCCTAACCATTTAATACAGATTCCCATTTACGGAGTTTAGCAATGAAAGTTCGTGCTTCCGTTAAAAAAATCTGCCGTAACTGTAAAGTAATTAAGCGCAACGGTGTCGTTCGCGTAATTTGCAGTGAACCAAAGCATAAACAACGCCAAGGTTAATTAAGCAGAAATTTTTACTTGAAATGTGAGAGTTGGTCGAGTATATTGCTCGGCCTACCTTTTGCGTGCAAAAGAAGTAGTAAACCGCAGCGTATCCTGTACGGGCTTTGCTGCGGATAATTTCTTATAAAGTACTAGGAGTGAATAGTGGCCCGTATAGCTGGCATTAACATTCCTGATCAAAAACATTCCGTAATCGCATTAACTGCTATTTACGGTATTGGTAAAACACGCGCTCAAGCTATTCTAGCTGACGTGGGTATTGCTGAAAGTGTTAAGATCAGTGAACTAACTGAAGAGCAGATTGATCAACTGCGTGATGGTGTCGCCAAGTACACTGTAGAAGGTGATCTACGTCGTGAAGTTTCGATGAACATCAAACGTCTTATGGACCTTGGTTGTTATCGTGGACTTCGTCATCGTCGCAGTCTACCACTACGTGGACAGCGTACTAAAACCAACGCTCGCACCCGTAAGGGTCCGCGCAAGCCGATCAAAAAATAATCGGATAAGGTAGAGAGTACAATGGCAAAACAACCAACACGCGCTCGTAAGCGCGTACGCAAGCAAGTAGCTGATGGCGTAGCGCACATCCACGCTTCTTTCAATAATACAATCGTTACGATTACAGACCGTCAAGGTAACGCACTAGCTTGGGCTACTGCAGGCGGTTCAGGTTTCCGTGGTTCTCGTAAGTCTACTCCGTTCGCAGCACAGGTTGCAGCAGAGCGCGCAGGCGAAGCGGCTAAAGAGTACGGTTTAAAGAACTTGGAAGTTATGGTTAAGGGCCCAGGTCCTGGTCGTGAGTCAACTATCCGCGCGTTAAACGCTGCTGGATACCGCATTACAAATATTGTAGATGCAACTCCGATCCCTCATAACGGTTGTCGTCCACCTAAAAAACGTCGCGTATAACGTTACGTTTCTAGGAATATTGGAGAAGAATCATGGCAAGATATTTGGGTCCTAAGCTGAAGCTTAGTCGCCGCGAAGGTACTGACTTATTCCTTAAGTCTGGTGTCCGCGCGATTGATACCAAGTGTAAAATTGATAACGCACCAGGTGTGCACGGCGCTCGCAAAGGCCGTCTATCTGAATATGGCGTTCAGCTTCGTGAGAAGCAAAAAGTTCGTCGTATGTATGGCGTTCTAGAAAAGCAATTCCGTAACTACTATAAAGATGCTGCACGCCTTAAAGGCAATACAGGTGAAAACCTGCTTCAGCTTCTTGAAGGTCGTCTTGATAACGTAGTTTACCGCATCGGTTTTGGCGCAACTCGCGCAGAAGCCCGTCAATTGGTTAGCCACAAAGCTATTCTAGTAAACGGTAAAGTTGTAAACGTTCCTTCATTTAAAGTTTCGGCTAACGATGTTGTTTCTATTCGTGAGAAAGCTAAAACGCAATCTCGCATTAAAGCGGCTCTAGAAGTTGCAGAACAACGCGAAAAACCAACTTGGATTGAAGTAGATGCTGGCAAAATGGAAGGTACATTCAAGCGTATGCCTGAACGTTCTGACTTATCAGCTGACATCAACGAACACTTGATCGTCGAACTTTACTCTAAGTAAGGTTTAAACTAAAGAGAGGACACAATGCAGGGTTCTGTAACAGAATTTCTTAAGCCACGTCTTGTTGACATCGAACAGATTAACACGACACACGCAAAAGTAACTCTTGAGCCATTAGAGCGTGGCTTTGGCCATACTCTAGGTAATGCGCTTCGTCGTATCCTACTTTCGTCTATGCCAGGTTGCGCGGTGACAGAAGTTGAGATTGAAGGCGTTTTGCACGAGTACAGCACAAAAGAAGGCGTTCAAGAAGACATTCTTGAAATCCTTTTAAACCTTAAAGGTTTGGCTGTACGTGTAGCTGAAGGCAAAGATGAAGTGTTTATTACACTGAATAAATCAGGCTCAGGCCCTGTTGTTGCAGGTGACATCACCCATGATGGTGATGTAGAGATCGCTAACCCTGAACACGTTATCTGTCATCTAACTGATGATAGTGCTGAGATCGCTATGCGCATCAAAGTAGAACGTGGTCGCGGTTATGTTCCGTCTTCTGCTCGTATTCATACCGAAGAAGATGAGCGTCCAATCGGTCGTTTGCTTGTCGATGCAACTTACAGCCCAGTAGACAAAATTGCCTACTCAGTTGAAGCTGCACGTGTTGAGCAACGTACTGACTTAGACAAGCTTGTTATCGATATGGAAACGAATGGCACTCTGGAACCTGAGGAAGCAATCCGTCGTGCAGCTACTATTTTAGCTGAACAACTGGATGCGTTCGTAGATCTTCGTGATGTACGTGTACCTGAGGAGAAGGAAGAGAAACCAGAATTCGATCCGATCCTACTGCGTCCTGTAGACGATCTTGAACTAACAGTTCGCTCTGCTAACTGTTTGAAAGCAGAAGCGATTCACTACATTGGTGATCTTGTACAGCGTACTGAGGTTGAGCTACTTAAAACGCCAAACCTTGGTAAGAAATCTCTTACAGAGATTAAAGATGTTCTTGCTTCACGTGGTCTTTCTCTGGGCATGCGCCTAGAAAATTGGCCGCCAGCGTCCATCGCTGAAGATTAATCAATACTAGTTAGAAGGATTAGGTCATGCGCCATCGTAAGAGTGGTCGTCAACTCAACCGCAACAGCAGTCATCGTAAAGCGATGTTCAGCAACATGGCTAGCTCTCTTGTTCGTCACGAAGTTATTAAAACTACCGTGCCTAAAGCAAAAGAACTACGTCGCGTAATTGAGCCTTTGATTACACTAGCTAAGACAGACAGTGTTGCTAACCGTCGTCTAGCATTTGCTCGCACTCGTGATAACGAAGTTGTAGCAAAACTATTTAATGAACTAGGTCCACGTTTTGCGAGCCGTCAAGGCGGTTATACTCGCATTCTTAAATGTGGTTTCCGTACAGGTGATAAAGCTCCAATGGCTTACATTGAGCTTGTAGATCGCCCAGAAGCATCTGAAGAAGCTGCTGCTGAATAAGTAACGTTCTACTAAAACAAAAGCCGAGCATTGAATTATGCTCGGCTTTTTTGTGTTTGAAATAAAAGTGACTAGCTACTCAGAGCTTGCTCCAAATCTGCAATGATATCGTCGATATGTTCGATACCTACCGACAAGCGAATCATTTCTGGAGATACACCCGCCTGCTTCTGTTCTTTTTCGTCTAGTTGACGGTGAGTCGTCGATGCAGGGTGGCAAGCCAGTGATTTTGCATCACCAATATTTACTAAACGTTTAAATATCTGTAGCGCATCATAAAAACGCACACCCGCGTCATAACCATCTTTTAACCCGAATGACAAAATGGCCGAAGGTTTTCCTTTCATATATTTTTGTGCCAACGGATAAAACTCAGACTCTTCTAAGCCAGCATAGCTAACCCAACTCACTTTCTCATGTTGTTGTAAGTAGTTTGCTACCTTCAGTGCGTTGTCGCAATGGCGTTCCATGCGCAAATTAAGGGTTTCTAATCCTTGCATAAGCATAAAGGCATTCATTGGCGATAACGCAGAGCCTGTATTACGCAGAGGTACTGTTCTAGCGCGACCAATAAATGCGGCAGGGCCAAATGCTTCCGCATAAACAACACCGTGATAAGAGGGCTCTGGTGAATTAAATACCGGGAAACGTTCTTTATGGTCTGCCCATGGGAACTTACCCGAGTCGATAATTATGCCACCTAGCGTGGTTCCATGCCCACCAACGTACTTAGTTAATGAGTGAACAACGATATCTGCTCCAAACTCGATTGGCTTGCAGACCGCGGGAGTCGCAACGGTATTGTCAACGACGACAGGAACGCCTTGGGCATGAGCCAGCGTCGAAATAGCTTCTAGATCGACGATATTACCAGCAGGGTTACCAATGGATTCGCAATATACCGCTTTGGTTTTATCATCGATCAGTTCAGCTAAGCTTTCCGGTGAATCGTCTTTGGCAAACTTCACTTCAATACCAAGGCTAGGGAACATGTGAGCGAATAGGGTGTAGGTGCCACCATAGAGTTGAGGCGTAGATACAATGTTATCCCCAGCTTGCGCCAGTGTGAGTATGGCGTAGTGAATTGCTGAACTGCCAGCACTCACTGCCAATCCGGCAATACCGCCCTCTAACGCTGCCATGCGCTTCTCTAACACATCATTGGTCGGGTTCATGATACGGGTGTAAATATTACCTGGAACTTCTAGGTTAAATAGATCGGCCCCGTGTTGGGCGTTATCAAACTCATAGGCGACGGTTTGATAGATTGGTGTAGCAACTGATTTGGTTGTTGGGTCCGTCTCATAACCAAAATGTATTGCAAGGGTTTCGTCTCTCATTATATTTCTCTCATCCATGAACAAAACAACAGCATGTCATATTTTGTGCAAATTAGACAAGGTCTTATATATAAGCACTTGTCATTTTCTATAACTATTTGCACAAAGCAGATAGGATAAGCGCTGCTCGAAGTAAGCTATCGAGGCTTTATCGACAGCGGCACCTTTATACAATGAGAGAACTGAGTTAACTCCAGAGGCTAGAAAGTGAACCAATAAGGCCACTTGATGCATTCTGCGAAGTTAGGTACTGGAGAATAATAGGAGCGAACTGTGCCACCATAGATGGATCCAAACCTAAAGTGGAGAAGACATCGGTCACCGCGCTATTGCTTGTTGCCATCTGCATCAATCCTGGTACGGCGCTTTGTAATGAACCCATAGAAGGAATTAACTCTCCTAGCTCGCTATTTTCACTGGATGAAAGCGAGTTAGACGCAAGAGCAAGTAACGCACCTGCACCACCGGTCGCTTGTTCAGGAGAAACGTTCAGTTTACTCGTAAGTGCGTCAACGATAGGTGAGCTAACTTGAGATGACACCTGCCCATCTAAAGCACCAGTTAAAGAAGAGATTGAAGCGCTTGTTTTTGCGCTGTCATCGGATTTTAGGCTTAAAAAAGCGTGGCTCGAAAGTGACGTGGTTAGCGCAATAATCGCCAACAGCCCTGTTGTTTTTTTCATATACCTTTCCTTTGATGGAGATTGTTATTGGCTTTACAAGAATAGTCGTAAATTCAGTTTGCTGCATGCAAAAAAAAGCGGTGATAATCACCGCTTTATTTATCAGACAAAGCTAATAATATTAAAGAATTGCTAATAGCTCAACTTCAAATACTAGCGCTGCATATGGAGGAATTGCTGCACCTGCGCCGCGCTCACCATAAGCAAGATCTTGAGGGATATAAAGTTTCCATTTTGAACCAACAGGCATAAGTTGAAGAGCTTCAACCCAACCTTGAATAACGCCAGTTACAGGGAACTCAGCAGGTTGACCGCGAGAAACAGAGCTGTCGAAAACGGTACCGTCAGTAAGTTCACCGTGGTAATGAACGCGAACTTGTTTGTCAGATGTTGGGATTTCGCCAGTACCTTCTGTGATAACTTCATACTGAAGACCAGACTCTGTAACTGTGATTTCTGAACGAAGAGCGTTATCTTTCAAAAATGCTTCGCCATCAGCAGCGGCAACTTTTGCTAACTCTGCACGAGCAGATTCTGCGCGTGAATGAATTTCTTGTAGAGCGTTGTTGATTTCATCAACTTCGATCTCAGGCATAGCACCTGTTAGTGCAGTAGCGATACCTTTAGCAATCGCGTCTACGTTTAAACCTTCAAGGCCACTACCCGCTAGTTGTTGACCCATTTGTAAACCGATACCGTAGCTTGCTTTGTGCTCTACAGTTTCTAATTTAATATCAGACATTTTATAACTCTTCATTATTTCGTTAAATAAAGGCCAAAGCATAGCAGCATTAGCAACGCGAAGAAACATTATTAAAGTTAACTTGTGTCAAGGTGTGTTGATCTTTCAAGCGAAATTTTGTTCAATCTGAAAGTCACCTTCGCAAGGCATGGAGCGTGCGGTATAGCTAATTGATGTAGACGGCAACTCATCAAGGTGCTGCGTATAATAACGTACAAATAAACGGCTGAATCATGGTAGTGAAAGGTCGAATGTCATAAGGATGAAAGCAATTGCTAATCGCTATGTACCTAGCGCAATAAATTTTATACTCTAAGTAATAGTCGCACTCAAGGAACCGCCATTTATGGATCGTCGCAAAAGAAATAAGAAACAAGCTAGCGTGCTCGATGATATACGTTCATCACTAAGCTCTATAAGTGTCCAAAAATATCTACAAATGTGGCGAGATCTACCCAAATTTCATCAAAAAGCGCTGATGGTTATCACACCACTATTGATAGTGTTAATTATGATTCCTTTTCCCCAAAACGATGAAGAGTCTATTGCCGCGACCGAGAGTGAGCGCAAAGAGATATCCGTCGATACTACCGACTTAAGCTCTGTTGATAATGAAGAGAAAAAATTTGTAGCAAAATCTGAAGACTGGCAAGAGTATCAGGTCAAATCAGGTGACACATTAGCGAAAGTATTTCGTACCAATCAGCTATCAATGACGGACTTCAATGAGTTGGTGAAAGTAGAAGGTTTAGATAAGCCGCTAAGTAAGATCAAACAAGGTCAACTTATTCGCTATAAGTTAACCGCCAATGGCGACTTGGACATTCTTCAGTTAGAGAAGAAAAATGATGCCGTCATGTTTTTCCGTTTGTCTGGTGGCGGGTTTGGAAGAAGTAAGTAGTTCTGACTGCTAAAGTGTAACGACCCATGCGCTGCTCATTGCCTGTTTTCTATCATAGCGCGAGCTTTTATCCTTAAACGAGTTATTGGTAGCAACGGCAAGATAATCATACTGATCCCAAATACCGTTAATAGGTCAGGCACTTCATTAAACCACCATACTCCGAATAGAGTGACAAATATCAATCCTGTGTACTCAGACAACGCAATTTGATTTGCGGGGGCTTTCTTATAAGCAAAAACCGATAAGCCGTTATAAGCCAATACGGATACGGAACTGAGTATTATCCAACCTGACTGAGACCAATCGAGATCTTGCCAATTGAACAGCGCTAAGCCGCCAGAGATGGGGAGTGAGAACAGGCTGGTCCAAAACAGAGTATGTAGAACATTGTGTTCGCTTGGTAGCTTGCGAACCAATACAGAAAAAAGCGCGATGGTGATAGCTGTGCCAACGGCAAAGGACGCTGCCCAGTGAAATTGCGACGGCCTCAATACAATCAACACCCCTAAAAAACCGATCAAAGAAGCAATGATGCGCTTTTTTGTCGCTCGCTCTTTTAGAATGAACCAAGACAAAGGTAACATTATCAATGGCGCAGCATAGAAGATCGCATTGGCAGTCGCTAATGGTAAGTGAGTAATTGCGACAACCATGCAGGCTGCCCCAATAATAATCAGGTTTGCCCGTACTGCAGTAATGCGCCAGTTGAGTCCTTTAGTGCTAAAGCTACCATGTTGACGAAAATAAAAAGGTGCCACTAACAATGTCGCGATAGATTGTCGAATAAAAATATATTGAAAAGCAAAAACGTCACCCTCCAATAATTTTACTGCCACATCACTTAATGACGCCATTAGGTTGCCGACAATCAAACTTATAATCGCCAGAGTAACAGGGGACCATGCTGCCATGGTTACTTTTCTAGTCTCATATCTATATGTGGAATATCATCTTCCAAATACATATCGGAAATGGCGACAAAACCGTGTTGTCGATAGAAGTCGCAAAGGTACTGTTGGGCTCCTATATCGATGGTTGCGTTAGGCCAAAGGCGTTGGCACTGTTTTAAGCACTCAACAACCAACTCATGTCCTAAGCCATTTCCGCGATGAGACTCTTTAGTTGCCACACGGCCAATACTGACATTGTCGTAATTGATTCCTGGAGCCATTAGTCTGGCACATGCAACCAGTTCATCATCTAAATAGCCGACAAGGTGCATCACTCCGTCTTTAATATCTTTGTTATCTAAATCTGAGTATGGACACTGCTGTTCCACCACAAAAACATCGACTCTCAGCTTCAGCAGTTGATACAGCTGGATGGTTGATAATTGATTAAGCGAAGCGACTTGCCAGTTGATCATAAAATAATTCCGATATAAAAAATAATTCTTGTCCGACTGTACCAATAAACTCTGCCTGATTCGTTAACTATTGTTAAATAATGAAAAATAAAAAACAGATCAAATAAGCGTATTGTTGTTGGATCCAAAACAGAACTTTGATTGACCGCTAATAAACAAGCTTTAAACGGCTTTCAGAGTATTAATTCATCAATGTTGAAAGAAATATTGTCTTTATCGGCTCTTATCTATCAGGTTATTGAGCTAGAAACCGATCTCACCATCTATGTTATAGCTCAACGCATCATTAAATATATGGAAGACGATAAATGCCTTCTTTCAGATGAGAAGAGCGATAATGAGGAGAGCAATAATGATGACAAATAAGGTATTGAAAAGAGTTGTGCTTGCAGGCATAGCATCAACCTCTTCAATGGCGTGGGCTGACGCTGACTATAGCAATTATGGATTTATTGGAGCCAGCAGCGTATATGGCCAGTCCGTTTTTTCTGAAAAAGACAGCCCTCAATTTAGCTTAGAGCCGAATGTTTTTTACAATGGTGATTATGGGTTTATTGATGGAAGTTTAGTTAATGTCGCTATTCTTCCTTGGTTGGGAATCAGTGGTCAATGGCGTTTTGCTGAAGTGTCTGATGACGTGAACGATATCCCAGCAGGCATTGACGATAGAGATGGTAATGCGGAGCTTGGTTTCACTATCGGAACAGTAGGGGCAAGGCTGACATATCTACACGATGTATCAAACGTGACTGATGGTTATGAAGTTCAGTTGCACCTGGGACGGTCATTCGACACCGCGATTAACGATTTCACGTTAACTCCTTATATTGAAGCAGACTATCGTGATAAAAAGTTGTCCTCTCATTTGTATACCGTGACAAGCAAAGAAGCGGCGGCTTCGACTGTTAACGCATATCAATCCGGTAGTTCATGGCGCTATCAAACGGGATTAATTGGTATCTATACTATATCCCCAGAGTGGATCGCTTTAGTGAAAGCAGAGTTTGAACATCACGACAGCTCTAGCCCTCTTGTTCAGCGAGATAACGGTTGGGGGGTAACTGTTGGTGTGGCTTACAACTTTTCTCACTGGTTAAAATAGTCCCGAGCAGTGGGTAATTGGTAATTTTACTCTTTTAAACGAGATTTAATCCGACTTAGACTGACATGACTAATCCCCAAATACGCGGCGATTTGGTAGTCAGTTAGTCGGTTTTCCAGTTGAGGATAATTGTCACAAAAGAGTTGATAACGTTGCTGTGGTGAGTAGAGCAACATAAAGCGCTCCTTGGCCTCTTTATATAGCAGTTGGGTCTCTAATAGTTTTATATAAAGAGGATTACCTTGCTTGCGCCAGTGTGCGAGAGTATCCACTGGGAAGCACAGTAGGGTAGCTGGTGTGAGTGTTTCTAATAAAAATGGTGAAGCTTGGTGGTTAATCAGGCTTTCAAAGCCAAGTATCCAGTCACTTTCCCAATAAAATTCTTTGCTGTACTGCTTGCCATCCTCAGTTAAATAACAGGCATGGCAAAGACCATCTAATACAAAATAGACAGACTCTGTAAGTTCACCTTGATTCACTAAAATATGTCGGGTAGGTAGTTCAAGTGGAGAGCTGATATCTACCAGCTCGGCAATCTGTTGCTCGGTAAAGCCACCCTCTTTTAGCTGCTGCACAAATGTACTGTTATTGACCATTGTCACTCCCCGAATATTTTGCGTTTACACCGATACATGGCTCACCTAGCAGATAGGCTATGGATATAAAAAACACCACTAAAAAGTGGTGTTTTTTTGTATTTTAACTGACTTTACAACTATTTTTGTAGGTCAATTTTGTAAACAGCGAAACCAACTTCGTCCGTTGCAACTCTCTGCATTGGATATTGGCCCTTGTCTTTAATGAACTGGGCGGCTTTGTCACTTGGTGATGTTTCAAAGCGGATATCCAGAGCTTTGTTGCTGCTAATTGGCGCGAACGACCAGTTATTATCGGCACTAGGTTCTACTTGGCCTTTCTCTTTACTTACTTCACTGATGTAAGCCGCTAATACGCTGCGGTTTTCATCTGGTGCATCAAATGCAATAAAGTCAGAGCCTGTTCCTGCAAACTTATTACCATAGGCACGGTAGTTGTTTGTCGCGATAATGAAGTCTTGCTTCATATCCACTGGCTTACCTTGGAAAGTTAGGTTAACCACACGTTGAGAATCAGGGTTAATCACTTTACAACTGCCGTCATACTTAGCAGGTTGAGTCACATCGATCTGATAGTTAACACCGTCAATAACATCAAAGTTATAAGTACGGAAGTTATCCCAATCGATCAGTGTTTGTGGAGCTTCACTGTTGGTATCGATTTGCTGGAACTGTCCTGCAGAACACTCTAGCCACTCTTTAACTTCTTTACCTGTTACTTTTAGTGCAACAAGTGTGTTTGGATACAGGTATAGATCGGCTGCGTTACGGAAAGTTAACTGACCAGACTCTACTTCGGTGTAGCCTGAAGGATCGTTTTTACGGCCTCCAGCTTTAAATGGTGCTGCCGCTGATAATACTGGAATACCATCTAGATCTGGGTCACCTTGGATAAACTGTTCAACATAGTCTTTTTGAGCAGCATTGACGATTTGAATGGTTGGATCATCTTGCACTAGCGCTAAGTAGCTGTACATTACGTCATTCGCTTTACCAATTGGTTGGTTCACGAAATCACGCGTCTCTTTATGCGCGGTAGCAAGTGCTTTTTCTACGTCGCTATCAACGTCAGCAAGTGACTTCTTAGCTTTTCTGTCGTAGATAGGGCGAGCTTCTGCTTTGCCACTTGTAACCTTCCATTCACCTTTCTTCTCATCAAAGTCTAGCACGAGGTCCATTACACCTACGTGGCTACCCCAACGTCCTGGCATTACTGAAGTTACACCATTAATGGTTCCGTTTTTATTGTCTACCCCTTGGATTCCGTCAAAGCCTTTTCCAGGGAAAACAGAGTGTGAGTGGCCAAATGCTACCGCATCAATACCTTCAACTTCTGTTAAGTAAATAACTGAGTTTTCTGCCCCTTTTTTGTATGGGTCAGTAGAGATGCCTGAGTGAGGAATCGCAACAATGACATCTGCGCCTTCAGCTTTCATCTTAGGAACAAACTTCTCAGCTGTTTGCTTAATATCTTTAGCGATGACTTTGCCTTCTAGGTTTTTCTTATCCCAAGTTAAGATCTGAGGAGGCGTAAAACCGATATAACCGACACGGATTGTGTGCGGGAAGCCGTTGGTATCTTTAAATACGTACTGCTTAATGATGTATGGTGTGAAGAAGTTCTCGCCACTCTCTTTATCATAAACATTGGCATTGATATACGGGAAGTCAGCATCATTGATGGACTCACGTAGGAACTCTAAGCCGTAGTTAAATTCATGGTTCCCCAAGTTTCCTACTTGATAGTCTAAGGTATTCATCGCTTTAAATATCGGATGAACTTCGCCGGATTTTATCCCTTTAGATGCCATGTAGTCACCCATTGGGCTACCTTGAATAAGGTCACCATTATCCACCAAAATTGAGTTTTCAGCTTCGGCTTCGGCTTTTTTCACTAATGTTGCAGCGCGAGATAAACCGATTTTTTTAGAAGGTTTATCTTTGTAGTAGTCATATGACATTACGTTAGCGTGCAGGTCAGTCGTTTCGACAATTCGCAGTTTAATGGTGTCTGCCATTACGGAGCCAGACATGGTTAGCATGCCAGTTAATACTGCAATTGAAAGTGGTTTGATTGTCATTGTATTACTCCAAATCCATTTTTATGGGGGGGGGTATTGTTTCGTTTAATGTATCAATTTTATGTGAAAAACATGTTTATCTAATATAAAAACTGTGACATCAAATGGATGAATGTCGATTTTTGAAACATAGATCGACTGTTTATTGTTTAACTTTTGTCTTTTTTTGTCGTTCTACTGTCGACTATCAATCCCGTGAATACTTGCTTAGTAGCTTTTAGAATAAAAAATAAACTTTTAGAATTTCCAGTAATATAAATCCCTGTACATAATGCATTCAGTACCCGCAAATGAATGGATGAACATTAAGCATGGATAGATCATCGGATTTTTCAAAAAAACAGCCTCGATTAGTCAATTTTAATCCATCTCCCATTCTAAATCGGAGTTTATTTCAATTTGGTGAAGTCGCTCTAATCGGTGCCGGTCCCGGTGACCCTGAATTGCTGACAGTTAAAGCGCTTAAATTTTTGCAGCAAGCGGATGTGGTTTTATATGACTACCTAGTCTCTGATGAGATTATCTCTCTGTTATCAAGTGATACTCAGTCTATTTGCGTAGGAAAAAGAGCCGGTTACCACAGTGTTTCTCAACAAGAAACCAATCGCCTGCTGGTTGAATTTGCTCAAAAAGGCTACCGAGTTGCCAGAATTAAAGGCGGAGATCCGTTTGTATTTGGTCGTGGAGGCGAAGAGCTAGAGGCTTTAGTTGATGCCAATGTTACCTTTCAGGTTATTCCGGGCATTACCGCAGCGGCGGGGGCAACCGCTTATGCTGGTATTCCACTCACTCACCGAGATTATGCTCAGTCGGCCATTTTTATTACTGGCCATTTAAAGGCTGATAGCGATCAGCAAGATTGGTCCACTCTGGCAAGAAAAAACCAGACCTTAGTGATCTACATGGGGTTGATGAAATCCGAACATATTCAACAACAGCTCATCACTCATGGTCGAAGTGCTGACACGCCTGTTGCCATCATTGAACGAGGCACACACGCCACTCAACGGGTGATAGAAGGTGAGTTAGCTGAGTTAAGTGAACTTGCTGCTACGGCGGAATCACCGTCACTTATTGTAATAGGCGAAGTAGTTCGGTTATCGAAGAAGCTAAGTTGGTTTACCCGTAATGAGCAAATAGAGCAGTTAGTGAGTAACGCATAGCGATAGGTTGCTGCTCCAGAAATCACCGACTAACAACAGATTAGCAAATAGTTGATCGCAGAGTAATAACAGGTTCAAAGAGCCAAAAGGAAATAACCAATGGATAAAGATAAATTTACTCATTTACAACAGCTGGAAGCTGAGAGTATCCACATCATTCGTGAAGTGGCTGCTGAATTTGATAACCCTGTGATGATGTATTCCATCGGTAAAGACTCGGCGGTGATGTTGCATTTAGCTCGAAAAGCGTTTTATCCGGGCAAAATTCCCTTTCCTCTTCTCCACGTCGATACCGATTGGAAATTTAAGGAGATGATTGAGTTTCGTGATCGAACCGCGAAAAAGTATGGATTTGAACTGCTTGTTCATAAAAACCAACAAGGTTTGGATATGGGGATTAACCCGTTTGTGCATGGCTCTTCGAAGCATACCGACATTATGAAGACACAAGGGTTAAAACAAGCGCTTAATAAATATGGTTTTGATGCCGCATTTGGCGGAGCACGTCGTGATGAAGAGAAGTCACGAGCCAAAGAGCGTGTCTACTCATTTCGGGACAAAAACCACACTTGGGATCCTAAAAATCAACGGCCAGAGTTATGGCATACCTATAACGGACAAGTAAATAAAGGCGAGAGTATTCGAGTGTTTCCTCTCTCCAATTGGACCGAGTTAGATATTTGGCAATATATCTACCTCGAAAGTATTGAGATTGTTCCACTCTATTTAGCAGAAAAGCGCCCTGTGGTTGAGAGAGATGGCATGCTCATCATGGTGGATGACGACCGAATGCCGATTGAAGAAGGTGAAGTGGTTGAGCATAAAAGTGTCCGCTTTAGGACATTAGGCTGTTACCCGTTAACCGGTGCGATTGAATCTAACGCCAATACATTGCCGGAAATCATTGAAGAGATGCTAGTGGCGACATCAAGCGAGCGTCAGGGTAGAGCGATAGACCATGATCAGTCAGGCTCCATGGAACTTAAAAAGCGTCAAGGGTACTTTTAGTTCAAGGAAAGCTAAGGAAAGAATATGAATAGTGCAGTAGAAGCTCAATTAGAAGAGTTGGGTATTGAAGGATATTTAAGCCAACATCAACATAAATCGTTACTTAGATTTTTAACTTGTGGCTCTGTCGACGATGGTAAAAGTACTTTGATTGGTCGTTTGCTTCATGACTCTAAACAGATTTATGAAGATCAGTTAGCAGCGGTTCATTCTGACAGTCAACGGGTGGGCACCACAGGAGAGAAACCTGATTTGGCTTTGCTGGTGGATGGCTTGCAAGCAGAGAGAGAACAAGGGATTACCATTGATGTAGCGTATCGCTATTTCTCGACTCAAAAGCGTAAGTTTATTATTGCCGATACTCCGGGGCATGAGCAATACACTCGTAATATGGCAACAGGAGCATCAACTTGTGATGTGGCTGTCATTTTAGTGGATGCCCGTAAAGGAGTGCTGGATCAAACTCGCCGTCATTCGTTTATCGCAAGTCTACTGGGCATTCGTCATTTTATTGTGGCAATTAATAAAATGGATTTAGTTGACTACTCTCAACAACGCTTTGAAGAGATTCGCGATGAGTATTTGGCATTCTCTGAAAAGTTGAAAGGCGATATTGATATTCAGTTGATTCCTTTGTCAGCTTTAGAAGGCGATAACGTAGTAGAGAACAGCAGCAATATGTCATGGTACCAAGGAGAGCCTATTCTCAGCTTGCTGGAAGATATTGAACTAAACGTGGGTAATGAGAATCAGGATGTTCGATTCCCTGTTCAGTATGTTAACCGACCGAATCTCGATTTTAGAGGTTTTTGTGGAACACTGGCCACAGGCTCTATCTCTGTTGGTGATGAAATAAAAGCCTTGCCGTCAGGCAAAACCTCAAAAGTCGCTAAGATAGTGACCTTTGATAAGGAGCTTGATACGGCGTTTGCGGGACAGGCAATAACGTTAACGCTGGAAGATGAAATTGATATTAGTCGCGGTGACCTGCTCGTTTCTGACGGCGCTGCAATTGAGTCGAGTAACCATGTATTAGCCGATGTTGTCTGGATGACTGAGCAACCGCTACAGCTGAACCAACAGTATGATATTAAAATTGCGGGTAAGAAAACATTGGGTCAAGTAGAGGTGATTCGCCATCAGTATGACATTAATAACCTTTCAAGGTTTGATACAGATAGCTTGCCACTAAATGGTATTGGCCTGTGTGAGTGGTCACTTACAGAGTCTATTGCTATCGATAAGTATAGTGAATCCATTGATACCGGTGGCTTTATTATTATTGACCGATTAACCAATGTAACCGTAGGTGCCGGCCTTGTTAGAGAGCGGTTAGATCATCAGAACAACACCCATTCTGTGGGGGATATAACGGCGTTTGAACAGGAACTAAAAGCATTGATTGTGAAGTATTTTCCTTCTTGGGATGCAAAAATTTAGCGACTGATCGTCCACTGGTGATTGAGTGGTGTCGAGTGAACTAGACGGAAGGTCTATGATGCCACTTAATTGCTGTACTTATTCTTTAATGGGTTGGAAGTTTAACAAGCAGAGCAGGGAGGAGACACTATGTGGGAACAAGGACTTGTTTTAACACTATTACTTGGTGTTATTGCCTGCTTGCTACTGACCAATATTAAGCCAAGTTTTATTTTTGCTTCGGCGGCATTTAGTGCTTTCATTAGCGGTGCCATTGAGCTGCAGAGTATCGCAAATAATTTCACCAACTCTTCGTTGCTGACATTAGTGTTGTTGATTTTAAGCTCTGCGGCCTTGGAAAAAACACGCCTAATTGGTTGGGTAAGTTACCAAATCTCAGAAGGAAAACTGGCAACCGTAGTGGCAAAGCTCGGTCTGTCTACTGCGGTGCTCTCTTCATTTACCAACAATACAGCGGTTGTAGTGTCTCTTATTGGGGCAATAAAGCGCAATCAGCAGCATTCGCCTTCTCGACTGCTTATCCCACTCTCTTATGCCGCAATTTTAGGCGGGACTTTAACACTCATTGGCACTTCTACTAATTTGATTATTAATAGTTTTGTGGTGGATGTCGGGTTGCCTAGTTTAGGGTTCTTTGCTCCCAGCGCCATTGGATTGGCGGTGCTCGTTGGTGGCTTGTTTGTACTTATCCCGCTAAGTTATCTGTTGCCTAAAACAGAAGATCAGTCGTTGGAAGAGCTCTCTTATTTTCTTGAAGCGAAAGTAGAGCCGGGCTCTCCGTTAGTGGACAGAAGTATTAGTGCCAACGGTTTGCGTTCACTACGTAAGCTATTTCTTGCAGAAGTTGTACGCAATGGTGAGCGAATTGTCTCTGTTCCTCCTGATTTTATATTACAGGCGAAAGATCGATTGCTGTTTTGTGGTGACATTGAAAGTGTTGCGACTTTGCAAGAGATAAATGGCTTAACTCTATTTGGTCAACACCATCTAAACGGCCAAAGCTTTCGTGAAGTGGTGATCAGCTCTTCGGCTTCTATCTGTAATAAGACATTAATAAGCTCTCGATTTCGAGATAAGTTTGACGCAGTTGTGGTGGCGATTCGTCGGGGGCACGAACGACTGGAAGGTGGCCTTGGTGATATTCAACTCGCGGCTGGTGACACTCTGATATTGGTGCCTGGAAAACGATTTGAGCAGCAACTTAATCAACATAACCGCGAGTTCTTGTTGATGAATGACTTGGACTCCAGTGCCAAGCTAGATGTGACTCGCTCTAACCTTGTGTTGCTTGGTTTTATGACGGTTATTTTGCTGTCACTGTTTGATGTTGTTCCTATTGTAAAAGGGTTGTCATGCTACCTACTATTTATGATCTTGGGGGGCATTATTTCCATTACGGAGCTAAGACGGCGATTTCCTCTCGATATCGTGGTGATTGTTGGTTCGGCATTAACCGTGGCACAACTGATGATCTCGTCTGGTGTATCGGAAAGTATGGGGCAGTTTTTTATTGAAACTCTAAATGGATGGGGAGTGTTTGGCGCTCTGGTGGCCACCTATTTCCTTACCTTAATTTTGACCGAGCTGATCACCAATAACGCTGCCGCCGCGCTCTCTTTTCCCTTGGGTTATAGCATGGCAGTTGGTTATGGTGTTGACCCTATGCCATTTATTATGGCGGTGTTGTTTGGCGCCAGTGCCAGTTTTATTTCCCCTTACGGTTACCAGACTAACTTGCTGGTTTACAGCGTTGGTAACTATCGTTTGCTCGATTATCTGCGAATTGGCATCCCAATTTCGTTGGTTTATTCGACACTGGTGCTAGTCTTAATTCCCTATTTTTTTCCATTTTAGTTTTTATTTTTGTGATAAATCATGATCAATTTCGAGCTGATTTAATTACAAGTTACCTTTATTAAAGATTGTAGGAGTACTCAGATGGCTGTTGATGAAAATATTGTCTGGCATCACCATATGGTAGACAAAAATAGCCGAGCGGAGTTGAAACAACAGAAGCCGGCGGTATTGTGGTTTACCGGTCTGTCAGGCTCGGGTAAGTCAACGCTTGCCGGAGCGTTAGAGCAAGCGTTGGCAAGTAAGGGGTACCACACTTACTTGCTCGATGGAGACAATGTTCGACACGGCTTATGCCAAGATCTTGGTTTTAGTGACGCGGATAGAAAAGAGAATATTCGTCGGGTAGGAGAGTTGTGTAAACTAATGGCAGATGCAGGGCTGATTGTATTGTCTGCATTTATCTCTCCGCAAAAAAAAGAGAGGGAGCTGGTTCGTTCTTTGCTGCCTGAAGGAGAGTTTATTGAAGTGTATATTAATGCCTCCCTTGAAGTGTGCGAACAACGAGATCCTAAAGGCCTATATAAGAAAGCAAGGGCTGGTGAGATAAGCAACTTCACTGGTATCGACTCGGCTTATCAGGTACCAGAGAAGCCACAGATAGAACTGATCAATAACGATACCAGTATCGATATTTTGCTTGAACAGTGTTTAACCTATTTGCGTGATAGCGGAATTATTACCAAATAGGGTGACGTTCTAGTTGGCGGGAACAAAGCATAGAGCTAACAAAGTATAGAGCTAAAAGTTCTCTAGTTAGAGGAGCAAAGGTGACTGAAGCATTGAGTATCACTTTCAATGCGTCGGCTTTTTTCTCGTTTCTATTTACACGACTTGATCAATGGAGCCTTTTACTGAAGTTTGAACCGTAAACTTTTGGCTAAGTAGGCTAACCAGTTGATCGTGGTAACCTATGTTGGGTTTATTACCTAGCAGTTTACATAGTTCATTTCCTACCGGGCTAAAGCGATAATAAAGCAAGCGAGAGCCTTTACTCATTGGCTGTAGAGAGAAAATATCGCCTTGATAGTCAATCACCAATGCAGGATCAAATTCAATTTCACCTGATTCCAGTTCCGTATTTAGTACTAGCCCTAATTCAAATAGTACTAATAGGCTGGAGTAAGGAAGTTTGTGGCTGCCTAAGTTAACAGAGCTCTCTTTATCTCGTCGATTTAAACTAAAAATACCCGCCTGAGTTTTATACCCATAAAGTAATTTTTTGCTGTTATCGCTACCAAAACTGCAAGAGAGGGAGGCGGCTTTTTGTAGGTATTGCGCCTCTTTTGGTGTCATATCTTTTAAAACTTGCAGCGCTTTCATGGAGGTAGCGCCAGGGTTGGTGACTTCTAGTTTTAATACCTGTGCCCAAAGGCGTTGCATCGAACTGTTGTGGATATCCTGAGCCATATCAAAAAATCGATAAAGCCAATCTTGGTCGGGATCTCCTGCGGTTTCATCTTTACAAAAACCGTAGGCAAATTTAATGATTTTCTCTAAGTTTTTTTGACGCTGTTCTCTTCTCTGTTTATCTCGGCTTAATGATCGCTCCAATAAGGAGCTTTTAGGTGTGGTGGAATGCAACATGGCATCGAGGCCATAAGTTGTGGCTATATTAGTTACTCGGCTACCACTGTCTTTAATATAGTGAGACTTGTTTCCTGAGTAACTTTTTTGTGAATAAGCGCTGTTTTGATCAATCGTTACCGCTTCTCTTTTTCCTGCCATTCCATTGCCTATTGATTAAGTTGAGTCATAGAGAATGCTGTTGCTGAACTCATTGATGGTGCAAACAATTCTTCATTTTGGCAACAGTGGTTATAGCATAGATCCATCGTTACATGAGTTCAATGCTTATGGTTTTGCTTTTGTTTTTTTAAACAGAAAGTCTCATTTGTTCATTTTTCATCACATCGTGTTACTTGGGTATACATTTAACTTGATAACCTTTTAGAAAAAATAACTTATATAAATAGTTATAAATTTGTTATTAATCAAAGTCTATTGCACTAATTCGGTTAAAATCTGCGCTTTGTATTCGTGTTGTTACGATAATCTGGTATGATTGATAAGGAAATGTTAAAAATGTTAAGGGAATTGAGGGGTGTCATGGCACAGCCAGAGGACAATCGTTTTAAGAAGCAGTTATCCGTTACTCTACTGTTAGTTGTTTACGTTGGAGTATTGGCTTATCTGTCAAACTTCTTGGTGTAACAGATAAGCCAAGAAAGAGTTATTCGTCTTCGTAGGGAGCTAATGCTGTCCCTTCAATAACATATCCGACTTCAGCAAGCTCATGACTCACCGTTTCTGTTTTTAGCTCACCAATGACATTTACCACATCCCAAAGATCCTGAATCGGTGCTCCGCCTTCAAATCGAACGTAGATGATTTGATTCGGTGGTGGTGGTGGAACATGGATGCAAGCTCCCATGTAGGGAACGAGCAGAAACTCTGTCACAACATCTTGGTCACCTTCCAAAGGAATAACAAAACCTGGTATTTTTACTTGGCTACCATTGAGTTCTTGTCGAACGCCTCCCAATTTAGATTGCTCCGGCGCATCCAATTCATGGTTTAGAGGCATACCAACACTGTCTACTAAATTACGTTCATCCATCGGGATCAAATCTAGCCACTCTAATGTTAATACATCATCTGACTTCTCTGTCGCCAATGTGCTTAAAGGATTAAAAAGAGCTAAGCAGCAAGCGACCAGCGCTATTATGTTTTTCATTCTGTTTTCCATTGATTAAATTCTTATTGTCATTCCATCGGCAAGCGATTGACGATAGGCACTAAGTGCTGGAATAAAGCCGATTATTGTTCCTGCCAGCTGTACTATAGCCAGTAATTCCCATTCATAATAACTAAGGGGGGATAAAACGATATTGATACCATACCATTGCTGAATGACGGGTTGAATGATCATTAATAGTAGATATAGCAATAACACACCAAATAAAATACCGATGAAGGTGAGTGCGCTAGCCTCGCTAACCAGCAACATAAATATGTGTTTAGGGCGAGCTCCCATGGCTCGTAATATCGCCATTTCTCGTCTTCTTTCTTGCAGACTGGTTAGTAAGCTACTCAACATACCAAGCAAACCTGCCACAACAACAAAACCAGATACCGCCATTAAAGCTTGTTCAGCAACGGACATCATGCCCCAAAGCTCATGAAGTGCTATACCGGGTAAAATGGCGCTAAGTGGCTCTTTTTTATAGGTATTAATTTTACGTTGTAGCGCAAAGGTGCGAATCTTAGATTTTAGCCCAAGCATAATGGCGGTGATCTGTTCAGGCTTAAACTCTTTCTGCGCCAGATATTCAGGGCTTTTCTCTCCACCCAAGTTGGCGCCGGACTCCCAGCCATCATGAATGGCTTCAATCGCTTGCAGAGAAACATGAACGGTTTTATCAACCGGTGTGCCAGTTGGATTAAAAATACCGACAACGGTAAATGGTAATTTGTCATGTCGGCTAAAACTGACATCGCTAATACCATGAGCAATGATGATTTCACTGCCTATTTTATAGTTAAGCTCTTTGGCTACGTCAGCTCCAATAACCGTTTCAAATAGTCCGTTGAATGGACGACCTTGTTGGAATGTGAGTGGCTGCTTTTGACCATACTTGAAGTGTTCAAAGTAGCTTTGGTTGGTTCCCATGACTCTAAAGCCTTGATGAGAGTCACCTAGAGAGATAGGTATCGCCCAATCAACGGAGCTATCTTGGCTGATTTCTTGATAACTTTTCCAGTCTATATTTGCGGTAGCGTTACCAATGCGAAACACAGAGTAAAGCAGCAAATTCACAGAACCAGAACGAGCACCAACAATGAGGTCAGTACCCGAAATAGTATTGGCAAAACTGGACTTGGCCTGAGTGCGTATTCGTTCTACTCCCATAAGCAGGATCACTGATATTGCTACCGTTAAAATACTTAAAATAGCGGTCGTTTTGCGATTAAGAACACTTTTCCACGCAAGGTGAGCAATGGCAATCATAAATGGCCTCCACAAACTTGCTGGTTGAGTTCGGTTAGATTAATCGTGCGATCAAACATGCTCTCTAATGTTGGGTCGTGGCTAACAAAAATAAGTGTCGATTGCGCTTTTTGTGCTTCATCCATTAATAGTTCAATAAAGGCTGTTCGGTTGTCATAATCCAACGCAGATGTTGGTTCATCGGCAATAATGAGTTCCGGCTGACCAATAAGGGCTCTTGCTGCGGCGACACGTTGCTGCTGACCAATGCTAAGCTCAGTGACGGCTTTATCAATTAGGCTGCTATCCAAATGCAGTCGGTTTAACAGATGGCGAGCATTGTCTTTTAAAGTGCCAGAGGTCTTTTCTTTTCGTCGATTTGAAAAATGACAAGAAAGCACAACATTTTCGATCACTGATAGGTAAGGAAGTAGATTGAACTGTTGAAAAATATAACCAATGTGATTGGCTCTAAAGCAGTCTCTTTCACTGGCACTTAAACGATGGATATCGGTGTTCAGAATATTAACTTCACCACTCTGTGGTGCGATGATTCCTGTTAACAAGCCGAGCAGAGTGGATTTACCACTGCCACTTGGGCCTTTAACAAAAATATGTTCACCTTGAGCGATGTGTAGGGAATCGAACTTTAATATTGGGCTCTGTTGATCATTCCAGCTAAACGAAATATCAGTTAGAGAAACAACCCTATTTTCACTATTCATATTTACACTACTGTTAGTGATAAACTGGACTTTTACATCCAGTTTATCTTTTCAATGTTAAAGTTTAATAACGGGCTGTTTACTGGTTAAGTCCATGGTTGTTTGAGCTGTATCAGTCAACAAGTTAACCGTGATTTCTTCAGTGTTAGGAAATAGCTCAAACCATTGAGTTTTGATCTCAGTAATCTTGCTGATTTGTGCGCATTCAAAATGATATTCCACCGCAAACTCACCATGCCCACCTTTTTTGTCAGACTCGTCAGAGTGTGATTTGTGATCATCATGATCGTGTTTGTCGTGATCGTGTTTGTCGTGATCATGTTTGTCATGGTCATGGTCATGATCGTCTTCATCATGGGCGTGTTCGTCATGAGAATCGTGAGACTCTAGCGTGTTCTTGATTGACACATGTTCAACTTGGCATTGCGCTGACGCCGGCAGCATCAGTACTTCTGTCGCTTTTGCTAGTTGGGCTTCAGCATTTTCAATTTGTTGATGTTGTGCTTCATTCTCAGGGGCATGTTCAAAACCCACAATATCAGAGCCGGGAGCGGTGATTTCTACCAGTAGCTCATTGCCGTCTTGTGCAATGTTTAACTCTACATGGCCATGAAGGTGAGCGTCATGTTGACGAAATGATTCTTCTGCCATCACAGGGGCAGAGAGTATTAAGCATGAAATAAGCGATAACTTAAATGAATGGTGCATATAAACCTCGGATTGGGTGTCATTAATTTTGCTGAATAGGTGACTAACTTATTAATGATAATAGAGGTGGGGCACGAGCCTTTTGGGTGGGAATTGAACGCTCAGTGCGCTGCATACTGGTTGTGGAGTAAGCGGTTGTCTGTTGTGGTACTAAAGGGAGAGTAACAGGAACAAAACTTAAGCCATTACCGACTGCAGCATAGAGTTCACACTGATGTTGTTGATGGTGAGAGTGGTCAAAGTCTACTTGATGTTCTACATAGGCAAAGCTCGCCCATAGCACAATGGCTAAGGCAAAAGCGAACATTCTAGATTGAGTAGAATGTGTTTGATGTGCAGATAATTTCATCAGGATAACGCTGCCATTTAGAAACAAAAATTGACGACTTGTCATTAAGCCATCATCGAGAATATAAATTAATTGTAATAATATAACAATTGTTGTTTTGCAGTTCCTGTTGAGAGCGACGTTGTTAACTGCCCGCTGAAAACTGAAAGTGCCTGTTAAGCAATAACAGGCACTCTTAATAAAATACTATCTTGTGATGACTTTACTATGACAGCCACAGTGTCGAGTTTTATTGGCTCCTGCTCTGTGTTACGGATTCTTGCCGTAGAATGATATGCGTTATAGCTTACTTTTGATCAAATCGATCACTTGATTCACTTCGTCTGAGGTTAGTGCCCCTTCTTTCACAAACTGAATGACGCCATCTCTATCTAATAAAATGATAGTGGAGCTCTCTTCGCTTAGCTGCCAGCTTTTTGCCACGCTACCATTTTTATCTAGCACCATTGATGACCATGGAAACTCTTTCTTACTGTCTTCGGCTGAAGACTTAACAAAAGAGCTGGTTCCCCACATGGCATCATCTTGATTGATGACGGAGGTTGTTTGGTAACTATTTTGATCGAACTCAGAAGCTGTGATGGTTTTCATTAACTCGGCGTTCATTTCTTTGGCGCTGCTGCGTCCAGCGATGGCTTGAACGACTCGAATTTTGCCAATTAATTGACTTTCTGACCACGGTTTATAGACGATGTCATTATTTTCCAATAACAGTTCGCCATGTTTTTCGACGCTTACTGCAGGCAATGTTTGGCCGGTTGTTAAGTTATGCGCCTGTAATGTTAGAGGTGTGCTGAGTAGTAATAGAGCGATGAGAGACTTTACGTTCATTGAAATAATCCTTTTCTTATGTTTTTTAAGTTGATGAGAACCTACATTAACCGCCGTTCCATCAAACATAGACAGCCTAGTTCAATTCTTAAAAAAGTGGCACTAATTTGTAATTCTTGGCTTCAATTTTGCATTTTTGTTCACATCATTTTTACATGGCAATGACTTTGGCTGGCTAATTCTCAATATACTCAGTGCTCTGAAGTGATTTGAGTATGCGTCATTTTTTAACATGTTATAAAAGGTGGTTTTTCTATGCCTAGAGAGTTTAAAACTTATCGTCCGATACAAATAGCTCGGTTTGTAAAAACCTTATTTAAAGGTGAGTTTTTTATTCATGGAGTGGGTATTTTTACGTTTGATCAAGGCAAAGTGTTGTTGCCTGATGTCTCGAATAAAAAGATGCTAACCATTATGAAGGAAGTAAATAGTATTATTTTTAATCAATTGCGATTGGCGTAAAACAATAGGGATACAAGAAAATACATCCTTGTATCCAGTTCTATCTTGTTATTTTTGTTTTCAGTTTAAGCTGGGAAGCAAACTCCGGTGCCGCCCAAACCGCAGTAACCTTGTGGATTTTTGGCTAGATACTGCTGGTGGTACTCTTCTGCAAAGTAATACGGTTCTGCCTGCTTTATCTCAGTGGTGATGTTGGCTCTGTTTTCTATGCTTAATGCTTGTTGGTATTGCTGCTTGCTCTCTAATGCAATAGTGAGTTGCTGTTCGGTATAAACATAAACAGCAGAGCGGTACTGTGTGCCAATGTCATTGCCTTGTTGCATACCTTGAGTTGGATCGTGTCTTTCCCAAAACAGATTGAGTAGCTGTTGTAATGATATTAGTGCAGGATCAAATATCACTTTAACGACTTCTGTATGTCCTGTTTTTCCCGAACAAACTTCATCATAGCTAGGATTAGGCGTAAAACCGCCACTATAACCAACCGAGGTAGAGATAACCCCTTCTAGCTGCCAAAACAGACGTTCAGCTCCCCAGAAACATCCCATACCAAGTAACAATTCTTGCTGTGACTCTGTAGCCGCAAGAGTGATATCTGTTTGATTTACAAAATGAGGCTGAGTAATGGCAATGGCCGTTTCTCTTCCTTTTAAAGCTGTCTCGGCAGTAACTAAGGTCTGTTTGTTGAGCATGATGGATTATCCTTATTGTTTTTCTCAGTCTATTTGAGCTCAGTTGAGTATAAAGGCCTTTTATCTGCTTTGTTTATATTGTTTTTCGCTATCTTCAAAGAAATGTTTATATAGGTCTATGTTGGTTTTCTTACCCAATTGCCTTAAATCACATCTCCAGCTTCTCACTCTAAACACCGATTGGCATATTTGAATTTGTTGTAACAAAAATAGTGAGAATGAACTGAGACACTCTATTTGAGGGTATACTCTAATTTAAGCTCTGCAACAGCAGTAATTTTTGTCGCTCTGATTGGTTACGCTTTTGTTAAAAGCGTATTTCTGCTAGCGTTGTAGAACTCATAGTTTTAGCAAATATAACCTAAAGCAACGGTTAGAGGCTTCAATAGTTAAAAGCTAGGGACATTGAGTGATATCTTCTTTTTCAAAACGTGTTTTTTTGACGGTTACGCATGATTAAAAAATGTATTTTTTTGGTTTGTGGTTTGTTTGCTTCTTGTGCATGGGCAAATGTATCACTCACTATCAATGGTCTTGATGGCGAACTTAAAGCAAATGTTGATGCATATGTTTCTGCTATTTCTGAAGAAGACTACTCCACATCATTGCGTTTTCAATCGCGACTTAAAGAGAGCATTTCAACGGCCTTGAAAGCGCTCGGTTATTATCAACCTAGCATTCATTTTGTTATTGCAGACGATCAAACATCGCTCACGGTGGAGATAGAACCTGGGCCTCCGGTACTGATAGAGAAGTCAGATATTCAGTTACTTGGCGCCGCGAGTGATGACAAGGATTTCTTGGCATTAGTTGCAAACTCAGGGCTAGAGAAAGGGGCAATATTAAACCACAGCAAATACGATGCGCTTAAATCGAGTATCAGAAATTTAGCCTTGTCGAAAGGCTATTTTAATGGAGATTTTAGTAAAACAGTTATTGCCGTTGCCGCAGAGAAACAGCAGGCGTTTATTTTTATACATTTTGACAGTGGTGTCCGCTATCGGTTTGGCGATACGCTCATAACCGGAAGTCAAATAGACGATGATAAAGTCACTTCTTTGCTTCCTTATGAAAAAGGGGATTTTTACCTCGCCTCTACCGTGGGGGTGTTTAACCAGCGTCTATCAAACACGGATTGGTTTTCATCAGTATACGTGCAACCGGATATAAGCAAGGTAAATGAGGGAGATGAGTTACCTATGTTGGTAAACTTAGCTCCGCAATCAAAGAATCAGATTGAAACTGGTTTAGGCTACTCTACAGATGTAGGACCTAAAGGTACGCTCAAATGGAAGAAGCCGTGGGTGAATAGCCGAGGCCACAGTTTTGACTCTAGTCTCTCTCTTTCAGTACCCGAGCAGACCATTATTGTGGGTTATGAGATCCCTCTTGAAGATGTAATGAACGAGTACTACCGTTTTCAGTACGGTATGAACTATGAAAATAAGCAGGATACTGAAAGCTTAAAAGCGTCAACGGTGGTTGAACGGCATTGGCAGCTAGAGTCGGGTTGGCATCGCAACCTGTATGTTCGTTATCTTCATGAAGATTTTAAGCAAGGCGCACAGGATGACGAGTTAACCATGCTGCTACCTGGCATCTCTTTTTCCAAAGCAACCACGTCTGGCGGCGCTATGCCTTTGCGAGGAGATAAGCAGTCTATTGCGCTAGAATACTCTGACGAAAACCTCACTTCTAGAGCTCGTATCACTAGAATACTTGGCAAAACCGCGTGGATTAGAAGTCTCGGTCAAAACCATCGAGGTTTAGCTAGGTTGGAAGTATCAGCTAACATAATGGATGATATTAAAGATGCTCCGCCGTCCATTCGTTTCTTTGCTGGTGGTGACAATAATCTCAGAGGTTACGATTATGAATCCATCTCTCCACGAGATGAAACCAATGCGTTAATTGGTGCGAAATATATGGCAACCAGCACGTTAGAGTACCAATATCGATTGGTGAGTGACTGGTGGTTGGCAACGTTTGTTGATTATGGCGACGCATGGAATGACACGGCAAAAATGAAAACCGGTACTGGTTTAGGGGTGCGTTGGGCTTCTCCTGTTGGGCCGGTGAGACTTGATTTTGCTTGGGGACTGGATGAAGAACCAGGAGAAGAGTTTAAAATTCACTTCACTTTGGGGCCTGAGCTATGAGTGTTGCGATGATTAAATGGTTAAAAAGAAGCCTGGTTTCGCTTCTTGTTTTGCTCTTGCTTGTAGTATCAATGGTCGCTGCAGCGCTGTTTACCCATGTTGGATTAAAAACGGTATTGTGGGGAGCGGAAAAGGCGTTACCACAACTAAAAGTAGCTAATGCAACTGGCGCACTATTTCCCTCATTTACACTTCAAAATCTCTCTTACCATGATTCTGCACTACAACTGCAATTAGATAGTGAAGAAGTGACGCTTGCCATCGATGCCCAGTGTTTATTGCAGCCTTCAATTTGTGTGGAACAGCTAAAAATTAAAGGGCTAACTTTACTTTTGCCCACCTTGCCGGCCTCTACTGCCAGTAATGAAAATGACGTTTCTCAAACTCCTCCAGTGACAGAAATCACCACTCCTGTCGATATTCGGCTTAATAATATTGAGCTTGAAGCGGTATCGTTAGATATCCTAGGCAATAAAGTGAACTGGCAACAGTTTACTTCCTCATTGGCTATGCAAGGAGGCACTTTAACCCTTTTTCCCACTAAGCTACAAACCATTGATGTGCAGTTAGCGACCACAAATGATGATGCGGGAAAAGATGAGGCAATAGCCAAAGACGTTACAGCAAATGAAAAAACGGCTGTAGAAGATAAAGCGCCGTCCAACATGGTATTGCCGGAGGTAACCATTCCGCTGGAAGTGGATCTACAACAGTTTGACGTGGTTGACTTTACTTTAAAGGGAGCGTCGCCTTTTGTTGTTTCACAGTTTTCTATTTCGGCTCATGCGGTTGGCCAGAAGGTAAATATTTCAGATCTGCGACTGAATACCGAGCAGGCTGATCTATCTGTTAAAACCGATGTTACTCTGGGACAAGAATACCCACTGAATTTACAAGCAGAAGTAAAGGTTAAGCAACCGCCTCTAAATGGTCAGAATATCGCACTTTCTACGTCTGGAAGCTTAACTAACTTAACATTTAGTAGCGTGTTGTCAGGTGTTGCTGCCGCAAAGCTTAGCGGAGAGCTACAGCCTTTAAACTCTGACTTGCCATTCTCTCTATTATTAACCGAAGGAAAATTACAATGGCCTCTGCAAGGAGACTCTGATTATCAAGTTGATATCTCTGAGTTTAAAGGCAGTGGTTCCTTGTCTGGTTATCAGCTTAATTTAGAGACGTCAGTGGCAGGAAACGCTATTCCCAATGTCGCGGTATCTCTTGCTGGGAAAGGAGATTTAACGCAGATAGAGTTATCCAGTTTGCTGATGCAAACATTGGGTGGAAGCGTATCTGGTCAAGTGATGGCGAATTGGCAGTCACCGATTAATTGGCACGCGAATCTTGAGTTAGACAATATTCAACCCGGATTACAATGGCCTCAAGCAGAAGGCTCACTGTCTGGTTCACTGGTGAATTCAGGTGAGCTTCTGGCCAGTGGTGGCTGGCAGGTTGACTTGCCTACCTTAGATATTGAAGGGGTGATTAGAGGCTATCCACTTAATGTGCAAGGCAACTTACACGCGAAAGATCCCCAAGGGAAAGGTGATATCTCGTTGGTGACCGAAGGGTTGAATGTCAAACATGGCCCCAATGGAATAACAGTGATGGGGCAAGTTGATAAGGAGTGGAATCTGGATACGCGTATTGAGTTTCCACAGTTGAGTAAAAGCATCGCTGATGTGAAAGGCAACATTAAAGGATCTTTGTCACTGCGTGGTGAGCTAGCACAACCGAAAATAGTGGCCGATTTAGCGGCAAATCGACTTGATGTAAAAAATGAGTTGCAAGTCTCAAAACTGACCCTGTCTGCTGACTTGTCTCCGCTCCCCTCTCCCAAAGGCAAGTTACAGCTATTTGTTAAAAAAGCGCGTATTCAAGATCAAGATATTCAGTCAGTGGACGTACAGTTAGCGGGAACAGAAGCGAAGCACAGCTTGAATTTGGCCGTGAACTCGGATCTATTAACGACCTCTTTACAGGTTAATGGTGGAGTGACTAAAGAGCCTAAACTGGAATGGAAAGGGGCATTAAATAAAGGCCAACTCTCCACCGAGCAAGGTGTTTGGCAATTAGATAAGAAAGTTGATATTCGTTTCTTAGTCGAAGAACAGATCGCTCACGTACAGGCGCATTGCTGGCTCCAAGCTGACTCTGATATCTGTTTAACGGAAGACCTTACAGCTGGAAAGTCGGGGGTTGCTAATATTGAAGTTAACCACTTTAGTTTTAAACAGATTGAGAAATTTATCCCTAAGCAAACTCAGCTATTTGGTGAAATCAATTTGAAGAGCTTGGTTCGTTGGGGATCAGGCAGTAAACCTAAAGTTGATGTCTCTGTTCAGTTACCACAAGGGAAGTTAATTCAAACCATTGACCAGCCAGTTACCGTTGGCTGGCAAGATATGGCATTTGATGCGCGGTTAGTTGATGACAAACTATCAGGAGAGTGGCGAATTAACTTAACGGACAATGGTGATATTTCTGGTCAACTTGTGATTGATGATGTTTTGCAAAAGCAGCAGAAGCAGGAGCTTAATGCTGCCTTAGTGCTAAAAAATATAAACTTAGACATGTTAAAACCAATCGCCGGTGAATATGGCCGTATAGAGGCATTAATTAACTCCGATATTAAGGTGTCAGGGCCGATAAAACACCCCAATGTTAATGGTCAACTTGTGATCGATGAAATGGTCATGCTGGGAGACATAACACCCATTCAGGTAGAGAAGGGAGAGTTAACCGTTCAGTTTAATGGATACCAAGCTCTGCTGGATGCGGCGATTAACAGTAAAGATGGCGTTTTGGAAGTCAATGGTGATGCAAATTGGAAAGATCTCAGTGCATGGAGCAGTAACCTTAAAGTGCACGCAGAAGAGTTAAAGGTTGAAGTGCCGCCTATGATTAAGGCGAAAGTAAGCCCAAATATGCAGATATCGTTAACACCAACGTTGGCAAAAATTGAAGGGGATGTTTACTTACCTTGGGGAAGAATAAGTGTTGCAGAACTTCCGCCAAGTGCCATCGGTGTCTCTAGCGATGAGATCATGTTAAATGAAGATTATAAACCTCAACCGCAGAGCAGAGAATTGCCAATGGCGTTGGAGACCAACGTCAACATTCATGTTGGTGATGATTTCCGATTGTCGGCATTTGGTTTAACGGGCAACTTAAACGGTCAACTCAATGTGGCGCAAAAAGATAAAGGCCCATATGTTGTTGGAGAGATAGAAATCAAGAACGGCCAATATTCATCCTTTGGACAAGACTTGATTATCAAGGAAGGTAAGATCTTGATGAATGGCCCGGTCGATCAGCCCTATTTGGCGGTGAAGGCGATTCGTAATCCAGAGAATACACAAGATGATGTTATTGCTGGTATTCAAGTCACTGGGCCGGTAAATGAACCGGTAACTACGATTTTTTCTGAGCCGGCAATGCCGCAGGCAAACGCCTTATCCTATCTTCTTCGCGGACAGAATATTGATGCGAAATCGGGTGGTAATGCCATGACGACGGCACTCATAAGCTTGAGTTTGGCGAAAAGCGGTAGAGTGGTAGGAAAACTAGGCGAAGCATTTGGAGTTTCTGACCTACAATTAGATACAGCGGGATCGGGAGATGATTCTCAAGTCACGGTAAGTGGTTATCTGACACCTAAACTGCAAGTGCAATATGGTGTGGGTATCTTTGATTCGTTTGGGGAATTTACCGTTCGTTACCAGTTAGTGAAAGATCTTTATTTAGAAGCCGTTTCTGGGGTGAATGGCGCAGTGGACCTTTTATACCAATTTGAATTTGATTGAGGCTAGGATGCAGCATCTAATTTTTGTTTACGGCACATTAAGAGATGGTGGTTGTAATCATCACTTACTCTCTTCATGCGAGTATTTGGGGCTATTTGAAACGGAACCAAATTATCAACTTTATGATCATGATGACTACCCGGGTTTGGCCCATGGCAGTAACCGAATTGAGGGAGAAATCTACAGAATTGATGATGAAGTGTTATCTAAGCTGGATGTTTTAGAGGATGTTTCTGTTGATTTTCATCGTGAGTCGATAGAAACACCATACGGCTTAGCGTGGGTTTATATAAAAATTTTAACGGATGTGATTCATAGCTAATCTCTGCTGCCGTCAATATGGCGAGATGGCTTTGGCCCTTCGTTGTATGAAAATAAAAAAACCTGCACAGTCATGAGTGCAGGTTTTTATTATTGAAAGAGACTATTCAGGGTTGTTTTCAATAAACTCTTCTACTTTACGAACCATATCTGTGCTGCCGACAAAGAACGGAACGCGTTCATGCAGCTCAGTAGGCTTGAGCTCCATAATCCTATTTTTGCCATCAGAGGCTATACCACCTGCTTGCTCTATTAAGAATGCCATTGGGTTACATTCGTATAATAGGCGCAATTTACCTTTAGGGTGACTCTCTGTACTAGGATAGAGATAGATACCGCCTTTAAGTAAGTTTCGGTGGAAATCTGCCACAAGAGAACCAATATAACGAGACGTGTATGGTCGGTTATCTTCAGGCACACTTTCCTGACAATATTTTATGTACTTTTTAACTCCCATCGGGAAACGAATATAGTTACCTTCGTTGATGGAGTAAATTTTTCCATCGTCAGGGATCATCATATTTTCATGAGATAGGCAGAATGAACCAATGGATGGATCGTAAGTAAAGCCGTGAACACCGTTCCCGGTGGTGTATACAAGCATTGTTGATGAACCGTAGATGACATATCCGGCAGCGACTTGTTTATCACCTGGTTGCAGGAAGTCTTCTTCTGTTGGCGGTGTGCCTACTGAAGAAACACGTCTGTAGATAGAGAAGATGGTCCCTACCGAAACGTTAACATCAATATTGGAGGAACCATCTAATGGATCCATCAATACCACATACTTTGCGTTTTGATTCAGTTCTTTATTAAACGCGACGGCTTCATCTTCTTCTTCACTGGCAACGCCACATACTTGATCTCGGGCTTCAAGTGCTGCTTTAAATTTGTCATTAGCGTAGAGGTCGAGCTTTTGCTGTTCTTCACCTTGAATGTTTTCGCTGCCAACTGCACCAGTAATATCAACAAGACCCGCTTTATTGATTTCACGGTTTACAATTTTTGCGGCTAGACGAATGGAAGCCAAAAGAGAAGATAACTCACCACTTGCGTGTGGAAAGTCGTGCTGTTTTTCTACAATATATTCGCCAAGAGTGCGAAATTCAGACATGTTATATCCTTAACGTTGCTGATTATTTGGGGGAGTTTTGGTTACAATGTACATATGTTCGTTATTATAGTTTCAGAGTAACCTTATCCAACCTGATGATAAGTTAAGCGAATAGATCTAATTAGGTTGAATAATAACGAATTGTATGACATTAAACTTATTAAGAGTAATGAAGTAACTCCCTGATATTCAATTTGTTTTAGTGACTTATCACATTTAAATTGAAACGAAGGTAGAGCATTACGCATTGACGTGGATTAGATCACGTTTTCAATCATTTTAGTTAGGAACTGTTTTTAATGCACATTCATATATTGGGTATCTGCGGCACGTTTATGGGAGGCGCAGCTGTGCTTGCTCGTCAACTTGGGCATAAAGTGACGGGGTGTGACGCGAATGTTTACCCTCCGATGAGCACTTTACTCGAATCCCAAGGAATAGAGATTATTGAAGGCTTTGATCCCAAGCAGTTAGAGCCTGCTCCAGATTTGATTGTCATTGGTAATGCCATGAGTCGTGGCAACCCTTGTGTTGAGTATGTTCTTAACAAAAACCTAAAATATACCTCTGGACCTCAGTGGCTTCAGGAGTTTTTATTGCACGACCGATGGGTCCTTGCGGTGTCAGGAACTCATGGAAAAACAACCACTTCTAGTATGCTGTCATGGATTCTAGAGGATTGTGGATACGCGCCTGGTTTCTTGGTTGGCGGGGTATTAGGGAACTTTGGAGTATCGGCTCGTCTTGGAGACAGCATGTTTTTTGTTGTTGAAGCTGATGAGTATGACAGTGCTTTTTTCGACAAGCGTTCTAAGTTTGTTCACTACCATCCTAGAACACTCGTCATGAACAACCTTGAGTTTGATCATGCTGACATTTTTGATGATCTGGAAGCGATTAAAAAACAATTTCATCATTTGGTACGAACGGTTCCGGGTAATGGTCGTATTTTATCACCGAAGCAAGATGAGGCGTTGCAGGATGTTTTACAACGTGGTTGTTGGAGTGAGCTTGAGTTTTCGGGTAATAATGTTGAATGGGATGTAGAGAAAATCACGAAAGATGGTAGCCAGTTTAAGGTGCTGTTCAATGGTGAACAAGTTGGTGAAGTTCATTGGGACTTGGTTGGTGACCATAATGTTAGCAATGCTCTTATGGCGATATCTGCGGCTCGACATGTGGGAGTCACGCCTGATCTCGCTTGTGAATCCCTTGGCAAATTTATTAATACTAAGCGTCGTTTAGAGTTAAAAGGGGTGATTGGCGATGTTTCTGTGTACGATGATTTTGCTCATCATCCTACCGCTATAGCGCTGACTTTAGATGGCCTAAGAAATAACAAGCCATCAGCAAATATTATTGCGGTGCTTGAGCCACGATCAGCAACCATGAAAATGGGTGTTCATAAAGAGGCGTTAGCTAACTCGTTAGCAAAGGCAGACTCTGTTTACCTTTTCCAGCCAGAAACGCTTTCTTGGTCTGTTGATGAGGTGGCACAACATTGTACTCAGCCAACTTCTGTTGGTGCTAGTGTTGATGAGTTGGTTGAACAGATCGTCTCACAAGCTCAGTGCGGGGATCAAATTCTAGTCATGAGTAACGGCGGCTTTGAAGGCATTCATGACAAGTTGTTAGCAAAACTTGCAGATAAAAAGGCGAAACTACAATGAGTAAAGAAAAATGCATCACGCTGGCATTTACCGGTGCGTCGGGTGCGCCTTATGGATTGAGGCTACTAGAGTGTTTGCTTGCGGCTGACTATAAAGTGTTTTTACTTATCTCATCGGCGGCCAGAGTTGTGATGGCGACGGAACACAACTTAAAGTTGCCAGCTTCACCTGAAGCGGCAAAAGATGTTTTGCTTGAGCATCTGTCTTGTGATGCCGAGAAACTTGTTGTTTGTGGGAAAGAAGAGTGGTTTTCACCGGTTGCATCGGGGAGTGCAGCACCGAAACAGATGGTTGTTTGCCCTTGCTCAGCAGGTAGTGTGGCATCCATTGCTCACGGTATGTCTGATAACTTGATCGAAAGAGCAGCAGATGTGGTGCTTAAAGAGCGAGGTCAGTTGTTATTGGTTGTGCGAGAAACGCCATTTTCAACACTACACCTAGAAAACATGCACAAGCTGTCTCAGATGGGAGTCACTATTATGCCCGCTGCTCCTGGTTTTTATCATCAGCCTAAAACCATTGATGACTTGGTGGATTTTATGGTGGCCAGAATTCTAGACCATTTAGGTGTGGAGCAAGGACTGGTTCCTCGCTGGGGATACGATCAAAGGTAAGTGGATTCGATCAACCATGAAAGGCGTTTTTTCAGAGTTAACTCTATTTCATCATCGTATCAGTTATTATCGCTAGCGATGTTTTCACAGTAAACAATAGCTACTGACGTCAATTCCGATTACAATCTTTCTGACTCAACGGGGTGCTGCAAAAAGAATTTTTGTGGCTGAGATTAAGCAATTAGAACCCGAACACCTGAACCAGATAATACTGGCGTAGGAATTGAGGCAGGATGTTTGTGTTTATCCTCACTCAACCCTGTGCCGCTCATAACAAGGAGAGCGTCCAGTGAAATATACTATTTCCGCACTTGCACTAGCCCTATCGTTTTCTGCCTCCGCAGAACAAACCTTAACTGTATATACCTACGACTCATTTGCTTCTGATTGGGGTCCTGGCCCGAAAATTGAAAAAGCGTTTGAAGAAAAGTGTGGTTGTGATTTACAGTTTGTCGCCTTAGATGATGGTGTTTCAATCCTTAATCGTCTGCGATTAGAAGGAAAGAATAGCAAGGCGGATGTTATTGTTGGTTTGGACACCAATTTAATGGCAGAAGCGACCAATACGGGCTTGCTTGAGCAACACAACGTAGATACATCGAACATTACATTACCAAATGGTTGGTCTGATCAAACTTTCGTACCATTCGATTTCGGTTATTTCGCCTTTGTTTATAACAAAGAGACATTAACTAACCCGCCAAAAAGTTTAAAAGAGCTGGTTGAAAGAGATGATGAGTTAAAAGTGATCTACCAAGATCCAAGAACATCGACTCCCGGACAAGGTTTAATGCTATGGATGAAATCTGTATATGGCGATAAAGCCTCAGAAGCTTGGACTAAGCTATCTGCTAAGACAGTCACAGTCACCAAAGGTTGGTCTGAAGCTTACTCTATGTTTTTGAAAGGTGAGTCCGACATGGTGCTCTCATATACCACATCACCGGCCTATCACCTTATTGCAGAAAATGAGAGCAAATATAAGGCTGCAGATTTTGCCGAAGGTCACTACATGCAAGTAGAAGTTGCGGCTAAAGTGAAAAGCAGCAAAAACACAGCATTGGCCGATGAGTTTATGGCCTTCATTTTGTCAGATGAGTTTCAAACGGTAATGCCTACGGGTAACTGGATGTATCCAGTGACGAATGTGGCATTACCAGACGGGTTTGAATCACTAACGGTACCAAAACAAGCTCTTACATTTACACCACAACAGGTAGAAAAGATGCGTAAACCGTGGATTCGTGAATGGCAGAGTGCATTAACGAAGTAATGTAAGCCTAGTGCCGTGTAGTCAACTACGCAATCAGGCGGTAACGCAGTAGAAAATGACAACAAATACTGCCCGAAGGGTTCATCTAAAAGCGCCTTGAGCTGTGCTATGAGTCGTTGGCATAGAATAACTATGCTACTCTCCTCATGCCTTGCTCAAAACGCTTTTAGACTGAACAACATTTGTACTTGAAAAGTCAACAGACCCTAGTGATGGCTTTAAAAACCTCAGGTCGAGATAAAAAATTAGAACCGCTCGTATCGTCATGGGCCTAGACGCTAAAAAATGCTAACGAGAGGCTTAGTGTATTTCGAATTGAGGTGAGTAGTACCGTACTTAGTTGTTTTCCGGAACAGAATGTATTTTTACAAGATAATTAATGTCGTTGATATAAGTTGCTATGCAGAAAACTCCTAAGCTGGGTGTCGCTGTTGCCATCATCATTTTAACCTTTGTGCTCTCCGCATTAAGCGCACTGCTGTTTTATACTCCAGACATTCAGGTGTCTGGTTTTTGGCAAGACAGTTATTATCGCCATGTCACGGTATTTAGCTTTTACCAAGCTTTTCTCTCAACTTTATTGAGTGTTGGCTTGGCTGTTCCTGTTGCTCACTCCCTCTCTCGGCGGAATTTTTACGGTAAATCCATCTTGCTTAAAGTGTTCTCTACTACATTGGTTTTGCCTGTGTTGGTGGGGGTGTTTGGACTGCTGGCTATTTATGGTAATAGCGGTTTATTGGCAGAACTGTTTGTTTGGTTTGATAGTAAGTTGCCATTTTCTATTTATGGTTTAAACGGCATTTTACTTGCTCATCTATTCTTCAATCTTCCTTATGCTAGTCGTCTTTTATATCATTCTTTAGCATCTATCCCAGAGGAGCAGCATAAACTGTGTGCGCATTTAGGTATGAGCCACTGGTACAAATTTAGATGGGTTGAATGGCCAAGACTAAGACAACAACTTCCTCATGTCTGTGGCTTAGTGTTTATGTTGTGCTTTACCAGTTTCGCTACCGTGATGGCGCTAGGTGGTGGGCCTAAATCGACCACCATTGAGTTGGCCATTTATCAGGCCATTAAATTTGATTTTGATCTGCAAGCTGGCGCTATCTTAGCGATCTGGCAGATGCTGTTGTGCGCCTTATTGTCCTTGTCTATCCAGCGGTTAGCCAAGTCTAGTACCTTTGTTTCTAGCCACTCAGGCGGAAACATTGCGGTAACAAAAGATAATGTTAAAGCTAAGTGTTGGGATGCATTTTGGATACTGTTCGCAGTGACACTGGTGATTCCACCATTAATAATGGTGGTGATCAGCGGAATGAATTCACAGTTAGTAACCGTCATAACCAGCAGTGATTTTTGGTCAGCGTTAACCGCTTCAATACTGATCGCACTCGCGGCATCCGTGCTAGCCTTGGCTAGCGGAATGGCTATTTTGATGACCAGCCGAGCATGGCGTATGAATAACAAACATCATCACGCAGATGGTATTGAGCTCGTCGGGACCATTATTCTGGTGACCCCCAGCTTAGTGATCAGCGTTGGATTGTTTTTGTTGCTACGCTACCTCGGAGATGTATTTCAATACGCAGCGATTATTGTGGTGGTGGTGAACAGTTTAATGGCGCTTCCTTATGTGATTAAAACCTTGTCTCAGCCTATGCTGCATCTTGCCCAGCAGTATCATCTATTGGCTGCAAGTTTGGGAATGAAGGGGTTTTCTCGCTTTTATTTACTCGAGTGGAGAGCGCTTCATAAGCCCATTGCTTATGCCTTTTCCATCAGTTTTATGTTCTCTGTAGGGGATCTAAGTGCTATTGCGCTATTTGGCAGCCAAGAGTTCAAAACGTTGCCCTTATATCTTTTCCAGTTATTAGGCAGCTATCAAATGGATGCGGCTGCGGTTGTTGCCTTGAGTTTATTGATTCTAAGCCTAGGTTGTTTTAGTGCGGTAGAACGTTTTTTTAGGAGAAGTTAATGCTAAATATTGATGAAGTGAGTTATCAGTATCATCAAGAGTTGTTTCAATTTAATGCTTCTATTGAAAAAGGCAGCATTACCGCATTGATGGGGCCAAGTGGTGCAGGAAAATCAACCTTGCTGGCGTTAATCGCAGGATTTATATTGCCGAAAAAAGGCGATATTACAGTGAATGGTGATTCGATATTAGCTCAAGAGCCTCATCAACGTCCTTTTGCCATGCTGTTTCAAGAACATAATCTTTTTACTCACCTTACCGTAAGAGAGAACATCGCGTTAGGGCTTCATCCCGGATTAAAACTGTCAACGCAACAGCAGCAGCAAGTGCTAGAGGCAAGTCAACAAGTTGGGCTTGAACAGTTGTTAGATAGAAAACCAGAACAGTTATCTGGTGGGCAGAAGCAACGAGTGGCTCTGGCTCGCTGTTTTGTTCAACCCCATTCTATTTGGTTACTGGATGAACCTTTTTCCGCTCTTGATCCTATATTAAGAGAAGAGATGCTAATACTGGTGAAACAGCTAGCAAAAGAGCGTGATATTACCATTGTAATGGTGACTCACCACCTAGCAGATGCGCTCTCAATTGCTTCAGATTTTGTATTTTTAGCTCAAGGTAACGTTCAGGTGAGCGATAAAATAGCAAGACTGCAGGATCATCATAATAACGAGCTACTCAATGAGTTTGTCCATGCTGGTGGACACTCATAACAGCATCAGCAATGATTCACTCTATTCGTTCGCGCAGTCGGAAAATGAAGCGTGTTGAAGAGCAAATTTAAATCACGTTTTATTTGCAGGTGCTTTTAGCCGCTAGTGTTAAAAAAGAATGGTGAAATCTCACCTTTCTCCGTGACCTGTATTGCCGCATCAAGTACTATTGCCGCCCTTTCTGAGCAATGGTCTTTTTGTGCCTTTACGAAGAGAGATGAAAGATTAAAACAAGATTACAATTAAACTATGCTTTATATGCAAACATGACTATTTTAGTTGTTATTAGGTCAGTAGACCCTAGCATGGTGATATTTAATTGGCTGAATGACGAAATAAGAGGTAATCAACTTTATGGCATTTGCTTTGGGTCAGCGCTGGATAAGCGACACAGAGAGTGATTTAGGCTTAGGAACGGTAGTAGAGCTTGATGCTCGTACGGTAACGATTATGTTTGCCGCATCTGAAGAAAATCGAGTGTATGCCCAGAAGGATGCACCGGTGACCCGAGTGATATTTCACGTAGGTGATATTGTCGATAGTCAAGAAGGCTGGTCGTTAAAAATAGAGCAAGTAGCTGAAGAGAAAGGGCTTCTAACCTACACAGGAATACGACAAGATTCTGGTGAAGAAGAGGTGGTGCTAAGAGAAATATTTTTGAGCAATCAAATTCGTTTCAATAAACCACAAGATAAGCTGTTTGCTGGACAAATTGACCGTATGGACAATTTTGTTTTGCGTTATAGCGCATTAACCAATCAGTATCAGCAGCATAAGAGCCCAATGCGTGGTTTATGCGGTATGCGTGCCGGGCTTATTCCTCATCAACTGTATATTGCTCACGAAGTTGGGCGTCGCTATGCGCCACGAGTGTTACTGGCTGATGAAGTAGGCTTAGGTAAAACCATTGAAGCCGGAATGATTATCCATCAGCAGGTCTTATCTGGTGCGGCAGAGCGGGTATTAATCGTTGTGCCTGAAACATTGCAGCATCAGTGGTTAGTGGAAATGATGCGTCGATTTAACCTTCATTTTTCCATTTTTGATGAAGAGCGCTGTATTGAGTCTCTTGCGGATGCCGCCAATCCATTTGATACCGCACAGTATGTATTGTGCTCTTTGGACTTCTTAACGAAAAACCAACGTCGATTTGAACAGATTGTTGATGGCAATTGGGATCTACTGGTGGTAGATGAAGCTCACCACCTTGAGTGGAGCTTAGAAAATCCAAGCCGTGAATATCAAGTTGTCGAAAGCATTGCCTCAAAAACGCCGGCGGTTCTGCTGTTAACGGCAACCCCTGAGCAGTTAGGTCATGAAAGCCACTTTGCCCGTTTGCGCCTACTTGATCCAGACCGTTTTTATGACTATCACGCTTTTGTTGAAGAAGAGAAAAGCTATGAGCCGGTTGCCGATGCGGTAAGTACCTTGTTTAGTGGTGAGTTGTTACCTGATGGGGCAAAAAATCAAATTAGCGAACTGCTATCGGAGCAGGATGTTGAACCGCTATTCCGAATTATTGCTAGTGATGCTGAAGAAGATGAAAAACTGAAAGCACGTTCTGAGCTAATCGACAATCTAATGGATCGACATGGAACCGGGCGAGTGCTATTCCGTAATACACGATCGGCGATAAAAGGCTTTCCAAAGCGCAACGTGCACTTGTTACCTATGGAGATGCCAGAACAGTATGGCCGAGCTTTGCGTGTTTCTAAGATGCTGGATGCGGACTTAGCGGTTGAAGCAAAAGCGATGAGAATGCTCTACCCTGAAGAGATTTTCCAAGAGCTTGAAGGTGGCAGCTCATCATGGTGGCAGTTTGACTCTCGTGTCGATTGGTTGATTGATAAAGTAAAAAATAGACGTTCAGAAAAAATCTTGGTGATTGCTTCTAGGTCGGCAACAGCATTGCAATTAGAGCAGGCGTTGCGTGAACGTGAAGGCATTAGAGCAACAGTGTTCCACGAAGGGATGTCTATTTTAGAGCGGGACAAAGCTGCTGCTTATTTTGCTCAAGAAGAGGGTGGCGCTCAGTTATTGATCTGTTCAGAAATCGGTTCAGAGGGGCGTAACTTCCAGTTTGCAAATCAGTTGGTGATGTTTGATCTTCCATTTAACCCTGACTTATTAGAGCAGCGTATAGGTCGACTCGATAGAATTGGTCAGCAGCGAGATATCGACATTTATGTCCCTTACTTGCAAGGTTCATCTCAGGGAATATTGGCTCGTTGGTTTGAAGAAGGGTTACAAGCCTTCTCCGAAACGTGTCCAACTGGTCGTGCGGTTTATGATCAATTCTCTGATGCGTTAATTGATATGCTGGCTAGCGGCGACAATGACGCATTGAATGACGTTATCACACAGTCAAATAAAGTGAATAAACAGTTGAAGTCTCAGTTGGAGCAGGGCAGAGACCGTCTATTAGAGATGCACTCTAACGGTGGTGATGCTGCACAACAGATTGTTGAAAAAATATCGGCCACAGATGGCGACACACAACTGGTGACCTTTGCACTGAATCTATTTGATACCATAGGATTAAATCAAGATGACAAGGGAGAGAATGCATTAGTCGTGACCCCTTCAGAGCATATGATGGTACCGAGTTATCCCGGGTTACCTTATGATGGTGCGACGATCACTTTTGATCGTGAAACCGCTCTATCTCGAGAAGATATGAACTTTATCAGTTGGGAACACCCAATGATTCAAGGTGGTATTGATCTTTTATTAAGCGAAGGTGTAGGGACATCGGCGGTGTCGTTACTGAAAAATAAAGCGCTACCTGTTGGAACGCTATTACTGGAGCTGATATACACGGTTGATGCTCAGGCACCAAAGCGCAGTGGGATCAACCGATTCTTACCTAGAACACCTATCCGTTTAATGATTGATGGCCGGGGGAATGATCTTTCTGAACAGGTTGAATTTGAAAGCTTTAACCGTCAGTTGAGCCCTGTGAATCGACATATTGCGAGTAAGTTAGTGACATCGGTACAAAATGATCTGCATACGCTTATTGACGCGGGTGAACAGCATATCGGTGCAAAACTCCAGTCGGTCAGAGAGTCGGCTAAGCAGGAGATGATGCAAGTACTGAATGGCGATTTAGAGCGTCTACAAGCCCTAAAAGCGGTGAATCCAAATATTCGTGATGAAGAGCTACAAGCCATTGATGAGCAAATTGCTCAGTTGACGGATTACATTGATAACGCGCAGATTCAGTTGGACTCATTGAGAGTGATTGTGGTTAGCCATAACTAGGGTCTGTTTTATTAGGGCTACTTTCTATAGAGATGGCCCTTTTTTATTGTTAACAAAGTGAAATTTTTTCTACCATGATCGATTACAAACCTTCAGGCGCACCGATTGAAATATGCTATCAAGATGAGGCAATTCTTGTTGCTAATAAACCCGCTGGATTACTTTCTGTACCAGGGCGTTTAGCAGAGCATTATGACAGTTTATGGAGTCGGCTGTTGGTTGATTTCCCTAACATTCAAGTGGTTCATCGGTTAGATATGGCGACGTCAGGATTGATGCTGTTGGCGTTAAATAAAGATGCAGAACGTCATTTGAAAAAACAGTTTCAATATCGACTAACCCATAAAGTCTACTATGCCCGTGTATGGGGAGAGGTAGAGAATGACGAAGGACTGATAGATCTTCCGTTAATATGTGACTGGCCAAATAGACCGAGACAGAAAGTGTGTTATGAGCATGGTAAGCCTTCTCAAACCCGTTATCAGGTCGTTTGCAGAGAGGGTGAGACCAGTTTGGTTCGTCTATTACCCATTACTGGACGCTCGCATCAACTAAGAGTTCATATGATGGCGCTCGGTTATCCTATCGTCGGTGATGAATTTTATGCCAATGAAGAGGCGAGGGAGTATTCAGAAAGATTACAGTTACACTCTACGGAGTTGAGTTTTTATCATCCGGAAAATGATCAGTTAACAGTGCAGTTTGTCGAGTGTGAGTTTTACAAACAAGCTAAGCCAGAAGTGTTGCAACATTTTTCTTCTGCCGCAACACTGCCTGATTATAAACAGTTAGCACAACTGTAGTTGTACTCACTGTGTCACTATCTATCCTTGCGGTTTAACGACCAAAACGTTGATCGGTGAGTTCTGTACCACTTTGCTAGCAACAGACCCCAGTACGACTTTGTCCACTTTAGAACGCTTATGGCTAGGCATGACGATAAGATCTGCGCCAAGCTTAACCGCATATTTAAGAATGGTGGCATAAGGCTTACCTTCTGCTACGTGAGTTTTATAGATAACATCTTCTTTAATATGTGTTTCAGCAAACTTTTGTAACTGATTTTTCACATCCGTTTTCATCTGTTTTGCTGCATCTTTAGGGAAGTAGGTCGCAACCATCGACATATGTATTCCCGGTAACACTGTGAGCAAATGTACTTCTGCATTGGAGTTCTTTGCATGCCATACTGCTAACTCAACAGCTCTATCTGAAAAGCCTTTATCATTAAGATCTACTGGAACAAGGATCTGTTTATACATTTTTATATTCTCATTATGGGGGGGAAGAGCGGTTCGCTCTAAAGCATCCCTTTCCGGTAAAATAGCGGAACCAATATCGTTACTATTGGTTCCAACCCCTTCTACGCGCGAAGTTCATCCTTACTTGCGCGACGTCTCTGATTAAAGCCTAGACCAATGAGCAATAGCATTGCAGGTAAAAATACCCACTCTTTCATTGGGCGTTCTGCATCTATTATTACAGACTGAATCTCCCAATCAAAATCGATACCTGCGGACTCTGCAGGGCTACCAAACTCGACCATATCGACAATCATTTTGCCGTCTGATTCTAGTAGCATTAGCCCCATCGAAGATATCCGTTCATCCGCTGTTTCAGCATGATCATCAAATGGTAACAGTACCGTTCTCTCTAGATAATTACCTTCTAAGTTTTCACCAGAGACACGAAGTTCAAGTGATTGTCCCACATCGAGATTTTCAGTAATTTGAGCTATCTCAACTCCTGGATGAAGTTCTTTTTCAGGATAAAGCATATCCCACCAAAAACCGGGACGGAAGAAGGTGAAGGTGAGAGCAAGAAGTAATAGCGTTTCCCACCATTTGTTTTTAGTGAACCACCAACCTTGTGTTGCTGCTGAGAATATCAACATCGCCAAGGTGGCTGACAGTACAGTCAGCAGCAAGTGCCACCAAGTATCAATGCCCATCATCAATAACTGGGTATTGAAAACAAACATGAACGGTAATATCGCGGTTCGGATATCGTAGGTGAAGCCTTGAATACCGGTTCTTATTGGATCAGATTTTGCGATTGCTGCGGCAGCAAAAGCGGCCAGACCAACAGGTGGCGTGTCATCCGCCAAGATACCGAAGTAAAAGACAAATAGGTGAACGGCGATTAACGGAATTATTAACCCGTGAGCAGCACCAAGAGTCACAATGACTGGGGCCATTAGCGTTGAGACAACAATGTAGTTGGCGGTAGTGGGTAAACCCATACCAAGAACCAAGCTAATTACGGCGGTAAACAATAACATCAGAATAACGCTACCACCGGATATAAACTCGACAAAGTCAGTCATCACTAAGCCGATTCCCGTTAAGGTGACTACTCCAACAACGGTTCCTGCCGCTGCGGTTGCTACCCCGATACCGATCATATTACGAGCACCTGAAACCAAGCTTTCAGAAAGGTCGATAAATCCTCGTTTTATCTCCGTTTTTAAATCACCTTCTTTAGCAAAAAAGGCCAACAACGGACGTTGAGTGATCAAAATAAAGATCATAAATACCGTTGCCCAGAAAGCGGATAATCCTGGTGAGAAGCGCTCTACGGTTAGACACCAGACTAATACCACGATTGGCAGTAAGAAATGTAAACCTGATTTGATGGTTGGCCCTGCGTCAGGTACTTCGATGAGTTCTTCATCGATAGACATTTGAGCATGCTCGCTGTAAGCCGCAGAGATGCGAACCAGAGCAATATATGCCAGTAACAGAGCGACAGTCACAATTGGGGTTGCTGCTGCACCAAATACGTCTTTAGTCCAACCTACACCGTAATATACAGCGGCACTTATTACACACAGTCCCAATATGGTGCCACTGAAAGACAACAAGCTATGAATAAACTTAGGTGTATGACGACGAGGAAGACCGGTCATCCCTGCTTTACAAGCTTCTAGGTGAACAATATAGAGTAAAGCGATATAAGAAATTAACGCAGGAAGTAGGGCGGCTTTAATTACTTCAACATAGGAAATACCGACATACTCCACCATTAAGAAAGCTGCGGCTCCCATAATTGGTGGTGTTAGCTGACCATTTGTAGAGGCGGCGACTTCAACAGCTCCCGCTTTGGTTCCCGGGAAACCAACTCGCTTCATCAACGGAATGGTGAAGGTACCAGTGGTCACTACGTTTGCAATGGAAGAACCTGAAACTAAGCCGGATAGACCTGAAGCGACAACAGCAGCTTTTGCTGGGCCACCACGCATATGTCCAAGTAGTGAAAATGCGACTTTTATAAAGTAAGCGCCGGCACCTGCTCGTTCTAGCATGGCACCAAATAGTACAAACAAAAATACAAACGAGGTTGATACGCCTAATGCAACACCGAATACCCCTTCAGTGGTTAACCATAAGTGCGACATGGCCTTATTTAGGCTTGCCCCTTTATGCGCGATAACATCAGGCATGTATGGGCCAGCAAAGGTATAAGTTAGGAATACAGCAGCAACCACCATCAGTGGTGGCCCTAAAGCTCTGCGTGTTGCTTCTAATAGCAGTATCATACCGATAACAGCAGCAACAATATCCGGAGTGGTTGGTGCACCAGAACGGTCAGCGAGCTCGGCGTAAAATATGTAGATATACGCTGCAGAAAAACTACCCGCAAGCGCTAGAGCCCAATCAATGAGTGGAACTTTGTCCCTCGGGGAGTTGGATAACGCTGGATAGGCAGTAAATGCTAAGAAAATAGCAAATGTTAAGTGAATAGATCGCGCTTGGGTGTCATTAAGGACACCAAAATCAAAAATAAACGGTAGCGGAGAGGCATACCAAAGTTGGAATAGTGACCAGCAAAGTGGGACAAACCATAAAATACGTCCAGAGATACCGGCAGGGTTTCTGGCTCCAGTGTCAGCTTGTGCCACCATTTCTTGCACATCGGGAGACGGTTTGGTTGTCTGCGTCATGTACTTTATCCTTATATTTGATGGTCGTTTATCCGAAAACCAAAATTACTTAAAAATTAACTATAGATAATTTTAGGATAGACCTGTCAGTATCGCTTAAATTATCGTGTTTGTTTTGGCTGTGAATAAAACTAAATGTTGAAGAATCTGAAAAATATTATGGTGTTATAGAGCGGCTATTTTGCTCTTACTATAAATTGATAAGGAGGCGTTAGCCTCCTTAGTATAAGCAATAATTTGATAAATCAATTACTTAAGTAAACCAACTTCTTTGTAGTATTTTTCTGCACCTGGGTGAAGAGGGATAGAAAGACCTGCTTTTACCATCTCTTCTTTTTTCAGGTTAGCAAAGGCTGGGTGTAAACGTTTGAATGTATCAAAGTTTTCAAAAACAGCTTTAGCTAGGTTATAGGCTACTTCGTCAGAAACGTCAGTTGTTGTTACCATAGTTGCTGCTACACCGAAGCTGTTCACTTCACCTTCTGTACCGCGGTAAGTTCCTGCTGGTAGAGATGTGTATGCATAGTATGGGTTTTGTGAAACGATTTTATCAATTTCAGCACCTGTTGCTGATACAAGTTTTGCATCACAAGAGGTTGTTGCTTCTTTGATTGATCCATTTGGGTGACCAACCATGTAGATAAATGCGTCAATTTTGTTATCACAAAGAGCTTGTGAACGCTCAGATCCTTTCAACTCTGAAGCGAGTTTAAAGCTATCATTGGTCCAGCCAAATGCATCCATAACAACACCCATTGTAGCGCGGTCACCCGAACCTGGGTTACCAATATTCACGCGTTTGCCTTTTAAATCAGCAACGTTGTTAATACCAGAATCTGCGCGAGCAATGATGTTAAATGGTTCTGTGTGAAGAGAGAACATTGAACGAAGTTTTTTGTACGGACCTTGAGCTTCAAATTTGCTTGAACCATTGTATCCGTGGAACTGCCAATCAGACTGAACAACACCAAAATCTAGTTCACCAGCACGAATAGTGTTGATGTTGTAGATAGAACCGCCAGTTGATTCTACTGAACAGCGAATGTTGTGCTCTTTGCGGCCTTTATTTACTAGCTTACAAATTGCACCACCTGTTGGGTAGTAGACACCAGTTACTGAACCGGTACCGATGGTAATGAAATCTTGAGCGGAAACAGCTCCAGCTCCCATTACTGCGGCGGCAATTGCGCCAACTTGGACAAATTTTTTAAATGCCATGAACTTTCCTTCCTTATATTCATTGTGAACCCCGCAGCGAGCTATACGTCGTTGTTTACTAAGCATAGTAAATGCAGGAGTTTCCTGTTTGGAAACGGCATCTTTTTCAATCCATATCTTGAAAAAGTGGCCGCATAATAGCAAAAAAATGGCATGAAATTATATGAAAGCGTGAATCGATAGGAGGAACAACTGGGCTACTAAGGTCTAATATAGGAAATAATTTGTTAATAATGTTAAAAAAATCAGTCACTTATTTAAATGACTGATTTCTGTAAAGCGATTATTGATTCTGTGAATTTGATCACGGAATAAAAACGAAGTTCTGAATTGTAAGAAAAATCGCTTTTTTTGCTCTATCCGGTGTATTCAAACAGTGTGCAAACCGAATCAAATAGTTGCTTGGTGGTAACGTTAAGTGTCGGCGTAATGAAGATAGTGTCATCACCTGCAACGACGCCTAAAATACCTTCTGATTTACCTAGTGAGTCAAGTAAACGAGCGATAAGTTGGGCAGCTCCTGGCCCAGTATGGATAACTACAATTGCATTGTTGTGGTCGATATCAAGAACCAACTCACGTAGTGGACTAGATGTTGTTGGCACACCTAGTTCTGCAGGGAGGCAGTAAACCATTTCCATTTTTGCATTTCGAGTACGAACAGCACCAAACTTAGTCAGCATTCGAGAGACTTTGGATTGGTTGATATTCTCAAAACCTTCATGTTTGAGGGCATCAACAATTTCACCTTGAGATCCAAAGCGTTCTTCTTTTAGCAGTGCTTTAAAGGCTCTAACTAAATTATCTTGTTTATCTGTATTGCGCATGATCGATAGTTTCAATGGTAATAATGAGGTTTTTGCATTTTCTCACATTAGTTGCAATTTCAGCAAATATTCACCATAAATTTGTTGCCCCTGTCACTGATCAGACAACTCGTTAATCGTGATTGCGTAACATAATTGTTACAATAGTATTTCAAGCTAAGGTTCAGATTTCAATGCGACTTTTGTAGCACGTACTAGATGAGGTGCGCGACGTCGCAAAGCTGACGTTAATTAATTGTAATCAAACCATGATTCATTTAATTTCTTCTTATGCAAGTAAAACAAAAGAATTAGAAACCCTACACAAACTTTAATCTTAAAATCTCAAGGAGAACTACTATGAAAGTAGCCGTTATTGGAGCCGCAGGAGGCATTGGACAAGCATTAGCTTTATTACTTAAAAATCGCTTGCCAGCTGGTTCTGATTTAGCCCTTTATGATATTGCACCTGTAACACCGGGTGTCGCTGCTGATTTAAGCCATATCCCTACGCCTGTTTCTATCAAAGGTTACGCTGGTGAAGACCCATCACCTGCCCTTGAAGGCGCAGATGTTGTTCTTATCTCTGCTGGTGTTGCTCGCAAGCCTGGAATGGATCGTGCTGATCTGTTCAATGTGAATGCTGGCATCGTTAAATCTTTGGCAGAAAAAATTGCAGTGGTATGTCCAAAAGCTTTAGTGGGTATTATTACTAACCCAGTAAACACAACGGTACCTATTGCAGCAGAAGTGTTGAAGAAGGCGGGTGTATATGACAAGCGTCGTCTATTTGGTGTGACGACTCTGGATGTTATCCGTTCAGAAACGTTTGTTGCAGAACTAAAAGATAAAGATCCAGGTGACATTCGTGTTCCTGTTATTGGTGGTCACTCTGGTGTGACAATTCTTCCTCTACTGTCTCAAGTTAAAGGCGTAGAGTTTACCGATGAAGAAATTGCAGCATTGACTGTTCGTATCCAAAATGCAGGTACCGAAGTTGTTGAAGCAAAAGCGGGCGGTGGCTCTGCAACACTTTCAATGGGTCAAGCGGCATGTCGTTTTGGTATCTCATTGGTGAAAGCACTAAATGGCGAAGAGAACGTTGTTGAGTGTGCTTATGTTGAAGGCCCTGGAGACCATACTCGTTTCTTTGCTCAGCCAGTTAAATTAGGCAAAGAGGGCGTTGAAGAAGTACTTAGCTACGGTGAGCTAAGTGCATTTGAAAAAGATGCTCTTGATGGCATGATGGATACTCTAAACGGCGATATTGTTAAAGGCGAAGAGTTCGCGAAATAATATCTACCATCTAAAAGAAAAGGTCAGACTGCTTATAGTCTGACCTTTTTTGGTTTTGTTCTCTGCTTATTTATTACTACTTATTTCGCTTAACCGCCAAATGTGCAAGAGCGATTAAGGCTTCTTTATATTCAGAGTCAGGAACGACGGACAGCTCAGCAATGGCTTTATCTGCTTCTTTATAAGCCAGTTCGGTGGTGTATTGCAGTGAGCCTGTTTGTTCCATTGCTTTAAGAATGTAATCCAGCTTATCCATACCGTTTGCTTTCTCTATCGCCTCACGAATAACCTGTTGCTGTTCTTCGTTGCCATTTCTCATTGCGTATAATAGAGGCAGAGTAGGTTTTCCTTCGGCCAGATCATCGCCAACATTTTTGCCCATCTCTTTACCATCCGCGGTGTAGTCGAGTACATCGTCAATAAGCTGGAATGCTGTGCCAAGATATTTACCGTAGTTTTGTAAGGCGACTTCTATTTCTTCTGAAGAGTCCGTCAATATCGCACCAATTTGGGTCGCGGCTTCGAATAGTCTTGCGGTCTTAGAGTAGATGACCTGCATATAGCTCTCTTCGCTAGTATCAGGATCATTACAGTTGATCAACTGCTGAACTTCGCCTTCAGCGATGACATTTACTGCTTCACTCATTAACGCGAGGATCTTTAAAGATCCTAAGCTGGTCATCATCTGGAAGGAGCGGGTGTATATATAGTCGCCCACTAATACACTTGCTGCATTACCAAACGCTTCATTGGCGGTTGCTTTTCCTCTGCGCATATCCGATTCGTCAACTACGTCATCATGAAGAAGGGTTGCGGTATGGATAAACTCAACAAAAGCTGCGGCCATTGTGTGATCTTTTCCTTGGTAACCTAATGCTTTGGCAGAAAGAATCGCCAGAAGCGGTCTCAGGCGTTTTCCGCCACCGCTGACAATATAAAAGCCCAATTGGTTAATTAAAGTGACTTCAGAGTTAAGTTGAGCTTGAATTATCTCATTTACTTTTGCCATATCATTGGCTGTAAGCGCTTGGATAGCTTTAAAATCCATGTTAGTTCCGGCTGAGGTTAACCTATATAAGGCTTTAGTGATTGTAATTTTTGATAGATTTTACACTAAAAAACATTGATAAATACATAATTCGTAGGCATGATCCTCCCACTTTCCATTGGCGATTAGCATTTCGCCAATTTTTTAAAAATATGGCTTGTCATGGGACGTTCATTCACGTAGAATCTGCGCCCTATTGATGATTAGTTTAGCGCACACCCGAAATGCTTGAATTTGATAGCAAAAGGCTGTGCGGAAAAAGCGGAGTAAAAAATGTACGCTGTTTTCCAATCTGGTGGTAAACAACACCGAGTAAGCGAAGGTCAAACCCTTCGTTTAGAAAAATTAGACGTTGAAACTGGCGCAACAGTTGAGTTCGATACTGTTCTTATGGTTGCTAATGGCGAAGAAATCGCTGTTGGTGCACCTCTTGTTGAGGGCGGTAAAGTAACTGCGGAAGTGGTTAAGCACGGACGTGGCGATAAAGTTAAAATCGTTAAGTTCCGTCGTCGTAAGCACTCTCGTAAACAACAAGGCCACCGTCAGTGGTTCACTGAAGTGAAAATCACTGGCATCAGCGCTTAATTCGGTTAGGAGAGATATACAATGGCACACAAAAAAGCTGGCGGTTCTACTCGTAACGGTCGTGATTCAGAAAGTAAACGTCTTGGTGTCAAGCGTTTCGGTGGTGAATCAGTTCTAGCGGGTAACATCATCGTTCGTCAACGTGGTACTAAGTTCCACGCTGGCACTAACGTTGGTATCGGTAAAGACCATACTCTTTTCGCTCTATCTGAAGGTAAAGTGAAATTCGAAGTTAAAGGTCCTAAAAACCGTAAGTTCGTAAGCATTGAAACTGAGTAATTTGGTTTCACGCTGAATTTAAAAGCCCTGCCGATTAGGCGGGGTTTTTTATTGTATATAGAAAACCCCCAGCTAGGCTGGGGGTTCCGTTAAGCTTACAGCTATAAGTCAGTTATAAAACCCCTTTCAATTTGTTAAAAACACCTTGTGGTCTGGCAACTACAAGAGTTAAACAAAAATTGAAAGGGGGTCCCAATGGGGGACGAAAAGAGCTTAGCGCACACGCGCTGGAATTGTAAGTATCATGTAGTCTTCGCACCGAAGTATAGAAGACGAGTGTTCTATGGAGAAAAGCGAAGGGTTATAGGAGAGATATTAAGAAAGCTATGTGAATGGAAAAATGTGAACATTATTGAAGCAGAGTGTTGTGCAGATCATATCCATATGCTTTTAGAAATACCGCCCAAAATGAGTGTTTCATCGTTTATGGGATACTTAAAAGGAAAAAGCAGTTTGATGCTATATGAGCGGTTTGGAAACATGAAGTTCCAGTACAGAAACCGAGAATTTTGGTGTCGAGGGTACTATGTAGATACAGCTGGTAAAAACACCCGCAAGATACAAGATTACATAAAGCATCAACTAGAGCAGGATAAAATGGGAGAGCAATTGTCGATCCCGTATTCAGGTAGCCCGTTTACGGGTCGCAAGTAACAGTAATATGCAAATGTCAGATCATTATGCGCCTGTTAGGGCGCTGCCAGTAGGAGAGCCTTATAGGCGCATATGAAAAACCTCCGGCTATGCCGGAGGATGTTTTTTTTATATGAGCTGGGTTTTATTGAAACAGACCAAAAGCATAAAGAAAGAGATACTATTCGCGTCTCTTTCTTTATGTTTTATTAGGCAGATAGCATTGGATCTCAGGTGATCGATCTGATTGGTGTTTGGATCTGCTAAAATTAGGTTATCTAGATCATGGCAGATTATTTGTGGATCAAATAACTGAAATGATTGGTCAGTATCAAAAGAGAGTGATACTGCCCCCCTGTGTGGAGTAAAAAATGAAATTCGTTGATGAAGCAGTTGTTAAAGTAGAAGCGGGTGATGGCGGTAGTGGCATTGTTAGCTTCTGGCGTGAAAAGTTTATAACCAAAGGCGGCCCTGATGGTGGTGATGGTGGTGATGGTGGTGATGTCTACATTCTCGCTGACGAAAACCTAAATACACTTATCGATTATCGTTTTCAGCGTTTTTATGCTGCTGAGCGTGGTAAAAATGGCAGCGGTGGTAATTGCACAGGTAAGCGCGGCCAGGATATCGTCATGAAAGTACCCGTAGGTACACGAGCTGTTGATATTCATACCAATGAAGTGGTTGGCGAAGTCGCCGAGCATGGCAAAAAAATTATGGTCGCAAAAGGTGGCTGGCATGGTTTAGGCAATACACGCTTTAAATCTTCAGTTAACCGTGCTCCTCGTCAAAAAACCTTAGGCACAAAAGGTGAAGTTAGAGAACTTCGTTTGGAGCTACTGTTATTGGCTGATGTCGGTATGCTTGGTCTGCCTAATGCTGGAAAATCAACATTTATTCGTTCTGTTTCAGCAGCGAAGCCAAAAGTAGCGGACTATCCGTTTACGACTCTTATTCCTAGTTTAGGGGTTGTGAGTGTGGTTCCTGAAAAGAGTTTTGTGGTTGCGGATATTCCGGGACTTATAGAGGGTGCTGCTGATGGCGCGGGTTTAGGCATCCGTTTCTTAAAGCACTTAGAGCGCTGTCGAGTATTGCTGCATATGATCGATATCTTGCCAATTGATGGCAGTGATCCTGTACAAAATGCACTAACAATAATCGACGAGTTAGAGCAATACAGTGAAAAAGTATCTCAAAAGCCGCGCTGGTTAGTATTTAACAAAACAGACCTGATGCCTGAAGAAGAGGCTGATGAGAAGATCAATGAGATCATAGAAGCGCTAGGTTGGGAAGATCGCTACTTCAAAATTTCAGCTGTGAATAAGCAAGGTACCAAAGAGCTTTGCTACAAATTAGCTGACTTTATGGAATCACTTCCGAGAGAAGAGATAGAACAGTCTGAAGAAGAGAAAGTCGACTTTATGTGGGATGATTATCATAAAGATGCGATGTCTGGAAAAGATGTGGTTACTGAAGACGACTGGGATGATGATTGGGATGACGACGATGAAGATGACGGCCACGTTATCTACGTTCGTGACTGATAAATAAGATTGATAAAAACCGCAATAATCCATTGCGGTTTTTTTATTTTTATTTATATATAATCAATCGGTTATTTAACCTAAAGCACGGCTTATCTGGTCAGTATGAACTCGAATTGGCGAATCGCTTAAGAGAGCCGGAGCGCTTAGAAAATGGTTCTCTTAGCCCACTTGCGTTTGATCCTCAGGTCGCTTTCTTTTCATGGAATTAGGATTCTGTATTGACTGAAGAGTGAATAGAGTCCATCGGTTTAAATTAGATAACTAGGTTAGTAAATTAGTTGGTTAAGTGCAGAGAGTTGGGAGGCTTAATGGAAGAGCAAATAGCTCAGGAAGAGAAGCAGAGAACCTTGTCACGATTGGTCGCACAAGCGGGACAGATGTTATTGGCTCATGGTGCAGAGAGTACTTTGGTCAATGATATTATGTGCCGTATGGGGAAAGCTGGAGGAGCGGACGAGGTTGAAGTCTCCTTGTCTGCGAGTTCGTTAGTTGTGACGACCTTTATTGACGATCGTTGTATGACAACCACGCGACGCTGTGCGGATCGTGGTATTAATATGCGTGTGATAACCCAAATTCAACGCATCTGTATCATGATGGAAAAGGGCGTGCTTAACGCTGCTCTTGCGGCGAACCGTCTCAATCAAATAAACCCAGAACGGTATAACCGTTGGTTAGTGGTGGTGATGATTGGTTTATCGTGTGCCTGTTTTAGTCATTTAGCTGGTGGAGATTGGTCAGTCTTTTCTGTCACATTTTTAGCTTCCTCTATCGGTATGATCGTTAGGCAAGAGATCGGTCATCGTCATTTCAATCCACTGCTTAATTTCGCTGTTACTGCATTTGTGACGACATTGATCTCTGCTCAGGCGGTTATTTATGATATTGGCAATCAGCCGTTTATCGCCATGGCGTCGTCGGTATTAATGTTGGTTCCAGGTTTTCCTTTGATTAACTCTGTCTCTGACATTGTTAAAGGGTATATCAATATGGGTATTGCGCGTTTTGTTATGGGGAGCATGCTGACGTTAGCGACTTCCTTGGGTATCGTTGGTGCAATGACATTAGCGGGTGTATGGGGATGGGTCAGTTAATGGAAATATTACTCGCACTGATAAACGATATGTTTTTTGCCGCTATCCCAGCGGTGGGGTTTGCATTGGTCTTTAATGTTCCACAAAAGGCGCTCATTTATTGCGCGGTTGGTGGCGCATTAGGACACGGCGCACGGTTTATGATGATGGAATTTGGTATTCCGATTGAGTGGGCGACTTTTTTTGCCGCGACAATGGTCGGTATGATTGGTGTGCACTGGTCTCATAAGTTTTTAGCTCATCCAAAAGTATTTACTGTCGCCGCATTAATTCCTATGATTCCCGGGGTGTATGCCTTTAAAGCTATGATTGCTCTGGTGGAGATCAATCATTTAGGCTACACGCCTGAATTACTGTCTATTTTGATGGAAAACTTTTTGAAAGCCATGTTTATGATAGCGGGTTTGGCGATTGGTTTAGCAATGCCTGGTCTGCTATTTTACCGTCGTCGTCCCGTAGTATGATGGAATTTGATAAGACAATTTGTCGGCTAGAGTCAATGAAAAGGGTAAGTGAATGAAAATTAGTATGATCGCTGCGATGGCCAAAAATCGCATTATTGGTATCGATAACCAAATGCCTTGGCATTTACCCGCTGACTTTGCTTGGTTTAAACGTTGTACTTTAGGTAAGCCTGTCATTATGGGACGAAAAACGTTTGAATCCATCGGGCGACCACTTCCAGGAAGAGATAACATTGTTATTAGCCGCGATGCTAATTTAACATTTGATGGCGTTATGATGGTGGCTTCAATAGAAGATGCTTTTCAACAGGTTAGAGATGCTGAAGAAGTGATGATTATTGGCGGAGGATCCATTTATCAAGCGTGTTTACCACAAGCAGAACGACTTTATTTGACGCATATTGATTTGGACGTTAACGGTGATACCCAATTTCCAGACTGGGGAGAAAGTTGGAGTGAGAGTTTCTCTGAGTGCTATAAAGCGGATGAGAAAAATCGCTACGATATGAGATTTACTATTCTAGATAAGAAGTAGCTCGGTTTACTGCATACGATGGAGAGTGTGTGTCGACGTTCTGTTGTCACACACTATTTCTGTAAGCTTTGTTGAGTAAAAAAGGTTTTGTCTTCCCAGCGAATCATGGTGAGTTCGCCTCCCCAAACGCAACCTGTGTCCAATCCAATGACGTCTTTGCGCTGACAGCCCATTAGTGCAGCCCAGTGTCCAAATAAGATCGTTTTCTTTACCTTTTTCCTATTTTTAATTTTAAACCAAGGAATCAGCTCATCTTTATTGATCTCGCTGGGAGGTTGTTTGCAGAGCATATCTAAACGCCCGTCTGCAAAGCAGTATCGCATTCGGGTAAAGGCGTTGATGATATAGCGATGGCGTTCAATACCTTGTAGCTTGTTACTCCAGAGATCTGGAGTATTTGAATACATCTCTGCAATAAGCGCTGGCCAATTGTCACCTTTTAGAATCTCTTCTACTTCCTGTGCAGCTGCCCGAGCTCGTTTTAAATTCCACTGCGGTGAAATACCTGCATGACAGACGACAAAATCATCATGCTCAGCCATTAAAGGCTGCTTACGAAGCCAATCCATTAGCTCGTCTTTATCGTCGGCAGAGAAAATATTTCCGGTTTTGTCTTTTTTCTTCGCAGGGTGGATCCCTAACGAAATCGCAAGCAGGTGCAGATCGTGGTTACCTAGTACAGTAATGGCTGAGCGACCAAGGGACTTTACAAATCGAAGTGTTTCTAGCGATTTAGGGCCTCGAGCGACTAAATCTCCGGCAAACCATATAGTGTCATGCTTTGGCGAAAAATCGGCTTTTTTTAGTAGTTGCTGTAATTCATCGAAACAGCCTTGTATATCTCCGACTATATAGTTCGCCACAGTATCTCTCTATCTGCTGGTAAGTGTGTTGCTTGATTAAGCGCTGATTAACAGTGTGATCGCTAATTAAGTATATTGGGAATGGCTAAGCTAAATGGCTCTACAACGCAGTTAAACTCTTCGCCATGTTGATCTTGCATAACATACAGCCCTTGCATGGAGCCTACTGGTGTTTCAATGGCTGTTGCACTGGTATAGGTGTATTCATCGTATGCGTCAATAATAGGTTGCTGTCCGACCACTCCTTCCCCTTCTACCGTTAGCTGCTTTCCGTTAGAGTCTGTAATGACCCAACGTCGCTCCATCAATTGAACTTGTTGATTGCTGAGGTTTTTAATTGTAATGATGTAGGCGAATATATAGCGGTTCTTATCTGGTTGAGATTGCTCGGCTATATACTTGCTATGAACCTGACATTTTACACAAGGCTGAGTAACATCCATGTTAACCTCATTACGTTTCGATTGTTATCTGTCTGCGTCTAACCAGTTTGCCATATCGACAAACTGCTTAAGTGTTAAGTTTTCTGGCCTCATTGATGGGTTGACGCCTAAGCTCTCCAACGTCTCAGTATCCAGCAAGCCTTTGTAGCAATTTCTTACGGTTTTTCTGCGTTGATTAAAACCATCTCGGCATACTTTGTCCAGCCACTTCAAGCTGGTCGCTGGGTGAGGTAACTCTTCATAAGGAGAGAGTCGTACAACCGCAGAATCTACTTTTGGTGGCGGCACAAATGCGGTCGGTGGTACCTCTAGTACTGGGGTTACTTTACAGAAGTACTGTGCCATAACCGTTAAGCGTCCGTACGCTTTCGTACCCGGTCCTGCTGCAAGTCTATTAACGACTTCTTTTTGCAACATAAAATGCATATCCTGAATTTCTTTATGAAATTCGAATAAGTGAAACATGAGTGGCGTAGAAATATTGTAAGGCAAATTTCCAAATATGCGCAGTTTGTTGTTTGGCTTAACCAGTTGAGTAAAATCGAACTTCATCGCATCACCTTCGTGTATGGTGAGTTTTGAAGCTAAATCAGGGTGATTACGTAAGCGCTCAGCAAGGTCTCGGTCTAATTCAATAACCGTGAACTTATCGACTTCTTTTCCTACTGGCTCTGTAATGGCTCCTAAGCCGGGACCAATCTCGACCAAGTTTTGTCCGGGTCTTGGATTGATAGCAGAAACGATGCCATCAATAATATATGGATCATTTAGGAAGTTTTGACCAAAACGTTTACGCGCTTTGTGTCCTAAGTGGACATCATTTCTCATTTTTTCTTCTCAACTAATTCAATTGCGTATTGTAGAGCTGTTTGGAAACTTCCTGTATCCGCTTGCCCTGTTGCTGCTAGATCTAGTGCAGTACCATGATCAACAGATGTTCTTATAAAGGGTAGACCAAGAGTAATATTAACTGAACGTCCAAAGCCTTTGTATTTTAAAACTGGCAGCACTTGGTCGTGATACATACCTAATACAGTGTCAGCTTGTTGCAGATACTTTTCGTTAAAAATTGTGTCTGCGGGAAGTGGACCTACAATATCAAAACCACTTTCATCTCTGAGTTTGTTCAGAGTTGGTGTAATGGTTTTTATCTCTTCATCTCCCAAACAACCATCTTCACCCGCATGTGGATTGAGTCCACAAACAAATATTTTAGGCTGTTTAATAGCGAACTTAGTGACTAAATCGCTATGAAGGATGCGGATTATACTCTCTAGACGCTCTGCTGTAACGGCTTTTGAAATATAATTAAGAGGCAGATGGGTTGTCACCAATGCCACTCTTAATCCTTCTGTAGCCAGCATCATGACAACTAGAGGAGTGTTTGACTTCTCGGCAAAAAATTCAGTATGACCACTAAACGCAACACCTGCCCGATTAATTATGCCTTTATGAACCGGACCGGTAACTACTGCGTCAAACTCGCCGTCCATGCAGCCATATGTTGCTCTTTCTAACGTTTTAAGAACATAGTGGCCATTGTTCTCATTTAATTGTCCGGCAACAACGGGTTGCGCTGTCGCAATATGATCAACAATTAGCGTGCCTGCTTGCTGCGGTATTGTTGGCATATCTCTCTGGTAGTCTATGAGCTCAACATCAATAGCTAATTCTTTTGCTCGTTGAGCCAGTAATTGTTTGTCGGCACAGACAACAATTTGGTGATGCCAATTATGTTGAGATAGAGCGAGAACGAGATCGGGGCCTATACCGGCGGGTTCGCCCGCCGTTACGATGATTTTTTTACTGTTATTTATCATAGTTGTGTCGATCACTGTTATTCTGCACTATTGTCATCGTTGAGATATTCAACGAAGGCACTTGCTCTCATCTCTTGAATCCAAGTGGATGCTTCTTCATTAAATTTACGATTAAAGAGAATTCTATAAGCTTTGTTTTTCTGTGCAGAATCGGTTTTATCAACCTCACGGCGATCGAGTACTTCTACAATGTGCCAGCCATGAACGGTTTTAAAAGGTTCACTGATTTCACCAATCGGTAGTGTTTCAATTTGATGTTTGAATTCTGGAACATATAGCTCTGGTGTTTGATAGCCCAACTCACCATTTTGTGCGGCAGAACCAGGATCTTGGCTGTATTGAGTGGCCAATTGTGCAAAATCGCTTTCACCAGAATTGATCTTCTCAATGTAGTTATTTAGTTTTCGCTTAGCGCCTTCATCACTGAGAATTACCGACGTTTTAATCAAAATATGTCGAGCATTTACTTCTGTGACCGCAACGGTCTCCAGACCTTTAACTCCCTCTATTTTCAGGATATGTAAGCCAACGCCACTTCTAAAAGGACCAATGATTGAGCCTGCTCCTTGGGTGGTGATTTGATCAGCAAAAATAGTTGGCATCTCTTCTTTTCTCATCCAACCCCAGTTTCCCCCTTCTAGCGCTTTTGGGCCATTGGAGTAAGTGATTGCCATCTTAGAAAAGTCATCACCTTGCTTTAACTGCTCAGCAATGTTATTTGCTTGGGTTTCAATCGCCTGCTTATCTACTCCATCATCAAACTTGAGTTGGATGTGCTGGATATTATACTCAACAGTGGCATTGTTTTGCTGTGAAAGCTGTCCTGATAAGGTGTCTACTTCTGCTGGTAAGATATTGATTCTTCTGCGAACAAGCGCATTTCTTGCTTCAGAGATAGCGATCTCTTTGCGTATCTGCTCACGAAAATCAGCATAGGCAATATCATCTTCTTTTAGCGAAGCACGTAACTGCTCAAGTGACTTATTGTTTTCTTTAGCAATATTCTGTAGTGCACGATCAAGTTGGTTGTCATCAATTCGAATACCTAAACGTTCTGCTTCTTGAAACTGAATGGTATCTAAAATTAATTTATCAATTACCTGCTCTCGTAATATAGAGGCGTCAGGTAGTTCTTGTCCTTGGTTTTCGGCATTGCTCTTAAAGGTTTTAAGTGCACCGTTGATATCGCTTTTTAAAATAACGCCATCATTAACAATAACGGCAACACCGTCCAACTCTACTGGTGCGGTATACCCGATAGCAGGCATTAAACAAGATAAAGCGAATAGAGCGTGTTTCCACATTTTCATTGATGTATCCAAAATCATTAATTATTTAAATAGAATGGGCGGCCATAACCCAGTGAAGCACTAGAGCTATCAAGCCCCAACTGATTAGACGATAGATTAGAGCCAAATCCAGTAATACCAAAATTCACACTGAATTTTTTCTGATACTGAGGATCCCCGACCCCGATCTCAGGCCAGCTATAAAGTTGGTTACTGTATGACATACCAATGTACCAACAATCGCTGTGATAAGTTAAGCCACTTAGCCATTCCAGATCGACACTTTCGTTTAAATCGTAAAAGTATTGACCATTAAAACGCCATTTAGGATTAAAGGTATATCCGGTGATAAAGCCTGCCTGATTGATGCCTTTTCGGGTGTACTTGTTAATATCATCGTTATTAGAAAACTGAACATTTTTACTAATATAGTCCAGAGATACGTAGCGATAGCTTAACTGGCTAAAGCCTTTGGCATACTTATATTCCAGTGTGCTGTCCGCTAATTGGACATCTGATGAGGCAGTATCGTACTGGAATCCACCTTGGTAGAAGTAACGATCATCATAGTTAAATTCAGTCTCTAGTGCCCAGGCAGAGTATGACGAGGTCTTTTCACTTGAAATGGTGTTGTTGTAAGAGTCGTCGATATAGATTATTTGACCAAATGAGATGTTCATTCTTTCACGATAGTTGCTATCGTAAAAACGAGATGATGCGCCATAACTTATCTGGTTTGCAGGGGATATTCTATCCACGCCACTGAATTTTTGGCTACGGAATAAACCATGGTAATCCGTTTGCAGTTCAGTGGTGTCATAACCGGCATAGATATCTGATTGTTCAACATCTTTTACATAAAGGTATTGAGCTTGAGGCTCAAGCGTCTGGGTGTACCCTTGGAACAGGCCATTCTCATTTTCAAGAACAATACCCGTGTGGACTCTCAACTGAGGCACTGTTCGTGAAGCTTTCTCTTTCAAGTTTTTGTTCACACCAGTGAGAGGCACACCATCTAAATCTTGTTGGTAGTAGGTTTGATACAGTTTGGCTTCAGTGGTGATTGAACCCCATGTTGTTGTCAGCGGTAAAGCTAACGTTGGCTCTAAATGGGTTCGAGTGGCTGACGGGTTTTCAGTGTTGTCGGTTTCAAATCGACTAACATGACTTTTAAAATTAAAATCCAGATTAGAGTAGAAGTGCGGTGCGTAATAGTTAAAAGCAAATTGTGGCATCAAACGGTAAGGGGTACTATCTGCTGATAATACTTGGAAGTCACGTACTCTTAATGTGCTGTCCCAGTTGTTGGAACGATAAGAGACTTCGCCTGATTGCAATAATTGACCATCTTCTCGGCTACCTATGCTGGAGCTTAAGTCAGTAAAGTAGCTTATATCGCTGACTTTTGAGTAGTTAATATCCACTTTCCATGCTTCAGAGAAGATGCCTGTGTGACGCCAGTTATAGCCCCATCGAGCCCCTTCATCAGGATGCGCTCTATCATCTGCTAGGTATTCAGAATCCAGTGTGCCTTCACCTAAAACTGTAAGATAACGAAACTCGGATTCTAATTGAGTACCACGTTTCTCCATATAGTTAAACGTCGTGGTAAGATCGTAGTTTGGTGCAATATTCCAATATATTGGTGCAGTGAAACTAAAACCGTCTCGTGTATCTAGCGAGAAACCGGGGTAGAGAAATCCAGTTTTTCTGGTATCACCAATCGGAACCGTTAAATAGGGTAGATAGAAAACGGGGATCTGAGCAATCTCAACTCTCGGGTTGAAAAAGGTCGCTTCCTCTTCTTCTTGGTCTATTTCTATGGATGATGCAGTTAACCGCCAAGAGTTGTCCCCTTCGGGACAAGAGGTAAGAGATCCATCTTCAAGTTCATAAAATTTCTTGCCTGAACGATAGATAACTTCCGCTTCACCGCGACCAGCATCACATAGAAACTGGTACTTAGCTTTTTCTAAAGTGGCTTCACTGGTTGTCAAATTGGTTGTCGCTTTATCAGATATTGTTTTAACCTGACCGTCGGAAAAACTCACATTACCTTCAGCAACCACGGTATCATCTTTCTGATGAAGGGTGACTTTATCAGCGGTAATGCGTTTATTTCCTTGTACAACGACCACATCACCCTCATAGGTCGCTTTGTCGCCATTTATACCTTCAAGGGCATTCGCTTCGACCACAATGGGGATATCATTGTTATTTTTTGGTGATGAGTCAGGAATCAAGCATTGATCTGACATGGGCATTTCCTGCACACTATTAGGTTCAGGAGTTTCTGCATGAGTAACTGGCACTAACATAGCAGCACTTATTGATGTAGCGAGAAGAGTGCGAGGAAAAAGTAGCATCGAGTTTAACTATCCTGTGTAACTTGATTCAGTCAGAGGTCAAATAGACCCAATCTGGAAAAAAACGTTCCTTATAATAAAGGAATTTGCGGCGACAGACACTATCTGACATCGATAGACGGCAAAAAATTCATAGTTGAGAGCACAATAATGCACATTTTTGGCAAGATTTTAGGTTTATTTTTCGGTTATCTGTTTGGAGGACCATTTGGTGCTCTGTTTGGTGTTTTTCTTGGACATCAATTTGATAAAGCAAGAAGGTTGAGTCAGGCCGGGTTTCGCGCCTCTAGTGCTTTCTCTGGTGGACCCAATCAAGCAGAACGTCAGGCTGAGTTTTTTAAGGCTGCATTTGCGGTTATGGGGCACGTAGCGAAAGCAAAAGGCCAAGTGACCAAAGAAGAAATTCAGTTAGCCAGCATCATGATGGATAAGATGAATCTACATGGTGAGCAACGAAAAGCCGCTCAAAATGCCTTTCGTGATGGTAAATCCTCAGATTTTCCGTTGAACGAAACGTTGGAAAAAGTGCGAATTTCAGCGGCAGGCCGATTTGATTTATTGCAATTTTTCTTGGAGTTACAGATCTCCTCTGCTTTCGCGGATGGCGAGTTGCATCCGACAGAGCGAAATGTTCTGCATGCCATCGCGAAAGGGTTAGGATTTTCTCCTCAGCAATTGGATCAGCGATTACAGATGCAAGAAGCCGCCTACCGCTTTAGACGAGAAGGTGGTGGCGATTGGCAAGGACAACAAGGTGGAGCATGGCAGCAGGCGACGACCGCTGATCAGCTTAATGATGCTTATAAAGTTCTCGGTATTAGTAATAATGCAGAGTCGAAAGAGATTAAGCGAGCTTATCGTAAATTAATGAACGAGCATCACCCTGATAAGTTAGTGGCCAAAGGCTTGCCGCCAGAAATGATGGAAGTTGCTAAGCAAAAAGCGCAAGAAATTCAGTCTGCCTACGATGTAATCAAAAAAGAGAAAGGGATTAAGTAACAGAGCAAGCGATCAATAGTGAATGATGTAGCCGGTAGAAGAGTCAAGAGTATTCTACCGGCTTAGTTTTTTATTAATTCTTTATTTCGTTGAGCGACCAGTCATAGTGGTACTCGATATTATTGAGTGTACTAGGCAGATCGGAGCGGTACTGTTTTAAATGCTCAAGTACATTCTCTTCTCCGCCAAAATCACTAGCAAACCATTCATAAATTGAAGAGAGCTGACTTTTCTTATCTGTAATTAAGACACCTTTGTCACTATTAATAAATTCATTTGCCGCTTTTGTTAATAGTGCATCGCTGTTGGTCGCGGTAAAGGCTTTCTCTTGTAGGTTTGGACAGCCTAAACTGGCGCAATTGACGGCGTAATGTGTTCTAGGATCATTCCAGATAGGACGTAAAATTCGGTGTTCAATATCATTGAGTGTTAACGCTTTTCCATCTATTTCTACGACCTCGTCACCCCAAGGGCCAAAGCTAAATATTCCGCCAAGTTTAGTAATGGACTTCAGTGGGTAATTGGCAAGAATGACATCAACCGTTATCGCATTATAAAGGTTGACCCAATATGGATATTGTTGTGCTCTATTTAACGTTTTAGGGGGAATCGCAGCAAGGTCTGCGATATAACCTTTAAGCTGTTGCTTATCATCTTTAGTTACGTTTTGATAGCGAACTAAACTATATTCCCCTTCATTCACTAGATAGCGATCTAAGAAGTTTTGCCATGCTTGATGGTCTACCACGATAGAGCTGAGTGGATCGTGACTATTCCAATAGTCCCATAAATCAGACTTTGGCGCGGAAAAAACCACACTAGGAAGCAGAGTAAAAAATAATATCAGTAAGCGAGCCATATTTGAGCCATAAGTTGTTGCACATATTGTGAACATATAGACAGAGGATAAGCTATATTTCTTTCATATTATTATAATGATAGGGTTTGAGAGGGAAAATCAGTGGAATGACTGTCAGCTCTCACGAATAAAAGAGCCGACAGTAAACGGTTAGAGGCTATTACTGCATAAAGTCAGCAATAGCGTTTTCGTATTGAGCTATTTTTTCTTCGTGTTGCAGTGTTAAGCCAATATTATCCAAACCATTTAGTAAGCAGTGACGACGAAAATCGTCAATTTCAAATGAGTAAGTTTTGCCATTAGCTTCAACTTTCATAGACTCTAGATCAACGGTGATTTCGGCGGCATCGTGATTTTCAACAAAGGTGAAAATCTCATCAACCTGTTGCTCTGTAAGACGTACAGGGATCATCTGGTTGTTGATTGAGTTGCCATAAAAAATATCCGCGAAGCTCGGAGCTATCATCACCTTTATTCCATAATCCGCTAATGCCCAAGGCGCATGCTCACGCGAAGAACCACAGCCAAAGTTTTCTCTTGCTAACAGAATAGATGCGCCATCATAGCGAGGTTGGTTCATAACAAATTCAGGGTTAGGCTGTTTTCCTGCATCATCTAGAAAGCGCCAATCATGAAAAAGATGCTGACCAAATCCAAGACGCGTTACTTTTTGCAAAAACTGTTTTGGAATAATGGCGTCGGTATCAATATTCGCCAAATCCAAAGGAACAACTAAGCCGGTGTGGTTTTTAAATCCTGACATTGATTTGCTCCTTATGCTTGCAACGTTCTGATATCAACAAAATGTCCAGCAATTGCTGCGGCTGCGGCCATTGCGGGGCTAACAAGGTGGGTACGTCCGTCTCTTCCTTGGCGTCCTTCAAAGTTACGGTTACTGGTTGAAGCGCAACGTTCATGAGGCCCAAGTCGGTCGTTGTTCATGGCTAAACACATAGAACAACCGGGTAATCGCCATTCGAAACCCGCGGCAATGAAGATTTTATCTAACCCCTCTTGTTCAGCTTGGGCCTTCACTTGCTCTGAACCCGGAACAATTAGAGCTTGAACATGTTCGGCTACTTTCTGGCCTTTCGCTATTGCCGCCGCAGCACGCATATCTTCTATACGAGAGTTGGTGCACGAACCCACAAATACTTTATCTACTTTATAGTCAGACAGCATTTTACCGGCTTCTAGACCCATGTAAGCCAATGCTTTCTCGGCAGATGCTTTTTCAACTTGATCGCTAAACTGATCAGGAGATGGAATCGGAGTATCAACCGCGATAACTTGGCCTGGATTGGTGCCCCATGTGACTTGAGGTTTTATGTCGGCAGCGTTAAGTGTCACTACGTGATCAAACTCTGCGTCAGGATCACTTTTCAGTGATGACCAGTATTCGACCGCAGCATCCCAAGAGGCACCTTTTGGTGCAAACTTACGATCTTTTATATAGTCAAATGTGGTTTGATCTGGAGCGATCAATCCCGCTTTTGCTCCTAACTCAATGGCCATATTACATACGGTCATTCTTCCTTCCATAGAGAGATCAGTAATCGCTTCACCACAGAACTCTACTACGTATCCTGTTCCGCCAGCAGCGGTGGTTTTACCTATAATAGCTAAAACAATATCTTTGGCAGTAATACCATCAGCAACCTTACCTTGAACCTCTATCTTCATGGTTTTAGCGCGAGCTTGCTTAAGAGTTTGGGTAGCGAGAACGTGCTCAACTTCAGAAGTACCAATACCAAACGCTATAGAACCAAATGCACCATGAGTGGCGGTATGAGAGTCGCCACAAACAATGGTCATTCCTGGTAATGTGATGCCTAGTTCAGGGCCCATGACATGGACAATACCCTGATATTTATGATTAATGTCATACAGGGTGACGCCGAACTCTTGACAGTTTTTTGCTAGCGTTTCCATCTGGATACGTGCCATTTCACCCGAGGCATTGATATCTTTTGTGGTTGTCGAGACATTGTGATCCATAGTGGCGAACGTTTTGCCTAACTGACGAACCTTTCGTCCTTTTTCTCTTAAACCATCAAATGCTTGAGGGGAGGTAACTTCATGAACTAAGTGGCGATCAATATAAAGGATTGGGTTTTCACCTTTCGCCTCGACGGCCACATGAGCGTCGTAGATTTTCTCATAAAGAGTTTTTGTATTATTAGCCATTGCTTCTTCCGTGATTGTCAGTGTCGCAGCGAGTTAGTGTGTTGTTGTAAATGTGGTCACTAACTACAGCAATAACTGCTGCGAATATCATTATGAATTTAGAATATACTGTGCGATTTTGTCGCCCATTTCAGAGGTAGACAGTGCTGGATTATCCCCTGCAAGATCTGCCGTGAGTTCGCCCGCAGAGAGTGCTTTTGAAACGGCATTCTCAATATCTTGAGCCGCTTGTTCTTCCGCTAAACTGTAGCGAAGCATTAGTGCCGCAGAAAGTATTTGTGCAACAGGGTTTGCAATGTTTTTTCCTGCAATGTCGGGTGCGCTGCCGCCTGCTGGTTCGTAAAGACCAAACTGACTTTCGTTTAGACTCGCAGAAGGAAGCATCCCCATGGAACCTGTGATCATGGCGCACTCATCAGAGATAATGTCTCCAAATATATTTGAGCAGAGCATGACGTCAAATTGAGCAGGATCTTTGATCAACTGCATTGTGGCGTTATCAATATAGATGTGAGACAACTCAACATCAGGATAAGATTTGGCAACTTCTTCAACCACTTCTCGCCATAGAATAGAGCTTTGTAATACGTTAGCTTTATCGACTGAACAGACCTTTTTTTGTCTCAAACGTGCAGATTCAAAAGCAATTTTGGCGATACGTTCGATTTCATAACGATAGTAAACTTCAGTATCAAAGGCTTTTTCGTTTGCTCCTTCACCTTCTCGTCCTTTCGGCTGACCAAAATAGATGCCGCCCGTTAGTTCACGTACAACGACAATATCAAATCCTTTTTGTGAGATATCGGCACGAAGAGGAGAGAATGACTCCAAACCAGTGTGGATCTGTGCTGGCCTCAAGTTGCAGAATAGTTGAAAGTGTTTACGAAGAGGTAATAGCGCCCCTCGTTCTGGTTGATCATTCGGTGGTAAATGCTCCCATTTAGGGCCGCCAACAGAGCCAAACAAAACCGCATCAGCAGCTTCACAGCCAGCAACCGTCGCTTCAGGTAATGGGCAACCATGGTTATCGATGGCAATACCTCCAACATCATATTCCGCTCGGGTAAATGAGATAGCGTGTTTCTTTTCTATTGCATCAAGTACTTTATGCGCTTGTTGCATTACTTCTGGGCCAATTCCGTCTCCGGGTAAAACAGCGATATTGTAATGTTTGCCTGCCATGGTCATCTTTTTCCTTAGTTAATAATATGATGTTTATTTTGTGTTTGTTATACGGTTTGCACTTGCTTCAATTGTTTGATTTCTGCAATTTGATCTGCTCGATGTATGCTGTTAATCACATGCAGTAGTGCTTGGCCTGATGCTTCAACAATATCTGTCGCAAGCCCAGTTCCGTGGTACTTACAGCCTTTATAGTTAGCGATGATATCCGCTTGACCTAGGCCATCTTCCCCTTCACCTTTAGCGGTTAGATCAAACTTATCTAACACAATTTCGTAACCCGTTAGACGATAAATACACTGGTATAGAGCATCAACAGGGCCATTACCTACAGCCGCTTCACATTTTTCAGTTTCACCGCATTGAAGTTTGATACTGGTGGTTGCCATCACGCTACCAGATTGCACACTTAAGTAGTTTAGTTTGTAATAATCTTCTTCATCTCTTAGGTTAGCAAAGTGCATCAGAGCTTCTAAGTCATAGTCGAATACTTGTCCTTTTCTATCCGCTAGTTTCAAGAAATCTTCATATAAAGTGTCTAGATTATACTCTTCTTCTTTATAGCCCATGGTATCCATATGGCTCTTAACCGCTGCACGACCACTTCGACTGGTTAGGTTTAATGCTTGGTTTTTAAGACCAATAGACTCTGGAGTCATAATCTCGTAGGTGTTTTTGTTTTTCAACATACCATCTTGATGAATTCCCGATGAGTGACTAAATGCATTAGCACCTACAATGGCTTTGTTATCTTGAATAGGCATGTTGCATAGTTGGCTAACTAGCTTACTGGTACGATGAATTTCATCATGTTTTAGTCCAGTATTTACCCCTAACAACTCTGAACGAGTTTTAATGATCATTGCGATCTCTTCTAAAGAACAGTTACCCGCTCGTTCACCAATCCCATTGATGGTGCCTTCAATTTGTCGAGCTCCTGCTTGAACCGCAGCAATAGAGTTGGCAACGGACATGCCCAAATCGTCATGGCAGTGAACTGAAATAACCGCTTTATCTATGTTTGGAACGCGATTGAATAGTGTTTCAATTATGCTGCCGAACTCACTTGGAACGGTATAACCCACGGTATCGGGAATATTCACTGTGGTTGCACCAGCATTGATTGCGGCTTCTACCATGCGACATAAGTTGTCAATTGGTGTTCTTCCCGCATCTTCGCAAGAAAACTCTACGTCATCAGTGTAGTTACGTGCACGTTTTACCGCTTGTACCGCCATCTCTACAACATCATCATAGCTTCGGCGTAGCTTGTCTTGTACGTGGATTGTTGAGGTGGAGATAAAAGTGTGAATCCTAAATGCTTCGGCCACTTTTAATGATTCAGCGGCGACGTCAATATCTTTTGCGACAGCTCGGGAAAGGGCACAAATTCGGCTATCTTTAATATGTTTGGCAATGGTCTGAACCGATTCAAAATCACCCGGAGAAGAAACAGGGAAGCCAGCCTCAATAACGTCCACTCCAAGACGTTCTAGCGCATAAGCGATCTGTAGTTTTTCTTTCACTGTTAAACTGGCTGATAGCGCCTGTTCGCCATCGCGTAATGTCGTGTCGAATATAATGACTTGATCGTTCATAGTGCTGTCCTTTTCCTGTCTAGTTGGCTGCTGCATTACCTATCCTGTACTTGCTATCGCTCTATTTTGTTACTTATCTGATTCGCGATAACGTCTCATGCTTTTTACTATTCAATTTTGTTATGTGTATAAAAAAACCCGCATGCTATGCGGGTTTTTAGAATTCTTTGTGGTGTTTTTCGTCCACTAGCTACCCGCGCGATATTTTCACGATAAGGAGGAGGCTGAGAAGAATTGAAAAACGTGTTGTCATTTATTTACACTATCTGTCCACAAAATTTAGGCTTTAATTAGTACCGCATTTCTCTATCAAGCGTCAAGCATAATGTTGACTTTTTAGCCAAATAATAAATAACCCGATTGATTGAGCTGCGAAGTAAGCGTTTAGCATCATAATTAATCAGTTGTTGAATTATTGATTAATTATTTGTTTAACAACGGGGTTGTTATTAGGGTGTATACTTTGTAAATAATTAATCAATTGATTAATAATAGACAAATAACGTTAGAGGCCAGCTCTGAATCCTGCACCTTGACGATACTTGGCTATATCTATTTATCTTGGGGGAAGCTGTGAGGCGAAAAGTCGGACGACCGATAAAGAACACCGATATCAGAGAGCGATTACTTTTCCAAGCGGGTGAGCTTTTTACTGCTATGCCATACGATAAAGTATCAACCCGTTTGTTGGCAGAAAAAGCAGGGGTTAACGTGGCGATGATCCGTTACTACTTTGCCAATAAAGAAGGTCTATTTGAGGCCATGGTGAGAGATACCATGCAACCTGTTCAAGAAAAAATACGACAGTTGTTAGATGAGAGTAGTCAACAAGGGTTGATTGAAGTTATGCGCGCCTATTATCGAACGATGGCGCAATCTCCTCGTTTTCCCAAGTTGATGCTTCAAGTGATGAGCATGGGACCCATGGATGAACGAAGAGTTTTACTTGAAAAAATCTTTATGGAATCAGCAAAACCAGCCCTCGATCTTATTTTTGACCGCATGTTAGAGAATGGAGAGATCCGTAGTGGCATGGAACCAGTTTTATGTCGATTTACCTTTGTTAGCTTAATGGTTTTTCCCTTTATTGCGCCTAACGCTATGTTGAATTTTCATGGGGTTGAGATAGATGAGACGTTTTTAAATCGACTTTTAGAACATAATATAAACGTATTAAAACAGGGCTTTCTAGAGCCTGAACAGCCAACATCTTTGGAGCTTAAAAATGAAAATTAATCGTAAACTACTTTTTTTTCCAGCTCTCGCTGTTGGTGTCGTCGTGTTGGTCATGGCAATAAAATTGAAGCCTGATTTACCAGTAAAACCTGCTGGAGACCGAGCGCAACTGGTAAAAACGGTGCCTTTAGAGTTACGAGCAATGGCGCCTGTTGCCATTGGATTTGGTAAGGTGAAACCTAAATTTGAGTGGAAAGCCATCGCAGAGGTGACGGGCAAAATTGTATACCGACACCCAGAGCTAGAAAAAGGACGAATCTTAGCGGCAGGTACAGAAGTGCTAAGAATTGATCCATTAGATTACCAGTTAAAATTGGCGCAAGCACAAGCTGATCTGAGTTCCAGTCAAACCAAACTGGCAAAACTGGATCAGGAAGAGAAAAACCTGCGTAGCACTTTGAAAATTGAAAAAAACCGGTTAACCATCAGTAAGAAAGAGTTGGATCGTAAACTTAATTTGAAGAAAAAAGGGCTAACCTCTCAATCGGATGTTGATCAACAGAATCAGGCCTATCTTTCTCAGCAAAAACTGGTTCAAGACATGGAAAATCAGTTGTTGCTCTATCCTGATGAGCGAAAAGTGTCTCAGGCATTAGTGAAAGTCAATGAGTCGAAAGTCTCTGAAGCTCAACGTTCGCTACAAAAAACGTCCATTATTTTGCCGCAAACTTTGCGTATTGCTGAAGTCGATGTGGAAGCGAATCAGGTGGCTACCCTTCAGCAAACGATGATTACGGCTCATGCGACCGAAGTCATGGAAGTCGAAGCACAGCTCTCTATTCATGATATGCAGCTTATTATTAGTAGTCTCGCTGACTTTGCAAGAGATGAAGAAGGTATTCCTCTTCCCGAAATGAGTAACATTCGTGCATCAATTCAGTTATCCAGTGGTAGTTTGCTTGCCCACTGGCCTGCAAAAGTTGCTCGCGTCAGTGAAACCGTTGATGCAGCTCAGGCAACTGCTGGGGTTATTTTAGAAATAGAACAAGATTTTAAAACATTACGTCCGGAAAATATTCCGCCACTAGTGAATGGGATGTTTGTTAGTGCAGAAATTGAAGGACAAGCCAATCCAAGTTGGGTAATTCCTGAAAGAGCACTTCACGGTAATAAAGTGTATATAAAAGATGCCAAAAACCAACTGAACATTCGTCCTGTTACTGTGTTATATCGTCGTGATAATCAGGTGATAGTTGATGGTGAGCTTGAACAAGGTGAGCGATTGATCTTGAATGATTTATTGCCTGCAATTGACGGCATGTTGCTAAAAGAGGAACAGCTATCTAATACTAGCGTGGGAGAGGGGGAGAAAGCATGATCCATTTTTTCTCCAAACATCCGACGGCTTCCAATTTGTTGATGCTGACGTTACTCATTCTAGGTATCAGTTCATTATCAACCATAAAGCGAGAGACTTTTCCTGCATTTGATCCACCTTACATTATGGCGGGCGTGGTCTATCCCGGAGCGTCTCCTCAGGAAGTTGAGGAGAGCATTTGTATTCGGATGGAAGACGCTGTCGATGGCTTAGCGAACATTGAAGAGACAAAATGTGAAGCGATTGAAGGCTCTGCGCGATTAATCTTAAAACTGAATGAGAAAGCAGATATCGGCAGAATGCTGGTGGATGTTCAAACTCAAATTAATTCGATTAATGACTTCCCATCAGAAATCGAGTCTCCGGTTGTTCAAGAGTTAGATTGGAATGAACCGGTAGTGGATGTCGCGATTACGGCAGAGACAACATGGCCAGAGCTAAAAGCGTATGCAGAAGAACTAAAACGCACTTTGAAACTGGATTATGGCGTTTCTCTTGTCGATGTCAGTGGCTTCTCTGATCACCAGTACCGAATTGAACTCAATACCTTAGCCATACGACAACTGGGATTAAGTGTCGGAGATATTGCCAGTCAGATAGGCAGACAAAATATTAAGTTACCCAGCGGTAGCATAGAGACACCGGATAAAAACTTTCTAATTCGTTTTGATGAACGTCGAGTTACTCCAGAGGAGTTAGAGTCTATTGTTGTCGGTTCCGGCCCCAATGGCTCGATTGTACGCTTACGAGATATTGCCACTATTACTGATAGATTTGAGTTGGATGAACAAAAAGTTCTTTTTGATGGTAAGCCATCAGCGCTACTCAAAATAAGTAAAAATAAAGAAGATGATGCTCTGCGCATTAAAGAAAATGTCGTCCGTTTTGTCGAAGATCAGCAGCGTATTGCTCCTCAAGGGGTTGAACTGCAGCTCACAAATGATCTCTCTTCGGTGCTTTGGGACCGCTTAACCATGATGGTTCGAAATGGCTGGCAAGGGATCGTGTTGGTGTTTGCCACCATGTGGTTATTCTTCAGTTTCCGTTACTCATTTTGGGTAGCTGCCGGTCTTCCTGTTGCCTTCTTAGGCGGTCTGTTTTTAATGGCCAACTTGGGACTATCAATCAACATCATGTCTCTGGTGGGATTGCTGATGGCGATTGGTATCATGATGGATGACGCCATTGTTATTGCCGAATCCATTGCTGCCCACTTGGACCGAGGGCAAAAAATTGATGATGCCGTGGTAAACGGCGTCAAAAAAGTGCTGCCTGGCGTCATGTCATCATTTTTAACTACAGTCTGTATATTTGGAAGTTTACTCTTCTTAGAAGGGGAAATGGGGGCAGTACTAAAAGCGGTTCCTCAAGTCTTGATTTTGGTGTTGTCATTAAGCTTGATAGAAGCGTTTTTGATTTTACCAAATCACCTTTCTCATTCTCTACATAAAACCAGAAACGAAGGTAAGCCGTTACGCTTTAAACAGGTAATTTTGCAGCGCTTCGAGAACTTTAGAAACACCACCTTAGTTAATGCGGTGGCCAAAGTGGTGGCTTATCGATACGCCTTTTTAGGCGGTGTTTTTGCGCTGTTGCTCTCTTCTGTTGCCCTCGTTGTCGGCGGTGCAGTGAACTTCGTTCCATTCCCTGAACTAGATGGTGATATCGCCGAAGCAAGGATTATTCTACCCCCTGGATCGTCATTAAGTCAGACCGAAAAAATAGTGGATCGTATCGTCAGTTCTGCCGAACGACTTAATAAAGAATGGTCTGAAGAGTTTGAGAATGGGGTTCCTTTGGTTGAGCATATCACCAGTCAGTTCAATGCTAACCAAGATGCTAATGAATCTGGACCTCATCTGGCGACTGTTCGGCTCGATCTGTTAGGCGCTGAAAGTCGCAATACCGTTATTGATGACTTTATTGACCAGTGGCGAGCAGATATTGGTGAACTGGCTGAGCCTATCTCACTCGTGTTTAAACAGCCCACTATGGGGCCGGGTGGACGTGACATAGAAATACGAGTTAAACATGATGATTTAAGAGAGTTAAAAGCGGCCTCTATTGATATCCAAGACTACTTAAATAAGTTTAACGGCGTGTATGGCGTACTGGATGATATGCGAATGGGCAAAGAGGAGATACTTATTAAGCTGCGCCCGGGAGCAGAGACATATGGTGTCAATGGGCAAATTATTGCTAATCAGCTAAGGGCGGCTTTCTTTGGACAGACGGCTGATGAAATTCAGATAGGTGTAGAAAATATTTCTATCGAAGTTCGATTAGATAAAGCCCAAGCGGGAGATCTACAACAACTGGCAAACTTTCCAATTATTATGGCGGACGGTAGTCAATTACCACTAGCAACCATAGCAACGTTGGATTTCCAGAGAAATTACGTGCGTATTCAACGTATTGATGGATTGCGAACCATTAGTGTCTATGCGGATACTGATAATAGTAGAGTCAGTTCTGCCGCTATTGTTAGTCAGTTTCAGAGTCAAAAAGCTGCGGAGTTAAAACGCAAATACCCGGGACTGCGCTTTGATTTTGAAGGTCAGGCTGAGGATTCCGCTAAAACGGGATCATCAATGGGCAAAGGCTTTATGCTGGGCCTATTTGGTGTGTTTGTTATTCTTAGTTATCAGTTCCGTAGTTACCTAGAACCATTTGTGGTGATGTTGGCAATTCCTCTGGCGTTTATTGGTGTTGTTTGGGGGCACTTTATTTTGGGTCACTCATTGAGTATGCCGAGTATGATGGGATTTGTCTCGTTAGCGGGGGTGGTGGTGAACGATTCAATACTGCTGGTTCAGTATATTCGTCATCATGTTGATGAAGGAGATAGTGTCCATGACTCGGTAGTAAAAGCCAGTAGAGAGAGATTTAGAGCGGTATTTTTGACCTCTATGACCACGGCGGCTGGTCTGCTGCCGCTGTTGACGGAAACCAGCTTACAAGCCCAAGTTATTCAGCCATTAGTGATTTCAATTGTTTTTGGTATTTTTGCCTCAACACTATTGGTTTTATTTATGATTCCTGCCGCCTATTCAATACTGGCTGACTGGGGAGTTATTCATAAACATGAAGAGTTGTAATTAATCGCCTCTGAGGCAAGTTCACTCTTTTTAACTCGAGGTCACCATTTTGGTGGCCTTTTTCTTGAGTATAAGTATGACTTCTTTGCCTGTGATGAATTTTAAGCTGGGGTATTCAGTTTTTCTTTATTGTTCCATTAATGAAATAGTCTATCTCTAAATCTGCAATTTAACTTTTTATTAACAATGGCTATTCTGTTTTTAATTAAAGGGAAAACGAGCAGCGTTAACATGGTTGAGAAACTAACAGCAGAACAAGCAGCAGAATGGATTAGTGATAATGATGCCGTTATGTTTGGTGGATTTATTGGCAGTGTTGTACCAGAAGCGATAGAAAGGGCGATTGGTGAACGCTATGACAACAGTGCCTCCCCTAAAGGATTAACCTTGGTCTTTGCTGCAGGACAAGGTGACGGAAAGGATAGAGCTCTTAACCATATAGCAAAGCGAGGCTTAGTGAGCCGTGTAATAGGCGGTCATTGGGGGCTTGTCCCAAAACTTCAGCAAATGGCGATCGAGGAACAGATCCAAGGTTACAACTTACCTCAAGGAATTATCTCCCATCTATTACGAGATACTGCCGCGGGAAAAATCGGCACTTTTAGTAAGGTAGGATTAGATACATTTGTTGACCCAACACTGGAGGGGGGAAGAATAAATGCTGTTACCACTGAAGAGTGGGTTCAACGGATAGAGTTGTTTGGAGAACCTCACCTATTTTATAAAAAGTTACCCGTAGATGTCGCCATCTTGAGGGGCACCACCGCAGATGAGTTTGGCAATATCACCATGGAAGATGAGTGCCTTATCGTCGAAAGCTTAGCCGCCGCTCAAGCCGCCAAAAATAGTGGTGGTCGAGTCATTGTTCAAGTTAAGCAAATGGTCAAAGGCCATAGATTGGATCCTCATGCTGTTAAAATTCCCGCTATATTTGTCGACGCTGTTGTCGTATGCGGTAATGAAAAAGAGCATATGCAAACATTCGCTAGCCAAATGAATCCGGCTTTTGTTGGTCGCCTTAGCGATCTCCCTCCCTTGCCATGTGATACAGAAAATACGCCACTGGATGCGAAAACGATCATCGCTCGTCGTGCTGCGATGGAGCTGCAACAAGGAGCGATTCTTAACCTTGGTATTGGTGTGCCTGAATATATTGCTCAAGTAGCAAAACAGGCGGGGGTAATCGATCAGTTTACGCTTACGGTTGAGCCTGGAGCGGTGGGTGGTTTTCCTGCCAGTGGTTTAGATTTTGGTGCGTCATCTTATCCTGATGCCATTATCAGCCAAGACCAAATGTTCGATTTTTATGATGGTGGTGGCATCGATCAAGCCTTCCTTGGTTTGGCACAATGCGATGGAAATGGAGACATTAATGTTTCTCGCTTTGGCAATAAAATTGCTGGGTGTGGTGGTTTTATCAATATTACACAAAATGCCAAACAGCTGTTTTTTTGTGGCACTTTTACCGCACAAGGATTGAAAATAAAAGTTACTAATAATGAGCTGGTTATCGAACAAGAAGGCAGAAAGAGAAAGTTCCTTTCACAGGTTCAACAGATCACATTTAGTGCTAAGCAGGCGAAACGTGAGCAGAAACCGGTACTTTATATTACGGAGAGAGCCATTTTTTCGTTGCAACCTGAAGGGCTTATGCTGGAAGAGATTGCACCCGGTGTTGATATAGAGAGAGATATCGTTGCTCATATGGAGTTTGTTCCTAGTCAGCGTAACCCTATGAAAATAATGGATAGTTCTATATTTGAGCAGACATTTTTATTAAGGACAAAAAAATGATAGAGAATAAAGTGGCGTTAGTCACAGGAGCGGCAAGAGGAATTGGAGCCTCAATTTGTGATCAACTGCTGGATGATGGGTTCTATGTTATCGGCGTCGATATAGAACCGATAGATCGTCAACAGAGTTGCTTTTCTCATTATCAGATTGATTTGACCAATAAAGAGCACGTTGCTGATGTGATCAGTAAGATCGTTTCTTTGCAAGGTCGGTTGGATGTACTGGTCAATAACGCTGGTATTACTCGAGATGCATTGCTGGCGGATATGCAAGAGCAGCAATGGGATAGTGTGTTGGATATCAATTTAAAAGCGGTATTTTTGTTAACTCAACAGGTACTGCCAATAATGTTAGATCAGCAACAGGGCAGCATCATTAATATTGCATCGATTGTTGCTACAGACGGCAATATTGGTCAGAGCAATTATGCCGCTAGCAAAGGTGGAGTGATTGCTATGAGTAAAGGCTGGGCAAAAGAGTTTGCTCGTAAAGGGGCTCAAATTAGAGTGAACTGTGTTGCTCCCGGGTTTATTGAAACGGAAATGACAGAAATGTTACCGAAAAAGGTGGTGGCCATGATGGAAGAGAAAACACCATTAGGAAGAATGGGTAAAGCAGAAGAGATTGCTGATGGCGTGGCGTTTTTAGCGTCAGATAAGAGCCGTTTTATAACCGGACAAACATTAAAGATTGATGGTGGCTTGGTATTATAAATTATCGATTGAACAAGCGGCGTGTTGAGCTTGCAAAAAGGTTACCAGACCCAGTCTGGCAACCTTAGATATAGCTACTTTGCCTGATTTACGGGCTACCCGTATGCCACACTTGGGAACCAAAGTACCAATTGAGGCCAAGTGACTAAGCAAGTTAAAGCCACAAGCTGGATAATAATAAATGGAATGACCCCTTTATAGATATCCTTGAGCGTTACTCCGTCTGGACAAACGCCTTTTAAGTAAAACAGAGCAAAACCTACCGGAGGAGTTAGAAAACTGGTTTGCAAAGCCATTGCTACTAGCATAACGAACCATACTAAACTCGGGTTATCGACGACACCATGTCCATCCAGTTCAATACCGAGGCTTGAGATAACCGGTGCTAACAGAGGCAATGCGATTAAGGTAATCTCTATCCAGTCCAAAAAGAAACCGAGTAAGAAAACGATAAATAGGATGAAAGCGATAATACCGTAGGGACCAAATGGTAACCCGCTTAAAAACGATTCAATTAACTCATCTCCGCCTAATTCTCGGAGTACAAGCGCAAAACAAGATGCTCCTAAGAAAATCATAAAAATATAGGCGGTAGTGCCATATGAGGAGAGCAGAACCTCTTTAATTACTTTTAGGTTTAATTTTCGATTGTAAGCGGCAAGCATCGTCGCTCCAAACGCCCCTATTCCCGATGCTTCCGTTGGAGTTGCGATGCCAGCGAATATGGAACCAAGTACCACGATAATTAAGACAACGGTAGGCGTAATATCTTTAAATACTTGCAAGATAATCGACCAGTCGACAGGTTGAACATTTTCAGGGATTGGCGCTTTATTTGGATTTAACTTACCAACAATCAAAATGTAACTAATATAGAGAGAACCTAGTAATAACCCCGGAATGATGGCCCCCATAAAGAGGTCCCCAACAGAGAGGCCAAGTTGATCGGCCATAATAACCAGCATGATCGAAGGAGGAAGTAGAATGCCTAGCGTACCTGCGGATGCCACGGTCCCAAGAGCCAGAGGCAGGTGGTAACCCTGTCTCATCATACTGGGTAGCGACATAACGGTGAGCAACACTACCGATGCTCCAATAATTCCTGTGGATGCGGCAAGTATAATACCGATAGCCATAACAGTGATCGCTAGCCCGCCATGTACTTTGCCAAACAGTTTCTGCATAGAGACCATGAGTTTTTCTGCTATGCCGGATTTATCGAGCATATTCCCCATAAAGATGAACATAGGCAGAGCAACCAAAATCCAGTTATCCATGATTTTGTAAATACGGTTTACAACTAATCCTAGGCTGGTGTAATCCAAACCCGTAAAGGTATCGAGATAAATATCGGCGAAATAGCCAACTCCCGCAAAAATAACACCAATACCTCCTAATATGTAGGCTACGGGAATACCAGTAAATAACAGTAAAATAAATGAGCCAAACATGGCGACAACAATCCACTCATTAGCTTCCATGTCGCTCTCCTTTATGTAATATATTTATGGTTCGTAATACTCTGGCTATTAACGATAAAAACAGTAGAGCAAAGCTTAATGGGATGACGCTTTTGATCATCCAGCGAAAGGGGAGTCCTGATGGGGATGATGAACTTTCATTTACTCGCCACGACTCATAGGCAAAATCGTAGGAGTGCAGAATAACGACAATCACAAATGGCATCGCAAAAAACAGCATGCCAATGAGATCAAAAAAGGCTTTTTTGCGTTCGCTAAAATTATGATAAAAAATGTCAACGCGAACATGAAGATTCGTTACTTGAGCATAAGCTGTTCCGAACATAACGGCAGTGGCGTATAAGTGCCATTGCAACTCTTCTAAAGCGATTTGCCCATTAGAGAACACTTTACGCAGAACAACTTGAATAATAATAACGGCAATTAACAGCAAGTTTGTCCACGCGATATATTTGCTGATGGCAGTGATGCCGTTTTCTAAGTGGATATATATTGGCACTGAGGAGGGGTATTTAACCTGGCTCATGTGACCTCCTAAATAAATCAGCCAGCCATAATTGACTGGCTAGGCAGGGTAGATTATTTGTTGCTAGAACGTGGCAGGAAGGCGTTGGCTTCCCAAAGGGCATAACCTTTGCGGAATTCACTTAGGTCTTGCCACACTTTGTTGAAGAATGGGTCTGCTTTCTGTTTTTCATCGACAACTTCTAACCATGTGCTTTCGAATAGCGATAACATTTCATCGTTCCAGTAGCGTATTTCAACACCGTTATCTTTGGCTTTTTGCATGGCGCTGAACTGCATCGCTTCACCTTCCGCGATAGAGTAGGTCATGGTCGCCATACAAGTGGTTTCAATCGCCGATTTTTGTGTTTTATCCATCTTCTTCCATGTGTCCTTATTAATTAATAATTCAAACACAGTGGACTGCTGGTGCCAGCCTGGGAAGTAGTTATATTTCACAATCTTATGGAAGCCTAAGCGCTGATCAATGGCAGGTTGTGAGAACTCAGATGCATCGATGGCGCCTTTTTCAAGAGCACCAAATATCTCACCTCCCGGTAACTGAACAGTACCGACCCCAAGTTTCTCCATAACAGATGCACCAAGACCGAAGAAGCGCATGTTTAACCCTTTTAGATCTTCTGGTTTTTCAATCGGCTTCTTGAACCAACCCGAAGTTTCTGGTGAGATAATCGCACAAGGTAGAACTTTGACGTTATACCCACCTTGATCATACATTTCTTGATAGAGCTTTAAGCCATTTCCGAAGTAGAGCCATGCCATATACTCACCAGCTTCAGGGCCAAAAGGGACAGCAGAAAAGAGTGCTGAAGCAGGAAGTTTGCCTTGCCAGTAGCCCGCAGTGGAGTAGCCTGAATTGACTTTGCCTGTGGATACGGCATCAAGGATCTCGGTTGGATTAACCAGTTTTCCTGGTTCGTATATCTTCATTTTGATGGTGCCACCGGACATTGCCGTAATATGCTCGGAGTACCATTTTATCGGAGTACCAAGTGCAGGAAGGTGTGTACCGAAAGCAACAGGGGTTTTTAACAAGATTTTGCTGGCGGCATTTGCACTGTTGGTAAATCCGACCATTGCACTTGCAATCGCGGTTGCTAAGATAACTTTTTTAAAATTCATTGTATTCTCCTTGTAGGGAAGAGATCCTTATCTCATGGTTGTAAATGTAAACGCTGAGTTGTCTTATTTGTTAATAATGTTAACGTCGTGTTACATTTGTGGTTAGTTTAGAATGGAATCTCATCTGGAACTATTGGGAGAATTGCGCAAATTTTATCGGTAAAAATGCGCTATTTTTTTCAGTGATTCAGTAATACTACGTAGACTTTTTAACGCTAGTCTATATTTTTCAATGAACTCTTTAAGTGGTGATGTAAATGGGGTTTATTAACTATAGAAAGCTATCCATCAATATTATTTTACTTTCAATTGTCCCTCTGGTTCTGGTGGTGACGATTGTTGCTACTTTGCTTTTTGGCCAAGCAAAAACCTTAGTGGAAGATGAAGTTAAGCTCACCAGAAACAACATTGTGGTGGCGAAAAAACAAGAGTTAAAACAGTATGTTGAGTTAGCGGTGAAAAGTATTGAACCTTACTATTTAGACTCTCAGTTATCAGAGCTGGACGCTAAGGAAAAAGTGGCGCAGATACTCAGTAGATTAACATACGGCAGTGATGGTTATTTCTTTGCTTATACTTGGCAAGGAGAAGCTTTGGTGCTTCCATATCAACAGGATCGAATCGGTAAGAACTGGTGGTTGGTGGAAGATGTTCAAGGTAAAAAACTGCTACAAGAGCTGATCTCCGTTGCGAAGCAGGGTGGGGGGTTTGTGGACTATTTGTGGCATAAACCCTCAAGACAAGAACCACTCCCTAAGCTGAGTTATGCCGTCTCTCTGGATAAATGGCAATGGATGATAGGAACCGGTGTCTACCTCGATGATGTAGAAAACCAAGTGGCTCATATGCAAAATGGCTTTGATAAAAATATTGGAAAAAGTGCTGCGGTACTCTTTTTAGTGGTTTTTATCGCGGTATCGCTTATTGCTGCACTGGGTGCATCCTTGAATCTAAACGTGAGAAAACTCGCTAATGAGCAGCTAACTTTATTGAATCAGCAAATTATTGATTCTCAAGAAAATGAACGAAAGCGAGTCTCTAGAGAGTTGCATGATGGGGTAAATCAGTTATTGGTTGCCGCCAAATATCGATTAGAGAATGTTAATCGTGAGAAGAACCCTGCTAAAAAAGAGGGGGAGCTGGAAGCGAGTAAGCAGGCCATGGATCATGCGATTATAGAGTTGCGCAGGATATCAAGAGATCTTCGCCCTCCACAGCTTGATGATTTAGGTCTGGTTGCCGGAATTGAAACCTATGTAAATGAGTTGCGTGATAGAACCGAACTAGAACTGATTTTTGAACATGATATTGATGATCTCTCTTTGCTTCCTGATGTAGAGACGACTCTCTACCGCGTGGTGCAAGAGTCGCTGCATAATGTAGAAAAACATGCCGAGGCGCAAGGTGTAGATATTGTGTTACAGAAAGAGGGTAAATACCTTCTTCTTACCATCAGTGATGATGGTAAAGGCTTTTCTCGTGGAAAACTGTTACAAAAGAAAAGCAATAACCCTATGCTAGAACATATGGGGCTAGAGAATATGAAAGAACGAATTCAAGCCATTGGTGGTGACTTTAAAGTGACCAGTGATGCCGCTCAGGGAACGGAAGTAAGAGTTAGCTTACGAATGGAGTTTATATGATTAAGCTGGTATTGGCCGACGACCATCGATTGATGCAAGATGGGTTAAAGTCTCGATTAGAGAGAGAAGATAACCTCACCATCATTCGTTGTGTTGGCACTGGGAGTGAGGCGTTAACAGCGACTCGTGATTTGGTTCCTGACGTATTGTTGTTGGATATTAATATGCCAGACCTTAATGGGATTGAGGTACTGGAGCAGCTACAGAAAGAACAATCTACAGTCGCTGTCATCATGCTCTCTATGCATGACACCAAAGAGTATGTCGTGAGATCGATTAAAGCGGGAGCAAAAGGCTATGTCTTAAAAGATGTCGGTTCTGATGATCTTGTTACCGCAATCAATCAGGTGGCTCAAGGGCACTCATATTTAAGCCCTCAAGCCTCAGATAAACTATTAGAACAATTTAATGAAAAGCCAGAGCCCAAAGACAATACCTTGTCAAAAAGAGAGCTAGATGTACTGCAAGCGATAGTGAGTGGTGCGGGCAACAAAGAGATAGCAGAAACCTTGTGCATTAGTGTTCGAACCGTGGAAACTCATCGACTAAGAATTAAAAAGAAGTTAGGAGCTACATCGACAGCAGGGCTAGTGATGATCGCGTTAGAGAAAGGACTGGTTGAGAGAGGATGAGTCTTCATTACTTAAGCAGTAGACAGCCAATTATTGATAAGATGGTGTTTTTCTGTGCAGTGTTAGATGCAGGCTCTTTTCGTGAAGCCGCGAGTAAGCAAGGGATCTCTCCTGCGGCAGGCAGTCGCTGGGTGAAAGAGTTGGAAGAGGTGCTGAATATAGAGTTAATAAAAAGAAGCACACGACAACTTACCCCTACGCAAGCAGGGCAACTGCTTTATCAACGCCTCTCTCATATTCTTCCTGAAATTAATGCCACGATAGAAGAAGTTCAGAATTTGGCTGAACTTCAGCAAGGTGAAATTCGAATCTCTTCAACCCCTTTGTTTGCAAGACAGTATCTCAGCAAAATAATTTCCGAATACATGTTGTTACATCCTAAAGTCGACTTTAAGGTGTTTATTGAAGCGGGTGATTTTGACCCACTAACCATTGATTTTGCATTTCGTGCAGAAGCAACATACATAGGAGAAACGCCGCAAGACTCGTTGTTAGTACGTAGAAAGCTATTGAGTGAGCCGCTCTATTTATGTGCCTCTCCCCGTTATCTGGAAAAAATGCCTCCTCCTCAGCATCCAGAAGAGCTTATGCAACATCGCTGCTTATACGCTAGAACGTTGTTGGGTGGTAATCGCTGGGGATTTAGCCTCAACAATATAGCCACAGTGGTTGAAATTAAAGATGCTCTCGAGTGTGACAATAGTGAAATGCTATGTGATTTGGCACTGCAAGGGGCTGGGATTGCTTATCTACCTCATTCCGTTATACATCATCATTTACAGCAAAAGCAGTTGATTAATGTCATGTCGGATTATCAATGTGCAAACTTTGATATCTATATGTACTTTCGACCAAGACATCCTATGCCAGAACGGTGTGCTCAGTTTAAGCAGTACCTTATTGATGCATTAAATAAGTAGCGCTGACAAATATTGATTTTAAGTATTTAAAAGCGCCCTTTATTCATCTCATGAATTCGTAAACGCCAATCACTCTGCTAGTGATCTCACCATTGATTTGTTGCTATTTTAGTTAATTGTAACTTTATGTTTCTATGATATTTTTAATATAAATACTTCCTCGTATTGTTATAGGCCAGATTTGCAGGTCACATATAGTGATGGTGAATTTTTCATTGTTCATTATAAATAATCTGAATTTATATCTTTTTAGATTTTTCTTAACCTTTTGTTTACTAGTTATTTTTTATGTTAGTACCTAAAATTTACTAATTATTTATAAAGGTTATTGATTTGTGCTCATTCATTGATGGATAGTGAATGGCATTCGGATGCTAAAAGTATATTTTAATTATTAAAAATCACCGATTTCTTGGTTTCTATTCGGTAACGCAATGACGTTACTTTCAATCTTAAATACAACTAATTATCGAAAATGATATGAGGCACATCAATGTTGAATAAAAATGAAGTTGGTTCTGCTGCTACAGGTTATCGAATGGAGTCGACATTACGTGGAGTAGATCTAAATTTACTGACAGTTTTTGACGCAGTAATGCAGGAACAGAATATAACAAGAGCAGCGCAAAATCTTGGCATGTCTCAACCTGCTGTAAGTAATGCGGTTGCTAGACTTAAAGTCATGTTTAATGATGACCTGTTTATGCGTTATGGCCGAGGTATTCAACCAACGCAAAGAGCTCGCCTATTATTTGGTCCAATACGTCAGGCGTTGCAATTGGTTCGTAATGAATTACCAGACTCTATATTTACCCCAGAAACGTCAATAAGGTCTTTTAAACTTGCTGTTTGTAGTCCTTGTGATGTTCGATTCGCACCTAAGATATTAACGGGCGTTGCAGAAAATGCGCCAAATATTCAGTTACAAATGGATGCGGATTTTGATAGTCAATTGTCAGAAAAAATGCGCTTTCAGGAAGTGGATTTTGCCATTGACTATACATGCTTCGATGAAGCAGGTTTTTCTAGCACAGAGATCTTTACTGATGAACTTGTGGTCGTCGCTGCCAAAACTCACCCAAGAATTGGTGATAGCATCTCAGAACAAGAGTTGGTAACGGAAAAGCATGCAAAATTGTCGAAGATGAATGGTATGCGTAGTTACTCTGAACAAGCATATCGAGATCTAGATTGCCAAGCCGCGTACAAAGGGACCAGCTTAAGCAATATCCTCTATGTCGTTAGTCAATCAGAACTCATTACGGTTGCACCACGGTGGTTAGTGGAAAACTTGACCGATCGTGACCAACTAAAGGTGCTGGATCTTCCTATTAATAACAATAAGATTAATGGTTATCTTAGTTGGCATGCATCAAGTGAAAAAGATCGTGGCCATATCTGGATGAGAGATCAGTTAATGATGATCTGTGGCGATGTCATAGCAAACGACTAGTTTTTAGCTTGTTTCTAGAGAACGACAGCTGCGCAGATAAAATCTAACAGTACAAACTGAACTAAATAAAGCACTGAATGGTATTTCCATTCAGTGCTTTGGTTTTTTCAGCAAAGCAAAAATGTGGAGAATTATTCCGTGATCAACTAAATAACTTCAGCTATCGAAGTTGCCTTTTTTGCCTTGAAATGTATATTGTCCGCACAAATCAGCTTACATATGTAAGCTTAAGGTAAAGAGATGGCTAATTTAGATTTTCATATCGTAAAACGTATTAAAGAGCAGGTCGCTAAACATGGTGATCGAGTTGCTCTTCGTCATAAAGTCGCTGGTGTATGGAAAGACATTAGCTGGAAGCAGTTTGGTCAAGAAATTGATGCGCTCTCATTAGCACTGCTGGCTCAAGGATTAAAAGCTCAAGACAAAATAGGCATATTTGCCAACAATATGCCAAAGTGGTCAATCGCTGATTTCGGAGCATTGCAAATTAGGGCAATTACTGTCCCTATTTACGCAACGAATACGGCAAGCCAGTCCGCATATGTGTTGCAAAATGCGGATGTAAAAGTGCTGTTTGTGGGTGAGCAAGAGCAGTACGACGCTGCACTCACTATTTTTGAACAGTGCGACACGCTTGAAGTAATCGTGGCAATGTCTGATGACATCGATCTGCAAGATCAACCCGCTGGGATTTCTTGGGGTGATTTTATTGCCAAAGCTCAGCCTGAGGGCAATACAGAACTTGAAGAACGATTAAATCAAGCCAATTTCGATGACTTATTTACGCTCATTTATACTTCAGGAACCACAGGTCAGCCTAAAGGTGTCATGCTTGATTACAGTAATATGGCTGCTCAATGCAAAGGACATGACAGTAATCTAGCGTTAACAGAAAATGATGTCTCTCTCTGTTTTCTACCTTTATCACATGTGTTTGAACGAGCATGGTCTTTTTATGTTTTCTATAAAGGGGCAACAAACTGTTATCTGCAAGACACAATGCAGGTTCGTGATGCATTGGGTGAAATCAAACCAACAGTCATGAGTGCTGTTCCGCGTTTTTATGAAAAAATATTTTCTGCAATACATGAGAAAGTAGCGCGAGCACCAATTCATCGCAAACTGGTATTTACTTGGTCCGTGAATATGGGGGCTCGAATAGCCGCTTGTAAACAAGAAGGGCGAGAGCCTTCTTTGTTACTAACCAAATGCTATAAACTTGCCGATAAACTCGTACTGGCGAAGTTGAGAGAGCTATTGGGTGGACGCATCAACTTTATGCCTTGTGGTGGTGCCAAACTTGATCCAACCATTGGTCGTTTTTTCCATGCTATCGGTATCAATGTAAAACTTGGTTACGGTATGACAGAAACCACCGCGACGGTATCTTGTTGGGAAGACAATCGATTTTCACCGGATTCCATTGGCTCCTTAATGCCCAATGCGGAAGTGAAAATTGGTGAGAACAACGAAATACTCGTGCGTGGCCCTATGGTGATGCGTGGTTATTACAAAATGCCAGAAGAGACCGAAAAGACTTTTGATGAGCTTGGCTTTCTTAAGACCGGAGATGCTGGACATTTTGATGATGAAGGCAATCTCTATATTACCGATAGAATTAAAGAGCTAATGAAAACGTCGGGAGGCAAATATATTGCTCCTCAACATATTGAAGGCACCATCGGTAAAGACCACTTTATTGAGCAGATCGCGGTGATTGCCGATACTCGAAAATTTGTATCAGCATTGATAGTGCCGAGTTTTGAATCATTAGAAGAGTACGCTAAGGAGCTAAACATTAAATATCATGACAGGTTAGAGTTGATAAAACATAGCCATGTGATTGAAATGTTGGAAAAGCGCGTAGCTGAATTGCAAAAAGATTTGGCAAAATTTGAGCAGGTGAAAAAGATCACCATTCTACCGAAAGCCTTTTCTATGGACAAAGGTGAGTTAACGCCAACTCAGAAGCTTCGTCGCAAAGTCATCGATGAACGTTATGAAGATCAAATTGAAGAGATGTACTCTGACAATAAGCCTAGCGAAAAGTAATCGACAGTAAAATAGTGACAAAAGCCCATTTGGTCATAGAGATCAGATGGGCTTTTTTGTAGTTAGATTCTGATTTGTTGATGATATGTTCTAAAATTGTTGCTTGTTTCAGAGTTTATTACTGTTTCATATTTAACCTATAGCACATGGTTGTTTTTTTCGTTTTGCCCTTGATTTAATGGCGAATAAGCTTGAAATTAGAGCTTATATACAAGGGTATGCCTTGTATAACTCATGGATATAGCAAAAGTGTTCATCTCCTGTTTCTGTGTTACACATGAAAGATGTCTCTTTTACTATTTTAGGCTACGAATAAGCCCTAGCTATGTGATACGACAATTGGGAGAAACTCAGATACAGGCTACTGAGGTTCCGCCGTTCTTAATATGTCGTATTAAGGAGAAAAAACGATGGAAATGTTGTCCGGTGCGGATATGGTTGTTCGCTCATTGATCGACGAAGGCGTTGATCACATCTTTGGCTACCCAGGTGGCTCAGTTCTCGATATTTACGATGCACTACACCAAAAAAGCGATATTGAACACGTGCTGGTTCGCCATGAACAAGCAGCGGTGCATATGGCTGATGGTTATGCTCGTGCAACCGGAAAAACAGGGGTTGTTTTAGTTACCTCTGGCCCCGGTGCAACTAATGCGATTACGGGCATTGCGACTGCCTATATGGACTCAGCACCTATGGTGGTGTTGTCAGGTCAGGTTCCGGGTACATTAATTGGAAATGATGCTTTTCAAGAGTGCGATATGGTGGGTATTTCCCGCCCGGTAGTAAAACACAGCTTTCTCGTTACCGATCCAAAAACTATCCCAGAAATTGTTAAGAAAGCATTTTATCTTGCTTCGACAGGGCGTCCTGGTCCTGTGGTCGTTGATCTACCAAAAGATATGCTGAATCCACTGCTGAAGTTCCCATATCAGTACCCTGAATCTATCAAGATGCGTTCTTATAATCCAACAACTAGTGGACATAAAGGGCAGATCAAGAAAGGCCTAAAAACCCTATTAGAAGCGAAAAAACCCGTTCTCTACATTGGTGGTGGCGCGATTATTTCTGAAAGTGATAAACAAATTTTACAATTGGCAGAAACATTAAATTTGCCAGTTATCAGCACATTAATGGGGTTAGGCGCGTTTCCGGGAACTCATAAAAACTCTCTCGGTATGCTGGGTATGCATGGCTCCTACGAAGCGAATATGGCGATGCATAACGCCGATTTAATCTTTGGTGTCGGAGTTCGTTTTGATGACCGTACCACCAATAATGTTGAGAAATACTGTCCAAACGCCAAGATAATGCATATTGATATTGATCCGTCATCGATATCAAAAACCATTCGAGCGGATCTGCCGATTGTCGGTTCTGCTGATGTTGTGCTGGATGCAATGTTAAAGATTCTAAATGAACAAGAGAGCCGCAATGATGAGGCGGCATTAAATAGCTGGTGGGATGAGATTTCACAATGGCGAGATCGTCAATGTTTGAAATACGATACCAGCAGTGATCGCATAAAACCGCAGCAAGTTATAGAAACGCTTTACAAGTTAACTGATGGAGAGGCTTATGTTGCTTCTGATGTTGGCCAGCACCAGATGTTTGCTGCACTCTATTACCCGTTCGATAAACCTCGTCGCTGGATAAACTCCGGTGGCTTAGGAACTATGGGCTTTGGTTTGCCTGCGGGTATGGGAATAAAATTTGCCATGCCGGAAGAGGAAGTCGTTATTGTTACCGGTGATGGCAGTATTCAGATGAATATTCAGGAGCTATCGACAGCACTGCAATACGATATTCCAGTGAAAATTATAAACCTCAATAACCGTTTCCTAGGTATGGTTAAGCAGTGGCAGGATATGATATATCAAGGCCGACATTCTCATTCTTATATGGACTCAGTGCCTGATTTTGCTGCGATCGCAGAAGCTTATGGTCACGTTGGTATTCGAATCTCTTCTCCAGACAAACTTGAATCTGAGCTAAAGAGAGCATTGGATATGAAAGACAAACTGGTATTTATTGATATCAGTATTGATGAGACAGAGCATGTGTACCCTATGCAAATTAAAGGTGAGGGGATGGATAAAATGTGGCTTAGCAAAACGGAGAGAACATAATGAGACATATCATTTCTTTACTATTAGAAAACCAGCCCGGTTCTCTTTCTCGTGTTGTTGGCCTATTTTCTCAACGTGGTTACAACATTGAGTCACTCACTGTTTCGCCTACCGATGATGAAACCTTGTCTCGTTTAAACATCACTACAGATAGTGATGTCATGGTGTTAGAGCAGATAGAGAAGCAACTTCATAAGCTGATTGATGTGCTTAAAGTTCAAGAAGTTACTGAGCATGACCATGTCGAGCGTGAACTGATGATGGTTAAAGTAAAAGCCAGTGGCTTTGCTAGAGCAGAAGTAAAACGAACATCAGATATTTTCCGCGGGCAAATCGTTGATGTAACGCCATCCCAGTATACTATTCAATTGGCAGGAACCAGTGACAAATTAGACGCGTTTATTACTGCGGTTTCAGATGTGACTGAAGTGATTGAAGTGGCGAGAAGTGGTGTAGTTGGCATTGCTCGAGGAGAGAGAGCGCTAAAAGTATAGTGATTAGTTATTTTTTTAAACTTTGATGAAGCCCTCCTAATCTGTGGAGGGCTTTTGTTTATTTATAGATCTATTTATTGGTACAATGCGTGCTCTTTTTGAACCAACCTCACATTTTATAAGGTTACAATGTTAAAGAAGCGCTGGTTTTTTCTAATCATTGTTATCTGCCTGCTGTTAAGTGGAGCGGTTGGGTACGGCTACTCGCTAAAATATCACTCTCTATATAACAAGAATAAAGAGAATGTTATTGAAACCAGCAAGTTTCAACTGCTTTTTACTGCGCGAGAGTTTTATCAATTTGATTCCCAAATCACCTCTACAATTGAGTTACTCAATCAAAACCGGGCATTAATGCAGTTTGTTGCAAATGAAAATTCAGCTAAAAAACAACAAGTAGAAGAGATTTGGTCAACATTAACGGGCTATCAAAGCTTTTTTAAACAGATTCGTTATGTTGATACTCGTGGGCAGGAACAGATTAAAGTTGAGTACTCCTATTTAGAGCAAGGTGCAATCGCACGTTCTGACTATAAAAATATTGAGACTAAACGTTATTTTGAATTTGCTAAAACCTTGGCAGATGGTGAAGTTGGTACGCTTGGGGTTGGTTTAGAAAAAGCGCTGGGAGATTCTGACGATCCTTATGTACCTATTCAGCATATTATCACACCGTATAAACATGATGGCGTGCGACAAGGCTATTTAATTTTAAGTATTGATTTTTGGTTATCTGCATCCTTATTGGACTTTTCGCCTCAAGCCAGTTTTCGACCTAGGGTGGTGACACTGCAAGGTGACTACGTTGTACATCCAGATCCTGAACGATTATTTGGCTTTGCCATACCAGAGCGAAAGCAATACAACCTCGGTTTGAGTCATCCCAAACTATGGCATGAAATGAAGAACACCCCAATCGGCGTATTTGAAAACGATGGGGCTATTTATATATATGAGCAAGTTAATATTCACTCTGGTAATAGCTTCTATATCATTATTGAGTTCACTCAGCAGCAGTTATTTGAGCAAGTCAGAGAAGAGTATTATGCCATCATTCAAATGGCCAGCTTGGTTATGCTGGTTATCATGTTCGCGGGTATTCCGGCTGCTTATATTGTTTACCTGTCGCAAAAACGAAATCTTGAAAGCAAACTCGCTATGGCTGCGTTAAATGGAATGTCTGCGGTTATGGTTTGCGATGCTCAGTATCGAATTTTAAAAATAAATAGAGAATTTGAAAAAATCACAGGCTATCGAGACAGCCAGATTCGTTATGGTAATTTGCGAAAGATGTTATTTGATATGCGTTTTCCTTTTGGCTGGTCAGCCATTTGGGATAGTGTGAAAGCTGATCATAGTTGGGAAGGGGAGCTAAAAATACTTGGGCGATCTGGTGCTGAATTAATTACCATTACTCGAATTCAGGCGGTACTAGATTCTAGACAAAATGTAACTAACTACATCATATCTCTGGTCGATATTTCTGAGCGTAAAGAGCTGGAAGAGCGCTTGCGTTATTTAAGTGAGAAAGATGAGCTATCTCAACTATGGAACCGTCGTAAGTTTGAGGCAGAGTTACAGAATGAAGCACAGCTGGTGCTCCGTTATCCACAAAATCATATTGGTTGCTTAGCGCTGTTAGATATTGATCACTTCAAAAAAATTAATGATGAACTTGGTCATGATGAAGGTGACCGAGTGATTCGGCAAATCTCTATGCAATTACAGCAAAATACCCGTCAAACGGACTTTATCGCTCGTATTGGCGGCGAAGAGTTTGCCATCATCATGCCTCACACCGAGTTGCCTGAAGCAGAGGTGGTACTTAACCGCATCCGTACTTCCGTTGCAACTGACGGCCGCAACAGCGCTACCATTAGTATCGGAATTACCCTGTTAACCTCCAATGCGACTCAGTGTTATAAAACCGCGGATGTTGCGTTATACCGTTCTAAGTCATTAGGACGAAATCAAACCTCCATTGGTCATAGTGACGAGAGTTAGTATTTTTGAAGCTAGCCACCAACAAAACTTCGCTAAGTGAGCATCTTTAGATTAGCTGAGTATATATTCGACTAAAGTATAATTTAATAAAAAACTTGAGCTAAACTTATAAATGGGTAAACTGTACGTTTTATGAACAATCCCAGTTTACTCATTTAGGAAGAAACGCGGCTATCCGTGCATTATTAAGGAAATCATACAGTCTGGGTTTATGAGGCATAGTATGTTTACGCAATCTCTAGTGAGGCTTACCATTGGTGGCTTGGTGGTACTTGGTATCAAGCTTAGTGCAATCTATTTTTTACCAATGGTGCTACTATTAAATACCCATCATAAAGAGTTTTTTGGATGGTAAAAAAATCGGGGTTTTCCCCGATTTTTTCTATTTAAAATCAGCTAAAAAGGTCTATTTTAGAGTTAAGACTTTAGTCTAGTATTTTGGGGCTGGAGAGAAAGAGAGTAGATGCTTATGCGGTAAACTCTGTTCAGTACAAACTGAGTCGAGTGAGTAGAGAACTAAACGATAGGCATAAAAAAAGAGGGTTTAAAACCCTCTTTTTACATTCTGCGAGAATAATTTAAGAAATTATAATACGTGTACAGATGCTGTGTTAGTTGTACCAGAAGCAACAAGTGCACCAGATACCATAATAACGATGTCGCCTTTCTTACCAAGACCTGTGTTTAGCGCAAGCTCTTTACCATTTACGTAGAAAGCATCTGTGCTGTCTACTGAATCAACAACCACTGGACGAACACCTTTCGTTAGTACAAGTTGTGCCGCAGTTTTTTTGTTTGTTGTTAGAGCAAGAATGTTTGCTGTTGGGAAGTATTTACGTACTGAACGTGCAGACTTACCACCTTCAGTTGCTACAACGATAAGTGGAGCAGCTAGTTTTTCAGCAGTGTCTACTGCGCCTTTACATACAGCTTCTGTAATGCGTAGACGTGGGCTATCTAGACGATCACCTAGTTCAGCTTTAAGTGCTTTATCTGTACGGTTACAGATTTGAGCCATAATAGTTACTGCTTCAACAGGGTATTTACCTTTAGCTGTTTCACCAGAAAGCATTACTGCATCTGTTCCGTCCATTACTGCGTTCGCAACGTCACCCGCTTCTGCACGTGTTGGGCGAGGGTTTTTGATCATTGAATCAAGCATTTGAGTTGCAGTGATAACCATCTTACGAGCACGGTTACATTTCTCAATCATCATTTTTTGAGCGAAGATTACTTCTTCAGCTGGGATTTCAACACCTAGGTCACCACGAGCAACCATGATACCGTCAGAAAGCTCAAGGATTTCGTCAAAGTTATCAACGCCTTCTTGGTTTTCAATTTTAGAGATGATGTGGATGCTTTCGCCGCCATTTGCATTAAGTAGAGAGCGAATCTCTTTCACATCTTCTGCTTTACGGATAAATGAAGCAGCAACAAAGTCTACACCTTGCTCACAACCAAATTTAAGGTCAGCTTTATCTTTCTCAGAAAGAGCAGGAAGTTGAACAGAAACACCTGGAAGGTTAACGCCTTTGTTTTCGCCTAGAGCACCGTTGTTAAGTACTTTACACTGAACGTCAGTATCCGTTAGACCCGTTACTTCCATTTCGATTAGACCGTCATCAACAAGAATGGTGTTACCAACAGTTAGGTCTTTAGCGAAGCCAGCGTAAGTTACCGCAACAACGTTCTTGTTGCCAACAACAGATGTGTCAGTAGTGAAAGTGAAGTCTTGGCCTGCTACTAGATCAACGTCATCGCCATTCTCTAGTTTGATAGTACGAATTTCAGGGCCTTTAGTATCAAGCAGAATCGCAAGTTGTTTGCCTTTTGCTTCCATTACTTGACGGAAGTTAGCAATACGAGTGCCGTGCTCTTCAAAATCGCCGTGAGAGAAGTTTAGGCGCATAACGTTCATGCCTGCTTCTACTAGTTCAGTTAACTTCTCTACAGATTCAGTTTTCGGGCCAATCGTACATACGATTTTGGTCTTTTTCATGGAAGATACTCTCCGGTAAGTATATTTACATTTTAAGTTTGTGTTGCTGTTCATTGAGCAACATAAGAAAGAAAATGACAACATTTTGTGTTGTTTGATTATTTTCTTACAGCTTATGCCTTTGAGCCCAGAGCCAGCTTGAAATCTATTAAACAGTTAAGCTACAAAACGATTCGTTGCAGCGACTGCTACTGCTATTTTTTTGTATTCTTGGTCAGTCTATAGACTAAAAGTTGCAAAAAAATAACGGTAATTTGTGTAATAAAATTTCTTTAGGGCGCGAATTCTAACAAATAATCTGATCAAGATCACTGTTGATAATTGTTCTAGAACAAATTTTCATCTTAAAATTTTTAATTTTTGCATCGAAATAAATAGACAATAAAGTTTCAATTAAAATATAATAGTTTCGTTTCGTAATTTATAAGTTTCAGTTAATGTCAAAAAGAAATACTCAACTTAGGCGCCACACGATTAATAAACTGGTTAATGAACTAGGTGAAGTCAGTGTTGAAGAGCTATCTGTCCAATTTGATACTTCAGAAGTCACTATTCGTAAAGACTTAGCCTCATTAGAGAGCAATGGTTTACTGCTACGTCGCTATGGCGGGGCAATCGCGTTGCCTAAAGAGGTAGTAAGTGATGAAGTTTCAGAGAAAGTTTCAAAGCAAAAGATAAATATTGCGATTGCTGCTGCTCAGCTCATCCGAGATCACAACAGAATTGTGATTGATAGTGGCAGTACGACGGGTGCGTTGATTCAACAACTGGATCAAAAACAAGGGTTGATCGTTATGACCAATTCGCTTCATGTGGCTAACGCGTTAAGTGAGTTGGAAAATGAACCGACCCTGTTAATGACAGGAGGAACCTGGGACATTCGCTCAGAGTCGTTTCAGGGACAAGTTGCTGAGTCAGTATTACGTGCTTATGACTTTGACCAACTCTTCATTGGGGCTGACGGTGTTGATTTGACGCGAGGGACGACTACATTTAATGAAATGCTTGGACTCAGTAAAGTGATGGCAGAAGTGTCACGAGAAGTGATTGTTATGATTGAGTCAGAGAAGATTGGTCGAAAAATTCCCAATTTGGAACTCTCATGGCAACACATAGATGTATTAGTCAGTGACGCTCAACTAACCGATCAGCAAAAACTGAATATTGAATCCAAAGGTGTACGAGTTATTCGAACCCTATAAAGAACAAATCACTCGATGCTAGATAATGTATTTAGCATCGAGTAAATAAAATTAGAAATTGGAGTGTAAACATGTGTGGAATAGTAGGTGCAGTAGCACAACGTGATGTAGCAGAAATTCTGGTAGAGGGATTACGCCGTTTAGAATATCGTGGATATGACTCTGCGGGTGTCGCCGTTGTCGATGGTGACAACAACCTTACTCGTGTAAGACGCTTAGGAAAAGTGCAAGAGTTAGCTGACGCCGTGAATCAGCAAGAGGTTCTTGGTGGTACTGGGATCGCTCATACACGTTGGGCAACACATGGAGAACCATCCGAAGTTAATGCTCACCCTCATATCTCTGGCGATATTACCGTTGTTCATAACGGCATAATTGAGAACCATGAAGAGTTACGCGCACTTTTGAAGCAACGTGGTTACCAGTTTGAATCTCAAACAGACACAGAAGTTATTGCTCACTTAGTTGAATGGGAACGTCGTACATCTGCAACTTTAGTAGAAGCGCTTCATAAAGCGGCAGCACAGTTAGATGGTGCTTATGGTACGGTTATTCTTGATCGTAGAGATCCTGAAAAATTGGTGGTTGCTCGCTCTGGTAGCCCGATCGTTATCGGTTACGGTGTGGGTGAAAACTTTTTGGCATCCGATCAGCTTGCTTTGCTAAGCGTGACTCGTCGCTTTAGTTACTTAGAAGAAGGTGATGTGGCAGAAATAACGCGTAGAACTGTGACCGTTATGGATATCAATGGTAATGACGTTGAGCGTGAGATTATTGAGTCTAATGCTGAGCATGATGCCGGTGATAAAGGTCAATATCGTCACTTTATGCAGAAAGAGATTTTCGAGCAGCCAACCGCGCTTATCAATACGATGGAAGGTCGTATTACACAGGAATCCGTTATTATTGAGAGTATTGGTGTCAATGCGCTGGACATTCTGACCAAGGTTGAGCATGTACAGATTATCGCTTGTGGGACCTCTTATAACTCAGGTATGGCCGCAAGATATTGGTTCGAAGGGCTAGCCGGAGTGAGCTGTGATGTTGAAATAGCCTCTGAGTTCCGTTACCGCAAATTTGTTACTCGACCAAATAGCTTATTGATTACGCTTTCTCAGTCTGGTGAAACCGCTGATACATTGGCTGCGCTTCGTTTAGCAAAAGAGAAGGGTTACATGGCTGCAATGACCATCTGTAATGTTTCAGGTTCGTCACTTGTTCGTGAGTCTGACTTTGCCTTTATGACCAGAGCAGGAACAGAAATAGGCGTTGCTTCAACAAAAGCCTTCACTACGCAACTTGCCGCTATGCTAATGCTGGTTACCGCGATAGGTAAGCAGAACAACAATATAGATGCAGCGAAAGAGAAAGAAATAGTTCAAGCGATTCATGAGTTACCAGTACAAATTGAAAGTGCTCTAGCTTTTGATAAAGAGATCGAAGCGCTGGCAGAAGATTTTGCTGACAAACAGCACACGCTATTCTTAGGGCGTGGTGAGTTTTACCCAATTGCTATGGAAGCATCCCTTAAACTAAAAGAGATCTCTTATATCCATGCTGAAGCGTATGCTGCTGGTGAGTTAAAGCATGGGCCTCTAGCCTTGATTGATGCGGATATGCCTGTTGTGGTTATCGCCCCAAGTAATGATCTTCTTGAGAAACTCAAATCAAATGTTGAAGAAGTACGCGCCAGAGGTGGTTTACTTTATGTATTTGCCGATGCCGATGCCGGATTTGATGGCGACGAAAACATGAAGATAATTAAAATGCCTCACGTTAATGAGATCACAGCACCTATTTTCTATACCGTACCAATGCAGTTGCTCTCTTATCACGTTGCCCTAATTAAAGGCACCGATGTTGACCAGCCTCGTAACCTAGCAAAAGCAGTAACGGTAGAGTAATAAGGTTAATTTCGAACGGCGACTAAACAAAACTTAATCGCTCAAAAGTTGATTAGCAATAAGTGAAAAAGGGTCATTTTATAATGACCCTTTTTTGCGTTTTAAACGTTGAGCGCTGTGTATGTACCTATGAAACAATAGTTCATATTAGTTAACTATTGTTTCGCCTGCTTTAGTTAACTAATGGTAACCGTTTTCTGGGCTTTTATTTAGCTGAGGCTTATTGGTATTGATTGAATAGTGTTCTTTTTAAGTCAATAGCTGAGTCACTATGAATAATGATAACCTAGATGGCCATTGTTGTTTGGTGGTAAGGCTTAGATAACAAAGATGGTTCTCAGCGTGAATTAGTTAAATGGAGTTTCATATCTATTTTCGAGTCACAATTGTTAACTTTAAGCGCTCCGTCACAATATTTTATAGGATTTATCATTAATATTATTAACCATAGTTAACTTAATTTAACTCTGGTTGTAATTTAGTAATCCAAATAAGATTGATGCAAAAGGGGATACGATGGACTTTCTAAACAGAGGCTTTGAACAAGCCGAATTTGAAAACAGAACACAAAGAGCTCAAAAAATCATGCACGAGCAGAAGCTAGATGCGATGATTTTTACCACTGAGCCGAACGTTCGTTACTTTACCGGCTTTCATACGCAATTCTGGCATAGCCCTACTCGTCCTTGGTTTGTTGTGGTTCCAGCTGAAGGTAAACCTACCGCTATTATTCCTGAAATCGGCGCAAGCGGCATGGCGGGAACTTGGATTGATAACATCATCACTTGGCCATCACCACGTCCAGAAGATGACGGTATCAGCCTAGTTGCAAGTGTATTGAACTCACTACCATGTAAGCACGGTCGTGTTGGTGCCACACTTGGTATCGAATCTCACCTACGTATGCCAGTGAACAACTACCTTGCGTTAACCACTATGGTGAAAAAAGAGTTTGTTGATGTTTCTCTTGCCGTTCACGAGCTTCGTCAAATTAAATCTCAAGCTGAAATCGAAAAAACACGCGAAATCTGCCGCATCACTAACGTGGGTTTTGCAAAAATTCCAGAATACGCCAAAGCGGGTATGTCTGAGCGTGAAATCTGTAAGCAGTTCCGTATTGATATGCTTTTAGAAGGCGCAGATGAATGTCCGTATATCATTGCAGGCTCAGGCCCAGATGGTTATGACAGCATCATAATGGGTCCAACTGATCGCGTTATTGAACACGGCGATGTGCTTATCATTGATACGGGCGCAGTACGTGATGGTTACTTCTCTGACTTTGACCGTAACTGGGCATTTGGTGACGCAAGCGAGCAGACCAAAGCCGCTTACCGTGCAACGTATGAAGCGACGACGAAAGGCTTTGAAGCCGCACGTCCGGGTGCAACAACAACAGATATCTACAACGCAATGTGGAAAGTACTGGAAGCCAACGGTGCACTAGGTAACGACGTAGGTCGTCTTGGTCACGGTTTAGGTATGGAACTGACAGAGCGTCCTTCTAACACCGCAACAGACAACACTGTGCTGAAACCTGGCATGGTAATGACACTGGAACCAGGCATGGTGTACGCACCTGGTAAGTCTATGGTTCATGAAGAAAACATCGTCATCACAGAAGACGGTGCGGAGTGGTTAAGCGAGCGTGCTGAACCAGAATTGATAGTCATCAAGTAAGCCTTATAGTCGGCCATAACCATTACAGGCTATGGCATGTCAGTAGAATAATAAAATATGCCTCTTTTAACCCCCAAGAGGCTATTTTCATCGACTTCATTCTCATGAAGCAGTAATCAGGAAATAGTAATCATGAAACAGTTATCAGCCGAGTTGATTAGCAATATGGTCTCTTGGAGGCATCATATTCACCAGCGTCCGGAAATTGCATTTGATGTTGTTGAGACCGCGGCGTTTGTCTCTGAGTCGTTAAAGAGTGCAGGAATAGAAGTTCATGAAGGCATTGGCAAAGTTGGTGTTGTGGGCGTACTTCGTTGTGGAGACAACCCTCAACGTAAATCTATTGCGCTTCGTGCGGACTTAGATGCCATTGCCATAGAAGAAGAAAATGAGTTTGACTATAAGTCACTCAATGCAAATAAAATGCACGCATGTGGACATGATGGCCATACGGCCATGCTACTTGGTGCGGCGCATCACTTAGCGAAATTCGGTGACTTCGAAGGTACTGTCTACTTTATCTTTCAGCCGGATGAAGAGTATGGCATGGGCGCTAAGTCTATGCTAGAGGATGGCCTTTTTGAGCGATTCCCTGCGGATGAAGTTTACGGAATGCATAATTTGCCTGGATTAGAGTTGGGCAAAATCGAGATGCGTGTTGGTGGTACGATGGCGAGCGAAACGCTATTTGATATCAAAATCAAAGGACAAGGTGGTCATGCATCCTCACCGCACCGTATTAATGATCCAATCGTAGTCGCGGCTCAAGTAATGTCGAGTGTTCAGGCTATTGTGGCGAGAGCAGTTGATCCATTAGAAGCAACCGTTGTGTCTATTACCGAAGTTATTACTGACGGCGCGAGAAACGTGATACCTAGCAATATCAATATTAAAGGCGATTCAAGAACCTTTAGTAATGAAAATATTGCACTGGTTGAAAAACGAATGAGAGAGATTGTCGAAGGAAGCTGTGCCGCATTTGGTATGGAAGGAGAGGTCTCAACCGTCACTGAATTCCCTGTATCCTATAATGCTGAAGCGCAAACGGCTATTGCAGAACGCGCAGCAAAAGCTGTTGTGGGTGAGCAGAATGTCACTACTGGCTGTGTACCGAAGAGTTTTTCTGAAGATTTTGCTTTTCTAGCGAAAGAGGTTCCGGCGTGTTATGTATTCATTGGTAATGGTGTTGAAGGTAGCCATGGAATGATGTTGCATAACCCTAAATATGATTTCAATGATGATGCATTGGAAATTGGTGCTAGCTACTGGTGTCAATTGGTGGAAGTAAGTTTAGCAAAGTGAGATAAGCGATAAACTTTGCTATATGAATTCTTGTGCGAAATATAGATTACATTTATATTTCGTACATATTCGCTTTTGACGATTTATAAGAATGCTGATAAAAATTATAACAGGTATGACCCTCTCTTCGTGTCTACTCGCCGTATTAAATCTAGGGGTTAATGATATCGAATATGCGGAACATTATAGCGCGGTGGCCATTAGTTGTGATGCTGATGCGACGGAAAATCATTTTAGTATTAACGGTATAGACTTTTTGGCTATGCATTCCTCGTCGGCTGAAACAGAACAAAAGCCTCTAAAATGGCAATCTAACCTGCACGATACTCAATGTTAACATTGTAAGTTAGGGCATCCTTGCCCTTCACATCAGCTCGATCGAGCTATCAATCTGGAATGGTTATTTAATCAATCTCTTTCTTAAAGATAAGGGAAGTATTAATGCCACCAAAGGCAAAGTTGTTACTCATAATATACTGCGCGTTTATCTCTCTACCTTCACCAGTAATGTAATCTAAATCGCCACAGTCTGAGTCTAAATCCGTTAGGTTCAGTGTAGGGTGGAACCAGCCTGAGTGCATCATCTCAATGCTTAACCAAGCTTCAATCGCTCCGCAAGCGCCTAAGGTATGGCCAAAATAGCTTTTAAGTGAGCTGATAGGGACGTTTCCTAACGCTTTCTCGGTTGCATTTGTTTCTGCTATGTCACCACGATCCGTTGCAGTGCCATGAGCCGAGACATAATCGATCTGAGAAGGGAGTATATTGGCGTCACGTATGGCCATCTCCATGCAAGATTGCATGGTTTCCATTTGTGGTTGAGTAACATGAGCGGCATCGCAATTGCTGGCAAAACCAATAATTTCAGCGAGAATAGTCGCGCCACGCGATTTTGCGTGTTCATACTCTTCAAGGATCAAAGTGCCTGCACCTTCACCTATCACCAAGCCATCACGGTTTGAATCGTAAGGACGAGGGGTACTTTTTGGGTCGTCATTTTTAAGACTGGTAGCAAATAGGGTATCAAATACCGCTGATTCCGTTGGGCATAGCTCTTCGCCACCTCCGGCTATCATTGCCGTTTGGTAACCATGTTTAATCGCTTCATAAGCGTAGCCAATTGCCTGACTTCCAGAAGTACAAGCACTGCTGGTTGGAATGATTCGACCTTTAGCACCAAAAAACAGACCGACATTAACCGCTGCGGTGTGAGGCATCATCTGTACATAGGTAGTAGCAGTAATCGCTCGGGTGGTTTTCTCACTAAGCATTATGCCAAATGCACCAACCGCATCAGTACTGCCTGTTGAGGAGCCGTAAGCAACACCTGTTTGACCATTGGTGAGAATATCATGGCCGATTAACCCCGATTGAAGTAAGGCATTTTCAGTGGCAACTGTTGCCATCTTCGATACTCTGCCCATACTACGTACTTGTTTACGCTTGTAGTGTTTTGGCAACTCAAAATGGTCAATTGGCGCTGCTAACTTGGTATTTAAACCATCGTATTGTTCATAAGATGGCATGTATTGGGTGGCATTTTCACACGCTTTCAATTTAGGTTGGATTGCTTGCCAGTCGTTACCAAAGGCCGTCACACCTGACATTCCTGTTATTACAACACGACGACTCATATTAAACCTCCGTTGATTGAGATAACTTGGCGAGTAACATACGCCGCAATATCTGACATAAGATAACTCACTAAACCGGCCACTTCCTCTGGTTCACCCATACGACGAAGTGGCACTTGAGGCAGTGCGTGTTCTTTAACGTGCTCATCGACCATACCCGTATCAATAAGTCCTGGTGCGACACAGTTTACCGTTATCTTTCGTTTAGCCAGTTCGAGCGCTAAAGATTTGGTTGCCCCTATAACCCCTGCTTTTGCGGCGCTGTAGTTAGTTTGCCCCCGGTTACCCATTAAACCCGATACTGATGCAAGGGTGATAATTCGCCCCCCTTTGCGATTTTGAACCATAGGCATGACACAAGGGTGAAGCACGTTATAAAAGCTGTCTAAATTGGTATGGATAACGCCATCCCACTCTTGTTCTGTCATAGCCGGAAACGCTGTGTCCCGGGTAATTCCTGCGTTATTGACCACGCCATAGTATGCGCCATGCTGTTCAATGTCTGCTTCGAGCTTCTCTCGGCACTCATCTCTCTGACTAATGTCAAACTGAATCAGACGAGCAGAACCACCAAGTTGCTCAATGGTTTCTGCTGTTTGCTGGGCACCTTTTTGATCGCCCATATAGTGGACAATAATGCTAAATCCGTCTTTAGCGAGTTGAATGGCAATCTCTTTGCCTATTCCTTTGCTTGCTCCGGTGACGAGTACTTGTCGAGTCATGATAAGTTTCCAGTTTTCATCTGTTGCAATTGTTGTTCAGTCGGCACGTAAACATTTAATTGGCAAGAGGCGAGTACTTCACCTCTATCTTCTAGCCGTGCCATAAATACTGCCATGTTGTCATCTGCTAATACTTGTTCTGCATAGATATCTAATGTTTGATTTTTAGTAAATTTATCACACATTGCAGTATAACGTCGGCTACCAAGTAAGAACCCAATCGGCGGGCTGTTATTTTCTAACAGGGCGTGGTAACCAGACCAAGCGGCGACAGATTGCGCCATAAATTCTATGCCGACATAAGCTGGAACTGTCTCTTTTTCAACATCAAAAAAGGGGTTATGTTCACCTATATCAACCTGACAGTGGATCGATTTTTCTTCAATGGTAATGGCGCGGTCAACCAAGATCATTGGGTTGTCATGAGGAACAAGTTTTTCTATAGAGGGAAGATCATTCATTACTGTAACCAAATATAAGGCTGATGTTGTTGCCGCCAAAGGCAAAAGAGTTACTGAGTATCGCTTTTCCGTTGAGTTTTGTAGGCTGTTCAATCAGGTTTATGTTTATATCCTCTGCTTTGTCAGAGCAGTTTTGTATCGGCAGAGATAAGCGGTACTTAAGTATGTGCCAAGCAATGGCAGCTTCTGTCGCGCTGGCTGCTCCCAGCGTATGTCCCGTCATCATTTTGGTAGAGCTTACTGGTGTAGTTCTACCAAAAATTCTCTGTATGGCTTTGCTCTCCATACGGTCATTAAGTTCTGTCGCGGTACCATGCGCATTGATATAGCCAATATCATCAATGGATAAACCGGCCTGCTCAAGAGCGTTGCGCATTGCCACCTCTGCGCCATGTCCTTCTGGATGTGGGGCAGAGATATGGTGAGCATCAGAGCTCTCTCCAGCACCTAACAGGGCAATATCACTCTGCTCATTACTAAGTAGCATGAATGCCGCGGCCTCGCCAATATTAATACCATCTCGTTGTTCACTAAATGGTCTGCACAGCTGTTTAGATAAAGCCTCTAAGCCACGAAAGCCATTCAGAGTTAGCCGACAAACCGTATCGCAACCACCAACAATGACCGCATCTACCAAGCCTGATCGTAATATTCGTTGGGCGGTGATAAATACTCGTCCGCTTGAGGAGCAAGCGGTAGAGATGGCATAGCAAGGGCCTGTGAGCTGAAAATAGTCGGCAATAAACTGGCTACTGTTGGCAATTTCTTGTTGTTGGTAGTGATAATGCTCAGGAAAGTCCCCTTTGGCTAATAAGCTTTTATATGCCTCTTCACCATCTGATATACCCGATGTGCTGGTCCCAACGACCACAGCCACTCGCGAGGCACCGTACTGTTCTATCGCTTGCTGAATGGTCGGCGCAATTTGCAATAATGCAGATAAGGCCAGCTGGTTATTGCGAGTAGAGTAGCGCTGCATATGCTCAGGTAGAGTGGGAAGTGTTTCTTTAACCCGGCCAATAACAGTAGGGTCTCCCGTATTCAATATCTCATCATTGGCGATCATAGTGGCATCTTTGTCACCACTGAGAACGTGATGAATCTGCTCATGCTCATTGCCCATGGCGGAGTGGAAACCACAGCATTGTATATAGACTGGGTTTGCTGATCTATTTTCCATATTAATGCTCTACTGCTGTTTCTGTTGAATCTGGTAATTGAGGGTTTGAATTTCAATCAAATAGTCTAATGATTTATGAGTAAATCGGATAGTACCTTTCAGCGGCTGTTTATGTTGATAGTTTATCTCTATGATCGTTTTGCCGGTTTCATCCGTAATAATGCGTTGATTATCGGATTCTATAATACTCCAACCTAAATCATCTAATGGAGCATGCCATGCGCTTTTAGGCCATAGGGTGATCATTAAATTGAACAGTATCTGTTCAGGATCTGGCAATACACCGTTTAGCCCATTCATTACTTTGGTTTTAATCTGACTATCTTGATAGCTGAGAGATAAAAGTCGAGTTCCCCAAGATGAAAATCCTGCTAACACTATTTTACTATTGGAGACTTCAAGTTGTACTGGTAACTGTTGTGTTTGGGCACCTTGCGCTGTTGTCCATTGAGCCGAAATAAGTTGGCTGGCGGTAACCTGATAACCCAATTGGCTAGGTTGTGGCAGTTGCACAAATCGATCTTTTGTAATCTCAACCTTGGCTGAAGAAGGCTTTGTAGTAAGGCTGCATGAGGAGATAAATGCGACTATAAACAGCATAACTACAAGGTTAATAATCGATTTTGCTCTGTATCTATATCTAATCATTGAGGGGAGATATCCTACATTTTGCCTTATCATTAAACTCGGGTTGTTTCTCGTTCTGGCTAGTGGAGATGTTAAGCATAAAAAGCTAATGTTCACGGGACCGAATAGCCATGGGTGATAATAACCAAGCAACAAAAATACCACTTAAAACAGTGATGCCAAAGCTGTGTATTGCATGAGTTTGACTTAACGCCAGTAAACCAAATGATAACAGAGTCGTAGTGGCAGATAATGTAATGGCAAGTAACGTGCTCTTATTGCGACTGTTTTCCGCAAAAAATAGCGTGTAATCAATACCTATACCGATCACTAATATCAGTGCCAGTAAATTAAATAAGTTTAGCGCTGAGCCTGTGAGCGTTGTGATGGCTAAGCCAGCCACGCATGCGATAACCGATGGCAATATGATTTTAATCGCCTGTATCATGTTATAGCGGACGCTGAGCACCAGTGTGATGGCGACAATAGCAGCAGCCAATAACTGCATCACTTTTATTCGGTAATCTCCAAACAGTGAGGAGAGTTGTTCCGCTTTATCCAAATAGAGCAGATCAGACTGTTGTTGAAGATAGCTGTGGATAGTGTCTAAATTACTCGGCTGTTTTAACAAGATGACAGTAGCAACACTATCGCCAACCTGACCTAAGTAAAGAAAACGTACCGGCTCGGAACTGGCTTGGCTTAAATAATCATCCAATGATACTGGGGAGAACTGAGCCGTAAAATTAGGAACGTCGGTTAGTTTTAACTGGCTAGCTAATAGGGGGCCATACTGTTGGTAATAGTTTGAGATTACCTCAAAATCTTGCTGCTGCAGTTGTGTAGAGGCAAGATATTGATTGAGTGCTTGATACCCCTTAATTACGCCATCATGGATCCATTGTTGAAGCTGAGGTTGAAGTTGTTCTAGAGACTGCATCAGTGCTTCATTGTTGCTGGCGGTTAGCAGCAACATTTTTTGCGAGGAGTGTATGCCGCTTAACTGAGATATTGTCTCTTCTTGCTGCTTAAGACTGGCTGGCATAGCTTGCAACTGTTTAATATCATCATTGTAATCGACGCCTGTTAACGCCAACAAACTGATCATTAAAATTGCTACCGGTAAGCCTAATTTAAACATAGGCTTCTGCCATGTTAGCAGTAGAGAAGACCAAATAGCGCCCCAAGGAAGAGGCCTAGTTGGACTTGGTTTAGCGGCTAAGATGGGGTAGCAAACGACTACAGTTATATACGCTGAGATAAGACCAACAGCTGAAAATAGCGCTAGCTGTTGTAATCCGGGAAATGGTGCAACCAATAAGCCTAGATAACCGATTAAACTGGTGATCAGCCCTAAGGTGATTGCCGCCAAAATATGCTTCAGTCCTTGGATACTTTGCCATTTATCTCCAGAGGCTAAGCGGTCAGTAAGGTAGTGAAAAGCATAGTCTATAGAGACCCCTATTAAACTTGCACCAAATACCAAGCTAAACAGATGAACCTTGCCAAAAATCATACTAGTGACACTCAGAGCGACGATCAGACCGACAGAGATTGAGAGTAAAGAGAGCAGCAGCGGAGTGACACTCCGAAACACGGTAGCGATTAAAACAACAATACCCAGTAACGAGAATAGCCCAATAGTGCTGATCTCTGATTTAGCGCTTTGGGTGCCAAAGTCAGCATAAAACAGAACCCCTGTATGGAGTATCTCTACGTTATATTGTTGAGCTAGGGTATTTTGTAGTTGGTTAATTATAGGGACTGCTTGCTGGGCAGATAAGCTGTATGGCGACTCTTTTAGCTCGGCACTAATGAGAAGATATTTCTTTCCTTGATAGTGAGTAGCAAGAAAACGCTTGTCTAAAGTAAAGGTGGATGATTGTTGACTTATCTCTGCTAAGTAATCTCGAAAAAGTAGAAAAGGGTCCGCTTCTAACTCTTGTGCGGTGACTCCGGAAAATGGATTGTAAAGTGATTGAATGACTTGCTGAATTCGATCATCAGGGGAAGTGGTTAACTGTATTCGCTGTGCTTCGGTGAGTTGCTGAAACCTATTCTGAAAATAGTACTTGCTCCACTCTTGCTGTTGAGATGAGTGGATCTCTCCGATTACCTTACTGAAGTACGGGGTTGCTGCTAGCCCTTCCTCTAATGCCTTTGCCGCACTATATATCGAACTCTCTTCTTTTCCTGTGACAACAAAGATAACCTTGTTGCTCATGTTACTGGTGACTTTTTCAAATGCCTGTTCAGCCAGTGGGTTTTGCTGATCCACAGGTAGCAGTTTTATTATATTGGTCTCGATAGGAGAGCCAGCAGAGAAGAACCACAGTTTGGCTAGATAAACAGAGCAAACAAGGATAAAACCAAGCCAGATGATGGCGAGATGTTTTCCTCGTGAAAACAGTAGATTAGAAAGCAAACTGTTGTTGCTCTTCATTCGTTAATGTCTCAGGCTGATGACGTTGGTTACTAAAGATAATCTCCGTTTTATCACCTCGAAGTTCTTCTAAAACTAAGCGGTTAATATCTTGCTGCCCCGACAACATGATCTGCTTAAATACTGAGTTTAAAGGTGCAGACAAAGGCACCAGTGTCAATTGCCACTGCTCACCTTGCAAAGAAAAATCCAGTTCAAATTGCTGTTTTAGCTGCTCTGTATCACCATGAAAAACCGAAAGGAAAATGTGGCTAAAATAAAATGCCATCGGGTTCTGTTGCTTGGTCACGATTTGCGCCGGTTGGTTAGCAAACGTTTGACGTAATTTATCTTCAGTTAAAACCAAGCTAACCGGAAACGGTGAAGTTTGATGCCATAACAGCCCATGCTCTTTTGCCAGTAGAAATTGGCCTGAAGAAGCTAATGGCTGCTCAAACATAGCAATATGGCGCTGCTGCGAAAAGTCACCTCTAACTAAACTTTGTGATGCTAATTGTTGTTGCAAAGAGGCGAGGTCGGTCACTTTAGCTAAGGCCAAAGGTGACAAAATAAACAAGACAATAAACAGCCATATGCGATGCATTACAAACACTCTCCATGTTTATGCCAATGAGTTATTTTATCAATAAATAGCTTGGGTGAGGCAAAGCACATCTCTTGGTTATCCATTTCAACGGCAACTTGAGTGGTATGGGCTTTACACATACGTTGACCACTTTGACCGTCATAGATAACGTAATCTATTCGTAGGCGATTTTCCCACTCGGTTAATGTTGCGGTGACGGTAATTTGATGATTAAAAGGAAGCGCTTTTACATACTTAACTCGAGTATCGATAATTGGCCACATGTAACCAGAGTCATTCATAGCAATGTAACCGTAATCTATTTTATCCAACAGTACTCGGCGAGCTTCTTCAAAGTAACGAAAATAGTTACCATGATAGATAACGCCCATTGGATCAGCATCTTGAAACGAAGTAATAATGCTGACTTCTGATGTTAATGGGAACAATACTGCTTCACTCATATTGGCTTACTCATTTAAACGAATTATAGGGCGTCGGAATAAAGGGACCAATGGCGCTGTTGAATGCGTTGAACAAAGTGACGCAAGTCGCCTTCCAATGGACGGTCTTCTACCAATAAAGAGAATTCAGACAACACTTGCTCACGAATCGCTTTGATATTGTCACTTAGATGAGCGTCATCGAGCTGTTGCTGAGCTTTTCTAATCTCTAGCGCTTGAGTTGCGGCAAGCAACGATGCAGCGGTGACCTGCTCTGTCAGTTCCAATACTCGTAGACAATCTCGCGCCGCGATAGTGCCCATACTGACTTTGTCTTGATTGTGACATTCGGTAGAGCGAGAAAATACGCTAGCAGGCATGGTCTGTTTTAATGCCTCAGCTGTCCACGCTGAAATACCAATTTGAACCGCTTTAAAACCATGATTAATGGGTTTTCTTTCCCCAGTTGCCCCAGTCAAATTAAAAGGAAGGCCATTATTAAACTTGTAGTCCATTAATTGGGCCATTTGACGGTCAAGTAAGTCGGCAAGGTTCGCGACACCGGTTTTAAGGGTATCCATCGCCATTGCGATATGTCCACCATAGAAGTGACCACCATGTAAAACTCGTTCATTATCGCCATCAATAATAGGATTATCATTGGCGCTATTTAGTTCATTTTCTATTAGCTGACGTAACCAAGGCAGTGAGTCTTGCACCACACCAATCACATGAGGAGCACAGCGAAGAGAGTAACGATCTTGTAATCTGTCGCTGTTACTTGGTGGGCGTTCTGAGCGAAGATCTTCTCGTAACCATTGTGCAATCTTCTGTTGCCCTGGATGAGGTTTCACAGCAAAAAGGCCTTGGTCGAAATGGAAGTCGTTGCCTTGAATGCCTAAAGAGACCATCGCGGTGATTTTTGTACATAACTGACAAAGGTATTCTGCACGTTTATAAGCAAGACAAGCTAAAGCCGTCATTACTGATGTGCCATTCATCAAGGCTAAACCTTCTTTAGGCTTGAGTTTGATCGGGGCAATATCAAGTTGCTTAAACACCTCTTCTGTTGAGCAAATGGTGTCGTTATAGATAACGTCACGCTCTCCAATAAGTACTGCGGCAAGGTAAGATAATGGCGTCAGATCACCACTGGCGCCGACGGAACCTTCTTGTGGAATGCGTGGGGCAATGTCTCTGTTTATAAGAGTAACAATCTGTTCTAACAGCTCATGAGAAACACCAGAAACCCCTTGAGAGAGTGAGCACAAACGCGTCGCCAGTACGGCGCGAGATTGCTCTTTGGTTAGTATCTCTCCCAAACCACAGCCATGAAAGCGGGTTAAATGCAGTGGTAATTCGTCGACAAGTTCAGGAGGAATCGCAACAGTACAGGAGTCGCCATATCCTGTAGTAACACCATAAATAACGCCATCTTCTTTTAATAAACGTTCAAGAAAAGCCACGCCACGATCAATTTTCTGTCGATACTCTACGGTATCGTTTAAGCTTGCCGTTGCTCCTTGTGAGATAGCTACGACGTTTTCAATGGTTAAGCGCTCTGCGCCAAAAGTTATATTAGTCATCTTTATTATCTTGTTGCGTTTGGCTTAACGTCCAAAAGTTGAAAAAATTGTACCACTGTAGTGGTGCTTTTAATGTGTAGTGTTCAAGTCTTGTTGCGTATTTTTGTACTGTCTGTGTTAATGCTTCTTGGCGCTCGTGTCGCGGAAACTCCAATCTATCGGAAAAGTGCTCAAAGTAAACCTCAAAATGGTCCGATTTACTCTGCTCATCACGCAATCCAAACAGAAGATACACCGGGGCTTTTAATACTGAAGCCAGCATAAAAGGCCCTTGGGGGAATGGTGCCGGTTTGCTAAGAAACTCTGCCCAGATAGAACGGCTCTCTTTGCTGGTGGAGGTTCTGTCGCCAACAATGACGATCCACTCTCCCTGTTCCAACTTCTGCTGCAACAATATCGCGGTGTCTGGGCCGATAGAACTTACTTGGATAAGGTTTAAGTTCGAGTCCGGATTGATGGCGTTGAGTACAGAGTTGAACTGCTGCGCATGCTCGGTAAACACCAAAGCATTAATTTTTAAATCCGTGTAGTGACGGCTTAATGCTCGACATAGCTCAATATTGCCTAAATGAGAGCCAATTAATAGCGCCCCTTGCTTGTTGTCTATTAATGATTGAGCATCATCTTGTCCGTAAATGGATAAGTTATCGAAAGAGTAATCACCTTTCCAAGCGGCCAGTTTATCCAGCATGGTTTGACCAAAAGAGAATAGGTGCTGAAAACGGGTGAGTTTATTGGGCAATTGGATGTTGTTTTGACTTGCGTGCTGCGCAAGTTGCTGCAAATAGTGATTCGAGGCTTGTTTCGCTTGGCGGCCAACTAAAAAGTAGTAACCAATTACAGGGTAAAGAAAAAGATTAAATACTCGCCTACCTAGCAGGCTATAAACCGCAAGCAAGGTTTTAATGCCCAACACCGTTCCCTGCTCTTTGCGTTTAGACCAATGAGCACTATCGGACGAAGAGTTTTTATTGCTCCGAATGGTGCGCATTAATAATTTTGGGCTTCGGAGTAGCATGCCAAAAAACAGCTTCGTATGCATTTTACTGATATAAATATTGTCCCACAGGGCATCAAAATGGGAGATGCCTCCTTCAGGATAGACGACTTGAGTATCAACAAATTCAATCTCACAGCCCTCCCAGTACATGCGAACCATTATTTCAGTGTCAAAATCCATGCGTAGACCAATACGGTATTGATCTAATACTTTTACGGTTTGAGAAACAGGGTAAGCCCTAAAGCCGCACATGGTATCTTTAATTGAGAAAGATAAAGTCTCGACCCAAACCCAAAAATGAGTAATGTAGCGCCCGTAAAGGCGGGACTTAGGAATGCTCTCATCATATATAGGCTGGCCGGAAACAAGAGAATCAGGTGATGACTTTGCAGCGGAAATCAGTTCAGGCAAGGCATTGACATCGTGTTGGCCGTCAGCATCTATCTGAATAGCGTGGGTAAAATTAAGGGAATTTGCATGGTGAATACCCGCGATAACGGCACCACCTTTTCCTTGGTTTTTTCTTAGGGTAACCAGATGAATGTCATCTTGCTTTGCCAGTTCATTTAATGCCGATGAGGTGTACTGATCGCTGCCATCATTAACTAAAATTATTGGATAAGAAAACGCTTTTAATGACTGAGTAACCTTGGCAACGGTATCACCATGGTTATAACAGGGGATCAAAAAACAGGGGCTAAAGTCACTCATCACTCTCACCTAACTTGATCTTTCCTGAAGAGTGAATGGTCACGACTTCATCCTGTTCAGAGTAATATTGAAAAGAGAGTTTATGTTTATCACTATGCCATGTAAGTTGTAATGTCACTTTGCCATCAGGAAGGATTGGCTCTTTAAACTTAAGTACCTCCAACCCTTTAAAGCTAGTTGGCGTTTGTAAGTACTTACTTGCGTAATAAATAGCCCAATCTATTTGGCTGACTCCGGGTAAAAGAGGGAAATGACTAAAGTGCCCAGTAAAGTCTAAAATGTCGGCATCTGCTTTGAGCTCTAATAAGGCCTGCGATGCTGAAATCTGTTTCGCTAAAATTGTCGGTTTTCTTTTTACCATCATTACTAACTACACTTATCTTTAAATAGGGCTTCTATTTGTGAAAACTGTTTTTTCCCTTGGCTGTTAACAGGGATATCATTCAACACCCGATATTTTCTCGGTATCGCGATAGGCTCTAACCAGGCACGAAGTTCATTTCTAAGCTGTATCCAAAACTTACCTTTACCAAGTTGCTGGAGTTTATCTGTACCTTCTTCGGTTAACACGATTGCGGCTACCAATATGAGTCGGCCATTTTCCTCAAGAGGAATAACGGTACTTTCATTGACCCAGCTAGTGTGATCCAATCGATTTTCTACTTCAACAAGTGATACGCGTTTTTCTTCTACTTTGATTATTCGATCTGCTCTGCCAAGTAACCGGAAGTGTACGGCATCATGAAAATAGCATCGATCAGATGTTTGATACCAATCTGTACCGTTGATATGAGGGGAACAGAGTTGCAGGCACTGGTGATCATCTAACTGTGCTTTGACGGACGGGAAAAGTTGCCACAGCTGTTCTGATGTATGCTGTTGTCGAAAGGCAATTCCTCCTGTTTCCGTGCTACCAAACACCTCAATAGGAGATTGTGAATAGAGCTGTAGCGCATGTTGTGCTGCTGAAAATGATAGAGGTCCACCGGAAGAAAAAATAGCGGTAAGTGTCGACGGTGTATCTTCTAAAGATAAACGTTTTAGTAGCGCTGGACTGCTAATTAGTGTGGTATTTGAGCTGGCATGAGAGGCGATCTGCTCTGGGTACTCTAGGTTACGACAGGCAAACGCTCTACCCGCACATAAAGGCCAGAGAACTCGAAACAGCAAACCATATATGTGCTGGTGAGAGACAGTACTCTCAATGCGACTGTGTTGCAGTTGCTCTCCCCACAGCTGCTCCAAAATGGCTATTTCGGTATCCAGTTGGTGCAATGTTTTATTAATGGCTTTAGGTTTTCCGCTGGAGCCTGATGTGAAAAGAATCAGCGAAATCTCATCCAGCGCTAGCGGTGAATAACTGAACATTGAATTGGACGGAGTTGCAATGTCAATATTCATCGACCTTACATGCTCGCTAACGTCTGACTCTCCATCGCAGAATAAAAGATCAAACTGTTGTGATAATTCTATTAAGGCTTCAGGCTGATGGTTACCCGGCAGAACAATGCTCTTTCTTGCACAGGCGATGGCAAAAAATCCCACCGCGAATTGATAGCTATTGCTACAGCAAAGGGCCACTTTTTTCGCTTGGCTTTGCTGTAATTTTTTACTGTTGTAATCAATATCACTTAATAGGGACTGCCAGCACCAAGAGTGTGATGCATCAAATGCAACTAAATAGGAGAGCGGTTTAGGTGAACAGAGCAGTGTACTGAGTGAGTGAAATGCCACTTGCTGATTACTTGTCATCAATAGAGCCTATTTGTTATCTGTTCTTATTTTTCGATTGTGTTCTTAACGTAAATAGCGAGCGTATCTGAAAACACCGTTTTTGCTAGGCTAAAACTGTTTTCGAACCTTTTGCCTAACCAACCACTCAATAGCAAACAGTGACCCTGCAAATAAGTAGCTGACTAAACCGTTATATAGCGTCCAGATCTCCATCGATTGAAAGCAGGTATAGAGCGCTATTGAGCCATTAATAACAAAAAATAGACACCAAACGATGGTGACTTTTCTTGTGTAATCAATGCCACTTTGAGGTAGGTCTGGTTCTTGTAGCCTTGCCAAACGTTCAATGATTGTTTTTGGCTGATTTAAGCTGTAGGCAAAAACACAAAGCATGCAGAGGTTAACGGCAACAGGATAAAAGGTTAACCAGCTGTTTTGTTTAAACCAAGCGCCAAGTAACGCCAACATGATGCCAACGCTACCACTTACCCATGCTAGCTGTTTTAATTCTTTAAGTTGTGCTTTGCTGCCGGTGATAATTCTAATAACAAATGCTGCAATTAAAAATCCACCGACAATTTCTAGGCCAAACTTATCGATCCCAAAGTAGATAGCAAATGGGTAACCGATAAGAACAATTGCAGACAGTAGTGTCAGCAATTGTCGCATTAATTATCCTTGAGAAGAGCGTCTACAGATTCGACAATATCACTCACTGTACGCACTGCTTTAAACTCTTCAGGTTTGATCTTTTTGCCAGTCACTTTTTGCAGATGAACCACAAGGTCAACCGCATCAATACTGTCTAAATCTAAATCTTGATATAGGTGGGCATCAAGGGTGATATCCGCTTCATCGATCTCAAATAGCTCGACCAAAGCATCTTTGATTTGGTTAAAAATTTGTTCTTTATTTACGTCTGTCATAATGAGGTCTGGCTGTTATTGGCTGGTTTGTGATGAAATATAGCTGGCTAAGTTGGCCACTGATGCAAAATGTTGTCGAGTATTAGAGTCGTCAGCATCAATAACAATGTTAAACTTTTTCTTTATAGCAAGACCAAGTTCTAACGCGTCAATTGAATCTAACCCCAAACCATCACCAAAAAGAGGTGCGTCAGTGTCAATATCTTGAATGGTAATATCTTCAAGATTTAAGGCATCAATAATTAACTGCTTTATATCGTTGTGTAGTAATTCCACTGCTTGTCACTCTTTGTTTTTATTGTCTGGAAAAATAGCTTTCGCTAAATATTTATTAAGCTTTCTTGCGGCTAAAGTTGGATTATTAGTTTGCTCAATAAATGATTGAATATCGATTTTACCCTTTATTTGAATATGGAAAAAGGGCTTTGTCTTCGGAACTTGATACCACTTTTTTTCTTTTGTAAGAAAACTTGGCGAAACCGAAATATGTATAACTCGTAGATCCGTCTCAGTACGAACCGCAATTTGAGCCGCTCCTCGTTGCAAAGTGGACTCTACACCGGGAGTGGTCCGGGTGCCTTCGGGGAATATTAGCAGCACATTGCCATTATCGAATCGCTGCTGACAACTGTGCAATAGATCATCTGAAGCTTGATTCGGTATATAACCTGCAGCCTTAACAATATGTTTCAAAAAAGGGTTAGACCAGATAGCGCTTTTTACTAAGCAATCACACTGTTTTAGTTGTGAGGCGATAATCACATAGTCAATAAAGCTAGGGTGATTTGCCACAATAATGCAGTTTCTATCTTGTGCAAGTTGCTCGGCACCTTCAATTTTGTAGTCTATTGCACCCGACAATTTCATTAGACGGCAGAACGTATTGAAGGTTAGTTGAATGATATGCTGTACCCGATATTGTCGACTATCAGGCTGTGAAATGAATAGAAACAGCAATGGAATAATGACAAAGCTAAGGACTAAGCTACCAATACCAAATATGACGAAACAAAAACCGGTAGCAAAAACACGCCAATATTGATTAATGGTTAACAACGCTTCCATCTCCAATACTGACGATCCGCGTTGATTGACCACTCTTTTTTCTCTGACAGAAAATGGCTAAGAAAAGCTAAGCCTTGTGGTAACTGGCTAGTGTTGGTTAGATCTGTTTCTCTGTTTTCTAATGCAGTTAGGGAGAAATCATCGCCCTTAGACAATACCAATCCTAACGAAAAACCTTGAAAGTTATCGGTCTCGTACTGTTGATACACAGCAGGTAAAGGCTCATCAAAGTCCACCAATAGCACTTTATGACTGGGGTGTTGTTCAAGGTAACTCCAGGCTTCCAATATTGCGCTCTGAAAAGTATTTTCTGCGGCTGAAATAGAGGTTAGGGGAATCGGCTTTTTGGTTATTATGGTGGAAAGTCCTGCTGCGGTATTGTGTACCGACTGAGAAAAAGCCATGGGTGACGCTTCTTCACCTTGTACAATATCTTGGATCAATTGTGCGCTTCGGTGCAGCTCACCATGTCGGCTAGAAAAAACCAGATAATCAATATTATTCTGGTTAAGTAGCGGTATTGCGGTTTGCACAGCAAGCTTACTTAACGCACTCATTCTTCTTCTCGTCATGGCAGGAATAGCGTCTACTGCAATAGTCCCTTCATCAGGCCACTGATTATTTATCGCCCATTGTTGCCATTTTTCAGGCTGATCGAGTCCTTTCGAGTTCGCTGACCAGTGGTCTATATTTAGTGATATTACTTGAGAATAAATTGACATAACATATTGATTTTAATTTGTAGTAACGAAATACTAGCAAGCTTCTTAACATATATTTAGGGAAATACTATGAAATTCTTTAAGCTAGCCGCCGCGCTATTTTTGACTCTAATCGTTGTTGGTTGTAATCGTGTGCAACCAATAATGAATTTCGAGGATACTCCAGTTGCTTATGAACTTCAAAGTCAAGATGTTAAAGCGGCCATTATCAAAGCTGCCTCTGCTCGTGACTGGTTGGTAAAAGAAGTGAAAGAGGGTGAACTTGACGCAAAACTGTATGTGCGTAGTCACTTTGCGGAAGTGAGCATCACTTACAGCAATAAATTTTACTCTATCAATTATGTTCGTTCAGAAAACCTGAAAGAGAGAGATGGAAATATTCATCGTAATTACAATCGTTGGGTAAACAATTTGAATGTTGATATTCAAAAACAATTATCCATAATGGCAGCTTCAAAGTAGACCTTTGAGTTCCTATTCAACATTTGTTTAAGTTAGGTTTTTCAGTGATAAATCAAAATATTGATCCATTTAATGCTCTAGAAGCAAAAACAGAAGCACAAAAGCTCTCTTTTGCGCCTATTGCTTTTCATACTGCCCGCACATTAAGAGATCTTGGTATTTTAACCGCGCTCGATAAAGCGGGTACGGAAGGACTAAGTGTAGAGCAGATCTCGCAATCCACTGACGTTTCAGAGTATGGCGTTAAGGTGTTGCTAGATATGGCCATTAGCGCAAATATTGTGTTGTGGGAAAAACCTAACTACTCCCTTGCTAACCTTGGCTTTTTCTTACTGCATGACGGTATGACTAAGGCGAACATGGATTTTACTGCGGACGTTTGTTATGCCGCTATGATGCATTTGACGGAGTCTATTCAGCAAGGAAAACCGGCAGGGCTAAAAGAACTGGGAGATTGGGAAACGATCTACCAAGGTTTGTCTCGACTTCCAGAGCAAGCAAAACAGAGCTGGTTTGCTTTTGACCATTTCTATTCAGACCGATCATTTCCGGTATTGCTAGAGAAAGTGTTTCAGTCTAACCCTAAACATATCGTGGATATAGGTGGTAACACCGGTAAATGGGCAATGCAGTGTTGTAATTACAATAGTGATGTGAACGTGACTATTGTCGATCTACCGCAACAGCTTGAAATGGCAATGGCGAACGCTAAAGAGAATGGCTTTGCTGACCGAATCCAAGGGTACCCTGCCAATATGCTGGATAAGGCTCAAACCTTACCTGAGCATGCGGATATCTGGTGGATGAGCCAGTTCCTGGATTGTTTTTCACCGATGGAAATTCTTAACATCTTAAAACGAGTGAAACAGCAGTTAGCACCGGGCTCGGTGGTTTATGTTTTAGAACTGTTTTGGGATGCACAGAAGTATGAAGCCGCTTCTTACAGTTTAAACGCTACTTCACTCTATTTTACCTGCTTAGCAAATGGCAATAGCCGTTTTTATCGCAGCGATGACTTTTTAGAGATAGTCGCTGAGTCAGGGCTAAAGATGGTAGAAAGAACGGATAATATCGGTTTAGGCCATACCTTGTTAAAACTTACCGCTTAGTTATGCCATAACGTTACTCGACAAATGTCCGTTATTTTAAATCGCCCATAGTATACAAATACTTTGGGCTTTTTTAATGACTCACTTTCACGAATTAATAATAAATGGGTTATGGCTATTGAAATATTAGCCAAATAAATTAATCTATTTGTATATTCAATTAAATTGAGCCTAACTTATGTCAGACTCGCCTCTATACATTCAGATAAAACAGTATATATCGAAAAATATTGCTTCCGGTAAGTGGCCTGTCGGGCATCGTATCAATACGGAGTTGGAACTGACTAGTCAGTTTAATGTTAGTCGAATGACGGTGAACAAAGCCATTCGAGACTTAGTCTCTGAAGGAATGTTAGTAAGAAAACCGAGAGCAGGAACCTTTGTTTGTGCTAAGGAAGAGAAGGCTGAGTCACCATTATTGGATATTCGGAATATTGCCGAAGAGGTTGTTTCTCGCGGTAAGCATTACCACAACAAAGTGATCAAACAGCTAAAAGTGGTGGCTGACGAAGTGATAGCAACAAGGCTAGGAGTTATGGTGAATACCGAGGTTTTCTATAGTGAAATTATCCACTATTCTGATTCTCTGCCCGTTCAATTGGAGGTACGCTGGGTAAACCCAATCTATGCTCCAGACTATCTAGAACAAGACTTTTCCCACTCAACCCCAAACTCCTATCTATCAGAAAATTGTCCATTAAGTGCCATAGAACATACTGTCGAAGCAATAGTACCAGAGGTTATGGTTCGTGAAGCGTTAACCATGACTGACAGTGAGCCCTGTTTGCTGTTAAATCGTCGTACTTGGAGTGACGATAAACTGGTGAGTACTGCACTGCTTTATCATCCGGGCAGTAAATATCAACTCAGTTCTAAAATTATGCTTAAGTAACCCCTACTCAAGATAATAAAGTCAAAATAGCCCGTATTTTAGTACCGCTAGTTTGCCACTCTTCAGCTATTGAATGGGTTTTATAATCGCTAATCTTTCTCTATTTCTCAACTTTTGATCACATTTTCATAACATTACTATTGTCTCTGGGCTATACTTGATTTAATTGTATATACAATAAAGATTGAATTGATGAGTGACTTGTTGGTGTGAAAAGTAGGAGAGCATGATGAATCTAGTATTGGAAAATGCCCGTCTTGTTACGATGCAGTCGGGATCGCGAGGCTATGTGGTAACTGAGCCAATGCAACTGCTGATTTCTGAAGGGAAAATAGACTCTATTGATCGTCAGTCATCACAAGATAAACCTAGCCTTTACACTTTTTTTGCTGATGAGCCTTATGTTCACCTTGATTGCAGTGACACCCTTGTTACGCCTGGTTTAATTGATTGCCATACGCACCTTATCTACGCGGGTAATCGCTCTGGTGAGTTTGAGCAGAGACTGAATGGAAGCTCTTATGAGCAAATAGCCCAGCAAGGTGGCGGTATTCTATCTACGGTTAATGCCACTAGAGAGGCGACTATTGAACAGCTTGTAGACTTAGCTCAACCCCGCCTGGATGCGCTAATGGCTAGTGGCGTAACCAGTATTGAAATTAAATCTGGCTACGGCTTAACGGTGGTAGATGAACTTAAAATGCTTAGAGCGGCAAAACGGCTGCAACAGAATAACAATATAAAAATCTCGACTACTTTACTCGGTGCTCATGCTATTCCTCCTGAATATCAGGGTAGGGCAGATGACTATATCGATTATGTGTGCGAGAAGATGATCCCTTTGGCGGCAGGGGAAGGGTTAATTGACAGCGTTGATGTGTTTTGTGAAGGGATTGGTTTTAACCTTCAGCAAACAGAGCGTGTTTTTCAATGTGCCATCGAGCATGGCTTATCAATAAAAGGGCACACAGAGCAGTTGAGTCCTTTAGGTGGCAGTGCGTTAGCGGCTAAATATGGTGCGTTGTCCGTTGATCATGTTGAATACCTTACAGAGTCCGGAGTGAAAGCCATTGCGGAGTCAGAAACGGTCGCTACTTTGCTACCCGGTGCGTTCTATTTTTTAAGGGAACAACAAAAACCGCCTGTCGATCTACTTCGTCAATATAAAGTGCCGATGGCCATTGCCACGGATCATAACCCCGGAACATCGCCATTCTCTGATGTGACTTTAATGATGAATATGGCTTGTACACTGTTTGGCTTAACCCCAGAAGAGTCTCTTCGCGGAGTGACATGCCATGCTGCACAAGCTCTGGGTTTTTCACAGAGCCGAGGCCAGATTAAGACTGGTTTTGATGCAGACTTTGCTCTGTGGAATATCGAACATCCTGCCGACCTGAGTTACCAAGTTGGAATAGATAGATTAGTTTGCCGCGTGGTGAATGGGGAAGTTTGCTATGACTAACCATGATTGTTCTATTGGTAACGAAAAAAACAGTAGTGGCAAACCGTGTCGACATGGTTTCAATTGGACAGGAAGAGAGGATAAAGAGGATGGTGAGTTAGGCGAGCGAGTTCATCACGTTATCACCAACTGTGAAGTTGAGAATTTAGCCAATAACAACGCGGATGTTTGTCTACTCGGGTTTGAGTGTGATGCGGGTGTAAAGCGTAATAAAGGCCGAATTGGCGCAAAAAGTGCGCCAGATTCTATCCGTACGGCACTCGCGAGTATGGCGTGGCATCAAGATAGAACACTGGTTGATTTAGGTAATGTGCCGTGTCACAGAGATGAGTTGGAACAGAGTCAGTTTGAATGTGCAACTGTGATAGCGACAGCGCTGCATCACGCCCCAGTCATTACATTGGGGGGAGGACATGAAGTGGCTTGGGCGTCTTTTCAGGGATTAGCGCAACGGTTAAGTCAACAAGAACAGCCCCCTGTTATTGGCATCATTAACTTTGATGCTCATTTTGATTTAAGAGCGTTTTCCAGTGATGAACACGATACAGTCATGCCTAGCTCTGGAACGCCTTTTTATCAAATTGCCGACTACTGCCATAATAAGGGCTGGCCATTTCACTATGCTTGCCTAGGCGTTAGTCCTGCCAGCAACACGCGAGCACTATTTCAAAGGGCAGATGAGTTGAATGTGTGGTACATCGAAGATCATCAATTTCTCGCAGATAAAGCCGCCAAACAGCTACAGCAACTAAAGAAATTCATCACTCAGTGTGACTTTATCTATCTCACCATTGATCTGGATGTGTTCCCGGCGGGTACCGCACCGGGAGTAAGCGCACCGGCAGGGAGAGGAGTTAGCTATCACGCGATTGAGCCATTTATTCAGACCATTTTATTACAACAAGATAAGTTGATTTTGGCAGACATTGCTGAATACAACCCAAACTACGATCTAGATAATCAGACTGCAAGATTGGCCGCTCGACTATGTTGGGATATCGCCAACAGCCTATCGAACTCAGATGCAATTAAAAACATAGATCGTTAATCCAATAACAGAAGCTGCCTCAATCTCTGACAATTAGCTGAGAAAGGTTGCGCTCACAGATACAAAGGAATCTCTATTATGCCAACACAAGACCCTCGTCATGATACCTCTCGTACCATTCGTGCTCCAAGAGGCACCCAGTTGCGTGCGAAATCTTGGTTAACGGAAGCACCACTGCGTATGTTAATGAACAACTTAGATCCAGAAGTTGCGGAGCATCCTCATGCTTTGGTTGTGTATGGTGGTATTGGTCGCGCTGCTCGAGATTGGCACTGTTTCGATAAAATTGTTGAGGTGTTAGAAAGATTAGAAGACGATCAAACCCTATTGGTGCAATCTGGTAAACCGGTTGGTGTCTTCCCTACCCATAAAAATGCTCCAAGAGTTCTGATTGCTAACTCGAACTTGGTACCTCATTGGGCAAATTGGCAACACTTCAATGAGTTAGATAAACAGGGACTGATGATGTACGGTCAGATGACGGCGGGATCGTGGATCTATATTGGCTCGCAAGGGATAGTGCAGGGTACTTATGAAACCTTTGTCTCTATTGCCAAAAAACACTTCGATGGTATCAGTAAAGGTCGCTGGATCTTAACGGGTGGATTAGGTGGTATGGGAGGCGCTCAGCCTCTTGCTGGCACGATGGCCGGCTTTTCGATGTTGGCGGTCGAGTGTGATGAGTCTCGTATTGATTATCGCCTTCGTACTGGCTATGTAGACAAAAAAGCCACCTCTCTTGATGAAGCGCTGGATATGATCACTCAATCAGACACACCTGTGTCTGTCGGCTTGTTAGGGAACGCTGCCGATGTATTTGCAGAGTTAGTTGCACGAGGAATTACCCCAGATGTGGTGACAGATCAGACATCGGCACATGATCCACTAAACGGTTACCTACCTCAAGGCTGGACGATGGAGAAGGCTAAGCAAGAGCGCTTAGAGAATGAGTCAAAAGTCGTGAAAGCGGCGAAACAATCTATGGCGGTTCAGGTTCAAGCGATGTTAACGCTGCAAGAGCGAGGAGCGGCAACTTTAGACTATGGGAACAATATTCGACAGATGGCGTTGGAAGAGGGAGTTAAGAATGCCTTTGATTTCCCAGGGTTTGTTCCGGCTTACATCCGACCACTATTCTGTGAGGGAATTGGTCCTTTCCGTTGGGCTGCTCTGTCAGGCGATCCAGAAGATATTTATAAAACAGATGCAAAAGTAAAAGAGCTTATTCCGGACAACCCTCATCTGCATAACTGGTTGGATATGGCTCGTGAACGTATTCAGTTTCAAGGACTCCCTGCACGTATCTGTTGGGTAGGACTAAAAGATAGAGCTCGCCTTGGTTTGGCCTTCAATGAAATGGTCAAAAATGGTGAGTTAAAAGCACCAATAGTGATTGGTCGAGATCATCTTGATTCCGGTTCAGTTGCTAGCCCTAACAGGGAAACAGAAGGCATGATGGACGGTTCTGATGCTGTGTCTGATTGGCCTCTGTTAAATGCGATGCTGAATGTATCTGGTGGCGCAACATGGGTCTCCTTGCATCATGGTGGTGGTGTTGGTATGGGCTTCTCTCAACACTCTGGAATGGTGGTGTGTTGTGATGGTAGCGATGATGCCGCAGAACGAGTTGGACGAGTACTGCATAATGACCCTGCTACGGGAGTGATGCGCCATGCTGACGCAGGTTATGATATCGCCAAGCAGTGTGCTGCCGAGCAGCAGTTAGACCTTCCGATGATCAACAAGTAAAGACAGTATTAGGAAATGAACACTATGATTAATTTGCAGTTAACACCGGGACAACTTTCACTGTCTGCTCTTCGAAACATCAGTCGAGCACCGGTAAATTTATCTCTTGATCCTGCGGCAATACCTGATATTGAAGCCAGTACCAAAGTGGTAGAACAAGTGATCAGCGAAGATAGAACCGTTTATGGCATCAATACAGGATTTGGCTTACTCGCCAATACCCGAATTGCCGCAGAGGATCTTGAAACACTACAAAAAAGTATCGTGTTATCTCACGCCGCAGGAATTGGCGAGTTTATGTCGGACGAAACGGTTCGTTTGATGATGGTACTCAAAATTAACAGCTTATCTCGTGGTTTTTCTGGTATCCGCCTTGAAGTCATAGAAGCTCTAATCACCTTGGTAAATTCTCAAGTTTATCCATGTGTACCTAAGAAGGGCTCTGTTGGTGCATCTGGAGATCTAGCGCCTTTGGCTCATATGAGTACCGTACTGTTGGGAGAAGGAGAGGCGAGACATAATGGCAAGATAATTACTGGCCTTGAAGCGTTGCATATTGCCGGTCTTGAAGCGATAACATTGGCTCCGAAAGAAGGTTTGGCGTTACTTAATGGCACACAAGCTTCCACCGCTTTTGCGTTAGAAGGTCTGTTTGAAGCGGAAGACTTATATGCATCTGCAACCGTTTGTGGTGCCATGTCGGTGGAAGCGGCGCTGGGTAGTCGCCGTCCGTTTGATCCGAGAATTCATCGAGTACGGGGACACAGAGGTCAAATCGATGCTGCAATGGCATATCGTCATTTGCTGGAGCATAGTAGTGACATTTGCCAGTCTCACAGTGATTGTGAAAAGGTTCAGGACCCGTACTCATTGCGCTGTCAGCCGCAAGTAATGGGAGCCTGTTTACAGCAAATTCGCAATGCTGCGGACATATTGCAAGTCGAAGCGAACTCTGTATCTGATAATCCGTTGGTCTTTGCTGACGATGGTGACATCATTTCAGGAGGCAACTTCCACGCTGAACCGGTAGCAATGGCAGCGGACAACTTGGCGCTGGCCATCGCTGAGATGGGGAGTCTGTCGGAAAGGCGAATGGCTCTGCTTATTGACAGCGCACTAAGTAAATTACCGCCGTTTTTGGTGGACAATGGTGGGGTTAACTCTGGCTTTATGATTGCTCAAGTCACTGCCGCAGCGCTAGCCAGCGAGAACAAAACATTGGCGCACCCTGCGTCGGTAGACAGTTTACCAACCTCTGCCAATCAGGAAGATCATGTTTCTATGGCCACTTTTGCAGGGCGCAGGCTTAAAGATATGTCGGAAAATACCCGTGGCATTTTGGCTGTAGAGTACCTATCCGCTGCCCAAGGGCTAGATTTTCGTAAACCTAACTTATCCTCTCCACTGATCGAGCAAGCGAAAGCCATATTGCGAGAGAAGGTGTCGTTTTACGATAAGGATCGCTACTTCTCACCTGATATTGAGAAAGCCAATCAACTGCTAAAGTTGGCTGTGCATAACGCTTTAATGCCAGAAAATATCTTGTGCAGTTACTGATGAAACAGTGGGTTAAATAACATCCGCCCATAAGAAATAGAGCAACACAAAAAAGAGCAGTAGATATCATTGTCTACTGCTCTTTTTATTTCTGCTCTTTTTTCGACGGATTTATTCTAGTCGTTGCTCACACCGTGAAGTTGTAAGTAGTCAGCGGCCTGTTCTGACCCCATATAACGACCGAGTGTTTTTTGTGGTACTTTTTTAAGGTTCACCACTATCAGTCCATCCAATGCATCATTAAATGCGGGATCAACATTAAAGCAGACCAGTTTTCCATTTAACCCTAGATACTGTCGAAGCAGTACCGGAACTCCTTTACCACTGTCTACTCTGGCGATGACACGAGAGAGAAGCTGTAAATCCCCCAAAGCGGTGAGCAGGCTGGTATTCCACGAGGTGTTTTTCTTTTCTAAAGGGTTAGACGCTTTAACCACATTGGCAGTGTCCAGATCATAATGATGCAGGGTCATGGTCTCAGCTAATAGTTGTCTTGCTTCATGGCTGTACTCGTTGCTAATGCTTACAGGGCCAAATAGGTGAGTGTAGTGTGGATTACGATAGACAAAGCTCGCAATCCCTTTCCACAGCAGCAGCAGTGCGCTCATGCTGCGCTGATACTCTTCTGCAATAACAGAGCGCCCCATTTCAATCGCTTTACCACAGTTCATCTTATCGATAAAACGTTGGTCGTAATGAAATAGAGTGGTTGAATAAAGCCCATCTATACCTTGGTTTTTGGTTACCACGTCAACCAAACCAAGTCGGTAGGCTCCCACCATTCTCTGATGTTTTCTATCCCAAACAAATAACTGTAAGTAGGATTTGTCGAACTCATCTACATCGAGCGCTTCTCCAGTCCCTTCTCCCACTTGGCGAAAATTTAACTCTCGTAGACGGCCAATTTCATGCATCACTGAAGGAATATTTTCAGACTCAGTACAGTAGACCTCAAACTCGCCGCTAATGAGTAGTTGTGCGCTCTCTGGTAGCTTATCTATCTCTTGTAAGATGGTATCAAGAGGCATTGCTGCGGCAACGGGAGTGGTATAAGTGTCATCATTTAATGACAGGGTATTTTGTTCAGCAGAGCCGTTGAGCAAGTAGGTGTTTAATCTCAAGTAGTTAACAAGTTTTTTATCATCTAACTTGTTCACTTCTTTGAATTTAATCTGATCGCCAATGGCAATTGAGATCGCCTCATCTTTTTTATTGAGCAGTTCGCGCCCCAGCATTAATGTGCGCAGTAAAGGGTGTATTTTTTCTGCTAAATAGAAGCGTTTCGAGTTTTGACCATTAATGTACATTGGAACGGTGACCGCTCGGTTTTTACGGATAAGCGAACCAACAGAACGACTCCACTCTTTGTCTTCTAGCCGCCCCTGTTTACTGTCTACGAGCTGAGACACTTCTCCTGCAGGGAACATTAACAGTAACCCTCCTTGCGCCAAATGCTTATTGGCGGTTCGAAGTGCCTTCATATTTGCTCTTACAGCACCAGCACCTTCAAACACATCGACACCAATAAATAACTCATCCAGTTCAGGTAAGGTTTTCAAATAGTGGTTTGCCAGTATCTGTATATCACTGCGAATGGTCAGCAACATTTCTGCCAGTATGACCCCTTCTACGCCACCTAAAGGGTGATTAGCAACAATAACCGTGGCACCTTCCGCTGGAACATTATTTAGTGAGCCTCGCATTACTTGGTAGTCAATACCAAGTACTTCTAACGTAAAACGTAGAAATTGTTGGGTATCACAATCGGCAGGTCGCTGAGCATAAAGCTTATCAAGTTGGCTTAACCCTGTTGCCCATTCTGCAAAGGATTCACCTAAACCAAACGGTGTTTTTCTTGGTAAACGAAAAGGGCTGGCTGTTTGCTGCATAAATTACCTCTAAAAACATGAAATATGTTGAACTCTACAAAGCTTGATCATCAGGTTGGCGTGTAAACATGTGATATTGATGAACAGAGGGTGACTTTTGTATGACACCGAGCTAAATAGAATTACGTTCTATTCTACTTTTATTACTTTCTATTATAGACACTTGAGGAGATAGACCGAGGAAGTTGGATTTATATTACAAATTAATTGGAGGTATTTAACAAATCAGAGCCGTTGAGGGGGAATTTGCTAATGAATATATGCTCTTAAATGGGCTAAGCGCCCATTTTCTTGAGTTTAAATAATGACCTGTGCAGTTATTTAATAAAATTGACGCTTTTCTGTTTGTTAAAAAAACCGGGGTATTTTTTTCTAATGTAAATCTGTTCTTTGGTCATCCGCTTTAGATCGGGACCTTTAGATAATTGAGCGACAAGTTCACCATCATCTAAGCGTAATACTTGCCCTTTTATTTCTATCATTTCACCATCATGAAAGCGGATGCTTCCGGTGATAGAGATGCCACGGGTAACCGGATGAGAGTTAGTAAATAGAATTCTTGTTCCCTGCTCTGAAATTTCGCATACCCAAAAATCGCGCCCTAATAGTTTGGCTCTGGGTCTTTCATTACGAGGATAACGTAAACGAAAGAACTCTCGTTTCTGAATTAGTTCTTCTTGTTCCATAAATTGAACATATGACTTAAAAAAATATAGGGCTGATGCTATCACATAGCAGGGTAACTTCAAGGAACAGAGAGAAGAAGCCTTTGTTTATCTGCGATGAAGAGCATTTTTTGTGATAGACACAATATGAAAGTAGAAGGATGCGAAACCACATTAGTAGCATGAAGTTTCGCAAAGTGAGAGTAATTAGTGGGGTTTCACTTAAATTACCTCGTTTAACCGTTACTACAGATCATTTAGATAACTAATGATACTGTTATTATCAATGATGGCGACATAGTGTCCATCATCGTCAATTACTATCCATGGAAAGCTATAGTTATTTCTGATTTTTTCGTGAATTTCACCGCTATTAATAGTGCGATGCACACGGGTTATTCTACTGTGCATCATGGCGCTGACAGGTTTGCTTAATAGGCGGTAGTCCTGTGCGGTTTCGGTATCGGTGCCTACTGATGGTGATGAATGAAAATTGAATATCTCTTTACTGACAAAGCCGACACATGTTTTATCATTAATAACAGGTAGAGCGATGTAGTTGGTATTATCAAAAATCTCTTTGACTTCAGCTAAGTTATTTTCGGCACTGAGGGTTGGTGGGTAGATAAACAGTTCACTGGTATCGCTGGAACATGAACCTTGTAGATCACTGAGTTTTTTAGCATAGCCTGAGTATGGGGTCAGCTCTTCAAGTGGTTTTGGTTTACTAAAATAGAACCCTTGTAAAAGGTCTACTTTTAACTCTTTTAATATTACGATCTCTTGCAGTGTCTCTACACCTTCGGCAACGACTTGAACGCCTAAAGTGTGGGCTAAGTTGGTGATCATTTTGGCTATATAGTAGTTGTGAGAGCCAACCGTAATCCCATTGACAAATTCACGGTCAATTTTTAGTAGATCAAAATTACCATCTTTTAGATAAGCAAATGATGAGTATCCGGTACCAAAGTCATCAATAGCGATTTGTACCCCTTTTGTTCTTAGCTCGAATAGCAGATCCGCATCGGTGTCTTCACTGTTAAAGTAAGATGACTCTGTCAACTCTATGGTTATAAAGGGAATCTCTTCACTATATTTGTCCAAAATCAAACACAAATCAGCAAACAGCTTCTTCAGTGGTTTGCTGCTTGCCAAAGAGATATTGATGGTTATTTCTACACTTTTACCAAAGATCTCTGCCAGTAATTGTCTTGATGAGATAGATTTCTCTGCCATCACAAGATCAAGATCGGAAATCATATTGAGATCTTCTGCTATTTTTATGATTTTTTGAGTGTCGAGAATATTTCCCTCTGTGTCTCTAAACCGGCATAAGGCTTCAAACTTTTTGATTTGCCAGTTTTCACTGGAAATAATAGGTTGAAAGAACACTTCTACATTTGAGCTCTTAATACACTCAATAGTTATCTGCTCCAGTGTTTCTCTTTTTTTAACCTTGTCGTGCAGTGCTCTATTATAAAAACAGATATTGTTATTATTATGAGAATGCTTTTCATACATGGCTTGTAGGGCGTGAGAAACAAGAGTTGCAGAACCATTTGAGTCTAGTCCTACCACGGATGTGCCAATGGTAGATCGTGATAACACATCATAAATATCGTTATCAACTTCACTTCGGATTAAATGAAAGACCGCCTTGATGGTTTCATATATCGATAGAGAGTGGGGGCGGCTAGCACTGCGTTTATAGTAAATGCAAATAGAGAATGCGTTACCCCCTAGGTAACCAGCCGTGGTGAAATTATCCGGCAAACTCGATAGGGCACTGGCTATTTTTTTTCTTACTTCATGCTCTATAGTTGCATCAAGTTCGGGAGAGAAACAGAGCACCATTAAGCCGTTATTTTGCGGCAGGTTATCGAACATCTGTTTCACTTTCTCTTTGTAGTCGCTATCACTGGGCAACTGCGTTAATAGCTCAATACCACCGTGCTCCTTGCCGGCTAAGCGATAAAGCTTTTTAGAGAGGTTTTTTGTCATTCCAACATAATAAACATTCTTACTTCTTGTAACGATTCGTTGAATTGAAAGCTCTTGTGGAACAATTTTGTTGCTTTTCGTTCTACTCAGAATAAGGCCTGACCAATAATTTTCGTTACTCAATTTATGCCAAAACTGATCGAAGAATTCCGAAGAGTGTTTTTTTGCATTAAAAATGTTGGTCTTTTGCCCGACTAGCTCCGACAGTTTATAGCCCGACGAGTTTTCAAAATAGGCGTTGCAAGTAATGATCTTGGTGTCTTGATCTGTGACGAGTAAACCGTGGTGTGCATTTTCAAAAAATTGCGATGCGATGGAAGATAGCTCTTCTTGAGGTGGCAATACATTTAAAAACTGTAGGTAGCCTGCGGCGACATCTTTGTTAAGCATGGTGGCTGAGACAATGCATGCTGTCATTGCAAATTCATTGTGTCCTAAGCTAACTTTTACCGGAGAGGGGGAGTTTCCTTCATGGGCTGATTTTAATAAGTTAACTAGCGTCTCTTTATCTTGTTGAGAGAAGAGCAAAACAAAGTCTTCTATCGTTTTGATGTCTTTTTCAATCTCACAGGCAATTTTTAGAGCGTTTTGGTCGATCTGAAACTCGTTCGTCGCCAGTTGCCAAGTCCATGCTAAGCCTTTGCGACGAATTCTGTTTTTTTCTTTACTAGAAGCAGAAATTGTATTCTGTTCGACCATAACCACTTTCCCTTTGAGCTCGTGTTCATATTATAGTCTACAATAATTACAATTGGAGTTATTGATCTATTTAATTGTTTCAAAAAGAGAAACATCATTTTCTAATAAAACATTCGCTAATGTTTTGGCCATGTAAAATCTTACAATATGCTGCTTTAGTTAGCTCTATAGTGGACGATAGACGGTGGTGCGGTTTCGTCCCGCCAACTTAGATTGGTACAACGCTTTGTCTGCACGTTCGTAAGCGACCGTAATATCGGAATCATCACTTAATATGTCACTGATGCCAATACTAATGGTTATTTGGATAGGGGTCGTTTTATAGTGAGTTAACATTTGCTCTATTTTTTCACGAATACGTTCCGCTACGGGGTAAGCTCCATTCACATCGGTATCCGTTAACAATACAGCAAACTCTTCTCCTCCTACTCGCCCAAGGTAATCCACATCACGCAGTGCTTGTTGAAGAGTGGTCGCGGTATTTTTTAATACGGCATCACCTGCTAAGTGGCCATAAGTGTCATTGACGGATTTAAAGTGGTCGATATCAAGCAGCAGTAGAGTTGTTGCTTTGCAGTATCTTTTTTTGCATTTGAAGCAGTGAACGGCTCGATCAAAAAATGAGCGGTGGCTTAAAACACCGGTTAAGTAATCTAACTCGGCTTGTTGCTTTAGCTTCTCTTGTAAAAGGTGATTTTGGGTGGTATTTCTGGAGATCCATACCACAACAGCTTCGTCGTTTACTTTAAATGGCAACAGTTGAATTCGACCTTCATACCACTGGGTAGAGTCGATTTTTGAGGTGCTAGATAGTTTCTCAAAAACGTCTGGCTCAACAGAATATTGATAAACTTGAACCGTCTTCTCTTTAATTGCGCGCTGAATCACGGCATCAAACTGCTCAGTTTTGTCGTTACCAAAGACTTTATTTAAAGATTGGCGGACAAGAGCGTGTTTATTTAAGACAATGCTAGAACCATCACCACCCATTACGTCTAATATTATCCCGGATTGAGAGATAATAAAGACGCGATCTGGCAGGGTTTCTAGTATGGTTTTGTAGCCATCAAATTGGTCAGAGATTTTCATTAACTATCCGTGTCACTGCAATGTCATTATTCTACTTGTTCGAACCGATAAATTCTTCTAATGAATATGGATGTGTGGATAGCTTCAAATTATGAGTAACTGCCCTGTACTTAGCAGAGTAACCTTAATAGAGTCAGAAAATGACCGGAAAAAGCCTGTAATTAGTAAGGATAATCCCGTGCTGACTGCTAAGCCATCAATTTAGTCGTCTATAATTTATGAGAGATAACGGATAAATATAGAGGTGTGATGTTAATAGTGTACAAGTTTGTATGTTTTTCTTTATTACTGTTCACTATTAGCTTTTTCTCTTTTGCTAATCAAAAACAGCATGTCACCATTTATGGTGAATCCACTTATCGTCCTTATGCTTGGGTAGAGGATGGGGTGTTCAAAGGTATTTATATTGATGTATTAAATACGATTTTTGAGCAGATGGATGATTATCAGGTGACTTTAAAAGCGGTCCCTTGGGAGAGAGGGCTCTTTCTGCTTAAAACAGGTGACGCGTTCTCTCTTTTTCCTCCCTATTACTACCCCAACCGACGTCCATATATATCGCCTTATTCCACACCTTTATATAGAGAAAAAACGGTATTGATATGTCAAAAAAAGGTTTTTGATATAGAGCGAAATAAGTGGCCAAATGATTATTACGGATTGAGCATAGGACAGAGCAGCGGCTATTTGTTAGGAGGAGAAGCCTTTTTTGAGGCAGTGGCGAGAAATGAGATGTTTCTTTCCGAGTCTCGTCGTGCGGGGCAAAATCTACTCATGGTGGCAACAGGACGCATTGATTGTTATATCAACGATGAGTTGGTCATTAAGACCGAGTTAAATGAACTGAGTAAAGATGAACATTATCGAGCCTATTTAGATAATGTTCAGTTTGGCCCTATTATTTCTTATGAAGATAGTTTTCTTGGGTTTAGTAATGTAAACAATGAACTGTACCCATATAAAGCTCATTTTGTAGAACAGTTTAATACTCTGCTAACAGAGATGCATAAACGTGGTGAAATAGAGTTGATCATAGAAAAGCATCTAAGCGAATGGTAATTAATTTGGGGGCTGTTGATCTTTTAGTTACAAATTTTGTTTAATCAAGAAGTATATTGAGCTTGAGCAAGATGACAGAAAAATCTTATCCCACTATAAGGTAAATGGGATTTTCGTCAAAAGCGCGACGTTTATTGAAGAAATGTTGTTTATTCCTTTGTATGCTAAACAAAAAAACAAGGTTCTTGTGTGGCTGTTTTTCGATATCGTTCCTACATACTGCTCTCTTTAGTGTTATTGCCCGTCTCTTTTGCGGCTGCAACGACGCTTAAACTTGCTTATTCAGATATACAGTCTTATCCATTTCAAATGGGAAATGGTGGAAGAACCCCATTTCCTCCCGGCTTATCGCTCGATATTATTAATAAAGTCGCCAATGAGTTAGATATAAATGTCGAATACCAACGTCTTCCGGGTAAACGCGTTTTACAATATATAAAAAGCAGTAAAGTCGACGGCGGATTTATCTTTTCCTATAACCCTCAAAGAGCGAAGTACGCTAATTACCCTATGGTGAATGGTGTACCTGATCGCAGCAAACGAGTGGCAACAATAGGTTATTATTTTTATAAGTTAAAAGATCAGCCTTTTGAGTGGGACGGTATTAGCGTAAAAGGTACAGAAAAGAAAGTTGTTGGTGCCCATTTAGGATTCTCTATCGTAAAAGAGCTCAGACGCAAAAGCATTAATGTAGAAGAAGTAAAAACCACAGAACAACTTTTTCATATGCTAGAAACCAAACGTTTGCCTAGCATTGCCATTCAAGATACTACCGCCCAGTCTTACTTAAATGACAACGGAGTAGCTAATATTGAAAGAGTAGAGCCTGCAATAAAAACCAAGGATTACTATTTAACTTTTAGTGGTAAATTTGTTGCTAATAATCCCAAGTTAGTCGAAAAAATTTGGCAGAGTATTGAGACAGTTCGAGAGGATGTGATTAATACAGAGAGTAGCAAGTATGCCAGTAAAAGAGAGTAATATTGGCAGAGTAGATACGTTAGTTTTGTGGTGAAGCCAGTGTCTGTTTTTGATTTTTCTTCTCTTTATTTTTCTTCTCTTTATTTTTTGGTAACAGTGTATCTAGTGGTTGCAGCATCTTTGCTAGTTGAGTGCCATTAATTAAGTCGATATTTTTGCTAAGTGCGAGCTGTTGGGCATTAAGGGTGAACTCCCCTAAGCTGACAATCGTTATTCGATCTGCTTGCTGTGAAAGCGAGCGATTGTAATACTCTTTAACCACTTTAGTTTCAACTCTCCGTGTTTTTCTATGCTGACAATAGATCAAATGACTTTGACCAAATTTCGTCACTTCTATATCCATTTCACTTTCGCTTTCAACATTGGAGTGAACCAGCATTTTTACTAGGTAACCTTGCTTTTGGTAATAATTAACGAGAACAGATGCAAATTCTCTTTTATTGAGATTTTTTAAATTATCTTTGGCGTTATTTTGTTGTAATTGGACTCTGATGGCAGAAACGATGAACCAGACAATGAAAATAGTTACAGACGTCATTAATACAACAGGTAGAAATGTGCGTAGTCCCAGCTCGATTTGATCTGTATAGAGAGTGTTACAGAGACTGCAAACACGAGTAAAAAGTGTCGGTAATAGCCCAGTAAAAAGAGCGTAGCTTATAACAGATCCAAGAATACATACCCACCAAAGACTGCCTGATAAGTATGATAATAAACCCGTTTTTTGTTTTTCCATTTGAGTGAAATTTATTCTTCTAGTGTCATTAGACGAAGTTAATTCCGTCATGATCCATATGCAGGGTGAATCATAAGTGAAAAGAAGAGAGATATTTTGATTTCACTACGGGTTTTGGCAAATAGTAGAAAATAAATCCGAGCGCCGTGATGCATATGGTGTTATCAAGTAATAAAGCCAAATGAAACTGGTGCCGAGAGAGAAAATGTAATTTTGGTTAATGTTAGCTTTATAAGCAGAGTATAAGAGTTGGTGCTTATACTCTGCTAGGTTCTAATATACTGCTAGAGAGTGGGCTGGTGGCATATGGAAATGATGCCACTCAGCGATATGCCGTTAGGCGTAACCTATTAATGTCGGTAACCAGAGTACAATTCCCGGAAATGAGATAAGTACGGCGATTGTCACAACATCCGCAACAAAAAATGGCGTACATCCACGGAACACATCTTGAACAGAACATTCAGGACGAACTCCTGCCACAACAAAGCAGTTTAGGCCAATTGGTGGAGTGATGAGACAAAGCTCTGCCATTTTCACCACGATTATTCCAAACCAGATAGCGCAGCCTACCCCTGAAACCCCAAAAGCAGAATCGACCGCTGCGACATCCACGCCACCATTAAGTGCAATGATTGCGGGATATACCACTGGTAAGGTAAGCAATAGCATACCAATCGCATCCATGAACATGCCTAATACTGCGTAAGCACAAAGGATCAGCAACAGTGTTAGCATTGGGCTCTGTTCTAAGCTGACGATCCAGTCAGAGAAAGCGCTCGGTAAGTCGGCAAAGCCAAGAAAACGAACATAGATTAATACCCCCCAAATAATGGCAAAAATCATCGCTGACAGTTTGGCGGTTTCCATAAGTGAGCTCTTGAGCTCTTTCCAACGGCTACCGTGGTAGAGAGCCACAACAAGAATCAGTGAAGCGCCGAGTGCTCCAGCCTCAGTCGGTGTGCCAACGCCTCCGTAGATACAGACCATAATAATGGCAACCACAAAAAAGATCGGGAGAGCGGCGGGGAGTGATTCAAAACGTTGTTTCCAAGTATATCCTTTTACTGGGGGACCAAAATCCTTACGGGTCATGGCCAAAAATATGACTAGACCACCATAAATTAATGCCGATACAAAGCCGGGAATAAAACCGGCCATTAATAGCGCACCTACGTCTTGCTCAACGATAATGGCATAAATAACCAATATTGCTGAAGGTGGAATAAGAGAGGCTAAGGTGCCACCTGCGGCGACGACGCCAGCCGCAAAGCGCTTGTCGTAACCCAGTTTAAGCATTTCCGGAACAGCAATGCGGGCAAATACGGCGGATGTGGCGACGGACGCTCCTGATACCGCAGCAAACCCCGCGGTAGAGAACACGGTCGCAACTCCCATTCCGCCCGGTAACCAACCGACCCAACGCTTCGCAGCTTCAAACAGTGAACGAGTTAATCCGGCGTGATAGGCCAAAAAACCGATAAGAATAAATGTTGGGATCAGTGATAAGGCGAGAGATGACACTTTTGAATGGGGAATGGTTCCGGCCATTTTGAGTGCCACTAAAAAGCCGCGTTCAAAGCCGAGTTTGGCACTAAATATCCATAGTAAGCCGAGAAACCCTGCAATGGCGGCTGCAAAGGCAACCCTTACACCTAACAGGACAAACAGCAACATAGCACCGGACACCCATAGGCCAATTTCAACCCTATCCATGCTTGCCATGGCTTGTATTAATTCTGACAAAATTAATCTCCTAGTCGTGACTGCTTACGGTTTCAGCTTCTTTGGCGGCAACTTCTGCAGCCGACTCAATTAACGGTACGGCAATCGGATACTCTGTGCCCTGTTTGAAAGCACGTAGATACCCCCAGATTTGCAGTAGCAAACGCAGGGCAAGAACAGTAAGCGCGACAGGCACGGCCAACTTTGCAGGCCAAGTAGGCAAATTGATATCCAGTGAAGAGTCACCAATCGAAAATGCACGCCAAAAGTGCAGGTATGAGCCGTAGATAAGGATAAGAGTGACGATAAGCATTAATGAGGTAGTAATTAACTCAGTAAACCATAGCCAGCGACGACGGAGCTTTCCGACCAGAATATCCATGCGGATATGACCGCCCATTCGCTGTGTGTAGGCGATACCAAGAAAAGCGATAAAGGCCATTGCTTGTTCTACCCAGTCAACATAGCCGCTAATTGGAGCAGAGAAAAGCCAGCGACCTAGCACATTTACGGTCGCAAGCAGCACCAGTAAAAAAATGGCCATACCGCCAGCGAGATTAAGGAAAGATTCAAAGCGAAAGAACATGCGATCTGTTCTGCTTAAGACCGAACTATCTTCCAAAACAGAAGCAGCTGCAGACATATCAGTCTCCTACTTATTAAGTGATGAATAAGATATAAGGGGTTATTGGCAACACGAGCTTGGACTTAAAGGAGCCCAAGTCCATGATAGCCAGCAATAGAGGCGATTCACCATTTGGCAAATCGCACAACTAATCTGTAGTGAAACTATTTTTGCGCGAATAAGTTCGCGGTATAGTCGAATAGCGTTTGAGCGTCGAAGTTGCCTTTATGCTTATCAACCCACTCTTGGCGAACCGACTCTGATAACTGGTTGAGCTTATCTGTTTGTTCGGCGTTGAAAGTGACCATGGTTAAGCCTTGCTCTTTTACTGCTGCATCGTATTTAGCAGTGGTGTTTTTCTCATAGCTCTTAACGTAATAATCCAGAGCTTCGTCCACAGACCCAAGCAGAGCGTCACGATGGCTAGGTTTTAGCATCTCTAGTGCTTCAGTGTTAACAACGACAGGACAGTTAGCTGAGCCAAGGTTTAAGTTGGTTGTTGCCCAGTTCCCCACTTTATATGAGTTGGTTGCGAGGTGAGCATGGGGGGCAAATGAGGCGGCATCAATAACGCCCGAATCCATGGACTGACGTACTTCAGAGAAAGGAACCCCGGTTTTCACGGCGTTTAATTTACCAAGTACTCCCATAATGCCACCAGGGCCACGTACTCGAAGACCTTTAAAGTCATCTAACGACGTTAAGGTATCGCCCTTACTGACAATATTGTATTGCGGTAATGGCGTAGGCATTAGCAGTGTGGCGTTCCAGCGAGCTAAATCTTTCTTAACGATAGGATGTTTAAATACCTGTGAGTAGATCTCACTGACTCGTGCTAATGACACATCTTGTGAGAAAGGCAGTTCGGTTACCGTGATTGTTGGGTTTTTATCAGGATGATAAAAGGCACAAAACTGAGCCATTTCAAAAGCGCCAAATGAGATACCATCTAGGTTTTCTCGAGATTTGGATAAACCGCCATACGAGATGTTAAGGGTAAACTCACCATTGGTTTTTGCTTCTACTAGTTCAGCCAGCTTTTCCACATTTTCAGTAAAGGCGCGGCGCTTTCCCCATAGAGAAACATTCCATTCAGTGGCTGCGTTTGCCTCTGCAACCATAAAACCAGTGAGCATCATGGTCGTGATCAATGATGTTGGTAGTGCTTTCATACTTTCGTCCTTGTTTATCGTTATTTGCTCTAAAATGTAGGGCTAGAGCATTTATCATTCGTCAACTACAGAGCAAAAGCTTTGCCAACAAGGCCAGTTTACAAAATAAAATTTATAATCCTTTGATTAATAGGTGCTATTTGTTTTTTTGAGATTGTAGCTAGCTTACAGGAGTGGTGAAACAAACCCATGATAAGCCAAAGTTGGCTGATTGCTGTGATGGATGCATGGATCAATAAGCCATTTTTGGCTTATTGTTTTGATGGCATCACGAGGACATCTAGCGCACTCACCGTTTTATCGTATTATTGGTGTATATTAATATTAGATTAACAGACCCGAGTTAAGCTGCATTGAATCTGGAGAGACAGGATGTCCAAAACCAGCACTAAAAAAACCTACAGTTGGATTGTGCTTTTTGCTCTGTTATTGGGGGGAATATTGGCTGTTGTGTTAATAAAAACGACAGAACAATCCCATTATCAAGAGCTACACCGTGTTGGTGAGGAGAGGTTAAACCTGTATGCCTCTACGGCAGAAGCAGAACATAAACGCTTTGATTACTTGCCTTTTATTGTTGCTCAAGATCATCAGGTGCTACAGCTATTACAAGAGCCACGTCACCCCAATGCGACAAAAGCGGTGAATAACAAACTGGTAAGTTGGCAGCAAGAGTCGAATGCCGATGCTCTTTATTTAATGAATGCTCAAGGGATCGTTGTTGCCAGCAGTAACTGGAACCTATCAACTAGCTTTATGGGCAACGATTATCACTTCCGTCCATACTTCAAACAAGCCATTAAAGGCAGCACCAGTCGATTCTTCGCCATAGGGGTAACGACGGGGCAACCGGGCTTATTTCTCTCTCGTCCTGTTTATTTTCATGAAAAAGTCGTCGGAGTTGCGGTGGTGAAAATAAACATGTCGGTACTAGAAGCAAACTGGAAAGCGGGTGGTGAGCAGGTATGGGTCAGTGATAGCGATGGGGTGATCTTCTTAGCCAGTGATCCTGCATGGCGCTACCGAAGTTTGTCCACCCTACCTGCTGATGTGATGGCGCGATTGAAAGCAGCAAAAAAATACAGTCATCATTCGATTGATGCCTTGGATCTTGAGTTCCTCTCTCCATCACCTCAAGGAAATAAAATCATAAAGCTATTTAATAGCGCTCATTCCAAAAGTATTCAACCCAATAGCCGTACTTACATGTTGCACCATCGAGAAATTGCTAACCTTGGTTGGAGCTTGTATTACTTAAGTGATTTAAAGGGATTAAAAGAGAGCAAAAATAACGCCATGTTGATCTCGGTGCTGGTGGCGGCGTTGTTCGCGGTTATCGGTTTGTTTGGTTTTAGTCGGATTAGACACCAACAGTTATTGGAGTGGCGAGTAACTCAACGTACCAAAGAGTTAAACAGGAGCAACGCCCAACTCAAAAGAGAAGTGGATGAGCGAATCCGGGCAGAGAAAGCACAAAGGCAGACTCATGAAGAGTTAGTGCAAGCAGAGAAAATAGGGGCATTAGGTCAGTTATCTGCAGAACTGGTCCATGAGATTAGCCAACCACTGCAAGCGACATTGACCTTTTTGGCCAGCACAAAGCTATTGATCGAGCGCCAAGAGTACCAGCTAGCAAAAGAGAATTTAGGGGAGGTGGATAAATTGATCCGTCGCGTATCCAGTATCGTGACTCACCTTAAAAATTTTGCCAGTAAGTCTCGCGGGGTATTCGGTCGAGTCGAGCTTACTCACGTGATAAACAATGCGCTATTGATACTCAATTCAAAAATAGAACACTCTGCCGTAAAGGTTAATTGGTCTCCTGCAGGGCAACCGATTTTAGTGAATGCTGATGACATTAAGCTAGAACAGATCATTGTGAATTTAATACGTAATGCAATTGATGCGATTCAGGCATTAGAGTCGGTAGAGCAAGGTCAGATAGATATTGGCACTGTGGTGTTTGAAGACCAAGTTAAGATGACTATTCGCGATAATGGTTGTGGCGTAAGCCCGGATCATCTGCCAAGGCTATTTGACCCATTTTTTACCACTAAGCCTCCGGGGGAGGGCATGGGGCTAGGTTTATCGGTTTCGTACGGTATTGTTAAAGAGTTTGGTGGACGGTTAGAAGTGACACCAAACTCGGATCAAGGCACCACATTTACTCTTACACTCTCATCTGCGGATATAACGTATGAAAAACAGTAACAACAGTATAAACAGCACCAATCATGTTCAGCCGATTAACGTTGTCTTAGTGGATGATGAAGACGCAATCCGTAAAGCCACTAAGCAGTGGTTAAACTTGGCAGGGATAGAGGTCGAAGATTACCCGAACGCTAAGGCTGCTCTTGCATCAATTACCGCAAATGGTCGTCAAATAGTGGTGTCTGATATTCGTATGCCAGAGATGGACGGCATGACATTTGCGGCAGAAGTCCAGCGCATAGATCCTGATCTTCCGGTGTTGCTCGTGACTGCCCATGGTGATGTAAGTATGGCGGTTGACGCCATGCGCACGGGAGTTTACGACTTTATTGAAAAGCCGGTCGAGCCAGATCTATTGGTGGACAGAATTCAGCGAGCGAGTGAAAAACGACGTTTGGTGCTAGAAAATAGAAACTTGCAGCGGCTGCTCAGTCAAAAGCCATCATTGGAAAGTAAGATGATTGGTCAATCTGGCGTGATGACAGCTTTGCGTCAACAAGTGCTCATGTTAGGGCAAACTCCCGTCGATACAGTAATCAATGGCGCGACAGGCACAGGAAAAGAACTTATTGCGCGTTGTCTTCATGACTTTAGTGTGCGAAGTGAGCATCCATTTGTGGCCGTGAACTGTGGTGCGATCCCTGAAAATCTTTTTGAAAGTGAGTTGTTTGGTCATGAAAAAGGCGCGTTTACCGGAGCGGAAAGTCAACGTATAGGCAAGATTGAACATGCGCACAAAGGCACTCTATTTCTGGATGAGATAGAGAGTATGCCGATCAATTTTCAGATAAAACTGCTGCGTGTACTGCAAGAGCGAAAACTGGAGCGGGTGGGCTCGAACAAAGAGATTGCATTAGATTTATGGGTGGTGGCGGCGACGAAAGAAGACTTAGCCAAAGCATCAGTTGAAGGGCGGTTTAGAGAGGATCTCTACTATCGATTTAACGTGATGGAGTTGCATCTACCTGACATGAAAGATAGGCGAGAAGACATCCCCATGTTGTTTGATTACTTTGCACGTAAAGCTTCTATCCAGTTTGAGCGGGACTATTCGGAACTGGATGAACAAGAGCTAGCGCTGCTTATTGATCACGATTGGCCGGGAAACGTGCGGCAATTGAAAAATGTAGCTGAACGTTATGTGTTAGCAATGAGTCGTTCCAGCTCTATTCGTGCCATTTTAGGCCATGAAGAGCAGCAGAACGTGACACCCGCAAGCAATAATCTAGCGGAGCGGGTGCAAGGGTTCGAACGTCAGTTAATTGTTCAAGCTCTGAAACGCCATAAAGGCAATATTCAAACGGTAACCGAAGAGCTTGAACTTCCACGCAGAACCCTTAATAACAAGATGAAGCAGTACCAGATCCAACGTCGAGATTTCTTAAAATGTGAGTAGTACGCGGAAGATGGTTCAGTAAATGATGGTTTATATGAAATGTTAGTTTGGTATAGGTGAACAAAGGAATTAAATATGTGGTCTATTTCGTCAGTAAAGGTTAATTCGAAACAAGCAGTATCCTATTACGTTTGCGATGGTTTTCCATTGGAAAAAGTAAGAGGCGGTGAGAAACAAGAGGGGCAGGAGAGCGGCCAACGATTAATGATAAATGGGTTGGGTTATATAGATATTGAAGATATCAGTTCTCAACCCGATGCGATGGGAGAGTTAGTTCTTAAGTTGAATGGACTTAGTTATCGTTACCATGAGCAAGCAAATATTCAGTTTGAGATTGAGCTAGATGGTACTTTTATCGCAACCGGGCAAGATAATCACGTATCTGGAAAACTGCATGCTATTCCAGCGGTGACGCCAGAGGTGCTGGCATTGTTTGATGAGATGATGGAGCACAAAATCGTTCCCTATCAAAACCCACCCTCAGGCACGACCAAATCGATTGAACAGTTACAACAGTTGGCAGAGCAGTACTATCCAGGTGATGCGAACGGTTTTAACTACGCTATGTGTTTATATGACTGGACCAGCCCGAGCTTTATTCGTATGGATGCCTTTAATCAGTTTGCTTACAGTGGCATTGCTGACCTTCCTCTGGATCTGGACTCTATGGCAAAAACAATTTGGCAATGTTGTTATACAGATTGTACTGCTCGTGATGCCGATTTTATGAACATGTTTATGATGAAGCCTGCGACCTCAGAGCAAGATGTTCGTCAGCAACTTGGCACTGTTGCTGACCAAGTTCAACAATACGCATTGGCGGAAACCACTCTGCAGATAAATGCTTTGATTCGGTTACCAAAAGTCTCTTCAAGTGAGTATCCACAGCTTTATCGCGGCGGGATGGCAATATCGGGTAACACATTAGATAATTTTGCACCTTCACTTGTTGAGTTTGCTGGGAATGCGGGGCCCACAAGTGAGCCTCTCATCTATCCATTTAAAGATGCGCTGGGGAACATGTTACAACCCGGCTCTATCATCACCTTGAAAACACCATGGAGCTTCTCAAATGATCTGGAAGGCGCCAAGGTGTGGCAACGAGGAGTGCTGGTAACCTGTAAACCACCTGAAGGATATGATGTGTGGCCGGGAGGGGCGGATATAACGGCATTTTCGTTGAACCCTGATACGTTCGAAGTCAACTTTCCACCAAACACCCGGTTAGAAATAGAGTCCTATGAGTGGATTACCATTCAGGGCAAACCGGTTTGTCATTTTATTATGAGGATGCTTGGCTATTTTGGCGGTAATTGATGAGATGTTCGCCTAGCTAAGCGGTCGCTGAGCGGTCATGGGTTTGGCCGCTGAGTGATTTAACTCATATTTAGTAGAGGTTAGGAGCGTTTTGATGCCCCTAACCGATTGGACTTGTTTATTTTATTGCCTTATATCTCGGGGGCTGTTTTTTCTTTGGTGCCCACTAAACAGTGTATACCTCGGCCATTAAAATAGTTTGCGATGCCATTAACTCGCTGTTGAAACTCCACTCTATCAAAGTCGAGATCTTTCATCGGGTAGGGCATAGCCAGCGATTGGTACTTTTCCTCACCAAGACGCATAAAGCTCAGCAGTTGTAAGGTTTTCACCTTTCCATCAAGTTCATCGAGAATAAAGTTTGCCGTTGCTTCCATATTGGCTGAGTTATCGTTGATCGATGGGATAACGGGAATTCTTAATATAAGCTCTTTGCCGGTAGCAGAAAGCTGTATTAGGTTTTGCAATATTTTGTGGTTATCTACCCCTGTGTGTAGTTTATGCTGTTCACTGTTCATGAGCTTTATGTCAGCAATAAATAGATCCGTATAAGGGAGTAGCTTATCGATTTGTTGCCAGTTGGAGTACAAGCTTGATTCTAGGCAAGTGTGAATACCTTCTTGTTTGCACGCTTTAAAAAGTGCTAAAACAAAGTCACTTTGAAGCAAGGGTTCGCCGCCGGACACGGTTACTCCTCCGCCCGATCGTTGGTAAAATCCTTTGTCTTTCAAAATGATCTTCATACATTCGTCCACTGACATAGATTGCCCCCACTGTTTAATGGCTTCAGAAGGGCATTCATCGGAACAGATGAGGCAATGTGTGCACGTATCTCGATCTATTTTTTGCAAACTGGAATCTGAGAAAATAAGCATAGTGTTATCGGGACAGACATCGATGCATGAGCCACATTTATCTGCGGTGATGCATTTGTTGTGATAGACACCAACCTCAATCTGCCTGTTAAAGCTTTCAGGGTTCCCGCACCAATCACACCGTAGTGGACAGCCTTTTAAGAAGAACTCAGTACGAATGCCGGGCCCATCATGTAAAGTGAATCGTTGAATATTTAGAACCGTTGCTTGGGCTGCCACGTTCAACCTCAATGTTGTAATGTTGAAGAGTTGAGAAGAATCGGTGGGCAGAAATCTGCCCACCAGTACGGTTAAAACCTTAATTCCGTTCGTTGAATCAGGTCATCTTGCAATGGTTTACCTAGTTCAACAAAGTAAGCACTGTATCCCGCAACGCGCACCAGCATATCTTTGTACATGTCAGGGTTCTTTTGCGCAGCTTTCATTTTCTCTGAGCTCATAATATTGAACTGAACGTGCATACCTTGCTTAGCGATGTATTCATCGATAAAGCTGACTAAGATATCTCGTCCTTCAACACCAGAAACCGCATCTTCCGGGAATCTTAAGTTTAATAAGGTGCCGTTAGTGGCAAGGCTATGATCGACTTTGGTGACAGAGTTAATGATGGCGGTTGGGCCACAAATATCATGCGAGCCTCCAGCGGTATGAACCGGTCCCATATTGTCTGAAATGGGTTCTTGGTTTTTCCTGCCATCCAGTGAAGCGTTGGTATATAGCCCCATGCCTACATTGGCATTAACGGTATACACTCCGGGACTGAACTTACCGCCTCTAGGGTTTTTACGTCCCTTTATATGACGGCAGTAACACTCAAACATGAAGCTAAACAGTTGGTCTGCTTCATCAATGTCGTTACCGTAATGAGGGATTTTTGAACTGTTGACCAGTGCGTAGAGTTTATCGTTGTCTTCCCAGTTGTTTTTAACGGCGTCTAACAGCGCTTTGCCGCTATATTTTTTGTCATCAAACATCAACTTTTTGATGGTAGCTAATGAGTCAGCACACGTTGCTATCCCCGCAGCTTGAGGAGCGGTGCCGTTGTACTTGGCCCCTCCATACGTCATGTCTTTTCCTGACTCTATACAGCCTTCAAAAAATGCAGAGATGTAGGGCGTCGGTTTGATCATGCGATGAATTTTATCGGTAATATTTAAGCAGCTACACAATTGATCGCACCAGTAAGCAAACTGTTTATCAACGCTTTCTAACACCTCTTCAAAAGTGTTATAGGTTTCTAAACTACCCGTGTTCGGGCCTAACTGTTGGCCTGCATTGGGGCCGGCTAAGATCCGACCGCCGTTGATGACCATTTCCATCATTTTTGCGGTATTTACGTAACCTGCATCAAGCCAGCCATGCTCTTTTCCCGGTATGGAGGGTTCAACGCAACCGACGACGGCATAATTTCTGGCTTCTTCTAGGGTGACTCCCTTTCCTTGCATTGCTTTAATAGCTGGTCCGTCATTAAACAATTTAGGGTGACCATAACCGGCGCGAATGCACTCAATGGTTTTAATTTTTAACTCATACGGGCTGTTTTCATGCAAGCGTAAACAGACCCAAGGGTTCATCATTCGAGTATGAACAGAGGCTTCTAACATCAGCATTGTAAGGTCATTGGTGGCGTCATTACCTTGTTCATCCACTCCACCAATAGTGAGGCTTTCGCCACCAAAACCACGGCCGTTACGAACCTTGACCGTGCCTTTGTCTTTCAGCTTTGTTGGGTTGTTCATTTTTACATACAGAACTTCAATAAGTTCTAGTAGAAAGGTTTTTGGGGTTGCGTGTTGTTTTATCTCTTGGTCATAAAACGGAAAGAGCCACTGATCCATTCGACCATAAGAGATAGAGTGACCATTCCCCTCTATTTGAGTAAGAGTGATGGCAAAGTTAAACAACTGCAATGCCTGCCAAAAGCTCTGAGGTACACCACCTGCAATTTGCTGACAGTTGGCCGACATGGTGAGCAGCTCGTTCTTTCTATTGGCGTCTTTTTCATTTTCTGCCATCTCTTTGGCGAGTTGTGCATAGCGGGCAATATAGCTTTTCGCGGCTTGCAAGGTGATGATGGTGGCGTTGTAGTAGTCTCGTTTTTCACCAAAATCGGGATCTTGTTTCGATAACTTTGCGAGATGCTGCTGTGCTTGCTGTAATACACCGTCATAGCCAAGCGTCATTAGTTTGTTAAAGTCCATGGCAAAATGCCCAATACCAGCAAAATGGTAATTGTTGGTTTGGAACACTTTTTCACCCATATGCGAGCCTTTCTTTTGGTCGTCATCTAGGTGTGCAGTTATGAACTCGTTAGCGCTTTTGCCTTTCCAGTATTCACAAAGTTGAAGAATCTCTGCTCGTTCCTCTTCATTTCGAATGTAGAACTGATCATTAGATCGCTCTTCAAATGGCGAGTTGAGAATTTCGTCAATGATCCAATCCACTGAAAATTCAGGATAAATAGGAGAAGCCTTAGCGGGGGCTGCGATCTCCCCCAAAATAAGGTCGTTATCATAAATGTGCAGGGTGGTGTTGAGTAGAATGTTCTCAAATGCGTATGCGCACTGAAGAATGCGAGGTGTGGTTTCGTGATCTTTATAGGCTTGAGTGACTAAGCGTAATCTCTCCACATCAATATTATAAGGTCTATCTAGAAAAGCTTGGCGTAGCTTGTTGACTCTAGGGTAAGGGGACCAATCTTCGTGACCGACTTGATAACCCAAGCCGTAGACTTTATCAAACTTATCCACCCCACAAGCTAACGTATGACAGTCTGTTGTTTCAAACAAACTCTCGTTTTCTAGCTGGAAATTATCCATGGTTTACCTCTTAATTTTTAAAATAGAATTCTTTGCTAAATCAAATGGTTAAGGAGAGACTTTCGCTTCTGTCATATCCTCCGGAATGAATGCTGGCACTGAGACCTTAGAAGCGGGGGAGGAGCGGCGGTGTCTGCTGTTTTATTGTTATTTTGTTAGTAGTGTTGATTAACGTACTTTTTTCGACACCATTTGCTTAGTTGTGTTTTTGTACATAAAGCGACATATCGGACTTGGACGGCGAAAATTTAAATTTAAAGTCGGCCATTGTGAGTATTGGTGAGAACAGGAAATCTTCCAAGCGCTCTATATAACTTAAATCGGTGTTGTAAGCCTAAATTTATAGGGCTTAGTCTTCATGTTGTCATTATACGAACTCGCTAAATTACATCTGAGATTGCTGTCACAAAGTGAAATCAAATAAACAAAAATCAACATAATGTGACATGATTGGTGGTAATTTTGTTGATTAGGTTTATAGTGTCGCTATATTTTTTAGGCTTAATAATGGATTTGTTTCATATCCATATTGGGTGATTTTAACCACAGAGCGAGATATCGCCTTTTTTAGGACGAAAGATGGACACCTCCATTATATTAGTGTCGATGATTATTGCATTGGCGGGATTCACCCAAGGCTTAACGGGGTTTGGCTCTGCATTAGTTTCGGTGCCGCTACTCTCACTTCTTGTTGGCGCTCAAACAGCGGTACCTATAGCGGGTATTTTTGGTTGGCTTGTTACGTTACCTATTGTGTGGAAAATGCGTCCTCATATTCAACATAAAACAGGGTTAATTCTGTTTGCAGGTTCTGTTCCCGCCTCTTTTGTAGGGGCTAAGCTTTTGGCCAGCCTACCTCCTCATTATATCTTGCTCACTATGGGATTGGTGTTGGTCGTTTCTAGCATACATTCGCTACGTTCTTCTAAGCCTTTGTTCCGCGAAACCTCTATTCCCGTCACGGTTGGTGCTGGGTTTACTTCCGGTATATTGGGAGCCAGTGTTGGTGAGTCGGGTCCTCCGGTGATTGCTTACACCTCGATGCAGCCGTGGAGTGCCGACCAAGTAAAATCAACATTGGCATTTTTCTTTATGTTGCAGATGATTGGCGCCAACATCAGTTTTTGGAATGAAGGGTTAATAACGGAGCAAGTAGTGTCACTGGTTATGTCTGCTATGCCTGCTTTTGTCATAGGTTTAGCGGGTGGAATGGTGGCGTATCACTTTATGCAGAAATATAAGATTGATTATCACCGTATTGTGCACTGCTTTTTGTTGGTAATGGGCTGTGCGTTAGTGATTAAAAATATTCATTTTTGAGTGTTTTGATCTTATATAAGAAATCTTGACATCAAATAAGACATCTTAAAACAAGATGTCTTATTTGTGCTTCATTGATATGGAATATTTCGTATTGCTTCTAGTTTAGTTACTGGGTGTCAATGGAAGAGATCAATTCAGGGGTATCACTCTCTTCCATCTCATTCACAGGGTTATTTAGGTAGTATCTCATTTCATCTTCGAATGATGGCCTACTCGGACCTACAGGAGATAATTTTCCCCAATAAACGATGAGGCCATTATTTTTTATCGCGATAAACCCACTATAAGCGGGGAAAATTTTCATAACGTTAGAACTTAGTTCCTGACTTACACTATTTGAATCTCCTCCATTATCACGATATCCCCAAGTAACCACACTGCCATCTTCTTTTATAGCCGCATAGGCTGTTTCGTTATGATAAACATGTTCAATACCGGATAAATCCACCTCTCCTGGCATGATGACATTGCTGCTGCTAGACATTCCCCAAGTTACTGCGCTACCATCACTTTTTAATGCGGTGTAACCAAAAGTCTTACTGGCCGGATAAATGGCTACTACGTCGGAGCTTAAATCGACACTACTCGAATCTCCACCAAGACTACGTTTTCCCCAAGTGATAACGCTCCCTCCTTCTTGTAAAGCAGCGAAGGAGCTGGTATTTGTATAAACCTTGGTTATATTGGAAAGCTCTTCATCGGTGGGGATGGTATAACTTAAGTCAGTTGTAGGAAAACCCCAAGTAACAACCTTCCCTTCTTTTGTTAAAGCAGCAAATGCGTTATATCCACCAACTATGTCTACTACCCCCGATCTTAGTTTTTCATCCGCTGTGGGGTGACGAGGAAGATTTTTAGACACACCGGCTCCTAATCCGCTTCTGCCTGACCAAGTGACAACGGCATTTTCTTCGTAATGCTCGTTCTTCTCTGTTATTACTGCAATATCAATGTTGTCACCGTTACCCATAGAAGTGTGAACACTTTTGGCTTTTACATTGTCCAAATCAATATTAAACGCTTTGTACTGTAAGCCAGAAGCCCATCCCGTTTCATCTCGTGAGTTGCCTGTTCTTCCTTCTCCCCAAATAATCACTTTCCCGTCATCTTTTAACGCAACAAAAAAATCCCCATCGTAAATAGAAGTCGCTGTCGTTATACTAACCACACCGGACTTTAGCTCTTCAGCTACATCTTGGCTATTATATGTATTCTTCCCCCAAGTGACCGCACTACCGTCCTCTTTTATCGCGACAAAAGCCTCATTTCCCCCATGTATTGAGACAACACCTGAAGCGAGTTTTTCCTTCAGCTCTTCAGTTTGAATTACTCCCCAAGTTTGAATTCCCCAAGTGACAACACTACCATCATCTTTTAGAGCCGCAAAAGAGCGTATTGTTGAGACAATGTCAGTTACACCTGAAGCTAGCTTGGTTTGAGTCAATTCGGGTTGTTGGCTGATACTTGCTTCACCCCAACTGATTACTTTCCCATTCGACATGAGAACCGCAGATACCATCTCATTTTCAAGGTAAGCATCCTTCAGTAATACATCGGGAAAGTAATACTTCACCAACGATCCATTAATTTGAGCATGCTGTGCAACCAGCTTAAGGTTCTTAGCGTAGTAGCGTTTGTCCCAGTTGAGATTGGCGGAAGGTTGAACAATATCGGGATTACTTGGGTTGTTGGATTCGTCATAAACACCGTCTTCGTTTACATCAATAATCCAACGATATTGAAAGTTTTGATCAATACAGCCCTCGCACTGAGCTTTTGCTTTTAGCGAGCCGGTGGCGTTTACACCATAAAAAGCCCCCTCTTTGGTTAAACTGGCATTGGAGATGTCTATAACCGGTAAAGAGTCTGTGTTTTCAGCACTTAAAAATCCACTTTTTCCGTTGCATCCAATGAGAAAGGCGGTAACAAAGAACAACAAAGGTAAATGGTTTATTTGAGTTTTCATAAGCGTTCGTCCTTAGCTGCATCATTTTGTGAATGATCTGATTCGCACTGCATGGTTAGCTCCACATCGACTCGTCGATATTGAATGTCTGGAATCATTGGATCTGTTTCATCGAAATGTTGATTGCCATACCACTGAATCTCTTCTGCAAATTCAGATGCAAAGCGTTCTCTTATGGATTGTGCTTTGTTTTCAGCACGGGTATGAGATAAGTCCAGATTGAACTGACGAGAGCCGGTATTGTCTGCAAACCCTTGATATTTCGCACTAGTGGGCAAACAGTTTGGGTAGCGTTCAAATAAACTTTCTAAACGATAATCCGTTGCGACTTGATCAGACGCGATATCGAAGTAGTGAGTGGTTTGAATAATGAGAGTCTCTTTATTCTCTTGAGCCATTATTGATTCGGAAACGGAACTGGGATCTGGCTCTGAAGGAGATAAAGCGGTTGCTGGTACCGGATCGGATATGATGTTGGTCGCCGGGCGTAAGGTAACAGCATCTCCTTTTGTATTGGTTGCCCGCCAACTAAGACCTAGAGAAATAAGGTGGGAATCAGTGTGGTGGATTTTTTCTGTACCTAGACCATCAATAAACTGGTATTCGATTCGAGATTTCCAGTAATCATTTAATGTATGTTCGTACCCCACACCAACCAGAGGGGCAACGCCAGTATCATAACTATTATTGTTTTTTCCGAGCCAAAAGGCGGGACCTGCTTTCACGAAAAACTCATCTTGATTGTTGGTTAGCCAGTTATATCGAACAGAGCTATCTGCTACGGTAAAGCCACCGCTTAGGCCACCTTTATTTCTCTCTTTTGTTTTGCCCAATTGATATAAACTAAGCTCTGCTCCCCATCGTGGTGTGAGTCCTATTTGCGTATATATTCCAGCGGCCCACGAATCTGGAGAACTAAGTTGATTGTCATAGATGTGATAGCCCAGCTTAGCTCCAATTTCAGCGTCTTGAGCGGCATATAAAGGGAGAGAGTAGAGTGAGAATGACGATATTAAACACAGTGGTGATAGGTATATTTTATTTATCTTTATAGACACAAGTATAATACTCCTCTATTAATATAAATTAGTATTAAGTAAATTGTTATTTAATTAACTAATACTGATTTAATTGTTTTATTTAATAGGTGGGGTAAATGATTTTATGAACGCCCCATAGGTGGAGACTTTCATATAGCTTGGTGTCTATCTCAATAGCATATTTAATAATTAAAAATACAATAATGAGAAAGAATAGATAACTATAGTTGTGTAGTAACTTAGTTCTATGTTTTATAAGTTGTTTTTTATTTTATTTAGAGAGTTTTAATAATATGGATAAAGCTAAATTGTATTCTTTGATTTTATAATTATGTTTATTAAGATAAATTATTCATATCAATTGGTTTTTATTTTCTCTTTTGAGTTAACAGGCTCTCGTGTTCACTTTATTAGACTTTTTTCGAGCGGCAGTTGGTTGGCTGCTTAGTATTTCTTCTGTTTTGTTTGTAAATCTTTAAGGTAATGTTATTTTTTGTGTTTAAATCACTTAAATATTATATGTGAACGAGGTTTTTAAGAAAATAAACAGAAAAATATAACAAAAGTGAGACAACTTGGTAAATATAATCATTGAAACATTGTAAATGCCCGTGTCTAATACGCCGTTTTGTAGAGAATGCATTAATTAGTGCATTGGTTTAGTGATCAAAAAGATGAGTAAATCAGAGTATTCAATGGAAATTAGTGAACAACTTCAGAGACACTTTTTTGAGTCCTTCCCTGGCTTTCTAAGTATTCGCGATGAACAGCATCGTTTCGTTTTTATTAATGAGAACTTTATGGAGTGGATAGCCGAGTATACGGATGCGAATCCTTTGGGTAAAACTGCCCCTGAATTTGCCAAAGAGGTACCAGATAATGTCGCAGAGATGTTGAACTCTTGCCATGATGAAAGTTTACGTTTCTTATCTTTGGGTGAATGTTTACCTAAAATACTTAAATTTGCTGGTCACAAAGGTGATCAGTTTTTTGAGATCATTAAGTTTAAGCAACAGGTAGATGACGGGGAATTTATTTTTACCACAGGATTTGATGTCACTAAGCTTCATGTTAGTGCCAAATTGTACAAACAGAAGAGTTTGACCTGTGGCTTAACAGGGCTTCGAAACCAAAGAGCATTGGTTGAAAAGTTAGAAGGTAACCCTGAGTTTTCTGGTGTGGTGATTGCTATTGATCTGGATCGTTTTAAGCAAATTAACGATGAGAATGGCCACATAAAGGGAGATCGAGCTCTTAAGAGTTTTTCTCGTATCTTGGTCGACACATTCCGTAAACGTGATTTTATTGCACGAGTGGGAGGGGACGAGTTTTTGGTGATCTGTGAAGATCTTGTGTCGAAAACCAGTGTTATGCATAGAATTGGCTTGCTGGAAGATAAGTTCACAGAAGTGTTTGGTGAGAAATACCCGTATCTTAATTGGAGCTGGGGAAGCGTTGAACATACCGGTCATTTAAGAGAAGCCATAGATATGGCAGATAAGATTATGTATCAGCATAAACATAGTCGGCTCTGAAGGTGAGAAATAAACGTCTATCTGCTGCTAATTTGGACAGATATACTCAAGTGACCTCAGGCTGCAGGATCCAGAGCGGCATCAACAGGTTCAGTTCAAGAAAGACAATCGAATGAATGGCATTCCCTCTCATGGTTATCGTGTTGCTTTATAGCAAACCATTGTTATAACTACGCTGTACATCTTTAAAATTCAGCAACCAATGAAAGACAGACAGAATCTGTTGCTATACTCGACCAGTGTTCGTAATTTTCCATTCGTTGAAGGAGCCGTCATTGGAAGCGTGTATATACAGACAATTTGGCAAAGAAGAGGTATTAGAGTGGGTTGAGGATTGGCCCGAACCGAGTTGCGGTCCCAATTCTTTGATCATAAAAGTTGCCGCCAGCAGCATCAATCCGAAAGATGCTTTATTACGTAAGGGAAAATTTAGTAAAACATTGGCGCGTGAACCGCTACCTAGAATAACGGGTATGGATCTATCGGGCACGGTTGTACAAGTGGGAGAGAATGTCACTCGCTTCAATATAGGCGACTCTGTCTACGGCATGACCAATCATTTTTCTGGTGGCGTGTTAAGTCGCTATACCGAACTTAAAGAAACAGAAGCTGCCTATGCTCCGGTAGCAATACCACTTGTAGAGGCTTCGTCTATTCCATTAGCAGGGCAAACCGCTCTACAAGCGCTTCGAGATGTCGCTAAAATAAGCTCTGGTAAAAAAGTGCTCATTACCGGAGCAAGCGGCGGTGTGGGTCACTTTGCTATTCAACTGGCAAAACATTTTGCAGCAGAAGTGCATGGACTGTGTAGTACTCGAAATATCGATTTTGTGTCGTCACTAGGGGCTGATAGCGTACACGACTATACCATTAATCACCCCTCTAAAATCGATCAGCAGTATGATGTTATATTTGATGCCGCAGGTAGGTTTAAGGCCGGAGATTTTGCAAAGCAATTGCGCAAAGATGGTATCTTTATAACCACGCTTCCTTCCAATCAATCTCTTATTTATGAATTTCTTGCTCGGATGAAACTAAATAAAAAATCGCGACTTGTGGTTGTACGCTCTATATCTAGCGATCTGAGTTATTTAGCAAGTTTAGTCGACAGTGGTGAGCTATGCCCTCATATAGAAAAAGTGTATGAGAAAGCTCAAGTAATAGCTGCGCATTCTCACATTCAAAGCGGTCATTCAAGGGGCAAAGTGGTTGTTTCTATCTAGCTCTATCAGATTAACATGACCTATATATTCAAGAGAAGAAAGAGTGACTTCAAAAGTACTAACAAAATCTTTAAACTGCACGGTTTTGTCGCTGACCGCAATAAGGTTTACATATGTCTATTGGTTTTGATTTTGGTACTGCAAACTGTTCGGTTGCGCGTTATTTTGACAATAAAATGCACTTGCTTCCGCTGTCTGGCAGTGATTTCTATGTCCCTTCTACCCTCAGCGCTCCAAGTGCAGAAGCGATCTCTGAGTATCTATTTCGAAGCTTGGGAATATCCCCTTTAGATGAGAATGGTGAAACTCTTCTTCGTAGAGCGATTAAAACCAACCGTGAAGAGGGGCTAAAGATACTCGCTGATGATGTTCACTTTGGTCAATCAGCCCTTGAGAACTATCTGGAAGACCCCAAGTTTGTCTACTTTGTTAAGTCACCAAAGTCGTTTCTCGGCACATTAGGCTTACGAGACATGCAAATCTCGTTCTTTGAAGATCTTGTTTGCGCCATGATGGCTAATATCAAGCAGAAAACAGAACATATCTTAGATGCACCTGCCACCGATGTCATGATTGGCAGACCAATAAACTACCATAGCCGAGGCGGAGAGAAATCTAACCAGCAGGCAATTAACATAATGACGAGAGCGGCTAAGCGGGCAGGGTTTAAGCATGTTGAGTTTCAATATGAGCCTGTCGCGGCGGGTTTTGAATATGAGTCGACGCTGACATCAGACAAAATGGTTTTAGTCATCGATATTGGTGGTGGTACGTCGGACTGTTCTTTAATTCGTATGGGGCCGAGCTGGCGGAACAGAACGGAACGAGCAGACTCATTACTGGCTCACCGTGGACGATCTACCGGTGGCAACGACTTGGATATCGCCATCGCTTTTAAGAGGTTTATGCCGGAGTTTGGATTAGGAACTTTGCAATTATCAGGCTTACCTGTACCCATTCCTCCGTTTTGGAACTGTATCGCAATCAATGATGTTGTCGCGCAGAGAGACTTTTACAATCTTGATAATCTAAAGCAGATAAAAGAGTTACAGAAAAACGCGGTAAATGCAGAAAAGCTTGCTCGGTTAGCTTATGTTCACCAAGGCACGCTCGGCCATAGTATTGTTCAACAAGCTGAAAAAACAAAGATTGCCTTGGGAAGTGAGATTAGCCATGAAGCAACATTAGATCTACTGAAAGAACAGATTAATGTTGGTGTGACACAGCAGCAGATGGCCGAAGCAGTTGAAGCCCCTTTCAATAAAATACGAGCGCTTATTAATGATATTCAGCGACAAGCAGCCACAAAACCGGATGTTGTCTATTTAACCGGCGGCTCTGCTCGCTCACCAATGCTAAGACAATCAATTAAAGCAGTGTTTCCCGACATTCCAATCGTCAGTGGCGATTACTTTGGATCCGTTACCGCAGGCTTAGCGCGCTGGTCTGATTTATGTTTCCGTTAATTGAACGGGGACACACACCGGAATGTGAACGGGGACACACACCAAATTGGATGGAATAGATCGGAATTTAACGGGGACACACACCGAATGAGATCAGCTCGAAAGAGCAATTTTTACGAAGTGGATAGTGTAGTGGGCAAAGGCGAAGAGCTTCAGTAATCCAATTAACAAATTGGTTAGTTAATAGCGTGTAGAAAAGCCATTTAGAGACTAGACTTGAGTTAATACTACGTTTCTATTGAAGCTGATGACGAACATAAAAATAACGTTAACTCGGGCTGTATTGGTACTTTTTCTCTCATTTAGCTTACAAGCAAAGGAGGATATCTCCGTTACAGTTTATGGTGACGGTTATTACCCTCCTTTTTCATGGCAACAAGATGGTAGATTTGTTGGTATTTATCCCACCATTTTAAGAAACGCCTTTGATAGAATGGATGGCTATGACATAAAGATAGTGCCTGTCCCGTGGAAAAGAGGATTACACATTCTTAAGTATGGTAAGGCATTTGCACTATTTCCCCCTTATTATCATCCCAAAACAAGACCTTATATGTCGTACTCCGTTCCTATTTTGGAAGAAAAGACTCGATTAGTTTGTCATAAAGACTTTTTTGGCAAATCTAGAGAACGTTGGCCAGAAGACTTTTACGGCGCTTCAATTGGTAGAAGTTTAGGTTATCTAATTGGCGGCGAAAGTTTTCAGGAAGCTATTGAACAAAAGAAGATTAAGGTTATAGAGCTACAAGACAGTAATCACAACTTGATGTTGATGGTTGGCAATGGCCGTATTGATTGTTATGTAGATGAAGCTAGTGCCCTTGAGGTAGAACTGAACTATCTCAAAGCCTCTTTAGAATACAAGACGCTTGCAGAGAATATATTTATGGGACCAATTGTTAATCACCAAAGAGGGTACTTAGGGTTTACGAATGAAAACCTTGATATGTATCCATACAAAAATGATTTTGTTAATAAATTCAATCAAATAATACTAGATATGCAAAATTCAGGGGATATTGAGCGTGTCATTAATGAAAGTTTAAAAGCTTATCAAGAAGATCTTAAGTGAAAAGATCAAGGACACACACCATCAAAAGCAAGGACACACACGAAAGGATCAAGGACACACACCATAAGTATGAAATAAGTTTGATTTTGTCGAAATTGTCTATTGAGCGGCAGTTCAACTGAGCAATCATTGATAGGTTAACGTCAATTAATGATTATAGCGGATTTCACTTTGACAACTGCAAGAAGACAACTCATCTCCGTTGACGCTACCTCTTACTACCATTGCGTTTCTCGTTGCGTAAGACGCAGTTTTTTGTGTGGTGAAGATGAGTTAACCAACATCAGTTATGAACATCGTAGAGGCTGGATTGAGCAAAAAATTTATGCTCTTACCCAAGTCTACTGTATTGATGTTTGTGCCTACGCCATAATGAGCAGTCACTATCATTTAGTTCTGCATATTAACAAAGATAAAGCCGTGACTCTGTCGCCGCATGAAGTGGTTGAACATTGGAGTCGTGAGCATAAATTGCCTGCTATTATCCAGCGTTGGTTAAACAAACAGTTAACGAGTCAAGTAGAGGAAGTTAAATGCGCTGAACTTATTGAAGTGTGGAGAGAAAGACTGTGGAGTTTGAGCTGGTTTATGAAAGAGCTCAATTACGATATTGCGTGCAGAGCTAACCGAGAAGACAGTTGTACTGGACATTTTTGGGAAAGTCGATTTAAAAGTCAGGCGTTACTAGATGAAAAAGCGCTTGCGGCTGCGATGGTGTATGTTGATCTAAATCCTATTCGCGCAGGTGTCGCTAAAACACCCGAAACCTCAGAGTTCACCTCAATAAAAGCTAGAATTAATGCGCTTAATAACAACGTTTTTACTGCTCCTTGCTTGCATCCATTTGTGGGTAGTTCACCTAGAGAAGATGAAGAAGGTATTCCACTTAGGCTGATGGATTACATTGAACTAGTTGACTGGAGCGCTCGCATAATTCGAGAAGGGAAGGCCAATTTAGATAAAAGCTTTCCTCCGATTTTGACACGTTTGAACTTCAGTCAAACACGCTGGATAACGATATGCTCAGCACTAGAAAAAACACGTTCTTCTGCAATTGGGAATTATATCTGCATTGAAAAAGCGAAGACCGCTTTGAACAAGAAAAAGATGCAAGTTTATCAACCGGAATAAGTGAGAATATTCACATTCACCTTAACCTCAAAACACATTCCATTCCTTTTACTATAAAAGTGCTTTGGAGTGCACTGAAATTCCTATTTATCTGCTACACCATATCAAATTTCCTGACAAAACAACCCGCCAATAACCAAATGATATAGATTTAGCCTATGCAATATAATTGATACCAATGCCAGCACATTTCATATGCATTTACGTTTCTTGAAGTGTGTGTCCTCGAATGATTTCCTTACGTTTTTTTGAAGTGTGTGTCCTTGAACGATTCTCTTGAACGATTCTTGAACGATTGCTAAGGTGTATGATCTAAAAATCAGTGTCGTATTAGTTAACTCTTTGTTATATTAGGTTTTAATTCGTTTCATTGAATTGGAATATCAGTAGGTTTTATTATATTGATATGAGATCTTGAGAGGTCGCCATTGGAGCGTTTCTTACAGAATAAAATATTAGAACAATATGGCTTAGAGGAAATATGATGAAAAAAGTACTAATTGTTTTTGCTCTATTTATGAGTAGTGCAGCTTCATTTGCGGTGGAGCTTGTTGAGTTTGAAGCACTAAATGGCAAGGTTGTTCTTCAAGTGCCTAAGAAGTTTGCTCCGATGTCAACAGAGATGCTAAACCTTAAATTCCCTAGTAGTAGAAGACCGACAGAAGCTCTAAGCGACGAAACAGGTAGTGTATCTGTTGTGTTTAATCATACTGGTTCTGCTATGCGGCCATCAGATTTGAAAGCAGTTTATGAAGAAGTATCAAAGAGTTTCCACAATATATATCCGTCAGCTACATGGATTAGGGACGAAATTATCGAGCAAAACGGCCATGGCTTCATGGTTCTGGAGTTGGTTACTCCAGCTATAGACACAAAAATTCATAATATTATATATGGCACGTCTGTTAGTGGTCGATTTTTGATCGTTTCATTTAATACAACAGTCGAACTGTCTGATCCGTGGGTAAGTATTGGTAATAAAATTATGGCTTCTTTAAGAGTTGTAGACTAACAATTAATTTAGGAAAAATGTACAAGTCGATAGCTTGCCTGTTCGTTGGACAAATATTTAAGTGTGTGTCCTCTTTATGTCCTTTATGTCCTCTTTAAATTGTCAACGTTAATTATTAGACGGTTAGAGGAGATAATCATCTCTAACCGTCTAATAATTAGATAAAACGTCCATTACCTGAATTAAGGGAAGTAATGGACGTGAGTGAAGGTCACAGTCTTAAATAGGTGTATACCCATGTAACATGACGTCGTATACCGGACGTAGTAAGGTTTCTTCCATTCGCCAAGCCAATTCACTTTCGGCAAGAGGATCAACCACATGGAATGGTAGAGCCGTCATTGGTTGCATGGTGTAATCAAATTCCCAAAGCATAGCGTGGCCTACATCCAATATCATTGGGCATGATGTATAGCCGCCCCATTTAGCACTTGGCTCTCGTCCCTCTAATATCGAACAAAGATTTTCTGTAACCACTGGGATTTGCGATTTTACTGAGGCCGCTGTTTTACCTATAGGCGTGCCAACACAATCTCCGATGCCAAACACATTACTGTAGCGCTTGTGTTGCAAAGTGTACTTATCCACTTCCATGTAGCCTTTGTATGACGAAGAGTCCGCTAATGCTGAGTCACGAACCACTTTTGGTGGTGTCATCGGTGGAACCACATGAATGAAATCCCAGTCGTGTGTTTTATTTAAGCCATCTTTTGTCTTAAATGTTGCTGTTTTAGCACTGCTATCAACTGCGGTTAACACATGTTCATAGTTGGCTGAAATATCACGTTTTTTCCAAACTTCTTTTAGCTTTTGATCAAATGGTTTAACTGAGAATAGTTGCGCTTCAGAAGTAAAGTACTGGAAATTGAAGTTGGATCTGTTACCGGACTCTTGGGCAAAAAACTCCACTAAGTTTGTTGCTTTCATTGGTGCCCCTGCACACTTCATCGCACCTTGAGGCCGTGTAAATAGTGCATTACCGTTTGCTGAGTTTTCAACAAATTGCTGTGCTTGCTTAAAGCTTGCGATACCTGCTTCTGGACTATAGTAAATACTTGCTATGTTATTTCGTCCAATCTCATTGGTATCTAGGCCTTCAATAAGATCGTAGCGTAACTCCAACCCAGTTGAGACGATCAAATAGTCATATTGGATAGACTCACCGCTTTCGGTTTTTACCGTATTTGAGTCAGGAAGTAACTCAGATACTTTATCCTGTTTTAGAATGATATTTTTATCAATGTATTTATCTATTGGGCTTACTACATCATTTTCAGTGGTATATGCACCTGCCAGTAAAAGAGTTTGACCCGGTTGATACCAATGAAATGATCTCGGCTCGATAACGGTGATTTTTGCACCGTCGAGGTATCGAGAGAGCATATTGGCAACACCAATACCTGCAGCTCCTCCGCCAACGATGACAATATTAGCTTTGGTATCAACTTTATTAAGTTGATTGTAAGAGAGACCAATCGCTCCTAGTACACCTATCCCAGCAGCAGATTTTAGTAATGTTCTTCTTGTTAACGTCATTTTCAAGTTCCTTTTGAATCAACCATCCAATACATAGAAGAGGATGGCCAGGGCTCCATAAATAGTAAATTAATTGATATTTTTCTAAATAAGCATTTACTAATAAAGTATAAGCTTTATTAATTCGATTTCATAATACTTTTTTGTTCTATCTAAATGAGTTGGTAGCTCTGTTTGTGCTTAACACTTTAAAATCCACATTCTGGACGTTAGCTGTGTTTTTCAGGTTTAAGTTGGATTTTTTGGTGAGAATACGAAGGTGAAAAGTTAAGTAGATACTTGGATGATCACGACCTAATGGCTTATAAAGCTGATAAGAGGAATCGATTAGCGTTATCCGTTAACTTACTAACTCAGCATGTAAGAAATGAAGATTTTTATCTATAACAATTTGATTTACATATATTTTAAAGTGCCTGTCCTTTTAAGTTTCCTTTTAAGTTTCCTTTTAAGTTTTTTCAAGTTTCTTGATTTGATCTTGTTAAATGGTGAGCGAGGAGGAGGAAAAGTTGTTTCCGATAGATAATTTATAGCCTCTTTAACTATATGATTATCAATAGGATAGACTTAATATGTATTTGATTTAGTTTATGGTTCGGATAAACTCCCAGCATATAGTGTGGAAGCAAAACTTCTGTAAGAAACGCTCAACGAATTTGGATCAATAATGTCATATAAAGATATTGTGGTTTTTCCATGGAATCGCAACTTTGAAACCGGAATAGAAGCTATTGACGATCAGCATAAAGAGCTTGTTTCAATACTAAATCAACTCGCTAATACTCTTGTCTACGATAACCCGGTGGAAGTCTCTGCTGTATTCAAAAAACTAGCTGACTATGCGTCTTATCATTTTACTGAAGAAGAGAAGATCTGGAACGAATACTTCCCAGAAGACGCATGGATTAACTCCCACAGTTTAAGCCATTCATCATTTCTACCCAATGTTATGAAGATCAAAGAAGATGCTTCAGATAGGATATGGCAGGATATAACGGAAAGCATAATTCAGTTTCTAATACGATGGTTGGCATTCCACATATTAGATGACGATAAAAAAATGAGCTTTGTGGTACAAGGCGTTATGAGTGGTCAAAGCTTTTCAGAAGCTAAAAACTCCGCAGAAAAACAGATGAAAGGCTCTACCAGCATACTAATAGAGACAGTCCTCAGTATGTATGATGAGCTCTCTTCTCATGCGATTGAACTGATTCGTGAAAGGCATAAGCGCGTAAAAGTAGAAGAAGAGTTACGGACTTTAAATGACAAACTGGAGCAGATAGCGATTACTGATGAGTTGTCAGGATTATTTAATCGTCGATATTTTAATATGATGATTGATACCGAGATGCAACGAGCTATTCGGGATCAGCGGCTACTTAGCTTTATTGCTCTAGACTTAGACCACTTTAAATCTATAAACGATTCGCTGGGTCATTCGAAAGGTGATGAAGCTATTATGAAAGTTAGCGCCACAGTCTCAAGTCTTTGTAAGAGAGCGGGTGATTTTGTATTTCGAATCGGAGGAGAGGAGTTTTTAGTGGTTGTATCTGGCTCTAGCACCCCAGAGGTATTCAAGCTAGCTGAACAAATCAGAGAAAGTATTGAGAAGATCATTATATCTCACACTGAAAAAGCTTTAACTCACCAGTTAACCACCTCTATTGGTGTATTTAGCCAAATTCCTCAGCTAGGTGATGATTACAGTGTTTACTTAAATAGCGTTGATGACGCGCTTTATAAGGCGAAAAGCAGCGGAAGAAATATGGTCGTTTAAGCAAGTTAATACTTCACCTCATTAGCTTGTTTGCACCGCATTATTTCAATTCTAAACGTCCTAAACCTTTAAGGACACACACCAAAAAATATCTCTTATGTACAGCTCATTTAGCATTTGGATCATCATGATCTTTTGTCTAAATAAACTGCACAGAGAAAATTATCAACGAGTCGTGTTCTAATTTATCGTTTTGCCATACCCATCCGGTTTTCTATACTCAAATGGTTGATATAAAGGTATAACCAGAAACCAAGAGCAGCTTACTAACCGTTTAGTAACTGACGGTTTGATATACTAAGGTTTGTAACCTAGATAGTTTGAGATGGGACTCTATGCTTGTTTTATTGATTGAGGATGACAAAGTTCTGGCATCTGCTTTGAGTGATTACCTTATGCTCGATGGTATTGAGTGCGATTTTGCCTATAACGGACTTACAGGCTTTAACCTAGCGACAAAAAATAGCTATGACATCATAGTGCTGGATATAAAGCTCCCTAAGTTAAACGGGTTTTCTGTATGTCAAAAATTGAGAGAAAAAGCGATTGATACCCCTGTGTTAATGATGACAGCCAAGGACTCATTAGATGACAAACTTGAAGGCTTTCGAGTGGGGACAGATGACTATGTAACCAAGCCTTTTGCGATGGCTGAATTAAGTGCAAGGTTAAAGGCACTCGCAAGTAGAGGTATGAGTAAAACTTGCAAAGTGATTGATGTTGGTGACCTGAGAATAAACATTGAGTCGCACACGGCACATCGCAGTTCTATAGAACTCAACTTATCCCCTCTTAGCTGGAAGTTGCTGCAAACCCTTGCAAAGCACAGCCCAAATATTGTGAGTAAAGAAACGTTAGAGCAAGAGGTTTGGGGCGAAGAGATCAGCAACAATAACTTAAAAGTTCAGATCCATAAGTTAAGACAAACCATCGACAAACCGTTTTCTTCTTCGTTAATTCATAGTATCCCCAAAGTAGGCTTTGTCCTGAGAGAGCAACAAAATGCCTAGCCTTCGTAGGAGAATCGTTCTTTTCTTAGTTATCGCTCTCCTTGGGCTTGTGTTCTTTCTTTGTCTGCTAGGTATTCTGCTTCTAAAAACAAACGTACACACAGATACCAAAAACATGATGATTTATCATGGGTTATTTATTGAGGAGAATTCGGTAAATAAAGATCTGGCTGCCATTGCTGATGGGGGATTGATAGCCGCCTACCGAGATATAAACCAACTGCCGTCCTACATTCGTCAAGGATTCCAATGGAATACGATGGATACTATGGCGTTGTACGAACAAGAGCTAACCAATTTAGAAAACGAACAAGTTTATGTTTATGCGTTGATTTACCGCTTAAAAGAGGCTCAAGGCCATTTGTATATTGTTTCTGAATATCGACAAGATGTAGAAGAAAAGATGCAATATGAACAGTCCCTCTGGTATGAGAGTTCAATGACCATGTTGGTTGCGGGTTCAGTACTCATTATCAGTTTTCTCTTTCTCTTCTTGCTGATCTATTACATGTTATTGAGCCCGATTCGCGCCCTGTCTATCTGGCTATCTGATCCGTCACAAGATATCCCTTATCAACGAATTAAGTACCGGGAACTTGTTGCCATCGTGCAGAACTACAAACAGAGTCTGGAGAAGCAGAAAGAGCTAGTGGAAAAGGAGGAACTGTTTCTTAGTACCATGAGTCATGAGCTAAGAACGCCTATCGCCATTATCTCCTCCAGTGTGGAGCTACTGGAAAGGCTGGGTGTCAATAATAAGGTTGAGAAAATCAATCAAAGAATATCCTACGCCATCAAGAATATGGATTACCTCGCGAAGACACTGCTGTGGTTGTCACGCAAGAACAACCAGCCTCTCAGTAATACTCAAATGGACTTATCTCGCCTTATACATAATGTGGTAACAGACAATGACTATCTGGTTGTGGGGAGGGATACCGCACTATCGGTTAGGTGCATTCTCGAACCTGAGTACGAAATTGTTGATAATTACGGTGCAGTCTATCTTGTGCTGGTGAATCTTATTCGCAACGCTCTGCAATACAGCGCTGATGGAGAGATAATCATTCGTTTACAAGATGGCATGGTAACCGTGGAAAATCCGTTTGAAAACGATGAGCAGACCAGTGATGAAGAGTCATACGGTTATGGCTTGTATCTGGTAAGAAAAATATGCACAGCAAGAGGGTTTACGTTCACTAACGAATACCAAAGCAAAAAAGTCGTGGCTAGTGTGTGCTTTAAGCCCCGGTAACCGATTGATAACTGCGCCTCATATACCATTACCTTCATTGCTTATCTAGCGTCACAACAAAGTGATTTGTGTAATAAGGTATTTATGAAAACTCCCACTATAGTCACCACCGCAGCTTTGGTCGCCACATTACTAACCAGCAGCGTCATTGCAGAAGAAAACCATTATGAGTACGTCGTTATTGGCGCAGGTGCAGCTGGCCTGTCTGCGGCCTACAGATTAGATGAGTTAGATAAAGATTATATTGTTCTAGAGAAGGAAGAACGGGCTGGTGGAATTGCCGAGAATGGTGTCCATGGCCGTTTTCACTATGCTAAGGGAACAGAGTACCTAGGGGAGCCCGATGGGTACTTAGCGCGTGTGATTGACCAGTTAAACATTCCTGTTGTGGAGATCCCTTCTCCCATGGATGCCAGCTTCTATCAGGGCAAAATGTATGTTGGTGAAAGCAAGTTGGCGAGTTTAACGGTTGATCAATCAGGCGAGCAGGAGTTTCAGAACTTTATTGATCTATTAAACAGCGCAGAGGGGATGTCTTATAAGCAACTGAAAAAGCTTGATGGCATCACAGCGAAACAGTGGTTAGAAGAGAATCAAGTTCACCCGTTTATCCAGCAGCGATATGAAGTAATGGCTCGTGGCCTTTTTGGTGCTAACTTAACGGATATCTCGGCGTTAAGTTTTATTCCTGAAGCCTATTTTGACTATGGTGACGCTAAGAAAGTATCAGAGTTGATGACGGCGGATGAACATTCCGAGTCTTGGGCGGTACCAACAGGAATTGCGAGCATCGCAACAAATGTGGCAACGTATCTTGATCCGCGCGTTCGCTACGGTTCTGCTGTAAACAAGGTCACCAAGAGTGGCAATGGATACCAAGTAGATTTTGTTTCTGATGGCAAAAAGCACTCGCTAATGGCTGATAAAGTTATTATCGCAACTCCAGCACCTGTTGCTTCGTACATTGCCAAAGCAGTATTAACCCTAGATCAGCGAAACATACTAGAGCAAGTGCAGTATGCTCAGTACGCCACGGTCGCGCTTTTTTCCAAAACGCCAATTTTTAATCACTCTTTTGATCTGGCTATTTTAGATGGTGATAAAGTCACAGACTTGTACGATGCAACCTGGGTGGAAAGACATTTCACCCCAGAACTTAAAAACGTAAAAGAGTACATTGCCAGTGCATATCTAGCCCCTAAAGGCGTATCTGATAAAACACTGCTTCAAAACAGCGATGCAGAGATAATGAATATTGTTTTTGATGAGGTAAGCCGCATCGTACCTGATGTAAAAAACAGAGTTACAGGTTATGACATTAAGCGTTTTTACCATGCCTATCCTGTGTTTAACAAAGGGTATTTCACCCGTTTACATAAACTAAAATCAAGCTTAATCGGTGTCTACCTCGCCGGTGATTATATGGCTTACCCCACCTTTGATGCAGCATTTGAGTCCGGCTATCAAGCGGTACAACAAGCAGAAGAAGAGTAATTATTTCCATACTAATTTATCGAAATATTGTGAGGGTATATGCCAACGAAAAAACTAAGATACGACACCTACGCTGAAAAGTACTTTGACAGCTGTGTAGAGCTAATTATGTCCACTTGGGACTTTCACTCAAATTTTGTGAATGTGCCTTGTGACAGAATCATCTACGAGTATTACTTGAAAACCTGTTTAAACTGGAATCAACATTTTGATCTCATCCTAGACAGCAAAGATCAGGTGAAAGGCCTGTTGTTTGGTAGTAAAGAAGAGATCTCTTATCTTGATGAACTTAAGTTCGCAAGAAGAGATATTCAAACGAACAAATGGAAGAACAAAAAAATTCAGCAAGGACATTTTGGCGATAAAGAGGTCGCCAAAAAAGAGCTTAGCCGATTTACAATGAATGACGCCCTAGGAGAAGTAGACGCTTGCCTTTTTGGGGGGGGAGATTAACCTGTTTATTGTCAGTCCGGAGCTGAGAGGTAAAGGGTTAGGAACAGAGCTTATGGATCGCTACATGGAGTTCTGCAAGCGTAATAATCTGAAGAGTATTTTTCTCTGGACAGACGAAGATTGCAATTACCGCTTCTACTCTCGTTATGGATTTTCACTGTATAAGCGTTTTAGTTCCTATACTCACTACAAGAAAAAAAGCCCGACTGAGAACGGGATGATCTTTTCGTTTCAGGTTGCCTGATTAGGTTGCTACTGCACGACAAATGATGGGCTCAGATAACTCCGAGAAAACGGCCATTGTCTATCTGGATGCCTCTCTGGTACGACCTGTAGCAATTGTTTAATTTTAGTCTAAAAGTAACATATACTTACTGTAGCGTTAAAAATAAGAGCGCAATAATAATAAAAATAACAACAATCATTAGGCTTTTAACCAATCACCTTTATATTGGGTTAGCTATATGAAAATTAAACATAAACTATTCGGCCTTGCTGCTTTGTCACTTGTTGCCCTTGTTGCCATTGTTACTATTACTGAAGTGAGTAACCTTAAACTCATAAAACTTGAAAAAACTCTTATTGAAGTTAAAGAATTAGAGATCTCTCTGCTTGAATTGAATAGGCATGAGTTAGAGTATTTAGTGACAGAAGATTCGTCAAAACGTTCTGCTTTTACTAAAGAGTTTAAGCATTTTGAAAGCCTTTTCGAACTCTTTCAGACCCATCTTAGTTCTTTAGATATAAAGGTGAAAGAGTTAGCAAAACTCAGCCAAGAGATAAACCAATACAATCGTGATTTTCTTGATCTGGCTGAAAACTTTGGGCAGAACAAAGTGAGGGATCAAGAGCTAAAAGCTGAAATGGATCGTCTATTCGAAGATATTTTCAATATTTTTCATAAAGTTGAAGCTCAGATGGAAGCTGAGATTGAAGCTGCTCAAAGTAGCATCAATAGTTTTATATTCATCTCTTTAGTGGTTGTTGCCTTAGTACTTGCGGGCATTGCTTATTATATAACGGTAAACATTCAAAGAAATATCTCTCAACTCAATACCGTTATGTCCAATATCTCAACGAATCATGATTTAACATTAAGAGCCGATACGCGAGGTAAAGATGAGCTTGCGGATATTGCTGGTGAACTCAATCTACTACTGTCGAGCATTCAAACTTTAGTTGGGCAAGTACAAGGAAGCATCAGCGAACTTGGTAGTGCGTCAGAGCAGTTGCAAGAGAATAGCATCGAAACTGAGCAATCTTTGTCGCAACAGAAATTGGAAACTGATAACGTTGCAACAGCCATAACTCAAATGGGTGAAACCATTAGGGAAGTGGCTTCTACCACGGAGTTGGCTGCTGGTAACACGCAAAAAAGCTTTGATATTGCAAATCAAGGCCTGACGGAGATAGAAAATACGCGCTATACAGTCGAAGCGCTTTCGTTGGATCTCAGTGGTGCAAGCACAGAAGTAACTAAGTTGTCGGCGCTGTCTGAAGAGATTAGTTCTGTTATTGGAGTCATACAAGAAATTGCCGAACAGACCAACTTACTGGCATTAAATGCTGCAATTGAGGCAGCACGCGCTGGTGAACAAGGTAGAGGTTTTGCAGTTGTTGCGGATGAGGTCCGGACACTAGCAAGTCGGACACAAAACTCCACTGAGGAGATATCTAATATCATCAACTCCGTTCAAGAGCAGACACAGGCAGTTGTATCAACTATGGATATGTGCAGTAAAAAAGGGCAAAACAGCGTTGAAACCTCTAATTCAGCCTATCAACAAGTACAGTATGTAATGGATGAGATGCAACAGATCTTAGACAGTAGTACCCAAATTGCCTCTGCAGTTGAACAGCAAAATACCGTTTGTGCGGAGATTGCCAGAAACGTCAATGCCATCCGTGATTTAACAGAGTTAAACGTACATAGCGCTTCTGGTAATGCTGAATCTTCATCTCAGGTGAAGTCTCAATCAGTGGAATTGAAGTCTGCAATATCTCAGTTTAAAGCTTAAGCGACGTGTAGGTTCCAATCTTTACTGCTAGACCGAGCAAGATTGGAACCACTTCTAGGTACGATAAGCTAACTCTATACCTGCCTTAATAAATAAGACGTAAAGTTTAAGATGCCATTATTTTGATAACGGGACACACACCAAAATATTCCCTGATAAAAGAGTGATAACGGGACACACACCAAAGTATTCATATCAAAGTACTACAACGGCTGTCTCTTATAGCCAAAGATAGAGTCAAAACATCGTGTTTTCCTGTTCAACTTGAAACAGAGGGTGTGGTTGCATCTTGTGGATTTTTGCTGGATATACGAGACCAAAGCAACCATAGTAACCCACTGATAACGCCTATTATTAATTGAATCACACCAAGACTTTCAATCAGAGACGTTGACTCAACAGAGACCAACATCATGCCCATCGATCCACAAATCATTGAAGAGAATTGAATAATGGCAACAGCAGAACCGGTATCTTTATCTTGCTGTTCAAGCATTAAATTAGTGCCCGGAACCCGTGTGGTGATGGTGGCCAAGGTAGCAAGCCCAATTAGTGGAGCGAACAACCAAGCGGAAATCTCACCCACGCTGTAAGTAAGCAGCCCACACAAAATCAGAAGCATAAAGCAAAAGGAAATAATGCGTTCTGAAGGAAGGTATTGAGTAATTTTGATGTAAGCCCTAGGCCCAAATGAAGCAAATAATGCGTTTAGGGCGAAGATATAGCTAAACTCCTGTTCACTAAAACCAAAATGATCTACATATATGTAAGGTCCTGCTGCCAAAAATGCCATCATAGACATGGGTACTAATGAGAAGACCGCTAGCAATAGTATAAATCGTGGATTTTTGAGGACAACTCCTAAGCGTCCCCAAGACTTCACCACTGACCCCTCATAACGAGACTCTAAGGTTTCCGTTAAGCATAGTGAAAGAGCTATCGATAACAGGCCAAAAACGCCGAGTACCACAAAGATCATTTCCCATGTTGCGATCTTAAGCAATAACGCGCCAATTACAGGAGCAACCATAGGGGCGATGACAACTAATGACATGATGGTTGCCATTATTTTCTCTCGTTCTCTTCCGCTATAAAGGTCCTTGATGATAGCGACAGCTACCACGGTAACGGCACTGCCGCCAAATGCTTGCAGAATTCGAAATCCGATCAACTGCTCTATGTTGGCCGAATTTGCACATAGGAAACTGGCTGAAACATAAATAGATGCGCCTATTAATAAAATGGGTTTTCTGCCAGATTTTTCGCTGAGAGGCCCCCAAAATAATAAGCCAAAAGCATAAACAACAAAGTAGCTACTCAGCGTGAAGTTAACCAATGATTGTGTTGTCTGTAATGCTGCGACCATGTTGGGCAAAGCGGGTAAATAGAGATCTGTCGATAGAGGAGGAAATGCGCTAATCATTACCAAAAACAGTAGGGTACCGGTATTACCGAGTATGGGTTGTTTACTTTTCATTGAACCACCAAATTGCGGGCTTGAAGCAACAAGCCTGCATTACAAAATATTTATACTATTAAGCACTTAGACAGCTGTTTAAGTGCTTTGAAATAGACTTTAGAGATCAAGCGTTAGCTTAGATAATTAAAAGTCGGTCGCTTGACCCACTTCTAACGTAATAAACTGCGAAGCAGGAACTTGAGCTTGCTGTTTAGCCTCTTCAAGTAACTCAATTGGCTCTAAGCGAGATTCTGCTGTTAACTGAAAGGTGCCATAGTGCATGCCAATAGACAGCTTGGCATTGAGATCGAGATGAGCTTGCACCGCTTCAAAAGGGTCAAGGTGTACGGGTTTAAAAATCTCTCTTGGTGCATAAGCGCCAATAGGTATGAAGGCGATATCGACCGCTCCAAACTGCTCATAAGCATGTTTATAGTGATTGGCGTATCCGCTATCACCACCAAAGTAAATTTTTTGCTGGCCAATCTGCATCATAAATCCACCCCATAGGGTAGAGTTTCTGTCAAAAGGCGTTCGACCGGAGTTGTGCTGAACTTCTAAAAACCATAGCGTAAACTCATCATTAATCTGAGTACTCTCTCCCCAGTCCAGTTCTAAGGTGTTAAGGCTAGAAGGAAGACGTTTTGCTACACCAAGTCCCACATAAATTTTCGGGTTATCTCGTGTTATTAGAAACGTTAGTGAATCGAGATCCAAATGGTCGTAATGATCGTGGCTGATCACAATGACATCTATTTGAGGCAAGTTTTCTAATGCAATTCCAGGTTTATGGGCGCGCTTTGGACCCACGAAAGAGAGCGGACTCGCTCTTTCTGAAAACACCGGATCTGTCAGAATGTTTAGCCCTTGCGTTTGAATTAAAAAAGTAGCGTGATTCACCAAGGTAATACGGACCTGATCGCCTTCCACGCGTTTTGCTGGCGCTGTATCTTCTTTAACATCAACCGTTTCCGGCCATTCAGCTCGTTCAGTATCAGAGGTTAAGCCAGCCCAAGCGATTTCCCAAAATGTCATTGTTTTAGTGTCGGTGTTATTTTCAAACTGACCGTTTTTGAAGTTTGTTGACGTTTGTCTTCTATCCATATCACTCTCTGCGCAGGCTGTGATTAAAAGGGCAGCACTCAATATCCAAAAGAATTTCATATTAACTCCTCAAGCGACACTGCGTTGCTGCTTTCAAGGTAAGGTGATGCGATAGACTCTAGTTGCTGCCAAAGTCTTTTTGACTTTGATGCGTCACACGCAGGGTCATCTTTTGCAAAGTCGACTAAACCAAATACATTGTGCCAATAGCTACCGCGAGGAAGATCTTGTGTTGCACCAATGAGAGATGAATGAGCCCCTTGTTCTTCTGAAATAAGCTGTTTAGTGCGAAGCCATGCTAATAATCCTTTCTTGCTGCCGGCAAAACCGCTAGCAACCACACCGGGATGAACCGCGATCGGGTGAATATTAGGATAACGTTGTGCTAATTCTCGCACTTGCCATAAATTGCCTAATTTGCTTCTTGAGTAAGTGCTGGAGGTACCATCAAAGGGTATATTCGCCGCACACTTACTTTCCGTAATGTAAATATCACCGCTAGTGATAACGAGCCGAGCATCATTAACCAGCATGTTGTTCTGCATTAAAAGTCGATAAAGAATGTGATGACCTAACACATTGACTGAAAATGTTTTTTCATAACCTGATGGCGTAATTTCCGCCTTTTTAGACACCAATCCTGCATTACAAATAACAATATCGAAGGGTTGCTCTCCTAGTTGACCAACCGCTGTAACAATACTATTGGGATCCGCGAGATCCATATAAACTGACTCAACATGTAAGATGTCATCCGTTGCATCCGATAACCCTCTCGCCAATGACGTTACATGAGCGCCTTGAGCAAGTAAGCTTCGAGTAATAAATTCTCCTATACCCGCATTTCCCCCTGTTACCAGAACTCTTTTACCATCTAGCCTTGGTAGCTCAGGACAAGCATGATGTTTTTTCTTCTGCCCAATAATGGCGGACATTACACGGCGATGTTTGCCTTTAGGTGGACGGCTCGCAACAAAACTCAGCGACATATCAATACTCCTCACAACACAAATATAACAAATGACAATTTACAATAAATGTCATTTGTTATATTGTCAACGAACAAATTTGATTCTAGGTCAATGAATCGATGCATGAGACAGAGACCTTGTTTGACTGAGCAGGCGGTAATCGATAGCATCGGGCTAATATTGTCGTTATCGAACATTCTTATTTTCAAAACCTTAAATACGATTTTGAATACAAATTAATTGGTAGTTAAAAATGCTTACTAAAGAAAAAATATTGGATGCCGCGGAAATTGTTTTACGTAAATTTGGCCCAAGAAAAACGACAGTTGTAGACGTAGCACGCGCTCTTGATGTGAGCCATGGTACGGTTTATCGACATTTTGCGACAAAATCTGAACTGCATGAAGCAATCACTCTTAGGTGGTTAGACCGAGTAACCGCCCCATTAACCGCGGTCACACAAGAATCAGAGAGCGCAACAATCAAGCTTCGTGAGTGGTTTGATACATTGACCGGAATTAAGCGAAATATCCTTATTGATGAGCCTGAACTGTTTGAGTCCTACTCCGAATTGGCAAAACAAACACCTAAGCACGTAAAATCAAAGCATATCGATCACTTATTACAACAAATAGAATCCATTTTGCGTGAAGGTGTTCAAGAAGGTGTATTTGATATTGAAGATTGTGCAATCACCGCACGTTGCTTCTTTTTTGCTACCGTTCGTTATCACCACCCACTTCACGCGTCTGAGTGGAAAAGCGACACCATTAAACAAGAGTTTACCCAGCTTTTTTCTATGTTGGAAAAGGCCATTTATAAACGCTAATAAATGGATTTTATTAAATTAGTTTACGTCATAAAGAGGAGGGCGTTATGAAGCGAACACGGTTATTGAATGGGTTAATGACAAGCTTGATACTATTTGCGCCTATTGCATATTCCTCTCCTCAAGAAGAGATCGACCACCTGCTGTCCTTTGTTGAGTCGACAGAGTGTCAATACGAAAGAAATGGCACTTTGCATAATGGCGTTGAAGCAGCTGAACATATAAAAAAGAAAGCGGATTATTACGCGGACGACATTGAATCTGCGGAAGACTTCATCGCGTATTCCGCCACCAAAAGTATGTTGAGTGGGCGTCACTACCAAGTACACTGCAATGGAGATTCGCCGATAAACAGTGAACAGTGGCTGAAAAATGAGCTAATAAAGTTTCGGGCAAAGCAGTAATAGCAACGCGTTAATCAGCGATGCCATACAATGAACATCCACATAGAAAATCTTTAAGCGTGGTGAATGGCGTACAAAGAAGAGAGCTTTCAAATTTGAGATGTCATTGTTTAAATTTCACCGTATAAACAACTCGTAGAATATGATGAGATCACATTTTTATCATACATACAGAGAAGACAGTTTATGGCGTGGAGTATAGAAGGAACAACGCAGTACCTTTCAGAGTTTGGATTAAAACCGACACTTAGCAGAATTGGTACTCAAAAAGGAAAAGTATATTTAAGTAACATCTGTCAGGTAGACCCAAATAACATCAACAACTCTAATCAGTACGCTTATTACATCTACTGTCAAAATACGCAAGCAAAGGCTCTGTTGGTCACTACCTCCATTGTAGACAAAAAATACTTGGCAGAAGCCGAAACGACATTCACTAAGCTAATAAAAAGCCTTGTTAAACAGACAGCAAACGGCAAACTCAGTAAGAATTTTAGTTTAGAAAACGGCAGCTCTGAGCAGATAGATGACGTTGTTGTTCAGATAGAAAGAGATAGCGAACAACATAAAGGCTCTCTGCGAGGCATCTTTAGCTTGGCGAGTGATTCGCTAGACGCTAAACGATGGGTCAATATTATTAACGATGTTTCTGCTTAATTGAGAACGGCCAAATTGGGCGCTTTCTTGTTCTCATACATAGGGACAATTGCCCAAATATCACATCAATGAACACTTTATACGTACAGCTCATTAAGCATTTGGATCATCATGATCTTTTTACCAAATGAACTGTACCCGTTGAACATCTCTATCTTCTGGCAACGGCACAAAACATAAAACCTTCAGATTATTTGTTGTAATTCAATGCGCTGCTGCTCTTTAAGTGCAGTAACCAATATTGTTGATTAATGGTTTGCGTGCTGACTCTCTGGATTAATCGAAGGACAAAAGAGAGAAAAACCATTCATATGTGAAACAGATCATATTTACTTATTAGATCTCGTGATTAAATATTGTGTTGTTAGAAATGTTATAACATAACAATACAAAAAATTAAGGATACGAAGTTACTGCTGTAACTCACCCGTTATCCGCTAATAAAAAATTTAAGGAAAAGATATGAAGTTAAAAGCGATAGCAGCACTTTGCGCACTCTCTTTTGCAGGCAATGCACTTGCTGATGTAGTGGTAAAAGAAACCGACAAGTTTGCAGATGTTGCGAGCAAAATCAGTGAACTAACAGCGAAAGGTGAAAAGCCTTTAATTGTTATCGATATCGATAACACGCTTTTGACTTCAACATCTGATCTTGGTGGCGACATCTGGTATCAGTGGCAACGTGGCAAACTGGATGTTAAGCCAGCAGCAGAAGATAAAGTTGACTGTTTGTTCCAGGACTCTATCGGCCTTTTGTATGAGTTAGTGCCTCAAAAACTGATTGAAGAGAATGCACCCGCGACAGTTAAATCGTGGCAGGACAATGATCTGACGGTATTTGCACTGACATCTCGTTCTCCTAACTACCGTGCAGCAACCGAGCGTGAAATGATCCGCAACGGTTTCGACATGACAACCACGGCCCTTAAAGAGAAAGGCTCTGAAGAGCTTCCTGTTTATAAAGCTAAGCCGAAGAGAGACCTGACGTACATCAACGGTATCATGATGACTACGGGTATGAACAAAGGCACTATGCTTGATTTCGTACTGGACAAAACAGGCCAGAAGTTCGATAGCATCGTATTTATCGACGACAGCAAGAAAAACGTAGTTAACATGGAAAAAGCCTACAAAGACGATAAGTCTGTTGATATGACTATCTTCCACTACACAAAAGTTGAGCACGACCGTATTGCAGCGAACGGCGCAGTACTAACTCAAGCTCAAGCAGACAAAATGGCAAGCGACTGGAAAGAGCTGAACGTGACTCTAGACAAGATTGCGCCAGCGCGTATTGGTGATACTTGCTTAGGCCAGTAATCCTCTGCGAATAAGTTTTAAAGTTTGTTGCGTGGGTCTTTCATCTTGATCCGACCATGGTGCTGAGGGGCCCCACTGCTTGCGAGAAATTGCGTCAGATCCATGCAACTCCTTTTCAAGGCGATATCAGAAATGGTATCGCCTTTTTCGTATTTGTGGGAGGATTATGAGGAAGTGACGACATTGGTTCCTTCACGTTTTCTCTTCTAAATTCTCCTCGGCCATTCGGCCCATTTAACCTTAAGTTTACTAAACCTTGTCTAGAATTAGTTATAGGGTTTATTTATTTAGGGACACATTAATGAAAATCGTGCCATCCCCTCATTTTCAATCGACATTTCTGTTACCTAAATATTGGCTTATTTGGTTGGGGTTTGGGGCGCTTGCTTTACTGGTTAACATATTGCCATTTTCTGTGATCAAGACATTGGGCTACAAATTGGGCTTGGTTTCAATGCGCATTTTCAAAAAACGTTTTGACATAGCGAAAGCAAACTTAACGCTATGCTTTCCCAACTACTCTGATGAAGAGTGTCTCTTCATGGCTAGAAAAAGCTTTGAATATGCAGGTATGGCAGTTTTTGAAATGGGAATGGCTTGGTTCTGGCCCCAATGGAGAATTAGAAAAATAAGTTCAGTGATTGGTAAAGAGAAGCTGCTCGGTCGGCGAGAGCCTGATAGAGGAGTATTGGTGTTATGTAGCCATCACTTTAACCTTGAAATGACAGCACAGATATTCAGCCAGTTCGTGAAAGGATATGGCGTGTACCGTCCTCACTCTAATCCCGTTTATGAGTTTATTCAGCATAGAGGCCGTACACGTAATGGTCATAAAATGATTGATCGCAAAGACATAAAATCGATGATTAAGGTGCTAAAGAATGGGCATGAATTGTGGTACTTACCGGATCACGATTACGGTAACCGAAACTCGGTATTTGCCCCTTTTTTTGACGTAGAGAAGGCAGCAACCACAGCAGGTACAAGCATGCTCATCGATGCGTCTCATTGCGCGGTAATATCTGGTGTCACTGTACGAAAAGGCAACCAATACAAATTATATATTGGTGATGATTTAAGTGGTGAAATAGAAAGACGCAACCCCATTCAGGCTGCGACGACGGTTAATCGTGAAATAGAAAAAATGATAATGCGAGATGTGCCAGCATGGATGTGGTTACATTTGCGCTTTAAAACCCGCCCTAAAAATGAAGAGAGTCTTTATGTATAACGCAGCTCAAACATGTTTGGGTTTATTGGTGCTGAAAACTTGAGGCGTCCGTCCTTTTAAACGGTCCGTTAGCTATATGACTAATAAATTAGGACGAAATATTTATTAGGCTTGTGAGGTAAGCAGCAAAATAGCTCAAGAATGGAGAGATATACATTCTTTGTGTACAGCTCATTAAGCATTTGGATCATCATGATCCAATCCCTAAACAAGCTGTACAAATGGACAAATTAAGTTGTTCAACAACCTTGCTGAGCTTGTTCCAACTGTTCTTTTTTGTAACTAGAAAGCAGAGTTAAAAGAAACAAGGCAACCTCAGTGTTGGTGGCGTGATCCTCTGTTGAGTTATCGGCAACGGCACAGAGAATAAAGTCTTCTACTTGTTGGTAAAAATCGGGATGAGTTTGATGGGTCATGATGACCTCCTGTGTAGTGTTTTTTCCATCACCACACTGAGGTTCGAATCAAAGGGTGGTGAACTGAACAAGGTTCGAACTACCGCTACACAGGAACGGCGCGCCTAAGCGCCCCTGTCCAGCCCACCATAAATTTTAGATGTGCTGAAGCCGCACATAGATTAACTATATGTGCCTGTGTATATAAACGGGGTTCGAATCCTGACACTGGATTTTGCCAGTGCTTCGCTAGAGTATAAAAATGAAGGGCAGGGCGCAATAAGAGTTTGATTTGTAGCTTTAAATTCTCTGTAGGGTAATCCAGAAGCTTAGGCTAGCCATAAATAGGCCAGCTATAACTTGATGCCCTGAATAACATTGCCGACGGTTCCCGCATTAATCACTTTGTATCCCTGTTTTTTCAACCATGTTGCAGCGGTGACTGAACGCATTCCCGATGCGCAATAAACAACGATTGTTTTTGAGTTCTCAAGCCCCTTAGTACTTCCTGAGATCAATGACTGTACTGGGATGTTCAGGCTTTCTGGGGCATTAAAACGTGCAAACTCAGCTTCACTTCTTACATCAACTAATTGGATCTCGTTGATATTAAGCTCTGAGAGCGTCGATATGGCTTGTTTGGCGCGAAACTTTTTATAGACGATAAAAAAAGCAAGCATTATCAGGGGAATAAGTAATTGTTCGTTCATGGTCAGCCGTCATTTTAAGTTAAGTAAATGCTATATTAGCTTAATCTAATTATCATTTCTAGCCCTCATGGTTTTACTCAAGATCTAAATCTTCATTTTCAACGTTGATTGAATGGCAGTAGACCTCTTATTGAACTTGAGAAATAAGAGGAAAACAATTGAAGACGGTTCAAGCTTTAGAGTCTGTGCAGGGAACGCAATGTCGTTCTAGACTCTCATTTAACATGTCCCTTCCGATAAATTAGCTAGCGTGTACTTTTGCGGCTATCAGCGCAACACTGCAACCCATTACGCTCAATATAAATACCGTATAAAAGATCCCGATATTGCCTGAATAATCAATGATTGATGCAAACAGAGGGGCGCCGACTGTAGCGCCAAGGTTGCCTAATTGAGCTATCGAACCATTACCCATGGCTTGCTCTGTCACATTTTTAGATAGAGCAGGAATTAACGTAAATGCCCCTCCTTGCACAATACCTGAGAGTAGCAAAAGTAACAGGGCAAAAAAGATAAAATGATATGGCATGTCAGCGTAGGTAACGGTCATAAATGTTGTGACCGCAACGCCACAATAGGCAGAAAACACGAGGTATGAAGGACGGAAAAAGTATTGAGACAGAACACCTGAAAGGAAAGTACCTGCAATGCTACAAAGTGGAAGAATAACAAATAACATATCTCGGATATCATGATCTTGTGACATTCTTGGAATGAAAGTCAGCAATGATACAAACATGCAGGTGTGGAATAAAAAAACAACACCGGGTAAGCATGTACGAGGGTTTAAGTAGACTTGAACTGTCTCTTTTAGAAGGTTTTTAACTTGTATAGAGCGGGTGATAGGCTGGCTTGGTTGCCCTTTGTTGGTGAAGATTAAAAAGTAGGCCAGTATTGGCACAGAGATAGCACCATGGATGAGGTACAAAGCGGACAAACCATAGTGATTTAAAATGGAATTGCCTAGCCAACCAGAAATTGCAAAAGCAACACCAAAAAATGTTCCCCAAATCCCCATGGCTAAGGAATGATGTTTTTTGGCTGCGCTACGTAACATTAAGGTCGGTGCAGCAACAATAATGCCTAAATGAGATACGCCTTCTAAGATTCGGCTTGCGAACAACAGAGAATAATTGGGTAGAAAAGATTGGAACAACGACAAAATCCCACCAATAACCAAACAGCTGATCAATACCTTTCTATAACCCAAATTGCCTGAGAGGACGCCAGCAATGACACCAAAGAAGATACCAACAAGACCAACTATAGATAGTAGAGCACCGATCTCTGCGCCATCTTTTTGGTAAAACAGAAGCAAACTATCGTAAGAGATAGAGTATTTAGCAAATTGCATTGCAGCAAATATACCCGCGCACCAACACATAAAGATATCTATCCAAGAGGTGTTTTGCTTTGAAGGGTGTTGTACTGATGAATATGACATGACATTGGCCCTAGTATCTGATGTAAGCGACATTTGAGGCATTAATGAATCTAGAGAAAGAAGTGTATGCCCATAGTTGTGCGAAGGTGACTGTGCAGTTTATTGTCGCTTTGCACAATGGCATTGATATTGAAGAAAATCTTATAGATGCTAATTAACAAATGGAAGTCACTCAATAAACCTCATGTGTACAGCCTATTTCGCATTTGGATCATCATGATCCAATCCCTAAACAAGCTGTACAAATGGACAAATTAAGCGGTTCAACAACCTTGCTGAGCTTGGTTTAACTGCTCTTTTTTGTAGCTAGAGAGCAGAGTTAACAGAAACAGAGCAATCTCGGTATTGGTCGCGTGATCCTCTGTTGAGTTATCGGCAACCGCACAGAGAATGAAGTCTTCTACTTGTTGGTAAAAATCGGGTTGGGTTTGATGGGTCATGATGACCTCCTATGTGGAATTTGTTCCGCCACACAAAGGTCTCTAATCTTTGGGTGGTGGACTGAACAAGGTTAGAGACTACCGTTACATAGGAAACGGCGCGCCTAAGCGCCCCTGCCCAGCCCACCATAAATTTCAGGTATGCCGAAGCCGCACATAAAATCAACAAAGCTGATTATCAATGCGCCTATGTTTATAAAGGAGGTCTCTAATCTCCAAACTGGATTTTGCCAGTGCTTCGCTAGAGTATAAAAATGACGGGTAGCGTGCAATAAGAGTTTGATTTGTTTCTTGATTGCTTGAAGTGGAGAGGCTAGGTAGTTGAGTGTTTTGTTTTCTTTTGAGGTGTGTGTCCTTTAAATCCTCTATTTACAGGGTCATGCGACTATCGACTATGCTCAAAAATGGATAGCGACTAATTCATCGCTATCCATTTTGAATAGCAAAAGCTTATTGCTAGCTAATGCAGTTAAATGGACTTAGATATTAAATCTGCTTTCAATAGTCCACCTTTAGTTAAAAGCTTCGCTGAAAAATTAGGGTTTCGTCTTTGCTTATAAGCCGCTAATATTTTTTGTAATCCTTCTGCTTCTAGCAAAGAGATATTAATCTCTGTATCCATATCCGCCGCATCTATAAAGTCATCAGAGAAAGCAGGGGCAACAATGAGTACTTGTGCAACTCTGTGCCCATTTGCTTCACAGCGTTTTACGTAAGCTTTCACCTGTCTTGAAGTTGATGAATATTTAGCAAATTGCCCGTTTTTAAATGATTTTGCTTCACCTACGATAACGTCATCATTTTCCAATGAGACGATGATATCGGCTTTGTCTTTAGCAGTATTGATATCTTTTCGTAGGTCTTCATCTACAGTCATCCCTAATTGCTCCAGAATAGAGCGTGTAGCTTCTTCGAACTTAATACCAATATCTGCTTCTTTAATATCAATTCCAGCTGAAATTAGACCTTGTAGGTCTCTAGATGCTAATAAATGATAGTTTTCTACTAATCGGTCATTTGCGCTCGCGAAGCTATCGATAATTTGAACTCTAGGATTGCCTTTTTTAGGTAAGCCCATTTCATTTCGAATTACTTTAATTTCATCGTTGTTGTAGAGATATAAGATATCAAATGGCGTAATTCCAAGAGCTTTGAGTTTTTCAGGATCTAGTGCTTCTTTGTTTTCAATTTCAAAGTCAGCTCTGATTCTTTCTTCGACAGTTGGAGACGTTGTATTTAGTCGTTCTAATAACTCTTTGTTCCCACTTACACTAAGCGTATTAAACTCTTCTTCTTCACTTGCTTTGAGGTAATTGATAAGGACATCTATTCGGTCTTGTAAGCGAGTACCAATACGTTGGACGTTTAAACTCATATCTTCAATCAATTGTTTGATACGGTCTTTACGTTGATTCTGAGTTAAATCTTCAGCATGGAGATCATTTGAGAGGATGTTTCTAATTGATAAGCCTGAATGAGCAATAGTTGATATTTTATCTTGCCTGCTTACTCCTCTGATTTTATGTCCATGAGCTTTAAGAATATGAGATAGCTCTGCATCAGATAAAGAACGTAGAATTCTAAGTGCATATTTGTCAGGTAGTTCTTTACCGAGTAGTTCATGAAGAATAGTGACAACTTCGTCGGCAATCATTACTTCTGAGCGACGTCTATTAATTAAAATTATACCTCTCTCACGTAAATACTCTAACGCGTGATCAATCCCGAGTTCTGGGATAGGATCTACAGAGTGTTCTAGCGCGTATATTTCTTCTCTAGATAAATTCAGACCTTCAGAAAGTACATTTAGAACGGTACGCTCATCTTCTGATACTTTAGCTGTTCGATTTGATTTTAGATCATTGTTAAACGCGGCATACATGCAGTCACGATAGATTTTAAGTCTGGCTGTACGATCAAATTCTACTGACTCAGATTCATCTATTTCTTTTAATATGTCATTACTTAGCTGGTTAATTTCTTTGTACTCTTTCGCATACAAAGATTCAATCCATGGGACGGTGGCGATGCAATTTCCATCACGAGAGAGAATGTTTATCAATAGAGATACTTGAGGGCCACCTAATGCGATTTGTTCTTGAATAAATTTTTTGAAGTGTCCTTTTACTAAGCTGAATAGCTGAGTAATTTCATTTCCGGAGGCTGCTTTTAATTGACCATCAATTTTGTCTAATTGGTTGGTAAGGGCTTTATCATCTTTTGAGTCCTGGCATAACTTGTCTATGCAGTTAACAAATTTAGAGCGTTCAACTTGATTGGTATGTGTTAATACTTGATTTAGTTTCATAGACTGACTCATTACCTTTAATTTTTGTGAATTAATAATGATAGCGTTATGCAGTTATATGAAAACGTTAACTATGTCACCAGTTGATTATAATTGAATCTGTTAATAGGAGAGAATTGTAAAAGAATGTACTTTGTATAGAAGATATTAAGATCAGCAGGTGTCTTGATTGACTTGGCAGCTTCACGTGCAAATGCTTCTAGATCTTTCTTACCCATGTTGCTTATCCTTAGCCATGACTGGCTTAACTATAAGCAGATACACTAATTAAATTACAGTCTCGTTTATTTGGATGAACATCCTCGTTGAGTGCCTGTTGAAGGTGAGAGGTTAGGTAGTGGCGTTTTTTGTTTCTTTTTAAGATGTGTGTCCCTTTAAGCGCTTACCTTTAAGCGCTTAAGGTGTGTGTCCTTTTAAGCTACTTTTAAGCTAGTTTTTGCCAACATAGTCGATTTAGCATTACTGGTATTTAAGAAAATTTCGCTGTCACGGGACACTTCTGATTTTTATGAAACAGACCTAATAGCTGTCTCATAAAGTTGTTTGTTAGGATGGATGTCCTCGTTGAGTGTTGAATCTCAAATGCGTCATGCTTTTTAACGTGGAGTTCTGTGAATAAGTGTATTTTATGTAAAGCGAATACTTATCGAGATTGCAAATAGTATTTGGCTCATTGACTTGATGATTAAAAAGGGTGTGCATGATTACTTGACTTGCGATCAAATGAGTGTCCTTCATTGCTTGAGGGTCTGTAGGTATACTTTTTACATAAGGTTGTTGTTTGGAATGATATTCAAGTTATCATAACTGCATGATTTAAATTGGTAAATTTTGAAATTGTCTCTTGACTATGTGAGTTCTAAGTGTACTTTTCTAGTGAGAGATTAAGGAGTTTTTAATATGATGCAGCCCACCGACAAAAATATAGCGAAATGGATTAATGATAAGAGGTTCTCTGAGCTTTTATTTTTAAATGATTGTTGGAAAACATCTGGAAACAACAAATATCCGGGTTATTATTATTTCTGTGAGTTATCAAAAAAAGAAAACACTGATTTAATTTGGAACTATATACTAGAGGTTAGTGGGAATATATCTGATGCCTATTTGTATCTAGGGGAAATTGGACATGAGATATATAACTCCTTTGATAAATATCATATATGTTCTGATTTCTATAGAAAGTCAATCGAGTATGATGAAAACAACTCTCAATCTCTTTGGAACTTATACTATGTCTCAGGAAGAGATAACGAAATTTTGCTTCTTAGATCTTTAAGGTTGGACTTGGAAAGAGGGGAGCTAGATAAAATAAAGTATAAGCTCATAAATACATACATATATGAAGATTTTGGTTCTAAGTTCTCGATAGAAGACTGGCAATTGTTTAAAGAAATATTACTTGCTTCAGAATCTAGAAATCAAAATGGATTGCTTGCCTTTACGTATTACCACTTAGGAGAAATTGAGCTAGGAGAAAAGCTTATTCGGCAAGCCAAAAATAATGCTATTAGTTATGATTCTTTAAGACCTTACCTTGAAGATGGAATAATTTCACTAGAGGAAGCCGCTGACAAGGTGTTCGATTTTCAAACTAATGAGGTTTTATCCGAGGACAATGAAGCACTCTTTCTCAAAAAGAAGGCGAGCTTCGAAGAATCTAAAAAGAAAGATAAAGAAGCAAGATTTACAACAAATGGAGTAATAGCTTCGGCTTTTCGTGCAAGAGCATATTCAGATGTTATCCAACTTTTTGAACAAAGACATGAGGATGATAACTATCTCAATTATGATCAAGTATGCAATCTACAATATTTATTATCTCAGTTATTTCAAGGAAATGAATTATGCAAGAGAACTTATGACGAAGTTACTTCCCGTAGCGACAATTTAAGAGATGAAGAAAAGGTATTGTTTGAGTTTTTTAAAGCATACTCTAGTATAGCCAAAATTAAAGATAATATAAGAGAAAAAATATTTTATCTAGTTTTCAATTTAATCCTGAATTTCAATGTGTTGATAGGGTTTTGAGTGAAAGAAAAGCTATTGATTATTGGATGTACAATGATTTAAAGGAAGAAATAGCTCGGCTTAAGAGTGTCTGGGAAAATGAATGTAATGGAAATGATCTTCGAGAGTTGACTGAGAAAACTGATAAGGGAGATTGTGACAGAAATGATTTTAATCGGTATATGGCATTACTAATAGACGCAAGTCACTACCAAAAAGCAATAGATGAAATTAATGAATTTAAAGAAAAACTTCCTATTTATATGACAGAGTATAACCAATTAGGTGTCTGTTATGAGAGGTTGAAAAACTATCATGAGGCATACGAATGTTATAAAATCGCCTTAGGACTTATGATAAGTTCAAAGGAGTTTAATGATGTAATTATATCTAATTATGTGAAAATCATAGATAAAGTAAATGGGTTGAGTATAGATGATAAAGAGTTTGAATTTTTAAAGGAACTATTCAATATATCCTTATGTAATCACTTCAAACATGAAATTTTTACATTTAAAAGAAGAAGTCATGGTTTTAAATATCAACCTTTTAATATCAATACTATCGACTCATTGACCAATCAATATTTCTATTTGGCAGAGAAAGAACAACTGAATGATCCTATCGAAATGCCTATGCTAGATGACATAGGAGAAGAGTCATTGATTTGCTCCAACTATCGAATATGCTCACTGACCAATAATGACAATTCTATGCTAATGTGGTCACATTATGCTGAACAGCATCAAGGGATCATGGTGGAATATTGGTTTGGTGGTGAACTACCAAATGGTGTTGGAATGAGCAAAGTAAGTTATGACTATGCTGAATTAAGAAAAGATAATCAGTATATATTTAATCAATACCTTCTAACAAAGAATAAGGATTGGGAGTATGAAAAAGAAGTAAGGTTGTTTTCACATAAAAAAAGTAAGATTTATTACAGTGACTATAGTTATCCGGATATTAATTCTGATGAAATAAACTCAGTAATAGCAAGTATCACGTTAGGTTTGAATTTCCCCAAGGATAAAATACAACTAATTAAAAGTATTATTCAAAGATTAAATATTAATCGCAACTCAACTACCCCACCTATAGAGCTAAGACAAGCTTTACTAGATCCCCAAAATCAATTTGAGCTCATCTATCGCTCTGTTAAGTATTAAGGATGAGTGTACTTACATTTTGGGAATTGAGAACATCCATAAAGCTGCATACCTGCATTAGTCCCTCGTTTGGCGGTTCTCAATACAAGATCAGAGCTACATCGAGGGCAGATTAAGTTTTTTGGTGGAGTTGTGGTTTCTGAAAAGGAAAGTTGTGGCTCTATCGCTTCTGAGGCTTCAACAACAGGGGATTTGGCCTTTTCAAGCATAGAGATTAGCTGAGAGCTGTTAATAAGTTCTAAGCCTTTTCCTTGCGCGAATCGTTGGGCATCCAGCGTAAACTCGCCAGAGGTGGCGATAATCATTTTATCCGCTCTTCTATCCAGCAAGACGCCATACATTTCACGAATAACCTTTACACCTACTTTTCGTGCTTTCCAGTGCTTACATTGAACTAAACTGACTTTGCCGAACTTGGTTAGCTCTATATCTACACCACCGTCGGGCTGTTGGCTAAAGTTCTGTTTTACCTGATAACCTTGCTGTCGGTAGTATTCATCTAATAACCCTTCAAATTGAATCTAGCTTAAGCCGTTAAGGTCATCTTTGGTTGAGGTTGCCTGATAACGTTGTTTAATACGGAAAGAACGCAGAAAAGCAAATGGAGCAGGGATTAAGAAAACGATAGCGATAATAGGGGCAATCATCACTGTAAGCAGTATATAGCTGAATAGAGAGACAAGTACGCTAACCTATCAAAGGGAATCGAACTGAGTTCTTAATAGACTGCCATTTTTTTAGTCATAATTAACCACTCTTCTTTATTTCATTAAGTCATTGCTAGAGGAAAAGAGAATTACTATTAAAAGTAGGACAGAAAAGAGAGTTGTTATGAATGCTGTGTAGCAATTGGATTTGAGTTGCTACACATTTGCTACACAGAGAGTAGAAAAGCAAAAGGCCTGAGAAGCGAAAACGCTCTCAGGCCTTTATTTGTTTGGTGGCCCCTCGCAGACTTGAACTGCGGACCAATCGATTATGAGTCGACTGCTCTAACCACTGAGCTAAGGGGCCAATGGAGGGAGATTATAGGGGATGAACCCATTGCTGTCTAGAGAGTAATGGGGGTATTTGCGCTTAGTTTTTATCCACTTAAATCAGTTTCAATAAAAAAGGTGAGCGTTTGCTCACCTTTTAATCAAATATTGAATTTTAACACTGTTTTCAATTGCTAATTTATTCGTCTAGGAAGCTGCGCAGAGTTTCTGAACGGCTAGGATGACGAAGTTTACGCAGTGCTTTTGCTTCAATCTGACGGATACGCTCACGAGTTACGTCGAACTGCTTACCAACCTCTTCTAGAGTGTGGTCAGTGTTCATGTCGATACCAAAGCGCATACGCAGTACTTTTGCTTCACGAGGCGTTAGGCCAGCTAGTACGTCTTTAGTTGCAATCTTCAGGCTGCCTGATGTTGCAGAGTCTAAAGGTAGCTCTAGCGTGGTGTCCTCAATAAAGTCACCTAAGTGCGAATCTTCGTCGTCACCAATTGGTGTCTCCATAGAGATTGGCTCTTTGGCAATTTTCAGTACTTTACGGATCTTGTCTTCAGGCATTTGCATGCGCTCAGCCAATTCTTCTGGTAACGGCTCACGACCCATCTCTTGCAGCATTTGGCGAGAGATACGGTTAAGCTTGTTGATCGTTTCGATCATGTGTACCGGAATACGAATAGTACGTGCTTGGTCAGCAATTGAGCGAGTAATAGCCTGGCGGATCCACCATGTCGCATAAGTCGAGAACTTATAACCACGGCGATATTCAAACTTATCTACCGCTTTCATTAGGCCGATGTTACCTTCTTGAATCAAGTCCAAGAACTGTAGGCCACGGTTGGTGTATTTCTTGGCGATAGAAATAACCAGACGTAAGTTCGCTTCAACCATCTCTTTCTTGGCACGGCGTGCTTTCGCTTCACCGATAGACATACGACGGCTGATGTCTTTAATGCTTTGTACTGGAAGAGAGGTCTCTTTTTCGATCATAGCCAGTTTTTGAATGCTACGACGAATGTCCTCTTCGTTACGTTTGATTTTTTCTGCATAAGGTTTGTCTGATGCAAGTACTTGGTCTAGCCAAGCGTCAGACGATTCGTTACCAGTAAATGCTTGTACAAACGTCTTCTTCGGCATTTTGCCGTATTCAACACATTGGCGAATAATTAAACGCTCTTGTGTACGAACACGATCCATAGAAGTACGAAGTTCGTTTACTAGGTAATCAAACTGTTTTGGAATCAAACGGAACTCTCTGAATACTTCCAGAAGGCTCTCTTTTGCTGCTGAGGTTGCATTACTTTCACGACCATGTTCGTTGATCGCAAGTTGCATGTTTTGATAGGTGTTACGAAGCTCGGTAAATTTCTCTAGAGCAAGCTCTGGATCAATACCTGTATCTTCTTCTTCCTCGTCCTCATCGCTATCCGCATCTTCTTTGTCTTCATCTTCTAGATCTGACTCAGCAAGCTCAGAACCGATGTGAGTGGCGGTAGGTGCTACCGTGCCATCATCGTTCGGGTCAACAAAGCCTGAAATAATGTCAGTAAGGCGAAGCTCTTCAGCCTGAACTTTATCAAACTGTTCAAGGATGTAAGAGATGGTGCCCGGATATTCTGCAACAGAACATTGAACTTGGTTAATACCATCTTCAATGCGTTTTGCAATGTCGATCTCGCCTTCGCGAGTCAATAGCTCGACTGTACCCATTTCACGCATATACATACGTACTGGGTCAGTTGTTCGACCTATTTCGTTCTCAACACTGGATAGTGCAGCTGCCGCAGCTTCTGCTGCGTCTTCATCGGTGATGACATTGTCATCGTTTAGCGACATTTCATCTGCATCTGGTGCAGTTTCAACGACTTTAATACCCATGTCGTTGATCATTTGAATGATGTCTTCTACCTGTTCAGAATCTACGATTTCTGCTGGTAGGTGGTCATTTACTTCGGCGTAGGTCAGATAGCCTTGTTCCTTACCTTTTATGACAAGTAACTTTAGCTGTGACTGCGGATTTTGATCCATAGACGATACCCAACTTCAGGTCTGAGTGATGGTGTAAGTATGCGAAACGCAAACCGCCAATTATAACAAATTTTAACCTTGCTGACTAATCAATATGGGTTACGCTTTTAAATCAAGCATTAAAGCTTGTAGCTCCCGTTTCTCTTCGGTTGATAAACCGATACTTCTTGCCTTAGCCTGCAAGCTTTCTATCTGCTTTTCTACGCACTGGGCAAGAATATTGTCCAGTGAGTCTAAAAATATATCTTGTTGATTATCATCTTCGAGTGGAATATCCCAACTCGCTAGGCGAGATAATAGCGCCTCATTTTGCGTATTGCGCCAATGCTCTATTAATTGGCCTGTGTTGATATGGGGATAAGCATTACATTTATCAAGCACATCATGTAATAAACTTAGACCCGGAATGTTAATTTCGCGAACATCCGTTAAATCTGGCACAAATTCACTATAGCTCGGATTTTGTACAAGCAAAGCTATGACTACCCGCATTGGGGTTTTGGCTATTTTTTGTGGCGCGCTGTGGTTCTGCTTTGCGGCTCTTTTTGACGAGACTTGATGCTCCAAAAAGTGTCCGGTTTTTTCGCCAAGCATTTTAAATAGCTGTGCTTGCAGGTGGTCGTCCGGTATTTTCTCTATTAGTGGTTTTGCTAATGCTTCTAATGCTGCTTTGCCTTCGTTACTGCCTACCTGAACCTGACTAGTGAGGTTTTTAAATAGGTAAGTCGAAAGTGGCTCTGCATCTTGTATCTCTTGTTCAAACGCTTCTTTGCCATTTTTGCGGATAAAGCTATCTGGGTCTTCACCATCGGGTAAAAACAGAAACTTTAAGATGTTGCCGCTTTTCAAAAAGCCAAGTGCGTTTTCTAATGCTCGCCATGCCGCTTCTTTACCTGCTCGGTCACCATCGTAACAACACACAACGGTGTTGGTTTGGCGAAATAGCATCTGTAAATGGTCACCTGTGGTGGCAGTGCCTAGTGACGCCACGGAGTAATCTACCCCATATTGCGCTAAGGCCACGACATCCATATAGCCTTCAACCACTAATACCTGTTGAGGCTCTCGGTGAGCTTGAAGCACTTCATAAAGGCCATAGAGCTCTTTGCCTTTGTGAAAGATTGGTGTCTCAGGGGAGTTAAGGTATTTTGGTGTACCTTCACCTGTAATGCGGCCACCAAAGCCAATCACTCGACCACGACGATCCCGAATTGGGAACATAACGCGACCACGAAAACGGTCGTAGCGGTTGCCTTTGTCGTTTTCGATAAGCATGCCAGCGGTAACCAGCATCTCTTGGATGTTGGGTTGCTGACCAAAGTTCTTGCGAATGGCGTCCCACTCATCGGCTACGTAACCAATGCCAAATTTTTGTACAACATCGCTGGATAGTCCGCGCTGTTGCAAATACTCAATGGCGTGTTTGTTGCTGGCGACTTTTAGCTGTGAAGAGTAAAACTGAGAAATACTGCCCATAAGGTCATATAAGCTGCGTTTTTCTTCGCTGTTTGCTCGTGGTGTGTGGCTTATCTCACCACTTCGCTGTTCTCGGGGGACATCTAGGCCTAAACCGTTCGCCAGCTCTTCAATGGATTCAACAAAATCGAGGTTGTCGAACTCCATAACGAAGTCAATGGCGTTTCCGTGGGCACCACAACCAAAACAGTGGTAAAACTGTTTCTCTTGGCTAACGGAAAAGGATGGGGTTTTCTCGTTATGAAAAGGGCAGCAAGCACTGTAGTTTTTGCCTTTCTTTTTTAACTTTACCCGGGCGTCGACAATATCCACGACATCCACTCTGGCGAGTAGGTCATCAATAAAATTACGTGGAATAAGTCCAGCCATATATCCTAGGGTCTTTTAAAATAATTGAGAATAGCGAATACGAACAAGCCGCGCATTCCAAAAAGGATAGCACGGCTTGCTAAAATTTCTTTGAGCTTAAGCGAGTTTAGCGCGAACCAACCCACTTACTTTGCCCATATCTGCACGCCCTTGAATTTGAGGTTTAAGAACGCCCATTACCTTACCCATGTCTTGCATGCCCGCAGCACCAGAGTCAGTAATCGCACTTTCAATAAGTGCTGCTACTTCGTCATCCGTCAACGGTTGAGGCATAAATTCCTCAAGTACGGTAATTTCAGCCTTCTCAACATCAGCAAGATCATGACGATTTGCAGTTTCATATTGAGCGACAGAATCGCGACGTTGTTTAACCATTTTCGTCATGACAGCAATTATGTCGTCGTCGGTCAGAGTGATCCGCTCGTCGACTTCACGTTGCTTAATGGCAGAAAGGGCTAAACGAATAGTGCCAAGGCGCGGTTTGTCCTTGGCTTTCATCGCTATTTTTTGCTCTTCTTTGAGTTGGTCAATAAGAGCCATAACTAATTTCCTTTAAGAATTCAGTTATTAGTACAGGCGAACGCGACGTGCGTTTTCGCGAGCAAGCTTCTTAGCGTGACGCTTTTGTGCAGCTGCTTTAGCGCGTTTGCGAACTGTAGTTGGTTTTTCATAGTGCTCACGACGACGTACTTCAGATAAGATACCTGCTTTTTCGCAAGAGCGCTTGAAACGACGAAGTGCAACGTCGAACGGTTCGTTTTCACGTACTTTAACTACTGGCATATGCCTTTCACCTCAGGGGTTATTCGTTAATGCTGGTTCCTCTGTGCCGAATCGTTAGCGATTGGCATTAACCAGCTTGATCAAAAATGGTGCGGAATTTTAATCCGAGAAGTACACCTTTGTAAAGCTTTATCGTGGTCAAATTTTGTTTGATTAGGTAATATTGCGCCAAATTTATTTTTTAATGTTGATGACGCCGAGAAAAGTATGCGCATTTTAGGGTTAGAAACGTCGTGTGATGAAACCGGCGTAGCAATTTATGACGATGAGAAAGGGTTGCTTTCTCATCAACTTTACAGCCAAGTAAAACTGCACGCCGACTACGGTGGCGTGGTGCCTGAGCTGGCATCAAGGGATCATGTCAAGAAAACCATTCCACTGATTAAAGAAGCATTGAAAGAGGCCAATTTAACCTCTGATGACATCGATGGTGTGGCTTATACCGCAGGGCCGGGTTTAGTGGGGGCGCTATTGGTTGGTGCGACTATCGGACGTAGCTTAGCGTACGCATGGAATGTTCCAGCGGTGGCGGTTCACCATATGGAAGGGCATTTATTGGCGCCGATGTTAGAAGATAACCCACCGCCATTTCCATTTATTGCTCTGTTGGTTTCTGGTGGCCACACCATGATTGTTCAGGTGATGGGCATTGGTGATTACCAAATCCTTGGCGAATCTATTGATGATGCGGCAGGAGAAGCGTTTGATAAAACGGCTAAATTAATGGGGCTGGATTATCCCGGTGGGCCATTGCTGTCACGTTTAGCCGAAAAAGGCACTGCAGGTCGTTTTAAGTTTCCTCGTCCGATGACGGATAGACCGGGGCTAGATATGAGCTTCTCCGGGCTGAAGACATTTGCAGCGAACACGATCGCAGCGAATGATAACGATGATCAAACTCGCGCAGACATTGCTTATGCGTTTCAAGAGGCGGTCTGCTCAACGTTATCCATTAAGTGTAAACGAGCATTAGAACAAACCGGACTAAAGCGCATTGTTATTGCTGGCGGAGTGAGTGCGAACAAACAGTTACGCGCAGAGCTGGCAGCATTGGCGAAACGTATTGGTGGTGAAGTGTATTACCCAAGAACCGAGTTCTGTACCGATAATGGCGCGATGATCGCTTATGCGGGAATGCAGAGGCTTAAAAATGGCGATACAACGGATTTATCGGTTAAAGCACAACCAAGATGGCCGATTGATCAGCTCACGCCAATAGAGAGTGAGTAATATAACCTAGCAGCCCCTCGCACGTTCCTTTCATCTATCTCGTTCCCATGATTCTCGTGGGAACGCATATCGACGTTAATCCATAACCGAAGGGCTGCTAAACCCTTCCGCGAAAATAATCAGTTTGGGCGTTTCGTTAAGGTCAGGTATGCATTACCACGCGAGAGCGTGATAATGAGGATGCTTCTTATGGTAATAAGGAAAAAGGTTTTTACTGCTGACTGGTGCCGATTTTAGGTTCGTCGCCTTTAATTAATCGGCGGACGTTTTCATGATGGCGCAGTAAAATTAAGCAGCACAGCATGGCCACAGGCAGCGTGTAGAGGGGTTTAAATACCCAAGCGTAAAATGGTGCGATTAAAGCAGTAATAATGGCAGCAAGGGAAGAGTAGCGGGTAATAATCGCGGCTACAATCCAAGTCGCGGCGAGTAATCCTGTTAAGCCCCAACCTATGGGTGCAATGGCACCAATGGCCGTGGCCACGCCTTTGCCACCTTTAAAATGGAAGAAGATCGGATAAATATGACCGAGGCAGGCGGCGATGCCGATAAAGCCAAGCATTAATGGCTCAATACCTAGATAGTAACTGCCCCAAACCGGAATTGTCCCTTTTAACATGTCGCAAATCAGAACCGCGAGAGCCGACCATTTCCCCCCAATTCTAAGTACGTTAGTGGCGCCGGGGTTGTGCGAACCCGTCTCTCTTGGATCCGGAAGATCAAATAATCGGCAGATCAAGATGGCACTAGAGATCGAACCTAGTAAGTAGGCAAAGATGATCATGCAAAGTGCTAGTGGCGTCATGGCTATCCTATGAAGCAAAAAAGGGGTAAAGTGTCCGGCTTAAAAATAATACGTCTTTTTAATGAGTATTGGTATCCGACCTGTTGCTGATTGGTATCTTATCGCATTTTTTTTGTTCAATAAGGTGACTTCGCTCGTGTATTTTGCCTTCGTTCGAGCATTATTATCAAAGCAGGTAACATTTTTTCCTTCGTATGAATGATTTTATAGGAGTTTATTAATGGCTTTAGACACAGTTTTTATTGAGCAGCTAGAGGTAATTACCACCATTGGTGCTTATGATTGGGAACAAGAGATTAAGCAGAAGCTGGTGCTTGATATCGAAATGGCGCACGACAACCGCCCAGCGGGAAAAAGTGATGATGTTGAAGATGCATTAGACTATGCTAAAGTGAGTCAAGCGGTGCTTGAGCACATTGAAAACGGTCGTTTTTTATTGGTTGAACGAGTGGCGGAAGAGATTGCCCATTTAATTATGCAGCGTTTTTCTGTGCCTTGGATTAAAGTTCGTTTAACTAAACCCGGTGCGGTTCCTCAAGCAAAAGGGGTTGGAGTGGTGATTGAACGAGGAACGCGATGATTACCACCTATATTGGCGTTGGCAGTAACGTAAACCGAGAATATTACTCTCAGTTTGCGGTTGAAGCGTTATCTGAACTTGGTAAAAATATCGTCATATCTAGCGTATATGATTGTGCTTCAGTTGATTTTGACAGTGCCCCTTTTTTCAATTTTGTCGTGCAGCTTGATACGGCAATGAGTTTGCCTCAACTCTCTAAAGCGTTACGAGAGATTGAGTTCAAAGCAGGCAGAGCGCAGGATGCTCAAAAATATCAAGATAGAACGCTGGATCTCGATATTCTGCTATTTGGTGAAGAGGTCTCCAGTGCTTCACCTCAAATACCAAGGAAGGACATTTTTAAGTACCCATTTGTGATTCAACCACTTTATGATTTATCTCCGGATCTTTGTATTCCTGATGATGGCCGTTTAGTTAAAGAGGTGTGGTTGAGTATGGATAATCTTCAATCCCTTACTAAAGCGGATTTTCAATTTAGTGGTTGTTAAATGACGTATTTTGAAGCGTTTATATTGGCTCTCATTCAAGGGCTTACCGAGTTTTTACCTATTTCTAGCTCGGCGCACCTTATTCTCCCTTCGGCTATTTTGGGCTGGGAAGATCAAGGCTTAGCCTTTGATGTCGCGGTGCATGTAGGAACATTAGCCGCTGTGGTGATCTATTTTAGACAAGAGATAGTGACACTCTTTACTGCGCTAATGGGGTCAATCTTTCGTCAAGAGAAAAGCAAAGAGTCTAAGCTGGCATGGATGATCATACTTGCCACCATTCCTGCCTGCCTGTTCGGCTTGTTTATGAAGGACATAATTGAGCTCTACTTAAGAAGTGCTTGGGTAATAGCGACCACCACGGTGATATTTGCGTTACTGCTATGGTGGGTAGATAAACATGGCCGTTTTGCTGACGATGAATACAGCGCGGACTGGAAGAAATCACTGTTTATTGGTGTTGCTCAGGCGTTAGCAATGATTCCTGGTACGTCTCGTTCGGGGGCCACCATTACTGCGGCGTTGTATCTTGGCTTTAGTCGTGAAGCGGCTGCTCGCTTTTCGTTTTTAATGTCGATCCCAATTATCACCTTGGCAGGGGGATATCTTGGCTTAAAACTGATCTCTAGTGGTGAGCCTGTTCACTTGGGGATGCTCGGCACGGGGATGATTACTTCGTTTATCAGTGCCTATATCTGTATCTATTTCTTCCTGAAGCTTATCTCAAAAATGGGCATGACTCCTTTTGTTATCTATCGCTTACTGCTTGGTTTTGGCCTGTTTGGTCTACTGATTTTCAACGGTTAAGCACCACATTGAGGCGTAAAGGCTTCAATTGAATTAGGGCTATAGCACGATCTTTATTGAATCTGGCTATGGCCCTTTTTATTTACTGCCTGTTAATGCTGCTCAACCGATGCGGTGCTCAGCTGTTGGATGCACAGGGCTTGAAAAGCTTTCGCCTGAGGAGAGATGGTTCTGTCACTTAAAGTGAAAATACCGATTTCTCTCTCTAATGGGGGATCTATAAGAGGTATCCATACCAATGGCGTGTCATTAGTTGGAAATGCCAACTTGGGCAGTGTTGTGACGCCTATGCCTAGCTCTAACACAGAAAATAGAGAGGTGATGTTCTCGACGGAATAGAGTGCTTGCTGCGACAGTGTCCCGGCTGGTGTCGGGTCTAGTAATTTACAGGTTCCATTGCGGATAAAAGGCTGCTTAAGAAGTGTCTGCCATTCAATACCGTCAACTTGCTTGGCAATGGGATTATCTTTTAAACAGACAACGCCAATAGGATCTGAAATCAGCGGCGTAAAATCGATGCCTGTTTCCTCTAGGCTAGACGGGTTACCAAGAGCTAAGTCCACCTCTCCCGATAACAACCGTGCTTCTACGCCTGAGGCATTGTCATCAATAAGGCTAACTTCTACATTTGGGTGCTGTTCGCAAAAGTGACCTAACACGCTAGGAATAAGCTTTGCCGCTACGGAGGGCACACTCGCTATCTTAACTCTTCCTTGCTGACCTGCCGCGGCGGCTTTTAAGTCGTTATCCAAGGCACTGTATATGTTGAGAAACTGGATGATTTTGGGTAAACAAATCTCCCCAAAAGGGGTGAGCTTGGCTTTGTTTCCTCCTTCAAACAGCGACTGTCCAAGGGTTCTCTCTAACTCCTTTATCGAGGTTGATAGCGCTGCCTGAGAGCGATTGGCTCTATTTGAGGCGGCGCGAAAACCTCCTTCTTCGACGACGATCACAAAATGCCTTAATTGTTGCAGCTTAATACTCAACGTCCTTCCCCTTAAATCCCTTTATTTACTGCAATTAGGGTAGTTCGATAAATTAAATTTATCAATTGTAAAAAATTTATAGTTAGATTTATCGTTAAGTAATGTGCATCATTTAACTAAATTGCAACATTAACATTACAAAAGGTCAAAGTGCTTGTGAGTATCCAAACTAAAAAACAGCCGATAAAAACAGAATTGTTTGCCTCTAAAGCCCCTCTAGAGTGGGCGGTTGTCGGCAACGGCACACTTTATACTGCACAGATCCCAATCGATGAAACTGGCGCGGTTGTAGCGGGGGGAATTGAAGCTCAAACCCGTCAAACGTTTAACAATTTAGTTCATACCCTTGAGTGCGCGGGTGAGTCGATGGACTCAGTGCTTCAAGTTCTTATTTATGTTACCGACCGAGCGTACTTGAAGACGGTTAACGAAATATATGCAGATTATTTTAACGCGCCTTATCCAAACCGTGCCGCCATGGTTGTGGCAGGCCTGGCACGTGAAGAGATGTTGGTTGAATTTGTTGTATATGCCACGGCTACGCAGCCGGAATAACAGATAACCATATTAACAGGCTAACGGAAAAGGTTGGCACTGAGTAAAGACAAGGAAAACGCAATGACTTTAATAAATAACGTTCAGACAGAGAAATCGCTCTACATCGCAGGTGAATGGCAAGCGGGTGTGAGTACTGTTGCGAATATTAACCCGTCAGACATAAGTGAAAACTTGGGTGACTTTTCGCAAGCGAGTGACTCTCAGGTTGAGCAAGCGATTCAAGCCGCGAAAGTAGCGCATCCTGAATGGGAAAAATCGCCTCTAGAACGTAAGCAGAGTGTTTTGCAAGCGATAGGTGATGAGCTGATAGCTCGTTGTGATGAACTTGGCACGCTGTTATCTCGTGAAGAGGGCAAACCTTTTGCGGAAGGGCGTGGTGAGATTTATCGCGCCGGCCAGTTCTTTCAATATTTTGCCGCCGAAGTACTGCGTCAAATTGGCGACATTGCAGCCTCTGTAAGACCGGGTGTTTCGGTCGAAGTGACACGCGAAGCGGTTGGAGTGATTGCCATTATTTCGCCATGGAATTTCCCAACGGCAACTGCTGCGTGGAAGATAGCGCCTGCTCTGGCTTTTGGTAACAGCGTTGTTTGGAAACCCTCTAATCTTACTCCTGCAAGTGCCGTTGCTCTTACCGAAATTGTCCATCGCCAAGGGCTACCAGCGGGAACATTTAACCTTGTTTTAGGCAGTGGCTCCAAAGCGGGTAACACGCTTATTAATTCAAAAGATGTTAATGGTGTCAGTTTTACGGGCTCTGTAGAGACAGGACGAAAAGTCGCCGCCGCAACCGCACCGAACTTTGTTCGTAGCCAGTTAGAAATGGGCAGTAAAAATGCCCTTGTGGTGGCGGACGATGCCGATATTCAGATTGCTGTTGAAGCGACAATTGCCGGTTCATTCTCCGGTGCCGGACAAAAATGTACCGCTTCATCTCGCCTTGTTGTGATGGACAAAATCCACGACCGCTATGTAGACGCCCTGATTAAACGCATGAGTGAGTTAAAAGTCGGCCATGCATTGGATGACGGCATATTTATGGGGCCGGTTGTTGATGATAAACAGCTTAGCTCTAACTTTGAGTGGATAGAGAAAGCCCGCCAAAGCGGCGCGGAACTCGGCTTTGGTGGTGAAAGATTATCTCTGAAACATGAAGGTTACTACATGTCTCCAACCCTATTCCTAAACAGTAACAATAGCTGGGAAGTGAATCAGGAAGAGGTGTTTGCACCAATGGCGTGTGTCATTCGAGTGGCTGACCTAGACGAAGCAATCGCGGTCGCAAATGATACGCGCTTCGGCTTAACTGGCGGCATTATCACTCAAAGCCTTCGTAACAGCGCCATCTTTAAACAGCAGGTTCAAACCGGTTGTGTGATGGTCAACCTACCAACCGCAGGCACTGATTACCACGTCCCGTTTGGTGGTCGTAAAGAATCAAGCTTTGGTCCTCGCGAGCAGGGTCAATATGCCAAAGAGTTTTATACCGTGGTGAAAACCGCTTACCAACGTCCTTACTAAGCCTATTGGGTGGTGTTGCCACCCATTACTTAACGCAACGAATTTGTATAGGGAGTGGTTATGTACCAGAAAAGGATAGTGATCGACGGCTTGCAGTACTGCAACTGGGATCGAGAGTATTTTCAAACCTTGAAAGTCAGCGGCATTACCGCGATTCATGCAACGGTTGTTTACCACGAAAATGCCCGTGAAACGCTGACTCGCTTTGCTGAGTGGAATCAACGATTTGAAAATAACGCTGACTTGATCATGCCGATTCATTCGATGGCAGATGTTCAGAGAGCAAAAGAGTTAGGAAAAGTTGGGGTATTTCTTGGGGCGCAAAACTGTTCGCCAATTGATGATGAGATTGGCCTTATTGAAGTGATGCGTAAGCAAGGGCTGTTGATTATGCAGCTTACCTATAACAACCAAAGTTTACTCGCCACTGGCTGCTACGAGCAAAATGACAACGGCATAACCCGATTTGGTCAGCAGGCAATTAAAGAGATGAACCGAGTGGGCATGATCATCGATATGTCCCACAGCGCTGAGCGTTCAACGTTAGAGGCGATCGATCTCTCTACGCGGCCAATCTGCATTAGCCACGCTAACCCAACCTTTGCTCATGATGCATTACGTAATAAATCCGACACGGTGATCAAAGCGCTAACCAGCCGCGGCGGATTAATCGGTTTTAGTTTGTATCCCTTTCATCTTCCTAATGGCAGCCAATGCACACTGGATGATTTTTGCCAGATGGTGGCGAAAGCGGCTGAGCTGTATGGCGTTGAGCACCTAGGCATTGGCAGTGATTTATGTCTTAACCAGCCACAGCAAGTGCTGGAGTGGATGAGAAACGGACGTTGGTCTAAAGCGATGGATTACGGAGAAGGATCCGCAAGCAATTCCGGTTGGCCTGATGCATTGCCATGGTTTAACGGCAGCTCTGGCATGGAGAATATTTACAACGGATTAATTCGCTATGGGTTCAGTGAACCTGAAGCGGGACAAATACTGGGCGAGAACTGGTTCGAATTCTTAAAAGAAGGATTAGAGCCTATCTCATAAGTTGTAGCCCAAACATGGAACGACCTGCTGATAAGACAATAACAGAGCAGGTGTTAAAGTTAACTTTTGTAGCAGGTGGTATCTACTGCAAAGAACCTCTGGAGTCAGAGTATGTCTGATTTAAGCAATAGCATGAAAGCATCAACAATGAATGATCCCTCTGAGGCGACATTGTTAAAAAGTACAGCATCTCATGATGCTCAACCGGTCAATGCTAAATCGATGGAGAAACTGGGATTAAGTAATCCTGCATTTTGGTACAGCGGCGGATTTATCGCGCTGTTTGTTGCCGTCGCTCTGTATGACGGAGAAAAACTCTCTGCCATCGTTAATGCCGGTTTTGGCTGGTCAGTACAGGTATTTGGTCCATACTGGCAATTACTTCTGTTGCTCACCTTCCTTATTGGGTTAGGGCTGGCAGCAGGTCGAACGGGTAAAGTTGTTTTAGGTGGCATTAGCACACCAGAGATGGACTCATTCCGCTGGATAGCAATCATCTTCTGTACCTTACTTGCTGGTGGCGGTGTTTTTTGGGCCGCGGCTGAGCCTCTTGCTCACTATGTTAGCCCACCGCCACTATACGGTGCGCAGGAAGATGTTGTGCAGGGTGCAATTAATGCATTGTCACAATCGTATATGCACTGGGGCTTCTTAGCTTGGGCGATTGTAGGTAGCTTAACGTCCATTGTTGTAATGCACCTTCATTACGACAAAGGCCTTCCACTGAAGCCGCGCATTCTGTTGTACCCTGTGCTTGGAGAGCGAGCGCTAAAAGGCCATGTGGGCGCGTTAATTGATGCTTGTTGTATCATCGCGGTTGCTGCGGGCACCATTGGCCCTATTGGTTTCCTTGGCTTGCAAGTCAGCTATGCTTTAAATGCTCTGTTTGAGATTCCAGACGGTTTCACTACTCAATTGATCATCATTCTATTTGCTATCGTACTGTATACCCTGTCTGCATTGAGCGGTATCAACCGAGGCATGCAGTTACTGAGTCGCTACAACGTGATACTCGCGGTGGGGCTGATGGTTTATATCCTGATATTTGGCCCAACAGGCTTTATATTTAACGGCTATATCCAAGGTGTTGGCAGTATGCTGGATAACTTTATCCCAATGGCTACTTATCGTGGTGATGAAGGTTGGTTGAGCTGGTGGACGGTGTTCTTCTGGGGCTGGTTCTTAGGCTATGGCCCAATGATGGCTATCTTTATTGCGCGTATCTCTCGTGGTCGTACTATTCGTCAAATTATCTCGACAATTAGCATCGTAGCGCCTCTTACAACCTGTTTCTGGTTCACCATTGTTGGTGGTACTGGTCTGGCGTTCGAGATTGCCGATCCTGGTAGCGTGAGTACCGCATTTGAAGGGTTTAATTTACCGGGAGCGCTTCTTGCTATCACTCAACAGCTTCCTAATCCAATGCTGATTTCGATTCTGTTTCTTATCTTAACCACCATTTTTATCGTCACAACGGGTGACTCAATGACGTACACCATCAGTGTGGTTATTAGTGGCGAAACAGAGCCAAACGCGATTGTTCGTATCTTCTGGGGTGTGATGATGGGTGTAACGGCGTTGATCTTAATCTCGCTGGGATCGGGTGGCATTTCGGCGCTGCAATCCTTCATTGTTATTACTGCAGTTCCAGTCTCTTTGATACTGCTGCCGTCGCTATGGAATGCCCCTCAAATAGCCATGAAAATGGCAAAAGAGCAGAACCTATAATTACGACAATAACCTAGAGGAGCTTGTGTTGCAGACAATTTCAAAAACAGAGTTCCTCTCCACTTTTATAGAAAATAGGTGGTAAGAAAATGAACCTACATCGTTCTACTTACACTGATATTAAGTTGCGTGACGCAGAGATGGTCATGGCGCCTGATAGATTAGGCGCTATGCATCAAAACAGAATTAGCTTTGTTCGCAGTATGATCCGTAAAATGGCGGAGCAGAAATGGCAGGTGACAAAACAGCAATGGCAATTATCGCCTCAAGGCTTTGGTCACGTTATTTACAAGTTGCAAACGCCTCTGCATGTCTATCATCTGGTGGTATTTTGTGACGAAATTGCCGATGAAGAACGCAACGATAGAGTTATTGCTGAAAAGTGGGATGTGACATTTGCACTGGTGTATGGTGATGTTGACGTTGATTTACTTGAAGAGTTAAGAGCAAATGTGCCTCTACAAGAAGCAGGCAGAAACCCTAATAACGTATTGGTTCTTGCTCGGGCAAATAAGAGTGTCCGGGTGTTTGAGCATATTGTCAGTGCGTTAGCAAAAGGTACCCAGCCAGACACTTCTGAGCTAGCAGAAGTGGGGTATATCCTTCGTACTACGGCGGTGTATGGCAATGGCAAATTTGGTATTGCCGATTTTAAACTGCTTGAAGATAACCCAGATTTCAACTTGTCGTTTAGCGCTCAGATGTGTGCGGTTTATCTATTGCGAGAGTTCAGTCTCGACTGGGTCAATTACTTGGCTATGCAGAAGGGCGGAGACTCGGCAACCTCTTTAGATAAAGGCATTCAACGCTATCTAGGGGTTGGAAATGCAACAGGGCTAGGCATGGCTCCTTATCTTATTAATCACCCATGTATTGTTGATCAGTGGATGACCGCTCGTGAGCGTGCCGTTGCTCAGGCGTTGTCTATGCCTTGTGATAGTGCACTGCATCAGCCTCTACAAAGCTTGCTAAACAAAGCCATTTGTCATCTACAGCAAGTGGTGACGATTAATGAACATCAAAATCAGCTGAACCATGATGCGATAGCCGATTTACAGCAGCTATCTGAAAATTTGAAAGAGTTAATGTTGCATCAGCCTGATTGGAACCATTTATCTCAACAGACAAGTGACATGAGTTTAGAAGCGCAAGAGATTTTGACCTCATGCTTGATTGAGCTTTATCCAGAGTTGGTTGACGGTTTTGAAAATGAGATGAATAGCAATGAAACCTTGGCTATTCCAAGTGGTAAGAATGTGGGAGAGTTGTTAGCGGTATTGAAAAGTAAATATCGCTGGGCGATAGAGGCTGACTATTCTCTAGCAGAAAATAACTACTGGTTTTGGTATCGCTCGCAGGATAAAGAAGAGCCAAGACTTGGTGTTAGAGGTGAAGAGCAAGGCGAAGATCGCGAGTTACCTCTTGATATTGGACGACAGGTTAATCGCTTGTACCACGCACTGTGTCAGTACCCTGAACACGCGTCTGTAGCGGAGTTTTTGCTCAGTCACTCACAATACCGAGCCATTACTCGTAGAGCATGGACTTTGGGTAACCGTGAAATGGGTGATATTCAGATGAATGTGTTGCGTGAAGATGCGTTGCCGATGCATCTGCTGCGTTGTAAGTTGGCGATTTTTGGTGCAACGAAATTTGATCCACGCTCTGATCGCTGGGTTCGTGTCACCTTCTTCCAAGGTGCTCCTTTATTGAATGACATAAAGAGTCCTGACTATATGGACAACTGGATCTTTCCATTGATGCCAGCGAATAATAGTAATGACAACCAATTGAGTGGAGGGCTAGCACAATGATCGTTTCGCACAATGAACTGGTCGCTGCAGTAAACAAAGCGTTTTTTGGTATGCAACGTAGCTTTGGTGAGGCAGATGTTATTGCCAACATGGTTGCTGATTTACAGATGGTGGGTTTACGTGGTGTTCAACACTTTAATAATGCCAGTCGATTTATCGGCCTCGACTCAGACTGCGCGGTCTCTATTAACAAGTTGCCGGATAACACCATTGAAGTGGACCTGAAAAATAGCAGCGTGGCTTGTCACCTTCCTGCTGTTTTAGATTATGCGCTAGAAAATATGGTGGGAGCCAAATCCATCACTTTGGAGCTTAAACAGTGTCATAACCGATGGTTGGGGTATAGCGAGTTGGTTAGGCTTGCCGCAAAAGGTATTGCTTGTCGTGCACGTTGGTCAAACGGCAGTAGCCCTAAGCATGTGCTTTATGTGCTTGGACGAGGTTGTATCGCTCCAGAGGTTTTCTTCTCTGATAACAAAAAACTTGATGGTAATGGTGAAGCTGACAATCACACCATGACTATTGAGCTCTCAGTTAATGATTTTAATGTTGAGCAACATACTGAGCACTACTCTATTCACATTAATGGTGATGAACTGAGCCAAGCGGAGAGTGCATCTTGGCAAGATGGTGTGTTTGTCGAGGATGACGAGTGGCAACAGTTAAAGCAGACGGCCGCTGTGTTCTTGGTGGAAAATAGCGAGCGTTCCGTTCAGGGGGCAGGAGAGTTGGTATAGCTCTTTTGTACAAAAAAACTTAGCGAATAGTGTTAGCAGAGAGCCTGTAATTTTATTGCAGGCTCTCTGTTTTGGTTTTGTGGCATGGGTGTTTAATGGCTTATTCAGTATCGGAAAACAGTGCCAGTTTCACCGCATGAACTCGTCGGCTGTCTAGCTCATCTCTTATTGCTTTTCCGGTAAACCCATCGGCAATGATGGCTTGTACCTCAATGGATAATGCTGCGTTGTAAGCGGTCTCTACGCGCTCTTTTTGAGGATAGGGCATCTGCTGGTGACCTTCTCTTCCCCGATGATCCGCTTCGCAGCACAGCAACACTTGCTGCAATTTTTCCGGCTTACGCCATACATCAAGTTTGTTGAATACTTTTAAAAAGGTGGCCGCTCGCAGTTCGTCAGCGCGGTGGATATTAGAGTGTTGTGCGCAGACTGCCAGAGCCAACTCTTTATAATCATTGGGCACTTTTACACGTTCACATAAGGCTTTAATAATGGCTATGCCTGTTTGGCAATGCATTTTATGGCTGGGCCACTCTTCTGATGGTGTGACACCTTTGCCGAGGTCATGAACTTGCGCGGCAAAACGAACTTGTGGAGAGGAGCTGATTATTGCGGCCTGTTCTGCAACCATTAAGGTATGAATGCCTGTGTCGATTTCTGGGTGCCACTGCTCTGGCTGAGGAACACCGAATAAGGCGTCCAGTTCAGGTAGCACTATTTTCAGTGCGCCACACTGTCTGAGTACGGCAATAAACTGCTCTGGATTAGGAGTCTGTAGAGACTTTTGCCACTCTTGCCATACGCGCTCTTGGGTTAAATGGGCGAGTTCGCCGGAGTCGCTGATCTCCTGCATTAATGAAATGGTCTCTTGTGCAACAGCAAAACCCAGATGATGAAGCTTCGCGGCAAAGCGAGCCACACGAAGTACTCGCAAAGGATCTTCCACAAAGGCGGATGAAACGTGACGAATGACCTTATCTTGAATGTCTTTTTCACCATGATATGGATCAATAAGTTGCCCGTTATCATCCATTGCGATGGCGTTAATGGTGAGATCTCGGCGCATGAGATCTTGTTCTAATGTCACATCCGCAGAGAAATAACACTCAAAACCTGTATAGCCGGCCTCGACTTTTTTCTGTTCGCGCCAGTGCATGTTCTTCTTTGGTTTTAGGGTGCAAGAAGACCGGAAAATCTTTTCCAACGGCTTGAAAACCTTGTGACAGCATCTGTTCTGGTGTTGAGCCAACCACAACCCAGTCATTATCATAAACAGGCAGGTTAAGTAGTTTATCTCTAACCGCACCGCCAACAAGATAGATTTGCAAAGTGAACTCCAGTGAATATCGAATAGTTATCCCTTTACATTCTATCAGGCAATGGTACTTTTCCAGAACTGTTAAGTGAGAGATGAGTTGATGTACAAAGATTACTTTGGATTTATAGAGTTGCCGTTTTCCATTGTACCCAGTGCGAGATACCTATTTTTAAGTTCTCGTCATCGGGAAGCGATGGGGCATTTGCAAGCGGGGTTAGGTGAGGGTGGCGGCTTTGCTATGCTTACCGGCGAAGTGGGAACGGGAAAAACCACCGTATCTAAAGCGATGCTTGCCTCATTAAATGACAATGTAAAAGCGGGCTTAATTCTTAACCCAACCTTTAGTGATTCGGATCTTCTCGAAGCCATTTGCGATGAGTTTGAAATTGAGTACCCTGATAACGCCAGCTTAAAGCAGCTGACCAAAGGGATTTATCACTACTTAATGGCCAATCATAGCCAAGGCATTCAAACATTACTGCTAATTGATGAGGCACAACATCTCTCTGCTCAAGTATTGGAGCAACTTAGGCTGCTAACAAATTTAGAAACCGACAGTCAGAAATTACTGAAAGTGCTGCTTGTCGGGCAACCAGAGCTACAACAAAAATTACAAACCGCAGAGCTAAGACAGTTGGCTCAAAGGATCACCGGTCGCTACCATTTGCTGCCATTAGGGGAAAAAGAGGTCGAGCAGTATATTCAGTTTCGACTGCGTATTGCGGGCAGCCCCGTAGAGTACTTCTCTTCTAAGGCGGTTAAGATTATCGCGCAAACAACCAAAGGTGTACCGAGGTTAATCAACCTTGTTTGCGACAAAGCTTTGCTCTACACCTTTTACAGCGGAGAGAAAGAGGTGTCTGCCAGTCAGGCAGAGAAAGCGTGTCAGGATGTGATGAGCTTTCAAGCCCCCATGGTTGCAGCACCAACTATGGAAAAAAAGCGCAGCGGTTCTCCTCTGCTGGTGACATTTTTAGTTAGTGCTCTGTTAAGTGGTGGGATTTATCATTTTAAAACAGACATTAGTCGGTTGATCCAAAGCCAATTAGCGCCTCTACCTGTGGTTCAGCTTGACGAAAAAACCGCGGACAATACTACTGAGCCAGTTTTGGCGAGTTTTCTCAACCAGAGTCAAAGCTCGGTTGATGCCATGCAAGTGCTGTATGAACTGTGGGGGGTTAGGGCATCTGTCCTGAACAGTAACTGCTTGGCGGACAACTCACCGTATCAGTGCGATACAGGCGTTGCCGATTGGCAACATATTGTTTCAGCCAATCAGCCGGTGATACTGCCGTTGAGTGAACAGGATAGTTTGTCGTATGTGGTGTTGTACGCCATTAATGATGAGTACGCAGAACTCTTAAATAAGAATCAACGCATTCAGGTGCCGATTTGGTGGCTAAAAGAGCGCTGGAATGGTGGCTATCAAGGTCTTTGGTACAGCGAAGTGGATCAGGTATTAAAGCGTAATAGCCGGGGCAACCAAGTTTTGCTGTTGGATAGCTTGCTCTCAACTGCACTCAATGAACCCGCTAACGACAGTGTGCTGTTTGACGCATCGTTAGAGAGAAAAGTACGAGCGTTTCAGCAGTGGCAAGGGCTTGATGCTGATGGTGTTGTAGGGCGTAATACTTTGAAAATTTTAGCTAAGCTCACCAATACCTCAGCACCTACTTTGCACCGTATTGAAGTTAAGGAGACAAAATAATGTCTCAAATTATGAAAGCACTGCAAGAGTCGGAGATGAATCATCAAGCGGGTCAGCCCTCTTCGGTGGCTTCGGCGTCATTATCTCAGCAGCAGCCAAAGTCGACAGGTTGGCTTTTTTATCTGTTTTTGGCGTTGATTTTACCTTGCGGTTTGTTGGTGATTAATTTTGTTAACAGCAACAGTGAGTGGCAGCAGTTAACGAAACAACGTCTTGCTGAACAACAGCAGTTGGCAGAACAAAAGGCACTTGATAGCACTATTGCGGTTGAGTTGCCTTATCCAGATACCCCATCTCTTGAACCATTATCAGAGATTCGGCAGCGATTAGGTAAAAATAACAAGCCGAAAATAGTTGAGATTGTGGTGGAAAAAGAAGAAAAGCCAACAGAAACAGAGCTGACGTCACTCAAGGAGACAAGCGCTATTAGCGCCAATGCGAAAGAGAGTGAAGAGACAAAGGATTTGGCGAGCGGCAGTCATACTAATGACAACACGGTGAGTAATGACGAAGAGTTTCAACTTGATTCTCTTGATCTCAGCGGGTTATCTCCAGAGCTGGCAAAACGTGTTGAACAAGCTTTTAGTGTTGAGAGTATAAGCGACTCAGTTGAGCAAGATAGAGCCGCTAAAGCAGCGATTAAGCTGGTGGATAATGAGAATCAGTTTGTAGGGCAACTGCCCGCGATGAATCTACAAACGCATATGTACGCCAGTAATAAAGATAGTCGCTGGGTAAAAATAAATGGTCGAGAGCTTTATGAGGGGGATTGGTTAAACAACCAAATTAGGCTGGTAAGTATTTCCCCACGTAATGTTGTGATTGAATACAAGGGTAAGTTTATTGAAATCCCTGCTTTGTATGAGTGGAAGGGATAATTATATAAAGTAAATTGACGACTCTTTATATTATGCGCAAAGGCTTCAACGATTGAACGTTGAAGCCTTTTTTGATTGAAAATTAACACAGAAACTAGTGCGTATCACCTGCTCGTTCTGCACCAAAAGAGATATCTTTATAGACATCTTTAAAGCGTTTGGTTTTGGGTTTGCTTTTTGATTTACAAGGGGTGAGTTCAGATTCAGATTGAATAGCGAGCTTATGATCCTCGGCAGCTTGGATAAACTCAGGATCAGACATCGCTTGTTTGCGAAGTTTGTTTACTCTATCGAGCCTTTCAGATAACGAAAACATATCTAACCTCCCATAAAGCTGTATTTATATACAGTAGTATAGTGCTGGTATTGCTTAAGTCAATAAAATACTGTTGTTATGTACAGTTGTTTGTTCACTTATTATGTTTATCTGTATAGCTATAGTTAATTATAGACCATATTTGGGAAAGTGAGAGGGGAAGAATGCGAGCTAATAGGTTGAAAACTATTAACTTAATGACAATTTATTTTTAGTATTTGGCGGGAGATAGCCTCTTGTTTTTATTAACAAAAGGCTGAAGCAAGATCACAGAATATCGATAGTAATATCTTGGTATTGATAAATCGTACCGCCATAGTTTTCGCTGAATGCTTTGGCGTCTTCCTGTTTGCCGAAGCTGGCTAATGTTTTACCCATCGCACCTTTTTGACTTGAGCCAATAACAAACCATGCTTTTTCCGCATCAATGAAATATTGGTCTTCTGGTTTTTGCCATGGCGTCTTACTCATATCATGAACAAAGACTTGCTTCACTTGACGTTGGTTTTCTGGCTGCAAAAGGTAGCTGAACAGATCTCGTGTCGAGCAAAACTTTAATACGTTGTCGTTACCATTTTGATAGGCTTCCCCTTTAGGCCCGGGGAAATTCGCGATGATCATGCCACATAAATGACACTCATCAGCACTTTCGATCGCGACGGCTTGTTTTAACATGGTTTGTTGCGGCGCTTCTCCGCAGCCAACAAGAAAGAGAGAGAGAGCAAATAAAAAGTGCCACTTGGATCGTAGGTAATTGTTCATATTTGGGCCTTATAAGTTTTTGTTTTTAAAAATAATGAGTGCGATGCTAAGCGGGGCAATAATCCAAGCGAGCATCACTAGCAGCAATGTCGAGGTTGAATAACTGCTGTTGATGGCGACAGAGAGCACGCCGTTAACATCACTACTGTTAAGCGAAGAGAGATTGATCAGCCGGAAGAGATCGGCAGGGTTAAACATCATCAACTGCACCAAGCCATGTTGAGTGACCATTTCATCGGTACCGACTAATAGTGCCAATAAAACCAGATCAAAAATAATGACGAACAGCAGCCACAGTATTAGCGCAATACCGGCTGCTTTTGATTTTTCTGAAACCAGTAAACTAATGACATAGGCAAGAGCGATAAAACATAATCCCAGCAAGGTTGAGGTGAGGATAAATAGGCTGAACGCTTCTCCGATGGCGACCATGTCAGTGGTTAATTGAAGTAACGCTGCGGCGCTACCAAAACCTAAAATGGTTGCCAGCGCAATTACGCCTCCTTGCCCTATAAATTTCCCTAGCAGGAGTTGACCGTGGCTTATTGGGTATGTCATCAGCAACAGTAGGGTGCCGGACTCTTGCTCTCCTACAAAGCTATCGTAGCAAAGGAGCAGCGCGATCAACGGAATAATAAATACCGACAAACTTGATAGGCTGGCAATGGTAGAAGAAAGGGAAGGTGAGGAGATATGTCCAGACGCCACTGTTCCGTAATAGCTAAGGCCAATGGAGAGCAAAGCAAATATGAAGGTAATAGAAATAAACCAACGGTTGCGAAGGCTATCTTGAAACTCTTTTAATGCAACGGCAAAGATAGGGTTCATAATTGGCCCTCGCGTTGATGGTTCGTTTGCTGTTCAGCTTGTTGTAAAAAGTGCTGGTAGATTTGCTCTAGATTGGCGTTTTCGATTTGAACATCTTCCAGTGCGGCGTGTGTTAACAGCGCTTTTAATGTCGTCATTTTTAAATGCTCAGGAATGTGTAATTGATCGGTAGAGACGAGATAAGGTGCTAATGCACGGTCGTTTGCTAAATCACGGTTTATCCCTTTCGCTTTAATGATAACGGGCAACTGAGCGTGTTGCCTTAGCTGCTCTAACGTGCCCATGGCAATGGGGTGTCCTGAAGATAGAATCATGGCTCTGTCGATGTGCTGCTCGACGCCAGATAAGGCGTGAGAGCATAATATAATGCTGGCACCGTCATTTTTTAGTTGATCGACACTGGAGTAAAACTCTTGAGTCGCAATAGGGTCTAGCCCCACCGTTGGTTCATCTAATAGCAGTAGTTTGGGTTTACCGAGAAATGCTTGAGCCAACCCCAGCCGCTGTCGCATCCCTTTTGAGTATGTTTTGACTTGACGTTGTGCAGCATGATCTAAGCCTACTTTTTGCAGTAGAGAGGGGATATGTTTAGTCGGTTCGGATTTTAAACGAGAAAAGTAGGTTAGCACTTCTTGGCCAGTGAGTTGATCGTAAAAACTGACATTTTCCGGTAAGTAGCCAATGCTTTTTCGGCTGTGCCATGCTTGTTTACTTTTTGGGTCGACACCACATACTTCGATGTGTCCTTTTGTTGCAGGAATAATCCCCAAGATAAGCTTCATCATGGTTGTTTTACCTGCACCATTGTGACCAAATAGACCGAGTACTTCTCCGCTGTCGAGAGTTAAGTCTATCTCGTTGAGAGCGAGGAGCTGTTTGTATTGCTTGGTCACCTTTTCCAATACGACGACAGGATTGCTCATAAATTCTTTCCTTTATTGTCCGTAGCGTATTTGCTGGACTGTAAAAACTGGGCTTTGGAGTTGGTCGGTGATATTAAAGGGTTAGAATCTTTGACGCCTGCGGGCTTAAGCAGTGGAAACTGTTTTTGAATCCAGCGCAGCATCAACACTGAAGGGCTATCCAAAAGCACTTTTGCCTCTGGGTATTTCCAAACCATTTTATCTATGCCGTCATTAGGCTCAAAAGGTGTGTCGCCAATTTGATCATTGTCGAGATCCCAACCTAAATAGTTACTCCAATAGTTGCCAATATTTTGTTGAGACCACTCTTGTTTGCGATTTGATACATACTTCACCTGAACCGGGTTGTTGATAAAGTTGTTGGCAAATATTTTGCCATTTTCTGACCCGGCAGTGAGGTGAATGCCGATCTCGGCGGTATCAATAGTGTTGTAGCTTATGGTGTTGTAGGCGGAGTTATAGATAAATAGCCCTTTACCTTCACGGCCCATCACCTTGTTTTCAGGCTTTGTCCAAACATGATTGATGGAGTTGTAACTGATGTCAGAGTAGGTAATGAAGTTCATTAACATACCGTAGTCTTCACTGTCGTTACTTTGATTACCATGTACGGTTAGTCGATTCGAACTCATTAAAGCGTAGCCGGCACGAGTGTTATAAGTTCGGTTGTCTACCACTGTATTGCTATGTGAGTACATATAGTGAACACCATACCGCATGTCACGCATCAGGTTGTTTCTAAGTTCACTGTTTTGGCTGGAGATGATATATAAACCATCACGAGTATTGCTGATGGTATTGCCAATCACTTTGGCATGTTTAACCGCAGACAATTGAATACCATTACCTCTGTCCGCTGAGCGTAATTGAGGGTTGCCCTTAATGGTGTTGTTTTCTACTAATAGATGCTGAGTTTTTTGCAACCAAAAGCCAAAGCCATCCCCTGTTAAGTGGTTATTTCTAATGACGATATTGTCTGTTTTTTTATCGAGATAAATGGCGGCGTTTTGCTCAGTTAAGTTTTTGCCCCAATTGACAATGGTGAGATTTTCTATGGTGGTATTAGATTGTTGTAGTGTAATGGCGTTGCCGTGCCCGCCTGCATCGATCAAGGCGCCTTCTTTCCCTGCGAGCGTAATGCTGTTGTTAACCACAAAGTTGCCCACATAGGTGCCCGGTTCAAGTAAAACCGTATCGCCATTGTTTGTGCTGTCGAGACGAGATTGTAAGTTGTCGTTACTCGTGACGGTGAATACAGCGGCACTTAGTTCGGTGTGCAGTAAACTGAGAGCAAGCAGAGTGAAGCAAAGTGTTTTGTTCAATCCATATATCCTAATGAGTCAATTAAGCCACTTGAGCCGGTAAGCAAGGCTTCTCTATCAATATAACTAGCAAATTTATACGATAAAGAAGCCTTAATCTTGTATCTGCTAAGGGTTAAGCCTCAACAAACATTCGTCCACGCATCTCCATATGTAGAGCATGGCAGAACCAGTTACAGTAATACCAATAAACTCCAGGTTTATCGGCGGTAAATGTAATCGAAGCGGTGGCTTGTGGACTGATCTCCATTTGAACGCCGTAGTTAGTCATACAGAACCCGTGGCTAACATCTTCAACCATATCAAGGTTAGTAATAATGATGGTGACCTCATCTCCCAACTTCACTTTGAACTCATTTAAACCAAATGTCGGCGCAACAGAGGTCATATAAACACGGACTTTATTTCCGTCTCTTATAACCTTGCTTTCTGTCATTACGTCAACACCATCTTTCTTAGCGATGGCGACGGTTTCTGCAAATATTGAGTCATCGCGAGACCAGACTTTGTTTGGCTTCACTTTGCTACGGTGAACAATAATACAGTCATGTGGTTCTGCGTAGGTTGGCCCATCGTGAACCAGTTTCATTTCATCGCCTGAGATATCAATTAACTGATCGTTCTCAGGGTGAAGTGGACCAACGGGTAAGAAACGGTCTTTGGCAAACTTACAGAGTGAGACTAACCATTTACCATCGGCGTCTCGGGTTTCACCCATTGATGTATGGTTATGGCCCGGCTGATAGTGTACGTCTAGTTTTTGTCTAACGTAGTTTACCTTCTCTCCGTTGTGCGCTTTGATGGCGTCTTCTACATTCCACTTGGCGATTTGGCTATCTAAGAATAGTGTCGTATAAGCATTACCGCGGTTATCGAAGGCGGTATGCAGTGGCCCTAATCCCAGTTCTGGCTCAGCAACAATGGTGTCACGAGGCTGAATGGTGTCATTGAACAGAGCATCGAGCTTATCAATAGCAATAACAGAAACGGTTGGAGATAGCTTACCGTTAGCAACAAAGTATTTGCCATCTGAAGAGGTGTTCATGCCGTGAGGTGACTTGGGAACAGGAATATAACGGGTCAGCTCGGAGCCCTTTCTGCCATCGACAACGGGAACATTGTTGCCATTATAGGTTTTGAAATTACCGGCTTTTATCGCTTCTTCACAACGTGCAAGATTAAAGATGACCACATGATCGCGTTCAGCCGTGATCATCTCTCCAAGGTTCATTCCCATTTCAGAGTTGTAGCAGGTTGATGCAAAATATTTGCCGTCAAAATCAGCATCTGTGTTATCGAGGTTGCCGTCAACCATAACTTGAAAGGCCATTTCCATGGTTTCTGCATCAATGACATTGAACAGTGAACGATAAGTGCTGACATCTTCTAGTGATGACTTGCCATCGTTGTTCATTGGAATTTCAAACTCACTATTACAGATTACATACTTGGTATAAGGTGCTTTCTGTACACGTAAACCATGTATGGCTTGAACGTTAGGGATTGTGAGCATTTTATCGCACTTCATTACATCGCAGCGGATGCGAGCAACTCGTGAATTTGCTTTGTCATTAATAAAGACATATTTACCGTTGTAGCGGCCGTCTGTCATACTCATATGAGGGTGATGAGAGTCTCCAAGAAGTATGTTTGCACTATCCCCTTTAATGCGTTTACTTTCGTTTGTTAATCCCCAGCCTGTTGCGCTGTCGGTATTAAATACCGGGATTCTCATCAGTTCACGCATAGACGGAATGCCTAATATACGAACCTCTCCAGAGTGGCCACCACTCCAAAATCCATAATATTCGTCAAGTTCGCCAGGGTGAACAACGGTGCTGTTTCTGATCTCTTCAGCTTGCGCTTTCGCCATAGAAGCAAACATTGCGGCCGTCATTGGGGCCGCCGCTACTCCTAGACCAATCGCAGCACTTTTTCCAAAGAACTTGCGTCGGTCATTATTTACTGGGCTGTTATCGTTGTCCTGTGCATTATTGTCGTCACTCATAATGAGTCTCCATTTTTGATGTAGGGTGCTGACGTTCTAGAAATTGCTTACAGTAAGACGCGGTTCATCTAACGCGATAAGCGTATTTTCTATAGCTCTTGTATTGGTATATCGGTGTTACGTTTTTTATATGCCGCCTTTTTCAGTGGCGGACATTTCTTGTCATTTGAATAAGTTATCTGGCAATCAAGGCAGTAATGGCATTCACGCATGTTGATTACGCCATCAGGCTGAATGGCTTGAATCTCACACTCTTTCGCGCAGATTTTGCAAGGGGAACCACATTCAGGGCGACGTTTTAGCCAGTCGAACAGACGAACGCTATTTGAGACGGATAAAGCCGCTCCAAGTGGGCACAAATAACGGCAAAACGTTTTGCGGTTGAATATGTTGATCACCAATAGCAAGACCGCCCATGCGATGAATGGCCATTCGCGGTCAAACTTGAGTAAGAAGGTAGTTTTGAACGGTTCTATTTCCGCAAACTGTTCGGCTAGCGCTAATGAGTCTAAAGATAAGGCAAAGAGTGCCAGTAAAATTAGATATTTAATGGCCCATAAGCGCTCGTGGACTGCCCAAGGTAGTTCGAACTGTGGGATTTTTATATAACGGGCAAACTGATTTATTAGCTCTTGAAGCGCACCAAATGGGCATAGCCAACCGCAGTATACCGCTCGTCCCCACAACAGCATGGTTACTGCCGCTGCGCTCCATAAAATAAAGATCACTGGATCGAGCAAGAACAGATCCCAAGAGAATTCTGACATTAAAGCGTGAAGAAAGGTGAACACGTTAACGACAGAGAGCTGCCCACCCCATTGCCAACCGATAAAGATAACCGTAATGGCTAAGAAACCATGACGGAATCTATGCATAAATGTGGGGTGGCGAACCAGAATATCTTGGACAAATAGCATTAATATTAAGGACGCAAGCATTGCGGTTAATATAATGACGGTGACTTGATGCTCTTTCCACACTTGCTCTGCCAGTGTTAGTTCTGGTGGTGGAATAATGGCTGGAGGTGTATCAACGTACTGCTCTAATGTGTCGTAACGCCCTTTAAAACTGGTAAATACACTATCAATTGGCCCGGTTTGTCGACGGACTAATAATTCTATTTGCCAACTGGCTCCCGGATCAAAGTCGTGATGGGCGGGTACTTTAAACACCGACATCTCTTTGAACTTGGGTGTGCCATCGGTGTACAAGTCTGTAATTCGAGTGTGGTCTAAATCTCGAAATGATATTTCGTTGTCATTTTGGTGTACTTGAATACGGTCAAATATACCGCCACGAACGTAGCCTGACCCTTTGTAGGAGTATCCATTACCGAAAACCGCGATAAGGTGCTCACCGGCTTTTAGATCTTTTGTTAGCCATTGATACTCTGCGTCGCCAAAAAGGTTTTTCCCGATCGTTGGGATATCTGCGATGGCATAATAGAGTTCAGCAAACATGTCGTCTTTTTTGCTATCTGCAACGGTATCGACCTTTTCAGCGTCGGTGCCATTAAAGGCTTGTTGAACGGTTTTGTTATCTAAGAACAGTTTTCTTATGGAGCCATCACCGGTTAAATCAAACCAGTTTTTGTCAGAGAAAATATCTTTCTTAATGGTGGAAATAGGTTGAATGATTTTTGATTTTGCTTGAATGATACCTAGAGATTCAGCGGCTTTTGTTGCCGCTTTAGTAATGGCGACGTTCATGACCATAACGGTCACGGTTGCTCCGGATAAACCATCAATAGGGATGTAATTTTGGTTGGGCTTGCCACCGACTTTAATCCGGTCTTTAACAGACAAGCCGACATATTGATCGCTAAAATCCCACAGTTTTTTCTCTGGAATACCAGCCAAAATAATGGGTTCGTGGTGCTCAAGTACTTTTGATGCGAGGTAATTGCCGTCAGGGTCGATGATCACCAACATGTTAACGGGCTCGCCTGAGTAGGCGGGAATCTTAGCGATATCATTTGTCTCAAACGCATAGCCGAGTATGTCATCTTGTTTTTTAATGACTCTAAGCAGTGGAGGGCCTTGTTTGTCTGATATGGATGTCGCTTGAGGAAATGTCTCCTCAATGATGGGTAAAGGATCTTTCGCCGGGCTAACAAACAGAGCCTGAGACAGTGGGGAGTAACATAAACTTAAGACCGTAAAGATAAGCACAACTAAAGTCTTTAGTCTTTCTAAAGTATTCCCCATTTTGAACTCCAATTAGCAATTAGGTCACTAGGGTAATGAATTAGTGGAATGAGTTGTTTTGACTTGAATCAATTTAACACTAGGTCAATGTTAATAATATGTAAAACATAAATAACGATCACATAATGACTAGGCTAATGATAGGGAATTGTTATTGTTTTTTGCAGTAGAATAAAAAGTTTAATGGAATCAACTACTTTTTGTAGGGTTATTTCAGGGTAAGCTAAAGGTTTTTAAGCAGGCGTTATCAATAAAAAAGCCAATGTTAGATCCATTGGCTTTTTTATTTAACATGTCATTAATATTTGTGTGGGTATTAAGCCCAGCCGTTATTTGATTTTTTTCTTCTTGGCATAATGCCTGGAAGAATAAGTCCAAGTAACAAGCCGCCACCCGCAACGCCACCGCCGTACATAAAGTATTTAAGCAGTAGATCTTCTTTTTGAGTATCCAGTCTGGCTCTTAATTCACGGATCTCAGTTTGAGATGAAGTGAGTTTCTGGCTGATATCGCTATAGCTGTTTTCCAGCTCTTTAATTTGAGCGTTACGGCTATCTAGAGATTGCATTAATCCAGCTTGTTCTTCATCTGAGTTTTTACGTGCGTTAGAAAGCTGCTCTTTTACGCTAGCGAGTTCTTCTTCTAGTTTTGGTAGTCGCTCTGCCATGCTAGCTTGACGAGTTACAAAGCGGCTTTCTACCCAGCCTTTACGCCCTTTGCTATCGACCACTTGGCTGTAACCTGATTCTTTGTTGGTATCAACCAGGTTGACTTTATCGCCAGCGTTGACGCTACCAATAATTCGAAACTGGTTGTTTGGACCAGCGTGCATGTAAGTAAATAGATTGTCAGCAATATAACGTTGAGCAGCAAATGCATTTGGTGTTGCTAAGCAGACAAATAAAACAATAGAAAACAGTTTTTTCACAGTGTGTCCCTTTATGGTTCCTTTAGTGAGACTATGGTTAATAGAGTTAACCTTTCGCTTATAGGTGGAATAGTAAGAAGTTTCTTTTGGTCGTGCAACAAAAGAGGGAGGTAAAACGCCCCTTTATGTGCGATTGAGTCAAATATGACACTACTCTAACATAAGTTAGCTAAATACGGATTTGATTATCTAATAGAAATCTACCGATATGATGGTATTTATGAGTGAAGGTAACTTAAGTGCAGTTTCATAGAGGAAGCTTGATTAACCTTAACGCGGGATAAGAAAGTCAAAAATCCATATTTAATAAAAAGCTTAGGTATTATTTACCGATAATTGCCGCTGTCTAGTGACAATTATCGGTAAGGAGATAAGTGATCTAAGCTTAGCTAAATGCTGCTTTGATGATGTAGTAGAAAACAACAGATAAGATGGCACCAGCGGGTAGGGTAACCACCCATGAAACCACAATGTTGCGTACTACACCTAAATTAAGAGCCGCAATACCACGAGCAAAACCAACACCTAATACAGCCCCTACAAGGGTTTGTGTGGTGGAAATTGGAAGCCCGGTACCCGAAGCCAACACAACGGTTGAAGCTGTTGCTAACTGCGCAGCAAAGCCACGGCTTGGTGTGAGTTCTGTAATGCCTGTGCCTACGGTTGCCATTACTTTATGACCCATAGTCGCTAGACCAAATACGATGCCTAACCCACCTAGTGGCAGTATCCACCATGCGATGGAGCTTTTCGTTGTAATTTCACCCATATTTTGAATGGTAGAAACGATAGCAGAAAGTGGCCCAATTGCGTTAGCTACGTCATTTGAACCATGAGCAAAGGCCATGGCACAAGCGGTAATCACCATTAGCGTGCTGAAAATTTTCTCAACACCAGCAAAACTATGATCTTCAGTACGCTTAGCGAACTTTTTACCGATGTAGAGATAACCGCCCACCATTACCATAGCAGAAACAGCAATCGCCCATCCCCAAGCTTCAACACCTGTTAAATGTAACCCGACATGCTTAAGACCTTTTTTAATGGTAACCAGTGCAATTACCATTGTGGTGATAAACATGTACACAGGAACAAAGCGCTTAGCGTTTTGTAGTGGTGATTCAGTATTAAATATCAGCCGTTGCGCACTGAGAAATATGTAGTAGGCGATAATACCGGATATGAGAGGGGTAACTATCCAACTGCCAACAATGCCTTGAACTGAACCCCAGTCAATGGCTTCTGAACCAACAGAAACAAGGGCAAAACCAATGATTGCACCAATGATTGAGTGAGTAGTGGATACAGGCCAACCCATAAAAGAGGCCAGTAATAACCATGTTCCCGCAGCTAATAGTGCAGACATCATTCCGAAGACAAGAACATCAGGCTTATCTGCAAAAAGTGACGTTTCAATAACACCTTTTCGGATGGTATCGGTGACTTCACCGCCGGCAAGATACGCACCAGCGAACTCGAAAATCATTGCGATAATTATCGCTTGTTTAACGGTAATCGCTTTAGAACCCACAGAGGTTCCCATGGCATTAGCAACATCATTTGCGCCAATACCAATGGCCATTAAAAATCCGAACAGTGCAGCAATAATAATTAGGACAGTGCCGTAGTTAGCGAGGATATCCATCTTAGTACCTAAGTAGTTGAGTTGTTCAGTTTCTTGAAGGGTAACTACCTTCTACGCCTCATTTCAGCGTATATTTTCTGAACGAACATAGTGACTTTAAATTTTAAGAATCAGAAAGCATTATTTCTAATCGAGCACCGACGCGCTGCGACTGGTCGGCTATTTCGCCAACCCATTCTAAAATTTTGTATAAAAACATGACGTCTATCGGACTGTATTCATGCTCAATTGCCATAAGATCTTGACGAAGCTGAATCTGCATAGAGTCAGTATCATCTTCAATTACGTCCAACTGATGAATCATGTCGGCCACTAGTTCAACTTCTCGGCCTTTGAATCCGGTTTCTAGTAACTCATCAAATTCCTGAACAACCTTGTGCGCTAATGCAGCGGCATCTAGGCAACGTTTTAGGTATTCGATAAAGTTTTCATAGATAGGGGTTGGGACTTGTAATTTTCTTCCTAACGCACGTCCGGCGATATCTTTAGCTAAGTTAGCTAACATATCTTGTTGTCTTAACAGATCTAGCATATCTGTACGACTAACGGGCATAAACAAGCCACTAGGAAGTTTGAGGCGGATTTCTCGCTTCAGTACATCAGCCTCTTTTTCTAACTCCGATATTGTAGAGCGGATGGTCTCTGCTTTTTCCCAATCTCCCTGATTACAAGCTTCAAAAAAGTCAATCAGGCGGAAACAACAGCGATCCACAACTGCAACATGTCGTTGTAGAGGTTTTATAGGGGACTTAGCAAACAATCCCATGATCGTATTTACTGGCATAGTATTCAAACTCAAAAAAATATAAACCTAATTTAAACATACACCATGTTTCATTATCACGGTGTCCATAGGGCTATAAAGTGGCGCATGGTAACCTAATAAATTACTCATTAAAACTGATTTAGATCATCAGTTGTGTGAAATTTGGCGCTTGCCGTGGTGGAAAATAGGCAATATCCTGTCTGTATCGTCTTTTTAAGGTAAAACTATGGAAACCGAAATAGAACTGAAGTTCTTTGTTGCCCCAGATTTTTCAGAGATATTAACGCAGAAGATCGCACAAACAAAAGTACTTCAGAACAGTTGTAGAGAGCTAGGCAATACCTACTTTGACACTCAAGACAACTGGTTGCGTAAACATGATATAGGTTTACGTATTCGACGCTTTGACGAGGTTTTTGTTCAGACAGTGAAAACCTCCGGCCGAGTCGTTGCGGGATTACATCAACGCCCTGAATACAACGCTGAACACAATTGCAATGAGCCTGAATTGTCTCTTCATCCAGAAGATATCTGGCCGAAAGGTAAAGATGTTTTACAGTTGCAAAGTGAGCTAAGTCCCATATTTTCAACAAACTTCACTAGAGAGCAATGGCTAGTGGGAATGGCTGATGGTAGCCAAGTTGAAGTGGCATTTGATCAAGGTGTCGTTGTTGCCGGTGATAAAGAAGAACCTATTTGTGAAGTTGAATTGGAACTCAAGTCTGGTCAGGCGGATGCGTTATTTACTTTAGCAAGAACATTGAGCGAAGACGGAGGAATGCGGTTAGGCAATTTGAGTAAAGCCGCACGAGGTTACCGTTTAGCGCAAGGCAGCAGTAGTGATGAAGTGAAACCATTGGCTTTAGTTGCTGCCAACAAAGCCGATTCGGTAGAAGTCTGTTTTGTTAAGTCACTAGAACATGCGTTGGCCCACTGGCATCGTCATGAACAAATTTATTTTGAGCAAACGTCGCTACCTGCGCTTCACCAAATCAGTTACTCCATTTCATTTATTCGTCAAATACTCACGGTATTTGGCGGTATTGTACCAAGACGAGCGAGCGCGATATTACGTCAAGAGCTTAAATGGCTTGATGAAGAGTTGGCTTGGCTTAAAACCGCTGACTATATTGATGACCTTTGTGAAGATAAGGGACATGCACTGCGTAAACTTGATGCGCGTAAACAGCTACTGAAACGCTTGCAACAACAAAAAGAGCAGTTGCCTAATGAAGAGGATGTCGTAGCGTTGCTTACCTCCGCTCGTTATACAGGGTTGCTGTTGGATCTTAGCCGTTGGTTATTGGCAAGAGGATGGCAACCATTTTTGGATGACAGCGCTAGAGAGAAAATGGCAAGAGGTATTAGTCGTTTCTCTCAAAAGCAGTTAGACAGAACTTGGGCAGAGTTGATGGAAGCTTTCCCTCCGGAAAGAGAGCTGTCTCGTCAGGAGTTTATCGACCAGCGTTATCGATTAATGCGTAACTTGTATACTGGTATCTGCTTTGCTGCGATTTATGATATTGAGCAGCGCAATTCATTTCGTCTTCCTTGGGCAGATTTGTCCAGTGGGATTGATGATCTTCTCACTTTAGAACCATTACAGTCTTTGGTAGAAGAGTTAGAAGAGGAAGACAAAGGTCAGTTGCAACGTTGGATCGCTCGTCAAGAATCCTCCATTCTTCACGCTATGGAGCAAACAAGAATGATGGGTGTGGAAGCGGAACCTTATTGGCGTAGTTAGACGTTAACAAAGCCATACTAATAAGAGGTAGCAACCTGCCCGAGCTGAGGTCAATGAGCTTTAGGGTTTATAAATGAATAGCCAATACTGACCTATTGGCTATTTTTAATTTGAGAAACAGATTGTTCTAATTTATCGAGCTTTTTCTCTAGCTGTTGTTGCTGATGCAAGATCTGCTCTAACAACTGATGGTTATCTTCACTTTTAGGACGATGATGTTGATGTGCCGGAGTGGTAATAATAGACGTCATCAAACCTGATATCATGCCAAAAATACCCACCCCACAAATGATAACGACGGTCGCTATAACCTTACCGACGGTTGTGACGGGATAGTAGTCACCGTAACCTACGGTACTTACGGTCACAAAAGCCCACCATAGTGCATCTCCAGTGGATGTTATATTGGCAGAGGGGTCGGTTGCTTCAACGGCAATAATCAGCGTTGACGCGACGGTGAGTAACATGACTAACAAAAACAAGATGGAGGCTATGGTGGCCTCTTTTCGGTTTCTTTGTAGCAGTCGCCAAACTTCTTTACCTGAACGGATAATTCTTAACACTCTAAATATTTGCATCAGCCGCCCATATCTAAGTGGTTCGATCAATGGGATGCTCGCGACAAAATCTATCCAATGTGATTGCAAGTATTTGCGACGGTTGTTAGAACGTATTAGGTCAATAGTGAGCTGAAAAAGAAATAAACAGCAGATGAGCGTATCTAAACCGAGAAGAATACGGTATGTGTTTGGCTCCAGTGTCATAAATAACAACCCAGAGATCACAAATAGCGATAAAAAAGAGAGTAACAGTGACATAAGACTCATGGGTTTTAAGTCATTTTTGTTATGATTGTTTTTCATTCGCAGCTCGAAATAAATGGAATAAAGTATCGACACAAGTGAATAAACAGTGACCTTATTTTAATAATCACTATTTGACGTTCGCGCCAGTACTTAAAGAATACGTGGAGAATTTGTAATGGCAAGCATAAAGATTAAACCGTGGGAAAGACTAATTACCGACATTCGTTTGGTGCCAAAATTAGTTATTTTAATGGTATTGAGTACCGTCCTAATTATTGCTAAGCAGTTATGGGATGCCAACACCTTTTATCAGTCGGTACTGTCAGTACAAAAAGACCAAACGGCGAGCTTTGCTATGGCTGAGGCTCGCATATTAGATAAAGTGCTAGCGATAGATAATAGTGAAATAGATGTAGATAAAGCGTTCGCGATATTAGATGCGAAACATCAACAAGGTCAGTTTACCTTTTTGATTGATCTTGATAGTGGAAAAGTGTCTGGGCATCCAAAGATTAAAACAGTCAGCGGGTTTAGTGGCAATACAGATGACGGGCGAGCTTTATCTCAGCTGTTATCTGGTAACAGCAAAAGCGTCGCTTTTGAGCTGAACGATGGTGAATCATTATTCCATGCTGAAAAGCTAGCAGATGCAAATTGGTTAGTGGTGGTATCGCAAAGCTCACAAATTGCACAGTCATACTATGATGCTTATGTTACCGAAATTATATGGCAGACGTTAGCGATGATCGTGATCTTTGTTGGTGTCTTATTAGGGGCGGCACATGTCATGTTACGTCAGACTAACTATATAATTGAAAGCATAAAAATGATGGCCAGTAAGAATCTATCTGTGCCCGTTGAGCTAGATTGTAAAGACGAATATGGTGATCTTGCCCGTGAGTTAGAGAAGACTCGCGTACAACTTCAAGACGTGATTAAGGCTCAGGTGAACTCTTCGCAAGAGTTGTCAGAAATGACGGAAATCATGACACTCAGCATGTCTGAAACAAAAGAGTCCTCTCAAGAAGAGTTTAATGAAATTGATTCATTGGCGACGGCGATGGGAGAGATGACCAGCACAGTTCTAACGGTTGCTGAGCACGCTAAAAATGCGTCGTCAGTGACAGAGAATGCCTCACAACAAGCGAAAACAGGCCAGAATTTTGTGCAAGACAGTGTGCAAAAAATGCGTGAGCTTTCCACCGATATTAGCCAGTCTGCTAATGCAGTAAACCAAGTTGAAGAACGAGTTGAGGCTATTGGTAGCGTTGTGGGTACTATTCAGGGCATTTCTGAACAGACCAACTTGTTGGCTCTGAATGCGGCCATTGAAGCGGCGAGAGCCGGTGAAGCGGGTCGTGGCTTTGCTGTGGTGGCTGACGAAGTGCGTAATCTAGCGCAGAGCACACAAACCGCTACGGTTGAAATTCAAGAGATGATCTCTCAACTGCAAAGCAGTGCTAACTCGGCAGTAGAGTTAATGGAAAAAAGTGTTGTGGAAGCGGCGGATGGTGCCGAGCTCGTTACCAATGCGGGTGAAGAGTTGAATGGCATTGTTGAGCAAGTGAACAATATTAATGATATGAACTTCCAAATCGCCACAGCCGCTGATCAACAAAGTAGTGTGGCTGAAGAGATGAACCAAAACTTGAATAATGTTAGAGAGTTGGTTGAAGCTTCGGTTGTGGTGGTGACTGAGTTGTTAGAGACTTCAGAGATCATGCAAAGTAATGCGGAAGAACTGGACGGGAAAATTCAGTCATTTAAGGTGTAATTAATACACAAACTATTTTGATATCAAAATACGACGCCCGCTTAGTTTAAGCGGGCGTTTTTTATTGTTAGAGTGGTGAGATTAACTAAATAACCTCAGCTCGGGATAATTTAAGCCGCTCAGTACTGCTCTTATAGCGTCTGACTTCGTTAAAATCAACGTGATAGAATAACTATCACTTATAATTTTGCCTTGTCATCCATCTAAAATAGCAGCACTGCGCCTAGTTAAAGCTTAACTTATTATTAAATATGGAGTTTTGACTTTCTTATCCCCAGTTGAAGTTAAATACAGAACTAATGCAGAGCAAGGATGTGTAATGCAGCGACCAGATAGCCTTTCCCAACAATATCAAAAATCGTTTGACCAGTTGCCTGAACAGAGCCAGTTAGTGATAAATGAGTGGCCCTCGTTAAGAGTTGAAGAGTCAAAGCGGGTATTACCCCTGAGTCGTTTTGTGTGTGAATCACTGAGCCAAGATGAAGAACTCTGTTCACTTCTTCCTTCTATGCTGGCAGACAGTGACCGTTCACCACAATACCGACAAGCATTGAGTACGCAGTTGCAAGAATGTTGCGATGAAGCCGCAGGGCTTAAAGTGCTTCGCCAGTTTCGACGACGAGAAATGGTCAACATAGCGTGGCGAGACTTTTCGGCTAGTTGGAGTTTGCAGCAGAGCCTTAGTCACCTCTCTATGCTGGCTGAAGCGATGATCTTTGAGACTTATCAGTGGCAATATCAGATCTGCTGTGGCGAGTGGGGAACACCTTGCAACGAGAATGGTGACGCTCAACCTATGCTGATCATCGGTATGGGAAAACTGGGTGGGGGAGAACTTAACTTTTCTTCGGATATCGATCTTATATTTACTTACCCGGAAAATGGTGAGACTCAAGGGGCAAGACGAAGCATAGCTAACGCGCAATTTTTTACCCGCTTAGGCCAGAGAATTATTAAAGCGTTGGATCAACAGACGTTTGATGGTTTCTGTTATCGGGTAGATATGCGGTTACGACCTTTTGGGGAAAGTGGGCCCTTGGTGATGAGTTTTGCTGCTTTAGAAGACTACTATCAAGAACAAGGCAGAGACTGGGAACGCTACGCGATGATTAAGGCTCGGGTAATGGGGCGCGAGATGTACCCAGAATACCAAGAGTTGCGACAGATGTTACGGCCATTTGTTTTTCGTCGTTATATTGATTTTAGTGCGATCCAGTCATTGCGAAGAATGAAGTCGATGATCTCGAGTGAAGTTCGTCGCCGGCAGCTTAGCAACAACATTAAGCTGGGAGCTGGGGGCATTAGAGAAATAGAGTTTATCGCACAAGTATTCCAACTTATCCGAGGCGGCAGAGAACCGTCTTTACGTGGACGCGGTTTATTGCAGACGTTACAGGCTATTGATGAGCTAAATTTGTTGGATAGTGAAGATGTGACACAACTTCACTCGGCATACTGTTTTTTGCGTAAGTTAGAGAACCTTATGCAGGCCATGGCGGATAAACAGACTCAAACGCTTCCTGATGGAGAAGAAGAACAAGCCATGCTTGCCTGTGCGATGGGAGAGGAAAATTGGCAGGTCATGCGAGAGAAAACAGCCAAGCACATGGAAAATGTTCATACTGTTTTTGAGAATCTAATAGGGGATGTTGAAGAAGAGAGTACGCCTGTTGATAAACACTTCTCTGAACTGTGGGATATGGCCCATTCAGAGGACGTTATTCAAGATGTGTTGCGCGAAGATATTAACAGCCAAGATGCAGAGAAAGACGCCAACACCATTATTCAATTTAAAGCCGATTTGGCGAAAAAAACCTTAGGTCCAAGAGGACGAGACGTACTTAATAAGCTGATGCCAAAAGTGTTTCAGGCGATTTTTGCGCACAAGGATGCTCAATTTGGCTTGCCTAGGGTGTTGCAGTTGCTGCACAAGATTTCAACACGAACAACCTATCTCGAATTGCTGGATGAACATACGGCGGCGTTAACTCAGTTAGTGCGTTTATGCACTGCGAGCCCAATGATTTCTGAGCAATTGAGCCGCTATCCAATACTGCTTGATGAGCTGCTTGATCCGCAGCAACTCTATAACCCTATTGCTCTTGATTCTTATAAAGTGGAGTTACGAGATTTCCTTGCTCGTATCCCTGAAGATGATATGGAGCAGCAGATCGAGGGGTTAAGGCAGTTTAAGCAGATATGTATTTTACGTATTGCCGCGGCTGATATTGCCGGGGCTCTGCCAGTGATGAAGGTGAGTGACCATTTAACCTATTTAGCGGAAGCCATTGTAGAAGCGGTCATCAACCAAGCGTGGCTACAACTGAGTGAGAAATATGGTGAGCCGGATTATTTAAAGGATAGTCACAGCAAAGGGCTAGCGGTTATTGGCTACGGAAAAGTTGGCGGCTGGGAACTTGGTTACAATTCCGATCTAGACATTGTGTTTATGCATGACTGTCCTGTGTCGAGCTATACCACAGGGAAGAAACAGATTGATAGTCGACAGTTTTATCTTCGCTTAGCGCAACGAATTATTCATATATTCTCTATTCGAACGGCATCGGGCATCCTTTATGAAGTGGATACAAGACTTCGTCCATCTGGTGCGTCTGGTTTGTTAGTCAGCCCGGTGGAAGCGTTTGAAGAGTATCAGTTAAATGACGCTTGGACGTGGGAACATCAGGCATTGGTCAGAACTCGTCTAATTTATGGTGACCACTCTTTGGTGAAAGCGTTTAGTAATATTCGTAATAAAGTATTGGCGCTACCAAGAGAAGAGAGCGAGCTTAAAAAACAGGTGGTTGATATGCGAGAAAAAATGCGTGATCACCTTGGTGGCAAAAAGGCGGGTCGTTTTATGCTCAAACAAGACACCGGAGGAATCACAGATATTGAGTTTTTAGCTCAATATCTGGTTCTTCGTTACAGCTCGGAGAACATTTCTCTTACTCGGTGGTCTGACAATGTACGTATTTTTGAATCTCTTGCTCAGCAAGAGATCGTATCCGAGCAAGATATGCAGCGACTGAACCATGCATACACAACATTGAGAGATGAAATTCATCATAGAAATCTACTTAATCAAGAAGCGGATGTTGATAAATCACGCTTTGTTGAAGAAAGAGAGTGTGTGACGCAACAGTGGCAACGTTGGATGAGTTAGATTGTCGTTGCATTATCTCAACGTTTAATGAAATCAAAAGCATAAAGCTTGCCCTGTGACAGCGCAGCGTTAAGTTCTGCGCCTTGAGGTTACTTGGGTATATAAGTTAACATTGGCACAAATTATTTTTGGAGAACCTTATGAAACCGATATTGCCGGATTACAGTCAATCGGGTGTGCTTATTATTGGTGATGTCATGCTAGATAGGTATTGGTACGGTCCAACGGGACGTATCTCACCTGAAGCTCCCGTCCCTGTAGTTAAAGTTGAAGATAATGAAGAGCGACCGGGTGGTGCAGCTAACGTGGCAATGAACATTGCTGCACTCAGTGGTAAGGCAACGGTAATTGGTTTGGTTGGTGAAGATGAGCCAGCACAGGTTCTCACCAACACCTTAAGTTCACTAAAAGTAAATTGTCAGTTTGTACCATTGGCTGAGTTCCCAACCATCACTAAATTACGAGTGATGAGCCGTGGACAGCAGATGATTCGATTAGATTTTGAAGATAAGTTTACAGGTGTTGATCCGGAACTTATGTTAGCGCAAATGGAGACGGCACTACCAAATGTACAATCGGTTGTGCTATCAGACTATGCCAAAGGCGCATTAGAGCACGTTCAAGCTTTAATCCAAAAGGCACGCGCAGCTGGTTTACCTGTGTTTATTGATCCGAAAGGGGCAGACTTTGAACGCTATCGTGGCGCGACATTGTTGACCCCTAACATGGCCGAGTTCGAGTTAGTTGTCGGTAAAGTAGAAGATGAACAGCAACTGGTTGAAAAAGGACTGGACCTGATCGAACGTTACGATTTTGAAGCCTTACTGGTGACTCGTAGCGAACATGGGATGACGCTATTGCGTAAAGGCGAAGAGCCTTTTCATCTGCCTACATTAGCCAAAGAAGTTTTTGATGTGACCGGTGCCGGTGATACGGTGATTTCCGTTCTTGCTGCTTCGGTAGCGGCAGGTAAGCCTCTTGATGAAGCGTGTGCATTAGCCAATGCGGCTGCAGGTGTTGTTGTTGGAAAACTCGGTACTTCTACGCTATCGACTATTGAGCTTGCGGAAGCCATTCACGGTAGTCAGGATACTGACTATGGTGTGATTACTGAAAGCGCTTTAATTGAAGCGGTGAAGAAAGCCCGTTCAAAAGGTGAGAAAGTGGTTATGACAAATGGCTGCTTTGACATTTTACATGCCGGACATGTCTCTTATCTTAATCATGCGGCTGAACTTGGTGACCGTTTGATTGTTGCTGTAAATAGTGACGATTCCGTTAAGCGATTAAAAGGACCGGGTCGTCCAGTTAATCCAACAGAAAGACGAATGGCCGTTCTAGCCGGTTTAGGTGCGGTTGATTGGGTGGTGCCTTTTGAAGAAGATACGCCACAACGTCTTATTTCTGAAGTATTGCCTAGCTTGCTAGTGAAAGGTGGCGATTATAAACCTCACGAAATTGCGGGTGGTGACGAAGTTATTGCCGCTGGCGGTGAAGTTAAGGTGCTTAACTTTGAAGAGGGTGTTTCTACTACTGAAATCATTAAAGCCATCAAAGGTGGCAAAGAGTAGATGGTTACACGGCACAGATTTTAGTTAAAAAAAGGGGCCAGATAGGTTATCTGACCCCTTTTCTATTTAAAGTGCTTTTAATTTGCTTTCATCAAGCTGGCGTTGATATCAATGATATCTTGTTCACTCAGTGAACCGACGGCCTTACGAAGGTTCAGTACACTAATAATGTAGTTGTAACGAGCGTTAGCTAGATTACGGTTAGCATCATATAGACGTCTTGTTGAATCCAGTACATCAACGATAGTACGAGTACCTACATCAAACCCTGCTTCTGTTGCCTCTAAAGCGGATTTCGCAGAAACAACCGACTGCTCATAAGCTCGAATAGTACCAATCGTGGCATTAATGTTGTTATTGGTGCTGCGAACCGAAGTGACTACTTGACGGTAGCTCGCTTCTAGGTTTTCACTTTCCGCAACATAGTTATATTCAGCCTGTTTAACTTTAGAAGTAATGTTACCACCAGTATAAAGTGGAATCGCTAAGTTAAGGCCGATATTAAAGTTATTCGCATCAAAATCGCTTGTACTCTCAGTTCTGTCTAGACGTTGAAGTGAACCATCTAGGGTTAGTTCTGGTAAATGACCTGAGCTCGCTAGAGAGATGTTGTCTCGAGCGATATCTTGAGCGATACGAGCACGCAGCAGCGTTAAGTTTTGTGTTTGAGCCATCTCTAACAGCTGTTGAGGTGATTCTTGGCTTTTTTCAGCGGAGAAACTCTTCGTATCGAGAATGTTTAGATCCGTATGTTCTTGCCCAGTAATTTCGCGTAACGCTTCATAGCTGTTGATAAGGTCATTTTCACTGACCACTTCATTGGCTAATACAGTATCGAACTGTGCTTGAGCATCGTGCACATCTGTAATGGCAGATAGGCCAACTTCAAAACGTTGTTTAGTCTGTTCAAGTTGACGTCCAACCGCCGCTTTTTCTGCACGAACAAATTCTAGGCTATCTTGCGCTCTTAATACTTCAAAGTACGCAGTAGAAACGCGCAAAATCAAACCCTGTTGATCTTCCGCATATTGAGCATCAGCTTTACGAGCGGTTTTCTCTGCGGTATCTAGGCTTATCCAACTTGAGCGTTTAAATATCTCTTGGCTAAATCCAACACTAGCAGCTAATTGATTGTACTCCTGTGAGTCCATATCACTAGTGTTAATATCGTAACTAGCACCAAGATTGATTTGTGGAAGAAGTGAACTACGGCTAGACGTTATCGCTTCAAATGCTGCATCTTTTTGAGCAGCGGAACGTAATAATGTTGGGTCATTTTCTTTTGCTAGGTTATAGATACCAGCAAGATCATCTGCCATAGAGTAGCTAGCAACACTACTGAGTGTGACGCTGATAATCAAAGGTAGCAGCTTTTTCATCGGTTTTTTCCTGCCTTATTTATAGTCGAATCTTCAAGAGTTTAACCTAAACTGTCATGTTTTGGCGTTAATCTTTGCGCTTTTTTACACTTTATTGTCCGGTTGTGCAATAAATATCTTGTTTACCCAAAGAAATTTTTAGTATTTATTAAAAAAGTTGAGGCTTATCATTGGTGGGAAAGATACTCTATGATTAAATAACTCAATTATGAACTATAGGATCTAACACTCATCATGAAATCTCAATATACACCGAACGATGTAGAAATTATCTCAAAAGAGAGGTTATTCCGAGGTTTCTTTCAAATGGTTAAGCTGACATTTAGACACAAGCTCTTTGCTGGTGGTTGGAGTGAGCCTATAGAAAGAGAACTGTTTGAACGAGGTCATGCCGCGGCTATGTTGCCTTATGACCCGATTCGCGATGAAGTGGTATTGATAGAGCAGGTTCGTGTTGGCGCTCTTGAGCATGAAAATCCATGGCAGTTTGAGATTGTTGCCGGGATCATGGATGCAGAAGAGAGTGTTGAAGACTTAGTGAGAAGAGAAGCAATGGAAGAGGCAGGAGTAGAGGTACGTCAACTTTCGCCAATTACCAATTATTACCCTTCTTCGGGAGGTTGCTCTGAGCGATTAGATGTTTTCGTCGGTCAAGTTGACGCATCAACCGCGAGCGGTGTTCATGGTTTAGAGTATGAAAATGAAGATATTCAAGTCCATGTTATGAGCCGTGAACAAGCATATTCTATGGTGAAAAATGGAAAAATTGAGAATGGTGCCTCAATAATTGCATTGCAATGGCTTGAATTGAATAGAGAAGAATTATTATCGCAATGGCAAATTTAGCGTCAAGCAAACCGTATCATGTTGATCTCGCTGAGTTGATGCGGATATATGAAACAAATTATGCAAAGTTAAACGCACTTTTGCCTAACCAACCGAGTGTTGGAGATAGTCGCTCTTATCAAGTGATTGCGCTTTCTTATCAACTTGATGTTGTGGAAGTGACCAAATACACCACCTTGATTGATGTTAGCCAGTGTGACGAAAATCCAGTTTTTCCACTGCCGAAGATGACGGTAAGGCTATATCATGATGCTAGAGTTGCGGAAGTGTGTGCTAGTGAGCAGATCTCTAGGGTACAAGCCCGATATGATTACCCAAATAAAAAAATGATGCAGAAGGATGAGAAACTTCAGCTAAATCGTTTTTTAAGTGACTGGTTATCATTTTGTTTAAAAAATGGCATCAGTCGGGCACCGATTTTTTAGAAATATAGGCGTTATAAAGTAAACGCAAAAACAGCTATCTGTGCCAGTAGCAGTAACTAGAACAGCATTTATAATGATTGAAGGAACATTAGGTTTACTATTTTGAAACTATCAGCAAGCAAAAATAATCACAAAGTACAGCTTTTACAGATTACAGATACTCACCTGTTTTCTGATAAAAACGGCTGCTTATTGAGCGTGAATACTTTTGATAGCTTTCGCGCAGTTGTTGATGAAATTGTGCTTAATAAGCAGAGTTTTGATGCGATACTCGCCACTGGTGATATTTCACAAGATCATAGCGTAGAGTCTTATCAACGCTTTGAACAAGGTATAGAGCCGCTGGAGAAACCTTGCTTTTGGTTACCGGGTAATCATGATTTTAAACCAAGTATGCATAGTGTTATCCCTTCTGAACAAATTCGTTCTGAGAATCATTTCTTTGCTGGTGAGCATTGGCAAGTGATATTGCTAGACAGCCAAGTTGTGGGTGTTCCTCACGGTAGACTAAGTGAAACACAGCTGGAATTTTTGGATAATAAGCTGTCTGAAAACCCTTCTTTATATTCGTTAGTACTTTTGCATCATCATCCTATTCCTGTCGGTAGTGCTTGGTTGGATCAGCATACATTGACAGAAGCGCAGGATCTTTGGGCCATACTGGCGAAGCACAGCAACGTTAAAGCACTTTTAAGCGGGCATGTTCACCAAGACTATGATGAACGCCATAATGGCGTTAGAGTGATTACGACCCCCTCAACTTGTGTTCAATTTAAACCTGATTCTGACGATTTTGCTCTAGATGCGCTTTCTCCCGGTTGGAGAATGCTAAATTTGTTTGATGATGGTCGATTAGAAACCGAGGTTTTTCGACTACAAAACGGTCGCTTCTCTCCTGACTTTACTTCAGGTGGTTATTAATGAAGCCATCCCTGTTACTTTATATTCATGGGTTTAATAGCTCTCCGTTATCGTTGAAAGCGAATGAGATGAAAAGCTATTGTGAGACTCACCGACGTGATATTAAGGTCGTTATCCCACAACTTCCTTGTTTTCCAGAGCAAGCCAGCGAGTTGCTGATAAGCTTGGTCGAAAAGTATCAGGATGAATATCGTATTGGTCTTGTCGGAAGCTCATTGGGCGGTTACCTCTCTACTTGGTTAAATAGCCTTTATGGTTTTAAGGCCGTATTGATAAATCCTGCGGTCAAACCGTATGAGTTGTTAGAAGATTATCTTGGGGAACAAGTTAACCCTTATACCCATGAGCGTTATGTTTTGAAAGCGCAGCATATAGACACGTTAAAAAGCTTAGATGTGGTAGAGCTAAAATCTGCTGAAGATTTTTGGTTGTTGCAGCAAGAAGGGGACGAAGTGCTCGATTATCGTCAAGCGGTGGATAAATTTGCCGATGCGAAGCAAACCGTTGAAAAAGGTGGAGACCACAGTTTTCAAGGATTTGAGCGATTCCCTCAACAAATTGTTAATTTTTTACAGCTTTAAAATGAAAAGCATTGGGGATGGGTCATAAAAATATCCATCCCGTGAGCAACGCGCTTGACAACAGCGGCCTTGTTCCAGACTATGTTCTCCTTGTTTCCCGTGAAATAACGATATTCAGAAAATCTCATTTCTGCTAAATGCGAAACTGACCGAGTTTTAAACATCATATTCTCACGGTAAAGTAACCCTAATTGAAGAAGTATAATTCCGTATTATGACTGAACAATATAATGCTGGAGCCATTGAGGTTCTTAATGGCTTAGAGCCGGTACGTCGCAGACCAGGGATGTATACGGATACCGTACGTCCTAACCACTTAGGCCAAGAAGTTATCGACAACAGTGTCGATGAAGCCTTGGCTGGTCACGCCTCTAAAGTGCAAGTCATCCTTCACGCTGATCAATCATTGGAAGTCGTTGATGATGGACGAGGAATGCCTGTTGATATCCACCCAGAAGAGAAAATCTCCGGTGTGGAATTGATACTTTGTAAGCTCCATGCTGGTGGCAAATTTTCCAATAAAAGCTATCAGTTTTCAGGTGGTTTGCATGGTGTAGGTATCTCCGTAGTTAACGCCTTGTCAAAACGTGTAGAAGTGGTGGTAAGAAGAGATGGCCAAGTTTACAGCATTGCTTTTGAGCATGGCGATAAGGTGTCGGATCTTGAAGTGATCGGTACCTGTGGTCGTCGCAACAAAGGTACCAGTGTTCATTTCTGGCCAGAAGCCAAGTATTTCGACTCAGCTAAGTTTTCTGTTTCGCGCTTAATCAATAATTTGAGAGCAAAAGCTGTTCTATGCCCCGGTTTAGAGATTGTTTTTACCGATAAAGTGAATGGTAATGAACATAAATGGCTTTATGAAGATGGTTTAAAAGACTACTTAGCTGAAGGTGTAAAAGGTTATACCGTACTGCCAGAACAGCCATTTACGGGTGAGTTTAAAGCAGAAACAGAAGCGGCCAACTGGGCCATTATCTGGCAGCCGGAAGGTGGCGAGCTGATTACAGAAAGCTACGTTAACTTGATACCTACTGCTCTTGGTGGCACACATGTAAATGGCTTGAGACAAGGCTTGCTAGATGCCATGCGAGAGTTTTGTGAGTTCCGTAACTTGCTGCCTCGTGGCGTTAAGCTAACAGGGGATGATGTTTTTGACCGCTGTTCTTATGTTTTGTCGATTAAAATGCAAGATCCTCAGTTTGCTGGGCAGACAAAAGAGCGTTTATCGTCTCGTCAATGTGCTGCATTTGTGTCGGGTGTGGTGAAAGATGCCTTTAGCTTGTGGCTAAATGAAAGACCACAAATCGCTGAATTGATGGCTGAGATGTGTATTGCCAATGCTCATCGACGCATGCGAGCCAGTAAGAAAGTGGTGCGTAAGAAAATCGCATCAGGCCCTGCATTACCAGGAAAGCTGACGGATTGTTCAGTACAAGATTTAAACCGAACAGAACTGTTCTTAGTGGAAGGGGATTCGGCGGGCGGCTCAGCGAAACAAGCGAGAGACCGCGAGTTCCAAGCTATTATGCCGCTGCGCGGTAAGATCCTAAATACATGGGAAGTGTCTGCCGATCAGGTGTTAGCGTCTCAGGAAGTGCACAATATCTCGGTTGCGCTGGGTATTGATCCGGATAGTGATGATCTAGAAAGTTTACGTTACGGAAAAGTTTGTATACTCGCGGATGCGGACTCCGATGGTTTGCATATCGCTACGCTTCTTTGCGCCCTATTTGTTAAACACTTTAGAGCTCTGGTTGAGGCGGGACATGTTTATGTCGCTATGCCACCACTATTTAGAATTGATTGTGGAAAAGAAGTTTTCTATGCCCTCGATGAAGAAGAAAAAGAAGGGGTACTGGAACGCTTGAGTAAGAAGAAAGCGAAAATAAATGTTCAGCGATTTAAAGGTTTGGGTGAGATGAACCCACTGCAATTGCGCGAAACTACTATGGATCCTAATACTCGTCGTTTAGTACAACTAACCATTGATGATTGTGAATTGACTAATGAAATGATGGATATGTTGTTAGGTAAGAAACGTGCCGATGATAGACGGACGTGGTTACAAACAAACGGCGATTTAGCAGAGGTTTAATTGATGTCTACAGAAATGTCATTTGATGGTGTTGAACAGCTGCCACTAAGAAAATTTACCGAAGACGCTTACCTTAATTACTCTATGTACGTAATTATGGATAGGGCGTTACCTTATATTGGTGATGGTTTAAAACCGGTTCAGCGCCGTATTATTTACGCTATGTCTGAGCTTGGTCTTTCTGCTGCGGCCAAATATAAGAAATCTGCTCGTACGGTTGGTGATGTTCTGGGTAAGTACCACCCACATGGCGACTCAGCGTGTTATGAAGCCATGGTATTAATGGCTCAACCATTTTCTTATCGCTACCCTCTTGTCGATGGACAAGGTAACTGGGGGGCGCCAGATGATCCTAAGTCATTCGCGGCAATGCGTTATACCGAAGCCAAGCTTTCTAAGTTTGCCGAGGTGCTGCTTGGTGAACTAGGCCAAGGAACGGTTGAATGGCAACCCAACTTTGATGGCACTATGAAAGAGCCACAAATGTTGCCGGCACGTTTACCACATATATTGCTGAATGGTATTACCGGTATTGCCGTTGGTATGGCAACAGACATTCCACCTCATAATATTCGTGAAGTGGCAGAAGCGACCATTCATCTGATTGATCATCCATCGGCTCAACTGCCTGATATTTTGAACTATGTTCAAGGGCCTGATTACCCAACTGAAGCTGAGATAATTTCACCAAAATCAGAACTGGAAAAAATATATAGAACGGGCCGAGGAAGCATTAAAGCCCGTGCGGTATGGCATAAAGAAGGTAATGACATTGTGATTACCGCGCTGCCTCATCAAGTTTCCGGTGCTAAGTTATTGGAACAGATAGCCGCACAAATGCGAGCGAAGAAACTGCCGATGGTTGATGACCTTCGTGATGAATCTGATCACGAAAACCCAACCAGAATTGTCGTAGTTGCCCGTTCAAACCGTGTGGATTGTGAGCAGTTGATGAATCACCTGTTCGCCTCAACGGATCTAGAGAAAAGTTTCAGGGTCAATATCAATATGATTGGCCTAGATAACCGTCCTCAAGTAAAAGGCTTGGTAAAGATTTTATCTGAGTGGATTGAGTTTAGACGTGCAACCGTTCGTCGTCGTGTTCAATATCGTCTAGATAAGATCCTAGCACGGTTACATATTTTAGAAGGTTTGTTGATCGCTTATCTTAACCTAGATGAAGTGATTGAAATTATTCGTACCGAAGATGACCCTAAAGCTGTTTTGATGGAGCGCTTTGGTATCAGTGACATTCAAGCGGATGCTATTTTAGACACCAAACTTCGTAATCTTGCTAAATTAGAAGAGATGAAGATTCGTGGCGAACAGTCAGAATTAGAGAAAGAGCGCAACAAGCTGGAACTGCTGCTAGGTTCTGAGCGTCGCATGAATACATTGCTCAAGAAAGAGATTAAAGCTGATGCGGAAAAATATGGTGATGACCGTCGTTCACCATTGGTTGAGCGAAGTGAAGCCAAAGCACTGACTGAGCGAGATCTGATCCCAAGTGAAGCGATCACCGTGGTTCTTTCCGAAAAAGGTTGGATTCGTCATGCGAAAGGCCATGATGTTGATGCCTCTTCCTTAAACTATAAGTCGGGTGATGGTTATCTTGCTCATGCGTGTGGTAAGAGTAATCAGCAAGCGGTTTTCTTAGGTTCTGATGGACGAAGTTACTCTTTAGAGTCTCACTCTTTACCGTCGGCAAGAAGCCAAGGAGAGCCAATAACAGGCCGCTTAAACATCGCTGAAGGGACGAATGTAAGACAGGTTATTATGGGAGAGGAGACTCAACTGTGGCTTGTTGGCTCCGATGCAGGTTATGGCTTTGTTTGTAAAGGTGGTGACTTACTGTCGAAAAATCGCAGCGGTAAGGCATTAGTGAATTTACCTGAGAACTCCTCAGTTATTACACCTAACCCTATTGCAGACTTAGATAATGACGAGATTTTGGCTATAACAAATCTTGGCCGGATGTTGCTGTTCCCAATCAAAGATCTACCTCAATTGAGTAAAGGTAAAGGTAACAAGATCATTAATATTCCGGCAGCAAAATCTAAGGCCCGGGAAGAGATGGTTTGTCACCTATTGTCCATTCCTCAAGGAGCGTCAGTGACTCTGTTTGCAGGTAAGCGTAAACTTGGGCTTAAACCGGCTGATCTGGATAACTTTAGAGGTGAGCGCGGACGTCGTGGTGGATTGCTGCCAAGAGGGTTACAGCGCGTGACCAGTATTGAAATTGAACAGGCGAGTGTTGCGAGCAAAGAAGAGCCAGAAGATGAGTAAGTACTGAACGGTATTTATTTAACTAGATAATAAAAAATCCCGACCAATGAGTCGGGATTTTTGTAGGCTTTTTTATGGGTTAGGCAGTTCTGCAACGGTAACCGGCAAGGTCATACTTTTTCCATCACGAACAATATCGACGTCCACCGTTGTGCCGGGACGAAGATCGGTGACGGTATCCATGACGCTTTGTCGGCCACTAATTTTATGACCATTTATTTTGATAATAACATCGTTTTTTTGGAATCCGGCTAACGCTGCAGGGCCTTGCTCATCAATACCTAAAACGATAATTGCGCCAATATAGTCGCCACCTAACATTCGTGATGTCATTGCGGTGACGTCTTGTCCATCAACGCCGATATAGCCTCTAATCACTCGTCCATCAGCGATAATCTTGTTCATGATTTTATTTGCTAATGCATAGGGAATCGCAAACGAGATACCGTAAGTTTCTAGATCGGTCGCTTGTTGGAAGGAAGCCGTATTAATGCCGACTAATTGACCTTGTGTGTTGACCAGTGCGCCCCCAGAGTTTCCTTGGTTAATTGCCGCATCTGTTTGAATAAACGCTTGGCGGCCGCCTGCGCTAATGGATGAACGGCTTGTGGCGGAGATAATGCCAAATGTTGTGGTTTGTCCTAAGTTATATGGGTTACCTATGGCCAAAACAACATCACCAACTTTGGCTTTATAGTTAGGATCCAATGGAATGGTCGGTAAGTTGCTTTCTTCTATTCTCAATACAGCAATGTCTGTGCGTTGATCTTTACCAACCAGTTGCCCGCTGGCAATTCTGCCATCCTGAAGGGCGACCGTAATCTCATCTGCTTGAGCAATCACATGAAAGTTAGTAATGATATAGCCTTTATCACTAACAATAACGCCAGAGCCCAGCCCTTGAACTTGAAGGTTTTTTTGCCCTTCAGAGGTGTATTTTCTACTGTAGATATTCACCACAGCAGGTGCTGCAAGCCTTACTGCATTGTTGAATGAGATCTGCAGTTCGCTAATGTTGTTTGCTGTTGGGTTAATATTGTTGGGAAGAATATTTGAGCGTAAAGAGGGGAATGCCAGCAGCACGACTAATGCGGTGAGCAATCCTAAACCAATTGAGCGTAATAAAAAATTCAGCATGTATTCCTCAATGCTGGAGAACAGAAAAGTATCGTTTGGTGTATATAACAGATAAGGATACCATTTTGCTTTTTTTAATACCAATGACAAAAAAGAGCACGTATAAATGAATATATACGTGCTCCTTTTTGTGATCAATGTTTTACAGTTAACGAACAACTAAATAAATGGTTCTGCCATCTCGTTGTACATTTAATGCTAACACGCTCGGCTTATCTTCCAGAATCGCTCTTAACTCGCCAAGATTACGGACGCGCTTACGATTCACTCCAAGAATAATATCGCCACTTTGCAGCTGATACGCTTCTGCGGCAGAGCCTTTTTCTATGTTGGTTACCTTAATACCTTCAGCTTCATCTTCTGAAGTCGTATTGCTGAGCTCTGCTCCTTGTAGGCCATCATGCAGTTTATCTGCTTTGGTTTTGCTGTCACCCGCTTCACCTAACACCACATCAAAGCTCATCGCCTTGCCGTCTCTCACAATACCTATGGCGACTTTCTTGCCTGCACCTAGAGTGGCAATTTTGGCTCTAAGCTCACCAAATGTCGCAATCTCTTTTTTGTTGATGGAAACAATGATGTCTCCAGCGGCTAATCCAGCTTTATCTGCGGCACTATCGGCTACGACTTGGCTAACAAAGGCACCTTTGCTCGCTTCGTAGCCAAGAGCTTCTGCTAGCTCGGAGGTGACTTCACCACCTTGCACGCCTAACATCCCGCGTTTGACTTCTCCAAACTCAACAATTTGTTCCGTTAAGTTTTTCATCATGTTTGATGGAATAGCGAATCCAATTCCTATGTTGCCGCCATTAGGCCCAAGTATGGCGGTGTTAATACCGATTAATTCACCACGTAAGTTGACAAGCGCACCACCGGAGTTACCACTGTTAATGGCGGCATCGGTTTGGATGAAGTTTTCAAAATTCTCTATATTGAGGCCACTTCTGCCTAATGCTGAAACGATACCTGATGTGACTGTCTGTCCTAGACCGAATGGGTTACCAATAGCAACGCTAAAGTCGCCGACGCGAATGGAATCTGAGTCTGCAAGTTTAATCGCGGTTAAGTTTTTGGCTTGCTCAAGTTTTAGTAAGGCGATATCAGACATCTGATCGCCACCTATCAACTCTGCATCATATTCACGACCATCATGAAGCTGTACTTTGATTTTGTCGGCACCATTAATGACGTGGTAGTTCGTGACAATATGTCCTTTGTCAGCATTAATGATTACACCAGAGCCCAAACCTCTAAATGGTCTTTCTTGAGTCTGTTCTGCTGGCATGTCTGGGCCAAAGAAATAGCGAAATGCTTCGGGAATACGTTGTTTTGATACGTGTTTGCCTTCTACCGCAATGCTAACTACGGCGGGTGTAACTTGCTCAAGCATTGGGGCTAAACTTGGAAGTTGTTGACTGTCGACGCTTAGGGGAAGAGCTGCGGTTGCAGGCATCGGCGCTAGTGTTGTACTGAGACTTAGCGCTAATGCAGTGAATGCAAGCATAGGTTTTTTCATCATATGTTCCTCGTTTTACTCATGATGAATATGACTAAAAAACCTATATCTAGTTCAAATTTTTTTACTTATGCTGTTTTTACAACGTCAGGTGCTTTGATGATCTCTTTCTTCTCAGGGGTTAACAACCCAGTCGCGCCATTCGCGTAATCCTTAGGTTGCAGGTTAAGATCTTCCGTTTGTTCTTCTTGTGGCGTGACGATTTTAGAAAACGGCTTATCCTGCTCTGGAAGATTAGGTAATAGCTCCGAAGATGTCTTAGCCAGATGTTGATACAGCTTAGTGTAATCTTTTCCAAGTACATCGAGCATCTCTGCTGTTTGTGAGAAATGATCGGTTAATTCTTGTCGTTGTTGTTCTAATTCAAACTTGGCTGTTTCCAGCTCTTTTTTCATCTGTTGGTGCTTTTTGTACTGAGGGGTTTTAATGCGGGCAATAATAATGCCGAATATTGCGCCTACTAATAAGCCTGATAATCCAAAAATCCAAGGCATAAAAGCTCCTTAATTATAGAGTCGGTTAACATGTTGTTTACCACATGTTTCTTGCGCATGTTACTATGACTGAGCAATCTGATAAAGATATTACGTAACAGATTCGACCAATGTGTTAGTGAAAAAATGTGTTAACGGGAAATGTGTTAGAGGGAACTTGGGTATTTAGTAATGACACCATTAAGAAAGTACGAAAGCGATCTACGTGAATTTAATTTTCAAATCGATACTGCTCAAAAAAATGCAGTAACCGCTTTAGATGCGCTTTATCACGCTTATAAAGCGTATCTGGATGCCCCTGTGGCAAAGCTATCCACCATGCAGAAGCTGCTTGGAAAAAAAGTGGAGCAAGCTACCTTGCCTCAAGGGATTTATATGTGGGGTGGAGTAGGGCGTGGTAAAACCTACTTAATGGATACGTTTTGCGAAACCTTACCGAATAGCCGTGTTATGCGGGTACATTTTCATCGCTTTATGTTTAGAGTGCATGATGAGCTAAAAACCGTTGGCGAAGTTTCAGACCCGTTGGAACATATAGCAGATATATTTACTGCTGAAGCCGACATTATCTGTTTTGATGAGTTTTTTGTTTCAGATATAACGGATGCCATGATACTGGGGACGTTGTTCCAAGCACTATTTCAACGAGGAATTGTACTTGTTGCAACGTCGAATATTCCGCCGAAGGATCTGTATCGAAATGGTTTGCAAAGGGCACGTTTTTTACCTGCGATTGAACTTATAGAGCAGCACTGCCAAGTGATCAATGTTGATGGTGGCGTTGATTATCGTTTAAGAACATTAGAGCAAGCAGAAATTTACCACTCTCCTTTGGATCAATCCGCTACAGAAAACCTGGATAAATACTACTCTCAACTGACTAGTGAGTGCAAAGTCGTTGCTCATTCAATCGAGATCAATCATCGAGATATTGCCATTAACAAAGCGTGTGATGGGGTTTTGTACGCGACGTTTGCTCAGCTCTGTCAAACGGCCCGTAGCCAAAATGACTATATTGAGATCTCTCGCCTGTACCATACGGTACTTTTATCCGATGTGATTCAGATGACAGCGACACAAGATGATGCAGCTCGTCGTTTTATCGCCTTAGTGGATGAGTTTTACGAACGAAATGTTAAGTTGATTATTTCGGCTGAAGTTGCGGTGCAAGAGCTTTATGATCAAGGTGGACTTACGTTTGAGTTTAAGCGTTGTCTGTCTCGCTTGGTTGAAATGCAAAGTCACGAGTATTTGGCTAAAGAGCACCTCGCCTAATTATCGAGAGAAGGGGAGTTAACTTGGTGATGGTTAGCTCTCCTTGGTGACTCTGCCCGGAGACATCTGTCCACTCCTTTATACTCAAGGACTCGATGTGAATTCTTAGAATGAATTATTTATAAATTTCCTTAAAAAATAGATGATTTTTCCCTCACACTTCTCTATAATCCTGCGACCCACCGTTACTGCAGGTCTATTTTTTTAAATATGACCGAGAGTGCCAACACTCGAAGGGGTGATGATATGGGCTCTTAGACAGTGGGAGCGAAAGCTCCTTAAGTGTAAAATTAAATTAACGGGTTATTATTAGCATGAAAACTTTCGTTGCTAAACCAGCTACAGTAAAACGTGACTGGTATGTTGTAGACGCTGAAGGTAAAACTCTTGGCCGTCTAGCAAGTGAAATTGCATCTCGCCTACGTGGCAAACATAAAGCTGAATACACTCCTCACGTTGACACTGGTGATTACATCATCGTTATCAATGCTGAGAAAGTTGCTGTAACAGGTAACAAGGCTAAAGGTAAAGTGTATTACCGTCACTCTGAGTTCCCTGGTGGTCTTAAATCAATTACGTTTGAAAAACTAATTGATAAGAAACCAGAGATGGTTCTTGAGCTTGCTGTTAAAGGTATGTTACCACGTGGTCCTCTAGGCCGTGCAATGTACCGTAAGCTTAAAGTTTACGCTGGTGCTGAGCATAACCATATTGCTCAACAACCAACAGTACTAGACATCTAATCGGGGATTATGACAATGGCAGAGAATCAATACTACGGCACTGGTCGTCGCAAAAGCTCAGCTGCTCGCGTTTTCATTAAACCAGGCAGTGGTAACATCGTAATCAACAAGCGTAGCCTTGATGTTTACTTTGGACGTGAAACTTCTCGTATGGTTGTTCGTCAACCACTTGAGTTAGTTGAAATGTTAGAAAAACTAGACCTATACATCACTGTTAAAGGTGGTGGTATTTCTGGTCAAGCTGGTGCGATCCGCCACGGTATCACTCGCGCTCTTATGGAGTACGATGAAACACTACGCCCTGCTCTACGCGCAGCTGGATACGTTACTCGTGACGCACGTCAAGTAGAACGTAAGAAAGTTGGTCTACGTAAAGCACGTCGTCGCCCACAATTCTCTAAGCGTTAATCTTTTCAAAGATTACGTTTCAGCTTTATTGCTGGATTGTGGAATCAAAAGCTCGGTTTATACCGAGCTTTTTTGTATCTAAATATCAGAACATTTTGTAACAATCCCACCTTTTTTACATATTTATTTGATCAAGCTAATTATTCAGAATCAAAAGATTACTCCGTTTTGGGCGACATTATTTTCATCCTATAAGTGTTTTTGTGAAGCGCTGAACGAATTTTTGTTATAAATGTTAACAAAAGGTGTCTTTTTACTTATTATTCACCGCTAAAAGTAGAATAAAATTAGTTTTGTTAGCCATGCCCTGTGAATAGAAAAAAATAAAGCAGAGCAAATGGGAGATATGTTGGATGAGCAATGCGCCTTTAAACAGTGGACGTAGGCGCTTCTTAACTGCCACAACTGCGGTTGTTGGGGGTTTAGGAGCTGTCGCTGTCGCTGTTCCTTTTATTAAATCTTGGAACCCAAGTGAGAAAGCGAAAGCAGCGGGTGCCCCCGTTGAAGTCGATATCAGTAAGCTAGAAGAAGGTCAAATGGTTCGCGTCGAATGGCGTGGTAAACCTGTTTGGGTCGTTCGTCGAGCTGAATCAATAGTGAATGCGCTGAATGAGATTGATGGTGAACTACGTGATCCGTCATCTTCTGAAGAGCAACAACCCCTTTACGCACAAAATGCGTATCGTTCAATTAAACCAGAGTACTTTGTTGCTGTTGGTATTTGTACCCACCTTGGTTGTTCACCAACCTATTTACCTGACAGTTTTAATGAACAGGTTCAAGGTGTTAAGTCTGGTTTCTTCTGCCCATGTCATGGCTCTAAATTTGATATGGCAGGCCGTGTGTTCCAGGGTGTACCTGCACCTTTGAACTTGGTTATACCAAAACACATGTATTTGAGTGATACAAGAATTGTGATTGGTGTAGATGAAGAGGGAGAAGCCTAATGCAAGCTCTAGCTGAATGGTTTGAAAAACGTCTGCCCATGATGAATGCTTATAAAAAGCATTTATCAGAATACCCAATGCCGAAGAACTTTAACTTTTGGTATTTATTTGGCTCGTTAGCGATGCTAGTACTGGTTAACCAACTGTTGACTGGTGTTTGGTTAACGATGAGCTATGAACCGTCTGGTGATGGCGCATTCGCATCTGTAGAGTACATCATGCGTGATGTAGAGTATGGATGGTTGCTTCGTTACATGCACTCAACAGGCGCGTCAGCGTTCTTTGTTGTGGTGTATCTGCATATGTTCCGTGGCTTTATTTACGGTTCATACCAAAAACCTCGTGAGCTGCTGTGGATCTTTGGTATGTTGATCTTCTTGGTGCTGATGGCTGAAGCGTTTATGGGCTATCTATTACCATGGGGACAAATGTCATACTGGGGAGCGCAGGTAATTATCTCCTTATTTGGTGCCATCCCTGTTATCGGTGATGACCTGACATTATGGATTCGTGGCGACTATGTTATCTCTGGAGCGACACTCAACCGCTTCTTTGCATTACACGTTGTAGCCCTGCCTATTGTGTTGTTGCTTCTTGTGGTTTTACACATATTGGCACTGCATGAAGTCGGATCAAATAACCCTGATGGTATCGAAACCAAGCTGCCAAAAGGTAGCATGGGTGATGATTATGAGCCGCAATTTAAGTTCCATAAATACTACACCAAGAAGTATGACATCATCGATTCTATTCCTTTCCATCCTTATGGAACGGTAAAAGATCTGGTTGGTGTTGCAGGCTTCTTATTCTTGTTCTGTTACGTGTTATTCTTCAATCCAGAAATGGGAGGCTATTTCCTAGAGCCACCAAACTTTGAAGCAGCAAACCCGCTGAAAACACCTGAACATATTGCGCCGGTTTGGTACTTTACGCCATTCTATGCCATCTTACGTGCCGTGCCTGATAAGCTATTAGGTGTTGTCGCTATGGGTGGTGCAATTGTTGTGTTGTTCCTACTTCCTTGGTTGGATCGCTGCAACGTACGTTCATATCGTTATCGTAGCAAGCTTCACTTAATTAACATTGTTCAATTCACCGTGAGCTTTATTGCACTGGGTGTTCTAGGTGCACTGCCAGCAACAGATTTGTATACATGGCTAGCTCGTCTCTTTAGCTTAGGTTATTTCATGTTCTTTGTGCTGTTGTTTATTTACAGCAAATATGAAAAAACAAAACCATTACCAGAGAGGGTGACATTCAAATGAAAAAGTGGATTGTAATACTATTTACTATGTTACCTTCATTGGCATTTGCTGCCGGCGGTAACGTACATTTAGACAGTGCGAATAATGACTTAAGTGATAAAGCATCGTTGCAAAACGGCGCCAAATTATTCATGAACTACTGCTTTGGTTGTCACTCAACCCAGTATCAGCGCTTTCAACGAGTGGCGACGGATCTTGATATTCCGTTGGACCTGATGAAAGAGCACTTGGTGTTTGACCCTGAAGCGAAGATCGGCCAATTAATGGAAAATGCCATTCCAGATGAAGAAGCGGCTAAATGGTTTGGTGCTCCACCGCCTGATTTGACTCTGGTTGCAAGAGTGCGTGGCGCGGATTGGCTGTATATGTATCTACGAACTTTCTATACTGATCCAAGTAAAACATTTGGCGTAAATAACATTGTTTTCCCAAGTGTTGGTATGCCGCATGTTCTTGAAGAGCTGCAAGGTATTCCTACGCCAATTACTGAAGTTCAGGTAGTTGATGGTGTAGAGAAAACGGTTGTTGTTGGTATAGAGACGGATGGCAGTGGTGAGTTAAGTAGCAAAGAGTATGATATGGCAGTTCGTGACTTAGTGAACTTCCTAGAATACTCCGGAGATCCAGTCAAACTAGAGCGTGAAGCACTGGGTTGGTGGGTAATGGCTTTCTTAGTTTTACTCACGATTGTTTTTGTACTGTTGAAGAAAGAGTATTGGCGTGATGTGCATTAAATATGCTATCATTCGGTGCTAATTTGTATGCAATGGAGGCAACTAGCCTCCATTGTTTTTTTGTTTGTAAGTGTACTGGAGGGCTCAATGGCTGTAGCTGCCAATAAACGTTCTGTAATGACTCTTTTTTCAAGTGCCTCTGACTTATACAGTCACCAGGTGCGTATTGTTTTAGCGGAAAAAGGCGTAAGTGTTGAAGTGGAATTGGTTGATGATGCCAATTTGCCTAATGAGTTGATTGAGCTTAATCCTTATAAGTCAGTGCCTACTCTAATTGATCGTGAGCTTGCGTTATACGACTCTAAAATCATTATGGAGTACTTGGATGAGCGTTTCCCGCATCCGCCGCTAATGCCTGTTTACCCTGTTGCTCGTGGTAACAGCCGTTTAATGATTTACCGCATTGAACGTAACTGGTATACCCTTGCGAAAAAAATCGTAGAAGGCTCTGTTGAAGAAGCTGAATCTGCTCGTCAGAAGTTACGCAATGATCTTCTAACTTTAGCTCCTGTATTTGCAGAATACGAATACTTTATGAGTGAAGAGTTTAGCCTTATTGATTGTTACCTAGCTCCGCTATTATGGCGTTTACCGACATTTGGTATTGAGTTGGTTGGACCGGGTTCAAAAGAGCTGAAAATTTACATGAACCGTGTGTTCGAACGTGATTCATTCCTTGCATCTTTAACAGAAGCAGAACGTGAGATGCGTTTGGTTCGTTAAATCATGGAAATGAATGATATGACACCACGTCGTCCCTATTTATTAAGAGCCCATTATGAGTGGTTGGTTGATAATGATTTAACCCCTCATTTGGTGGTTGATGCGGATTTGCCTGGAGTGCGAGTTCCGGATCAGTTTGTTCAAGATGGACAAATTATTCTTAATGTTGCCCCTCGAGCGGTGGGCAATTTTGAAATGGGGAATGAGACGGTTACTTTTAGTGCTCGTTTTGGCGGTCAGCCTCATTCTGTAATTGTTCCTTTATATGCTATTCAAGCTATCTATGCCCGTGAAAATGGTGCTGGTACAATGTTTGAACCTGAAGATGCTTATATGGTGGATTACGAGGAATTGGTGGATGAAGACGCGATTACGCCTGTCACGACATTTGGGTTAACGGTGGCTGATGATACAACTGAAGAAGTATCAGATGAAGCACCACCAAAACCGAAAGGCCGACCTAGCCTTAAAGTAGTCAAATAAAAAAAAGCAGCCAATGGCTGCTTTTTTTATGCTTGGATATCAGGCTTATAGCCCGTCAACTTCTTCTGGCTCGATATAAGGAATAACCTCTTCGGTTGCCTCTGATTTGGTAACAGATTCTGTTGGTGCTGGTTGAGAGCTGTCTGGGCTCTCTTTCTCTTTCTTGTCTGCTTCCCCGTAATAAAAGGCTTTAACTACCTTTTTAACTCCAGAGATATTTCTTGCGACTTCAACCGCTTTCTCTGCGTGATAAGGAGACACAGACCCAACTAAGAAGACTTCACTATCTTCAGTGAATACCGATATCTTAAGGTCTCGAAGTTCAGAGTCTGCGATCAACGCGGATTTAACCTTGGTGGTAATCCAAGTGTCGTTGCTAACATCGGTGATAGAGAGTAACGGTTTTACCTTTAGCTGGTTATAGACAACTTTAACTCCCGATATTTTCCGCACTTCGCTCTCTAATGAATCTTTGTAATCTTGGCTTATGGCTTGTCCCATAAGTAGAGTATTTCCTTTAAAGGTACTTGCGGTGACACGCACATTAGTCTTAAACGGTGCTTTATTACCAAGTGCGTTTATTTGTAAGGAAATATCTTGATCATGCAAAAGCTCAGAGCTGCTTCGTGGATCTGTAACGAAGTAGGCGGCGGTTGCTGCACCAGCGCCTACCACAAGAACACCAGCACAACCTGTTAGGTAGAGTGAGAAAAAAGAGACCAATATAATTTTAAATTTGTTTTTCATCATTACTCCTCGTGCGAGGGAAATAGAACTTGATCAATAAGGTCACACAAGCAGTGCAAGGTGACCATATGGACTTCGTGAATACGTGCTGTTCTTAGAGAAGGGATACGGATTTCTACATCATGTTCACCAAGTAGCCCTGCCATTTCGCCACCATCTTTTCCTGTTAACGCAATAATGGTCATATCTCTGCTTACAGCCGCTTCCATCGCTTTGACAATGTTTTGGCTATTACCACTGGTGGATATGGCGAGAAGTATGTCTCCTTCTTGGCCAAGCGCCCTTACTTGCTTAGAAAAGATTTGTTGATAGTCATAATCGTTTGCTACCGCAGTAAGGGTGGTATTGTCCGCGGTTAATGCCATCGCGGGCAGACTGGGTCTTTCAGTTTCAAAATGATTAAGTAAACAGGAGACAAATTGCTGAGAGTTTGCCGCAGATCCACCATTCCCACAGCAAAGAATTTTGTTGCCATTTAGAAGAGTGGCAACCATCGCTTGTGCTGCGTGAGTAATGGCGTCCGGTAACGCCTCAGCGGCTGCAATTTGGATCTGAATACTTTCAGTAAAACTGGCTTTAATGATGTCTTGCATGTTTATCCTTCGGTGATCGCGTTTTTTATCCAATTGATGTCGTTTCCATGTTGATGAATTGCGACGACATCAAATCGAAATTCGGTAGAAATGGGTGATAATTTGTTTTTCTTTAACCAAATATGAGCCGCTTTTATTAGCTTGCTCGCTTTGTTTTTGGTGACAAACTCAGCGGCGTGTCCGTAGCTGAGGTGCTTTCTATACTTCACTTCCACAAAAACAATGCTTTGCTTATGCTGCATAATTAGGTCTATCTCACCTAATTTGCAGCAGAAATTATTTTCTATAAACGTTAACCCATGATCCAACAAGTATCTCTTAGCAACTTGTTCGTATTGGTTACCTATCTCTTTTTTGCTAAAGAGCTTCATGCTCTATCCAGCTAATTTCTCTCTGCACCACACATTGCGGGCTTAGAGAAAGAACGCCAGTTTTTCCTTGTACATGATAGTTAGGGTCAACTTTCATTTGAGGTAGCTCTTTGACCAGTTTATAAGCATCCATTCCTAGAGCTTGCAGGCGTTTTTCATTATTACCGTAATCTGGCCACAAGGTTTTCATTTGATTATCTAATCTGCTGTTTTGTTCCGTCAGTAGCGGTATGTCACTGAAAATTACGCCAGAAAGATCTTCAAACTGCCTTTTGCTTCCGCTATTGCTGCGTGAATTAGCAAATAATGTCGGTGGTGTTGTTTCCGGGTTGATGATGACCTCGATAAACGGTTTTATCAAAGTGAGTTCTGAGCTTTTCGCTACAATGTATACAGCATCTATATCTCGTCGGCTTCTCGCTTGGTTCTCTAACTCCATATTTAATAGCTTATCCATCTGAGCATTTCTGGCTTTGCTGGCGTTGATGCCAAAGACGGTATTAATATTTTGCTGAAGTTGAGATTTATTACCAAAGTAACTGACTGATGCTTTATTGCGACTAAACTTCTTCCACTCATTTTGGAATGCTATTGCTACACGTTCACCTAAAGCGCCTTTAGGTGCAAGAATGAGTGGATACTGGAACCCTTGAGAGAAGAGATGTTTTGCGGCCTGCTGTACTTCTTGTTCAGGAGACAGGGCAAGGTAACAACTGTTGACTTCTGGGTTGATATCGTCAGGCAGGTTAAGTGCTAGCATAGGGACTTGCTTCTGTTGTGCTAACTGAATGTTTTGAACCACTTCTATATTGTCTTTCACTAATGGGCCAACAATGAAATCGATACTGTTGTTTTGAATTTTTTCCGCTAGTGCCTCTTCATCCAAAACACTGCTGTTGATAATAGTAAGGCTTTCATCATCTTTACGGTTGTAGTCGTCCATCATCGCCAGCATGAAACCGTCTCTGATCAGTTCCGCTTGTTTTTGATACTTTCCGGTTAGTGGTAGCAATAGGGCAGTATTTTTGGCCTCAACAATTTCTAGTGCCAGAATATTCTGAATTTCGATTGGAGGATAAATAGCGGCTGCATGGTATGGATACTCAATCATCCAACCTTCGATGGCACTCTTTAGCTTACCAATATGGCCATTAAGGGTTTTCATATACACGGCTAATTGAAGCCACGCTTCTAGATCTTTCTCATCATCTTCAATAGCAAACTCGGTTATATCGAGAGTGGAGTAGAGGCTGATGGTTTGCCAGATGTCATTCGTCAGTTGCTGACGCTGATCTTCTGCTACGTACTGGGATAACTGTATAAGCTCACGCGTCGCGTTAAGGTGGTCAAGTAAGCTTAGATAAAGATCCGCTTTCAATTGATGATAATCTTTCCATTGCTCATCTGGAATTCGCCACCAACGAGGGAAGTTTAGCTCTTTTAGTGCTTCGTCGGGTTGCTCTCTTAAGTTTAGATATTCAGCGCGAGCCAGTTGCCACTCCGCTTGTTGCATTTCAGATAAAGGTAATTGACCTATTCGCTGAATGAGTAGTGAAGCTTGATTTAGCTTTCCTTCATCAACGGCGGCTTTGAGTGCCATGATCAACCAGTTATTCTGTTCGTTGCCTTCAATGGTGTCGGCTTTGATTAAATAGCTGTGTGAACTTAAGGTCGGCTCAGAGGTAATATCCAAGCTTTGTGGCGCTTGAGGCATAGATGAACAGGCCGCAAGAGTAATTGCTAGTGCAATTGGAGTGAGAAGGCGTGGTACACTGGTTCGCTTGTGGTTCATTCTAGCCATGAGTTCTTATTCAATTGTGTGTAAAATTAAGTACTATATTAATCGCTGAAGTGATGGTAAACAAATGACAGATAATAAAAGATTCCCGTCAGAGATCCCAACTCTCTATATTGTACCAACTCCAATAGGCAATTTAGGGGATATTACTCAGCGAGCAATAGAAATATTATCTCTCGTTGACCTTATTGCCGCCGAAGATACTCGCCATACTGGTAAGTTATTATCCCATTTTAATATTCAAACTAAAACCTATGCGTTGCATGATCACAATGAACAGCAGAAAGCGCAAGTATTGGTTGAAAAATTGCAGCAAGGCCAGTCTATTGCACTAGTTTCCGATGCTGGTACGCCATTAATTAGTGATCCAGGATACCATTTAGTAAATAAATGTCGTCAAGCGGGTGTCAATGTTGTCCCATTACCGGGAGCGTGTGCTTTTGTTACTGCGTTAAGTGCTTCTGGATTACCGTCTGATCGATTTAGTTTTGAAGGTTTTCTTCCTGCCAAAAGTAAAGGAAGACAAGATAGAATCAGAGAGATTGAACAAGCAGAACGTACCTGTATTTTTTATGAATCTCCTCATCGGATTATGGATTCACTAAAAGATATGCTTGAAGTGTTAGGTCCAGAGAGAGAAGTTGTACTTGCCCGAGAGCTGACAAAAACCTTTGAGACGATAAAAGGTCTGCCGTTGGGAGAGCTAATTGCTTGGATTGAAGAGGATGATAACCGCAAGCGTGGAGAGATGGTGATTCTTATTCACGGTTATCGAGAAAGCGAAAGTGAAGAATTCCCAGCAGATGCTATCCGTTTACTGACTATGTTGGTGAAAGAGCTACCGCTGAAAAAAGCCGCAGCCATTGTTGCTGAACTGCATAGCATGAAAAAAAATGCGCTGTATAAGTGGGGATTGGAGCACCTAGAGTAATTGAGTATAAAGCTAGACATCTTAATATTGCTTAGTTACAATCCGCGCCGGAGTTGACTGGATAGTCGCTGCTTCGTTGATGTCCTACGGTTAATCCTGTGGAGACTGACGGAGGGGAGGAAAGTCCGGGCTCCATAGAGCAGGGTGCCAGGTAACGCCTGGGGGGCGCAAGCCCACGACAAGTGCAGCAGAGAGAAAACCGCCGATGGCTTCTTTTTTCGTTAGAGAAGAGACAGCACAGGTAAGGGTGAAAGGGTGCGGTAAGAGCGCACCGTGCGGCTGGCAACAGTTCGTAGCAAGGTAAACTCCACCCGGAGCAAGACCAAATAGGCTTCCATATGGCGCTGCTCGCGTTTGGAAGCGGGTAGGTTGCTGGAGCCAGTGAGCGATTGCTGGCCTAGAGGAATGGCTATCACCGCGAAAGCGGCACAGAACCCGGCTTATAAGTCGACTCCCCAACTTAAGACCCACTGCGAGAGCGGTGGGTTTTTTACTTTTTACAGAAAATCATGTGCTGAATAAGTGATTTTTGTTTGGAATTCGTCAGATTCCTCAGATTGATACTAGCGAGTTTATTGCATTTCGGTACACTATTAACCATATTTAATTCCCCAAGGAATACGAGCCTCTATCATGACCGAATCTTTCCAGCATATCTCTGTTTTACTCAATGAATCTATTGATGGATTAGCCATAAAGTCCGACGGTATTTATATTGATGGAACATTTGGGCGAGGAGGGCATAGCCGCACTATTTTGTCCAAGTTAGGCGAAAATGGTCGGTTATATAGTATCGACAGAGATCCTACTGCGATTGCTGAAGCCAATAAAATTGATGATGAGCGATTTACCATTATCCATGGACCATTTTCAGGAATGGCGGATTACGCAAAACTGCATGGTATTGATGGAAAAGTAGATGGTGTTTTATTAGATCTTGGTGTTTCCTCTCCACAGCTTGATGATGCTGAACGCGGTTTTAGCTTTATGAAAGATGGTCCTTTGGATATGAGAATGGATCCCACATCGGGAATGCCTGTCTCTCAATGGCTATTGGAAGCGGATTTAGACGATATTACTTGGGTAATTCGAGAGTTTGGTGAAGACAAACATGCCCGCAGAATTGCCAAGGCGATTATCGCTCACCGAGATGATGAAGAGAAAGAGCCACTTACCCGTACAGGGCAGTTGGCTAAACTGATCTCAGACGCGGCACCTAAAAGTTTTAAAGAGAAAAAACACCCTGCTACTCGGGCTTTCCAAGCCTTTCGTATTTATATTAACAGTGAGCTGGAAGAGATTGATGTGGCGCTAAAAGGAGCGTTGAGCATATTAGCGCCAGAAGGGCGTCTCTCTGTGATCAGTTTTCACTCCTTAGAAGATCGAATGGTTAAACGCTTTATGCGCAAAGAAAGCCGTGGTCCTCAAGTTCCTCATGGTATCCCACTAACAGAAGAGCAAATCAGAGCGCTTGGAAGTGCTGCACTGAAAACAGTAGGTAAAGCAATCAAACCCTCAGTGAATGAAGTAGAAGTGAATACTCGTTCCAGAAGCTCTATGCTGCGTATTGCTGAGAAACTATGACAGCCAAGTCGCCGAATCTGACCAAGTTAATAGTAACTGACCTATTTAAGGTCGGTTTGCTACCTTTGTTGCTGCTGTTTTGTATTTTTGCTACCGCAATGGGCATCGTATTCAGCACTCATGAGACTCGTCTAGCCATTACCGAAAAAGATCGTGCTTTGGTTGAGCGCGAAATACTGGACAGTGAATGGCGTAACCTCATTTTAGAAGAGAACGCATTAGCTGAGCATAGTCGAGTGCACAAAATGGCGGTGGATGAGTTAGAGATGAAGCGGCCTGACGCTGATAAAGAGGTTGTGATTTCTGCCCAATGACAACTAAGAAACCGTTAAGAGCTGCGAAAGCGGTTAAAAATAATAAAAATGCCAATAAACGCGTGGAGAAAAAGCCAGACTCCTTGCTTATTCCTTGGCGTTTTTATGTGCTTGTTTCTTTTGTTTTCTTAGTCGTTGCGACCTTAATAGGCCGAGTTGCCTACATTCAAGTTATTGAACCGGATAATCTGATTCGCGAAGGTGATATGCGATCTGTCCGAGTGAAATCGATTCCTACTGCTCGAGGGATTATCTCTGATCGAAATGGTGAGCAGTTAGCGGTAAGTGTACCAGTACAAGCGATATGGGCTGATCCTGTCGCGATTTTTAAAGCGGGCGGTTTTTCTGAACTGGATCGCTGGCACGCACTTGCTGATGTTCTTGGCATAAAGCGAGATGTTTTGCTGAAGAAAATAGAGAAAAACAGCAAGCGCCGGTTTATTTATCTGCAACGTCAAGTCGGCTCAGCCATGGCTAACTATGTAAAAGAGTTAAAGCTAACCGGGATTGGGCTCAATAATGAATCAAGACGTTACTACCCTTCTGGGGAAGTAAGTGCTCACCTTGTTGGTGTGACAGGCATTGATGATCATGGATTAGAAGGTGTTGAGCGCAGTTATGATTCATGGTTAACGGGTGAAGCAGGAAAGAAAACCATACGTAAAGATCGCTATGGACGAGTGGTAGAGAACATCGCGTTAAGTGATAGCAAAGAAGGCAAGCCGCTGCAGCTAACCGTTGACCAAAGATTACAAGCCATCGCCTATCGCGCTATCAAACAGGCTGTTGCTGATTACCGGGCGACATCAGGGTCTGTCGTCATTTTGGATGTCGATAGCGGAGAAGTATTGGCGATGGTCAATGCTCCTTCATACAACCCCAATAACCGGCAACAGCTACAAAGTTTTAAGATGCGAAACCGGACCATTACCGATTCGTTAGAGCCGGGCTCAACAATGAAGCCCTTTGTGGTGTTGGCGGCATTAGAGAACGGTACTGCCGATGACAAAACCATTATTGATACCGGTAATGGTGTGATGCAAATTGGGGGGAGTCGAGTTAGGGATACCTCCAAAGTGGGTAAGGCCGATCTGGGAACGATTCTAAAGAAATCCAGTAACATTGGGGTGGCCAATTTAGCATTGGGTATGCCGTTAGAAGCATTGCTGGGTATGTATAATTCGGTTGGTTTTGGTGCGACGACTGGTGTCAACCTAGTGGGTGAGACAGAAGGGATCTTCCCCAATAGACGTCGCTGGTCAAAATTTGAAATTGCGACACTATCGTTTGGTTATGGTATTTCAGTCACTCCCATTCAACTGGCCCACGCTTACGCAACGCTGGGAAGTTATGGAATGTATCGACCGTTACATATTATCGAGGGCAACCACAGTGAAAATGCGAAACAGGTTGTCGATAAAAAACACGCAAGAAATGTGTTAGAAATGCTTGAGAAAGTAACACAAAAAGGCGGTACAGCAACACGAGCAGCAGTACCGGGTTATCGTATTGCGGCAAAAACGGGTACGTCTCGAAAAGCAACCGCTGGTGGCTATAGTGATGAATACGTAGCGGTTGTTGCGGGGGTTGCTCCAGTGAGTAAACCCAAAGTGGCCATGGTCGTTATTGTTAATGAACCGCAAGGTGATCAATATTATGGTGGTTCAGTTGCCGGCCCAGTGTTTGCCGATATTATGAAGTCGACTTTACAAATATTAAATATTGCTCCAGATGCAAAATAAAATAAAGGATAGAACTTAATGGTGATTCCTCAGAGTTTAGCGTCATTACTCTCCCCATGGATAGAGTTCAATGACTCTGCATTAAATGAAATAAACGTTCAGGCTCTTGAATTGGATAGCCGACAATTGCAACAAGGTGATACGTTTGTTGCCATTATTGGTCATGCATTAGATGGAAGACAATACATAGATAAAGCGACCAAAAATGGTGCGAATGCGGTTATCGCTCAAGCTTGTACTCAGCACAATCATGGCACGATTGAGTATAAAAATGGCTGTCCGATTGTGTATCTTAATGATCTTAATATTAACTTGTCGGAATTAGCTGGACGACTTTATGCTTCTAGCCCAAAACTTGTTGGTGTAACAGGGACCAACGGTAAAACAACTATTACCCAACTTATTGCTCAGTGGATCGACTTATTAGGAAAGAAAGCGGCTGTAATGGGAACTACAGGTAATGGTTTTCTTGATGATTTGCAAGTCACAGCTAACACCACTGGCAATGCTATTGATATACGGAAAACATTGGCTCAACTTGATGATAAAGGGGCAAACTATGCCGCTTTAGAGGTCTCTTCGCATGGCTTAGTGCAAGGGAGGGTGAGTGATCTCTCTTTTCAAGCGGGTATATTTACCAATTTAAGCCGAGACCATCTTGATTACCACGGTTCAATGGAAGCTTATGAAGAAGCAAAGTTAACCCTTTTTACTCAGCATAAATGCCAACAGGCGATGATTAATGCCGATGACAAAGTGGGTGAGAAATGGTTGCAGCTATTGCCAGACGCCGTAGCAGTATCGATTGAAAAACCGTTAAACCATAAACGTGCGCTTTGGGCTGACTCGGTAGACTATTCAGAGAGCGGTATTAACATCTCTTTCGATGGTTACTGGGGGAAAGGCGAGCTTCAAGTGCCGCTAATTGGTGCATTTAATGCGTCAAATATTATGTTAGCGCTGGCAACGTTACTGTCTCTCAACTTTGATAAACAAGCCCTTGTCTCGACCGCCAGTAAGCTAAAACCTGTAATTGGTAGAATGGAACTGTTTCAGGTTCAAGGCAAAGCAAAAGTCGTAGTCGATTATGCTCATACTCCGGACGCATTAGAAAAAGTTTTGCTGGCATTAAGAGTGCATTGCAAAGGAAAGTTGTGGGCTATTTTTGGTTGTGGTGGTGACAGAGATATGGGTAAAAGACCTATGATGTCAGCCATTGCAGAGAAGCTGGCGGATAAAGTGATACTGACCGATGATAACCCTCGCAGTGAAGACGCAGATGTCATTTTTGCTGATATGCTCGATGGTATGAGTGCACCTCAGTTGGCGGATAAGATACATGATAGGTTCTCGGCCATGAGTGAAGCATTTAGCGCTGCCGATAGCACGGATATTATTTTAGTGGCAGGCAAAGGGCATGAAGACTATCAAGTACTGAATGATGAAACCATTCATTATTCGGATCGAGAATCGGCGGCGACGTTGCTAGGTATCGAGTTATGATCACGACATCACTAAGTCAACTTGCGGGCATCGTTGAAGGTGAGCTGCAAGGTTCAGACTGTCAGATAGAGAGTGTGTCTACAGACACTCGAACGATAGGGGCTGGCGCACTTTTTATTGCTCTGGTTGGTGAGCGATTTGATGCTCATAACTTCTGTCATGATGCTGAGCAGAATGGGGCAACAGCACTGTTGGTTGAGCGACCATTAGATGTTGCTCTTCCACAATTAATAGTGAACGACACACGAATTGCATTGGGTTTAATGGCGGCATGGGTACATCAGCAAAGCAACAGTAAAACCCTCGCTATAACCGGTAGTTGTGGCAAAACCACAGTTAAAGAGATGGTCTCTTCGATTTTAGCAAATAAAGGAAAAGTTCTATTTACCGCTGGCAATTTTAACAATGATATTGGTGTGCCATTAACGTTACTGCGTTCTGAAGTCGATGATGATTATGCAGTGATAGAGTTGGGTGCTAATCATATCGGTGAAATTGCTTATACCACCCACTTAGTGAAACCAAGTGTTGCGTTAGTGAACAACGTTGCTGCAGCGCATTTGGAAGGGTTTGGCTCGTTAGATGGGGTTAAAGTCGCGAAAGGGGAAATTTATCAAGGTTTACAGGCTGGTGATAGTGCAATAGTGAACCTTGATAGCCATGGTGAAGAGGCGTGGAATGAGGTATTAGCGGACAAAAAATTGATCTCTTTCTCCATTGAAAATGACCAAGCAGATATTTATGCCAGTGATATAAGCCTTGATCAGCAAGGTAATGCAACTTTCAATATGCATACCCCAATTGGTGTTCAGAACATCTCTTTAGCGGTAGTTGGCAGGCATAATGTTGCTAACGCTTTGGCCGCTGCCGCTTTGGCTATTCAATGTGATTGCAGTTTGGATGACATTGTTAAAGGGCTAGCAAAAGTAGAAAATGTGAAGGGGAGAGTTGAGGTTAAGCAGCTAACCGATAGCCTACGCTTGATTGATGACAGTTATAATGCAAGTATGCCTGCTATGAAGGCGGCAGTAGACCTTTTATCGACATATTCTGGAACGCGTTGGTTAATTTTAGGATATATGGCCGAATTGGGCAGTGAAACTCTTGCACTTCATCAACAACTCGGGGATTATGCTGCCCCGTTTAAATTTGAATATGTACTGACTTATGGTGATGATAGCAAAATCATAAGTGAAGTATGTGGTGGGCTTCACTTTGAAACCCATGCTGAGTTGATTCGCTATATCGAACAACAGTTACAACAGTCCTCAGTTCAAAATCATACTGTATTGGTTAAAGGGGCAAATAGCGCCCGAATGAGTCTTGTGGCTGAAGCTTTAAAGGAGAAGCATAAATGATTATCTGGTTAGCAGAGTTATTACAGCCTTATTTCTCATTTTTTAGGTTATTTGAATATCTCTCATTCAGAGCAATAGTAAGTGTCATTACTGCTCTTGGATTCTCTCTTTGGATCGGCCCGAAATTGATTCAACGTCTGCAACTGATGCAAATTGGTCAAGTTGTGCGTAATGATGGTCCCGAATCCCATTTCAGCAAACGCGGTACTCCTACAATGGGGGGCTTAATGATATTAGCCTCTATTATTATTACTGTGTTTTTGTGGGCAGACTTACGCAATGTCTATGTATGGGCAGTTCTGGCGGTTCTTGTTGGCTATGGCGCCGTTGGATTTGTTGACGATTATCGTAAAGTGGTGAGAAAAGATACCGCAGGTTTAATCGCTCGCTGGAAATACTTTTGGCAATCTGCCATCGCTTTAGTTGTCGCATTTGCGCTCTATATTCATGGTAAAGATACCGCTGCTACTCAATTAGTGGTGCCATTTTTTAAAGAGATCATGCCGCAACTAGGTCTGTTTTACATAGTACTCAGTTATTTTGTTATTGTTGGAACCAGCAATGCGGTAAACCTAACGGATGGGTTAGATGGATTAGCCATCATGCCGACGGTTCTTGTGTCTGCCGGCTTTGCTGCTATTGCTTGGGCAACAGGCAATGTTAATTTTGCCCAGTACTTACACATCCCATATATTCCCTTAACCAGTGAGCTGGTTATTGTTTGTACCGCAATGGTGGGTGCGGGTCTCGGCTTCTTATGGTTTAACACCTATCCTGCTCAAGTATTTATGGGCGATGTTGGCTCGTTAGCACTGGGTGGTGCTCTAGGTATTATTGCTGTTTTAGTAAGACAAGAGTTTATCTTGGTTATTATGGGTGGGGTTTTTGTTATAGAGACTTTGTCGGTTATTCTTCAGGTTGGCTCTTATAAATTACGTGGTCAGCGAGTGTTTAGAATGGCACCGATTCACCACCATTACGAACTTAAAGGCTGGCCAGAACCGCGAGTAATTGTGCGCTTCTGGATTATCTCTATTGTGTTAGTTTTGATTGGATTGGCGACCTTGAAGGTTCGATAATTAATGAGTCACTGGAATAATATTCAACAAGTGGTTGTCGTAGGGCTCGGTGTTACCGGGCTCTCTGTCGTTAAGCACTTACAGAAATTGGATCTTAATTTATCAATTAAAGTGATAGATACGCGTCTGCACCCTCCCGGCGTAGATGAACTCAATCAAGATATACCGCTTCATTCAGGGAGTTGGAATAACAACTGGTTGTTGTCTGCCGATTTGGTGGTGACCAATCCCGGTATTGCATTGAGTACGACGGAAATTCAAGCTGTGATTGCTAAAGGTATCCCTGTTGTTGGGGATATAGAACTGTTTGCTTGGGCTACCGATGCACCTGTTGTTGCGATTACTGGCTCCAATGGAAAAAGTACCGTTACCGATTTAACCGGTGAGATGCTGAAAGCTGCTGGTATGAAAGTGGGTGTAGGTGGCAATATTGGTGTTCCGGCACTTGAGCTGTTAAATGATCCTGCTGATATCTATGTGTTAGAATTATCCAGTTTTCAACTGGAAACGACGTCGTCACTGTCTGTTAAAGTCGCGGCATTTCTGAACTTATCTGAAGACCATATGGATCGCTATGATGATATGGAATCATACCGTCAAGCTAAGTTAAGAATATTTCGTCATGCAGAATCACTGGTGGTTAATCGCGAAGATATGGCCACTTATCCGGATTCTGATTGTTGTCATGATATGACCCATGGTGATGTCGCACCAAAGGGTAATCTCGTCACTTTTGGTAATGATGCATCTGAGTTTGGTTTTACCCTTATTGATGGGGTGGAGTACCTCTCTTTTTCTGAACAGCTAATTTTGCCAACGTCGCAGTTAAAATTGGTAGGGAAACATAATTTTACCAATGTGCTCACTGTGCTTGCACTGCTTCACTGTCTGGATGTTAATTGCTTGCCGCTGTTGAGTACTTTGACCTCATATAACGGTCTTACTCACCGATGTCAGGTTGTTGAAGATAAAAGCGGAGTTAAATGGGTCAATGATTCCAAAGCGACAAATGTAGCGAGTACTTTGGCGGCCTTGTCTGGGTTACAGTTATCGGGGACATTACATTTGTTGGTTGGCGGAAAAGGAAAAGGTGCTGATTTCTCAGAACTTAGACCAGCATTAGAACGACTAAATGTGAAGCTGTATTGCTATGGTGAAGATGGTGAGGAGTTTATGACACTTCATCCATCTGCTACTCGTTGGACAGACATTGAAGAGATCATTAAATCGTTAGCAGAGAGTGTTTCTGCGGGTGATCTTGTTATGCTCTCTCCGGCGTGTGCCAGTTTTGATCAATTTAGCAATTTTATGGCAAGAGGTGATGCATTTACCGCACTTGCGAAGAAATTTGCTTAAGGTGAGTTAAAGATGAGCAGAATTGGTCGGGTAAAAGAGACTTTTTTTGATTGGAGCAGCACATCTGCTCCTTATGTTTTATTTGACCGTCAATTGGTTTGGATTGCTCTTGGACTCATGTTCACAGGGCTAGTTATGGTCACATCTGCCTCTTTTCCTATTAGTACTCGTTTAACCGGCCAGCCATTCCATTTTATGTTCAGGCATGCCATTTTTATCACCTTAGCGTTGATAACGTCAGCGATGGTTTTACAAGTACCATTAAAGAAATGGCTACAATTTAGTACTGTTCTTCTTACTCTCTCATTCTTAATGCTGGTGTTTGTGCTGTTTGCCGGGAAATCTGTAAATGGTGCCTCTCGCTGGATTCCACTTGGATTGTTCAATTTACAACCCGCAGAAGTGGCCAAATTATCTCTCTTTATTTTTATGGCGGGTTACCTGGTCAGAAAAGCCGATGAAGTAAGAGAAACGTTCTTTGGCGGCTTTATGAAGCCTATCTTCATTTTTGCTCTATTTGCAGGCTTGTTATTGGGTCAACCAGACTTGGGAACTGTGGTCGTTATGCTGGTCACCTTGTTCGCAATGCTATTTATCGCCGGAGCGAAGCTATGGCAGTTTATTGCTCTTATGATGGTGGGTATTGCTGGGGTTATTGTACTGATCTTAATCGAACCATACCGAATGCGAAGAGTGACGTCATTTTTAGACCCTTGGGAAGATCCTTTCGGCAGCGGCTATCAGCTCACTCAATCGCTGATGGCTTTTGGCCGAGGAGAGTGGTTTGGCCAAGGGCTAGGTAACTCTATTCAAAAACTGGAGTACCTGCCTGAAGCTCATACCGATTTTGTCTTCGCTGTAATAGCAGAAGAGCTTGGTTTTGTTGGTGTGTCGCTCATTTTGATACTGATTTTTTCTTTAGTTCTAAAAGCGATATATATTGGCAAGAAAGCACTAGAATCTGGTGAGCAGTTTGGTGGTTACTTGGCTTTTGGTATTGGTGTTTGGTTTGCGTTTCAGTCACTAGTCAATGTCGGTGCAGCGGCGGGAATTGTTCCAACAAAAGGCTTAACTTTGCCATTAATCAGTTATGGTGGATCGAGCTTGATTATTATGACGATCGCTGTCTCTATATTGCTGCGAATTGATCATGAGTGTCGACTGAAGCAAGTGGGCTTAATGACAGAAGATAGCTCCGATTTTCAACAAGAAGATATTGAAAAGAACGAAGATGAAGAAAAATAAACGTTTATTAGTTATGGCTGGTGGCACTGGTGGGCATGTATTCCCCGGATTAGCGGTAGCAAAGCAGTTACAGCAGCAGGGCTGGGAGATCCGTTGGTTAGGAACGGCTGATCGAATGGAAGCCGATTTGGTTCCTCAGCACGGTATTGAGATCGATTTTATTAAAGTAAAAGGCTTACGTGGCCAAGGTATTGCTAAATTACTTAAAGCTCCTTTTCAGATTTTGAATGCGATAATTCAAGCCAAAAAGCATATTAAGCAGTGGCAACCTGATGTGGTATTAGGTATGGGTGGCTACGTTAGTGGACCCGGTGGCATCGCGGCATGGTTGCTCGGTATCCCGGTTGTACTTCATGAGCAGAATGCGGTTGCTGGATTAACCAATAACTGGCTTGCCAAGATTGCCAAAAAAGTGTTTCAGGCGTTTCCTGGTGCTTTTCCATCAGCAGAGGTTGTTGGCAACCCTGTTCGACAAGACGTAGCGTGTTTACCTGAGCCGCAGCAACGTTTTGCTGAGCGAGATGGTGATATACGTATCTTGCTTATGGGAGGCAGTCAGGGAGCCCAAATACTCAATAATACTCTGCCTGAGGTAATGGAAAAGCTGCAGGATGGCTATGTAATAAAGCATCAAGCAGGCAAAGGTAACGCAGATGATGTGCAGAGCAGTTACAAGCAACATGGTATAAACAGTGCCATTGTAACGGAGTTTATTGATGATGTTGCTCAAGCTTATCATTGGGCGGATATCATAGTATGTCGATCTGGTGCACTAACGGTTTCCGAAGTGTCTGCTGCAGGACTAGGCGCTATTTTTATCCCGTTCATGCATAAAGATCGCCAGCAAGCATTGAATGCAGATCACCTTGTTGAAGTGGGTGCTGCAAAAATGATAGAACAGCCGGACCTAACTGCTGATAAGCTAGCAGAAATGATTTCGCACCTATCACGGCAAGATATGCTAGAAATGGCGAACAAGTCTAAATCAGCAGCCAAATTGGATGCAGACAAAATTGTAGCAAAGGCCATTGTTGCCTTGACTGAGAAATGAGAATAACTGAATGACTATAGATCCTACTCAAAATATATCGCAAATCAGAGCGGTAGTACCGGAAATGCGCAGAGTAAAGTGCATTCACTTTGTTGGCATTGGTGGTGCTGGCATGAGTGGTATTGCAGAAGTATTGCTTAATGAAGGTTATCAGATCTCTGGATCAGATCTTTCTGAGAATGCCGTTACTGAAAGGTTAAGCAGTAAAGGCGCAGAGATCTATTTTGGTCATGATGCCGGGAATATAGAGAAGGCCAGTGTGGTCGTGGTATCTACCGCAATAAAAACAGATAACCCTGAGTTAGTTGCTGCTAAAGAGAAGCGTATACCCGTGGTTCGTCGGGCGGAAATGTTAGCAGAGCTGATGCGTTTTCGACACGGCATCGCAGTTGCTGGCACCCATGGTAAAACCACTACTACTGCATTAGTCACGCAGATATACTCAGAAGCGGGATTAGATCCGACTTTTGTTAATGGTGGTTTAGTTAAGAGTGCGGGCACAAATGCTCGACTGGGTTCAAGCCGAATTTTGATCGCTGAAGCCGATGAAAGTGATGCCTCTTTTTTACATCTGCAGCCAATGGTCAGTATTGTTACAAATATTGAAGCAGATCATATGGATACCTATGGTGGTGATTTTGAGATACTAAAGCAGACGTTTATTGATTTTCTGCACAATTTACCATTCTACGGGCAGGCAATAATGTGTATTGATGACCCAGTTGTGAGAGAGTTGATACCCAAAGTAAGTCGCCAAGTTATTACTTATGGATTTTCAGATGATGCCGATGTTCGAATTGAGAATTATCGACAGCAAGGGCAGCAAGGGAAATTTACGGTTATTCGCCAAGGCAAAGCTGCATTAGATATTACTCTGAACATTCCTGGCCGTCATAATGCGCTCAACGCATCAGCTGCGATTGCGGTGGCGACAGAAGATGATATCAGTGATGAGGCTATTTTAAATGCAATGGCTGGTACAGAAGGAACAGGCCGACGATTTGAACATTTAGGTGAGTTTGATACTGGCCATGGCAAGGTTATGTTGGTGGATGATTATGGTCATCACCCAAGCGAGGTTGATGTCACTATCCAAGCGGCAAGAGCTGGCTGGGAAGACAAGCGATTGGTGATGATATTCCAACCCCATCGCTATAGCCGAACTCGTGACTTATATGATGATTTTGCTAATGTACTCGAAAAAGTTGATCTGCTGATTATGCTTGATGTCTATTCTGCGGGAGAAAAACCTATTCAAGGCGCAGATGGACGTTCTCTTTGTCGAACGATAAGAGCGAGAGGCAAAATAGATCCTGTATTTGTTCCCGATGCAAAATCATTACCGTCGGTTTTAGCTAATATTATGCAAGATAATGATTTGATATTAACTCAAGGTGCGGGTGATATAGGAAAAGTCGCTCGTCAGCTAGAACAGCTTAAATTGAACGTAGCAAATATGCAAAACGGTTAATATTCTGTGTAAAAAGTAGGAAAACGCAGTTTTTCGACTTTTCAGATCGAATTATCGGCTTATGGGACTAGATACTTTGCCTCGGCTAAGTATAATTCTTAAATTAAAATAATTGTGCTATTAATTACTGGGGCGAATAACATTGGGTTTATGAATACTACGGTTAATTTTCCAACTTTTAATGTCACGTCAAAAATGACAAAAAAACACGTGATTGGAAGTTTGTTTTTCTGTTTCGTATTTGTTTCTATCAGTTATTTGTTATATTCAACAGTAAGCTGGATGTTAGATGAACAGCGTTTGCCTCTCTCTAAGGTTGTTATACAAGGGGAGTTAGCCTATACATCCGACCAAGATGTACAACGTGCATTAGGTAAAGTGGAACATATTGGTACCTTTATGTCCCAAGATGTGGATGAGTTGCAACAAGCGCTCATCCAACTTCCTTGGGTATTTCAAGCGTCCATTAGAAAACAGTGGCCTGATATTATTAAAGTCTATTTAGTTGAGCATAAAGCCTCTGCTATTTGGAATGGAACTACACTGTTAAATGACACCGGTGATATATTCAACGGAGATGTTGCACAATTAACAGAAGAAAAGGTTAAACTATACGGTCCTGAAAAAAGCAGTAAGGATGTACTGGCAACATGGAGAGCATCAAATCCTCTATTTGCGCCACTGGGTTTATCCATTGATTCATTAGTATTAAATGATCGCCGTGCTTGGCAAATTATACTCGACAATGGCATCCGCTTAGAGTTAGGTAAAGAGTCATTAACGGAAAGAATTGAGCGTTTTATTTCTTTATATTATCGATTGGGAAGTAAGACAGAAAAGATTAGTTATATCGATTTACGGTATGACACTGGGGCCGCAGTGGGTTGGTTTCCAGAACAAGAAATAGAACAAGAGAGCATAAATGACTAAAACCGCAGACGACAACATTATTGTTGGTCTTGATATTGGTACTGCCAGCGTGTCTGCTTTAGTTGGAGAACTTCTACCCGATGGCCAGATAAACATTATTGGTGCCGGTAGTAGTCCGTCCCGTGGGATGGATAAAGGGGGAGTTAACGATCTTGAGTCTGTAGTTAAGTCTGTGCAACGTGCAGTTGATCAAGCAGAGTTAATGGCGGAATGTAAAATAAGTAACGTTTTCATCTCTCTTTCTGGTCAACATATTGCTAGCCGAATAGAAAAAGGCATGGGTGCCATCTCTGATGAAGAGGTGTCGCAAGATGATATGGACCGTGCTATTCATACTGCTAAGTCAATAAAAATTGGCGAAGAACAGCGAATTCTGCATGTTATTCCACAGGAATTTACCATTGATTATCAAGAAGGGATTAAAAACCCACTTGGTTTATCTGGTGTGCGTATGGAAGTAAGCGTTCATCTTATCTCTTGCCATAATGATATGGCTAAGAATATTATTAAAGCAGTTGAACGTTGCGGTTTAAAAGTAGAGCAACTGGTTTTCTCTGGTTTAGCTTCAAGTAATGCTGTCATTACTGAAGATGAACGAGAACTTGGTGTTTGCGTCGTTGATATCGGTGCAGGTACGATGGACGTCTCTATCTGGACAGGTGGAGCGTTAAGACACACAGAAGTATTCTCTTATGCTGGCAACGCAGTAACAAGTGACATCGCTTTTGCTTTTGGTACTCCAGTAGGAGATGCAGAAGAGATAAAAGTGAAATATGGCTGTGCTCTTAGTGAACTAGTCAGTAAAGATGATACGGTTAATGTCCCAAGTGTAGGCGGTCGTCCATCAAGAATATTAAAGAGACAAGAGTTATCCGGTGTTATAGAAGCTCGTTATGCAGAACTAATGGGTTTTATTAATCAATCAGTTAACTCTGTTCAAGCAAAGTTAAGGGATGATGGTATTAAACATCATCTTGCAGCGGGTGTCGTCTTAACTGGCGGTGCTGCTCAAATTGAAGGTTTAGTTGAATGCGCAGAGCGCGTATTTGGCGCAAATCGAGTCAGGGTTGGTAAGCCGTTAGAAGTGAGTGGACTTACTGATTATGTTAAAGAGCCGTATCATTCTACGGCAGTTGGATTACTTCATTACGCAAAAGATAGCCAAATTAATGACGATGGCGAATATAGTGAACCAAAACGTTCCTCTATTGGCTCAGTTTTTAGTAGAATGCGTAATTGGATACAAAAAGAGTTTTAACCTGAGAGCAGGAAAAACGGAGAAAACACATGTTTGAGCCAATGATGGAAATGTCTGACGATGCTGTAATTAAGGTTGTTGGAGTTGGTGGTGGTGGCGGTAACGCTGTAGAACACATGGTTCGCGAATCCATCGAAGGTGTTGAGTTTATTAGCGTAAATACAGACGCACAAGCACTGAGAAAAACCAGCGTAAATAGTGTCATTCAAATAGGCGGTGATATCACGAAAGGACTTGGTGCAGGTGCAAACCCTCAAGTAGGACGTGACTCAGCTCTCGAAGATCGAGAAAAAATTAAAGAAAGTATTACTGGTGCCGATATGGTATTCATCGCCGCAGGAATGGGTGGTGGAACAGGTACTGGTGCTGCTCCTGTTATTGCAGAAGTTGCTAAAGAATTAAATATTCTAACAGTCGCTGTAGTAACAAAACCATTTGGATTCGAAGGTAAGAAGCGCTTAGCGTTTGCTGACCAAGGAATTGAAGAGTTATCTAAACATGTGGACTCTTTAATTACCATTCCAAATGAGAAGCTACTAAAAGTGTATGGCCGTAGCGTGACTTTGTTAGAAGCATTTGGATACGCGAATGACGTATTAAAAAATGCGGTACAAGGTATTGCTGAGCTGATTACTCGCCCAGGCATGATTAACGTCGACTTTGCTGATGTTAGAACGGTAATGTCTGAGATGGGTCATGCAATGATGGGTAGTGGTGTTGCTAAAGGTGAAGAGCGAGCTGAAGAAGCGGCAGAAGCTGCCATTTCATCGCCACTGTTAGAAGACATTGATTTAGCGGGTGCTCGTGGTGTTCTAGTGAACATTACTGCTGGTTTAGATATGCGCCTAGATGAGTTTGAAACAGTAGGTAATACAGTTAAAGCATTCGCATCTGACAACGCAACGGTAGTTATTGGTACATCACTAGACCCTGATATGTCTGATGAATTCCGAGTAACGGTTGTTGCGACAGGTATAGGTAGCGAGAAGAAACCGGAAATCACATTGGTTGCGGGTTCTGCTGCAAAGCCGAAGCCGGCTCCGGTAGCATCAACACCAGCACAACCTGCTGCTGCAAAAGTTGAGTCAAAAACGGCACAGCCTTTGCATAAAAATGAAGAGGCAAAGCCACAACCTGCAACACCGTCAAATTCTGGTCATGCAGCGGCAACAACTAGCCAAAGTGCGGCACCTAAGGCGGACAAAGAGAGCGGTTATTTAGATATTCCAGCATTTCTTCGTCGCCAAGCGGACTAGAAATAGCTGATAAATTTGACAGTTGTTAAATTTGTGGTAGGATTCGCGGTCGGTTTTAACATTGACCGTGATTTTTGATAAGTAACATGAGGCAAAGTAAATGATAAGACAGCGTACTCTAAAAGAGATCGTGAAAACGACAGGTGTAGGTTTACACTCTGGCCGTAAAGTTACGCTTACTTTGCGTCCTGCGGCGGCCAACACCGGTATCATTTATAGAAGAACCGATTTAAGTCCTGCTGTTGATTTTCCTGCTGATCCTGCATCAGTACGCGACACCATGTTATGTACAGCCTTGGTTAATGATGAAGGCGTCCGAATCTCAACGGTTGAACATCTAAATGCTGCTTTAGCTGGTATGGGTGTGGATAATGTTATTGTTGAAGTGGATGCGCCTGAAATTCCGATTATGGATGGAAGCGCAAGCCCATTCGTTTTTCTATTGCAATCGGCTGGTATTGAAACCTTAAATGCCCCTAAGCGTTTTATTCGGATTAAGAAGCCAGTTCGTTTTGAAGATGGTGATAAGTGGGCCGAGTTGGTTCCTTATAACGGATTCCGCATGGATTTCGCTATCGAATTTAATCATCCAGCGATAGAAATTGACGAACAACATATGCTGTTCGATTTCTCTTCTAGTGCATTTGTAAAAGATATTTCTCGTGCAAGAACTTTTGGTTTCATGCGAGATATCGAGTATTTACAATCACAAAACCTATGTTTGGGTGGCAGTTTTGACTGCGCGATAGTATTAGATGAGTATCGCATCCTAAATGAAGAAGGTCTGCGATTTGAAAACGAATTTGTCAGCCATAAAGTACTCGACGCTATTGGTGACCTTTACATGTGTGGTCACAGTATTGTTGGTGAGCTTCGTGCGTATAAATCGGGTCATGCTTTAAATAATCAGTTATTAAGAGCGGTATTGGCAGATCAAGAAGCTTGGGAATGGGCAACATTTGAAGAAGAAGTTGGCTCTCCTGTGGCTTATGCAGAACCTAATATGGTGTTAGCATAATTTAGCCATTCAAATCAGTTACAGAAAACCAGACTAATCAGTCTGGTTTTTTTATGCCTAAAAATCCACCTATTGGTGTTGTTACTCACTCATATTTATATCGTACGCTCTATTTGAAATTGCCACTCTGAGTGATATTGCCTAGCTGTTTTGCTATGGGAGCGTTCAGATTTGTTTGTTTGAGTTAAAGTCAAATAGGGGAACCAAAATGAAATGGCTGAGCTGATGGCGAATAAATTGCTTTCTTATTAGGCAATTTACAAAAAAAATAGCGATCAGTTCAAACAAACTTTGATCTTAATGGAGCTAAGGAAAATAATCGCTTAATATACTGAGATCCTTTATTAATCGACTTGAAAAATAAAAGATTCGCCACAATGTAGTATGCAGATGGTTCCGTCTCATCGTATTGGTGGTTAGAGACATGAATTCAAGTATCAGCTAGGCAGAGCGCCTAACAACATGAGATCCACGAGAAATGATAACTAAGCTACTGACAAAAGTTGTTGGCAGTCGCAATGATCGAACTTTGCGTCGATTAGGAAAGATTGTAAAACAGATTAATAACTACGAGCCTGAGTTTGAAGCCTTATCGGACGAAGAGCTTAAAGCGAAAACAGTTGAGTTTCGTGAACGCCTTGAACAAGGTGCGTCTTTAGACCAGCTTCTTCCTGAAGCATTTGCAACCGTACGTGAAGCATCAAAGCGTGTATTTGGTATGCGCCATTTCGATGTGCAGCTTATTGGTGGTATGGTGCTTAACTCAGGTCAGATCGCTGAGATGAGAACCGGTGAAGGTAAAACTTTGACGGCAACGTTGTCAGCCTACCTTAATGCCCTTCCTGGCAAAGGTGTTCATATTGTAACCGTCAATGACTACTTGGCGGCTCGTGATGCTGAAACTAACCGTGCTCTATTCGAATTCTTGGGTATGACTGTTGGCGTTAATATTCCAAATATGGCGCCACCGGAGAAGAAACAAGCTTATCTATGCGATATTTTATACGGTACAAATAACGAATTTGGTTTTGATTATTTGCGTGACAATATGGCATTCAGAAACGAAGACAGAGTTCAGCGTGAACGCTACTTTGCCGTTGTGGATGAAGTGGATTCCATCTTAATTGATGAAGCCCGAACGCCTCTGATCATCTCTGGTCCTGCAGAAGACAGCTCTGAGCTGTATACACGAATCAACACTTTAATTCCTTCTTTAGAAAGACAAGCCGAAGAAGATACAGAAGAGTATCGCGGTGATGGTCACTATACGCTTGATGAAAAATCTAAGCAGGTTCATCTTACTGAAAATGGCCAAGAGTTTGTTGAAGAGCTGTTAGTTAAGTCTGGATTGATGGAAGAGGGCGATACGCTTTATTCACCAACCAATATTAGCCTACTTCATCACGTTAATGCTGCATTGCGCGCACACGTACTGTTTGAAAGAGACGTTGACTATATTGTTCAAAACGACGAGATAATCATTGTTGATGAGCATACCGGCCGAACCATGCCGGGACGTCGTTGGTCTGAAGGGTTACACCAAGCTGTTGAAGCAAAAGAAGGTGTTAAAATTCAGAATGAAAACCAAACGTTAGCATCTATTACCTTCCAGAACTTTTTCCGTCTATACGAAAAACTGTCAGGTATGACGGGAACGGCGGATACTGAAGCTTTTGAGTTCCAATCTATCTATGGTTTGGAGACAGTGGTCATTCCAACCAATAAACCGATGATCCGCGATGATATGCCGGATGTGGTTTATCGTACTGAGCTTGAGAAGTTTAATGCCATTATTGAAGACATCAAAGAGCGTGTAGAAAAAGGCCAACCGATTCTTGTTGGTACCGTTTCGATTGAGAAGTCAGAATTACTGTCAAATGCATTAAAGCAATCTAAGATTAAACACAATGTTCTTAATGCTAAGTTCCACGAAAAAGAAGCCGATATTGTCGCTTTCGCTGGGGCGCCGTCTGCCGTCACTATCGCAACCAATATGGCCGGACGTGGTACGGATATTGTTTTGGGTGGTAGTTGGCAAGCAGAAGTTGCAAAACTGGATAACCCAACAGAAGAGCAGATCGAAAAGATTAAACAGAACTGGCAAGTTGTCCATGACCAAGTCCTTGAGTCTGGTGGTTTGCATATCATTGGTACAGAGCGTCATGAATCACGTCGTATCGATAACCAGTTACGTGGACGTTCTGGTCGTCAAGGGGATGCAGGTTCTTCACGCTTCTACTTGTCGATGGAAGATTCATTACTGCGTATCTTTACTTCCGACCGTATGGCTGGATTGATTCAAAGTGGTATGGATGAAGGGGAAGCGATCGAAAGTCGTATGCTTTCTCGTTCTATAGAGAAAGCACAACGTAAAGTAGAAGGTCGTAACTTCGATATACGTAAACAGCTACTAGATTATGATGATGTGGCTAATGACCAGCGTAAAGTGGTTTATGAGCTACGTGATGAGCTGATGAACGTTGATGATATCAGTGAAATGATTGAGCAGAATCGCCAAGACGTGTTCACAGATATTATGAACGAATATATTCCACCACAGTCGCTAGAAGATATGTGGGATATTGCAGGCTTGCAAGAACGATTGAAAAATGATTTTGATCTCGATGTTGATATTCAAGCGTGGCTAGATGCAGATGATAAGCTGTATGAAGAGACGTTACGTGAACGAATTATCGATACTGCTGTTGAAGTTTATAAGTCGAAAGAAGAGACCGTAGGTGAACAAGTTCTACGTAACTTTGAAAAATCCGTGATGTTGCAGACTCTTGATAACTTATGGAAAGAGCATTTGGCGGCGATGGATCACCTACGACAAGGGATTCACTTGCGTGGCTATGCTCAAAAGAACCCGAAACAAGAGTACAAACGTGAATCTTTTGAACTGTTTGAGAATTTACTCGATGCACTTAAATCTGATGTGGTAATGATTTTAAGTAAAGTGCGAGTGCAACAGCAAGAAGAAGTAGAGCGAATGGAAGAGCAGCGTCGTCTTCAAGCAGAAGAAGCCGCTCGCAGACAACAGTTCCAACACCAGTCGGCTGAGAATCAGCTAGCAGATGGTGATGAAGAACAAGATGGCTCTCAACAACCAGTCGTACGTGACGGTAGAAAAGTTGGCCGAAATGAACCTTGCCCATGCGGCTCGGGTAAAAAATATAAGCAGTGCCACGGTAAAATTGATTAATTTTTCCTGACACATAAAACGAATAAAGAGTTGCGGTTGCAGCTCTTTTTTTTACCTGATTAGCGATGAGCAGAGCGATAGCCAAACAAGGAGTTGTACATGAAACGAGTTCATATTGTTGCCGCGATTATATACAACCGCGACAAAGACAAGATTTACATTACTAAAAGACCCGATCACCTACATAAAGGTGGGTTTTGGGAGTTTCCGGGAGGTAAAGTAGAGCAAGATGAAGAGACTGAGCAAGCCATTTGTCGAGAGCTGTTTGAAGAGATAGATATAAAGGTCGTAAAGCTCAGTCACTATGCGCATCTTGATTATGACTATCCTGATAAGTCATTAACATTCGATTTTTATGCTGTTGAAGAATTTAATAACGAACCTTATGGCAAAGAGGGACAACAAGGTGAGTGGGTAGCCATTGATCAGCTTAAACATTACTCATTTCCAGAAGCGAATTTGCCCGTATTAGAAATGGTACAGAAGCAGAGATCCGAGCTTATATCCAAATGATATTTAACCCCGATCTTAAGATCACTTGGTTAACGATAAGCAAATATTGAAAACCATTGAAGCGGTTAACCGTTTCGGTTACATTGAATTTCCCTTACAAAATGGAGATAGACGCAATGGTTCGAATTGCGATTGCAGGAGCAGCTGGCCGTATGGGCCGCAACCTAGTTAAAGCAACACATCACAATGCTATGGCGTCAGTAGGCGCTGCGTCTGAGCGCTCTGAGTCCTCATTAATTGGTGTTGATGTTGGAGAACTGTGCAGTGAAGGCCATTTTGATATAGCACTAGTCGATGATCTGGAAAAAAGGATTGATGATTTTGATGTTGTTATCGACTTCACCGTTCCTCAAAGCACATTAGCCAACATAGAGCTTTGTCAAAAGTATGGTAAGAAAATAGTTATTGGTACGACGGGTTTTTCTGATGAAGAAAGAGCCTCTATTGAGAAAGCTGCACAGCAAGTCCCTATAGTGATGGCACCAAACTACAGCGTTGGTGTTAATTTAGTGTTTAAGTTGCTGGAAAAAGCAGCCAAAGTTATGGGTGATTATTGCGACGTTGAAATAGTCGAAGCACACCATAGACATAAGATTGATGCACCTTCTGGTACTGCCATTGGAATGGGAGAGGCGATTGCTGGCGCGATGGGGAACTCTCTAAACGACGTTGCCGTATATGCGAGAGAAGGGATTACTGGTGAGCGAACAAAAGATGAGATTGGTTTTGCTACCATACGTGCCGGTGATATTGTCGGTGAGCACACAGCAATGTTTGCCGACCTTGGTGAGCGTGTTGAAATTACCCATAAAGCCACCGATCGAATGACCTTTGCCAATGGTGCCGTAAAAGCTGCGGTATGGTTAGATGATAGCCCTTCAGGCTTTTTTACTATGACCGATGTTCTAGGCCTCAATGATCTATAAGTAAATAGTTATGCATTGGTTCTGTCCGGTGCATAACTTTTCCGTTTTATCACTTTTTTATTTTCTTCCTCTAAATTGTCAAATCCCCTCAACTTAACAGTTAAAATAACACTATGTAATGTGGTTTTTAATTAAAAGCTCCGTTTTTGCCTGTTTACTTCGTGGTTAATCGTTTGCTATTTGAATTTGTTTTTTTAAGCATTAAAAAAATAAGATTTATGGTGGGGTAAAAGTTTTTCTATTACTTATCATCGTTTTTTACTAACTTTTTTGTGTATTACATCGGTTACAGGCAATAAAGCTACTGTTGTTGGAGTAAATTGCACTATTGTGGCTTGGTTATTATTGACACATATCACACTCATCTCTAGAATATCGCCAATTTGTCTAAATTCCACTAAGCTGTTGTAATCGGCTGAAAGGAAGGTAGAATTGCAAATTAATACACTATTAATGCATTTTTATTCTGGAGGTTGTCTTGAAAAAGTCAGCAATGCTTGTCCTAGAAGATGGGACAGTTTTCCACGGGCTATCTATCGGATCGGATGGTTGTTCTGTTGGAGAAGTCGTTTTTAATACCTCAATGACGGGGTACCAAGAAATCCTCACCGACCCTTCCTATTCTCAGCAAATCGTGACACTCACCTATCCTCATATTGGCAATACCGGTACTAACTCAGAAGATGAAGAATCGAGCTCTATTCATGCTCAAGGGCTTGTTATTCGAGATTTACCTCTACTTGCTTCTAACTTCCGCAGTGAACAATCTTTATCGGCATACTTAGCAGCACAGAATATTGTTGGTATAGCGGATATAGATACTCGTAAGTTAACCAGAATTCTGCGAGAAAAAGGTGCGCAAAATGGCTGTATTGTGGCTGGAAATCATTTAGATGCAGATCTGGCACTGATGAAAGCCAAAGAGTTCCCAGGTTTAAAGGGGATGGATTTGGCGAAGGAAGTAACAACTAAAGAAGCATATCCATGGAAACAAGGATCTTGGACATTGACCGACGGGCTTCCTGAAGCAAAACAAGACCAAGAATTACCTTATCATGTTGTTGCCTATGATTTTGGTGCGAAGAGAAATATTTTGCGAATGTTGGTTGATAGAGGCTGCCGTTTAACTGTGGTGCCTGCACAAACTCCAGCCGAAGACGTGCTGGCTCTCAAGCCGAATGGTGTCTTTCTTTCTAATGGCCCGGGCGATCCAGAGCCATGTCATTATGCCATAGAAGCAACTAAAACATTTTTAGATAAAGGTGTGCCGATTTTTGGTATCTGCTTAGGGCATCAGATTTTGGCGCTGGCATCTGGAGCACAAACGGTAAAAATGAAATTTGGTCATCACGGTGCTAACCACCCAGTAAAAGATCTTGATAGAGATGTGGTGATGATAACGTCACAAAACCATGGTTTTGCTGTAGATGAGTCTGGCTTGCCTGACAATTTACGCGCAACGCACAAATCGCTATTTGATGGTTCCTTACAAGGTATCCATCGAACAGATAAGCCTGCATTTAGTTTTCAAGGTCACCCTGAAGCGAGCCCTGGACCACATGATGCCGCGCCGCTGTTTGACCATTTCATCGATTTAATCAAACAACACACTGCATAATTGGAGTTGACGAGAATGCCAAAACGTAATGATTTAAAAAGTGTTCTAATCCTAGGGGCTGGCCCAATTGTGATTGGACAGGCTTGTGAGTTTGATTATTCCGGTGCTCAAGCTTGTAAAGCGCTCCGAGAAGAAGGGTATCGAGTTATTTTGGTTAACTCTAACCCTGCCACCATAATGACTGATCCAGAAATGGCGGATGCAACTTATATCGAGCCGATTCATTGGGAAGTGGTGCGTAAAATTATTGAAAAAGAGCGCCCTGATGCCGTGTTACCAACCATGGGGGGGCAGACCGCGCTTAATTGTGCATTGGATTTGGAAAAGTACGGAGTACTGGCTGAGTTTAATGTCGAAATGATTGGTGCCACGGCCGACGCCATTGATAAAGCAGAAGATCGCTCTCGTTTTGATAAAGCGATGAAGTCCATTGGATTAGAGTGTCCAAGAGCTGACACTGCGAAAACCATGGAAGAGGCGTATAAAGTACTCGATATGGTTGGCTTCCCCTGCATTATTCGCCCTTCATTTACGATGGGCGGAACTGGAGGTGGTATCGCATATAACAAAGAAGAGTTTGAAGAAATTTGCCGCCGTGGTCTGGACTTATCTCCTACAAATGAACTGTTAATTGATGAATCGTTAATTGGTTGGAAAGAGTATGAGATGGAAGTGGTTCGTGATAAAAACGACAACTGCATTATTGTCTGCTCTATTGAAAACTTCGACCCGATGGGAATACATACCGGTGACTCGATTACTGTTGCTCCTGCTCAAACACTGACAGATAAAGAATATCAGCTAATGAGAAATGCTTCTCTGGCGGTATTGCGAGAAATTGGTGTAGAAACCGGCGGATCAAACGTGCAGTTTGGTATTAACCCTCAAGATGGTCGTATGGTTATTATTGAGATGAACCCAAGGGTTTCGCGTTCTTCTGCATTGGCATCTAAAGCGACAGGTTTCCCTATTGCTAAGGTCGCCGCTAAGCTCGCCATCGGTTACACACTGGATGAGCTGATGAATGATATTACCGGTGGTGCTACACCAGCTTCGTTCGAGCCGACCATTGATTACGTTGTTACCAAAATTCCACGCTTTAACTTTGAAAAATTCGCTGGTGCTAACGATCGTCTAACCACACAGATGAAGTCAGTTGGTGAAGTAATGGCTATCGGCCGTAATCAACAAGAGTCGTTACAAAAAGCGTTGCGTGGCTTAGAAGTTGGCGTTAATGGTTTTGATGAAATGGTGGACTTGGACGCACCCGATGCACTAACTCAAATTCGCCATGAGCTAAAAGAAGCGGGCTCTGACCGTATATGGTATATAGCAGATGCTTTCCGTGCGGGATTATCGGTAGACGGTGTTTTCAATCTAACCGCGATAGACCGTTGGTTCTTGGTTCAAATTGAAGACCTTGTGAAGCAGGAAGAAGCCATCAAAAAAGGTGGTTTTGCAGGACTCAACAAAGAGCAGCTCATGCTGGCGAAGCGTAAAGGTTTTGCTGATGCTCGTCTCTCTTCTCTACTTGGTGTTGCTGAGACAGAAATTCGTCGTCTACGTGATCAATATGATATCCATCCTGTTTACAAACGAGTTGACACCTGTGCGGCGGAGTTCTCCTCAGATACCGCTTATATGTATTCGTCATATGACGAAGAGTGTGAAGCTAACCCGACAGATAAAGACAAAATCATGGTGCTGGGCGGCGGACCTAACCGAATAGGTCAAGGTATTGAGTTTGACTATTGCTGTGTGCATGCCTCTTTAGCGCTTCGTGAAGATGGTTATGAAACCATTATGGTGAACTGTAACCCAGAAACCGTTTCTACTGACTACGACACGTCTGATCGTCTCTACTTTGAGCCTGTAACTTTAGAAGATGTTCTGGCCATTGTTAGAATTGAAAAGCCAAAAGGCGTGATTGTTCAATATGGTGGGCAGACGCCACTTAAACTGGCTCGTGAACTTGAAGCAGCAGGTGTGCCTATCATTGGTACCAGCCCAGATGCCATTGATAGAGCCGAAGACCGTGAACGTTTTCAGGCTGCTGTTGAGAGACTTTCTCTTAAGCAACCAGACAATGCTACCGTCACGACCATGGAACAAGCGATTGAGAAATCGAAAGACATTGGTTTCCCGTTAGTTGTTCGTCCATCCTATGTTCTAGGCGGAAGAGCGATGGAGATTGTTTATGATGAAACAGATCTGCGCCGTTACTTCAATGAAGCGGTAAGTGTCTCTAATGAGTCGCCAGTGTTGCTGGATAGATTCCTTGATGATGCGGTTGAAGTGGATATTGATGCTATTTGCGATGGTGAACGTGTTGTCATCGGTGGCATTATGGAGCATATCGAGCAAGCGGGTGTGCACTCTGGCGACTCAGCATGTTCATTACCGGCCTATACACTAAGTCAAGAGATACAAGATGTAATGCGAACTCAAGTTGAGAAACTGGCGTTCGAACTTGGGGTTCGTGGCTTAATGAATACTCAATTTGCGGTAAAAGATAATGAGGTTTATTTGATTGAAGTGAACCCAAGGGCTGCTCGTACCGTTCCGTTTGTTTCAAAAGCAACGGGTGCTCCGCTGGCAAAAATTGCTGCGCGGGTAATGGCCGGTCAATCGTTGGATTCGCAAGGGTTTACCAAAGAGATTATACCGCCTTACTATTCGGTTAAAGAGGTTGTGCTTCCGTTTGATAAGTTCCCTGGTGTTGACCCACTACTTGGGCCTGAAATGCGCTCTACCGGTGAGGTGATGGGGGTTGGTGCTTCATTTGCTGAAGCGTTTGCCAAAGCGGAACTGGGTTGTGGTAAAGAGTACCCAGAAGGCGGAAGAGCTCTACTGTCTGTGCGTAATGATGACAAACAACGCGTTGTGGATTTAGCTTCTAAACTGACCAAGCTTGGTTATCAATTAGATGCTACCCATGGGACGGCCGTGATTCTTGGTGAAGCAGGTATTAATCCAAGATTAGTCAATAAAGTGCATGAAGGTCGTCCACATATTTTGGACCGTATTAAAAATAATGAGTATAGCTATATTATTAATACTGCGGCTGGCCGCCAAGCTATTGAGGATTCAAAAGTCCTACGTCGCGGTGCATTACAAGAGAAAGTGAATTATACAACGACTCTTAATGCAGCATTCGCAACTTGTATGTCTCATACGGCAGATGACCGAAATAGTGTTATTTCTGTTCAAGAGTTGCATCAGCAGGTGAAAAATAGCTTGTAACGGATATCGTTAGTTACTTTAGCGAGTTAAAAAGCCACTTCATGATGTGAAGTGGCTTTTCTATTTGGGTTTATAAAGTTATTTTCAGTGGGATGTAACTACTATTGCCGAGAAATCTCAACCCTATATTCATCTTTCTCTTCATGTTTCACAAAGTCGAGGTAGTTAGTAATTGCTTGCAAGCTATCTTCCTGATAATGAGAGACATAAAGTAGCTGGCTAAGGTTTTCTTTAGCAATGATGTCTAACGTGTTCATCACTAAACGTCGACCAAGGTAATCTAGACCTTGATAGGGTTCATCTAGAATCAATAATGCGGGTTGTTTGACGAGAGCTCGAGCAATGAGTAATAGACGCTGTTGTCCATATTCAAGTTGTCTAAATGGCGTTTTCGTCAATGCGTCCATATGGAGGATGGTCAACCACTCTTTAGCGACATTGATCTCTCTCTTACTTGGTTGATTATACAAACCAATAGAGTCGTAAAAGCCGGAAAGTACCACCTCTAAAGCACTGCAATTGACTCGATATTGCAGATGCAGTGCAGAAGAAACCATGCCAATATTTTGTTTAATATCCCAAATGGTCTCGCCGCTGCCGCGCTTATTACCAAAAATATCTATCTGGTTGCTGTAACACTGTGGGTGATCGCCAAAAATAAGTCCCAATAACGTACTTTTTCCACATCCGTTGGGGCCACGTATTTGCCAATGTTCGCCACTGTTTATACGCCAGTTCAATTGCGAGAAAATGACTTTATCTGTGTAGGCAACCCTGCCGTTGGTTAATTCGAAAAGAGGATCTGGAAAAGTAGAAATATGTTGGTGTTTATGAAGTAAATCAACCATTTGCTCAGACTGTTTTTTCGACTGGGATTTTATCTGCGCAATAACCGGATGACAAAGCCAACTTTCTCTATCCATCTGCTCGACTAACTTTCCTTGATCAAAAAGTGCGATATTATCAACCCAGTCGGCTATCTCATCTTCTCGTGAAACAATAAGCAATAACTGTATTTGCTGTGACAAAGTGTGCAAAAACTTCTCAAGCTGAGTTCGGTGTTCTACATCCAAGCCAGTGTAAGGCTCATCAAGCACCAGTAGAGAAGGCTGTGAGGCTAATGCTCTCGCTAGCATGACCCGTCGAGTTTCACCGGTAGAGAGAATGCGAAATCCTGAGTCTCTTAATAATTCAAGATCGAGATCGGTGATCAGTTTTTCGGCATAGGATTCGCTGGAACAAACTTGCTTGATAAGTGTTTCCACTGTGGTTCCTGTATCAATCCTATCTAAAAAGTCGCTATCGTCTTGAGACAGCTCGATCTCCAATAGGCGTTGTTGTTCTAGTAAAGAAACTTGTGCGACAGATTCATCGACTCCGGCAAGTTCTCCTTGCTCTGGTGTGCTTTCCCCACAGAGAAGATCCCCAAGTACTGAACCTATGTCTCCTTCAGTACTGAATACTGCCCAAGATTGATTTGATTGAATTGTCCAATCCGGTATTTCGACTTTATAACGATGAGTGGAAAACTGTATCTGGCTAAAATTAATATCCATATTAATGTGCACTCCTGTATCACTTATGAACAGCATATTCGATTTCGACCGCGATGTTGATCGAATATAAAAAAAATAGTTATACAGGTATAGACACTGTATGAATCAACAGTATATACTCAGGTCACTTTGAGATTGAGAACAGCGAGTTCTGTTCTATGGCTCCAATAGCAGAGCCGCTCAGCAAAAAATAACAAGACAGCGAAATAAGTCGGAGAAAGTAATGGACGAGAATAAGCAAAAGGCATTAGCTGCCGCTCTTGGTCAAATTGAAAAGCAGTTCGGTAAAGGGTCAATTATGCGCCTTGGTGACAACCGGACCATGGATGTGGAAACCATTTCAACAGGTTCTCTTTCTCTCGATATTGCTTTAGGCGCTGGTGGCTTACCTATGGGACGTATCGTTGAAGTATACGGCCCTGAAAGTTCAGGTAAAACAACGCTAACTTTAGAACTTATTGCCGCTGCACAACGCGTTGGCAAAACATGTGCTTTCGTTGATGCAGAACACGCATTAGACCCTATTTATGCGAAGAAACTAGGCGTTGATATTGATTCTTTATTAGTGTCTCAGCCGGATACGGGTGAACAAGCTTTAGAGATTTGTGATGCTTTGGCGCGTTCGGGTGCGATTGATGTCTTAGTTGTTGACTCCGTTGCTGCATTAACACCTAAAGCTGAAATTGAAGGTGAAATGGGTGACAGCCATATGGGTCTGCAAGCTCGTATGCTTTCACAAGCTATGCGTAAGTTAACGGGTAACTTAAAGCAGTCTAACTGTATGTGTATCTTCATTAACCAAATTCGTATGAAAATTGGTGTTATGTTTGGTAACCCAGAAACCACTACGGGTGGTAATGCACTTAAATTCTACGCTTCAGTACGTCTTGATATCCGTCGAACTGGTTCTATCAAAGAAGGCGACGAGATTGTTGGTAATGAAACTCGTATTAAAGTGGTTAAAAACAAGATTGCTGCACCGTTTAAACAAGCAGAAACTCAAATTTTGTATGGCAAAGGTTTCAACCGTGAAGGTGAGCTAATAGACCTAGGCGTTAAGCATAAGCTGGTTGAGAAAGCGGGTGCTTGGTATAGCTACAAAGGTGATAAGATCGGTCAAGGTAAAGCTAACGCTGGTAAATATATGCGTGAAAACCCTGAAGCCGCTTTGGAAATCGATACTAAACTACGTGAAATGCTACTGGCTCCGGTTCAATTAGATGACGCGGACAGTAACGAGGAGATGCCACAAGAAGAGTTATAAAATGTGATTAACTGAAAAGCCTCGCCTTAATCGCGAGGCTTTTTCGTTTTACTGACATTACACATTATGAAACCACGTTACCCTATCAAACTATCTGCAAGAGAAAGCGCTATAAACTTGTTAAGTCGTCGAGACCATAGCCGCTACGAGCTAACTCAGAAACTACTTAACAAAGGATACGATAGTGACGAAGTTGAACTCGCAGTGACTTATTGTGCTGAGCATGGCTATCTTGATGATCTCCGTTATGCTAAAAGTCAGATCAGACAACATGTGACTAAAGGGCACGGAAAATTAAGGATTTTTCAGGCACTGAAACAGCAGCGAGTCTCAGACATGGAGATTGAATTCGCATTTGATGAAGAAGCGATAGATTGGTTTGAATTAGCAAAGCAGGTAGCCTTTAAGAAATTTAAAGGGGAGCCCGCCGAAGATCAAAAAATGTACGCCAAACAAATTCGCTTTATGCAATATCGTGGCTTCGATTTTGAGCAAATTAGTTACGCACTAGAGAATAAATAACAGCCAGCATACCAACAACACTCTCCCTTTTATTAAGAAAATTAGGCTATTTTCTTCCCTTGATTTACAATACCCGCCAAATAACTATTTATGGGCAATTTTTGCCCGAAATTCATCCCGAAAGTTTCAGGAAGAGTCGCATGTACATGAGCACCGACGAGATACGCCGTGCGTTTCTTGAGTTCTTTGAAAGCAAAGGACATCAAATTGTAGAAAGTTCATCATTAGTTCCAGCCAATGACCCAACATTGCTATTTACTAATGCAGGTATGAACCAGTTTAAAGATTGTTTCTTAGGTTCTGAAAAACGAGCCTATACACGTGCAACCAGCGCCCAGCGTTGTGTACGTGCTGGTGGTAAACATAATGATTTAGAAAACGTGGGTTTTACCGCACGCCACCATACTTTCTTTGAAATGTTGGGTAACTTTAGTTTTGGTGATTACTTTAAACAAGACGCGATTGCCTATGCATGGGAATTTTTAACTGACGTATTACAGTTGCCACAAGAACGTCTGCTAGTCACGGTTTATGAAACTGATGATGAAGCGTTCGAATTGTGGAACAAAAACATCGGTATTCCTGCTGATCGTATCGTTCGTATTGGCGATAAGAAAGGTGGAAAGCCTTATGAGTCAGATAACTTCTGGCAAATGGGTGATACCGGTCCATGTGGACCGTGTACCGAAATATTCTACGATCATGGTGATCATATTTGGGGTGGCCGTCCTGGTACGCCTGAAGAAGATGGTGACCGTTTCATCGAGATTTGGAACAACGTATTTATGCAGTTCAATCGTCAATCTGATGGGACGATGGAACCGCTGCCAAAACCCGCTGTTGATACTGGTATGGGCATCGAGCGTATTGCTGCAATTATGCAAGGCGTGCACTCCAACTACGAAATTGATGTTTTTCAAACTCTCATTAAATCTGTAGCTGACGTTACCGGACATCAAGATCTTTCCAATCAATCGTTGCGCGTTGTTGCTGACCATATTCGTTCATGTGCGTTCTTGATTGTCGATGGTGTCATGCCTTCAAACGAAGGCCGTGGTTATGTTCTTCGCCGTATTATCCGTCGTGCTGTACGCCATGGTAATAAGCTGGGAGCACAAGGTGCGTTTTTCCATAAACTAGTCGGTGTATTGATCGAGGTGATGGGTAGTGCAGGTGGCGAACTGAAAAAACAACAGCAGATCGTTGAAAAAGTACTTCGCATTGAAGAAGAGAACTTTGGCCGCACACTAGAGCGCGGTATGGCCATTTTGAACGACGCATTAGATCAGCTAGATGGCAAAGTCCTTGATGGTGAAACAGTATTTAAGCTTTACGATACGTACGGTTTCCCGGCTGATTTGACCAATGATGTCGCTCGTGAGCGAGATCTATCTATTGATGAAGCTGGCTTTGAAAAAGCGATGGAAGCGCAACGTCAACGCGCTCGTGATGCAGGTCAATTTACCACCGATTACAACGATGTAATTAAGGTGGATGGCTCAACAGAATTTAATGGATATCAAGCTACCAAAGGCAACTCATCAGTGATGGGGCTTTATGTTGCTGGAGATGAAGTGTCGGCATTGTCTGCGGGTGATAAAGGGATCGTGATTCTAGATGAAACGACCTTTTATGCCGAGTCTGGCGGTCAGTGTGGAGATACTGGCGTAATTAAGAGCGACTCTGGTGTATTCAAAGTCGATGATACTCACAAGCTAGGTCATGCTATCGCGCACCATGGTGAGTTAATTGAAGGTGTATTAGCGGCATCTGATCCTGTTACCACCATCGTGGACGCAGAGCGTCGTGCGGCAACCTCTCTTAATCACTCTGCTACGCACTTACTGCATGAAGCATTACGCCGAGTCTTGGGTGAGCATGTTATGCAGAAGGGTTCCTTAGTTAAACCTGATCATCTTCGCTTTGACTTTTCACATCTAGAAGCGGTGAAGCCTGAAGAGTTAAAACAAGTTGAACGTATGGTGAATGCTGAGATTCGTCGTAACCATAGTATCGAAACCAATATTATGGACATCGAATCCGCCAAAGCCAAAGGGGCTATGGCGCTGTTTGGTGAGAAATACGATGATGAAGTTCGCGTACTTTCGATGGGCGCATTTTCTACCGAGTTATGTGGTGGTATTCACGCTAACAACACGGGTGACATAGGTTTATTCAAGATTACTTCAGAAGGTGGTATTGCTGCGGGTATTCGTCGTATTGAAGCGGTTACAGGTGAATCGGCTCTTGATACGCTCGATTCACAGTATCAATCTCATCAAGTTAAAGTAAGCGAAATGCACGCTAAGGCGAAGTTGCTGGAAAAAGAAATTCAACAACTTAAAGACAAGCTAGCGTCACAAGAGAGTGCGAGTTTAGCAAACGACGTTGTGCAAATTAATGGCATTAATGTGTTGGTTAGCAAGCTTGATGGCGCAGACAACAAAGCTTTACGTGGCATGGTTGACGAGCTGAAGAATCAGATTGGCAGTGGCATCATCATGCTAGGCAATGTATCTGGTGATAAAGTTGGCCTTATTGCCGGCGTTACCAAAGATCTTACCAATAAAGTAAAAGCGGGTGAGCTGGTTAATATGGTTGCTCAGCAAGTGGGTGGAAAAGGGGGCGGTCGTCCTGATATGGCTCAAGCTGGGGGCACAGACGCCTCTGCATTGCCTGCAGCACTCAACTCAGTTAATGCATGGCTTGAAGAGCGTTTATAGTAATAATATAAATGAAGCCAACTAATAGTCTGTTAGTTGGTTTTTTTTGTTGGGGTTGTCATTAGGGTCGATAGATCCTAGCCTCAGATAAGGGAAGTCCGGTGAAAAAACCGTTACTCGTACTCAAATTTGGCGGTACATCAGTCGGCTCTATTGAACGCATACGAGCGGTTGCAGAGCGGATCATTGCTAGCAAGAACAGTGGCTACCAACTGGTGGTTGTGGTGTCTGCTATGTCTGGTGAAACAAACCGATTGATGGGGCTGGCACAAGAGATTGACTCCGTGCCGACAGCAAGAGAGTTGGACGTACTTCTAACTGCAGGTGAGCAGGTGAGTATGTCTCTTCTTGCCATGGAGTTGAATCGTCGTGGTTACCTAGCTACTTCTTTAACAGGGGGGCAGGCGCAGATTGTTACTGATAATGTGCATAACGATGCGACCATTCAAGAGATTAAAACAGACAATATTCGCCATTGGTTAGAAGACGATTACATCGTCATCGTAGCGGGTTTCCAAGGGGTTAACCGTAATGGCGATATCACAACTTTGGGACGCGGAGGTTCAGATACCAGTGCGGTAGCGTTAGCGGGTGCACTGAATGCCGCCGAGTGCCAAATATTTACCGACGTGGATGGCATTTATAGCTGTGATCCGCGTGTAGTGAAAAACGCAGTACAATTGCAAACTATCGATTTTCCAAATATGGAAGAGATGGCAAGAAAAGGGGCGAAAGTTCTTCACTTGCCATGTGTTCAAGATGCATGGAGAAACCAAATACCATTAAGAGTTCGTTCTTCTTTCTCAGAAAACAGCGGTACGCTGGTGAAAGGGGAAACGTGTCAACACGGTATTTGTGGCATTGCTATCCAACGAGACCTTATTTTTGTTCAAGTAGACAAAGAGGATTTAGATGGGTTAATCAAGCAGTGTCAGATATTAGCTATAGCAGTGTGGACTGTGATCGAGGAAACAGAACGAACAGGTGTTGTCATCAATCATAGTGCTTATGCTAAGTTAGGACTGGTTTTTACGCATAAAATCCGTAATAGTGAGCAAGTGAGTTCGCTAACCAGTGTGGGTAGCAAAGCGAAAAGGATTGTAGAGCACTCATGTGAATGTCTTGCTAGTTGTAATATTGATGTTTTTGCATCATCGACTGGAGAGCAATATTCATTGTTGCTGCTTAACCCTGCTAATGTAGAGGAAGCAGCAAATATTATTCATAATAAATACATTGTTTCTAAGGAAGCGCTTGAACAGCAATAAAAATATGCGGTTTCTTAACTTGGTTAAGTTTACCTTGTTTATGATGTTGTTGGATAATAGCCTTATAAAGAGATAGTTCAGAGAATACTCAAGGAGCATAAGAATGCTAATTTTGACTCGCCGTGTAGGCGAAACCCTTATGATAGGTGATGAAGTTACTGTAACGGTATTAGGTGTTAAAGGTAACCAAGTAAGAATTGGTGTTAATGCACCAAAAGAAGTGTCTGTGCATCGTGAAGAAATATATATGAGAATTCAAGCGGAAAAAGGTACAGGTAACTCTTCTTCAGGTAATTACTAAGCAATACATTAGGCTAACAATCGTTGGCCTTTTTTTATCCTAAAATGCTAAATAACTTTCTATTCATTTATGGATATTTTTGTGCATATTATCGATAAAAAAGTATGAAAATAGAACTTGTTGGTTGAATACTGTTCTATCACACATATTTTGTAAGTTTTACCCCAGAAAGTGTTTGACATATTTTTGGTAAATCGTAATATGTGCCTCCGCAAGACGGTGAGGTGGCCGAGAGGCTGAAGGCGCTCCCCTGCTAAGGGAGTATACGGTTTGTAGCCGTATCGAGGGTTCGAATCCCTCCCTCACCGCCATTCTTGCGATTAGTTAGAAATACGCGCTCGTAGCTCAGCTGGATAGAGTACCTGGCTACGAACCAGGCGGTCGAAGGTTCGAATCCTTCCGAGCGCGCCATTTCTAAAAATGTGGTGAGGTGGCCGAGAGGCTGAAGGCGCTCCCCTGCTAAGGGAGTATACGGTTTGTAGCCGTATCGAGGGTTCGAATCCCTCCCTCACCGCCATTTACTAGCGACTTGTCTCTAGTAATAAATGGTCACTAACGACCATTTTTTTCGTTTCTCAGAAATGAAGTGTGATGTATTTCACGAATTGCGCGCTCGTAGCTCAGCTGGATAGAGTACCTGGCTACGAACCAGGCGGTCGAAGGTTCGAATCCTTCCGAGCGCGCCATTATTTAAGCGGTAATTATCAGTATAATTGTCGTAACAAAACGGTATTGGTTAGTTGTAATACTGTAGCACCAAACATTGCGCGCTCGTAGCTCAGCTGGATAGAGTACCTGGCTACGAACCAGGCGGTCGAAGGTTCGAATCCTTCCGAGCGCGCCATTATTTAAACGGTAATTATCAGTGTAATTGTCGTAACAAAACAGTATTAGAAAGTTTAAATACTGTAGTACCAAACATTGCGCGCTCGTAGCTCAGCTGGATAGAGTACCTGGCTACGAACCAGGCGGTCGAAGGTTCGAATCCTTCCGAGCGCGCCATTATTTAAGCGGTAATTATCAGTGTAATTGTCGTAACAAAACGGTATTGGTTATTTGCAATACTGTAGCACCAAACATTGCGCGCTCGTAGCTCAGCTGGATAGAGTACCTGGCTACGAACCAGGCGGTCGAAGGTTCGAATCCTTCCGAGCGCGCCATTATTTAAGCGGTAATTATCAGTATAATTGTCGTAACAAAACGGTATTGGTTAGTTGTAATACTGTAGCACCAAACATTGCGCGCTCGTAGCTCAGCTGGATAGAGTACCTGGCTACGAACCAGGCGGTCGAAGGTTCGAATCCTTCCGAGCGCGCCATCTTTAAAAAAAACCTCGCTTTGCGAGGTTTTTTTGTTTCTGCTTGAATGCATCGGTTAAGTTGATTTTATTGCTTCAATCTGAGGTTAAATAGCGAGAAATTGTTGCTTAACGTTAGATGTCTTAATTATTTTCTATTGTTCACTAAGGCCAATTTAAATAATTAATGTGACGGGAGTGGAAACTTACGACTTGTTTATTAACCTTTATTTAACAAGTAATAAATATGCTGTTTACATCATTTTCTTTTTTGATTCTAAATCCTCTTTTTTTTACCCATATCTCAGTAATTTTATCTAGATTAGCTTAAGTTATTCTGTACGGAAAAAATTAAAAATCGAAACTTTATCTAGTGGTCTTCTGCTTGATTGTTTATATAAATCAGGTGGTTATGACTTGTGGTTCAAATGGCGTGAATTTATCTTGCGCAAACAGAATTGACAATTATATTCCAATCGAGATAATCCTTAGCTACGCCGTGTTTCGCTAAATGGATCTCGAAACGGGCATCTTGTCTTAGTGACAAAGAAAGGAATCATAATGACAGATATTGGAAGTTTATTAGAACAAGCCGCCACACTGATGTTCACAGGTATGGCTGTGGTTTTTGTTTTTCTTACCATTCTTATTTATATAGTGAGGTTAATGTCGACTCTGGTCCCAGAGGAAGCGCCATTAGCTGCTGCTATACCCAAGCAAATTTCAAACACTCAAACATCATCTGCTGTTAGTCCGCAAGTTGTTGCAGCTATCTCTGCTGCGGTACATCAGTACCGAAATTCAGCTTCAAAATAGTAGTTAAAGTTTAATAAAAGGAGTTATAGAGCATGTCTAAACCACTTGCTATTACTGATGTAGTGCTACGCGATGCCCACCAATCTCTATTTGCTACGCGTATGCGTATCGAAGATATGTTGCCGATTGCAGCTGAACTGGACAAGGTTGGCTACTGGTCATTAGAAACATGGGGAGGCGCGACGTTTGACTCTTGTATCCGATTCTTGGGAGAAGATCCTTGGGAGCGTTTACGTGAGCTGAAAAAAGCCATGCCCAACACACCAATGCAGATGTTACTAAGAGGGCAGAACCTTTTAGGCTATCGTCACTATGCTGATGATGTGGTAGAGAAATTTGTAGAGCGTGCACACGTTAACGGTATGGATGTATTCCGTATTTTTGATGCAATGAATGATGTACGCAACTTCCAAAAAGCAGTGAAAGCAACCGTTGATGTGGGTGCTCATGCCCAAGGTACTCTGTCATATACTACTAGCCCTGTACACAATTCCGATACTTGGGTTGATCTGGCTAAGCGACTAGAAGATCTTGGTTGTCACTCTCTCTGTATCAAAGATATGTCCGGCCTGCTTAAACCTTATGAAGCTGAAGAGTTGGTCACGCGAATTAAAGAGTCTTGTGATGTGCCTTTGGCTCTACACTGTCATGCTACAACGGGCCTTTCTACTGCAACTGCAATTAAAGCGGTTGAGTCTGGTTTAGATATTCTTGATACCGCAATTTCTTCCATGAGCCAAACATACGGACATACACCAACAGAGACGGTTGTTGCTATGTTGGAAGGTACAGAACGCGATACCGGCTTAAAACTTAATCAAATTGAACCTATTGCAGCGTATTTCCGTGAGGTGCGTAAAAAATACGCTAAATGGGAAGGACAACTTAAAGGCGTTGATTCACGAATTTTAATCGCACAAGTTCCTGGTGGCATGTTAACCAATATGGAAGGTCAGCTTAAAGAGCAAGGCGCAGCTGATAGACTTGATGAAGTATTGGAAGAGATCCCACGCGTACGTAAAGAGTTAGGTTATATTCCTCTGGTTACACCAACGTCGCAAATCGTTGGTACACAGGCAGTGATTAATGTTCTAACGGGTGAACGTTATAAGAGTATTACCAAAGAAACAGCAGGCATTCTGAAAGGTGAGTACGGTTCTGCTCCTGCCGATGTAGATAAAGATCTGCAAGCGAAAGTGCTTGATGGTGGAGAAGCGATTACGTGCCGTCCAGCTGATCTATTAAAAGATGAGTTAGACGAGCTAACCGCAGAACTGCTTGAGAAAGCGAAAGCGGAAGATATTTCGTTGGCGAAAGATACAGTTGACGATGTATTAACCTACGCACTATTCCCTCAAGTGGGACTTAAGTTCTTGAAAAACCGTGCTAACCCTGATGCGTTTGAACCTGCACCAGGTACCGAGCCAGAAGTTAAAGCGCCAGTTGCTGCAGCACCAGCTGCGGGTGGCATTGAAACCTACAGTGTGAAAGTTGATGGTCAAGTTTACGACGTAGAGGTTGGTCCGCAAGGTCAACTAGCTTCTGTTACGCCAAGTGACGCTCAAGGGAAAGCCGCACCAGCGCCTGTTGCGAGTGCTGGGGCAGCTGAAGATGTACCAGCACCATTAGCTGGAACTATTTTTAAGGTCGATGTTCAAGTGGGCTCTCAAGTTGCAGAAGGAGACGTTCTACTTATTCTTGAAGCAATGAAGATGGAAACGGAAGTTCGAGCAGCAAAAGGTGGCACGGTTGCCGCTATCCATGTAAAAGAGGGAGACGCTGTAACAGTAGGTGCGCCCCTTCTAAGTCTTACATAAGGGAGAATCATGGAAGGTTTATTGATTCTATGGCAAGAAACGGGCATCGCGAACTTTGAGTTTGGTCAGATATGTATGATCACAGTAGGGTGTGTACTGCTGTTTCTTGCAATTAGAAAAGGCTTTGAGCCGCTGTTATTGTTGCCTATAGGTTTTGGTGCGATTTTGGCCAACATCCCTAATGCAGGCTTCACTGACGAAGGCGGGCTACTTTACTATGTCTATTACGTTGGTATAGAAACCGGTGTCTTCCCACTGCTCATATTTATGGGTGTGGGGGCAATGACAGACTTTGGTGCATTGATCGCTAACCCTAAAACCTTATGGTTGGGCGCCGCTGCTCAGTTTGGTATTTTCGCTACTCTATTTGGGGCGATATTGCTGAACTATGTCCCTGGTATGGAGTTCTCATTAGCTGATGCCTCTTCAATCGCAATCATTGGTGGAGCTGATGGCCCTACTGCGATATTTTTATCCAGTCGTCTATCTCCTGATCTGCTTGGTGCTATTGCTGTTGCTGCGTATAGCTATATGGCCTTAGTACCGATTATTCAGCCACCAATTATGAAAGCGTTAACGTCACCTGAAGAGCGCCAGATTAAAATGGCCCAACTTAGGCATGTGAGTAAAACAGAAAAAATACTCTTCCCATTAGCGGTATTGGTAATGACCATTCTGTTCTTGCCACCGGCAACGCCTCTGGTTGGTATGTTCTGTCTTGGTAACTTAATGCGTGAGGCTGGTGTTGTTGATCGCTTATCTAAGACGGCGCAAAACGAGCTGATTAATATCGTTACCATTTTCCTTGGCTTGGGTGTCGGTTCTAAATTGCAGGCTGACAAATTCCTAAATGTTGAAACGTTAGGTATTTTGGCACTTGGAGCTGTGGCATTCAGTATTGGTACCGCAGCGGGTGTTCTTATGGCTAAGCTTCTGAACAAGTACTCGAAGGAAGATATTAACCCATTAATTGGTGCCGCGGGTGTTTCGGCTGTACCAATGGCGGCACGAGTAGTGAATAAAGTTGGGTTACAAGCTAATCCACAAAACTTCTTACTGATGCATGCTATGGGACCTAACGTTGCAGGTGTACTTGGCTCTGCAGTTGCGGCTGGTATCTTGTTAGCATTAGCAGGTTAAAGCGCATAGTGAGGTCTGGTTAATTTGAGAATTAGACAAAATAGTTTATAGTCAAAGGGATGCTGCGGCATCCCTTTTTTTGCCAGCTATAGGGATATTTGTATGACAGAAAATTATAGGGTGGTTATCCCTACGTTTGGAGACGCAGAAGTACTAAGCATAGAATCGACCTCGATACCTGAGCCTAAAGAAGGACAGGTCGTAGTTAAAGTCTATTTTGCTGGAGTAAACCCAATCGACGTAAAAACGCGAGCGGGCTTAGGTTGGGCGGCAGAGAGCAACAAAGACAATTTGCCATGGACCCCAGGTTATGACATCTCTGGAAAAATAGTCTCTGTTGGATCCGGTGTTGAAGAGCTCTCCGTGGGAGATGCTGTTGCGGGTTTAATTGGCTTCCCTCTTGACGCTGGAGGCTACAGTCAGTATTTGTCGGTAGATGCATCGGTGCTAAGTCAAGTTCCGGACGCTGTAATGTTAGAAGCCGCCGCCGCTCTGCCTGTCGCGGGTCAAACAGCTGCTCAAGCGATAAATATTGCCGGAGTGCAGGCGGGTGAACGAGTATTGGTTCTGGCGGGTGCAGGTGGTGTGGGTCACATCGCAGTGCAACTGGCGGTTGCTGCTCAAGCAGAGGTCTATACAACGTGTAGTGAAGCCAATTTGGATTATCTCGCCACACTTGGTGCTCACGCCGTTAATTATCAATTCTCTCCTGTTTCGGAGCGGTTGAGTGATGTTGATGTTCTGATTGACCTTGTTGGCGGTGACGCGGCTTTAGACGCTCTGAAGTGCCTTAAAGATGCCGCAAGAGTGGTCACAGTACCGACATTAACCAAAGATGTTATATGCGAAAAAGCGACCACACTAGGCTTCCAGGCGACAGGTATGTTGGTTGAGCCCGATAGAGAGCAGATGGACGCTTTACTCTATATGGTCAGTGTTGGGTTGCTAAAAATCGATTTTCATCCAGCGGTCTCTTACAAAGAGGTTGTGGTTGCTCATAAACAGCTAGAAACAGGCCATACACGAGGGAAAGTGGTGTTGGATATGCGGTGCTAGAAGCACTCTACACTTTCTTTGCAGAATCGGCGCTCTGGGTCCTATTTATTACTGGGTTTTTGAGCGCCACATTACTTCCGGGGGGCTCCGAAGCCTCTTTAATTGCTGCATTAAGTACCGAACAATACCCCAGTGTGACCATAATTGTGGTTGCTACTATTGGTAATACACTGGGTGGCTTAACCAACTACTGGTTAGGATTGTTTATTCCCAATCGAACTAGAGAAGAAAAACATGGTCATACTGCTATAGCGTGGATCAGCCGGTATGGGTATGGCGCTTTGATATTTAGTTGGTTACCTATCATAGGTGATCCATTATGTTTAGCTGCTGGTTGGTTGAGAATGAAATTTTTGCCTTCCCTTATCCTTATTGCTGTTGGAAAAATGCTGAGATATTGCGTTCTAACAGCTCTGTATTTTGGTTTTTTTTAAGGAAATATCAATGAGAAAATTATGCCTTGGCGTGTTAACTCTCGTGGCTTTGTATGGCTGTTCTCAAACAGCGCCAAGTGGTGGTGATGTTCAACTCCCTGAGGGGGTAACCTTCATTGAACAGATGGAAGCCAAACAAGGCCAAATCTCGATCCCATACTCCAAGTATCAATTGGACAATGGATTAACTTTAATTCTATCGCCAGATAAATCCGATCCTCTTGTGCATGTTGATGTTACTTATCATGTCGGTTCAGCTCGTGAAGAGATAGGCCGTTCAGGCTTTGCGCATTTCTTTGAACATATGATGTTTCAAGGCTCCGAGAATGTTGGCGATCAAGAGCATTTCAGAATCATAACGGAAGCAGGTGGTACCTTAAATGGTACAACGAACAGAGACCGGACTAATTACTTTGAAACCTTGCCTTCTAATCAGTTAGAAAAAGCCTTGTGGTTAGAATCTGATCGTATGGGCTTTTTGATTGATGCGGTATCACAACGGAAATTTGAAATTCAGAGAGATACGGTCAAAAACGAACGCGCACAAAACTACGATAATCGTCCTTATGGGTTAATGTGGGAACGTATGGGAGAAGCTCTGTACCCTGAAGGTCATCCATACTCTTGGCAAACCATAGGTTATGTAGAAGATCTGGATCGAGTGGATGTTAATGACTTGAAAGCCTTCTTCTTACGTTGGTATGGGCCGAATAATGCCACGTTAACAATTGGTGGCGATATCGATATCCAGCAAACTTTGGATTGGGTAAATAAATACTTTGGCTCTATCCCTAGCGGACCGGAAGTAGAAAACGCCAAGAAAATGCCAGCAACATTAGCGGAAAGCAAGTTCATCACTTTAGAGGACCGGATCAAGCAGCCTATGGTGATGATTGCTTGGCCGACGACCTACCGAGGTGAAGAAAATCAAGAAACGTTAGACACGCTTGCGTCTATTCTGGGTGATGGAAAAAACAGTATTCTTTATCAAAAATTGGTGAAGAGCGAAATAGCCATTGATGCAGGGGCATTTCAAGATTGTGCTGAGTTAGCGTGTAATTTTTATGTCTATGCCATGGGTAATTCTGGAGAAAAAGGCGATTTAACCGTTATTAATGAAGAGCTAATGAAAGCTCTCGATGAGTTTAAGCGTCAAGGCGTCTCTCAAGCGCAATTGGATCAAATAATCGGCCGTGCTGAAGCAAACGCCGTATTCTCTTTAGAGAGTGTACGTGGCAAGGTTTCTAAGCTAGCGTCCAACCAAACGTACTACAATCAACCAGATCGTATTCAATATCAACTTGATCGACTTAAAGCCGTAACACCTTCGGCCATCATGAAGGCTTATGATGATTTTATCGACCAAAAAAATAGCGTAACACTGAGTGTGGTACCTAAAGGTCAATTGGAATTGGCGGTACAGGAAGCTACATTTGTTACTCCGAAGAGAGCATTGCCCGACTATCAACCGATTGATCAAGCAGAGTTAAGGTATGTTAAAGCTGAGGACAATTTTGATCGCTCGGTTATGCCAGCAGTAACGGGAGCCGCATTAGGCAAAATGCCGTCGCTATACCGATTACATCTTGATAATGGGATAGAAGTGCTGGGGACAGTGACCTCAGAGACGCCTACCGTTCTCATTGATATTCAATTACCAGCGGGAAGCCGTTATGTCTCCCCGGGAAAAGAAGGGTTAGCCAATTTAACGGCAGAACTTATTCAGGAAGGTACAACTGAGCGTAGTGTCGAACAGATTCAAGCTGAGCTTGATACGTTAGGCAGCAGCATTAGTTTTGCGGCAGGGAACTACACAACCACCATTACCATTTCAGCCTTAGAAGCTAAGTTACAGCCAACATTAAAGATTGTTGAAGAGATGCTATTTTCTCCTGCTTTTAAACAAGATGATTTCCAGCGCTTGAAAAAACAAGCATTAGAAGGCTTAGTGTATGAGCATCAAAAGCCTTCATGGTTAGCCTCTCAAGCAACAAGGCAGGTGTTATTTGCGAACACGGTTTATGGGCACTCCAATGATGGCACGATTGATTCGATCTCATCATTAACCTTGCAAAATGTTAAAGATTTTTACGCCAGCAACTATACGCCGTTGGGAGCTCAAGTGGTGGTGGTTGGTGATATTTCTAAGCCATCACTGGCTAGAAAACTGACATTTCTTAACGACTGGCAAGGTGAAGATGCTCCGTTGTTAAGTCCTCAAGCGGTATCGCCATTAGAGAAACAGAATATCTATTTGGTGGACAAGCCGAATGCGCCACAAAGTATTATTCGAGTGGTTCGACAAGGCTTGCCATACGATATGCTTGGTGAGCAATACCTAAGCCAGTTGGCAAACTTTAATTTATCAGGCAACTTCAATAGCCGAATAAATCAGAATTTACGAGAAGACAAAGGCTACACCTATGGTGCAAATGGCTATCATGTGGGGAATAAAGAAGTTGGTTTGATAGTATTTTCTGCTCAGGTTCGTCGTGATGTAACCGTTGAATCTATTAAAGAGTTTTTAAAAGAGATGCGTCACTATAGCCAAGATGGCACCACTGACGACGAGATGCAGTTTATGCGTCTCGCTATTGGTCAGCAAGATGCATTGAAGTATGAAACTCCGGGTAAGAAAGCACAGCTGTTATCAAATATCCTGAATTACTCATTGGATGATGATTATATTGAACAACGAAACGAGGTTTTGGATAACATTCAGAAAACACAAATCAATGAGGTAGCCAGTCGTTGGTTCGAGCCGAGCGAGTATCAAATTATTGTTGTTGGTGATGCGAAATCTCTTAAGGAGAAACTGGAAACATTGAATATCCCAATAATAGAACTTGAAATATCCAAGTAGCAGACACATATAAAAGGAGAGGTTCTGCCTCTCCTTTTTTGCTTTCTTATGGGTAGAAAATTCTCATAAAAGGCGTAATCTAACTAAAATTACAATGTATAAGTGGCCTTCGTTTTGACAAATTTTACATCGAGACTCAAGAAAGTAGCGAACAATCCAAATAACTTCACTCAATTTGGTCGAGGTGTAGAACGTGAAACTTTACGTTATACCTTAGATGGCAAACTTGCTTCAACACCACATCCAGAAGGGCTTGGCTCTGCACTAACCAATAAATGGATTACAACGGATTTCTCAGAATTTTTACTTGAGTTTATTACTCCGGTATCAAATGATGTGGATAAATTATTGGGCCAGTTGTCGGATATTCACCACTTTACCCAAACTCAATTAGGTGATGAGAAATTTTGGCCTCTTTCTATGCCTTGTTATGTTGAGAACGAGGACGATATTGAGTTTGCTCAATATGGCCGCTCCAATGTGGGGAAAATGAAAACACTCTATCGTAAAGGTTTAAAAAACCGTTATGGTAGTTTGATGCAGGTTATTTCTGGTGTGCATTTCAATTTCTCTTTTCCTGAGTCTTTGTGGGATTCTCTTTATGGAGAACAGCAGCAAAAAGAGAGAGAACAAACTAAGTCCGATGCCTATTTTAGTTTGATTCGAAATTACTATCACTTTGGCTGGTTAATTCCTTATTTGTTTGGTGCGTCACCAGCAATATGTTCATCATTTTTGCAAGGGCGAAAAACCGACTTACCTTTTGAAAATATCGGCCATACTCAGTACTTACCTTATGCGACATCGTTACGTTTAAGTGATCTGGGGTATACAAATAGCGCACAAAGCGAACTGAAAATCGGCTATAACAATCTTAATGAGTATCTTGAAGGGTTAGATGCCGCCATACACACTCCTTCTGAAGAGTTTGCCAAAATTGGCATTAAAGTGGATGGCGAGTACCAGCAGCTAAACAGTAATGTACTGCAGATAGAAAATGAACTGTATGCTCCCATACGTGCTAAACGCGTCAGCCAATCTGGAGAGAAGCCTTCTGAGGCCTTAAAACGAGCGGGTGTTGAGTACATAGAAGTTCGTTCTCTGGATGTTAACCCATTTAGCCCTATAGGCATTACCAAAGAGCAAATTCGGTTTTTAGATCTATTCTTAACATGGTGCTTGATTAAAGATGCCGATACGGTAGACAACAAGCAGCTATGTTGCTGGAAAGACAATTGGAATACCGTTATTTTAGAGGGCAGAAAACCCGGCCTTATGCTGAAAGAGCTCAATAATGGTTGTGATGGTAAAATGTTGTCATTACATGACTATACCAAGCAGATATTTAGTGATTTACAACTGATAGCAAAAGAGATGGATACTGCTATTGGGGGCAATAACTATCAGCAAACCTGTACAGAGTTGATGTCTTGGATAGATAACCCAGAACTCACTATCTCAGGGCGCTTGTTAGAAAAGACAAAACAGTTTGGCGGAATTGGCAAGGTAGGCTGTGCATTTGGTGCTGAGTATAGAGAAGAGCACTTGGCGCACGATTACACTGTTTATAGCCGACAAGCGATGGAGAATGAAGCGGAGTCATCAATTGCGGCTCAAAAAGAGATTGAGCAAAACGACACACTAAGTTTTGATGAATACCTTGCAGACTACTTTTCATATATAAAAAATTAATCGCCTGAAAGAGAAGCTTTCAGGCAATAATGGAGACAAATTAATGCCACTTTTAGACAGTTTTACCGTTGACCACACACGAATGAGTGCACCTGCTGTGCGCGTAGCAAAAACTATGCAGACGCCAAAAGGCGATACAATTACCGTTTTTGATTTAAGATTTTGCGTGCCAAATGAAGATATTCTTTCTGAGCGAGGAATTCATACATTAGAGCATCTATATGCTGGCTTTATGCGTTCGCATTTAAATGGTAGTGATGTGGAAATTATTGATATTTCGCCAATGGGATGCCGTACAGGCTTTTATATGAGCTTGATTGGGACACCTGCAGAAGACGTTGTTGCTAATGCATGGTTGGCGGCAATGAAGGATGTGTTGAAAGTAGAAAGTCAAAACAACATTCCTGAGTTAAATGAGTACCAGTGTGGCACTTACACGATGCACTCGTTAGAAGACGCTAAAGCGATCTCTCAAGCCATCATTGATGCTGGTATCATGGTTAACAAAAATGATGAGTTGGCGTTACCAGAATCTATGCTACAAGAGTTGAAAGTAAACTAGTTAACCTCAACCCGGGATAAGAAAGTTAAAAAATTTATATTTAATAATAAGTTAAGTTTAATTAGATGCACTGCACTGATGAGCGACTTAAATTATTCCGACCTGAAGTTAGTTATTACTGTTGTTTGTTTATATGAAAAAAGAGTCAGCTTATCAAATAAGCTGACTCTTTTTTGTCTCACGCGTATTCATTAATGGAAGCTAAAGTTTCTACTCTTGGATAGGAAAAACCTTCACTAAACTGATTTTGTTTTCTGTAAAGTCAACAATTTCCATCTGATGCTGCTCAATCTCAATACTTAGTTTGCTTTCGGGAATATCTTCTAAGTACTCCAAGATCAGACCATTAAGCGTTCTTGGGCCATCGGTGGGTAAATCCCATTGTAAGCCCTTATTGATATCTCTTATGTTTGCACTACCTTCAATAAGGAAGCTACCATCACTTTGAGGCGTAATCTCTTCAGATAAACTCGGTGTAATAGACGTGGTGAACTCACCAACAATTTCTTCAAGAATATCCTCTAAGGTGATAAGGCCGATTATGTCTCCGTACTCATCAACAATCAGTCCAATTCGTTCTTTATTGCGCTGAAATTTTAATAATTGCACGTTCAGCGGTGTCGCTTCAGGAATAAAGTAAACCTCATCGGCGGCACGCAGTAGCGTCTCTTTAGTGAACTCATTTTTCTCTAGCATTAATCGATAAGACTCTCGCAGCCTTAACATCCCGACGACTTCATCTATCTGGTCACGATAGAGTACGATTTTGCCGTGAGGAGAGTGCGTGAGTTGGCGAACTATTGATTTCCAATCATCATTAATATCGATTCCCGTTATCTCATTTCTAGGCACCATAATGTCGTTAACGGTGACATTCTCAAGGTCTAGAATTGAGATCAGCATATCTTGGTGTCGCCTAGGAATTAACCCTCCGGCTTCGTTTACCACCGTGCGCAGTTCATCTGAACTTAATGGGTCCTCAGTTCCATGTGTTGCTTTAATACCGATAAGCCTTAACACCGTATTGGTAATGAGGTTCACTAGCAACACCAACGGTGCTAACAGTTTCATCAAAACATTAAGAACGATACTGCTGATAAAAGAGACACGCTCAGGATATAAAGCTGCCAATGTTTTTGGGGTGACTTCTGCAAAGACAAGTACAACCAATGTGAGCAAGCCTGTCGCGATTGCAACCCCTAAATCTCCATAGAGACGCATACCTAAGATTGTCGCGATAGCGGATGCAAGAATATTGACTAGGTTGTTGCCAATTAGAATCAAACCGATCAATCGGTCTGGGCGACTTAAAAGTTTTTCAACCCTTTTGGCGCCTTTATGCCCTTGGCTGGAAAGGTGTTTTAAGCGATAGCGATTCAGTGACATCATTCCTGTCTCTGAACCGGAGAAATACCCTGAGATGACAATTAAACAGGCAAGAAGGGTAAACAAAACCCCCGTTGATATGTCGTCCAATGTTTAGCAATCCTTTTTTATAGTTGCTCAATTAATGACCTAAAATGTTTGAGCTGTCAAATATGTTTTGTATAGCCAATGCGTATATTTCGCTGAGTTAGGATAAAATTATCTCTCTAACAAATCGGCTTCCAAAATAGGCTAAGGTCAAGAGCGAAGCTCCCGCTACAGCGTACCAAGTCACTTTGCGTCCACGCCATCCTTTTCGATAGTGACCCCAGAGTAATGTGGAATAAACAAACCAAGCAACCAATGACAGTATCGATTTATGAGCGGTGCCTCTTGCGAACATATCTTCAAGAAAAATAGAACCCGTAATCAGTGTTAGCGTCAGTAAACCCGTGCCGATAAGGATAATCTTAAATAGTTGGCGTTCTACCATCATTAAAGGCGGTAAATTGGGGTTGATCACCATCGCTTTCTTGGTTTTGAGTTTGTAATCCAACCAAGCTAACTGAAGTGCGTATAAAGCACCTATGGTCAACGTTGAATAGGAGAAAAGAGCCAATGTTATATGTGTTAATAAACCAGGTCGGGTTTCTAAATGAGTGACGAAAGCACCGGGAAGAAATGTTGATGCTAATAAATTGATAGCTGCAAAGCTGTACACCACCGGCAACAAAAACCAAAGGCGAGTCTTCAGCATGGCAATCGTCATGACCAAGGAGATAATAAAGCTGATAACGGAGGCCACATTCAATATGCTTAGATTTTGCCCCGTTGTATCTGCATGAATCAGATCATGAAGCAGCACAGCATGACAAACCAGAGCAAGAATCGCACTGGTGAATACTGTTTTTGTCTTTATACCTGTTTGCTGTACCAAGCCGGGTACAACCATAGCAATAGCTAGAGAATATAAAATTGCGGCAACAATCGCGATTAAACTGTCCATGCTTATTAGAATTTATCTCTGATTGATGAATATACACACTGATAACTTTGCATTATAACTTGGTTAGGGCGGATGAGCTATCCATCCTTTTACAATTTTAACCTTAAACCGAAGTAAAAAACCGGATAAAGATCGTTATCAACGGCTTTTATTAAGGCTCTGTTTTGGAAGATCAACTGGCCTAATGTATACTGCCACTAATTAATCGCCCCTACCAAGCGAAGAGAAAAGCATGTTTGAGAATTTAACGGATAGATTATCCAGTACATTAAAGAATATTAGTGGCAAAGGCCGACTAACAGAAGACAACATCAAAGATACCTTGCGTGAAGTTCGCATGGCGTTACTGGAAGCGGATGTTGCGCTTCCTGTGGTTCGTGATTTTGTTAAGCGTGTTAAAGAGAGCGCTGTTGGTGTTGAAGTTTCCAAATCTCTTACTCCAGGTCAAGAGTTTGTAAAAATAGTTCAAAAAGAACTAGAAGCGGTGATGGGGGAGTCCAATGAGGCGCTCAACCTAGCAAGTCAGCCTCCTGCTGTTATCTTAATGGCTGGTTTACAAGGTGCAGGTAAAACCACCAGTGTGGGTAAATTATCCAAGCATCTTAAAGAAGTTGATAAGAAAAAAGTGCTGGTGGTGTCTGCCGATGTTTATCGCCCTGCTGCGATTAAACAGCTTGAAACATTAGCTGAAGATGTTGGTGTAGACTTTTTCGCCTCCTCGGTTGAACAGAAGCCAATTGATATTGCTAACGCAGCTATCGATCATGCCAAGAGAAAATTCTATGACGTATTAATTGTCGATACCGCTGGTCGTCTGGCGATTGATGAAGCGATGATGAGTGAGATTCAAGACCTTCACTCTGCCATCACTCCTGTCGAAACACTGTTTGTTGTTGACGCAATGACAGGTCAAGATGCTGCTAATACCGCTAAAGCTTTTGGTGATGCTTTACCTTTGACTGGTGTCATCCTAACGAAAGTGGATGGTGATGCTCGCGGTGGTGCTGCCCTTTCTGTACGTCACATCACAGGAAAGCCTATCAAGTTCTTAGGTGTTGGTGAGAAAACAGATGCGCTAGAACCTTTCCACCCTGATCGCGTCGCTTCTCGTATCTTAGGTATGGGAGACGTGCTCTCTTTAATCGAAGATTTAGAACGTAATGTTGATAAAGACAAAGCGGCTAAGTTAGCGAAAAAATTTAAAGAGAAAAAAGGTTTTGACCTTGAAGACTTCCGTGAGCAGTTGGGTCAGATGCAGAACATGGGCGGTATGATGGGAATGATGGATAAGTTGCCGGGTATGAGCAATTTACCAGCCCACGTTAAAGATAAAGTTGATGACTCTATGTTTAAACAACAAGAAGCCATTATCTCATCTATGACGATGAAAGAGCGTCGTCGCCCTGATTTGATTAAAGGGTCACGTAAAAAACGTATCGCTGCCGGTTCCGGTACCCAAGTTCAAGATGTTAACCGTCTACTAAAACAGTTTACCCAGATGCAGAAAATGATGAAGAAAATGCAAAAAGGAGGCATGAAAGGAATGATGCGTAACATGCAAGGAATGATGGGCGGCATGGGTGGTATGGGCGGAATGGGTGGACCATTCGGCCGTTAAGATCAGCCAAGTTGTAGAGAAAAAAGACCATTTAAGTTGAGGTTTCCTTTTGTTAATAAAGAAAACCTCAATTTTTTTATCAAGGGAAGTTAGCTGAGCTGAAGATAATTCCCTTGCAAAACCCTTGAATAAGAGTAAAATTCCGGGGCTTTAAATTGGCACGAGGCCCCAAGAAATATTTTCTCTGGGGTTTATTTTATTATTGAGAAAGCAAAGAGGACGATATGGTAACCATTCGTTTGGCACGTCACGGCGCTAAAAAGCGTCCATTTTATCAAATCGTAGTAGCAGATAGCCGCTATGCAGCTACTGGTCGCTACATCGAGAAAGTAGGTTTCTTTAACCCTACTGCTCGTGGTCAAGAAGAAGGTCTTCGTTTAGACCTAGACCGCGTTAACCATTGGGTTGGCGAAGGTGCTTCACTATCTGACCGTGTTGCAAAACTAGTAAAAGATGCTCAAAAAGCAGCTTAATTAGTTAGTAACAAGAAGATTAAGTCGGTTTAAGGAAACGAAGTAATGAGTAAGCAAGACGAAAAAATAGTAGTTGGCAAATTTGGTGCTACCTACGGTATTCGTGGTTGGCTGAAAGTGATTTCCTATACAGACGACTCTGAAAGTGTTTTTAGTTATAACCCTTGGTTTATTAAACAAAAGGGTGCTTGGGTTGAATACAAAGTTGAAAGTTGGAAGCGTCATAACAAAGGTATGGTCGCTAAATTAGAAGGGCTAGAGGTTCGCGAGGACGCTCATCTTCTAACTAACTTTGAAATTGCAATCAATCCAGATTCATTACCGGAGCTGTCAGAAGATGAGTTCTACTGGCGTGAATTGTTTGGTATGCAGGTGGTTACGACAAAAGGGTATGACCTTGGTGAAGTAACCGATATTTTAGAAACCGGCTCAAATGATGTTTTGGTAGTGAAAGCAAATATAAAAGATGCTTTTGGACAAAAGGAACGATTAATCCCGTTTCTTGAAGAGCAAGTGATCAAAATTGTTGATCGCCAAGCTCAACGGATCGAAGTTGACTGGGATCCTGGATTTTAACTCCACAGTAGAGCGAGAGAACAGATGTGGGTTGGCATAATTAGCCTTTTTCCTGAAATGTTCAGTAGCGTGACTGATTTTGGAGTAACAGGTCAAGCGGTAAAAAAAGGTCTTTTAACAGTTGAGACATGGAATCCTAGAGATTTCACTCATGATAAACATCGAACTGTTGATGATAGACCTTACGGTGGTGGCCCTGGAATGTTAATGATGGTTCAGCCTCTGTGCGATGCCATTGCAACAGCCAGACAAGCAGCACCGGGAAAGACGAAAGTTATCTATCTTTCTCCTCAAGGTCGTAAGTTAGACCAACAAGGGGTTGAAGAACTGGCAACAAATGAAAACATTGTTCTTATTTGTGGTCGTTATGAAGGGATAGATGAGCGTGTCATTCAGTCTGAAGTTGACGAAGAATGGTCAATTGGAGATTTTGTAATGACGGGTGGTGAAATACCAGCCATGACGTTAATTGATTCAGTATCACGGTTTATACCGGGTGTACTTGGTGATTTTGCGTCAGCAGAAGAAGACTCTTTTGCTAATGGGCTGTTAGATTGTCCCCATTATACGCGTCCTGAAATGTTGGATGGAAAAGAAGTACCTCAGGTACTAAAATCTGGAAACCATAAGGACATTCGTCGCTGGCGATTAAAACAATCGCTAGGCCGTACTTGGCTAAGAAGACCAGAGCTCCTGGAAAACCTAGCTCTGACTGACGAACAGGAACAATTACTAGCAGAGTTTATTGCCGATCATGCGTGATCGAATATAACGCAAAGTAACCTATTTATATTAGTATCAGTTTATTCTAGGAATTTACAAAATGAGTAACATCATCAAAGCTCTTGAAGAAGAGCAAATGAAATCAGACCTTCCTAAATTCGGCGCAGGTGACACTGTTGTTGTTCAGGTTAAGGTAAAAGAAGGTGACCGTGAGCGTCTACAGGCTTTTGAAGGCGTTGTAATCGCTGTACGTAACCGTGGTCTACATTCAGCTTTCACAGTTCGTAAAATCTCGAACGGTGAAGGTGTTGAGCGTACGTTCCAAACACACTCTCCAATGGTTGATAGCATCGAAGTTAAACGCCGTGGTGCAGTACGTCGTGCCAAGTTGTACTACCTACGTGAACGTTCTGGTAAGTCTGCTCGTATTAAAGAGAAACTTGCTAAGAAGTAATGCTATAACCAGCATTTCTCAAAAGAAAAAGGGCTCCGAAAGGAGCCCTTTTTTTATTGTGCGTCTTCCGACCAACCATCCGAATCAGACATGTCTGGAGCACCGGCAATGGAATTCTCTTCGTCAGCCCATCCTCCAAAATCAATTATTTGGCACTTTTTGCTACAAAATGGTCGGAAGGGACTCTCTTCCCCCCAAACTACTTCTGCTTGGCAGCCGGGACATTTTACAATCGTTGGTTTTGACATAATAATATAACTCCTAACAACCTAATTAACCTCAACTTGTGAGGTTAATTAGATTAAAAACGTATTGACTAAAAATGAGTTTCTCGCTGAGATTAGCTACAAATGGCCAGTTCAAATTCAACATCTTGGCTATAGGCTTGACCAGACTCGAATGACATAAATTTGATAGCAAAGCGATTTTTGTGACCAGAAATCATAGGGAATACTCCGTGCTGAAGCGGAATATTTAAACGCAATATGTTGGCTTCTTCTGCGTCACTTTGGAAAAAACCATTTCTCGCAATTTGAGGGGTGAAATAGCCTGTTTCACGGCACAGTTTTAACCATAAATTTAAAGATTCAGATAGTGGTTGTAATGTTTCCATCCACTGTTCAGCATTGCGGATTCTCTGCTCCAAAGGAAGGTGGTTCCAGTAATGAAGCGCAGGGAGGTCAAAACAGCAGGTTCCTCCCGGTAGATTGAATCGTTGACGTATTGAGCTTAAAAAACGCTCTTCTTTTAATGAACGGCCAAATCGTTCTGCGGCCATCAAAGTCTTATGTACTGAATCAATATCTTTAAGAACGGACAATAGCGTCTCTTGATCAACACCATCAACGTTTAGCCAGTTCTTGTAAGTTAATCGCTGTTTTTCAAGATCTTTGGCCAGTTCAGCCTTTAACTGGATTTGCTCGAATATCTCTAGCAGATCAAAAATAGAACGGAAAAACTGCTGATACTGTAAATTGTCTGAAAATTTCGCAGAATGGTGCATCTGTCTTAGCAAAGATTCTACTCTAAGATAAATACGAGTTTTTTCATTTAATGGATGTTCAAATTTATGAATCGTCATTCCGCGACCTTATTTAGCTCCTAAAGCTATTTATCTAAATTAACTGCCAACGCCATATATTGATTGTGCAGTTGAGTAACCTGAGGCAACAGTTCATGGTTATCATTATTAATAATATCATCTGCAAACTGCAAACGAACCTCTCTACTCGCTTGAGAGGCAAGTATGGCATTCGCTTGAGTTTGTGACACATTGTCGCGCGCGATAGTGCGTTTGAGTTGTATCTCAGGACTCACATCAATGACTAAAATTCTGTCTGCCATTGATTGTAGTTGATTTTCAACCAATAAGGGAACCACTAAAAGTGCATAAGGTGTTGTTATCTTGCTTATATCTTGCTGCATCTTTTGGCGAATCATTGGATGAAGTAGCGAATCTAGCCATTTTTTCTCATTTGGTGAAGCGAATACTTTCTCTCGTAAGGCGCTACGGTTAAGAGTACCATCTTCTAATAGTATGCCTTCACCACAATGGTTAACAATTTCATCTAAGCCCTTACTGCCTTTTGTTACAACATCTCTCGCAATAACATCAGCGTCAATGATCTCAATAGAAAAGTGCTGTTGAAAAAGGTTGGCGACAGTGGTTTTCCCTGAGGCGATACCTCCAGTTAACCCAACGATCAATGGCATATTAATATCCTAAAATTGTACTGTAATACCAGTTGGTAATATCTGTACCCCAAAGCAGGCTTATCCATGCTGCAATGGCGAGATATGGGCCAAATGGAAATGATTTGTCTATACCCTTTTTTTGTAGTCGTAACTGTATAACACCAAAAACCAAACCCACCAATGAAGAGAGAAGTACTATGATGGGAAGACTTTGCCAGCCAAGCCAAGCTCCTAGAGCGGCGAGCAACTTGAAGTCACCATAGCCCATTCCTTCTTTGCCGGTCGCCAGCTTAAATAACCAGTAAACACTCCATAAACATAGATAGCCCACCATTGCCCCGATAACGGAATCATGCAAACTGACGGGGTTCCAACCTAATAGCACTGTTGCGATCCCCGCCCACATTAACGGTAAGGTAATTTGATCTGGCAGTAGCATGGTATCTAAGTCGATAAAGGTTGCGGCAATTAGTGCAAAAATAAAAAACAGTAGAGCGGCATTAAAAGGGCTAAAACCCAACTTTAATGCTGTTATTGTGCAAAGTAGCGCAGTGAGGAGTTCAATAAGAGGATAACGGGGGCTAATTGGTTCCGAGCAGTGGTGACACTTTCCTCTTAGTAAGAGCCAACTGAATAACGGAATATTATCAATGATGCGAACGCTTTCGCCGCATTTTGGGCAACTAGAGTTGGGTTTGCTGAGATTAAAAGTGCTCTGATCTACCTTAATATCAAGTTCTGGAAACGTCTCCGCGCAATCTTGTTTCCACTCTCTTTCCATCATTATTGGTAATCGATAAATAACGACATTTAAAAAGCTACCAACAATGAGACCAAACACTCCGGCCAAAACAGGAAAAAGCCAAGGATATAAGTAAAATGCTTCCATTGTGCATCTCTATAATTAACTATAAAAAGCATTCTATCCCATTACTGTCATTAAGTTAAAGATAGGAAGATATATTGAAACTATTAATGTTCCTATAATTAAACCTAGCAGTATCATAATCGAAGGTTCCAGTATTTTATGTAGGTTATCTATTGTGTCATCAACCTCGTGTTCATACTGGCTAGCGACGCGGCTGAGCATGGTATCTAATGTGCCGGACTGTTCTCCAACCATAACCATTTGTAGAAAATAATCTGGTAAATCCCCCTGCTTTTGCAAAGCAGAATGCAGTGTTGTCCCTCGAGATATGTCTTGATAAATAACGGTCATTATATGTTGATAATAGCGATTGTTTATATTGAGAGAGACGTTTTTTAGCGCCGTTAATATAGGGATCCCAGAGCTTAATGTGAGTGATAAACCGTAGCTGAAAGAGAGCAGCGCACATTTTTGTATAATGACCCCAAGCAAAGGGAGTTTGGTTGTCTGTTGGCTAAACCATAGATTAAATGCCGGGAACTTATGCAACGCAAATATGAACAGTGATATCGCGGAGATGAGCAGTAAGCAGAGAGTAATAATATGATTTTTCAGCCAGTTAGATATGAGTATTAAGTATTGTGTATAGAGTGGCAGTTCCGCATTGACGCTTTTAAACAGCTGGGCAAATTCAGGGATAATGGTTGTTAGTATGATGGCGGTGATGAAAATAGCGGTGATAATAATGACGCTTGGATAGATCATGGCTTTAATGGCTTTTTGTCTCATTTTTTGCTGATTTTCTCGTAAGTCAGCTAGACGCTGAAAAATCGGCTGCAGCGCTCCCGTCATCTCTCCGATGGCAACAAGTTGGATATAGAAAGAGTCAAAATGTTCATCACCTAAGCGTAATGCATCGGACAGTGAATGGCCCGACTCAATATGCCCTATGATTTGCATAATTAAGGCTTTAAATCGGTCGTTTTTCTGATGGGCTGAGAGTAATTGTAATGATTGGGTTAAGGGAATGCCGCAACTGATGGTTGTGGATAGTTGACGAGTAAACAGGGTTATTTCCGCTGAAGTGATTTTAGATGATGTAACGTTTAGGTGAAATTTAGACTGACGATGTATTTTAATGATCTTAAGGTTTTCTTTTTTCAATTTAATTATGGCTTGGTTTTGATTCTCTGCTCTTAATACGCCTTTTACCCGCTGTTTACTCGCGTCTATACCTTGCCAATGATAAAGGTAAGACGTTGTGGTTGATTTGCTCATTGAGCACCTAATACTCTTTGCAGCTCTTCGATGCTTGTTACTCCCTTTTGCAAGTAGATCCGTGCAGAGTGCTGTAAGCTTGAGTTTCCTCTCTTTTCTGCCAAAGATAAAATGTCTGCTGGGTTAAATGGTTTGGTCATCGCGGCTTTAATCTCATCATCTATCGGTAATACTTCAAAAATGCCTATGCGACCTTTATAGCCATTATTACAACGGTTACATCCGGCTGATTGGGCAGCATAAATAGGGCTATTTACAGGTAGCCCAGTAATGCCAGAAGCTGTATCAGAGACCTTAGTGGCAAGTTTGCAGTGAGGGCAGAGAGTTCTAATCAGCCTTTGTGCGATGATCAGAGATAAGGAGGCGGCTAAGTTGTAGCTCTCGATGCCTATATTATTTAACCGGATAAGAGTATCGACGGCAGAGTTTGTATGTAACGTAGATAAAACTAGGTGTCCTGTTTGCGCTGCCTTTATTGCAATGGTAGCGGTTTCTTTATCACGTATCTCGCCGACCATAATAACATCCGGATCTTGTCTCAATAGGGTGCGTAATATTGTATTAAAGTCGAGGGATATCTTGTCGTTCACTTGCACTTGATTGATGCCAAAGAGATTAATTTCTATAGGATCTTCCGCGGTAGATATATTTCGTTGTGGCGTATTAATCGTTGTTAAGCCTGCGTATAAAGAGGCGGTTTTGCCACTTCCTGTGGGGCCAGTCACGAGAATCATACCTTGAGCTTGGTTAAGGGCGTCGAGAAAGAGTGTTTTTTGTTGGGGATGAAGACCAAGATCATCCAAGGTTAGAAGTGTTCTTCGATTATTAAGTATTCTCAACACCAGCTTTTCTCCCCAAATACAGGGCAGGGTGGATACTCTTAAATCAACGGAATTGTTGTTGGCCAGTGGTGTAAAAATGCGTCCATCTTGCGGTATTCGCCTCTCGGTGATATCTAGCTTTGCTTGTATTTTTATAATCGCAGCGATGCGTTGAGCGAGATAGTGGGGCGGATGCTGAGCTTCAAGTAACAACCCGTCACACCTTATTCTGATACGGTAACGCTCTTTATAAGGTTCGAAGTGAATATCCGATGCGCCTCTATTGACGGCATCTGTAATTACTTGCTCAATAAACTCATTAACTGAATTATCTTGCTGTTCGAGTGATGCTGTATCTTCGCTGGTGGTTTTGACCAGATGCGAGGTAGAGTGCTGATTGAGTTTCTCTATCACTAGCGATAAGTCATAGTAATTAGCAACCACTAACTCGGTCTGCAGTCCGGTAAAAAAGCGAAAATCACGTTCAACAGCAAGGTTGCTAGGATCAAGGATCGCAAGTGTAAGTAATTGTTCTTCTTGTTTTATGGGCAAAGCGTGATGCTTAATGATCAATGGTGTTAGATCGGCTTCGTGACAATGGGTGAAGTGTTGAAATTGATGAATATCTACTTTCGTAAGGTGAAATAATTGTGAGACATACTGCTGTAGCTGTTCAGCAGAAAGAATATTGAGCTGCAATATCGCTTGGGATACGGAGCTTTTTTGTTGCTCAATGTGCTGAGTAATTTGTGCTGTTTGCTGTTCGCAAAGAAAGTTACCTTGCTGCAAAGCCGTGACTAAATTTGTTTGCATAGTTAGCCTAATCCGTTTCTTTCTCACTGCCATATGCACAGTTTTTTGTCTCAAGTTCTTTGCTGTTAACGTAACACTGCCAACCGTTCGATGTTCTTCGGTAGTTTAGTGTGCTTTGAGATGAGAAATGAGAATGTTCAGAAAAGGTAAATGACAGTACCCCTTTGTTATTCAGAGCTATGGTTCCTAATGGATTGACATTCGGTGCGCTGCCTAATTGTTGCAGAATGTTGCTACTGGAAAAGTTACCATTTTCTAGATACCACATTTCTGCCGGAGGAATAAGGGCACGAAGCGTCGCTTGCGCTGAGGCTATTTCACTTTTCTTAATATAATTGTTGTAGGCGGGAATGGCATAGCTAGATAGGATGCCAATGATTGCCACAACGATCATCAATTCGATTAAGGTAAAACCTGTTGTTGTTTTCTTCATGTTGGTCATTATTCGCAGTTGTCGAAGATGAGCAAAAAGTAAACAGAACAAGTAAATAGAGAAACAAAAATAGCTGTAATTTGGGGCGAGAGTAAAACTATTAATGAGAGGGGAGGCCCCTGATTGTAATAGCTTTCGAGACAGTTAGAAAAATGATAAATGAGGTAACAGAGCTTGTTACCTCAGAAGCGAAACATGTAAGTGAACGTAAGGTGCTGTTTTGCTATTCATTGGCGTGTAAACGCATTACTTAAGACGCACTACGTAAATGCCCTATTTAAAACGCATGGAGAGATCCATCGCTTTCAGATGCTTAGTGAGTGCGCCAACAGAGATATAGTCAACCCCTGTTTCAGCATATTCACGAATGGTATCGAGTGTGACATTGCCTGAGTTTTCCAGTGCAGCACGTCCCGCATTTATTTTTACCGCTTCACGCATCATGTCAGTAGTGAAGTTATCCAGCATCACGATATCAGCACCAGCATCAATAGCCGCTTGCAGCTCTTGCAGCGACTCTGTTTCAATCTCCACGGGTTTGCCCGGATTGAGCTGCTTGGCTGTACTGATCGCTTTCTCTATGCCACCACAAGCAATAATGTGATTCTCTTTTATTAAGTAAGCATCAAACACGCCAATTCTGTGGTTAAAACCACCCCCACAAGTTACCGCATATTTCAGAGCACTACGCAGCCCCGGGATCGTTTTACGAGTATCCAAAAGTCGGCAATTCGTTCCGGCTAATTTTTCTGCATAACGTGCGGTTGTGGTGGCGCAGCCTGAAAGTGTTTGAATAAAATTCATGGCATTTCGTTCACCCGTTAGCAATACGCGAGATGGCCCACTTAATGTACATAAAACTTGGTTTGGTTCAACTGAGTCACCATCGTTAACGTGCCACTCAATTTTGACTTCATTTCCTAGCTGAACAAATACTTCGTCTGCCCAAGCTTGCCCGCAAAAAATTCCCTGTTCACGAGTGATGATTGTCGCGGTATTTTGAGCATCTGCTGGGATCAAATTAGCGGTTATGTCAGCACTAGACTCTAGTGAGCCACCGAGATCCTCACGTAATGTTTCGGCAACAGCACGAGTTATCTCAAGAGGCAGTTGTTTTTTTAAGTATTCAAGTCGAGCTTGGCTATTATGAGTATTTTTTATCATCGAATTGGCATCAAAGAAGTTGAGGTGACAGGCATAATACTCCTGCTTGTGAAGAAATTCAGCAGTAAATCTCTCAAAAGAACGTATAATTTCGCTGTAAAATACCCTTTAGTTAGAATGATGGTGGAAGTTGAATGATTATTGATAATGATGGATGGCTACAGAAGGTAAAAAAGGTCTCTTCTGAACATTTTGATTATCGACCAGACAATGCTGATATCTCTTTGTTAGTGATACATAATATTAGCTTACCTCCGGGAGAGTATGGTAATGATTCGATCGAGCATTTCTTCACGGGTCAATTAAACCCTGATGCTCACCCTTTTTTCAAGGTGATACATACTATGCGGGTATCCGCTCACTGCCTAATAAAGAGAACGGGAGAAATAATACAATTTGTCTCGTTTTATGATAGAGCCTGGCACGCTGGACAGTCGAGCTATGCTGGAGTAGAGCGATGTAATGATTACTCTATTGGCATTGAGTTAGAAGGTACGGATTTTGATGCTTATACTGATGAGCAGTATCTGTCCTTGAGTCAGTTGACGTTACTGTTGCAGAACCGATTTCCCATGATTACTTCGCAAAGAATTACCGGTCATCAATATATTGCACCGTTGCGAAAAACTGATCCGGGCTTGGTGTTTGATTGGCGCCATTATCGTCAGTTGATTAATGGCTCTGATTTATAAAGTACCCCCACTTCCTGTTGAGTGTTGCAAGTAAGGGCAGAGCGTGATCCTGCTAGCAACACAAGTGCGAGTTTACTTTTATTGACTGACTACACTCAGATAACTCGACTCGCAGGCCCCCCGATTTTAGGTGGTTCCTTGCTCAACTCATCATACCTTTTTAAATAAGCCTCTGTTTTTAATAACCAAACGTTTTAAATAACCAATTTTTAATATCAAGTTGCATATTCTTTGGTGCAAATGTAATGCCTTGCCCTCTTTGTTGTTCACATAATGACTTATTATGTTATTAACCCGTTAAATTAAAAGCATTTTATGACTTATATCAATTTTCATCTGGACATAAAGGTTGGGCTTATGTTAAATTTTACGCCACTCTGAAATTGGTATTACCAATTTACATATTCAAAATTAATAATAAGAGTAGACAAAACCGAAATGGCTTATCAAAGGATTCGTCAGCCTAAGCTCTCAGATGTTATAGAAAAAGAGCTAGAGCGGCTGATAATGGAAGGAACATTTTCTCCAGGGCAGCAGTTGCCACCGGAGCGAGAGCTGGCTTTACAGTTTGATGTGTCACGTCCTTCTATTCGAGAAGCAATCCAACGCTTAGAGGCAAGACGCTTGCTCACTCGCCGTCAAGGTGGTGGGACATTTGTCAGTGAGTCTCTTTGGCAAGGTTTTTCAGATCCTTTACTCGATTTATTGTCGACTCATCAAGAAGCTCAACTAGACTTACTGGAGTCTCGTCACGCACTCGAAGGTGTTTCTGCCTATTTTGCAGCCTTGCGTGGCACTGAAGAAGATTTTTCAAGAATTCGTCAATGTCAGGAACGAATTTTTAAAGCTGAAGAAGAGAAGAACGTTGCGGACGAAGCCGCAGCCGTGATGGACTCACTAATTGCTATCACAGAAGCCGCTCACAATGTTGTGTTGTTACACATTGTTCGAAGCTTGGCACCTCTTCTAGAGCAAAATGTATTACAGAATTTAAAACTATTACATCGCCGCAATGAAGTGGTGGATAAAGTAAGTAGACACAGAGCTAATATCGTTGATGCGATACTTTCTGGAGAGCCTAAACTGGCTCGTGAAATGTCTCATTCTCATTTAGCTTATATCGAAGAAACATTGTTGGACTTAACTCGTGAAGAGAGCCGAAGAAAGCGCTCGTTACGCAGAATCCAGCAAAGTAATGAGTCTTAATTGGTTCATTGCATGTTCATTAGATCCAACTAACAAAAGGATAGACCGCCATGTCTGAAGTCATGAAGAATGACGTTGATGCACTGGAAACACAAGAGTGGCTACAAGCTCTTGAATCAGTAGTACGTGAAGAAGGTGTCGAGCGTGCCCAGTTCTTACTAGAGCAAGTTTTAGATAAAGCACGCCTTGATGGTGTAGATATGCCAACTGGTATCACTACAAACTACATTAATACCATCCCAGCCGATCAAGAACCTGCCTACCCAGGTGACACAACATTAGAGCGACGTATTCGTTCAATCATTCGATGGAATGCCATCATGATTGTACTTCGTGCCTCTAAAAAAGATCTCGATCTTGGTGGCCATATGGCGTCATTCCAATCATCCGCAGCATTCTATGAGACATGTTTCAACCATTTCTTCCGCGCTCCAAATGAAAAAGACGGTGGTGACTTAGTTTATTATCAAGGTCATATCTCTCCGGGTATCTATTCCCGTGCTTTTGTTGAAGGCCGTTTAACTGAAGAGCAACTGGATAACTTCCGTCAAGAAGTTGATGGTAAAGGTATTCCTTCTTATCCTCACCCTAAATTAATGCCTGAGTTTTGGCAGTTCCCAACTGTATCAATGGGTCTAGGACCAATCTCTGCAATCTACCAAGCGCGTTTCCTTAAATATCTTGAAGGCCGTGAGCTAAAAGAGACTAGCGAGCAACGTGTATATGCTTTCCTTGGTGATGGTGAAATGGATGAGCCAGAATCTCGTGGCGCAATCTCATTTGCAGCTCGCGAAAAACTGGATAACCTCTGTTTTGTTATTAACTGTAATCTACAGCGTCTTGATGGCCCAGTGATGGGTAATGGCAAGATCATTCAAGAACTGGAAGGCCTGTTTAAAGGGGCGGGTTGGAATGTAGTTAAAGTTATCTGGGGTAGCAGCTGGGATGCTCTACTAGCAAAAGACACCTCTGGTAAACTTCTTCAGTTGATGAACGAAGTTGTGGATGGTGACTACCAAACATTTAAGTCTAAAGATGGCGCGTACGTACGTGAACATTTCTTTGGACGTTATCCTGAAACTGCAGCATTAGTTGCCGATATGACAGACGATGAGATCTTCGCTCTAAAACGTGGCGGACATGACTCATCTAAACTGTACGCTGCGTTCAAAAATGCTGAGCAAACTGATGGCCGCCCAACGGTTATTCTTGCTAAAACCATTAAAGGTTATGGCATGGGTAAAGCCGCGGAAGGACAAAACATTGCGCACGGTGTTAAGAAAATGGATATGTCCCATGTTCAGCACATGCGTGATCGTCTTGGCCTACAAGACCTTCTTGATGATGAGCAAATCAAACAACTTCCATACTTGAAGTTAGAAGAAGGTTCTGCTGAGTTTAACTATCTTCACGCTCGTCGTAATGCGTTACATGGTTATACACCTAAGCGCTTGCCTAAGTTTAGCCAAGAGTTTGTCGTACCAGAAATTGATGCATTTTCTGCACTATTAGTGGAGCAGAAGCGTGATATTTCAACCACGATGGCATTTGTTCGTTCGCTTAATGTTTTGCTAAAAGATAAGAGCATTGGTAAGAATATTGTTCCTATTATCGCTGATGAAGCCCGTACTTTTGGTATGGAAGGTCTATTCCGTCAGGTCGGTATTTATAACCCACATGGTCAGGAATATACGCCAGAAGATCGTGGTGTGGTGTCTTACTATAAAGAAGCAACATCAGGACAAGTTCTCCAAGAAGGGATCAATGAACTGGGCGCAATGTCATCTTGGGTAGCGGCAGCAACATCATACAGCACCAATGACTTGCCAATGATTCCATTCTACATTTACTACTCTATGTTTGGTTTCCAACGTGTTGGTGATATGGCATGGATGGCCGGTGACCAGCAAGCTCGTGGTTTCCTACTGGGTGCGACTGCCGGTCGTACAACATTGAACGGTGAAGGTTTGCAGCATGAGGATGGTCATTCTCATATTCAAGCTAATACAGTGCCTAACTGCATCTCTTACGATCCAACGTTTGCTTATGAGTTGGCGGTTATTATGCAAGATGGTATCCGTCGTATGTACGGTGAGAATCAAGAGAACGTATTCTATTACCTGACTCTAATGAATGAAAACTACGCTATGCCAGCGATGCCTGAAGGGGCAGAAGAGGGTATTCGTAAAGGTATCTATAAACTAGAGAGTCATAAAGCGAAAGGCCGTGGTAAGAAGGCCAAAGTTCAATTGATGAGCTCTGGTACTATCATGAATGAAGTTCGTAAAGCGGCAGAGATTCTGAGTGAAGAGTATGGCGTGTCGTCAGATGTTTATTCTGTGACTTCTTTCAACGAAGTGACTCGTGATGGACAAGCGGTAGAGCGTTTCAATATGCTTCACCCAGAAGCGAAAGCACAGGTTCCTTATATTGCTGAAGTGATGGGTACTGAGCCTGCTATTGCAGCAACGGATTACATGAAAAACTATGCGGAACAAGTTCGCGCATATGTTCCAGCAGAGTCTTATAAAGTGCTGGGTACTGATGGTTTCGGTCGTTCAGATAGCCGTGATAACTTACGTCGTCATTTTGAAGTGAATGCAGGCTACGTAGTGGTTGCAGCTCTTAGTGAGTTAGCTAAACGTGGTGATATTAAAAACTCAGTGGTAGCTGAAGCTATCAAGAAGTTTGATATCGATACTGAAAAAACAAATCCGCTATACGCTTAAGAGGTAATAAATAATGGCAATCGAAATTAATGTACCTGATATTGGTGCCGATGAGGTTGAAGTTACTGAAATTCTTGTAAGCGTTGGTGACAAGGTTGAAGAAGAACAGTCTCTTATTACCGTTGAAGGTGATAAAGCTTCAATGGAAGTACCTGCATCGCAAGCGGGTACAGTAAAAGAAATTAAAGTAGCTGAAGGTGATAAAGTCACCACTGGCTCATTAATCATGATTTTTGATACAGAAGAAAGCGCCGGTGAAGCTGAGCCAGCTCAAGCGCCTGCTGCTGATGCGGCTCCTGCTCCGGTAGCGGCGGCTGAACTTAAAGAAGTCACCGTACCTGATATTGGTGGTGATGAAGTTGAAGTAACAGAGATCATGGTTTCTATTGGTGATGAGATTGAAGAAGAGCAATCACTCATTACTGTTGAAGGTGATAAAGCTTCAATGGAAGTACCAGCGCCATTTAATGGTACGCTAAAAGAGATCAAAGTTGCTGAAGGCGATAAAGTATCAACGGGTTCATTGATTATGGTCTTTGAAACTCTTGGTAGTGCGCCAGCAGCGCCAACGGCTGCGACAGCTGTTGCAGAACCGTCTGTCGCGGATTCGCCTAAAGCGGCTGAACCTGCAAAAGCAGCGGTAGAACAAAAATCTGCTTCGGCAGAAGAGTTTAAAGAAAACCACGAGTACGCGCATGCATCACCTGTTGTACGCAGAATTGCTCGCGAGTTTGGTGTTAACCTTGCCAAAGTAAAAGGAACTGGTCGTAAGAGCCGTATCCTTAAAGAAGATGTTCAAAGCTATGTAAAAGAAGCGCTTAAACGTCTAGAAGCTGGTGCAGGCTCAGGCAAAGGTGACGGTAGCGCTCTTGGTTTACTACCATGGCCGAATATCGATTTCAGTAAGTTTGGTGATATTGAAACGAAACCTTTGTCACGCATTAAGAAAATCTCTGGTGCCAATTTACACCGTAACTGGGTGATGATTCCTCATGTGACACAATGGGATAATGCTGACATCACTGAGCTAGAGAAATTCCGTAAGGAGCAGAATGCGGCTGAAGCTAAGAGAGATTCGGGTATTAAAATTACCCCTCTTGTCTTTATCATGAAAGCGGCTGCGAAGGCGTTAGAAGCATTCCCATCCTTCAACTCTTCTCTTTCTGAAGATGGTGAAAACCTGATTCTGAAGCAGTATGTAAATATTGGTATCGCAGTAGATACACCGAATGGCCTTGTTGTACCTGTCTTTAAAGATGTGAACAAAAAAGGTATTTATGAGCTTTCAGAAGAGCTCATGGCTGTATCGAAGAAAGCGCGTTCAGGTAAACTGACCGCAGCAGATATGCAAGGTGGTTGTTTCACTATTTCAAGTCTTGGTGGTATTGGTGGTACGGCATTTACGCCGATCGTTAATGCACCAGAAGTGGCAATCTTAGGTGTGTCTAAGTCTGAAATGAAGCCAGTTTGGAATGGACAAGACTTCGTTCCACGTCTGCAACTTCCTTTGTCACTATCGTATGATCACCGTGTGGTTGATGGTGCAGAAGGTGCGCGCTTTATTACTTACTTAAATGGATGTCTGTCTGATATCCGTCGTTTAGTACTGTAACGTATAGATGATAAGGTGGTTGTATAACCACCTTATCTTTCATCATGAGAGCAACCGATTCCGCTTCAATTGAATTTTCATCAAGAGGAATTGTTGTATAGCTCACAGGCTACGGGGAATTTCTTTTCACTTCGTTAACATCTTTGTAAACTATCGCGGTCTGAAAAGAAAAAGAACATCAGCCTATTAGGGATAATGACTACAAGAGGTCACAATGAGCAAAGAAATTAAAGCCCAAGTGGTTGTACTTGGTGCGGGACCAGCTGGATACTCTGCTGCATTCCGCTGTGCAGACCTAGGATTGGAAACCGTATTAATTGAGCGTTATAGCTCGCTAGGTGGTGTGTGTCTTAATGTTGGGTGTATCCCATCAAAAGCACTACTTCACGTGGCAAAAGTAATTGAAGAAGCCAAAGCGCTAGCTGAGCACGGTATCGTGTTTGGTGAGCCGCAAACGGATATTACTAAAATCCGTCTTTGGAAAGAAAAGGTAATTAATCAGCTTACTGGTGGTCTTGGCGGAATGGCTAAGATGCGTAAAGTAACGGTAGTAAATGGTTTTGGTAAATTTACTGGCCCTAACTCTATCGAAGTGGACGGTGAAGAAGGTAAAACCACGGTTAACTTTGATAATGCCATTGTTGCTGCGGGTTCTCGCCCGATTAAATTACCCTTCATTCCTCATGAAGATCCGCGTATTTGGGACTCAACAGATGCTCTTGAGCTGAAAGAAGTTCCAGGTAAGTTACTGATCATGGGCGGTGGTATCATCGGACTTGAAATGGGAACTGTGTATCACTCTCTGGGATCTCAGATCGATGTTGTAGAGATGTTCGATCAAGTGATTCCTGCCGCTGATAAAGATATCGTTAAAGTCTATACCAAACGCATTAAGAACAAGTTCAACTTGATGCTACAAACCAAAGTAACCGCTGTTGAAGCTAAAGAAGACGGTATCTACGTTACTATGGAAGGTAAGAAGGCTCCTGCAGAACCTGAGCGTTATGACGCGGTTCTTGTGGCTATTGGTCGTGTACCAAATGGTAAGCTGCTTGATGCAGAGAAAGCCGGCATTGAAGTGGATGAACGTGGCTTTATCAATGTTGATAAGCAGATGCGTACGAATATCCCTCATATTCACGCTATTGGTGATATTGTTGGTCAACCAATGCTTGCTCACAAAGGTGTGCATGAAGGGCATGTCGCTGCAGAAGTCATCTCTGGTAAGAAACACTACTTTGATCCTAAAGTAATTCCTTCGATTGCTTATACTGAGCCAGAAGTCGCTTGGGTAGGTAAGACAGAGAAAGAAGCGAAAGAAGAAGGTCTTAAGTATGAAGTTGCAACCTTCCCATGGGCTGCGTCTGGACGTGCTATCGCTTCCGATTGTGCAGACGGTATGACTAAGCTGATTTTTGACAAAGAGACACACCGAGTGATTGGTGGTGCAATTGTTGGTACTAATGGTGGTGAGCTGTTAGGTGAAATCGGTTTGGCTATTGAGATGGGTTGTGATGCGGAAGATATCGCATTGACTATCCATGCTCACCCGACTCTGCATGAGTCTGTTGGTTTAGCCGCAGAAGTATTTGAAGGTACGATTACCGATCTTCCAAATGCTAAAGCTAAAAAGAAGAAATAATTTAGCGATAAACGGTTAATAAAAAACCGCCTATTTGGCGGTTTTTTTCTATCTGCGATAAGCTGATTATCTACTTATAAAGAAGAGTGGGATCAATCTTCTTTATAGATGCAAATCATATTTAAGAAACTGTCTGCAAACTGATGTAAATGGTCTGGGTCTGGGTTTCTGTGTGCTTCTAGGTAGATGGCATAACAGATAGCCTGAAACATTTTGGTTAGATTTTCAGGATCTTGTTTGTCACATATCTCACCGCGAGAGATAGATTGTTCAAACATGTTTTGTACCAATAGGCGACTGTTTTTATTAAGAGACATATACAGCGGCCATACTTCATCACGTGTTGATGCGCTCCATTCAAACCAAACTTTCAGCCAATAGTTATCTTCCTGAACCAGTTCGATTAACTGTAGACTAATATTTTTAAGGTTCTCTTTCGCGTGTAGTGATGTGTCGATATTCTCATTAAGAAAGCCTGAGAAATTACGAACAACATGGTGAAGGACTTCGTCAACCAGATCTTCTCTGGTAGGGAAGTAGTTAAATACTGTTGCTACCGATACCTGTGCGACATCGGCGATATCTGCGTGACCGCCACGGCCAATACCGCGACGAGCAAATACTTCTAGTGCTATGTCCATGAGTTGAAGCTTTCTTTTTTGAGGAGAAAGACGCGTTCTAGGACGTTTTGTAATCATATCCATTATATATACCTTGCCAAGATGTTGATTGTTTTATATTTCTAATAGTTATATTGACTTTTATATCGTCATGATGAGTGTACAAGTGCATATACGATTGGTCAAATGCTGTTGTTTATATTTATGTCATTAATTTGAGATTGAGCAAGAATTCGGCAAGATTGAGTGAATTATTTTCGTCAATATCCCGCATGAAATAACAGTTTCAACAGCAATAGAAAAAATAAAAAATAGCAAAAATTTTTTCTCAAGCAAGCATATTCAAACTACTTGAGTATAATAGGCGGGTGATTAACGGAACGAGTAAAAAATGAAACATACAGTTGAAGTGATGATCTCTGAACAAGAGGTACAGAAACGTGTTATTGAATTGGGTAAACAAATTACCGAGCACTACGGGGATTCAACAGAACTTGTTTTAGTTGGTCTGCTAAGAGGCTCATTTGTTTTTATGGCGGATCTTGCACGTGCTATTGAGATGAACCACTGCGTGGACTTTATGACAGCATCGAGCTATGGAAATAGTATGGAGAGTTCTCGCGATGTTCGTATTCTTAAGGATCTGGATGACGATATAAAAGGGAAAGATGTTCTTTTAGTGGAAGACATCATTGATACCGGTAATACCCTGAGCAAGGTGTGCGAAATTCTGTCTATTCGAGAACCAAATTCGATTCAAATTTGTACTCTGCTGGATAAGCCTTCTCGCCGCGAAGTGGAAGTGGATGTAAAATGGATTGGCTTTGAAATTCCTGATGAGTTCGTTGTTGGTGTTGGTATTGATTACGCTCAGAAGTACCGCCATTTGCCTTACATTGGCAAAGTTGTTCCTCAAGAGTAATCGTTTTTTTAAAATGGGAGGCAATCGATTGGCCTCCCATTTTTTGTCTCGCTTACTTAAGCAATTTACCGTCAGTGATATTTTTTATCGCATCTTGATAGACAATTTCTAGTGACTCTCTGCTGTCACACCGCATGCCTAAATCGACAAGTTTTCCGTCACCAATTCCATAGATCACGCCATGTACATCGACCTTTTGGCCTCTCTCCCATGCATTTTGCATGATGGTAGAGTTACCTAGGTTATAAACTTGCTCCGCTACGTTAATCTCACAGAGTCGGTCACCAAGCTGCTCTTCAGGAAGCTTACCAAGCCAGCCACGATGTTTTAGGTACAGATCCCTCACATGAAGAATCCAGTTGTTAATTAAGCCTAGAGGCGGGTTGTCAATAGAGGCATTTACGCCTCCGCAGCCATAATGTCCACAAACTATAACGTGCTTAACTTTTAATACATCAATGGCGTACTGAACAACGGACAGACAGTTTAAATCAGTGTGAATAACTTGATTGGCTACGTTTCGGTGAACAAATAACTCACCGGAGTCTAACCCTGTTAATAGTTCTGCAGGTACTCGACTATCAGAACACCCTATCCATAGATACTCTGGTCTCTGTCTATTAACTAATTTAGTGAAATATTCCGGGCTTTCGGAGGTCATTTTATCTGACCAAGCCGCATTTTTTTCAAATAAATTTTTTATATCTGGCATGTAAATCCCCTTTTTGCTCTCGGTACTATACACAAGGTTTCGCTTAGGTACTCGGAAATTTTATGTCAATTATGTACTGGTTGGAGTAGTTATCCCTGTGATCTGGCCGGTGGTGAATTTGCTCTGGCGGTGTCGGTATTTTTATTAGCTAAATCTAATTAAAACCGTTGTTTTTTTTCTATTCAGCTCCATATATAAGCTAAGCAGAAAGATTGGCTGCGCTTCTAAATAAGACAAGAATTAAATTATGTATGCATTAGAAATCGAGAATTTAACCAAAACTTACGCAGGTGGATTCGAAGCCCTCAAAGGCGTGAGCTTACAAGTAGAGAAAGGTGATTTTTATGCCTTGCTTGGTCCCAATGGGGCGGGTAAATCTACCACGATAGGTATTATCTCTTCACTGGTAAATAAAACTTCTGGTCGGGTAAAAGTGTTTGGTCATGATATTGATGACGAACTTGAGCGAGCAAAGCAGAATTTAGGGTTAGTACCGCAAGAGTTTAACTTTAATCAGTTTGAAACGGTTGAGCAGATCGTAATCCAACAAGCGGGTTATTATGGTGTGACACCCGAGATGGCTAAAGAGAGGGCGAAGAAGTACCTGACTCAGCTTGATTTATGGGATAAGCGTACAGAGCGTGCGAGAAACCTATCTGGTGGTATGAAAAGGCGATTAATGATCGCTCGTGCCTTGATGCATGAACCCAATATTTTAATTTTGGATGAGCCTACCGCAGGGGTTGATATTGAATTACGTCGCTCAATGTGGGATTTCTTAAAGAGAATAAATAAGCAAGGCATAACCATCATCTTAACTACCCATTACCTTGAAGAAGCTGAGATGCTGTGTCGAAACATCGGCATTATTAATCGTGGTGAGTTAATTGAAAATACCACAATGAAGAACTTGTTAAACACCTTGCACGTAGAGACGTTTATTTTGGATCTTCAGCCTGGAAGTGAGCGTCCTGATCTGCAGGGGGTGAAAACAAGCGTATTGGACAATGATTCAATTGAGATTGAGATTGATAAAACTCAGGGGCTGAATCAGGTGTTTTCACAGCTAACATCACAAGGCATTAATGTGCTATCAATGCGCAACAAAGCAAACCGATTGGAAGAGCTTTTTGTCGGCATCGTACGCGATCAGAGTGGGAAGTAGAACACAATGTATCAATTATACTGGACGGCTTTTAAAAGCCTGTTAACGAAAGAGATTAACCGCTTTACCCGCATCTGGGTTCAGACTCTTGTACCGCCAGCAATCACCATGACGCTGTATTTTATAATATTTGGTAACCTTATTGGTTCACGAATAGGTGAAATGAACGGCTTTAGCTATATGGAATACATTGTTCCAGGTTTGATTATGATGTCTGTTATAACCAACTCCTATTCTAATGTTGCGTCCTCATTTTTTAGCTCAAAATTTCAACGAAATATAGAAGAGTTACTTGTCGCCCCGGTGCCCAATTACATAATTATTTTGGGTTTTGTCATGGGTGGCGTCGCTCGTGGATTAGCTGTGGGGGCTATTGTTACGGTTGTTTCTCTGTTTTTTGTCGATCTTCAGGTAGATCATTGGGGAATCATTATTGCAACCGTCTTTATGACATCCGTTGTTTTTTCACTAGGTGGTTTAATCAATGCCATTTTTGCTAAAACATTTGATGATGTTTCCATCATCCCGACCTTTGTATTAACGCCGTTAACTTACTTAGGTGGTGTATTTTACTCGATTAATCTATTACCCGAACTTTGGCAGGGTGTATCTAAAATCAATCCAATAGTGTATATGGTAAACGCCTTCCGATATGGTTTCTTAGGCGTATCAGATGTGGCTATTGTGACTTCATTTAGTGTATTGCTGGCTTTTGTTGTGGTACTTTACGCCATCGCTCACTATTTAGTGACGAAAGGGATAGGTCTAAGAAGTTAGTGCACGGGTGTTTTGTTGAGGTTAAATAGAAAAATGGCGGTCATATGACCGCCATTTTTTGTACATACTAAAATAGTAACGCGCTAAAGTGCCTGTACTTGATTGTCAATTAATCTCGCTTTACCTAAAAAAGCCGACATTAAAATAACCGCATGAGTTGAGTCACAGTTAAGTGATTCTAGCGTCGCTGCATCTCGTATAAATATCTCATCGGGTTGCAACCCTTCAGCAAGCAGTTGTTGGCAGGCTTGTTCAATAAGTTCGGTATTGTTCTGCTCGTTAAGAGAGACGTGGCCTGCAATCCAGTTCATGGTTTTTGCTACTGTAGGCGCTTGTTTGCGTTGTTCTTCGGTCAATAATCCATTCCGAGAGCTCATGGCTAAACCATCTGATTCGCGAACCGTAGCGACGCCCTTTATCTCAATATTCATACAGAGATCGGTGACCATTTTTCGAATAACGGCTAACTGTTGGTAATCTTTCTTTCCGAAGCAGGCAATATCAGGCTGAACGAGATTAAACAGTTTTGTTACGATTGTCGCCACACCACGAAAATGTCCGGGACGAGAGGCACCTTCTAGCATGTGAGATAGTGTTGGGACTTCTACAAATGTCTGCTTATCCAACCCGTCTGGATACATGACTTCGCTAGTTGGAGTAAACAGAAAATCCACCCCAGCTTGTGCAAGTTTTTCACTATCTTGCTGTAATGTTCTTGGGTAGTTAGCGAGGTCATCTGCTCTTTCAAACTGCATAGGATTAACAAAAATAGTCACGACGACAATATCTGCTAATTTGGCCGCTTCCTCTACTAAGGTTAAATGTCCTTGATGCAAGTTTCCCATGGTAGGGACCAACGCGATTGTTTTGCCTTCACGACGATGCTCAACAAGCTGCTGTTGCAGAGATTGAGTATTTGCAAATGTTTGCATCTTCTATACCTTACGCGATGGTATGATCTGGGCTAGGGAAAGCACCAGAATGCACATCTTCAATATATTGACTAACCGCCGAGCGAATATCACCCGTTTCCGCTAAGAAATTCTTTGAAAACTTAGGCATATAGTTAGCTGAAATGCCAAACATGTCGTGCATAACGAGGATTTGACCATCTGTCACATTACCGGCTCCAATACCGATCACGGGGACACTCACGGCTTCAGTGATTCTTTTTGCTAGAGAGGCAGGAACACATTCAAGCAGTACAATTTGAGCGCCAGCAGCTTCTAATGCCAGTGCATCTTGTATCATTCTTTCAGCTTTTTCATCATCACGGCCTTGGACTTTGTAACCGCCAAAAATATTAACAGATTGAGGGGTTAAGCCTAAGTGTGCACACACAGGTACTGCTCGCTGTGTGAGTTTCTCTATGGTTTCTACCAGCCAGTCACCACCTTCAATTTTTACCATGTTAGCGCCAGCTCTCATTAACTCAGCGGCATTCTCACAGGCTTGTTCGGCAGTGGCATAACTCATGAATGGCATATCAGCCATGAGTAAACTGTTTGGGCTTCCCGCTCGAACACAGCGAGTATGGTAGACAATATCTTGTACTGTCACTGGCAGGGTATCGTTTTTACCTTGCAGTACCATACCTAATGAGTCACCAACTAATAATACTGGCATCTCTTGTTGTTCGAATAGCTGGGCGAAACTGGCGTCATAAGCGGTGGAGGAGGCAAATTTTTTACCCTCTTGCTTCCACTTAATTAAGTCATTAATAGTGATTTTTTTCATTGTTATTCCTTATTCGATTTTGGCTAAGGTTGCCAAACACTAAGCCCATTTTTAGCGACTGTTTTAATCAACTGTTGGAGCTTAGTTCCATCGGGTAGTGTTAATTCTGGTGCGATTTCAGCAAGTGGATAAAGAACAAACTCTCGTTCTTTCATTCCGTAATGAGGGACGGTTAATCTTTCTGTCTCTATGGTTTGATCGCCGAACAGCAGAATATCGAGGTCGAGAGTTCTCGGCCCCCAACGCTGTTCCTTGCGAACACGACCATGACGTTGCTCTATGTTTTGTGTCTGCTCAAGTAGTTTTAGCGGAGATAAATCCGTATCGATCTCCGCTACAGCATTAATGTAATCAGGCTGTTCTTTCGGCCCCATTGGAGTACTGCTATAAAGCGATGAGACTTGGATAAGCTTCGACTCAGGTAAGGACTGCAATGCAACGATGGCATTATTTGCTTGTGCTACCGGATCGGATAAGTTACTTCCGATAGCAATATAGACCTTGATCATGACGTTGCTTTGCTCTTCTTATTGCGGTAGTTCTTGCGGCGGCGATAGTTAGGCTTATCTTGACCAAGTTCATTCACCATAGCTTGTCGCATGTTACGTCCAGCGTTTTGGTATGTCTGCCACCAAGCCGCTAATTCGGCAGTCTCTCCACCTTCAATTTTTCCGCGCATCTCAAGAAAATCAAAACCTGCACGGAACTTGTTTAGTTCCATAAGGCGTTGTGCGCGCTTACCGCTTCTTCTTGGTAGTCTTAGCTGTAATTGCCAGATCTCCCTAATTGTTGCGGTATGGCGTCTTGGGATCGCTAAGGTTTTTACTTGCACATCCAATACTGTGTTGCTGGCTTCCATTATGGCATCGTAATAATTGAAACCTTTATCATCAATAAGAGATTGCGCTTCTTTATTTAATGGGTACCAAAGCATTGCTGCAAACATAAAGGCAGGATTGATACGCTTGCCTTCATTAATTCGCTTATCAGTAGACTCTAGCACCAGCTCCAGCATCTGCTCACTATGAGTTTCACCTTCATCGGTAAAGTCGCGTGCGATAATTGGAAACAGTGGATTAAACAGATCGTAGTCCCGCATTAAGAAATACGTTTCCAGACCTTGGCCGGATTGAAGTAATTTTAATGACTCTTCAAACAGGCGAGCAGCAGGAATATCCTCTAATAAATGGGCAAGCTCTAGGATGGGGTCTGCGGTAGTATCACATATGTCCATATCCAATTTGGCTGCGAACCTAACGGCTCTAAGCATTCGAACTGGATCTTCTCTATAGCGAGTTTGCGGATCTCCAATGAGACGAATCAGACGGTCTTCTAGATCTTCCATCCCTTCGGCATAATCATGAATACTGTAGTCGGCAATGTTGTAATACATCGCGTTGATAGTGAAATCTCGGCGTTCGGCGTCTTCTTCAATAGAGCCGTATACATTGTCTCTTAACAACATTCCTTCATCGGATTGGGCAGAGATGTTTTTCGTTGGTTCTTGGTGATGGCCTCTGAAAGTAGCAACTTCAATAATTTCACGACCAAACATAATATGTGCTAAGCGAAAACGTCGACCAATTAAGCGGCAATTTCTAAATAACTGCTTGATCTGTTCAGGTGTTGCGTTGGTTGCAATATCAAAGTCTTTTGGCTTCTGGCCTAACAGAAGATCGCGAACACCACCACCAACTAAAAAGGCGTCATAACCCGCTTTATGCAGGCGATAAAGTACTTTCAGCGCATTTTCGCTAATATCTTGTCTGGAAATACTGTGTTCATCACGGGTAATAATATTCAGAGCGATTTCTCCAATTAAATCTTATTTAGTCTTTGCTGCAATTGTCGTTGCTTTCTAAGGAATTGAGTCTGACGATTTCTTGCTCATTCCTCTACCTCACGGTTATCGCGCTATGATAACGTAGAGTTGTTCGTTTGAGAATGTTCATTTGAGAATGGTGACATGATTTCTGTCTTTGCGCTTAGGGCGGAAATAGACCAGTTTTCACATCCCCACTGAAGAATCTCTTTTATTGAGCCCTGTTCTATATCCTTGGGGAATACAAAACCCAGAAATAACATAGCTTGAAGTAGGGTCGGTTTTACATTTTTAATATCGATGGGTTGAGCATGATTTTGTTTTGATAGCTTATTGCCTTTGCTATCTAAAGCTAACGGTAGGTGCAGATAACTGACGCTATGTTTACCTAATGTCTGATAAAGACTTATTTGCCTACCGGTCGGTTCAATTAAATCTGCACCCCGAACCACTTCTGTTATGTTCTGTTCAATATCATCAATAACAACCGCTAGGTTATAAGCAAAAAGCCCATCACGCCTTTTAATAATAAAGTCTTCATTAGCCAATTGTGGCGGAATGGTAATTATGCCGTGCTTTTTATCTTGAAACTGATAAGTAGGGTGCTGCATAACCAGCCGAATCGCATTGCCTGTACTGGCTACGTTTTTTTGCCGACACGTTCCTTGGTAGAAACCGCCATTTTGCTTGATCTGTTTTCGACTGCATTGACAGTAATAAGCTTGTTGATTGTCTAGCCACTTATCTATTTGTTGTTGATAAATAGTATGACGTTGACTTTGATAGATGACTTCACTATCCCAAAATAGTTGATAATGTTCTAATGCTTGTAGAATAAGCTTAGCTGCACCTTTCACTTCTCTAGGAGGGTCAAGATCTTCCATTCGTACTAACCACAAACCATGGTTGTGTTTAGCTTGAAAGTAACTCCCAAGTGCTGCAACTAATGAGCCAAAGTGAAGAGGGCCTGAAGGTGATGGGGCAAATCGACCGATATATGTCATAGTGGGTTACGTATCGCTTTCAACAAAAAAAGGAGCCTAAGCTCCTTTTTAGCAGTAACGCAAGATTAACCTTGCATCTGTCTCTCTTTCATTTCAGCTAATGTCTTACAGTCGATACATAGATCGGCAGTAGGGCGAGCTTCAAGGCGACGAACACCAATTTCTACACCGCAAGATTCACAAAAACCAAAATCATCTTCTTCAATCTTGAGAAGTGTTTTCTCAATCTTTTTGATTAGTCGACGTTCACGATCACGGTTACGAAGTTCTAAACTGAATTCCTCTTCTTGTGATGCGCGATCAACTGGATCTGGGAAATTTGCTGCTTCGTCCTGCATATGGTGCACAGTACGCTCAACTTCATCCCTAAGTTGATTACGCCAAGCTTCTAAAATCTTAGTAAAATGAGCCATTTGTTCTGGTGACATATATTCTTCACCAGCTTTTTCCTGATAGGGCTCAACACCTGCAATGGCTAGGATGCCTAGCGCTTTTTTCTTTTCTGGCATACCTCATCTCCTACTTACACCAATTATTAACTGATTTGCAGTTAATTTAAGGCGGGTATTTTTAGCAGAAAGAAAAGCTGGAAGCAAACACTGGATTTTTCTAATTGTTCCCAGTGTGAAGATCGCATCATTTTCGCATAACAGTTTTTGCTTAACTATCAATAAACGGGATAGGTTTCACAAGATTCATTTTGCTATTTGATATTTCTGCTTTATAGCAGAGGATCTCTACACCAACTTCTTTTGCTTGTTTTAATAATTGTGAATAATGTGCATCTATATGGTGTGCAGCGGATACTTTTTCAATCCCTGAATGTAAAACAGTAAACAAAAGTACGGCTCTGCTTCCAGAATTGACCATTTCTGTGAGTTCACGCAGATGCTTCTGCCCTCTCGTCGTGACCGTATCAGGAAAATACCCTTGTCCATTCTTCTCAAGTAAGGTCACGCTTTTTACTTCAATATAGCACGGTGTTCTATGCTCTGATTGGAGATAGATATCAATTCGGCTATTTTCGCGACCATATTTTACTTCAGTTTTAAGGTTTTCATAGTCAGACAGTTCTTTAATTACGCCATTCTTGATCGCTTCAACAGCAAGTTGATTGGCTTTTAGAGTGTTAATGGCAATGAGATCACCTTGTGGGGTTTGGCTTAACTCCCAACTATTAGGGTATTTTCTTTTTATATTGCTAGACGTTGAGAACCAAACTTTGTTTCCCGGTTCAGCACACCCGGTCATGGCACCTGTGTTTGCACAATGAATGGTTCGGATTGTGCCATCTTCTAATTCTATGTCGGCCAGGAATCGTTTATAGCGTTTTATTAATCGGCCACTTTCTAGTATCGGTTCAAATTGCATAGTCTGTTGTTTTCATTCATAGGATGAGTTTATTATACTCAAGTGACCTCAAGATGCTTGCTCCGTGAGAATTTATTGGTTTCTGATCAAGGCATTGATTTGAAAGCACAGTCATTTTACGGCAACAATCAGTAACACAGAGCAGGAGCCAATAAAGCTCGCCCGTTGGGATCTCATCAGCATGCCCATTTCTACGTCAGATAGCTTTGAAAGGGGATGCCATTTCTTCGATTATCTTTCTTGAACTGAACCTGTTGATGCCGCTCTGAATTCTGCACCTAGAGGTCACTTGAGTATATACTGTATCAAATCCAAGATGTTTTTAATTGCGATAGCATAAGGCTCTCCAGTGTCACAACTTCCGATTCAAGCGGTTCTTCCAGAATTACTAAAAAAACTGCAATTAGAGAGTCAACTTATCTTAAAAGCCCCTCCAGGCGCCGGAAAGTCGACGCTATTACCACTAGAAATACTCAAGCAAAAGTGGTTGTCGGGTAAAATAGTTATGCTTGAACCTAGACGTTTGGCGGCAAGGAATATTGCTCGATATTTAGCGAGCCAGCTTAATGAAAACGTTGGTGAGACGATTGGCTACCGTGTTAGAGGTGAAAGTAAAACCAGTGCGTCGACTCGATTGGAGATAGTGACAGAAGGGATAATGACTAGGATGATCCAGTCTGATCCTGAACTGTCGGGCGTTGAATTGCTGATTTTTGATGAATTTCATGAAAGAAGCATTCATGCTGATGTTTCTTTGGCGTTTAGTTTAGAAGTGCAACAAGTTTTTAGAGATGACCTTAAACTGCTGATAATGTCGGCAACGTTAGATCAATCAGCACTGCAACGATTGTTGCCTGAAGCTGTCTATGTAGAGTCTCAGGGGCGACATTATCCGATTGAATATCGTTATGCTCCTTTGATAGTGAATGAAAGAATGGACCAGATGATATCTCGTCAAATCCGCACGCTCCTTGATTCAGAATCCGGTTCAATTTTAGTTTTTTTGCCGGGTATGGCAGCCATCAAGCAGGTACAAAATAAACTCAATATCGCCATGGATAACGTGGATGTACTGCCACTTTATGGTCAACTTGATTTTTCACAACAGCAGAAAGCGATCTCGCCGAGCAAGTCTGGGAGGCGCAAAGTTGTGTTGGCCACCAATATTGCTGAGACTTCTTTAACTATCGATGGTATTCGAGTGGTTATTGACAGCGGTATAGAGCGACTGGCTAAGTTTGATTTGAAGTCCGGGATAACCCGTTTAGAAGAAGGGCGCATTGCTCAATCTTCAGCGGAGCAAAGGGCGGGTCGAGCGGGGAGGCTTGAAGAAGGGGTCTGCTTGCGGATGTACAGTAAGGAGCAACTCGCTCTACAACCGCAAGTTCCACAGGCCGAAATTCTTCATTCAGATTTATCATCGCTCTGTATGGAACTCTCCCAATGGGGAGTGACTTCTGTTGAGGAGCTGAGTTGGCTGGATATACCCTCGATAAACGCCATTAATCAAGGCTATGAGCTACTAACAAAGCTAGGGTTAGTTACGGATAGTCGGCAGTTAACCGAATGGGGAAAAGAGCAGAGCCAGTTAGGTACCGATGTTCGGTTGGCGGCTATGCTACTTAAAGCTAAGCAGAACGGTACTGCTATGCTGAGCTGTGCGCTATGTCTGGTGGCATTAATTGAGGAGTCTCGTCATAGCGGTGTAGACATTGCTAGTGAAGTCTATGCAATTAAAAATCATCGCCATAATAAGCAGTCACTGATTGCAAAGCGAGTTGCAATACTGGCTAAAAGGATGGCAGTCACGGTTAATTTAAAAGAGATAGATGATACTCTGATAGGACTCAGCTTAGCGGTAGCATATCCCGATCGAATCGGACAAAATCGAAATAATCGTTCAGGTAAGTTTATTTTGGCTAATGGTCATGGTGCGACTATCTCGTCAGATGATCCACTCTCAGATAGCCAGTATATTGTCGCGATTGATCTTATGCGTACTCGAGATAGAGAGAGCCAAATATTTTTAGCTGCAAAGTTGGATATAGCGTGTTTGACAGAGTCACTGCCATATCTAGTTGAGGAGAGTGAATCGGTAGAGTGGGATGTGGCTAAAGGCCGCTTAATCGCTGAAACCAGACAGTGTATCGGTAATTTAGTGATATCAAGAAAGGCACTACCTCAGCCAGCTCAAGCACAGCTAACTCAAGCTTTACTGAACTATATTCATCGCTCAGGGCTACAATGCTTGCCTTGGGATAAACAGAGCCAAGCTCTTCTGGAGCGGTACCGGTGTGGTGCTGAATGGTTCCCGGAGAAAGAGTGGCCGAATTTATCTGCAGAAGCTCTACTTACACAACTAGATGCTTGGTTAGAGCCGTTTATGAATAATATGAAAAGCGTGAAATCGCTACAGAGTATTGATTTATCAGCGGCGCTCACGGCGTATTTAGGTTGGCCATTAAACCAACAAGTGGATGAGTTGTTGCCCATAGAGTATCAATTACCTACGGGCAGCAATAAGCGTATTCGTTATCAAAGCGGTAAAGAGCCTATGCTGTCAGTGCGAATGCAAGAAGTGTTTGGAGAGAAAGTCTCCCCAGCGATAGCTAATGGTAGAAAAACCATCGTATTAGAGTTACTTTCTCCTGCGCAGAGACCTTTACAAATTACGGCGGATTTAGCAGGATTTTGGCAGGGAGCCTATAAAGAGGTGCAAAAAGAGATGAAGGGACGATACCCCAAACACCTATGGCCTGACGATCCTGCAAACCATATCGCGACAACCAAAACAAAACGACAGTTGAAAATATGACCAATAAGAAAGCAGTCGAAAAGAAGAGCAGCGCTAAAAAGCGTGTTGCTGCAAAGAAGAAGCCCAGCAAAAGAGCGGCTACAGGTAAGAGACGCAGCAGAAAGCCAACTCAAAAAGTGTCACTATTGCGTCGTTTTTGGCGGTTGAGTTGGAAGCTTGCACTGGTTTCCGCCGCTTGTCTGCTGTTTATCGGTATCTACTTAGATACGGTTGTACGATCCAAATTTGATGGGCAGATATTTGATTTGCCTACGGTTGTGTATGCTCGAGTTCTTACCATTTTCCCTGGGCAGGAGATGAGTATTGCGGAAATGAGACAAGAGCTTGATGTTTTAAACTATCGAAAAGTAGCGAAGCCTAGACATGCGGGAGAGTATTCATCATCGTCAACCAAGTTAGAGTTAATTCGTCGACCATTCGAGTTTGAAGACGGACCACAGCCGGATAGACGGGTGATGCTTCACTTTGACAATTTAGGCTTGAAGCGAATCTACTCTCTTGAAAATAAAAGCGACATGGGTTTTTTACGCATAGAGCCTAAAATGCTAGGAATGTTGGAAAATGATGTCGACCAAACTCGCCTTTATTTAAAGAGAGAGCAGTTTCCTGAGTTTCTTGTTGATGCTCTGCTGACCACGGAAGATAGAGATTTTTATCAACACGATGGGGTTTCTCCTACCTCTATTTTACGTGCATTGGTTGCCAATATTAAAGCTGGTAGAACGGTACAAGGTGGTAGTACCTTGACCCAACAATTGGCTAAAAACTTGTTTCTATCCCGAGAAAAAACCTTATGGCGGAAAATTAGAGAAGCGTATATCGCTCTTATCATTGATTATCGTTATGACAAAGATCGAGTATTAGAAGCTTACCTAAATGAAGTGTATCTAGGGCAGGCCCAAGGGCAGGCGGTACATGGCTTTGGTTTAGCTGCTCGATTCTATTTTGGTGTTCCTCTTCAGGAATTGAGATTGGATCAATTGGCTCTATTAGTCGGAATGGTTAAAGGCCCTTCTTATTATAATCCCATCCGTTATCCTGCTCGCAGTAAAGCGCGACGAGATTTAGTGTTAAGGCTGCTAATGCAGCAAGAGATTCTGACCGCGGCACAATACGATCAAGCAGTAAGTCGGGAGTTGGATATACAGAAAAAGCCACAAATAGCCAGCAGACAACCCGCATACTTTCAACAATTGAAAATAGAGTTGCAAGAGAAGTTGGGGGATGAATTTCACCAACATGCTGGATTACAACTGTTTACAACATTGGATCCTGTCTCTCAATCGCTAATGGAGAAAGCGGTAGCGAAAAAAGTCGCACAGCTAGAAAAAAATAGCGGTAAAGGTCTTGAGGCAGCAGTGGTTGCTGTAGACAGGCAGACGGGAGAGATACGAGCCATGGTTGGTGGGAAAAGAGCGGGTTATGATGGATTTAATCGAGCGTTAAATGCCAGTCGGCCAATAGGCTCTCTGGTCAAGCCAGCCGTTTATCTAACTGCGCTCTCTTCTCCATCTCAATATACATTGGCGACAACGTTACAAGACAAACCAATCAAGATGAAAGGGAGTAAAGGGTCTGTATGGCAGCCACAAAATTTTGATAAAAAATTTAGAGGAGAGGTGCCTTTATATAAAGCGTTAGCTAACTCGCTAAACATACCGACAGTTCGTCTTGGTTTGGCATTAGGGATTCCGAAAGTGACGAACACGCTAGATGCGCTAGGGGTTGATAGACAAGAGATTCGTCCGGTACCTGCTATGTTCTTAGGCGCTTTTTCTCTCTCTCCTTTTCAAGTGTCGCAAATGTATCAGACGTTAACTAATTCCGGAAAACTGGCAAAATTATCAGCACTACGTATGGTAAAAGACATTGATGACAACGTATTATATCAATCCATCCCAACCATGAGTGCGACGGTGGATGAGCAAGCGGCGTGGTTAACAACTTATGCGATGAAAAAAGCCGTAGCAGAAGGCACTGGCCGTTATTTGCAAGGTCAATTTGGTTGGGCGGCATTGGCGGGAAAAACCGGAACCAGTAATGATAGCCGAGACAGTTGGTTTGTTGGGGTTGATGGACGTGAAGTGGTTACCATTTGGGTTGGACGGGATGATAATAAACCGACTAAATTAACGGGATCGAGTGGGGCTTTACGAGTTTATGCTGAGTATTTGAACAAGAGGATCCCGCAACGCTTGTCATTACCGTGGCCAAAAAGTATCTCTACCCTAGGGTTTAGCAGAACAAGCAGTGGTGCTCTTAAATTGGATTGCTCAAACAGTTTTAAATTACCTGTATGGGACAAAGATGGTCAAATTCTTCGTTCTTGTCAGAGCTCACCCGCACAGTGGATAAAAAGGCTTTTTGAATAAGCCGATTACGGTTAATTAAATGATGATTTCTCCGGTAGTGTCGTTTAAATCGCCACTATTGATATGTGTTTTAATTCTAAATCCACTTTCTTTGAGGTTTGGGCGTGAAAGGATTTTATGACTACTTACGAATCGTAGCGATTGTATGCTGCTGTTACTCTGTGAGCATACACGCTGCACAAGTTACTGCGGATTCGTCTTCTCAGGAACGTCCTACCATCGCCGTGGTATTGGCCGGAGGAGGAGCAAAAGGTGCCGCACATATTGGCGTACTCAAAGCGCTGGAAGAGATGCACATTCCTGTGGATATTGTGACAGGAACCAGTATGGGGGCGTATGTTGGAGGCTTGTATGCCACAGGCATGAGCGCCGATGAGATAGAAGCGTTAATTTATACTACGGATTGGAATAGCGGTTATCGTGACAGAGTCAGTCGTAGTGATAGACGAGTAAGAGATAAAGCCTATGAAGACTACTTTCAACTGACCACAGACTTAGGGCTAGGTTGGGGGGAGATACGTTCGCCTAAAGGGATCGTTCAAGGGCAAACTATGATGCGGATTCTCCGCGAATCATCAGGAAACTTCCCTAGATTTGAGTCATTTGATTTACTTCCTCTTCGTTATCGGGCCGTTGCTACCGACATCGTAGAGCTGGATGAAGTCGTGTTGGATAAAGGATTACTTACCGATGCGATGATGGCCAGTATGTCGGTGCCGGGAGCTCTGCCGCCTTTCCCTTTAGAGGGTAAGTTACTTGTTGATGGCGGAGTGACCAATAATATGCCCGTCGATCTAGCACGCTCTATGGGGGCGGATATCGTTATTGCCGTAGATATAAGCACTGATTATCTCGATCAAGAAGGCGTGATCGATATGATGACGGTTGCCGGTCAACTTTCCAATTATCTTGTTCGGCGTACCACTAATGAACAAGCTGAGCAGTTAACGGACAAGGATACACTGTTAAAACCTGCTGTTGGGGAAATGGAGACCATGGAGTTTGACAAAATGCCTCAAGCTTATCGTTTCGGTTACCAAGCGGCACAGCAACAAAGTGAAAAACTGCAAAGATATGCGGTGACAGTCGCTCAGTATCAAAAGTATATCGACGATAAAGAAGATGCCAGAAGAGCTCTAAAACATGGTGATGAGCTGGTGGTGGATAACATCGTGCTTAATAACCATTCACATTATAAAGATGAGCTGGTGCTTGATCGTTTAGGAGTGAGTACCGGTGAGAGAGTATCGACAGAGTCTTTAGAGTTGAGTGTCAGTAACCTCTATGCTTTAGATAGGTTTGAAACTGTCTCGTATCATTTTGATACATCATCCGATGAAACCACACTGACTTTTAATGTAAAAGAGAAAGAGTGGGGACCTAACTATGTTAATTTTCGTTTTTTCTTAGAGGAAGATTTTACTTCTGAGAGTCAATATGCCTTGGGTGTATCCACCAACTTTACTGGACTAAATAGCGTTGGGGCTGAGTTAAAAGCGAATTTAGAGCTGGGGACCGACAGAAATATAGCGCTTAACTGGTCTTCGCCATTTTTTAGTAATCAGTACTTATTAAATTTACTGAGTGTCAGTTATAGCAAAGATAAAAAGAATACTCCTATATCGGGCTTAAATGGTGAAAGTAACTTGGATATGGCGGATAACTCTTTATCCACGACTTATTCGGAGTTTAAAGGCGAAGCCGCCATTGGTTTTCAGCCTCAGTTATGGCAAGAGTTAAGGGTAGGTGCCCGTTTTATTGATGGTGAGGCAAACCTAAGTACAGCTCCAGATTATGGCTTTGCGGACTATACAAGGAAAGGTATGTTTGCTCGCTATCGCATTGATACTCTAGATGATTTTAGTTTGCCTACCAAGGGATTTCAGTTTGATATTGAGTACTTTGTGTCGGATGATTCTGTGAAAGGTTCCACTATAGTAAGGGACGAAAACAACGATCAAGAAGAGTTTGATTTCAAAGACGATGTGGTTCATGAAATTTCAACCCTTGTACGTGGTGCCTATAGTTTTGGTGATAATACTTTAGTCGGACATCTTGAATATGGCGCGGTAGAGGATAAAACCGCCAATAATCTTGCTATTCAACCTAAAGAGCTTGGCGGATTTTTGCGTTTGTCGGGAATATCCAGAAACAGCCTTGTTGGTCAAAACCTGTTTTTTAGTAGCTTAGTTTATCGTTATCGCTGGTTTAATAATGATTTTGGACTGTTCACTGCCCCGGTTTACTTAGGTGCGTCATATGAGTATGGCGGAGTATGGAATGATACAGATGTCAAAATCAAAGACGCGCCTCTTTACCATGCAGGGTCTGTTTTTGCTGGTGTAGCATCACCTATTGGGCCGATTGTATTTGCATTTGGGATGACAGAAGGACATCGTCAATCTGTTTACTTAATACTCGGTCATACTTTTTAGTCTAATAACAAATAATAAAAATCATAAAATTCATAATGATATAAATTGCGCATTGTAGAACTTTAGTCGCAAGATGATATGTTGGTCAAAATGATTGGATTTTAATTTTTAGTTAAATTTGCTATTCTCTCTTGCACAGTTTGGCCCTCGCCGCTGTCCGTTTATTAACCTGAATTAAATAATAATGTGCGGCAGGAAGCCAAGTTTTCCAAGGATGTTCATTTTCATACTAAAAAGAAATTGAACCGCAATGAGAGGAATTAGTCGTGCTTGAAGCCTATCGAAAACACGTCGAAGAACGTGCAGTGGAAGGAATAGTTGCAAAACCACTGAATGCAGAACAAGTTGCTGCATTAATTGAACTGGTTAAAACCCCACCTAAAGGTGAAGAAGCGTTTATTCTTGACCTACTAGAAAACCGAATTCCCCCTGGTGTTGATGAAGCCGCTTATGTAAAGGCTGGTTTTTTGACGGCTGTTGCAACGGGTGAAGCAAGTTCTCCGCTGGTAAGTAAAGAGAAAGCTGTTGAGCTTCTTGGCACAATGCAAGGTGGGTACAATATTGAACCGTTAATTTCATTACTTGATGATGACTCTTTAGCGCCAATATCAGCAAAAGTGCTGTCTCATACTTTACTCATGTTTGATGCTTTTTATGACGTAGAAGAGAAAGCAAAGGCCGGTAATGAATATGCCAAGCAAGTATTAACGTCATGGGCAGAGGCTGAGTGGTTTTTATCTAAGCCTGAGCTTAAAGAGAAAATTACACTAACGGTATTTAAAGTAACTGGCGAAACAAATACGGATGACCTCTCTCCAGCTCCTGATGCGTGGTCGCGTCCAGATATTCCGCTGCATGCTTTAGCGATGCTTAAAAACCAAAGAGAGGGTATTGAACCGGATCAAGCGGGTAGCATTGGCCCTGTAAAACAGATTGAGAGCCTTAAAGAGAAAGGTCATCAACTTGTATATGTTGGTGACGTTGTAGGTACAGGTTCATCTCGTAAGTCTGCCACAAACTCTGTGTTGTGGTTTATGGGGGATGATATTCCTAATGTACCGAACAAACGTGCTGGTGGTTATGTATTGGGTGGCAAAATAGCCCCGATATTCTTTAACACCATGGAAGATGCAGGTGCGCTTCCTATTGAAGTTGATGTCTCTAAATTGAATATGGGTGATGTAATTGATGTCTATCCATATGAAGGCAAAGTCACGGATAACGCGTCAGGTGACGTGTTGGCGGAGTTTGGCTTAAAAACAGATGTGTTGATTGATGAAGTTCGTGCGGGTGGTCGTATACCTCTAATTATCGGTCGCGGATTGACTGATCGCGCTCGTGAAGCGTTAGGGTTGGAGCCATCAGAAATTTTCCGCCGTCCAGTTGCGGTAGAAGATACGGGTAAAGGTTATACATTAGCGCAAAAAATGGTGGGTAAAGCTTGTGGTGTTGACGGTATTCGTCCAGGAACCTATTGCGAACCTAAAATGACCACCGTTGGCTCGCAAGATACGACCGGCCCAATGACTCGTGATGAGCTAAAAGATCTTGCTTGTTTAGGTTTCTCTGCAGACCTAGTGATGCAGTCTTTCTGTCACACTTCAGCGTATCCAAAACCTGTTGATGTTAATACGCACCACACATTGCCTGATTTCATAATGAACCGTGCTGGCGTTTCTTTGCGCCCTGGTGACGGTGTTATTCACTCTTGGTTAAACCGTATGTTGCTACCTGATACAGTTGGAACCGGTGGTGACTCTCATACTCGTTTCCCTCTCGGTATCTCATTCCCAGCAGGTTCTGGTTTGGTGGCGTTTGCTGCTGCGACTGGAGTGATGCCGCTGGATATGCCTGAATCTATACTGGTTCGTTTTAAAGGTGAAATGCAACCGGGTATTACGCTACGTGATCTGGTTCATGCGATTCCATATTATGGTATCAAGCAAGGACTCCTTACGGTAGAGAAAGCGGGTAAGATCAATGAGTTCTCAGGTCGTGTACTAGAGATCGAAGGTGTTGAACATTTAAGTGTGGAACAGGCATTTGAACTTTCTGATGCTTCTGCAGAACGTTCTGCGGCAGGTTGTACGGTTAAATTATCTCAAGAGTCGATTGAAGAGTACCTTAACTCCAACATTGTTATGTTGAAGTGGATGATTTCTGAAGGGTATGGTGATGTACGTACCCTTGAGCGTCGTATTACATCCATGCAAGAGTGGCTTGAAAATCCTGAGTTAATGACGGCAGATAATGATGCTGAATACGCTCACGTGATTGAAATTGACTTGGCTGAGATCAGTGAGCCAATTTTATGTGCGCCAAATGATCCGGATGATGCGCGTCTACTTTCTGATGTACAGGGTACTGCGATTCAGGAAGTCTTTATTGGTTCTTGTATGACCAACATTGGCCATTTCCGTGCCGCGGGTAAGTTGCTTGATAAGCATAGCGGTCAACTTGATACTCGTCTTTGGATTGCTCCACCGACGAAGATGGATAAAGATCAGCTCACAGAAGAGGGGTACTACGGTATCTTCGGTCGTGCTGGTGTTCGTATCGAAACTCCGGGCTGTTCTCTCTGTATGGGTAACCAAGCACGGGTAGCCGATGAAGCGACAGTGATTTCAACATCAACTCGTAACTTCCCTAACCGTTTAGGTACGGGGGCGAATGTTTATCTTGCATCTGCTGAGTTAGCATCGGTTGGCGCTATTTTAGGCAAAATTCCGTCTAAAGAGGAGTATCTAGAGTTTGCTAAGCAGATTGATGCGACAGCAGCAGATACTTATCGCTACCTAAACTTCCATAAAATGGGACAGTATACAGAAAAAGCGGATACGGTTATTTTCCAAGAGCCAGCATAAAGGCTTGGAAGAATCCATTCACTGAACTAAAAACCTACTTTATTAAGTAGGTTTTTTTATAGCAGTGGTGCAAAAAATGAAGTAGCTAACTTGACGAGCAATTAACATGTGCTAAGTCTTAATAATGAGACAGAAAAACAGCCAATGTCTCGATACTGTTATATCCCTGCGAATATTTTCTTGTATACAGAGAAAGTATTTTTTTAGGGTCAATAGACCACTGAGTAGTGGGTGCATTCCTCTCAACAAATATAATAAAAAAGGATCTGTCATGGGCACACAATTTCGAATGGATTCTGTTGCGGGCTCTCTTGTCGTGGTTGGTGGTAAGCAAGAACCGTGGTTGTCTGTTTTAGAGCAAGAAGGTTGGCAATGTCAGCGGTGTGGTGATTTACGTAAGGCCGACATACTGTTAAATGATATTGGTCCTTGTATTGGTATCGTAGATTTAAGTCAGGATGAATTTAGTTTAAACGGTATTGCTAATTTAGTTAGTAGCTATAAACACGTCCGATGGTTGGCATTTATAAGAGAATCACAATTAAGCTCTGATACCATCTGCCAGTTTATTGTTAACTTCTGTATCGATTTTTTTACCGCTCCAATGCCAGATACACAACTGATGAGCACCATTGGTCACCAGTTAGGCATGCTTAAATTAGAAAGAAAAGTATGGCCTAATTATGGATGCAATAAAGACATGGGATTAACGGGTGAGTCGGTTTCTATGAAACGGCTCAGAGAACAGGTTAAACGCATCAGTTCTACGGACGTCAGTATTTTAATCTATGGTGAAAACGGAGCTGGAAAAGAGTGTGTGGCAAAAGCTATTCACACTATGTCTACCCGCTCGAAAGAAGCTTTTATTAGTGTTAATTGTGGGGCGCTATCAGAAGCTAGGATGGCTCAGGAGCTATTTGGCAAAAATATCGATGCTGATGCCGGCCCATGTTTATTAGAAAAAGCGCATGGTGGTACTCTATTTTTTAATGACATTTTAATGATGTCACGCTCTCAACAGAGAAACTTACTTCGATTCTTGCAAGATGGAAAAATCGAGTCAATTGATGGCAGGAAAGAATTGGATGTGAGGATATTAGCAGGTTATAGCACGGATATTGAGAAGTCGTTAGCAGACAAAGATTTTAATGAAGAGCTTTATCATTATATAAACGTTCTTAGAATTAATATTCCTAGTTTAAAGGAACGGACTGGTGATATAGCGATTTTGGCTAAACATTTTTTGCAGGAGTTTTCTAAAGAATATAATGCGCAGGCAAAAGGTTTCTCTGATCAAGCTTTGAAGGCGTTAATGCAATATCATTGGCCGGGTAATGTGAGAGAGCTTTCTAACCAAGTAAAACGAGCGGTATTGATGTCTGATAGCGCTATAATTGATATTAATCAGCTTGATCTTCCTAAAGTTATTAGTGGTAGACGAAGCCTTAAAAGTATTCGAGAAAATTCTGAGAAAGATGCCTTGGTTTTGGTATTAGAGTCGCATGAAGGGCAAGTTTCACCCGCGGCAAAAGAGCTAGGGGTCTCTAGAGCGACCATGTATAGGTTATTGAATAAGCATAATTTAATTTCAGAATCCATGTAATGATCATTGTCTACACAGAGAACTTTCCGCTAACGAGTGACAGCGGGAGTTAGATATTTCTCACATATACTCAAGTGACCTCAAGATGTAGGATTCAGAGCAACATCAACAAGTACAGTTCAAGAAAGATAATTGAAAGAATGGCATTCCCTTTCAAGATTATCTTCCGCAGAAATGGGCGTGTTGATGTGCTCCCAAAGGGCGAGTTTTATTGGCTCCTGCTCTGTGTTACTGATTCTTTCCGTAGAATGACTATGCCTTCAAATCAGTGCCTTGATCAGCAGCCAATAAATTCTCGCTGAACAAGCACCTTGAGGTCACTTGAGTATATTAATAGATAGCTGATGTAAGCGTGAATAAATTTTCACTTTAGTAGTAAATAGCTATTGCATATAACTTAAAAGTGGTTACAATTTGAGCGTGAATAACATTCACTCATCTTTACGATTAATTAGTTTTTAACAGGAGGCACAAATGAAATATTTCACATTCGTTCATACAATTTGTGCGTTCTTAAATTCTGTATCGCTGGATAGATCCGTATTTTTTATGGCTTCTTCTATCACCAAGCATACTGATACTAATTAATCCGTAACCTGAAAGGCTGCGGAAAATGGCAGCTAAATAGGGTTATAGTCTATATTTTCAATTCTACTGCCATTTTTCCAGTCAAATTATTTAATTAACTGGAGATTAATCATGAGTCACTCTATCTATTTAAAAGTAGCGGTTTTATTTGTTAAAGCAGATTTACGCCGAGAAGAAAAAAAATGGCAAAGTGCAATACGTCGTTCAAAGTATGATATTCCTTGGCAGAATACACATCTGTTGAAAGATATTGGCCTTGAAAGTGATGGTCGAGTTATGGGATATACCGAGCCTGAAAACTTAGTTGTAGAACGTCGTATGCGTCATCTTCGTCGTGTTTTTCGATCGAGACTGGTAACGTAATGGTAGGGGGAAGGTAAATTTCCCCCTATGATTGCGGCTTTAAGGACAAGGATTGGAGTATTCAACTCCAATCTTTTCAATCTCTTCTAGTAACTCCTTGCTTAATTCTACTTCCATACTGTTAATATTGGCGGATAGCTGTTCTAGGTTTGTAGCACCAATAATGTTTGATGCTACAAATGGTTGTTGATTAACAAACGACAACGCCATTTGTGCTGGCTGCAATCCAAATTGCAAGGCAAGATCGGCATAAGCTTGAGTCGCTTTTATACCTTGGGGTGTAAAGTAACGCGAGAATCGCTGCCACTGACTACAACGAGCTCCGTCTGGTTTGGCATTGTTTAGATATTTTCCTGAAAGACAGCCAAACGCGAGTGGAGAATAAGCAAGTAACTCAACACCTTCGTGCTGGGCAATTTCTGCCAATCCTATTTCAAAGCTGCGGTTGAGTAAGTTATAAGGGTTTTGGATCGAGACTATCTTAGGTAAGTCATGTTTTTCGGCTAACTGAAGAAACTTCATTACTCCCCAAGGCGTTTCATTGGATAAGCCAATATAACGAACTTTCCCTGCTCTAACGAGCTCTGCAAGCGCTTCTAGAGATTCAATGAGAGTGACTTCTTCACTTTCATCTTGATAGTGATAATTGAGTTTGCCAAAGAAGTTGGTTTGTCGTTGAGGCCAATGCAGTTGGTAGAGATCTATGTAGTCAGTTTTAAGACGAGTAAGGCTACTATCTATCGCGCTGTGAATATTTCTTCTACTTAAACTCATCTCGTCTCTGATATGAGGAACGTTAGCGGGCCCTGCTACTTTAGTCGAAAGAATGACCTTTTCTCGCTTGCCTGATTTCGCTAACCAATTACCAATAAATTGCTCGGTAGAACCTTGAGTTTCTTTCTTCGGAGGGACAGGATACATCTCTGCCGTATCAATGAAATTTACGCCGTGATCAAGAGAAAAGTCAATTTGTTCAAAGGCTTGTGGCTCAGTGTTTTGCTCGCCAAAGGTCATTGTACCTAAGCATATTTTACTGACTTCCAATGTTGAATTTGGCAGCTTATGATATTTCATAACACTTCCTTGTACTGTTATTTTTAACCAATATACCCAAAGAAGAGACAGTAATGAAATTAGAATTTACCGATAGCTGAACTAAGCTTATATAGAAAGAAGGAGATTCTATGGAAAAAATTCAATTAGATCACTGGTTACATGCCGACCACAATGAGAAGCATATTCAACCTAAATTGTATGTTATTAGTTGTGAAGATCTGTCTGACTACTTATTGGCAGTGGAGTATAAGCACAAGCTGGAGCCTATTTACCGAAATGACGAAGTAATACATTACTCGTCACTGGATCAGATAAAAGATGATCTTGGTCGGTTAGGTGTAGAGTCGGTGTATTTACGTTTGCACAATACTGATGATGAATGTGGTTCTCCCGAAGGGACGATCCCTTATCACGATATCGAACTCTCTCTGCAGCGCCACTAAGATTGAGCGGATATGTAACGAGATAGAATGTTAGCGGTAAACTGAGTCCTGAGATAGAAACCTCTTGGGAGCGTTTTTATAGGCCTGCCTGAAGCTCCGTATGCTTCTGTAACAACTCGGCTATTTGCTGCTTTTGGTCTAAGTTGCATTACTTCACCGTGTTTGGCTGTGATGTTTTCTACTTCACCTAAAACGATTAACTCCATCAACTCTTCCCAGTCAGCTTGAAGAGCTCGCTCCTCTTGCTCTGAAGGCGACCAAAGAATAGGGGTTCCAACCCTTCTATCTGCAACAGGAATTTCTCTTTCTCCTTCAACAGGGATCCAGAGCACTTTAGATAGCTTCTGTTTAACATGGCACTGTTGCCAAGTTAAGCCATGTACACCAATTAAAGGAGCAACACAGACAAATGTCGTTTCTAACGGCTTTCCGCTATAACTGATAGGAATACTTTTTAACTCGATGCCAAGCTCGACAAAATCTTGTTGTGGTTTGCTCCCTGCAATAGCGCCTAAGTGCCATTCCAACAATTGACCTACCCAACCTTTGTCTCGTTTTAGATTTTTTGGTACAGAAATATTGGCTTCTTCTGCCAATTCATAGAAAGTAAAACCAGCAATTGCATGCGCTCTATCTAGTAATTCTTGTTCTGATTTTGGCTGCGGTTTCATGATCGATTAACAAAGACAATTGTGAAGTAAGAAGTGGCTAGTGTAACAAATAATGCCTAGTAAAGATCGACTATCAAGCGATATCAATCATATTTCGCGATAGCTCTAAATGATGAGCATGATGATCTATGGCTAAATAGACAACCGTGTCCATTGGATCTGATGATGAATTAATGATCATAATGCCACTTATCCACAGGCTATTTTAAAAATGATGAGCTTTAGCCACTACTGGATCAATTAACAGGTCTTTTGAGGCGATAAAACAGTTGCTAAATTGGTGCTATGATGAAATTGGCAGTTGTTAGTGTGGATAACCCTCTATGCGGTTGATCTTTGACCGATCTAAAAAGATAGAAGATCCTTGTTGTTTTTTATCATGGTGAATCTACTTTGATTTTAATTAACTGATTGATTTTTAGTTATTTTGTATGTGTATGTTACAGCGTTGGTCATTTTTCTTGATTATATATTGCTCGTCTTTATTGGCTTATTTAAAATTCTTCACATAGTTATTCACAGAAATGGTGAATAAATTTGTGATCTGACGCGTTTGGTGTTGATAACTCTATATTTGAACAAAAGTTATTCAAACTCGCTTTGGCAGAAAATAAATATTTCGTAAATTAGACATGTAAGTTTGCGAGAACTGGGGATATGTGGAAAAATCACGCCAAGAAAAATTTTTTAGAGGTCAGCCAGTGATCGATGGCGATGGTTACCGCTTAAATGTGGGAATAGTGATTTGTAACAACCATGGTCAGGTATTCTGGGCTAAACGATATGGACAACACTCTTGGCAATTTCCTCAAGGGGGAATTGATGATGGAGAAACCGCTGAGCAAGCCATGTTTCGAGAGTTATATGAAGAGGTTGGTCTTACAAAACAGGATGTAACAATTGTTGCCACGAGTCGTCATTGGTTAAGGTATCGCCTACCAAAACGCTTAGTTCGTTGGGACTCAAAACCTGTTTGTATCGGGCAAAAACAGAAATGGTTTTTACTGCGTTTAGATAGCGATGAATCTAAAGTTAATATGCAGCGTGGAAAAACCCCTGAATTTGATGGTTGGAGATGGGTAAGTTATTGGTACCCAGTAAGACAAGTAGTTTCGTTTAAAAGAGATGTTTATCGTCGTGCGATGAAAGAGTTTGCATCTTTGGCTATGCCATTTAAGGAGCGAAAGATAAAAGGTAAACGCAAAAATCGTAGAGGGTAATCATGTTAACTCAACTAAGGGACATAGTTGAAAAAGTCTCAAAGCTTGATGATGTTCATCAAGCTTTGAAGCTATTGGTGCAAGAAACATGTAAAGCCGTTCAAACCGAATGCTGCACAGTTTACTTGGCTAATGATGAAAAGAACCGTCTTGAGCTAATGGCGACTCAAGGGTTAAAAGTTAAAAAGAGACACTTCTTTGTAAAATATCAAGATGGTTTGGTGGGTTTGGTTCGACGTAACGCAGAACCGTTAAACTTGGCAGAAGCGGCTAAACATCCTGAATTTAAACTCTTTCCACAGCTAGGGGAGGAGATCTACAACTCCTTTCTTGGAACCCCTATTATCTACCGCAAGCAAGTCCTTGGGGTACTGGTTATTCAGCAGCAATCCCCCCGTTTATTTAACGAAATGGAAGAGTCGTTCCTTGTTACTCTCGCGGCTCAGATAGCGGTCATTATTGCTCATGCTCAAGGCCAAGGTCAGTGGCTGTTAAATAAAAAAAGAACCGAGATCATTACAGGCATTGGGGCATCTCCGGGAGTGGCAGTAGGGGAGTTTTGGTGGGACAACACCCAACCTGAGTTATCCGATGTATACCCTGCATCCGCCCTTGATGTCTCTCAAGAGCAAGAGTGGCTAATGTTGGCGATTGAAAATGCGATTGCCGATTTTCGACGAATGCGAAAAAAACTGGATAGTGAGCTTAATAAAGATGCGCTTGCTATTTTTGATCTGTTTACGCACTTATTGAATGATCCAATGTTACGGGCTGATTTAAAAGATCAGATTAACAAGGGAGACAGAGCGGATTGGGCATTGAGACAGGTGGTCGAAGCTTACTCTAACCGCTTTGCCAAAATGTCTGACGTTTATATGCGTGAACGTGCGCAGGACATTCGAGAACTTGGACAGCGTTTACTCTACTTTTTACACAACTCTGAGGTGAGTACTCTAGAACTTCAGCAACCGGTTATCTTGGTCGTAAGGGAACTAACGGCCTCGCTTTTAGCGGGCATACCAAAAGAGAAATTACTCGCGGTTGTCTCGCTAGAGGGGGCGGCTAACTCTCATGCTGCTATTTTGTCTCGTGCTCTTGGAGTGCCCGCAATCATGGGGGCGACCTTTACGCCTGAGTCAATTCAAGGCAAACGGGGGATTGTAAATGGTTATAGCGGCGAGATTGTTGTAGAGCCAAACAAAACGTTGCTTAAAGAGTATATTAGCCTGCAACAAGAAGAACACGAATTATCGGAGTTAGTTGAAGGTGAAATTTCTCAAGCGGCTTGCACTAAAGATAACTGCCAAGTCGAAGTATTATTGAATGCGGGTTTAAGTGCTGATGCGAACATTGCGATCAACAAAGGCGTTGACGGTGTTGGCTTATATAGAACAGAAATCTCCTTTTTATTGCAGCACGGCTTTCCTTCTGAAGAAGAGCAGGCTTCCCGATATCGGAGCATATTGTCGAGTTACCCAGATAAAAAAGTAGTGATGCGTACTCTAGATATTGGTGGAGATAAACCGTTACCTTATCTTCCTATTGAGGAAGACAATCCATTTTTGGGGTGGCGGGGCATCCGTTTCACCCTTGATCACCCTGATATTTTTTTGGTGCAACTTAGAGCAATGCTGAAAGCCAGTGTTGGTATCGATAATCTCAGAATTTTATTGCCAATGATTGCTAGCTGTCAGGAGTTGGATGATGCGCTGCTTTTGCTTAATCAAGCTTATATCGAAGTTAAAAAGATAGAACCTAAGGTTGTTAGACCTGAAGTCGGAATCATGGTAGAAGTGCCTTCGATGTTGTATTTATTGCCATTACTCGCCAACAAGGTTGATTATGTGTCAGTGGGGAGTAACGATTTAACACAATATTTACTGGCCGTTGATCGGAATAACGCCCGAGTTGCTAGTATTTATGAATCCATTCATCCTGCGGTGATAATGGCGTTAAAACAGATACAACAAACCTGTCAGCAATATCGCTTACCTGTTAGCGTGTGTGGTGAGTTAGCGGGTGATCCTATCGGCGCATTGTTGCTTGTTGGTCTCGGGTATCGCTCACTAAGTATGAATACCGCGAACGTGGCTAGAGTTAAGTACTTGCTTAGGAAGGTAGACTCTAAGCAGTTAGAAACGTTAACGGCCAAAGCGTTGGGTCAGCCTTATAGCAGTGAAATATATAAAATGATGGTCGAATACTTGGAAAGCAAGCAGCTTGCCGGGTTTGTTCGAGCAGGTAAAAAATAGAGGCGATTTTGAATTACGAATTACTTATATCTTTGCTGTTACTAGGCAGCTTTGTTGGTGTGATGGCGGGACTGTTAGGTATTGGTGGCGGTCTAATTGTTGTTCCTGCCCTTTTGGTACTGCTCCCTAAAGCCGATATATCGGCTGACGTGGTAATGCATATCGCTTTGGCTACGTCCCTTGCTTCCATCATCATTACCTCTGGCTCTTCCGCTTTAAACCATCTGAAGTTAGGAAATGTAGATGTTTTTGTGATCAAGTGGCTATTGCCTGGTGTGGTTATTGGCGGCTTGATGGGATCTTACGTAGCGGAGTTAATTCCTAGCGAAAATTTACCGAAGGTGTTTGGCGTTATCGTACTGTTTTTAGCAGGCCAAATGCTGTTGTCGGTGAAATCAAAGAAAGTTAGAGTAATGCCATCAACGATAATGACCTCTATATCGGGCTGTTTGATCGGTATAGTGTCAACGCTTGCTGGTATTGGCGGAGGCTCTTTAACTGTGCCTTATTTAAACCGCTATGGTGTAGAAATGCGTAAGGCAATCGGCTCTTCTTCTGTCTGTGGTTGTGTTATCGCATTATCGGGGATGGTTGGTTTTATTTGGAATGGATTTGGAGTTAGTCATTTGCCGGACTACAGTATTGGTTATGTTTATGTTCCGGCCTTGCTTGCTATTGTCTCAACTTCCATTTTTACGACGAAGTTTGGTGCTCGGCTAGCCAGCCGTTTACCCACCGTTCAGCTTAAGAAAGTGTTTGCGGTATTTTTACTGTTTATAGCAGGAAGAATGTTGTTATCTTAATTCATTTCGAGTTCCGAAAAACGAATCGTCAAAGTGCATGGTCTTGAGCTGTTGCTAGGATGAGTTTATTATCGGGCACCATATTATCAATCCGTATTCATTATGTGATTTAAAGAGAGTTGTTATATGCCACAAGGCTTTATTGAGTTTCCTCAGATTGATCCTGTTCTTGTCTCCATTGGCCCCTTATCGGTACGTTGGTATGGGCTGATGTATCTGTTTGGTTTTTTGTTTGCTATGTGGTTAGCAAACAGGCGAGCAGATAAGAAAGGAAGCGGATGGACTAGAGAGCAAGTATCAGACTTGCTCTTTCTTGGCTTTTTAGGTGTGGTGATTGGTGGTCGTGTTGGTTATGTATTCTTCTACCAGTTTTCAGCATTTTTAGATGATCCTTTGTACCTCTTTAAAGTGTGGACTGGGGGAATGTCATTCCATGGTGGATTGTTAGGTGTTATTAGTGCCATGGGCTGGTACGCCTATAAAAATGGACGCACTTTCTTTAATGTCGCTGACTTTATCGCGCCATTGGTGCCATTTGGCTTAGGTTTAGGTCGACTAGGCAACTTTATGAATGATGAGTTGTGGGGACGAGTGACGGATGTGTCATGGGCAGTCTTGTTTCCTAGTGGGGGCTTCCTTCCTCGTCACCCCTCCCAGCTTTATGAGTTTGCGTTAGAGGGGGTGTTGTTGTTTATTATCTTAAATATCTATATTCGTAAACCACGCCCTGCTGGCGCCGTGTCAGGCTTATTTTTGCTTGGTTATGGTGTATTCCGATTTATCGTAGAGTATTTCCGTGAACCTGATGATCATCTAGGATTATTTGGTGATTTTATTTCCATGGGACAGATTTTATCTTCTCCAATGATTATTTTCGGTGTGCTACTAATCACTTGGGCATATAGAAGTGACAAAAAAGAGGCTAAGCAGTGAAACAGTATTTAGATTTATGTCAGCGTATTGTAGATGAAGGTGTTTGGGTTGAAAATGAACGAACCGGTAAACGTTGTTTAACGGTCATTAATGCAGACTTGTCCTATGACGTTGCGAACAATCAGTTTCCCTTGGTGACAACCCGTAAAAGTTTCTGGAAAGCTGCAGTAGCCGAACTGCTCGGCTATATCAGAGGTTACGACAATGCTGAAGATTTTCGTAAGTTAGGTACTAAAACTTGGGATGCCAATGCCAACCTTAATCAAGCTTGGCTGAACAATCCATATCGTCAAGGTGAAGATGATATGGGTAGAGTCTATGGTGTGCAAGGAAGGGCTTGGTCTAAACCTGATGGTGGCAGTGTCGATCAACTCAAAAATATTGTTAATGACTTAACAAATGGCATTGATAATAGAGGTGAGATTTTAAACTTTTATAATCCTGGTGAGTTTCATATGGGGTGCTTGAGACCGTGTATGTACAGCCATCATTTTTCGTTGTTAGGTGATACTCTCTATTTAAATAGCACACAACGTTCGTGTGACGTGCCTCTAGGGCTAAATTTTAATATGGTGCAGGTTTATGTGTTTTTAGCGTTAATGGCGCAGATAACCGGTCACAAAGCAGGAGTGGCGTATCATAAAATTGTTAACGGCCATATTTATGAGGATCAACTGGACTTAATGCAGAATGTTCAGCTTAAACGTGAGCCACTCGCTCCGGCAAAATTTAGCATTAGCCCAGACATTAAATCACTAGAAGATTTAGAAACATGGGTAACCTTAGATGACTTTGACGTGACGGATTACCAGTGTCACGATGCCATTAAGTATCCTTTCTCTGTATAGCGATTTTAATCACTGAGCTAGTAAGGTTAGTATTAACAAGAATCTTTATTGAAAAAGCCTCGTAACGATGAGTTACGAGGCTTTTTTATCTCTACTTATATCACCTTTGAGAGAGGTGAAAGTCTATGAAAGTGCACTATACAGTTAGAGCTAAGATGGCTCCCGGCATAATGATAAAGACACAGACAAGGTAAGCAACTACGACAGATTTATTTTCCATCGCTAGATTTGAAATGATATCTGCACCTTTAAGAGGCAAGTCACGCAAGAACGGAATGCCAAAAATAAAGATAGTGGCTAATACATTGAAAGTTAAGTGGACTAAGGCGATTTGTAAGGCAAATACCGCATACTCACCTGTGACTGCTGTTGCCGCTAAAAGCGCAGTAATACAGGTGCCTATATTAGAGCCAAGAGTGAATGGGTAGACGTCTTTTACTTTAAGAACACCTGTACCTACTAGAGGAACCATTAGGCTCGTGGTGGTAGATGAAGATTGAACCAGAACGGTAACGATAGAACCCGATAGAATACCGTGTAAAGGACCTTTACCAATGGCCCGCTGCAAAATATCTTTTGCACGACCAACCATCAGTTTCTTCATTAACTTACCCATTACCGTAATCGCTAAGAATACAGTGGCGATACCAATAAAGATAAGTGCTACGCCACCAGCGACGTCACCAAATGTGCTTAGCGGCTCTTTCAACGCTGAAACAACAGGCTTGGTTATTGGCTTTATAAAGTTGAACCCTTTAATGCTCATATCACCTGTTGCTAGCATAGGAGAGACTAGCCAGTGAGATATTTTCTCTAAAATACCAAACATCATTTCTAAAGGTAGGAAGATCAATACAGCCAATAGGTTAAAGAAGTCATGTATGGTGGCACTTGCAAAAGCACGTTTAAATTCGTGTTTGCAGCGGAGGTGACCGAGGCTCACTAGGGTATTAGTGACTGTTGTTCCGATATTTGCACCCATGATCATAGGGATTGCGGTTTCTACCGGAAGTCCACCAGCAACAAGACCAACGATAATCGAGGTAACGGTACTAGAGGACTGAATTAATGCTGTGGCGACTAAACCTATCATTAATCCCGCTACAGGATGGGAAGCAAATTCAAATAGTGTTTTTGCTTGTTCACCAGTTGCGAGCTTAAACCCACTACCAACCATAGAAACAGCCAGTAGTAATAAATAAAGCATGAATACCAAGTTTGCCCAGCGTATCCAATTAGCAGACTTCTTATGCGATGATGCTGCAGTTGTGGCTTGGTTCATAATTTTTCTCCGAGACCCGATTATTGGTCATTTTGCTTATCTGCTCGGGATAGTAGAGGTTGAATATTTCACTAATATGACAGTTTTGTAAAATACCGATAATGATTTATTAAGTGTAGGTAAACGTTTGCCTTTGTGCTTTTTGTTTGTAATTTTATGATTTTATTGTGTTTTTTATTTTCTGGTATTCTTTAAATTGATGATTGAAGAGAGCAATTTGACAAAAAAAGTTATTTTTAATGTGACAAAAATGTCATCTAAGATATTTATGTTTCGGTAAAACTATACTATTGTTTATATCTGCTCGGAAATACCGAGTTATTTGCCTGTATATCATCAATATATACAGTTTGCATGAGAGGAAATATGTCGCATTTAAATTACAATCATCTCTACTATTTTTGGATGGTGTGCAAGCAGGGCTCAGTCTCAAAAGCGGCCGATGCTCTCTTTCTCACACCACAAACGGTTACCGGACAAATTAAAGCGCTTGAAGAACGAATCAATGGAAAATTAACTAAGCGTAATGGTCGTAATGTTGAGCCAACAGAGCTCGGACAGCTTATTTATAAGTATGCTGATCGTATGTTTGGCCTCAGCTATGAAATGCTTGATATCGTAAATTATAGTCAGCGCTCGAATCTATTGTTTGATGTCGGAGTAGCAGATGCTTTATCTAAGCGGTTAGTCAGTAAGGTATTAATGAACACCATACCGGAAGATGGAAGCATTCATTTACGCTGTTTTGAATCAACCCATGAACTGTTGTTAGAGCAGTTATCTCAACATAAGTTGGATATGATCTTATCCGACTGTCCAATCGACTCTAGCCAATTGCCCGGTTTATACAGTAAGAAGCTTGGTGAGTGCTCACTTAGCTTTTATTACTCTGGCGCGTTAGATAACGTTCAGTTTCCTGAAATCTTGGAGCAAAAAAAGTTGTTGTTGCCTGGTAGCCGAACATCAATGGGGCGAAAAGTTTCAGCTTGGTTTGATCGGCAAGGCATTCAGCCTAATATTTTGGGGGAGTTTGATGATGTTGCGCTGATGAAAGCATTTGCCCAGTATCATTCGGATGTTATATATCTTGCTCCTGATCTATATCTGTCGGAACTAAGTAGTAATTATGCGTTCCAACAAATCGGTGAAGCCAAAGAGTTAAAAGAAGAATATTATGTGATTTTTGCCGAAAGAATGATCCAGCATCCCGCGGTTAAAAATGTTTGTGATGCAGATTTCGGTCATTTGTTTGACCCTATTTTATAGTAAAGCTCAGTTTTACAGATTTAGGCCTTATTAGTAGTATGTTATTTGTTAATAGATGTGCATATCTCTTCAATATGACGTTGAATTGTATTACCATTCATAGATCAAATAATAACAAATTTATTAATAAGTCAGTATGGCAACTGGCACCTCTATTTATATTATTAGCTCATATAAAATTTAGCTTGTTGGAGGCTATTAGATGAACCTACAAGAAATGGAGAAAAACTCCGCTAAGGCAGTTGCCTTATTGAAAGCGATGGCAAATGAAAGACGATTGCAAATATTGTGTATTCTTCATGAGCAAGAACTTTCTGTAGGTGAGCTCTGTACCATGCTTGAACTTAGTCAATCTGCATTATCTCAACACCTCGCATGGCTGCGTAGAGATGGGCTTGTTGCGACAAGAAAAGAAGCTCAAACAGTTTATTATTCACTGAGTAGTCACGAAGTGAAAGAGATGATAAAACTGCTGCACGCTTTGTACTGCCCTGCATGATATAGAACCACTAAATCAACTCAATAATACCGATAAAACTAAAAATGGATGATTAGAAAAGAGTGTTATTGGAGTTGATATTTTAGGTATAAAAAAACCGGCGAAAGCCGGTTTTTTGTTTCAAGTAACTATCTAAGCAGATTAAAGTGCTTTGATTGCCGCGTTGAAACGAGACTTATGACGAGCAGCTTTATTCTTATGAATAAGGCCTTTAGTCGCCATACGGTCTAGAAGAGGTGTAACTACAGCTAGTGCAGCAGTTGCAGCTTCTTTATCGCCAGCTTCAATAGCTGCGAGTGTTTTTTTCATGTAAGTGCGCATCATTGAACGACGGCTAGCATTGTGCTGACGACGTTTCTCAGCCTGGATAGCGCGCTTCTTAGCAGATTTACTGTTTGCCAAGGGTCTAACTCCCAAAAACTTAGTTCGGTGACAATTTAAGGCGGAGGAATATGCCTCTTTATCGCCGATATGTCAAATGATTTGTGCAAAAACCCAACTAATTCACTCAAATTTGGAATAGTAAGGTTAACGCGGTTAAGATGGCGTGGATTCTAACAGCATTTTCAGACCAATGCTATTAAATATACTCAAGTAACTTTAAGGTGTTTGTTCGGCGAGAATTATTGGCTTCTGGCAAAGGAACGGATTTGAAGGCATAGTCATTCCACAACAAGAATCAGTGGTATAGGACTATGGGTAATAAAGCTCACGCTTTGGAAAGGTATCTTCAAGTCATTTGAGTATATGTATATTGCATTGGTACAGCATTTAAAGAGGTATTTGTGAGTAAGCGACTGCTGAAATCAGGCTTAATAGTTAGCTTGATGACTCTTGTTTCACGTATTCTCGGATTAGTCCGTGATGTAGTAGTAGCAAATTTGATGGGAGCAGGCGCTAGTGCCGATGTTTTCTTCTTTGCCAATAAAATTCCTAATTTTCTTCGTCGGCTATTTGCGGAAGGGGCATTTTCTCAAGCTTTTGTTCCAGTATTAACCGAATATCACGCTCAGGGGGATAAGGAAAAGACCAGACAACTTATTGCCCGCGTATCGGGTACGTTAGGCGTTCTGGTGACTATTGTGACGGTTATTGGTGTTGTTGGCTCAGGAGCAGTGACGGCTCTATTTGGTGCCGGCTGGTTTATAGACTGGTTAAACGATGGCCCATCCGCTGGAAAATTTGAACTGGCTAGCTTTATGTTAAAAATCACTTTTCCCTATTTGTGGTTTATTACTTTCGTCGCGCTTTCGGGGGCGATACTGAATACCTTGGGCAAATTTGCTGTCTCCTCTTTTACTCCTGTTTTCTTGAATGTCATGATCATTGCCTCTGCCTGGTTTATTGCCCCTAACCTGTCACAACCAGAGGTCGGCTTGGCGATAGGCGTCTTTTTAGGAGGCTTAGTCCAGTTTCTATTTCAAATTCCATTTTTGATTCAGCAAGGGGTGTTGGTTAAGCCGCAATGGGGATGGCGTGATCCCGGTGTAGTGAAGATAAGAACGTTAATGATTCCTGCTCTATTTGGCGTATCCGTCAGCCAGATAAACTTACTGTTTGACACCTTCATTGCCAGTTTCTTAGCAACAGGTTCCATCAGTTGGCTCTATTACTCTGACCGGTTATTGGAGTTTCCGTTAGGTTTGTTTGGCATCGCTATTGCGACGGTTATATTGCCTGCATTATCAAGAAAGCATGTGGATAATCAGCATCAAGCATTTAAAAACACCATGGATTGGGGAATTCGCATGGTGCTGTTACTTGGTCTTCCGGCCATGTTAGGTTTGATGGTTTTGGCAAAACCTATGCTGATGGTGCTATTTATGCGTGGAGAGTTCACTCCTCATGATGTAAATCAAGCGTCCTTGTCGCTAATTGCTTATGCTGCTGGTTTACTTAATTTCATGCTGATAAAAGTACTGGCTCCCGGATATTACTCGCGTCAAGATACCAAAACCCCAGTTAAATATGGAATTATAGCGATGGTGTCAAATATGGTCTTTAATGCTATTTTTGCCTCTTTCTATGGTTATGTGGGGCTGGCGATGGCGACTGCTCTATCTGCTCTGGTAAATATGTCTTTGTTGTATCGAGGTTTGCATAAAGCCAATGTCTATTGCGTTACTAAGCAGACCGTTGTTTTTACAGCAAAATTGATTGTATCTGGTGCCGCTATGGTTGCCGCACTTTTGTGGCAGTTACCAGAAATGTCTCAGTGGCTAAGTTGGAACATAATGGAGCGTGTCATGATGCTCGCTACGCTTATCGGTTTTGGTGGGCTAGTTTATGTTGTAACCGCGCTAATATCAGGTATCCGCTTAAATCATTTAAAAGCAGTTACGGACTAATACGGATTGGTATATAATCCGTCGGTTTCACACTAAATAAATTAACAATACTGAGTTTATAGCAAGTTCAAATGGAATTGATTAGAGGCATTCACAACATTAAAGCGCAACATAAAGGTTGTGTTTTAACAATAGGTAACTTTGATGGCGTTCATTTAGGACATCTAAAAGTGTTGTCTCAGCTATCGCAAAAAGCAGAGTCATTAGCATTGCCATCAGTGGTCATGACATTTGAGCCTCAACCAATGGAACTCTTTTCCACCGGTCAAGCTCCTGCTCGATTGACACGGCTTAGAGATAAGTTTGTACAACTGAGCAAACTCAATATTGATAGATTGCTCTGTGTTAATTTTAATAAGCGTTTTGCACAGTGGCCTGCGGAGTCCTTTATTAGCGACTTGTTGGTTAATCGACTGGGTGTTAAATTCTTGGTTGTCGGTGATGATTTTTGTTTTGGACAAAACAGAGCCGGTAACTTTGATATGCTGAAGAAAGCGGGTGAAAAGTATGGCTTTGAAGTGGTGAACACTCAAAGTTTTTGCGTTCAAGAGCATCGTGTAAGCAGCACATCAATTAGAAAAGCGTTAGCGGAAAATGAATTGGTTCAAGCAGAAGCCTATTTAGGCAGAGCTTATAGTATAAATGGTCGTGTTTCACATGGACAAAAGCTAGGTAGAACCATTGGGTTTCCTACCGCCAATATACCGCTAAAGCGATGTGTCTCTCCTGTCTCTGGTGTTTATGCTGTACAGGTTCATGGTCTTGGCGAACATTGCTACGGTGGTGTTGCGAATATAGGGCAGAGACCAACAGTAAACGGTACTCGCCAACAACTGGAAGTTCACCTGTTTGATTTTAATGAAAATCTATATGGGAAACAGCTTGAAGTTTCTTTAGTAAAGAAACTACGAGATGAACAACGTTTTGAGTCGTTCGAAGCGTTGAAAGCACAAATTAAATTGGATGCTGAGGCAGCGAGGGTGTGGCTGCGTCAGCTAAAGAATTAGTCGACAATCAATTGCGACTAAATAATGTCTAACGTCGCCCAACACAACGGAATCAGAAATCAATGACTGACTATAAAGATACCCTGAACTTACCTGAAACAGGGTTTCCAATGCGTGGTAACTTGGCCAATCGTGAGCCAGAAATGCTTAAGCGTTGGTATAAAGAAGATCTTTACGGTGAAATCCGTAAAGCAAAAAAAGGCAAAAAATCCTTTGTATTACATGATGGCCCTCCATATGCCAACGGTGATATTCATATTGGTCACGCGCTGAATAAGATTCTAAAAGACATTATTATCAAATCAAAAACGTTATCGGACTTTGATGCGCCATATGTACCTGGTTGGGACTGTCACGGCTTACCGATTGAGTTAATGGTTGAGAAGAAAGTAGGTAAACCGGGTCAAAAGGTTACCGCTGCTGAGTTCCGTGAAAAGTGTCGTCACTACGCTGCTGGTCAAGTGGAAGGACAGAAAGAGAGCTTTAAGCGTCTTGGCATCATGGGCGAGTGGGATAAACCTTACCGTACTATGGATTTCTCTACCGAAGCGAACATTATTCGTGCATTGGGTAAAATTGCCGACGAAGGTCACTTGCTGAAAGGGTTTAAACCTGTTCACTGGTGTACTGACTGTGGTTCGGCATTGGCTGAAGCGGAAGTAGAATACAAAGATAAGGTTTCTCCATCCATTGATGTGATGTTTAAGGCGGCGGATGAGTCGGCTTTACTTAATAAGTTCTCTCTTGCTGATGGACATCAAGGCGAAGGTGACATCTCAATTGTTATCTGGACAACAACGCCTTGGACGCTACCTGCTAACCGAGCCGTTGCCGTTAGAGCCGATCTTGAATACGTACTTATCCAAGTTGAAGGCGATCAGCCTCAACGACTGATTGTTGCCTCCGAACTGGCCAAAGATGTCATGGACAGAGCCGGTATCGAGCACTTCCATAATTTAGGTTTCTGTAAAGGTGATGACCTTGAGTTATCACGCTTCAATCATCCATTTTATGATTTTGATGTGCCTGCAATTCTTGGTGACCATGTTACGACTGAAGCGGGTACTGGTGTTGTTCATACTGCACCTGGTCATGGTCAAGAAGACTTTGCTGTTGGTCAACAATATGATTTAGAAGTTGCGAATCCAGTGGGTTCAAATGGTGTATTCTTGCCTGATACAGAGCTATTTGCTGGTCAACATGTCTTCAAAGCCAATGATGCTGTGCTGGATGTGTTAAAAGAGCGCGGTGCTTTATTACATCATCACGCTTATGAGCATAGCTATCCTCACTGCTGGCGCCATAAAACACCAATCATATTCCGTGCAACGCCGCAGTGGTTTGTGTCAATGGATCAAGCCGGGCTTCGTAGCAAAGCGTTGGAAGCGATCAAAGGTGTTCAATGGATCCCTGATTGGGGCCAAAGTCGTATCGAAGGTATGATCGAAGGTCGTCCAGAGTGGTGTATCTCTCGTCAACGTACTTGGGGTGTCCCTATTGCGCTATTCGTGCATAAAGAAACGTCTGATTTGCACCCGAACACGCCAGAGCTGATTGAAAAAGTCGCTAAGTTGGTGGAAGAGAAGGGTATTCAAGCATGGTGGGATGTTGATCCTAGCGAGCTAATGAGTGCAGAAGATGCGGATAAGTATGAGAAAGTGCTAGATACTTTAGATGTTTGGTTTGATTCTGGTGTGACTCACTATGCGGTTGTAGATAATCGTGACGAGTTTAACGGCCAAAGTGCGGACATGTACTTAGAAGGTTCGGATCAACACCGTGGTTGGTTCCAATCGTCGTTAATCTCTTCAATTGCAATGAAAGGCGTAGCGCCATATAAGCAAGTGCTTACGCACGGTTTTGTGGTTGATGGGCATGGACGTAAGATGTCTAAGTCTATTGGTAATGTTGTTGCACCAAAAGATGTCACAAACAAACTGGGTGCCGATATCCTTCGTCTATGGGTTGCGTCAACCGACTACACGGGTGAAGTTGCTGTATCAGATGAGATATTGAAACGCAGTGCGGATGCTTATCGTCGAATTCGTAACACCGCTCGCTTCTTCTTAGCGAACTTAAATGGCTTTAATCCAGAAACCGATATGGTTGCAGTTGAAGATATGATCGCATTAGATCGTTGGGCTGTAGGTAGAGCCAAAGCAGCACAAGATGAAATCATCAAAGCCTATGAGGAGTATAATACCCACGGTGTTATGCAACGTTTAATGCAGTTCTGTTCTATTGAAATGGGCTCCTTCTATCTTGATATCATTAAAGATAGACAATACACGGCGAAAAATGGTGGCTTGGCTCAACGTAGCTGTCAATCTGCGCTTTACCATATTGTAGAAGCCTTAGTTCGTTGGATGGCTCCAATCATGTCATTCACTGCGGATGAAATCTGGAACCAGATGCCGGGTGACAGAAATAAGTTTGTCTTTACCGAAACTTGGTATGAAGGGCTATTTGCTTTAGATGCAGGTGATGAGCTAAACGATGAGTTTTGGAACAGTATTCAAGATGTTCGTGGTGCAGTGAACAAATTGCTTGAGTCGGCGCGAAGTGAAAAAGTAATTGGTGGTTCTTTACAAGCTGAAGTCACACTATTTGCAGATGATGCTTTAGCAGAGAAACTCAATAAACTGAGTGATGAACTTCGATTTGTATTGTTGACATCAAAAGCGCAAGTGAAAGGGATCAGTGAACAATCTGATTCTGCTCAGGCGACTGAAATTGACGGTTTGTTTGTTGAAGTGATCGCCGCGGAAACAGAGAAATGTGATCGTTGCTGGCACCATGTTGCAGATGTGGGCACCATTGCAGGTCATGACAATATTTGTGGTCGTTGTGTTTCTAACGTTGAAGGTGACGGTGAAGCTCGTCAGTTTGCTTAATTTAGGATCGCTATGAATAAAGAACCAACGTCATTAGAATCAATGTCGTTACAGCAATCGGGAGTACGCTGGCTTTGGCTGGCGACTCTGGTGTTTATTGCTGATATCGGTATTAAATACCTTGTTATGAACCGTATGGGGTTTGGTTGGGATAATCGTATAGAGATCTTGCCATTCTTCAATTTTCTTTACGTGCATAACTATGGAGCAGCGTTTAGCTTCCTTAGTGATCAAGGTGGTTGGCAGCGTTGGTTCTTTAGCGCTATTGCATTTATTGTTTGTGGCATGCTTGTTTATTGGATGTCAAAACTGCCGGCAAAGGAAAAGTGGAACAATATTGCTTACGCTTTGATAATTGGTGGTGCAATAGGCAATGTGTATGATCGATTAGTGCACGGTTTTGTGGTGGATTATCTTGATTTCTTCTGGGGTAACTATCATTGGCCAGCATTTAACTTAGCGGACAGTGCTATATGTATTGGCGCTGCGATGATCATCCTTGATGGCTTTCGTAAAAAGCCAACAGAGTAAAAGCATCGCGAATGAACTCATGACGACAAATAGTTGCAGTTACTTGAGTTCAAAGTAATGTTCATTACATCAACAAGATAACTTAAAACACCAGAGCCTTGCTCTGGTGTTTTTTATTGTCACAGTTTATACATCCATAGAAAACTAAAGGTTTTTTCTAAACAAGCTTGATGGTTAAATAGAGAAAAATTTTAATTGTCTATTAAAGGATACCGCTGTGAACGCAATTCAGTCAGATAGTGTTGTTACGCTCCACTTCACCATTAAACTAAGTGACAACTCAGTAGCAGATAGTACCCATATGTCGGGTAAACCTGCTAAATTTGTTATGGGTGATGGAAGTTTAAGCCCCAACTTTGAGAAGCATTTACTTGGTCTAAAACAAGATGATAGCCGATCTATTGCGTTAAAAGCTGCCGATGCGTTTGGTATGCCAAATCCAGACAATATTCATCATATGGATAGAGCCAAATTTGTAGGCGATGCAAATGCTGAAGTAGGCGCAATCATGGCTTTTTCTGGTGCTGATGGTAATGAAATTCCCGGAATAATTACTAATATTGCTGGTGACTCAGTCACGGTAGACTTTAATCATCCGCTAGCAGGACAAGATGTCACCTTTGAAGTTGAAATTAAATCTGTAGAATAGCGGCGTTAAAGAGATAGCAATGAGCAATGACATGAAAATATTATTAGCAAACCCAAGAGGGTTTTGCGCGGGAGTGGATCGCGCAATCAGTATCGTTGAGCGTGCATTAGACATGTATCAAGCCCCTATCTATGTTCGGCATGAAGTGGTTCATAACCGTTTTGTGGTAGAGGGATTAAAGCAACGAGGTGCTGTATTTGTTGAAGAGCTCAATGAAGTTCCTGACAACAGCATTGTGATTTTCTCCGCTCATGGTGTCTCGCAGGCCGTACGTGAAGAAGCAAAAGCTCGAACTTTGACAGTATTCGATGCGACGTGTCCACTGGTGACAAAGGTCCATATGGAAGTAGCCCGTGCGAGCAAAAAGAATATGGAAGTCGTATTGATAGGGCATGCAGGCCATCCTGAAGTAGAAGGGACCATGGGGCAGTACTCAAGTGAAACTGGTGGTATGTACCTGGTTGAGAGACCTGAAGATGTTGACTCTCTCTCGGTGAATGATCCGTCTCATCTTCACTATGTCAGCCAAACGACTTTGTCTGTAGATGAAACTTCCGAGGTTATAGAAAAACTTCGTCAGGTCTATCCAAACATTCAAGGACCACGTAAAGATGATATCTGCTATGCCACTCAAAACCGCCAAGATGCCGTGCGAGAACTGGCAGAAAAAGTGGATGTGATGGTTGTCGTTGGTTCAAAAAACTCGTCTAATTCAACCAGACTGAAAGAGCTGGCTGAGAAGCTAGGAACGACCAGTTATTTAACAGATTGCCCAGAAGATATTCTTCCTGAGTGGTTAGATGGGTCAATAAAAGTGGGTGTTACGGCTGGGGCATCTGCACCAGAAGAGCTAGTGGATAACATTCTGGCTCGTATTCAAGCCTTGGGTGCAGAAACCATCGAAGAGATAGATGGACGTGAAGAAAACATGTTTTTTGAAGTACCGAAAGAGCTGCAAATAAAAAATATTAGTTAATATTTAGCCTCGCTTTATAGCCGTGTCATCCTAGCACAACAAAAAAGGGTTCCTATTAGGAACCCTTTTGTATAGTCAGTCGTTTATATGAAGTATTAAACTATTATGCTGTTTTGGTCACACCATCTGGTTTTTCTTCATCGGCCAACTCAGAATCACCCTTGCCTTTAGATGTCTTAATTACATAGGCCGTGATAGCCAGTGCAGATGCAACACCAATAACGGTTGAGATGTTGATTGGTAGACCAAAGCCTAGTTTAGCGCTGCTCATGATGAACGAGACACAAACCGTTGTCATGAACATGGCTGGTACAGTAGCAATCCAGTGAAGTTTATTGTGACGCAATAGGTAAGCGGCTGCTGTCCAAAGCATCATGGTCGCGGTTGACTGGTTTGCAAAACCGAAGTAACGCCAGATAATGCCAAAGTCTACTTGAGTTAGGATGCCGCCAATAATAAATAGAGGTACCGCCATCAGTAAACGTTTTGGAAGTGATCTCTGCTCAACATTAAAGTACTCGGCCAGAATCAAACGGCTTGAACGGAATGCTGTATCACCAGAAGTAATTGGTAGAATAACAACCCCTAGGAAAGCCAAAATACCACCAAACACACCAAGTAATCCAAATGATGCAGAGTAAACAACATTGCCAGGACCACCAGCTTTAACCGCTTCTTGAAGTCCGTCAATGGTGCCAAAGAATGTTAGTGCAAGAGTACACCAGATAATAGCGATAATACCTTCACCAATCATTGCACCGTAGAAGACGAAACGACCGTTTTTCTCATTTTCCATACAGCGAGCCATCAAAGGAGATTGCGTTGCGTGGAAACCAGAAATAGCACCACAGGCGATAGTAATAAATAACGCAGGCCATAGTGGAAGATTGTTAGGGTTCATATTAGTAAACATGTCACTCAGCGCGTATCCACCTAAAATGGTGTGTTCGCTAGAGAAGCCTACCGCAGCGATCAAGCCAACAGACATGAAGACTAATAGCGCACCAAAGAATGGGTAGAAGCGACCAATGATTTTATCGACTGGTACAATCGTTGCGATAATGTAGTATGCGAAAATCATGATCACCATGGTGATTTTTGATACTTCCATACTTGATTGCTCGTTCACTAAGTTGGTCAGCATTCCTGCTGGCGCAGAAACGAATACCACGCCCACAAGCAGAAGTAACACAATGGCGAATACGTTCATAAAGTGACGAGCACCATTACCTAAGTAGCGACCTGATAATGTTGGAATTGACGCGCCATTATTGCGCACCGATAACATGCCTGAAAAGTAGTCGTGTACCGCGCCTGCAAAAATACAACCCAGTACAATCCATAGTAATGCCGCTGGGCCGTAAAGGGCACCCATAATTGGGCCGAAAATTGGGCCAACACCAGCGATATTAAGTAATTGAACGAGATACACCTTTTTAGTCGACATTGGTACATAGTCAACGCCGTCATTTAGCGCATGCGCTGGTGTTTGACGTTTTTCATTGATACCGAATACTTTCTCAACGAACGCGCCGTAGATAAAGTACCCACCGATTAAAGCAGCGATACAGAATAGAAACCACATCATAATTATTGTCCCACATATTGATTATTTATATATTTCAGCATTGATACTAAAAGGAGAGATGGTCAAATGCATCCAGAGACAAGGTAAGCGGTTAAATATTGAATTAACTGGTCGATATAGTAATTGAGTGGTTTGTTAATTGTATTCGATAACTCTGTGTCGACGTTGGGAGCCACTCGTTATGCTGTGTGAGAGTATTTTTCTGTCTAGCTGAGGCGGCATGGTCCTGAACGACTGCGGAGTCGCGATGTGTTCAAACTGGTGGTTTGAAAATATATTATTGTTAAATAAGCCCCTTTAAGTTATTTCGCTATATAGAAAAACAGAATGATTGAGTGACATTATAAAACAATGTTGTCTGTTTTAAGGTACTATTTATTGATAGACATCACTTTGCAGTTAGTCGATGGAGTGAGCAATTTAAGGGCAATAACATGAAACTAAAAATCTATTTTTCTCTATTGGCGCTGCTATTGTCAGCGTGTTCTGCTGGTGTTGAGGATTTAGCCGCGAGCGGTAATTGGTCTGATATTGGCTACCGTGACGGTATAAAAGGTCAGCACTCTCGTTCGTTTTCGGAGTTGCAAAAGTTAGGAGAGGCAAATCAAGCTGAGTATGACCAAGGTTACGTAAGGGGAGTAACTGAGTATTGTAATCCTGAACATGCATATCAAATAGGTCTTTCTGGTTCGTACTACCAAGGCGTATGTGAAGGAACCGTTAGCGCACAAAAGTTCCGCATGGAATGGTTAAGAGGTTGGAACGAGGGTAAGTAAACCTCCCTCGTTAATTGAGTGACTAGAAAGACTTGTGCTACTGTTTTTCTACCACTTTTCGTAAAAAGCCACCTTGTTGCTCCAGTTGCTGTCTGGCTTGTGGCAGTTCCATGCCAGTTAGTATCATCAGTATGGACAGTTTTACATCAAATTGAGTTTCAGCAAGGCGGGCTTTCGCTAGCGTAGCATCACAATCTGTTGCTTGCATAACAATACGAACCGCCCGAGCAGAAAGCTTTTTATTGCTGGCCTTCACATCCACCATTAAGTTTTGATAACTCTTCCCTAAGCGGATCATACTGGCGGTGGTGAGCATGTTAAGAACCAGTTTTTGTGCGGTACCAGACTTTAATCTGGTGGAACCGGTTAACGCTTCTGGTCCAACAACGGGGCTAATGGCTATGGCGGCAATGTCAGCAATTGGTGAGTTGGGATTGCATGATAGTGCGACGGTCGTTGCCCCGAGACGATTGGCGTAATGAAGTGCGCCAATGACATAAGGAGTTCTTCCACTGGCAGCAATAGCAACCAATACATCATCACAATTAAATTGAATGTTTTGTAGATCTTCAATTCCCATGCTTTCCGAATCTTCAGCACCCTCTACCGCTTTGAATATCGCCTCTTTTCCTCCGGCAATAAGTCCAACAACCATATCATCAGACACACCGAAAGTCGGAGGGCATTCAGAAGCATCGAGAACGCCTAATCGACCACTGGTTCCTGCGCCAATGTAAATCAGTCTGCCACCTTTTTTGAAAGAGTGGGTGATGCGATCAACGGCTAGCGCTATCTCAGGTAGTACTTTTTCAACCGCCAGAGGAACGGTTTTGTCTTGCGTATTAAGGCGCTGAACAATCTCTAAAGAGGAGAGTAAGTCAATATCCATCGTTTCTGGATTTCGCCCTTCTGAGACTAAGCTGGAGAGGGCGGATATTAGGGCATCATTTGTCATCTATACTTCCTCTGTATCTGCTGGATAAATCACGCCGAGTGAGACAAGGCGCGTTGCACCCGTTACTTGCGGCAAGTTGCTGGGTAAATTGTGGATTCTCTGCTTGGCTAACCAAGCAAACGCAATCGCTTCCATATAATCGCTGCTAATGCCTCGCTCATCGGTGGTTGCCACCGTCCACCCTGTTAGCAGCTGATTTAGCCTTGCCATAATTAAAGGATTATTCGCTCCCCCCCCACAAACAAGCAACTCAGGAGACGTGCCATTGCTATATTGGCGAACTTCATCGCTAATGGTGATAACGGTCAGTTCCACGAGCGTGGCTTGAACATCTTCGGCAGCGAGTTTTTGACCATATTCCGCCAATTTATTGTTGAGCCAGCTATGGTTAAATCGTTCTCTGCCAGTACTTTTGGGAGCGGGTTTTGAAAAGAAGTCATCTTGTAACAGTAGTGCCAATAAACCTTTATTTACTGTGCCAGACAAAGCAAACTCTGCATTCAAATCAAAAGGTTGAGACCGCTGTTCAGCGATCCAGCTATCAAGAAGCATATTTCCAGGTCCAGTATCATAGCCGATAGTCGCAATATTGGGTCTCAACACTGAAATATTGGCGATACCGCCTATATTGAGCACCACGACACTAGAGTGATTGGCTTGAAAGATGGATTGATGGAAAGCAGGTACAAGTGGCGCTCCTTGCCCTCCGTAAGCCATATCTTTACGACGAAAATCGGTTACGGTAGTTATGCCTGTTTTGCTGGCGATGATATTGGCATCACCAAGCTGCATGGTAAATGGAGCCGTACCATCGGGTTGATGAAATACCGTTTGTCCATGATTGCCTATGGCTTTAATTTGCTGGGCTTGGTAACCAGATAGATCCAGTAGTTGCTTAATGGCGTCAGCATATAGATGCCCTAAGCAATGGTCTAACTCACCGACGGTTTTCAGCGTGGTCTCTTGACCGATAACGATATCGAGTAACGCCTGTTTTAATTGTTCTGGTACAGGATAGAAGCTTTCTGCAAGCAGTGTTAACTTGTTTTGGTCAAAGCGAACGAGCACTGTATCTACACCGTCTAAGCTAGTACCAGACATCACACCTATATAGAGTTCACCTGCTTCCATAAAAAATCCTATCTATTTTAAATTGTTAGCTCGCTCATCAGTATATACTCAAGTGACCTCAAGATGCAGGATTCAGAGCGACATCAACAGGTTCAGTTCAAGAAAGATAATCGAAGGAATGGCATTCTCTTTCAAGGTTATCTGACGCAGAATTGAGCATGTTGATGCGCTTCCAAAGGGCGAGTTTTATTGGCTGCTGCCCTGTGTTACTGATTCTTGCCGTAGAATGACTATGCCTTCAAATCAGTGCCTTGATCAGAAGCCAAAAAATTCTCGCTGAACTAGCTCCTTGAGGTTACTTGAGTATATCATCTGCATAAGACGTTTTCTTTACTGGGCTTTATTTAAGCTGAACTGCTCGAGAGAAAAATGCGGTTACTTGATGATAGGCTTTGCTGCTATTATTCAGCTTCTGGGGCATAACTTCGTTTGTTAAGCCATCAAGCAATAATTTGTAATCATTTTCGTTATTAAAGGTGTAATTATGGGACCGCTTTGGTTAGATGTCGCTGGCTATGAACTTTCACAAGAAGACAAAGAGGTATTGCAGCATCCGACGGTTGGTGGAGTTATCTTGTTTGCTAGAAACTACTATGATAACCAACAGCTTACAGCGTTAAATACCGCTATACGGAAAGTGACCCAAGGTAAAGTTCTGGTTGGTGTTGATCAAGAAGGTGGACGAGTTCAACGCTTTCGTGAGCATTTCTCATTGATTCCCCCTGCTAGCAGCTTTGCGCTGCAGCCAAATGGTGAAGAGCTAGCTCAACAGGCTGGTTGGTTGATGGCGGCAGAGCTTATTGCTCATGATATTGATTTAAGTTTCGCTCCGGTGCTTGATGTTGGTCATCAGTGTCAGGCTATCGGCAACCGTGCCTTTTCTGATAACGCCCAATCTGTATTGCGTTTTAGTACCGCATTTATGAAAGGGATGAAAGAGGTGGGAATGGCTACGACGGGGAAACATTTTCCTGGGCATGGTGGTGTTATTGCCGATTCCCATCTGGAAACTCCTTACGATGATAGACGTACCATTTTTGAAGAAGACATGGCCATATTTACCAAGCAAATCAATAGTGGGGTGTTGGACGCCATTATGCCAGCCCACGTAATCTATAGTCATTATGATGATCAGCCAGCCAGCGGTTCACCATATTGGTTAAAAGAGGTATTGCGGAAGCAGCTAGGTTTTAAAGGGATCGTATTTTCTGATGATCTCAATATGGATGGCGCTGGTATTATGGGAACACCTGCAGAACGCTCACAGCAATCTCTTGATGCTGGCTGTGATATGGTGCTGATGTGCAACAACAGGCAATCTCAAATTGATGTGCTTGATAACCTAGTAGTGACAACTGAGCCACAAGTAAGGCATCTGTTCAAGAAACACGCTTTTACTTTATCAGATTTACAATCTTCATCTCAGTGGAAAGAGGCGTCTATTGCAATGAAGCGATTGTTGGACTAAATGATCCCCAATTTTTCTTTAAGCACTTTTAAGTGTCTTCTGCTCACAGGAACGACATGATCTGAGTTGGTGATGATTTCTGCTAAGCCATTCTCTAATAGTTTTATCTCTTTGATCGTATTGGTGTTAACTAAATATTGTCGATGGCAGCGAAGAAGGTTTGTTTTCTCTTCTAGTGTTTTAAGGGTGAGCTGGCTTGATGCGGAAAGGTGAGCAGATTGAACATGAACACCGCTGATGTCGCTATAGACCATCTCTACATCTTTACTGGCAATGATCACTATTCGGTTATGGCCAATACAGGGGATCTGTTCTAAATAGCTTGGTGCTAATATGGTGATATCTGCTTGTTTAAGTTCTTTTTCATGCTGCTTGACTAAACGGCTGATGGTTTTATTGAGTCTGCAGGTATCAATAGGTTTAAGTAGGTAATCAAAGGCATTGTCTTCAAATGCTTGAATCGCATATTGATCAAAGGCAGTCACAAACACAACTGATGGCATCGTGTCTTGATCAAGCATCGCCAGCAGTTCAATGCCGCTTATTTGTGGCATTTGAATGTCTAAAAACACCACATCAGGTTTTAGGCTGTTGATTTTTTTCAACCCTTCAATGGCGTTACTGGCTTTATCAAGCACATTAATCTGGTTGGTTTCATGTAAAAGTTCTGTTAGCTCTTCTTGTGCGAGTAGCTCATCATCAATGACTAATGCAGTTAACATGTACCGTCCTTTCTTTCACTATTCGATTCGTTGTTTATATTTTTATTGGGGATAATAAAGCTCATTCTAGTAAATTCATTATTATTTACTACCGTCTTGAGTGAGCCATCATGTCCAAAGTAGTGAGTTAGGCGTTTGCTCACAATTTGCATGCCTAATCCTTGATGACCTTCTTTAGGTTCAGAGTAGCTACCAGCATTATCCTCAACAATTATCTCGCAGCCTTGGCTGTTACATTGGTTATAAATCCTGATATGTCCACCTTCAAGCATATGCGAGGTACCATGTTTTATGGCGTTCTCCACCAGTGGTTGAAGGGTAAAGCTCGGGAGCTCTCTATCTTGTAGTTCCGGATCGATGTCTATATCGACTTCTAGTCGATCACTAAAGCGGGCCTTTTCTATCGTAAGGTAGGCATTCACATGCTCAAGTTCTTCGCGTAATGAGACAATATCAACGTTCTGTTTTAAGTTACTGCGAAAGAAGTGGGAAAGGTGCTGAATCAATGCTCTTGCCTTGGTCGGGTCTTTTCTCACTACGGCGCTAATAGTATTGAGGGCATTGAAGAGAAAATGAGGGTTGATCTGTGCATGTAACAGTTTTATCTCGGCTTGGGAAAGCAGTATTCGCTGCTCTTGATAATCGCCAAATAAAATCTGGCTTGAGAGCAGCTGTGCAATGCCTTCAGCCATGGACATATTAATGGTAGAAAACAGTTTTCGTTTTGGTTCGTATAGCTTAATGGTTCCAACAACCTGATCTCCGGCCCTTAACGGAATAACCAATGCTGACGCTAACTTACAATCATGAGAAATGGAGCATTGATAAGGGTTTTCTTTGCCATCCATGTAGATGATGTCATTCTCTTCGATGGCTTTCCTGGTGCAGTAGGATGAAATAGGTGTATTAGGTTTGTGGTGATCATCACCGATACCCACAAAGGCTAAGATTTTGTCTTTATCGGTAATTGATACGGCACCAACACTGGTCTCCTCATAAATGATTCGTGCCATCTTTTCTGCATTATGGGCATTAAACCCTGTACTTAATATCCCCACAGAGCGTTCAGCAATCGTCAATGCTCGACGAGAAAATGTCGCTGAATATTTTTCAAAAATCGTTTTTCTGTCTTGGAGAATACTGATGAAAAGTGCGGCACCAACCGAGTTGGCTATTATCATAGGAGTAACAATGGTTGATACTAACTGGAACGCTTGATCAAAGGGTTTTGCAACAAGCAAAATAATCAGCATTTGTATGACTTCAGCAAAAAAGGTAATCGAGAAAACCACAAGTGGATTAAATAGCTGCTCTGGTTTGTTTTTCTTGATTAAGTAAGCGTGCAGCAGGCCACCAATTAAACCTTCAGCGGTTGTTGAGATTGCACAGGCTAGATCGGTAAAGCCACCCAACGTGTATCTATGTACTCCTCCAGTGAGTCCGACGGCGAAACCAACCACAGGTCCACCAAACAGACCGCCCATTACTGCTCCCATCGCGCGAGTATTGGCAATAGCGTCGTTTATTTGCAAGCCAAAATAGGAACCCATAATACAAAACAGCGAGAATATGACATAGCAGGTCAACTTGTGTTCAATACGGTTTGACATGCTTAGTAAAGGCAGGAAAATCGGGGTTTTGCTCAGCATATAGGCCAATACTAAATAGACACACATCTGTTGCAATAGGGATAAAACGAGTTCCATAATAGCCTAAAGTGAAAAATGGTTTGTTATTATTTTAAGCGAGATCTGTTGTTAAAAATAGCGATGGAGAGTTGATATCCAATATCGATACAACAATAAAATTGAGTGTAATATTATATTTACACCGTGTGTTTTTTATTATTTACACTTGCAATGATGGCTCTAGCTGTTATCTTGTTGCTCTATAGGTGGTTTTGATTATCACATAAATTCTAAGTGTAAATTAATTTGTACGGAAATGAGCATGGAAAGAAGTGAATTAAGTAATGTCAATATTAGTGATGAGCAGGTTCTGATCACTCCAAATCAACTAAAAGATAAATTACCCTTGAGTGATAATGCTCGACGTTTTATTCAAGAGTCCCGTCAGACTATATCAAATATCATTCATAAGAAAGATCATCGTTTACTGGTTGTGTGTGGACCATGCTCAATTCATGATATAGATGCAGCAAAAGAGTATGCGAAACGCTTAAAAACCCTTTCTGAGCAACTCAGTGATCAAATCTATATCGTCATGCGTGTCTACTTTGAGAAACCAAGAACAACCGTTGGTTGGAAGGGCTTAATCAATGACCCACAATTAGACGGTACCTTTGACATTGAACATGGTCTGCATGTTGGTCGTAAGTTGCTGGTGGACTTAGCTGAAATGGAAATACCATTAGCAACAGAGGCGCTGGATCCTATTAGCCCTCAGTACCTGGCGGATACTTTTAGCTGGGCTGCGATTGGTGCCAGAACAACAGAATCTCAGACACATAGAGAGATGGCGAGCGGTTTATCTATGCCTATTGGGTTTAAAAATGGAACAGATGGCAACTTAGCAACTGCGATCAATGCGATGCAAGCGGCTGCGTCCAGTCATAGATTTATGGGGATTAATCGTGATGGTCAAGTGGCACTATTGACTACTCAAGGCAATACCGATGGGCATGTCATTCTTCGTGGTGGTAAACAAACCAATTATGATTCGGTATCGGTTACCGAGTGTGAAGAAGAGATGGCAAAACACAATTTGGATGCATCCTTGATGGTGGATTGTAGCCATGCTAACTCTCGTAAAGATTATCGTCGTCAGCCACTGGTTGCGGAAGATGTTATTCATCAAATTAGAGAAGGCAATAAGTCAATTATTGGTTTGATGATTGAAAGTCATATTAATGAAGGGAACCAATCTTCTGATCTCGCATTGGAAGATATGCAGTACGGTGTATCAATTACTGATGCGTGTATAAATTGGGCTGCAACTGAGGCACTATTACGTCATGCACATAAAGAGCTAGTGCCATTCCTAGAAGATAGGTTAAAGTAATCTGAAAACATCTTGAGCTGTGTTATGAGTCGCTTACATAGGATAACTATGCTGCTCTCCTCATGCCTTGCTCAAACCGATTTCAGATTGAACAATATTTGTACTCGAAAGGTAAACAGACCCTAGTTATAGATGTAATAAAGTAGAATAAGGCAACCTTAATGGCGGTAGAGTTAAAGGCATTACGAGATAAAATAGATTCCGTTGATAAACAGATGATTGAATTATTAGCGGAGCGTTTATCATTGGTGGAGCAGGTAGGCGAAGTGAAAAGTGAGCATGGATTGCCTATTTATGCTCCTGATAGAGAAGCGGCTATGCTGGCTTCACGTCGCAGTGAAGCGGAAAAACAGGGTGTTCCAGCTCAGCTGATCGAAGATATCTTACGAAGAACAATGCGAGAATCTTATGCCAGTGAAAATGATTCGGGTTTTAAGTGTTTAAATCCTGAGTTAAGAAGCATCGTTATCGTTGGTGGTCACGGGCAGCTAGGTGGCCTGTTTCGTCGAATGTTCGAACTGTCCGGCTATCAGGTAAAAGTACTGGGCAGCCAAGATTGGGAACACGCTGATACCTTGCTTAGTGATGCAGGTTTAGTGGTGGTGACGGTACCTATTCATCTAACGGAAGGTGTGATTGATCGGTTAGCTGGGTTACCGGAGGATTGTATTCTATGTGATTTAACCTCAATTAAGTCTGCTCCGTTACAGCGAATGCTACAGGTTCATTCCGGCCCCGTTGTCGGGCTTCATCCTATGTTTGGTCCTGATGTGCCGAGTTTAGCAAAGCAGGTCATTGTCTACAGCGATGGTCGAGGTGGAGAACATTATCAATGGTTGCTGGATCAGTTTGTGATTTGGGGGGCAAGTTTAAGCGCAATTGATGCCGCTGAGCATGACCATGGAATGACATTGATACAAGCCCTTCGACACTTTACTTCTTTCGCTTATGGGCTGCATTTAAGTCGAGAAAACCCAGATATAGATAAGCTGTTACAACTAAGCTCACCAATATATCGACTAGAGCTCGCCATGGTTGGGCGCCTATTTGCTCAAGACCCTAATTTATATGCAGATATTATTCTTTCTTCACAAGAAAATATTGAAATGATTAAGCGTTTTCACCACTGTTTTGGCCAAGCAATATCTGTGTTGGATGGTCATGACAAGGAAGCATTTGTGACAAGCTTTAATCAGGTGAGTCATTGGTTTGGTGACTATTCGCAGCAATTTATGTCTGAGAGTCAGAGTTTATTGAAACAGGCGAATGATGCTATTCATCGTGGCTAAAGGTTGCTAAAAGTATATTGATAAAAAAAATGGGCGTAGAGCCCATTTTTTTATGTGATTGGTGTTTAGGTTTAAATCTGTTTCTAACCTTAATTTGAAAACAATAATTTTCCGTATCGTTCCAACTTCTCTAAACGAATTTTAGCATTGGCCATAAAGGTCTGTTTATCTTTTCCTTTCAGCGATTTAGACTGAGGCAGTTTTACCGTACGAGCATTCTTATGCACACCGTTAACCAAGAATTCGTAATGCAAGTGAGGTCCGGTTACTCGCCCTGTGCCGCCTAAAGTGCCAATACTTTGTCCCTGTTTGACTCTTTGTCCACTTCTGACTAAGCGCTTTTTCATATGCAGATACTTGGTGATATAGGTATTGCTATGACGGATAAATACGTAATTACCATTGTACTTATTATAACCTGACTTCTCGACGATGCCGTCTCCTGCTGCCCAAATAGGTGTGCCCACTGGCGCTGCGTAATCGGTACCTCGGTGGGCGACGACTTTACCCGTAACTGGATGACGGCGGCGAGGATTGAAATTAGAGGTAACACGACGAAAATCGATAGGAGAACGCAAAAATGCTTTTTTCATAGCGCGACCATTTTCGTCATAATAGTTTTCAGTTTTATCATCTAAAATGGCTTTAAAGGTGTCACCTTGGTTGGTGAACACTGCGGCAATAATTTTGCCTCTGCCCATTATTTCGCCTTCGACTATTTTTTCTTCATAGAGAACTTTAAAACTATCTCCTGAGCGAATGTCTAATGCAAAATCAATATCCCAGCCAAAAATTCCCGCCAGTTCCATCGTTTGATTTGGCGTGAGATCGGCAGAGAGTGCAGCATTCCAGAAATTAGAGGTAATCACTGCTTCAGTGTAGTTGTACTGAATATTGACGGTTTTCTTCTCAAATTCACTGGTGTATGTATCGCCAGACTTGGTGATTCGAAATGTCTCAAATGGTGTGATAACACGTTTAATTTGCAGCAGTTGATGATTGTCATCAAACCCAAATAACAGCTCTTCACCCACACGCAAACGAGTGAGCTGGTTGTTGATATCTTTATTACTGTTAATTAAGTTATGAAGTAGCCTTGCACTTAATCCAATACGTTTAAAGAGTACGGCTGCACTTTCTCCTGAAGCAACTTTGTATTTTTCCCAACGAACAGTCGATTTTGGTAGCGCGGAATTGTGAATATCTAAAGATTCAAAATTAATCGTGACGGGATAGAGTTTACCCACTGCAAGTGTAGACTGATTTTTAGTTAAATCAGAGCTATCTGGCAAGAACAATACAACGGTGATCAATGCTGAAATCAGCACAATCAGTGCTCGATGGATAAGTGGCAGACGTAAAAAAGTCGAGAGCATGTTCAATCTTTGCTAAATATTAGTGAAAAAAGACAATAGGAGAGTCTAACTGGTTTCAAAATACATAGCTATTCAAGTAAGATGTGCGGATAGTATTTTTTGCCAAATTCGTGGGAGCAAACAGAAATGGCGAGTATTGAAGCAGCTTTAGCTGAAATTAAGCGCGGTGTAGAAGAGCTAATTCCTGAAGCAGAGTTGATTGAAAAGTTAAAAGAGAACCGACCTTTAAGAATTAAACTGGGTGCCGATCCGACAGCACCAGATATTCACCTTGGTCATACTGTTATTCTTAACAAGCTTCGCCAGTTTCAAGAACTTGGTCACGAAGTGACGTTTTTGATTGGTGATTTCACCGGTATGGTTGGTGACCCATCAGGTAAAAACACCACGCGTCCGCCGTTAACTCGAGAAGACGTGTTAGCGAATGCCGAAACGTATAAACAGCAAGTATTCAAAATTCTTGACCCAAGCAAAACTAAAATTCAGTTTAACTCTGAGTGGTTAAATGAACTTGGTGCTGCGGGTATGATTAAGCTGGCTTCTCATCAGACTGTGGCTCGTATGTTAGAGCGTGACGATTTTAAAAAGCGTTATGCTGGTGGGCAACCTATTGCTATTCATGAATTTATGTACCCATTATTACAAGGGTATGACTCTGTAGCGATGGAAACAGATGTTGAGCTTGGTGGAACGGATCAGAAGTTCAACCTACTTATGGGTCGTGAGTTACAAAAAGCCAATGGACAGAAGCCACAATGCGTTTTGATGATGCCTCTGTTGGTAGGACTGGATGGCGAGAAGAAAATGTCCAAGTCTGCTCACAACTACATTGGTGTTAGTGAAGCTCCAAGTGAGATGTTTGGTAAAATCATGTCTATTTCTGATGACTTGATGTGGAGCTATTATGAGCTTCTCTCTTTCCGTCCTTTAGCTGAGATCGAGCAGTTTAAGTCAGATGTAGAAGCTGGAAAGAATCCAAGAGATATTAAGATTCTGCTGGCAAAAGAGATTATTGCTCGCTTCCACAGTCAGTCAGATGCTGATGCCGCTGAACAAGAGTTTATCAATCGCTTCCAAAAAGGGGCGATGCCAGACGAAATGCCTGAGTTTACTTTTGATGCTGGTATTGCCATTGGCAATCTACTTAAAGATGCGGCTTTGGTTAGTTCTACCTCTGATGCTATGCGTATGATCCGTCAAGGCGCAGCTAAAATTGATGGTAAAAAGATAGAAGATACCAAACTGATTCCTGAAAAAGGAACGGCGGTATATCAAGTTGGTAAGCGTAAATTTGCTCGTGTTACTTTAGGTTAAAGTGAAACGCTAAGACTAAGATTTACAGCCACATTTATTGTCATGAAAAGAGCGCTAAAAAAGTGCTCTTTTTTTTCATTTTTTTCGTGCAAATTTTCTTCTAGACCGTTAAAATTCAGCCCGCTGCAAGTCGCAGTATATCTGGAGATTTTTATGAACAATACCGACCATCCTCCTAGTATGAAGGGAGAAAAATAGCCCGTTAGGTATTGTTGCACTCCGCTTCTGCCTTCCGGTAGAAGAACTACGTTTCAAACTCTTCTTTTTTTTCTCCTATTTCCTGCTCAGTGAAATATAAGCATAACTGTTTAATAAACAGTTGGGTGCTTTTCGCTTGATGGTCGTTACCAACAGCCAATCGGGAGATTTGCCATGACGGTAATGAACAATATATTCATTGAAACTGCTTGCCCATATTCAAATGATGAAATAGGGGCAGCGAAAAATGCTTTTCTTAAGTATGAAGAGCAACAGCAAGTACATTTACTCTCAGTGATGCCTATAGAGCAAGCTGTAGGGATATTGGAAAACTGTTCTGTCAATTATGTACAACATCTTATTCAACAATTAGAACTCACTGGGTTTGATAAACGCGCTCGTCATTATGCCCATCAATTAGGTTTTATCCGCTCTGAAGCCGAAACGGCAAAAGGGTATTTGACCACTGGTGTGCTGGAGCATGTTAAGCAGCGGGTTGGCTGGATTGTGATGTTGGCATTGTTGGGTATTGTATCTGGAATGATCATTGCCCAATATGAAGACACACTTAATCAGTTAATACTATTGGCGGTTTATATGCCTGTCATTGCGGCTGCAGGCGGCAATACGGGATCGCAAGCTGCAACCTTAGTGATCCGAGCATTAGCAACAGGAGAGCTTAAAAAGCGGCAGTGGTTGAATGTTTTTTGGAAAGAGAGCCGTATCGCTGTTTGCTTAGCGCTTGTGGTGGCGGTTGTTATTATTGGTCGAGTGCTCTTTTTCAATCAAAGTACGGTAAATGGCTTTGACATTGATAGTATTGCGATATCAATTGCTGTGGCGTTATTTATTCAGGTGGTTATATCTACGGTAATTGGTGGTTTATTGCCGATACTTGCGCGAGCATGCAAGCTCGACCCTGCGGTATTAGTGAGCCCTGTGCTTGCCTCTGTAGTGGATATTTCCGGCATATGGATCTACTTTACTGTAGCGAACCACTTCTTAGGTTTAAATTAACCAAGTCGTTAAAAAAGTGCTTTTCAAACTGAAAAATGGGAGGGGTGATGCTTGCGTCACTCTCTCTTTTATCTATGTAGTAGTCGGTAATAAACTGTACAAATGTCCCTTTGGGCTGACCTGTTTTATCAAGCATATAGCCTGCCATATTGTAGCTTCCATAAAGAGAGCCACTTTTGGCTTGTAATTGCCCTTTTATGGGGGCTTTTCGCATGCTTTGTCGATACTTAAGGGTGCCACTCTCTCCCGCAATAGGAAGCAGCTGCAACAAATCAAGTTCTTTGTCGTTTTTCCAAATGTAATTGAGAACCTGACTCATATCACTGACAGTCATACGGTTGTTTCTAGATAATCCAGAGCCATCCGCTAGCTGTGCATCGTTTAAATTTATGTTGGTTTTACTATAGATGATCTGCTTAATAGCTTCTGTCCCATTAGTAAAGCTACCTGCTTGGACAAAAAAGCGCTTGCCCATCGTTTTGGTTAAGTTATCGGCAATTAAGTTATTGGATTTTTTCAACATAATACTTAAAAGTTCAGGCAAAGGCTTTGAGTGATGAGTCGCGATAATGTCACCCGTAGTGCTACTTTTTACTAATATCTCGCCAGATAAACGAATATTGTATTTGTACATTAAGCGCTTAATTGTTGCGATGGTATACATGCTGGTATCCTGCACGGCAAATTTTAGCGGTAACGGTTTTTTTCGTTCAGTCATACAACCTGAAAGTAAATAATGGTTATTGTTCGACGTGGTTAATTCAAGATCGCACTGTTGCTCTTTCATTTCGGTTTTAGAGACCGTTGAGGTTGTTGATGTGACAACAATAGGTTGATGAGCAGGAACGTGAACCCGAGTCGAACCATTTTTTTTGCTGTAAATAGACGCTTGAACACAGTTGCTATCGAGGGTAATGGCACTAGCGGGAGCACTATAGCAAACACCTAAAATATCCCATGGCCAACCGACACCTCGCTCGTAACCGGTAAATGCACTGTTATCTAACAGCAGGTTTCCTTTTATCTCTTTGCTTCCTTGAGAGGAAAACTGCAAGAAAAGCGCATCAAGATCATCACTGGTGAGTGTGGGGTCGCCAGAGAAGCGAATAACAACGTCACTGTTGTGACGCTCTATCTGAGTCGCAAATCGAAAGTTATCGCCTAGTTCAAGCTTAGCGGCTAAAGCCGTCACTATTTTAAGAGTACTTGCAGGTGGAAAGAGTTGTTGGTCATTAATACTTAGTTGTTGCTGATTATTGGCGATAACAGATAGACCTACGCGGCTACCCTGCGGAAGGTAACTTAATGGGAAATAGGCGAATACTTGGAATGAGAAAACAGACAGTAGTATTAATAATAGACGTCGCATACTGAAACTAAGGTAACTAGACATGAGTACCAGTATAACCACAATTTACCCTATCAGGCTCCTTTCTAATCACATAAATCTGTCGGAACGGTGGTTAATTTGTTTAATAGTTAGAGTTTGTCCAGTCGCTGTGGACTTTTCGCCTGTATTTATCAGTTTTTAGTTGCTGTTAACTGTAAGGCTGTCGCTGTGAAGTGTCATCTTTTAGACGGAGCGGAGAAGTTGCTCTGTTTAGGTTGTTTATATGGTAAAAAGGCTCGCGTAAACGCGAGCCTTTTGGTTATCTAGACTGCTAAATGAATAGCAAGGTTTGATAATTAGAAGTCGTAACGTAGACCTAGAGCCATTTCGTTCTCTGCTGCAATTTCACCAATCGCTGATGAAGCTACAACGTCATCTTTATCCATTAGGTTAAAGTTGTAAGAAGCGTATGCACGGAAGTTAGGCTTGAAGTAGTATGTTGCATCTACAGCAATGTTATCTGCAGTTGTGTAACCATCAGTTTCTGCTGTGTTATACGTTGAGGTAAATACCCACTGGTTAAGGTTGTAGGCAACGGCTGCTTCAACACCACGATAATCTTGAATACCCGAGAAGTGATCGTTTAGGCCACTAGTGTTGTTGTACTGATCGCTATCAAAGTCTTTTTCACCGTCAGTAAAGTTACCAGCAATATAGAAGCCGCCAATACGGTATGATGCTGCTAGCATATACTCATTGCTCTTATCTTGCTCAGCATAACCACCACCTAGTTTTACACCACTGTCGCCAATAGAGTAAATGGCAGATAGTGAGTAGCCATCCGCTGCATTTTCAGTGAACTCGCCTGAAGGATCATTGTCAATGCGGTCTGCGAAGCGGTAGCTTGCTTTTAGGTCGAAATCGCTAAATTGGCCTTTATAGGTCAGCATATTGTCAGCACGGTCTGCTGCGTTGATTTTGTCTGCTGCAGAGTTACCGTGGTAAGCCATGATATCGGTAAAGTCAGTGATAACACCTAGTGCACCATCGTTTTTACCGTAAGTAAGTTCACCATAAGTACCACCAATACCTGCGTACGCATAACGGTTTGTTAGCGAGTCGCTGTTACTGTCAGTTGCACCGCCGTTGTCGGCAGTTGTGAATTCACCTTCGTAGAAACCAACACCATATAGGCCGTCAGTAATCTGTGTCTTACCCAAGAAATTTAGACGAACGCGAGAGTTATCTGCAGCTTTGCCATCTTTTAAAGACATGCGAGCTTCAGCACGACCACCGATTTCCAACGAGTTTCCATTTGAGCTGTAAACTGTTGTACCTTCGATGCTTCCATCTTGTTTGCCGTCAGAAGCATTTGCTCCAGTAGCAACTACTGCTGCTGATACTGCTAAAGCTAAAAATGTTTTTTTCATTGTGTTATTCCTAATCTACTGTGACTTACTGTTGTTATTCACGATTATTGAAAAATGCGAAAATTAATTTCGTGTAAATACTTATTGCTTCGAAATCGAATGGAACAGCATTTTTCCGGTAACCACTTTGTACCGTTAAAGTTCCTAATCTCGTTAGTAAAATGATATAAAAGGCGTTATCGAACATTGTTTTTTATGTTTTTTATATGGATTAACTTATTGAAATATAAAGGTTTGAATGCTTTTCTAAGTGAAGGGTGAAAATAGAGAAATTTAGTTTTTTTTAGATGATTAATGTGGCGAAAATATTTGCTTTATGCTGATTGAAATGAGGATTGAGAGATTTTTGTGATACAAAACGTGATTAATGATGACCAAGCTCGAATCTTTGTTTACACTAGACTAAATTATTACCCATTCTATCTTCCCGACTCAGCAACGCCCTGAGCGGGTTTATTTTGTCCAAAGTAAATATTGGATGTAGAGGTTTTTTACAATGGAAAAAGTCCCAATGACTGTTCGTGGCGAAAAAAAGCTACGAGATGAACTTGATGTGTTACTAAAGCGTCGTCCGCTTATTTCTGAAGCGATTGCTGAAGCGAGAGAGCTTGGTGATCTAAAAGAAAATGCGGAATATCATGCGGCTCGTGAAGAGCAAGGTATCTGTGAAGCACAAATTCGTGATATCGAATATAAGCTATCTGTTGCTCAGGTAATTGATGTTACTAAGATGGATAACAGTGGCAAAATTATATTTGGTACTACTGTTACTTTGATTGATCTGGATACCGATGCTGAATCGACTTACCAAATTGTTGGTGATGATGAAGCAGAAATTAAAGCGGGTCGTATTTCGGTAAGTTCGCCTATTGCCCGTGGATTAATTGGTAAGATGGAAGGGGATGAAGTTGCTATTTCAACTCCTGGCGGTGACAAAGATTACGAAATCGACAAGGTTGAGTATATCTAAGCAAATGTCAGATTATCACAATAAAAAAAGACCACGAAAGTGGTCTTTTTTTATTGTTAGACATCCTGCTATTTTCTAGGGATCTCGATTTTACGCTGTTCCGACTGACGGTATAGAACCAGTACTTTACCAATGGTTTGTACTTTTTCTGCGCCAGTTTCACGAACAATCGCATCAATAATAAGTAGTTTCGTTTCTCTATCTTCAGAGGCAACTTTTATTTTGATTAACTCGTGGTGGTCAAGAGCAATTTCAATTTCCGCTAGTACAGCTTCTGTTAGTCCGTTAGCGCCCATTAGCACGACAGGTTTCAGGTTGTGTGCTAGGCCTTTAAGATGCTGTTTTTGTTTGGTGCTTAGTTTCATTACGCGGCCAATTATATTTAAGTAGATGGAAGTTATTATCTTTTACTATAATAAAATTTAAAAGATATACAGTTTCTAGGGTTGAAAAACTCTATTTTAACGCCATCTAATCACGAAGACTATATTTTCTACCATACTTTATTTGATGAGCTATCATCATCTACTAAGATGAGAATGAGTAAACAGATACATTCTGCAAGTTCAGGGCGCTGGCTTAAAGAGCATTTCGGTGATAAATATGTCAGCGAAGCTAAGAGAAAAGGCTGTCGATCTCGCGTAATTTTTAAAGTTGCATGAGTTGTTTGCAGAAAGATAAACGTCTTAAACCGGATATGTCGGTTGTTGACTTGGGAGCGGCTCTAGCAGAGTGTTCACAATACGCAGCCCTGATAGTCGGTGATGAAGGTCAAGTTATTGTGTGTGATATTTTACCCCATAGACTCAATCACTGGGGTGAGTTTCCAGCAAGGTGACTTTCGTGAAGATGCTGTGTTAGAAGCTTTGTTAGAAACAACTCAACCCGATAGTGGTTGATATTGTTATCTCTGATAAGGCACCTAAGATGGCAGGGGAATTGTCGGTAAATCAACCAAGCGCTATATATTTAGTCGAACTTGCGTTGGATATGTGTCGACAAGTTCTAGCTAGCGATGTTAGTTTTGTGGTTGAGGTATTCCAAGGTGAAGGCTTTGATCAATACGTTAAGATGTACGCGAGCTATGTAAAGTCGTGAAAATTTGAAAGCCGGATTCATCCAGAGCACGTTCTAAAGAAGTTTATATCGTTGCAAAGGGTTATAAAGGTTAACACTACACTGTAGCTACAGTGAAAAAACTGTAGTACTCTACTTTTAATTACAATTAGTTATCGAGGGGCTGACACCTTGAGTGACATGGCAAAAAATTTAATTCTGTGGCTGGTAATCGCTGTTGTCTTGATGTCGGTGTTCCAGAGTTTTGGACCTGGAGAAAGTAACGGCAGAACAGTCGATTACACCACATTTGTACAAGAAGTTGGTCAAGGCCAAATTCGTGAAGCGCAATTCAACGATAAGGAAATCGTATTCTATCGTCGTGATAACTCACGCTACGTAACGTATATGCCTTTCTATGACGTGAAGCTGCTTGATGATCTGATCAATAAAAACGTAAAAGTTCAAGGTTCACCACCTGAAGAGCAAAGTTTATTAGGAACGATATTTATCTCTTGGTTCCCAATGATTCTGCTTATTGGCGTATGGATATTCTTTATGCGTCAAATGCAAGGAGGTGGCGGAAAAGGCGCGATGTCTTTTGGTAAGAGCAAAGCTCGCATGATGAGCGAAGAGCAGATCAAAACAACCTTTGCTGATGTGGCGGGTTGTGATGAAGCCAAAGAAGACGTAAAAGAACTAGTAGATTACTTACGTGACCCAAGCCGATTCCAAAAGCTGGGAGGCAAAATACCGACTGGTGTCTTGATGGTTGGTCCTCCGGGTACAGGTAAAACCTTGCTTGCTAAAGCAATTGCAGGTGAAGCAAAAGTACCGTTCTTTACTATTTCCGGTTCTGATTTTGTTGAAATGTTCGTTGGTGTTGGTGCATCTCGTGTGCGTGACATGTTCGAACAAGCGAAAAAAGCCGCGCCATGTATCATCTTTATTGATGAAATTGATGCCGTAGGTCGCCAACGTGGTGCTGGTGTTGGTGGTGGTCATGATGAGCGTGAGCAAACTCTAAACCAGATGCTAGTAGAAATGGATGGCTTTGAAGGTAACGAAGGTATTATCGTTATTGCAGCAACCAACCGTCCTGACGTACTTGACCCAGCTCTACTTCGCCCAGGTCGTTTTGACCGTCAAGTAGTGGTTGGTTTACCGGATGTTCGTGGTCGTGAGCAGATTCTAAAAGTACATATGCGCAAAGTGCCTCTATCTGGTGATGTTGAACCATCATTGATTGCACGTGGTACGCCGGGGTTCTCAGGTGCTGATCTAGCAAACCTAGTGAACGAAGCAGCACTGTTTGCTGCACGTGGTAACAAGCGTAATGTATCTATGGTTGAGTTTGAACTTGCTAAAGATAAAATCATGATGGGTGCAGAGCGTCGTTCCATGGTTATGTCTGAAGACACCAAAGAGTCAACTGCATACCATGAAGCTGGGCACGCGATTGTTGGTCGTTTAGTACCAGAACATGATCCTGTATATAAAGTATCTATTATTCCTCGCGGACGTGCATTAGGTGTCACTATGTACTTACCTGAGCAAGATAGAATCAGTATGTCTCGTCAGCATCTGGAATCAATGATTTCCAGCTTGTATGGTGGCCGTTTGGCAGAAGAGATCATCTATGGTGCAGATAAAGTATCTACTGGTGCCTCTAATGATATCGAAAGAGCCACAGATATCGCTCGTAAAATGGTGACTCAGTGGGGCTTCTCTGAGAAGCTTGGTCCGCTTCTTTATGCTGAAGAAGAGGGAGAGGTATTCTTAGGGCGTAGTGTTACTCAAACTAAACATATGTCTGATGATACTGCCAAGCTAATTGATGATGAAATTCGTACGCTAATCGATCGAAACTACAATCGAGCCAAAGAAATTCTTGAGAGTAATATGGACATTATGCATTCCATGAAAGATGCATTAATGAGATATGAAACCATTGATGCTGGTCAGATTGATGACTTGATGGAGCGTAAAGAAGAGATTCGTGAACCTCAGGGTTGGAGCGCAGATGCAGAAGCTAAAGTCGAAAAGGCAAAAGCTGAAGCAAAAGAAGCGATGCAGAAACCTGAAAAACAAGAAGCCAAAGCAGAAACTGAGCAAGAAGAGAAAACTGCTACTGTGAAAACAGAAGAGAAAGCAGAGAGCGATTCTAAAGACAGCGATGCGTAAAGCAATAACTAGATAAGAATAAGACCTCGGCTATGCTGGGGTCTTTTTGTATGCTTATGATAATAAAATCGAAAAATAGAGCGCTTAAACTGGATAAGCCTCAAGTAATGGCCATCTTAAACGTGACGCCAGATTCGTTTTCCGATGGTGGACAGTTTAATAGCGTAGAGCGGGCTGTTGCCCAAGCCGGACGGATGGTCGAAGCTGGTGTCAGCATTATTGATATCGGTGGTGAATCTACTCGTCCCGGAGCTCCCGCTGTCTCTCTTGAACAAGAGCTGAATCGAACGATTGCTGTTATTGGTGCTATTAGAGAAAAGTACGATATCTGGATCTCCATAGATACCAGCAAAGCGGAGGTGATGCGACAGGCAATAGAAGCAGGAGCCGATATGGTTAATGACGTTCGTGCCTTGTCTCAACCGGAAGCATTAGATGTGGTCGCGCATTATCAAGTACCTGCATGCATCATGCACATGCAAGGAGAGCCTGATACCATGCAAATTAATCCCAGCTATAGCAACTTAATTAGCGACGTTAAAGCGTTCTTGCAACAGAGGATAGAAGCGTGTATGGACGCTGGCATTGAGCGTCAACAATTGATTCTTGATCCCGGTTTTGGCTTTGGCAAAACCCTCGAAGACAACTATCAGCTGCTAAATAGCTTTGATAGCTTCGAGACATTTGGTTTGCCTTTGTTGGCAGGGATGTCACGAAAATCAATGCTCTTCAATGTTCTTAACAAGAAACCAGCAGAATGCATGGCAGGCAGTATTGCTTGTGCTACTATCGCTGCAATAAAAGGTGCTCATATTATACGAGTGCATGATTTTGAACAGACAATTGATGCAATGAAAGTTGTAGATATGACGTTAAAGAATAAGAAATAGATAGGAAATAGTTATGTCGAAAAGACGTTATTTTGGTACCGATGGTGTTCGCGGTAAAGTTGGTCAGTATCCTATTACTCCTGATTTTGTGCTGAAATTAGGCTGGGCGGCAGGTCGAGTACTTGCTAAGCAAGGCACACGACAAGTGATTATAGGTAAAGATCCTCGAATCTCTGGTTATATGCTGGAATCGGCATTAGAAGCGGGTCTTGCCGCTGCAGGCTTAAAAGCAACATTAACAGGACCAATGCCAACACCTGCCATTGCTTACTTAACCCAAACTTTTCGTGCTGAAGCGGGTATTGTTATTTCTGCCTCGCATAACCCTTACTATGACAACGGCATCAAATTCTTTTCATCCGAAGGGACAAAATTACCCGACGACGTTGAACTGGCTATAGAAGCTGAATTAGACAAAGAGTTAGTCTGTGTTGACTCTTCCGAGCTAGGTAAAGCGTCTCGTATGGAAGATGCTGCCGGCCGTTATATTGAGTTTTGTAAAAGTACGTTCCCTAAAAATCTAAATCTAGCTAAATTGAAAATAGTGGTTGATTGCGCCAATGGTGCCACTTACCACATTGCACCTGCGGTTTTTAAAGAATTAGGTGCAGACATCATTGCTATGGGTGTAGAACCAAATGGCACCAACATTAACGCAGGTGTTGGTGCAACTGATGTTAAAGCTCTTCAACAGCGAGTTGTTCAAGAGCAAGGGGATCTCGGTTTAGCATTTGATGGTGATGGTGACCGAATCATAATGGTTGATGCCGAAGGCAACGTGATTGACGGTGACCAAATAGCATACATTATTGCCCGGGATGCTCTTCGTAGAGGGGAACTTAAAGGTGGTGTTGTTGGCACACTAATGACTAATCTGGGTATGGAAAATGGTCTGAAACAGTTAGGCATTCCATTTGTTCGTGCCGCGGTTGGCGACCGTTATGTTATGGAACTACTGAAAGAGAAAGATTGGTTGATTGGTGCCGAAAACTCAGGCCATGTCATCTTACTGGATAAAGTGACCACAGGTGATGCGATCGTCGCAGCATTGCAAGTACTGGCATCGGTAGTTGGCAGCGATATGAGCCTTAAAGAGTTGGCGGAAGGTATGACACTTTATCCACAAGTGTTGGAGAATGTGCGCTTTGCAGGAAGCTCGAACCCTATTGACTCTGATTTAGTAAAAGCTGCTGTAGAGAAAGTAGAAGCGGAGCTGGGTAGTAAAGGCCGTGTGTTATTACGTAAGTCGGGCACGGAGCCTCTTATTCGAGTAATGGTTGAAGGGGAAGACGCTCAACTAGTACAACAATCTGCTCTTGATATCGCCGATGCGGTTAAAGCCTGCTGCTAAACCAGTGTTACACAAGCATATTATTGAGGTGTAGTGCCTCTCTATTTTGAGTGAATACCGTGTCACCAAAGCAATAAAACTGGCTTTTGTTGCTTTAGTGACCGATTAGACGAAATCTTATCGATTTTGCTTTTTTTTACTTGTCAGTATCGAGGCATTCCTATAGTATTGCTCGGCCTTCGATACTGGAGGAAGCTTGTTTTTTCAGTGAAACTGAAATCTCGAGCAAAACGATTAGAAACATAGGTGGAAAAATGACAACCATTCTACTTGTGATTTACCTGTTAGCAGCCGCCGGTTTAATTGGCTTAGTGTTGATTCAACAAGGTAAAGGCGCAGACATGGGAGCTTCATTCGGAGCTGGTGCTTCAAACACAGTGTTTGGCGCTGGTGGCTCAGGTAACTTTTTAACCCGAATGACCGCAATTTGTGCAACAGTATTCTTTGCTGTAGCTTTAGTTTTCGGTAATTTAGCAACACATAAAACCGAATCTGTATGGGTTGATCCTACTCAAGGTGAAGTCGTTCAGGAACAAGTTACAGAAGTACCGAGTGAAATTCCTGCAGAAAAAGGCAGTGAAATTCCTCAGTAAGCGTACCGCTTAAAATGCCGAGATGGTGAAATTGGTAGACACGCTAGCATGAGGTGCTAGTGCCTTAGGGTGTGAGGGTTCAAGTCCCTCTCTCGGCACCATTAAATTATATTGACAAAAAACGTGTTTATAATTTGATGGTAACTTGTAAATCAATCTGTTGAGCGTATAATGCTCGGCAGTCGGACGCGGGGTGGAGCAGCTTGGTAGCTCGTCGGGCTCATAACCCGAAGGTCGTCGGTTCAAATCCGGCCCCCGCAACCATTACTCACTGAGTCTGATTTTCAAGTAATCATAGCTAATGTAGATTTACAGAGTCGCATTAACTATGAGCTAAGTAGATTTGATAAAGCTACTTGGTGTATCAGGGTCCAGCAATAAAAAACCCCGACTATCGGGGTTTTTTATTATCTAATTTTCTGTTTTTGCAGTTTATTAGGTATTTTTGCTTGGAATTTAGATTGGGCTCTGAGCCCTTTTTTTGTTTCTGGAGTGGTTAAATGACTGGTTTAGAAAGACAATTAACTGAAATGCTGACATCACCTGTTGAAGCATCAGGATATGAGTTAGTTGGATTAGAGTTTATTCGCGCAGGCGAACACTCAACACTACGTGTATACATAGATAGTGAGAATGGGATTAATGTTGATGATTGTGCAGAAGTAAGTCATCAGGTAAGTGCTGTTCTTGATGTTGAAGATCCCATCTCTGTTGCATACAACTTGGAAGTTTCTTCACCAGGTCTGGAACGACCACTTTTTAAAACTGAACACTATCAACAATTTATTGGTCACGAGGTCAGTGTTGTTCTGAAGATGGCTATGGGTAACCGCCGTAAATGGAAAGGTGTTATCCAATCAACTGATGGTGACACCATCGTTATTGCTGTGGAAGGACAAGATGAAGAATTTGCTTTGAGCAATATTTCAAAAGCCAACCTGATCCCTAAATTTTAGTTCTCCTAGAGAGAAGAACTAGTAAGAGGCTAGATTAATGAACAGAGAAATTTTAGCGGTAGTTGAAGCCGTTTCTAACGAGAAAGCTGTTCCTCGTGAGCGAATTTTTGAAGCGTTAGAAATTGCACTAGCGACTGCGACTAAGAAAAAACACGAAATGGAAATCGAAGTTCGTGTAGAAATCGATCGTAAAACAGGTAATTTTGATACTTTTCGCCGCTGGATGGCTGTTGAAGAAGTAGAAAATCCAACAAAAGAGATTTCTATTGAAGCGGCTAAGTATGAAGACGAAACTCTTGAAGTTGGTGATTACGTTGAAGATGACATTGAGTCAGTAACTTTTGACCGCATTACAACACAAACGGCTAAGCAAGTTATTGTACAAAAAGTTCGTGAAGCTGAGCGTGCTCAGATAGTGGAACAATTTATCGATAACGAAGGTGAGCTGGTTACTGGTGCAGTTAAAAAAGTGACTCGTGAATCCATCATTCTTGACCTAGGTAACAATGCAGAAGCTGTGATCATGCGTGATGATCAACTTCCGCGTGAAAACTTCCGTCCAGGTGACCGTATTCGTGGTCTGTTGTATGCCGTTCGCCCTGAAGCGCGTGGTTTCCAACTATTTATTACTCGCTCTAAGCCTGAAATGCTGACTGAACTCTTCCGTATCGAAGTGCCAGAAATTGCAGAAGAGCTGATTGAGCTTAAAGGTGCAGCACGTGATCCAGGCTCTAGAGCTAAAATCGCAGTGAAAACGAACGACCGTCGTATTGACCCTGTGGGTGCATGTGTTGGTATGCGTGGCGCACGTGTTCAAGCTGTATCAGGCGAACTTGGTGGCGAGCGTATTGATATCGTGCTTTGGGACGATAACCCAGCACAGTTTGTTATCAATGCAATGGCTCCAGCGGATGTTGCATCTATCATCGTAGATGAAGACACCAACTCAATGGATATCGCTGTTGAAGCCGATAACCTAGCACAAGCGATTGGCCGTAGTGGTCAGAATGTTCGTCTTGCTTCTCAACTTACCGGTTGGGAACTGAATGTTATGACGGTTGAAGACCTAGCTAAGAAGCACCAAGAAGAGTCTGTTGCCTCTATTGAGAACTTCATGAAGTATCTTGATATCGAGCAAGATTTTGCTGAGCTTTTGGTTGAAGAAGGTTTCTCTACTCTAGAAGAAGTTGCCTACGTTCCAGTAAGCGAGTTACTAGAAGTTGATGGCTTGAACGAAGAGATCGTTGAAGAATTGCGTGGCCGTGCGAAAGACGCACTAACCACACTTGCCTTAGCGCAAGAGGAGTCATTTGAAGGCCTTGAGCCTGCGGAAGATCTACTAGCATTAGAAGGTCTTGAGCGCGAAATGGCATATAAGTTAGCAGCCAAAGGGGTTGTTACACTAGAAGATTTAGCAGACCAAGGTATTGATGACCTAGAAGGTATCGATGACTTATCAGATGAGAGAGCGGGCGAGTTAATTATGGCTGCGCGTAATATCTGTTGGTTTGGTGACGAAGAATAATTTCAGCAAGGAGGTAGCGTAATGACGCAACTTACAGTTAAAGCACTGAGTGATGAAATCGGAACGCCGGTGGAGCGCTTATTAGAACAACTTGCTGATGCTGGGATGAAAAAGACCAGCAAAGACAATGTTACAGATGAAGAAAAGCAACATCTTCTCGCTCACCTTAAAAAAGAGCATGGCGATACGACTGGCGAAGCTCAGCCTACTCGTCTGACACTACAGCGTAAAACTCGCAGCACATTAAGTGTTGCAGCGAGCGGCGGTAAGAGTAAGAATGTACAAGTCGAAGTGCGCAAAAAACGTACATACGTAAAACGTAGCGCCGTTGACGAAGAAGCCAAGCGTGAAGCTGAAGAAGCTGAAAAACGCGAAGCAGAAGAGGCAGCAAAACGTGAAGCGGAAGCAGCAGCAAAACGTGAAGCTGAAGAAAAAGCGAAACGTGATGCAGAAGCAAAACGTCAAGCTGAAGAAAAAGCCAAGCGTGAAGCAGCTGATAAAGCAAAACGTGAAGCTCAAGCAAAAGCAGAGCCAATGACAGATCCTAAAGAAAAAGCGAAACAAGATGAAGCTAAGCGTGAAGCGGATGCTCTTCAACGTCGCCAAGAAGAAGAAGCGAAACGAAAAGCGGAAGAAGAAGCAGCTAAGCTTGTTGAAGAAGCTCGCAAGTTAGCGGAAGAGAACCAAGAACGCTGGTCAGAAGAAGAGAAGAAGAAGAAAGAACGTGAAGAGTCTTCTGATTATCACGTAACCACTTCTACTTATGCGCGTGAAGCAGAAGATGAAGCGGATGCAAAAGCATCGGCGGGTCGTCGCAAGCGTAAAAAGAAAGCGGCTGGTGCAGACAAAGCTGAAAACAACCAAGCTCGCGGTGGTCGAAACCAACGTGGTAAAGGTCGTAAAGGTAAGTTAGCGAAACCAACTTCTATGCAGCACGGTTTTGATAAGTCAGCAACAGTGGCTAAGCAAGATGTTGTGATCGGTGAAACTATCGTTGTTTCTGAACTGGCGAATAAGATGTCAGTTAAAGGAACCGAAGTCATCAAGACCATGATGAAAATGGGCGCTATGGCGACTATTAATCAGGTTATTGACCAAGAAACAGCACAGCTTATTGCTGAAGAAATGGGACACCGTGTTGTTCTACGTAAAGAGAATGAGCTAGAAGAAGCGGTACTGTCTGATCGTGATGACACAGCAGATGCAGTGCCTCGCGCTCCAGTTGTTACTATCATGGGTCACGTTGACCATGGTAAAACATCAACACTTGATTATATCCGTAAAGCACACGTTGCTTCGGGTGAAGCGGGTGGTATTACTCAGCATATCGGTGCTTATCACGTTGAAACTGACAACGGCATGATCACTTTCCTAGATACTCCGGGACACGCCGCGTTTACCGCTATGCGTGCTCGTGGTGCTCAAGCTACCGATATCGTTGTTCTTGTTGTTGCTGCAGATGATGGCGTAATGCCACAAACAATTGAAGCAATCCAGCACGCCAAAGCTGCTGAAGTGCCTCTAATTGTTGCTGTAAACAAGATTGACAAAGAGGGTGCTAACCCTGACAACGTTAAGAATGAGCTTGCTCAATATGACGTTATTCCTGAAGAGTGGGGCGGTGAGAACATGTTTGTTCACATCTCTGCTAAAGAAGGAACCAATGTTGAAGGGTTGCTAGAAACGATTCTTCTACAATCTGAAGTCCTAGAGCTTAAAGCGGTTGCTGATGGTATGGCGTCAGGTGTTGTTGTTGAGTCTCGTCTTGATAAAGGCCGTGGTCCAGTAGCAACGGTTCTTGTTCAGTCTGGTACTTTGAACAAAGGTGACATCTTACTATGTGGTCAAGAGTATGGCCGTGTTCGTGCAATGCGCGATGAAAATGGTAAAGAGATCACTCAAGCAGGCCCATCTATCCCTGTAGAAATCATCGGTCTATCTGGTGTTCCTTCTTCTGGTGATGAAGCGACAGTTGTTCGTGATGAGCGTAAAGCACGTGAAGTAGCGAACTACCGTCAAGGTAAATTCCGTGAAGTGAAACTTGCTCGTCAACAGAAAGCGAAACTTGAAAACATGTTCTCTAACATGGAAGCGGGTGAAGTTGCTGAGTTGAACGTAGTATTGAAAGCTGACGTACAGGGTTCTGTTGAAGCGATTACTGACTCTCTACACAAGCTATCAACTGAAGAAGTGAAAGTAAGTGTGGTTGGTTCAGGTGTTGGTGGTATTACTGAAACTGATGCTGTACTAGCGGCGGCATCTAATGCAATCATCCTTGGCTTCAACGTTCGTGCTGATGCTTCAGCTCGTCGCACTATTGAAGCGGAAAACTTAGATTTACGTTACTACTCCATCATCTACCAATTGATTGATGAAGTGAAACAAGCCATGGGCGGTATGCTTGCGCCAGAATTCAGACAAGAAATCATTGGTCTTGCTGAAGTGCGTGACGTATTTAAGTCACCTAAACTGGGTGCAATCGCAGGTTGTATGGTTACTGAAGGTCTAATTAAGCGCAACAATCCAATTCGTGTTCTTCGTGAAAACGTCGTTATCTACGAAGGTGAGTTGGAATCATTACGTCGCTTTAAAGATGATGTTCAGGAAGTTAAGAACGGTTACGAATGTGGCATCGGCGTGAAGAACTACAACGATGTTCGTGTTGGTGACCAGATTGAAGTATTTGAAGTGGTTGAAATTAAGCGTACGCTTGATTAATCAACATAACTGACATTATCTGCTACACATCTTGTGTATCGGTAATAGGTTGTTAAATACACCATGGGGGGCATAGCGCCCCCCATTCTTTCTATAATGAGAAAAGAAATGTCAAAAGAATTTAGTCGCACACAACGTGTGTCGCAACAGCTACAAAAAGAACTTGCGTTGATTTTGCAACGTGAAGTAAGAGACTCTCGCATTGGTATGGTTACCATTTCAGATGTGGAAGTTTCTCGTGATCTTGCTTACGCAAAAGTATTTGTTACCTTCCTGTGTGTTGGTGAGCAGACTCCAGAGAAAAGCCTTGAGGCGTTAAAAGAGCATGAAACCCATATTCGAATGATTTTGGGTAAGCGTATTCGTCTGCGTTTAACACCAGAGGTTCGCTTTACTTACGATAATACACTTGTTGAAGGTATGCGTATGTCTAACCTTGTAAGTGAAGTGATCAGTGATGATAAGCGTAGAGCGAAAGATTCTGGTCGAGAGGACGAAGAGTAATGGGTCGCAGAGGTCGTCGTAAAGGTCGCCCTGTTGATGGGGTTATTCTTCTAGATAAGCCTACGGGCATAACATCTAATGATGCACTGCAAAAAGTAAAGCGTATCTACTTTGCAGAGAAAGCGGGTCATACCGGCGCGCTTGATCCTCTTGCTACCGGTATGCTTCCTCTCTGCTTTGGTGAAGCGACAAAGTTCTCTCAGTTTCTACTCGATTCCGATAAACGTTATCGGGTTATCGCTAAGCTGGGTGAGCGTACCAACACTTCTGATTCGGATGGTGAAGTGGTGGAAACTCGTGAAGTAAAAGTGGATCGAGGCCAACTCGAACGCTGTATCGCTAAATTCCGCGGTGAAACGGATCAAATTCCTTCTATGTACTCTGCTCTCAAATATCAGGGTAAGCCCCTGTATGAGTATGCAAGGGAAGGTATAGAGGTTCCTCGTGAGTCTCGTAAAATTACCGTTCACAGTATTGAGCTGGTCCGTTTCGAAGGCAGTGAAGTTGAAATGGATGTCCATTGTTCTAAAGGGACCTATATCCGAACTATCGTTGATGACCTTGGTGAAATGCTGGGCTGTGGTGCTCATGTAATTTATCTACGTCGTACTGGTGTATCTAATTATCCCTATGAAAAAATGGTGACATTAGAGCAACTAGAAGCTTTGCTAGAAAAAGCACGAGAAGAAGATATTGCCCCAAGAGAGCTGCTAGACCCATTACTTATGCCAATGGATTCTGCGGTACAAGATCTGCCTGAGGTTAACCTCATAGCTGAACTGACGGATATGATCCAGCATGGACAGCCCGTGCAGGTGTTTGGTGCGCCTTTAGATGGTGTTGTTAGAATGACGAGCGGTGAAGAGAAGACCTTTATCGGCATCGGTGAAATCGATGACGATGGTAGAGTGGCTCCTAAGCGCCTAGTTGTTTTTCGAGATCAAGAGCAGGAGTAAATCCTGCTTGCATTTTATCGGTGAACCCCTTAGAATGCGCGCTCCTCGTGTCGGCTGAATCAGAGATTGGCGGCACAGTGTTAAACTAACTCTTATTAGGAGAGATTTATGTCTCTGAATGCAGAAACAAAAGCAGCTATTGTAGCAGAATATGCACAAGGCGAAGGCGACACAGGTTCACCAGAAGTTCAAGTAGCTCTACTTACAGCTTCTATTAACCACCTACAAGGTCACTTTGCAAACCATAAACAAGATCACCACAGCCGTCGCGGTCTTTTACGTATGGTTTCTCGTCGTCGTAAGCTTCTAGATTACCTTAAAGGTAAAAACCTAGAGCGTTACCAAGACCTAATCAAACGTCTAGGCCTACGTCGCTAAGATAAGTTTGTTGAAGAAGGGAGCTTTTTAGCTCCCTTTTTTTATTATTTATTGCTTAATAATTTGGATGATTACTTATCTAGATTGGTATTAAGTTGGCTTAAGCTAACCCCTTTAAGTTACTTGGGTATACCGTTTAAGTAGTTTATACTATGCAACGTCAATTTTGACCTAAGTAGGTTGAAATGACGCTATCAGAAATTCTTAGTAATACTGTCACAGATGTCGGCCACTTGGTCGCGACTATTACAAATCTATTTAGCAATATTCACTTTAGCTTGAATAGAGTCGATTTGTACTAGTCGCGATGAGTATTGCTTTGAGTTATTAACTCATAATCGAAGCTAATAAATAGCTTTGAAATAAGGAAATATAATGTTCGCGAATCCAGTCGTTAAAACATTTAAGTACGGTAACCACACCGTTACTATCGAAACAGGCGTAATTGCACGTCAAGCTACTGCAGCAGTTATGGTTACTATGGACGATACCGCAGTATTCGTATCGGTTGTAGGTAAAAAAGAAGCGGTAGAAGGTCAAGACTTCTTCCCTCTTACCGTTAACTACCAAGAGCGCACTTATGCAGCAGGTAAAATCCCTGGTGGTTTCTTCAAGCGCGAAGGTCGTCCTTCTGAAGGTGAAACACTAACGGCTCGTCTAATCGACCGCCCAATTCGCCCGCTTTTCCCTGATTCGTTCAAAAACGAAGTACAAGTTATTGCCACAGTAATGTCTGTAAACCCAGATGTTCAACCAGATATGGTAACAATGATCGGTACTTCAGCTGCTCTTGCAATCTCAGGTATTCCGTTTAACGGTCCTATCGGTGCTGCACGTGTAGGTCACATCGATGGTCAGCTTGTTCTTAACCCAAGCAACACTGAACTTGAAACATCTAAGCTTGATCTTGTTGTTTCAGGTACTGAAGGTGCTGTTCTTATGGTTGAGTCTCAAGCAGACAACCTAACAGAAGAAGAGATGCTATCTGCGGTAGTATTTGGTCATGAACAACAACAAGTTGTTATCAATGCCATCAACGAATTCAAAGCTGAAGTTAATACTCCAGCATGGGATTGGGAAGCGCCAGCAGAGAACACAGTTCTAGTAAATAAGATTACTGAACTAGCAGAAGCTAAGCTTGTTGAAGCTTACCAAATCACTGAGAAGATGGCTCGTTACGACCGCATTCATGATATTGCTGCAGAAGTAAACGACGTTCTACTTGCTGAAGATCCGGAAGCAAACAAGAAAGAAATCCACACTATCTTCCACGATTTAGAGAAAACTGTTGTACGTCGTAGCATCATTGCTGGTAACCCACGTATCGATGGTCGTGAGAAAGATATGGTTCGTGCGTTAGACGTACGTACTGGTGTTCTTCCACGTACACACGGTTCATCTCTATTCACTCGTGGTGAAACTCAGGCTATCGTGACTGCTACTCTAGGTACGCAGCGTGATGCTCAAATCATTGATGAGCTAACAGGTGAGCGTAAAGATCACTTCCTACTGCACTACAACTTCCCTCCATACTGTGTAGGTGAAACAGGTTTTGTTGGTTCTCCAAAGCGTCGTGAAATCGGCCACGGTAAACTGGCTAAGCGCGGTATTGCAGCGGTAATGCCTTCTGTTGATGAGTTCCCATACACAGTACGTGTTGTATCGGAAATCACAGAATCTAACGGTTCATCGTCAATGGCGTCTGTATGTGGTACTTCTCTTGCTCTTATGGATGCAGGTGTTCCAATCAAAGCATCTGTTGCGGGTATCGCTATGGGTCTTGTTAAAGAAGGCGACGATTTTGTTGTTCTTTCTGACATCCTTGGTGATGAAGATCACCTAGGTGACATGGACTTTAAAGTAGCGGGTACTAATGACGGTATTACTGCACTTCAAATGGACATCAAGATCGAAGGTATCACTAAAGAGATCATGCAAATTGCTCTTAACCAAGCGCAAGGTGCACGTAAGCACATCCTATCTGTAATGGATGAAGCTATCTCTGGTGCTCGCGAAGATATTTCTGAGTTTGCTCCTCGTATTCATACTATGAAGATTAGCTCAGAGAAGATTAAAGACGTTATCGGTAAAGGTGGTGCAGTTATTCGTTCTCTAACTGAAGAGACTGGCACAACTATTGAAATCGAAGATGACGGCACGATCAAAATCGCCGCTACTGAAGGTGCAGCAGCACAAGAAGCTATTCGTCGTATTGAAGAGATCACTGCAGAAGTTGAAGTTGGTCGTATTTATACGGGTAAAGTAGCACGTCTTGCAGACTTTGGTGCATTCGTTACTATCCTACCGGGTAAAGATGGTTTGGTTCACATTTCTCAAATTGCTGATAAACGTATTGAGAAAGTGGCTGATCACTTGGAAATGGGTCAAGAAGTACAAGTTAAGGTACTAGAAATTGATCGCCAAGGCCGTGTACGTCTAAGTATGAAAGAAGCAGTAGAAAAACCAGCAGAAGAAGCGCCACAAGCACCTGAAGCTGAATAAGATTACTATTGCATCTGTAGCTAATTAGTTACAAAGCGTGTTATAAAGGGGAACAGAAATGTTGCCCTTTTTTTATGGGTCGAAGGAGATATATGTCAGTGAGATGGTTGAAATTCGTTGTGTTTGGTTTGTTAGTTGCTCTTTCAGGTTGTGCATCTATTAACAATCCGACAAGCAGTCAGTGGGTATATCCTCCGATGGCGGTTCCATTACAGGCAAGCATTCAGCAAGAAGTACAGATTGCTCGACTCACTCAACTTTTACAGCGTGAAGACTTATCTAATGATGTGAAAGCGAAAATGTTTTATGAGCGTGGTAGCTACTTTGATGCCGCAGGGTTAAGGGATCTTGCTCGATTGGACTTTAATCAGTCACTAAGTTTAAATCCAGCTCAACCTGATATTTTCAATATGCTAGGTGTTTACTTTACCCAAGTTGGCGAGTTTGATGCCGCCTATGAAGCGTTTGATTCGACATTAGAGTTAGACCCTGACAATCAGTATGCAGAGCGTAATAGAGCCATTGCTTTGTATTACGGTGGCCGTATCGACCTTGCCTTAGAAGAGATTCGCTCTCACTATAATGATGATCCGGGTGACCCATTTAGAGCACTTTGGCTTTATATCATTGAGAGAGAAAAATCTTCTGAAAAAGCCTTTGCCGATCTCAAGCTTCGTTATGATGACCGAAATGACGAATGGGGATGGGTATTGGTGGCAATTATGCTTAACGAAATTACTGAGCAGCAAACTTTTAAAGCGGTGCTTGATGGAACCAGAGACAACGTGATTCTTGCTCAGAGACTAACGGAAAGCTATTTTTACCTAGCGAAGCGTTACCAGTTTGATGGCTTGTATGCGGACTCTATCGCATTATATAAATTGGCATTGTCATTCAATGTCTACGAATATGTAGAGCATCGATACTCCTTCCTTGAGTTGGGACGTATATTTACCAAGGTTCGGGAAGAGCAGCTAGCGGCTGAATAATAGAAATAGCCGAAAGAGTAGAGTGAAGCGCTGGATATAATCCAGCGTTTTTTTTGTTGCGTGTTTTATTATTTCAGCTAAAATAGTTAGCCTTGCTAACTAAATGGATGCAAAATGAGTCTACAAGAGAGTTTAATTAAACTTGAACGGTTTATGTCGAAAGAGTGGCGTCTATTATCAAAAGTTGATGATCCTCTAGCGATGCTAAGTTTTAATGAGTTTGATTATTTAAAAGTGATTCAGTATGCCAATGAACCGATAAGAATTACTGACTTAGCGGAAGAGATGTTAGTGGCAAAACCATCTGCGTCAAATATGGTGGTAAGACTTGAAAAGAAAGGGCTGGTAAAGCGAATAGCTTGCCCAGAAGATGCTCGTGCTAAGCGTGTTATTTTGACCGAAAAAGCTCAGCGCGGTTTATTGCTGGAAGATGTTGTACATACAGAGATTACACGAAAACTGGAAGCGAAAGTGAGTAAAGAAGAGGTAGCAGAGTTCGTTGCCATCTTTAACAAAATGCTTAAGTAGAAATCACTGTACGCCATATCATGGCGAATATATCAATATAGTTAGCATTGCTAACAAAATGAGAGTAAAGCTATGTCTAAAACGATCACTAAACAGTTTCTAAAATATACGTTACCTACTGTTGCAGCAATGCTGGTGAATGGTTTGTATCAGGTCGTAGACGGGATTTTCATTGGCCAATATGTAGGGGCGGATGGATTGGCTGCGATAAATGTGGCGTGGCCAATTATTGGTGCCGTGTTGGGTATAGGAATGATGGTTGGTGTTGGCACAGGAGCGGTAGTGTCGATTAATCAAGGTGCAGGCAATAAGGATAAGGCGAAAAGTATACTCAGTACTGGTCTTATTTTTCTATTTCTACTGTTTCCTGTGCTCTCGCTGTTTTTGTGGCAGTACGCCGATAGTTTATTGTTAGCGCAAGGAGTTGAAGGGGAAGTATTCCAGCTCGCTAAGCAATATATCGACGTATTGATTGTCAGCAGCCTGTTTTCACTTGGCTCAATTGCGATCCCTTTTCTACTGCGAAATGATAATAGTCCAAACTTTGCCACCGTATTGATGATCATAGGGGCTGTCGTGAACATTGCTCTTGATTATCTGTTTATTGCCGTCATGGGCTGGGAGTTAGAGGGGGCCGCTATCGCGACCGCAATGGCACAGTTCGTGGTGACCTTAATGGGTGTGGGGTATTTCTTCTCCCGCTATGCCACAATGAGATTATCCCTTGCCACTCTTTCATTTCGAGTGAAGGAGTTACCTGAAATTTGCAGTATTGGTCTCTCAAGTTTCTTTATGTACCTTTACGGTTCAGCGATGGTAGCGGTTCACAACTGGATGTTTACTCAATTTGGTAATGTTGTGATGATCGGCGCTTATGCCATTATTGGCTATGTAGTGACCATTTACTACTTAACAGTAGAAGGGATCGCTAACGGTATGCAGCCATTAGTGAGCTTTAATCATGGTGGCAAAAATCGCGAGGCGGTAGCCAAACTGTTTAATTTAGCTGCGTGGAGCTCTGTTTTATTAGGCATTGCCTTTGTTCTTTTATTGAACATTTATCCAGAGCAAATTATCGCAGTGTTTAACTCTGAAGATGCTGAGTTAATGACACAAGCGACACTGGGTATTCGACTGCATATGTTTGCCCTGTTTTTGGATGGCTTTATTGTGGTTGCAGGGGCATATTACCAAGCGGTTGGTCAGAGCAAGAAAGCGATGTTTGTGACTATTGGGAATATGGCGGTACAGATACCTTTCCTATTCACCCTGCCGTACCTCTTTGGCTTGGTGGGTGTTTGGATTGCTTATCCGCTTTCGAATATTGCCCTAAGTATTGTGATTATCTGGATGATTAGACGGGAGTTTACTAACATTAGCAGTGTCGAAAATGGGTACAGTAAGGTATCAGAAGTAAACTAAATTTGAGTAAAGGGATATTCGATACAGCAAGCGTAAGTGAGCAAGGTGCCCACTTACGCGTTTTTATGCTATCTCACATCTAATCCAGCAAGTTGGTGCCAGTAACCATTGCAGTGACGATTCTCTAACGCTTGTTTTTGTTTGCCATCTTCATTGGCTTTAAACTGATCAACCTTGCTAAAGGTATCCAAGCCTAGCGGACTTAAACGAACCACATCAACCAATCCTTTCATGCTGTCGAGGTCATTGATCAAGTTGTAACAGTAACCAGATTGCGTCTGAATACCGTTCAAATTAAAGACCGATTGTCCCTCCTGGCTTGCTACTTGCAAACCCGTTGGGTATTTAATACAGCAAGTTTCACACTCATCTTTAGGTCGGTTCTCTGCTCGTGCAGTGAAACAGCGAGCGGAGTAGGCTAGGGGAAGATAGCCGTGACTGAACACTTCAATTTCAAACTTATCTCTGATATTGAGCGAGTCGCATTCTGTGGCGACTTGCGTTAACCATTCGCGAGAAAGTTCTACCGGCATACACCAGCGAATCATTCCTTGTTTTACAAATAAGCGTAAGGTTTGTGCATTGTAGGCATTCACCGCAGGGCCAACAACGAAAGGGACTTTCTTCTCAGAAGCCAACTGTATCGCCGATACGTCGTTAGCTTCAATGGCAAACTCACCATTGTCTATGTACTTTTTCATCGCACTGACTTCACTTGGCGCCTCAAGAAGTGCCATTGTAGAGAGGACCACTTGTTTTCCCGAAGCGGAAAGCTCTTTAGCGATATCGAACCACTGTTTAGGTTTGATCAATCTGCGTTTTGAACATACGGCTTCCCCTAAGTAAATTATGTCGGCACTGGAGTGTTGTGCTTGCTGATAGAAGTCTTCAACATCCTGTTTCGGCCAGAAATAGAGAAGCGGGCCTAGTGCGTATTTCATTTCGTTTTCCATACTTAATTCCGTTACTGCCATTTACGGTGATACGCACCGAGTGTTGTCTGGGTCCCTTCTGATACGTTTGCCAGTGCGTTGTCCCACTGAGCTTTAACTTGATAGCTATCAGGGTTGGCTAAATAGTGATCGATGGCGGCTCGCCATGTTCTGGTGACCTGCTCTACATAAGCCGGACTTCGCTGTCTACCTTCAATTTTCACGGAAGCGACATTGGCAGCAAATAGTTCAGGCAACAAAGATAAGGTATTTAAACTCGTGGGTTCTTCTAGTGCATGAATGCGCTTGTCTTCTCCATCAACATGAAGATCAAAACGGCCTTTACACAGTGTTGGGTAGCCCGCGTTTTCACCCGCTGAATAACGGTCAATTAATATGTCATTTAGTCTCGATTCAAGCCCATCATCTGTCTCTTGCCAGCGAACGTATTTTGCTGGAGAACAGGCTCCAACGGTGTTGGGTGATTCTCCTGTCATGTAAGAAGAGAGGTAACACCGTCCTTCCGCCATAATGCATAGACTGCCAAAAGCAAACACTTCTAACTCTACATGGTCAGGAATGTTTCGCGACAGCTGTTTTACTTGATGGATGGAAAGCACTCTTGGCAGTACAACACGTTTAACGTTGAAATTCTGATAGTAGTAGTCAATGGCGGCAATATTGGTTGCAGATGCTTGAACGGACAAGTGCAGCTCTAAATCTGGGTACTTACTGGCTGCGTACTCAAGAATCGCAATATCGGCAACAATTAAAGCATCAACTCCCATTGATGCGGCATTATCAACCGCCTTTGTCCAGCGGTCAAAACCATCTGGATGAGCGAATGTATTTAAGGCAACGTGAAGTTTTCTGTTGTGATCGCGTATATATTCAACTGCGCGATCCAGTTTTTTTCCTGTGAAATTTAATCCGGCAAAATGACGCGCATTGGTATCATCCTTAAAACCGATATAGACAGCATCAGCACCACAATCTACTGCTGTTTTGAGGGCAGGCAAATTTCCCGCAGGACATAAAAGCTCCATAAACTCAAACCATGTTATTTAAAGTCGTTTAGTGTTGGCATTTTATTGAGGATTCGTAACGGAAAAGTTGATGTAAGGCAGGTTTGGTTGACTCTGCCTCAGGAAAATTGAATATGTGCTGGAAAAATCGTCAATTAGTTTTTATGTCGGCGGTTTTGTGCCAGTAATTCTTCGATTTCATGTTTAGGTTGTGGTCGATGAAAATGAAAACCCTGAATAGAATGGCAGTTCAAATTGGACAATAAGGTGGCTTGCTGGCGAGTCTCTACCCCTTCAGCGACAACAGAGAGATCCAAAGAGCGCCCTAAGTTTATGATATTTTCAATGACCGTCACCTGCTTTGGCAGCTTATCAATATCGTTGATAAAGGCTCTGTCGATCTTGAGCTCATCAATAGGGAATCTCGCCAAATAAGAGAGTGATGAGTAGCCCGTACCAAAGTCATCAATGGAGAGAGCAAAACCTAGTTTTTTGATGGCGTTTAGCATTTGTAGTGTGTGCTCACTATCACTCATCACCGCACTTTCGGTCAGCTCAAAGGTGATGCAACTTGGGTCTAGCTCTGTGGTACGCAGTAGTTTTTCCATATAATCAATAAGCTTTGGGTTACCAAACTGCTCTGGAGATAAATTAATGGCGACTCTACCGGGCAAAATACCTTGAATTTTCCAGCGTTTAACCGTGGTGAATACCTCCCGCATTACCGAGCGGCCTAAGTGCTCAATAAGCCCGGCTCTTTCTGCGACAGGGATAAACGCACCTGGACTAATATAGCCCTCAATCGGGTGCTTCCAGCGAACCAGCGCTTCTGCACCATTAATGCTGAAATCACGAGCATTAACTTTAGGTTGGTACCAAACTTCTAACCCATTCTGCTGCAAGGCTTTTTGTAACTCAATCTCTAGCCATAAGCGCATGCGAGCTTCTTTGTTCATTTGATCATGGTAATTAATTAATCGGTTACGACCACGATCTTTTGCTTCATACATGGCAGTATCAGCATTTTGTAGCAACACTCGCGCATCGTTACCATCTCTCGGATAACTGACAGCGCCAATAGAACAGGCTAACCGCTTGCTAAAGTGGTGAAGGTCAAACGGTTGATTAATTAAAGAGATGATTTTTTCCGATAAGGATTCTGCCGCTTTGTTGTGCTCTGGATTTGGCACGATCAGTCCAAACTCATCACCACCAAGGTGACCAAGAATCGCTTCTGCCGGTAGCAACCGTTGCAAGCGTGCTGAGACTTCTTTGATGACTTTATCACCAATATGATGACCAAGAGAGTCATTGATATTTTTGAAATTATCAATGTCTAGATACAACATAACCAAAGGGGTTTCGTTGTCGATAAAGTGCTCTAAACGTCGAGTGAAGCCAAATCGGTTATACAGTTTCGTTAAGGAGTCGTAATGAGAGTCGTGTTTATCGTCAGGAACGCCGCCAACCTCACTATCTGCATCTTCAATGATGATGATTTGTGACTGGTTACCTAGAACCGTAATTTTGTCTGCTCTCAGGGTTACTTTTCGTTCAACGCCACAACGAGCACCGGTTAAGCAGGTGATGATCTCTTTCTCTAAAATTGACGATAAAGAGCGAGCAAATACGGTCTTGGTTTTTTCATCAATAAATAATCGACTGATCTGTTCTCCAAGCAACTCTTCATTTTCGTTAAAACCGAGCAAACGAACGGCCATCGGATTAGCCGAAATAATCGTGTCATTTTCAATCAGTATGAGGCCATCAGGAAGCAGTTCAGATAAAACAGAAAACTTACTTTCAGACTCTTCTAAAGATTTGGCGATAATCTGTTTTTCGGAAGTGTCGATAGCATGGAAGGTTATCGATTCTACATTATCATCAATGATGATAGGGGAAACACTAAAATGCAGGCTGGTTTCGTGTTCATCGTCGTTTAAAATGATTTCTGCTTCGACATTTTCACCCTGAAGGGCTTTATCATAGAAAGGCTTTAGCGATTGATAAAATTTATCACCGAGCACTAAAGAGTCATTCATGCCAACTAGCTCGTTTTTAGACAGTCCCGCGATTTCACAATAACGCTGGTTAACGTTACTGTAGTTGTGTTGTTTGTCTAAAATGGCAAAGAGAAACGGACTGCTGTCAGTCAGTTTGGCAAACCATTGTTGTAACTGCGTTGTTGGCATTAAAATTCTACCGATTTCATACTAAATATGTTGCTTATTTTATAAACTATAGCCTGATAACTATAACCTTGATACATCAGATGTGAAAGCTATCAGTATTATAGCGATTCTTTTTTGATACATAACAGGAATTCTGATGCGATATCCACTATTATGGCGAAACGACAAAACAAGGTAACGGATATTTAGTGTGTTAAACAAGATTCGAACCCATTTAGTGCAAAATGCTGCACAATTTTTGAGATCTCCAGTCCAATTATTACCGAATGCCATACAAAATAAAGCATTACTGGAAGGACTTAAGCAGGTTTTCCGTGAGTCACTAGAAGATGGTGATTTTGAGTTTCTTGAAGACAAATGGTTAAAAGTATCCATTAGCGACTTATCACTTGATTGGTTTATTAGCTACCAAGATGAGAAGCTTTTGGTTTCTGAATCCGTTGAACAGTATGATGTGAGCTTTTGCGGTAACTTAAATGATTTGGTATTGATTGCCGGTCGAAAAGAAGACCCTGATACGTTATTTTTTCAACGACGCTTAAGCATTGAAGGAGACACTGAATTGGGTTTGGAAGTGAAGAACTTGATGGATAGTGTGGACTTAGATGCCCTTCCGAAAGGGTTGACTCTATTGCTGAATCAGTTGGCCGACTTTGTGTATAAAGGTGTTCACCCAGAACTAACCAATGATGGAGCCACAAATGCTTATCAGAACTGAAGCACCAGCAGACATTCTGCCAATTAATAGTCTATTAGAGGCCGCGTTTGATACGGATGCGGAAGCTAAACTGGTTATGTCACTGCGTGAGAATAGCCGTTTTACCCTATCGCTTGTTGCATGCAGTGATGAAGGTGAAATCATTGCGCACCTGCTGTTTACTCCTATATTGATCGATGGTGAAGATATTGGTTGGCAGGGAATGGCGCCAGTGGCTGTTAAGGCTGAGTATCGGAAACAAGGCATTGCAGGCAAGTTGATTAGAGAAGGTTTTGACTCTCTATTTGAGTTAGGTTACCCCGCCTGTTCGGTTTTAGGCGATCCTGCATTCTATGGTCGTTTTGGCTTTGTTGATGCAGAGAGCTATAACATGCATTGTCGCTGGGATGTTCCTCAAGGGTACTTTCAAATGATCGAGTTAGCGGAAGGTACTTGCCAAGGCAAACAAGGTTTAATTGAGTATTGTCCGGAATTTTCAGAGCTTTAGTTATGTTATCAAGTGAGGCGGAATATCTGCAAGAAATGGGAATCAGTCGCTGGGATGTTATTCATCCTCAACGACTTGAAGGCTATCATGCAGAGTCAATAGTATTACCAGAAGAGTGCAAATTACTGCTTGTATCCGCAGTAAAGCCAAAAGGTGAACTAGCAGAGCTGTTTGAACGGGTGTTAAAAAGTATGGGACTGACTTTAGATCAGTCATTGCATCTATTCCCTAACCAGATGCCCTACTTAGGCAAACAGTCACTTGACTGGATTTGGTTTTCCGGAGGGGAAGCCATTGAACTAGAAGGGGTAAACCTTATTAGTTCGCCATTATTAGCTGACATTCAAGGAAATACACAACAGAGACGCCAGTTATGGCAACAAATTTGTAAATATGACCATTAATATCTCCCCTTTAGCCGAGTCGCATCTAGATGCGGTTTGGCGTATTGAACAGACCGCCCATTCACATCCTTGGACACAATCCATGATTAATAATCTCAATAGCCGTGGTGCCTGTCACTATGCGCTGCTGGATGGTGAACAGTTGATTGGCTATTTTTATGCGCAAAATATTGTGGGGGAAGTGACTCTACTAAATGTGGCGGTGGATCCCTTGTTACATGGTAAAGGGTTTGGACGTTGCTTAATGGAGCATTTTCTCGACATTTGCCAAAACGCTAAAGCAGATAGTGCATGGCTGGAAGTAAGAGAAAGCAATAACAAAGCATTTCAGTTGTATGAATCGCTTGGGTTTAATGAAGTTGATCGACGAGTAAATTATTACCCATGTAAACAGGGTAAAGAAGATGCCATTATTATGAGTTACCTGTTTTTTTAGCTTTAGAATCATCGCGAAAGGTCAACAGACCCTAGTAATTGACATATTATTTAATGATAATAGCATTATCATCTTTTTCTGAACTAGAGAACCATGAGTTATGGAAACAAAAAGCGCAAGATTGACGGTACTAATTGACCCAAATAAGAAGCAAGCCTTAGAGCAACTCTGTGCCACTCAAGACGTGACGCCTTCTCAAGTCGTTAGACAGTTAATTCGTGATTATTTGGATAAACATGGTGTTGATTATGGTTTGCCAACACAGGTTAAGAATCCGAAAGTAAGTAACTAACCGCTGAATTTACATCGCTAAAGTAGTTTGTTTCACCCAATAGGCAAATTATCTCTGCTTTAGCTAATTTCCCCGCCACTCTATTGTTTGCTCCTGCTAGCACAACTTTAATATGACGTTTATGCAGCGCGATGATGCTGTTTTCAAGTGCTTGCAATCCAGTGATATCCATAAAAGGAACTCTGTGTAAGTCGATTACAACTGTTTTCGGGTCGGTATGTGTGTCCGCTAGGGCATGATCAAATTTATCTACCGCGGCAAAGAAAAATGGCCCATCTAGAGTAAAAATTATCATATCTTCAGGAACAGCGTTGATTCCTAATTTGGTCAGGGATGAATCTAAACTAACTGAGGAGGATCGCGTAACTTGAACGCTACTCGCCATGCGTCTTAAAAAGTGCAAAGTTGCGAGTATTACGCCAATATTGACCGCGACAACGAGATCGGAAAAAACCGTCAAGCTAAAGGTGATTAGCAAGATCACAACATCAGCACGAGGAGCCTGTTTAACCATTCGGATAAAGTGGCCGGCCTCGCTCATGTTCCAAGCCACAACAAATAGGATAGCAGCGAGGGTTGCCAAAGGAATATGTACCGCTAATGGAGCAAGGACCAGCAAGATGAGAATCAACGTGATTGAGTGAATGATACCTGAAAGGGGACTATTACCACCATTTCTGATGTTGGTTGCTGTTCGAGCAATGGCGCCTGTTGCAGCAAACCCGCCAAATAGAGGCGCAATAATGTTTGCTAACCCTTGTCCAATAAGTTCTTGGTTAGAGTTATGTTTTGTACCAGCCATACCATCAGCGACAACAGCAGAGAGAAGAGATTCAATGGAACCCAGCATAGCGATAGTAAATGCTGGACCAATTAACTGAATAATCTGCTTCCCTTCTATCTCGGGAAAAGAAAACTCTGGTAAACCTTGTGGTATTCCCCCAAATGCACTGCCAATGGTTTTTATCGTTTCGAACTGAAATAGATACTGAATGACAGTCGCAAAGACCAGCGCAACCAAAGGCCCTGGTACTTTTCTAATTAGCGGTATTCGATTGCTGTAAATGACCAATAGTAGAGAGGTGATCGCTAGCAAGGTTGTGGCTGAGTCGAACAGTGGCAACGCTTTGAATAATAGCATGAGTCGTTCATGGAAAAACTCAGCGGAGACGGAAGGTAGACCAAAAAAATCTTGCCATTGACCCACCCAAATAGTGACGCCAATACCTGATGTAAAGCCAATGATTACCGGAGCAGGGATAAATTTAATGACCGTGCCCATTTTTGCAAAGCCAAACAGTAGCAAGATGACCCCAGCCATCATGGTGGCTATCTGTAAGCCTGTGATGCCATATTTACTGGTAATGACTGATAGAACGACAATAAATGCCCCGGTAGGACCCGCAATTTGAACTCTGCTTCCGCCAAATAGAGAGACACAAATAGCGGCAATGATCGAAGTATAAATGCCTTGCTCAGGTTTAGCCCCAGAAGCAATAGCGAATGCCATTCCAAGAGGGAGCGCGACCACACCAACAATAACACCGGAAATGAGATTGCGAATCCAGAATTTCTTGCTTAATAAATGGTTTTGTTGGGCTTCGATGATAGCAAACACAGCTTATACTCAAGTGCTAATTAAATGATAATGACATTATAATGATATGGTAATAATTAGCCAGAAAGATCATTTGCAACAGAGAGAATAAGTAAAATAACGGCGACCTGGAGAGAGTCGCCGTCATTTATGAAGAATGAGTAGAAGAAAGAGACTAGTGGCAATGCAGCGCATAGATACAAGCCAATCCTCCATGAGTGCTATGTATCTTTATTTCAATACACTGAACTTGATTTAAGAGTTCAATCTGATGCAGGTTGGTAGAGAGGTGATTACCTTTCACTTGCTTATACAGTTGGCCATCAATATAGAGATCGTAATCTTTGACACAGTTAGGAGATACATTTTCGTGGTGTCCCCATTGAGCGGTTTCCATCGCGTGATCAAAATCATTATCGAACATCAAGGTTATATGATCGAGAGTGGTTGGAGAAGGGAACGTTAGAGTTACGGTTGGATTACGATCTTCTTCACTTGGTGCCCAAGCATGAGAGTGATCATTTGGGCGTAATTGGCCATTAAGCATATTTTCAGCAGCGTATGCTTGTAATGGTCTATTTAATTTGAATGCTGGTAAGTATTTGTTAGGTCTACGTTTTGGTAACCAAAATTCAAATTCATCTACTCCCCAATCACCGTTGGCAATCTGCTTGGGTTGTTTTGCGACTTTTGGGTTAACCGTATTATATACTGTCAAAATAGCCGGCAGTTCTGTTGTTGAACTGGCGATAGCAAGATCGAGGTTCTCTTCCAGCTTAATAAAGAGATATTGATCTATTGGTGAGATGTAATTGAACGATAATACATACTCGTTATCCCCTTTTTCAATAGCTATATCGTGACCCGTATTAACTATCTCCGGAGTATGATTGAAAGGTTTAGTCGCAGTCAAAAGACGCGCTTTAAGTGTTGTCGTTTTAACCGCAGTGATGGCCAAGGTGATATCGGGAAGTTGCTCTCCTGATTTTATGGGTAGCATCAATGCTTGGCTTTCTGCCAACTGCCGATAGCCGGCATTCTTTTTAACAGATTGCACTTGGTAGGTTGAAGATGCGGTAATGGTTCCGGAAAAGTGCGTAGTAGAAGAGAGTCTCGGTATATAAAAACCTTTGCTAATCAATTGTTGTTGAAGCGTATTGATATGTTCTGGTTTACTTAAATCAGCAGGGGGAAGTTTTAGCCTGTTGGCAAGCGCCGCTGCTTCTCCTATTACTTGTCCATTTTGTCCTGATGTACACATTACTCTTGTCGAACCAAAGGCTACATGTGTGGTTGAAAGTGTTCGGCCTCCAAGAAATAAATTAGTGATATCTTTAGCGTACATAGTCCGGTAAGGGATGGTGTATGTGCCTTTACTGTGAAATTGTCGGCAGCCATCATGCTTACTATACACACCATCAGCAGGGTGAAGATCGATTGACCAACCGCCAAAACTTACTGCATCATAATGATCGATCTGATTGATAATATCTTTTTGAGTTAATAGATAATCACCGATAAAGCGACGACTTTCTCTCTTTCCGGGAATTAACCCTACCCACTCAAGCGTCATATTGTTTGCTTCTGGAAAATGGCCACTGTTTTTAATGTGATCCCATACCCCCCATACGATTTTCCATAATTCCCATTTGATAGTTTCACTATCATGAACGGTGTTTAATCTGCCGCCCCATTCAAGCCACCATAAATCACAACCATTTAGGTTTGAGGAGAGTTTTTTGTAGCGTGGGATTTCGGTGATGTCCTTCAAGGCAAAATCGGGAGCTGTAAAGGTCACAGGTTCCGCTACATGTTTGGTATAAAAGTAGATTGAGTGTCCCAGTTTCTGGCCGAAGCTGTCATCTGGTGCCATTCGTTCATCAAACTCGCTGCTCTCTTCTGCACCAACTCGATGGCTTGCTCCTGAAAGGTAAGCTAAGATACCATCTCCAGTACAGTCGCAGAACATGTCTCCGCTAAGTGTGTACTGCGTTTCATTGATGGCATTAAATGCAGAAATAGAGTGTATTGTTCTCCCCTCGTCACTGTCTGTATGAGAGACTTGAAACACCGCTGTGTTGAGGAAAAGATCAATTTTTTTTTCTTTTTTAACTAGGTCGAGTAAAATCATATCGAATATAACTGGGTTGCCTTCTTTGTTTCGATATAGGTTTTCTTCTAAGATTTCGCCCATAACACCGCCTTCTCTGGCAAATCGATTGTTATTGCCCATATGAGAAGTTGCACCAAGAGCCCATAACCTAACTTCGCTTGATGCGTTGCCACCTAGTACAGGACGATCTTGAACTAATGCTACAGATTGACCATTTCTTGAAGCGCTTATGGCAGCACAGATACCAGCTAATCCACCTCCAGCGACTACTAAATCGAAAGAACGTTCGAGCTGGTTAAGTTCTCTTTGCGAGTCGTACGAATAAATATCCATGTTGCTTTCTTAAGCCTCTAGTTTTATTTTGTAAAAAGCCAATCAACTTTCAGGAATACATATGTCTTCACAGCCAAATCAAAGCCTTATTGATGGGATACGTTGTTTACAATATCTCGCATCAAGTGATGAGCCACTAGGATGCAGAGAGTTGGCAAGGCAACTGGATATGAATCCAAGCAAAGTCAATCGACTACTCATGACAATGGCTTCAATTGGACTGACTACCCAAGATAATAAGCGACGCTATCTCCCTGGTTCAGGCATTCATGCTTTAGGTGCCCAAGCTATGCGGAGCTCGAACTTATTTCGTAAATCAATCACGGTGCTAGAAAACATCGCACCACATGATCATATCGTTGCGCTTGGTGTCTTATGGGAAGATAAAGTGGTGTATCTCTACCACTCAAAACCCGGCCAAGACAGATATGAAGCACTTCTTGATTACAAAATTCAGCCAGCAACAAATTCGGTTATTGGTATCTGTTTATTGGCTGAGCACAGCAATGAAAAACTGACACAACTCTTAGGTGAAGATCGCTTGCAATCTATACGTCCATTGATTGAAAAAATGCGTACAGATAAACATGTTTTCTTAAATCATTCTGACGGAGAGCTTTCAATGGCTGTTCCTATTCAGTCTGCAGATAAGGCTGCTTTAGCATTTGCGGGCTTCTATGGAATTACCACCGAGCAAACGCAAAATAAGCTACAGAGACTAGAAGTACTTGCCAGCATGCTATCCAGTTAGAATGCTATTATCCATCACGTTAATCCACCGTGTTTCTTTATTAGAAACAAAATAATATTATTTCAAGTTGGTTAAGATCGCAATGTCTTTCTAAGATATTGTGATCGACATACCAATACCTCAATGGAATAATGCGACCAAGCCCTTGTAAACCCGCGTCTGAATGAGTTTTGTAAGACCATACCCTTATAAGAAACTGTGGATGTCACAGAGAAAGGAACGATTTGGAGGGAACTTGTGCGCCCTATCAAACTTTTCTCAATTCGATATTGATGAGTTCAGGTAAAGATATTAGTGTCTCTAATATAGAGACGGAGTGAATTTATTTGATACCCTACATTTCAGCTAGATTTATATAGATCTCTCTCAATCAGGAACAACACTTATACTCTACATTGAGGTAACTATGAATAAGTTAAAACTATGTGTATCAGCAGGATTGCTGGCGGCATCATCGGGTGCATTTGCATCTGAAGTGACATTTTTAAACTGGGTAACAGCTGAGCCTAGTAATAAACCTATTGTTGATGCGCTTATTGCAGAATCTGATCAAGATGTAAAAGTACTGTCTAGTTCTTGGGGAGACATGCAAAAAAATGTCTACTTAAGAGTAAGAACCAAGCAACCATTAGATGTATTTCAAAGTTCGGCAAAGTGGCTGCCTACCTTCGCGCAATTGCCAAATTTAGTAGATTTTAATGATGTATTCGGTAAGGAGTTTCTTGAAGAGCATATACCTGCATCGGTATTAGCGGCAGGAAAGTATAAAGGCAAGCAGTATGGTATGCCTTGGAATATCGGTTCAATAAGTTTAGTTGCAAACAAGAAAATGCTGCAGGAGAAAAACATCTCCGTAGCGCCTGAAACGATCGACGAATTTGTTTCTACCCTAAAGCAAGTAAAAGAAGCCTACCCAGAGAGCACTCCTTACGCAATGATGACGAAAGGTGGCAATCTTATCTCTAGTGATTTCCAACTGTGGCTTTGGGCACATAACGGGTCAATATTCGATGAGCAAGGCAATGTAACTATTGATTCGGACGCCACTGTTAACACACTGAATTTTATGAAAATGCTGGTGGATGAGAAATTGGCTTCACTGGATGTTGACCGTGGTGCTGCCCGTCGTATGTTTGGGCAGGAAAATGCCGCTTATTATTTTGATGCCACCGTTGCACGCGGGTTTGCTCGAGACTTTTCAGGAATGGGCGAAGAGTATGATCAATATGTTTACCCTATTGAGACGCCAACATTAACAAAGGATATGCAGTCACACTCTATGGAGTGGGGACACCTGCTCATTATGTTGAATAGTGATGCTGCAAAAGTGGCGGGTAATATCAGCTCTGATAGCGCTGCCGCTAAGTTAATCAAAACATTATCGATGAACAAGCAAGTGCAGATCGATTATTTCCAGAAAGCGGGAGCGATTCCGGTAACTTATGAAGCACGAAGCGCTCAAGAAGTGACTCAAGACAGCTATATCGTAAACTGGAATGCATCAATGGGGATACCTAAACGAAACGAACTTTCACCACTGAAGAATAGCGCGAACTATGTTGCCGTGGTAAGCGAAGAAGTGCAGTCGGTTATTCTTGGTCAAAAAGACGCTAAGGAAGCAGCAGCTTCGATGGCAAGTCGTATTAAGAGAGCAATGAAGTAAGAGGCGCATAGAATGGATATGGCATCTAATCACCATAAAACGAAAGCTCAACATTCGGCAAATAGTTTAAAACATGGTGATCGTAAATTTGCTTACGTAATTTTGGTTCCAGCATTGACTGCATTTATGGTAATGGTTTTCTACCCATTTATAGATGCCATGTCTATGTCTCTTTATCAATATACTATTTTTGATACTGAACCTATCTTTATTGGTTTTGATAACTTTGCCAATATTTTGACCGACCCCTATGTCTTGGGCTCTTGGTTAACAACCGCAATATTCGTTGTGTTAACAACGGCACTTACTATGGTATTGGGTTTATCTTGGGCATTGATGATGTATCAGGATTTCCGAGGTAGGGCAGTGTTTCGCACTATGACGCTTTTACCTTGGATATTGCCAAGTACAGTTAGCGCATTTATTTGGGCTTGGATGCTAAATGGCAAGTATGGTGTGGCAAATGTATTGTTAGCGAGTGTCGGTATCATTGATGAAAATATTCAGTTTTTATCTAATGACATTGGTGCTATGGCAGCGATTGTAATGACTCGAGCTTGGATATCTATTCCGCTATTTATGTCTTTCTTTTTAGCCGGTTTGCAGGGGATGGATTACCAACAGATAGAAGCTGCGCGAATAGATGGAGCCGGTAATTTCTTAGTCGTTCGTAAGTTAATTTTACCTCACCTTCGCCCTGTATTTCTTGTTACAGGAGCACTAGGCATGATAGGGAACCTGCAACAGTTTGACATCATTTATGCGTTGACTGGCGGTGGGCCAGTGAGAGCAACCTCAGTTTTATCCATTGAGGTGTTCCGTCAAGCATTCCAGAACTGGGATCTAGGTATGGCGTCAGCGATTGGTGTGCTTTGGGTGTTTACTCTGATGCCGTTGGTTGTTTTCTATCTTCGTAGCTTATTTAAAGAGGACTAATTGATGTTTGAATTACGTTCGTTAAAGGCGAAGGTAGGATTTATCTCTCTACTGACCCTTATCGCATTTTTTCTGTTTTTTCCTGTCTATTGGGCATTGAGTAGTGCATTTAAAGCAAACTCGGAACTTTATCTTGCTGATCCGACGATGTTTCCAGCTAAGTTTTACTTTGGGCATTTTATTGATGCCATTGTTGGTGGCGATATATTGTTACAACTTAAAAATAGCCTACTGACCTCAACAGCGTCAGCAACCTTGAATGCTGTTTTGGCGGCTTTGGCAGGATATAGTTTTGCTAAGTTTGATTATCCGGCTAAGAAGCCATTGATGTTATTGATTCTCTCTGCGCAGATGTTTCCCTTTGGTGTATTACTTATTAGCATTTATCCCATGCTACAAAGTGTTGGACTGCTAGATACCAAAATTGGCTTGACCATCTCTTATATTGTTTTTGCATTACCTGTTAGTACTTACATGATGTATAGCTACTTTAAGCAGCTACCAAATGAGCTGATTGAAGCGGCAAAAGTCGATGGGGCAAGTAATATGAGGATATTTATAAAAATTGTTATGCCAATCTCTTTCCCGGCTTTTATCACGGTAATGCTTTATGCCTTTATGTGGTCATGGAATGATTTACTTTACTCAATGACTCTTATTACTTCGGAAGAGAATAGAACGATAGGCCCAGGACTATTACTTAGATACATAAACGAAAATAACGCTGATTGGGGAGGAGCCATGGCCGCTTCATTCCTAGCTGCTGCGCCTGTTGTTGCTGTGTTTGCGATGCTACAGAAACAATTTATTGGTGGGGTGACAAGTGGCGCAGTTAAATAACAAGAATTATTGAGGAATAGAAGATGGCCGATTTACAGTTAAACAAAGTAGTTAAACGTTATGGTGATATAGAAACAATTCATGGCGTCGATCTTGAAATAAAGAATGGTGAGTTTGTCGTTTTTGTGGGGCCATCAGGCTGCGGTAAGTCGACGTTACTTCGCATGATCGCTGGATTAGAAGAGGTGACGGCGGGGGAAGTTTCTATAGATGGTCAGGTGGTAAACAACAAGCAACCGAGTGAACGTGGTATTGCAATGGTGTTTCAATCCTATGCGCTGTATCCACATATGACGGTGAAAGAGAACATGAGCTTTGGCTTGGAAGTGGCAAAGTCACCGAAAGAGTACATTGAACAAAGAGTGAGTGAAGCGGCCAAAATATTGAAGCTTGAAGAGCTACTTGATAGAAAACCTAAACAACTTTCAGGTGGGCAGCGCCAGCGTGTGGCTATTGGTCGAACTATTGTTCGTGAACCAAAGGTGTTTCTATTCGATGAACCACTCTCTAACCTAGATGCTGAACTGCGTGTTCAAATGAGGATAGAGATATCTAAGCTGCATGAAGATTTGGGTAATACCATGATTTATGTCACCCATGATCAAGTTGAAGCGATGACCATGGCAGATAAGATTGTGGTACTTAAAGATGGCCATGTTGAGCAAGTTGGCTCTCCGTTAGAGTTATACAACTATCCAGATAATATTTTTGTTGCCGGTTTTATCGGTTCACCAAAGATGAATTTCTTAACGGTGCAGGTGAATGAGGTGACTTCTGAAAGCACTTCGGTAACGTTAGTGGATGGGCAGAGTTTAACTTTACCGTTAACAAATAAGGGTGTAGCCGTTGGTGATACGCTCTCACTCGGTGTTCGTCCAGAGCACTTTTTTGAAGATGGGCAGGGAGACATGGCTATTAATATCGACATTGATGTCATTGAGTGTCTTGGTGGAACATCGTATGTGTATGGGAACAGCGGTGAACAACAGGTCATTATTCAATGTGGTGAGAGCTTTAATCATAAACGAGGTGATCAAGTCAGTTTTGGCTTCGATATTCGTCGTTGTCATCTTTTTGATAGCAAGGGTATTGCATTCAAATAGAGCAGAATGAGGTGATGGAAACATCACCTGCATCTTTTCCACTTCATTTTAAACCCTCAGTTCGAGAGTAAAAAAGTCAACATACTCTTAATTTTAAATCATAAGTTGTATGCATTACTTAGCAACACAAATAGACGCTAAACAATGTGCAGAGAGGCTTTAACAATCTCGAGCTGAGATCAGGTAGCAAAATTATCACCATTTAAGCAAACAAAAGCCCTTTGATTAGCGCAAAGTAACAGCAATTCTGTAAAACTGGTTAAGACCTGATATAATCCTGCGAAATTCTATAACAGACGATAAGTGCGCAATAAAAAGGGCGCTTAACTGTGGTCATCACTGAAGATTCAATAACATGTCAAATAGTCCATTTATAGGCGAAGTTTCCAAGCGTAGAACGTTCGCTATTATTTCTCACCCGGATGCGGGTAAAACAACCATTACCGAAAAAGTACTTCTTTTCGGACAAGCGATTCAGTCAGCGGGTACCGTAAAAGGGCGTGGCTCAAATCAGCACGCAAAGTCAGACTGGATGGAGATGGAAAAAGAGCGTGGTATCTCGGTGACTACCTCTGTTATGCAATTCCCATATAATGAGTGCTTGGTTAACCTTTTGGATACTCCGGGACACGAAGATTTTTCGGAAGATACCTACCGTACATTAACCGCAGTAGATTCATGCTTGATGGTTATTGATGCGGCAAAAGGGGTAGAAGATCGTACCAGAAAATTAATGGAAGTTACTCGTCTTCGTGACACGCCCATCGTAACCTTTATGAACAAGTTGGACCGTGATATTCGAGATCCAATGGAGCTGTTAGATGAAGTTGAGAGCGAATTAAAAATTGCTTGTGCTCCCGTTTCTTGGCCAATCGGATGCGGAAAAGAGTTTAAAGGTGTTTACCATATTCACCGCGATGAATCGATTCTTTACGCCACAGGTCAAGGGCATACCATTCAAGAAGAGAAAATTATCAAAGGACTTGATAATCCACAACTTGATGAGGCCATTGGCGAAGAGCTTGCTGAGCAATTGAGGGATGAGCTTGAACTGGTGATTGGCGCTTCTCATGAATTTGACCAAGAGCTGTTCCTTTCTGGTGAGCTTACACCTGTATTCTTTGGTACAGCATTAGGTAACTTCGGTGTTGACCATATGCTGGATGGACTAACTCGTTGGGCTCCTCAGCCTATGTCTCGCCAAGCCAATGAACGTGAAGTGACGGCAACGGAAGAAAAATTCTCAGGCTTTGTATTTAAAATTCAGGCCAATATGGATCCGAAACACCGTGACCGTATCGCTTTCATGCGCATAGTGTCTGGTACCTATAAGCAAGGTATGAAGATGAACCATGTTCGTCTAGGAAAGCAGATTAACATCTCTGATGCTGTTACCTTTATGGCCGGTGATCGTTCTCGTGCAGAAAATGCATTTGCAGGGGACATTATTGGTTTACATAATCACGGGACTATCCAGATAGGTGACACCTTTACTCAGGGTGAAAATCTTAAGTTTGCCGGTATTCCTAACTTTGCACCTGAACTGTTTCGCCGTATTCGTTTAAAAGATCCACTGAAGCAGAAACAGTTATTAAAAGGGTTAGTGCAACTTTCTGAAGAGGGTGCAGTACAAGTATTTAGACCTCTACAAAATAATGATCTAATTGTGGGCGCGGTTGGTGTTCTTCAGTTTGATGTGGTGGTTGCGCGACTTAAGTCAGAGTATAACGTTGAAGCTATTTACGAAGGGGTAAATGTGGCAACGGCTCGTTGGGTTGAGTGTGACGATGAGAAGAAACTGGATGAGTTTAAGCGTAAGAACCAAGCTAACTTAGCGTTAGATGGTGGCGATAACTTGTCTTATGTTGCTCCTACTATGGTGAACTTAAACCTAGCCAAAGAGCGCTTTCCTGAAGTTGAATTTAGAGCGACAAGAGAGCACTAAGTTTATAACAAGCTGAGATGAAAGCCGATTTCATCGGCTTTCATCAGGTAAATATAGAATAATAAAAAGGCAAATTCTCAATGAGAGAATTTGCCTTTTTTAATGGCTAGGAGCAAGTCCTTAATAACCTGTTATTCTCTTTCTTTAGTGTATGGAACACCAACAGCTTTAGGCGCAATGGCCTTGCCAATAAAGCCGGCTAGCAAGAATACTGTTAATACGTACGGGATGGCTTCGATAGCTTGAACTGGGATTGGGAAATCTCCAATTGATACACCTTGCAGGCGAATAGCTAAAGCATCTAAGAAGCCAAACAATAGACATGCACCCATAGCAGTGAATGGTCGCCATTTACCAAAGATCAATGCGGCTAAAGCCATATAGCCTTTACCGGCACTCATATTAGGAATGAACTGTGCAGTTTGTGCGACAGATAAGTAAACGCCACCTATTCCAACAAGTAGACCACAGACCACCATGGCACCATAACGCATTTTAACTACCGATATACCAGCCGTATCTACCGCAGAAGGTGATTCGCCAACGGCACGTAAGCGTAGGCCAAAACGGGTCTTAAAGAGCGCGTACCATGCCAGCGGCACTATCAGTACAACTAAATACTCAAGAGCGGAGTGACCACTTAGTAACTCTGAATAGAGTAAGCCAATAACGGGGGTATCTGCTAACTCATTTGCAAATGGTAAGTCAATTGGTGCAAAGCGGGCATTACCTGATAGCGCAGGTGTTTGACCTCCTTGATGGAACCAGTGACGACCTAAGGTGACGGTTAAACCAGCAGCAAGAATATTGATCGCCATACCACTAACAACTTGGTCACCTCTATGTGTAATAGAAGCAAAACCGTGTAGTAGCGCTAATAGTATGGAGATAGACACACCAGCCATAAGGCCAAGCCAAGCAGAGCCGGTGACATGAGCCGTTGCGGCACCAGCAAATGCAGAAGCAAGCAGTTTACCTTCTAAGGCGATGTTAACAATACCAGAACGTTCACTGAACATACCTGCCAATGAGGCGAGAATTAATGGCGTTGCAACACGAATGGTTGCATCAAGCATTAGTATAATAGTCTCAAACATGATTAGGCCGCTCCATTTTCAGTTTTAGCGAACAACTTAATGTAGGTACGCTCAAGAGATGGTCTAAACATATGCTCTAGTGCACCAGAGAATAAGATAACTAAACCTTGTAATACCACGACGATGTTTCTATCTACACCATATTCGAAGCTCAATTCGGCACCACCTTGATAAAGGAAGCCAAACAGCAAACTTGCCAGCAATACCCCAATTGGATGGTTTCGACCCATCAAGGCTACCGCAATACCAGTAAAGCCAAATCCTTCAACAAAGTTGAGTTTTATCTGGTGCAACTCGCCTTGCAGTACGTTAAGGCCAAAGAAGCCCGCAAGCATACCGGAGATGAGCATAGTAATAACGACAATCTTAATGTAGTTGATACCGGCGTAACCTGCAGCCGATGGATTAGAACCTACAGAACGAATTTCATATCCCCAGCGAGAGTGCCAAATAAATAGCCATACAAACACACAGCATACTAAAGAGAAGAAGAAACTGAGGTTTAGCGGGCTTGGAGCCATTTCGATACCAACTACCGCCAGTATCTCGTGCATCTTAGGTAGCCAGCTACTTACGGCAAATACACGGCTTTCTGTTGCCATGGTATTTTCAGGTTTTAGAACGTCAACCAGCAAGTACGCCATTAAAGAGGCGGCGATAAAGTTGAACATAATGGTGGTGATTACAATATGTGAACCACGTTTGGCCTGAAGATAAGCTGGAATGAACGCCCAAGCTGCACCAAATAGACCACCTGCTAGAATGGCAAATGGGAAAACAATATACCAAGGTGCATACTCACCCAGTGTCAAACAGATTAAACCTACGCCTAATCCACCAATATAAGCTTGACCTTCACCACCGATGTTAAATAAACCGGCGTGGAATGCCACAGAAACGGCAAGACCAGTAAAGACAAAACCGGTAGCATAGTAAAGTGTATAACCAAAGCCTTCAGCATAGCCAAATGCCCCCGTCCACATGACTTTAGCCGCATCAATTGGGCTAATGTCTATATAGATAAACAGTAGGGCGGAAACCAAGAACGCAACTAAAACGTTAATGGCAGGTAGCAGTGCAACGGTTACCCAAGCAGGAACTTTTACCTGACTCATGATACTTCTCCTTGGGGTTCTTGGTTTTCTTTTAGATGCTCAGGAACGATGTTTGCCATCATTAGACCCAGCGTCTTCTCATCGGCTTGCTCTGCACTGACTTCACCCACAATAGACCCGTCAAAAACAACGATAATTCTATCGGCTAGGCTAAGAATTTCATCCAGCTCTACAGAGACTAATAAAACCGCTTTGCCTTCATCTCTACTGGCAATGATCTGCTGGTGGATATACTCAATGGCACCGATATCAACCCCACGTGTTGGTTGACCTACAAGCAGTACATTTGGGTTTTCTTCCATTTCACGAGCAATAACAAGTTTTTGCTGATTACCACCAGAGAAGTTGGCTGTTTTTAAATGCACATCATTAGGGCGAACATCCCATTTATCCATGCTCGTTTGGCAGTGCTCTTCAATAGCGGCTTTATCTTGCAATAAGCCTTTATTGTATTTCGGCAAATTGTGATAACCAAGAATGTAGGCTTCTTGAGCCTCAAACTTATTAATCAAACCCTGTTTATGTCGATCTTCAGGAATGTGACCAACACCAATTGCGCGGACTTGTTGAGGATCTTTAGGGCTCTCAGCCGTAAGAGTGTGATTATTTAATGAGATTGAACCTGACTTAGGTTTCAAAATACCAGATAGCAATCCGAGAATTTCAGATTGACCATTACCCGAAACCCCGGCGATACCAACAATTTCCCCTTCACGTACAGAGAAACTGATCTCTTTGACGCGTTGTACTCCTGCATCATCAAAGTAGCTAAGCTTCTCGACTTGAATGAGTTCTTTCTTAGGATTGGCCAGTTGTTTTTCAACTTTTAGTCGAACTTTACGTCCCACCATTAGTTCGGCCAACTGCTCTTGGTCCGTTTCGGCGGTAACGACGTGCTCTACCATGCCACCTTGGCGCATGACAGAGATATTGTCTGTAATGGCTAACACTTCACGCAGCTTATGCGTGATGATCATGACAGTAGTGCCTTGCTCGCGTAGCTTATTTAAAATGCTAAAGAGATGGTCTGCTTCTTGAGGCGTTAGTACCCCGGTAGGCTCATCCAAAATGAGAATTTTAGCATCGCGATATAAGGCTTTAAGAATTTCGACACGTTGCTGCAAGCCTACTGGAAGCTCTCCAACAATCGCATCTAAAGGAACATCAAGACCGTAATCTTTTTCGATCTGGATAAGTTTCTTTCGTGCTGAACTCAAACTATCTTGTAGCTTCCAGCCATTTTCTGCACCAAGGACTATATTTTCGATAACAGTAAAGTTTTCAACCAACATAAAGTGTTGGTGAACCATACCGATACCCGCTGCAATCGCTTCTTGCGAATTTGATGGTTTGTAGTCTTTATTGTTTACCAGCATTGATCCATTGTCGGCATGATAAAAGCCGTAGATGATGCTCATTAACGTGGATTTACCAGCACCATTTTCACCAATGATACCGTGAATTGTGCCTGCGGGAACTCTCAAATCAATGGCTTTATTGGCATGTACTGCACCAAAGCGTTTATCGATCTGTTTGAGCTCAATGGCGTAATTTGGAGTTTGAGTCACGAGATATACCTGAACTTCAATGTTACAAAATAATACGCCGCTGATACTGAAAGCAGCGGCGCAAAGATCACTGAACTACCAGTAACATAAATTAGTAGTTACAAGTGTTATCAGACATGTAGTCATGAACTTTGATCTTGCCGGAGATGATGTCCGCTTCCAAAGCTGCTACATATGTCTTCATTTCAGGAGTAATTAGGCTAGCGTTGTTGTCATCAAGAGCCCAAGCTACACCGCCTTCTTTAAGACCAAGAACTTTGATACCAGGAGCCCATGAACCGTCCATGCTTTCAGTCCAAGTATTCTTCGCTGCAACACCAACACGTTTAACCATTGACGTTAGCATGGTGCCAGGTTGTAAGTGGTTTTGGTTAGCATCAACACCGATAGCCAGTTTACCTGCGTCTTTTGCCGCTTGATAAACACCCATACCTGTACCACCAGCAGCGGCATAGACTACGTCAGCACCTTGAGAGAACTGAGATTTAGCAAGCTCAGAACCTTTTGCCGGGTCAGCAAATGCTGCAGGCGTTGAACCTGTCATGTTTTGTAATACCGTTGCGTCAGAGTTTGCGTACTTAGCGCCTTGCTCGTAACCACACTGGAACTTACGAATCAGTGGAATATCCATACCACCGATGAAGCCAACAGTACCTGTTTTAGATGCTTTAGCGGCAAGAGCACCCACTAGGAATGAACCTTCGTGCTCTTTAAACACGATAGATTGCACGTTTGGCTTATCTACTACCATATCGATGATAGTAAATTGAATGTCTGGGAACTCAGTTGCCACTTTTTCAACAGCAGAAGCCATGTTAAAACCAACAGCAACGATAGGGCTGAAACCACGGCTTGCTAGACGACGAAGACCTTGCTCACGCTGTGCTTCATTTTGTGGTTCAAATTCACGTACTTTTACGCCTTTTTCTGACTCAAGTACTTTTACACCATTCTGATAAACAGCTTCGTTAAAAGATTTGTCGAATTTACCAGCTGTATCATAAATAACGGCTGGCTTAGGTGCAGCGAAAACACTGAATGAAGAAACAGCGAGTGCTAATGCAGATAGCTTAAGAGTAGTCTTTTTCACTTTATAATCCCTATTTTGTAATCCAATTAAGTAACAGCCTACGTTATATAAACAAGTCTGTTAAAAAAATTAGCGATTTTTTTTGCTTTAGTATAATTCGATAAAGAATTCAGCTTTATCGATTGCTTATGTAAGAACGCGTAAACAACAAGTAATTTTATCGTTTGCTCAGCGAAAAAAAAAGCGATTAGCTCACAGCGAATAAGGGTAAATGGGCGGAAAATCGCCAACTAGATCACGGTGTGTTAAACAAAAGTGTTGATGTTAAGCTAATTTTGTTGAACTAAGTCTAGTTTTTACAAGTGGGTCACACTTAGCATTCATTTATTTTTATAAGAAATAAGTTGGTATTCATTTAGATTATTAGAGGTGATTTGTATGAGAATTAAGATAAAGAAGATGTTGCAGCGTTATGATCAGTGGTGCAAGTCGATGGGATTAACTCCGGAACAAAAACGTAGCTGTGTGCCGATAAAAAAAGATCCAGTAATAAAGAAGAAAGAGGATGAGAAGTAATTTGAAAGCCCGATTAATTGATAGCCACTGCCATTTGGATTTTCCTCAGTTTGAAGGTGATTTAGCCGCTGTTATCGCTCAGGCACAAGATAAAGGGGTGGAAAAGTTTGTCGTTCCAGCGTGTGGCACATTTAATTGGCAAAAAGTGGTTGCTATTAGTAAGCAATATGACGCGGTTTACTACGCATTAGGTCTGCATCCTTACTTTATGGATAAACACAGTGAAAGCGATATCCAACTACTAGATGCTCAATTAGCAGAAAGGTCAGATAAATGTGTTGCGGTTGGTGAATGTGGTTTGGATTTTTTTGTTGAACAGCAGGTAAAAGGGCAACAGCAGCAAATTGAGCTCTTGGCTATGCAACTTATGTTGGCTAACAAGCATCACTTACCCGTGATATTACATTGTCGAAAGGCACAACAAACAATGGTGAAGCTGCTTAAACAGGCAAATTTAACCACCGGAGGGGTTATTCACGGCTTTTCTGGCAGTTATCAAGAGGCAATGGACTATATCAAGCTTGGCTATTACATTGGAGTTGGGAGCACGATCACATATTTGCGTGCAAAGAAAACCCGACAAACCATTTCAAAGTTGCCATTACGTTATTTAGTGCTCGAAACCGATGCGCCAGATATGCCTTTAAACGGCTATCAAGGGCAAAAAAATCGTCCAGAAAGAGTTGCAGAAGTGTTAAATGAGCTGATCTTGTTGCGAAGTGAATCTGAGCAAACGGTTGCAGAACAGGTTTTTGAAAATAGCAAGACAGTGTTTACGAATTGTGAATAAAAACAAAACAAAATGTTTGCTTTATGAACAAAATCTAGTGTAAATGCGATTGCCTTCACAAAAACTAATGAATCAACATACTTGGTACTACAAAAGTGTGATTTGTATATTACTTTCTATTGGTGGGTCTGAGTATAATCGCTCCCGCTTTATAGCTCCATTTTGTTACACGCCATTTAACTATATAAGGAAGTCATAAACCATGAGCCTGTTTATGAGCCTAGTCGGTATGGTTGTACTGATTGCAATCGCAGTACTACTATCTGACAACCGCAAAGCAATTAATTTAAGAACTGTTGGAGGCGCTTTCGCTATCCAATTTATCCTTGGTGCATTCGTTCTTTACGTACCTTGGGGTCGTGATTTACTAGGTGGTTTCTCTAGCGGTGTAGCTAGCGTAATCGACTTTGGTAAAAGTGGTACTAGTTTCCTATTTGGTAACCTAGTTAGCTTTTCTGTAGATGGTCTTGGTTTCATTTTCGCATTCCAAGTTCTACCTACATTAATCTTCTTCTCATCTCTAATCTCTGTGCTTTACTACATCGGTGCGATGCAGTGGGTAATCAAGATTCTTGGTGGTGCACTAGAGAAAGCTCTTGGTACTTCACAAGCTGAATCAATGTCAGCAGCAGCTAACATTTTTGTAGGTCAAACTGAAGCACCTTTAGTGGTTCGTCCGTTTGTACCTAAGATGACACAGTCTGAGCTGTTCGCTGTAATGTGTGGTGGTCTAGCATCAGTAGCTGGTGGTGTTCTTGCAGGTTATGCATCTATGGGTGTTCCTCTAGAGTACCTTGTAGCAGCATCATTCATGGCTGCACCGGGTGGTCTACTGTTCGCTAAAATCATCAAGCCTGAAACTGAAGAGTTCCTAGACAACATCGATGCTGACATCGATGGTGATGACAAACCTGCTAACGTAATCGATGCTGCGGCTGGTGGTGCGTCTGCTGGTATGCAACTTGCTCTAAACGTTGGTGCAATGCTTATCGCATTCATCGGCCTTATCGCTCTAATCAACGGTATGCTTGGTGGCATCGGTGGTTGGGTTGGTATGCCTGAGCTAAGCCTTGAGCTAATCCTTGGTTATGTATTCTCTCCACTAGCATTCCTAATCGGTGTGCCATGGGAAGAAGCAACTCTTGCTGGTTCATTCATCGGTCAAAAACTGATTGTGAACGAATTCGTAGCATACTTAAACTTCGTACCATACGTTGGTGAAACAGCACAAGTTGTTGAAGCAACTGGTCAAGTAATGTCTACTAAGACTACGGCAATTATCTCATTCGCACTATGTGGTTTCGCAAACCTTTCTTCTATTGCGATTCTACTTGGTGGTCTAGGTGGTATTGCACCTGGACGTCGTCACGATATCGCTCGCATGGGTGTTAAAGCTGTTGCCGCTGGTACGCTTTCTAACCTAATGGCTGCAACTATCGCTGGCTTCTGTATCAGTCTTGCAGCAATGTAATTACTGATTAAGAAAGAAAGAGTAAACACCGTAACAAGAAATTGTTGCGGTGTTTTTTCGTTTTTAAGCTTTAATTAGATTAAATGCGAAGGTGTAAACGAATAATTTTCAATAACCAAGTGACTTTTTGAGATACAAACCGTTTGCTTGAAAAGTCGATGGTGTCACATTTTTCGTTTATACCTATAATATAAACAATCTAGATAAGTTGGAGATATAACGATGAATGAAGTTATCCTCGCAACAATTGCTGGTTTTGCTGTTGGTGTGCTGTTTTCAGCGATTAAGTTACCCATACCTGCACCCCCTGTATTACCCGGAGTAATGGGTATCGTTGGTGTGTATCTTGGTGGGGTAGCGTACCAATGGATAATTGAACGATTTTTTAGTTAGCTCAAACCGCAAACTGGATTAGATGCTAAGCATCAAGATTTAGACACCGCAATCATTGATGATTGTTGTGCCAACGACTTAATCAGCTTATCGCTATTGAGTCGAAATTATATTGGTACTGTGCGGTGACAAGGATTGCAATTGGTATTTTTAGATACTGAGTCTTCAAGGAACCAAGTCCGTTCATTTCGTAACTGAAATCATTAAGCCTGATGTCATGATTATCAGATGAACAGTTAGTGATTTTGGAAAACAAATTGAATTTATTGATCGGAGATAGAAATGAGCGATTTAAAAGCAGCAGCTCTACGTGCACTTAAACTAATGGATTTAACGACGTTAAATGATGATGACACTGATGAAAAAGTGATCTCTCTTTGTCATGACGCAAAAACAGCGGTAGGTAACACTGCTGCTATCTGTATTTACCCACGATTTATTCCTATCGCTAAGAAAACGCTTCGCGAGCAAGGAACACCAGAAGTTCGTATCGCAACAGTAACTAACTTCCCACACGGTAACGATGATATTGATATCGCAGTAGCTGAAACCAACGCTGCTATCGCTTATGGTGCAGATGAAGTTGATGTGGTTTTCCCATACCGCACGCTTATTGCTGGTGATGAAAAAACAGGCTTCGAGCTTGTAAAACAAGTTAAACAAGCTTGTGGCGATACACTTCTTAAAGTGATTATCGAAACCGGTGAACTAAAAGAAGAAGCGCTAATTAAGCGTGCATCTGAGCTATCAATTGAAGCCGGTGCTGATTTCATTAAAACATCAACAGGTAAAGTACCTGTAAACGCGACACCAGAAGCAGCAGAAATTATGCTGAAGGTTATTCGTGATATGGGCGTTGCTAAAACAGTCGGCTTTAAGCCTGCTGGTGGCGTTCGTACTGCTGAAGATGCCGCTCAGTTCTTAGCTATGGCTGACGACATTCTTGGTGGTGACTGGGCAGACAACATGCACTACCGTTTTGGTGCATCTAGCCTACTAACTAACTTACTAAATACATTAGAAGTAACAGACGAAACTGCAGACCCAGCAGCATACTAATTCGTACTGACTAAGATGGAACCATACTAGGTTCCATCTTCATTTTGCCCTTCATAAATGAATCAACATCGGGAGAAATTCTAATGTTTTTACCTCAAGAAATTATTCGTAGAAAACGTGACGGTGAAGTCCTAACCTCTGAAGAGATCAACTTCTTTATTCAGGGTGTTGCTAAAGAAACCGTATCAGAAGGCCAGATTGCAGCATTCGCAATGGCGATTTTCTTTAATGAAATGACTATGCCAGAGCGTATTGCTCTTACGTGTGCAATGCGTGACTCTGGGATGGTTATTGATTGGGACCATATGAACTTTGATGGTCCAATTGTCGATAAACACTCTACAGGTGGTGTCGGGGATGTTACCTCATTAATGCTTGGTCCTATGGTGGCGGCATGTGGTGGTTTTGTTCCTATGATCTCTGGTCGTGGTCTTGGTCATACTGGTGGCACTCTAGATAAGTTAGAGTCGATCCCAGGTTATAACATTACACCGACAAATGATGTGTTTGGTAATGTAACTAAAGAAGCTGGCGTCGCGATTATTGGTCAAACGGGTGATTTAGCTCCAGCAGACAAACGCGTTTATGCCACAAGAGATATTACCGCGACAGTAGACAACATCTCGTTGATTACTGCTTCTATCCTGTCTAAGAAATTAGCGGCTGGCCTTCAGTCTCTCGTTATGGATGTAAAAGTAGGTTCTGGTGCATTTATGCCAACTTACGAAGCGTCTGAAGAGTTAGCGAGATCGATTGTTGCCGTGGCGAATGGAGCAGGAACCAAAACGACTGCTATTCTTACTGACATGAATCAGGTGTTGGCTTCTTCAGCGGGTAATGCTCTTGAAGTTAAAGAAGCGGTTCGTTTCTTAACCGGTGAATACCGTAACCCTCGTCTATTTGAAGTGACGATGGCGTCATGTGCCGAGATGTTGGTGCTAGGTAATCTTGCTAAAGACTCAACAGACGCAAGAGCGAAACTGCAAGCTGTATTGGATAATGGTGCGGCGGCAGAGAAGTTCGGTAAGATGGTTGCTGGCTTAGGTGGCCCGGCTGATTTTGTCGAAAATTACCAAAACTATCTAGATCAAGCTGAAATTGTGAAACCAGTATATGCTAAAGAGAGCGGTACTGTTTCTGCAATGGATACCCGAGCAATCGGCATGGCTGTTGTTGGAATGGGTGGTGGCCGTCGTGTCGCAACAGATAGCATTGATTATGCCGTTGGTTTCGAGAGCTTTATTCGTCTTGGTGAAATTGCCGATGACAACAAGCCTTTAGCGGTTATTCATGCTCGAAATGAGCAACAATGGCAAGAAGCTGCGGATGCACTTCAACAAGCGATTACCGTTGGAAGTGATGAATATATAGCAACCCCAGATGTTTACCGCCAAATTCGTGCGGAAGATGTGTAACAGCATCTGATGGAGAATATGATGAAAAGATCGATTATTTTAGTTTTAGATTCATTCGGTATCGGTGCTTCAGCTGATGCAGATAAGTTTGGTGATGTAGGCTCTGACACATTAGGCCATATTGCTGAGCATTGTGCTAATGGCCTAGCCGATAACGAAATTCGTAAAGGCCCATTAACACTACCTAACCTCTCTAAGCTTGGTTTAGGGCTTGCAGCAAAAGAGTCTACAGGTTCATTCCCTAAAGGGTTAGATGAAGATGCAGAGATTATTGGTGCTTATGGTCATGCTGCGGAAATCTCTTCAGGTAAAGATACTCCGTCAGGTCACTGGGAAATTGCCGGTGTTCCTGTGTTATTTGAGTGGGGCTACTTCACCGATAAGACCAACAGTTTTCCTCAGGAGCTATTAGACCGTATTGTTAAGCGTGCTAATCTTCCGGGTTACTTGGGCAATTGCCATGCGTCAGGTACTCAAGTGTTAGATGACTTGGGTGAAGAGCATATGACAACAGGTAAGCCTATTTTTTATACCTCTGCTGACTCTGTGTTTCAGATCGCTTGTCATGAAGAAACATACGGCTTAGATAATCTATTAGAGCTTTGCCAAATTGCCAGAGAAGAGCTAGAAGACTATAACATTGGTCGTGTCATTGCTCGTCCATTTATTGGGCCAAAAGCCGGTGAGTTTGCACGTACTGGTAATCGTCGTGATCTATCTGTAGAGCCACCAGCAGCCACTGTTCTACAAAAATTGGTTGATGAAAAAGGCGGAGATGTTATCTCTATCGGTAAAATTGCCGATATCTATGCCAACTGTGGTATCACTAAGAAAGTGAAAAAAACGGGCTTAGAAGATCTGTTTAATGCCACGTTAGAGCAAGTGAAAGAAGCTGGCGATAACACCATTGTGTTTACCAACTTTGTTGATTTCGACTCTGCTTATGGTCACCGTCGTGATGTTGCAGGTTATGCTGCGGCACTAGAGTATTTCGATAGCCGTATCCCTGAACTTTTGGCTATTTTGAAAGAAGATGATGTTGTGATTATGACAGCAGACCACGGTTGTGATCCAACATGGCCTGGTACCGATCATACTCGTGAGCATATCCCTGTATTAGTATACGGTGAGAAAGTTGCGCCAGGATCATTAGGTCTACGCACTTCATTTGCTGATATCGGTCAAAGCTTAGCTGAATACTTTGGTACATCCGATATGGATTATGGTAAAAACTTTTTGTAATGAATAACCGCATCAGGCTGTCTGATAAGTTGGCCGCCTGATGTGATTGAACGTTTAATCAAATTTTAAAGGATAAATTGATGGCAACTCCACACATTAATGCTGAAATGGGCGCGTTTGCTGACGTTGTTTTAATGCCGGGTGACCCGCTACGTGCAAAATATATTGCTGAAACATTTCTTGATGATGTTGTTCAAGTGTGTGATGTAAGAAACATGTACGGTTATACGGGTACGTATAAAGGCCGTAAGATTTCTGTTATGGGTCATGGTATGGGTATCCCATCATGCTCAATCTATGTTACAGAGCTTATTAAAGACTTTGGTGTTAAGAAAATTATTCGTGTTGGTAGCTGTGGTGCGGTTAGCGAAGATATCAAAGTACGCGACGTTGTAATCGGTATGGGCGCAAGTACAGACTCTAAAGTGAACCGTATTCGCTTTAAAGGTCATGATTTTGCTGCTATCGCTGACTATAAAATGGTGAAAGCTGCAGAAGAAGCGGCAAAAGCTCGTGGTATCGATGTAAAAGTAGGTAACCTATTCTCAGCTGAGCTTTTCTACACGCCAGATCCAGAAATGTTCGACGTAATGGACAAGTACGGCATCGTTGGTGTTGAAATGGAAGCGGCTGGCATCTACGGTGTTGCTGCTGAATACGGTGCAAAAGCGCTTGCTATCTGTACTGTATCTGACCACATTAAAACAGGCGACCAAACCACTTCTGAAGAGCGTGCAACTACGTTCAACGAAATGATGGTAATCGCTCTAGACTCAGTTCTTCTGGGCGACGAGTAATCGTCTCTTTTGCCGTTATTGTCTGAACATTAGACAGTAGCCAGAATAAAAAACCTCGCTAATCGTTATTAGTGAGGTTTTTTTATATCTGAGGTGATTTTGTCCGGTTGCTATTACGGTTTACTTTTTAACTTATTTAGCAGCAGATTATCGCCTTTGGTTTTGGGCTTACGTTTTAAAATGAGAGTGATCAACATACCACTGATAAAGCCCATCACGATCATGATGTACATATAGCGATCGCTTTTACGGTAATGATGATCAGAAATAGCGGTCACCATTCCTTTCTCGAAAGTGATTCGGACATAGCCAATCAATCTGTCACTATCCAAAATAGGTTCAACCAGCTGTAACCTGCCGATACTTGCTGTTTCCAATGGCGTATCTAAGCCCAATATTTCTCTGGCGGATTTCGCGTCAGCACTGGATGCCAGTTTCACTCCTTCGGAGTTATAAATGGTGGCATCGAACACGAGCCTCTCTTTTGCCAGTTGATCCGTAAGAGTTAATAACCTTTCTTGTTCACTATTGGCAATCATATTGCTCGCAGAAAGAGCCGCTTGAGTGACCAAGACCTTAGTGAGAGTTTCTAATTGTCGAGATTGTATCTGTTCATTGCCTTTACTAATGAGCACACTGTTTTGTGCGGTATATATAAACATAAGTACCAAAGCGATGATGGCGATGACTTTTATAAACAATCGAAGGGAGAACAGAGATGTTTTCATAGGCATTTAACTGTATTAGGCTCTTTTTTTAAGCTTTGAACATATTGGCGCTTGCCTTTTGAAATTGCAATAGGGTAACGTTCTTATAATGACAAAAATGATAGGCATGGACGCGGTAGATATGTTGCAGATAGAAAAAAGTGCAGAATTGAAAGAACGTTTTCCGATAACTCGGTTTTCTTCAAAGGAAGTAAGTGGTGATGGTCAGTGGATTGTCTTCTCTTCTTCTTTAACATCAACTCAGTTTGAAGAGCTCGATTTTAAGTTGGGAGAATACACGCCAATTTTGGATGTATGGAAAGTGGGTTCGTATGATGTGGCATTAATGCCGGGAAGACTAACCAGCAAGCATCAAACGATTCTTAACAGCATGAATATCGATTATGCTGAAGTCGCGGATATTCCTGACTTATCTAAACCGGGATTGATTGTGTTTGATATGGATTCAACGGTTATCCAAATTGAGTGCATTGATGAAATAGCCAAACTTGCCGGTGTAGGTGAGCTGGTATCTGAGGTAACTGAGCGTGCAATGCAAGGTGAGTTGGATTTTGAGCAGAGCTTGAGACAAAGAGTCGCGGCTTTAAAAGGAGCGGATGAGGCGATTTTGCAGCAAGTTAGGTTAACCCTGCCGTTGATGCCTGATTTGAAGTTACTGATTGCTTCATTAAAACATTATGGTTGGAAGACTGCGATTGCATCCGGTGGTTTTACCTATTTTTCAGACTACCTTAAAGAGACATTAGAGCTGGATTATGCTCAGTCGAATGTACTGGATATTGCCGACGGTCGACTTACAGGGAATGTTGTCGGAGAGGTTGTTAGCGCGAATAGCAAAGCTGAAATTTTAGAAACGTTAGCCAAAGAGTATGCCATTGACATGAGCAATACTGTTGCAGTTGGAGATGGCGCCAATGATCTTATTATGATGGGAGTGGCTGGGTTAGGGGTGGCGTACCATGCCAAACCTAAGGTCGAGCAACAAGCTCAAGTTGCAGTGAGGTATGCCGGCTTAGGTGGCGTTCTGTGTGCGCTTTCTGTTTCTATTATGAAATGATTATTGTGAAGTGATAATCACGGCTGGTTGATCAGGTTAACTCTAACCTGATCAACACCTCTTCTGACACATCGATAAATTCACCGAAGCCAATAATAGAAGCAAACTCTTTTTCTAGTGACTTAGTTTGATGAAAAGAGCCGCTGGCGAGTTTACTGAGCTTTTTGCTTAAAATTTTTGTTATTGAGTTTTCTACCGGGATACCTGAAAGTCGTAGTGAATAAAACTCTCCCAGCTGTTTTGACTTTTTAATAAATCGAATTCTTTCCTGCAGATTAGCAAATTCACCTTCAAGCTTGGTATGAATCGTTTCCACTTCGCCAAACTGGTTCTTGATCACGGCAATGTAAATGTCGTTGTAAGTGATATTTAAAGGGGTAATTGGCCGCAGTGGGTCTTTCAATAAGCGGGCGCTGCGTTTTTTAAACACACTTTCTAAAGAGAAGTGATTCTTCTTGGTCTGATCTTGGAACAGTTTCAAGTAGGGGGCTAATGGGTAGTTAACGCCAATGGCGATAGGCTGAAGAATTTTATCTACTTTTGAAACATAGTATGGCGTGCTGACTAGTCGAGTCAGAATAGACTCATAAATGATGTTCAGCATCTCTTCACTTGGCAGTAACTCATCGATAGCGTTCAATTTGTTTTTATTATGGGATATCAATTTTTTCAAAAAGTGAATGGTACGGCTGGTTTTGCTGCTGTCTTCTACTGCTAAGTGAATATTTAAACCATCTGGGCTGATACAAACAATGTTATAAGGTACTTGAGTTAATGGTGCCTTTTCATCGTAAAATTGTAGCTCTTTGAAACTGATTTTTGCCAGATTGCCAATTTTAGATACAAGAGGGGTGTTCAGTTTTACAAACAGGCCTTGTGAAGAAAAGTTGATTGTCGTGCCTGAAATAACAGCGTTTCCTTCGGACTCAAAATTGATCGGGGATTGAAATAGGAATCGTTGCTCTTTGCGGCGAGAAATTGCATCAAAATAGATGCCTTTTGGATTGCCTGTAATTTTTCTTGGATGTCTAAATTTATTTAGAACACTGGTATCGAGATCGGGTTTAGCGGTGAGTTGATAGTCTCTTTTTGAACTGGCATTAGAGATCTCTTGTAACACCCCTAAGTGAGTTATCGGGTTCTTTTCAAGATCGATACCTTCACCATAATTGGCGAACTTTGCTTTCTCTTCATAGTTGAGTTCAAACATATGAATACGATAGACCTTCCAGCTGCAACGTCTGGCCGCAGTATGCCAAAACAGCTGTCGTTCTTGACGTGTCGCTTCTGGCAACATCATCGAATAATGTAACGTTTTACCTTGGTGTTCATGGGTAAACGCATAAATAACGTTACTCGAGTTTCTCACCCCTGATTTAGCAAGTTCAGACATACGTTGTGGACTGAACAGTGCACCAAATCCTTGTTGAAATCGTTCATCGTGCCAGTAGCGCCAAGTATCATGGTTATGATTATTTAATAAGGCATATTTGAGTTCGTTACCACAAAAGAGCAGTGGTAGGTTCGGCGTGTGCTTTATATAAGTATGCTCATAACCGTGAGTGCGAGCTTGAAGAATCTTATCTTGATTATCGTGGCTTGCTTTCTTGCTTGAGCTATCTAGAGAGACTTCTATCGCACGAGCGATAACATCTGTATCGGTCAACCGTAAAGCACGTAACCAACGAATGCTTTCATTTTCTTGGCACTCATCAATACCAATGACGCGATAATCGATTCGGTTATTTAGTTCTGCAATGTCTGTCTCTTGTTCCAGTTCAGTAAAATGCGCTTGAATGACGGCACCTAGGCTGTACTCAAAAGCGGTGGGAACTTTTAACTTAACACCTGAATTGGAAAGGTCGACGCTGGTTGCATGAATGAGATGACCATCTGGGAGCTCAATGGTAACTTGGGTTGATAGCTTAAGGCGTTTTTCCTGCCGGTGCAGGATCATACCTAGTTTGATGGTCTCTACAGCAAAAGGGCTTTCAGGAGCATCAGAAGTAGGGTGATGAGCGGCTTTTTCATTTTGATGCATCACTCGGAAGTTGTTACGAGTATTGACCATCGCTTCGTAGACACCTTCCGTGTAGCCACCAAAACGTTTTATTTTCTTATGATAAGAGTTAATGGCAACATCATCTAGCCAGTGGATTCTGCCATCGAGCTTATACTCCCTACATTCGCCTTGAACTCTGCCACGTAGGTCTATGGACTTAGTGCATGGAGCCATCAGTCTATTCAGCTCCATTTTGGCGATCACTTTGGCAGAGGGAGGCGCGTCTTCAGTCAACTGACCTAAAACGAGATCGAAATCCGGGGCTCCATATACTGGAATCAGTTTTTCAACGAGTGAGAGTAATTCAGATTGCTGCATATTTTTGATAGAGTTCTGCTAAAGTATCGTCCCTTACGCATTATATCGGCCGTGCTGCTGATTTGTTTAATAGTATAACTCGATAATAATAGGTATTTCTTGAGGTTGTATGGCAAAAGTTAAAAGAGCTTACGTTTGTAACGATTGTGGCGCGGATTTCCCTCGCTGGCAAGGACAGTGTAATGCTTGTGGTGCATGGAACACCATCACTGAAGTGCGTATGGCCGCTTCACCACAAGTTGCAAGGAATGAAAGGCTTGCGGGCTATGCCGGTTCTGCAACAGAGTCCAGTGTACAAGTTTTATCCGAAATTAATTTACAAGAAGTTCCCCGGTTTTCTAGTAGTTTTCAAGAATTAGATCGAGTTCTCGGGGGGGGGATTGTACCTGGAGCGGCAATCTTGATTGGTGGTAGTCCCGGTGCTGGTAAGTCGACATTATTGCTGCAAACAATGTGTCGCTTATCTGCTGATATGCCAACCCTTTACGTCACTGGTGAAGAGTCATTGCAACAAGTGGCAATGCGAGCTTCTCGATTGGGTTTACCCAAAGACCATTTGAAGATGTTGTCAGAAACAAATGTCGATAAAATCTGCCAGATTGCTGAGAAAGAGCAACCTAGAATCATGGTAATCGATTCCATTCAGGTGATGCATGTGGCTGATGTTCAATCGTCGCCGGGTAGCGTTGCTCAAGTAAGAGAGTCTGCAACAACGTTAACTCGCTACGCTAAGCAGAATAATGTTGCGGTTTTCATTGTTGGTCATGTTACCAAAGATGGAACTCTGGCAGGGCCTAAAGTTCTGGAACATATTATTGATTGTTCCGTATTACTTGATGGTGGAACAGATAGCCGCTTTCGTACTCTTCGCAGCCATAAAAACCGATTTGGCGCGGTGAACGAGTTGGGTGTGTTTGCTATGACGGGGCAAGGACTGAAAGAGGTTACTAACCCTTCAGCTATTTTTCTTTCTCGTGGAGAAGAAGAAACCGCGGGCAGCTCTGTAATGGTGGTCTGGGAAGGGACACGTCCGCTATTGGTAGAGATTCAAGCATTGGTTGATTATTCTCAGTTAGCGAACCCAAGGCGTGTTGCGGTTGGACTTGAACAGAATCGATTATCACTCCTGCTGGCTGTATTACATAAACATGGTGGTCTGCAAATGGCGGATCAGGACGTTTTTGTTAATGTAGTGGGAGGCGTAAAGGTGACTGAGACCAGTGCTGATCTTGCGTTGGTTATGGCTTTACTATCCAGCTTTAAAGATAGACCGCTGGCAAAAGACGTGGTGGTCTTCGGTGAGGTTGGATTGGCGGGGGAGATTCGTCCTGTGCCTAGTGGGCAAGAGCGATTGATGGAGGCCTATAAACATGGCTTTAAGCGAGCAATCGTTCCATCCGCAAACCTGCCTAAAGGAGGGATTGCCGGTATGCAAATACACGGTGTTAAGAAATTATCAGAGGCATTAGAAGCGTTTGATGAGCTTTAATTGATTAAAAACCAGACGGATGTCGTGTATACTGCCGACCAAAACGTTGTCCTAGGCAACAAAAAAGTTAAAATAGCGTAAATTTTTGCGCTAAAATCTATTAATTACTTACGCCGAATTTCACTGCGTGGTAGGATAAAAAACTTTTTTATTACATATAAGCTCGCAAGGGTATCAGTCCTGTTGGATTGTGATATACTCTGCGCGCATTTTTATACCTTATTAACAGAGTAAGACAATGACTGACTTATCAAAATACAGAAATATTGGTATTTTCGCGCACGTTGATGCGGGTAAAACTACTACAACTGAACGTATCCTTAAACTGACTGGTCAAATTCACAAGACTGGTGAAGTTCATGATGGTGAATCTACTACAGACTTCATGGATCAGGAAGCTGAGCGTGGTATTACCATTCAGTCAGCAGCAGTAAGCTGTTTCTGGAACGATCATCGTCTAAACGTTATCGATACTCCTGGACACGTTGACTTTACAGTAGAAGTATATCGTTCTCTGAAAGTTCTTGACGGTGGTGTTGGTGTATTCTGTGGTTCTGGTGGTGTTGAGCCTCAGTCAGAAACTAACTGGCGTTACGCGAACGAATCAGAAGTATCTCGTCTGATCTTCGTAAACAAATTAGACCGTGTTGGTGCTGATTTCTTCAACGTTGTAGACCAAGTGAAAAAAGTTCTTGGTGCAAACCCACTTGTTATGACACTTCCTATCGGTCGTGAAGATAACTTCGTTGGTGTTGTAGATATCTTAACTCGTCAAGCTTTCGTTTGGGATGACACTGGTCTTCCAGAAAACTTCGAAATTAAAGAAATTCCTGCTGACATGGTTGATGATGTTGAAGCATACCGTGAAGAAATGATCGAAACTGCTGTAGAGCAAGACGACGATCTAATGGAAGCTTACATGGAAGGTGAAGAACCTTCTATCGAAGACATCAAGCGTTGTATCCGTAAAGGTACTCGTGATCTTGCGTTCTTCCCAACATACTGTGGTTCTGCATTTAAGAACAAAGGCGTACAGCTAGTTCTTGATGCTGTTGTAGATTACCTACCAGCACCAACAGAAGTTGATCCTCAGCCTCTAACTGATAAAGATACTGGTGAGCCAACGGGTGAAGTTGCAACTGTATCTGCTGATGAGCCACTACGTGCTCTAGCATTTAAGATCATGGATGACCGCTTTGGTGCGCTTACATTTATCCGTATCTACTCTGGTGTAATGAACAAGGGTGACACTATCCTTAACGCTGCAACAGGTAAAACAGAGCGTATCGGCCGTATGGTTGAGATGCAAGCTGATGAGCGTAACGAACTAACATCTGCACAAGCGGGTGATATCATCGCTGTTGTAGGTATGAAGAACGTTCAAACTGGTCACACTCTATGTGATCCTAAGCATGAATGTACTCTTGAGCCAATGATCTTCCCAGATCCAGTAATCTCAATCGCTGTTGCACCTAAAGATAAAGGTTCTACAGAGAAAATGGGTATTGCTATCGGTAAGATGGTTGCAGAAGATCCATCATTCCAAGTTGAGACTGATGAAGATTCAGGCGAAACTATCTTGAAAGGTATGGGTGAACTTCACCTAGATATCAAAGTTGATATCCTTAAGCGTACTTACGGTGTTGACCTAACAGTTGGTGCTCCTCAAGTTGCTTACCGTGAAACAATCACTCAAGCAATTGAAGATAGCTACACGCATAAGAAACAGTCTGGTGGTTCTGGTCAGTTCGGTAAAATTGATTACCGTATCAAGCCTGGTGAGCCTAACTCTGGTTTCACGTTCTCTTCAACAGTTGTTGGTGGTAACGTACCTAAAGAGTTCTGGCCTGCAGTTGAGAAAGGTTTTGCATCTATGATGGAAAACGGTGTTCTTGCTGGCTTCCCAACGTTAGACGTTGAAGTTGAACTATTTGATGGTGGCTTCCACGCAGTGGATTCATCTGCAATCGCATTTGAAATCGCAGCAAAAGGCGCATTCCGTCAAACTATGCCTAAAGCTGGCGCACAACTTCTTGAGCCTATCATGAACGTTGATGTGTTCACTCCAGAAGATCACGTTGGTGATGTTATCGGTGACCTTAACCGTCGTCGTGGTATGATCAAAGACCAACAAGCTGGCGCTACTGGTGTTCGTATTAAAGCTGACGTTCCTCTATCAGAAATGTTTGGCTACATCGGTCACCTACGTACAATTACTTCTGGCCGTGGTCAATTCTCAATGGAATTTGCTCACTATGCACCGTGTCCAATGAACGTTGCTGAAGCAGTAATTGCAAAAGTTAAAGAAGAGAAAGAGAAGAAGTAATTCTTTTTATCTGATTAAACTTAAAAACCCGAAAGTGAAAACTTTCGGGTTTTTTGTTTATGTACTCAGATGATTCTAAACTCTACTATCTTATTCAGAAGCCAAGTGATCTCGCCGAACAGACAATTCTAGGTGTTTTAGTTAAACCTTGTTATAAAACCAATCGTTCAGCTATCACTGCATATCAAGCCAAATCTTTTCTACCTTATTTCTTGCCCATTCTGTTTTGCGTAAAAACTTTAAACTTGATTTAATACTTGGGTCTTTTTTAAAACAGTTAATATTGACCATATAGCTGAGCTCTTGCCAGCCATAATGTTCAACAAGGTCTGTCAGTAGCTTTTCTAGCTTTACCCCGTGCAAAGGGTTGTTGGGTTGCGACATAATGAGCCTTAATAAAAATGGTGTTGGAATGTTGTACTCAAGTGACCTCAAGGCGCTTGTTCAGCGAGAATGTATTGGCTGCTGATCAAGGCACTGATTTGAAGGCATAGTCATTCTACGGCAAGAATCATATATGCTGAGTCGGCATTTATAGCTAAAATGCTCATCATCACACTGTTGTGTCGATTATAAGGAAACTATGGATGAAAGAGTATCACCAATGTTATTTAGAGAGATATTTGCAAACCGTAGCAAAAGATAAACCAAGTGATAGTAATCAAGTGGTCGCTGAGTATTTTTGTGCCGACGAATATAATGCCAATACTTGTGCGCAACTTGTACTGCAAGGGACCAAAACGGCCACCTGTAGCTTATATGAAGCTTATGCTCTTGATAAAGAAGAGTTGCCTGAATGTGGCCGGCTTACTGTCGTGCTTAACTGGGATGAAGAGCCGGTATGTATTATAGAGACAACAGAAGTGACCTATTTGCCTTTTAACCAAATTAGCCCAGAGTTTGCTTATGAAGAAGGGGAAGGCGATCGCTCTTATGCGCATTGGAAAAAGTCCCATATTGAATTCTTCCAGTCGGTCTGTGATGAACTGGGGTTAACGTGGCATGAAGAGCAATTGATAGTTTGTGAACGGTTTAAGCGAGTTTATGGCTAGTTAGAGTCACCATTAGTGGTGTCAGAAGAGGTACCGCGTTGATCGGGCACCTCTTCTACTGTTTTACTCTTCCCAAACGACCAATTTATCTGATGGCCAATTTACCCCAACATCATGATATTTCTTCTCAAGTATGTGGCGTTTTATTTTTAGTGTTGGCGTCAAAATTCCGTTTTCAATACTCCACGGATCTTTGATCATCAGTACACCTTTGATTTTCTCATGGGACTCCAGTTCTTGATTCATACGCTTAATGACTTTGGTTGCACGTCGTTCATAGCGTTCTTTATCAAAATTTGGATACTGGTGAGGAACCGCCAGCAGAATAGGTGCAGGCATGCCTAAACCAACCAAGCACATCATCTCAACTCGGCTATATTGATATAATTTATTCTCGATTGGAACGGGGGCGACAAACTTGCCTTTTGCTGTTTTAAAGGTGTCTTTTTTACGCCCTTGGATAGTAAGGTAGCCATCGCTGTCAATGGCACCAATATCACCGGTATGTAACCAACCTTGCTCATCGAAAGAGGCTTTGCTCTCTTGTTCGTTTTTGTAGTAGCCGGAAAACATCCCGTTACTTTTCACTAAAATTTCATCATCTGCGGCAATTTTAAGCTCAATACCGGGGCCAGCATTTCCAACGGTTCCTATTTTATCCGCTCTGAAGGGGTAGTTTATGGTGCTGTAAGCGAATGACTCCGTCATCCCCCATGCTTCGGTAATGTTAATTCCTACGCTGTGATACCACTTTAAGAGAGCAGGAGAAACAGGTGCCGAGCCACAACCAAGTACTCGACCTTGGTCCAGCCCAAGTCCTTCTATGACTCGTTTTTTGACGATAGAGTTAATGAAAGGAATCTTTAACAGGATATTAAGCTTTTTCTGTGGAAGCTTGTCTTGTATTCGCTGTTGGAAGAGTGCCCATAGACGTGGAACCGAAATAAAGAGAGTTGGGCGATGCATTTTTACATCTTCGATAAAGGTATCTAAAGACTCTGGAAATGCGGTTTGGATGCCACCGGATATAGATGAACCAAAAATATACACTCGCTCTGTAATATGCGCTAAGGGAAGATAAGAGAAAAGTCGGTCGTTTGGTTGGATACCAATATGTTCAATCAACTTCTGTGCAGACCAGCTAAATGCGCCATAAGTTAACATAGCGCCCTTTGGAACTCCTGATGTGCCAGAGGTGTACACAATACTCATTAGTTTGTCGTCATAGTGCTGAGGACGTAATTCACTTGGCTCTACTGCTTTAATCAGTTCTTCATATTGATATTGGCATTCAGCGGCGCTGTCATATGGCAGGGCGATGGTGATTAGATCAGGATTATTGGATATGACGTCACTAACAGCTTGGCTATTATCTAACTTTCCTACAATAACAGCCTTACTTTCACTGTGTTTTACACAGTAGTCAATGGTATCGGCACCTGCTGTCGGGAAGATTGGGACGCTAATATAATCCCCTAACATGAGCGCTAGATCCGTAATAAACCATTCTGCACAGTTTTTAGACACTAGAGCAATTTTGTCTCCAGGTTCAAGCCCTTTTTCTTGTAAAGCAGAGACGAGTCTTAACGCACTATCTGCTACTTCCGCGTAGCTAAATTCCACAAACTGACGATTGATAATTTGTTTCAGATAGATCTCATCTGGTCGACTTTCAGCCCACTGCAAAATAAGCTCATTGGGTGGAGGAAGCGTACATTTAGCTTGAGGTTGTTGAGATTGTTCAAAATTGTCAGAGAGTTGAGGCTGAGTCATCTTGTTTCCATCCATGGCTACTTATCGTTTTATGTTATAAAAATGTTAATTTAAGTGTAACACAGTATAACAAATACAATAACTTTTAAACGTGCGTTTAAATAACTCTTTAGTCTAAGCCAGAATATGTGGACTGGTTAACATCACTGATGTTGTTCGTTCAGATATGGCTATGACCGTAGTGATTGATCTTTCGATAGTTTCCCGGAGTAAGTCCCGTTTTCTTCTTAAAAATACGAGAAAAATAAGATACATCGTTATAACCACATTGATAAGCGATGGCGGCAATCTTCTCATTTTTCCGCTTAGTTAAAAGGTGCTTTGCGTGATTGATTCGCTTATTGGTCAAGTAATCACGAAAACTAATACCAACAACATTATGGAACAGTTTAGAAAAGTAGCTGATGGAGTAGTGGCATAGCGCCGCCAGTTCTTCCTCCTTTATTTCTTTCTCTAAGTTGTCGTCAATATGTTTGAGAGTGCGAAAAATATCAATTCGGCTACCTGAATGCGTATCGACCTGTTGATTGGTGAGGGTTTCATCCATAGGCGTTAAGTTTGCCTGTTGCATTGATAACTGCAGGGAGAGCGCTTTAATTCTTTCGCTAGCGGTTGAGGAAGAGATATCAATAGATTGAATGATCATGGATTGATCAAATTTGATGATGTCATCTTGGCTTGTGTGAAAGAGAATCAGATGCTTATTAAGGTTGACGCAGATCTTGAGTGCGGTTTCTAGTAAGGGAGAATTGTCTGCGGAAAGACAGAATAAAACATAGTCTACTTCCGAACGGGTTAGCACTGAAATGTCTTCTCCATGTTGAACTATCTCAAACTGCGTCTCTAGCAAACAAGCGTCAACTGAAGATAGCGGGTGAAGATAAGGACCTAACCAATGACCTTGAGGGGCACGAAATAGATCCATAAATGTACCTCCTTATTATGCATTGATTATTAATATTTATATTTTTTAGCTTAGTTGTTGAGTAAGTGAACGCAAATAAATCCTGAATAAAACTAGCGATAGTACATTCTCTGGCCTATTTTTATTTATAGTAAAATGTAAATGTTTTGTTATCAGCGATAGAGTTGATTATGGTGGAGTTATGATTAGTGTAAAAGCGGAAATAATTCAGTTTCTTAATGATGATGAAGGCCTAACGGTTGTGGAATATGTAGTAGGAGCAGGGCTGTTAGTTGTTGGTTTTACCGGTTTCTTTTCAGATTTTGCTGATGTTCTTATTGCAAAAATGTCATCCTTAATGAAGTGATAATAGTTATCAATATCTATTATTTATAATTTAAAATATTCTATTTTTTGCCTATCTTAGCTATTTGCCAGTCGCTAAATTGTTTAGTGTGGCTTCTAAATGATTCCTTCAGAATAGTACGAATAGTACTCTTGCTCTAATATAGATATTCCTTCCAAGTATGAACAAAAGATGTTTCTTATGTGTTCGGTTTGTTACGTAAATGTACCTTTTGATTCGTTGTAGAGTGGCGTATCTATTGGGGGGAGGCTTGTTGGTGATTGTATGTTGTTGTTTTTAAATGCTAATTTAGTGATTATTTATATACTGTAAATGAAATGATGTAAATATGAAATTATTATCATCTTTGAGACGTATGTGAAATAAAACTTTTTTGGAATTTCTATTTTTTACATGAAGTTAAAGGGATAATTTATTCTTTTAATATGTGTGTGGTTGCTTTTCTTTTTGGTTATATTGTTGATGTAAATGGAGAAATATACATTTTATCTCATTTATATTTCTCTTATACAGTTTAATCTTAATAAAAAGGAATGATAAATCTTATTGATAAAAATATTCGTTAAGGTTTGCATGACATGAAAGTACCAGCTGATAATAAAAAAGTCCTAACTTAAATTAATTCAGACTCCTAGATTATAAGGGAAGCCATCAGAAAGTATGGCTAACTAGAATCAGGAGTAACATGCTATGAGTAAATTTATTAAATTTTGCCAAGACTTTTATCAGGATGAAGAAGGTTTAACAGTTGTGGAATATGTAATTGGAGCAGGATTGCTAGTTGGTGGGTTCACTGTGCTGTTTGATAGCTTTAGTAGTACTTTATCCGACAAGCTAAGCTCCATTGCTAACGGTATTGATGACGGCTCCACTACGACCGGTGGTTAATGTAAGTGGCCAACAACAAGCTCGATATAAGTAACAATTAAGACTCTGGATTAATGCAATCTAGGGTCTTAATTTGCGGAGAATGGATGTGCAATTACTGTGGCTGGTGTGCTGGGGAATATTATTTGCCATTTCGTTGGTGGACTTAAAAGATAACCGAATCCCAAATCGATTAGTTTTTTTGCTGTTTTTCGCTGTATTGGGTAGTAACGCGTTACTTAAAGAGGGGGCTTGGATCCTAGACTCTTTGTTAGGCGGCGCGACAGTTTTTGCGGTGAGTCTGTTTTTTTATATCGTTAAAGCTATGGCTGCCGGAGATGTGAAACTGTTAGCCGTAATTGGTTTTTGGCAGGGATGGCATAATTTATCTAGCCTAGCATTTTACCTAATTATCGCCTCTGCATTGGTGGGCATTTTTTATTACGTCTACAACAGTATCCATTTTGGCTCTTCGTTTAGCGCTAAAAAATTGGCTTATTTAGCCAATAAGCACACCAGACAGTACGTTGATATTCATGTCACTCAGATGCCGATGGCACCAGCAATAATGATAGGGATGGCTCTATATAGCTATTTTACAATTTAAGGAGACAGCTATGGATGCTAGCACTAAGGAGGATGTATGACATGTTCACATCTTACCCCTCAGGCTGACGCGCCTGCTGTTCCTGTCTCTATTGAAGACTTAGGTATTCCTGCGGTTGTTCTTGAAAATCTGGTTATCAAACATCTTTCGGCCTATCCCAAATCAAGCATTTTAGAGCTCTCGGCTCAATTAGGCGTAGTTAGCCACATGGTTGAAAACATGGTGGCACAATTGCGCCAACGCTCATGTGTAGAAGTGTATCAAGCGGAATTAAATACCGGTTACTCTGACACAACCAAAAGCGGTAACGTCAGGTTTGCACTTTCAGAGCAAGGGTTAGAAGAAGCAGATAATGCATTTAAAAAAGATGCTTATTTGGGGCCAATGCCAGTCTCTTTAACGCAGTATGAGAAATTGGTTGAATTGCAAGATGTCCGGGCAAACCTAGTCAAGCGTGGTGATGTTGACCGAGCACTGCAAGATGTCTATGGCTCAGAACGTTTGGCATCAGTACTTGGTCCTGCCATTAATTCAGGAAGAGCGCTTTTATTGTATGGTCACGCAGGAACAGGGAAAAGTTATGTTGCTAGCCGTATACTAAATGCTCTAAATACCTCGGTGTACATTCCGTATGCTGTCTTTGCTGCCGGAAATATCATGCGCGTATTTTCACCCCAGCATCATCGCCCCATTCACGTCGCACCTAAAGAGCAGTCTGCCAACCTAAAAGAGCAGTACGATAAAAGATGGGTGTTGTGTGAACGTCCTAATGTGCAAGTTGGCGGTGAGCTTACCATGGACATGTTAGAAGTTAATCACACTGAACACAGCAAAGTCTGGCTTGCGCCCTTACAAATGATGGCTAACAACGGAATATTTATTATCGATGATCTTGGGCGCCAACCAATGCCAGTTGATACCATTTTAAACCGTTGGATTGTACCGATGGAGTACAGTATCGATCATTTGGGCTTACCTAACGGACAGCAGGTAACGGTTCCATTTGTATTGACCTTGGCTTTTTCCACTAACCTCAATCCGCAGAAAATAGCTGATCCCGCTTTTCTGCGTCGTTTGGGGTACAAAATTCAATTTTATGCACTTGAAGAGGCACATTATCGGGAACTTTGGGAAACAGTAGCCGATAAAATCAAAATGGAGCTTCTCGATAGTGCTATGTCTACACTGTTTGAACTGCATAGAGAGTTTGATGTTGGCCTCTATCCTTGCTTGCCAAAAGATATTGCTGGCATTAGCAAAGACATTGTTATGTTTGAAGAGCTACAACCTGTTATAACGCCGGAAATTATGGCTAAAGCATGGGATCTCTATTTTACAGCAGATGAGCAAGGAGAAGCCTCATGAGTAAAACTCAAGTGATTTTCTTACTTCTACTATCAATTGTATTTGGTTTGGCTGCGGTGTTTGTTGCTAGGCAGTGGATGGAAGAGCAGCAACAGCCTGAAGTCGAAGTAGAAAGGATTGAACGCCACCCAGTGGTTATTGCCGCACAGAATATTCCGGCGGGTGTAGAGCTGAATGAAAATCATCTTACTACCAAGTTATTAGAAGTTGGGTGGCTATCTGACAATCATTACCGCTCGAAAGAAGAGTTAGTCGGAATGATAAGCAAAGATAATGTCTTTGCTGGTGAAATCATCAATGGGCTCAGAATGGCCGGTCCAGGAGAAGGGACCACTCTTGCATCCATGATATCCAAGGACAAACGAGCGATTACGATTCGAGTTAATGACGTTATCGGTGTCGCGGGATTTCTCTTGCCCGGCAATAAGGTAGATATCTTAAACACCATCAAATACAGCGATACCTATGTTAAAACCGCCACTATTTTAAAAGACGTCCGAGTATTAGCGGTGGACCAAACTGCAAGAACGGATGACAACAAGCCCGTTATTGTAAGGGCTGTTACTTTAGAGCTATCACCACTGCAAGCGGAGAAATTACTGTCTGAGAAAAATAAAGGCAGCATTCAGTTGGCATTGAGAAATCCTAAAACGATAGAAAAAAAAGTGGTTCGCAAAAAGTACATTCCAAGACCAACCGTTACCATCATCAAAGGCTCACAAACCTCCAAAGTGAGTGTTAAGGATTGAGGAACGAAACTATGAAAAGAGTCATCGTTGTATTTAGCCTACTGATTTTCTCATGGTCTGTTATCGCAGCTCAGACTGGAAGAAGCATTAATGTTCCTCACCATAAATCAGTACAAATAAAACTTCAGGGTAAAGCGGCTAAAGTTTCCTTAGGGGATCCTGAAGTTCTGGATATTGTTATTTTAAAATCTAGCGAGTTGTTTTTAATTGGCAAGAAGTTGGGCTCCACCAACCTAAGCGTATGGGATAGAAGTGGGAAGTTAATAGAAACACTTAACATTGAAGTTTCACATGACCTGAATAATCTCAAAGCAAAACTGTATGAGTTTCTTCCCGATGAAACGATAAAGGTGCACAGCTCAAAAAATAAACTGATACTGAGTGGCAAGATAAGCACCCAAGAGAAAATGAATTTGGCGCTAAAAATTGCTGAAACATACTCTGGAGGTTCAACCGCGGATAAAGATGTAAAAACACAGGTAAATAAATCCAGCATTATCAACTTAATGAGTATAGGTGGTGCTCAGCAAGTGATGATAGAAGTGACGGTTGCTGAGGTTCAACGTAGCCTAACTAAGCGCTTTGAGTCTAACTTCAATTATTTCCAGAAAAGTGGTGATTTTGGCATCGGCGGAGGTACGGTTGGCGGCAATTTCACCACCAATGGTTCTGTGGTCACTCCAGTTTTTGGTGTGCCAGGATATGAATCGACCGGTTTCTTAGCCTCTTTAGTTGATGGAAATACCCTGTTTACTCTTGCGTTGGATATTGCCAAAGAGAATGGTGTAGCGAAGGTGCTGGCTGAGCCAAACTTGACCACGTTAAGTGGTTCTAAGGCAGAATTCTTGGCTGGGGGAGAGTTCCCCATTCCTGTTCCTGATGAAGATGGTATTACCATTGAGTATCGAGAGTTTGGTGTCGGGGTTAACTTTATACCTACGGTACTAAGCGATAAAAAAATCAATTTAAACCTCTCAGTTTCGGTTAGTGAACTCAGTACTACCAATGCCGTTACTCTGTCTGGTGGTGATAGCAATGCCACTTATATCATTCCTGCTTTAACGGTTCGTAGCGCTTCATCCACACTAGAGCTGGCAGATGGACAAACCATTGGTATTGCTGGGCTATTAAGTGAAAACTTGCGAGAAAAAGTAAGTAAAACACCCGGACTTGGTGATATCCCAGTATTAGGTCAGTTATTCACTAGTAAGTCATTTGTATCGGGGGAGACCGAGTTGGTTATTTTAGTGACTCCACGGTTAGCGCGCTCTATTGACCGAAGCAAAGTGACTTTACCCACCGATGGATTTGTAGCGCCATCAGACTGGGAGTTTTATCTGTTAGGGAAAAACTCGCACTTCGAACGACAAAAGCAGCTTAACCAACCAGAAAAGGCAGAGTATCAAATGCCGATTTCTACTGAGCTGGGCGGTTCGGAAGGTAAGTTTGGGCATAGTTTATAGGGGAGTAGGTTATGAGAATATCACTGTTCAATAAGGTATTGATTGGATTGGTTACCTTACTCGTTGTGGGGTGTGCTAAAGAACCCATGCCGTTAGGTCAGTCTGTGGCGCTTATTAAGCAAGAGCAGATTTATAACCCTAACGCCTCATTAGAGAATAAAGATGTGATTCCTGAAGGAAGTGGAGAGCGAATGCAGGCGACTTTGGATCTTTACCATAAAGAGACGGCAAGTGATGAAAACAAATCCATTAACACTCAAACCGTGTTAGCGATACCGCTGTCTAAGTAATGCACACGGTTTAGTTAGTATTCGTTAACGAATTAGTCATTTTTCAGAGCAAGTGGTTAAGGTGAAATGAAATGGATAGATATGTAACCAACCCCCCATATCCTTATCGGCGTCAGCGAGGGCTGGTGCTAGTATTAGTGACATTAGGGATGATGGTTTTGGTTGGTTTTGCTGCTTTAGCCATTGATATTAATCATGCGTTACTTAACCGCTCTCGACTGCAAAATGCGGTTGATGCGGCAGCGTTAGCGGCCGCTTCTATCGCGGACGAGCTTGATGATACCGTTAAAGCAACCGCTGCCGCCAAAGAAACTCTAACCACGATAGCGGGTGCGAGCGGAAATGGTGAGCTGGATTTCTCGCAAGGTACCTATAGCTTTACTTATACCAATGATCCGGAAGTATTTCCCGATCCTTCTTTTTCTTTATCCGAAGATATCTATGTTCGGGTCGCAGTAAGTCAATACACTCTGACCAGTTACTTCTTGCAAGTTTTTGGGATTAATAAGCAAGTCAGTGCGAGTGCCGTTGCAGGTCCGAGTGCGGCAAGTAGCAATATATGTAATGTTGTCCCGATGGCCGTTTGCAATAACGGTGGTTCATCTAATGATGGTTGGGGCTACGGTTCTGGTTCCGTTGTAGCTCTAAAACTGCCGGATAGTACATCTAGCCCCATGGGTTCTGGCAACTATCAATTGCTCGATTTTGGCTCTGGTGGCTCTGATGTTCGGGATTACTTAGCGGGTGGCTATGAAGGGTGTATTGATTTAAATGGTGATGTTACCACTAAGCCTGGTAATACCGTGGGTCCTGTTGGTCAAGGCTTAAATACTCGTTTTGGTGACTATTCAGCAGGGTTAAATGCCACTGACTTCCCCCCAGATATCTATTTAGGTGAACCCAGTCCTGCAATCTCAGTGAATAACAGTGGAGCGATTGTCAATCCAAGTGGCTGGGGCGCGGCGGATTATGAAGCAGGGCGAGCAGCGTGTATTGATGGTGGATCGTCTTCATGTGGCTCAAATCCAGCTAATGGCCGAAGAATGCTAGCGGTTCCAGTTATTGATTGTGCTAATCCTTCCGGAGGGGTGAACGATTTCCCAGTGGATGGCGTGGGTTGTTTTTTATTGCTGCAAAAAGCGCCAACAAATAACGGTAAAAAACAACATGTCTTTGGAGAATTTTTAAGGGATTGTACCTCAGAAAACTCATATAACGATGGCTCTTCCACAACAGATGGGCCTTACAAGATCGTTCTCTATGAAGACCCATTAAATGAGGACTCTTAATATGTCGAATAGTAAGCATAAACAACAAGGTATTGCGGCTATTGAGTTCTTATGGTCGCTGCCTGTTTTGTTATTGATCATGGCCGGTATATTTGATTTTGGCCAAGCGTTCATTGATTACACGGTACTGAACAAAGCGGTACATGGCGGAGCAAGGTATGCGGTGCGAGGGGTCTCTAATACAGCCGATAGCATTGCTGATGAAAGTGAAATTAAAAATATGGTGGTGTACGGCAATACAAGTGGTACTGGTTCAGCCAAGTTGGATACGTTAACCCCTGCTTCTGTCACTGTGGCTGAGTCAGGTAACTATGTAACGGTGACCGGAGTATATCAATATATTCCCTTTTTCTCACCGTTACCATTCACCACTATTTCTCTTAATATTCCTTTAACGACCTCTATGGTTATGAGGTCAAAACCATGATGTTGATAAATAGAAAAGGCCATCAAAAAGGCATTGCTATCGTGGAGTTCACTATTGTCGCATCGGTTTTATTGTTGGTGCTCTTTACCATTATGGATGCGGGCCGTTACATGTTTACCGCTCAAACGCTTAATGACATTACTCGAAAAGCCGCTCGTTTAGCGACGGTGTGTCAGGTTGGTGATGCAGATATTGCCACTATGCCGAGTATTGTCGAAATAGCTCCCAGTACGTTTAGTGCTTCCAATCTAACTATTCAGTATTTAAATAACTCGGGCGGGATAGTGACGAATCCGGCATCAAATTATGCAGCAATTGCATCTGTACGAGCTACAGTTAGTAATGTGGGGTATCAATCTTTTTCATTATTTCCTCTGTTCACTTCTGGTGATGCGTTTGCAGATTTCGTTACGGAGGTGCCAGCAGAAAATTTAGGGGTACTTAGAGAAACCAAAAATCGCACTGGCGATAAAAAGACCGACTGTTAGGAGTACATCAATGGGTGAAGCGGTAAAGCTATCAATCAATGGAGACAATAAGTTTACCTTAAAGGCAAACTTATCGATCTGGCTTGTTTATGCCACGGAGATGTTTCGTAACCATATGCAGGCAGAGTTAGCTCAGTGTCGCAACTTGAATGTGGAAGTCATCGCATTAACCTCTTTCACCGTAGATGGATTAGCATCTAAAAGTGAACCCGATATTGTCTATGTAGAAACAGGCGTTAATTGGGCAAAGAAAATTATAGATATACAAAATGAAGAGCCAGGTATGCAGGGACATGAGGCATCTTTGATTGTATTTGGTAACGAAGCGGACAATGGTGCCTTACGAATCGCGTTGAGAATGGGGGCTTCGGATTTCTTTTCTGATAAAGCAACCATCAGCGAATTAATGCCGATGTTGAAGAAAACGGCTGAGGATAAGGTCGCAAGTCGGGATTTGGGTGATTTGATTCTGTTTATTAATACTAAGGGAGGCTCAGGCGCCACTACCATTGCACTGAATACAGCGGTAGAGTTGGCTCGTTACCACTCTGATGAAGTATTGCTGGTGGATTTGGATCTGCAATTTAGTGTGGTACCTGAGTATTTAGATATTCGCCCGACCTACAGTATTGTCGATGCGATTGATGCTTTACCTGAGTTAGATGAAGTCTCTTTAGGTTCCATGGTGAGTAAGCATAGTTCAGGGCTACACACTTTAAGTTTTTTTGAAGGTTCATCCGCAGAAAACTATAAACATGCTAAAAACTTCAGCCGTTTATTGCCCATATTACGACAACACTATGCCTATGTGGTGCTTGACCTTTCTAGAGGGATAGATAGTACTTTTGCACCAATCGTCGCGCCGGCGACTCGTCTCTATCTGATTGCTCAACAAAATCTTATCTCCATTAAGCGAACCAATCAGTTGATCAACTCTCTCCAGTTTGACTATGGGCACCCAAAAGAAGATATCGAGGTGGTACTTAATCGATTCGAAAAACGATTACCTATTCGTCTTAAAGATATAGAAAATACCATTGCAGATGTCGCGCTTCATCTTGTTCCTAATGAGTATAAAGTCGCAGTTGAGTGCGCCAATCTTGGCCACCCTATTGTGATAACAAAAAAGAAGAGTGCTATTGCAAAATCCGTTGCTGAAATATCTCACCATATTTCTTCACCAGCCAAAGAAAGAAAGGGTTGGTTGTCACGGTTCTTTTCATAATTGCTTAGGGGGAAGAGATGTTTTTTAAAAGAAAAAATATCGGTTCAGAGTTTGACGATAAACTGCAACAAGCCAGTATAGAAGAGGCGAAAGAGCAGAAAAAAGAACTAGATGAAGCGAACTCTGGTGAAAGTGCTCTGGATAAAAAAATTCGTGAAAGAGAAGAAAAAGAGAAAGCGGTTGATGAAAGTCGAAAAATTATTGAGCAAGAGTTGGATACCAAACACTACTTTCATAAGCGGTTATTAGAAACCCTCGATCTCGGTTTGTTGGCAAACTTAGATGAGCGACGTGCTAAGAATGACCTACATGAAGCCATTGTTCAATTAATGTCTGGAGACAATACTCATCCATTAAGTGCTGAAGGGCGTAAGCGCATCATCAAACAGATTGAGGATGAAGTATTTGGTCTTGGACCTCTGGAACCATTGTTAGCGGATTCAACGGTATCAGACATATTGGTTAATGGTGCGAAAAGTGTCTATGTGGAACGGTTTGGTAAGTTGGAGAGGACGCCTCACACCTTTTTAGACGATAGACACTTAAGAAACATTATAGACCGAATTGTAAGCCAAGTAGGCCGACGTATTGATGAATCATCACCTATGGTGGACGCCCGTTTGCTCGATGGTTCTCGTGTTAATGCCATTATCCCTCCTTTAGCGATCGATGGCCCTTCTGTTTCTATCCGTCGATTTGCGGTGGATAAATTGACAATGGAAAACCTGCTGAGCTTTAACTCATTATCACCTGCTATGGCTCAGTTTGTTGAAGCTGCGGTTGAGGGTGAACTGAATGTACTGATTTCTGGTGGTACTGGCTCAGGTAAAACGACCACTTTGAATATATTTTCCGGTTTTATTCCTAGCGATCAACGCATTATCACTATTGAAGACTCGGCAGAGCTGCAACTTCAACAGCCGCATGTTATTCGGTTGGAGACTCGACCTGCAAATTTAGAAGGTAAAGGTGAAATTGGTCAGCGAGAGTTAGTTAAAAACTCATTACGTATGAGGCCGGATCGAATTGTACTTGGTGAGGTTCGCGGCAGTGAAGCGGTTGATATGTTGGCGGCAATGAATACCGGGCATGATGGTTCATTGGCGACAATACACGCCAATACCCCTCGTGATGCGCTAAGTCGGGTAGAGAACATGTTTTCAATGGCTGGTTGGAATATATCGACTAAAAACTTACGTGCACAAATTGCGTCGGCAATTCATCTCGTAGTACAGATGGAACGCCAAGAAGACGGTAAGCGTAGAATGGTCAGCGTTCAAGAGATTAATGGCATGGAAGGGGAGATAATTACCATGTCAGAGATCTTTAAGTTCCAACGACAGGGTATGGATGAAGAGGGCGGTATTATCGGTAGTTATGTTGCCACCGGAATCGTTCCTGCCTGCCATGAGCATTTAAGGCAACGGGGCTTAAATCTACCGTTCGATATTTTTAATGATGTCGGTAAATAGGAGAAAATGATGCAAGATACAACGCTCTTTCTATTATTGCTGTTTTTTTCCATTGTATTTATCTCGCAAGCATTGCTATTGCCTGCAGCAGGACAGAAAGCCAAACATAAGGAACTCGCGGCTCGCTTAAGAGAGTCGCAACAAGAGCTAGACGAAGAGAGTCGTTCCCTGCTTCAAGAGCAGTACCTTAAAGGGCTAACACCTTTTGAAAAGAAACTTGTTCAATGGTCTTTCTTTTCTGATTTAAAAAAACTGCTGGAGTTATCCGGTATTGGCTGGGGCTTAAGTAAAACGTTAGCAATGACATTACTTGTCAGTCTTATGGTGATGCTGATTCTTGCTTTAATGGGACAACTATTGCTGCTTGTGTTGGGAGCTGGTGTCGCGGTATGGATCATGCTGTTTGTTTTTCTTAATAAGCGTATTTCGGCTCGACTCGCTAAATTTGAAGAGCAGCTTCCAGAAGCATTGGATATTATTCGTCGAGTTTTGCAAGCGGGTCAGCCGCTGAATCAAGCATTTAATGAAGTCGGGATGGAAATGCCACCGCCAATCGGGGTTGAGTTTAAGAACACCTTTAATCTACTTAATTATGGTTATGATCTACGTTTGGCTATTTTGCAGATGGCAGATAGAACTCCTACGGTTTCTATGTTGGCTTTTTCAAGTGCGGTGTTATTACAGAAAGAGACTGGGGGTAATTTGAGTGAAAACCTGCAGAAAGTCTCCGATGTGTTACGAGGCAGGTTTAAGTTAGCGCGTAAAATTAAAACCTTGTCAGCGGAAGCGAGAATGTCAGCTTGGATATTAACGCTATCACCTTTTGCTCTGTATTTGGGGTTGCGGATTATTAACCCGGGCTATGTAGCGCCGTTACATGAAGAGCCTATCGGGCTACAAATGGTAACCGGAGGTATTGTGCTGCTGTTTTTGGGTTCGCTCTGGATTCGAAAAATAATCAATATAGGAGTGTAAAATGGATGCCCTGTTTCAACTCCTCACTCAATTCGATATAACCGAGCTTGGTATCAGTTCTCAGTGGTTATTGTTAGGGGCCATCGCCATTGCCACCTCCTTATTGGTTATTGCCATTGGTCTAATCATTATTGGTAGCAAAGATCCATTAAAAAAACGTTTAGAAGAGGTGTCAGCACAAGAGCTTCATAACCGAAAACGCAGCCATAAGCTGGAGAACACCTTAGAGTCTTTGTCGCCAGTGTTTACGCCCTCTAGCAGTAAAGAGAGAGAGTCCGTTAGTGTGAAATTGATGAACGCTGGTTTTCATCAAAAAAATGCACTCTCCATCTATTATGCGATAAAAACCTTAACAGGGGTTGTCGGAGTCATTATCGCAGTGGCGCTCTATTTCTATATGAGTGAGTTTAAATACACCAATATCTTAATACTGCTCTCCGTCGCTGTAGGTCTGTTTCTGCCCAACCTGATACTTGAACGATATATTGGTAAACGAAAAGAGCGAATGCGATCTGCGGTTCCTGATGCGTTAGATCTTCTTGTGGTATGTACGGAGTCTGGATTGGGGTTTAATGCTGCCATGCAGAGAGTGGCTAATGAGCTGACGGTTTCTCATCCTGACTTTGCCGATGAACTCGATACGGTTTGTGTGAAAATTCAAGCCGGGGTGACCATTAAAGACGCTTTTAATGAGCTGATTCGTCGTACTGGTCTGCATGAAATTACCGGTTTAGTAAAAATGTTAAACCATGCTTCTCGGGTTGGAGGGAGTTTGGCAAAAACATTGCGAGACTATAACGAAGATTATCGCGATCGTCGCCAACAGGAAGCGGAAGAAGTTGCGGCAAAAATTCCGACAAAAATGTTGTTTCCTATGATTTTACTTATCTGGCCATGCTTCTTTATTGTCGCCATCGGACCAGCACTTATTACGATATTTACCACATTATGATCGCCAAGGAGTCGATATGACTGTCAAACAACGACTGGCAATACTATTTCTGAGCAGTATTTTGACCGCTTGTGCAAGTGATGACAAAACAGCGGATTTTGATAGTGAACTCTATGCTGGAGATCCTATTGATAGTTTATTGGCAGAGGAAGCTCCAGTAAGTGAGATTGAAGCAATCCAGCGAGGGGATGCCGCACTGGATAGTCAAAACTATGATTTAGCGTTATACGAATATATTCGTTCTTTGGCTTTTTCTGATGGTAAGTTTCAGGATCGCAGTCTAAATACCATAGGAGAGATACACCTAGCACGAGGGAATACTGAGCTGGCAGAAAAATCCTTTTTGCGTGCGTTAGACTTTAACCCTAACAATGTGGTGACTTTGCAGAGTTTAGGCGTTTTATACAGTAAAAGAGGCATGATTCCGCAGGGAAGAAACGCCTTTTTTAAATCCATCTCTGTCGATCAAATACGGTTAACCAGTGGGGCGTTCGTTCGGGACTATGGTGAACTAACGGAGTCTGTAGTCGCTCAGCTATTGATTGATAAAGATTCTCCGCAAATGAGTTATATGGGGTTGGGCGTATTAGCGGATATTGACGCGCAATATGGTCTCGCTAAGCGTTTTTATGAAAAAGCGTTGGAGATAGATCCGCGTTCATCAAAAACCATGATTAACCTAGGTTATTCTCACTATATGAGTGGTAATTACCATATAGCTAAACGGCTAATGACCTCTGCATTGCAGATTGATCCCAGTAACCAAAGGGCGCTGAATAACTTAGCGCTGACTCACCTTGCATTAGAGGAAGTCCCTCAGGCACTGAATGTTTTTATGCGTCAAATGGGGCCAGCAGAAGCGCTGAATAATGTCGGCTACTTTCTTATGCTCCACGGCAAACCTGAGCAGGCAATACCTTATTTACAGCAGGCTATCGACAAAAAGCCGTCCTATTATAAGGTGGCTAATGAGAATTTAAACAGAGCGTTAGCTGAGGTGAGAGCAAAAAGTAAAACCAAAATCAAATAGTGGATTTTGGTTTTTATAAGTGATTTCAGTGTTGTTCGCTAGGATCTAACTCTGGATGCTGCTTTATAATATCAGCCAGATAGCTTTGGTGGTTTCTTAACGCCGATACACATTTTCCATCCAGTTTGCCATTGGCGACCATCTTTTCTAGTTCCAGCATCGCCGCTGCAACAGAGCACGCCTGCTTATAAGGTCTGTGGCTGGTTAATGCATCAAAAATATTGGCGACCGTAACAATACGGGCGGAGACGGGTATATCTTCATGGCTTAATCCATTTGGATAACCAGAACCATCAAGGAACTCTTGGTGGCAGGCAATAATGCTTTTTAGCGTATCGACACAAGGATGAATCGGAGAGCCAAGGTTATCTATGATGTTATCAACCAAGTCGATACCATCGGCAATATGATTCCTCATTTTCTTACGTTCACTACCAGCTAGCGAATCCGGTTTGAGTAAAATATCGGTAGGCAGTGCCGACTTGCCAATATCGTGCAGCCGGGCGAATAGATGAATGGTTTCTATCATCTCATCATCTAATTGATAGACGTCGGCCACTTCTCGAGCTATCACTTTAGAGTAATAACCTATGCGTTCCATATGCTGTTTTGATTCATTCTTATAGCCGGGAGATAACTCTTTGGTTAGCTCCGCAGACGCAACAATGGCATGAAGTAATGAGTATTCAGCGTTTACAACAAAACTGATTAAGTCGCAAAATGGCACTAATTCTTGCTGTACTGCCGTGGTAAAAAGCCCTTTCTGTTTTGAGTTAAAGAAAATAAAACCGATAAACTGTTGTAAGTGATACATGGGAACGGTAAAGGATGAGTGATAGCCGTGTTCTATCAGCCAGTTTGAATGAACGGAATCTGGGCTATATTCATTAGGAATATCGTCGGTGATTCGAGGTTCATTATTATCGGCACACTGCTTTAGTGTGCGGCACTCTTTTAACGGAAATTCGTGATGAGAAAAAATGTCTAAAGATTGAGTACTCTCTGCGAATGTTTTTAACAGGTCGTTTTTTTGGTCGTAGGCCACAACCGCAATGCGATCTAACATTGGTATTGTTGTCATTACCCGAGCATGCAACTCTTCCAGCTCGTGGTGTAGAGAGCTTATTTGGTTTGGATGAGAATGATACATGGCGGTTGTGTCATTATTATTTAATCTTTGCATACTGATTTTCCAACAAAACAACGGTCAGGTAATGAGAGGGCCTGACAAAAAATACAACAATCTTAGTTTAATTCTAGTTGCTAAAGGAGGAATGTGACCAATTATCTCGCTTTCTAAGCCGCGATTATTTGCACTTGATCCGTTAAAACTGAGCTAGATAACCATTTCAATTTTGTTTGCTCTATTGCTGGACGTTGATTCAATTACCGGCATTTACAAAAGATGTTTGTCGTAATAACGATTGACGACGGTCCAGATGACAATAGTGGCGACAATGCTCGCGTATCCATCTATAGCATAATGCCAACCAAGATGAACAGAGCCAATTAAAATCGCCAATGCGTAAATCCAAAACAGCCAACCTAGGGCTCTGTTTTGAGCTGAGACACCAAGTGCCATAAGCGTCGCCATTGAAACATGCATACTTGGCATGGCTGAGATGCCACTGCCTAAATCAAGCGTATTGTTTGTGTGCGCCTGCCATAATGCTTGCTGGGTTTCCAATGCCCACAATTGAGGCCAGTTTTGTAACTCTAATACTTGATTTTGCTCTGCGAGCCGTTGAAATAGTGGCTGATAATGCATGCTGTTGTTCTCTAGCAGTGCCAGATAGCAAGGTCCAGACGAGGCTAGTAGTATCGCTATTACTCCTCCTAAGATAATCCAGCAGCTAATGAATGAGATGAGGAATTTTTCTCGGCTAGCTTTTGGCTGCAACATGAAGACCAATAGTGTTCCCCAGACAATAAAAAACCACAAATTATATAAGATGTTGATCACTGATGATGCATAGGGAGAAGGAAACAGTGCATGAGTAAACTGCCATGGAACAGTTTCAAAGTGTATGAGTTTATCGAGGTTGTGTAAGGTCAAATCTAACTGGAAAGGGTAGATGGCCCCAATGGTCGATTTGATCGAAGTATAGAGGGATAAAATTAAGTTGATAGCGATAAAAAGTAACAGGAAAGAGATGATTCGTTTCGGCTGTCTTATCTGAATACGCAGCTCATTAAGCAGAGCTTTAACTGGTGAAGGGTGTTTTTTAATGGCCATTCTTATTAGGAAATAGCTTAAGTACGATAGGATGAGCGTCGCAGCAACCGTATCGATAGTATCGATATAAAGTGAAAAACGGATAGAAGAAAGCGAGCCTTGATAGAAAAAAAAGCCAGTGACAGAGAGAAGAATAAAAGTGCTGTATTTGTAGACGTTGTTGTTATCTTGGTAGAGAGCAACAAGAGCACGAAAAATGGAACGAGTATTAATAGACACTTAGGCGACACCTCTATTGTTAACTTAGCAGAGAATGTCAGAAAACCAAGCTGTGACAGAGCTGAGATTGTAATTAATCGGCTGAAATTTCAAAAAAGTTAGCATCAAAAAAAGGCGAACCTAAGTTCGCCAAAAATACAATATAGAGAAAAACTCTGCAATTGCTTAAGGAAAGTCGTTAACTGGTGATGCAAAGACCTTGTTTATCGAAAAGATGTACGTCACTAGCTACACAGCTAAGTAGCACTTTTTCGTAACTGTTTACCTCTTGGTCTCCCGGCAAGTGAACTTTAAAGCTATCCACTCCAGATGACTGTCCAAACATATAGGTACTGTTGCCAAGCCTTTCAACAACTTCGCTCTGGAAGTTGATTTTGATGTCAGCTTCATCGTTAATTAACAGGTGTTCAGGGCGAATACCGAAAGTAATCTCTTCACCTATTGTCACGTCACGTTTTGGTAGTGGAACAGTAAACTGCTGTTTATCATTTGTGGTGAGAGTGAGCGAGCTCTCTTCAATAGCGGTAACTTTAGTAGGAACCAAGTTCATACGTGGGGAGCCAATGAAACCAGCAACAAATTCGTTGGCAGGTTTATGATAAAGCTCTAACGGGGAGCCTACTTGCTCTACTTTCCCATCTCTTAATACCACGATTTTATCCGCTAGTGTCATCGCTTCCACTTGATCGTGGGTGACGTAGATCATGGTGTTTTGTAGTTCTTGATGCAATTTGGCTATTTGGAGGCGCATTTCAACACGCAACTCTGCATCTAGGTTGGATAGTGGTTCATCAAATAGGAACACTTTTGGATTACGAACAATCGCACGTCCAATGGCCACACGTTGACGCTGACCACCTGACAACTCTTTTGGTTTACGTTTACGCAATTTATCCAGTTGTAGGGTCTTGGCAGCAAGATCAACTTGCTTCTCTATTTGCTCTTTCGGCACTCCATTCATCTTAAGGCCGAATCCCATGTTCTCTTCAACCGTCATATGTGGATAGAGAGCATAAGACTGGAACACCATAGCAACCCCGCGTTCAGCTGGATCAATATCGTTTACCAATGTATCACCAATATGAATGTCACCTTCGGTAATCTCTTCCAATCCGGCTACCAGACGTAATAGCGTTGATTTACCACAACCGGATGGCCCAACAAATACAACGAATTCGCCGTTTTCAATTTCTAAATCGATGCCATGAATTGTTTGTACATCACCAAAACGTTTTATAACTTTCTTTAACGTAATGTCTGCCATTACTGACTCCTTTGCTACAGTTTGGCTGGTATATGCAATTTCTGCTTGTGTATAAAACATACTCGATTTGTTGAGATTTGTTAGTGGCGAAACTGGAATTGTTGATCTTTGTCATACTTCTAACACGATTTCAGACGATTTTTGTGGAAACGTTTACAAAATGACATCTTAACTGTGCAAAATTTCTACCTTGGTTCTATTATAAATTCGTAAGCTGTCGAAATTATGGCTGTATGTCAGTTTAGTTGCTGTCTAGATGCTTTGGTTTAGACAGGTCAATCGAGTACAGAATTTCGACGTATCTAGTGGGAGTGTCGGAAAAATGGAGCCTTCAGTGAAAACGATCTACCCAGAGAACCGTATGCCTTCGGTCAGTAAGAAAAGGCGAGTGAGCTCGAAACTATCACCATGGCTATTTTTAGCACCAGCTATCGTGGTTTTTTTGATTTATGTTATCTATCCAATTATCGATAGTATCATTTTAAGTTTTTATAACTGGGATGGTTTAGGTGATAAAACGTGGGTTGGTTTCGATAACTATGTAGAGCTATTTGACTCTGATACTTTTTATACCTCATTGAAAAACAACTTTTTATGGTTGGTTTTCTTTATGCTAGCGCCTCCTATTGGTATGGCCATCGCATTATTCTTAAACCAACAGGTGAGAGGGATTCGAGTTGTTAAATCACTTTTCTTTTTCCCATTTGTCATCTCTCAAGTTGTTGTTGGTTTGGTGTTTGCGTGGTTTTACGATCCAAGTTTTGGTCTGTTAAATATCGCTCTAGGGTGGTTCGGTATTGCGCCGATCTCTATCCTCGCCAATGAAGAGTATGTGACCTACGGTATTATCGCGGCAGGTTTATGGCCTCAAATATCTTACTGCATGATTCTGTATTTAACCGGGTTAAACAATTTAGATCCTGAACAACTTGAAGCCGCTCGATTAGATGGTGCCAAAAAGTTAAAAATGCTTTGGTATATCGTCATTCCTCAGCTTCGTCCTGCTACCTTCATTGCCATAGTGGTTACGGTTATTGGCGCGTTACGTTCATTTGACTTAGTCGCCACTATGACCGCGGGTGGTCCATGGGGCAGCTCTACGGTACTGGCATATCAAATGTACGAAGAGTCAATTTTTAACTATCGCATGGGTTACGGTGCAGCTGTTTCAGTGGTGCTATTTTTAATTATGGATGTTTATATCGCTTACTTCTTGTGGCGTATGTTGAGGAGTGAAAAATAATGTATCCGCAACCAATTCAAAAATCAGGACGCTTTACCAATATAAGCTACCGAGTCGCACTACCTATCTCCATTATAATGTGGCTGTTGCCGTTGATAGCGGTGATGATGACCTCTATTCGCTCTATGGATGACATCAATAAAGGTAATTACTGGGGTTGGCCAAGCGAAATTCAATTTATTGAAAACTACACTCAGGTTTTTACTGCAACACCAATGGGACAGTACCTGCTAAATAGTTTGATGATCACTCTTCCGGCCGTCGCGGGTGCAGTGGCATTGTCAACGTTAGCAGGGTTTGCACTGGCTAAATATAACTTTAAAGCGAACATCTGGATCTTCGCTATGTTTATCGCTGGTAACTTTGTTCCTTTCCAAATTCTAATGATTCCAGTGCGTGATCTCACCATCGCGTTTGGGCTCTATGATACGCATTGGGCGCTGATATTTTTCCATATCGCTTTCCAATCCGGTTTTTGTACCTTATTTATGCGCAACTTTATTGTCGGCATTCCTGATGCACTGATAGAAGCGGCGCGTGTAGAAGGTGTGAATGAGTGGAAGATCTTTTGGCATATCGTATTGCCGCTAGTTCGTCCTGCTCTAGCTGCGCTTTCTGTACTGGTATTTACCTTTATCTGGAATGACTTTTTCTGGGCATTGGTGCTGGTACAAAGTGATGAAGTACGTCCGGTAACGGCAGGGTTAAGTTCTCTACAAGGACAGTGGTTAGCATCATGGCAGTTTATGTCTGCTGGTGCAGTTGTTGCTGCAATACCGCCTGTTGTGCTGTTCTTTACCATGCAACGCCACTTTATTGCCGGGCTAACTTTAGGTGCGACCAAAGGGTAATGAGTCGGTGCCGATCATAGCGATTGGCACCACTGATTTGTCGTACTGATACCTAAGTGTATTAACCCTAATTAATTGAGATATAAAGCTAAAAAAATAATTAGTTGGACCAACTTGAGCTTCGGCTCTAATAACAAGGACCTCAATATGAAATATGTGAAACATATTGCTACATCTGCAATGCTTACCGCTACTCTCTCAGCATCAGCTTATGCAGGTACTCTGGTAATCAACTCTGATGCATCTGATCCAGCGCCAAAAGCGGCGTGGGGTGAGATTGTTAAGCGTTTTGAAGCAGAAAACCCAGACATTACAGTGAAATATAATTTGTATGACCATGAGGCGTACAAAACAACCATTCGTAACTGGTTGGTAACGTCTCCACCGGATGTGGTTTTCTGGTATGCGGGTAACCGTATGAAAACATTTGTAGACCGTGGTTTGTTTGAAGATGTCAGTGACATCTGGGCAGACAACAATATGAAGCAAGACTTCAAATCAGCGGCCCCTGCAATGACGATAAACGACAAGCAATGGGGTGTGCCATATACATATTATCAATGGGGTGTTTACTACCGTAAAGATCTGTTTGAGAAGTATGGTATCGCTGAGCCGAAAACGTGGGAAGAGCTAAAAGCGGCGTCTGCAACATTGAAGAAAAATCAAATTGCACCGTTTGCTATCGGTACTAAGTACTTATGGACAGCTGCGGGTTGGTTTGATTACATCAATATGCGTACCAACGGTTTAGATTTCCATATTCAGTTGATGGACGGAAAAGTGGCTTATACTGATGATCGCGTTAAGAAAACGTTTGAGAATTGGAAAGAGTTGGTTGAGCCAGGCTATTACCTTGATAACCATGCATCTTACTCTTGGCAGGAAGCACAACCGTTCCTATATAACGGCAAAGCGGCTATGTACCTAATTGGTAACTTTATCACGCCGAGCTTCCCGAAAGAGCTTGATGGAAAAATGGGTTTCTTCCAGTTCCCTATGATCGACTCAGCTGTACCAATGGCGGAAGATGCGCCTATGGATACAGTACATATTCCATCAAAAGCGAAGAACAAAGTGGATGCGCGTAAATTCCTTGAGTTCGTAGCTCGTGCGGAAAATCAGCAATTAATTAATGAAAAAATGTTGCAGATCCCTACCAATAGTAAAGCGAAAGCGAAGGACAACGAGTTCCTAAATAAAGGTGTAACTATGCTTGGTAATGCTGCGGGTACAGCGCAGTTCTATGACCGCGATACCACTCCTGCCATGGCGAAAGAAGGCATGAAAGGTTTCCAAGAGTTTATGGTTAAGCCTGAGCGTTTGGATAGCATTCTTAAGCGTTTAGAAAAAGTGCGTCAAAGAGAGTTTAAATAACCTCGAAAAATAGTTATCGCGGCTCGGTAGGGCCGCGATTTTTTCCTATATTACTTCGAATAATAAATTATCAGCGTTCAATTCAGTTTCTTATTCAAATTAATATAGCCAAGCGTTTGTTACTGTTGATTTTGTTCAAATGGTATGGCTATTGTCGTCAAATTAACAGGCTAAAGAATATGGACACTCAAACTATTCATCTGAGCTGCGCTGATGTGAGCGTAGTGCTTCTCTCTCACCCTATGCCTCAAATTATTTACTGGGGTAAGAAGCTTACCAATACCGATGAGATCATCGTCTCTATGATTGATAGGGCTGTGCCTCAAGCAAGATTAGATGTCGATATTCCGTTAACACTGTGTCCTGAGAACGGCCGCGGCTTATTTAATAAAGCGGGAATTGAAGGGTTTCGGGTTGCCGATAATGGCCTTAATCTAGATTGGGCTCCAGTGTTTGAAACCGTGTCGCAGAGCGTGACGGATTGTACTGCCAAGTTTGTTTGCAGTGATCTCGTCGCAGGACTTGAACTCATTATTGACCTCAACCTGAGTGTCGATGGTGTATTAAAGAAAAAGCTCACCTTAACTAACTTATCGAAGCAAAATTACCACTTGTCTCACATGACGAATACCTTGCCATTGCCTAACCGAGCAGATGAGCTGATGAGTTTTCATGGTCGATGGAGCAGAGAGTTTCATAGCCAGAGAGTTCAGTTAAATCATGGGGCGTTTGTGCAGGAGAATCGCAGAGGGCGTACCTCTCATGAATACTTCCCCGGTATGATGGTAGGTAAGAAAGGCTTTTCTGAACAGCAAGGCGAAGTATGGGGATTCCACTTAGGCTGGAGTGGAAATCATCATCTAAGGTGCGAAACCAAAAGCGATGGTCGCCGATTTGCGCAGCTAGGAGAGTTATTGTTAGCGGGTGAATCAGTGCTGGAAACGGGTGAAAGTTATACAACACCTGAGTTGTATGCTTGTTACAGCCAGAGTGGGTTAAACGGTATTCGTCAAAAGTTTCATGGTTATGCCCGTAAAAATATCATTTCTTTTGAAGAGAATAAGGTAAGACCTGTTCACCTTAATACGTGGGAAGGCATCTATTTCGATCATGATCCGAAATACATTATGCAGATGGCCACGCAAGCTGCCGAAATAGGGGTGGAACGATTTATCATTGATGATGGGTGGTTTGTTGGGCGTAATGGTGAGAAAGCGGCTTTAGGTGATTGGTTTTTAGATAAAGAAAAATACCCCGATGGTCTTGAGCCTGTTATTGAGCATGTTAACCAGCAAGGAATGGAGTTTGGCATATGGGTTGAACCAGAGATGGTCAACAAGGATTCTCAATTATTCCGTAAACACCCAGAATGGTTGCTAGGCATTGATGGCTATGAACAGCCTAGCGGCCGTTGGCAATATCTGTTGGATTTGCAAAATACAGAGTGCTTTAGCTATCTGTATAACTGTCTGGATGATCTGTTAAGTCAATATAATATCGGCTACATCAAGTGGGATATGAACCGTGAGTTGGTTCAGCCCGCTCATAATGGAACCCCTGCTGTGCATGGTCAGACTTTAGCATTTTACCGGCTAATAGATGAGTTAAGCAAAAAGCATCCTAATGTAGAAATTGAGTCTTGTTCCTCTGGTGGTGGTCGTATTGATTTTGAAGTCCTCAAGAGAACCAAACGTTTTTGGACATCAGATTGTAACGATGCGCTAGAGAGGCAGGCCATTCAAAAAGGATTCAGTTACTTTTTCCCTCCTGAAGTTATGGGGGCACACATTGGCCCTTATGAAAGCCATACAACTAGGCGTAAGCACGATATCAACTTGCGTGGTATTACAGCGTTAGGTGGTCATATGGGAGTAGAGTTGGATCCGGTTAAAGAGAGTGACGATGAGAAGGCGCAGTTTGCTCGATATATTCAACTACATAAACAGTACCGAAATTTACTGCATAGCGGCGATGCCTTCTATCTTGATTGCAATGACTCAACTCGCAATATTTATGGGGTGAAAAATAACAATGAAATGTTGTTATCTATTTGCCAGCTTGCCATGCCTGACTACGCGGTATCCGAACCATTAAGAACCATTTACTTAGATGACGATAAGTCGTATCAAGTAGAGGTGGTTGATTTCCCTAATTCTAGCAATGCGCTCATGAAAAAAAGGCCGGCATGGATGGACTCGGATACGCCTATTCGCGGTGAGTTATTAAATGAAATTGGTCTGGCTATGCCAGTTCAAGATCCTGAAACCGCTCTGCTGATTTATATCAAAGCCGTATAAAGGACAATAACAATAAAGGACAATATCAATGATAACTTTTGAGTCAGTGATTGCTCGTCGTGATTGGGAGAACCCACAATCTTTTCAAGCCAATCAGCTAGCAGGACATAGCCCTCTAAATCATTTTGTCAGTTTAGATGATGCGCTAAAAAAACAAAACTCATCCAGAGTGAGCCTTAATGGTAACTGGAAGTTTAATCTGTATGCTAAGCCTGAGTTAGTGCCAGCAGAATTTATAGCGGTTGGTTTTGATGATACAGCTTGGAACGCCATTACGGTTCCCAGTAACTGGCAACTTGAGGGGGATGAATTTACTCTCCTTGAAGGTGAAGAAGAGGGAAAACGAGATAACCCTATCTATGCCAATATCAAATATCCGTTTGAGATTAATCCACCATTTGTCCCACAAGATAATCCGACTGGCTGTTATCGTCGTCATTTTTCAATCTCTAAAGCTGAGCTTGAGATGCAAACCAGAGTGGTTTTTGACGGTGTAAACTCAGCATTTCATATCTGGTGTAATGGTAAGTGGGTTGGGTATTCACAAGATAGCCGTTTACCCGCAGAGTTTGACTTAACTTCTTATTTGTCCCTGGGAGAGAATACTCTCTCTGTGATGGTGCTGCGTTGGAGCGATGGCAGCTATCTTGAAGATCAAGACATGTGGTGGTTGAGTGGCATATTTAGAGATGTCACTCTGTTATCAAAACCTCACTGCCAGATAGCAGATGTCTTTGTTCAGCCTAAACTTGATGCTTGTTACCGTGATGCCGTGTTGGATGCAGAGATAACCTTAGTTAATCCACATCATCATCAGGTACAAATGCAACTGTTTGACGGCCTTACTCCCGTTTCTGAGCCTGTCATAGCGGGTGTGCAAAATCGTGTTGTTGATGAGAAAGGGGGGTGGGATGATAAAGTTTTCTTATCCACGACTATTCGCCAGCCTAAGCATTGGAGTGCAGAGGTACCAAATCTTTACCGCTGCGTTATAACCTTAATTGATGAACAAGGTCTCAGTGTAGACATTGAAGCGTATGACATTGGTTTTCGCAATCTAGATATTCAATCGGGGCAACTGCGTCTCAATGGTAAACCTCTATTAATTAAAGGGGTTAATCGTCATGAGCATGACCAACACAAAGGCCATGCGATAGACGAACAGAGTATGATTGCGGATATCAAGCTGCTTAAACAGTCCAACTTTAATGCTGTAAGAACGGCGCATTATCCTAACCACCCAAGATGGTACGAACTGTGTGATGAATATGGCTTGTATCTGGTAGACGAAGCTAATGTAGAGACGCATGGTATGTTCCCTATGGAACGTTTATCCGTCGACCCTCAGTGGGCTGGAGCGTATATGATGCGTATGACCAAGCTTGTTGAGCGGGATAAAAACCACCCTAGTGTGATTATTTGGTCATTGGGCAATGAGTCTGGTCAGGGGGGCAATCATAATGCTATGTATGCCTGGACGAAACAGAGAGATCCGTCGCGCCCTGTGCAATATGAAGGTGGTGGTGCAGATAGCAGTGCTACAGACATTATTTGCCCTATGTACTCGCGAGTTGACCAAGACCAACCATTTCCTGCTGTGCCTAAATGGGCCATTAAGAAATGGATCAGTATGCCGGATGAAACACGACCGCTTATCCTCTGTGAATATGCCCATGCTATGGGGAATAGTATCGGCAGCTTTGACAAATATTGGCAAGCCTTTCGTCAATATCCTCGATTGCAGGGTGGCTTTATCTGGGATTGGGTTGATCAAGGAATCGTTAAGCAGGATCAACAAGGTCACTCCTATTGGGGTTACGGTGGCGATTTTAATGATAGTCAAAATGATCGTCAGTTCTGCATTAATGGTCTTATCTTCCCTGATAGAACCGCGCATCCAACGCTATTTGAAGTCAAGTACTGCCAACAACCTTATCAATTTGCTTTGCTTAGCGAGCAAACAGATAAGTCGACATTACGTTGGGATATTGAAGTAACAAACGAACAGTTATTTGATGATAGCTCTCAATACAGTTTTTACTGGACCTTGTTAGAAGATGGTATGCCTGTCGCCCTTAATTCAGAGGCACTAAAAATTGCGGCAGATTCAAGCTTTAATTGGAAAATACGGTGTGATTATTTATTAAAAGCGGGTTGTGATTACCAACTTAATATTGATGTCAAACTTATCGCCGATAATCGGTGGGCAGAGGCCGGCCATACTATTGCAACCGAGCAGTTTAAAGTCATTAATCAACAGAGCTTAGTTATTGCGTCTCCACCAACAAAAGCCACGCCTTTAGAGATAACTGAGACAGATGAGCAGTGGTTGATTCATTTTGCTGACAAGCAACAGCTTAGCTGGAACCGCAAAAATGGTGAGCTGGTTGGGTGGGATAAAACCGGTAAACCGTTATTAGCTGCCACACCTAAAGATAATTTTTATCGTGCTCCACTAGACAATGATATCGGTACCAGTGAAGCCGACTTCGTCGATCCTAATGCGTGGGTCACTCGCTGGGGAAATGTATCGTTAGGAGAGTGGGATAAAGAGTGCTACAGCTGCGAGCTGAACAAACTTGCAGATAAAGTACAAGTGAGTAGTCGCTTTGCTTATCGTGTTGGTCAGCAGTTAATGGCACTGACTTGTTGGCAGTATCTGGTTGATATCGATGGGTCAGTAACATTGACGGTGGATGTACAGTTTAGTGAGCACTTGCCGCCATTACCTCGAGTGGGTATTGAACTCGCGTTAAACCCTGACATTGTCGACAGCGATGTCGCTTGGTACGGACTAGGGCCGTTTGAAAACTATCCCGACAGGTGTGCAGCTGCGAGAATAGGCTACTATCAAAAGCCGTTATCGGAATTATTCACCCCATATATTTACCCAACAGAGAGCGGTTTGCGTTGTAAGACTCAGTGGTTGGAAGTGGGTAATATCACTGTGAAAGGGGAGTTTCAGTTCTCTATCAATGCTTATTCGTCACAGCAAATTACAGACGTTAAGCACCCTAATGAACTGGTTGAAGAGGGGGCCGTTTATTTACGGCTTGATCATCAGCATATGGGCGTGGGTGGTGATGACTCTTGGAGTCCGAGTGTTCATGACGAATACCTATTGCAGGATAAGCATTATCGTTATCAACTGACGATCAGTGGATAATGTAGAGATTAAGCCTCGCGTAAGTGAGGCTTTTTTCACCAATAGGACGGTGTTTTATAACCATAAAGAATGCCTATCAATTTACTGTTTGGTTAGTGATTGTTTTTTAGAGCCTTCTTGTTTTGTTGGTAAGTTTAAATATTAATGGAAACGTTTACACAAGTTTGATTTTGATCACAGCATAACTAAGGGATAGACTCTACACTTCATATATGTTCGAAATGAGAACATTAAAAATGTAATTGTTAGCATGCAGAGCATGTAAAGAGAGGCAATGTGAAAGTTCTTGTTACTGGTGGAATGGGATATATCGGCAGTCATACTTGTGTTCAAATGATACAGGCTGGCATTGAGCCCATCATTATTGACAACCTTTGCAACAGTAAGCTAGCGGTGCTTGATCGAATTGAAGCGCTAACTGGTGTTCGTCCTGTTTTTTATCAAGGGGACATTCGTGATAAAACTTGTCTCGCTGACATTTTCAGTCAACACGATATTACATCTGTAATCCATTTCGCCGGGCTTAAAGCGGTCGGTGAATCAGTCAGTATGCCGATTGAGTATTATGACAACAATGTTAACGGTTCACTGGTATTAGTTTCTGCTATGCGGGATGCTGGTGTAAAGAGCATCATTTTTAGTTCTTCTGCCACTGTTTATGGCGATCCGACTTCTGTGCCTATCACCGAAGACTCACCCGTTGGCAATACAACCAACCCATATGGCCGAAGTAAGTATATGGTAGAAGGTGTTTTATCAGATTTCTTTGACTCCCAGCCTGATTGGAGTATCACTCTACTTCGTTACTTTAACCCTGTTGGTGCACATCCGTCTGGCACCATGGGAGAAGACCCTCAAGGTATTCCAAATAACCTAATGCCGTTTATTGCTCAGGTCGCCGTCGGCCGTAGAGAAAAACTGTCAGTATTTGGAAACGATTACCCTACACCTGACGGTACTGGTGTACGTGATTACATTCATGTAATGGATTTGGCGGACGGACACATAGCCGCGTTAACATCGGTGGGCAAAAATGCGGGACTGCATGTCTATAACTTAGGCACAGGGAATGGCTCTAGCGTGCTGGAAATGGTGGATGCCTTTGCTCATGCGAGTGGAAAACAGATTCCTTATGAGCTTTGTCAACGTCGTGCAGGTGATATAGCCGAGTGTTGGGCAAGTACAGCTAAAGCAGAGAAAGATCTTGGTTGGAAGGCGACACGCACAGTAAAAGATATGACCGCTGATACTTGGAACTGGCAATCACAAAACCCGACAGGGTATTAAACAAACACTATTCGGATAGCTGGGCTGCAGTTGTCTGAACAATCGCAATTATTGAGAGCTTGTATGTCTGATATAAAATTTAATCCGGTGGATCATCCACATCGTCGGTATAACCCATTAACTGGACAGTGGATTTTAGTTTCTCCACATCGTGCTAAACGTCCGTGGAGTGGGCAAGATGAAAAGCCGTCGGTCGAGCAACTTGCTAGCTATGATGCGGATTGTTTTTTATGTGCAGGCAACACTCGTATATCCGGGGATGTTAACCCAGACTATCAAGGAACATACGTTTTCTCGAATGATTTTGCAGCATTAATGGTGGACTCTCCTGAGGCACCAGAGTCGGATAATCCTCTGTTTAAAACTCAGGGTGTTCAAGGATTAAGTCGCGTCATCTGTTTTTCTGCCGATCATAGCCAAACCTTACCAGAACTACCGGTGGCAAAAATCCGTGGTGTTATCGACACTTGGAATGAACAAATTGAAGAGTTAGGTAAAGATTTTATTTGGGTTCAAGCTTTTGAAAATAAGGGTGAAACAATGGGCTGCTCTCAGCCTCATCCACATGGTCAAATATGGGCCAATAGCTTTCTACCTAATGAAATTGAGCGCAAAGAGCGACACCTCAAAGAGTATTACCAGCAATATGGCCGAAACCTGTTAGTTGATTATGTTCAAGCTGAGCTAAAAGATGGCGAACGAACAGTCGTAGAGACAGAACATTGGATAGCGGTTGTTCCGTACTGGGCTGCTTGGCCGTTTGAAACCATGCTATTGCCTAAACGTCATATTCGTCGATTAAATGAACTTAGTGATGAGCAGCGAGATGATCTTGCTCTGGCGATTAAAAAGCTAACTAGCCGATACGATAATCTATTTCAATGCTCTTTCCCTTACTCCATGGGCTGGCATTATGCACCGTTTTTTGAACAAGGAACGGACATTGAGCATTGGCAACTCCACGCGCTATTTTATCCACCTCTGTTACGTTCTGCTTCGGTACGTAAGTTTATGGTGGGATACGAAATGTTGGCAGAGTCTCAGCGTGACTTAACCGCAGAGCAGGCCGCAGCCAAATTGCGTGAATTGAGTGATGTTCATTATAAAGATCGATAAACAGCAATTAATGATTCGTGTTCCAACTGAACATGATGCGAAAAATTGAAGAGAAATGATTATGACTACATTATTTGACAGGGTGAATGCTGCATTTAGCCAAGTGCTGGGTTATGACGCCAGCTGTACAATTCAGGCGCCGGGAAGAGTAAATTTAATTGGTGAGCATACGGATTACAATGATGGTTTCGTATTGCCTTGTGCCATTAATTATCAAACAGTAGTTGCGGCGGCAAAACGAGATGACAATATTGTTAGAGTCGTGTCTGTTGATTACGATAATCAGGTAGATGAGTTTGATCTCACCAAGACGATTGAGTTTCAACCTGATCGTATGTGGGCTAATTATATTCGTGGCGTTGTTAAATGTCTGATCGAGCGAGGCTATCGCTTTAAAGGTGCCGATATCTCTGTCAGTGGCAATGTACCGCAAGGCGCGGGTTTAAGCTCTTCTGCTGCACTGGAAGTTGTGATTGGTCAGACTTTTAAAGAGCTATACTCGTTGGATATCTCTCAAGCAGAGATAGCACTCAATGGTCAGCAGGCTGAGAATGAGTTTGTCGGCTGTAATTGCGGTATCATGGATCAGCTTATTTCTGCTGAAGGTCAAGAGAACCATGCACTGCTTATTGACTGTCGAACGTTGGAGACCAAAGCGGTCTCAATGCCAGACAATATGTCAGTGGTCATTATTAATTCCAATAAAAAGCGTGGTTTGGTTGATAGCGAATACAATACTCGTCGCGAGCAGTGCGAAGAAGCGGCCAGAATCTTTGAGGTAAAAGCCCTTAGAGATGTGACCATAGAGACTTTTAATGCGCGACAATCTGAGTTAACAGAACTCGTTGCAAAACGTGCTCGTCACGTTATTACTGAAAATGACCGTACTGAGAGAGCCGCTAAAGCGTTAATGCAAGGCGATATGAAACTGATGGGAGAGCTGATGGCGCAATCCCATGCTTCGATGCGAGATGATTTTGAAATTACCGTTATGGAAGTCGATACCTTGGTTGATATGGTCAAGGATGTTATTGGAGAACAAGGTGGTGTGCGGATGACAGGCGGTGGTTTTGGTGGCTGCATTGTGGCACTTATTCCACCCACACTGGTTGATGAAGTAACTCGAGTGGTCACTGAAAACTATCAAAAAATGACAGGCTTAAAAGAATCTATTTATGTGTGTCAGGCAAAAGATGGAGCAGGGCTAGTTAAAACCTTATAAGGAAGATTTCGTGGACAATAAGCGAGTAAACACTATGGAACAAGAGGCTGCCTTTGATGGGCAGCCTGCTAGGTTAATAAGGCTGGAAAATAGCGTCGGTATGTCAGCAACATTTATGGACATTGGTGCTACTTGGCTTAGCTGCACACTTCCGGTAAACAATCTTGATAGAGAAGTCTTACTAGGCACGTCTACCATGGCTGACTTTGAAAAAATGAGCGCCTATATGGGGGTAACCGTAGGTCGCTACGCCAACAGAATTGCCAAAGGGCAATTTTCGATTGACGGACAGCCGTATCAATTGGAAGTCAATCAAGCGGGAAACACACTGCATGGTGGTGTGGCTGGATTCGATGCTTATCGTTGGGCCGTTGAGAAACAAGCTGCGGATTTTGTTCAGTTTTCTCTGTTTTCAGAAGATGGTGATCAAGGTTTTCCTGGTAATGTTACTTGCTCGGTGCGATATACATTAACCGATGATAATGAAGTTGTTATTCAGTATTTAGCGAATACAGATAAAGCCACGCCCGTAAATCTAACCAATCACGCCTATTTTAATCTTATGGGTGAAGAGTCGGGTGTTGAATGTACTTCCTATTCTCTTCAAATTAATGCTCAGCATTATCTGCCTACCGATAACGTGGGTATTCCACTTGGTGATCTTATGCCTGTTGAGGGCACTAGTTTTGATTTTCAGCAGTTAAAAACAGTGAATAGTGATTTTCTTGCTGATGAGCAACAGAAGAATGCTCAGGGGTATGATCACTCATTCTATCTAAACTCATCTTGCTACAAAGGCGATTGTGCCGCAGTCGTTACCACAGAAGATAGCAGCGTAACCATGAAAGTGTTTACTGATAAACCCGCTATACAGCTTTACACGGGAAATTGGTTAGCAGGTGAACCTAATAAAAATGGTGGCAGATACCAAAACTATGCAGGTATTGCGTTAGAGACGCAGTTTTTACCCGATTCACCGAATCATCCTGAATGGCAACAACAGAGCTGTATTCTACTCCCAGAGCAAGAGTATCGCTTTAAAACCATCTATCAGTTTGAATTTGAGAAGTAGTTTTATCGGTCTCAAGCTAGCATGATCCAGTTTGAGACCTTAACTAGGATTGAGTTTATTTGGCAGAAGTTTCACTAGGTTGAGGTAACATCTCTATCTCGCGTTGCTCACGAGCTGTTCGATAGTCTGAGTTATTGCCGTCAACGTTATCTAGATAAGGCTCCGTCAACTTTGCTGCATGTGCAACAAACTCTCGACAGCCGCATTCGGATTTTTTTATATCAGAACACTTATTCGAACCAGTTAATGCCGTGAATTGTTGATCAACAGTTTTCATTGCCTCTGGGTCGCCTAAGATAATTTGTGCAGCGTAAAGAGCACCGCACACGCCATCTTTCGCTCTACCACCCCCTGCTACTGTTGCAGAACGTATGGTCAGTTCTGACATACCAGAATTGGACTGATAGGCTTTTAATACAGCCTGCGCGCAGTTATACCCTTCTTCGCCATGAAAATACTTTGCCGCTTGCTTAGACTTCATATTATCCCTTTTCTACCGAGTCACGTCTTACAATCGTAGGAGAGAAGCGATTGGCCTCAGGTTCAACTGTTTCACCTTTCGCTAATGCTAATGACAGTCTAGCTGCTTTTTCTGCCATTAGCTGTATTGGATAACGAATGGTGGTCAATTTTGGGTGAACATAGCGTGCAATAAGACCATCATCAAAACCGACAATAGACATCTCTTTTGGTATTTTAATACCGTTTTCTTCAAAGACAGAAATAGCACCTGCTGCCATGTAGTCGTTATAAGCAACGACGGCGGTAAAGGGAACCGATTTGGTCAGTAGATTGGTTGCAGCGTACTCACCACCATCACTGTTCGGCTCACCGTACTCAATGAAACTCTTAGGGGCTTGTAAGCCATTGTCATGCATAGCGGCAAGGTAGCCGTTTATGCGCTCATCAGCATCTTCAATTTGGTGAGAAGAAGCAATGCAGGCGATTTTTTTATGGCCATGGCGAATTAAAAATTCAGTGGCGAGATAAGCCCCTTTCTGGTTATCAAGGGAGATACAGCGCTCAGCCATTTCAGCAATATGCCGATTAACAACAACCATCCCTTTTACTTCATTGGCAAAGCCAATGAGCTCTTGGTCGGACAAACTCTTTGAATGAATGATTAAGGATTCACAGCGACTATTGATCAATAGCTCAATGGCCTCTTTCTCTAAGTTATGGTCGTGATAACCATTACAGATGAGAATATGCTTACCACTGGCTTGCGCTATGGTGTCGATGGCTTTAACCATGGTGCCAAAAAATGGGTCTGAAACATCAGAGACAAGTACACCAACCGTGTTTGTGCTTTTGTTTACCAGAGCTCTAGCGTTGGCATTTGGCCGATAACCAAGTTTGCTCATCGCTTTCTTCACCGATTCTACAGAAGCTGCACTGGCTTTTGGTGATTTATTAATAACGCGTGAAACGGTGGCAACCGAGACCCCCGCCTCTCTGGCGACATCTTTAATCGTTGACATACTTACCCTAGCTTGCGCTGAAAAATGAGTTGAAAGGATTTGTAGGCCAGCTCTATTGCAATCTGCACATACCAGCAATAAGGCGATAAAGTGTCAGTAAGTAGAGATGAACAAATCCTAATTATCATGTTATTTAACTATGGGTGTGAAAATAACGCAATGTTCAATATCGCACAATTAATAGTCGAATTTAACTTGTTGATTATTAATAGTAAAACTCAGTGTAAACGTTGGTTTTATTTTATTGACTGGTCAAGAAGCGTACAGCTATCGGGTTGAAAAATGAGAATGCGGATCTGTTTGTCGTTAAGGGCTCGTATGAATTGAGCCCTTTGTCACTTGAGTATAAGTGTTAACTATCTACGGCTAATCGACCATGTTCTGGCAACGTTTTCCGCTAGGTTTTCTAAATTGATGGCGGCTTCGGCAAATGCACTGTCGAGAGAAAATGCCCTTGGTATTGCAACGAATACGGCGTCAATTCCGCATTGATATACTGCTTGATAGTTGTCGCCAACGCACCCTGCCATAGCGATAACCGGGATCTGATATTTTTTGGCGGCTTGAGCAACGCCCATCGGCGTTTTTCCGTGCACCGTTTGCCCATCAATACGTCCTTCACCAGTAATCACGAGATCTGCACCAGCCAGTTTCTCCTCAAGCTCGACCGTTTCAATCACAATTTCAATACCAGGTTTTAATCTGGCAGAGGTAAAGCCTAATAATGCTGCTCCCATTCCTCCCGCTGCCCCTGCTCCGGGAATATCTGCTATCTGTCTGTTTAGCTGTTTTTTAACAAGCTGTGCATAGTGAGCAAGGCCTTGATCAAGTATCTCTATATCTTGTTCATTCGCGCCTTTTTGAGGTCCAAATGTTGCCGACGCACCACTAGGGCCACACAATGGATTATCGACATCGCAGGCGACTAAAATTTCACAATGATGCAGCCTGTCATCCATTGCCGAAATATCGATGGAGCGTATGCTGCTTAGCCCTGCACCATTGGTAATAACAGGTTGGTTGTTTTGGTCGCTGAACTGAACACCAAGTGCCGCCAGCATACCGATGCCACCATCATTGGTCGCACTGCCACCAAGACCAATGATTAGCTTTGTTGCACCTTGATTGAGTGCACCTAAAATGAGTTCACCGGTGCCGTAACTGCTGGTGATTTTTGCATCGCGTTGAGCTGGTGGAACATGGTGCAAGCCGCTGGCAGCCGCCATTTCAATGACAGCGGTTTTACCATCACCCAGCACACCATAAAATGCAGTTACTTGTTCACCGATAGGACCGCTGACCAGCTGCTCAATGATCTTTCCTCCGGTCGCATCAACAAGAGATTGCACGGTACCTTCGCCACCATCCGCAACCGGAACATGAATAATGTCGGCATTTTTCCAAACTTTGCTGACACCCTTTTCGATGGACTGACACACTTCTTTTGCAGAAAGACTCTCTTTAAATGAATCGGGGGCAATAACAATTTTCATAACAACTCCACGGATAAATGTAACGGATCATATACTCAAGCACCTTGAGGCTACCTGAATATAGTATTTGCTAATTAGCTACCTATGTCATTGGTCTGTTGCATATAATAGTTGTGAGTTTTTGTGATTTTATTGGTCTTATGCACAATTAGTTGAGTTTGTTGATGTGAAAAGCGAGATATAGTTCCACTAAACCAGAGAAGTGCTGGGTAGAGAGCCCAGTTAAAGTTTCTATTTTATCTAATCTATATCTAAGGGTGTTGCGATGGATGGATAGAGAGTCTGCACAGCTTTTTAAGTTGCCATTGTGCTCAAAAAGCGCGAGCAGCGTAGCGCGTAGCTGTCCTGAGCGGTCATGTTTCTCTAGTTGTCGATAAGGAAGCAGTAATTGGTCTTGCTGCCAGTGATTCTTAACGGGAGCAAGTAACATTGCCATGCGAAAGTCGTCAAACAGATAGTATTTTTTTTCTGGATAGTGGCATTCGCCAAACTGTAAGACTTGTTCACTGCTCGCAAAAGAGTGGTGAATGTTTGATACCTCAGTAAAGGTTTTACCCAGCGCCAGTTTACAGTCTGCAAACCCAGAAAGAGCGAGCAGTCGCCCTAGTCGCTGAACAAGGTCTGATTCAGTATAAGAGGGAGATGGCGGCCGTTTTTTAAGTAGCACTATCTCTGCAAGAGACGTAACGGCTAATAAGTTGTCTCTGTCTTCATTTTCCAGTAGTTCAATGACGGACCGAACCGTATCTTGACCAGCAGTGGAGTGATTAAATTTAATAATAATGACGTATCTGGCGGATTGAATGTCCACATTTAGATGGTGAGCCTGCTTCTTTAACTGGGGCTGAGTTAGTTGATCCGTTAACCATAACTGAACCAGCTCTTCTCTATGTCGTTTGTCCCACTGGAGTTTTTCGCTAAGAATGGCTTGTTCAATGGCCATCTCTGCGGTCATCTTTACCAGTTCAGCGTAGTTTCTAATGACGTTGGGTTCTCCCGTGATACCCACAACCCCAACGATATCGTCACTGTGTTTAAGTAGCAGGTTGATGCCTTGTTTGACTCCTTGCAAAGATGATTTACTGTCTAGAGTGACTTCAACAGTATCCTTACGTTTTAGCGCCAGTAACGCGCCATCATGCAGTTGTCCTATACGCTCTTGATCACCGCTAGCGATAATAATTCCAGCTTGATTCATTACGTTGATATTGTTGCCAATGATGCTCATTGTTCGATCAACGATTTGCTGGGCCAGTTGGTGGTCTAAAATCATAGCGATTGCGCTTATAGTAAAAACGGAATGTTTGTTATAACGATTGCAATTAAAAAAGTCTATATTGAGGGGAAGATAATGCTCAAGCACTTTGAGGGACTTGGGTGTAAGAAGAGCTAACCAAAGGCTAGCTCTTACTATAAAGACTTAACTATAAAGACTTGACTATAAAGCGGAGCTTAGTTGTTGCTATGAAGCTCGCTGTTAAGTTCAACCGCGCTTTTATTGGTTAAACATTCAATTTGCCCCGATACTGAGTTGCGGCGGAAAAGTAAGTCTGGTTTGCCCGCCAGATCACGCGCTTTTACCACTTCTACTTGCTGACCATTGGCGTCTAGCATTGCCACTTTCGCACCTGCAGTTACGTACAGACCAGACTCAACGGTACAACGATCACCAAGAGGGAAGCCTAATCCAGCATTGGCACCAAGAAGAGAGTTATCGCCAATAGAGACCACAACAGTTCCGCCACCTGAGAGTGTCCCCATAATTGAAGCACCACCACCAATATCTGAACCATCACCGACTACAACACCAGCAGAGATACGGCCTTCAACCATGCTCACGCCTTTAGTACCTGCGTTGAAGTTAATAAAGCCTTCATGCATCACGGTCGTTCCTTCACCAACATGTGCACCAAGTCTTACACGAGACGTATCGGCAATACGAATACCTGCTGGAACAACATAGTCCACCATCTTAGGAAACTTATCCACACAATCGACGCTAAGTACTTGCCCCGCAAGACGAGCTTCAATTTGACGCTCTGCCAGTTCAGGTAGGTCAATGGGACCTTGGTTTGTCCAAGCGATGTTGTGCAATAGGCCAAAAATACCATCCAGTACCGTGCCGTGAGGCGCAACTAAACGTTGTGAAATCAATTGTAACTTCAAGAAACCTTCAGCAACGGATTGAGGTTTTTCATCACTTTCTAGTACAACAAGCACAAGAGGTTGTTGTGATGCTGTGGCCTTTTCTGCAAAAGAAGCGTTGGCTACATCGCCATTGGCTGCAAATGCATTGGCAAGCTCACTACTAAGTTGATTAGTAATTTCAATCGTTTGGTTACCGGATGTGTAGCCAGATACTTGTGCTACTGCCGAGACAAGCGCATCACTTGGATTAAGAATAGGGTTGGGGAAAAATGCTTCGATTATTTTTCCGTCACGGTTTTTTGTTGTGGTGCCAAATGCGAGAGAAAAGTGTGCCATTGTCTACGTATCTCCGTAATGTAGAGGATGAATATCAAGGTCGCTAATCTGATAGCGGTTAGATAAGTCGGTGAATCAGTTGCAGACCATCATAAAGAGAGCCTGCATAAGTTAAAAGAGTGCGATAAGAGAAAGTCCGCTATTTGATATCTTTTGTCTTTTTTGCGATATATTTTGTTAAAAAGAAAAAATTGTACGGCGATTAACTGAACGCTTTTATGGCTTGATCAATGCCTTCAATTAGCATCTGCACGCCAATGACCGCCAAAATTAGCCCCATCATTTTTGTTATGACATCCATAATACTTGGGCCGATAACTTTGACCAGCTTCTCTCCAGAGATAAAGATAAAGTAAGAAATGGCACATAAAATAGCAAAAGAAGCGATGGTGACAAATACTGCTCCTGTGCCAGGAGACGAAGCAAAGTTCATTGCGGTCGCGATAGTGCCAGGGCCTGCTAAAATTGGCATTGCCAACGGTGAAATAGCAATGCCTAATACCGCTTTCTTTTGCGATTCACTGTTCTCTTCTCCACTAGGAGAATGAACCGCTGACGCGTGTCCTTGCAGCATATGAAAACCAATTTGGAAAACTAAAATTCCGCCTGTAATGCGCAGTGCATATAGGGTAATTCCAAATAGATCGAAGATCAGTTTTCCGCTAATGGCAAAAGCAGAAATAATGATAAAGGCCACGAACACTGAGCGAAAGGCGATGGCCTTTACGGAGTTACGATCGCTGTCGCCAGTCAGGCTAAGAAATATAGGAGTGTTGGCGATAGGGTTCATTATGGCAAAGAAGCCCATAAAAACAGTCGCGCCGTGGATAATAAGCTCTTTCATGAATGTATCTCTGCGTGTCTATATAAAGACCGTGATAGTACAGAATCAACGGATAGAAAAAAACCATATTAATAAACGTGGCTAATACCGCGTTTATTAATATGGTTAAGTATAATAGCAATAAAATTATGTTAGCGAATGTTACGCTGCGTCTTCTTGAGGCTTTTCAATTGCTGCTACTTTGTTCGCTTTTTTAGGTGCTGGTTTACGTTTGGCGCCTAGAGCAAACAGAACATCTTCTTTATGTTGAGCTAAGTAGAGAGACAGTTCTTCTTGCTTTGCTTCATCTTCAATAAGATCGCTTTTGCCAATTAGCTCGAATAGCTCATCAGCCATGTCCAACATTTTATCATAAGCGTCAGCTTCAGCTTTAGAGGTAAAAGTCATCTTTTCTTCTCCGTTGCGCTCCACCACGTACTTGACGATTACAGCCATGGTTATCCTTAAAAAAGTTTATAAATCACTGTGTGTTTATACAGTTTTACTGCGGGTAAGTCCAGTCAACTTATCTGTTTTGAGAGCTAAGAACGGTTGATATTTCTATCTCTACTCGCTGTTAACACATGGGATTAACAGCGGTGCCTTGAAGTCGCGTCAGACTATGCTAGTCTGGTGACCAAACTTGATTCAGCAATATACAGGCCAGCCTTGTTTACGGTTTATCATTCAAATCAGATTGATCTCTTAAAGTCTCTTTTAGTGGAGTTGATTCGCTCATCGCCATTGGATAATCCTTTTGAAAAAGAGCAGATCTTGGTGCAAAGCCCGGGGATGTCGCAATGGCTAAAAATGGAGATGGCTGCTGAGCTCGGTGTGGCTGCGAATATAGAGTTTCCGCTGCCAGCTACTTTTATCTGGAACATGTTTGTGCAAGTACTGGATGACGTACCAGAGCGTAGTGCATTTAATAAAGAGTCGATGACGTGGAAGTTATTGCTGTTATTACCAAGCTGTTTGCATCGCGAGGAGTTTGCGCCACTAGCGAGCTACCTTGCTAACGATGATGATAAGTCCAAACTGTATCAATTGGCTGAGAAAATAGCGGATATTTTTGATGGCTACTTAGTGTATCGCCCAGAATGGATAGCGGCTTGGGAAGCTGGCTTGCCGGTTGATGAGTTGCAAGGGGAACAAGAGTGGCAACCAATACTATGGAAAACACTATACGACCATACTCTTGCTCAACAGGAATCACATTATCATCGTGCGAATCTTTACCACGATTTTATTCATTGTTTGCAACATAGTGACTTGTCAGAGCTAACCTTTCCTAAGCGACTTTTTGTATTTGGTATCTCTTCACTGCCGCCAAGATATATGGATGCGTTAAAAGCGCTCGGCGAACATATGGATGTACATCTGATGTTTACCAACCCATGCCGATATTATTGGGGAGACGTTAGAGACAGAAAGTATCTTGCAAAATTGCAAATGAACAGTCGTCAACATTTGCAATGGCGCGCCGGGCAGTCGGAACTCATCGGTGAGACTGCTCAGCTCAAAGGGACGCTAGAACACAATCTGTTAGAGAATTTTCATAGCGATGTTATTGGCAACAGTCTCTTGGCATCGATGGGGAAACTGGGTAGAGATAATATGTATCTGTTATCTCAGCTTTCATCTAATGAGGTTGAAGCATTTGTTGATATTCCTAGAGACAGTTTACTGCATCAAATTCAAGCGGATATCCTCAATTTAGAAGAGCGACAAGATGATAAAAACATTGCAGATAGTCAGCATAAACTCACGGTATCTGCTGCTGATGACTCTTTGATGCTACACGCATGCCACAGTCCGATGAGGGAAGTGGAAGTACTGCATGACAATTTATTGGCGATGTTTGATGGCAATCCACAGCTTAAGCCAAGAAATATCATTGTTATGGTTGCGGATATCAATGCGTACAGTCCGGCCATTCAAGCGGTATTTGGTAATGCCCCTAGTGATAGGTATATCCCTTTTTCCATTTCTGACAGAACCGTCGCAGATGAGAGCCCTGTATTAACTGCGTTCCTCGATTTAGTGAATCTACCTAGTAGTCGTTGTCTCTCTTCTGAACTGATTGAGTTGTTAAACATTCCGGAGGTGTTGGCAAAATATCAGATCACGGAACAAGAATTTGAACGTCTTAGAATGTGGATAGAAGAGGCGGGTATACGTTGGGGGATGAACTCCCATACCGCAGAAGAGTTTGATTTGCCGGAAATGCCACAAAATAGCTGGCTGTTTGGCGTGCAACGTATGCTACTTGGTTATGCAATGCACAATAGTGTTGGATTTTATCAAGACGCCCAACAATTGATTGCTCCCTACAATGAAGTACAGGGACTGGATGCCGAACTTGCCGGAAAGTTAGCTCATTTTATCGATAAAATTACCTATTATCGCCAAGAGTTGGCTCTCTCTTTGACGGTAGAACAATGGCAACAAAAGCTTATTGCATTAATTGATGATTTTTTTGAGGTTGAGCTGGATGGTGAAATTGCGTTAAAAACAATCAGAGATACATTACAACAGCTAAGAGAGCAGTTAGACAGCATCTCCTATACTGACACTATTGCACCACGAGTCATTATCGAATATCTCACCAGTAAACTCTCTAGCTCTCGAGTTAGTCAGCGATTTCTTGCTGGACAAGTTAATTTTTGTACCTTGATGCCGATGCGTTCTATTCCTTTTGACGTAGTCTGCTTACTTGGCATGAATGATGGTGTGTACCCTCGTTCTATGCCCGCAGAAGGGTTTGATTTAATAAATGGCCGTGCCAGAGCCGGTGATCGCAGTCGAAGAGATGATGATAGGTATCTGTTTCTTGAGGCCTTATTATCAGCACAGCAAAAACTGTATATCAGTTATATTGCTCAATCAATTCAAGATAACAGTGAAAGAGTTCCCTCTACACTGGTGTCTGAATTACTGGAGTATTGCGCTGCCAACTTCTGCCTTAAAGGAGAGGAAGTATTGGCAAGCGATGACTCGGCAGAAAACATGATCAGAGCACTAATCACTCATCATGCCATGGTGCCTTATAGTCAATCTGCATTCGACGGCTCAACCCCAAGTTATGCGGCTGAGTGGTTGGGAGTTGTTAATAATAGAAGAGCAGAGCAGAAGCCTTTTATTCAGCCATTGCCGGAACTGCTGCAAAGAGATGAAGTGAGCAGTGATGACTCAAAGCTTGAACTAGACCTCAATGAGTTGCAACGTTTCTGGCGCTTACCCGTAAAATATTTCTTTAATCGTCGCTTAAAAATTTATTTTGAACCCATAGAGAGCTTAACGGATAGCAATGAACCATTTGTACTTGATGGGCTGCAAAGCTATCTGCTTAGAGATGAACTACTGGCAGAAACATTGGCGGCTAGAGTCAACGGTACAGATGAGCAGCAAGTTGCCAATGACTATTTAACTCTGCAACGAGCTAAAGGTGTACTGCCTGTTGGTGCTTTTGGTGACTTGGAGTTTGAGTTAAATAGCAATAAAACTGAGCAGTTGGTGAATCGACTTGCCGAGTTGTGTCAGCAAAAGCGTGCAGATATTGAAGTGGATACAGAGCTGTTTTTGCCTGATCTTCCATTACCTTGTTCATTGTCGGGGTGGGTAAAGAATCACTACTCGTCAGGTATAGTACATTATCGCAGTGGTAAAATCCGTAGTCAGGATTGGTTGGCTGCATGGATAGATCATCTCTGTTGCGCCACAATGTCGATGCCGTTAAAAACGCATCTTATTGGTTATGATAATAAAGCGGGATTAGAGCATCACATTATTGCTGAAGTAGATAAAGAGCAAGCTGAGCAGTGGTTGATGGAACTGCTTACTCTCTATTATCAGGGATTAAATGCACCGTTAGCTTACTTTCCAAAAACGGCCTTATCAGGGGTTAAGCAACTATTAAAAGGTAAGGAAGACATGGAAGATAAAATGTCGGCGACTTTCCATGATAGTTTCTTTTTTGCTGGTGAAGGAAGTGATGATTATATTTCTCGGGTTTGGCCGGAATGGGATCAAGCGTTGTACGAGGTATTATGGCACAACGCTCAATTAGTCTTATTAAATGTGTTTGCCAATAGTGAAGATAACTGCTGATATGAATAGTAAACAGAAGCCAATGGCCACATCGTTAGATACCATGACATTTCCGCTTCATGGGGCTCGTTTAATTGAAGCCTCTGCGGGAACGGGAAAAACATTTACCATTGCAGGTTTATATTTGCGATTGTTGTTAGGACACGGCACAGAGAGTAGCCGCCATCAAATGCCGTTAACGGTAGAACAGATTTTGGTGGTGACCTTTACTGAAGCCGCCACCGCTGAGTTACGTGATAGAGTTCGTTCTCGAATACATCAAGCTAGAATCGCGTTTCTTCGTCATAGCAGCAACGATCCTGTTATTGCACCGCTGCTGCTGGAAATAACGGATCATCAATGGGCTGCACAAACCTTACTTAATGCTGAAAGATCCATGGATGAAGCGGCAATCTTTACCATTCACGGTTTTTGCCAAAGAATGCTGACTCAAAATGCGTTCGAGTCAGGAAGTCGCTTTAGTAATGAATTTATTACTGATGAGAGCAAGCTGAAACAACAGGTTGTATGTGATTATTGGCGACGTTATTTTTACTCACTACCTAAAGCTCTGGCGGCGGAAATTGATAACCTTTGGGCATCTCCAGAGGCACTATTAAAAGAGGTTGGATCATACCTAACTGGGGTGCCGGTAACCTTAACCGTACAACCGATGGTGGGTACTCTAGAACAACTCCATCAGCAAAACCTCAATGTTATTGAGCAACTTAAATCTGAGTGGTGTCAGGCCAGTCATGATATCGCTGATGTTATTACTGCCTCAGATGTGAGTAAGCGTACATTCAGTAAAAAAAGCCTACCAAGCTGGATTGAGGAGTTAAATCGATGGGCAAACAGTCCGACTACGGATTATCGGCTTTGTGACAAATTAGTAAAGTTTCGCCACAGCTTCCTGATTGAGAAAACCAAGCAAGGAGAAGTGGTTCCTTGTCATCCAGTTTTTGATTCCATAGAACAGTTTTTGTCTAATAAACCGAGCATCAAAGAGCCGCTAATTGCTCATGCAATAGAGTATTGTCGGCTAAGGTTAGCGGAAACGAAAAGGGATAGGCAGTGGCTCTCTTTTGATGACTTGTTGACTCAGTTGTCTGACGCAATCAACGGTGATGAGTCTGGTCAATTAACCAGTAGAATTAAACACTTGTATCCTGTGGCTATGATTGATGAGTTTCAAGATACCGATCCACTTCAATATCAGATTTTTAGCCGCATATATTTGCAAGATACACGCTGTGGATTATTTATGATTGGTGACCCTAAACAAGCGATTTATGCTTTTAGAGGGGCGGACATATTTACCTACATTCAAGCAAGAAATGAGGTGGCAGACCACTATACACTTGGCACAAACTGGCGCTCTTCTGCTGATATGGTTCAATCAGTCAATCAATTGTTTAAGCAAGCCGATTCACCTTTTTTGTATGATGACGATATCCCTTTTATTGAAGTCTCTCCAAGTAAAGGGGCAGAGGAGCGGAGTTGGTGCTACCAAGATCAGCGCCAAGATGCGTTGACATTTTGGCTACTTGATAGTGATAAACCGTTAGCAAAAGGTGACTACTTATCGCAGATGGCCAAATCGACCGCGGTGAAAATAAAGTCAATATTAGACAGCGCAGAGAACAACAGTGCCTACTTCAGTGGTGGGAAAACAGCCAATAAAAAGAAGGTTGAGGCAAATAATATCGCGGTACTGGTGAGAACGGGCTCAGAAGCTCGTCTGGTTAAGCAGCAACTGGCGAGTTTAGGTGTCTCTAGCGTCTATTTGTCCAACCGAGATAGCGTGTTTGTCAGTCCTATTGCTCAAGCAGTACTGCGAATTCTCAATGCGGTATTAAATCCTGATGATGATAGTGCGTTGCGAGCGGCGTTAGCCAGTCATATTTTTGCTTATACTAGCGTAGAACTTGATGCGCTTAATGTTAGTGAGTCCAAGCTAGAGCAACAAATTTATCAGTTCCAGCAGTTTCATAAACTTTGGAAGCAGCGTGGTGTTATGCCGATGCTAAGAACGGTTATGACACAGTATCAAATTGCAGAAAATATACTGGCTAGAGAATTTGGTGAAAGAGAGTTAACCGACTATCTGCACTTGAGCGAACTGCTGCAGCAAGCGTCTACAACGTTAGATAGTGAATATGCGCTATTGCGCTGGTTTAGTGATCAGATTGAGCAGGCACAAACTGGCGCCTCTGGTGTTGTTGATGATCAAATTCAGAGACTGGAGTCGGAGAGAAACCTTGTACAGATCGTCACGATTCATAAATCCAAAGGGTTAGAATATGATCTGGTCTTTCTTCCTTTCCTAAGCGCTTATCGAGAGGCTCAATCAGGCAAGTATTATGATTCGCAACAAAAACAAACCATAGTTGATATAACCAATCAATCCGCCTCTATAGAAAAGGCCGACAAAGAGCGGTTGGCTGAAGATCTCCGCTTACTGTATGTTGCGGTTACTCGTGCGGTGTATGGCTGTTTTATTGGTGTTGCACCCTTAAGAAAGGGACGCTCAAGTCGAGATCCCAGTAGCGCACATTTAAGCGCTATTGGCTACCTGATACAAAATGGTGAGTCGCTGGCGAGCAGTGAGCTAAATCTATGCTTACAAAAATTCTCAGCGAGTTACCCTGATGGCATCACAGTAGAGCAACCTGCGGAAATAGTCGATGTTCAACCTCATGATTTACCTGAACAAATAGGGCTTTTTGATCATGATGATCTTTTTGCCCATGGTAGTGCAAAAGGTGGTGAAATCTATCGTGCCAACCAGTTGCAAAATGAGATAGACAGACAGTGGCGTATCACCAGTTATTCTGCTCTAGTCAAGCAAGGGCACTCAAGCCACAGAGCGTTGGCGGAAACGATTATCGATACTCAAGGGGTAGATATTGATGCGATCTCAGATGACGCATTGGAGTCTGAAGAGGAGCAAGAACTGTCGATATATACTTTTCCTAAAGGGGCGAGGGCAGGCACCTTCTTACACACGTTATTTGAACAGATCGAGTTTACTTTAGCCGCGGATAGTAGCGAAACTACCGAAGTGATTATTAAACTGCTCGATGCTGAGCAGCTTGAGCGCCACTGGTTACCTGTGTTGCAAAAATTGATTGATGAAGTTCTCAATACTCAGTTAAACCGTGCTCAACCAGACGATAACCCGTTGCAGAGCCCGCCGTTAGCAACTCACTTACAGCTTGGTAAACTTGCTTCTAATCAAAAACTAGTAGAAATGGAATTTTTGCTACCGATAGTCTTTTTGTCATCGTCTCATTTGGCCCACTTAAGCCAGCAGTATGATCATATATCTAAATTGGCTGGTGAGCTTGGATTTCATACTGTTCAAGGGATGATAAAAGGCTTTATCGATTTAATTTTCGAGCATCAGGGAAAATTCTATGTACTGGACTGGAAGTCAAACTTTCTTGGCGATCAAAGCTCGGATTATGGCCTTGAAGCATTGGATCGAGCAATGGCTGAGCATAGATACGACTTACAATATCAAATATATTCACTAGCTTTGCATCGATATCTTAGTTCGAGAATAACGGATTACGATTATGATCTTCATTTTGGTGGCGTGTACTATCTGTTTTTGCGGGGGATAGAAAAACAGGGCAGCAATGGCATCTTTTTTCAAAGACCGGATAAAGCATTCATTCAGGCATTAGATGCCTTAATTGATGCAGATACGCAAGGAGAGAGTCATGCTTAGTTTACTTGAGTCTTTATGCCAAAAAGGCACTCTTCGCCAGCTAGATTATCAGTTTGCTAAATTTATTGCCTCTATGGAACATCACCACCCACAGCCAGTTGCTCTGCTGGCTTGTGCGGTCAGTCATGAACTTGCAAAGGGCAATATTTGTCTTAATGTAGAACAGTTTAATGTCGCCGCTTGTTTTGGCTTGTATGGTGAGAGAGCGAAAGAGATCGAGCAGAAGTCCGAAAGCATTAACTGGCGGGAGATTGTCACTTCCTCTTCGACGATCGGAGATGGTAAAGGGCAGCAGCCTCTGGTTTTTGATGGCAAAAGAGTCTATCTACAGCGCTACTGGTATTATCAGCAGCAGTTAGCGTCTAAGCTGAACCAGTTAGCTCAACCTATCCCTTTAACGCAAAGCGAGATGCTTGCTTTATCGGCTACTTTAACGACACTATTTTCAGATTCAGAGTCGTTGAATTGGCAAAAAGTGGCAGCAGCCGTGGCATTGACGCGTCGACTTGCGGTTATTTCTGGTGGCCCTGGAACCGGAAAAACCACAACAGTAACTAAACTGCTTTCTGCGATATCAGAGCAAGGTTTAAATCAAGAAGAGGCACCCGTTATCAAATTGGTTGCGCCGACAGGGAAAGCGGCAGCAAGACTGACTGAATCTATTGGTAATGCGGTAGGAAAGCTTGGATTGTCTGACGAAGTGAGAGCGCTTATTCCTAACAGCGCTACCACCATACATAGATTGTTAGGTGCAATGCCGAATCGGGCTGAATTTCGACATAATGAGAGTAATCCTATCCATGCTGATGTTTTGGTGGTGGATGAAGCTTCTATGGTGGATCTCCCTCTAATGTACAAGTTGCTGGATGCGTTACCAAGCAACGTGCGCTTAATCTTATTAGGGGATAAAGACCAATTAGCTTCAGTAGAAGCGGGAGCTGTGTTGGGGGATCTCTGTTCTTACATAGATCATGGGTATGGAGAGCATCAACACTTCACTCTAAGTCAGTTAACGGGCTATCATCAGCTTCCTCGTGCTGAAACGACCAACGTGATAGCAGACTCTTTATGCATGCTGAGAAAGAGTTATCGTTTTGATGAGCGTTCTGGTATTGGGCAGCTAGCGAAGCAGATCAATCTTGGTAGCGTTGCTGAAATAAAGTTAATTTGGCAGAAAATGTATGCGGACATAGAGATGAGCCAGCTTTCTGACAGTAGCTATCAGCAGTTGATTACTCAATTGGCAGAAGAATATAGTGGTTATTTGTCGTTATTATTACAGTCTGACGCGTTATCAAAAGAGCAGATCGCACGTAAAGCGCTTGCTGAGTTTGCTAGATGCCGTTTGCTGTGTGCTAATCGGCAAGGGCCATTTGGTGTGTCTGGATTGAATGAAAAAATAGAGCAAGCTTTAACCTCGAAGCGTGTTTTACCTAGCCATAAAGAGTTGTGGTATCCCGGACGCCCAATCATGATTACTCGTAATGATCACGGTCTAGGTCTGTTCAACGGTGATATTGGATTATGCATTGCAGTAGAGGAAGAGGGAATAAGTCGCCTTAAGGTCTTTTTTGAGTTAGCGGATGGTTCGATAAAAGAGGTATTACCGGCTAGGGTACCAGCGCATGAAACGGCATTTGCTATGACCATTCATAAGTCTCAAGGAAGTGAGTTTGAGCATACTTATATAATGCTGCCGGATGAATACACTCCAATACTGACCCGAGAGCTGATCTATACAGGGGTAACGAGAGCGAAGCATCAGTTGACGCTATGCATAAATAATTCCGTATTTATGAGAGCGGTGAAAACCAAAACTGAGCGGTTTAGCGGACTAAAAGAAGCCTTATTGAGTTGTAAAATAAATTAAATTCAGTTTTCTTACATAATTAACGAAATCGTTAACATGATAAACAATGTGTGAAATTATGAGCTAATTTGGAAAGGATGAAAAAATTAAAGGCTTAGGAAAACCTAAGCCTTTAATAACAAAGTTTTATTTTACTTTATGACACGTTTTCAGAGAAGGAAACGTGTTTTATGCTGTGTCTTCTCTGACAGTGCATAATCATTTTCTTGACGCTGTCGCTTACAGGAAACACACAGTGTACATTCAATCCATTGAGAAAATCATTTTCGGCCATATCAATAAAACTCTGGACCGAGTTACATATAATCGTTCTCATAGTTTACCGCTCATCAAGATTAAACTGATACTCTCTTTGAGTTTTGTGATTGTTCAGAGGCATGTTTAGATACTATCTTGAGCCAACTGAGCAACACGAATTTTAACAGTAATTGTGCAAAAATATAGCAAAAAATGATTTTTTCTTATTATATTTGGTCGCAATTAAAGTAGGTGAATGATTTTAAATATAATTTTATATACTTGAGTATTACTTGAGTATTACTTGAGTATAACGCCACTCGGGTATAAATCGGCTCTGAAGTCTGTTTCATTAGTCAACTTGCCAATGCTAGACATCTAGTACAAGGATTTTCGAACGACGTTGAAAGTTATAAAGGTCCTGTTTTTTCATCGGCAGTTCGGACACGTCAACTTCATAGAAACCTTGTTCTCTAAACCAATGTAGGCTGTGGGTGGTTAAGACGAAGATCTTGTCGAGTTGCTGCAATCTTGACTGCTGCTTCATCTTGTTGAGTAGATCCACACCTCGGTTACCATCGCGGTAGTCTGGATGAATAGCCACACAAGCCATTTCAGCCATTCTTTCCTCTTTATATGGATAAAGAGCCGCACAACCTATGGTAAGGCCATCTTTTTCCGCAATAATAAATTGATGAATTTCTTGTTCTAGCTGTTCCCGTGAACGACGAACTAAAATGCCTTGCTCTTCCAACGGACGAATAAGGGAGAGGATGCCTCCAATATCATCGATTTGAGCATTACGAATTCGTTCCGCGCTGGCCATCACCACTTGGGTACCTATGCCATCAATGGAGAACAGTTCTTGAACTAGTGCTCCATCTACTTTGTAGCTGATTAAGTGGCTGCGACGAACCCCTGCACGACAAGCGGTAATAGAACCTCTTAAGAATCGTAGTGTTCCAGAGCTATTATCTTCAGATAATGTCTCTTCCGCTTCTAATGTGTGAAGGATCTCTTCAGCGTGGTTAGGAAGAAGCTCGGGAATAACTTGTTGCTGCTCATCTAATATGCCAAGTTCAGAACAGAAACCAATTAATTTATCTGCCTTTAGGCGAATAGCAACTTGAGTTGCAACCTCTTCAGATAGCAGGTTAAAACTTTCACCGGTGACCGAACCAGCTACAGGCCCTAATAGAACAATTGAACCATGATTCAGAGCTTGATCAATGGCTTCAGTATCAATTCGTCTGACTCGCCCGCTATGGCAGTAATCGATGCCATCATCAACTCCTAATGGCTGTGCGATCACAAAGTTGCCGCTGACAACATTGAGTTGTGTTCCCGCCATTGGGGTATTATTCAAACTCATGGAGAGACGCGCTGAAATGGTTAGCTGCAATTGGCCAGCCGCCTGCATAACCATATCTAATGTTTTTTCGTCGGTGATTCGAACACCATTATGGTAAGGCGTGACATAATTATGTGTATCTAGAATGCGATTAATTTGTGGTTTAGCACCATGTACGATGACGATTTTAACGCCAAGGCTATGTAATAGAGCAATATCGCTGATAATACTGGTGAAATTATTGGCATCAACCGCTTCTCCTCCCAGCATTATTACCATGGTTTTGCCTCTATGGGCATTAACGTAAGGGGTAGATTGTCTAAAGCCTTTAACCAAGGCAGTGTTACGTATTTTCATCTCACCAACCGAATGAATTAATATCTAGATATAATGAATTATAATGCATGTCACTTCAATGGCTTTTTGCATCTAGCGATGCTTTGACGGTAAAAAGCTTACCATCCCTTATATTTCTGTATTAATATGCTGCGAATCCATAATTAATAACGTATGAAATATGAACGAAGAATTCAATGAAAAGCAATTAAAGAGTGAGCTAAGAATTAAGCGAGCTGTGATTGCGGTGGTTGTGATTTTGTTGTTGTTAATTGTGTCGGTTGCCAGTGTATTGATCAGCCGACAGCTGGATAGAAACATTGATTACTCAACCATATACGGTGTATGGGATGAACAGGATGTCCCTGAGTATGACAAGGATACATTTGCCGTTCGTGAAGAAGGTATTTACATTGATGAACGAATCGTGGATACCCACTATTCGTTTGATGGTAGTACGCTCATTTATCACTACGATGAAGATGAATATATTTATATCATTAAAGATGAAAAAAACACCGTGATGCAAAGAATTGCCCCTTTGCATTATGAATCAGTGTTTCATTTACGTGGAAAATACCGCCCCGAATTAGACCAGAGCAATGAAGAATAATCTTCCCGCCACCGTTAGGAAAAAAATAGTGCACAAAATCGTCATCCCCAGTGTCTGCTTAGCCTTGTTATTTGGTTGTGCAAAAAATACCGATCTCGCTCAACAGTATTCAGATCAATCATTTGAGAATACCCTGAATAAGACGGAGGCTATAAGCAGCAATACACCGAGAAGTTTTGCGACGTTTTCTCAGCAAGCAGAACAGGTGGTGATTAACTCTCCTTCATTGGCGACAAAGTATCAGCATCTGTACGAACAATTAAACAATTGGGTATTACAGAGTGGTCGCCCAGAGGATCTGGCTGGTTACGGTGTACAGAGTGCACAACTTGGAGGAGGGGATAAGAAAGGAAACGTACTTTTTACTGGATATTTTTCGCCAGTAATGGAGTTAAGACACCAAGCTGATGAGACTTTTAAATACCCTGTTTATGGTTTGCCTGAATGTGTCGAAGAGTGCCCAACGAGAGCCGAGATTTATGCGGGTGCGTTACAAGGGCAGAACCTAGAACTCGGCTACGCATCCAACATGATTGACCCCTTCATAATGGAAGTGCAGGGCAGTGGATTTGTACATTATGATGATGACGATACCTTGCAGTACTTTGCTTACGCAGGAAAGAACAACAAAGCATATGTAAGTATCGGTAAAGTGCTAATCGATAAGGGTGAAGTGGCAAGAGAAAACATGTCACTCAAAGCAATTAAAGAGTGGGTAATGGCTAATGATGAACAGACAGTGAAAAGTTTGTTAGAGCAGAACCCTTCTTTTGTTTTCTTTGCCCCTAAAGAGGACAACGCCGTTCGTGGAACGGCTGGTATTCCTTTGCTTCCTTTAGCATCTGTGGCCGGTGACAGAGAACTATTTCCAATGGGAACACCGATTTTAGCAGAAGTCCCGCTCATCAATGCGGATGGTACTTGGAGTGGTGCGCATCAACTTAGACTACTCATTGTTCTTGATACGGGTGGAGCGGTTAAAGATAACCATTTGGATCTCTACCATGGTATGGGGGCGAGAGCAGGAACAGAAGCCGGGCATTATAAGCACTTTGGCCGGGTGTGGAAGTTAGGACTAACCGGTACCCCTAGTGAGTCACCATGGTTTACAGTAACAGAAGCCAAGCTGGCAGAAATAGAACAGCCATTAGTTAACGATGATAAGTAGTGTAAGGTTAACTAGGGCCTAGACATTTTAATAAAGAGTGCGTATAAAACGCGCTCTTTCTCGTTAAACATAACCAAGTGATGATTAATTATGCGTGATGTTGAATCCCCTGCCTCTGAAAGCCATCAACAAAGATTTGGCGGCACTCGCCGACTTTATGGCGTATCAGAAGTAGAGATATTTCGGGCTGCTCATGTCTGTGTTATTGGCATTGGCGGAGTGGGATCATGGGCTGCTGAAGCCTTGGCGCGTACAGGTATTGGAGAGATAACATTAATTGATATGGATGATATCTGCGTAACCAATATCAACAGACAGATACATGCTATGTCTAACACGGTCGGTCAGAGCAAGATTGAAGTGATGCAGCAGAGAATTGAGCTAATAAATCCGGACTGTAAAGTTAACCTTATCGATGATTTTATTACTCCAGACAATCTGTCGGAGTATATAACTAAAGATTTTGATTATGTTTTGGATGCGATTGATAGCATTAAAGCAAAATCGGCATTACTGGCTTACTGTAAAAGAAATAAAATTAAAGTGATTACTACTGGCGGAGCGGGTGGTCAGATTGATCCTACCCAAATTCAAATTGCTGATTTAGCCAGAACCATTCAGGACCCATTAGCGAAGAAAGTGAAAGAGAATTTACGTCGCTTTTACTCTTTTAGCAAAAATCCTCAACGTAAGTTTGGCATTGAGTGTGTCTTTTCTACCGAGCAGTTGAAATACCCTCAGCCAGATGGTTCTGTTTGCGGGGTAAAATCAACCGCAGAGGGACCCAAGAAAATGGATTGCGCGAGTGGTTTTGGTGCAGCAACTGTGGTAACTGCGACGTTCGGTTTTGTCGCTGTATCTCGTATCGTAGCCAAACTAATTGAAAAACATAAAAAGTAAACGACGAAGCAACGATGATGACGAATACTGTTTTTGGTAATGAAATTACCGCTAAAACCATTGTTGATACAATGCAGTCCTTCAATCACTGGGAAGACAAGTACCGTCAAGTGATTAAGTGGGGGAAAATGCTGCCCATGATGGATGATAGTTTTAAAACCGAACAGGTCATGGTAGCGGGCTGTGAAAGTCAGGTTTGGCTCATCAGTAAGCAGAGCCAGAATGTTTGGTATTTTCAAGCTGATTCTGACGCCAGAATTGTGAGAGGATTGATTGCGCTTGTCATGGCTGCATTTAATGGAAAAACCAGCCAAGAAATCCAACAGTTTGATGTAGAAGACTATTTTGAAAAAATAGGCTTAATATCACATCTAAGCCCGTCACGAGGCAACGGACTGTATGCGATAGTGGAGCAGATTAAAAATCGAGCGATATAGAGCTACTGCGTGGGTATTTTGCTGCACGCTGTTGCCTGTTTATCTCTTCTAGGCTAAAGCATATCGACCGCTTTTTTTACGGCTTTAACTAACTTATCTACGTCTTCTAGCGTGTTATAGATAGCAAATGATACACGCACCGTTCCTTTTATTCCTAGTGCGTCCATAAATGGATGAGCACAGTGATGCCCTGAGCGCACTGCGATACCTTGTTGATCGAGCAGGGTATCGATATCTTGATGATGAACGCCATCAATCGTAAAACTAATAATGGCTCCATTGGGTTGATAGCCAATGATATTGATATCTTCGATGGCCGATAATTGTCGAAACGCTTCGTGCTGTAATGAGTGCAAGTGTTTTTCTACTTGGGCTAAATCAAACTGTTTTAACCAAGTGATAGCAGATGCCAGTGCGATCGCACCAGCAATGTTTGGCGTTCCGGCTTCAAATTTACCCGGCAAAGAAGAGTAGGTTGTTTTTGTAAAAGAGACCTTTTCCACCATTTTGCCACCACCGTGCCATGGCGGCATTTGCTCTAGTATGGATAGTTTTCCGTACAGTACACCGATTCCAGTTGGAGCATATAGCTTATGGCCGGAGAAAAGGTAGAAATCAGCTCCTAATTCTTCCAGATTAAGCGGTTCGTGCACAATACCTTGAGCTCCGTCGATTACAGTGATAGCGCCCACCTCGTTCGATAAGGCGATGATCTCTTCAATCGGGTTACGAGTCGCCGTCACATTGGTAATATGAGCAACGGCAACGATCTTGCTTTTATGGGAAAGCAGATGTTTAAACGCCTGCATATCCAGAGTGCAGTCGCTAAGCATCGGAATTTTTACCACTTTCGCTCCCGTCTGCTCTGCGACTATTTGCCACGGTACAATATTGGCGTGGTGCTCCATCTCGCTCACCAATATCTCATCATCTGGCTTTAGGGTATTTCTTGCGTAGGTTTGAGCAATCAAATTGACCGATTCTGTTGCTCCTTTTGTCCAGATAATCTCTTTACTGTAACGAGCGCCAACAAATTGCTGAACAATTTCTCGGGCTGACTCAAATGAGCTGGTTGCTTGGGCTGTTAACTGATGGCTGCCACGATGCACATTAGCATTTTGATTTTGATAGTAATGTTGAATAGTGTTGATCACATGATCGGGTTTTTGGGTCGTTGCAGCACTATCAAGATAAGTTAAATTCGTCTTGTCTTTGGACGTTAGCGCTTTAAATTGGTTACGAATTGAGGATATATCTAACATTCTATTTGCCCAGAATATGATAGTGAAGAGTTGGCAGGGTAACCATGGGTTCTGCAATTGACCAAGCGTGTGCTTTTCCTGATAAAAGAATGATGATTTCCATCGCAAATTCTATCGCGGTGGCGGGGCCTTGGCTGGTGATGAGTTTATGAGTGACATCGATAGTGACACGTTTAGGTCGCCAGTTATTCGCCGCAATATCAGATTGAAAATTCGGATGACAGGTCATTAATGCATCGGGATAGAGGTTGTGAGTTTGCAATACAATAGCAGGTGAGGCGCAGATAGCGGCGACCCAACGACCATCGTATTTTTGTTGTTTGATCATCTCTATGAGAACAGGGCTATCTCTAAAGTTTTCCGCTCCTTCAACGCCACCTGGTAGCGCGATGACGTCAAACTCTTCATCAGCAATATCCACTAATTTACAGTCTGCTGTTAAGGTCACACCTCTTGACGCTTTCATTGATAATTTGCCGTCAAAATCAGCACTGGCAACGGTTACTTTGTACCCAGCTCTAACTAGGACGTCAATAATGGTTATTGCTTCCATCTCTTCTGTTCCAGGAGCAATTGGAACAAGGATACTATGGCTCATGAGGTTCTCCACAAATCTTCGGTCTGTTTTATCTTATTATATAGCGACAAATTGGTGTCTACATTAAGTTGATGTTTTTTGGCTGTACGGCATAGGTAACCGGTAATATAATCTATTTCGGTTGTTCTATGGTTCAGAACATCTTGGTGCATGGAAGAATAATTTTCTGACGTTGCCTTGATGACCGTATATACCGTTTCTAGCAGTGTATCGGTCTCTATATTTATTTTCTCGGCTGTTATCACGGCAGATGCCTCTTCAACAATCATCGAAATTGTATGCTGGTACTTCTCTTTGGTTAATACTCCATTTTTACACTTTTCTATTGCTGTTAATGGATTAATGGCACAGTTAATGACTAGCTTTTGCCATAGGCTTTGGCGAACATCGTCGCTCCATGTAACTTCGGCAAGAGCGTGTTGAAGTACGGGCTGTAAAAATTGACACTGACGACCTCTTTCATTGTGCCCTCCGAGATGGGTGACGCCTTTACCAGTATGATAAAAATCCCCATGACCTTTCTTTAAGCATGCATGAGTTGTCGTCGCCAACACAATTGGAGAGTGTTGAAAGAGATGGTCAATCTGTTCGACAGCCCCCATACCATTATGCATAAAGAGTAGAATGGTATCGGGATGGAGTATTGTTTTCAGTGGTAAGATCGCGTCTTTAATTTGCCAAGATTTTACCGTGACTAACACCATATCGGCTTGAGATAACGCCTGCTTGTTATTCACTGGAAAATTTACAGTGGCTGCTTGGTCTAGGCGGATACTTTGATTAGAAGAGGTTGGATTTCTTAACCAGAGACTGACGTTATGTCCGGCATTATGTAAGTAGTTGGCCCACAGTGAACCAATTGCCCCTGCTCCTAAGATGGTGATATTCAATGGAACGTTCTCTGATGATGTTTGCACAAAGGATAGCGATAGGGAAATGGAATGCAATAAAAAAGGCGCTCAAATGCGCCTTTTTTGTCCGTTTTTTACAGAAACTTAGAAAGTGTACTGTACACGATATATTAATAAGTCTTGGTAATCTTTACGTGCTAGTTTGTTTACAGTAAAGCGGTATAGCACACCTGTTGACCAATTTTCGTGGAAGTTCCACATAGCATTTAAGCTACCATTTAGACCCCAGCTCTCGCTGCTAGTGCTTTGAGCTTTAGAATAAGCATCGTTACGTGCAAATTCGTATTCACCCCAGCTTGAGAAAGTAAATTTCTCACCAGCGATCTCAGTGGCATAGTAACCTACCCAACCAACCATGCCGCCATTGGCACCAGTGTTATCTTTGGTGTTGATTTGGTGGGCACCAATAAATGGTGTAAAGCCCCAACCGTCACCTTTTAAGCCAGTGTAGCCTAAACCAAGAACACGGTTTTGCTCGTGGAAGTTTGATTTATCTGCATCGGTATTATAAACCTGAGCGTATAAACTAACGCCTGATTCAGTTAGGTTGTAGTGAATGGTTCCTTTTGCTGATGCACCGCGGTCATCCCCAGCACGATCAACACCTTCATAGTCATAGAAACCGTAGATTTGACCCCAGTCGAATACAGCACCACCGTCAATACCAATTACTGCTTGGTTACGTTTGCTAATATCTCCACCAAAGTTATCGTCATCATTACCAAAACCTTGGTCCCATACTTGGTAGTCAACATACATGCTACCAAAACCAAATAGATACTCTGCTTGAGCTGGAACTGAAGCAGCTGCAGCTAAAACGCCAAGTGCAATAATTGATTTACGCATAAAAGGATACTCTTTTCAAAAATGTGAATTTAAATATAGCGGATCCTTCCGTGACCTGCTTATTCCATAGGCGGCAAATAATAGCGATAAAAGTTCAAATTAAAAGTGAGTTTTAATATAAAAGTGGAAATAATTAGTGATCTAGATCTTATTTCTTTGATCTATTTTGTTATTGTTGAGTAATTGGTATTTCTTGCATAAAAGTTGCATTGTAAATGTGATTTGTGTCCCGTTATATTTCTTATTGATATAGTTGTTGTTAAATATAATTCATATGTATATTTTGTTGATGATATGCTTTGCTTGTGCTTAAGTGTTTGTTTTATATGTATTTTTGTATTTTTGCGGCGTTTGTTGTTTGCTGAGTTTTTAATCGTTAACCATAATTGTTGTTTTTGTAAAAGCAAACGTTTTTATTGAAAAGGTGATCTGTGTTGCTTGGTTTATTTATTGTTATTTATATCAATTACTTAGGTAAAATATATTGATATTTACTATTAATAATTGATTAGAGTAATAAAACTAAAATGAGTGTTATATATATAATTAAAATAGGTAGTGTTATTTTACTAATGAGGAAGTCAGCTTGTTTTATTAATTTAACGGATTAAATAGGCTAAGAAATAAATAATTTGTATGAGTGATATATAACTGGAGAAATTGGAGAAATTTTAGACATTTGTGCAACAGGTAACATTTTCATTATCCCAAGCTAGCTAGATATGCCACCTCAGGAGCGTGGAATCTTGCTACGGTGAATGGGGTTTCTACCGCAGCAAGATAGATTAAAGTATGACTACTCTTTCTGTGAACGAGCTTTTTCTAAGATATCGGCGAAATAGTGACGCAACGAATAGAGCATAACTAAGCTTGGAATAACCATTACGGCAGTAAGAACGAAGAACAGTGGCCAGTTGTTTAAATAGTCAGCGAGTTCACCACTGAAAGAGGCTAAGGTTGTCCTGCCAAAATTGCCAAGAGATGCAAGGAGCGCATATTGAGTGGCAGAAAAGGCTTGTCCAGTCAGTACTGTTAGGAAAGATACAAAAGCGACGGTTGAGAATGCGGTAGTAAAGTTATCTACTATGATAGTGGCTAAGAACAAGTGTTCATTAGGACCAACAGAGGCTATCCATGCGAACATTAAGTTACTGGATGCCATAGCGATCCCACCAATCATCAGCCCACGTACAATGCCAAATTTAACATTAAACATGCTACCCACAAGGGTAAAGAAGATAGTCACCCACCATCCCAACAGCTTTGAATAGTGACCGATTTGCTCATTGCTAAAGCCAACTTCTTTATAGAAGGTTATGGACATTCTGCCTAAAAAGGCTTCACCGATCTTGAATAAAAATACAAACAGCAGCAGTGTGACGGCAACTTGAACACCATTCCTTTTAAAGAAATCGAGAAATGGTTCAATAACCGTAACAGTAAACCAAGCGCCTATCCGAGAACCAACGACTTTGCTATGTCTTTGCTCTGCTTTCTGTTGTAAGGCTTCCCTATCCGTTTTAGGTTCACCTACCAGTAGGGTAAATATGATTAAAACGGCTAGCACTCCTGCCATACCATAAAATACACCGTTCCAGCCAATGCTGTCGGCATTGATAAAGGCGAGATAACCTGGCAGTGAATAACCTGTCCACCATCCCATTACTGCCATTGCAGATGCTTGAGGGAGTTTACTTGACTGAGATTTTGGAAATGTATCGATACGGTAGGCATCAATAGCGATATCCTGCGTAGCAGAAGCGATAGCAATGCCGAGAGCCAGCATCGAGGTAAACATCAAATCGTTAGCAGGGTTCACTCCCGCAATAAAGAGCGTGCAGATCAAAATGACAAATTGGCATAGTATGATCCAGCTTCTTCTCTGCCCTAGTGAACGATGCAGTAGAGGGAGCTTCACCCTATCAACAAGTGGCGCCCAGAGAAAATTAATGGCGTACACGGCGAAGACAGAGCCAAAGTAACCAATTGCGGCTCGAGTTAGCCCTGCATCTTTTAGCCAGCCAGACATATTAGAGCCAATTAGCACCCACGGAAAACCGCTTGAACAGCCGAGCATGAATACCCAGATAAGTTTTCTGTCTAAATAGCTTTTGAATGTCTCACGCCAAGACATTTGCTGTGTCATCAAACACTCCTTGTTACACCTATCACAGGTCGTATTGCGAAATTAAACCATAGCAACTATTTATGGCTAATGTCGTTAAATTGATAACCAAAACAGATTGAGTGGGTACTCACTATAAAGAAGTGATGAACCACAGGGAAACGAGTTGGTTATTAAGATTAAAAAAGGCCGATATATTATCGGCCTATGGGTAGGATGGTTTTATTTTTGTACGGTTACTTTATTGATAACAATTGCGGTAGCCGGTACGTCATGATAACGCCCAAAAGATTTGGTTGGTTGTTTAGCCATAGATTGAACGTTCTCAAAACCTTTCGTTACTTTACCAAATACGGCATAACCCGGATTGCCGCCTTGTTGATAATCTAAAAAGTCGTTATCGGCATAATTTATGAAAAACTGTCTAGTCGCTGAATCTGGATTTGATGTTCTTGCCATGGCGATTGTAGCGACTTTATTTTTTAACCCGTTGCTGCCTTCATTCTTAATTGCTGGATAAGAAGGTTTCGATTTCATATCCGTATCAAAACCACCTCCTTGAGCCATGAATGTCGGGATCACGCGATGAAAAATGGTACCTTCATAGCTTCCATCTTCAACATACTTAAGAAAATTTTCTGTCGTCACGGGAGCATTTTCTGAATCTAACTCTACGGTAAAATTACCCTGAGTGGTTTCAAAAATAACGTTAGGAGCCGCCATTAAAGAGGCGCTAAATAAGCATGCTAGGGCGATAATCGTCTTTTTCATTAGAAGCGTTCCTTCATGTAGCTGTTTAATTCTTTATCGGTTGCAATTTCAGCGAGAACTAAGTTGGTAATATTATTGATGACTTGTTCAATTTCAGCGTCTGAAGCACTAAATGTCCCGCTTTTGCTTGCGGTACCATTGAATGTTTTAACCAATTTACCTTCTGGTGTTTCAGCGGTGATTTGAAGCGTCACTTTTGCGTCCATCTCATTGGACATTACACTGTGCTTAACATTGACCAATAACTCAACAATTTCCAATGTAAGCGTGTTTGGACTATTAACGGTGATTTTATAGCCTTGAGACAGTAGTTGATCAGTCAGTGCGGACTCTAACGTGATGCGCACGTTCTGTTTTGCATGTACGGGTTGAATATTGTTTCGGCCAGTATCAATAAGTGCAACATATTGGGCTGAGCGCACGTCTCTGCTGTCTAGCGAGACGGCTAGGTTATCAACCACTCTGTTTTGACTCGTGGTAGCGTTAGGCATGAAGTTGACTTGTGGCTCTTCTGGAGATGATGAACATGCGGCTAACAGAACCAGAGAGGCTGCGAAGATCAATTTTTTCATGGTTAATTTCCTTTATGTTTTGCTCGTGCCTAGATTTTTCTCAATCCACACTCATTTGAACACTATACGGGCGTATGGATTTATAACCTAGGCTGTATTTTGCTGTAACAGCTCAATAGGGCGTATTCTACTATTTAGTTGCTTGTAAAATAACAAATTTATTGTTCGATGCAATCAGTGAAACCTTATTGTTTCCAAATAGCCTCGCCAGTTTCTTATCGTAGCCTAGGTGACGGTTACCGATAACCAATAATTTACCATCAGTGTTAAGAACATGCTTAGCGTCACAGAACATCTGCCAAGCAATATGATCCGTTATGGCATTTTGTTGATGAAACGGAGGATTGCAGAGCACGAGATCAGCACAACTTTTGTCAAAACCATCTAAGCAGTTGTTTGCAATGCAGTCTATTTCTCTGTCGCTTCCTAGCGCAGATGTTAAGTTGATTCTTGCTGATTCAACCGCCATAAAGCTTTCATCAACAGAAGTAATCTTAGCTTGGGGGTTTAATTGCCCTGCTTTAATAGACAAAACACCGTTACCGCAGCCTAGATCTATTATGTGTTTAATGTCAGGGCTTGCTGGGATGTGTTGCAGCATAAATCGAGCACCTAGATCAAGACTTTCTCCTGAGTAAACATTGGCAAAATTCTGTAGCGAGTAGTTTTCTCCGTCAACATGCCACTCAATGACAGAAGGAGCTTCGGCTGGATTGATATTGTCTGCACGACTAAAGATGAGTCGATGCTTTTTCTTGGCTAAAGAGGTTGTTGTAGTGCCCAGGTGTTTTTCAAAAAGAGCTAAGGTTGAGCTATGAATATCCTTCGCTTTATTAACGGCAATGACTGGACAGTCTTTCCTTATGCTTCTCTTTAACTGCGATAATTGCCAAGTTAGTAAGCGGTTACTTTTTGGTAGTTGGAATAGCACCAAATCAATATTGTCAGCGATATTGTCTAAGCAGTGCATAAACTGGATGTGAGGTGATTGGTTTCTTTTTAAATTGTTAAGCGTACCTTGGTGAGAAATGTAAGAGTCGCTCATTAAGGTGACATTGTGCTTTTCGGCAAACCAACAAGAAAGAGCACCGAAATGATCGTTGAGTATGAGAATATTTCGCTGCTCTTTGAGGTCCATCCCTTCAACGTAGTGAATTAAATATTCATCACCAGCATCCCAAGCTTGAAAAGATTCATTTGCTCGTTTAGGGAAACGCAGCAGCGTCAATATGCGTTCATTATATGTAAACTGTGTTTTAATTTCGTTCATTTATAGGATCGGTACTGAAAGTATCTGTTTATTGTCTCAAAAGCGCTGTAAACAGTGAACCAAAAATTACATAGTTGTCTACGGTGCTTTTTTGTGATGGTAACGTAAGCAATTACTCATAATTAGGTATTAAGGTCGTATAGAATGATAAGTATCATTACTCGGCTAAGGTTTAGAGATAAAAACATGCTACAAGAACAGATAGAAACCAAACTACACAATGCGTTTTCGCCAATTTATCTTCAAGTTATAAATGAAAGTTATATGCATAATGTACCGGCAGGATCAGAAAGCCATTTTAAAGTGGTGGTGGTCAGTGATGACTTTGACGGAGAGCGATTAATTAGTCGGCACCGTAAAGTTAATCAAGTTTTGATGTCGGAGTTGCAAGAAAATATACATGCTCTTTCCATTCATACCTATACTCAGTCAGAGTGGAAAATTGAAAGCGGCTTGGTCCCTGACTCTCCGAACTGTATGGGGGGCGGAAAGTAGCCTGTCAATAATGCATCTGAGTAGCGATGGCTACTCGGTTAACCTGCTGAAGGTTGAATTTCATCTAGCACATACTTATTTCAGTAACAATGTAAAAATGTTCAGTATTATTAACAAAAATGCAAGATATAAAGAAATGCGATGAGGTAATATATAATGTTTTTTAACAATTGTGCTTAACTTCAAAGTTATTAGGATTAGATCCCATTCTGAACGAAATGTGCATAAGAAATAGTGTTTATCAATAGGATTGGTATTGGCGTCTAGACAACAAAAAATGCTAAACTACCGAACCTGAAAATTCTTCTTACATTTTATGTAAAGAGAATTTTAACGAAATGTTGCGATTTTGGTGCCAAAGAAGCACCGAAACCGGACACAATTCATGTCGTGTCTATAAGTTACGCAATTAAAGAATCTTTTTTCCGATAAAATAGTGCAAGTGCGTATGATTACAATAAAAAAGGGTTTAGACCTTCCGATCTCGGGAGCTCCTGCCCAGGTGATTAATGACGGTAATCCCGTCAAAAAAGTCGCCTTGCTAGGCGAAGAGTACGTGGGAATGCGTCCAACAATGCATGTCCGCGTAGGTGATGAAGTGAAGAAAGGGCAAGTTCTTTTTGCTGATAAAAAGAATCCTGGTGTTATTTTCACTTCACCTGCAAGTGGTAAAGTTATCGAAGTAAACCGTGGTGCTAAACGTGTACTCCAATCTGTTGTGATTGAAGTAGCCGGTGAAGAGCAAATCACGTTTGATAGCTATGCAGCCAATGAATTAGTTTCTCTTGATCGTGATGCGATTAAAAAGCAACTGATTGATTCTGGCATGTGGACTGCTTTGCGAACTCGTCCGTTTAGTAAGGTTCCGGCAATTGATGCCCACACTAAAGCGATCTTTGTCACTGCAATGGATACAAATCCATTGTCTGCTGATCCTGAAGTGATAATTAATGAACTATCTGACGCCTTTGTGGCAGGGTTGGATATTCTCTCCCGTCTGTCTGATGACAAAGTGTATGTATGTAAGAAAGGCACAAGCCTTCCTAAGAGCAATGCCTCTAATGTGGAAGAGCATGTGTTTGACGGCCCTCACCCTGCAGGGTTAGTCGGTACACATATGCATCATCTATACCCTGTTAGTGCAGAGCATGTCGCTTGGAGCATCAATTACCAAGACGTTATTGCTTTTGGTCAGTTATTCCTATCTGGTGAAATTTATACTGATCGCGTCGTGGCATTAGCGGGTCCTGTTGTGACTAACCCTCGTTTAGTCAGAACGCATATGGGTGCATGTATTAATGATATCGTTGAGCGCGAGATCATGCCGGGTGAGGTACGTGTTATCTCAGGTTCGGTGTTGTCTGGTGTTCATGCTCAAGGGCCTCATGCTTACTTGGGTCGTTATCATCAACAAGTCTCTGTACTGCGTGAAGGCCGTGAAAAAGAACTGTTTGGCTGGGCGATGCCGGGCAAAAACAAGTTCTCAGTAACGCGCTCTTTCCTTAGCCACCTGTTTAAAGGTCAGCTTTTCAATATGACGACATCACTGAATGGTGGTGAGCGTGCCATGGTGCCAATTGGCAACTATGAAAAAGTGATGCCTTTAGATATGGAGCCAACGCTTCTCCTTCGTGATTTATGTGCTGGCGACAGCGATAGCGCTCAACGCCTAGGGTGTTTAGAGCTAGACGAAGAAGATTTGGCATTGTGCACCTATGTATGTCCGGGCAAATACGAATTTGGCGTCATGCTTCGTGATGTTCTGGATACGATTGAGAAGGAAGGGTGATCCATGCTTAAGAAATTATTTGAGGACATAGAACCGCATTTTGAAGCGGGTGGTAAACTTGAAAAGTGGTACCCACTTTTTGAAGCAACCGCAACTCTGTTCTACACCCCGGGTACAGTAACCCAAAGAAGTTCACACGTACGTGACAGTGTTGACCTTAAGCGCATCATGATTATGGTGTGGTTTGCCGTGTTCCCAGCAATGTTTTGGGGCATGTACAACTCTGGTCATCAAGCTGTTGTTGCTTTGAACCATATGTATCAAGGCGCGCAATTGGCAGAAGTCATTGCGGGTAACTGGCACTATTGGTTGGTCGAAGCTATCGGTGGTACGGTGAGTAGTGAGGCGGGCTGGGGCTCGATGATGCTACTTGGTGCAACTTACTTCTTGCCTATCTACGGTGTGGTATTTGCTGTTGGTGGTTTCTGGGAAGTACTGTTCTGTATCGTGCGTAAACATGAAGTGAATGAAGGCTTTTTTGTTACTTCTATCCTGTTTGCACTGATTGTTCCGCCAACATTGCCACTATGGCAAGCAGCACTGGGTATTACTTTTGGTGTTGTTGTCGCTAAAGAGATATTTGGTGGTACTGGGCGTAACTTCCTTAACCCTGCATTAGCTGGTCGTGCTTTCCTATTCTTCGCTTATCCTGCACAAATTTCGGGTGACGTTGTATGGACAGCAGCAGATGGCTTCTCTGGTGCAACTGCATTAAGTCAATGGGCGAATGGTGGCAGCGGTGCGTTAATCAATAACGTCACTGGCGATACCATCACTTGGCTTGACGCTTTCATCGGTAACATTCCTGGTTCTATCGGCGAAGTTTCTACCTTAGCACTTATGATTGGTGCTGCGATGATTGTTTACATGGGCATTGCTTCATGGCGTATTATTGCTGGCGTTATGCTGGGTATGATTGTTACTTCAACGCTGTTTAACGTTATCGGCTCTGACACCAACCCAATGTTCCAAATGGCTTGGCATTGGCACTTAGTGCTTGGTGGTTTTGCATTCGGTATGTTCTTTATGGCTACGGACCCTGTATCCGCATCATTTACCGATAAAGGTAAGTGGGCTTACGGGATACTAATTGGTCTTATGTGTGTGTTGGTTCGTGTGGTTAACCCTGCGTACCCAGAAGGAATGATGCTAGCAATACTATTTGCTAACCTGTTTGCACCACTGTTTGACTACTTAGTAATTGAGAAGAATGTGAAGCGGAGGCTGGCGCGCTATGGCAAGTAATAACGATAGCATTAAGAAAACGCTGTTTGTTGTTATCGCATTGAGTTTAGTGTGCTCAGTTGTCGTATCGGCAGCCGCAGTATTCTTACGCGATAAACAGCAAGCAAACGCAGTTTTAGATAAGCAGAGCAACATTGTTGAAGTTGCGGGTCTAACTGGAAAAGAAGGCTCTATCCCTGAGTTATTTGCTCAATATATTGAACCTCGTTTAGTTGATTTTGCCACAGGTGATTTTGTAGACGGTGATGCCGCTACATATGACCAACGTAAAGCGGCAAAAGAAACCAAAGGTGATGTATCTATCAAGCTTAGCTCTGATGAGGATACCGCTAAAATTATTCGTCGTGCCAATACAGGCCTTGTTTACCTTGTAAAAGAAGATGATAAGATTTCAAAAATCATTCTTCCTGTTCATGGTAACGGTCTATGGTCAATGATGTACGCATTCGTTGCCGTTGAAACCGATGGTAATACAGTTGCGGGTATTACTTACTACGAGCAAGGTGAAACTCCTGGGCTAGGTGGTGAGATAGAAAACCCTCGCTGGCGTGGTCAGTTTGTTGGTAAGAAATTGTTTGATGATGAAGACAAACCAGCAATTGAAATTGTTAAAGGCGGAGCACCAGCGGGCTCAATGCATGGTGTAGATGGTCTATCTGGCGCTACATTAACGGCGAACGGCGTGCAAAATACCTTTGATTTTTGGTTAGGTGATATGGGCTTTGGTCCTTTCCTTGCCAAAGTTCGTGATGGAGGACTGAACTAATGTCAGCAGATATTAAAGACATGAAAAAGAACCTTCTTGCTCCTGTAATGGACAACAACCCGATCGCCTTACAGGTGTTAGGTGTTTGTTCTGCATTAGCGGTAACTACAAAACTAGAGACGGCGTTCGTAATGACCTTAGCGGTTATTTTTGTAACCGCATTCTCTAACTTCTTCGTTTCGGTTATCCGTCACCACATTCCAAACAGTGTGCGTATTATCGTACAGATGGCGATTATTGCCTCTTTGGTAATTGTTGTCGATCAGGTATTGAAAGCGTACCTATATGACATCTCTAAACAGTTGTCAGTATTTGTTGGTCTTATCATTACTAACTGTATCGTAATGGGACGTGCGGAAGCATATGCAATGAAGTCTGCGCCGCTACCATCATTGATCGATGGTATTGGTAATGGCCTAGGTTATGGTTTCGTATTAATTACCGTAGGTTTCTTCCGTGAGCTGTTTGGCTCAGGAAAACTGTTTGGTATGGAGGTTCTTCCTCTCGTTTCTGAAGGTGGTTGGTATCAACCGAACGGTATGATGCTTCTAGCACCATCGGCCTTCTTCTTGATTGGCTTTATGATTTGGGGTATCCGAATCTTAAGACCTGACCAGATTGAAGCGAAGGAGTAGGCATAATGGAACATTATATTAGTTTGCTGGTTAAATCGATTTTTATCGAAAACCTAGCTTTATCGTTCTTTTTGGGTATGTGTACTTTCCTTGCGGTATCAAAGAAAGTAAAAACATCCTTTGGTTTAGGTGTTGCCGTTATCGTGGTATTGACTATCGCGGTACCAGTGAACAACCTACTTTATAACCTAGTATTGAAAGATAGCGCCCTAGTTGCTGGTGTTGATCTGAGCTTCTTGAACTTTATTACCTTTATCGGTGTTATTGCTGCGTTAGTTCAGATTCTAGAAATGGTTCTAGACCGTTTCTTCCCGCCGCTGTATAACGCGTTAGGCATTTTCCTTCCGTTGATTACCGTAAACTGTGCCATCTTTGGTGGTGTGTCATTTATGGTTCAACGTGACTATAACTTTGCTGAGTCTGTCGTGTACGGCTTTGGTTCTGGTGTAGGTTGGATGCTAGCGATTGTTGCACTTGCGGGTATCCGTGAAAAAATGAAATATTCAGACGTACCTCCAGGGTTACGTGGATTGGGTATTACATTTATCACAACGGGTTTGATGGCGTTGGGCTTTATGTCTTTCTCCGGTGTTCAACTGTAAGTCGGGTAAACGACACAATAAATAAGGAATAGTCAATGCAAAGCATTATTCTTGGTGTAGTGATGTTTACCGTGATTGTACTCGCGCTTGTGCTCATCATTTTGGTGGCCAAATCTAAGCTTGTACCATCAGGTGACGTTACTATCACCGTTAATGGCGATCCGGAAAAAAGTTTTATTACTTCTCCGGGTGACAAGCTACTGAGCGCAATGGCGGGCAGTGGTATCTTCGTATCTTCAGCATGTGGTGGCGGTGGCTCTTGTGGTCAGTGTCGTGTGAAAGTGAAAGCGGGTGGTGGTGACATTCTACCTACTGAGCTGGATCACATCACCAAAGGTGAAGCTCGTGAAGGCGAACGTCTAGCTTGTCAGGTTGCTGTGAAAGCTGACATGGATATCGAGCTACCAGAAGAGATCTTCGGTGTTAAGAAGTGGGAATGTGAAGTTCTTTCTAATGACAATGAAGCGACCTTTATCAAAGAACTGGTTCTTAAAATTCCTGAAGGGGAAGAAGTACCGTTCCGTGCTGGTGGTTATATCCAGATCGAAGCTGACCCTCATCATATTAAATACTCTGATTTTGATGTACCTGATGAGTACCGCGAAGACTGGGATAAGTTTAACTTATTCCGCTACGAGTCTATCGTTAAAGAGCACTCTATCCGTGCTTACTCAATGGCTTCATACCCAGAAGAGAAAGGTCTGATTAAACTGAACGTGCGTATCGCAACGCCTCCGCCAAACAACCCAGACGTACCACCGGGCATCATGTCCTCGTATATCTGGTCATTAAAAGCGGGAGATAAGTGTACTATTTCTGGACCATTTGGTGAGTTCTTCGCTAAAGAAACAGATAATGAAATGGTATTTATCGGTGGTGGTGCAGGTATGGCTCCAATGCGTTCTCATATCTTTGACCAGCTACTGCGTCTTCAGTCTAAACGTAAAATGACATACTGGTACGGTGCTCGTTCTAAGCGTGAAATGTTCTACATCGAAGATTTCGATAAGCTAGCGGCGGACAACGATAACTTTGAGTGGCATGTTGCGTTATCGGATCCATTACCAGAAGATAACTGGGACGGTTACACTGGCTTTATTCACAACGTAATTTATGAAAATTACCTGAAGGATCATGATGCTCCTGAAGATTGTGAATACTACATGTGTGGTCCACCAATGATGAATGCAGCCGTGATCGGTATGCTGAAAGATCTTGGTGTAGAAGATGAAAATATCTTACTAGATGACTTTGGTGGTTAATTTATACCATTAATGGATATCGGATGTGGCTGGCCCTTTAGGGTCAGCCATTTGTTTTTGAGCAATGCCCAACTACCTTATATAACAAAAAGGAGAAGGCTATGAAGCCTCGCTCTAATACGTTCGTAACGAAATTTAAATTATTGCTACTGGCGCTAAGTTCGCTGTTGTTTGTAACAGCTTGTAGTGACAGTAGAGAGCAAACGCATTTAACAGGCCCAACAATGGGGACCTCTTATAACGTTAAATATATTAACGCGGACTCGGTTCCGGCAAGTGACGTTTTGCAGAAGGAAATTGACCGCCTGTTAGAGCAGGTCAATGATCAGATGTCTACTTATCGAAAGACATCAGAATTAAGTCGTTTTAATCAGTATAAAAGTTCAGATGAGTTTGCCGTATCTAAAGAGACGGTACTTGTCGTGAAAGAGGCGATTCGCCTTAATCAGCTCACTCTAGGCGCATTAGATGTAACGGTTGGTCCCTTGGTGAATCTATGGGGTTTTGGTCCTGAAGGACGACCTGAAGTGGTACCAAGCGATGAAGAGTTAGTCGCACGCCGTGCGAATGTCGGCATAGAGCATTTAACCGTAACAGAGAAGGGATTAAGTAAAGATATCCCTGATTTATACGTTGATCTTTCCACTATCGCAAAAGGGTGGGGAGTGGATGTTGTTGCCAACTATATTGAGTCTCAAGGTATTGAGAACTACATGGTAGAAGTAGGCGGAGAGATCCGCATGAAAGGCAAAAACCGCGAGAATATCGGTTGGCGAATTGCTATTGAAAAACCTGATGTTGATCAACGAGCGGTTCAAGAAATTATTGAGCCGGGTGATATGGCCGTGGCAACTTCTGGTGATTATCGAAATTACTTTGAGCGTGACGGTATCCGTTATTCACATATCATCGACCCAGAAACGGGCAAACCAATCAATCATAAAGTCGTTTCAGTCACCGCATTACATCCTTCTTGTATGACGGCAGACGGCTTAGCTACTGGATTGATGGTGTTGGGCGAAGAAGTTGCGATGAAAGTGGCAAACGAACATGATCTGGCCGTTTTTATGCTTGTTAAGACAGAAGACGGCTTTAAAGAAGTCTATTCAGATGCGTTTTCCCGTTATCTGAAAAAGTAAGTTAATTAATTAGTAGGTGTTTTAGTGAATACATTTCTTATTACATTTGGTGTGTTTTTATTGGTAATTACCGCTATGGCGGTAGGCTATATCTTCCAGAAGAAAGTTGTTAAAGGCAGCTGTGGTGGACTTGGCGCTGTGGGTATCGACAAAGTGTGTAACTGCCCTGAACCGTGTGATGCACGTAAGCGTAGAGAAGCAAAAGCTGCTGCAAGAGCAGCTAAAATGGCTGAATGGGATAAGGATCGTATTGCTTAGTCATTTGTAATATCGCTTCTGTAACCTCAATGTGGGATAACAGAGTTGTCGTCGCTTGTTTTTGCAATGAATAAACCAGCACAACGACTCAAACTATCCTAGATTGAGGTTAAACTAAGCAATCATCGTTATAAATCACTTGGTTTCGACCATTCTCTTTTGCCAGATACAACCTATCGTCTGCATGGCGTATCATGGTATCCAAGTTGCGAATCGCTCTAGTTGCACCAATGCTAATCGTGAGATTAATCTGCTTGTTGAGATAGTCAATCGGCGTTTTTTCTACCCGCGTGCGTAACCGTTCTAGTCGCTGTACGAACTGTTCATAATCGCCGTAATTGATAATACAAAACTCTTCCCCGCCGAATCGAGCCACCAAATCTTCGGAAAAGTAGATAGAGATAATATGGCTTAAAGTAACTAGTGCTTGATCGCCTCCCTCATGGCCATAATGGTCGTTTATTTTCTTAAAGTAATCGATGTCCAACATGGCGACATTACAGTTATCTTTGGATGTTGAAGCGTGCTGGAACAGATAGCGTCTATTCCATAATCCAGTCAATGCATCTTGGTTGGCCATTTTATACAACTCATCACTGATGTCTCTCATCTCCAGCATATTGTTGATACGGCAAAACAGCTCTTCTTGGTTAAATGGCTTATGCAAAAAGTCATTCGCGCCAGCTTTGATAAAGCGCGCCGTAATGTTGTGAGACTCACTACTGGAAATACCTAATATGGCCAATTGAGATCGATCATATTGTCGACGAATCTCTCTTGTCATAGTAATTCCATCTTTAACGGGCATATTGTGATCTGCGATGATCAAGGTAATATCTCGGTGTTGTTGCAGCAATTCAATCGCCTGCTGCCCGTTCTCCGCTTGCAGTGTGGTGATATATTGATGTTCTAATAGTGTGGCTAAATGTTGTCTGACAACGTTAGAATCGTCGACGATGAGCGCCTTATGATGTTTATTATTGTTTAAGCGAGATATTAAAGGCAATAGATAGGAAACAGATGCCATATTCTCTTTTAATATGTAGTCTATGACCCCTTTTTCTAAAACGGAATCTCTTGTCTGCTCGTCAAAATTAGCGGTAAGAACAACCACTTTTAACTTTTTGGTTAGTGCATAATCGATGACTTCGCCATGTTGGGCGTCTGGTAGGCAATAATCTAAAACTGCACAGAGGAAGTTTACGTCTTTATCGATGATCTCTTTGGCCTGCTGAAATGACTCACACAACACCACTTGTATGTCGATTTTCGAAAACTGGGATTCAAGATAGCTGCGATAAACCTTGCTATCTTCCACAATCAAAACTCTATTGTTCAATGTACTCTCCTATATAAGCTATATAAAATATAGCCTGTATAGCTATGAGTGTCTGGTGCAATTTCAAATATTTAGAATGTCAGCAAAATAGATTATACTGTATTTATGTACAGTTAATGGTTTTGTAATCGTGCCAGATAAAAGAGTTGTGGCAGAGAGCGATGTGGCAGAGAAAGTGACAGATCAAGAGAAGAGTACTAAGCAGAGAAAAATTATTCATGTGGACATGGACTGTTTTTATGCTGCGGTAGAGATGCGAGACAATCCTGACTATCGTGATCGCCCTATAGCGGTGGGTGGAAAAGAGCGTCAGCGAGGTATTATTAGTACTTGTAACTACCAAGCGCGTGAGTTTGGTGTGCGCTCAGCCATGCCGACCGGCCAAGCGATTAAACTCTGTCCTCAACTGTTGGTTGTTCCAGGCAGGATGCAGGTATATGTCTCCGTTTCTGGTCAAATTAGAGAGATCTTTCAGCGTTATACTCAATTGATTGAACCGCTTTCATTAGATGAAGCGTTTTTAGATGTGACGGACTGTGAAAAGCTACACGGTTCTGCAACACTGATTGCCGAAGCGATACGCAGGGATATATGGCAAGAGTTACATCTTACGGCTTCTGCCGGCGTTGCTCCGATTAAATTTTTGGCTAAAGTGGCTTCCGATATGAACAAACCTAATGGTCAGTTCGTGATTCCACCGGAAGAGGTACAAAAAGTAGTAGATAAATTGCCATTAGAGAAAATTCCCGGAGTGGGGAAGGTTGGTCTAGAGAAGCTTCATCAAGCAGGCTATTTTATTTGCGAAGATATTAAAAACAGTGATTACCGTGAGTTGTTGCTTCAATTCGGTCGACTCGGTGCTTCGCTGTGGAATAAAAGTCACGGTATAGATCACCGCTCAGTTGAACCAGAGCGAGAACGAAAATCGGTGGGAGTAGAACGAACCTTTAGCCAGAATATCGCCACTTATCAGCAGTGCTGGCAAGTGATTACCGATACTTTATATCCCGAATTAGACAAACGTTTAGCGAAAGTGGATGCCAATAAACGGATTGTAAAACAAGGCATTAAAGTGAAGTTTGCGGACTTTCAACAAACCACGATAGAACATGTTCATAATGAGCTGGATCTCGATTACTTTAGTCAATTGTTAAAAGAGATTCTTAAACGTCAGAAAGGTAGAGAGATACGCTTACTTGGATTAAGTGTTATGCTGAAACCTGAAGACCAAAATCGTCAACTGACGTTGCAGTTGTAACCACTAAAATAGAATTTGGATGTAAGAACCTATCTTGAATGTAAATGTGAATAAGACAGAACTACTCAATGTAATTTTAGATGAGTTATATGCTATACATAAAATCGCCTGTAGTGCGACACAAAGGGCGATTGACGCGGCGACCGACGAAGAGACGATACCAGAACACAAATATGATACTTTGGCGTTAGAAGCTTCTTATTTAGCGCATGGACAGGCGTTGCGAGTACAGCAGAGTGAAGCAGATATCGCGGCATATCGTACATTAGCTGCGAACCCGCATCATGTTAAACATCGTTGCGAAACGGATAGCCAAGCTACTGTCTCATTAGCAAGTATTGTCACCGTATGCGATGAAAACGATATCGAGCAGCTTTTTTTTGTGGGTCCGTGTGCCGGTGGTGTGTCGGTTTGCTATCAGGGAAATAAAATTGTTATTGTTACCAGCAAAGCGCCATTAGGTGGTGCTCTATTAGGAAAAAGTGTCGATGATGATGTTGAACTTGTGCTAGGAAACAAAAAAGTTTGCTATACCATAGTCGATATTATTTAGATTTCGTCTCAGATTAGACTTAACCTTAACTTACCAGCGTATTGAGGGAACCATGAAAAAAACAGTGTTAGCGTTAATGATGTTTGTAGCAGTTAATGCTCATGCCCAAGTTCAAGGGCAGTGTAATGTGGACATTCAAAACGAAGTGCATTTAGATGGCAATAAAGTAGAGATTTATCAGCAAGACTCCCCTCAAGTACTGATTGATAAAGACAATAATGTTTTTATTAATGGTGAAAAGCTGGATTTAGACGCTGTTCAGCGGGAAGCGGTTGAGAAGTATCGTCAAAGCATGAACGAGTATCTGCCTAAAGCGAAAGAGATTGCCAGAAATGGCTTAGATCTTGCGAAAAGTATATTAGATGATATATCTGCCAGTTTCAGTGATTCAGCAGCATTTAATAGTGTTAAAGAGGCGCTTGAAGAGTTCTTTAATGGTCTAGAAAAACGTTACCAAAAAGGCAACGAGTTTGTATTGCAAGAAGCCGCTTTTAGTGACGCAATGGCAAATTGGAAAGAGGATTTTGCCGAAGCGAAAAAGACCTTCAATGCAGAGTTCTTTAGCAGTGCTTTTGATGCATTGACGGAGAAGATGAAGCAAGAGGGCGGTATTAACTTAACGGAGTTAAAGGATAAGCTGGCTGACTTGCAAAGTACCTTGGATGATAAAATTAGCACGCAATCTAAAGAGATTAAGCAGGATGCAGAGCAGTATTGTGATGATCTAGAAAAAGTAGCAGAAGAAGAGAAAATGCTACATGAAAAAATTCCACAACTGAAAGATTACAAAGTGTTTTTGATTTAGCCCGGTGTAGCGGTAACAACAGAGAATAGAGAGGCGAGCCATTACGGCTCGCCTTTTCACTACTTTAACCCGCCGAACATAGCTATTTATCTAAACTGTTTTGCTTCAGGCAAAAACTCAAACCCCGCAGTTGCCAACTTCTCTTCCAACGCCTTTCGGTCAATATCGAAAAACTTGACCAACTCATCTAGGTCGCCATCAAAATCATCTCTAAGTTTTAAATTAACGATACTCATAAGCATTATGGTATCCATGCTGGCGAAGTTCGACAAATCCATAATAGGTACCTTAATTAATCTTGATGATCGGATATAAGCAAGTTTGCCGCGGCAAAGGCTGCTCTTTCTCTACTTGCCAAGGGAAGTGACTCATCCGCAGCAATATCATTTAATGTTTTTAAAGCACAGGTGATGGCTTGAGGTATATAACCTTGGTCGCCACTGCCTATTTGAGCATATAGTTCGCGAACCAGATTGCAGCAGTCGTATATTTTCATTATCAATTCCTAAATGGCAATATCCGTACAACACTTATTGCTCGTTTAGCACCTTGCTAAACCAGTATGTTGTACGGAGATATACTCAAAAACTTTGAGCTTACTGAGGTATATTCGTGTTTAATGGCAAAGAATATACCGCTATAGCGGAACAAGCTCAAGGTTGAGAAATAATGTTAGCTACTTACTTGCTGCTCAAGTTGCAAAACCAGATCATCCGCTAGACCTAACTGTGTTGCGAGCTCTTTTAAGTAGGCTTTTTCCATAAAGTTCTGCTCATCCGCAACCAATAGTGAAGCGAGGTAGACTTCTGCAGCTTGCTCCGGTGATGAGACATTTTGTGCCACTTCACTTGGATCAAGAGGTTTCTCTAATTCGGCGGTGACGAGGTTATTAACTGCGTCATCAGCGCCTAAGCTGGCAATGGCTTGCTGGATTTTCTGTTTCTCTTCTTCATCCACATGACCATCAGCTTTGGCGGATGCAATCATCGCTTTAAGTATTAATACGCTGTGTTGGTTTTCCTCAAGAGATGAACTGGAACTGGGTTCTGTCGCCGTTTGTGGCTGATCTCCTTGTTGAGACTGCCAGTCGTTATAAACTTTAAATGCTAATGCGCCAAGTGCTGCCGCACCACCGACACCAGCTACCTTTTTGCCCATTTTGCGTGCCTTCTTTGAACCCATTAATAACCCAACTAATCCGCCACCGACGGCACCAGCACCAAGTGCAGAGAGGTTATTTTTATCTTTTGCCATATTGCCAAGGCCAGATGCGCCTTGCTTAATTGATGTTGAGCCCTGTTTGACTAGATCAGAATTTAAAGCTTGGTTGAGTAAGTTTTTTAAATCCATTGTTCACCTCATTATGTATTAACACCGATCGCATTAATTATGTCGCGAAAACAAGTTCGACGACGCAGACCTTTCTTAGAACTTGATGTCTCAAGGGGCAAAATTCAATCATATTTACATTTCTATACAAAATTTACCGTCTAGTTCACTTTATTGCGGTTGTGCTTTGTATGGTCTAAGGAAAAGTGTTTATCAAATTTATGTCTTAGGTTAGTAGCAGAGGCGAGAATTTGGCAACAATAAGAAGAGATAAGGCAAAAAAAAACTGCCATTGGCAGCTTTTTTAATCAGTCACTGTTAATAACGAGCTATTTAAGCTGGCTGCGAATATGTTCTACAGCACTGCTCATTTCGATCGCCACTTTTTCACCGTTACGACGGTTCTTATATTCGAAGTTGCCTTCGTCCATGCTGCGATCACCGATAACGATAGTATGAGGAATCCCGATGAGTTCCATGTCTTTAAACATGACACCCGGACGCTCTTTACGATCATCAAACAGTACTTCAATCCCTTGTGCCGTTAAATCGCTGTACAGCTTCTCTGCGGCCTCTTTCACTCGCTCGGATTTATGCATATTCATCGGTACAATCACAACTTGGAATGGCGCTATGGCTTCTGGCCAGATAATACCAAACTTATCATGGTTCTGTTCAATTGCAGCAGCGACAACGCGTGTACAACCAATACCATAACAACCCATTTCCATTACTTGGTTTTTGCCATCAGCACCAAGAACGGTTGCATTCATTGATTTAGAGTAGTTATTACCTAGCTGGAAAATATGACCAACTTCGATGCCACGCTTAAGTTGAATAACACCTTGGCCACATGGGCTAGGATCACCTTCAACAACGTTACGTAAGTCTTCAACCTGACCTAATTCAAGGTCACGATCCCAGTTAATACCGAAGTAGTGTTTGCCGTCAATATTTGCGCCGGCAGCGAAGTCACTCATGGCAGCGACACTGCGATCTACGATAAATGGCAGTTTAAGTTCTACGGGACCTAATGAACCAGGGCCGGCACCAACTAGTGCTCGAATCTCTGCCTCTTCAGCCATCTCTAACGGAGAAGCAACTTGAGGTAAGTTTTCTGCTTTGACTTCGTTTAGCTCGTGATCGCCGCGAATAATGAGGGCAACAATATCGGCATCAACTTCTTCAGACGCTTTTACATATAGCGTCTTCACGGTTTTCTCGATAGCAAGACCATGTTGTTCAACCAGTTCTGCGATGGTTTTTGCATTTGGAGTATCAACCAGTACCATCTCTTGGCTTGGTGCTTGACGACCTTCGGCTGGAGCTAACGCTTCTGCTTTTTCTATATTGGCGGCGTAATCTGATTCGCTAGAGAAAGCGATCAAATCTTCACCACTTTCTGCTAGTACGTGGAATTCATGAGAACCACTACCGCCAATAGAGCCTGTATCGGCTAAAACCGGACGGAAGTCTAAACCCATGCGGCCAAAGACATTACAATATGCTTGGTGCATTTCGTTGTATGTCTCATTCAAGCTCTCTTTATCTAGGTGGAAAGAGTAGGCATCTTTCATGATGAATTCGCGTGAACGCATAACACCAAAACGTGGACGAACTTCATCACGGAACTTGGTTTGAATCTGATAGAGATTCAGCGGAAGTTGTTTGTATGATTTCACTTCATTGCGAATCATATCGGTAATGACTTCTTCGTGTGTGGGGCCCAGTACAAACGGTCGTTCATGGCGATCTGCAATTCGTAGTAATTCGGGGCCAAATTTGTCCCAACGCCCTGTTTCTTGCCATAGTTCAGAAGGTTGAACTACGGGCATCAGCGTTTCTACAGCACCTGCATTGTTCATCTCTTGGCGAACAATATTTTCGACTTTACGCAGAACACGTAGACCGGTTGGTAGCCAAGTATAAAGACCTGAAGCTAGCTTGCGGATCATACCTGCACGTAACATTAGCTGGTGGCTAATGACTTCTGCGTCGTTTGGAGTCTCCTTCAGAGTTGAAAGAAGATATTTACTGGTACGCATTTATGGTATCCGTTTGTCTTGATTAAAAGAAAGGCGACAGCGTGTGCGGTGGCCAATTAAGCCAGTAATAGTAGCAGCCATTTGCTTTTGTCAAAAGCGTTCTATTGCCGTGACGGTAACTATTTGTGCCGATATTTTGAATTTTACGTTTAAATCGAACAGGTTTACCGCATATTCTTTTGTATCGACCTTATTTTTTTTATAGGCAGGCCTCGGATCTTGTGCCAGTACCTCACTGATAACGGCTCTAACTTGAGCTTGGTTAGCGTGAAAACGCAACTGTTGATCGGCATGCTGGCTAAAGGTGACCGGCAGTAAATCTGGCTGGGTTTGTGCAAAGCCACCAATGGCATCGCCAATAGAATCTGAATAAGGAATATAGGGTTTGATGTCGATAATGGGTGTGCCGTCTACAAGGTCAACGCTGCCCAGTTCAAGCCATACTTGGTTATCTTCTATCACAACATTTTTTAGCTCTACAGCCGACATACCGATCCCGTTGGGACGAAAAGGGGCTCTTGAGGCAAATACGCCAACTCTTTCGTTACCACCCAGCCTAGGTGGGCGAACGGTAGGGTTCCATCCTGCTTCTAAGTTTTTATCAAATAGAAACAGTAACCATATGTGACTAAACTGCTCAATACCACGAACCGAATCGGGAGAGTTTGCGGCTCCGGTAAGAAGAAGCTTAGACGTTGCGCTAGCAGTCAATCTAGGTTGACGCGGCACAGCAAATTTTTCTTTAAATGGTGTTTGTATTACGCCAATAGGTTCTAGCGAGTAAGTCATCGATTACCAGTACTTAATTACAATGACCACCAAAATAGCATAAACAATGCGGGTTATTCCAACTAGCGATCATTGAATAGAGTGAAATCAATCTATAAGCGCTAATTTTGGTGGTGAGCGACATTGTGCTTGGCGGTTAAATGCCTTATCAGAAAACGGAGCTTGTTAGGCCGTATTACTTTTCAACATCCAACCCCTGTTGCCAAAACGCTACTTCCATACGAGTTGCTGTTGCAAACACTTGACAGAGTTGCTGGCCACGTTGACTGTTCCGATCGATCTCAGAGAGTAATTGATCTAGTTGTTCAGCCGCTAATTTCGCGCCCGCTTGAAATTCTTCACCACTGTATAAATCTATCCAGCTTTGGTAAGGATTTTTGTCATCTAAACAAGATGATTGGCTGTTAAGGTTTCTGCCAATTTCGGCATAGCCTAGCGAGCAAGGCGCTAGTGCGACATAGAGGTCAATAAGATCTCCGGTCATTCCAGCATCGAGGACGTAGCGAGTATAAGCCACGGTGCCAAAGCTCTCTTGCTCGGCTTCCATATCTTGTTCAGTTAACCCCCACTTCTCACAGTATTCTACGTGATGGGATATTTCTGTTGCCAATAGTGCTTGAACACTCGGCAGTGCCATACGCATGTGAGCAAGGGTGCGAGCCTTATAAATAGCAAGAGCATACGCGCGTGCATACTGCTTTAGAAACAGGAAATCTTGTTTTAAATAATGAATGTAGGCGTGGTGGTTTAAGTTTCCAGATGAGAGTTGATGGACAAAGTCGTGTTGAATGTACTGCTGCCAATCACATTTGCATGCATTAATAAGATCTTGATGATTCATTATGTATCCTTGGATTACTGAGCTGGGTGAGAAAGTGATTTAGTCGTTTGAACACCTGCAATGTATGCAGGTGTTCATAGAATCGACACGGTCGCGATTAGAGAGTGGGTACTAAGTCGCGAGCGTTGGGTTTGCTGTTGATAATGCCATTTTGAAATAGAAACTCGGTGAAATGGTCGTAACGATTAAGATCCACCGCTGATGGACGAAGGTCGAAACGGGTTAACGTATCATTCCAGGCGCGTTTATTTAGTTCATTGTCCAGTGTGTCTGGCGAGTATGCGACAAACTCGGCCCATGACTCTTTGGGATGATTGATGATATAAGTGGTGGCTTGTTCGATGGCTTGATTAAAGTGTCGGATGGTGTTGGCATCGTAGTTTTCTGAATTGGCAACAACAACCAACTCGTCATAAGAAGGAACACCATGCTCTTCAGGGTAGAAGGCTTTGGATTGATACCCTTCAATCGCTAACTGGTTTGATTCGAAGTTGCGTAATCCTCCCCAAATGGCATCCACTTTTCCCGATGCAAGAGAAGAAGAGAGTGCCCAACCAACATTAATGATCTCCACTTCATCAAATCTCACTCCTGCGGTTTTTAACATGGTACCAATGGTCGCTTCTTCATTTCCCGCAATCGCAATACCAATCTTTTTACCTTTAAGATCCGCTAAGCTATTTATGTTGCCATTGTCCAGCACCATTAAGGTATTTAACGGGGTAGAGATCAGCGTTGCAGCCCGAATTAATGGTAACCCTGCTGCTGCATCTATGGTTAAGCTTGTTTGGTAGGAGATGGCCATATCAATTTTATCGGCCGCAACGAGTTTTGCCGGAATGCTAGGATCTGCAGGTTCTTGAATGGTGATGTTTAAACCTTGTTGAGCGAAGTAGCCCTTCTGTTGTGCAATAACGATAGGACCGTGGTTAGGATTGACAAACCAATCTAACATCAAGGTGACTTGTTTCTCTGCGGCATTAACGGAGAGAGAGAAACATAGCGTGATAATGGCGATAGTCATTTCAGCAGTCACTGCTTTTTTACGCGGCTTTTTAGAGAAAAAAGTCATCATAGTGGTGTTTTCCTTTTCAATTTTCTGTGTGTGTTTGTTAGCTAATATTTGGGAAACTATCTGAGGTGCAGATAGGTGAGTTACTCGGTTTACATTTATGGTTGCCATGGAATCAGGCGTTTTAATAGTTTGTCGGTAATAAAATAGAGAGAGACGGAAAATGTCGCTAAGATAAACAGTGCAGCGAACATTTCATCGATCATCATTCGGGCGTTGGCTTGCAGCATGAGGTAGCCCAGCCCTTCACTTGAACCAACCCACTCTCCAACCACGGCCCCAATCGGAGCGACCACCACTGCGACTCGTATACCTGATGCGATTGCTGGTAATGCAGCGGGAAAACGGATATAGCGAAGCGTGGCCCATTTGGTAGCAGACATGGTTTTGGCGAGATCTAAATAACCTTGTGGAGTTGAGCGAAGTCCGTCATAGCAACAAGTTGTTACGGGAAAGAAGATAATGAGTGCGGCCATCACGACTTTTGAGGCAATGCCATAGCCGAGCCACAGCATCAAAACCGGCGCTATAGCGAACACTGGGATGGCTTGGCTGGCAATAAGAAGGGGTAGCAGCCAACGTTTAACTGGCTTGAACAGTAACATTTGTAGGGCGAAAAAAAGTCCAAATATCAGACCGATAGCCAGCCCTAATACAATCTCTTTGCCGGTGACCAGCGCGTGATAGAACAGAACATCAACTCTTTGTACAAGCTTGCTGAAGACAGCAATAGGAGAAGGGAGGATGAAGCTGGGCATGTTAAATAGGCTAACCGTCAGTTGCCATAAGCTAAGTAATACTGCCGCGGTAATGACAAACTGAATGATGGCGCTGTGTGGATAGCTCACTTGCTGCTTAAGACTCATTTGGCGTTGTTGAAGTTGACTTATCTCAGACATAATCGTGCTCCAGATTATTGAGAATAGATTGCTGATAACTGGCTAACTCAGCGGTATATTCTCTAGGGATAGTAGCGTTAGGTGGTGTGAGTCGGATCGCTTCTGCCGGGGTGCCACGCATAATATATATTTGCTCGCCAAGCCGAAGTGCTTCTTGAGGATCGTGAGTGATGAGAACGACGGTTTTGTTCTTTAGTAGACGAGCGGACAGGTTTTGCAATTTATGACGTGTCACCGCATCTAGCGCGGAAAAAGGCTCATCCATCAATACAACGGGCTTATCCTGCATAAGCGTACGAGCAAGGGCTACACGTTGGCGCATTCCTCCGGACAATTGCTGGGGCAATTTATCGATGTGATCAGAGAGTTCTACCTGTTCGATTAACGATAAGGCGAGCTGTTTCTCTCGCTGATTAGGCTGGCGGTGCGCTAAGCCGATATGTAAGCAGACATTGTCAAATACATTCAGCCACGGCAGTAGCAGATCTTGCTGGGCCATATAGGCGAATTCTGGTTTAATGTGCCGGTTTTCATGCGGGGTGTTTTCGCTGCTATTGCTTAGCAAACGGATCTCTCCGTTCCACTCTATTTTGTCGTCGAGCAGACCTGCTAAGTAGCGCAATAAAGTCGATTTCCCACAGCCACTTCTACCTAAAATACAGCTCCAACTATTGGCTGATAGTTGCATATTCAGATTGGCTATCACGGCGGTATTATCATCGAGATACTGCAAGCGGCCGTCGACAATGTTAATGGCAATCGTATTTGTCATGGCTACTGCTCTGTCTCTTCATTGGTTGCGCTTGTAAAGGGATGTGCAGCAAAAAAATGATGAACAGGCCCATGACCATGACCAATTTGCAACTCATCCGCATGAGCAATCGCGCCTGTAATGTACTTTTTCCCTTGCTGAACGGAATGCGATAATGAGTGACCTTGTGCGAGATAACTTGCAATAGCGGAAGAGAGCGAACAGCCCGTTCCATGAGTATTGAGGGTATGAATACGTTTAGTCGTAAAGGTGGTGGTGGCGTGTTTATCAATAAGAAGGTCATTGCTCGAACAGTCATGCTGCAAATGGCCGCCCTTTAGTAGTATTGAGTTGTAATTTAAAGTGCCAAGTTTTTCAACCAGAGACAGCATTTCACTGCTGGTGCGGGGAGTACTGCTACCTACTAGGGTGGCGGCTTCTGGAAGGTTAGGTGTGATGATATCTGCGAGAGGAAGTAGCTCACTTTTTAACGTGCTAATGGCGCTCTGTTCTAATAGCAAGTCGCCACTGGTAGCAACCATCACCGGATCAACCACGATATGCTTGGGGGTGTATTTTTTTAGAGCGTTGGCAACAGCATGAATAATGTTTGTATCTGCCAACATGCCGATTTTTACCGCTACGATGTTAAGGTCGGAAAATACAGAATCTAGTTGCTTTGAAACAAAATCAGCACTAATGGGATAGATGGCGCTAACACCTTGTGTGTTTTGCGCAGTAAGGGCTGTGATGACAGAACAAGCATAGCCACCAGTGGCGGATATGGATTTTATATCGGCTTGAATACCAGCACCGCCGCTGCTATCAGAGCCGGCAATAGTGAGAACGATGGGAGTGGGGTGGTTTGCTGTCATATTGAATTCCTATTCTTGTACGTATAGGAAATAACAGCTGCCAAAAAAAACCGCTACCGTTGGGCTGGGTCGATGGCAAGACTACTAGTTCCCTACGTCAGTGTTAACTGCATCAGGTTCAACGGGTCCCATCGAAATGGTCTCAGCTTTAGGTTTCCCCTTAGCTCCCCGACTAATATCAAAATCAATTTGTTGTGAGCAAGAATAGCACATACGGCTGCGACTTCAATAGCCTTGTTTGAGCAATATTTATCTTCCCTTCAGTGTGTGAGTGATTGTCAATTTAGCGGGCAAGGGTAGCTTGTTGGTGGAACGGATATGGAACGAGAAGAAGGACAAAAAAGGCTGAATGAATCATTCAGCCTTTCGATTTGAAGAGGAGGTTAATCGAATGGTTCGTATTAACTTCTATCCATTACCAACCTTTAACCACACCGCCTTTAAAGATGTCTGATGCGGCGCTGTATACATCTTCAGTTTGGTACGCTTTTACAAAGTTCTGTACGTTTTCTGCTTGAACATTGTCTTCACGAGCAACGATTAGGTTTACATAAGGTGACTCTTTATCTTCAACAAATAGCCCATCTTTTTGCGGAGTTAAATCAATGCTGCTTGCGTAAGTTGTATTGATGATGGATAGCGCGACGTCGTCAAGAGAACGAGGAAGTTGTGCTGCATCCAGTTCAACAATGGTGATGTTTTTAGGGTTCTCTACGATGTCGCGAACGGTTCCTTGCAGGCCGACATTTTCACGCAGTTTAATTAAACCCTGCTGCTCAAGAAGAAGCAGTGAACGTCCAAGGTTTGTTGGATCATTTGGTACTGCAATACGTGAACCTTCAGCAATAGCATCCACAGATTTAACTTGCTTAGAGTAGCCTGCAATTGGGTAAACAAATGAGTTACCAGCAATAGAAAGTTTGTAACCACGGTCAACAATTTGTTGATCAAGGTATGGTTTATGCTGGAATGCGTTAATATCAACGGAACCATCATCCAATGCGGCGTTAGGGGTGACATAGTCAGTAAACGTGACGAGCTCAACCTCAAGACCATATTTCTCTTTAGCGACTTTTGCGGCTACTTCAGCGACTTGAGCCTCTGCACCTGCCATTACACCTACTTTGATTTTACTCACATCCACTTCTTTCTCTCCACACCCTGCTAAGATAAGTGCAGAAGCTGCGGTGGCAATGGTTAATGCGCTTTTAAGACTAAATTTCATATGGTTTTCTCCTGTATAATTTTTATGCTGTTTTGCAATAATGTGCTGTTTTTACCGTAAGTTGAGGTAACAGCTTTAATTTATCTATGATCTACACGGCGTACAACGGCGTCGCCAAGAGACTGAATTATTTGAACAAGTATGATTAACATAACTACGGTAACGGCCATAATGACGACGTCATAACGGTGAAACCCGTATCTAATGGCGACATCACCTAGGCCACCACCACCAACGGTTCCAGCCATTGCGGAGTAGCTAACAAGGGTAACCAAAGTGATGGTGACAGAGTTAACAATGGTAGGCAGCGCTTCCGGTAGCAGAACCTTAGTTATGATTTGAGTTGGGGTCGCCCCCATTGACTGAGCCGCTTCCACTAGGCCAGAAGGAACTTCTAACAGTGCGCCTTCAATAAGACGAGCAACAAATGGGATGGCGCCAATAGTCAAAGGTACGATTGCAGCGGTAGTACCAATAAAAGTGCCGACCAGTAGTTTAGTGACCGGGATGATGGCAACCATTAGAACAAGAAAAGGTACAGAACGACCAACATTAACAATGGCACCTAAAATTGAATTTAGTTTACTGTTTTCTGCCAGTCCGCCTTTTTTACTGATATGCAAAATAACCCCTAATGGAATGCCAACGGCGAAGCCCACAATGCCAGACACCGCAACCATGTATAACGTTTCTCCAGTGGCACCAATTAGTAAGCTACTATTTAGGCTTAACCATTCTGTGATTGAACTAAAGGACATAACCTAGCACCTCTACTTTTACTTTATGTTGCTTGAGAAACTCAATAGCTTGTTGATCATCTTCTTCGTTGCCGAACAGCTCAGCCACCATCATGCCGAACTTAACCCCTCCGGCATAATCAAGGTCTGAACTTAAGATACTGATATCAATATTGAATTTTCTTGATATCTGGCTTACCAGTGGGGCATCAACCGTTTCACCCGTAAATTCTAGTCGTACCAGAGGATGACTATTGCTTACACGTTCGGCTTGTAATCTGGCTTGGTAATCTTCAGGGATAGAAAGATCCAAAGTGGAACGAATAAATTGGTGCGCTAAGTCTGTTTTAGGGTGAGCAAAAATTTCACCCACACTGCCTTTTTCAACTAATTCGCCATCACCGATAATCGCCACTTGGTGGCAGATGCTTTTAACCACATCCATTTCATGTGTAATCAGCAAAATAGTAATATTCAGCTTACGATTGATCTCTCTTAACAACTCTAAAATAGATTGGGTTGTTGCTGGGTCAAGTGCGCTGGTGGCCTCGTCACACAGCAGTACTTTAGGATCAGACGCCAATGCTCTAGCAATCGCGACTCGCTGCTTTTGACCACCGCTTAAATTCGCAGGGTAGGTATCTCGTTTATCTAATAAACCTACCAGAGAGAGAAGTTGGTTGATCTTATCTTCAATCTGCTGCTTATTTTTTCCTGCTAACTCTAAAGGTAGAGCGATATTGTTAAAGACTGTACGAGACGATAACAGGTTAAAATGCTGAAAAATCATGCCAATATTCTGCCGAGCCTGGCATAAGTCGGCTTGGGTCAGAGTGGTGAGATCTATACCATCTACAACAACATTTCCCGACGTTGGTGCTTCAAGCATGTTCACGCATCGAATTAGGGTACTTTTTCCTGCACCAGACGAGCCTATTACTCCAAATATCTGGCCTTGAGGGATAGTTAGGTTGATCTCTCTCAGGGCATTGATCTGTTTTTCACCCTGATAAAAAACCTTATTTACATTACTGATCTCAATCATGCATCAACCTATTTAGAATAAAATTTTGACTTGCGTCTCACTTAGTAGATGATGCTATTGCTTCCCCAATTTATTGTCAATAGATATTTTTACGTCTAGACGTCTAAATTGCCAATTAGTAAGATTTGATTTGTTATGAGATATAAAATTTAGTTATATAATGAGCCGGCTAAGAGGAATGTTATGCTTTCTTGCATAAATGATGTTAAGTGTTGGAAAGCGTGTAATAATCTGAAATTAAAAGGTGTTTGAGGGTAAGACTTTGGCTAAACCAGCGGTGTTTTTAGATAGAGATGGCGTAATCAATGTTGATCATGGTTATGTACATGATGAGCATGATTTTGAATTTATTGACGGTGTTTTTGCTGCTACCAAGAAACTGCAGCAGATGGGTTATCTGTTAGTTTTAGTGACCAATCAATCAGGTGTCGCGCGCGGTATGTTTAGTGAAGAGCGCTTTCTTTCGTTAACAGAGTGGATGGATTGGAACTTTGTTGATAACGGTGTAGAACTGGATGGTATCTACTATTGCCTTCATCACCCAGAACATGGAATTGGTGAGTACAAGCAAGATTGTGATTGTAGAAAGCCTAAACCGGGGATGTTTATTTCTGCTAGAGACTTTCTCAAAATAGATATGGAAAAGTCAGTCATGGTAGGAGATAAAGCGGAAGATATGATGGCGGCAGATGCGGCTGGAGTGGGAACGAAAATTCTTGTTCGCACTGGTAAACCGGTTACTGACGCTGGAGAAAAATTAGCATCAGTGGTATTAGCCAGTATCAAAGATGTTCCTGACTATTTATCAGCAGAATGATTTACTAGAATAATCTAATTAATTGAATTTATATTCTACGGGACAAGTAAGATTTATGAGCAAAAAACTGACCATTCTTGATATTGCTAAATTGGCCGGCGTTGGTAAATCTACGGTATCTCGTGTTTTGACTAATGATCCAAAGGTAAAACCTGCGACACGAGAATTAGTTGAAAAAGTGATTGCAGAATCAGGCTTTGTTCCCTCTAAGTCGGCCCAGTCTATGCGAGGAGGAAGCCAAAAAGTCGTTGGCGTGATTATCTCTCGTTTGGATTCCCCATCCGAAAATCGTGCTATTAGTAGCATCCTTCAACGTCTATATGCTGCGGGTTACGATGTTGTGATAATGGAAAGCCAGTTTGATCGAGATAAGACCAATGAGCACTTGGCGGTGTTAAAGAAACGCAATGTCGATGGTGTGATTGTTTTTGGTTTTACCGAGTGCGATATTGACCAACTGGTGAGCTGGAAAGACAAAATGGTGGTTATTGCCATGGATGTCGATGGTGTCTCTTCCATTAATTATGATAACCATGGGGTGATACATCAGTCGCTGGATTATCTTTTTAAGAAAAAATTGACCAATATTGCTTACATTGGTGTCGATCCTGCGGATAAAACGACCGGGGAAGCTCGGCTTAACTCCTATTTGAGTTGGTGTAAAGAGAGAGAGATTAAGCCAAGTTATCAAACTGGTTTGCTTGATCATGAAAGTGGCTATTGTCTATTAGATAAAGTGTTAACAGAGGATACTCAAGCTGTAGCGTGTGCTAGTGATACGCTTGCCTTGGGGGTGATTAAGAGGCTTCAAGAGTTAAATAGAGAAGAGGTTTTAGTGACAGGTGTGGGGGGAAATACCATGCTCTCTTTCCTATTCCCTAATACTTATAGTGTTGATCCAGGCTATCAGCAAGCTGGTGAGGCCGCCGCTAGTTTATTAATCGAGCAACTTTCTGGTGCCGTTGGTGAACAGCATTTAACACAGAAACCACTCAGTTAATCTGATTTCATAAACCGAGCAGGATTCGTTCCATCCTTATCCCTTTCTTATGTCTAAGGTCAACAGACCTTAGACATAAGCGAATCAAATAATATTTTATGATTTTCAATCTAGTGATTCTGCCCTGTATGGCATGCTATCGCGCTTCTTGTTAGTTCATATTTTCTACTTGAATGTCTCTCTTGAGCTAAGGTGATTTGACAAAATTGATGTGATCTTGCTCAATTAATGGGAATGTTCCCATTTTATCTTTCTTTATTATGGTGCACTATATAATTCACTTTTGGGAATGTTCCCATTTTAATGCCGTCACTTTGATGGTGTAAACTTTAATTAGCCAATAAAACGGGTGAGAATGATGAGTAAGATTGCAAAACAAGACATTGCACGTCTTATCGAGTTAGTAGGTGGAAGTGACAATATTGCGAGTGTGAGCCACTGCCTGACACGATTGCGTTTTGTTCTTAGTGACACAGAAGCTGCTGATGTTAAGAAATTAGAAGAGTTACGCATAGTAAAAGGATGTTTTACTAATGCTGGTCAGTTTCAGGTTGTGATCGGAACCGAAGTTGACGAAGTCTATAAATTACTGATTGAGATGTCAGGCAAGAGTGCGTCTTCTAAAGATGATGCGAAAGTAGCGGCACGTCAGAATATGAATATTCTGGAACGAGGTATCTCCCATTTAGCTGAAATTTTTGTACCTCTGCTACCTGCTATCATCACTGGTGGTTTGATTCTTGGGTTCCGTAATGTCATTGGTGACATCAAAATGTTTGATGGCCAGACGCTGACGCAAATTAGTCAGTTTTGGGCAACGGTACACTCATTCTTATGGCTGATTGGTGAAGCGATATTCTTCTTCTTACCTGTAGGGGTTTGTTGGTCGACAGTGAAGAAGTTGGGTGGAACACCTATTTTAGGTATTACTTTGGGTGTCACTCTCGTTTCGCCGCAATTAATGAATGCTTATGCGATAGGTAAAGAGGTGCCACAAGTGTGGGACTTTGGTCTGTTTGTTATCGAGAAAGTGGGTTATCAAGCACAGGTTATTCCTGCAATGTTAGCGGGTGTCGCTCTGGCGTTTATTGAGACCAACCTTAAGCGAATTGTTCCTTCCTATTTGTATCTTGTGGTTGTGCCATTTGTTTCCATCATTTTGTCTGTGATTCTTGCGCACTCTCTGATTGGCCCTATTGGTCGTACCATTGGTGACGGTGTTGCTTTTGCTGCTAAGGCTGCAATGACAGGTGATTTTGCAATACTAGGTGCAATGGTATTTGGTTTCTTCTATGCACCATTAGTTATTACTGGTGTGCATCACACAACCAATGCGGTGGATCTACAACTTATGCAAGAGTTGGGTGGCACACCTATCTGGCCATTGATTGCACTGTCAAATATTGCGCAAGCATCGGCTGTTGTCGGCATTATCATAATCAGCCGTAAGCATGGTGAACGCGACATCTCTGTTCCAGCGGCTATTTCTGCGTATTTAGGGGTAACAGAGCCTGCAATGTACGGTATTAACCTTAAATACAAGTTCCCTATGTTGAGTGCGATGGTTGGTTCTGCAGTTGCTGCTGCAATCTGTGGCAGTGCTGGCGTGATGGCAAATGGTATCGGTGTTGGTGGTCTGCCGGGCATTCTATCGATTCAGCCGCAATACTGGACAATCTATTCTATTGCAATGCTGGTTGCGATTTTACTTCCTGCTGCATTAACTCTTTTCTTCTATAAGCGTGCAGAAGCGAAAGGCGAACTACAAGTCGCTAGTGCGTAATTGTTGTATCAATTGTTGAGTGGTCAATTTGACCACTCTTTTCTGTTGTTTCAATGGTATTAATTTAGTGTTCAAAATGAGTTCGATAAGCTGAGCCGTGAGTGGCAACCTTTTTTAAGGTTGTACCGCTAACCTATTTAGTTTGCTTTAGTGAGGCTAACTTAATTTGATCAGAGTCGTTCAGAAAATTAGTGACATTGATTTAGTTGGTGAGAGAGTTTTTCAAATGAGTACAATCGATCCGCAGTGGTGGAAGACTGCTACGATTTATCAGATTTACCCAAAAAGTTTTTGCGATAGCGGTGACAAAGGCACGGGTGATCTGCAGGGTATTATTTCTAAGTTAGATTATTTGCAACTTCTCGGTGTTGATGCGATATGGCTAACTCCTGTTTATGAGTCACCAATGGTGGACAATGGCTACGATATCTCGGACTACTATGCCATCAATCCACAGTTTGGTTGTATGGATGATTTTGATGAACTGTTAGAAAAAGCGCATCAAAAAGGTATTCGTGTTGTTATGGATATTGTGGTTAACCACACATCTACGCATCATAAATGGTTTCAAGATGCTCTGGGCAATCTCGATAGTCCTTATCGTGATTACTACATTTGGAAGGATCCAATAAATGGCCAGCCACCTAATAATTGGCAGTCAAAATTTGGTGGTAATGCTTGGGAGCTGGATAGTGAGACCGGCCAGTACTATTTACATCTGTTTGCTAAAGAGCAGGCAGATCTTAACTGGGAAAATCCAACAGTTAGAGAAGAAGTTAAACAGGTCATTAGCTTTTGGGCAGACAAAGGGGTAGATGGGTTCCGCCTTGATGTAATCAACCTTATTTCTAAGCAGCAAGATTTTGTCGATGACAACATTGGAGACGGTCGACGTTTTTATACTGACGGTCCTAGAGTTCATGAATATCTTCAGGAGATCAGCGAAGCGGTATTCCAAAAATATGGTTCGGTCACGGTTGGGGAGATGTCTTCAACATCCCTTGAGCACTGCCAACAGTATTCTAGTTTGGATCAACGTGAGCTATCTATGGTGTTCAATTTTCATCATTTAAAAGTGGATTATACCGATGGAGATAAATGGACCAAAGCCCCTTTTGACTTCTTACAGCTTAAGCAGATCTTCAATCATTGGCAGAGAGGCTTAAATAATAATGGTTGGGGCGCTCTATTTTGGTGTAACCATGATCAACCTCGGGTAGTTAGCCGATTAGGTGACGATAAAATATTTCGAGTCGAGTCGGCAAAAATGCTGGCGGCCTCTATCCATATGATGCAAGGCACACCTTATATCTACCAAGGTGAAGAGATCGGGATGACCAATCCTCATTACCGCCATTTGTCGCAATACCAAGATGTTGAAAGTACCAATATGTATAACATTATGGTTAATCAGCAAGGTGTAAACGCTGACGATATGATGGCAATTTTGGCGCAAAAATCTCGTGATAATTCACGGACACCAATGCAGTGGAATCGTGAAAAAAATGCGGGATTTTCTCAAGGGAAACCTTGGCTTGATATTGCAGAGAACTACTTAGAAGTGAATGCAGCAAGTGCAGTAGACCAAACTGACTCCGTATTCTACTTTTATAAAAAGTTGATATCGTTGCGTAAAGAGGTTGCGGTGATTACTTTCGGTGATTATCAAGATCTACTGCCAGATCATAAACAGGTGTTCTGTTATAGCAGAAGTGATGAGTCCAGCACGCTAATTTGTATCAATAATTTTTATGGTGAGCGTACGAGTTGTGTATTGCCGAGTGATATAGATGTTCATTCAGCAAGCTGTCTGATTTCTAACTATGCAACGAACGATAAATTTGAACATTTAATAACCTTAGAACCCTATCAAACATTGGTGCTATTGATTAGCCATACTTCATAATATTGTTGATATTGCATTCGGACTTTTGAGGCTCAGTAGGCAGACAACCTATTGAGCCTTTTTTGTTGTTTAATAAGGCCAGTTAGCCATTCACTTATGTAGCCTCTGTGCAATTGAAATGAATAGTGAACTCGCTGTAGCTAATATCTCATCTGGGAAATCATAGTCAGGATTATGTAGTTGTGGATGAGACTCTCCACTGCCGATACAGAAAAGTGCGCCCGGCCATTTTAATAAAAACTGTGAAAAATCTTCTGACCAGCGCATCGGTTCTGACAATTGAACAACGGAAAGCCCGAGTTCTTCCGCTTGTTCTGCGACGATATCGCAGTGTTCAGCACTGTTAACCGCTGCGTTAAAAGGTTCATCCCACTGTAGGGTTATTTTAATATCACTGTTATTTTCTAACTCACTTAGCGTGTTAAGCAACTTTTTCTTCATCTGTTCAAAAGTCGTATTGCATTCGCTACGAAGTGTTGCCATTACTTTGGCGTAACCGGGTGAAACACCAAATGCTTCTTCTCCTAGTTGAGCATGAACAATGGTGACTAAAGTAAAAGTATCAGGGTAATGCTCAGATAGAGTTTGCAGTTGGCGTATTACCGTCATCATGACTTCAACTGGACTGATTCCATTTTCTGGTCGCGCTGCATGAGAGGTTTTGCCTTGAAACTCAATACTGACCCCGGTCGATGCGCAAGCGAAGGTGTCCGGCTTTACTAATATCGAGCCTACTGGATGTCCGGGCAAGTTGTGGTAAGCAAAAGTGTTATCGACACTTTGTTCATATAACCAAGGATGTTTTAACATCTCCTCCGCACCTGTACCTGTCTCTTCAGCAGGTTGAAACAGTAAAATGATCTTTCCGCGACTTGGTGGGTGATTCGCGAGGTGTTCAGCCACCATAAGTAATGATGCGGTATGCCCATCGTGACCACATGCATGCATGACACCACAGTGCTGAGATACATGTTGATGAGTGGATTTCTCGACAATAGGTAGTGCATCAAAATCGGCTCTAAACAGAGTGGTTTCTCCCGTATTACCGCTGTCAATTACGCATACTATACCGTTACCACCAATGTTTTCTTTAGCGGTTAGACCAAACATGGAGAGCTGTTTTACTATCTTGGCCGCGGTGTTTACTTCTTGGTTTGATAGCTCTGGAAACATATGTAGCTGGCGACGAAACCGCGTGGCATTAAAGGTGTGCGGGTGTGATAAACGAGTCATAAGATGAGTATACAAGAGAGTGAATAGAATATTTGTATACTCATTTTAGCGACTTTTCAATGACTATTTTTAAGTGGCTTTGTTGTAGTTAACTTGATATCTGGTTGGCTTATGGTTCATTGCCAAGACCAGATTTAACATTATTGCACCTAATATAGATATGACGATAATCAGTGGAGAAACAAAGAAAAATGAGGCGATGAGGATAGTACAATCAATAGCCAGTTGCGTTTTTCCTACTGAAATGCCGGTTTTATCTTGAACGACAAGACAGAAAACATTAAAACCACCCAAGCTCGATTTATGCCTAAATAGAATGAGCATACCCAAGCCCATTAACAAGCCTCCAGCAACAGCGCAGTACACTGGATTGGCAAACTCTAAACTGATGACTAAATTAAGATGATCGACGAAAATAGACACCAATCCACCGGAAATCGCACTGTTTATAGCAAACTTCTTACCAAACCGTCTCCAGCCTAGCAGATAAAATGGTGTGTTTAGTAAAAAATAGAGTACGCCAAAAGTTAAAGGGACAAATTGGCTGATAAGCAAAGCAAGCCCTGTTGTACCACCGGTCAAAAGATCGGCAGACTGGAGAAAGAACACCCCTTGTGCCGTGACAAATGTTCCGGTCAATATGGCGATCCAATCTTCTTTACGTGAGTGTTTTTCCATCATGTTTCAATTATGTGGCAGAGAATAGCGCGAATATTAGAGAAAAACTGTTTATTTCGATAGCTTGGCGCGGTAAATTAAAGGTAAGGTCTGTATTCTACAATTTACAGGGTGTAAATGCCTAAGTTGACACTAGGGTAAGCAAGGCTAAATGAAGTTAGATGGTTTGGCATTGCTTTATCGACGCTGACTGTTTAGCGGTCAAATTGAATTATTTTTAAATGGATTAGGAAAATAGCACAAATAAATGCATTGAGCGGCTTTCTGATATTGTACAAATTATGTAGAATATAGCCGCTTATTGTCGACACGAAAACGTTTGCGTGGCGAAATTTGTGCTTTTATTGCAATTTTCAGATTATCTGAGTCAGGAGATACAGATGCTAAAGCGTGATATGAATATCGCTGATTATGATGCAGAGTTATACGCTGCAATTCAGGAAGAAACTCTTCGTCAGGAAGAACACATAGAGCTTATTGCTTCAGAAAACTATACCAGCCCTCGAGTAATGGAAGCTCAAGGTTCTCAGCTAACGAATAAATACGCGGAAGGCTATCCGGGCAAGCGTTACTATGGTGGTTGTGAGTATGTTGATAAAGCAGAAGCATTAGCGATTGAACGTGCATGTCAGCTGTTTGGCTGTGAGTATGCCAATGTTCAACCTCACTCTGGTTCTCAAGCAAATAGTGCTGTTTATATGGCGCTGCTAAACCCGGGTGATACGGTACTTGGAATGAGCTTGGCCCATGGTGGTCACCTTACTCATGGTTCTCCTGTGAACTTCTCAGGTAAACATTACAACATTATTCCTTACGGCATTGATCAAGCTGGTCAAATTGACTATGACGAAATGGAAGCTTTAGCACAACAACACAAGCCTAAAATGATTATCGGTGGATTTTCTGCATATTCTCAAGTGGTAGATTGGGCTCGCATGCGTGAGATTGCGGATAAAGTCGATGCTTACTTGTTTGTTGATATGGCACACGTTGCTGGACTGATTGCGGCGGGGGCTTATCCAACGCCATTACCTCACGCACATATTGTGACTACAACAACTCACAAAACATTAGCTGGCCCTCGTGGTGGACTTATACTGTCAAATGCTGGTGAAGAGTTGTACAAAAAACTAAACTCTGCTGTATTCCCAGGCGGGCAAGGTGGCCCTCTAATGCATGTTATAGCCGGTAAAGCAGTCGCCTTTAAAGAGGCTATGGAGCCTGAATTTAAAGAGTATCAGCATCGTGTTGTTGCTAATGCTAAAGCAATGGTGGCTGAGTTTATTGCTCGTGGTTATAGCATTGTATCGGGTTCTACAGAGAATCATCTGTTCTTGGTAGACTTAATTGATAAAGGTATTACCGGTAAAGAAGCTGATGCCGCTTTGGGTTCGGCCAATATTACGGTGAACAAGAACTCGGTTCCGAATGACCCTCGAAGCCCATTTGTAACGTCTGGTATCCGAGTGGGAACACCTGCTATCACCCGTAGAGGTTTCACCGAAGAAGATGCTAAGACCTTAGCTGGCTGGATGTGTGATGTATTGGATAATACGGATGATCAATCTGTAATCGATGCAACCAAGCAAAAAGTTTTGGCGATCTGTGCTCGTTTGCCAGTTTATGCTTAGTATGTTGATTCGTTAAGTTATTGCCAAAGAGCGATAGTTAAGACGAACAGAATGAAATATAAAATGGTCAGCCTTAACGGGCTGGCCATTTTTAATGGTGAACTAGCAATTTGCTATTTTATTGTATTATTTTTTATTGATACTAAGTGTGGTACCAGATTTACATTGAAATGAGTAATAACGGCGGCTTTCATTAAATTTAGAGAGACCTTCACCGGTGCAGTAGTCAATATTAATATCTCTCATTATTTCTAAAGTGCTTTCACTGTTCATGGTGAACTTTGAACCGTCAGCACAAATAATACGTACTCGACCATCGTCACTCACGGAGTACACATCTACTTCTGTATTACAAAGCTCGAAGGAAGCATCTAAGTAATTATCTTGTTGGGTATTGGAAGAACACCCCATTATTGCAATAGACAGAATTGCGATTAATCCAATATCTTTCACGGCAGAATCCTTTGTCGACGTTATCTCTTCTTATTGTAATGGGTATTTAGCAATAGATAAACACCGCTATTTCTCGATGCTTATCTTGGTGGTTTTTATTATTAAGCTTAAATAGATGAGTTACTACGAGTTAATTGAATTGAAATAATATCTTAAGTCTGCACTCATACATGGTTTGTTATGTGTTCTTTTGCGCAAAATGTAGTTTTTATTTTCATTAATGACCGATAAGTTAGCTTGGATCACTGTTTATGCACTTGGTTTTCTATAGTTTCGTTTTGATTTTGTCTGGCTAAATTATAGAGGTACAAATGCTAGAGTTGCTTATTGGTCTAATTGTTACGATTGGTGTTGGTTACTATATCGTTAAAGGGTATAGAGCTGCAGGGGTGCTACTTAGCGCGGGGTTATTACTGTTGATTCTAACGGGCTTGCTCGGTCATACGGTTTTGCCTGCTAAGGTCGCAGCGACAGGGAATTTTCTGACAGATTCTCTGGAATACATTAAATATATGCTTAAATATCGCGGTGGTGGCTTGGGGATGCAAATTATGCTGTTGTGCGGTTTTGCGTCTTATATGACATTTATTGGCGCGAATAATGTGGTAGTAAAGCAGTTTTCTAAACCTTTAGCATTTATTAAATCCCCATACATTTTATTGGTTGCAGCCTATATTGTGGCTTGTTTAATGTCATTAGCCGTCAGTTCTGCTACCGGTCTTGGTGTGTTATTAATGGCGACACTGTTTCCTATGATGACGGCTATGGGAATTTCTAGGCCTGCCGCAGTTGCCGTTTGTGCTTCACCCGCGGCCATCATTCTTTCGCCTACATCTGGAGATGTTGTTGTTGCGGCAGAAAAAGCGGGGATGGATTTAGATGTGTTTGCTGTCCAAACGGTGCTGCCTGTTTCTCTATGTGCGATTGTTGTTATGGCGATAGCGGCCTATTTTTGGAATAGGTATTTGGATAAAAAAGAAAACACACCAATGGAGAAGGTGGATATCTCTTCTATTGAAGTGAAAGCTCCTGCTTATTACGCCATGCTCCCTTTTCTACCCATTGTTGGTGTTTTTCTATTTAACGGTAAAACCATACCCGGTTTAAGTTTGGATATTTACACTATTGTCGTCTTGGCTATCTTCTTAGCAGCATTGACCGACTTTGTTAACAAAGGTTTTAAAGGTAAAGAAACATTGGAAGACCTAGACTCTTGTTATGAGGGGATGGCAGAAGCTTTTAAAGGTGTTGTAATGCTGTTAGTTGCTGCTGGGGTATTTGCTCAGGGTCTGATGTCCATTGGTGCCATTGATAACTTGTTACACCTTGCTGATCAAGCTGGAGCGGGTGGTGTTGCATTAATGCTTCTATTAACGACTCTTACTGTTGCAGCCGCCGTTGCTACAGGATCGGGGAACGCGCCTTTCTATGCGTTTGTTGAACTTGCTCCTTCGCTTGCTGCAAAATTGGGGTTGAATCCAGCTTTCCTGATTATTCCTATGCTGCAGGCTTCCAATTTAGGTCGTACAATTTCTCCTGTATCTGGCGTCGTGGTTGCTACGTCAGGTATGGGTAAAATTAGTCCTTTTGAAGTGGTGAAGCGTACATTTGTGCCTGTGTTTGCAGGATTGATTACCGTTATCATAGGAACCATAGTTCTGGTTCCTATGATGGCAAACTAACTTTTCTGCTAAATGGCCAGTCATAATGACTGGCCATGATTGATCAAGGGAAATAAATACAGCGTGCTTTATTTTACTTCTTCACCTTTAGCTTGCATGTCTGCATGATATGAAGAGCGAACAAATGGCCCACAAGCGGCGTGAGTAAATCCAAGATCTAATGCTATTTCTTTTAGTTCATCAAATTCAGCTGGTGGTACATAACGTTCAACTGGCAAGTGATGTCGGCTTGGTGCCAAGTACTGTCCTAACGTTAGCATAGTGACACCATGAGCACGCAGATCTTTAAGTACTTCAATGATCTCTTCTTTGGTTTCACCTAGCCCCATCATTAAACCAGACTTAGTTGGTACTTCTGGATGTAGGGCTTTAAACTCTTGCAGTAATTTTAGAGACCATTTGTAGTTAGCTCCAGGTCTTGCCTTGCGGTATAAGCGTGGTGCTGTCTCCAAATTGTGATTGAACACATCTGGTGGGTTATCGTTTAACAACTCTAGTGCCGTGTCCATACGACCACGAAAATCTGGAACCAGAGTTTCGATCTTGATCTGTGGATTTTTGGCTCTGATGGCTTTGGTACAGTCAGCAAAATGTTGTGCACCACCATCTCTTAAGTCATCTCTATCAACAGAGGTCACCACCACGTACTTTAACTTCATATCACTAATGGTTTGAGCTAAGTGAGCGGGTTCATTGCTATCAGGTGTTATTGGTCTGCCATGGGCAACATCGCAGAAAGGACAGCGACGTGTACAGATTGCTCCCAAAATCATAAAGGTTGCGGTGCCGTGGTTAAAGCATTCTGCCAGATTAGGGCATGATGCCTCTTCGCAAACTGAATGCAGCGAATTCTTACGCATAGCAGCTTTAATATCTTGAATGCGTTTGCTGTCTGAAGGAAGTTTGATTTTCATCCATTCAGGTTTGCGCAGCACTTCTTTCTGCTCTTCAGGCATGTTCTTAACAGGAATTAATGCCATTTTATCAGCGTCTCTGTATTTGACGCCTTTTTCCATTTGAATTGGTTTGCTCATGATTAATTGCTTTCTTTTATTATGTCGACATGCTCATAGCTCAGTAGGGTAGTGAGCGCTGATATTATTGCTTCGCTTACGGTGGAGATGTTATCCGGCCCACCAAGTTCTTTTACTTGTATCATTTCCATCCCCTGATATCCACAAGGATTAATTCTTAAGAAGGGGGATAGATCCATATCTATGTTCAAGGCTAGTCCATGGAAAGAGCACCCTTTACGAATCCTAAGTCCAAGAGAACAGATTTTTTTGTTATCTACATAAACACCGGGGGCGTCAGGACGAGCTGAAGAGGTGATGCCAAAACTGGCTAATGACTCAATGACAATATTTTCTATCTGGGTAACTAACTCTCTTACACCAAGATTTTTTCTTCTAAGATTGATAAGAAAATAGGCCACTAGTTGACCGGGTCCATGATAAGTAACTTGCCCGCCACGATCACTTTGTATGACTGGAATATCACCTGTGTTTAAAAGATGTTCTTCTTTTCCTGCTTGTCCTTGTGTGAACACTGGGTTGTGCTCTACCAGCCATACTTCATCTACAGTATCCTCTGTTCGTTGGTCAGTGAATTGATGCATCGCTTTCCATACAGGCTCGTAGTCTCGTAAGCCAAGGTGTTTAATGACCAGCCTGTTTTCAATATTCTGCAAACTAATTTCCTTACCTATAAGGCATTACAAGAAAATATAACTATGACGTTATCCTCGCCTGTTCGATGACATCTTTCTGATTAACTCATTAATTTAATGGGCATAACCGAATAAGTAGGCGGTATAACTGCGGTGATTGGTATAGCACTGCATTGGCATGATTATATAAAGAAAAAACATTATAAACCCCTAGGTAAATAATGTGAAAATGTTTTTATTCGCTGTAGTGATTCGTTGGAGAATTTGAAAATTGAGTTGAGATTGATGTTGAGCAGAGGCTAATTATAAAAACAGCGGCCTATAGCCGCTGTTACCGTGTGGTTGCTATAGAACCATACGAACAATATCAATGTCGCCCAACTCTTTATAAAGAGTCTCAACCTGCTCAACTGAAGTAGCAGTAATAGTAATAGACACTGAATTATAAGTCCCTTTACCACTCGGCTTAACGCTTGGGCTGTAATCCCCAGGGGCATGTTTTTGGATAACCGCTAGCACCAATTCTGGCAGTTCCGGTTTAGCATAACCCATTACCTTGTAGGTAAACTGACAAGGGAACTCTAATAGGTCTTTTAACTTTGGTTGTTCTTGCATTGTTTCGTCCAGATCGGATGGAATAACAGAAGCGAGATATTACGCTCTCTAGAACAAGATCTCAAGGTATCCTTGCTCCCTTAAAAGGGTTCCTATTTCTCAATAACTGTCGTATTACTGAATCTTAATATCGGCTCTAAGTGGAAATGGATAGAGATAACATGAGGTTATCTTTGCGCAATAAAAAAGCCGCTAATGCGGCTTGTTTAGATTAAGAGGGGAAGTTAAAACCAGCTCTTAAATAGTAAGATAACATAGTCAATTAAACGGCTGAAAATACTGCCTTTCTCTACGTTTTCTAATGCTAGAAGCGGGTATTCTGCGATGTCTTCACCATCTACTTGGTAGTAAAGTTTACCAACAACATCCCCTTCGTTAATCGGTGCTTTTAACTCTTTTTCCAGCACGAAACTGGCTTTTAAGCTCTTAGCTTGGCCTCTTGGTAGTGTTACATAGGTATCTTCTGCAACGCCTAAAGCAACGTTCTCTTTAGAGCCCATCCAGATACGTTCACTAACAAATGTTTCACCCGCTTTATGAGGAGCAACTGTTTCGAAGAAACGAAAGCCGTAATTGAGAAGCTTTTTGCTTTCTGCTTTACGAGCATTTGCGCTCTTGGTTCCCATCACTACAGCAACAAGGCGCATTTTACCTTCTGTTGCTGAACTTACCAGGCTATAACCTGCTTTAGAGGTGTGGCCAGTCTTTATGCCATCAACGTTCATGCTTTTATCCCAAAGCAGTCCGTTACGGTTATATTGGGTGATACTGTTGTAAGTAAACTGTTTTTCTGAGTAAATCGCGTACTCTTCAGGAACGTCACGGATAAGTGCTCTACCTAATAGCGCCATATCGTATGGCGTAGAGTATAGGTTTGGATTATCCAAGCCATGAACGTTGGCAAAGTTTGTGTTCTTCATGCCAATTGAGCTAGCCCATGCATTCATAAGATCAACAAACGCATCTTCAGAACCCGCCACATGTTCAGCCATTGCCACACATGCATCGTTACCTGATTGAATGATAATTCCACGGTTTAGATCATCGACACTAACGGTAGTGCCTACTTCTATGAACATTTTAGAGGAGTCTGGGAAGTTTTTAGCCCAAGCATTTTTGCTGATAACCACTTCGTCAGTAAGAGAAATGTTACCACGCGCTAGCTCTTGACCAATGACATAACTTGTCATCATTTTAGTTAAGCTAGCAGGGGATAGCTTGGTGTCTTTCGCTTTTTCAGCTAAAACTGTACCTGAATTATAGTCAATTAAAACATAGCCTTTAGCCGCTATTTGCGGTGGATCTGGAACCACGATTGGTGCCGAGAAAGCGGTTGGTGCTACTACCATTGCCGTGGTAGCAAGAAGTCTTGTTATGGTCCGTTTTGACTTAATCATTTTAGTGTAATCAATGTTCATTGTTTTAAATTGCCCGTATCTTAACAGAATAGTGAGGCTAGGCCATACTATTGATACTGAATGAGTGAAGACGAGTAAGTTCCGATACCTTGTTGGTATTGGGATTTAACGTTTTGTTTTTCTGATAAATGCTTGAGGGTAACCCTCTGTTTGTATCGTTTTTAATACCTGTTCTGCTGTTGAGTAATCATCAAAAGGGCCAAGCAATACGCGATAGTTCTTGTTAATTGCTTCGACAAAACTCTCTACAGACAGTTTTTGACCCAAATCTTTTGCTAAAGTTCGCGTTCTTTGTTCATGATTTGAAGATGCCGCTTGAATAACATAGTTTATGTTTAACTGAGCCGAGTTTTCTTCAGACTTCTGTTTGTGAGTATTGATGTACTCAATATCCACATTTGCCGTACCAGACTGAATAACATCCAATTTATATGCAGCAGCATAACTTAAGTCAATGATCCTTCCTTGATAGAAAGGTCCACGATCGTTAATACGGACAATGGTGGTTTTGCCGTTATCCTTATTGGTTACTTTTACATAACTTGGTATGGGTAAAGTCTTATGAGCGGCAGTCATTGAATACATATCATAGATTTCACCATTAGACGTCAGGTGACCGTGAAATTTTTTTCCATACCAAGAGGCCTTTCCACTCTGCTTGAACCCATCAGGGTTCTTGTTGATTTGGTAACGGTTACCTCTAAGGGTGTAATCTCGGTTTCCGCCTAAACTATAGGGTTCATATTTTGGTTGTGCATCCTCAATGTGATCCAAAGTGATAGGAGTGTCAGGTCCAACATCATCCGATATAGAGTAGCGTCCACTAGGTGTTGAACAGCCAGCTAACAGAATGAGTAGCATGATGGAAAGAATTCGTATCATTGATGTATAAACCTTATAGCCTGCTAAGTCGCTTTTGATAACATACTGCGATGTGTGTGTATTGACATTAATATTCCAAATCCAGCCATTAAGGTCACCATTGAAGTGCCTCCATAGCTTATCAGCGGCAGTGGCACTCCTACAACGGGTAATATGCCACTTACCATACCAATGTTGACAAAAATATAGACAAAGAAGCTTAAAACAATACTTCCTGACATCATTCTGCCAAACGCAGTTTGCGATTGGCTAGCAAGATAAAGGCCGCGACCTATGATGAATAGGTATAAGGTGAGTAAAACCAGTATCCCGAACATTCCCCACTCTTCTGCGATGACCGCAAAGATGAAATCGGTATGCCTTTCGGGCAAAAACTCCAGTTGCGATTGCGTTCCATGAAGCCAACCTTTACCCGTTAGACCGCCTGAGCCGATGGCAATTTTACTCTGAATAATATGATAGCCAGCCCCAAGAGGATCGGATTCTGGGTTGAATAAGGTTCGCACCCGTACTTTCTGGTATTCACGCATTAGGAAAAACCACAGTACTGGTGCAAAGGCCCCTACGGCACATATAGCCGCAAAAATAATTTTCCAACTAATACCTGCTAGGAAAATAACGAATATTCCTGAGGCCGCAATCAAGATTGAGGTGCCTAGATCCGGTTGTTTGGCGATAAGAATGGTTGGCACACCAAGCATGACCAGTGAAACAACAAGTGTTTTAAAGCTAGGGGGGAGGGGTTTTTTGCCAATATAACGAGCGATCATTAATGGCACGGCCAGTTTTAGTAGCTCGGAAGGCTGAAAGCGCACGAAGCCAAGGTTTAGCCATCGTTGAGCGCCTTTGGACGCTTCCCCAAAAAATAGCACGCCAAACAGCAGGCCAACCCCGACGACAAACAGAAAAGGGGCAAAAGCTTCGTACGTTCGAGGTGAAATTTGGGCCAAAACCACCATGACACCTAACGCCAGAGCCATACGCATAGCTTGTTTGTCCATCATTACCATGCTCTGTCCGCTGGCGCTATACATGATAACTAAACCAAACAGCATGATAGTAATAAGCCCGAGCAGCAGTGGGAGATCAATGTGGAACCTTTCAAAAAAGATTCGACTTTTACCTGTGGAGGGATCGAGTTTCATCACTACTCTGCCTTATCTTCTTTATTTAATATCACTTTATCAAAGATCTTTCGCACGACAGGTGCACCGTTAGTGGAGCCACCTCCTGCATTTTCTAATACAATGGTTGCGATAACTTCAGGATCTTTTACTGGGGCAAAACCGGTGAACAACGCATGGTCACGAAGATGCTCCGCTATCTGTTCGGCATCATACTCTTCGTCTTCTTTTAAACCAAAGACCTGAGCTGTTCCCGATTTTCCGGCGCTTTGATAGCCAAGGTTCTGAAAAGCTCTTCTTGCCGTTCCTTTTTTACCATGGTTGACTAAGTTCATTCCTTTTACCGATATGTCCCAAAAGTTATCTGGAACGTTGGTAATTGGAGGATAGGTCTCAATGGCTTCGAGTTTTTGAGTCTCTAATGGCTGATTGTTATCCACGGTTGATCTTAGTAAGTGGGGAGCCATTACCTTTCCTCTATTCACCAATACTGATGTTGCTTTAGCTATCTGCATTGGTGTCGCGGTCCAGTACCCTTGCCCAATGCCCACAGGAATGGTGTCACCTTGATACCAAGGTGTACGGTGTCGGCTCATTTTCCATTCTCGAGTCGGCATGTTTGCCTTACTCTCTTCAAATATATCGATGCCGGTGAAATCACCAAAGCCGAACTTCATCATCCAACTTGAAAGCCTATCTATGCCCAAGTCATATGCAACTTGATAGAAAAAAGTATCTACAGATTCTTCCAATGATTGAGTGATGTTGACTCTTCCATGTCCCCAACGTAACCAGTCTCGGAAAGGTTTTGTTTTTGAGTTAGGTATTTTCCAATAACCGGGGTCATTGCGCGTGGTATATGGGGTAACCACTTCTTCTTGTAAAGCTGCCACCGCAATGAAAGGTTTAACTGTCGATGCGGGAGGATAGATACCTAACGTTGTTCGGTTGACGAGCGGACGGTCACTGTTTTCAAGCAGTTTACGGTACGCTTTTCCTGAAATACCTTGTACAAATGGGTTCGGATCATAGCTTGGTGTTGAAACCATGGCCAGAATACCGTTGTCTTTCGGGTCGAGAACCACTGCAGCACCGCGGCGATTATCCAACAGTCTATAAAGATAGAGCTGAAGATCGATATCTAGGTTTAAAACCAGATCTTTACCCGGTTTAGGTGGAACGTATTTTAATGTACGAATAATACGTCCACGGCTGTTTACTTCAACTTCTTGGTAGCCAGCGGTGCCGTGCAACATATCTTCATAGTATCGTTCTATTCCTAGCTTTCCAATATCGTACGTTGCTTGGTAGTTGCTGTCTTTTTCTTCGCGAACAAGCGCTTGCATGTCTCTATCGTTGATTCTAGAAACATAGCCGAGAACATGGGTCAGTGCTGAGCCGTAAGGGTAGTAACGCTTTAGTTTTCCGGTGACTTCAACTCCGGGAAAGCGGTATTGATTCACCGAGAAGATCGCGACTTGTTGCTCGGTAAGCTGTGTTAATAAAGGGACTGATTTAAATCGACGAGAGCGTCTTTTCTCTTTATTAAAGTTCGCTATTTTCTCTTCTGGTATTTCTAGGATCTGCTGCAACTGACGGATTGTTTCGTCGCTATCTTTGATCTTTTCTGGAATCAACTCTAGGTTGAATACCGGTCGATTTTCCGCAAGTATTTTGCCGTTTCGGTCGTAGATCAACCCTCGGTTAGGGGCAATAGGAACGATTTTAATCCGGTTGTCATTAGAGCGTGTTTTATAATCTTGGTACTGATTAACCTGAATATTGTATAGATTGGTGATGAGCAGGCTGATCATTACTATTATGCCTAGAAAAGAGACAATTGCCCGGCTTTGAAAAAGTAATGATTCTTTGTGGTGATCTCGAATCTGAGTGCGCTGTCGTTTCATGCCACTCTATTCTCTATGGTATGGGTGATTTGCAGTAATACTCCATGCGCGATAGAGGCTCTCTGCCATAACAACACGAACCAAAGGATGGGGGAGTGTTAATGGAGATAGAGACCAACTTTGATCTGCGGCGGCTTTGCATGCCGGTGATAACCCTTCAGGCCCACCAATCAAAATAGAAACATCTCTAGCATCTAACTTCCACTGTTGTAACTGTCCGGCCAACTGTTCGGTATCCCATGGCTTACCTGGAATATCTAGAGTAACAATTCGATTGCCTTTTGGCACGGCTGCAAGCATGGCTTCGCCTTCTTTTTGCAGTATTCTAACAATATCGGCGTTTTTACCCCTTTTCCCAGCTGCAATTTCGACGAGATCAAGGGGCATATCGTGTGGAAACCTTCTACGGTACTCCTGAAAACCCTCTTCTACCCATTTAGGCATTTTAGTGCCTACGGCAATAAGTTGAATTTTCAAGTATTAACTCCAGAGTTTTTCTAACTGATAAAGTTCACGTTGCTCTTCTTGCATTACGTGCACCATGACATCACCCATATCAACCACAACCCATTCGCCTTCATTTTCACCATCTACACCGTAGGGAGTAAGGCCGACGTTTTTTGCCTCATTAGCGATATTGTTGGCGATAGAGGTCACATGGCGTTTAGATGTGCCGGTACAGATAACCATATAATCGGTGACGCTAGATTTTCCAATGACGTCAATGGTCTTTATATTTTCGGCTTTCATGTCGTCTACTTTATCGACCAAAAAGGCTTTTAACTTATCTTTTTGCAAGGGGAACCTCAGTTTATTGCGCTTGTAAGCGTGATTATATCACTGTTTAACTTTGAAATGGCACTATGAGCCATGACGGGCTAGAGTATCGTACTCGCCGAACAAAACTCCAACGATAGTTGCCTAATTAAGGGCCAGCTTGAATTGTCATACTGGGTTTTAACCATAACTTCGGCACGTGTTAGCTGTTTAATTAATCGTTTTATCTGTCTGCTATCCAGTCTTTGTAGCGTGGCATTGTATAGCGGCCGTTTAGCTTGCCATATTCTGTTTTTATCAAACACCTGTCCAATTGGTGCCGTTAAGCACTCATGCTGAATAGTGAGCAGTAAATTGAGCTCTTTTTGTAGTGTTCTTAATAAAATAACAGGCTCAACACCTTCTGATTCTAACTGTCTTAAAATTCGTTGTGATCGGTTTGGCTTGCCGGCTAGAAGAGCATCAATCCATTGGAAAGGGGTGTAATGATTGTGTCTACTCAGTGCTTGTTCAACACGCATTAAAGAGAGCTGACCGTCAGGATATAACAAGGTTAACTTCTCTAAACTCTGTTTAAGTGCGAGCAAGTTTCCTTCGTGCCATTGTGCAAGCATCTGCAACGCTTCAGCATCTGGGTTAAGGTTCAGTTGATGGCAGCGACGTTGAACAAAATGGGGTAATCTCTGTATATCAGGTGTTAAGCAACTGACCCAAATGCCTTTTTGATTTAGTGTTTTAAACCACTTACTGTTTTCTTGTTGGCGGGTCAGTTTTTGACCTGTGATAAGCAACAAAATATCAGGGTTAAGTTGTTCAGATAGCTCGATCAACTGTTTTGATGCTGCGGCATTAACGCCATTTTCTGGAATTTCCAATTCAATTATTTGCTGAGAAGAGAACAGACTCAGTGCGTTACAGCAATCAAACACGTCTCCCCAGTCCAGACTGGCATCAAGGGTAAAGCGGTGTTTTTCCAGAAAACCTGCGTTTTTGGCTACCGACAATATGGCATCTCTACTTTCTAAAAGAAGTAAAGGCTCGTTGCCAAAGAGTAAGTAAATGCCATTCAATTGACGCTGGAGATTGTCAGCGAGCTTATCCGCAAAAATACGCATTATATATTAACGCTTATTGATTTGCGGAATTAGCGGCGGATGGTTGCTCTTCAATGGGATCAAATTGTGTAAACCCTGAATCGATTTCTGCTTTTAGTCGTGCTAATTGACGCATGATTTGAGTCGCAGTTTGCTTTCTCATTTCATCCACAATCAAATCACGCTCTACCGATTTCGCTAGTGCCGCTCGTGGGTTATCAAGATAGTTTCGGGTAGCATTTGTGGTAAAGGTTTTGCTGCCTACATCAGGGATGGTCACTCTATAAGATGTGGTATAAGTCAGTTCTATCTCTGCTGCCTTGCTATTTTGATAGAGTGACAGTGTTCTTTCACCAACGCTTTCATTGACAAGATGAAGATTTGGAATTGACGCTGATGGTGGAACAAGCTCAATATCATTGAGTCTTAACTGAGCATCAACATCTCGTGTTAGCTGACTGAATTGGTCAAAGCTAGTTAAAGAGATGCTAGATATTTCTTGTGGTACTAGGTAGTTGCCACGTAAATGAAATCCGCAGGCTGATAAAGCAGATACGGTTAAAAGCAAAAAAGCCGTTTGAAGTGTAGATTTGACAGAAATACGTTTCACAAAAATAACTCTCTGATGGTTTGAGTTTATATTTATCTAAGTCAAATAAGATCTCTTACTTCACTTAGATAAATATAAACAGGGCGCGGGTAGCCCCCTGTTTATATAGTGTCCATTGTAAGGACATTATCTATCTTGGTTAGTTCGCAACAATATTTAAAAGTTTGCCAGGAACATAGATCACTTTACGTACGGTTTTGCCATCTGTGAACTTAGTAACATTCTCATCGGATAAACCTAGTGCTTCAACGGCCTCTTTTGTCGCGTCTGCTGATACTGTTAGCTTAGCTCGAAGTTTACCATTCACTTGAACCACAATCAGTTTTTCATCTTCAACCATAGCTGCGCTATCCGCGGCAGGCCATGTTTCTGTGTCGATAGATTGGCCGCCAAGTACTTGCCATAATTCGAACGAAATATGAGGAGTGATTGGGTACAGCATACGGACCACCGCTTTAAGTGCCTCATCAAGAATGGCTCTATCTTGAGCAGACTCTTGTGGTGCTTTTGCTAACTTATTCATTAGCTCCATAATTGCTGCAATTGCGGTATTAAAGGTTTGACGACGTTCAATGTCATCAGTCACTTTGGTGATGGTCTTATGCACATCACGTCGTAGCGCTTTCTGGTCTGAGTTAAACTCAGAAGCGTTGAGAGCGGCTACATCACCTTTCTCGTTGTGTTCCTGAACCAATTTCCAAACACGCTTAAGAAAACGGTTAGCACCTTCTACGCCAGATTCTTGCCACTCTAGTGTCATATCGGCAGGAGAAGCAAACATCATAAACAGGCGAACAGTGTCTGCGCCATACTTGTTTACCATCTCTTGAGGGTCGATGCCGTTATTCTTCGATTTTGACATCTTGGTCATGCCAGTATGAACAACGTTATTGCCATCAAGGTCGGTTGCACTAACAATACGACCTTTTTCGTCACGCTCTACGGTAACATCCGCTGGAGAGACCCAAACTTTTGCACCTTTCTCATTATTGTAGTAATACGCGTCCGCAAGTACCATGCCTTGGCAGAGTAGCTTTTTAAATGGTTCATCGCTGGTAACCATACCTGTATCACGTAGTAACTTATGGAAGAAACGTGCATATAAAAGGTGCATGCATGCGTGTTCTATACCACCGATGTATTGATCAACAGGAAGCCAGTAATTTGCTGCTTCTGAGTCTACCATCTCATCTGCTTGAGGCGAGCAGTAGCGAGCGTAATACCAAGATGACTCCATAAAGGTATCAAATGTGTCGGTTTCACGCAGTGCTGGTTGGCCATTGAAGGTCGTTTCTGCCCAGCTCTTATCTGCTTTAATTGGGCTGGTTACACCATCCATGACAACATCTTCTGGCAGGATCACAGGAAGTTGATCTGCTGGAACTGGATGTACTTCTCCATCTTCGGTCGTAACCATTGGGATTGGTGCACCCCAATAACGCTGACGAGATACACCCCAGTCGCGTAAACGGAAGTTGACGGTTTTCTTACCTTTGTTCAACTCTTCTAACTTATTGGCAATAGCATCGAAGGCTGGTTTAAAACTCAGACCATCAAACTCACCAGAAGCGAATAGAACCCCTTTTTCAGTATACGCGACTTCTGAGATATCCAGTTCGCTACCATCTTCAGGTTTTATTACTGCAACAATATCTAGACCATATTTATTGGCAAACTCGTAATCACGTTGATCGTGAGCAGGAACGGCCATAACTGCGCCTGTACCGTAATCCATCAAGACAAAGTTGGCGACGTAAATAGGCACTTCTCGGCCATTTAAAGGATGGATAGCGGTTAATCCGGTGTCCATGCCTTTCTTTTCCATGGTGGCAAGTTCAGCTTCTGCAACTTTGTTATTTTTGCACTCATCAATAAATTCAGCTAGTTCGGCGTTATTTTTTGCTGCAAGTGCGGCTAATGGGTGTCCTGCTGCGATACCAACGTAAGTCACGCCCATTAGAGTGTCTGGACGAGTGGTATATACTTCTAAATCATCTTGACCAGCAACAGTGAATTTTAGTTCGACACCTTCAGAGCGGCCAATCCAGTTTCGCTGCATGGTTTTCACCATTTCAGGCCAACCTTCTAGATTGTCTAGGTCATCTAATAGCTCTTGTGCGTAAGCAGTAATTTTAACTGACCACTGAGGGATCTCTTTCTGCTCTACAGGAGTGTCACATCGCCAGCAACAGCCATCTTCAACTTGCTCGTTAGCAAGAACAGTTTGGTCATTTGGACACCAGTTTACCGATGATGTTTTTTTGTAGACTAAGCCTTTCTCATACAGTTTGGTGAAAAACTCTTGCTCCCAGCGATAATATTCAGGCGTACAGGTCGCGAACTCTCTGTCCCAGTCATAACCAAAGCCCAGTAACTTAAGCTGGTTTTTCATGTACTCAATATTTTCATAAGTCCACGGCGCAGGAGCGGTCTTATTTTTAACCGCTGCATTTTCAGCAGGAAGACCAAATGCATCCCAGCCAATAGGCTGCATAACATTTTTGCCTTGCAGTCGCTGGAAACGAGAAACAACATCACCTATGGTGTAGTTACGTACATGTCCCATATGCAGTCGACCACTTGGGTACGGGAACATAGAAAGACAGTAAAATTTCTCTTTGCTGGAATCTTCGGTGACGACAAAAGTTTTATTCTCGTCCCAGTGCTGTTGAACTTTTTGTTCAATGTCTTGCGGGTTATATTGCTCTTGCATTTATGAAATCCGGTTATCTTGGAAACTGTGAGATCGGTTTGATCAGATACGTATCGATCGGCATAGAATACCTAAAGGAAGCACGCTCAACAAGCTACAATAAAGATAAAGATTAAGTTAAGCAGAGAATACTATGGAGGTAGAATTATGCCAAAGCGTAAACATGGGTATGAAGAGAAGTTCAAAGAAGTCGTAGAAACCATTAAACATAGTCCTGATGAGCTAAATAAGGTGCTTGAAACCTCTGGTGAAGTGGCACAGGCGGCAACTGATATGACCAAGGATGAACTCTCTTTGGTCTCTGCTTATATGAAAGCGGATTTAAAAGAGTTTGCTGATAACTATCAAGAGAGTAAAGATAGTCCATTTTCTATTATGGTGACGGATTCCATTTGGCAAGCACTGCTAGATCTGACTGATAGAACCAAAGTGGAGTGGGTTGAATTGTTTGAAGATCTGGAGCATCAAGGTGTATATAACACCAATGATGTGATTGGATTAGGGCATTTAGTGTGTGAGAAGTGTGGTGATAAGAGTAAATATATTCACCCAACGGTCATTCAGCCTTGTGCAAAATGCGGCTGTAATGAATTTACCCGGATAGCGTTAAAGCCATAGTGCAGTTTCGTCTGTTTAGGTAAATGGGCATCTTGCCCATTTACCTTTAGCATTTTGGTTAACCTTTTGACTTTCTACGAGTCACTTCAAAAATAGCGAACAGCAGACCCAACATAATCAATAAGTGAGTAGGCCAGTTGCCCGCGACGTAGAAAGGTGTCGTGCCCGTGGTTGATGAGACTTGCGCTTTAAGCACTTCCGTTTTGAACTGAGGAATTTGAGCAACAATTTTTCCTTTGTAATCGGTAATGGCGGTTACACCATTGTTTGTGGCTCGGATCAACGGTTTACCGAGCTCTAACGCTCGCATTCTGGCTATTTCCATATGTTGTAATGGACCAATGGAATCACCAAACCAAGCGTCGTTAGAAAGGGTTAATATGAAGTCGGTGTTTTCAGTGACATTTTTACGAACTTGCTCACCAAATATGATTTCATAACATAGGGCAGGAGCAAAAGCGTATCCTTTTGCGAGGATATTATCTTGAATCAGTTCACCCCGAGTAAATGAAGACATAGGTAAATTGAAAAACGGCGCAAGAGGACGCAATAGTGATTCGAAGGGCACAAACTCTCCGAACGGTAATAAATGATGTTTATTGTAATGAGGGTGAGTCGCCGCGTTGTATTCATCACTTTGCGAGCGGCCAAGGGTTATAATGCTATTGTAAAAGTTACCTTGGTTGTTTTTGGTGATCACGCCCGTAATTAATGCACTGTCGTTATTGCGAGCAGCAGAATCAACATTTGTTAAGAAGCTCGTGACCTCTTGTTCCAAAGCTGGAATTGCAGCTTCAGGCCAGATAATAATGTCAGCATCCCAGTTTTTTCTGCTTAAATCGAGGTACTTCATTAGCGTGGGCCAACGCTGATTAGGTAACCATTTTAGCGCTTGATCGATGTTTCCCTGAATCAGTGCAAATCGAGGAGAGTCATCTGATTTTACAGTAACCCAATCAATCGAGTTGAATGAAAAGCCGCCTGCAAAAATAGCTAGAGCTAACAACAAGCTATGAGGACGTTTCACATTTATCGCATAGGCTATGCTAGAGGCGACTAGAACCACGCCTAGAGTGATTAATTGCACCCCACCTATTGGAGCAAAGGAGGCTAAAGGGCTGTCTATTTGGCTGTATCCTAGCAACAGCCATGGAAACCCTGTCATAACCCATCCGCGGGCTAAATCTGCCAGTAGCCAAAATACGGGAATAACAATAAAGAAGCGGATGCGGTCTGTTGGAGGAGAGAGTGTGTTTGGGAAATAGCGATTTAGTAATCCAGCAAACAGCATGGGATAAATGGCAAGATAAGAGACCAGCAGAAACATCAAAAATAGAGTTGCTATTTTTGGCATGCCACCAAAGTTGTCTATGCTGATCTGAACCCAACTGATTCCTGTCGCGAACTGGCCAAAGCCCCAGCAAAATCCGATCAATGCTGAGGTTCGAGCAGAAACGTTATTTAGTAATAAAAACAGCAAAGCAGGGCTAATAATGGCCATTGGCCAGAAAGCATAAGGAGCAAAAGCTAGGGTAGTAGAAGCGCCAACAAAAACGGCCAATAAAGGCCGTATTAGGCGATGAGTCTTTTTAAACATCATCTTATCTTATTGTGTTTGGTTAGTTTTCTTCGGCTAAGGTGGCCGTTTCTCCTTCAGGGATGGTCACCTGAAGTTGAACTACGCGTCGGTTATCTGCGGAGGTGACTTTGAAGCTATAGCCATCAATTTCAACAACCTCACCTCTTGATGGAAGATGACCAAAAGTTGTCATGACCATTCCGCCAATGGTATCGACTTCATCATCGTTGAACTTAGTGGCAAAAGTGTCGTTAAATTCTTCGATGGTGGTGAGTGCCTTAACCGCATAGGTGTGCTTGCTGAGCTTGCGAATTTCCGCCTCTTCTTCATCGTCAAACTCGTCTTCTATCTCACCCACAATTTCTTCGAGAATATCTTCAATGGTTACTAGGCCAGAAACACCACCAAATTCATCGACGACAATGGCCATATGGTAACGTTCTTCTCGAAATTCTTTAAGAAGTCGGTCTACTCGTTTACTTTCCGGCACTACAACTGCTTGTCGAATCACTTCACTAATCTGGAAAGGCTCGCTTTTAGAACCGAGATATTTGATTAAGTCCTTCGCTAACAGAATGCCTTCGACGTGATCTTTATCTTCACTAATAACCGGATAACGGGAGTGCTGAGCTTTTGTGATGATCGCTATTAATTGGTCAAGATCATGTTCTTTTTCAACCGTAACCATTTGGGAGCGCGGTATCATAATATCCCGTACTCGCATCTCAGCTATTTCCATCACACCTTCGAGCATATCGCGTGTGTCATGGTCGATAAGATCGTTTTCTTCAGAGTCTCTAATCACATCAACGAGTTCTTGGCGATCTTGAGGTTCACCCTGAAAAATTTTGCCTAGGCGTTCAAAGAAGGACTTTCTACTGGGACCTTCTGATTTACTACTGTTCCCTTCTGAACTGGGAGAGTTGTCGTCGTTCATATTTACTCATAGTTTGACGCTATCAATGTGTGATAGCACACGTCCAATAGTCCGATACAATCTGAACTACTGTTCTAAATATGGATCTAAAAAGCCCATTTTCAACATGATTTCTGTTTCAATGGCTTCCATCTCTTCTGCTTCATTATCTTCTATATGATCATAACCTAGCAGATGAAGTGCACCATGTACAACCATATGCGCCCAATGTGCATTTAAGGCCTTATTTTGTTCTGCGGCTTCTTTTTCAACTACTTGCTTACAAATAATTAAATCCCCTAATAAATCCAGTTCTATGCCTGGAGGGGCTTCGAATGGAAAAGAGAGTACATTTGTTGACTTATCTTTTCCTCGATATTGCAGATTAAGTTGATGACTTTCTTGTTCATCTACCAGGCGAATAGTGACTTCCGCATCTGGCTGAAAAAGTGTGACTGCCGAAGAAAACCAAACGGTAAAATCATCACTGTTTGGTAAGTTTTCTTCATTATTGACTGCAATTTGGAGATCGACATCTATGGCCATTATTTTTCTGCCTCTTGAGCGGCAAGCTGGGCACTTTCACGTTCTGCTCTGCGTCGTGCTTCTGCTGCCTTTCTCTCTTTTTGGTCTTTTGCTTCCCACTTTTCGTAAGCATTGACCACTCTCGCTACCACAGGGTGTCGTACAACATCATCAGCTTGGAAGAAGTTGAAACTAATCTCATCCACTTCAGCCAATACTTCTATCGCATGGCGAAGCCCAGATTTTGCCCCACGAGGTAGGTCGATTTGGGTTACATCACCAGTAATCACCGCACGAGAATTGAAGCCGATACGAGTTAAAAACATTTTCATCTGTTCAACGGTGGTATTTTGACTTTCATCAAGAATGATAAAAGCATCGTTTAGTGTACGACCACGCATGTAAGCCAGTGGCGCGACTTCTATAACGTTGCGTTCAATCAGTTTCTCTACTCGTTCAAAGCCAAGCATTTCAAACAGCGCATCATAAAGAGGGCGAAGGTAAGGGTCGACTTTTTGGCTTAGATCTCCCGGTAAGAAACCGAGCTTTTCACCCGCTTCAACAGCTGGTCGAGTAAGAAGTATACGACGAATTTCTTGTCTTTCTAATGCATCAACTGCGGCAGCTACCGCTAAGTAGGTTTTACCTGTACCCGCTGGGCCAATACCAAAGCTGATATCATTGTGAACCATATTTACAAGATATTGAGCTTGATTTGGAGTGCGCGGCTTTATCACCCCTTTTTTGGTTTTAATAAACACTTCTTTGCCGTGCTCAATATTTGATTCCGTTGTCTGTTCTAATACTCCGGACTCTTTTATGGCAAGGTGAATGCTCTCGGGTTCAATATCTGGAATTTGGCCTCGTACGGGTGTTGTTTCTACGTAGAGGGTTTTGATGATATCAAGCGCTGCAGCGGCAGTATGAGGTTTGCCTACGATTGAAAAAGCGTTACCACGATGGTTGATTTCTACACCGAGCCGGCGTTCAAGATGTTTGATGTTGTCATCAAATGGGCCACATAGACTAGAGAGTCGGTGGTTGTCAGAAGGTTCTAGATCTATTTCTAGAGTTACAATTTTATTGCTCAATTTTGCCTCTCAATTTTGCCATTTATGAGCCCGATTCTGACCGGGCTCATCGGCATTAGTCATTACAGCTTTTATAGCCTATTTAAACTAAGGCGTAAACGTTGCAACGCCTAATTCATCTTCTTTTCGTGTTTTATCCATCATTGCAGCAGGCGATACTGCGACGCGTAAGTCCATTTCACTCTCAGTACGAACCAGCTCACCACGTAATGAGTTGGTAAATACATCCGTAATTTTCACATCAACAAACTGGCCGATCAGTTCTGCTGTTCCTTCAAAGTTAACCACGCGGTTGTTCTCTGTACGAGCTCTTAGCTCCATCAGGTTTTTCTTGGAAGGGCCTTCAACAAGTACACGTTGCTCAGTATCAAGCATTTGGCGAGAATAGCGCATAGCCTGGCTGTTCACCTGTTGCTGTAGTTGATATAAACGCTCTTTTTTCTGCTGTTCAGTTAAATCACAAGGATAGTCTGCCGCAGGAGTGCCGGGACGTGGAGAGAAAATAAAACTAAAGCTCATATCAAAATCGACATCTTTGATAAGCTTCATGGTATCTTGGAAATCTTGATCAGATTCACCAGGGAAAGCAACAATAAAGTCCGAGCTAATTTGAATGTCGGGACGCGCTTTACGTAGCTTACGAATAATCGACTTATACTCAATAGCAGTATGAGGACGTTTCATCATGGTCAGAATGCGGTCGGATCCACTTTGCACCGGAAGGTGCAAGAAGCTAACAAGTTCTGGTGTGTCTTCGTACACCGCGACGATATCGTCAGTAAACTCTAACGGATGGCTGGTAGTAAAACGTAGTCTATCGATACCATCAATGGATGCAACGAGTCGAAGAAGATCTGCAAAGGAACAGATCTCACCATCATGAGTCGGACCACGATAAGCATTTACGTTTTGACCAAGTAAGTTAACTTCGCGTACTCCTTGCTCTGCCAACTGAGCTACTTCATAAAGCACATCGTCCATAGGACGGCTGACTTCTTCACCACGAGTATATGGTACTACGCAGTAAGTACAGTATTTAGAGCAACCTTCCATTATGGATACAAATGCGGTTGCGCCTTCTGCTCTTGGCTCTGGAAGGTTGTCAAATTTCTCTATTTCAGGAAATGAGATATCCATTACCGGAGCATCGTCACTGAGTGATGCTTTGATCATTTCTGGTAAACGGTGCAAGGTTTGAGGACCAAAAATCACATCAACAAAAGGAGCGCGTTGACGGATATGATCACCTTCTTGTGTGGCAACACAGCCGCCAACACCAATCACAACCCCTTCTTTTTTGTCTTTAAGGGTTTTCCAGCGACCGAGTTGATGAAAGACCTTTTCCTGTGCTTTTTCGCGGATCGAACAGGTATTAAGTAAGAGAATATCAGCCTCGTTAGGATCTTCTGTCAGCTCGTAGCCGTTGGCGGCATTAAGCAGATCCGCCATTTTAGATGAATCGTATTCGTTCATCTGGCAACCCCAAGTTTTAATTAGCAGTTTCTTACTCATTTTAAAGTTCGCTCATCATTAGTTCTTTAGTATATATTTCGGGCCAGCGATAAACTGGCAAGCCGCGTATTGTACTGCTTTAAAAACCGCCTGACCAGAGCTGGGATTAATGATTTAAAAAACCACTATTAAGATAGCAAGTATGATGATAGCTATTTGCCTGCCTCTTTGAGTAGAATGGTAGCAGTAGATTTAAAAGAGATAGAGTTATGCAGAAAGAAACGTTTGATATTGTTGTTATTGGTGGAGGAATGGTTGGTGCCGCAACGGCCGTTGGGTTGGCTCAGCAGGGCAAGAGAGTTGCTCTAGTTGAAGGTATCACCCCGCAGCCCTTTTCCGCTGATCAAGCAATGGATATCAGAGTGTCTGCTATTTCAATGGCTTCAGTGCAGTTGCTAGAATCATTAGGGGCTTGGGGTCATATCAAACAAATGCGTACTTGCCCGTATAGACGACTGGAAACATGGGAGTCACCGCAGTGTCGTACTCGATTTAGTGCGGATTCGCTCAATATGGAACAACTTGGTTTTATTGTAGAAAATCGACTGATTCAACTTGGTCTTTGGCAGCAGTTTGCTCAGTATGATAATTTGCACTGTTATTGTCCTGACTCGCTGTTATCTATTGAGTTTGGTGAAGATACGCATCGATTAGTGCTGGAATCTGGGCAAGAGTTACAGACGCATTTAGTTATCGGTGCTGATGGCGCTAATTCTAACGTTCGCACTAGTGCAGGAATAGGAATTACGGCTTGGGATTATCGTCAAGACTGCATGCTAGTGAATATAGAGACAGATAAGCCTCAGCAAGATATTACTTGGCAATGGTTTACACCTTCTGGGCCACGTTCGTTTTTACCTCTCACGGGACAGCAAGGCTCACTGGTATGGTATGACAAGCCGCAACGTATCCGACAGCTTGTCGCAATGAGTAATGAGGCACTACGCGATGAAATAATTGCCCATTTCCCTGAGGAGTTGGGCGATATTAAAGTGTTACAGTCAGGATCGTTTCCATTGACTAGACGACATGCGCAACAGTATCAAAAGAATCGTTGTGTGTTGGTTGGTGATTCAGCTCATACGATAAACCCATTAGCTGGTCAGGGAGTTAATTTAGGGTTTAAAGACGTTAGTGCCTTACTAGATGTATTAAAAGAGCGAGAGTGGTATTTAGAGAGTAATTTAGCTAAATATGAAAGAAGGCGTCGAACAGACAATCTGTTGATGCAATCTGGCATGGATTTCTTTTACAAAACATTCAGCAATAATATTGTCCCTGTTAAATTTGCTAGAAATGCGGTGCTTAAGTTTGCTGAGCATGCAGGTCCCATCAAAGCGCAGATCTTAAAATATGCTATTGGCCTTAGCTAATAGCCATTAAAACTGAATCAGACAAAAACAACAAAGCCCACTTAAAAAGTGGGCTTTGAAATAATGGTGCGGAAGGAGAGACTTGAACTCTCACACCTTGCGGCGCCAGAACCTAAATCTGGTGCGTCTACCAATTCCGCCACTTCCGCATCTGTTCTGTAGCTAAAAAGAGGATTGGTTACTCTTGATAACGTTGTCATGGTTGTAGTACAACCAATTCAATTATATGGCTGGGCTACCTGGATTCGAACCAGGGAATGCCGGCATCAAAAGCCGGTGCCTTACCGCTTGGCGATAGCCCAACAAATATGGTGCGGAAGGAGAGACTTGAACTCTCACACCTTGCGGCGCCAGAACCTAAATCTGGTGCGTCTACCAATTCCGCCACTTCCGCATCTGTTCTGTAGTCATCATCAATAATTGGAGAATCAATGAGACGTTGTAATTATGGCTGGGCTACCTGCTAGATTTTGGAACAAGAGAGAATCAGGGAATGCCTGCATCAAATGTTTTTCTAGCTGTATCACAACCACTTTTTATTATGGCTGGGCTACCTGGATTCGAACCAGGGAATGCCGGCATCAAAAGCCGGTGCCTTACCGCTTGGCGATAGCCCAACAAAATATGGTGCGGAAGGAGAGACTTGAACTCTCACACCTTGCGGCGCCAGAACCTAAATCTGGTGCGTCTACCAATTCCGCCACTTCCGCATCTGTTCTGTAGTTAAAAAGAGGATTGGTTACTCTTGATAACGTTGTCATGGTTGTAGTACAACCAATTCAATTATATGGCTGGGCTACCTGCTAGATTTTAGAACAAGAGAGAACCAGGGAATGCCGGCATCAAATGTTTTTCTAGCTGTATCACAACCACTTTTTATTATGGCTGGGCTACCTGGATTCGAACCAGGGAATGCCGGCATCAAAAGCCGGTGCCTTACCGCTTGGCGATAGCCCAACAAATATGGTGCGGAAGGAGAGACTTGAACTCTCACACCTTGCGGCGCCAGAACCTAAATCTGGTGCGTCTACCAATTCCGCCACTTCCGCATATTTCCTAAAGACTTTCGAGAAAGTGCTTAGGAAATGGTGGCTACTGCGGGATTTGAACCTGCGACCCCATCATTATGAGTGATGTGCTCTAACCAACTGAGCTAAGTAGCCAATCTGTCAAAGTATGGTGCGGAAGGAGAGACTTGAACTCTCACACCTTGCGGCGCCAGAACCTAAATCTGGTGCGTCTACCAATTCCGCCACTTCCGCATACTTTGTTATTCCTAGATATAATTTGAGATGGTGCGGAAGGAGAGACTTGAACTCTCACACCTTGCGGCGCCAGAACCTAAATCTGGTGCGTCTACCAATTCCGCCACTTCCGCGTCTCAATATCTATATCATCAACAGTTAATCGGTAAAAACTATTGAATGAATTGTGGTGGCTACTGCGGGATTTGAACCTGCGACCCCATCATTATGAGTGATGTGCTCTAACCAACTGAGCTAAGTAGCCATTAAAACTGAGCGAGACAATATAATACAATCTCATCTGCAATAATAGTGTTAATCACACTATTATCTAACTATGTTTGAGTTAATGTAACTTGAACATAGAAAATATGATTGGGTTACCTGCTAGATTCTAGAACAAGAGAGAACCAGGGAATGCCGGCATCAAATGTTTTTTCTAGCTGTATCACAACCACTTTTTATTATGGCTGGGCTACCTGGATTCGAACCAGGGAATGCCGGCATCAAAAGCCGGTGCCTTACCGCTTGGCGATAGCCCAACAAAATATGGTGCGGAAGGAGAGACTTGAACTCTCACACCTTGCGGCGCCAGAACCTAAATCTGGTGCGTCTACCAATTCCGCCACTTCCGCATCTGTTCTGTAGTTAAAAAGAGGATTGGTTACTCTTGATAACGTTGTCATGGTTGTAGTACAACCAATTCAATTATATGGCTGGGCTACCTGGATTCGAACCAGGGAATGCCGGCATCAAAAGCCGGTGCCTTACCGCTTGGCGATAGCCCAACAAATATGGTGCGGAAGGAGAGACTTGAACTCTCACACCTTGCGGCGCCAGAACCTAAATCTGGTGCGTCTACCAATTCCGCCACTTCCGCATATTTCCTAAAGACTTTCGAAAAAGTGCTTAGGAAATGGTGGCTACTGCGGGATTTGAACCTGCGACCCCATCATTATGAGTGATGTGCTCTAACCAACTGAGCTAAGTAGCCATTTTATCTGTTTTGCTCTTGTTTCTAAGTTGTCTCCCAGAGACAAGAACGGAGCGCATTATGCTTATCTGTAGGAAAACCGTCAATAGTTTTTTTGAATAAATCGCCTTGAATTGACTGTTCGAGGTTTTTTTAAACAAAGCGGGCTGTTTTTACCCAAAAAGTGATAACAATTATCAAACAATAAACAAAAAAACCAGCAAATAAATGCTGGTTCAATTTTTAGCAATTGGTCTATTTAGACATTGAAGCGGAAGTGAACAACGTCGCCATCTTTAACGATATAATCCTTCCCCTCTAGGCGCCAGCGGCCTGCTTCTTTTGCTCCGCTTTCTCCGTTATATTGGATAAAGTCATCGTAGCCAACAACTTCTGCACGAATGAAGCCTTTTTCAAAGTCAGTGTGGATCTTTCCTGCGGATTGAGGTGCAGTTGCGCCGATTGGAATAGTCCATGCGCGTACTTCTTTAACCCCAGCAGTAAAGTACGTCTGTAGAGTAAGCAGTTCATAACCAGAACGAATAACTCGGTTTAACCCCGGCTCTTCAATGCCCATGTCTTCAAGGAACTCTGCTCGATCTTCATCGTCGAGTTCTGACAGTTCTGACTCAATGGCTGCACATACAGGAACAACAACGTTGTTCTCTTTTTCTGCATATTCGCGTACTTGGTCTAAATATGGGTTATTTTCAAATCCATCTTCATTGACGTTAGCAATGTACATGGTAGGTTTTAGCGTTAAGAAGTTAAGGTAACCAATTGCCGCTAGTTCTTCTTTCGCTAAGGCCACTGTTCTTGCCATACCACCTTCGGTGAGAACTGGCAGTAGTTTTTCTAAAACAGTGATCTCAAATTTAGCGTCTTTATCTCCGCCTTTGGCTTTTTTAGCCTGGCGTTGAATGGCTCTTTCACAAGAGTCGAGATCCGCTAGAGCTAACTCTAAATTGATGATTTCTATGTCTTCTAAAGGAGAAATTTTACCTGCAACATGAATAATGTTTTCATTCTCAAAGCAGCGTACAACATGACCGATGGCATCGGTTTCGCGAATGTTAGCCAAGAATTTGTTACCTAAACCTTCCCCTTTTGACGCACCAGCAACTAAGCCTGCAATATCTACAAACTCCATGGTTGTAGGTAGTATGCGCTGTGGGTTAACTATTTTAGCTAATGCATCCAGTCGTAGATCTGGTACAGGAACAATACCTGTATTTGGCTCGATGGTACAAAAAGGGAAGTTTGCTGCTTCAATGCCAGCTTTTGTCAGTGCATTGAACAGTGTTGATTTACCTACGTTTGGTAAGCCAACGATGCCACATTTAAAACCCATGATATAAACCTTATTCTGCTTTGAACGTATGTAAGCGATTCTGAGCCTTGTTTAGGCCATCTTTTAATAAGATGTCGAGGCTGCGTACGGACTCATCCACTACCGCCTCAATGCATTCCTGCTCTTTGGCAGGTGCTTTACCTAATACAAAGCCTGACACTTTGTCTTTATGCCCCGGATGACCAATGCCAATCCGTAAGCGGTAGAAATCTTTATTATTGCCTAGTTTACTAATGGTATCGCGTAAACCGTTATGTCCGCCATGGCCGCCACCTTTTTTAAATTTACCAACGCCAGGAGGAAGATCGAGTTCATCATGTGCGACCATGATCTCTTCTGGTTTTATTTGATAAAATTTAGCAAGCGCAGCTACTGATTTACCTGATAGGTTCATAAAAGTAGTGGGGATTAACAAACGAAGATCCTGTCCATTGGCCGTGATTCTTCCGGTGTATCCAAAAAACTTACTTTCGTTTTTTAAAATAACGTTATGAACTCTTGCCAATTCTTCAACGACCCATGCTCCGGCATTATGTCGGGTTTTAGCATATTCAGGGCCAGGGTTAGCTAGTCCTACGAGTAGTTTTATCTCTTGACTCACGGTTTAGATCTCTCATGCAATAACAAAAAGCGCGATATGATAGCACAGGGAAGTAGAAAGATGCGATATCACTTTATCTTGCGCTGAGGCTAAATAATAAAAAACGCTCCACTAGCGTGAAGCGTTTTTTTTAAACTGTCTAACAGCTAAGTTCCTTAACTAGTGAAGAGCCAGATTAGGCCTTATTTACCAGTTAACCTCGAACTTAGTTAAACATCGCTGAGATAGATTCTTCGTTACTGATACGACGAATCGCTTCTGCCAGCATACTAGATAAAGTCAGTTGAGTTACTTTTCCTGTTGCTGCCATCTCTTCAGTTAGTTTAATAGAGTCAGTGATGATTACTTGATCTAACACTGAGCTGCCAATGTTTTTAGCTGCATTTCCAGAGAAAACGGCGTGCGTTGCGTATGCGTATACGCGTTTTGCACCGCGTTGTTTCAGTGCTTCCGCTGCTTTACACAAAGTACCGCCAGTATCGATCATGTCGTCAACGATAACGCAATCTCTGCCTTCCACTTCTCCGATCAAGTTCATCACTTCTGAAACGTTGGCGCGAGGACGACGTTTATCTACGATAGCGATATCTACATTGCCAAGGGCTTTTGCTGTTGCACGTGCACGCACAACGCCACCTAGGTCTGGAGAAACTACAACAGGATCTTCTAGTCCACGAGCAATCATATCTTCAAGAAGAACTGGTGTACCAAAGATGTTATCTACTGGCACATCGAAGAAGCCTTGAATTTGCTCTGCGTGCAGGTCAATGGTTAGTACGCGGTCAACGCCTACGTTAGAAAGGAAGTCTGCAACAACCTTTGCAGTAATAGGCACACGAGCAGAACGTACACGACGATCTTGGCGAGCGTAGCCAAAATATGGAATAACAGCAGTAATACGGCCCGCAGAAGCGCGGCGCATTGCGTCTATCATAACCACCAATTCCATTAAGTTGTCATTGGTTGGTGCACAAGTAGATTGGATAATGAATACATCACTACCACGAACATTTTCATTGATCTGTACTGCGACTTCTCCATCAGAGAAACGGTCGACAGTAGCATCACCAAGGGAAATATAGAGACGATCAGCAATACGTTGGGCTAGTTCAGGTGTAGCGTTACCAGCAAATAGCTTCATATCAGGCACGGTGGAAACCTCAGGGTTGCGTCCAGTTTTAAGTCGGTTGGGTATTAGCTAACTTATAGTTAGCCAGTGTCTCATGTAAGGGCGATATATTTCGTCCTTGGGCAATAAAGGCCGAGACATTGTCAGGAAGTTTATTTAATACTTGTTCAGCTTCATAGTGGTTGTCGAATTCTGCAAAAACACATGAACCTGTACCAGTCAATCTTGACGGCGCGTATTGTAGCAGCCATGAAAGTTGCTGATCAACCTCTGGATACAGCATTCGCACTATTTTTTCGCAATCGTTTACGTATTGTGTGCTTAATAACGTTGATACTGGCCGTTTGGGCGTATCTCTCGTTAGATCTGGATGATTAAAAATGTCAGCTGTGGATATACTGACATTTGGACGAACAACTAGGTAAACTTTTTCTTCTACTTGAACGGGTTGAAGTTTTTCACCGACACCTTCTGCGAAGGCGGCAAAACCTTGAACGAATACAGGCACATCTGCGCCGAGCTTTAGTCCTAGTTGCGCCAGTTCTTCCTTAGGTAAATTAATGCCCCACAAGACATTTAATGCAACAAGTGCGGTTGCGGCATTCGATGAACCTCCACCAATGCCGCCCCCCATTGGAAGCCGCTTATCTAGGTAGATGTTTGCTCCCAAGTTCGATGATGATGAATGTTGTTGCAGCGATTTCGCCGCTTGCCAGATCAGGTTCTGCTGTTCTGGTAATCCCTCTATTTTTGGCTCAATGCGAATATGGCCGGTCTTGTTTGTTTCAATAGTGAGAGTGTCACCATAATCAATAAACTGAAATAGAGTTTGTAGGTCATGGTAGCCGTTTTCTCGTTGTCCTGTGATGTAAAGAAACAGGTTCAGTTTCGCTGGAGATGGCCACACTGTCTTGTTGTTCATTGGCCAAGCTTCCAGTTTGAGACAACGATATTCAGTACGTTGTCTGCGTCTCTCAGAGTCATTTTATTAGGGAGTGGTGTGCTGCCAATGTCTTGGTAACGAGAGTAACTCATGCGCCATTTTTTGCCATCAATCGTCTTACGCAGAGAACTTAATGTGTGGTTCTCGTCCAGTGCGTAGCTGTCTGCCTGAGTCGGTAAGCCTTTAATCCAATCTTGCATCTGCTCTACTGGAAACATAATGTGAGTGAGTTGATAGAATAGACGGTTAGCGCTGCTGTCTTGATAAACTTGATTGTCTGAGGTGACAATTTTAGCACCCTGATCATCTATGGTTAGCGTTAACATGGTTTTACCGAGCACATTAATCAGCCGGAGTTTGCTCAACTCAGCGGTGTGTTTCCAGTTAAAGCTAACGCTTAATCGATCTTTTGGTGAGCGAAAGCCGATTTTCCCTGACGCTTCAAATTGTTCGATTGCGGTTAGGCGTGCTTGATGCGATTGCCATTCAACGGTGGTTTTTGATTGCTCTGGCAATGTTTCACAACCTGTCACAAGCAAAATAGACAAAACTAAAAAGATAAACTTATTGAAATTTTTCATTTTGATGGTTTTATGTTCGTTTTTTAGTGATTAACAAGGTTTTTATTACAACTTTAGGGGTAACTATATCATCGAAATCACGAAGTCAGTAAAACAAATAGCTCCAACCCTTTTAATACAAGAGCCCATAAAGTAAAATTCTGTTTTTGATTTATTTTCTAACCTGAGAATTCATATTTAATGTCTTTGCTTGCTATTGGTATCAATCACAATACAGCGTCGGTTGAGTTGCGAGAAAAGGTTGCTTTTTCCCCTGACAAAGTGACAGAGGCTCATCAGCAACTAAAATCTAGTGCATACGTTAACAGCGGGGTGATTATATCTACCTGCAATCGAACGGAAATTTATTGTGATTTAAAAAACTCTGCCAATAAAAGCAAAGTTATTGAATGGTTGACTGACTTTCATCAGGTTAAGTCCGAAGAGTTAAAACCGAGTCTCTATATCTATGAAGAGCAAGCGGCCATAAAACATTTAATGCGAGTCTCTTGTGGCTTGGATTCATTGGTGCTGGGCGAACCACAGATACTCGGTCAAGTTAAGCAATCATATGCGTCGGCTAGAGAAGATATGTCGGTTGATGCAACGATTGAAAAACTCTTTCAAAAAACATTCTCTGTCGCTAAACGAGTACGTACTGAAACAGATATTGGCGGAAATGCCGTTTCTGTTGCGTATGCTGCTTGTACATTGGCGAAGCATATTTTTGAATCTATTGCGAACTCAACGGTGTTGCTCGTTGGGGCAGGTGAGACGATAGAGTTGGTGGCGAAGCATTTAGCTGACAATGGTTGCAGTAAAATCATTGTGGCTAACCGTACTCGCGAAAGAGCGATGGGGTTAGCTGAGCAGTTTGGTGCTGAAGTTATTAGCTTGCAAGAGATTCCAGACCACTTGTATCGAGCCGATATCGTAATTAGTTCTACCGCAAGTCCTTTGCCTATAATTGGCAAAGGTATGGTTGAAACTGCGATTCGCAAGCGAAAGAGACAGCCGATTCTTATTGTTGATATTGCAGTACCTAGAGATGTAGAGCAGCAAGTAGGTGACCTTAATGACATCTATTTGTATACTGTCGACGATCTGCAGTCTATTGTGAACCAAAATATCGAACAGCGAAAAGTGGAAGCGATCCAAGCCGAAGCGATTGTATCTGAAGAAAGTGCCGTCTTTATGACTTGGCTTCGTTCTTTACAAGCTGTTGATAGCATTCGAGAATATCGCAATTCAGCAAATGTCATACGTGAAGAGTTAATGGCAAAAAGCATTCAGTCACTTGCTTCTGGTGGTGATCCTGAAAAAATATTGCTGGAGTTAAGCAACAAACTGACAAATCGATTGATCCATGCTCCGACACGCGCACTACAAAGTGCCGCTGAGCAAGGTGAACCAGAAAAACTCTCTGTAATAAGGCAGAGTCTAGGTCTTGACGACCTCCAACAGAATTAAAGAAGACTATGAAATCATCCATTCTTACCAAGCTTGAAACCCTCGTAGAGCGTTATGAGGAAGTTCAGCATCTTCTTGGTGATCCCGGTATTATCGGTGACCAAGACAAATTTCGTGCACTCTCAAAAGAATATTCTCAATTAGAAGAAGTGACAAAATGCTTCCAAGCTTATCAGCAAGCTCAGGATGATCTTATCGCTGCGCAAGAGATGGCGAAAGAAGACGATCAAGAGATGCGTGAAATGGCTCAGGAGGAGATTAAGGATGCCAAGGCTTTAATCGAAAAACTGGCTGATGAATTGCAGATACTGTTGATTCCTAAAGACCCGAATGATGAGCGAAACTGTTTCCTTGAAATCCGTGCTGGTGCTGGTGGCGATGAAGCTGGCATTTTTGCTGGCGATCTGTTCCGCATGTATAGCAAGTTTGCCGAGAAGATGGGTTGGAGAGTGGAAGTGATGAGCTCCAATATTTCTGAGCAGGGTGGCTATAAAGAGATGATAGCTAAAGTGTCTGGAGATGGTGCGTATGGCGTACTTAAATTTGAGTCAGGTGGGCACCGTGTTCAACGTGTTCCTGCTACTGAATCTCAAGGCCGAGTTCATACCTCAGCATGTACTGTTGCGGTTATGGCTGAAATTCCAGAAGCTGAGTTACCACAAATTAAAACCGCAGATTTAAAAATCGATACCTTCCGGGCATCAGGTGCCGGTGGTCAGCACGTTAACACCACTGATTCTGCGATACGAATTACTCACTTACCAACGGGAACCGTTGTTGAGTGTCAGGATGAACGTTCACAGCACAAAAACAAAGCGAAAGCGATGTCTGTTCTTGCTGCGCGTATTATTCAGGTTGAAGAGGCTCGTCGAGCTGCTGAAGTGTCAGATACACGTCGTAACCTACTAGGAACGGGTGATCGAAGTGATCGTATCCGCACCTATAATTACCCTCAGGGCCGTGTTTCTGATCACCGTATTACCTTAACGCTATATCGTTTAGCGGAAATAATGGAAGGTGATCTACAAAGCTTGGTTGATCCTGTGCTACAGGAGCATCAGGCCGATCAGCTCGCAGCATTGTCAGAACAGTATTAATTGGATGTCTGACAGCACGACCATAGAAGCAACACTAAAAGCTGCCATTATCTCTTTGCAACAGAGCGGCAGTGAATCGCCATCATTGGATAGTGCGGTGTTGCTTTGCCACGTTTTAAAGAAACCACGAAGTTATCTACTCACTTGGCCGGATAAAGAGCTGGAACCTCAGCAGCAGCATGAGTTTAGTCATTTACTCAACCGACGCTCACTCGGTGAACCTGTAGCGTATATCACCGGGGAGAGAGAGTTCTGGTCGTTACCGCTTAAAGTCTCGCCTTCTACTCTAATTCCTAGACCAGATACGGAACGCTTGGTGGAACTGGCGTTAGATAAAGCAGTTTCTGGGCAACAAGATATTTTGGATCTGGGTACTGGTACCGGTGCGATAGCATTAGCCTTGGCGTCTGAACTGCCGGATAGCCGTGTTATTGGGGTGGACTTACGTGACGAAGCGGTTCAACTAGCAATAGAAAATGCGAACAATTTGGCGATAAAAAATGCTGAGTTTTTGCAGGGGAGCTGGGTTGAACCTTTAGATAAGCAAAAAAATGGAACAAAGTTTGCTTTGATTGTCTCTAATCCTCCCTATATTGAGAAAAATGATCCACATCTTGCGCAAGGTGATGTTCGGTTTGAACCGTTATCAGCGCTAGTGGCGGAAGAGAAAGGGCTTGCGGACATAAAGCATATCGCCAATTGCGCCCGTCAGTATCTTGATAGTGCGGGTTGGTTGCTGTTTGAGCATGGGTTCGAACAAGGAGAGGCTGTTCGTCTTATTATGCAAGATCTTGGCTATACTAGTGTGTTGACTGAGAAAGATTATGCTGGAAATGATAGAGTGACCCTCGGTCAATATTTCCATTAAAAAATTTATCGTTTAAAGAGAGAATACCGTGTATTTGGCACTAAAAAACATCCATCTATTATCCATCGCGTTGAGTGCGATCTTATTATCTGTTCGTTTTGCATTAGTGATGGCGAATTCTCAGTTAATAGACAAGAAATTTATTAAAATTGCCCCACATGTGGTTGATACTGTTCTATTGTTAACCGGTATTGGTTTGATTATTTCACTTGGCTTTATACCTTTTACTGCTGGAACGGAATGGTTCACCCAAAAAGTAACCTGTATTTTGGCGTATTTCGCATTAGGCTTTTTTGCCTTAAAAATGGCGAAGAATAAATTATTAAGAATTTTCGCTTTTTTTGGTGCATTAGGTTGGTTGGTTATGGCGGCAAACATCGCGATGACTAAAACATCTTCTTTAATGGGATAAAACATGTTTGATCTGTTTGACGAAGACTTGGATCAGCTAGAGTTGGTGGAAGGCGCCATTGCCTTAAACCATGCAGTTAATCCTGAAACAGAAGTGATTTGGGTTGAAAAAGAGTTAGATAAGCTGTTTCGTGAGGCGGAACTGCTGTTAGTTAATGAAACCGATGAAAAGCAGAAATTTGAATCGTTTCTAAGAATCTTTTACCACCATTGGCAGTTCCAAGGTGACAGTGAAGCGTACTTCTCATCTGAAAATGCCTTTATAGATAAAGTATTGCAACGCAAAAAAGGCATCCCAGTTAGCCTTGGTGCGCTGTTGCTCTATTTTGGTCGGAAGCTAGGGTTTCCCTTGGAAGGAATTACCTTCCCAACGCAATTTATCGTTAAAGTCACTTGGTTTGATGAACGACCACAATATATCAACCCTTATAACGGTGAATATGTTGCTGAGCACATTTTGCGTGCGTGGCTTATTGGGCATGAAGGGCCACTTGCGGAACTGAAATCTGAGCATTTAGAATCCGCGGATCACCCAACAGTGATAGGTCGCTGGTTAGCGATTTTAAAAAGTGCGCTGCTAAGGGAAGAGCGTTATACCCTAGCATTGAAATGTACTGATTTGGCATTATCTTTTGTTCCTGATGATCCGTATGAGATTCGCGATAGAGGTTTTATCTATCAACAACTGGAATGCCATCAGATTGCAAAAAATGATTATCAATTTTTTATCGATCAATGTCCGGAAGACCCAGCGGCAGAACTGCTAAAAAGCCAGTTAAATGCCTTGGATGAAAACTCCGTAACTATTCATTAAAAGTAGAGAACTACAATGGAACAAAAAATCGTCCATGTTGGTGATATTCCTGTTGCCAATGACAAACCTTTCACTCTTTTTGCCGGTATGAATGTACTAGAGTCACGCGATTTAGCAATGCAGATTTGCGAGCACTATGTGAAGGTTACTGAAAAACTGGGTATTCCTTATGTATTCAAAGCGTCATTTGATAAGGCCAATCGTAGTTCAGTACACTCATATCGCGGCCCTGGCTTAGAAGAGGGCATGAAAATTTTTCAAGAGCTGAAAGATACATTTGGTGTAAAAATTATCACAGATGTCCATACAGAAGCTCAGGCACAACCTGTTGCTGATGTTGTTGATGTTATACAGCTCCCGGCGTTTTTAGCGCGTCAAACTGATTTAGTTGAAGCAATGGCTAAAACAGGCGCGGTGATTAATGTTAAGAAACCTCAGTTTATGAGCCCTGGCCAAGTGGGCAATATTGTTGAAAAGTTTGCTGAGTGCGGTAACGAGAAAATCATTCTGTGTGAACGTGGTTCATGTCTTGGTTATGATAACCTTGTGGTTGATATGCTTGGTTTTGGCGTCATGAAGAAAGAGTCAAACGGTAGCCCAATTATTTTTGATGTCACGCACTCGCTACAGATGCGTGATCCTTCGGGCGCGGCTTCCGGTGGTCGAAGAGAACAAACTGTTGAGTTGGCTAAAGCCGGACTTGCGACAGGCATTGCAGGGCTATTTATTGAAGCTCACCCCGATCCTGAAAAAGCTAGGTGTGATGGTCCGTCGGCTTTACCTTTAGATAAATTAGAGCCTTTCTTGGCACAAATGAAAGCACTGGATGATCTGATTAAAGGTATGGAACCGATAGAAATTAAATAAGAGTTCTGTCAAATTTTTAAGCCAGCTAATTAGCTGGCTTTTTTGTGACTGTTTATACTCAAGCTTATGTTTGTTGATATCAAAAGTCATTGTGTTGCAGTCTTTGCAATGGTTGTTGAATGTTCTGCATAAATATCGACATCATAGGAAACCGTTTGCCTGTGATTCGCTTTGGTTTTGTGTGCAATGTTCATTTACTCTTGCAATATTTATGTAATATAAAGGTGATCAATATTTAATAATGATGAAATCACAATGGATGATTTCTTTATTTATTTTAAACTAGGTCATATTTTCTGCTGAATTCGACAATAGTAGAAAGCATAAGAAGTGGGAATCCCCTCGAATAATTAAGAAAGGTAATTCAAGATGAAGCAACGCCTATTACTAAAAACAGCGGTAAGTACTGCAATTCTAGCGACACTAGCTGGTTGTGCGACAAGTCCTGCATGGGAGCAAGACCAAACTTACAAGCTAACCGTTCTACATACTAATGATAACCATGGTCGTTTCTGGTCTAATAAATACGGCGAATACGGTATGGCTGCACGTAAAACGCTGATCGATCAAATTCGTTCAGAAGTGGCAGCAGAAGGTGGTAGTGTACTTCTTTTATCTGGTGGTGATATTAACACTGGTGTACCTGAGTCTGATCTGCAAGACGCAGAACCTGACTTTAAAGGTATGAGCAAACTTGGTTATGATGCTATGGCACTAGGTAACCACGAATTTGACAACCCGTTATCAGTACTAGAAAAACAGATCGATTGGGCTAACTTCCCAGTTCTATCTGCAAATATCTATGACAAAGAGACGGGTAAGCGTAAGTACCAAGCTTATGAAATGATCAATAAGCAAGGCATTAAGATTGCCATTATTGGTTTAACAACTGAAGACACAATGAAAATTGGTAACCCTGAGTTTATCAGTGGTCTAGAGTTCCGTGATCCTAAAGTTGAAGCGAAAAAACTGATTGCTGAAATTGAGAAAAATGAAAAACCTGATCTGATCTTCGCTGTTACTCACATGGGGCACTACGAAAATGGTAACCGCGGCGTGAACGCTCCTGGCGATGTAGCATTAGCTCGTTACCTAGACGAAGGTTCTCTTGACATGATTGTGGGTGGACACTCACAAGAGCCTGTATGTATGGAAGGCCCTAATGTCATGAACAAGAACTTCAAGCCAGGTGCTGAGTGTAAGCCAGATATCCAAAATGGTACATGGATTGTTCAGGCTCATGAGTGGGGTAAATACGTAGGTCGTGCGGACTATGAATTCCGTAACGGTGAGCTAGAAATGGTGAGCTATGACCTAATCCCTGTAAACCTTAAGAAGAAAATCAAGGTTGATGGTAAGAAGAAACGTGTTCTTATCCAAGATGAAATTGCACAAGATGCTGAACTATTAGCATTCCTTCAGCCTTACCAAGAAAAAGGTAAAGCTCAACTAGAAGTTAAAGTAGCAGAAACCAATGGTAAGCTTGTTGGTGAGCGTAACATCGTTCGATTTAAGCAAACTAACCTAGGTCGCTTAATTGCTACGGCTCATATGGACCGTACTAATGCTGACTTTGCTGTAATGAACTCTGGTGGTGTACGTGCATCAATCGATGCAGGTGATGTAACGTATAAAGACGTTCTAACTGTACAGCCGTTTGCTAACATCATTACAACTAATGACATGAAAGGTAGCGACGTTCTTGATTACCTGAATGTTGTGGCGACAAAACCTGTAGATTCAGGTGCATATGCACAATTTGCTGGTATTTCAATGACTGTTGCTAACGGTAAAGTAAGCAATGTTATGATTGGTGGTAAGCCTCTAGATATGGATAAAACATATCGTTTCACAGTACCAAGCTTTAACGCTGCTGGTGGTGACGGATATCCAAAACTTACTGCTAACCCTGGTCATGTAAACACTGGCTTTGTAGATGCAGAAGTGCTTAAAGCATACCTTGAGAAAAACAGTCCAATTGATGTAAGCAAGTTCGAACCTAAAGGTGAGATGGTTTACAAGTAAGCTTGACGCTAACGGACAAATAATTGAAGATACAACGGCGCTATTTAGCGCCGTTTTTTTATCTATAATTGAGTTAGCCTAGTGATTACGATATGACTCCAGCAATAAACTTAGCAAAAAAAAGAAAAGTGGCTCATACCATACATCAGTATAAGCATGATCCGAACGAGCACAGTTTTGGTCTAGAGGCTGTGAGCGCCTTAGGACATGATCCGGACAAAGTATTTAAGACGTTACTCTTTTGCATTAATGGTGAAGCCAAGAATTTAGCTGTAGCGATCATTCCGGTAATGAAAAAGTTGAATTTAAAGCAGGCAGCAAAAGCGGTTAATGGAAAAAAGGCGGACATGGCGGATGCAGATATTGCGCAAAAAACTACCGGTTATGTTGTCGGAGGCATAAGCCCATTAGGACAAAAAAAGTCACTGCCTACATACATTGATGACTCTGCCCGTAATCTAGAGACCATTTGCGTCTCTGCTGGTCGCAGAGGTCTAGAGATTGAGTTGTCTCCCGATGACCTTGCTCTGTTGTCGAGAGCAACGTTTTTCCCGCTTACTTAAGTTTAGTTCGGACTAACAAAGTCAGAGTCGCAAGTATTTTCCAGTAGTAAGAGATATTCCGCGCATGATTGGAGTGGTTTGCTGATTTGTTGCGGCTAGGCGATGGCAGCTTGGTCGATAATGATTCTTAAATAAAAGAGAAATCGAACTCACTGTTTGCTTAAAATGAGTTCGATATTGAGTGGTTCAAAGTAAGAAGCTATTTTTTTAAAGAGAGTGTGCCAGAGACTCTTTTGGTCGGTTTTTTATCCGTTGAATATGAACTGCTTTTTGCACGCCTTTTACTTGGTGAGTGTCGGAACTCATCGGCATCTCTGCCTTTAAATGTACGATGTTTTTGGTTTCTACGCGCGGTGGAGCTTTGATTCTCTTCCCGACTATCAAATAGCTTTGCGTCTGTTGCGCGTCTAATTTTTTTGCCTTTGGTATCCAGTTGAGATGCTTCTTCAGTTTTACTTGAGTCGGATATCATGCGGTTGATTTCAGCGACTTCTGCATCGGTTAAATAGCGCCATTTACCATTAGGAATACCGTCAATAGAGATATTCATAATTCGTACTCTACGTAGCTTGAACACTTCATAGCCTAACGCTTCACACATGCGACGAATTTGACGGTTTAAACCTTGAGTCAGCACAATTCGAAATGAGAACTTGGTCTCTTTAGACACTTTACAAGGTAAAGTGACGGTATCAAGTATTTCTACACCAGAGGCCATTTTCTCAATGAATTGGGCAGTAATAGGCTTATCTACACGTACGACATACTCTTTTTCATGGTTGTTACCAGCACGTAGTATCTTGTTGACAATGTCCCCATCGTTGGTCAGAAATATCAAACCATCAGAAGGTTTATCTAAGCGGCCAATAGGGAAGATACGCTTATGATGTCCGATAAAATCAACGATGTTACCTGCAATGTCTCTTTCTGTAGTACAGGTAATTCCGGTCGGTTTATTAAGGGCAATATAGATGAGTTTTTCTTTTGCTTTTACCGGCTTGCCATCGATTTGTACGTCGTCACCGGGCATTACTTTAGTACCCATTTCAGGAATTGAATCATTGATAGTGACGCGGCCTTGCTCAATAAGGCGGTCGGCTTCTCTGCGGGAACAAAATCCAGTTTCACTAATGTACTTGTTTAGGCGTTTGCCTTGCGGTTCTTGTGACATACAATATTCTCTTTGGCGTTTCACAACGATAAAAAAAGCAACTGAGGGCAGTTGCTGTCATTTAAAGTGGGGAGTTTAACATTAATTTTTGTCACCCCATACGTTTTTGATGCCTTTCTCTATTTTCGGCTTTTTTGTCGGGGCTTTTTCTTAGTAAGACATAGACCGCACCACTTCCTCCGTGAAACTGTTGAGCGCTATGGACACACATAACATCATTGATCTGCTCTAACCAGCTTGCGAGGTAACTTTTCATCATTGCAGGAGGATTTGAGCGCTCCCCTTTACCATGAATGATGATTACAGTACGGATATCCATTCGCAAGCACTGTTTTAAGAACTTGACCACCTCATCTCTGGCATCTTTAAGGGTTTTTCGGTGTAAGTCCAATCGAGCTTGGATAGGGTATTTGCCTAACCTTAGTTTCTTGAATACGCCTTCTTGTACGCCATCACGTTTAAAAGCAATGATGTCATCGGGTTTTAGCATTACTGCATAATCTAAGGAGAGATAGTCTGGATTATTTTCGCTAAGCCAGATAGCAGACTCTCGTCTGGCAAGATGAGCGTCGGTGACTTGGTGTTGTTTTTTAAGTTCAGCAGTGTCTTGCTTAATTTGTTTAACGTCTCCCATCATCTGCTGGAAGAGGTCAAGTTCATCATCATGAGACATAAGGGCATCTCAGTTGGGTATTCCATACAGAGAGTATACTCATGTAAGGTTAAGATGCCAGTAGATGAAGAATTAGATTATTTTAGCTAAGAGAAATAACAGGCAAAGAAAAACCGGAACAAATATTAATTTGCTCCGGTGCAATAGTTCTAATTGCTAATGATCTAGTGAGGAGATTTGTCACTCATTACTTTATATATGAAGTAGCTACCGAAAAATAACATTAAGCCTACTGTAATAAATATCACGATCATCGAAGACAAACCTACAGCGTTGCCAAATAAAAGTTCTAGCCAAAAATCCATAGTTGCTCCTAATAAAGTACTGATGACAAAAACTAATTTAATTAGTGTAAAGCATTCATGTCCTGATCTAGATCAATTGTGGAAAAATAGTTACATGAATGTTTCTGTTGTTGCGTTTTTGCTCACACTTTATACTGGGCTGCTGATGTTTTAAGCAAACAGACTGGATTGTAAAAAAAGCGTACAAAATGCCTTGCGTCTTGTTCAATAATCCGTATTATACGCTCCGTTCTCGGTGAATAGCGCAGCTTGGCAGCGCATCCTGATTTTTGGAGTAGCGGACTAGAGGGTGACCCTCTGGCAGTATTTCAAATAGAACAACATATTCGGTGAATAGCGCAGCTTGGTAGCGCATCTGGTTTGGGACCAGAGGGTCGGGGGTTCGAATCCCTCTTCACCGACCATATTTAAAAAGCCTCAGCAGAAATGTTGGGGCTTTTTGCTGTTTGTCGTAATAAGAATTGTCGATATGCATCAGCTTCACTGACAGAGCAGAGTTATAGGGTCGGGGCTTCGGCTATTGCTTGAGTTCGGCTCTTCACCGATCATATTTAAAAAGCCTCAACAGAAATGTTGGGGCTTTTTGCTGTTTGTCGTAATAAGAATTATCCATAAGCATCAGCTTCAGTGACAGAGCAGAGTTATAGGGTCGGGGGTTCGGCTAATCCTTGAATTCAGCTCTTCACCGAGCATATTTAAAAAGCCTCAGCAGAAATGTTGGGGCTTTTTGCTGCTTGTCGTAATAAGAATTATCCATAAGCATCAGCTTCAGTGACAGAGCAGAGTTATAGGGTCGGGGGTTCGGCTATTCCTTGAACTCAGCTCTTCATCGATCATATTTAAAAAGCCTCAACAGAAATGTTGGGGCTTTTTGTGTTTTAGCGCTCAGGAAGATGTTTAGCTTTTTAGTGCATTTAAAATCAAACTATCTCTGTTCCGTTTGTATATGGTTTGGTATTTCATGATAGCCTTATACGGTTAACGCAACAGAGTGTATATAAATGAAAATAGCAATTATTGGACTTGGTGATATTGCACAAAAAGCTTATCTACCGGTTATAACTCAGCTTGAAGGCGTTGAGCTGGTTTTTTGTACTCGGAATAGTGACACGTTAGCTCGTTTGTCGAACAAGTACCGAGTTAAAGAGTGCTGTACGGATTATAAATTACTGCCTCAGTTTAATATTGATGCTGTGATGATTCATGCCGCTACGTCGGCTCATCCTGAAATTGCTCGCTATTTTTTACATCAGGGAATCGCTACTTTTGTAGATAAGCCACTGGCGAATAGTGCTGCCTTGTGTGAAGAGCTTTATGAACTAGCGGAAATAAAGTCGCAGCCTCTGTATGTTGGCTTTAACCGTCGTCATATTCCACTGTATAACCAGCATATGATTGGGGTACAGAGAGGTAACTGTGCTGAACTGAGCTCACTCCGCTGGGAGAAGAATCGTTTTAATCAAGTTGGAGAGATTAAGGACTTTATATTTGACGATTTTATTCACCCTTTAGATAGCGTTAATATTTATGGTAAGAGTGACATCTCTGATGCTTATATTACCCATCAAATGCAGGGTGATAAATTGGCAAGAGTTGATATTCAGTGGCAACAAAACAACCAATTGTTACATGCATCGATGAATAGGCAGCATGGAATCACCAATGAAATAGTCAGCGCCAATATCGCAGGAGAGTCATATCAATTTGATTCTTTTTCTCAAGGCTTTCGCTGGCGTGAAAATGAACAAGTTAGATTGAGCCTTAAGGATTGGACCCCAATGCTTGCTAGTAAAGGATTTGATGCGATGATTGCTGATTGGTTAGCGGTGGTTAGTTCAGGTAAATTAGACAGCGATGTTGTTTGCCGAAACATCGCGTCCCATCAGCTTGCTGATAGCCTATATCAAAAGCTGGTTAGTCATTGCTCGAAATAATTTAGGCGTCTCAGCACAACCCTGTTACCCATCTAGTAATGTTGTGCTGAGTTCTTGCTACTTTTTACTATTTAACATCAATCTATCTTCTTTGTCGTTCCGCATTACCGTTAAGCTATATGTTGATGTGACTTTCTGAGTAAATGCTTTACGGGCAGGTGATTTGTTGCGATTGTGATTGTTGGCTAACTTTAAATCCTTTTTGTGACAGCAGCGACAATAAGTTCTGCTGTCCGACTAAATGCAGTGCACCGACAACAACTAAATAGCGTCCATCTGGTAAAAACGAAATAGAGTTAAGTTTATTAGCCCAGTCTTGGTTTCGTTGATAGATGAATTGTTCTGTAATCAGATTTTCTATTTCGCTTTCACTGCCTATTTGTATCATCATACTCTTATCACCAGCTAACCATGCTTTAGGTAGACATCGACTTATCTGTTGATGCTGTTGCCAGTTATCTATGGTATCTGTTAGCAGTAACTTGCTGACCTGAGGGTTTTTGCTGAACAGATCCATCTGAAACTCTAAGCTTTCTAAGCCAGTGATGGGAATGTTTTTTTGTATGGCGAGATCGGTAATGACTCTGTCTATGCCCAAATCTTGTTGCAAACCAAGTCGCTTAAATAGTGACACCTGTAGCGTCAACGCTGTCTGCCATGCCGGAGCAGTTAGGAAAGCACCTTCTGGATATCCCAGTTCTTGATTGATTATTGCAAGTTGCTGTTGCTGCTCTTTGTTCAAACTATCTTGAGTGAGTAGTGGAGGGGTTGTAGCTGCCCAACTGTAATTGTCATCCGATATATCGATTTCGGTGACGAGTCCGTCGCTATCCTCTAAATAGTGAAAGATGGCTTCTGGTAGCGGATGCATATCAGGCGTGCCCATGTGAATGGATCCTAGTATTAAATACTGCTTATGCCCTTTTTGAGCATGCCAAAAAAGAGGCTCAGACAGAACTGACTGGCTGAGCGTTATCAATGTCAACATTATGAAGGTTTGCAGTTTATTACTCATGGCGACTGTTGCTGGTCAATGGTGGTATCAGCATATCACGTATACATTATGGCTGTTTTACTTTAAACAGCCGTAAGCGATTCGCATTGGATACTACCGTTATTGAAGACAATGCCATTGCCGCTCCGGCAAATACGGGGCTTAACAAAAAACCAAATGTTGGGTATAGCACTCCAGCTGCAATAGGAATACCTATTATATTGTATACAAATGCACCAAATAGATTTTGTTTCATATTTTTAAGGGTTGCTTTAGAGAGTTCAATGGCATTATTGATAGCCAGAGGTGATGAGTTTAGTAGTGTCATTTGTGCGCTTTCAATCGCAACATCAGAGCCACTTCCCATCGCAATACCTATATCTGCCTGTGCTAATGCGGGAGCATCATTGATTCCATCGCCAACCATAGCGACTTTCCTACCACTCTCTTGTAGTTTTGTTATATGTAGGGCTTTTTCATCGGGAAGAACTTCAGCTATTGTGGTGGTGATTCCCAATTCAGTGGCTATATGCTCAGCAACAGTCTGGTTATCTCCAGATAGCAATACGACATCGAGACCATTTTTCTTTAGCTGACTTACCGCTTGTTTGGCGTCCTCTTTGAGTGGATCTGAAATGGCGATAATACCGGCGGCTATACCATTAATGCTAACGACAACCGGTGTCCATGCCTTGTCGATATAGCTGTTGATGGCCTGTTTATCTAGCACAATAGATTGCGCTTGTAGGTAGTTTACTGATCCTATAATGACCTGTTCGTTATTTACCGTGCCATTAATCCCTTTTCCACCAAGTGAGACGATCTCAGATGCCTCAACTAACGATGTATTATGTTGTTTAGCATAGTCACAGATAGCGGCAGCTAAAGGGTGTTGAGAGTGAGTTTCTAACGCATAAACCATGGTTAGGAACTGATTTAAACTGGCGTTATTTAGTAGAGTAACGTCCTGTACGGTGGGTTTTCCTACCGTTAGGGTGCCGGTTTTATCGAAGACAACGGTATCGATTTGACTCGCACTTTGTAGCACCTGAGCATCTTTAATCAGTATTCCTAGTTCCGCCGCTTTACCGACTCCAACAGTAATGGATAGTGGCGTAGCTAAACCTAATGCACAGGGGCAAGCTATAATGAGAACGGTTGTAGACACTACCAGCATATAGCTCGCCTGTGGCTCGGGACCAAATTGCCACCACACCACCGCAGATATTGCGGCAATGGCAACCACAATTGGTACAAATACAGCAGAAATTGAGTCAGCAAGCTTGGCGATTGGTGGTTTACTACTTTGAGCTTCTCTCACCATTTTAATGATACGCGCCAGCATGGTTTTACTACCCACACCTGTTGCTTCAATAACCAGGCTGCCATCATTATTTAGCGTACCAGCAGATACTTTATCACCAATTTGTTTGTATTTTGCTATCGGCTCACCAGTTAGCATTGCTTCGTCGATGTAGCTTTCACCTTGGATCACAATGCCGTCTACCGGTACTTTTTCTCCTGGTTTTATTCGGATTTGCATACCAAGTTGAATGTCTGCAATGGGCAGTTTTTGGTCGCCAGTTTCGAGTTTTACCGTTGCAAACTTGGCTTGTAAGCCGACAAGTGCTTGCAGTGATTGGGTGGTACGATATTTTGCTTTTGCTTCAATATAGTGACCTAAAGAGATCAATCCAATGATCATGGCGCTGGCTTCGAAGTAAACATGACGAGATGCGCTAGGGAACCAGCTAGGCTGTACAACAACGAGCATTGAATAGAGCCATGCGGAGCCTGTACCTAATGCGACTAAGGTGTCCATAGTCGCTCTTCGATGAACTAGAGATTGCCACGCGTTAATGAAAAAGCTGCGTCCGGCAGTTAATAGCAGTAATAGACAGATGGCACCTATAATGCCCCAAGTGAATTGATCTGTACTGCTTCTGATCATCATGTTTCCCCCCATAACACCCCAGAGCATTAAAGGGGCACCGATAGAGAGGGCACTAATAGCACTTCGCTTAAACTGCTGTTGCGCTCTGATATTTGCCGTTTGTAGTTGGCTCTGCTGTTGAGACTCATCTTCAATAATGGAGGCTTGGTATCCAGCACTGCTTATGGAGTTTATTAACTTATCTCGAACTTCAGCAGTATCTGACAGCAATGATATGGATGCAGTTTGTTCGGCTAAATTTATTTGTGCGTGGGTAACTTCTTCCACGCGTAAGCAGGCTTTTTCTACCGATGAAACACAGCTTGCACAGGTCATTCCTTGCAATATTAGTGATATTTTACTTTTACTTTGTTGTTGTGCGGCTTGTTGTTGTAAGGTAACTTGCTCAGCTTGCTCAGCTTGCTCAGCTTGCTCAGCTTGCTCAGCTTGCTCAGCTTGCTCAGCTTGCTCAGCTTGCTCAGCTTGCTCAGCTTGCTCAGCTTGCTCAGCTTGCTCAGTGGATTGGGTGACGAATTCAGCTTCAGCAATATTATCTTGTTTGCTCTCGGCGCTAAAACCCGTATCGAAAACTATGTCAATAATGTCTGCTTGGGATAACGTTGTGACTAAAGTGAGCTCAGTTTTAGTTACGTCAAATGTGGCTATTTGTTGATGCTCGGCTAAGCGCAGGCTTAGCTTATTAACACATTTACCGCATTTTAAACCGCTAAGTGCTAATGTAACTTGGTTTCCAGCTTGATAATTGAGAGATTCAATCTGCTGTATCACGTCATTTAAACTGAGAGTGGTTTCTAATACCAAAGAGTGCTTGGATAGGGACATAATCGTGTTTTCCGTTGTATCGGAAAATAACTCGGTGACTTTTTTGATGCATTTGCCGCACCCTAGTCCTCTCAACGGAATGGTAAACTGATTCATCAAATAATGCCCTTTTATTCACTAGTGACGTCAAGATAAACCTTGCCTATAGGGTAAGGTCAAGAGTTACCAAGAAATGATTCCGTTAAATCCCAATTGAGATATAGAGGTACACAGTGCTAAAATACCGCCACTTTTGTCTTTGTCTTGCAGCAAACGGCTGCATTTTATAACCCTAAGGTAATTACATGACGGTAAAAACTCGTTTTGCCCCAAGCCCAACAGGCTATCTTCACGTCGGTGGTGCTCGTACTGCTCTTTATTCATGGCTTTATGCAAAAAATCAAGGCGGTGAATTTGTTTTACGTATTGAAGATACTGACCTTGAACGTAATTCCCAACAAGCCGTTGATGCAATTTTAGAAGGTATGCAGTGGATGGGACTAGAGTGGGACGAAGGGCCGTTCTACCAGTCAAAACGTTTTGATCGTTATAACGAAATGGTCGACAAGCTGCTAGCGGATGATAAAGCATATAAGTGCTATGCACCTAAAGAGCTGCTAGATGAGATTCGTGAAGAGCAAGAAGCCAATAAAGAGATGCCTCGTTATGATGCGAGTCATGCAAAGATTATTGCTGCTAACGCTAATGCTAAAGAGGGGGATCCTTGTGTTATTCGTTTCCGTAACCCTAAAGAAGGCAGCGTCGTATTTGATGATCAAATTCGTGGTCGTATCGAAATTGCAAATGACCAACTTGATGACTTAATTATTCGTCGTACTGATGGCGCACCAACATACAACTTTGTGGTAGTGGTTGATGATTGGGATATGGGTATTACTCATGTTGTTCGTGGTGAAGATCATATCAACAATACCCCTCGCCAAATTAATATCTATCAAGCACTAGGAGCTCCAGTACCAACATTTGCTCACTGTGCAATGATATTGGGTGATGATGGCGCTAAATTGTCTAAACGTCATGGTGCGGTATCGGTTATGCAGTATCGAGATGAAGGCTACTTACCAAATGCGCTAAATAACTACTTGGTACGTTTAGGCTGGTCTCATGGCGATCAAGAAATCTTTTCACAGCAAGAAATGATTGAACTATTTAGTTTGGGCGCTATTAGTAAGTCGGCGTCGGCATTTAATACTGATAAGCTTTTATGGTTGAACAACCATTATATTAAGACATCAGAGCCAAGCTACGTTGCGACTCATCTTCAGTGGCATCTTGATCAGCAAGAGATAAATATTGAGAATGGACCAGACATTACAGATGTTATCCAACTGGTTGGTGAGCGCTGTAATACCTTGGTTGAGTTGGCTCAACAGTCAGGTTATTTCTACAATGACTTTAGTGAGTTCGACCAAGCGGCAGCGAAGAAGCATTTACGTGGCGTTGCAAAAGAGCCGTTGATGCTGGCGTTAAGCAAGGTTGAAGCGATCAGTGATTGGAGCACAGAGAATTTGCACAATATGATTGCTCAAGTTTGTGAAGAGCTTGAAATCGGTATGGGTAAAATCGGAATGCCGCTTCGTGTTGCGGTGACTGGTGGTGGACAATCTCCATCGGTTGATGCGGTTATGCAGTTGATCGGTAAAGAGCGTGTTATTAGCCGTATTCAAATGGCGTTAGAGTATATTGCTAAACGTGAGGCGAATGCTCAGTAAGAAAAAGTACTGATGATTTAAAGTGAATCGGTCTGTTTGAAAGCAGACCGATTTTTTTGTGCCATTATCTTTGATTACTTTAAATCAATACTGTTTAAGCGTCCCATAAACATCAATATATCGATAACATCTTTATGCGCTTCGAGAAGTGCTCGTTTCGCGATGGAGTAAGCGGCCAGTTTTCCATGTTTATCAATAGAGCAAACTTTGCTGCGATACTTAAACTCACCATTTCCTAAATACTCACGCCATTTGGCAATATAATAGCCTTCACTTGTTGCGGGATCTCTAGACTTATAAACTATTTTAGGCTCTAAATCATGGGGCAGTCGGGTCATCAGAAAAGGGTCTTTTAGAAGTCGGTTCCAATGTTTTCCCCACATCTCTTTGCCCAGATCGTTTCTCTGTTCGATGGCTTTCTTTAGTGCTTTCTCTTCACCCAAGCGAATAAACCCCACCGAGCGGTGCAGTATCTTATCTTCTGGGGTATGAATATGGATCTTAAATGCAGTTTTACCTTTGGAGATAAACCGATGACCCGTATTTGTCGTTAGGTTGCTTTTACTCATTACTCAGCTATCTAAATGACATATTTATTAATATAAAGAGTAAGCCATTCTGAACTAAATTTGAAGCTGACAACGAAAAATTATCAACAGAGCCTGTTTGAAGTAGAGGAAACAACCAATAGTAACAACGAGTAACGCTAAAGACAGTCAGTGAGATTGGTAAAAGAAAAGAAGAGTGGCGTCCCCTACAGGATTCGAACCTGTGACCTACTCCTTAGGAGGGAGTCGCGCTATCCAGCTGTGCCAAGGGGACGTAACTTGCTGGTGATTATATCGGGATTCGCTCTGAAATTTAACGATTTTTTCTGATTGAATAGAACAACTGATTGAATATCCGTCAATTTACATAGCTTTTGTTGAAAAGTGTTAACGAGAAAGCTGTAAAAAATAATATTTGTTACATTTCACTCTGTTGATAACGTACACTTAACATATAATAACATGTGCCGATAAGTTTTAACTATTTTCTATAGGACTTCATATGCAGTTAAACGTCAGAATAAAATTGATGTTGGTTGTCTTGCCGATTCTAGCCACATTGTGCTACTTCGCCAGCATGCAAGTATATACCAATAACCACGCTAAAACGTCAGCCAGCACCATATACTCCTTTGTCGAATTATCAGCATTTAATAGCCGTCTGGTTCATGAATTGCAGAAAGAGAGAGGAATGTCGGCAGGCTACCTTGGCTCAAAAGGGAAGAGTTTCTCAAGCAAACTGCCATTGCAGCGCAAAGAGACAGATAAACGTTTAGCGGATCTTAAAAACTATCTTGAGCAACATAGCAGTGGTTTAAAAAGTTACGGTGAATTGTGGCAAGTGGTACAAGCTGCAAATACTATGATTAACCAGATTGAATCAATGCGAAGTGGTATTACCGCTTTAAATACGCCTATAGGTGAAGCATTAAAATACTATACGACCTTGAACGGTAAACTGCTTTCTATTCCCGGACTCGCCGTTTCTATATCTGAGGTAGCAGAAATCAGTCGTGCGCTGGCTGCCTATTATGAATTTCTCCAAGGTAAAGAGCGTGCAGGCATTGAAAGAGCGGTTCTAAGTAATTCATTTGGTCAGGGTAAGTTTGGCCCGGGCATGTTTCGCAAGTTTGTTACTTTAGTGAGTGAGCAAAACACTTATTTCTCTTCGTTTCTTATTTATGCATCAGCAGAACAGGCTATCTCTTACAAAAAAACCTTAAGCAATGAGGCAGTGAAACAGGTTGAAAGTTATCGTAGTAAAGCGTTTGCGGATGACATGAATCAGAATGCTGAAGAGTGGTTTGCTCAATCAACTAAACGGATCAATTTACTTAAGCAGGAAGAAGAGATGTTGACGGAGGAGATACTATCGCTTTCTAGTGATACCGTTACCTCTAGTCAAAACAGTTTCTGGTTATATTTGATAGTTTCAAGTGTCATTCTTCTCAGTTCTTGTTATTTCAGTTTCATGTTATTGAGAAGCTTTACTCAGCAAATAAATGCGCTTAAAGAGACAATGAAAAAGGCCGCTGATAAAGACTTAGCAACACGTTGTAGTGCGGTTAGTCATGATGAGTTGGGCATGATAGCGAATAACTTAAATAGAATGTTAGATTCGATTACCGAAACCGTGCACATTATTGCCGATTCAAGTGAACAGTTGGCGACAGCCTCGGAGGAGTCGACGGTTACGGTGAAAGAAAACGCTAACCTGTTGAAGAAAGAGCAAGTTCAGGTGCTTAATGTTGTTGATTCGATGGAGCAGATGAGCACATCCATACGAGAAGTCGCCGCCAACATTAAATTGACCTCTGACGAGGCCAACTCTGCTAATGAGCTTATTACTGAGAGTAGTAAGATTGTTGATGAATCTACTCAGTCTATTAATGATGTTTCGGTTCGAATAGATTCTGTCTCTGAAACCATTTCAGAGCTGCATGAAAGTAGCGGAAGTATCTCTAGCGTTGTTGATGTTATCCAAGGTATCGCGGAACAGACCAACTTGTTGGCGCTTAATGCGGCTATTGAAGCGGCAAGAGCAGGGGAGCAAGGGCGCGGTTTTGCCGTCGTGGCTGATGAAGTTAGATCGTTAGCTCAGCGCACACAGGAATCGACATTAGAGATCGAAGGTATGGTGAAAAAACTGCAACAGTACAGTGATAGTGCCTTTGAACAAGTTCAAGGCGCTAAGCAGTTAGCGACATCAAGTGTTGAAAAATCTGCCGATGTTAAGTCAACATTGGAAACGGTGGTTGAATCCATTGATCATATTCGCGAAATGGCGGTTCAAATTTCCACCGCGGCTGAAGAGCAAGTGGTTGTAAGTAGTGAAATCTCGGTTAGTGCTCAGGATATTAGTAATAGCGTGCAAGTAACGGCGGAGAGTGGTGAACAGATTGCACTAGCAGCTCAAGAACAGACGGGCTTAGCTGATAAACTGCAAGATCTAGCAGGGAAATTTAAACTTGCTTAAACTATCCTCAGAAGGGGTTAGTAAGTAGTGGCTCACTTTGCATCGTGCTTTGGAAACTGACATATCCAGACTAATATGAGCAGTGCAATAGCTTAAGTATTTAAAAGGTCTATCAACCGTTTGATTGATAGACCTTTTCTGTATAGCGGCATTTATTGCTTACGGGAAGTTATTGGATCTCTTTGTGCATTACATCACCTAATTGAATGCTTTGAGCCAATTGCGGCTGGTCGATTACCAGTTCAGACTCTTGATCATAGGTTCTTGTTACCGTTAAGGTGATTTCACTTTGAGACACACGGTTTCTTGGAATACCTGCTTGGTCAATAAATGATCCTGTATGCCAAAGCTGTAGCTTATCACCCACTTCAACGCCATGAACTCTACCTGAGTCCATAGTGACGATATTGTCGCGAAGGGCAACGACTTGAGGAAGGGTAATTTTACATGACAGCTCAGCTTCTAAATCCAACATGATATTGCGGCTTACACGCAGCATCATTTGACCATATGTTGAGGCCCAAAAACGAGCGCTTCGTGTATCCACTTGGCTAGATTTAGGGAATGGCCACGTCGCTACTTCTCGATAAGATTTGTTGTACACCTCTTGGCCTGTTTTACCATCATAAATCTGCATCTCTAAAGCAAACTGACGATTAATAGTGTCATCTTTAAGCAGGTTTTGCTTTACTGTTGCACTAAGGTCAGTAATTGCCCCTCCGATAATGTATTGAGCGTTTGTATCTTGTGCGATCATCTTAAGCACCGAAGGATTACTTTTATCGATCTCATAATCGGTTGTCCCCACAGAGACAAAGCTAACGGACTCTTGTTTTAGTCGTCTATTTACAATATGGCTAAAATCATCACCAATATTATATATCTGTCCCATGACGGCTTGCTGAGGAGAGGCCAAATCGATATTACTAACTAAAAATGTCTTTTTATATTGGTTAACATGGCAACCTGTTGCCGAAGGATAAATATCCATCTGGACACGAAGCGTCATTTTTCCATCGTCCGCATTGGATTCTACTACTCGAATATAGCGAACTTCATGGTTAGTGAACTGATATTCACTGCTGCTCTCTTCAAGAAATGGTCGCAAAGCGCTTAGCGAGCCAATATCGGCTCCGGAAAACCTCATCCCTTGGTAAAGAGCATCTTCTAGAGCATTGATCCTTGCCGTTTCCTTCGATGAGACATAGTCGGCCGTTCCGCTTGCTTCATACCATTCCGAATGAGCTAACGTGCTGAAAATGGTCGTAAATAATGCCATGCTTGCGCTGATTATCTGTTTTTTCATTTAATTTTCCCAATTGGGTATGGTTTTTGCTTGTAATCTTGGTAACTGATTTAGATGTCACTTTCTGATAATTGCTAAGTTAGAGAAAGCAAAGATTGTTCCATAACTGTTAAAGAGAGATAACTAAGTTATGAAATCAATTCTCTTGTATGTGGCATCAAGTATATCTGGAGATCAAGAAAATGAAAAAATGGTTTATTGTAGCAGTGACGATGCTGATAGCATCCTGCTCATATTCGCCCATTTATAACGGCAAGGAACCCTATTCCGGTAGTCGGTTTATGCTGATGGAAAATCCTCGTCATACAATGGATTACTTTGTTGAGAGTTTAACTGAAGACCTGGTTGAGACGAATACCAGTATTTCAGCAAGAACGCCGATAGCGGTAACCTCCTTTGTGGACTTGCAGAATATGGATACCACGAGTTGGCTAGGTAATTCGGTATCTGAGGCATTTATTTTTCAGCTGCAACAACGCGGTTTTAAAGTGGTTGATTTTAAAACTACGGGCTCTATTCGTGTGACACAACAAGGTGATTTCGCGTTAAGCAGAGACTGGCAAGATTTAGCTCAAGAGCAGCAGGTGACGTATGTCCTTACTGGCACAATGCTGAGACAAGAAGGCGGTGTAATCGTAAATGCCCGCGTGGTAGCGATGCGTAGCCGAGTTGTCGTGGCAACAGCACAAGGTTTCTTACCAGCCGACAGAATTGGGCGAGACTTGGATACGCTGAATACAATCCGTACAGAAGATGGTTTGATTATTCGTTCAGATCCAACTCGTAGTTCCAAGAATACTATTATTTTACGTCCGTAGGAGTGGCTATGAAAAAGTTACTAGTTATTGCTTTTATATTTGTTGCTGCGGGATGTCAGCCATTACAGAACATGGATTCCGCCAGCATATTGACGGCAGTGGGTTACGCCAGTGTCAGTGAACAAAAGGGCCGCACAGACGAAGAGAAACGCGTCAGAGCGATGCGAGCGTCGAAAATGGACGCTTATCGCGAACTTGCCGAGCAGATTTATGGTATGCGAGTCAGTGGACGGGCAAACTTACAAGATCAACGTCTAGGTGTAGAGACAACATCAGCATCAGTGGACGGTGTTATTCGAGGTGCGGAAGTTGTGAGAAGTTATCCTGTTGGTGATAGCTATGTGACTGAACTGGAACTGGATATCGATAAAATGAATCGATTACGAGATTACGGTGAAGTGCAGCAAGTGCCATCAAAGAGACAACAGACACTATTCTAATCAGTTACATTCTCCAGATATAAAAAAACGGCAATCATTGCCGTTTTTTTATATGAATAATTTACCAACGCTATGCTTTTATATCAGTTCCCAAGGTGGATACCGTGCTGGTGCGTCCCCCGGAGGTATAAGTCATGCCTATTTTGCCGCGACTCTGTTGCATTAGATTACTTAGCTTGTTGTAGCTTAGTTGAGCTCTTTGCAGCGCTTCTCCGTTTACTTCATTGCTCTGTTTGCAATCATGAACAATAGAACGGATTTGGTTTACTTTATCTTTATAGCTGTCATCTTCCGTGATCAACGCAACATCATCATGGCTAGCAATACGCTGATCGGTCTGCTGAAGCTGAGAAATAAGAACCAGTTTCTCTTTAGCTAATGTCTCTATATCATTAGAAACACGCGAGGTAATAGCTACTTTCTCACTTTCAAGTAAAGAGGAAAGTGCTTGAGCGTTCTGCAATTGGTAGTCGAGTAAATCAGCCAGTTTTGCCATGGTAACGTTATACTGTAGAGCTGATTACAGCCCACCTAACTCTTTTTCAAACTTCATCATATTATCTGCCAGCTTGTCCGGATCAACTTGGTAAGAACCATTAGCAATGGCCTCTTTAATCGCTGCGACTTTTGCACTGTCAAAACTAGGCTGTGCGGCCATATTCTGCTGAAGCTTACCCATAGCTTTACCTTGCTGGCTTAGTGACACTGAATCTGAATTACTTTTAGATTCAGCTACAGAACCTGAGCGTGACGCTCCGGATTCTGGACGAGACGGACTACGACTGGTGTTCATAGTTTGTCCGGTGCGAATATTGTCAATGCCTGCCATATAAAAAGCCTTTTCGCTTAAATGTGTGAATTCTGTATACAGAGTATCGACCAAAATTGCCTAAGCTTTAGACTTTTTTATCGATATATCTAGTTTGCGGGAAAAAAAATCAAAAATATACTGTAATTTCAGCTATTCCCGTCACAACTCCCTCTATTATACGTTTAGATTTGTCATTTTTCACTCGGATTTGTTCACCAGTTGAACCATCACTGAGTGCCGTTCCTTTGGTTGTAATGATCATTTCGCCTTTCACGGCTTTAATGATGACCTTTTCGTTGCGGCATACTACACAAATATCATTGCGCTCGAGTACTTCTCCTTGGCGAATATTTTTCTTTAGCTTTGCACCTATCGCTTGTTGTATATCAGTAAACCCTTGTCTACGATAGGCATTTAATTCTATCATTGTTAGAGATAAGTCAGATGAAGAGATAAGTTCGCCTCTTGCAAGGGAGCGATTGGCAGTAACTAAAGGCAATGATAACGACGTTTTTACTGGTACATAAACTCGCCAACCTCCATTTTTGCACTCTACAAGTACGGTAATCCGGCTAGTTGTGCTACTTTTTGTTGATGAGGATGCAGCTAAAGGTTGATCACAATCTGATGCTTTAATACGAGAATCGAGCTTTGCAGCGCGTACTACCAATTCACCATTTTCAGGAACGTCTATAATGCTAGTAGCATGATGTTCAGCCGCGGCTTGAATGGCTAAAATTTGTTCAGGTGTTGCAGCAAAACACGATAAACTAAAGAAAAATGCGAAAAAGCCGATAGATTTATCAAGAAATTTGTATAAAGCTTTACACTTAGAGATAGAATACATTATGGATACACCTAACTGTACGAGGGCTAATTTGTGTGCTTTCTTTATAGTAGCGTATACAGTTTAACATTTTTTAATCAGAAGTTTGAGATGGAGTTGAGTTTATGACCGGTATCATGGATTCTGTGAATCAACGAACGCAGTTAGTAGGTCAGAATAGACTAGAACTGTTGATGTTTCGTTTAATGGGACGTCAGCGTTACGGAATTAACGTATTTAAAGTAAAAGAAGTACTTCAGTGCCCTAAGTTAACATCTATGCCCAATCTCAACCCTAATGTTATTGGGGTGGCTCATATTCGAGGGCATACCATATCGGTTATTGATTTAAGTTTAGCGATTGGTGGACGACCAACTCAAGACCCACATGACTGTTTCGTTATCATTTCTGAGTTTAACCGTACGGTACAAGGGTTTTTAGTTACTTCGGTAGAGCGCATCATCAATATGCATTGGGAAGCCATTCTTCCGCCACCGGAAGGTGCAGGAAAGGGCAACTACCTAACTGCTGTAACAAATATTGATAACGAGCTGGTAGAGATCATTGATGTTGAGAAAATCTTAGCGGAAATCTCGCCGGTTGAAGAAGCGATGGATGCCAACTTAGCAGAAGAGATTGCACAAGTAGAAAAAGAAGCGGATAAAGAGATTGTGCGTCGTATTCTTATTGCAGATGACTCAACTGTGGCAAGAAAACAGGTTCAGCGCGCAGTAGAATCCATCGGTTTTGAAGCTATTTTGGTAAAAGACGGCAAAGAAGCCTATGATAAATTAATTGAAATGGCATCTGAAGGCAGTATCTACGAACAGATCTCTTTGGTTATCTCAGATATAGAGATGCCGGAAATGGATGGCTATACTTTAACGGCAGAGCTTCGCCGTCATCCAGAATTTAAAGATCTACATATTATTTTACATACGTCTTTAAGTGGTGTATTTAACCAAGCAATGGTTGAGCGTGTAGGTGCTAATGAATTTATTGCCAAGTTTAATCCTGATGAGTTAGGCGCAGCGGTAAAAGCAGCAGTCAGCAAATAAAAAGAGAAGTAAATGACAGCAATTTCGATAAGCGATCAAGAATACCGAGACTTTAGCCGGTTTTTGGAATCACAATGTGGCATCGTCTTGGGTGATAGCAAGCAGTATTTGGTGCGCAGTAGATTAAGTCCGCTTGTAACCAAGTTTAACCTTGCATCCTTGTCTGATTTACTCCGTAATGTTGTAACTGGTCGTAATCGTGAACTAAGAATTGCCGCGGTTGATGCGATGACCACCAATGAAACATTATGGTTTAGGGATAGTTACCCATTTAGCGTTTTGTCCGATAAGTTGCTACCTGAAGTCGCTGAGAAAAAGCGACCAATTAAGATCTGGTCTGCGGCAAGTTCTTCGGGACAAGAACCATACTCAATGGCGATGACGGTCCTTGAGACGCAATCAAAACGACCTGGTATGTTGCCAAGTGTTTCGATTACGGCAACGGATATCTCAGCAAGTATGTTGGATATGTGCCGTGCCGGAGTTTATGACAATCTAGCATTAGGCAGAGGTTTATCGCCAGAGAGGCGACGGACTTTTTTTGAAGACGCTGATGATGGTCGCATGAAGATTAAAGATAACGTGAAACGTTTGGTTAATTTTAGACCTCAGAACTTGATGGAAAGTTATGCTCTGCTTGGTAAGTTCGATATTGTTTTTTGTCGTAATGTGCTGATCTACTTTTCACCGGACATGAAATCGCAAGTGCTTAACTCTATTGCTAACTCACTAAATCCCGGTGGCTATTTGTTATTGGGTGCATCGGAGTCATTGACAGGATTAACGGATCGATTTGATATGGTACGTTGTAATCCAGGTATTATTTATAAACTTAAATAATGGCTTAGTTGGACTTTGGGCTTAATAGGTCTTAATCATATATTAAACGGCTCCTTTACTATAATGGGGCCGTTTTTCTTTTCTTGTTGTTTCTCACTATACTAATCTTGAAAGGGAATGCCATTCCTTCAATTATCTTTCTTGAGCTGAATTTGTTGATGTTGCTCTGAATCTTGCATCTTGAGGTCACATGAGTATATAACTCGCTGTAATCCCTTTTTATCACTATTCTTACTGTGACATTTTAAATTTATTGGCTCTTGGCCCGATTTGTGCAATCTCAATGAGTCATTGTGAAAACGAACGATAATTGAATCGAAATAGCATAAAAAAGCAATTTTTAAACTTTTGGCATGAAGATTGCTTTTATTTACTTAGTAAGTCATTTTTTGATGGTAGAGGCATAATATGGCCATTTCTTTTAACAACGCTTTAGGTATACATCAACACTCAGTTGGTGTGCGTGAACGCAATGCAGAAGTTATCTCTACTAACATTGCGCAAGCGAATACACCTGGGTTTAAGTCAAAAGGTATGGACTTCCAAAGAGCGCTAGCGACGGCAACGTCAGAGGCAAACTTTGGTCTAAGCCGAACAAATGAACGGCATATTGCTGCCACTACCAATGTGACTGGGGATGTTAAGTATCGCATGCCAACTCAGCCTGATACGGGTGATGGCAACACCGTTGACCTTGATTTGGAGCGTAATTTATTTATGCAAAACCAAATTAGGCATCAAGCATCACTCGACTTCTTAGGAAGTAAATTCAAAAACTTAAGCAAGGCAATTAGAGGGGAGTAATTAGATGAGTTTATTTAATGTGTTTAATGTGACAGGTTCTGCCATGAGTGCTGAGTCTGTTCGTTTAAATACCACCTCAAGTAACCTTGCTAATGCGGACAGTGTTAGTGGTTCTGCGAAAGAAACCTATAAAGCACGACATGCAGTTTTTGGCGCTGAGTTAAGTAAGGCTCGTTATAATCGAGACGATAACGTACCAGTAAAAGTATTAGGTATTGTTGAGAGTGATAAGCCGTTGCAAGCTGAATACAACCCAGACCACCCACTCGCTAACGATGATGGTTTTATTTATAAGCCCAATGTCAATGTGATGGAAGAAATGGCGAACATGATATCGGCCTCTCGTTCATATCAAACGAATGTTCAAGTTGCCGATGCTAGTAAACAAATGCTGCTGCGTACGCTGCAGATGGGTCAATAGGGATAAGGAGATAACGTAATGGCAGTCAACAATGTTGGTCAGAACGGTTTGTCCTACCTTGACCAGCTTAAAAGTCTTCAGGAGCAGAATAAGCCTGCTGAGACAACAGGTAAGCAAGAACTCAAACAAGAGGACTTCTTATCATTGCTCACCAAGCAACTTGCTCAACAAGACCCTTTTAAGCCGGTTGGTAATGACCAGATGATTGCGCAAATGGCTTCATTTGCGACCGTTGATGGTATCACTGAGATGAATGGACAGTTTGAAAGCTTAAACTCATCTATGACCTCTAATCAGGCTTTACAGGCGTCGTCTCTTGTTGGTCGTGATGTATTGGTTCCTGGTGCTGCGGGCATTAAGCCTGAGAATGCGGGAATGGCGGCTATGGTTAAGTTGCCTCAATCGGTAGATAACTTATTCGTCCGTGTTGAAAACGAGTTAGGGCAGTTAGTAAGAACACTTGATGTTGGTGCTAAGTCCGCTGGTGACAACAAGGTTGAATGGGATGGTAAAGATGAAAACGGTAATCCATTGCCTGCCGGCAAGTACAATGTAAAAGCTGCAGGTCTGTTGGATGGACAAAGCACAGAGTTTGAAGTTTCGACTTACGCTAATGTGAATAGTGTCCTTCTTGGCAAAGGTGATGGTAACGTACTGCTCAATCTGGCTGGATTTAATTCGCCAGTTCGACTTGCTGAAGTACTAGAAGTTGGCAAAGCGTAATACGCTGGCTAGATAGGAGAATTTAAAATGTCATATGTAGCTTTAAGCGGTTTATCCGCTGCTCAGTTAGATTTAAACACAACCAGTAATAATATTGCCAATGCAAATACGTACGGATTTAAAGAGTCTCGTGCTGAATTTGGTGATGTGTATTCTAGTTCACTATTTACTAACGCAAAAACAACCCCAGGTGGTGGTGTTCAGCCAAACAAAGTGGCTCAACAATTCCATGAAGGGTCGAGCATATACACAAATAACCCGATGGACTTACGTATCGGTGGTACGGGCTTCTTTGCTGTATCTAAAGACCGTATGACACCGTCTCAAAATGAGCTAACGCGGAATGGTGCATTTCACTTAAACAAAGATAACTATATGGTGACCTCTAACGATGAGTTCCTATTAGGTTATCAGGTGAACCCAGATACCGGTGATGTTCTCTCTTATGAGCCGTCTCCCCTAAATGTTCCTGCCGAGTTTGGTAAACCTAAACAGACAGCCAATGTAGAAGTGGGTGTGAACGTGCCGGCAAATGGTGATTTAAAAGACCCCGCTCTTTTTGATTTTACCGATGACGAAACGTTTAACCGCTCAACTTCGTCTACCATTTATGACTCAATGGGTCAGTCATATAAAATGACAACCTATTATCTAAAAGATATGACTCAGCCAAATACATGGCAAACTTACTATACAGTGAGTGATGAAGCGGGTGAGAAACCGCTCAACATTACTGGTGGTGATGCTACTAATGCGACGGGTCATATTGGTCATACAATGAAGTTCAACAGTGACGGAACCTTAGCCAGCTTGAACAACGGTCAGCCGATTGTGACTGAACAGCTTGGTGCTGGTGCCAACCCTATTGACTTAAATGGCGCGGATCCCACTCAAGTTATTAGCGTTAAGTTAGATGGTGCAACTCAGTTTGCTGCACCGTTTGAACTAACCAAATTTGATGAAGATGGCGCAACAACCGGCTTTTTGACCAAAATAGATTTCGATGAAAATGGTAGCATCCTTGGTACCTATTCAAATGGTGAAAATGTCACGTTAGGTCGTGTAGGTTTGGTTCGTGTTGCCAATGAGCAAGGTTTGGATAAGAAAGGTGGCACCCAATGGGATTCAACTCAGTTCTCAGGAGATAAAATCTGGGGTGAATCAAATAAAGGCTCTTTTGGTACCATTAATAATGGTACGTTGGAACAGTCAAACATTGATATGACCCAAGAGTTGGTTGACCTCATTTCTGCTCAACGTAACTTCCAAGCGAACTCACGTTCACTTGAAGTACATAACCAAAATGCTCAAACCATTTTGCAAATTCGTTAATACAATCATCTGAATAGTTAAGCCACAATATTATTTGTGGCTTACTATTGTTGCCGCCCGATGCGGCAAAGCCGTAATCCATAACCTAGCGGCAATGCTTTCCTTTTTCTATATTCCCCCTCAATCCTTTGTTATAAAAGAACTTTAAAAGTTGGCATGTCTATTGCTTTATTAGCCTTAGATATAAGTACTTTGGAGTTTTACTATGGATCGCGCACTGTTCTTAGCCATGAGTGGCGCTAAGCAAAATATGCAAGAGATGCAATTAAGAGCCAATAACCTTGCTAACGTGAGCACTACAGGTTTTCGTGCCGATCTCGCTCAAGCTCGTTCTATGCAGGCTTATGGCGAAGGCTTGCCGTCTCGCGTATTCGCTATGACAGAACGTCCGGGGCATAGTTTTTCTCAAGGTAGTGTTGTCACCACAGGAAGAGACTTAGACATTACCGTCGAAGGTGATGGCTGGATCTCTGTGATGGATAAAGCGGGACAGGAAGGTTTAACGCGCAATGGTAACTTACACATTGACGAAACTGGCTTGCTTTCGAATGGTTCTGGTCACGTCGTGTTAGGTGAAACTGGCGCACCAATTACCTTACCCATCCCATTAGCAAAAGTAGAGATTGGCCGAGATGGCACAATTTCCGTATTGCCGCAAGGTGCGCCTGCAGAAGCGATGGAAGTGGTAGACAGAATTAAGTTAACACAGACCAATAACAGAGATTTATATAAAGATACTAATGGACTATTTCGCAGTAAGGATCCAAATGGTGTTTATACCGCGGATGCTGACGTGAAGATAATGACTGGCGCTATAGAAGGCAGCAACGTCAATGCCGTTGGTGAAATGACAAGTCTAATCGATTTACAGCGACAGTTTGAAATGCAAGTCAAACTGATGAGCAATGCAGAAGATATGGACAAAGCGTCCGATTCATTGCTGAGAATGAGCTAACAGTTTAACGAGGGTAGAAATTATGCATCCAGCATTATGGGTAAGTAAAACAGGGTTAGATGCTCAACAAACGAACATCGCTACCATTTCCAACAACCTAGCGAACGCCTCAACTGTAGGTTATAAAAAAAGCAGAGCTGTATTTGAAGATCTTTTCTATCAAAATATCAATCAGGCTGGTGGCCAGTCTTCGCAAAATACCGAGCTACCGAGTGGATTGATGTTAGGTGCGGGTTCAAAGGTTGTTGCAACACAAAAAATTCATACCAACGGTAATGCACAAACCACCTCTAATAGTATGGACATGATGATAGAGGGTGATGGCTTTTTCCAAATTTTGATGCCAGACGGCAATATTGGTTATAGCCGTAATGGTCAGTTCACTTTAAATGATGAAGGGGTGATTGTTACCTCTGGTTCTGGTTACGCGTTAGAGCCAGAAATTACCGTTCCTGAGGATGCGATTTCCGTTACCATCGGCACCGATGGTGAAGTCTCTGTCCGTTTAAGAGGTCAACAGGACAACCAAGTGCTGGGACAGATCACGACGGTAGATTTTGTTAACCCAGGTGGCTTAGAGCCCATTGGACAAAACTTGTACCTGCCAACAGGCGCAAGTGGTGAAGCTCAAGAAGGGACCCCCGGCTTGGAAGGATTAGGTGCTATTCGTCAATCTATGCTTGAGAGCTCAAATGTTAATGTGACGGAAGAACTGGTTAATTTGATTGAAGCACAACGCGTGTATGAGATGAACTCCAAAGTCATCTCTGCGGTAGACAAAATGCAAAGCTTTGTTAACCAACAACTTTAATAAATAGAGTAAATTGATATGAAACGTTATCTAGCCTTACTGATTGTCGTCGCCATGTCAGGATGCTCGTTGTCTCCAGACGATACAGGAACCGATGTTGAGCAGAGTACGACTCTAGTGGATGCTGTTGAAGGTGACAAAGCGGATGAAGAGAGCTCCGGTATTATTGATACATTGCGCGGCAGAAATGATCCGCTGAAAGGTGATCCTGCATGGGCTCCAATCCAACCTAAGAATAAACCTCAGCATTACGCTGCGGCAACGGGTTCGCTATTTAATGATAGTTATGCAAGTAACCTTTACGATGACTCCAAGCCTCACGGTATTGGCGATATTGTGACGGTCATGATGGATGAACAGACAAAAGCGGCAAAAAGTGCCGATGCTGATCTATCCAAGTCGAATGATGCTTCAATGGATCCACTGGCCGTGGGTGGCAAGCCTTTGACCATCAATGATTATGATTTTTCCTATGAACTGAAAAATGACAATAAATTTAAAGGCAACAGCACGGCAAATCAGAGCAATAGCATCAGTGGCTCTATTACCGTGGAAGTTATTGACGTTTTAGCCAATGGTAATTTAGTCATTCGCGGTGAAAAATGGCTTACTCTTAACACTGGTGACGAATATATTCGTCTAAGTGGCACCATTCGCCCGGATGATATTAGTTATGAAAATACAATCGCTTCCACGCGAATTTCCAATGCTCGTATCCAATATTCAGGCACTGGAAACCAACAAGATATGCAAGAACCAGGATTCTTGGCACGATTCTTTAATGTCTCTTTGTGATAGATAATTAAATGTCGATGTTTTGACAATAGGTAAGGTTTTAGCAATGAAGAAATTGGTACTAACAATAGTCAGCCTGATGATGTTAACGACATCGGCTTATGCTGCGAGAATCAAAGACGTAGCGGAAGTTGCAGGCGTTCGTAGTAACCAGCTAATAGGTTATGGGTTAGTAACTGGTTTGCCGGGAACAGGGGAGTCGACCCCTTTTACCGATCAGAGCTTTAACGCCATGTTGCAAAATTTCGGAATTCAATTGCCTCCCGGCACCAAGCCAAAAACCAAAAACGTTGCCGCTGTTGTTGTGACGGCTGAGTTGCCTGCTTTTTCTAAGCAAGGACAACAAGTCGATGTGACCGTCTCCTCTATCGGTTCGGCGAAAAGTCTTCGCGGCGGTACGCTGGTGCAAACCTTCTTAAAAGGTCTTGATGGCGAAGTGTATGCGATTGCTCAAGGAAATTTAGTGGTGAGTGGCTTTAGTGCCACCGGTGCTGATGGTTCCAAAGTGGTGGGTAATAACCCAACGGTTGGACTTATCTCGAGTGGCGCAACTGTTGAACGTGAAATTCCAACGCCTTTTAGCCGTGGTGACTATATAACGTTCAATTTACTGGAGTCTGACTTTACGACAGCGCAAAGATTGGCGGATGCCGTTAATAAGTTTTTAGGGCCACAGATGGCGACAGCGGTGGACTCGACATCGGTGAAAATTCGAGCCCCTAGAGATGTCAGTCAGCGAGTGGCATTTATGTCAGCAATTGAGAATGTTGAGTTTAATCCAGCGGAAGGCTCTGCAAAGATCATTGTTAATTCTCGTACCGGTACCATCGTTGTTGGTCAACATGTGAAGCTAAAACCTGCCGCTGTCACTCACGGTGGTATGACCGTCGCAATCAAAGAAAACCTTCAGGTGAGTCAGCCTAATGCGCTTTCTGGAGGACAGACGGTGGTTGTACCCAATTCCACCATCGAAGTGAACGAAGAACAAGGAAAAATGTTCAAATTTGAACCCGGTTTAACTCTGGATGACCTTGTTCGAGCAGTCAATGAAGTTGGGGCTGCACCGTCTGATTTAATGGCTATTTTGCAAGCGCTAAAACAAGCGGGTGCAATTGAAGGCCAACTGATTATTATCTAAGGGTGATTTCATGATAAACGATGCAAATGATGTTGGCTTTATCCATGATATAGCGAGCTTAGATTCTTTAAGGAAAAATGCGGTAAATAGTGACAGCGGAGAACAGAAAGCCGCGCTACATGCCGCGGCAAAGCAGTTTGAAGCTATCTTTACCAACATGTTGTTTAAGTCAATGCGTGATGCTAACTCCGCATTTGAATCGGATATGTTGAAAAGCCAAAGTCAGGACTTTTATCGACAAATGATGGATGACCAGATGGCCAGTGAGATAAGCGCATCTGGTTCATTAGGTTTGGCGGATATGATTGTTGCTCAGTTGGGCGCAGGATTGCCGCAAGATGATGCGGAAGTGGTGATGCGTAATGCGGCACTGAATGCAACAGCAGATATGCCAGTGAACAATGTTCAAGCCAATCAAGCAGCAGAACAAGCGATTGAGCAAATGAAAGCCCCCTCTTCGGCAGCATCACAACCGTCTTCGTTTGAAACACCTCAACATTTTGTCAGCTCAATGACGCCTTATGCTGAACGTGCAGCGAAGGCGCTTGGTGTAGACCCATCGCTACTTATTGCTCAAGCCGCTCTTGAGACTGGCTGGGGGCAAAAAATGGTGAAGAACTCGCTAGGCAACAGCAATAACCTATTTAATATTAAGGCCGACCGCAGTTGGAAAGGCGATAAAGTCGCCACACAAACGTTAGAGTTTCATGACAACGTGCCGGTTAAAGAGAAAGCAGCTTTCCGTTCTTACAATAATTATGAAGAAAGTTTTGATGACTTTGTGCGCTTTTTAAACCAAAATCCACGATATGAGACGGCATTAAAACACAATGGTGATTCTGAATCGTTTATTCGTGGCATTCATAAAGCAGGATACGCGACGGATCCTAACTACGCTGATAAAGTGTTGAAAGTAAAACAGCGTATTGATCAAATGTAAGATGGAAAAGGGCGGTTGCCCTTTTTTATCATCATCTCCTTTTGTAGACTCATTTCGTGACTTATAGTCACTAAGTTATTATTTTATTTCACTTTTTAGTAAATTTTTTAGCTACACGATTTCTGAATCCAAGTTTTTTCATCGCAACAACTCTGCCTTTTTCCACCAATATTCCTTCTGTTCCAACTCAACCGTACAAAATGGCACATAAATTGCTATCTACTGTAAAGAGATAACGTATTTATCGTATTGAATTGGTTTTATTGGGGGCTTTATGGCATCGGATTTGTTGAATGTTGGTACTCAGAGCGTATTAACCGCTCAGAGACAACTCAACACCACAGGTCATAATATATCGAATGTGAATACCGAAGGCTTTAGCCGTCAATCGGTTATTCAAGGCACCAATATGCCTAGGCAATATGGTGGTGAAACATACGGTATGGGCGTACATGTGGAAAATGTTCGCCGCTCATGGGATCAATTTGCCGTTAATGAGTTAAATGTCGCCACCACCAACAACGCTACTCGCAAAGATGACGAAGAGCATTTAGATATGCTGACTAATATGTTGTCATCTCTGGCGTCTAAAAAAATACCTGAAAACATTAATGAGTGGTTCAACTCAGTAAAAACGTTAGCGGACTCTCCTAACGACTTAGGAGCACGAAAAGTCGTCATGGAGAAAGCAGGGCTGATTAGCCAGAACCTGAATACCTTTTATGAAGTCGTACGCCAAGAGTCGTCAAACACCAATAAAAAATTGGATTTGGCTGTAGAGCGAGTGAATCAAATTGGTACTGAGATTCGCGATATCAACAAGTTGATGATGCGCACTCCAGGGCCGCACAACGACCTGATGGATACGTTTGAAAAACTGGTCAAAGAGCTATCGGAATATACTAAGGTAACGGTAACCACACGTTCCAATAATGAAGGGTATAACGTTCATATTGGTAGTGGACATACGTTGGTGTCCGGCACAGAGGCGAGTCGTCTTACTATGGTCAATGGTTCGCCAGATCCTAACCAACGTCGAATGGCACTTGTGGAAGGTAAAGGCGTTAAAGTCATTAAGAGTGAAGGTATTGATGGGCGCTTGGGCTCGCTGTTCAAGATGCGTGATGAGTTAATACCTTATGTTCAAGATGAACTAGGCCGCGTTGCGACATCGATATCCTATGGCGTGAATGAACTGCAGGCTCAAGGACTTGATTTACGAGGTAATGTGGGTGAGTTGTTGTTTACCGACGTGAATTCAGAGCGTGTGGCAAGAGACCGTGTATTGCAACAAATTGACTCTGAAGCTGATATGGCGGTTTATATCGATGACATCAGTAAGATTCAACATGGTGATTACCACCTTCGTTATGATGGTAGTGACTACACAATAATTAAACCAACGGGAGATGTGGTAAAAGCTGAACCACAAAACTCGGCTCTCTATATCGATGGTATGCGTATAGAGATCGGCAGTGCCCCCAAAGCGGGTGAAAGAATCATCGTTCGTCCAGTACGATTTGGTGCTGAACAGATTAAAGTGATGATGAATGATCCGGCAAAAATTGCCGCTCAAAGTTATCAAAGCTCGGCAACATTTGCTCAAGGCGAAGCCGATTTTCGCGTATTAACTGCCGGTGCATTAAAAGAATTTCAGGTTGTAGTCTCACCAAAAGGTGACCAATTTGCCGTTTTAGATATGAGCGGCAAAGTACTGCTTCAACCACAAAGCTATCCACCTTCTGGGCCAATTACCGTTCAAGGAACAACCTTTACTTTATCGGAAGGGGCTATTGCGAATGATAAATTTGCTGCCAACCTTACTGCATCTGAAGGGGATAACGGTAACTTGTTGAAAATGCAAGATTTACAGACGGCAAGAACCTTAGATGACAATAATTCTACCATTGTAGAGATCTACCATAACCTCAATACCAATGTTGGTTTAAAAATGTCCACCGCATCTAGGCTGGCTGAAGTAGCTCGACTAGAAAACGAATCCGCTCTTAAGCGGGTGGCAGAAATATCAGGTGTAAACCTAGATGAAGAAGCCGCCAATATGATGAAGTTTCAGCAGTCATACATGGCTTCATCACGGATTATGCAAGCGGCAAATGACACTTTTGACACCATTTTGGCGTTAAGGTAGGAGGTGAGAAATGGTCGGTAGAATCACAAGTTTTCATAACTTCCAATCTGTACAGAATGACCTTCGCCGTCAAGAGAACAAGGTTTTCCATAATCAAGCACAACTTGCGTCAGGTAAGAAGTTACTCAACGCGAGTGATGATCCATTGGCCACTCACTATATACAAAGTATTGGTCAGCAGTCGGAGCAGCTTCGCCAATATATGGATGCCATTGTTTTGGTTCGCAATCGCTTAGAGCACCATGAAGTACTGGTGGCAAATTCAGAAGATTATGCTGATAAAGCTAAGCGTACCGTTATGGAAATGATTAACGGCTCACACTCTCCTGAAGATCGAATGGCGAAAACCAGAGAGTTAAAAGAAATTTCAAATAACCTGCTGACATTAGCAAATAGTCAGGATGAATCTGGTAACTATATTTTTGCAGGAACGAAACCGAAGAATCAGCCGTTCTTTCGTGATAACGAAGGGAATGTTAGCTACGCCGGTGATGACTATCAGCGCAAAATGAAGATATCCAATCAGCTTGAAATGCCAACCAATGATCCTGGAAGCAAAATGTATATGCAGGTTGATAACCCATTTGGTGATTACCAACCAAGCTATCAATTGCAAACAGCATCGGAGCTATTGCTAGAGCGTGCGACGAATTTAGATTATGCCGATAATTCAAGTTACCGTATCACCTTCGTTGATATGGGGACTGGAAAATTTGGTTATCAACTGGAACAAGATGGCAGTGTTGTCCAAGCGGATGTATTTGACCCAGCTAAAGGCATTAAGTTTGAAGACCTTTCTATTCAGCTAAAAGGGCAGATAACCGCAGGAGACACTATTTCGTTAGAGCCTCGTAAAACCTTTAGCATATTTGAAAGCTTTAAAGATGCCATTGATCTGTCAGAAACGTCCGTTTCAGACTCTTCAGCGACGGCGGCTCTACACCGAATAACAAAAGAATTTGATGCTGCATTCGTTCATTTAGGCAAAGCCAGGACGGATGTTGGTGCTCGCATGAACACCTTAGATATTCAAAAAGATCTTCATTTGGACTTTAAGCTGACATTAGCAAAATCGCAAAGTGCATTTGAGGATTTAGATTACTCCCAAGCGGTGATTGATTTTAATGAGAACTCGATAGCATTAGAAGCGTCACAAAAAGCGTTTGGAAAAACAAAAGATCTCACTCTATTTAACTACATCTAATTTTGAAATGCCGTATGTGCAAATGCCGTACGAGCTAAATGAACGTGGATAAATTAAGTGGCAAAAGATAAAGCGGCAAAATATGTAACTCGAAAAGTTGCCGCCTTATTGACAAGTTAAACAAGAAAATAGGGGGCGTGATTATTAGTTGCACCTTGTAAGTAATTGTTTAAATTGAATTAATAAAAAATAAATTAGTAATGGAAAAAGTGGCACGCTACTTGAATGTATTAAATCATAATTGATGAATACGATTTGAGCTTAGCGTTAGCGCTAAGTTCAGCAAGTAACTATACGGTCAGTGCTTATCCAAATGAGACTTAAGCTGACCGCTTCGCAAACTACTTGCGAACTCAACAGGAGAGCAAAATATGGCTGTTACAGTAAGTACTAACGTCGCGGCAATGACGTCTCAGCGTTATTTGAATAAAGCGACGGATAATCTAAATACATCGATGGAACGCTTGTCATCAGGGCACAAAATTAACAGTGCAAAAGATGATGCTGCGGGCCTACAAATATCCAACCGTCTAAATGCTCAATCACGAGGCTTAGACGTGGCAATGCGTAATGCTAATGATGGCATCTCAATCGCTCAAACGGCGGAAGGTGCGATGAATGAGTCGACTGCGATTCTGCAACGTATGCGTGATTTGTCACTGCAATCAGCGAATGGTTCAAACTCCTTCTCTGAACGTGAAGCATTGAACGAAGAAGTGAGCGCACTGCAAGATGAGTTAAACCGTATTGCAGAAACCACATCGTTTGGTGGCCGTCGACTTCTAAATGGTTCATTTGGTGAAGCAGCCTTCCAGATTGGTTCTAACTCCGGTGAAGCGATGATTATGGGGCTAACCAGCATCCGAGCCGACGATTACCGCATGGGTGGAGAGACATTCTTCGCAGAATTACCAGAAGGTAAGGTTATCGGTAAAGATTGGGTTGTTCCAGCAGACAAAATGGATCTGAAATTTGTGTTTGCAGCTGACGGCGAAAATGAAGAAACCGTTATCGATATTCAAGCCAAAGCGGGCGACGATATTGAAGAACTTGCCACCTATATTAATGGTCAGAACGATAAAGTGACGGCATCAGTAGGTGAAAGCGGTAACCTTCAACTGTTTGTTGCTGAACCTGATGTTGCAGGTGGCCTAGAAATTTCTGGTTCACTGGCGAGTGAAGTGGGCATCGCGGGTGCTGAAGCGATAAATACAACTGCGCAAGATGTTGATGTTACCACGGTGAAAGGGTCTCAAAATGCGGTAGGTGTTTTGGATGCCGCGCTTAAATATGTTGATAGCCAGCGAGCAGATCTTGGTGCGAAACAGAACCGTTTAAGTCACAGCATCAATAACTTGGCTAATATCCAAGAAAACGTTGAAGCATCGAAGAGTCGTATTAAAGACACTGACTTTGCTAAAGAAACAACAGAATTAACTAAAAACCAAATTTTGCAACAGGCAGGTACTTCCATACTTGCTCAAGCAAAACAATTGCCAAACTCTGCAATGTCGTTACTTCAGTAACAGCATCGTTGAACCTCAGATTACTCGTCGTTGATAGGCACAGACGTGGGTCTTTCAGTAGTAACTTGAGGTTGGCAATGGCACTTTAAATAATAAAACCTGATGCTCTCTCACTCTCATTGCTGAAGGTTGGAAGGTTTAAAGTGCAGCGCTAAGCCAGTTATGTGTCATTTCTCTCGATCTCCACATAGGCAGCTGGCTTGCGAACGGCCCCGGTTCTCTCAAAGGATAGGGGCTTTTTCCTTTTCTAAACCCAGATAAATTTCCTTAAATACTTTGCTATTCCATCGTACCTTCCCAACTGCCAAGTATCTGTTTTGCGGCTCAGCTTAAGCGATGCTTACGGAGCAGCAGCCTATTTCTGTGCGGATAATCTTGCTAAGGGATGGCATTACTTCAGGTAACTTTGTTTCACTGAATAGATAGATAGCGTTCTGAACTCTGTACTCAGAAATGACGGGGTAATAACGACTATTTACACCTTTAACACGGCCAAAAATTTAAGTTAACCGCCTATATCGACCAACTCTCAGCATACTTTAGCGCTAATTGTCTTAAAAAAAACGGTTTTAAGCACTTGATCACATTGAACTGTTTTTTAGCAAAAAAAGTTAAAAAAAAGGGAATTATTTCTAAAGGATTTATTCGCCACGCCGTTAATGAAAGTAACTTTGAGAGAACTACTTGGTTTTCCGAGACGTCGGAAACCGTTACAACCGGAAAATCAATTGGAGAAATCACCATGGCAGTTAATGTAAATACAAACGTAGCGGCAATGACAGCACAACGTCATTTGAATAACGCAGCAAACGACCTTAATGGGTCAATGGAACGCCTGTCTTCAGGTTTTAAAATTAACAGCGCAAAAGACGACGCAGCGGGTCTTCAAATCTCTAACCGTTTGAATGCACAAAGCCGTGGTCTTGATGTTGCAGTACGAAATGCTAACGATGGCATCTCTATCGCACAAACCGCAGAAGGTGCAATGAACGAAACCACCAATATTCTGCAACGTATGCGTGACCTATCTCTACAATCATCAAATGGCTCTAACTCATCAGAAGAGCGTGTGGCGATTCAAGAAGAGATTGGTGCACTGAACGATGAGTTAAACCGTATCGCTGAAACCACGTCTTTTGGTGGTAACAAGCTACTTAACGGTACTCACGGTACTAAATCGTTCCAAATCGGTGCGGATAACGGTGAAGCCGTAATGCTTGAGCTAAAAGACATGCGTTCAGACAACCGTCTAATGGGTGGCTCAACGTATCAAGCAACGGGCGAAATTGATAAGAACTGGGAAGTATCGAAAGATGCACAGCTAACAATTGGTGTTACTGATCAGTTTGGTGCGGCTCGCGAAATCACAATCGATGCGAAAGAAGGTGACGATATTGAAGAGCTAGCAACTTACATCAATGGTCAACAAGACCTAGTCAGTGCGTCAGTAGATGAAAGCGGCAACCTTCAAGTATTCGCAGGTAACAACTCAGTTGAAGGTAATGTGACCTTTGGTGGAAGCCTAGCGGGTGAGCTTGGAATGAGTGGCCCAACATCAGTATCGGTAGACACCATTGATGTTCGTAGCGTAGGTGGAGCACAAGAAGCAGTAGCGATTGTCGATGCAGCGATGAAGTATGTGGATAGTCACCGTGCAGAGCTAGGTGCATTCCAGAACCGCTTTGATAGCGCAATCAACAACTTAGATAACATTAACGAAAATGTGAATGCGTCTAAGAGCCGAATCAAAGATACTGACTTTGCGAAAGAAACAACGTCTATGACTAAGTCACAAATTTTGCAACAAGCATCTACTTCTGTACTTGCTCAAGCAAAACAAGCACCAAATACAGCACTAAGCTTACTAGGCTAACTGAATTTGGTTATTCGCTAGATAGAGTCGCGAAGAGAATGATAAACCCTGACAGAAATGTTGGGGTTTTATTTTATCTAAGGGATCTTAAGCTGGGTAACGGCAAAAATGCCAGCTAACTTGGGATCACAGTCACAAAACACTTTACTAACAATAAAAAAACAAAAAAAATCTGATTTTTCTCTAAAGGATTCATTTCAACCGCCGTTAAGAGGAGTGAGAGAAATGAAATCGATGTGCCCAAGCGAGGTGAGAGACGCAAAAGGCATATCACCCCTAAATGCCTAAGGAGATCAATTATGGCAATAAGTGTGAACACGAATGTGTCTGCAATGACCGCTCAGCGCCACTTAAATGGTGCTAACGAGGGGCTAAACAAGTCGATGGAGCGCCTGTCTTCAGGCTATAAGATCAACAGTGCTCAAGATGACGCTGCGGGTCTACAAATATCTAACCGACTTACCGCTCAGAGCCGTGGTTTAACCATGGCAGTCCGAAACGCAAACGATGGTATTTCTATTGCACAAACCGCAGAAGGTGCAATGACAGAAACCACCAACATTTTGCAACGTATGCGTGACCTTTCTTTGCAATCGTCTAACGGCTCTAACAGTCGTTCTGAACGTGTTGCGATTCAAGAAGAGGTATCAGCACTTAATAACGAACTCAACCGAATTGCCGAAACAACCTCATTTGGTGGTAATAAACTGCTAAATGGTAGTTTTGGTAGTCAGTCATTCCAAATCGGTGCGGACTCAGGTGAAGCTGTAATGCTTGGCATGGGAAATATGCGCTCTGATGATGTTGCTATGGGTGGTAAAAGCTACGTAGCGCAAGAAGGAAAGGCTGCAGATTGGACGGTCCAATCTGGCGCAAATGATCTGGTTATTGCCTATACTGATAAACAGGGTGAAGCGAAAGAGATCAATGTTGAAGCCAAAGTAGGTAACGATTTGGAAGAATTGGCTACCTATATTAATGGTCAAAATAGTGATGTTAAAGCGTCGGTAGGTGAAGAGGGTAAACTACAAGTTTTTGCCTCAAATCAGAGTGTTGAAAACGGCGAAGTCACCTTTAGTGGTGGTCTTGCTGGTGAGCTGAACCTTGGTGGAGGAGTAGAAAAAACCGTTAATGATATTGATGTAACAACGGTTGCAGGCTCTCAACAAGCGGTATCAATTATTGATGGCGCACTGCAAAATGTTGATAGTAATCGTGCTCAATTGGGTGCGTTCCAAAACCGATTCAATCACGCGATCAGTAACTTAGATAATATCAACGAAAACGTTAACTCATCGAGAAGTCGGATTATGGATACTGACTTTGCTAAAGAAACCACGCAGATGACTAAATCTCAAATTTTACAAAATGCGAGTACCTCTGTGTTGGCACAAGCGAAGCAGACACCATCGGCAGCTCTAAGCTTATTGGGTTAAGTAGGTTCGGGTTTGTAGCCTGTGCTTGCTATCAAAGTGATTAATTCGCTTACCCAGAAGGTGGAAGGGAGATCAGTATGGATATTTCAGCATACACATCGAACGTCCAGCCTTACGGCTCTTCTGGTGGCACAAAACTTGCTTTAGGTAGTGGCGACGCAACAAATAATTCGGTATCTACTGATAAACCTGTTGAACGAAAAGCCGACTCTGAAACGGCTCAAAAAGCCAAAGCTGTGGAACAATTAGTTCAGAAACGAATTGATTTGAATAAAGAGCAGCTAGAGAAAATGGTGGAGAAGATGGATGAATTCGTTAACTCTATTAATAAAGGACTTTCGTTCAAAGTTGATCAAGAATCAGGGAGAGAAGTGGTCACAATTTATGAAGCCAGTACTGGTGACATAATAAGGCAAATCCCAGATGAAGAGATGCTAATTATACTAAGGCGTTTAGCGTCTGCCTCCTCAGGGCTATTTATTGAGGAGACGGTGTAACTGTCATAAAGGTGAGTTTGAATGAGTGTAAACCCATTGGGTGCATCTGGCATGGATATTAACTCCATGGTCAGTAAAATCGTGGAATCGGAGCGTGTGCCTAAACAGCAACGAATCGACCAGGATCGTGCCAAAATTGATACTAGTATCAGTGCCTATGGGCGACTCAGAGAGTCACTAGATACGATGAAAAACCTGATGGCAAACTTTCGTCAAGAGAAAGCGTTCGCAGTGAGAACGGTTGAGTCTTCTGATGAAAATGCGGTGTCTGCCACAGCAACGACAGAAGCTATCGCTGGTAGGTATGCTATCGATGTGTTGCAGCTTGCTCAGAGTCATAAAGTAGCGTCAGAGGCTTTTGCTGATGACCTAGAATTTGGCCCGGGTAAGCTGCAAGTTAATTTAGGCGATAGGGTCTTTTCCGTCGAGGTTAAGGACAAATCTAACTTAGTTGATGTTGTAAGAGGAATAAATGGCGCGAGTGGAAATCCTGGCGTCAGAGCCTCAATCATAAATGACACAAATGGTCAGCGACTTATTGTTGCTTCAGATAAATCGGGTATTGATAACAACATTAAAATCAGTGTTGATGCGGATGAAGGAAATACCCTAAAAAAACTTGAATATAAAACGTTAGAAGAGAGAGTTAAAGCGCTTGAGGAGGCAAGAAATGCAGCCGCAGAGGCATTAGCTGCACCGCTGCCAGGGCAAGATATTGCCAATCAAGATGAAAATACCTTAATTGATGGTCAGGAAACCGATCCAAGTAAAGCATCAGAACAGAAATTAAATGCGGATGGTATGCCAGTAGATGCGGATGGTAATCTAATAGATGCCGACCTAGATCCATCTCTTCCTGTTCCACCTCTGTCTACACTGCCAGAAGATACTATTCCCGGTTGGTCTGAAACTGCCTCCGGAACCTTGCTGGATTCCTATCAAGCCCCAATCCCTGAATTAGACGATGTTGCCTTAGACAAAATGTCTCAAGTGCCCGGATGGAATAACTCCGCGTCAGGGACCTTAACGGACTCTTATGTTACGCCTAAAGAAGCGACAGCAGAAGAGAAAGCACGTATGGCCGAAGAAGATGCGGCTATTGCGGAAGCTGTTGCAACTGGACAGCTAACAGAAGAGCAAGCGTATCAACTCAAGCTACAACGAATGACTCCAGAAGAGCGCGAGCGGCAACTAAAAATTGATGATACGCAACAAGCATTAAAGAGCGCTGAAGAATCAATGGCCTCTTATGATGGCATGACAGAAGTACAAGAAGCACAAGATGCGATAGTCATGCTAGATGGTATCGCTCAGCTAAGTAGTGAAAACAATGTGATTGAAGATGCCATAGATGGTATTGATTTAACCGTCAAAGGTGTAACTGATCCAAGTAAGCAGAAAACTGAAATCGGCGTTGAGTATGACCGGCAAAGTGTACGAGATGATATCGAACAGTTTGTTTCCTCATATAATCAGTTTTATCAGGTCAGTAAGGAGCTATCCGCTGTTGATCCTCAAACAGGAGTCGCAGGTCCGTTAGCTGGTGATAGCGTAGTGAGAGGTGCTCAGTCGCGATTGAAATCGGTGTTCTCTGCTAATATAGAGACAGCCCCTGAAGACCTAAAAACGTTAACAGAGTTTGGTATTACAGGTACGAGGCAAGGGACGTTAGAAATAAATTACGATATGCTGGATAAGCAGCTAAATAAAAACTTTACCAAATTAGAAGACTTTTTTGGCGGCAACCAAGGCTTTGCTAAAAAAGTGGAAGATGCCATTCAGTCTATGACTGGGGTTACTGGTACAATACGAACCAGAGAGAAATCGCTTTCTGAACAAAATTATCGTTTAAGTGATGATCAATCTGCACTTAACCGGCGCATGGATAGCTTAGAAGAACGGACCAAGAATAAATTTATGGCAATGCAAGATGCAACGACGAAGATGCAAGGGCAGCTTTCTGGTATGATGAATGCGCTTGGATAAAGAGGTGACGGAAGGTTTACTCGTATTACGTGAGTTAGATCAGACTTTGTTCTCTCTTTTCGCCGAAGACGAGTTAAACAGTGAAGAAATACTGTTGTTGGTCGATAATAGGGAACAATTATTGCAAAGCATAATTGAGGATGTGAAATCACTTCCAGATTTTGATAAAACATCAGATTGGCAGGAAGCCATAGAAAGAACAAAAAAGATTGTTACTATTATGCAGTCTACAACCAATCAAATTGGTGCGGAATTGAAGAAATATCGACACGGTAATAAGTCGGTGCAACGTTACCAGCAGTTTTTATAAAAAGAGGAATACCATGCGTGGTTCATTACAAGCATACAAAAAGGTATCTGTAGATAGTCAATTAAGTGCGGCATCTCCGCATAAAGTGATCCAGATGCTAATGGCCGGTGCGATTGAACGTTTGGTGCAAGGCAAAGCAGCAATGGAGCAAGGCAATATTGCTGTTAAAGGCGAACGTCTGGGTAAGGCGCTTGATATTGTTATTAGTCTTCGTGGCTGTCTATCGATGAATGATGGTGGTGATGTGGCGCAGAATCTTGATCAATTATATGAATTTATGATCAGTCAGATTTCTATAGCAAATGCTGAAAATAGACCTGAACCTATCGATGATGTTATCGATATTATTCGTGAAATTAAATCTGCTTGGGATCAAATTCCAACGGAATATCACAATCTAACATCCGCTGAATTAGGGCAATAACCGCCATTTTAATAAGACAATCCTTACATTCCCTTGGTTGCCTTATTTTTTTTATTTAATAAAATGGTAACCTTGTGCAAGGATGACCACTTTTTTAAAAAGTTGAACACACATCAAAGTCCACACTCTAGTGGACTTTTTAGTTTGCTGTTCTACGCTAATTGTCTATCGTTAGTAGTGGTTATATAGTTTAGTGATATCACAAAGATGTTGTGCAATTTCTGATATTATTCTGCTAATAAAACAATAATTAAGAACGACCAGCCACAAGATAATTAAAGATAAAGGCAACTATTTTATTAATATGCAAGATTTAGCAAAGTTACTCGTCATTGAAGATAGCAGTGCATTAAGGCTTCAGTTATCTACGATTCTGGATTTTCTTGGAGAACAGGCAGAATACTACGATTCAAATGAAATAGACGTAATTGATTGGTCTAAAAATTGGTCAGGATGTATTTTAGGCTCACTAGGCTGTGATGAACTGTCGAGTCAACTGTCTTTAAAATTGCAGAAAATTATTCATATTCCACTATTAGCCCTAGGCTCACCTTCTTATCAGTTGAATGAATTTCCGCAATATATCGGAGAGTTGGAGTTTCCACTTAACTATCCGCAATTAACCGACGCCCTTAATCACTGTGCTACCTTTTTAGGCAAGCAGGGCAGTGATTATAAAACAGGACGCAAGACGACTCTATTTCGCAGTTTAGTCGGCCAAAGTAACGGTATAAAAGAAGTTCGGCACCTAATCGAGCAGGTGGCTGTAACGGAAGCGAATGTATTGATTCTTGGTGAGTCAGGAACCGGAAAAGAAGTGGTTGCGAGGAATGTTCATTATCATTCTTCACGGCGTAATGGCCCTTTTGTTCCCATTAACTGTGGAGCAATACCTGCAGACTTATTAGAAAGTGAACTGTTCGGTCATGAAAAGGGGGCATTTACCGGAGCGATTACTTCTCGTAAAGGGCGCTTTGAAATGGCTGAAGGCGGGACTATTTTCTTAGACGAGATCGGCGATATGCCAATGCCGATGCAAGTCAAGTTACTAAGGGTACTGCAAGAGCGCTGCTTTGAGCGAGTTGGGGGCAATAGTACCATTAAAGTTGATGTACGAATCATTGCTGCCACCCATAGAAATCTAGACACCATGATATCTGATGGTGGCTTTCGAGAAGATCTATTTTATCGGTTAAATGTTTTCCCTATTGAAATGCCTGCATTAAAAGAGCGGTGCGATGATATTCCTCTGTTGCTTAAAGAGTTAATGTCTAGAATGGAGGCTGAAGGGAGTCAAACCGTACGCTTTACATCTCGATCTATTAACTCGTTGATGGAACACTCTTGGCCCGGCAATGTAAGAGAGTTGGCTAATTTAGTTGAGAGAATGGTGATTCTTCATCCCAATAAACTTATTGATGTAAACCATTTACCAACGAAATATCGTTATAGTGATATCCCAGAATTTCAAATGGAAGTGTGCAGTGAGACTTCTACGATTGAAGAGCAAGAGAGAGATGCACTGAACGGTATTTTTTCTGAGAATTTCACGCTAGAAGATGACAACAGCCTGATGAATGGTCAGCTCGACAGTCTCGCATTGCCGAGTGAAGGGCTATCTTTGAAAGAATATCTGGCCGATTTAGAAGTAAGCATGATTAATCAAGCACTTGATGCTCAAGATTGTGTTGTTGCTCGAGCGGCAGATATGTTGGGCATGCGTCGTACTACGCTTGTAGAGAAAATGAAAAAATACAAGCTTCATCGGTAATGAGTTTTATAGAAAACGTCAATTTAATGACGGCTTTTTGCGTGTAACTCATTGAAATATAACGACAATTAGCTTGGTCTGTATATTGCATGTCAAGCTATTGTCTTATTAAGCCGAGAACTCGACATGTCATCCGCCTCTACACAAGAAAATCAGACACACTTAGGAACACTTGAAGAACAAGTGATTCGTTATAAACAAGTGCTTGATGTGATGCCTGCAGGCGTGATCCTACTGGATACTCAGGGCGAGGTGAAAGAAGCAAACCCAGAAGCTCAGCGTCTGCTGGATGTTCCATTAGTCGGTGAAAAGTGGTTTGCGATCATTCAGAGCGCTTTTGCTCCTCAAGAAGATGATGGCCATGAGATCTCGCTAAGAAATGGTAGAAAAGTGCGCTTGGCCATTTCGGCATCATCAACGGGGCAGTTAATTCTAATCACTGACCTAACCGAAACACGCTTACTGCAATCTAGAGTGGGAGATCTACAACGTTTATCCTCTTTAGGACGTATGGTTGCGTCACTTGCTCATCAAGTCCGTACGCCTCTCTCTAGCGCTATGCTTTACGCTTCTAACCTCGCGGCAGCCAACCTTGCTACTTCCACTCGTGAAAGATTTCAAAGTAAACTGATGGATCGCCTTCATGATCTAGAGAAGCAGGTAAATGATATGTTGCTGTTTGCTAAAGGCGGCGACAATAAAGTGGTTAATTCATTTTCAGTGGCTGATCTGGTTAGCGAATACCAGCCCATGGTAGAAACGGCGATAAAAAATAATCATATCGACTATCACATAGAAGTAGAGCAAGAGCAGATGGTTATGCTCGGCAACGCAAATGCTATCGCCTCAGCGATTAGTAATTTGGTCATTAATGCCATTCAAATCTCAGGCAAACATTCGCAAATAGATATCTTTTTTAGACCGGTATCAGGGGAGCTAAAAATCTCTGTACAAGATAGCGGTCCAGGTGTTCCAAAAGAACTCCAAAGTAAAATTATGGAACCCTTTTTTACCACTCGATCTCAAGGCACAGGCCTTGGTTTAGCTGTTGTGCAAATGGTATGTCGAGCACACAAAGGTCGTTTAGAACTCTTATCAGAAGAAGGGGACGGTGCTTGTTTCACCATGTGCCTTCCACTGACTAATGAACAATCCGGAGAAAAATAATGGCTCAAAGTAAAGTATTGATTGTGGAAGATGATGAAGGCTTAAGAGAAGCCCTAGTCGACACGTTAGCACTTGCAGGGTATGAGTGGATTGAAGCAGATTGTGCTGAAGACGCCTTGATCAAGCTTAAATCTAACGATGTCGATATTGTTGTCTCTGATGTGCAGATGGCGGGTATGGGGGGATTAGCCCTACTACGTAACATCAAACTTCACTGGCCTAAATTGCCGGTATTGTTAATGACGGCGTACGCCAATATCGAAGATGCGGTCGCGGCAATGAAAGAGGGAGCCATTGATTATATGGCCAAGCCGTTTGCTCCTGAAGTGCTGTTAAACATGGTGTCACGATACGCGCCAGTTAAAAACGATGACAATGGTGATGCGATTGTTGCCGATGAGAAAAGTTTAAAGTTGCTGGCATTGGCCGACAAAGTGGCTAAAACAGACGCTAATGTCATGGTGTTAGGACCGAGCGGGTCAGGCAAAGAAGTGATGTCTCGTTACATTCATAACATGTCGAATCGTAAGGATGGCCCTTTTGTTGCGATAAACTGTGCAGCGATTCCAGATAATATGCTAGAAGCAACGCTCTTTGGTTATGAGAAAGGTGCCTTTACAGGCGCGATTCAAGCGTGTCCCGGTAAATTTGAGCAAGCTCAGGGGGGGACGATTTTGCTGGATGAGATCAGCGAAATGGATTTGAATCTGCAAGCAAAACTGCTACGAGTATTGCAAGAGCGAGAAGTTGAGCGTCTTGGTAGCAGAAAAAGCATTCAGTTAGATGTTCGGGTATTAGCTACCAGTAACCGAGACTTAAAGCAGTACGTTGCAGAAGGTAATTTCAGAGAAGATTTATATTATCGTTTAAATGTATTTCCAATTGCATGGCCGCCATTGTGCGACCGTAAAGGTGATATTGAACCATTAGCCAAACATTTGGCTGACAGACACTGTCAAAAACTTGGCTTGCCAGTCCCTTCCTTGTCGAATGACGCATTAAATAAGTTATTGAGCTACTCATGGCCGGGAAATGTTCGTGAGCTTGATAATGTGGTTCAGCGCGCCTTGATACTGAGTGAACAGACAAACATTGAGTCTGAGCATATCTTGTTAGAAGGTGTCGACTGGCAAGATGCTAATAGCTTGCAAACGGCGTTAGAAACCAATGATGTAGCACCAACCATTAAGCCGGTAGCAGAAGTGAATCACGAACCAGCGATTGCTAAATCCCTTTCAAGTGGAGAAGGTCTAGGTAACGATTTGAGAGATCAAGAGTTTGCGATTATTTTGGAAACGTTAGTCGAGTGCCATGGACGCCGCAAAGAGATTGCTGAAAAGCTCGGCATTAGCCCAAGAACCTTGCGCTATAAGTTAGCAAAAATGCGTGATGCAGGTATTGATATTCCTTGTTAACAAGGCGTCCGATAACGGCAAAACGTAAAGTGATATGTGCTGGCATATAAATTGCTTCGTCAATATAAGGTCAAAAATAAAAGTCAAAATATTGGCTTGGAGAGAATGAGATGAATATTGGTGGAATACAGGGTGAAATGCAGGCCATGATGCTAGAAGCATCAAACACCACAACACCTGCGACAAGTCAAAAAGTATCCGCCGATTTTGGGCAATTACTCAATACCGCTATTAACAATGTTAATGGCTTGCAAAAGAGCTCTAGCGACTTGCAAATGCGTTTCGACAGAGGTGATGAAAACGTCTCATTGTCTGATGTGATGATAGCGAAGAACAAATCGAGTGTTGCTTTTGAAGCCACAATACAAGTAAGAAATAAGCTGGTAGAGGCTTATAAAGAAATGATGAACATGCCGGTTTAGGGTTGGGTGATTAATAGTGGCTGAAGAAAAACAATCAACAGACTTAGCAGTTGCCGATTCTGCTGGCAGTGGTGCACTTGCTGCGACAAGTGACCTTGATGGTGATATACAGAATCCCGATTTAGACGAAAAAAGTTCGTCTAAAGTCGATTTAGCCATCGGGGATTTAGACCTACTGCGCCAAGTTGTGCTGGTACTTTCTATCTCAATTTGTGTGGCGCTGATTGTGATGCTGTTCTTCTGGGTTAAAGAACCAGAGATGCGACCTTTAGGCTCTTATGAAACCGAAGAGCTCATTCCTATCCTAGATTACCTTGATCAGCAAAAACAGGATTACACTTTAGATGGCAATGTTATTCATGTGCCAGCGACGGAATATAACCAGTTAAAACTGAATTTGACCCGAGCAGGTCTAAATCAATCTGTTGATGCTGGTGATGAGATCCTGCTGAATGATATGGGTTTTGGCGTTTCCCAACGACTTGAAACCGAACGATTAAAACTGAGCCGAGAGCGACAGTTAGCACAAGCGATTGAACAGATGCGATTAGTGCGCAAAGCGTCAGTACTGCTCGCTTTACCTAAACAGAGTGTGTTTGTTCGCCAAAACCAAGACGCTTCGGCTACGGTTTTTGTTACCTTAAAAATGGGCAGTACCTTAAAGCAGGAAGAAGTCGATTCGATCGTTGATATGGTATCTAGTGCGGTTCCAGGAATGAAACCTACGCGTGTGACTGTGACGGATCAACATGGACGACTACTCAGTTCTGGCTCGCAAGATCCAATCGCGACCGCTCGCCGCAAAGAACAAGATTTGGAGCGTAAACAAGAGCAGTCATTAAGAGATAAAATAGACTCTGTTTTGATTCCTATCCTTGGCATTGGCAACTATACCGCGCAAGTTGATATTCAGCTTGATTTCAGTGCCGTTGAGCAGACACGTAAACAGTTTGATCCTCAAACTCCTGCCACTCGAAGCGAATACACCTTAGAAGATTATAACAACGGCAATGTTGTCGCAGGTGTTCCTGGCGCATTAAGTAACCAGCCTCCCGCTGATGCTTCTATTCCGCAAGACGTGGCTCAAATGAAAGATGGCTCCTTGCTTGGTCAAGGATCTGTACATAAAGAAGCGACACGAAATTTTGAACTTGATACCACTATCAGCCATGAACGTCGTCAAACCGGTGTTATTGACCGCCAAACGGTTTCTGTTGCGATAAAAAATCGTGCTGTAACCAATGCGGAGACGGGTGATGTCAGTTATGAACCACTATCTAGTAGTGAAATAGAAGCCATTAGGCAGGTACTTATTGGCACCGTTGGTTTTAACCAACAACGTGGTGATCTGCTTAATGTTCTAAGTGTTAAATTTGCGGAACCAGAATTTGAGCAAGTGGCAGAAGCCTCTATATGGGAACACCCTAATTTCAATGATTGGGTGCGCTGGGCAGCCAGTGCCTTGGTTATTATCATCGTTATTATCGTGTTGATACGACCTGCCATGAAGAAACTGCTTAATCCACATGCCGATGATGAAGATGAAATTACATACGGTGCTGATGGTATGCCAATTACGGGTGATGAAACCAGCCTGATTGGCAGTGATATTGAAAACGGTGACTCTTTCGAATTTGGTTCAGGAATCGACTTACCAAATCTGCATAAAGATGAAGATGTGCTTAAAGCTGTACGAGCACTGGTGGCAAATGAACCTGAGCTAGCGGCTCAGGTAGTACAAAACTGGTTAGCAAATAATGCCTGATGAAATAGTAAAACGTGATGACGGTGGCCCACTTGCAGAGAGTGAAGTGGATATTGAATCCATTGCCGGTGATGAACGAGCTGCGATTCTGCTGCTCAGTTTAAGCGAAGAAGATGCCGCTGGCATTATCCGCCATTTAGAACCAAAGCAGGTACAGCGTGTTGGTGGTGCTATGGCTCGTGCTTCTGATCTTAATAATGAAAAAGTCACGGCTGTACACCGAGCTTTTCTGGAAGACATTCAGAAATACACCAACATAGGTATGGGCAGCGAAGACTTCATGAGAAACGCTCTGGTTGCCGCGTTAGGTGAAGATAAAGCTGGTAACTTGGTGGATCAAATACTGCTAGGAACGGGCTCAAAAGGGTTGGATTCTCTTAAGTGGATGGAACCTCGTCAGGTTGCTGCCATTATTATTAACGAGCACCCGCAAATTCAGACCATTGTTTTATCCTATTTAGACCCAGATCAGTCTGCGGAGATATTGTCGCAGTTCCCTGAAAGGGATCGTCTCGACCTTACCATGCGTATCGCAAACCTTGAAGAAGTTCAACCATCAGCACTGGCTGAGTTGAATGAGATTATGGAGAAACAGTTTGCTGGTCAAGCTGGTGCTCAAGCAGCGAAAATTGGTGGCCTGAAAGCGGCAGCCGAAATCATGAACTACATGGATAACAATGTCGAAGGCATCTTGATGGATCAAATTCGAGATCAAGACGAAGATATGGCGACTCAAATTCAAGATCTTATGTTTGTATTTGAGAACCTTATTGAAGTTGATGACCAAGGTGTGCAGAAACTGCTTCGAGATGTACCACAAGATGTACTGCAAAAAGCGCTTAAAGGTGCCGATGAAGGATTGCGTGAGAAGATTTTCAAGAACATGTCCAAGCGTGCTGCAGAGATGATGCGAGACGATATCGAAGCGATGCCGCCTGTTCGTGTGGCAGATGTAGAGTCTGCACAGAAAGAAATTCTTGGTATTGCCAGAAAACTGGCAGACAGCGGCGAAATTATGCTCTCTGGTGGCGCAGACGAGTTCTTGTAATTATCAGACATAAAAAAGGTGTGATATGTCTCATGAACGAAAACGCGGTTTTTTGCGACCAGATGAAGATGGAAGTGATGTAAAACCCGAAAAATGGGGTTTACCCGATTACACGTCTGACGTACATAAGTCAGCCAAGGAGACCGCTCTTAAGTATGATCCGAGTTGGATTCCTAATTTTGAAACAAATGAAGTAGAAGCCCCTGTCGAGCTAACTGAAGCGGATATCGAACAGATAAAAGAGATGGCGAAGCAGGAGGGTTTCCAACAGGGACAGGAAGCCGGGTTTAACTCAGGCTATGAGAAAGGAAAAGAACAAGGGTTAGAAGCGGGTCATAGTGAAGGCTATGAGGCAGGTAAGCAAGAAGGCATAGCCGCAGGTGAAAGCCATATTCAACAGCAAGTCGAGCTGTTTATGAACTTGGCAAATCAGTTTGCTCAACCATTGGAACTGATGAATGCTCAGGTCGAAAAACAGCTAGTGGATATGGTGCTCACGCTGACCAAAGAAGTTGTGCATGTTGAAGTTCAAACCAATCCACAATTGATTCTTGATACCGTTCGAGAGTCGGTAGAAGCCCTTCCTATATCTGGCCATGCAATTACCTTAAAGTTACACCCAGAAGATTGCGATATCATCCAAACATCTTATGGAGAAAAAGAGCTCGATTGCCGTAATTGGACTCTGGTTTCTGAGCCATCTCTTAATCGAGGTGATGTTCAAATTGAAGCTGGAGAATCAAGTGTCAGCTACAAAATGGAAGAGCGTGTACGTACAGTGCTGCAATCATTTTGTGGTGTAAACAGACATCAGGGAAGTGAGTAATGCTGGCATTAGCAGATAGACTCTCTCAATACAAAACCCAAGGTATCACTACTCGCGCTATTGCGTCGGGTAAGTTGGTACGAGTAGTCGGTTTAACGTTAGAGGCGACAGGATGCAAGGCGCCTATTGGCAGCTTGTGTAAAGTTGAAACCTTATCTGGTGAAATGGAAGCGGAAGTGGTTGGCTTTTCGGGTGATAATCTCTATTTAATGCCCAGCGAACAGATCACAGGTGTGTTACCCGGAGCAAAAGTAACCCCCCTTACTTCAGAAACCGGGCTGTCCGTTGGCATGGAGCTATTGGGAAGAGTGATCGATGGTGTAGGCAATCCTATTGATGGCTTAGGTGAAATATATACTGACCATAGAGCCTCTTTTAATTCAGAACCGATCAATCCCCTAATGAGAAAACCCATATCTGAACCTCTGGATGTCGGCTTGAAAGCGATTAACGGCTTGCTTACCGTCGGTAAAGGTCAGCGGATAGGTCTATTTGCAGGTTCCGGTGTAGGTAAATCTGTCACTCTCGGTATGATGACCAGAGGAACAACGGCTCAAGTTGTGGTTGTTGGGTTAATTGGTGAACGTGGCCGTGAAGTAAAAGAGTTTATTGAAGAGATTCTGGGTGAAGATGGCAGACGTCGCTCTGTCGTGGTGGCAGCGCCTGCCGATTCATCTCCTTTAATGCGATTAAAAGGCTGTCAAACGGCGTTGACCATCGCCGAGTATTTTCGTGATCAAGGCCTGGATGTATTACTGCTAATGGATTCACTGACACGTTTTGCTCAAGCGCAACGTGAAATTGCTCTTTCTGTGGGCGAACCTCCGGCGACAAAAGGCTACCCACCCTCAGTGTTTGCTAAGCTGCCCGCTTTGGTTGAGCGAGCGGGTAATGGTAGCCCTGAGCAAGGTTCGATTACCGCCTTCTTTACCGTATTAACAGAAGGTGATGATCTGCAAGACCCTATTGCGGATGCGTCACGAGCGATTTTGGATGGCCATATTGTCCTCTCTCGCGAAATGGCAGATGCCGGACATTATCCTGCAATTGACGTAGAGAAATCCGTCAGTCGTGTTATGCCTCAGATAACGTCAGAAGAACATGTGCTTATGTCAAAAGCGGTTCGTCAGGTTCTTTCTATCTGTCGTAAAAATCAGGATTTGGTCTCCATTGGCGCTTATAAACCCGGTACTGACCCTGCGATAGACGGTGCATTTACCTTAAAACCGACGTTGGATCAGTATTTGCAACAAGGGATGAAAGAGTCTGTGCCTTATGATATGTGCGTCAATATGCTGCGTCATATTTTGCAACCAGCCAGCAACGGCTAAGGGCAGTAGATGGAAAATGCATTGGATTTTCTGCTAGAGCAGGCAAAAGAGAAAGAGAACCAAGCCATACTTGCCTTAGGTAAAGCCAACTCGGAGTTAGAAGATTATTACAAGCAGGTTGCTCAGATTGAGCAGTACCGTCTGGACTATTGTCAGCAATTAGTTGACCGAGGAAAAGGTGGCTTATCCGCCAGTGAATATGGCCACCTAAATCGCTTTTTAACTCAGCTTGATGAAACGCTCACCAAACAGAAAGAAGCTGAGCATCACTTTAAGTCACAAGTGGAAAACTGTCAGGAACACTGGATTGAAACTCGTAAACAGCGCAGTAGCTACGAGTGGATGATAGAGAAAAAACAGTCAGAGCGGCTTAAACGTGAGAATCAGCTAGAGCAGCAACAGATGGATGAGTTCTCCACTCTTCAATACGCCCGACGTCGTTCAGGCTTTTAATTTGGTCTGAATATTGCATTACTCATAGATGAGTTGGCTTATGGCCTGCAACAGATAACTTTTCAGAGAATATTGAATTGGTATTCTGCCGAATGATTTAGCGTAAGAGACTGTTTTTATGAATCAAAGTTCTTTGTCGATCAGTGATATGGGTAAATCAAATACCTTACTCCAAGTTGGTGCTGGGGAGAGTAAAACCTTGCCAGACTCTGAAGAATCCGGCAGTTTTTTATCGACTCTTGGCGCGCTTTTTCAATCGGATGAAAAAGGCGGCGAAGAGGTTGAAGCGGATAAACTCTCCTCTGTCAGCAGTGAATCAGGTACAGAAAGTGTCGATGAACTCATTGATGCGGGTGACGTGGCTGAAGAGGGTGAAGGCTCCGAAAAACTATCGAAAAAACAACAGATTGATGAAGTATCTGTAGACGCTACAACGCTAAGTGATGATGAAGCTGTGGCCAATGGTGATGCGAGTAGCAAAGTCGCGACTGATAAGTCGGTGCTGGATAAAACAATTACCGAACCAGATAAAGCTGCTAAAGCAATGAGTGAAGGTAACGAGTTGCTGGGAAGACTTGATGAATCGAAACAGGTGCTCAATCCCACTTCCGGCAAGCCATTGCCTCCATCTGCGAGTATCAATGCAGAATCGGCCGATATAGAGGCCGATGTCCTACAAAAATATATAAATGGCGAGGGAGCAACAGATAAGAGTTCAATAGATGCTCCTGCTTCGCAACTGAATAAGACAATGTCAGCCTCTGGTAGCGCAGAGCTGAACGTTAAAGCAACTGATGTAACCGATGCCAACTCAGCAACTCTCGGCCAACAAGCGATTAATCCTGAATCGATCGGTCAAGCTAACATTCATCAAGACAATGCTGAACCGCTTCTGCCGACACAAAGTTCAACCGTTTCAAATAGTGAGAAAGTGCCTATTGATCTTGACCATTTGAAAGGGGAGAACAATAAAGATCAAACCATTGCGTGGGGAGCGGCTGGATTAACGGGCGCTGCGGTGGTATCACAACAAGCCACCAATGGTACTCTCGCTTCAGAAGTAGAACAGAGCGTTGGCTCTTTATCACCAGAGAGTGGTTCGGCGGCTGGTATGGACGCTTTAGTCAGTGATGGTACTGCAGTAGATGAGTTGTCCGCTTTATCGTTAGAAGATGAGGTGCAAGCACCTATAAATTGGTCAAATACGGTAGTAGAGCAGAGTAAAGCGCCAATTGATGGTGGCAAGGTGGCCACCAGTTCCGCGTCAACGGCGATGGCCAGTAACCAATTATTGCAATCGGTGGCTGCACAACAGCCACTGTCTCAGCAAGCGCAGCTAGCAGGTGCAGAGAAACTTGCTAGTGCTGCTGCCGCTCCGGTGATGAATGCCGATGCATCCGTTATGCAAGCAGCAACCCCGTTTAATCCTATGCAGTTAAACTCGGCGAATAATGCCCAAGGCCAAGCTTTGAAAGCGGCACTTGCCGGTGGTGGCCTATTGGCCGGAGCCAAAATGGCAACGGGCGATAAGTCCGACGCCAAAGAGTCTGCCTTGTCTCAGCAACTTTCGGGCTTAGCATCGCAGCAAGGGGCACAACAAGCACAGTTAAAAACAGACATGCAGCAAGCTGTCGCTCAGTCACCTTTGCAATTGAATCGGGAAGCGGCGGGTGAGAAGCTTTCTGAACAAGTGCAGATGATGATGTCGAAGAATCTTAAAAACATTGATATTCGTCTTGATCCACCTGAGCTGGGTAGAATGCAAATACGAATGACCATGAACAACGACATCGCTTCTGTTCAGTTTACTGTCTCGAACCCGCAAGCCAGAGATTTAGTGGAACAAGCTATGCCTCGATTAAGAGAGATGCTCGCTCAACAAGGAGTGCAGTTATCTGACTCATCTGTACACCAGCAAAGTGCAGGTCAGCAACAGCAATATGCGGCAGGAAATGGCAGTGGTGGTAGCGAAGATGGCAGGGGTAATTTGACTGATGAAGGGTCAAACCTTGATGAAAGCATCAATCTTGACCTGAATATTGCGGCAAAAGATGATGGAATTAGTTATTACGCTTAATATTTTGGTATCCCATACTCATAATTCAGTGTATAAATCACTGAAATTACCGATTAAATAAGTCAGAGAATATTATGGCAGACGAACAACCCGCAGGTGATGAAGGCGCACCAAAAAGTAAAAAGAAACTGATTATTATTATAGCCGCCGTGGTGCTATTAGCCGTTGGTGGAGCCGCAGCGTTTTTCTTATTAGGTTCTGACGACTCTGCATCAGTAGAAGCAGAGATGGCGGCGAATCAAGCAGCCCTGCCTGATCCGGCTTCTTACGTTAATATCGCTCAACCATTTCTGTTTAGCGCACCAGGAAAACAAAGAGATAGACTGGTACAAATTAAAGTTCAGTTAATGGTGAGAGGGATCAAAAATGAAGATCTGGCTAGACACCATTCGCCACTGATTGAGAGTACCATTTTAAATACCTTTGGTTCGGCTACGGTAGAACAGTTGAGAACACCAACGGGTAGAACGCAATTGCGCGATCAAGCATCAGAAAACATACGAGCGACTTTGAAGCAACTGGTGGGACAGCCGGTGGTTGAAAAAGTACTATTTACTGACTTTGTGATCCAATAGGTTTATCGTGACAGATCTCTTATCCCAAGACGAAATTGATGCGCTACTTCATGGTGTTGATGATGTTGATGAAGCTGAAGACGAACTAGATACGGAAGTTGAAGGTGCGGTTAACTTTGATTTCTCTTCGCAGGACCGAATTGTCCGTGGTCGGATGCCGACCCTTGAGCTTATTAATGAGCGATTTGCTCGCCATATGCGGGTAAGTTTGTTCAATCTATTACGTAAAACTGCCGAAGTGTCTATCAACGGCGTGCAGATGATGAAATTTGGCGAATACCAAAACACATTGTATGTACCAACCAGTTTAAATATGGTTCGCTTCCGTCCATTAAAGGGTACTGCCTTGATTACCATGGAGGCACGATTAGTGTTTATCTTGGTAGAGAACTTCTTTGGTGGTGATGGTCGTTTTCATGCGCGAATAGAAGGACGCGAGTTCACTCCAACGGAACGGCGAATCATTCAATTATTGCTTAAAATTGTATTTGAAGATTACAAAGAAGCTTGGTCTCCGGTGATGGGGGTTGAATTTGAGTATCTCGACTCAGAAGTAAACCCAAGTATGGCAAACATTGTGAGCCCAACAGAAGTTATCGTAGTGAGTTCATTTCATATTGAAGTTGATGGCGGCGGCGGCGATTTCCACATGGTAATGCCATACTCTATGGTAGAACCCATCCGAGAGCTGTTAGATGCCGGTGTTCAGTCTGACAAAATGGAAACGGATATTCGCTGGAGTTCGGCTTTACGTGATGAAATTATGGATGTTCCTGTTAACTTTCGAGTGAATTTGTTAGAGCGTGATATTTCGCTACGTGACCTAATGGAGTTACAAGTCGGCGATGTTGTGCCAATCGAAATGCCAGAGCATGCAACGATGTTTGTCGAAGAGCTGCCGACCTATCGAGTAAAAATGGGTCAAGCTAGTGATAAAATTGCCGTTCAAATATCAGAAAAAATTAAGCGACCTGATGTGGTCAAAACAGATATTGCTTTTCTTGGTACCGATATAATGTCGGAAATTGGTAACGAAGAAGAAGAAAGTGAATAAGATAAAAGTAGGTAAGTGAAGATGGAACCGAGTGAAGACCAAAAATTAGCTGATGAATGGGCCGCGGCGTTAAGCGAAGATCCAGCGGCTGCGTTGATGGGTGATGATATCGAAGTTGCTCCTTTAGAAGAGCTTTCGGATGAAGCATCACCAATAACAGAAGATGAGCGTCGTAAGCTGGATACCATAATGGATATTCCAGTCACTATCTCAATGGAAGTGGGACGTTCGCAAATTAGTATTCGAAACTTACTGCAATTGAACCAAGGCTCGGTTGTTGAATTGGATAGAGTCGCTGGTGAGTCATTAGACGTAATGGTAAATGGTACGCTGATTGCTCATGGTGAAGTTGTTGTGGTCAACGATAAGTTTGGTATCCGTTTAACGGATGTGATTAGCCAAACTGAGCGTATTAAGAAGCTTCGATAACCGTATGAAGATTAATGTCAACGTATTCAGCTTACTTTTTCTTTCATTTCCTGCACTTGCTGCGGGTGCTCCAGAGCTGGATTTGTTAACAACGTTGGGTTCGTTACTGTTTGTTATTGCGATCATTTTTGCTATGGCATGGTTACTAAAGCGTATGCGATTGCCCGCGATGGGAAACCAGAAAGGTCTTTCAGTCATTCGTCAAGTTGCCGTCGGGACCAAAGAGCGAATTGTGGTTGTTCAGGCAGGAGAGGAACAGTTTTTGGTCGGGATCACACCCCAATCCATTAACCTTATTTCACGGTTGGATAAACCATTAGAGCAAGATCAGTTAACATCATCTAATCAGTTTGCCACTCAATTTAGTCAAATATTGAAGAAAAATGCTAAAGAATAACGCCTTCGCTGCCTTTATGGCAGCGTTTGTATTTATGCTGTTTACTCCAATTTCTGTTGCTCAGGAAGAACTTGAGACGCCTATACCCGCCACTGCCGTAGGTGCTGAGCAGATAACGGTGACGGCAATGGAGAAAGAGCAGGGGGCTGTAAGGTCTATTGGATTAGGAAGTTCATCTGGCGGTGCAGGCATTCCTGCTTTGACCATGAAGACCAATCCTGATGGTAGCGAAGATTACTCGGTAAACTTACAGATTTTGGCTTTGATGACCATGCTGGGCTTTTTGCCTGCCATGGTTATTTTAATGACGTCGTTTACCCGTATTGTGGTGGTGATGTCGATACTGCGACAAGCAATGGGTTTGCAACAGACGCCATCAAATCAGGTGATTGTTGGTATTGCTATTTTTCTCACCTTTTTCATTATGTCTCCGGTGATAGATAGAGTGAACCAAACTGCCGTTCAACCTTACCTCAATGAACAAATCAGTGCCCGACAAGCATTTGATTTGGCGCAAGATCCGATGAAATCTTTTATGCTGAAACAGACTCGGGTAAAAGATTTAGAGACCTTTGTGAATATATCGGGTTCTCAGGCTCAAAACCCTGAAGATGTTTCTATGAGTGTGCTTATTCCGGCTTTCATTACTTCGGAGCTAAAAACGGCATTCCAAATCGGCTTTATGCTGTTTTTGCCTTTCTTGATTATCGATCTGGTTGTGGCGTCGATATTGATGGCAATGGGTATGATGATGCTATCGCCTATGATCGTATCATTGCCATTTAAACTTATGCTGTTCGTGCTTGTAGATGGTTGGAACTTAATTTTGTCCACCTTGGCTGGCAGTTTTGCGTTGTAGCGGAGAAGGATAATGACACCTGAAGTCTTTGTAGAAATCTTTCGAAGTGCACTGTGGATAGTGTTGCTCTTGGTATGCGCAATTATTATTCCAAGCTTAATGATTGGTTTAGTGGTAGCGATATTTCAGGCCGCAACCTCGATTAATGAGCAGACATTAAGTTTTCTTCCGCGATTAATTGTAACCTTATTGGCGCTAATGTTTGGTGCTCACTGGATGACACAAACATTAATGGAATTCTTCTTCGAGATGGTAGAACGCTTACCTCAAGTGCTCTATTAAGGCTTGCTATGGAATATCCAACTCATATCATTCTTGACTGGATAGCCAACTACTTCTGGCCTTATACCCGTATCGCAGCGATGTTAATGGTGATGACGGTGACAGGGGCAAGATACGTCTCAACCCGAATCCGGCTTTATATGGGGCTAGCAATCACGCTTGGAGTCTCTGCTGCCATTCCTGCGGTGCCACAGGGTATTGCATTACTCTCTTTTCAAGGCTTTGTGGTCACATTTGAGCAGATCATCATTGGTGTGGCGATGGGGATGGTGACGCAGTTTATCAGCCAGACCTTCGTCATGTTGGGGCAAATACTGGGTATGCAATCCAGCTTGGGTTTCGCTTCAATGGTGGACCCTGCTAATGGTCAAAATACGCCGCTATTGGGTCAGTTATTTCTATTTTTAGCGACCATGTTTTTCTTGGCCACCAATGGCCATTTGCAGCTTATCCAGTTTGTGGTAATTAGCTTTAAAACCTTACCCATTGGCAGTGGAGCGCTGACGAATGTGGATTATCGCGAGATGGCTCTGTGGATGTCGACCATGTTTAAGACGGCATTGAGTATGTCTCTATCGGGTATTATTGCGCTGCTGACGATAAACCTCTCGTTTGGTGTAATGACTCGTGCGGCTCCTCAGCTAAATATCTTCTCATTAGGTTTTGCCTTTGCGTTAGTGATCGGCTTGCTTCTATGTTGGTATTTAATGCTTGGACTGTTTAGCCACTATGATCTCTATTGGATGCAAGGTGAACAGCAACTTTGTACATTGATTAAGATGGAGTGCTAACGTGGCAGAATCTGACGGTCAGGAACGTACTGAAGACGCCACGCCCAGGCGGTTGCAACAAGCGAGAGAAAAAGGGCAGATAGCACGCTCTAAGGAGCTTGCATCGGTATCTGTATTGATCGTCGGCGCACTCTCTTTAATGATGTTTGGTGAAAAACTCGCTAAGGGGCTTTTTACCATAATGGGACGATTTTTTACTCTTAGTCGAGAAGAGATTTTTGATAGCGGTAAACTGTTTGATATCGTTTCGGGGGCTCTCGTTCACTTGATACTGCCGCTTGTTTTAATACTCATTACTCTTTTTATTGCTGCTTTAGTCGGTACAGCCGGTGTAGGAGGGGTAAACTTTTCTATTGAAGCAGCAATGCCAAAACCTTCTAAAATGAACCCACTCAGTGGTCTCAAAAGAATGGTTGGTTTACAGAGTTGGGTTGAGCTGATTAAGTCTATATTGAAAGTTGCCTTGGTTGCTGGTGTGGCTTTTTATCTGATTAATGCATCAAAAGTCGATCTTTTTCAGCTTAGTTTAGATGTCTTCCCACAAAATATTTTCCACGCCTTGGAGATTCTACTCAACTTTATACTGTTAATTAGCTGCTCATTGCTGGTGGTGGTGGCGATAGATATTCCGTTTCAAATTTGGCAACACGCTGATCAGCTAAAGATGACCAAGCAAGAAGTGAAAGATGAATATAAAGAGACGGAAGGTAAGCCGGAAGTTAAAGGGCGTATCCGTATGCTGCAAAGGGAAGCAGCTCAGCGAAGGATGATGGCAGATGTTCCAACCGCTGATGTTATTGTCACCAACCCAGAGCATTTTTCTGTCGCCTTAAGATATGACTCCCTGACCGACAAAGCACCTGTTGTGGTGGCGAAAGGGGTGGATCATATGGCGCTTAAAATTCGAGAAGTAGCGCGAGAACACGATATCTATGTAATACCTGCTCCTCCACTGGCCCGTGCGCTGTATAACTCCACTGAACTTGAACAGCAAATACCTGATGGCTTATTTACCGCAGTAGCTCAGGTGTTGGCTTATGTGTTTCAGCTTAAACAGTTCAGAAAAAGCGGCGGTCAACGTCCTGTCCTTACTGAAGATAACATGCCTATCCCTGCCGATTATAAGTACTGATGGTTAGACCCTACTAGCTTGTCATTTATTTGACGAATCATATGGTCTGATACTTGCATGTGTAGTGCAAAGTATTGATTTAACTATTTTTCGTTCAAAGATTAAGCGCTGCTAAATAATGAAATTTTCTCTACCTGTTTCAAATAAATTAACATCAATATCGAGTAAGACTTTACCCGCAGTTGGTGCGCCAATATTGGTATTAGCTGCGCTTGGCATGATCATACTGCCCATTCCACCGCTACTACTCGATCTCTCGTTCACTTTTAATATCGCCTTATCCATGGTGGTATTACTGGTGACAATTTATACACGACGCCCGCTAGATTTTGCTGCTTTCCCGACCGTATTGTTGGTTGCAACACTATTACGTTTAGCGTTAAACGTGGCATCAACACGGGTGGTTTTACTGTATGGGCATGAAGGAGGTAACGCCGCGGGTAATGTTATCGAAGCGTTTGGTAGCGTGGTTATTGGTGGTAACTATGCGGTAGGTTTAGTGGTCTTCCTGATCCTGATGATCATCAACTTCATGGTGGTAACAAAGGGTGCAGGTCGTATCTCAGAAGTAAGTGCTCGCTTTACGTTAGATGCCTTGCCAGGTAAGCAGATGGCAATTGACGCAGATTTAAATGCCGGGTTAATCGATCAAGAACAAGCAAGAACTCGTCGCTTTGAAGTCACAAAAGAAGCGGACTTTTATGGTTCTATGGATGGTGCTTCTAAGTTCGTTAAAGGCGATGCCATCGCCGGTATTTTAATTCTGTTTATAAACATTATTGGCGGTTTAAGCATCGGTATGGTGCAGTTTGATTTGGGTTTTCAAAATGCCATTGAAATTTATACCCTGTTAACTATTGGTGATGGTTTGGTTGCCCAAATTCCATCGCTATTACTCTCTATATCCGCTGCCATTATGGTAACCCGTCAAAATACAGATGAAGATATGGGCCAGCAGATGGTCTTTCAGATGTTTGACAACCCCAAAGCCTTGGTGATCACTTCTGCCATATTGGGCGTGATGGGTGTTGTACCGGGCATGCCTCATTTTGCCTTTTTGCTGTTAAGTGCAATAGCCGGTGGTGTTGCTTATTGGCAGTACAAAAAACAGAAGAAAGAAGCGGATAAGCCAGCACTGCCTAAACCACAAGATACCGAAGCGCAAAATCAAAAAGAGCTGTCATGGGACGATGTTCAGCCAGTGGATATTATTGGCTTAGAGGTAGGCTATCGTTTAATCCCTATGGTCGATAGAGATCAAGGTGGTGAACTGCTTGAAAGGGTAAAAGGGGTAAGGAAAAAACTGTCGCAAGACTTTGGTTTCTTAGTACCTGCGGTTCATATTCGAGATAATCTTGAACTAACGCCGAATAGCTACCGAATAACGTTAATGGGGGTTGCTGTCGGTGAAGCCGAGATTAGACCCGATCAAGAGCTAGCGATCAATCCCGGTCAGGTTTATGGCATGGTCGAAGGGGAACCAACGGTTGACCCCGCGTTTGGTCTTGAAGCTATTTGGATTGCTGAGGAGCAGCGGGAACATGCTCAAGCGCTCGGCTATACAGTGGTGGATTCCGCGACTGTATTGGCTACTCACTTAAGTCAACTCCTCACCAACAATGCTGCTCAGTTAATTGGCCATGAAGAAGTGCAGAATTTACTAGAAATGCTTAGTCGATCTACGCCTAAGTTGGTGGAAGGCTTTGTGCCGGATCAGCTTTCATTGGGTGCTGTGGTTAAAGTGTTGCAGAACCTATTACATGAAGCGATCCCTATCCGAGATATCCGCACTATTGTACAAACCTTGTCTGAGTATGCGCCAAAGAGTCAAGAACCTGACATATTAACCGCCGCGGTTCGTATCGCCCTTAAGCGTTTAATCGTCCAAGAAATCAATGGTATAGAGCCTGAACTGCCGGTAATTACATTAATCCCTGAGCTGGAACAAATATTGCATCAAACTATGCAGGCGTCGGGGGGCGAATCAACAGGTATTGAGCCAGGATTGGCAGAAAGGTTGCAATCATCTCTCAGTAATGCCACGCAAGAACAAGAACTTAAAGGTGAGCCTGCTGTACTGCTTACCTCTGGTGTATTAAGAACGACATTAGCGAAATTTGTTAAGAATACAATTCCAAACCTACGAGTGCTTTCCTATCAAGAGATTCCTGATGAAAAGCAGATACGAATTGTGCAAGCAGTTGGTAATTAGGTTTAGTACGAATTAACCTTGGACAAGTACATTGAAAATAAAACGTTTTTTTGCAAAAGACATGAGACTAGCACTTCTTCAGGTTAAGGAAGAACTGGGTGCGGAAGCGGTGATTATGTCTAACAAAAAGGTCACCGGCGGTGTCGAAATCGTTGCGGCAGTTGATGGTGATGGAAACCCTGCATCTCAGGCAAATCAGCCCTCTCCTGCGCCTCAACAGATGGCCTCTCGATACAATAACCATTCTCAATCATCGTCGATAGATGCTCAGACGGAACGTCGCTTACAAGATGATAGAGTGAGCTTGCAAGGCAGCAGCAAAGCGACAGCTTCACAAACCAAGCGATTTGCTAATATGCTTAAGCAATATAGTCAGGCAGATGAGTCGTTTGCCAATGAAGCCGATTCTCTTTCCGCACTGCTAAAAAGACAGGGCAATGGACAAGATGCTGCGACGGGCAGAAATGCACAATCAAAAGGTGCTATCTCGTCATCACTATCTGAAGAGTCAGGTTTAGCAAGATTAATTGCCGAGGATAGAGACGCAGAACGTCCAAAAGCAAAATTGGATCCGACTCGCTACGACAAAAATATCAGACAAGAACACAGTGACGCTGAAACCACTCAAGAACTCGAGTCAATGCGCGAAGAGATGATGTCTATTCGACGCTTGCTAGAGCACCAAGTGTCTGGGTTGATGTGGCAAGAGGTAGAAAGACGTGAACCACTTCGGGCTATGCTGATTAAGCGGCTTGAACGTATGGGATTGGCGTCTGAACTTTCTGATCAACTCGCTTGCTATATCCCAGAAGACACACCGCCAGCTCAAGCTTGGAAAGCTCTGTTGGGATTGATTTCAGACCAAATCGCGGTAACCAAATCAGATATTCTGAAAAAAGGTGGTGTGGTTGCCTTGCTTGGTCCTACTGGAGTAGGAAAAACAACGACGATAGCAAAACTGGCTGCTCGAGCAGCGATGGAGTTTGGTCCAGACAATGTTGCACTGGTTACTACCGACACATATCGCATCGGTGCGCATGAGCAGTTAGCGATTTATGGAAGAATTATGGGTTGTCCTGTAAGAATTGCTAAAGATTCTGAGGAGTTAGCCGAAGTAATATATCAACTACGTAATAGAAAGTTGGTATTAGTGGATACAGCGGGTATGGGACAACGTGATGTTAGGTTGTCCGAACAGCTCGATACGCTGATGCAAGATAGTGGGGCGGTGATCAGTAGTTATCTTGTACTTCCTGCAACGGCACAACGACAAGTATTGCAAGAAACCATAGATCATTTTAAACGAATTCCTTTATCTGGCTGTATTTTAACCAAGATAGACGAATCCTTAAGCCTAGGTGAATTCATAAACGTGATAATTCAAAATGTACTTCCCGTTGCCTATGTGGCCAACGGACAGAGAGTACCAGAGGATATAGTGATTGCTCAGCCAAAGTATATCGTTGCTAAAGCCAACGATCTGCTAGAGAAGTCAACAGAAGATGAACCGCATTACTGGACCAGTGATGCAGAAGGACTCTAGGCGGCAGATGACTATGATGAATGACAATATGCAAGATCAAGCAAGCGGCCTGCGTCGACTTACGCAGCCAACATTGACTAAAGTTATTTCTGTCACCGGAGGAAAAGGTGGTGTAGGAAAATCAAATGTAGCACTGAGTTTAGCCATTTCTATGGCGCGTCAAGGTAAGAAAGTCATGGTACTTGATGCAGATTTAGGTTTAGCTAATGTAGATGTGATGTTAGGCCTTAGAGCAACCAGAAACTTAGGGCATGTTTTAGCCGGAGAGTGTGAGCTAAAAGATTGTATTGTGGAAGGCCCTCACGGAATTAAAATTGTACCTGCAACATCTGGTACTCAAAGTATGACAGAACTGAGTCATGCTCAGCATGCGGGATTAATACGAGCATTTGGGTCTCTAGAAGAAGAGATGGACGTGTTAATTATCGATACCGCAGCAGGTATTTCGGATATGGTTGTCAGTTTTTCCCGTGCCGCCCAAGATGTGTTGGTTGTGGTGTGTGATGAACCGACTTCGATCACTGATGCATATGCATTAATTAAGCTATTGAGTCGTGAGCATGATGTGCAACGCTTTAAAATTGTTGCAAATATGGTCAGAAGTTACCGAGAAGGCAGAGAATTGTTTGCAAAGTTGACCTTGGTCACAGAGCGATTCTTGAATGTTAGCCTTGAACTCGTAGCATGTATCCCATTAGATGATAAAGTACGTCAAGCGGTAAAGAAACAACGTATCGTCGTCGATGCTTTTCCTCGATCTCCAGCTGCTTTAGCACTGAGCTCGTTGGCGAATAAAGCATTAACTTGGCCGATTCCGAAAACTCCTAGTGGTCATTTGGAATTTTTTGTGGAAAGATTGCTGAATAAACGAGAACCCGTAGGAGAGCCGTTTGGTGAATAAGGCGCTAACATATGACCAACGTGCGAATATAACGAGCCAGAATTCTTTTTGGAACAATATTCGGATTTAGTCAAACGTATTGCGCATCACTTGCTTGGTCGTCTTCCTCCAAGTGTATTGGTGGATGACCTTATTCAAGCAGGAATGATCGGCTTGATTGAAGCACAGCAAAATTACGATGGCTCTAAGGGAGCCAGTTTTGAAACCTACGCAGGTATCCGAATTCGAGGTTCCATGCTCGATGAAGTTCGCAAAGGCGATTGGGTTCCTCGATCTGTTCATAGGAACAATCGAACCATTAACCAAGCCATTAATGAACTCGAGTCGATATTAAACCGAGATCCAACAGATGCTGAAGTTGCTCAACATTTAAATATGACAGCAGAGCAATATCATGTGGCATTATCAGATATTAACTGTTCACGTTTAGTGGGCATTGAAGATTTAGGTGTTTCTGATGACGTTATCGCAACAGCAGAAGAAACCCGAGAAAACTCTCCTTTTCAAGGAGTAGCGGATGAGAACTTTCGCCGTGCTTTGGTCGACTCGATCAAAGAATTGCCAGAAAGAGAAGCATTAGTTCTTTCACTTTATTACGATGAAGAGCTAAATTTAAAAGAAATTGGAGAAGTATTAGGTGTAAGCGAATCTCGTGTAAGCCAAATACATAGCCAATCAATGCAACGTTTACGCGCTAAACTTAGTGCTTGGACGAAAGACGATTAATTACACTGACTTGAACCTCAGTGGAGGTAATTTTGAATAAAAACATGAAGATCCTCATTGTTGATGATTTCTCAACAATGCGCCGAATAGTAAAAAACCTGTTACGTGACTTGGGCTTTAACAATACTCAAGAAGCGGATGATGGCTTGACTGCGCTGCCTATGTTGAAGAAAGGTGAATTTGACTTTGTGGTGACTGATTGGAACATGCCAGGTATGCAAGGTATTGATCTGCTAAAAAACATTCGAGCAGACGCTGAGCTAAAACACCTGCCAGTTCTAATGATTACTGCTGAAGCGAAACGTGAGCAGATTATTGAGGCTGCCCAAGCTGGTGTTAACGGCTACATCGTGAAGCCATTTACCGCCGCAACTTTAAAAGAAAAGCTTGATAAGATTTTTGAGCGCTTATAACTCTTTGATACGCAAAGATTAATAATAACTAGCGTAAAAGGATTTGATTAAGATGATTTCTTTAGAGCAGGCAAAAGAACTGGTCTCCTTACTTGAAGAAGGTAAGCAAGACGAAGCGGATCAAATACTGTTGTCGATTTCTCAGGCGGCAGAGAATCCCATGCTCAAAGAGGTGGGGTCTTTGACTCGCGATCTGCATGACGCTTTAGGTCAATTCAAATTTGACTCAAGGATGAATGAGATTGCGAATGAAGAAATTCCAGATGCTCGAGATAGACTTGAGTATGTCATGGCAAAAACCGAACTTGCCGCTAACCGTACCATGGATGCAGTTGAGGCGTCTCTGCCGATAGCAGATAATTTGCACGAATGTCTCTTAAAAGTAAGGCCAACATGGAACGCCCTCATGAAAGGTCGTATTGAATTATCAGAATTTAAAACGCTTTGTCATGAGATTGATCATTTGCTGGTTCAAGTGGAAGGTGATAGCACCGAACTAAGAAGCCAGCTAACTGAAATATTGATGGCGCAAGACTTTCAAGATTTAACAGGACAGATTATTACACGCGTAATCACGCTGGTGAGAGAAGTTGAAGATAGACTCGTTGAAATAATATCGACATTTGGTGTGGAAGCAGAAACGCAGTCAGAAGAGTCGAAAAAAACGTCAGTTGAAGCAGAAGGGCCAATTATGAACGCCCATGAGCGTGAAGATGCCGTTGCATCTCAAGATGATGTAGATGATTTATTATCGAGTCTCGGATTCTAAGGGTAATATATGAGCTATGAGTTAGACGAAGAAATTCTACAGGACTTTTTGGTAGAAGCTGGTGAAATCTTAGAATTGCTGTCAGAGCAATTGATTGAGCTTGAGAACAATCCTGAAGACACAGAATTACTGAATGCGATTTTTAGAGGGTTCCATACTGTAAAAGGTGGTGCAGGATTCCTTGCTTTGACAGAGCTAGTCGATGCTTGTCATGGTGCAGAAAACGTGTTTGATATATTGCGAAATGGACAGCGTTCAGTAACTGCTGAATTGATGGATACCATTTTACAAGCGCTAGACTCAATAAATATTATGTTTACTGCGGTGCAAGAGAGAGAGCCGCTAACCGCGGCAGATCCTGAAGTTCTTGCAGAGTTACATCGTCTAAGTCGTCCGGCAAGTGAAGACGAAGCTCCTGCTGCAGAACCCGAGCCGATAGTTGAAGCCGCAGTAGAACCTGAGCCAGAGCCAGTGATAGAAGCTGAGCCTGCTCCTGTAGTCGTTGAGAACAGCTCTATTGATGATATTTCTCAGGATGAATTTGAAAAATTATTAGATGAACTCCACGGTAAAGGCAGTGCACCGGGTGCTTTGGCTGAGGCTCCAGCCGCGCCAGCGCCAGCTGCCACTCCTGCTCCAGCCGCACCGCCGGCCGGTGGCGACAGCGGTGACATAACCGATGACGAATTTGAAAAGTTACTAGATGAACTGCATGGCAAAGGTTCTGCACCAGGTGCTTTAGAGGCAGATGCTGGCAGTGTAGCAGCTCCTCCAGCAGCTCCAGTCGCGGCTACCACTAATGTTGCGGGTGGCGATCAAGACTTGATGAGTGATGATGAATTTGAAAAATTACTCGATCAACTACATGGCTCTGGTAAAGGACCTTCGGTAGAAGAGTTAGAAGCGGCAACAAAACCTGTTTCTGCTAATCCTCCACCAGTCAAAGCAAAACCAGACGTCGCGAAACCTGCAGCAGCGCCTAAAGCTGCCGCACCTAAAGCCGCAGCGAAACCGAAGGCGGCGGCTAAACCTGCTGCGCCGGCTAAAAAAGCAGCAGCGCCAGCGAGTAATGATAAAGGTAAAGCAAAAGCGGCGGCACCTAAGCCACAGGCAGAAGCGACAGTAAGGGTAGATACATCGACCCTAGATACCATAATGAACATGGTGGGTGAACTGGTTCTTGTTCGTAACCGTTTGGTTAGCCTTGGTTTAAGTCGCAATGATGAAGAGATGTCTAAAGCGGTAGCAAACCTTGATATCGTTACTGCTGATTTGCAAGGTGCGGTAATGAAAACGCGCATGCAGCCAATCAAGAAAGTGTTTGGCCGATTCCCTCGAGTGGTAAGGGATATTGCTCGGACTCTGAAGAAAGATATTGTTCTTGAGATGCGCGGTGAAGATACCGATCTAGATAAAAACCTAGTTGAAGCGTTGGCCGATCCACTGATTCACTTGGTAAGAAACTCTGTCGATCACGGTATCGAAATGCCGGATGACCGCCAAAAAGCCGGTAAGCCAAGAACGGGTAAAGTCATTTTATCTGCTTCTCAAGAAGGTGATCATATTGAGTTAGCCATCGTTGATGATGGTGGTGGTATGAACCCTGATACGTTACGTGGAATTGCTGTTAAACGTGGTTTGATGGATAACGAAGCCGCCAGTCGTTTAACCGACAAAGAGTGCTTTAATCTGATTTTTGCTCCTGGTTTCTCAAGTAAAGAGAAGATTTCAGACATTTCAGGTCGTGGTGTGGGAATGGATGTGGTTAAAACCGCCATCAATACCCTGAATGGTTCTGTAGATGTAGACTCAGAAATGGGTAAAGGAACCAAGATAACCATCAAGGTTCCATTAACGTTGGCAATCTTACCGACTCTAATGGTTGGTGTGTGTAAACAACCGTTTGCACTGCCATTAGCGAGTGTAAACGAAATCTTCAATCTTGATTTGTCTAAAACCAATGTTGTTGATGGTCAATTAACCATCATTGTTAGAGAGAAATCTATTCCATTGTTCTATCTACAGAACTGGCTTGTACCAAGAGCGGGAAGTGTCGATCAGCGTAAAGGTCACGGACATGTCGTTATCGTTCAGCTAGGCAGTCAACGTGTTGGCTTTGTTGTAGACAGCCTTATTGGACAAGAAGAAGTGGTAATCAAACCATTAGACGAATTACTTCAAGGTACGCCGGGGATGGCTGGAGCAACGATCACCAGTGATGGTCACATCGCCCTGATTCTAGACGTACCAAATCTATTGAAGGAATATGCGATTCGTTCGTAAATGTAAGAAGGAATATATGGCAGTACGAGTACTAGTAGTTGATGATTCAAGTTTTTTCCGCCGACGGGTCAGCGAAATAATTAATGCTGATCCTCGACTAGAAGTCGTGGATGTTGCGGTAAACGGAAAAGAAGCGATTCAAAAGGTAATGGACGTCAAACCTGACGTTATTACTATGGATATCGAGATGCCAGTAATGGATGGTATTACTGCAGTACGAGAAATAATGAAGGTAGCACCTACGCCCATCTTGATGTTTTCTTCGTTGACCCATGATGGTGCACGAGCAACGTTAGATGCATTAGACGCGGGTGCGCTGGATTTTCTGCCGAAAAAATTTGAAGATATTGCTCGAAATAGAGATGAAGCGACTCAATTATTGCAGCAACGAGTAACAGAGATTGCGCGTAAAAAAATGCTGATGAGGCGTCGTACTCCGACGCCAACAGCTGCATCGAGTACCAGTTCGTCATTACGTAGGCCTGTTGCATCAGCACCTGCTGCTGCAAAACCAACTTCAACCGCAAGAAGTGTTCCTAGCAAATTTAGAGCCTCTGGCAAGAAATACCAGTTGACCGCTATTGGTACCTCTACCGGTGGGCCAGTTGCGTTACAGAAAATTTTAACTAAGTTACCTGCAAATTATCCGCACCCCATTGTGCTTATACAGCATATGCCAGCCACCTTTACGGCTGCTTTTGCTAGCCGCTTAAATACCTTATGCAAAATTCAGGTTAAGGAAGCTCAAGATGGTGATGTACTGAAAGCTGGAGTGGCCTATCTCGCCCCCGGTGGATTACAGATGATGATAGAGGGCCGTCCCGGCGCCGCAAAATTGCGTATTGTAGATAGCGGTGAGCGGATGAATTACAAGCCGTGTGTCGATGTGACATTTGGCGCAGCATCGAAAGTTTATCAAGATAAAGTACTCTCCATGGTGTTAACCGGCATGGGGGCAGATGGCAGAGAAGGGGCAAGAATGCTCAAATCTGCTGGTGCGACTATTTGGGCTCAAGATGAAGAGAGCTGTGTTGTATACGGCATGCCGCAGGCTGTCGCGAAGGCGAATATATCCACAGAGGATTTACCGCTGGAGCGTATCGCTGAACGTATGCTTGTAGAAGTTGGCTTAGCTTAGGGAGCAAAGATGATAGTCTGGAGCGTAGCAAACCAAAAAGGTGGCGTTGGCAAAACAACGACTACCGTTACCTTAGCTGGGTTGCTGAGCAAAAAAGGACACCGTGTATTGCTTGTTGATACCGATCCTCATGCATCTTTGACAACCTACCTTGGTTATGACTCTGATGAAGTAGAAAAGAGCTTATTTGATTTATTTCAGTTACCGGAGATAAATCGCGAGTCTGTACTGCCATTAATTATTCAGTCTGAAATAGAGAACATAGATATCGTTCCTGCTCATATGTCTTTGGCAACATTAGACAGAGTGATGGGCAATCGCAGCGGCATGGGGCTTATTTTAAAACGAGCCCTTTTAGCACTGCATGGTGATTATGATTATGTACTGATTGATTGTCCGCCAATTTTAGGCGTTATGATGGTCAATGCATTGGCGGCAAGTGATCGTATTTTAATACCGGTTCAAACGGAGTTTTTAGCAATGAAGGGCTTGGAGCGAATGATTCGTACCTTGGCCATTATGCAGAAATCCAGAAATAAAGCGTTTAAGACAACGATCGTACCGACTATGTACGACAAACGAACGAGAGCGTCTTTAACGACATTGAATCAGCTCAAAAAAGATTACCCTGAAAACGTTTGGAGTTCTGCTATTCCTATTGACACCAAGTTTCGTGATGCCAGTTTGAAACGATTGCCAGCATCACATTTTGCGGAAGGAAGTCGCGGGGTTTTCGCCTACAAACAGTTGTTAATTTATCTAGAGAGGTTAGCTCTAGATGAACAATAAAACGCATGTATTGTCGGGGGAGCAGGCATTAAATGACTATTTTACCTCCCTACTTGATGAGGAAGAGCTGAACGAAGCGTTTAATACGCCGAGTAAAGTAGAGCTTTCTGCCGTTGAGTCGACAGTTTCAGCAGAGGAAATGGTACCTAAGTTACAACCTGATTATCATTCGTCCTATACTGAATTAGAATATAATGAATTTGAAGTTCCTGATTTAGAGGATGTCCAGAAATTACTGGATAAATTGGAAACAACCGATCTTGCTGCCGAGCCAGATATTGCCACCATTATAGAACGAAATAATGGTGAAATTGCTGAAGTAACAAGAGTTGAAAGTGTTGTAGAAGAGATCCAAGAGTGGGATGTTGCAACTGAAGTCGAACAAGTCGTTGCTGAATCACCTGCTGTTGAAGAATTTGAAGTGACTGAACCGGTAATCGCTGAGCCAGAGGTTGTCGAAGAGGTCGAGGTTGAACAAGAGACTGAGGTTGAGCTTCAAACAGAAACCGGTGGCGCGCACATTCAGGACTGGCAAAGCATTGCTAGAAATGAAGATTTTCAAGTGCTCTATTTTGATGTCAACGGAGTAACGTTCGCCGTACCACTTGATGAACTGGGTGGTATCCATCGCCGCGGAGAAATGAGTCACCTTATTGGCCGCCCGGGATGGTATCTTGGATTACAGACGAATAAAAATGATCAGTTAGATGTTGTTGATACCGCGAAATGGGTGATGTCTGACAGGTTAACGGATGATTCACATAAAGAACATTACCAGTATGTGGTTATGCTTGGTGAGAGCAACTGGGGATTAGCATCTACAGAGTTAAAAGGGACTGAACTACTTAATACTGAAAAAGTCCGTTGGCGCGAGCTCTCAGGTAAACGACCATGGTTAGCTGGAATGGTAAAAGAAAAAATGTGTGCTTTAATTCACGTTGAAGCCATGATAACAATGTTAAATGCTGGTCTAGACGTAAAGTCACTGGACAGTTGATAGAAAAGTTTGTCGGTAGCGACACAAAGAGGATAAGACATGTCTCAAGTTAATGAAGTAGAGTTAAAAAAAGATCAGACCAATGATGAAGTACTTCAGTGGGTAACATTCCAACTCGAAGAAGAGACTTATGGCATTAATGTAATGCAAGTTCGAGAAGTGCTTCGCTATTCAGAGATTGCTCCTGTACCAGGTGCTCCGGACTATGTATTAGGTATTATCAACCTTCGTGGCAATGTCGTTACAGTTATCGATACTCGTTCACGTTTTGGTTTAATCCCGGGTGAAATCACAGATAACACGCGAATTATTGTGATCGAATCTGAGCGTCAAGTTATCGGTATCCTTGTAGATAGCGTTGCTGAAGTGGTTTACCTACGTTCTTCTGAGATTGACACAACACCAAGTGTTGGCACAGATGAGAGCGCCAAGTTTATTCAAGGTGTTAGTAACCGAGATGGTAAGCTACTTATTCTTGTTGATCTTAACAAGTTATTGAGCGACGAAGAATGGAATGAAATGGCACACCTATAATGGTTGAGCTGTTTAACTCTAACGGTGTGTTGGTACTGCTAGGCGGGAGTCTGTTTTTTGTTCTTGTCTTAGTGGTTATGTTGTTGAAAAGCCGCAGTCAGATGCAACGCATCACAGACAGTCAGCGACAAACCGTTAGAGGTATGGAAAAAGAAGTTTCTAAAGCGAACAACCAATTGCTGGAAGTTCGTTCAGTTGTGGTTGGTTTAGGACAGAAAGTTGCAGAGCAACAAGATGTTATTCAGTATTTATCAGAAAGAGTAACAGAGTTGGAGCATACGGATAAAGACAGCCGAATGTATTCTAGAGCCAGTAAAATGGTTCAGCTTGGTGCGGATGTTGATGAATTAATAGAAGAGTGTGAACTGCCTAAAGCAGAAGCAGAACTGATGATGACGTTGCAAAATAAAATTGCGGGGAAAGAGAAAGTCCCCCCTATGAATGTGGCAAAGAATAGGCCTAAAACATCATCAAGGTAATTGATTAATATACAACTTAAACTTGCTGGAACGGATTTTATTGTTCTGCTGTAATCTAAACTGTCAATGATAAGAGAAGCGAAATGCTTCTCTTTTTTTTGCTCATAATATCGGCAGAAAACCGAGCAGAAAAAAGCCTTGCTGATACTAAATTGCTATTCTGTGACAAAAGTGAGTGAGCAAGTGGGATTTTATTGTGTTTCATGTTGTGTATATCCTACTTAGGATGCAGTAGCATGTGTTAATATGCCCGTTCGATTGTTAATTTTTAGTGCCCATGTTAGAAGTCTCAAATCTTACTGCTATTCGTGATGAGAGAGTGTTGTTTGAAAACCTCTCATTTAAAATTAATACTGGTGAAATCGTTCAAATTGAGGGACGAAACGGAACTGGTAAAACAACCTTACTAAGAATAATTGCTGGGCTAGGGGATAGCGAATCAGGCGATATTCTCTGGAAAGATCTGCCTACCGTATCCAATCGAGATCTATTCCATCAAGATCTGCTGTTTCTTGGTCACCAAACTGGGGTGAAAAGGGAACTGTCTGGTTTTGAAAACCTCGCTTTTTATCAATCAATTCAAAAGTGCAATACCGATAAAGCCACTCTTTGGGGAGCGTTAGCTCAAGTGGGTATCGCTGGTCGTGAAGATGTGCCTGTTGCACAGTTATCCGCTGGACAGCAGCGAAGAGTTGCGTTAGCTAGATTGTGGTTAAGTAAGCAGCCGCTGTGGATCTTAGATGAGCCTTTAACGGCTATCGATAAGCAGGGTGTGAAAGTGCTAGAGAACCTGTTTTTGCAACACGCTGAAAACGGAGGCATTGTTCTATTAACAACGCACCAGGATATGTTTACTGATTCGCCTAAGTTGCGAAAAATTAAATTAGGGGATTAGTATGCTGCAATCGATGTTGATGATTATTAAACGAGAGCTATTAATCGCTTTTCGACGCCAAGCTGACATTTTAAATCCGCTCTGGTTCTTTATTATCGTAATTACTCTGTTTCCGCTTAGTATTGGGCCTGAGCCAAATTTACTTGCTAGGATAGCTGCGGGGATTATTTGGGTTGCTGCATTGCTCTCTGCATTGTTGTCACTTGAAAGACTGTTTCGTGACGACTTTCAAGATGGGTCATTAGAGCAGATGATGCTGATGCCATTGCCGCTCCAGCTTGTGGTTATTTCAAAGGTGATAGCTCACTGGCTATTAACTGGTTTACCGCTAATATTAATTAGCCCACTTTTAGCGGTATTGCTGTCGTTAGACTTCAATACTTGGTGGACGGTTGTACAGACATTATTGGTGGGAACACCGACATTGAGCTTTATTGGTGCAATCGGCGTGGCATTGACGGTAGGACTGCAAAAAGGGGGAGTATTATTAAGCTTGCTTATCCTACCTCTTTATATTCCTATTCTGATTTTTGCCACATCAGCTATCGATGCGGCTAGTCTCGGAATGCCATTTAATGGGCAACTGGCTATTATGGCAGCCATGTTTATTGGCTCTGTAACATTAACCCCATTTGCGATAAGTGCGGCACTTCGCGTAAGTGTGAATTAGAACGGCAAAACAACACCTTATAGGTATTGTTTTGCTCTTGACAAAGAATACGATGGGGATTTCTCTTTCAGAGAATTCCTTTAGAAGTATGTCCTGAGAAGTAAGAGTGAGAAGTGATTATGTGGAAATGGCTCCACCCCTATTCTAAACCAGAAACAACATATAATTTATGTAATAAGTTGTTACCTTGGTTCGCTGTATTAACGATGTTATGTCTTTCTGTTGGCACGGTTTGGGGGCTTGCTTTTGCCCCTTCTGATTATCAACAAGGGGACAGTTTTCGAATTATCTATATCCATGTTCCTTCTGCTATCTGGTCCATGGGCGCTTATATGTCAATGGCGATCGCTGCATTTATTGGCCTTGTCTGGCAGCTACGCCTTTCTAATATGGCTGCAGCCGCAATGGCTCCGATCGGCGCTGTGTTCACCTTTATCGCTTTAGTTACCGGTGCCGTTTGGGGTAAACCAATGTGGGGTGCGTGGTGGGTATGGGATGCGCGATTGACCTCGGAACTGATTCTACTATTTCTATATCTTGGTGTTATCGCCCTTTATCATGCATTTGATGATCAAAAAACAGCTGCCAAAGCAGCCGGTATTTTAGCGATTGTTGGGGTTATTAACTTACCTATTATTCATTTCTCTGTTGAGTGGTGGAACACGCTTCACCAAGGCGCTACTATTACCAAGTTTGCTAAACCATCCATTTCAACCAATATGCTTTGGCCGTTATTGCTCAATATCTTTGGTTTTGCATTCTTTTTTATCACCTTGACGTTGATTCGTTTTAAAAACGAAATTTTGTCAAAAGAGAGTCATCGCCCTTGGGTTCAAGCATTGGTATCATCTGAGAGGACATAATCATTATGCATTTTGAAAGCTTAAGCGACTTTTTCGCCATGGGTGGTTATGGAGCCTATGTTTGGGGAGCATTTGGAGTTACGGCACTCTCCATGTTGATATTGCTGATCAACAGTCTGTTAACAGGCAAAAAAATTAAAAGCGAAATTAAGAATAAACAGGAAAGGCAAGCTCGTATTGATGCTGCAAAAAATTTGGAGAATACATTATGACCCCAAGACGCCAGAAGAGACTCGGAATTATACTTGCTCTGTTTTTTGGGGTTAGTGCAACGGTTGGGTTGGTTGTATACGCACTAAACCAAAATATGGATCTCTTTTTCACGCCAACAGAGCTTGTCTACGGTAAACCTGATGGAACGAAACCAGAAGTTGGTCAGCGTTTGCGCATTGGCGGAATGGTAGTTGAAGGGTCGGTTTCTCGAGACCCAAGCTCTTTGAAAGTGAGCTTTGAGCTGGCTGATGTGGGGCCTAAAGTGGTTATCGAGTATGACGGTATTCTGCCGGATCTCTTTCGTGAAGGACAAGGTATTGTCGCGCAAGGTGTGTTGAAATCGGCAAATACAATTGAAGCGTTTGAAGTGTTGGCGAAACACGATGAAGACTATATGCCACCTGAAGTCGCTGAGGCGATGGAGAAGGTTCATGAACCTATGGGTTATAGTGAAGAGCAACTAAAAGGAAGTGATCAATGATTGCAGAAATTGGTCATTTTGCGCTAATTATTTCTTTAGGATTAGGGTTACTACTTAGTATCTTACCTATGGTGGGGGCGTCGAAACATTCTTCTATGTTAATGGGAACAGCGAGACCTCTCTCTTGGGGGATGTTCCTGATGCTAAGCTTGTCATTTTGTATATTGCTATGGGCTTTTTATACCAATGACTTCACTCTAAAATATGTTGCGAGCAACTCTAATAGTGCTCTGCCTTGGTATTACCGTTTAACCGCCGTTTGGGGGGCTCACGAAGGTTCTTTATTATTGTGGGTACTGATTCAAGCGGGTTGGACAGTGGCTGTTGCTACCTATAGTAAAGGTATGCCGCAAGAGTCTATTGCTCGTGTGCTGGCGGTTATGGGTATTATTACTGTCGGCTTCTTGCTCTTTATTATTTTAACCTCTAATCCATTTTTAAGAACGTTACCCTTCTTTCCTATTGATGGGCGAGACCTCAACCCTCTTCTTCAAGATCCGGGATTGATTATACACCCGCCTATGCTTTATATGGGCTATGTTGGATTCTCTGTGGCGTTCTCTTTTGCCATCGCATCTCTGATGACAGGTCGACTTGATACCGCATGGGCACGCTGGTCAAGACCGTGGACAATCGCAGCATGGTTGTTCCTAACTCTGGGTATCGCTTTAGGCTCTTGGTGGGCGTATTACGAACTTGGTTGGGGTGGCTGGTGGTTCTGGGATCCAGTAGAAAATGCTTCCTTTATGCCATGGTTAGCGGGTACCGCATTAATGCACTCATTGGCGGTAACTGAAAAACGAGGAACATTTAAGGCGTGGACGGTTTTACTGGCTATCTCTGCATTCTCACTAAGCTTGCTCGGCACATTTTTAGTGCGTTCAGGCATTTTGGTGTCGGTACATGCATTCGCTTCAGATCCCGCCAGAGGTATGTTTATACTCGGCTTCCTGCTGTTTGTTATTGGTGGTTCACTGCTGTTATTTGCAGTGAAAGGTTCATCAGTTCGAGTACGCAGTAATTTTGCGCTGTTCTCGCGGGAAAATGGTCTGTTAGCGAACAATATCTTATTGGTTGCCGCGTTAGTTGTGGTTCTGGTAGGAACTCTATTACCACTTGTACACAAACAGATTGGCTTAGGCTCAGTTTCTATTGGTGCTCCTTTCTTTAATATGCTGTTCACTTGGCTGATGATTCCGTTTTCCTTTTTGTTGGGAATCGGGCCACTGATTCGTTGGAAGAAAGACTCTCTATCTTCTTTACTGAAACCGATGCTAATTAGTGGTGTATTGTCGCTTATTTTAGCTGGCGCCAGTGTGTTTGTATTTGCAGAGCGTTTTTCTGGAATGGCATACCTAGGTTGGCTAATGGCGTACTGGATCATTACCATGCACGGGTTTGAACTGCATCAACGGGCAACTCACCGTCATAGCTTCTTTGTTGGGCTAAGAAAAATACAGCGTAGTCATTGGTCAATGATGCTTGCTCATATTGGTCTTGCAGTCAGTGTTATCGGTATTGCTATGGTACAAAACTATAGTATCGAGCGCGATGTACGTTTAGCACCCGGCGAGAGTTTCCAGATATTAGACTACGACTTCTATTTCTCAGGATTAAGAGAGAAAGATGGGCCGAACTATGACGGCTATATTGCCGATTTTGAGATTTCTCAAAATGGTAAATATATTAATACATTACATGCAGAAAAACGTTTCTATACCACGGCTCGTTCAATGATGACTGAAGCGGCATTGGAAGTTGGTGTCACTCGTGATTTATATATCGCAATGGGTGAACAACTTGAAGGTGGCAATGCATGGGCAGTGCGACTCTACTATAAACCATTTATTCGCTGGATATGGGCAGGCAGTTTGTTTATGGCGTTAGGTGGTGCCATTGCGATCAGTGATAAACGATATAGATTTAGAAAAAAAGTTAAGGAAGTAAGGGCATAACATGAATAAGAAGATTTTATTTGTACCACTTGCTCTATTTCTTGCTTTGGTTGTGGTGTTTATTGTTCAGCTTTCTCGTAATGCGGAAGGTGAGGACCCAACCAAGCTAGAGTCTGTATTGATAGGAAAAGCGGTACCTGAATTTAGGCTAGAAGATTTAGCTGAACCCGGAAAACTGTATGATCAGGCTATTTTCAAAGGTGAACCACTGCTGCTAAATGTTTGGGCGACTTGGTGCCCAACTTGCTACGCAGAGCATCAATACTTAAATGAGTTGGCTGAGCGCGGTGTGAAGATTATTGGCCTTAACTACAAAGATGATCGTGTAAAGGCAACTGGTTGGTTGAATGACTTGGGAAATCCATACCTGATTAGCTTATTCGACGGTGATGGCATGCTGGGACTTGATCTTGGGGTTTACGGTGCGCCAGAAACGTATTTAATTGATGCCAATGGTGTCATTCAGTATCGCCATGTCGGGGATGTGAACCCAAGAAATTGGGCTGATACCCTAGAGCCTATGTATTTGAAAATGATCGAAGAGGCGAAAAAATGAGAACATTATTTACTGCTTGTTTTGTAAGTTTGCTTTTTTCTTTTTCAGCCATGGCCGCTATTGATGTGTATGAGTTTGATAATGACCAGCAGGAGCAACAGTTTAAGGAGTTAAGCCAAACTCTTCGTTGCCCTAAATGTCAAAACAACACGATAAGTGATTCAAATGCAGAGTTAGCGAAAGATTTGCGTTCTAAAGTTTATGAAATGACCAAACAAGGCAAGTCTTCGGATGAAATTGTTGACTATATGGTCGACCGCTATGGAAACTTCGTTACTTATAATCCCCCTCTCACCTTTGCTACCTCTGTATTGTGGCTAGGGCCGTTACTTGTTGTTGTGATTGGATTCGGCCTTATAGTTGTAAATAGCCGCAGAAAGTCTGCTAAAGCAGCACAGAAGGCGGATTGGGATAAAGATAAGGAACAACGCTTAGAAGCATTATTAAAAGAAGATGCTAACGGAGAGAAGCAATAATGATGACTTTTTGGCTATTTGCAATTGTTCTCCTAGCCGCATCTGCGGTGTTTATCGCCTTACCACTGTTTAAAAAGAGTGAGTTTGATGATGAAGAGAGACGTGACGAATTAAATAAAGCGTTTTATAAAGATCGATTGGTCGAACTCGAAGAGGAAGCGGCAGAAGGCATCGTCAATGATAGTGATGAATTGATTGTCGATCTAAAGCAATCTTTATTAGACGATATTCCGGAAAACAAGGGACAAGATGGTGGGTTTTCTCTGTCTGCTACGCAAGTTTTTGTTCCTTCAGTTCTGCTTGTTGTGATCATCAGTGTTGCTATGTATTTTAAATTTGGTGGTTTAGATCAAGTTACTCACTGGCAAGGCATCAGTGCTGAACTCCCAGCGTTAACCAAAAAGCTGATGTCACCGGATGAAGAACAGTTGACAGAAAAAGAGATGGAAGATCTAACCTTAGCGTTAAGAACTCGTCTTCATTATCAGCCTGAGGACTCTGCTGGTTGGTTATTGCTGGGTAGAATCGCATTAGCGAATCGCGATGCGGAAACGGCTGTCGGAGCAATGAAAAGAGCTTATGATTTAGCGCCTCAAGATCCTGATGCTCGTTTAGGTTATGCACAATCTTTGATGATGTCTCAAGATGAGTCTGAGCAGCGTCATGCTCGTTCAATCTTAGTGGGGTTATTGCAGGATAACTATGTTGATTTGCGAGTCTATTCTCTGTTGGCATTTGACGCTTTCCAACAAAATCAGTTCGAAGAAGCAATACGCTATTGGCGTACCATGCAAAAGTTGATTGGTCCTGAAGATAGTCGTTACAAAATGTTAGAGCGCAGTATTGTTAATGCTGAGAAGCAGCTAGGCGCTCCAGTATCGAATGTGAATGTCCCTATTACTATTTCTTTAGGTGACAGCGTCAGGCTACCAGAAAATGCTCTATTAATTGTATCCATTCATGACGGTAACGGCTCACCTATTCCAATGGCGGCAGCGCGATTTCCTCTTGGATCATTTCCTCGAACAGTTGTGTTAGATGACGGAAATGTCATGATGGAAGGGCAAAGTTTATCCAGTCTTGAAACGATATTGGTTAAGGTCAGGGTCGATACCGATGGTAATGTCGCGACCAAAGACGGCGATTGGTATGGTCAGAGTAGTGTGGTAAAACTGGGTGAACCAGTTGCATTATCCATCGAGAAACAGTATTAATATACGACTGGTTTATGAAGGCTGGTGTAAACCAGCCTTTTTCTTATGTATTGGATCCAAATTAGCATGTTTTTTGTTCGTTTAAGAACTTTCATTCCTTTAATCATTGCGCTTGCGCTAGTTGGTTGTGCGGCTTCGCCCACGGCAGATATTGATGATGATATCAATACAACTGAAGGTCCGAGTGACCCGTTTGAAGGTTTTAACCGTGCTATGTGGACGTTTAATTATCAATATCTTGACCCCTATCTTGTCCGTCCGGTATCACTCGCGTACGTCGATTATACGCCTGTCCCCGTGCGTACTGGTATCAGCAATTTTTTGTCTAATCTAGATGAACCTTCTAGCATGGTCAATGACCTGCTTATGGGAAATGGTGAGTTAGCATTTAACCACTTTAACCGCTTTTGGATAAACTCAATATTTGGCTTGCTTGGTCTTATTGATGTTGCCGAGTATGGCGGGCTTCATCGTGAGGATGAGCGTGTGTTTAGTGATGTCGCGGGGCATTATGGAGTGGGTAATGGGCCGTATTTTGTCGTACCAGCTTATGGCCCTGTAACCACACGTGAAGCAACCAATTTGGTAGATGGAATGTATATGCCACTAAGTTATCTCACTTTTTGGGGTAAGTTAGGCAAATGGGCGTTTGAAGGACTTGAGTCGCGTGCTCAATTGGCGACACAAGAGTCGTTGCTAGAGAATTCACCTGATTCATATATCTTTGCTCGTGATATCTATCTTCAGCGAAGAGATTATAAAGCCCAGATAACGACAGAAACGATTGTGGATGATGAGGAAGAAGACTTCCTCGATGATTATCTAGATGAGTAGCCATTCTATTTAACTGAAGATAATAAAAAAGCAGGGGCAATTAGTAGCCACTGCTTTTTTAATAAATATGCTTTATTACTCAAACATATTTATGGGCTTGGTATAAATTAAAATTTATAACTAGCTTGTATGCCAAAGATCAACACGTTACCCGAAGTCTCGCCAACGAAGGTGCCACCAATTGCTGCTGCTCCTGCATCATCAGTATAACCTCTGGGCTCATTGATGCTGGCGTCTTTGGCGATAATATAGGTAAAACCAGCGTCAAAGTTAAGTTGATCAGACCATTTATAACCCGCACCAATACTTAGCCAAGTGCGATCCGTCTCTGGAATGGTAGCAGAGCGGTTTTTATCACTTACTGCAGAAGTATCATATGCGATACCTGAACGAACTAGCCATTTCTCATCTATTTGGTATGTTGAGCCTACTGCAAAACGATAGTTGTCACGCCAGTTTTCGATTTTGACCATCGAGTGCCCTATGGTGTCAACATTCGCCTCAAGTTTTTCGAAACTGCTCCAATCTGTCCAGTTAAAGCTTGCGTGCAGAGCTAAAGTTTCAGTTAGCTGATGGAAACTTGCTACCTCTGCTGTAGCCGGTAAAGTAAGTGGCAAACTGCCAGATTTGGTTACATCGGCATTACCTGGACCGAAAAAACCTGCGCCAGTCGCTTTTCCTTTAAGCTTTAAATTAACTTCGGATTTATATGTTAGTCCTAATCGGTGGTCTTCATTAATTTGCCAAACAGTACCGACTTGCCAGCCCCAATCAGTGGTATCACCTTCCATATATTTTAATGTGTCACCAGCATATGCAGCGTGACCGTGAGCCGGTGCTGTCGCACCAAAATGCCCTTCTGCCATAATGTAACGAACACCTGTACCAATGGTTACTGCCGGATCAACCTTATAGGCGAAGTTTACATTGGCTTCCATGGTTTTAACTTCTGCTTTGTTGCCAAAGTGGCTAGCAGCATAATTGCTACCTAAATCGGTTTTCATACCGTAATTAGATGATAGCGCTATACCCATAAAGAACTGATCGTTAATTTGATGAGACAGGTAAGCATTTGGAATTACTGCATCGTCGGCATAATCCTTAGATGAGACATTATAGTTAGAACCGTTATAAGCAACGTTTCCCTTAACATCGATATTTGGGTCAACATAGATGGCTCCCAATGATATCTGGGTACCTTCTAAATAACCGAGCAGAGCCGGGTTACGCCACTGTGAGCTCGCGTTATCGGCCATGGCAGCTTCACCTGCGTATGCGCGGCCTAGTCCTGTCGCAGAGTATTCAGCAAGTTGAAAACCCGCTGCATTTGATGATTGACTTACTGCTAGTAATCCGCCTGCAATGGCAAGAGAAAGCAAAGACTTATTTGTTTTCATTATCTATTTCGCTGAATTTATCGTTATTGAAGAAGCTTAAAATAATGAAATTGAAATTAGAGTAAATACTTTAATAAAACAAAAGAGGAATAGGGCTATAAACGGAATATAAATCCGCATTTCTTTGATATATTAGATTTTAATTCTGATAAAATGGTCTGACCACTGATAAATTGGGCGTACATCTGTATTATGAAATAGGCTGTTAACGCTACAACTGTTCACTGAAACAGTCGATTGGTTTGGATAGAGAAAGAAGAAATAGAAAAGGGCCGATGAAATCGGCCCTTAGACAGTAATTAATAAACTTAGTTTATTAGAAGCTACGGCTATACTGAAGACCCATCAAAATAGCATCTGCGTGAGTTGTTGCCTCAATAGATGTTCCTGGACCAATGGCTGCGCTTTGTTTCACTTTGACATCGTCCCCTAATAAGTAGGTAAAGCCAAAGTCAACGTTGGACTTTTCAGTAATGTGATAGGTAAAGCCAGTAGAGAACCAGTTTCTATCTGAGTCAGGAACTGAAATGGAGGTTAGTTCGTCTTGAGCACTGGTATCGTGCATATAACCTGCACGCAATGTCCAGTCATTGTTTAAGTAGTATGTGCCACCAAGAGAGTAGTGCATACCATTTTTCCAATCATAGGTACTAATAGTACCACTCTTTTTAGCTTTTAATTTATCGAATGATGACCAACCAATCCATTGCACGCTATAGTGTACGGCAAATTTACTATCTTCCAATTTATGGAAACCCGAGAACTCAAGCATACTTGGTAAAGGCATATAAACAGTATCGTCAACGTTCGAAGTTCCGCCTGCCACATTAGTTACTTTGCCTGTAGTTTTTAGTTCAGGGCTGTAATGATAAGATAAACCAAAACGATTATCTGAGTCGAGTTCAAATACTGTTCCTAGGTTAAAACCTAATCCCCAGCCATCTGCATCTATATCAACAAGCGTAGTTTTGTTGTAAGTTAGTGTACGCTTAAATTTGCCTGAACCATAAATTGCGTCTAACCCTGCTCCTATGCTCCATTGATCATTAATACGGTAAGAGCTCGCTAGTCCGATATTGAAGCTTTTAACATCAGTAGAGCCACCAAATTCACCAGCAATATAATCATCATCAAACTTTGTTTTGGTACCAAAATTAGTGTAGGCGTTAATACCCCAAGCAAACTTATCATTGACGGGAACAATTAAGTGAAGGTTTGGTGCAACTGATGTGTCTCCAGCATTACTTTCATTGGCAGGTCCAGAGTAAGGTGCCGCAACACCAGTATATTGCGCATCTTTTACTTCGATCATAGAAGTAATAGAGACAAAACCAAGAGAAAGCGCTGTTTCATCAAACAGTGCCATTGTAGCTGAGTTACGAGCCATTGCTGCAGCGTTATCAGCGATAACAGCATCACCAGCAAAAGCACGGCCTAATCCAGTAGCGGATTGAGCGTTAAGTTGGAATCCGGCAGCAAGAGCTTGCTGTGAAGCGAGAGCGACAGTGACTGCGATAATCGACTTTTTGTACAGACGCGACTTGTTCATTAGTAATTTCCTTTTTGTAATTTCGCCTCTTTGGGCGATATAACCGAGCTTTTGCTCAGTTTTATGGCTGATCCTAGTCACTATTATAACGATGAGAAATCCGACCATTAGCTAATTTGTCAGCAAATTGGTAAAACTGGTAGCTATCTTACAAGAATTGTAGTGAAACTGAGGGGTTTTAGAGTTATGACTCTAAACGCTTGTTTAAAATCATAAACAAAGCCCCTAATATAATTAGGGGCTATATAGACTAAAGTATAGGAGAGATGATAGAGGTGAGCTTAGTAGCGATAGCATCAATATTTTCACCTTCGCTACCGACTAAAATCATACTGGAATTAGCAATAGGTACTACAACGCCAGACATTCCATTTTCATTAAAATCAATAGGTTGCCCCGAATTGATGTTAGTAACAAACATTGTTACTCGGCCTTTATCTCCTTGAAAAACCATGTGCAGAGCGTTTGAAGCACCAAATCCACAGTGATTAAGGTAATAAACGTGGTATGGAAAACTTTCGCTAAATTGGTAGGCAAAAGGTTGCAACTTTGCATTGATCTGCGTTGAACTTACCTGTTCATCGAGTTTATTTACAAATGGAGACTCATCTACCACGTGTTTCATTGCCGTATCTGCCAAACTTGCGTGTGCCGGACTTACCAGCAACGGTGTCCAGTTTACCTGCCCAATAAGAATGCCTGCGGCAAATGCAACGGATGCAGCCATTGCTAACATCTGTTTAGTAAAGCTTTTACTCTCTGTCTGAGCATTTTGACTAAATAAAATGCGATCAGCGAGATCATCAGGAACATCAACCTTCATCGCTTTTTCGAGTTGAGCGTCTAAGCTCAGAATCTCTTCGGCAAACTTGCCGTTGGCTTCGGAAAGGTTGATAACGTCATTAATCTCGTTATCCCGGAATTTGGGTTCTGAGAGTATTCTGCGACGAAATTCTAAATCATCCATTTTTCAGCCCCATGTTGTTTTCTGAAGAATCAATCATTTCTTTAAGTTGATTACGAGCCCTAAATAGTCGAGTCATAACGGTATTTTTATTGAGATCTAGTATATCGCCAATCTCTTCACCGCTAAAGCCTCCAACCACTTGTAGAAATAGAGGTTCTCTATATTCCACTTCTAGCTTCATAATCTGCGCTTGAATCCATTTCTGCTGGTGGTGAGCATCATCACTGACTTTAGCTTCACTACCGTAGTCGTCGATATCAACCAGCTCCAGCTGTTTCCTTTCGAAGCGTCTAGCATTTTCTCGTCTAAGAATGGTGATTAGCCAAGATTTTGCTGCTTTCTCATCTTGAAGACTATCCAAAGACTTCCATGCCCTGAGGCAGGTTTCCTGAACAAGGTCTTCTGCAATGGATTTATCCTTGCATAACCAATAACCGTAACGAAATAGGTCTTTATGATAAGCGCGCACTAGTGCTTCGTACTTTCTTTGTTTATCCATATCCGAGTTGACCGGACTGGAGGTATTTTTCTTTCCGAAAAGATTAATTATCGACACATGTGCCTCCGTTTACCCTCTTGTTGTGCTTCGCAGAGGTAAAATCAACATTTATTGATCTACTTCAAAATCTTACATTGATATCTAGTTATAGTTAGTCTTGTCATCTAGCTAGTCTTTTGGGCTAGTGTGTTGAGCAAGATGACACTTCCTTTTGAAGGCTGACTTTACTTTCTCCTAATCAGGAAACTGATTATTTTCAATTGGCGTAAGTTAATTGTTTTATATAGATTCCAACCACACAATTTAGTGTGGTTTTTTTTTGCTTATAGTTTTGGTGAATCTTCCATAATTTACACATTACTCACTTAAATATCTATACCCATTCCGATGTAAAGTTCACCGTTAACTATTTCATTCTTTTCTAATTTTATACTAGATATCACGAATTTCCTGCTGTAATTGTTAAACGGGCGTTTGAATTTGGTAACAATTTCGTTACAATAGCGAAAGGTCAGACCTCTAAGGTAAAGGAGAAGAAATGAGCAGACAAGACGTCAAAACACGCTCTGGAGAACGAATAGCGATAGTTTCTGGGCTACGAACTCCATTTGCGAGACAAAGTACCGAATTTGGTAAAGTCCCCGCGGTTGATCTCGGTAAAATGGTGGTTAGTGAGCTGTTATCAAGAACGGATATCGATCCAGCATTGGTCGAGCAGGTGGTTTATGGACAAGTGGTTCAAATGCCAGCAGCTCCTAATATTGCTCGTGAGATAGTGTTAGGAACAGGAATGAATATCGGCACAGACGCTTATAGCGTAACACGTGCATGTGCGACCAGCTTTCAAGCATCAGTGAACGTCGCTGAGAGCATTATGGCGGGTGCAATCGATATTGGTATTGCAGGGGGAGCGGATTCTTCTTCTGTTCTGCCTATCGGTGTATCGAAGAAACTGGCAGCAGGTTTATTAGCTCTTAGCAAAGCAAAAACACTGAGTAAAAAGATAAAAATAGCTCGAAGCCTTTCTCTTAAAGATCTTGCCCCTGTTCCTCCTGCCGTCGCAGAGTATTCTACCGGCTTATCAATGGGGCAAACCGCTGAGCAGATGGCAAAATCATATGGCATTACTCGTCAGGAGCAAGACGAGCTAGCTCATCGTTCTCACTCTTTAGCCTCTAAAGCTTGGCAAGAAGGAAAGATTCGTGATGAAGTGATGACGGCTTTTCCTGAACCCTATAAACAGTGGATCGATCAAGACAACAATATTCGCCATGATTCCTCTATTGAAAGTTATGCCAAGCTACGTCCAGCGTTTGACCGAAAATTTGGTACCGTCACCGCAGCCAATAGTACTCCGTTAACCGATGGTGCAGGCGCGATACTTCTAATGCGAGAAGGAAGAGCTAAAGAGCTAGGACTCGATGTGCTTGGTTATATTCGCTCATATGCATTTTCTGCCATACAGGTGGAGTACGATCTATTAATGGGGCCATCATTTGCTACGCCAATGGCATTAGACAGAGCTGGGATCGAGTTAGCTGATTTAGATTTAATTGAGATGCATGAAGCATTTGCTGCTCAGACGTTAGCAAACGTAAAAATGTTTGCTAGTGACAAGTTTGCTCAGCAAAAACTTGGCCGCTCAAAAGCGATTGGTGAAATTGATATGGATAAATTTAACGTGCTTGGTAGCTCAATTGCTTACGGTCACCCCTTTGCAGCAACTGGCGCGAGGATGATGGTTCAGACGCTACGAGAGTTAAAACGTCGCGGTGGTGGACTTGCGTTGAATACCGCCTGTGCAGCGGGTGGATTAGGTGCGGCAATGATTTTGGAGGTTGAATAATGAGTGACAATAAATCATTACAGTTAACAATTGATGATGACAACATCGCTTGGCTTTCTATTGATATTGCTGATGAAAAGATGAATGTTCTTCGAGCAGACCTAATAGAAGAGATGGAAGGCTTGTTAACTGATTTCGAAAGCAACGAAAAAGGTATCAAGGGCTTAATTATCCATTCAGCGAAAGAGGATAACTTTATCGCTGGAGCGGACGTAAAAATGCTCGATGCTTGTCAGTCAGCGGAAGAAGCGGAAGAGTTGGCGAAAAAAGGACAACAAGTTTTTGACCGAATTTCATCTGTTAAATTTCCGGTAGTTTCGGCTATTCATGGAGTCTGTTTAGGTGGCGGACTTGAGTTTGCTTTAGCTTGTGATTATCGAGTCTGTTCTGACGACGATAAAACACGCTTAGGTCTACCTGAAGTGCAATTAGGCTTGCTGCCTGGCTCAGGTGGTACACAACGTCTGCCTCGCCTAATTGGCTTGCTACCCTCACTTGACATTATTCTTACTGGTAAGCAAGTTCGAGCAAAAAAAGCGGCTAAGCTGGGTATGGTTGATGCTGCTGTTCCTAACAGTGTATTACTGGATGTCGCTAAGCAGTTTGTAACTAAGCCAAAACGAAAAATCAAAACCGCGGGTAAAGAGAAACTGATCTCTCGTAATGGGTTAGGACGTAAAGTGATCTTTGATCAAGCGACCAAGAAAACATTACAGAAAACCCGAGGTAACTATCCAGCCGCTGACGCTATATTAGCGGTTATTCGTTTCGGTCTGGAAAAAGGATTGAAGAAAGGTTTAGCAAACGAAGCTAAAGAGTTTGGTAAATTGGTCATGACTGATGAATCAAAAGCGCTTCGTTCAATCTTTTTTGCCACAACTGAGATGAAAAAAGACAATGGCTCAGATGCTGAACCGATCAAAATCAACCGAGTCGGAGTGTTAGGCGGTGGGTTGATGGGCGCAGGTATAAGCCATGTTAGTGTCTCAAAAGCTAAGGTTCCCGTTAGGATTAAAGATGTATCCAACGATGGAGTACTTAATGCCCTTAACTATAATTACAAGTTATTTGAGAAACAGCGTAAACGTCGTATTTTAAGCAAAGCTCAGTTACAAGCTAAAATGATGCAGCTTTCGGGAGGCGTAGATTTTACCTCTTATAACAATGTTGATTTGGTGATTGAAGCTGTTTTTGAAGATCTCGACCTGAAGCAAAAGATGGTGGCAGATATTGAGCAAAATGCCAAGGCAGAAACCATTTTTGCTACCAATACCTCCTCATTGCCGATTGCTAAGATAGCGGAAAATGCTCAACGCCCTGAAAATGTGGTTGGTTTGCACTACTTTAGTCCTGCGGAAAAAATGCCATTGGTTGAAGTTATTCCACATGAAACAACGTCAGATGACGCTGTGGCTACAGTAGTTAATTTTGCTCGTAAGCAGGGTAAAACGCCTATTGTGGTTAAAGATAGTGCCGGTTTTTATGTTAACCGTATTCTTGCTCCATACATGAATGAAGCGGCCCATGTATTGATGGCCTCAGAACCCATCGAAGCATTAGATAATGCACTGTTGGACTTTGGATTTCCGGTTGGGCCGATAACACTACTTGATGAAGTTGGTGTCGATATTGGGGCGAAAATCATTCCTATTTTAGTTAATGAGCTGGGTGAGCGTTTCCAAGGACCAGATGTATTCGATATCTTGCTGAATGACAACCGTAAAGGAAGAAAAAGCGGTAAAGGGTTCTACAGCTACAAAGGAAAGAAAAAAGAAGTCGATAAGTCGGTTTATAAACTGCTAAAACTTGAGCCTAGTGCATCATTAACAAAAGACGAGATTGCTCTTCGCTGTGTTCTTCCAATGTTAAATGAAGCGGTTAGATGTCTAGATGAAGGAATTATTAGAAGCGCGAGAGATGGTGATATAGGGGCCATTTTTGGTATTGGCTTCCCTCCATTCTTAGGCGGGCCGTTTAAATATATGGATAAGATTGGTATTGAATCCCTTGTGGAACTTATGCGTGAGTATGCGTTGAAACATGGTGATCGATATGCCCCTTGTGATGGCCTGCTAACGCGATATGAAAATGGTGAATCGTTCTATTAATTCACCCTGTTAGAAGCTAAACAAGTAAAAGCCGAACTCAATAATAAACTGAGTTCGGCTTTTTTAGTTTGTGCGTGCTAACTTTTAACTTAGCAAAGCTTTATTGACTCGCTTCAAGAGATAGGGACAACCAGAATATCCACAGGGGATTTATTAATCAGGTGTTTTGAGTAAGAGAGCAGCTTGCTCCAAAAGTCGTGGTGGTGTCCACAAATTAACAGATCTACCTGACTATCATTAATGGTGCTTTCAAGTTTGTCGCTTAGATTGCCAGTACCCACAAAGCAGTGCTTGATTTTGTAGTCTGCATAGCGTTCAAATTTTTGTAATTGTTCAATGGAGTGCTCGCTGACAGGGCATTCATTATGATCTTTTTGAATATCAATTAATTCAGGGTAGATCTCTCCGTGAGTACCATCAATATGAATAAACGAAACCTCGGCTTGAAACTGTTTGGCAAAAAATACTGCTTTATCAATCAATAGGTTACTATCTTCTGAAAGCTCTAACGCAACTAAAATATGTTTATAATTCATAATTATACCTCGCCAATACTTATACACCCTTAATCATAACGAGAGGAGCAGAAATAAATGTAGAATAGCTCTCATAACGATTAAAATATTGTTAATATACAGCGAGTTTGAAGAGAGCCACTCCATAAATGAACTGGTGGTATGATGATGAACGATGAAACTATTCAGCAAACCATTGCTAAGTTTACTTCAATTGAGCAAGCACTAACTTACTTTGATATTGAGTTTGATAGTAAGTTTATTGAAGAATATGGTACTCAACTGGTAAAAAGATTTAATGGTTATCTAATTTTAGAAAAGCCAGATGATTGGTTTTCAGCAAGGCGTGCGCTTAAAAATGCTTATTGTAAAGTACAACGGGGCCGTTTAGACCCGCATACTCGTTCAGCATGTCGAGGCTGTACATCTTGCCAACGACGATAAATCGACGGTTTCTTACTGCTATTTGAGTTTAACTAACCCAGTTCTATATCTTTTGGCCTGAGTTGAAACTCTTCAATATTGCCAATCTCATTACCAATGTTGATAGAACAAGAGTGCTGATGATTGTTTCCTTTTGAATGGAGAATTAACCGGTTAGCGGTGCGAGGCTTAAGTACATTGACCACAAAGCGTATCATTTCTGTTTTATCTAGTTTCTCTATTTCGTCCAGCACAAGTTCTTTTTGATTAAACTCTAGATCTTTATTGCCTATAGCGACCCAAAACCGCTGTGCTCTGCCTCTTAGGTTATTATCTGGCGCGGCGATTTGGTTGCATAACCCTTGCTTACTGTTTAGCCATTGAGATTCACTTAGCTCAAGCAATAGCAAATAGAAGTCGTTTAGGAACTCATCAATGGCCTGCAATAGATCGTTGGGGGCAAACTTAGGTGACTGGACATATAAGACTAAACCGGGATGACGATTTAACGGCATATTTCCTGTACCAACCATATAACCTAATTGTTGCTTGGTTCTAACTTCATTGAAAAATGAAGCGGACATTAGGTGATTAACCAAGGTGTATAAGGCAATACTTCTAGGATCGCAGTGTGGTGATTGATAATAAATAACGATAGCGGAGTCATCTTGGTCGCAGGCTAGCTCTCTTTGGAATGTGCCTGAATTTCCAAGCATCACCAGTGGTCTAAGTGACTCTTCATACTGTTGATTCTTTACTCTCATGGCATCTTTGAGGGTCGTGGCCAACTGAGTTGCTTGCTGACGGGTCCAATCGCCATAGACGAACATTTCAATATGAAGTTCAGCAATAATTGCCTCTACAAATGTCGCTAACTCATCAACCTCTATCGACTCTAATGCTTCAATTAAGGCGGGATGAGGAGGGTTATTTGGTTGCAAAAGTCCAGTCATGGCATTGAAAAGTTGCGAAATAGGACGATCTTTTGCCGCATTACGCCAGTTTCGAAGCATCTGTGTTTTGATGGTGTCAAATCGGTGTTGGCTAAATTCTCTGTTAGTAAACTGCTGTAAGATCATGCTGAGCAGTTCGGGTTGCTTCTGACTAAAACCAGAGATAGATAACGTTACCCCACCTTGGTGGGCATAAACGTTGTATCCCATACCTGCAATCTCTGCCGGATAAGTTTGTGTGGCCAAACTATCTAAGAAAATCTCAACACAGAGCCTCATCTTGACTATTTTTCTGGGAGTAGAGACGGCATGTGGGCTATCTATAGCGATATAGACCACGCCTTTTGGTACTCTAAACTCTCTCTCTTGAAGATGCCATAACCGAAAACCGGGAAGTTCTTCAATCAGTTGTGGGACAGAGGCATCACTTTCTAACTCTTGCGGGTCTAAGTGATAGCAGATAAACGGGTTTTTTTCAGGCAACGATTGCTCAGGATTAAGATCAACATTACTCCAGTTGTTTAACTGCTCAGTTGTAAATGGAGTGACAGAGTAAGGAGTTTGGTACCACTTGGCCGTGCGATCAAAACGGCCCTCTTTGCTGATTAATGTGATTCTGGCGTTGTCGGCGGTTAAATAGGTCAGCATGGACGTTAATAACGTCTCATTATAGTCTGTCATTTTGTAGTCGCCATACACGACATCTTCTTGTGGGTAATGCTGTAAATTCATCACCAAATGGCTGACCAAGTCCATTGGACGGGCTTTTTCCTGAAAGCGGAAGGCGGACTCTAGTACCGCTTGCTTCTCTTTAAAGCGCCACTCATTGATTCCCTGCTGTTTTATCAACTCAATGTACTGGAACAGAGCTAGGATAATATCGTCTTGATAACCCATACCTTGCTGGGTTAGGTTGATGTTGACGGTAAATTCTCTAAAGTTACTGCCATTTATTCCGCCACCAGCGGCTAATGACGTTATCCATCCTTTCTCTTTTAGAGTTAGCATCAAGCTCCCTTTACCTTCCGCACCAATGAGATGAGCAAAGTAGGAGAGAGGTTTGCAGTTGTACTCTTGGTCTAGGTTTGGAAAATTGAAAGAGATGATCAGTTTTCTTGCTTCTTTAACTGGGCAAACTTTAACAAATAAGCTTTTGTCTTGATCTCTCACGAGAGGGACATCTATACCCTTGTGTTCCAGTTGTTGATTGTTAATCTGTGAGAACTTCTGTCGCACTTCAGATTCTAATGAATCAAGATCATCTGGCGTGAGTACCGATAAAGTCATCAGGTCAGCAGAGTAGTGTTGCTGGTAAAAGGCGATGATCTCTTCTCTGATGGTACTATTTTCACGATCCGCAAGTGTATCAATATTACCGACAGAGAACTGACTGAATGGATGGCAAGGGTTAATAACCTCTTTATGTACCTGATACAGCCTGCGCATATCATCTTGCAGTTTTAGACGATACTCCGAGTCGACAGCTTCTCTCTCTTTGTCTAACGCTTCAGCATTAAACAGCGGTAATACAAAAAACTGACTGAAACGATCTAAAGCTTGGCTAAAGGCACTAGGGATAACATCAAAGAAGTAACAGGTATGTTCGGTTCCTGTCCAAGCGTTATTGTGACCGCCGTTCTGGCTGATAAAATGCTGAAATTCACCAACCTTTGGATACTTGTCTGTTCCTAAAAACAGCATATGTTCTAGGTAATGAGCTAATCCTTCTCTATCTTTCGGATCGTCAAAGTGTCCCACGTTAACTGCTAGTGCTGCTGCGGATTTTTGAGCCTGACTATCTTGTATAAGTAAAACTCGTAAACCATTATCTAAACTGAGGTATCGATAATGATTGTTATCATTTGAGCTTAAGTGCACGAGCGGTCTCCAAATAGAGCGTGTTAGTTAAGTATGGCGTTGATACGGATTGCTGCAAACTAAGTGGGCAATTTATTGTGCTTTCATGGTTTTTACGACATTTTTTGATGTTTATCGTTATATAATGCCAGACTTTTTGAGCAAGGTAATTGATATATTTATATTATTTTGCTTTGCTTACTATACCCTAGTCACTCTCGATGCCGGCAACACCAAGAGACCGCCCGGGGATGTAATTTGACCTAGAAAATATCTGTACGGGAAGCAACAATGAAAGTGTTTATTATGCGGCATGGTGAGGCAGAGCATTTTGCTAATAGCGATGCGGAAAGAGAGTTGACGACGAGAGGGCGAGAGCAATCACTAGCGGTGGCTCGAGCGTGTGAACGTCAGGGATTTCATCAATTTGACTCGGTGTTAGTGAGTCCATACATACGAGCTCAACAGACATGGCAGACCATTTCTAGTGTCTTTACCACTCATGATGACGGATTCTCTACTTATCAAGACATCACTCCGTATGGAACCTCATCCGATGTTTTTCATTATGTATCTGCACTGATCGCGAGCAAAAACCTTGATACGGTTTTGCTGGTGTCTCATCTTCCTCTTGTTGGCTATTTAACCGCAGAGTTTGTTTCAGGTATTGCACCACCCATGTTTCCCACTTCTGGGCTTGTGTGTATCGAGTACGATGCAGAGACAATGTGTGGTGAACTGTTATGGCATATTCACCCTTAACACAATAAACATTATTTTTCGGCAATGCTAAGCAGTATAAGCAGAGCGCCATTACCACCAAATTCTAATGGAGCTTGGTGGTAAGCCATAACATCCGGATGCTGAGCCAGCCAGATGGGCACTTTTTGTTTTAATATATGTTTACCAATACCATGCATAACACACGCGCAATGCACATTCTCTCTAACACAATGAGCTAACATGGCGGCTAATTCCGCTTTGGCTTCTTGTTGGGTCATGCCGTGCATATCGAGATAGACGTCAGGAACATAGACACCACGACGAAGTCGTTTTACCTCATATTTCGAAACATCGCTTCTGGCATATCGAGTTGGGCCCTCAGCATCTAAGTGCGGAACGAACTCATCTGAGAAGAAAAACTCATTATCTTTTGCTTCTCTGTCAAACCGTTGAGTATCTTTTTGCTTAATGTCTCTTTTTGGTTTTTGGATTATGGTATCCTGTCGCAACTTTTTTATGCCCTTAACTGCGTCTTGAAATAAGGCAAAGTCGTCATCAAAGTTTTGGTCTTTGTTGCTCATAATTAATCATTCTTTGTTAGATGCGGGTATTGTAGCGCTTTTTGGAGACAATTTTGGATAAGATTTTTGTAGATGAAGTGGTTTCAGAGTTATCAACACTTCAGGATATGCTTCGTTGGACTGTAAGTCGATTTAACGCAGCGGGTCTATTTTATGGACATGGCTCGGATAATTCATGGGATGAAGCCGTTCAATTGATCTTACCGACAATATATCTTCCTATCGATATACCCCCACACGTACTAAATTCTCGCCTTACCACATCTGAGCGCAGTCGCATTGTGACCAGAGTGGTTAAACGCATTAACGATAAAATTCCTACGGCATATTTGACCAACAAAGCGTGGTTTTGTGGGCTGGAATTTTATGTAGATGAACGCGTTTTGGTGCCTCGTTCACCAATAGGAGAGTTAATCGAAGCTCAATTTCAACCTTGGTTAGTTGACTCGCCATATCGCATTATGGATTTATGTACCGGAAGTGGATGCATAGCGATTGCTTGTGCTCACGCCTTTCCAGACGCGGAAGTCGATGCAATTGATATTTCTACTGATGCTTTAGAAGTGGCTGAACAAAATATTCAGAGCCACGGCATGGAACAGCAGGTATTTCCTATCCGTTCTGACCTTTTCCGAGATTTAGCCAAAGACGATAGCTACGATATTATCGTCTCTAATCCTCCTTATGTTGATCAGGAAGATATGGCTAGTCTGCCAGAGGAGTTCACTCACGAGCCAGAACTGGGTCTAGCGGCGGGAACGGATGGACTCAAGTTAGTTCGACGTATACTGGCTAACGCTCCTAATTATTTAAGTGAAAATGGCATCTTGATTTGTGAAGTCGGTAATTCTATGGTGCACATGATGGAACAGTACCCTGAAATACCGTTTACTTGGATCGAATTTGAAAACGGCGGTCATGGTGTATTTATGCTGACACGCCAGCAGCTAGTTGAATGTGCAGATCATTTTAGTCTTTATATCGACTAACATGGAACAGCAATTGTCATTGCTGAATAAAACCCTCAAAAAGATCAGAAATATTCTGGTCTTTTTTTGTTTAGAAAGGGTTTACATCGTGCGCGGATAAAGCGAACATGAAAGCAATACCATTTTTTACTCACCCTCCGTGCTAAGGCGCTTTCTATAAAGCAGATGTAACTAAGCACGTTGCCAGAAGTTCAATGTGAATTGATGATATGTGAGTGATTAACGTTTTAAAACGCGAACAAGATAATGAGGATTTAATGGCTGGAAATAGTATTGGTCAGCACTTTACGGTAACCACATTCGGAGAGAGTCACGGTATTGCATTAGGTTGTATTGTGGATGGTTGTCCTCCAGGACTTGAGATTACTGAAGCTGATTTACAAAAGGATTTGGATCGCCGTCGTCCAGGGACGTCTCGTTATACTACTGCCCGAAGAGAACCGGATGAAGTGAAAATTTTATCTGGAGTATTTGAAGGCAAAACGACTGGCACCTCAATCGGGCTATTAATTGAGAACACTGATCAGCGTTCAAAGGATTATTCCGAAATTAAAGACAAGTTTCGTCCCGGTCATGCAGATTATACCTATCACCAAAAGTATGGGGTACGAGACTATCGAGGCGGAGGACGTTCTTCTGCTCGAGAAACCGCGATGCGTGTTGCAGCAGGCGCTATTGCTAAGAAGTACTTACAACAAGAGTTTGGTATCGAAGTGAGAGCCTATCTTTCGCAGATGGGAGACGTCACTATCGATAAAGTCGATTGGGATGAGATCGAAAACAATGCCTTTTTCTCTCCTGATGCAGACAAAGTGGATGCGTTTGACCTGCTTATTAGAGAACTGAAAAAACAGGGCGATTCAATTGGTGCCAAAATTCAGGTTGTTGCAAGCAATGTACCTGTTGGATTAGGCGAACCTATCTTTGATCGCTTAGATGCTGATATCGCTCATGCATTGATGAGCATTAATGCTGTTAAAGGTGTGGAAATTGGTGACGGCTTTGATGTGGTTGCGCAAAAAGGCAGTGAACATAGAGACCCACTAACGCCAACAGGTTTTAAATCTAATCATGCTGGAGGCATCTTAGGGGGTATTTCTACGGGGCAAGATATTGTCGCGAGTATTGCTCTTAAGCCAACGTCCAGCATTACGGTTCCAGGTGAGACAATAACAAAAGCAGGAGAGGCCACTGAACTCATCACTAAGGGTCGCCATGATCCTTGTGTAGGTATTCGTGCAGTGCCAATTGCAGAAGCTATGTTAGCCATCGTCCTTATGGATCACTTACTTCGCCATCGTGGACAGAACTTTTCTGTTACTACTGAAACCCCAAAAATTTAGTAGTAGAGCCTGATGACGTGAGAGCAAGGAAGAGAGTTTGTCTTTCTTGCTCTTTGTTCTTCAGTGGCGCTAAGTTGTTGGCCTTGCTTGCTCTTTGAAGTAAGTAACTAGGCGAAGATGTCGTTTGCTTTTTCAAATGATCAACACATTTGTAGATATATTATGCAACATCACTATTCAGATTTAATCTCCATTTTTAATCAAACCTTTTTTGAACAGTTTAATACTCGTCTAATGCTAGGTGATGATGAGCCGATCTATTTACCAGCTGACGAGACAGTAAGTTATCACCGTATTCTATTTGCCCACGGTTATTACGCTTCTGCGCTACATGAAATAGCCCATTGGTGTGTAGCGGGGGCAGAAAGAAGAGAGCAACAAGATTATGGTTACTGGTATCAACCCGATGGGAGAACAGAGGCGGTGCAGCGAGAATTTGAAGCGGTAGAAATCCTTCCTCAAGCTTATGAATGGATACTCTCTGTAAGTGCGGGCTTTTCATTTACGGTTAGTTGTGACAATCTGCATGGCGATTTTGAGCCAGATAGGTTGGCGTTTATGCAGCAAGTTTATAATCAAGTTGCCACGACATTATCATCAGGACTGCCACCAAGGTTATTAGCGTTGAGTAATGCATTACGACATTTTTACAGTATTGCTGAGCTTGATATTGACCAATTTGAAGTACGATAGAGAACACTATGATTTTACAATATGAAGAGAAAATATTAGAAAAAATTGATGCATCAGTTACGACAGCGTCAGATGATGAGTTATTTGCCGGTGGCTACTTGCGAGGGCATATATCTCTTGCGGTTGCAGACTGTGAAGCATTGGACATTGATGATATTGCTGTGTTGGAAGAGAAGATAGCAACTAGCTTAGAGCAAGCAAAGTCTGAGTTATCTCCTGCTGACCGCGTTATTGTCATGGCGTTATGGTATGAGCTAAAAAAAGCGATTTGAGCTTTTTAATAAATTATGTTGATGTTATCGCCAGATATAGAGCAATGATACTAACTTGTTATTTTTTCTCTAATAACTCGATTTTCCCGAAAGAAATTAGAATGTAACGACAGATTGAAAAGTTTGACATTGCTTCCATTTAAAAATTTGATCTGAGCGACAGAATAAATTTATTTGCTTGATAAAATGTTAGCCTAAATAACAAAAATCATTAGGTGCAGAAATGAATGGGTTTGACATGAAAACAGCGGTAGTTGTTTTTGTCTTTGTTGGATACATCAGCACCTACGTTTTTGCAATAACTTGGTGGCAGAATAAAGGGCGTTTCTCTGGTTTAGGTTACTTTTTTGCGGGCTTCTTTCTTTTTTCCCTTGGTCTCTCGTTAGGGGTGTTTAGAGGCGAATTACCCATACTGTTAACGGTTATTGTCGCCAATATATTGATGTTTTTTAGCAATGTACTGTTTCTGTTTGGACTTAGTGCATTCTTGAAAATAAAGTTGTACAAAAGTATTTACTACGCCTACACCATTCTCTTTACCTTACTATACAGTTATTTCACTTTAATTGAGTACGATCTTTCTAGCCGCATTATTGTCTTTAGTAGCATGATACTGGTGACTTATTCTCATATGCTGTATCTGCTTTATATCAAGGTAAAAAGCGGAGATAGCAATTTTATTTATAGTCTTGGCGTTGCCATTGTATCCTTGGCGATTATCTCTTCTTGTCGGGCCTATTTTGCGTTTGTTGAAGGTTCCCCAACTGATTACTTCTCTATCTCATCCTACGAGACCATACTTGTTATGGCGACTATTGTGGCGATGACACTGTTTGTTTTTTCATTACAGTTAATGGTTAGTGGCCGTCTTTTTAGTATTACTGAAGAGCGGGCGGCATTACAAAAAGTGCTGCTAAAAGAGACGGAAAAATTAGCCACGACTGATAGTCTTACGAATCTATTTAATAGAAGAAAAATTGAGTCGATAGTTGAACAGGAGTTTAAAAAATCCGTTCAAAACCATCGCCAGTTTTCGGTTATTTTATGTGACTTAGACTATTTTAAAGCAACCAATGATAAGTATGGGCATGATGTGGGAGACCAAGCACTTATTGAAGTGGCTTCAATACTCACGGATCTTATTGGTCGATCAGGAGAGGTGGGAAGATGGGGAGGAGAAGAGTTTATGATTGTATTGCCCAAACTGTCACTCAAAGAAGCATTGCAGGTGGCCAATAGCCTTCAATATTACCTCAGTAACTATCGTCCTAAATTTACGACAGAAAAAGAGATGCTAACGATGAGCTTTGGTGTTGCTGATAACAGTTTCAAACATCGAGATTATCAGGCTGTTGTAAAACAAGCCGATACAGCACTCTATTCTGCCAAAAATAATGGCCGGAATAGAGTGGAGTACTCCGCTGAATTAGTTAACTAATGTCATAGCTGGCGATAGTGCTATAGTGAATGAGATGCATGGATAGGCTTTCCTTTTAGCAACCTTCTTATCCACATTTTCCCCGGATGAATCACCTCTAACATCTCATTTGGTAATGGCAGCGGGTCGTTACATATTTGGCTGGCTAACACTTCTGCCATTAATGGAGCGGAACATAACCCTCTGCCACCTAATGCAGCAAAACAGTATAGGTTAGGGTAACTTGCAACGTTAGATGCAGATGCTTTATTATTTTTTAAATCGGCGTACTCACTGGCTATTTTTTCTAAGTCGCAAACATTCCCAACATAGGGCAGGTGATCTCGTGTTACACAGCGTACGCCCTGACGAGAGAGATTGTCACTGACATCAACTTCCTTCGGCCATTGCTGTTTTGGTAAGCTACGGAGCAATTTATACCTGTTCTCTTGTTGTATCTCTGCGTCGAAATCTTGATCGACACAGTTTCGATCATGGCTTGCGCCGATACAGTGCAGTTGATCTCGTGGATTGGAAGGCGTCATATAACCGTTGTAGCAGAGTACCGTATTCAGCTTGGCTAAGTTTTTTGTGGTAGGTAAATGGGAAACTTGCCCCTTAACAGACGTTGCGGCAATAGATTGAGTCTGGTGGAAATGAGTGAATTGATGGCCATTGGCGATCACCACAGACTGATGTTTAAATGGCTGTTTTTCCGATGTTAATTGCCACAATTTATCGTTATCTAGATAATCTAGTTTATCTATTTTGCAGTTAAAGTGAACAGAAAGATTATGTTCCGACTGAAGGTGTGTAAGTAAGTTTTGCGTCAGTTGTCTAGGCGCGAGCCAGCCACCAAGAGGGTAGCTGACACTCGGGCAGTCGATAGGTAGCCCAACAACTTTGCTAGATTGTTCTGCGGTCAGCTTATGTACAAGTTGTTCAGGAAAATGCCCCTCAAGCAGTTTGTTTAATTTGTTATCGGACTTTTCATCCCATAACAATTGAGTGACGCCACACCAATCATGATCAAAAGAGATGGTTTTTGCTAGCTGTTCGACATATTGTCTCGCGTATAAGAAAGCCGGGGCAAATAAGCGTGATACACCGGTGTGAGAGCCGTTGAGTAATGGGTAAAGTGCTCCTTGTCGGTTTCCTGATGCATTGAGAGCCGCTTCTTCATCTTGGCAGTACAGGGTGACTTTTTTACCTCTTCGGCATAGCTTATCTGCTAATATAGCGCTGGCGATGCCGCCTCCTATAATAGCAATATCCTCAACATTATCTGTATCAGGTCTAGCAAACCAAGCTGGTATGTTACCCTTGAACTGCTTATCCGGAAGTGTCCCAGCAATCATCTCTCTTTTATGGCCAAACCCTTTAACTTTTTTCATTTCAAAGCCGGCATCAATTAAGCCTCGGCGAACAAAACCCGCGGCAGTGAAAGTTGCGCAGCTACTGCCAACTTTTGCCAGTTGAGCCATGCCATCAAACAGTGTTTGACTCCACATGTCTGGATTTTTGCTTGGAGCGAACCCATCAAGAAACCAGCAGTCTACAATACCAGCATCGTTAACAGGGACACTGGGTAAAGTTTCTTTGATATCCCCAAACCAGAGATCAAGAGTTATCATACCCTTTGCCATGGCGATGCGATGGCATTCAGGAAGAGCGATAGGGTAATTTTGCTGCAACTCTTTGGCGTATATTGCAAGCTCTGGCCAAGATTGGTGCGCCTTATATAAATCAGTCTTGTTTAAGGGGAATTTCTCAAAACTGATGAAATGTAGTTCTTTTAGTGGCGAATTTGGATATTCTGCTCGAAATTTTTCAAAGCACTGCCATACTGCAAGAAAGTTTAATCCAGTACCAAATCCAGTTTCGGCGATAACAAAGCGGCGTTGTTCATATGTTTGCCATCTTTCTGGTAGATTATTTTGCTGAAGAAAAACATATTTTGACTCTTCTAACCCATTAGTGTTGGAAAAATATACGTCGTCAAATTGTTCTGAAACAGGAGTTCCAGCATCATTCCAATCAAGATTGGCATTGGTAATTGTTGTCATCGTCTTGCCGAGTGTTGCTATACTCTTGCTACTTGAAGCTGCAGCAGTGTGACAGGTAACTGGAAACTTACCTGCAAGCCTAAGTAGTTTGGGTATATGTCGAATAATTGGTTTGAATTGTACGGCTTTATAGGAAAGCTGACCACTTTTGTGTTGTAACTTGGTTATTATCTTACTGACTTAATATTTATAGGAATATGAAATGAAACGCGCTGTCATCACTGGTATGGGAATTGTCTCTAGTATCGGTAATAACGTTGAAGAAGTATTGGTATCGTTAAAAGAAGGCAAATCAGGCATAAACGCATCTGAGCAATTTAAAGAGATGGGCTTACGTTCTCAAGTATGGGGTGACTTAAAAATCAACCCTGCAGAACATATTGACCGCAAAAAAATGCGTTTTATGGGTGATGCAGCCGCATATGCATATTTATCAATGGAGCAAGCGATCGAAGATGCAGGCTTGCCAGAAGATGTTGTGTCAAATGACCGTACCGGTATTGTGGTCGGTTCAGGTGGTGCATCTGCCATCAACCAACGTGTTGCGGTAGATACTCTTCGTGAAAAAGGCGTTCGTCGTGTTGGACCTTATATGGTTCCGCGTACCATGTCTTCAACAACATCAGCTTGCTTGGCGACACCGTTTAAGATTCGTGGTGTTAACTACTCTATGAGTTCTGCATGTGCAACCTCTGCTCACTGTATTGGTCATGCTGTGGAACTGATTCAACTAGGCAAACAAGACGTTATTTTTGCCGGTGGTGGTGAAGAGCTCGATTGGACTCAGACAATGATGTTCGATGCGATGGGTGCATTATCGACAAAATATAACGAGACGCCGGATATTGCCTCTCGTACATACGACGCCGATCGTGACGGTTTCGTTATTTCTGGTGGTGGCGGCATTGTCGTTATCGAAGAGCTAGAGCACGCATTAGCGCGTGGCGCAAAAATTTATGGTGAAGTCGTGGGTTATGGCGCAACATCTGACGGCTACGATATGACTGTTCCTTCAGGTGAAGGCGCGGTACGTTGTATGAACATTGCGATGCAAGATGTTGATAGCGTGGATTATGTGAATACTCACGGTACTTCAACACCTGTTGGTGATGGTAAAGAGTTAGAAGCGATTCAAGAAGTGTTTGGTGGCAACAGCCCAGCCATTTCTGCTACTAAAGCGATGACTGGTCACGCTCTAGGCGCTGCTGGTGTACATGAAGCTATCTACTCAACCCTGATGCTAGACAACGGTTTTATCGCACCAAGTATCAATATTGCTAATCTTGATGAAGCGGCTCATGGTTTAGATATCGTGACAGAAAAACGCGATACTGAGCTTAAGACCGTTATGTCTAACAGCTTTGGCTTTGGTGGTACAAATGCCACTTTGGTCATAAAAAAATATGAAGCTTAATCCGTAAAGGAGAGCGAAAAGTTTCCAGAATCGATCAGTTATACTGATCTACAGACGCAAACATGTTCCTTTGAGAGCGGAATATGTCCTTTTGTTCTGGAATTTGCCCGGCTACTTAGGTAGTCGGGCATTTTTATCTGCAGGTATAATGTGTACAATCGCCATTATTCAAACATAATTAACTCTTTTCTATGAAAATCCTTATTGATGAAGCCATGCCTTATGCTGAGGCGCTATTCAGCCAACTAGGTGAGGTCATTTGCAAACCTGGCCGCACCATTCAAGCCGAAGATCTACAAGATATTGATGCGTTAATGATTCGCTCGGTAACGAAAGTGAATGAGTCCTTATTAACTCATGCCAATAAACTAAAATTTGTAGGCACGGCAACCGCGGGAATGGACCACGTTGATCAAGCGTTATTGAAAGACAAAGGCATATTCTTTACGGCTGCTCCGGGCTGCAACAAAGTTGGTGTCGCAGAGTATGTAATAAGTGTCGTCATGATTCTGGCTCAGCAAAAGGGTTTCTCCATATTTGATAAAAAAGTGGGTATTGTCGGTGCCGGTCAAGTGGGCAGCTATTTGGCAAAGTGTCTTGAAGGTATTGGTATAGAGGTTCTGCTAAATGATCCGATTAAACAGTTAGAAGGGGATCCTCGTCAGTTTGTTTCGCTCGATGTTTTGCTTGATAGCGCTGACATTATTACCTTACATACCCCCATTACCAAAGAGGGGGATTATCCGACGCATCACCTTATTGACTCTGCGAGATTAGAGGCCATGCGTGGTGATCAAATACTGATAAATGCTGCTCGCGGTCCTGTGGTGGACAATGCAGCATTAAAGCAGAGGTTGATTACAGGTGATGGCTTTAGTGCCTCGTTAGATGTGTTTGAGTTTGAACCAAAAGTAGATTTAGAACTTCTGCCTTACTTGGATTTTGCAACACCGCATATTGCTGGCTATGGCCTTGAAGGTAAAGCGCGTGGGACAACCATGATCTACAATTATTACTGCCAGTTTATGGGTGAGTCACAAAGAGCGGATGCTAATTCGTTGCTTCCAACTGCTCCTATTCCTAAAGTGGAACTGGATAGAGCCTGGAATGAAGCGACACTGCAAAATTTAATTCAATTGATCTATGATGTGCGGCTTGATGACGCAATATTTCGTAGAGAAATAGGGAAAGAAGGTGCATTTGATCAAATGCGTAAAAACTATTGGGACAGAAGAGAGTATAGTGCAATTCAATTAACTGGAAGTGACGAGTGCAATCTCGCGCCTTTAGCTAAATTAGGTTTTCAAATTGAGGGTAAAAAATGAGCCAAGAATTTAATGTCGCCGTATTTGGAGCTACTGGAGCTGTCGGTGAAACCATTGTTGAAATATTACAGGAAAGAAAGTTTCCAGTTGGCAATATTTACCTATTAGCAAGTGAGCGTAGTGAAGGTAAAACCTATCGTTTTAATGGCAAAACAATCAAGGTGGAAAATGTCGAGCACTTTGATTGGTCACAAGTTCATATTGCGCTTTTCTCCGCTGGTGGGGAACTGTCTGAGAAATGGGCCCCAGTTGCCGCAGATGAAGGTGTTGTGGTTATTGATAACACGTCACACTTCAGATATGACTACGATATCCCTCTCGTTGTGCCAGAAGTGAATCCGGAAGCGATAGCGGAGTTTCGTAACCGTAATATCATCGCTAACCCTAACTGTTCAACGATTCAGATGTTGGTTGCGCTAAAGCCTATTCATGATGAAGTGGGTATTGAACGTATAAACGTATCCACATATCAATCCGTCTCTGGAGCAGGTAAATCAGGAATTGATGAGCTTGCAGGTCAAACCGCCAAACTGTTAAATGGTGTGCCGGCAGAACCTGACGCGTTTAGCCAACAAATTGCATTTAACTGCATTCCACAAATAGATACTTTTATGGAAAATGGCTACACCAAAGAAGAGATGAAAATGGTGTGGGAAACCCAAAAGATTTTCAATGACCCTTCTATTATGGTGAACCCTACTTGCGTACGTGTGCCTGTTTTTTATGGCCACGCGGAATCTGTTCACGTTGAAACCCGTTCTCCTATCGACGCGAGTCATGTAGTACAACTGTTGGAACAAACGGAAGGGATTGAGGTTTTTCATGATGCAGAGTTTCCAACTCAAGTTGGTCACGCTGGCGGAAAAGACCACGTTATGGTGGGTCGAATTCGTAATGACATAAGTCACCATAGCGGCGTCAATTTATGGGTGGTAGCGGATAATGTGCGAAAAGGCGCAGCCACAAATGCGGTGCAAATTGCAGAACTGCTAATCCGCGATTATTTTTAATAACCGCGTTTTCCAACAATATTAAAGAGTAAAGCTGGCTTTTATCTAAGGAGCCAGCTTTTATTTCACTCCTTTTGATAAAGTCGTCAATGTAGTTTCTGTAAGCATTCACGACAAAAACATGTGAATTTTTGTACAAAAATCAAATAAACAAGCGTTCCAACGCATTTTTTTCTCTAATATCTATAGTTTTCCCCTCGTTATCCGATATATTTACCAGATCAGTTATATTTTTTAGAACGCACAAAGACGAGCATTTATATGTCCCATTTTCTAAAGCGTCTTATTACGCCTTTAGCGTTACTTGCAACAGTACAAATTCATTCTGCATCGGCAGAAGGTATTCGACTTATCGGGCCTGATGGAAAAGTTCAATCATCACCTCAATATAATCAATCCATTATTCAAAACCGCTCGACTCAACAAAGTCAACCCGCCAACTATTATGGCCCAACGGGTCAAAATGAGACGCTTTGGTCTATTGCGACAAAGCTACGACCAAATACTCGTTTATCTGTTCAACAAACCTTGTTAGCAATATACAAGCTCAATCCTCAAGCTTTCGCTGATCAAAATATTCACGAATTAATTCCAGGCAGTCGTTTAAGAGTGCCATCACAAAGCCAAGTTCAGGCAGAGAATGTTAATGAGGCGATAAACCTTCTAAAAGTGCATCAAGATAGGTTAACCGACAACACCATAGCTGAGCCTATCCCAGAGCAGCCTGCCACCTCTGAAGTGAATTTGGTTCCAGTAAAACCACCTAAAGTGACGTCAGAGTTACTGGATAACAAAGCGCCGACCACAGAACCGACTACGGAAACAAAACCTACGGATAAGCCAGAGCCAACAGAAGCGGCTCAGCCAATGATGGCGGAAAAAGCAAAATCTGGCGTAGAAGTTAACAAACTAAAAGAGAAGTTAACGGAGTCCAACAGTGAGTTAAGTGCGCTGGAAGAGAAAAATCACAAGCTGCGCTTAATGTTGTCGGACGTGCAATCAGAAGTCGGCAACCTAAAAGATGAGCTTAGTGATGAGAACCGCATCCGTAATGAAGTAGAGAAACTACTAGAAGAAGAGCGGATTAAGAAAGCAGATATAGAGGCAATGAAGCCTAGTCAGCTGGACCTGTTGCTGGCAAATACTTGGTTTGTCGTGCTACTTGCGCTGATTCCCGGATTGTTGTTTGTTCTTATCGTCGTTCTTATATTAACTCGCCGAGGTGGAGCACCACAGGAAGCTGAGGAAGAGATGCCTGTGCAATCAGATGTGGTGACACTTCTTGATGACGACGATGATATCGACCTCGACTCTGATATTGATGAAGAGGTCTCCATTGATGATGACCTGTTTGGCGATGATTCAGATGAAAATATCTTTGATGTTGATGAAGATGAAGACGAGGAAGAAGAGTCGGATATCTTTGCCAGCTTAGACGATAGCGATCTTGACTTTAATTTAGATGATGGTGATGGCGAAGATCCATTTGCGAGTATCGCTGACAATGGTGATTTTGATGGTGATCAAGCTGACGACGAGTTAGAAGAGAGCGCTAACGGTATTAGTGTCGATGGCGATGAGAAAGCGCTGGGTCTAGAAGAAATGGAGCGGGCTCTAGATGACGATAACACCATTTTACCAGATGACATTGAGAATGAGTTTGACCTCTCTGATGACAGCGAAATGTCACAAGCAGAGCTTGATGAACTTCTCTCCTCTGATGATGAGACGGAAGTGTTGGATGGCGATTCCCTTGACCAAGATGATTTAGACAGCCTATTTAATAATCTTGGTGAAGACGCGGATGGAGATGCCGATAGCGATGAGGAAGAGTCACATGTTGACTTCGATTCCCTCCTATCAGAAAGCGAAGACTCAGACGATTTTGACTTATCTGATGATAATGCTGACGATCTTTCTACTGGCAGCCAAGACGATATTGATGATCTGTTTAACCAAAACAGTACCGAGCTGCTTGATGATATCTCTGAACAAGAGCCAGCAACGGAAGAGTTGGACAGTGATACGACCGATTTGCTAGATGAACTGCTTCAGGAAGAGATGGATAGCAGTAGTGACGAAGCAGGTCATGAAGTTGAAGCAGACAGTGATGGAGAACTGGCAGACAACAGTACCGATTTACTGGATGAACTTCTTGAAGATGAATTAATCGCTGATGACGAAGATGTCGCGGCACTAGCAGAAGATAGTACCGATTTATTAGATGAGTTTCTTGATGATGAGTTAACGAGTGACTCTGAAGAGCTAGATGAGTTAGCGGAACTATCAGAACAGAGCACAGAACTGTTAGATGAACTGCTTGGTGATGAGTTAACCAGTGATAGCGAACAACTGGATGAGTTAGCTGAACTGTCAGAAGAGAGCACTGAACTGTTAGATGAGCTGCTTGGTGATGACTTAACCAGTGATAGCGAACAACTGGATGAGTTAGCTGAACTGTCAGAAGAGAGCACTGAACTGTTAGATGAGCTGCTTGGTGATGACTTAACCAGTGATAGCGAACAACTGGATGAGGTAGCCGAGTTATCAGAAGAGAGCACCGAACTGTTAGATGAGTTGCTTGGTGACGATTTAACCGGTGATAGCGAACCGCTAGATGAAGTAGAAGAGCTCTCAGAAAATAGCACCGAGTTGTTAGATGAACTGCTTGGTGACGATTTAGTCGGTGATAGCGAGCAGTTAGATGAGGTAGCAGAGCTATCTGAAGATAGTACAGAATTGTTAGATGAATTGCTCAATGATGAAGTGGATTCATCAACTGCTGACGCAGCGATATTGGATGAGCTTTTAGATACAAGTGTGTCGGATAAAGAGACTGTGAGTGCAGATTCAGCTTCTGAATCTAATGATGTTCAGTCACCAGACACTGATAGCACTAGCGATGATGCAGAACTTGTTGATGACGGTTTTAATTTCTCTCCACAAATTGAAGGCTCTGAAAATGTCGAGCAGATAGAAACATTAGAAAATGTTGACGATTATCTCGCGGAATTAGATGAGCTTTCAGGGGACGGGGACGTTCAAGCAAAGGAAGAAGGCGCGACAGTTGACGAGGTCGCAGAAGTAACAGCAGAACCCGAGACAGAGCAAAACCAAGCAGTGGCAAATGAGTTTGGTGTTCCTCAAGATGAAGATTGGATTTTTGATGATGAAGAGAGTCAAACTCCTGCAGAGCCAGAGCCAGAGCCAGAGCCAGAGCCAGAGCCAGAGCCAGAGCCAGAGCCAGAGCCAGAGCCAGAGCCAGAGCCAGAGCCAGAGCCAGAGCCAGAGCCAGAGCCAGAGCCAGAGCCAGAGCCAGAGCCAGAGCCAGCCGATTTAGAAGACGCTGCCGAGAGTGAGCTGGAACAGACAGAGAAGTTTGAAGAAGCCGAAACAACAGAAGCTGATGATTCGCTGGAAATGGAGAGTTCGCCTGATGAGCAATTAGAAGCGCCATTAGAAAGTGATGAACCTTCGCAACCAGAGTCCGCAGAAGCTGATGTTGATATCGATGAGTTAATTTCGGATGACTCTGAAGAGAGTCCTGTTGAGGTTGATGAAACTCAGTTAGAGAGCGTTGAAGAGCCGGCATCAGAGAGCGAGTTGCTTGATGAGTCGCTATTGCAAGAAGCTGCAGAATCTGTCGAACCTGTTGAGCAGGGTACAGCCGATGATTCAATGATGTCAGAAAGCATCGAGTCTGAGCTTGAGCAGCCAGAAGAGCTGGACATTACTGAATTAAATGAAGCAGAGCTGTCTGACGCTGATGAGCAAGATGTAGATGCTAGCGAACGTGAAGCGATTGAAAGTGACTTAGACAATGTTACTGAACCTGAACCTGAGTTTGAAGCTGAAACAGTGGATGACTCTCAAGAGCAGTTATCTGAGCTGGACATATCTGATGATGAAGTTGGTGACGAGACTAAAGAGCATGTGCCAGCTGATTCAATTGACGCGGAAGAAATTGAGTCTGAGCTGCAAGACGATCTAGGATCCGAACAACCTAATGAAGTTGAGTTGTTAGGTGAAGATGAGTTCGAAGCAAATGAACATACTGCTATTGAGAATGACTTAACGGACGACCTCATTGAAGATGTTGAGGCAGTAGATGTTGAAGAAACAGAAGCTGAGAGCGATGAACTTGAACAACCTCTAGAGCAGTCCGAAGAGTTAGATGAGCTGATTGAAACCGATTCACTAGATGAAGAGTTACCACCGCTATCTGAACCTGAAATGGATATCACCGATGATGAACTTGGTGAATATACCGAGGAGCAAGCCGTTGCAGACTCAATTGATGAAGATAGTATTGAGTCTGAGCTAGAGCTACAGGAAAAGCCGGAATTAAGTGACAACGAACTTGATTCGATGGATCACGACTTGGATGAAGCTCTTCTTGATGCAGAACAAGTAGAAACTGAGATTGATGCATTTGATGAACCTTTAGAGCCGTCTATTGATGAATCGCTGCAACAGCTAGGTTCTGAACAGTCGGTTGTAGAGCCTGAGATTGTAGAAGCTGACGTTGACGAGCCCGAAGTTGATGAAGCCGTAACCGAGAAATCAATCGCTCAAGAATCGTCATCAGAGATGGATTTAGAGCTAACCGATGATGAACTTGGTGAATTTACGGAACAACAGGCATTAGCTGACGCGTTTGACTCGGCCAGTATCGAATCAGAATCAGAGCGAACGAATGATCTTGATATCGATGAGCTAAGTGAACTAGAGGAATTAGATGAGTTAGGCGAGCTAGATACAAGTGCATTAGATATAAGTGAAACAGATGACAATCAATTTGATGAGCCTGCCGATGAGCTTTCTGAAGCTGAATTAGACCTTGAGCAGGAGCAACAGCTAGAGCAAGAAAATGAGCCAGCATTATCAGATGATGAATTTGGTGAGTTTACGGAACAACAGGCATTAGCTGACGCGTTTGACTCGGCCAGTATTGAATCAGAATCAGAGCGAACGAATGATCTTGATATCGATGAGCTAAGTGAACTAGAGGAACTCGATGAGTTAGGCGAGCTAGATACAAGTGCATTAGATATAAGTGAAACAGATGACAATCAACTTGACGGCCTTGCCGATGAGCTTTCTGAAGCTGAGTTCGAGGTTGAGCAAGATTCGTTACTTGAGCAAGAAAATGAGCCAGTATTATCAGACGATGAACTTGGTGAGTATACTGAAGAACAAGCGTTAGCTGACCTTGAAAATGATGATATTGAACCAGAGATGGATCTGCCAGAAGCTGAACCATTGCAGCTTGAACAAAAGGTTGGCTTAAGTGTTGAAGAGCTTGGTGAGTATACCGAACAACAAGCGTTAGAAGATGCATTTGGCTCTGAAGATGCGTTTGCTTCTGAAGACACTTTGGATTCCGAAGACCTAAGGCAAGAGACGGAATCCAATGGGTTGGCTGAAGAGTTGCCTAGTGAGCAAGAAAGTGATGATGTTACTCACGATACCATTCATCATGATGAATCTCAGTCTATGGCTGAGCTACTTTCAGAGCAAAGTGCGCCCGTTACGGCAGTGCCGGAACAAGCGCTTGATAGCGAAACTATTGATAGCGCGGGCATGGATCTTGATGCAATGCTCGATGTTGGTGGAGAAGACTGGAACGGATTCAGTTTGTCAGCAGAGCAACAGGCAGACATATCCAATGACATTCCTGATGATCAAAAAGATATCTGGGGTGAGCACTCGAGTGAACCCACCATTGATGAAGAGGATTGGAGTGAGCAGCCTGATGTTGGGCATGAAGAGGATATCGCCGGCCAGTACATGAGTGTTGATGAGTTAATGGCGCAATCAGAGCTGGAAAGTGATGATGATATTGATCCAGATGAGGAAGAATTAAATCTAGATGTTGGCTTAAATGAGTTCCCTGATGTAATAGGAGAGATCAACCAACTGGATGTAGATTCAAACTCGGAAGCCGCCGGAAAACTCGATTTGGCTAAGATCTATATCGAAATGAATGATGAAGAGGGCGCTATTCGTCTATTAGAAGAAGCTATCGTTTATGGTGATGATGAAATTCGCCAGCAAGCGAAAGAATTAATAGACAAAGTGAAACATTAATAGCAGAACAGAGAACGGCACCGTAACCATAACCAATAAAGCTTATCCTTTGGGAGAGTATTTTGACGTTACTTAGGTACAACAGGTGTCGTTTTTTTGTTCTGTCACTGTTTAAAAATAGCCTTACAAGTCTCAGAACTCTGTTTCTTACCAAAGATAATTGTTTAATTTATTGATATTTAACTGCTTTTTATTTGTTTCTTTCAGGCTTTTCTATCTTTAACTGAAATTATATACTGCTCACCCTTTAGAAAACGAACTTGGTCAATACGATGAGAATTGCTCTAGGCATAGAATATAATGGAACACAGTATTCTGGTTGGCAGCGTCAAACACACGTGAATAGTGTCCAGCAAGAGCTTGAGAGAGCGCTGTCTATAATTGCGACACAGCCGATAGAAGTGCAGTGTGCAGGTCGAACAGATGCGGGTGTTCATGGTACAGGTCAAGTGGTTCATTTCGACACCGACGTTATTCGTAAGCCTGTTGCATGGACAATGGGAGTGAATGCGCAACTGCCTGAAGATATTGCTGTTCGTTGGGCTAAAGAGGTCTCAGAGGATTTTCATGCTCGTTTTAGCGCTACCGCCCGACGTTATCGTTACATTATTTTCAATCACACCCTAAGGCCGGGGATTCTAGCAAATGGTATTAGCCATTATCACGGCGAGCTCGATGCAGAAAAGATGCATGAAGCGGGTCAGTTCTTGTTAGGTGAAAATGACTTTAGTTCCTTTAGAGCATCACATTGCCAGTCAAATAGTCCTTGGCGAAATATCATGCACTTAAATGTCTCGCGACAAGGGCACTTTGTCATTATTGATATTAAGGCTAATGCTTTCGTACATCATATGGTAAGAAATATTACGGGTAGTTTAATTAACGTTGGTAAAGGTCAACAGGAGCCAGAGTGGATTGAGTGGCTCTTACAGCAGAAAGATCGAAAGCTTGCAGGGGCTACAGCCAAAGCCGAAGGGCTCTATTTGGTTGATGTGGATTATCCTCAACTATTTGATTTACCAACAGAACCAATCGGACCGTTATTCCTTCCTGACAATTTGAACTAGACCCATGTTTAAGGGAACTTAATCAATAGATTGTGTTCCAAATTTGTTAGCGAGAGTGATATACCTTGCTCTCAAAAATAGGTACAACCAGTTTTTTGTCTACAGATAAGAGAAACTGTGCTTTAATCTCAGCGCATTTTATTGAATTATAACTCTTTCGCCATGTGGCGAGGGAATCAAAGAAAAAGGTCTTCCATGAGTTGGCTTGAAAAAATATTAACCAAAAGCAGTATTGTAAGTTCCCGTAAAGCGTCTATTCCTGAAGGTGTGTGGACCAAGTGTACCTCATGCGAACAGGTGTTATACCATGCGGAACTTGAGCGTAATTTGGAAGTATGTCCAAAGTGCGATCATCACATGCGTATGAAAGCGCGTCGTCGTTTAGAAACTTTTTTAGATGAAGGCTTACGTGAAGAGCTGGCAAATGATCTAGAGCCGGTAGATAAGCTTAAGTTTAAAGACTCAAAGCGTTATAAAGAACGTATTGCATCAGCACAAAAAAACAGTGGCGAGAAAGACGCTCTGGTTGTGATGAAAGGCGAGCTATTAGGCATGCCAATTGTGGCCTGTGCTTTTGAGTTTTCATTCATGGGTGGCTCTATGGGTTCTGTGGTGGGTGCACGCTTTGTTAAAGCGGTTGAAGCAGCCATTGAGAATAAATGTGGTCTAGTTTGTTTTTCTGCTAGTGGTGGTGCGAGAATGCAAGAAGCACTAATGTCTCTTATGCAGATGGCGAAAACCAGTGCGGCGTTAGAAAAACTCTCAGCAGAAGGACTGCCATTCGTATCAGTCATGACAGACCCAACTATGGGTGGCGTTTCTGCTAGTCTGGCAATGCTAGGTGATATTAATATTGGTGAACCTAATGCGTTGATCGGATTTGCTGGCCGTCGAGTTATTGAACAGACTGTGCGTGAAGATTTACCTGAAGGCTTCCAGCGAAGCGAGTTTTTACTTGAGCACGGTGCGATTGATATGATCGTCGATCGACGTGAAATGCGTCAACGTGTTGGTGGATTAGTTGCAAAAATGACCAATCACACTTCTCCTTTGGTTGTCTCTGTTGATGATTCTCCCAAAGAAGAAGAATACACAGTACCCGTAGCCGAAGAAAAAGAGTAAAGTACTCATTAACGTTAACCGCTTGATGTGATCAATAGTTAAATGAGTCAAAAACAAATCCCTCAAGCCACATCGTCACTGCCGATGTGGCTTGATTATTTAGAAAATATCCATTCCAGTGCGATTGATCTTGGACTACAGCGCATTAGCCTTGTTGCCAAGAACGCGAACTTAACCAAACCTGCTGAGAAAGTAATTACAGTTGCGGGAACAAATGGTAAAGGTTCAACGTGCGCCATCCTAGAAGCTATATTGATTGATGCTGGCTATTCAGTCGGTGTTTATAGCTCTCCACACCTTATTCACTATAATGAACGCGTCAGAATTAATGGCAAAATGCTACCTGATGCTATGCATTGCCAAGCTTTTGATTATGTTGAATCGATTCGAGAAGAGACCAGCTTAAGCTTCTTTGAGTTTGGTACACTCGCAGCGTTAAAACTTTTTCAACAACAGAAGGTTGATGTCGTTTTATTAGAAGTGGGACTAGGAGGCAGACTAGACGCCACCAATGTGGTTGATCATGATGTCTCGGTCATTACCAGTTTAGCGATCGATCATGTGGATTGGCTTGGGGATGATATTACCGTAATTGGCCGTGAAAAAGCAGGCATATTTCGTCAAGGCAAACCTGCTATATGTGGGCAGCCTGATGCGCCTATATCGGTTGCTGAATATGCCGATGAAGTTGGCGCAAAACTGTATCAAGTCGGCTTCCATTTTCAGTACCAAGAAAAAGAGAATGAGTGGGACTGGCAGAGTGGCGCATTTGATTTAAATCACCTGCCAAAGCCAAATTTGCCAATGGCAAATGCCGCAACCGCTATTATGGCGCTAGGAGTGGCAGAGCTTGATATTTCGGATGTTAACATCGTTAATGGTTTAAACAGCGCTAAGCTTGCTGGAAGAATGCAAACCGTTTCAACCTCTCCAACAGTGGTGTTAGATGTTGCACACAACCCGCACTCTGCTGGCTACCTCGTGGAGCAAGTAAAGTTACGTTACCCTCAGCGTCATGTTCACTGCGTAATCGGGATGTTGCACGACAAAGATATTCAGGCAACGGTTGAAGCATTAGAGCCTATTGTTGATCGTTGGTATCCCGGCTCACTCGATGGGCCAAGAGCCGCGAGTGCAGAAGAGTTAGCAAAGTACCTTCCAGCTAATAACCAAACATTTTCAACACCAACGTTGGCTTACAAAGAGGCGATAGCCTTGGCGGAGAAAGATGATGTGGTGTTAGTGGTGGGGTCGTTTAGAACGGTAGCTGAGATACTGGTGTATCTGCAGTTACAAAGGAGTCCAAATGGCAACTAGATTTCAGAGCCGACTGGTAGGCACCATCATATTGGTTGCAGCAGGTGTTATTGTTCTTCCAGATCTGCTTGATGGTGAGAAAAAACACTATAAAGAAGAACTGGCTGCTATACCGATTAAGCCGGATGTGAATACAGAAATTGAGTCTTTTGAAATTCTTGAGCCTGTTGAAGTGCAAACGGCGCTGCCAGACTCTCCTGTACAGGAAGATAGCAGTAAAGAAAATATAAAAGATGAAGTGGCAGTCACTGTTGTTGATATTGTAGAGAATAATCAATATCAAGATAGCGCATGGATTATTCAGCTCATGGCGTTAAAAAATGCTGAAAATGCGAAAACACTTGTCGCTGACTTGCAAAAGCGAGGCTATCAGGCTCATACAAAAAAAGAGAATACATTTACTCGAATTATCATTGGCCCTGATACATCAAAAGCTAAGCTTGAGAAGCAGGTAAAAGAATTGCAAAAAATCACTGGCTCAAAAGGCCAATTGATGAAATTTAAGCCACTTAACCCATAAGAAAACGTTTGCGTCAGCGTTTTTTCTGTTAAAATGCGCGCCAACTCGAAGATACTATGCAAATGATTTGGATCGATTTTGTTATTTTAGCCTTGATCGGGCTATCGGCTTTAATCAGCTTAATTCGCGGTTTTGTTAAAGAAGCCTTGTCTCTTGTTATCTGGTTCGGAGCGTTTTTTATCTCCAGTCAGTTTTATGAGAAATTAGCGGTTTACTTTACCAATATACAAGATGAAATGTTTCGTAAAGGGTGCGCTATCGCGGCACTCTTTATTGCAACCTTAATTGTGGGTGCTGTTATAAACTATGTCATCGGCCAATTAGTACAAAAAACAGGTTTATCCGGTACAGATAGAGTACTGGGTGCGGTGTTTGGATTACTAAGAGGTGTGTTGATCGTTTCGGCATTGCTGTTTTTTATGGATGCATTTACGTCATTTCCCGGGGCTCAGTGGTGGAAGGACTCCCAGCTCATCCCGGAATTTAGCCGAATTATTGCCCCTTTCTTTGAGCACTTACGAGAAACATCAAGCTTTTTATCTGGTGCTGTTTAGCACCATTTTATGAACATTGAGGGTTAACACATGTGTGGTATTGTTGGAATCGTTGGAGCATCGCCTGTCAATCAGTCAATTTATGATGCCTTAACAGTGTTACAGCACCGTGGCCAGGATGCCGCCGGTATTGTTACCATAGAAAGCAATCGTTTTCGTCTGCGGAAAGCGAATGGATTAGTAAGAGATGTGTTTGCCGCCAAGCATATGCAAAGGCTACAAGGGAATGTTGGCATTGGGCATGTTAGATACCCAACAGCAGGGAGCTCTAGTGCTTCTGAAGCTCAACCGTTTTATGTTAACTCGCCATTTGGAATTACCTTGGCTCACAACGGTAACTTAACCAACTCTGCTGAAATCAGAGATAAACTGTTTGAGAAAGACCGCCGACATATTAATACCACCTCTGACTCTGAAGTATTATTAAATGTTCTCGCTCATGAGATTGATACTGTAAAAGGTAATGTGACTTCTGAAGATGTCTTTAGAGCGGTAACCAATGTACACAGAACGATTAAAGGCGCCTATGCGGTAGCTGCCATGATTATTGGACATGGTATGATCGCATTTCGAGATCCCAACGGTATTCGACCTCTCTGTCTAGGAAAAAGACAACAAGGGGAGCGGACTGAATATATGGTTGCATCTGAGTCTGTGGCGCTAGATGCAGTAGGCTTTGATTTTGTCCGTGATGTTGCACCTGGCGAAGCGATTTATGTTACTTTCGAAGGGCAACTGTTTACCCAACAGTGTGCCGATAATCCTCAGCTAAACCCTTGTATATTTGAATACGTATACTTTGCTCGCCCTGACTCATTTATCGATAAAATCTCCGTTTATAGCGCTCGTGTGGAAATGGGTAAAAAGTTAGGAGACAAGATTCAGCATGAATGGTCAGATCTTGATATTGATGTGGTAATACCTATTCCTGAAACTTCATGTGATATTGCACTACAGATAGCGCAAATTATGGAGAAACCATACCGACAAGGTTTTGTAAAAAACCGCTATGTTGGTAGAACCTTCATTATGCCGGGTCAAACACAGCGGAAGAAATCGGTACGTCGCAAGCTAAACGCGATTCGTTCTGAGTTTAAAGGCAAGAACGTATTGCTTGTTGATGATTCGATCGTTAGAGGAACCACTTCTGAGCAGATCATTGAAATGGCGAGAGAAGCGGGAGCAAATAAGGTTTATATGGTTTCTGCGGCGCCTGAAATTCGTTTCCCGAACGTATATGGTATTGATATGCCAAGTGCCAATGAATTAATTGCTCATGGTAGAGATTCCGATGAGATTGCTAAATTGATTGGTGCAGACGCACTGATTTATCAGTCACTAGAAGATCTTATTGCCGCGGTTGGTCTGGGTAACATGGATATTAGCCAATTTGAAGCATCCGTTTTTAATGGCGAATATGTCACTGGTGATATCGATCAGAAGTATTTAGACTTTTTAGAATCACTGCGTGGAAATGATGCAAAACTGCAAAAAGATATTCAGCAAGATTTAGCCAGTTTAGAGCTCTACAATGAAGACGCTTAAACATCATGGCTTGTAAGTGATTATGTATAGATAAAAAATAACCCGGATTATCCGGGTTATTTTTTATTAATGATTGTAATGAGTCACAAAGTCGATCAGTAAGCGAACTTTTTCTGGTTGATGATCTTTATGGTTATAGAGCATATAAATATCCCGCGGGTTTGCGCTCCATTGATCTAATACTCTAACGACATCCCCCCTCTCAAAATACTCAACCAGCATAATGTCTGGCATCAGAGTGATTCCCAAACCGCTAGCGGCTGCTCGTCGAACAACATTTAAAGTGTTTGCCTCAAATCGTGCTTTATCATTGTTAATGACCGTTTCACCATCCGTGTTGGTCAGTTGCCACTTCATCAGTGGGTGACCTTTTAATAATGAGTGTTGAGTTAGGTCGTCAGCATGTTCTAGCGGTGCGCCGTTATTGGCTAAATAATCAGGGCTTGCAACTAATATATCTTTTACTGAATCAATTTTGCGAGCAATAAGACTGGAGTCTCTTTGAGGGCCAACTTTAAAAATAATATCCCATTCAGTTGGATCTATTTGATCGGCTTTATTGCTCATAGTGAGTTCAATATTAATGTCTGGGTATTGCGCCATAAAATCGCTAAGCATCGGTAAAATAAGACGCTTAGTTAAATTTGAAGGAGCGGAAATACGCAACTTACCCGCGGCGCCTCTACAATCATCCGTGATCTCTTCAGTTGTGGTGGATAATCGTTTTAATAATGGCGAACACTCTTGATAAAAGCGCTCTCCAGCTTCCGTTAAAGAGAGTTTACGAGCGTGGCGATTGAGCAGCCTCAGGTTTAAGGAGTCCTCAAGTGCCTGAATACGTCGAGTAATCGTCGCGACAGGGATTAATGTTTTACGAGAAGTAGCGGTATAGCTACCATTTTCAACTACAAGCCTAAAAAGGTTCAAATCGTCAAATTTCATGAAAAATACAGACTTCCAATATACGAATTAGACCAATTTAACCCTAAGTAGGTATATTTAGTTTGCTTTGTATCAATTTGTTGTTGTGTTTTTAAACAAAACTGTAGGTTTTTTGCTATTTTATTAATATATTAATTAATTACTCGGTAGCACATGTTGTATTAATTACGATTGGCAACTACCTTTTATAGGGAAAAACAAAAATTATAAAGATGTCCTCAGACCTATTTACGTGAGGTTTATATGGTTACTAATACAGCCGAGAGTGATCAGTTGGTGCAAGATAGTGAGCTCGACAGTAAAACGGTAATGTTGGTAGATGATGATGCCGTATTTCGTCGTTTCATCTCAGCAGTGTTAGAAAAAGAAGGGTATAGCGTTGTAGAAGCAGAACATGGTTTAGATGGGTTACAGCAGTTAAGAGAGCATGTTCCTGATATCATCATCTGTGACATTTCTATGCCAATACTCGATGGTATTGAGTTTGCCGAAGAGGTAAGTTGGGAATACCCTGACATACCAATGATCGTTGTCTCAGCCACCGATGACATGTCAGACGTAGCGAAAGCGTTGCGATTTGGTATAAAAGATTTTCTAACCAAGCCTATTACTATTCCGAACCACTTAATGTCCGCTATCGCTAATATCTTGGATGATGATTCAAAGCACTCGTCTATATCCCGTGATTTTTCCAGCCAATGGTTTCGTGTGGGCGAGCAGGGAGACATTCCGGAAGACAACGAACTGCATTGGCATTTGAGTTACTTAAAAGACAATCCTAATGCAGCAAGAGAGCTTCTAACTGCATTGTTACCAAATCGCGACAGCAAACAAGGCGACTGGCATTGCAGTTATAATTTGTTGCAATCATTAGAGTCCATGCCTCTGGTGTTTGACTATGCGTGGCTTATTGATGGTCAGTTCGCTTTTTATCTGGTGGACTCGACGGCAGATGATGGCTGCGGTGTCGGCAGTGCTCTGCTGATTCGAGCACTATTCAACGACTGCCTTCGTCACCAAGAGTTTGCGGTAAAAACCACTGACTTTGTTGCGAGGTTAGAGCAAGGAATAGAGTGCACGGAATGTGCTGCTAAAGTCGGTGCTATATTTGGTGTGGTTGATATGACAGATTGCAGCATCGAGATCATACCTGCCGGATTGGAAGCAATTTGGACAGATGGTCAAAAAAGTTTTCATATTCTTCCCGGTAATAAACTGGGGGATTCGTGTGTTGATAATGATGTACTTAAGTCTTTGCCAGTGGGTGTTAATAGCAAATTAACCCTTGCTAATATTGGTGTGAGTCATTTTAATTTGGAGATTCGTCAAAAAAGCAAATGATTGCTGCTTTATTGGCCTAGTGGATCTGTTTTTTGTGCGAGTAGTCAGGTTTTTTGTAACATAGCGGCAGTTTGAACGTTTGCGTTGCTTTCCCTTATTGCCCCCGCAACAGAAAATCACTAACATAATGAGGAAGTGTGCCCACTCTTCGGAGTGGGCATTTGTTTTTTATGCGCGCCAAAATCTGCAAGCTCTGCGATCATTGGCGACTTTTTTAAAGCGCTCGCGTTACTCAAGATAATGACAAAAACAAATTTGAGTATACAAACGCTGGCATCACAACAAATAAATGACTATGACAACTGAAACTATTTCACTGATTAAATCAAGTATCAAATCCATTGCTGACTATCCGAAACCAGGTATTTTGTTTCGCGATGTAACAAGCCTTATGGAAGACCCAAAAGCTTATCAAGCAACGATTCAGCTACTGGTTGAGAAGTACAAAGACCAAGGTTTTACTAAAATCGTTGGTACAGAAGCTCGTGGTTTCTTATTTGGCGCGCCTTTAGCGTTAGAACTTGGCTTAGGCTTTGTTCCAGTGAGAAAACCTGGCAAACTGCCTCGTGAAACCAAATCAGAATCTTATGAATTGGAATACGGTACTGATACTTTAGAAATACATGTTGATGCAATTTCTGAAGGCGATAAAGTACTGGTTGTTGATGATTTACTTGCTACTGGCGGTACAATCGAAGCAACGACAAAACTAATCCGTCAACTTGGCGGCATCGTTGACCATGCAGCATTCGTTATAAACCTACCTGAAATTGGTGGTGATAAGCGTCTAGAAGCTTTAGGTCTTGATGTATACAGCATTTGTGACTTCGAAGGTCACTAAACCGTCTCGGAAATATTGAATGAGTTATTTAGCGTTAGCGCGAAAATGGCGTCCACACCAGTTTAATCAAGTGGTTGGACAGGCACATGTATTAACGGCATTAGAAAATGCGTTAATACAAAATAAACTGCACCATGCCTATCTATTTAGTGGCACAAGAGGTGTAGGCAAGACCACCATTGGTCGTCTTTTTGCTAAAGGGCTCAACTGCGAAACGGGGATCACATCAACCCCTTGCGGTGAATGCGATACGTGTCGAGAAATCGATCAGGGACGTTTTGTTGATCTACTAGAGATTGATGCGGCGTCTCGAACTAAGGTTGAAGACACTCGTGAGCTGCTCGATAACGTTCAATATAAGCCAGCTAGAGGGCGCTTTAAGGTTTACCTGATAGATGAAGTTCATATGCTATCTCGTCACAGCTTTAATGCGCTCCTTAAAACATTAGAAGAACCACCCGAATACGTTAAGTTTTTGTTGGCAACGACCGATCCACAAAAACTGCCGGTCACCATTCTATCCCGATGCTTACAATTCCATTTAAAACCGATAAGTGTCGATAATATACATCAGCAATTAAATTTTATACTTGAACACGAAAACGTTACCGCGGAAGCGCGAGCGTTGGGCATGATCTCCTATGCCGCTGATGGCAGTATGCGTGATGCACTTAGTTTGACCGACCAGGCTATCGCTCTTGGCAACGGAACGGTTGATAGCGATACCGTTTCGACCATGCTGGGAACTATTGATACTGACCAAGCGATCTATTTGCTGGAAGCGATTAGCAGCAAGCAAGCTCAGGTTGCGATGTCGGTGGTGCAAGAACTCGCCGCTAACGGTGCTGAATGGGACTCGCTACTGCAAGAGCTAGCCAGTCAATTGCATCGCATTGCAATGTGTCAGGCATTACCCGCAAGCTTAGATAAAAGTAAGCCCGATGCGGAGCGTATTGCTCAGCTAACACAACATCTTTCTCCTCAAGATGTGCAGCTTTACTATCAGATAGCGTTGAAAGGCCGACAAGATTTAGCTTATGCCCCTTGCGAAAGAATGGGGGTTGAAATGGCAGTACTGCGCATGATTGCCTTTAGGCCGGCAAAAAGCGTCACAGCAACCAGTATTGATACCACGCTGCCGGAGACTAAACTGCCAAATCGTCAGCAGCCTGAGATTAAGCAACCAGAGAATACACAAGCGACGGGTGTAGCAAAAACGGTTGAAAAAATAGAGCCTACAGTGACACCTGAAGCTAGACCAACAGCTAGCGCCGAGATGGTATCTCCTTCTATACCTGTTACAAGCCCTATACCTGTTACAAATCCTGTACCTGTAACAGAAGAAGCCCAGCCTGTATCAAGGCCTGCTCCTACAGTAGAGCAGCCTCCAGTTGAGGGTCATCGAGTTGCTCATCAAGAACAGCCACCTATGCCTTCTGAGGATGATTATCCTGCCGAAATGGAAGAGTATGAGCCGATGAGCTACTCAATGCAGGACAATAACGACTATCCATTAACACAGCCAGAAATGACGCAAGCTTCGCAGCCTATGGTAGAACCGGCTGCTCCAGTGCAACAAGCCTCGTCACAAGTACCTCAGAGTACGGCTCCCGCTAGAGTAGGGTTACGTCATCAATTACGTTCTAAAAGAGCGTCATCAAACCCGACAAATAGCGAGCGTAATCAAGTAAAAAAGTCTAAATCGGTATCGCCAGATAATGTGTTAGATAGAGTCGCGCAGCAGCACGGTGTTGCGGCTAAAGCGATGCCGATGTCATCAACAGAAGAGAAAAGTAACACCGATAACGAACCTTATCAGTGGAAGCCGAGTAAAATTGTTGTTGAAAAAGAGAGTGGTGAGTTAACACCTACGCAGGTAAAACAAGCTTTAGAACATGCCAAAACGCCAGAGATGATGGAGAAGCTTCGAGTCGAGTCGGTAAGTAGTAACCCTTGGGCGGCATTGATTCAATCACTAGATACCGCAAAGCTAGTTGAGCAGTTGGCGTTGAACTCCTACTATGAAAAACATGGTTCTACCATTCAGCTATTTCTGCGACCGTCTCAAGCTCATTTAAATACCGATAAAGCTCAGCGAGAATTATTACAGGCTCTTAATCAAGCACTAGGTGAACATTGCTACTTAAGAGTTGAAATCAGTGATAAAGGTGAAACACCTTTAGAACTAAGAGAAGCGTTATATCAACAGAAACTACAATCTGCATTCTCGACGCTAGAAAATGATGCCAATGTACAGTTTATCCAAGCTCGATTTGCAGCATCATTGGACAGAGAGAGTGTAAGACCGATATAAAAGGGTTGAAGTTCGTCAACTTTAACCCCATTGTTAAGTGAAACAATCGTTAACCAGAGAGAATAAAATGTTTGGTGGAAAAGGCGGTATGGGCAACCTAATGAAACAGGCCCAACAGATGCAAGATCGTATGCAGAAGATGCAAGAAGAAATTGCCAATATGGAAGTGACCGGTGAATCAGGTGCTGGCCTTGTAAAAATTACCATTACCGGTTCCCATAGTGTTCGTCGCGTTGACATTGACGAAAGCTTAATGGAAGACGATAAAGAGATGTTGGAAGATTTGATTGCCGCAGCGTTCAATGATGCAGCACGTCGAGTTGAAGAGACACAAAAAGAGAAAATGGCGTCTGTTACCGGAGGTATGCAACTACCACCGGGCATGAAAATGCCATTCTAATAACAAATTTACAATTAAAGCTACCTTGGCTTACTTATCCCAAGCCGAGGTTACTTAGGTAATTTATGCGTACCAGTCATATGCTGGAACAGATGATGGAGGCCTTACGGTGTCTGCCTGGGGTTGGTCCCAAGTCAGCGCAACGTATGGCCTTTCATTTGTTACAGCGAGATAGAAAAGGTGGCTTGCAGCTAGCTGAAGCGTTATCGAAAGCGATGACCGAAATTGGCCATTGCAGCGAGTGTCGCACCTTTACAGAAGAAGAAACCTGTCATATTTGTAACAATGCAAAAAGACAAGAAAATGGCTTACTTTGTGTGGTTGAAAGCCCAGCGGATATCGCCGCGGTGGAAGCGACGGGTCAATTCTCTGGCCGTTACTTTGTCTTGATGGGGCATCTATCACCACTTGATGGCATTGGTCCTGGTGATATTGGACTCGACACTTTAGATTTCCGTCTACAGCGCGGTGATATAAACGAAGTGATCTTAGCAACCAACCCAACGGTAGAAGGTGAAGCCACCGCTCATTATATAGCGGAGCTTTGTCATGCCCATAAGGTGAATGCCAGTCGTATCGCTCACGGTGTTCCCGTAGGGGGAGAGTTAGAGTTGGTGGATGGCACCACTTTGTCCCACTCATTACTGGGTAGACAAAAACTGTAAGTCGTACCGTCTCTAGGAGTTAGAGTGTGTGAGTTACACGCTCTAGTTCTTCAATATTAATTAACGCTTGCGCGTTACTGGTTGAACAGATATCAGGACACGCTTTAAAATCGTGACAGACTTTGGGTCTCTCTGGTTGACCAAATAGCTTACAAAGATTGTCATCATTGAGCTGAACACAACGAGTATTGGCTGGCTTACCCTTTTCCATACCGGGAATGGGTGACGATATACTTGGCGCAATACAACATGCCCCGCAGCCTAAACGGCATTCCATAATAGATCCTCATATTCAGTAGCGGCGGGCATAGTAACAAAGAAAGGAACCTCTTGCACTTTACTGATGACAGGAGTATAAATCTCGCCCTAAATCCTCAATAGTGAATAAGCAATGACAGACGCATTTTGGCAACATACACCCTTAGAGCAAATGACAGAATCTCAGTGGGAATCATTGTGTGACGGCTGTGGAAAATGCTGTCTACATAAACTAATGGATGAAGACAGCGATGAAGTGTATTACACCAATGTGGCGTGCAGTTGGTTAAACAGCAAAACCTGTAGCTGTAAAGATTATCCTAATCGTTTCAGTTCTGGCGAAGAGTGCTTAAAGCTGACCAGAGACAAAATTCATCAGTTTAATTGGCTGCCAGATACTTGTTCATATCGGTTACTTGCGGAAGGAAAAACGCTTCCACAATGGCATCCACTTATTAGCGGCTCGAAGTCCGCTATGCATGCCGCGGGTGAAAGTGTCCGAGGCAAAGTAGTGTATGAAATTGATGTTGTTGATTGGGAAGACCACATTCTGAATCATCCTCACAGATAGCCAGCTATACAGGGTATCTCAACACTTTAAAGGCATCGTCGTTGCAGTGGCGATCTTCAAAGTGGCGCTTATCGGCTTAAAAGTGCTGATCATGGCCAACCCAATAGGCATGATAGTCACAGCCGTAGGCGCAGCCATTATTGCCATAACCTACTTAATTGATAAGTTTGCTGGGTTGGATACTGTCATTAAATGGGTGGGTGACAAGCTAGGCTGGCTGTGGGACAAGTTTAAACGCCTTAACCATAAAATCCGATAAGCCGGTGACCGTGGACAAAGCCAAAAGTGAAAAGAGGACTGATCTTAATTTGGATGCAGGGAGTTTGGGGTTTAGTTATTGAGGAGTGTTACAAAAAGAGTCTGTTGAACAGACTCTTCAATTACCAATAGTCAGGCTTAGTAATCGGCTTTTTTTGTGTTGGTATTTTCTCTGGTAGGAGAGCGCTCTCTAATTGTTTCTTTGTTATTCCCGCACTTGCCCAATGTGCAAGGTCATACAATTTTTTACTTAACGTTCGTTGTGAACCAGTAATACGAGGTAGCACTACTCCTAACTGAGTATTAGTATCTTCTCTAACTAGTTGAGCCGCCGGCTCCATATCTGAATCGTTACTAACCAAGACCACTTGGTCAACATCTGGATGCAATGCATCCTTATAGAGATGAAGTGACATCTGCGTATCTGTCAGTTTTTCTTCTAACTTCCAAACATCCACTCGTTTCTGTTTATCTGGTGGAGCAATATAAAGCATGGCATTTTGTTTGCTTTGGCTGTAATAACCTTTAACAATTTCAACTTTGTCCGGATAAAGATATTGAAGTGCTCTCCAATATCGTTGTTGAGATTCTGATGCTTTTTGTCCGTTCGAAGCAAACTTGGCGAGTGTGGGAGCGGTAAATAATTTAAGCTTCACAAGCTCTGCTTCCTTGCAGTACTGAGGAAGAATATCTTGTTCAAACAGCTTAACGAGATCAAGCCATTTATATGGTGAGTGCCTTAATAAACCAAAATAGAAGTTGTATCCATCAACGTATACTATTGTTTTCATTACATTCGCTAAGCAGATAGAAAAAAGCCGCCAATAAAGGCGGCTTTTTAAAAGAGTCCTCGCATCGAGTGTCGAATTTAATCTCGCTCGAAGGAGGGAAGTAGTGAATTGATCTTAAGTCCGTTTACCTAACTAGTCAACCGATAAAGGTTGATAAAAGCCGATAAAAGGCGATATGCGTCCATAATATACGAACAGCTAGTTTAGTTCGACACAAATTCGATGCCTGTCCCTTCAAGTCGATAGTCTGAGAGATAACGTTTAAATAACTCGACATAATCATCCATTTCTCGGTTTTGTCGTTCTCGGTTCAGTGTTAGCTCCATTATTAGGGATTCCTCTGAGTTAAAGTACCTGTCTCTTTAATTTCCCAGCTAGTCATATTTTGGATAACCATAGCCTCTAATGATCAAGGTGTTTGAACCATCTACAGGCGTTGCACTTACATCCAAAATACATCCTTTACGAAATCGAACCGCATATCCTACAACTAGACTGCCGTGAACAATTGCCCATTTATAATTTATAGCGTTGGGCAAATGCTTCACGATTTGAATTTCGTCTGCTTTTTTGCCGAAAATTGGAATTACATCCTCTATAGTATCAGCGTGATTTAGTGTATTTAATTGGCTTAGAATTGAGTGCATTCTAGTGTCTGTGCTTTCTAGGATATTTTCGTGAAAAGTCTCGCGTTTTTCATCGATGTAGAAAATTACCCATTTCTTTGGTTTGTTCATACAGACATCTGTTTCGCTTACATCAGAACCTTGGCTATGTAAGAGCCCACTATATAAACTGCCTAAAAAGGCTAGAATAACTGCAAGATTGTTCATTTTACTCATTATTGCTCCATTAAACCTGATGAGTCTGTCCTTTCAAACCTTTTTTCTTCACCATCATTTGACCGCGTATTTCTTCTATTGCGAAGCTTAAATAAAGCTCTGTCCCCCTCGCACTTAAAGAACAAACCGAAAGTGAAAAACAACATACTGCAAAAGTAAGCGAAAATTGTTTTATACGCAGGTAACTCGCTATCAATTGCTATGCCAGTTGTTATAGCCAAAAAGAAAAACGCGTAAAGTGAAAAGAAAGCTGCATAACAGTAAAAAACAATGAATACGAACCAAAGGCCGACTTTATTTTCCGACATATCAGTACGGTAAGGGGAATCAAATTTTTTAGCTAGTTTGGATTTTGCAGTTACAAATAAATTTGCTATTACTTTATATAATTTAATTACTCTCAAACTAAAAAGTACACGGGCAGTGTAACCTATTACAAGGACTGTATAACCAATTAAACTGACTACTGTTACTAGCACTAAAGCCGTATTAGCTAACCATCCCATTTGTGCTTTGTTCAGCTCTTGAAGAAGCTGAATTATTAAACCTAACAAATCTGGCATATTCTTCTCACTTTAGGTTGATTAGGTGCCCTAATTTCTTTTAGGTTTAAGTGCAGATGTTAAAGCCCTAATTTCTTTTCGTAATACCGAGATCTCTGTAGGCTTGTCTGTAAAATCATCTAGTCCAGCCAAAGAATATAAAAGTTCTTGGAATAGTTGATGTAATTCTGATTTACATTCTAATTTTTTATATAGAGCTTCACTATTAGTAAAAAGTTCGCATAAATCTATATAGTGAGTGTTAATTTGAGGGATTTTTCGGTGCTCAGGCATGTCAAATATCTTGTAGCACTTGTACATACATCGAAGGGTTTTCTCATGCTCTCCAAAGTGGAAGCTATACCCTCTCAAGTTCGTGTGCTCAAGTGTAAAATAAGTAAGAGTATTTGAGACGAAAGAACCGCTGGCCATATGAGAAATTTTAGACGGTGGAGCAACTGATACGAACATACAAATACGGTTGAGAGTTTCTTCTAAACAAATAAATGAATAGCGGGGATTGAACACGTTAAGCATAAGAAAACTTTGGTCAAAATTAGGTGAAATGTAGCCGATCACGTTACTACTGTTGAAGTTGATTCTCAGAGATGATTCCATACGCAGTAAGTTATTTAATAGGTTATACGCGTTGATGTAAAATTCATTTGGGCTCGACCCATGAATCGTATCTAACTGTTTACTTAGGTGGTCATAACATTCTAAGCAGTCATGAAGGGTACCAGCGGATTGTTGCGCGGGTGATTCTATGTTGATTTTGGTGACACAGTTTTCAATATTATTCTCGGGGAAAAGATTATTGTAGAGAGCATCTTTATCATAGAACTCTATAGATTTGTTAAATCCTAGTTCGAGGCTGGATAACATATTAAAGAACATTTTTTTATGCGCATCGTATTTCTGTAAAGAAATATTATCTCGCTGCAACTCCCACATTTCTGCTTGTCTTACATCAGCTCTCAATCGAGCTTGTCGTTCTTGCCTATGTTGCCAAGACAAGAAAATGAGTGTGCTAATAGTGCCTATTGCTGCAAGCATAGTTCCAACAGCAGCTACCCATGCAGCGGAATCATCAGCTAACTCGAGAAAATCTATTGCTATACCAATTAGGCCAGTAACTATCGCACCTAACATAAAAGCAAATATTGTCGCGAGTAAAATTTTATAGGAAAGAAATGGATCTTGTTCGTGCACTATTGGGCTCTCTATAGTCATCAATGCACATAACTATAACCCATTGAAAAAACACAATCTATGCAACTCGCTCACAGATATAACTGCAAATAAACACGTTGATACGGGTAGGCCTAAATTTTTTTGTTACAAAGGAATAGGATAAAAATACTGTATATAAAGTCAGTATTTTCTTGATCTATTAGGGTGAGATTAGTTAATCTAGCCTTTTCATTACTCTTCCGTGCTGTATGTCGACTTTATATATTGCAGAAAAACCGAGTCTAGCCAGAGCCATTGCGGCGGCACTGCCAAATCCACAAAAAAAAGAACAAGGTTGTATTCGTTGCGGTAACGGCGATATTGTCACTTGGTGTATTGGACACCTATTAGAGCAAGTGGAGCCGGATGCGTATGATGAGAAATACAAGAAATGGAATCTACAAGACCTACCGATAATGCCACAGCAGTGGCAGCTAAAACCGAGAAAAACGGCCAGTAAACAGCTTTCAACTATCAGAAAACTACTGAAAGAGACGCAACATATTGTGCATGCAGGAGACCCTGATAGAGAAGGGCAATTGCTGGTGGATGAAGTGATAGACTACCTAAAAGTATCGGCGAAAAAGAAGTCGTCCATTGAGCGACTACTGATTAACGACTTAAACTTACCAGCGGTTAAGCGTGCGCTTACTTCTATGCGTAGCAATAAAGAATTTATTCCTCTGTCCGTTTCCGCTTTGGCACGCTCAAGAGCAGATTGGCTGTATGGCATGAACATGTCTCGAGCTTATACCTTATTAGGCCAAAAAGCGGGCTATCAAGGCGTATTGTCTGTTGGTCGAGTACAGACGCCAGTGCTAGGTTTAGTGGTACGAAGAGACGATGAAATTGCCAATTTTGTTGCCAAAGACTATTTCACTCTGCATGCGCTCATTCCCTATCAACACGACGGGAAGACATTTGATATTCGTGCACGCTGGAAGCCAAGCGAAGCGTGTTTGCCATGGCAGGATGAAGAGGGCAGGGTTGTTCATAAGAGTTTGGTAGAGAACGTAGCCAAGCGCATTGCGGGTCAACCGGCAACAGTGACGGACTCTGAGCAAAAGCAGACTAAACAAGCTCCGCCATTGCCTTATTCACTCTCAGCTCTTCAAATTGATGCATCAAAACGTTTTTCAATGAGTGCGCAGGAGGTACTAAACTGTTGCCAATCTCTGTATGAAAAACATAAGTTAATTACATACCCTCGGTCAGATTGCCGTTATTTGCCTAAAGAACATTATGGCCAAGCGGGTTCCATTATGCAGGCATTAAGTAGCAATATTAATGAGATGCGAGATGATATTGCTCATGCCAATCTGACGATCAAATCAAAAGCGTGGAATGACAATAAAGTCGAAGCTCACCATGCGATTATCCCTACACCGAAGACAATGTCGTTAAATGCTCTGTCGGGCAATGAGATGAAAATCTACCAACAAATAGCAAGACAGTATGTGATGCAGTTCTACCCGCATGCGGTATATGCAGAGGCGAAGTTGGTGTTTGATATTGCCGGAGGCTGCTTTATTGCTAAAGGGCGACAGTTAGTAGAGAAAGGTTGGAAAGCCTTAATGGGAAAAGCCACCGAAAAAGAGGACCAAGGCGTTGATACCGTCCCGCCAGTAAAAAAAGCAGAGACGTTATTGTGTCGAGAGGGAGAAATAAAAGAGAAAAAAACGGAACCGCCAAAGCACTTTACTGAAGCCACTTTATTACAAGCAATGACAGGTATTTCTCGATTTGTTGAAGATAAAGAATTAAAGAAAATTCTACGAGAAACCGATGGTTTAGGAACAGAAGCAACAAGAGCGGGCATATTAGATACGCTATTTAAACGCCAACTGTTAACTCGAAAAGGTAAAACTATTCTTAGTAGTGCCGCAGGACGTGGATTGATCTACGCGTTACCTAATGAGTCAACCTATCCAGATATGACGGCACATTGGGAGCATCAGTTGCAAGGAATGGCGGAGAGAAATCAAGCCTATCAACCATTTATGCAAGCGCTAGAGAGCCGGATAGAACAGTTGATAGAGACGGTGAAAATTGCACCAGTGCCGTCGTCGTTACAATCGCTGCCCAAAGTAGAGCGAACCAAGTTTAAACGCAGAGGAAGAAGACCAGCTAAAAAGAGTGCCTAGTCTTCATATTACCAACGAATGATCAAAAAAAAGCCTTGCTTCATATTAGCAAGGCTTTCTGTTTTATTATTCAATAGAAATTATCGAGTGGCGATGACTTCTATTTCTATCTGAGCATCGAGAGGAAGACGAGCGACTTCAACACAAGAGCGTGCTGGGTATGGCGCGTTTCTTTGCTCGAAAAAACGTTGATAAGCGGCATTGATAACCGGGAAATCATTTAAGTCTTTCACAAACACAGTTGTTTTAACGATGTTGTGAATGTCTAATCCTGCTTCAAGCAGAATAGCAACGGCATTAGAGAGTGATTGAATAGTCTGGTTCTCAATGCCTTCTGCCATTAATCCTGTTTCAGAATTGATAGGCAACTGACCTGAAGTGATTACCATACTCCCTAAATCAACACCTTGAACATAAGGGCCAATCGCTGCTGGAGCGTGTTTTGTATTAATTGCAGTCATTGTTTAAACCTTGATTAACCTGCGTATGACGGTAAGTAACCGGCCATAGACATAAAGTGGAATAGTGCAGTACAAGTACCAAATGCGATAAGTGCATAAATCAATGCATTACCACCCGGTGTTTTAAAGTCATCAGCGGTTTCAGCTTCACCGTTTGCTTTAGATTGTGCGCGTGATTTACGAACCAACAGAGCAGGGATGATACATGTCCATACTGTGGCTACTGCGCCGGCATAACCGATAGCGATAACAAATCCAAATGGGAACAGTAAAGAAAGTACAAGTGGTGGAATAAAGGTTACTGCCCACGCTTTAGTACGACCTTGACGGTTGTTCTCAAACTTGAAGAAATCAGCAAGGAAGTCAAATACACCCAAGCCTACACCAATAAATGATGACAAAATTGCTGCCATTGAGAACATGCTGATCGCGTTAGATACTTTGTCAGAGTCAATCACGTTGCTTAGTGCTGCAAGTAACGCATCAACGTCTCCACCTTTTTCGATAACAGGACCAAATTGATCGCGAGGTAAGTTACCGTATACAGATACAATCCATAGTGCATATAAGGTAAGTGCGATAAGCGTACCGTACATTAAAGCTTTGCTCGCTGTGCGCTCAGAGCCGTAGTAATCACGCATTGATGATACTGAGTGGTGGTAGCCAAAAGAAGCCAATGCAACAGAGAATAGGCCAAATACGTAAGGACTGTAAGAGCTAGTTGTGCTGCCTGTGTCTAGTATCGTACCAATATCGACTTTGATTGCGAGTCCAGATACACCAAAGACAAAACTCAATGCCATAAAGGAGATTAGAACAACAGAAATACGGTCAACGGCTCTGGTGGAGTGCCATACTAATAATGAAAATACCAACACAAAAAGGATGGAAGCCAATTTGCTGTCAAGACCAAGTACATCTTGCAGAATAAGGCCAGAAGTTGTGATATAGGCATATAAAAGAATGCCACCAACAAAGTAAACCGCTAGGTTGTTAATAAAGTTAACTTTTTCACCGAGGAGATCTTTAGTTACCGTATCAAAGGAAACTTTAAAATCGTATTTTTTGAATGTCTCTAATAGCATCCAGCCTGACATGGTCATTAAAACCATAGTCAATAGAATAACGAGTAGAGTCCAGATGGTCCATGCGCCAGCACCTGCACTAGGTAAACCTAGCATGCCAGCACCCACACAGACACTCGCAATTATGCAAGAGCCACCAATAATCGAAGGTTCTTTTTTCATGTTAAACGCCCTATAAAACTAAAAAAAGGGGGAGCAAAATACTCCCCAAAATCGAGTAAGTTATTAAACTTCTTCTAAACGAGCAGTGAAGTGACGAAGTACTGCTGGCTCATAAGTTAAACGCAAGCCTTTCACTGTATGTGCATTTTCAAGAACATCTTTAAATGCATCAACAATGTAATCACAGTGTGATTTAGTGATAGTCATACGTGGAACAGTCAAGCGTAGTAGTTCCATTGGCGCTTCAATTTGCTTGCCGTCGCGGTCACGACCTAATAGAAGTGAACCAATTTCTACAGCACGGATACCACCTAGTTCATACAACTTACAAGCAAGTGCGTGTGCAGGGAATTGATCGCCTGGAATGTGTGGAAGAAGACGACCAGCATCAACGAATACTGCGTGTCCACCAGCCGTTTGACAAGGAACACCAATTTTTTCTAACTCGTTGGCTAGGTAAGCAATTTGGCTAATACGGTAAGCAAGGTAATCTTGATCTTGACCGTCGTATAGGCCGCGTGCCAATTCTTCAATCGCCTGACCAGAAAGACCACCGTAAGTTGGGAAACCTTCCATAGGAACACAACGAGAACGACACTCAGTGAACTCGTCTAGGTAAGTGTCATCTTTAACACATAGCAGACCACCGATACGAACCATGGCATCTTTCTTCGCAGACATCGCTAGCATATCAGCGTATTGATACATTTCTTTTACGATTTCGCCGATAGACTTGTCTTGATAACCTTCTTCACGTTGTTGGATGAAGTAAGCATTTTCGCAGAAACGAGCAGAGTCCATAATAACTGGAATCTCAAAACGTTGAGCTACTTCATATACCGCTTTTAGGTTTGCCATTGAAACAGGTTGGCCGCCCGCTGAGTTGTTAGTGATGGTAGAGATAATGGTATAAACGTTTTGTGGACCTTTTTCTTCGATAGTTGCCACAAGCTTATCAATATCAAAGTTACCTTTAAATGGGTGGTAAGTACCTGTATCCATACACTCGTCGATAACAACATTCACGGCTACAGCACCGTTGATTTGAGTATGACCTTGAGTGGTATCGAAGTGCCAGTTAGAGATAGATACTGGCTCTGTCATGCCTTTTTCACGCTTACGTTTTTCAATTAGCGTTGGGATGATTAGCTGTTCAGCACCACGGCCTTGGTGAGTAGGGATAGTGTGCTTATAACCAAAGATATCTTCTACAGCAGCAGACAATTTGTAGTATGACTTAGAACCAGCATAAGCTTCGTCCCCTAGCATACCAGCTGCAAGCATTGTGTTAGTAATCGCACCAGTACCTGAGTCGGTTAATAGGTCAATAAATACATCTTCTGATCTTAGTGCAAATGGGTTCATGCCCGATTCTTTGATCGCTTCCTGACGCTCTTCTAGTGTTTTAAGAACAATTGGTTCAACAACGCGGATACGGAATGGTTCTGGAAGATGTTTAATATTACTCATGATATTACCCTTAATTTAATTGTATGTATAAAGTGAAGTTAAATAAACTTTAATTATATTAACAATCACTTTTTTAATATGTTTCTAAACGAATTTTTTACTGTTTTATCTAAGTTAAATAATTTTTAGGCGTAACAACTCGCGCTAATTAATTAAATAACGTAAATAAAGGATTTGATTGTATGGCTTTAATAGCCCGATGTTATCGTCGCGACGTTATCGGGAAGTAGTCCGAGATTTTTCCATCTTCGTTGTACCAAGTTTTACCTCGATACAATGAAATAGATTGCCATTTAAGATACATGTTCACACTGTAGACCTATATGAAAATCAATGGGTTAAATTCACATAACTAGTTGTTCTTAAAGAGTTTTCTTTAAGTTTCTAGTTTAGTGGTGGATAAATTATACTTAACAGGAATAACGCCAAATACAAAAGTACTTGATGTTTAGTAGAACGAAGGAAGGTCGAAAGATAATCTGTGATCAACGTTATACCACGCTAACAAAGTTAGCAGCGCGTATGATTGCCATCTGAGGTACAAATTCATATTGTAAATCCTATTTTAAAGCAACGTTATCAAAGAATGGTCAGAGTATCCTATAGTGGAAAAAATAAAACTATGCTAGTTGTCAATAAATGTGATCGAATTAAATAATTAATCTTAATAATTAATTTTATTTCGAGGTACATCTCAATTATTTTGTATTTTACTGTGTTATTGATGCATTGAACTGATGACGGGTAACTTGGTTTCGGCCATTTTCTTTAGATTGATAAAGCGCTTTGTCCGCTGCATCCACTATGACGTTAAAGTCGCCATTTTGTTGAGGGATCATGGTACAAAAACCGATACTAATAGAAACAACGTTAGAAACTTGCGAATCTTCATGAGGGATCTGCAAGTCGAGAACTGCGAGTCGACACTTTTCTGCAATGGATTCAGCATTGGTTGTATCAGGAAGAATAAGTGCAAACTCTTCTCCGCCATATCTGGCAACCAAATCTGATGGACGACTAACCACTCTTTTTAATCTTTTGGCGACACGTTTCAGGCAGAGATCCCCTTCAGGGTGACCATATTTATCGTTGTAAGGTTTAAAGTAGTCAATATCAATAAGGATAAATGAAAGCGCAGTTTTATTGCGATAAGCTAACTGCCACTCTTTCTCCAGTACTTTATTCATATAGCCTCGGTTTGAAATTCCGGTAAGGCCGTCAGTTCTCGATATTAATGCCAGTTTTTCATTTGCTTCAGTAAGCTCTTGAGTCTGCTCTGCCACAAGACGTTTAATCGTGCTGGTTCGGTTAGTGAGAATATAGATATACAGTGCGATAGTGACGGAAAAGAGGCAGCCTAAAACAGCAATGACTATCGGCAGTGATGTTATTCTGGTGGTCATATAGCTGGTGGTTGGTGTGGCAAGAATACTCCAAGTTCTTCCCCATATGTCTGGTAACACCTTTTTATAGTCCAAGCCGTGGTACGCTTCTTCGTTGGATCTTGATAGATGTTGAAAAAGCACCTCGGGTTGTTCAGGTTCGCTCTCATCTACCAACGTCATATTAATACCTAGTGGTGTATCCGTTAGAGAGGAACTATTAAATATGTCTCTAATTCTGTATACACCCAATACAAACCCTTTTAAGTTATTTTGTCGGTTTTTCTTAGTGATAGAGACTTCTTTATATACGGGCAAAAACGCCAAAAAGGCTTTTTGTTTGTCGACTGATTGTACTAAGGAAATAGAAGCTGTGGCCATTGGTGAGCCAGAGTCACGAGACTCTTCTAACGCCGCTAGGCGTGTTTTACTGGATGCTAAATCGTAACCAATAGCCGCTTCATTGCCGACAATAGGCTCGATAAAATAGACGGGGTAGTGTACATCACGCTGTTTAGCGGTAACCATCTCTCCTTGCGTGCGTACTTCTATGAATTCAAAACCGGGAAAATCTTTCTGCTGTGCTTGCTCGTACTTTGCTCGCATGGGAGCTTTGACGATAGGGATCCACTCTAACGCTTGTATGTCGTCGTGTCGGGCAAGAATTCGTTTTGCTTCTATGCTGAACTCAGATTTTAATGGGGTTTTATCTTGGTTAAAGAGAATAGATAAAGCTCTCAAGGCTTCAAAGTTAACCACGACAGCACGGTAAAGGGACGCAACTCTAACGTCGACATCATGACGAAATTCATTCATAACCGAACTGCGTTCTGAACGATACACAGACCAACTGCTAAATGCAGAAAGGATGAGACCAAATACTATCACTATTAAAGGAATGATAAGCGTTCGTTTAAATATACCAGTCATTAACAACAGCAAACCTTGCAGTAATTTATCTTAACGACAACATTGTCGTGCAATTAGTAGTTTAGAACCTTGTATGGATAAATGACTAGTTTTTTAGAAAAAAAAGCACAAAAATCAATGCGTTTTGTGCTTTTTATTCATTTTTTGCTTATCTATTGAGCAGTTAAAAGCGGTTAGCAATTCATACTATGGAAAAAATGAATTCACCTTAGCTGGTAGCCAGCTCAATAAAGAGTTGAACACCAATAAGCATGGCATCATCGTCAATGTAGTAAGGATTGCTGTGCAAGTAATTGTTAATGCCTTTTTTACTATTGCCTACACCTAAAAAGAACATCGCGCCATTTTTATTTTTGCAGGCGTTAATCATTTCACTGAAATCTTCACTTCCTGTCATGGGTTGGCATTGTTCATTAATGTAATCCGTTGGTACGGTACTTTCCGCTGCACGTAGTACTCGTTGATAAGCTTTTTTATGGTTGATAACAGCGGGATAACCCGCGACCGCAGAGGTTGTGGTAAATCCTCGTTGATTACTCTCTTCTATCAGCTTCTGAAACTGTTTTTTAAGGTGTAAATCTGTTTCGCTGTCCATAGCTCGAATTGTTCCACGGGCAAAAACATAATCTGGAATAGCATTGGCGACCGTTCCGCCATTAAATAGGCCACAGCCAAAAACCGCAGGCTTAAATGGACTCACCGTCTTTGCTATCAGGTAATCCATCTCCGTGACGATGCGCATGCCTTCCCTTACCGCATCTAACCCTAAATGTGGGGTAGAGCCGTGGGATGATTTACCATGAACTTCTAACGTCCAAGCTGAGCCATAAGAAGACATGATGCCGTTGTTAATGTAAATTCGGCCCCAGTCTAACGAGGCATCGTTGTGCAGTGCGTATACTTCATCCACGCCTTCCATACACCCCAGCTCTACCATTTTATAAGCACCGGGAACGCGGATGTCTTCCTCTGCCATCTGGAAGATAAAACGAACATTATACTTTAGCTCTTTTTTGTTTTCGGCCAGATAACAAGCGGTCGTTATGGCGATGGCCATATGGCTATCATGGCCGCAGTTATGAGCTCTTCCTGAATGAATGGAGGTGTGATCATTATCAGTATGGTCAGGCATATCAAGCCCATCCATATCGGCACGAAAGGCGATACGATCAAAGCTGTCATCGATAGTTAAATCGACATAAAAACCGGTGTAATCTGCAAACTCAACAATGTCATAGCCTGCTTTTCTCAGCTCTTCTTTGCAATAAGCGGAGGTTTTATATTCTTCGCCGGATAGCTCTGGAATTCGATGAAGATGATGTCGTACAGAAGTACAATAGTCTCTTAAATTCATTAAGTTATTCTCAATATTGAAGTTGTGCATACAGTACCTATTAAAAAATCATCAATGACGGCATGATGGATTAATATAATTTAAATTGGCCGACAATCGCTTTTAACTGTCTATTTGCTGTGGTCAGGTTCACCGATTCAGCGGATGTTGCATCACCTGTCTCGGACAATTGATAAACTATCTCACGAATGGCGGTCACATTTTTAGTGATCTCTTGAGCAACAGAGCTCTGCTCTTCTGCAGCGGTGGCAATCTGAGTATTCAAGTCATTGATGTGTGTGACAGACTGAGTAATGGTTGCCAGCTCACTGGTGACCTGAGAGGTATTGTCGGTGGCTTTTTGACAGCTTGATTGTGTCGTGTTCATTGCCAATATGGCTGACTCAGAACCATTGCGTAAATTGGTTAATTTCGCTTCAATCTCTGCGGTGCTGGTTTGTGTCCTTGCCGCAAGTGCTCTGACTTCGTCAGCGACAACAGCAAATCCTCTTCCTTGCTCACCCGCTCTTGCGGCTTCAATGGCGGCGTTAAGAGCTAATAAGTTGGTTTGTTCTGCTATCTCTCCGATGATATTGAGAACATTGGCAATCTCAGCAATGTCTTTTCCTATTGCTTCAATACTTCCAGAGGTATTTTCAACATCATCGACCAGTTGAGAAACCGTATTGGAGGTGCTTGTTACTACATTGCTTGAGTTACGTACTTGCTCGTTGGTGTGATTGGTGTATTGAGACGCTTGAGAGGCGTTGTTGGCAACTTCATCAACCGTTGTACTCATCTCTTCAATGGCAACCACGATTTGATCCACTTCGGTGGTTTGCGTGGCTAGTATCTGGCTGTTTTTCTCTGTCTGCTCTCGTAATTGCTCCACGCTGGTAAAGATATAGTCGGAAGATTTTGAGACCTCCAGCATTAGCGTCTGCAAATTGTCGATGAAGGTATTGATATCTCGAGCGATAAAACCTAAGTCATCTTTGGTTGTTACCTCTAACCGTTGGGTGAGATCACCATTTCCGCCGGCGAGATCGGCTACGGTTCTTTTTAGGGCATAAATAGGACGGTATAGAATCGAAAGCAGAAAGAACACGGCCACGATACTCAGTACAACAAGAATGGATGATGTAAGTGCGGCGGAGAAGAGAGTATCGGAAAGTTGCGCAAAAACCACCTCTTTTTCTACATCAATAATTAAGTACCAGCTAGCGTTGCTGAACTGAATTTTTTTAACAAAGAACATAGATTCTTTGTCGTTAATGGTGTGCTCTCCAAACTCAACGTTATCTGAACGGTTGTTTTGCGAGGATAAGGCGGAATAGACTTTATTATACGCAGGGAGACGGTTTAGTTTCTCTCCGGCAGATATCTGTTCTGATGATGTTGCGAGTATGGTCGAGTCTTGGTTGATCAAGTAAGCTTGCGTACCCGGATATGATTTTGTTCTGGCGATTGTTTTATCAATAATATCTAGGCCGATATCTGCGAGCATTACGCCATTATTGATAGGGCCAACAGCACTAATGGACAGTTTATTAGTGAGCTGAACCGTATAAGGGGCAGTGTACACAACGCCGTTGGCGTTTCGGCCTTGAGCATACCAAGGTAGGTCTTTTGGTTGGTATCCTTTTGGTGGTTGATTGTTCTGCCATCCGGGGAAATTAACCGACGCATAGGACTCACCCGTTTCAAAGGTGACTTGCAAATTGTCAACGCCACTTGTTTGAGCCCCTAGCTCCATATTTGTAATATTATGCTCGCCTACGTCGTAGCCTTTTTGATTATAAATTTGGATTACTTTTTCTATCGCGACGGTTTTATTTTGCATAAAACTCTTAATCGATTCCGATTCTCGCTCTATAAGTAAATGTGTACGTTGAATAGCGTTGTCTTTAATTTCCTTTTCTCTCTCCATATAAGAGACAAAACTGACCACGCTGACGGATATAGCCACTAACAGTGATACAGACACCATTAATGATACTTTAAAACCAAGTTTCATGGGTGTTCCTTTTTTAAATGACGGTAATGTGTTTTTTATTTATTAATTAATTTGAGTTAATGTTAATTATTTACTTGTTGATTGCTAAATGATCGAACGCTTTCTCTACTGATGTCGAAATCAATTGAGATGTATTTAATTAAAAAATTGTTATTGCAGCACAGGTCGTTATATTTTCTCTATGCTGCAATTGGGCATGTTTTATTGCTTAATAAATCCTATTCGAGATATCAACAACTTAATTTGACGGTACAATCTAACAATAGGTTTACGCCTTTATGAATATCCTCTTTATCGGTCTCTTCTTGAGGAACGTGACTACGTCCTCCAATACTGGGTACAAATATCATTGCGGTAGGAATGTGAGCGGCAAATATGGCCGCATCATGAAGCGCTCCACTGTGCATCACTTTATAACGATATCCTCTCTGTTCAACCTGGTTCTGAATAAGAGAAACAAGGTGATCATCCAGATGAATCGGATTAGAAAAGGCTTTGATCTGATAATCGATATCCAACCCTCGTTGCTCACCAATGTGATAAAGCTGCTCTTTGAGCGCCTGTTCGGCTTTATGCAATGAAGAGGCTTGGATATCTCTTACATCAAGAGACAGGGTTACTTTTCGAGGAATGACATTTGCCGCATTGGGGATGCAATCCATTTTACCTACCGTTGCCACTAATGTTTCTGACAAGCTTTGATTGGCGTATGATTCGACGGTTTGGATATATTGTGCCGCTCCGGTTAACGCGTCAAATCTTAACGGCATAGGAATGGCCCCAGCATGGTTGGAAACTCCATGGAATGTCATGTCGCAGTTGTAGCTTCCTGCAATACAGTTGACGATACCGATACTGGTATTTTCTTGCTCTAACACCACCCCTTGTTCGATATGCAGCTCTAGCATGGCGATATATTGAGATGGATCTAAGCGGGTGTCGTTTAGGCCTGTTGGGTCTAAGCCATAGGCCGTCAGTACTTCTGCATAACTACGGCCATCTCGGTCAGTCAACGCTAATAGCGTGTCGCTGTCCACTTCACCCATTATTAATTTTGAACCGGCCAACGGGCAGCGAAAGTTGATACCTTCTTCTTCAGCAAAACAGGCAATTTCTATGCTGTTTACAATGCTAAGCTGCTGCTCTTTCATGGTTTGTACCACTTCTAGCCCAGCGATGACGCCAAGAATTCCATCGAGATAACCGCCGTTGACGACGGTATCTAGGTGGCTGCCAATGAGAATCTTTTTACTGTCAGGAGAGGAGCCGTGCCATGTGGCAAAAATATTACCAATAGCATCCACTCTTGTCTCCAGACCTAGCTGCTGACATTGAGAAATAAAATAGTCGCAAGCTTGTTTGTATTGCTCTGTGTAAGTGAGGCGAGTAACGCCTTCACCGTGAGTTGCGCTTATCTTCTTTAAGTGGCTAAGGTGTGTTTCTAGCCTATCTATATTTATTTCCATTACAATGTTACTCACTGTTGTTGTTACTCACTGTCGTTGTTAATTTTGTTCTATTTACTCTAACCAAGATTTCTACACATATATTATTTGTTACTTTTTCTCCTGCTCTAGCACTGGGATTTTAGAGCAGAGAAGCCAGTTGCAATAAAGCAACTGGCTATTGGTCAATCAATTCATGTTTGGCAATTTATCATGCTTGATTTGACACCTTAACTGCGGCGGATTGTCCACCCATCATAATGTAATAGATGATACCGCCTAAACCTGCACCAATAACCCAACCGAATCCGGCTAGCGCACTTAATGCTGGCACCCAAACAGTACCAATGGCGAAGACTGCAGCAATGATAATGGAATGAATGGCTTTCTTATTCCAACCATTGTTGTAGTAGTACTCACCATCAGGGTCAGAAGAGAATAGGTCTTGAATGTTCAAGTCTTCTTTCTTCAGGATGTAGTAGTCAACCATCATTACACCGTACACTGGAGCTAAGATAGCACCTAAGGTATTAACAAACCCTGCAATACCTATTTGGCTAATCAGAGATACCCAAAGCGCACCAATGAAAAATGAGATGATAGCGGTAATGATGCCACCCATTTTAAAGTTGATTTTGCTAGGCATAAGGTTAGCAAGGCCATAAGCAGACGGGATAAAGTTAGCCACCATGTTGATGCCGATTGTGGCAGCAAAGAAACAAGTCGCAGCAATGATGGTTAGGTAAATATTGTCTACGCGCTCAATGATTTCTGCTGGGTTAGTGAGTTTCTCACCAAATACCACTACCGTACCTGCGGTAACAAACAACGCGATGAAAGAGAAGAGAGCCACGTTACCAGGCAGTCCCCACCAGTTTCCTTTCTTCAACTGGCCTTCATCTTTAACAAAACGAGAGAAATCACCAAAGTTAATAACTACAGCTGCGAAGTAGGCGATCATGGTTCCCATTACGCCGAAGAATGCAGCGATTGGGCCCGCTTCATAATCACCGGTGCCTTGGAAAATGCTGCTTACAGCTGGCAACATTTTGTCACCTGCTTTAAACCAGATCATCACCATTAGTGCGATCATCACCGCGTAGACAAATGGGCCAGCCCAGTTTAAGAATTTAGTTATCCAATCAATACCGCGCATAAACATGGCTAATTGGAACAACCAAACAGCGACATACGAGAACCAGCTTACTCCGGACATACCTAAATAAGTGGTGGTGGTGTCGAAGGTAAATAAACTGCTGAGTAAAAGAGTGACTGCGGTCGATGCAAAATAGGTTTGAACACCGTACCAGAACATTGCGACAACACCACGAGTCATAGCCGGTAGATTAGCGCCTTTAACACCCATGCTGACGCGAGCCAGTACTGGGCTTGGAACACCGTATTTAATACTCGGTTTACCTGCTAAGTTACATAAAAACATAATAACGATCGCGGCTAGGATGATGGCTGCCATTACCGCCCATCCATTAAGCCCGTATGAGATAAACAGAGAGGCTGCCAGCGTATAACCGAACAGGCTCTGGACATCATTGGCCCATACGTTAAAAATTTCAAATGAACCCCAGTTTCTATCTTTAGGCTCTAATGGTGCTAAGTCTTCGTTATAGAGTCCGGGATCGCACTTTTTAATGTCAAAATCTTGGTTAGAGGACATGTTGTGCTCCTTTATTATATATGTGTAGGTTTTGAGGTATGGGGCATATATTTGCCCCTATGCCTTTGTTATTTTTTTTACTTTCAGAACGTAGGAAGAATAAGTCGTCCATACCCAGCATCGACGAGTATTTCTCCCTCTCTATAGACGGGGTTGCCCCGCACTATGCTTGTGTTTACTTGGCCGGTAAATTGCTTACCTTCCCATGGCGTCAGGCTGCTTTTTTGCATGCCCAGCGATTTTGCACCTTCGTATGTCCAAGTTTTCTTTGGATCAGCGAGTACAATGTCAGCATCAGCTCCGACGCGTAAGCTACCTTTACAATGGCTAAGACCAAAACGTTTCGCAGGTGCGTAGCACAGTAAGTTGGCAATCATTTCTGGTGACATGCCGCGCTTATTTAGTCCGGCATCTAACATCACAGGAAACATCAATTCTATTCCTGGTAAACCCGGAGGCACTTTCCATATATCTCCGTCGTGTTTTAGTCTGTCGTCATCGGTGTAAGGGCAATGATCGGAACCGATCATATTGATTTCACCTTTAAACAACATGTCCCACAAAATGTCTTGATTCGCTTTTTGACGAATAGGTGGGTTACATTTTGCAAATACTCCCCAATGGTCCAGATCGCCATCATCAAGAACAAGATAGCTAGGGCAGGTCTCTACCGTCATAGACACGCCACGATTTCTCGCTGCTCGGATGGTTTCCCGCGCTTGGCCGCTAGATAGATGGCAGATATGAATATCGCATCCGGTTGCTTCACTAAATAAGGCAATACGTGAAATAGCTTCGATCTCAGCGATATCAGGTCGTGACTGCAAATGCGCTAAGCCACCGGTGATACCCTCTTTTTCCATTTGTGCAGCGGTAAAATCAATAATGCTGGCATTCTCAGCATGGAATCCGATGAATCGGCCTTGCTTTTGAATCGCTTTCATTGATTCTAGTAAGTGGTAGTCAGTCAACTTAGGGGCATCAGGGTCGGTAGACAAAAATGTTTTAAATGCCACACTGCCACATTCAATGAGCTCTTCTAATCGGTGCAGTTCATTAGATGGCAATAAACCCCATAGTGCGTAATCGGTAACAACTTGTGGATTTGCCGTACTTACTTTTAGATCAAACGCTTCTTTAGAGGTGACCAATGGATCACTTAATGGCATTTCAACGGTGGTGGTAATACCACCGGCTGCGGCTTGTCGTGTACCGCTACCAAAGTTCTCTCTAACATTGCCAGCACCAGGCTCTTTAAAATGGACGTGAGGATCAACGCCTCCCGGAAAAACCAATTGGTGAGACGCATCAATGGTCTCTTGGCTAGGTAGTACGACATCAGGTGTGGTAATCGCGGCTATTTTTCCGTCTTTAACGGCGATATTTCCTTCTACTGCACCAGTATTCAATACTAATGTGCCACCGGATATCACTAGATCCATTTCAGTGCTGTTATTAATCATAATATTAATCCCTATTCGGAATGTATAATGGTTTAATCAGTGTGAATTTTAACTACTTTAATTATAGACACACTTTATAAAACTAATTGCATTATAATAATGCTGTAATTGGCTGATACCGTATAGTAACAAGTAAAAAACAATATAGTGAGATCAGCTTCAAATTAAATATAACAATATAAATTTATTTATTTGTTTGTTAATTCGGTCATATATTCTGTATTTATAAATATATGGGCGAATTAATCCTCCCCTTAATAAATATAAAGTTATATTTGTTAAAGGTGAGGTTAATTAATGGGGTTAGTTTGTTAAACCCCATTATTGTAATTAATACATAAATGGATTGTTTAGAAAATCCATTTGTTAATTAATCTTTATCCTGCAAAATATTAATCATAGAAATAATTAAATTAATAATATTAATCTCTAATTGAATGATTAGATAAATGCTCTAATGCTTTCACCATTGCAGAGTGATCCCAGTTGCTGCCACCTAAAGCTGCACAAGTGTTGTATAATTCTTGTGCTGTCGCGGTGTTTGGCAAGTTAAGTTGCAATGCACGCGCTCCTTCAAGTGCCAAGTTCAGGTCTTTTTGATGCAATGAAATACGGAAGCCAGGCTCAAACGTCCCTTTAACCATACGCTCGCCGTGAACTTCTAATATCTTAGAAGAGGCGAATCCTCCCATCAGTGCTTGACGAATTTTGGCAGGATCTGCACCGGCTTTGGATGCAAATAACAAAGCTTCTGACACGGCTTCAATATTCAGTGCTACGATGATCTGGTTTGCTACTTTACAGGTTTGGCCATCTCCGTTCCCGCCTACCAAAGTGATATTTTGTCCCATTACATTAAATAGCGGCTGTGCTTTAGCAAAAACCTCTTCACGACCACCGACCATAATGGATAGGCTGCCAGCTTTAGCACCAACTTCACCACCAGATACCGGTGCATCAAGATACCAAGCGCCTTTTTCTTCTACTTTTGCGGCAAACTTCTTCGTTTCGATAGGAGAAATTGAGCTCATATCAATAACGATTTTGTCGTTAGAAAGCCCATGAATGAGGCCATTGTCACTGAACAACACATCGTTTACGTGCGGTGTATCTGGCACCATGATGATGATGATTTCACACGCTTCGGCTACAGCCGTAGGTGTTGGGCAAGAGAAGCCATTGTCGCCAAGAAGCTCAGCAGGAGCAGATTCGTAATGCTCTGAAAAATATAAGGAGTAACCTGCATCTTGCAGATTCTTTGCCATAGGCTTTCCCATTATTCCAGTACCAATAAAACCGATATTCGCCATCTTTATACTCCTAATAATTAAACAAGATTGTGGTCTTTCAACCAACCTAAGCCTGCTTCTGTACCAGCCGCAGGAACGTACTCACACCCAATCCAACCTTGATAACCGATAGAATCGAGATGCTTAAATAAAAATCCGTAGTTTATTTCGCCTGTGCCTGGTTCATGTCGGCCTGGATTGTCAGCGAGCTGAACATGGCCAATAGAAGAGAGGTTTGTTTCTACAGTACGCGCAATATCACCTTCCATAATTTGCATGTGGTAGATGTCGTACTGGTAGCTCAAATTGTCGTTGTTAACTTGGTCTAAAATAGCCAGTACTTGTTTGGTGTTTGATACAAAAAAGTTTGGAATATCTCGAGTGTTGATGGATTCCATAACCAGTTTGATGCCTGCTTGTTGCAGTTTTGATGCAGCAAACGATAAGTTTTCTACCAAGGTTTTATGGGCAAGATCGTGTTCAACTGAGTCTGGTTTTATACCCGCTAAACAGTTCACTTGGTTACATTTTAGAACTTTGGCGTATTCGATCGCTTTGTCTACGCCTGCACGAAACTCTTCGACTCTGTCTGGATGGCATGCGATACCACGTTCGCCTTTAGACCAATCTCCAGCGGGAAGATTAAAAAGTACTTGGGTTAAATCATTTGATGCTAATTTCTCTGCGATTTCTTGTGCAGAAAAATCATAAGGAAATAGGTACTCCACGCCGCGGAATCCAGCGGCGGAGGCAGCTTCAAAGCGAGCCATAAAATCCAGTTCAGTAAAGAGCATGGATAGATTAGCAGCAACTCTTGGCATAATAACTCCTAAGATATTTTGTGGCTCTTTCGAGCCACATTGTCGAAATTAAAAAGGATTGATTATCAGTAACGTTTATTACTTAACGTTTACGATCTCTTCGAACTCAACCACTTTATCGATATCGGGCCCCATGGCGATGTTGGTGACTCGTTCTGTAATCACTTCTACTACCACAGGAACTCGGTGGTAATGTGCCATCTGCTTAGCCTGTTCTAATGCTGGACCAATCTCTTCAGGTTCTGTCACGCGAATCGCTTTACAGCCTAGTCCTTCAACAACTGAGACGTGGTCAACGCCGTAGCCGTTAAGGTCTGGAGCATTAATGTTTTCGAAAGACAATTGCACACAGTAGTCGATATCAAAGCCGCGTTGAGCTTGTCGAATTAATCCTAAATAAGCGTTGTTGATTAATACGTGTACGTATGGAAGTTTAAATTGCGCTCCCACAGCAAGCTCTTCAACTAAGAACTGGAAGTCGTAGTCACCAGAAATGGCGACAACAGGCTTACTTGGATCTGCTTTTACCACCCCAAGTGCTGCTGGCATGGTCCAACCTAGTGGCCCAGCTTGGCACGCGTTGATCCAGTGGCGAGGGTGATGAACGTGTAAGAATTGGTTAGCCGCAATTTGAGCCAAACCAATGGTTGAAACATAACGAGTTTCAGGACCAAATGCTTTATTCATCTCATGGTAGATACGTTGTGGTTTGATTGGTTTGTCATCAAAGTCATCACGACGCAGCATGGTACGTTTACGTTCAATGCAGTCCGCTGTCCATTTGCTGCGATCTTTAAGTTCTCCACGTTGAGCCATCTCTTCTGCGACTTCGATAAATAGCTTCAAAGCTTCACCCGCATCAGACGCAATACCAAGATCAGGACCAAATACGCGTCCTATCTGTGTTGGCTCGATATCAACGTGAATGAACTTACGACCTTTGGTATAGGTTTTAAGGTCACCAGTGTGGCGGTTTGCCCAGCGGTTACCAATACCAAATACAAAGTCAGACTCTAGATAGGTTGCATTGCCACAACGGTGGTTTGCTTGCATGCCCATACGTCCAACCATAAGCTCATGCTCATCGGACAAGGTGCCCCAACCGCGCAGGGTTTGAATAACAGGGACGCCTGTAATTTCAGCAAATTTTTGTAACAGTTCAGATGCACCGGCGTTAATAATGCCACCACCAGCAACAAGCAGCGGTTTGTCTGCTTCATTTAACATTGCAAGAGCGCGTTCTGCTTGTGCGCGTGTTGCGACAGGCTTGTGAGGAACCATTGGCTCATACAGGTCAATGTCAAATTCGATCTCTGTCATTTGCACATCAATTGGAAGATCGAGTAGTACCGGACCTGGTCGGCCAGAACGCATTTCAAAAAATGCTTTTTGGAACGTCCCCGGAAGTTGAGCGGCTTCTAAGATAGTCACCGCCATCTTGGTCACAGGTTTAGCGATGCTCTCAATATCGACCGCTTGGAAATCTTCTTTTGCCAACTTCGCGACAGGCGCTTGACCTGTAATACATAGAATGGGAGTAGAATCCGCCGACGCTGAGTACAACGCTGTGATCATATCAGTACCGGCAGGGCCTGAAGTACCAATACATAAACCGATATTGCCATCTTTGGTGCGAGTATAACCCTCAGCCATATGAGACGCGCCTTCAACGTGACGAGCCAAAACATGGTCAATACCACCGAGTTTTTTCATCGCAGCATACATTGGATTGATTGCAGCACCTGGAACACCAAATGCGGTATCAATTCCTTCTTTTTTAAGGATTTGAACAGCTGCTTCTATTGCACGTATTTTTGTCATAATTTTTCCAGTCTTTTAAATTGTGATAAATCCGTTTATATGAATGGACCCGAATAACATTTCAGTTAAATTAATTGCGATTAAACCTAAATTACTATTTTTAATAGTTACTTCAGCGGCATTATTAATTAATGCCAAAGCTGAAAAATTAACTCGACATTTGTTTTTTCGTCGAAATACACCATATCGCAGTTATCTTTTCCGCCTTTGTGGTCAATAACTAATATGTAATCATCATCGGTTTTACTTAGTGTTCTTAATGGGCAATGCCACACACCAGTGTTATAGGTGATTCCTTGTCTGCCATTAGTAATAAATGCTTTTATGTTATCAATCTGAGGTTCATCAGAAGGGGGAGCAACAACAATAATTAATTTCTGTTGGTTTAAAGGAATCATAGATTGTTTGCCAAGTGGATGACGCTCTAACATTGGAACATTATTAGAATCATGCAAAGGTATGATTTTAAATATACCAATATCAGTATCATCATCCACGGCATAGCCTGCTTGAGTAAAATCTCTATAGCGCTTAGCAGAACCATCATTTTTTATTTGGTAGTCATCATTTTCATTAATATCAAACTCAATGACTTGACCAAATTCAGAATAAGCTTCTTCAGTTAATGGTTCGATGGTAAGCACTTTGTGCATGGTTAATTCTCCACAAAAATAGATTAAAACAGGCTAATTTAAATATACCCAGTTACCTGGGTATAACAGTTACTGACGGAATCGCTGACAAACACTCCAATTTTTCATTAATAGGTAGTAAGTAATACCGGCAGGTAATAAACTTGCGTACCAAGAAATAGTTGGGAATGTAAATGCCACAACAACACCGGCAACTAGCGCGATAACGGCTGCTGGGTTTACACCTTTATAAGGGCCTTCATTGTCGTACAAGCTTGCCACGTTCAACTCTCTTTTTCTGATGATGTAGTAATCAACAGCCATGATGGCGAATATTGGACCAAGGAAAGCAGAATAAAACTGTACGAACATTTGCAAGCCAGCGGAAGACTCATCTTTTACCAGTTCCCAAGGGAAGGTAGCAAAAGCAAGTAGACCAACTAGAATGGTGGCTGTGCGGAACTTCATCTTAAAGACATCCATTAAGATATAAGTCGGTGGTACTACGTTATTAAGAACGTTAGTGGTGACCTGAGCAAAGGCAATAAAGGTCAAAGTAGTCACTAGAAGCGGTGTATTGTCTACCGCGCTGGAGAATACTTGGATAGGATCTGTTACCCCTGTTGCACCCGAAACCATCAAACCAATAAGCCCCATAAATATGGTACATGGCAAGATTGAGAAGGCGTAAATAGTGGTTAATATTCCTCGACCAGTGCCTTTTTGTAACTCTCTGGAGTAGTCACTTACGTTCAGTATCATGGTGCTGTAAATACCTAGGAACAGCATTGTTGCTCCCCAAAATGGTACTCCCCAGCTTCCTTCGATATTAATTAGGTTGTCGGTTATCTCTGTTCCGTAGCGATCAACAACACTGTAGAACATATAAGTAAGTGCAACTAAAATAAAACCACTACCTATATTTTCTAACCATTTAATACCTTCAAAACCTAGTACTGATAATCCTATTTGGAAAAATTGAAATGCGATAAAGAAAAGTATCAAATTATCAAAACCAAATAAGGTGACCGAAACCGCATTTAATGCACCTGCACCTATCCAGCTTTGAAAACCGTACCAAACAATAGCTGGTACAGCTCTTATAATACCGGGTAGTCGTGTGCCTGTAATACCAAATGCACTTCTGGTTTGAACAATAAAAGGAATACCATATTTATATCCAGCTGCACCGTTAATGCTTAATGCAATACCGATAACAAAACAGCCGATGGTGATTGCTAATATTGCTTGGATTAAATTTAATTCACCGACAATACTTGAGCCCATGGCAAAAGTACCGATTGAAACACATCCCCCAAACCATGCGAGGAAATAGGAAATACGTCCCATGATTCTTTTTTCTGTTGGTGCTAAAGAATCTTCTTTTTTACTTACGGATGTATCTTCTTGAACTACTTGATTAATTTCAGACTCTATCATTGTCAATCCTTATTTATACAATAATATAAAAATTCCGAACTTCTAATTAGTACTACTATGAAGAACACAAACAGCAATTGTTTGCTTGGTAATTAATAAAACTCGATTCCGTTCCCTCCTGAAATACGAGTCCCTGCTTTTCCTTTAATAATGTCAGACAGACAGTAAAGCGAACCAATGGCAGCTTCACCTAGTCCGGCATTAACAAATGCGCACACAGCGTCGATTTTTGGCCCCATAGAGCCCGCAGCAAATTCAATTTCAGCCAGTGCAGTAGGTGCTGCATTTTTCATTTCTCGTTGATTCTCTGTACCAAAATCTAGGTAAACAGAGTTGTCGGTCAGAATAATGAATAGGTCGGCTTTAATTTGTTCTGCAAGAAGCTCAGCAGTAAGGTCTTTATCGATAACGCACTCAACCCCTGTTGCTTTGCCATCTGAATCGACAGTCACTGGAACACCACCACCGCCACACGCGATAACAACGTTTTGCGCTGCTAACAGTGTTTCGATCTGTTTGGTTTCTAGGATGTCTTTTGGCATTGGAGACGGAACAACTTTGCGGTAGTAACTTCCATCAGCCTTAAAGGTTACGGATTTGTCTTCAGCCATTAGTTCTTCTGCGCGCTCTTTTGTGTAAACCGGGCCAACAAATTTTGTTGGGTTTTGGAATGCTTTATCTTCGCGACTGACTAATGTCTGAGTTAAAAGGGTTGCTACATTTAGCTCTGGTGTTGCGTTACGAAGCTCTTGTTGAAGCATGTAACCAACCATTCCACATGTTTCTGCACCCAACACATCCATTGGGTAAGGCGTGGTTTGAGGGGATACTTCGTTATAAGCTACGTTTTGTTCAATAAGTAGTCCTACTTGAGGACCGTTACCGTGCACAATGACCACTTCGTGATCGCTGGCAATAGCGGCAATGCTTTCTGCTGCTTTTCTGATGTTTTCACGTTGGTTCTCAGCGGTTAAAGCTTGACCACGTTGGAGTAGGGCATTGCCACCCAGAGCTAATACTATTCTCATGTTCTTCTACCTATAATTTTGGGTTGTTGTCTGCGGATAATCGTTCCCGCAGACAGCAGGGATAACATCAGGAACTCAGTTCTTGGTGTTGTCCTTTTTTGATTAATTGACCAAACCCGGCATCGTCGATTGCGTTTTCACCATCAAATACACAGCGGCCACGTACGAAGGTCATTTCTACTCGACCTTTTAGTTGTTTGCCTTGGTATGGATTGTTTTCACACTTCGCTTTTGCGTAAGAAGTTTGGTAGCTGTATGTCCACGACTTTTCTAAATCAACCAGTGCAAAGTCAGCATCTGCACCTATCGCTATGACGCCTTTTTGAGGGTAAAGGCCCATAAGCTTGGCTGGATTCGTCGCAAGTAATTTCGCCAATCGTGGCATTGAAAGACCACGTTTGTTGACCCCTTCGTCCAGCATCAACGGCACCATTAAATCCATTCCGCCAATACCTGGAGGCATTTTGAAAATGTCTTTACCGTGCTGAAGACGATCTTCATCGGTATAAGGAGTGTGATCAGTACCAATCATGTCGATTCGACCATCTAGAACCATTTCCCATAGCTTTGTCTGATTTTCAGGTGTACGCAGTGGTGGGTTACACTTGGCAAATCCGCCATGGGTATCGAGATCGTCGGTATCAAGTACTAAATAGTGAGGACAAGTTTCGATGGTCACTCGAACACCATCTTGTTTTGCGCGCTCTACCATTTGCCATGCTTTTGCGGTGCTTACGTGACAAATATGAATGCGAACGCCAGTCTCTTTAGCAAATAGCAAAACACGTTGAATCGCTTCAACTTCAGCAATTTCTGGTCTTGCGATATTGTGGGTCGCGCCGTTAAATGGACCGTGCTCGGAATAGTGTTTTTGAGCTTTGTCTACGATGTCGGCGTTTTCAGCGTGGATACCAACCAAACCATCAAACTGTTTGATCTGTTCCATCGCTTGCAATAGATCGTAATCTTCTACATGTGGATAGTCTGGGCTCGCGAACGGAGTAAAGCCTTTATAGGCGGTACAACCACACTCATGAAGTTCTTCGAAATTGCCCACCGAGTGTTTACATAGTGCTCCCCAAAGAGCGTAATCTACGATGGATTTTTTGCTGATGATCTGGTTTTTTGACGCAAATGTAGCAGTGTTGGTGACCGGTGGAACTGACAGAGGCATCTCTACAAGTGTTGTAACACCGCCAGCGGCAGCAGCTTGAGTACCAGTAAACCAATCTTCACGTTGTGGAAAATTAGTTGGCTCCCAAATGTGGGCATGAGGATCAACGGCGCCCGGCATGAGGTATTTACCCTGAGCATCGATTACGCTTGCTGCGTCAAACTCCATTTGTGCATCCGCAATAGCAACGATTTGTTCGTTTTTGACCGCAACTACAGCGTCGATAACACCATTTTCTAAAACTACTTTGGCATTCTTGATGACTAAATCGACTTGGTTCTTCATCTAACATCCTTAGCATTCGCTTTGCGAATAGACTTTATGAACGGTAGTGCTAATAAATAATTAAGGGAGGAGAAGACTCTAACTCCTCCCTTAAACTCGAGTTACGCGACGCCGATAATTGCCGCGATAAGTGCTGCACGACACGCCACTGAGAAATCCAGAGACTTGAAGTACATTTCGTTTGGTGATGTATCGAATTCGTAATCGAATTCACCAGCGTTACGAGGTAACGAGTGAGACAAACCGATGGTTTTGCCTGTTTTTTCTTTCACGCGGTTTAGCATGTCTAAAGAAACATAGAAGTTATCGATGTTGTCCATAAATAGGGCTTTCAGTGGATCGTCGTCTTTTACTGAAGAGCCTGGTAAATAGATCATGTCGACATTTTCATCAACCAACATTTGCTCATACTCGCCAATAGACAGATTGTTATATTCCACATAGTTCGCGCCTAATGTATCCAACTTATCTTTAACGATTGGTGGCGTTTTTAGTTCGCTTAATCCGTGATAAACAATACGAGCACCAAGTGCTGCGAGTGTTAGAGCGAATGATTGACCAGAACGAGCACGAGAGAGATCCGGGCTTGATACAACGATAGTCATATCTTCAAACTTACTGCCAAATGCGCGGTAACAAGTGTATGCATCTACACATAAACCTTGAGTTGGGTGAGTAACGTGACCCCAACCACCGGAGATCATTGGGCTAATGCCACCGGTTTTCTTGCCGTAGGCCAACGCTTCATCTACTTCTTCAAACTCAGGGTGACGAAGCACAATACAGTCAGCGTAGTTAGAGATGGTTCTAAGACCGTCATACAGTGATTCACCTTTTGCTGTCGCAGAGTTAGTTTTAGGTGATGCTTCAGAGATAACGCGACCACCAAGTCTTAACATTGCAGCTTCATGTGAACTACGAGTACGAGTAGATGGTTGATAGAACAGGGTATATAGCGTTTTACCTTCAAGTAGGTTACAACCTGTTTTTAAGAAAGGTTCGATTTGCTCCGCTGCACGAAACAGCGCTAGGATCTCGTCTTTAGTCATATCATCAACAAACTCGAGGTTTTTACCCTTTAAATTTGTTGCTTCGAGATTTTTACGAATGTCCCATGTAGTAAAATCATTACCTAAAGCCATGTGGTTCTCCTTCAGTATTTGTTTCTTAGGTTATTTAACGAGAGGTTAAATAACCCGTGTAGTTAGTGTTTCTATTTCAGTATTGGATGCGTTATAAAATTGGATCGCGGTTGCAATCTTTTGAATATATGTATGTGAAATTCGGCATTTTTTCGCCCATATATGAGTCACCAACGGCGTATGAACATTGTTGTTGGAATGGTGCGAAATAGATGAAATCTTCTGGCATGATTTGGATCCAGTCTTCCCCTAATAGGTAAATACCTTGGCCTTCTAGAACATATGCACCGTGGTTTTGCTGGTGTGTTTCAATGAATGGGTGACAGCGTCCTGGCTCAAAAGAGAGAACATGGAAGTTCATATCGAAATTGATATCGGTTGGTAGTAAATCTTTGACCCAGATACCAGGAAGATCCATGTATTGGATATAATCAGAATGGTTAACATTACCGAATACACGGTAAGGTGCGCAGCCTTCAGCAGGTTGATATTTTTGCTTATAAATTAACACTCGTACTGGTTGGTCTGTATCATTGCTAAATTGTAAGCCCGCTCCCGGTGGAGCATAAACGTAACCGCCTTCAACCAGTTCTTGCGTTTCTTCTTCAACGGTTACTTTTAATTTTCCCGCGCCATCAATGACATAGATAAATGACTCTACGTTTTCTTCTGCAGCGTAAGGACGGCTGGTGTGGCCATCAGGTTTTACCAAGCCAACAAGCTGAACAAATGGACAAGTAAGTTGAGGAGAGCCAACAATAGTTAATTCACAGTTTTCAATTCCCGGAATAACATTGATAACACGTCCCTCAGTTGGAATAACGGCATATTCATTAAGTCTGATTTTAGACCTGGTTTTTAATTCTGGAAACATAGGGCTTCACCTGTAAAATTTAAGTAAAAGGAATACGTACAGATAATAATCTGCATGAAAAAGTAACATTAGAATAAGAGATAGCTAATATTCTTAAGCGACAAGGCAGGTAATAAATAGCTATATAACATTTGATATTATTGCAGTGCTAACTAGGATTAATTATTTGCAATTAATGATAATGGATAACTACAAGTAATTTCTTTCAGATTAATCACCGCTTTATAAATGGTCTTTCACCTTTCTAAATAACTCTGTTGCGTCAATATTGAGATATTAATGGGGTCTATTCAGTGAACCTCATCACGCTTTTTTGGCTAATTTAAAATATGTGATGAGGGTCACCATGTTTTGTTGACATTATCGAAAACATGTGTGTTTGTGGTGTGTGTCAGTGAAGTTGGTCACACTAATATGGATAATTATTGGAATCTGGTTGGCGGTCACGAAATTTATTTGACAAAGACAAAATGCATGTTCAAAAAAGGTTTTCAGTGAAGTTGATCACCTTATTAAATTTAATTGGATAATTGTGAGCGAGGTTCGAGAAATGTCTGTTTTCTGTGTTTGCTAATGTTTTGTAAGCCTTGTTTAGTCAGGGTTTTGTCAGGATTTTGTCAAATGTGATAATTTTGGAAATTTAGATTTTACTGCGTGATTAGTGGCTGTTTTTTCAGCAAAAACAGCCGTGTGTTTGAATTTAAAATATATCTGAAAACTATAAATCTATTCTTATAAATTAAAAATAAATATGCATTTTGGAAGAAATTCGCCAATTAACCTGAGCGGACCAAGATAGATATTGATAAATGTGATCTAAGTCTGGTATTTGCTGTTTTCTGGTAAAGTGTGACCAGATTCACTGATTAAGCTATCTGATTCTTGAAGAATGTAGATATACCGTTAGGAGTAAAAATAAATATATTAAAAAGTACTGTGTTCTTGTTTCTATTTACATTACTTCATTAATGCTATTTTATTTAAATCCTTCTTATATTCATGTTGTAAATAGTGTTGCTGTTTTATGGTGTTGGCCTTTATCATAAGCCACGTCAAAAATAGAGAATTGTGATTACATTGTCTGTGTAATTACATTGTCCGTATAAAGACATTGTCATAAACATGAATTAAATAAATTATATGGCTTAAGTGTTTAGGCTGTAAATGTCAGGAAAGGCTTGGTGCATTTTTTCATCTATATCAGTATCCAATGAGTTCCTGATTATCGGCAATGTAATTATTTCACTATTACTATTGTCAGCGGAAATATTAATTAACAACATATATGTACTTGAGTATACGTTAATCTATTTATCACTAATGACACGAGGGAAACTGATATGACATTAAGTCGTCAGCAGCAAATCGAAGCGCTAGAGAAAGACTGGGCAGAAAATCCACGTTGGAAGAACGTCAAACGTACTTATACCGCAGAAGAAGTCATTAATCTTCGAGGTTCTTTTGCACCGGCAAATACTATCGCGCAGCGTGGAGCAGACAAGCTCTGGGATTTGGTTAATGGTTCATCTAAAAAAGGTTATGTTAACTGCTTAGGCGCGTTGACTGGTGGTCAAGCGGTACAACAAGCCAAAGCGGGCATAGAAGCTATTTATCTTTCTGGTTGGCAGGTAGCTGCCGACAATAATACCGCCTCGACAATGTATCCGGATCAATCGCTTTATCCTGCGGATTCTGTTCCAGCGGTTGTAAAACGTATTAATAACTCATTCCGTCGTGCGGATCAGATTCAGTGGTCTACCGGTGGGAACCCAGAAGAGGGTGTGGATTATTTTCTGCCTATCGTAGCGGATGCTGAAGCCGGCTTTGGCGGCGTACTTAACGCCTATGAGTTGATGCGTGGAATGATTGAAGCAGGCGCTGCCGGTGTTCACTTTGAAGACCAGCTTGCATCAGTTAAAAAATGTGGCCATATGGGTGGTAAGGTTCTTGTTCCAACACAAGAAGCGGTACAAAAATTAGTAGCGGCTCGTCTTGCTGCTGATGTATCCGGAACCACAACGCTTGTTATTGCTCGAACAGATGCAAATGCAGCAGACTTGTTGACTTCCGATGTCGATCCTTATGATCGCGATTTCATTGAGGGTGAGCGTACGTCTGAAGGTTTTTATCGTGTACGTGCTGGTATTGACCAAGCTATTTCTCGTGGTTTGGCTTATGCACCATACGCTGACCTTATTTGGTGTGAAACCGCAACGCCTTGTTTAGAAGAAGCGCAAAAGTTCGCTGACGCTATTCATGCTCAGTACCCTGATCAGCTATTAGCTTACAACTGTTCTCCTTCGTTTAACTGGGAGAAAAACCTAGACGCTGAAACCATCGCTCAGTTCCAGCAAAAACTGTCTGATATGGGCTTTAAATATCAGTTCATCACTTTAGCGGGCATTCATAACATGTGGTACAACATGTTTGAACTATCTCATGCTTATGCTCAAGGTGAAGGAATGCGCCACTACGTAGAAAAAGTACAGCGTCCTGAGTTTGAAGCGGCTGAACGTGGCTATACATTTGTTGCACACCAACAAGAAGTGGGCACTGGCTACTTTGATAAAATGACCAATACCATTCAAGGTGGCGAGTCATCGGTGACGGCGTTAACGGGCTCTACTGAAGAAGATCAGTTTTAACCATTAAACGTATCAAGTTTTATAGAGGCTTCCGTTTTGCCCCTTGGGAAGCCTCTCTTTTAACCAATAGATTTTGTAGTCACTGCGTTTGTAATGCTTGTTTTGGTGGAACAGAAAACCACTTTCCTTACTAAGATGAACACGATTCTGAGTTCATCTTAATAAGGAGTAATCTCTAATTGATATTTAATTAGACTACTTCTTAGCATAAATATGTCGTTGACATATTTTAAGTAATTGCCTTGTTCTAGTGTAATTATGCCTACTGTATTTGAACATAAATTTTATATTGTAACTTATTGGTTTGTAGGGAATTTGATAAGTGTTCGTATAAGCTTTTCTCACTTATAGTAGTGTTGATCAACTCTAGCATGTTGATATTTTGGGGTTGGGTTTAGAAATGAGAGTGGTTGTGTTATCGGACTGTCTGCTTGATTTTCTAGCCCTAACCGTAAAATAAGCCCGCCTGGTTCATTGTTTCTCTTTGTCAAAACTTAACCTATCACACATCTTTGCAATCTTACCTTGCTATTTTAAGTTTAATATTAGTAATCACTCCTATACTAAATGAGTAGATATAGCCTCTCTCTATTTGTGGTTATTGGCGCATTCATTAAACAGATACATCAAATAAGTTCGTGGGCTTAATTTGCCAGGAGAACGTTGTGTTTTTGTGTAAAGGTAGTATCACAAGGAGTGTGATGTCGTGACAAGTTCAACGTTAGTAGCGATGAGAGAGACCTACCAAAATGTCTTTGATGAAAGCCATATTCCTATGCTGCTAATCTCACCCCAAAATGGTCAGATCCTGCAAGCCAATAGTGCCGCCTGTCAATTTTATGGTTATAACAGTCGTGATATTAAAACCCTCAACATTAAAGACATAAACCAGCTAACACCGAAACAAGTAGAACGAGAAATAAAGCAGGCGCATTCGTTAAAGCGCAACTATTTTGTTTTTCCTCACAAGTTGGCTAATGGTGAGATTAGGAATGTCGAAGTTTACTCAAGCCCTATAGACTTTAGAGGAGAGAAGCAGCTATTTAGCGTTATCCACGATATCACCCCACGAATTCGGGCGGAAAAGCAGCTCAATATTTATGCGCAACTTTTTACCTCCTCGATTGATATGTTAATTGTGCTAGATGAGCAATTTGTTTATCTGGCTGCCAATAATGCCTATTTAGAGATGCTGGGCAAATCATCTGAACAGGTCATTGGTTGCTCCGCAGACTCGGTATTGGATGCTGGCGCCTATGCCTCATATAAACCGTATTTGATCAAGGCCATGAAAGGCGAGCTGGTCCAATATGAGCGTCGCCATATCACATCAACAAATGCTGAGATGTATATTGAAACACGTTATTTTCCTTTCTTTGATCATAAAGGCAAACAAGTGGGTATTGTTGGCGTATTAAGGGATATTAGCGAGAAAAAGCAAGCAGAAGCACAGCTGAAACTTTCAGAAACGGTTTATCAGTCAACGGCTGAAGGGATTTTAGTCGTGGATCAAGATGGAGCGATTATCGACAGTAATCCGGCTCTTAGCCATATGAGCGGCCTTTCTCGTTCTCATCTATTGGCTCTCTCTTTTAATGATTTGCTGCAAGATGTCTCTAGAGTGAGTAATGATATCGAGTTAAGTCGGCTTGTTACTCCATGGCGAGGAGAGATGACGCTCAAATCTTGCTGCAATAAGGTGGTTCCTTTATCCGCTACGATTGACAAAGTCACGGACAAAAATCAAGTGACTCAATGCTATGTCTGTATTGTGCGAGATATCAGTTATTTTAAGCAAGCAGCAGAGAAGCTCGAGTATCTTGCTCATCATGACATTCTTACAAAGCTGCCAAATAGATTGTTATTAACGGAACGGCTAGACGAATATATTAAACGTGCGAAACGAAACAGTAATCTCGTTTATGTGATATTTATCGATCTCGACCGATTTAAAAGCATTAATGATAGCTTTGGTCATAGTGTAGGTGACTCGGTACTGGCGTCGGTGGCGAGTAAACTTAAGGAGTGCATTCGGTCAACCGATATTGCCGCGAGAGTGAGTGGTGATGAGTTTGTTGTGGTTGTTGAAGCCTCAGAGCAACCTTATGAAATACTGCAAACGCTGAAGCGTTTGATAGATACTTTTAATTCCCCTCTTCAGATCAATCAACATTCGTTGTTTATGACCGCCAGCATTGGTGTCAGTCAATATCCCGCAGACAGCGAAGATGGTAATCAGTTAATCAGCTATGCGGATGAAGCGATGTATAGCGCTAAACAACTTGGGCGCAATCAATTTAGCTTTTTTAACAAGGGGAACGCTAGCGAAATAAAACAGCGAATGGCGATAGAAAATGCGCTTCGTGGGGCATTACATAGAGATGAGTTTGAGCTGTTTTATCAGCCTCAGTTGATATTAGGCCAGACAGAGTGCATTGGCTTTGAAGTGCTGTTGCGATGGCACAATCCAGAACTAGGCTCTGTTTCTCCTTCCGTTTTTATTCCCATGGCCGAACAGTTGGGATTAATGTGGGACATTGGTCGTTGGGTGCTGAGAAACGCTTGTGAACAAGGACGAAAATGGCAATTAGCGGGTGTGCCGTTTGGTAAATTAGCGGTGAATGTGTCTGGTATTCAACTGAAACAGTGTCAGTTCCAAGACGAGATCATCACAATATTAAAACAGACTGAGTTTCGAGCTGACTGGTTGGAGTTAGAAATCACGGAAGACTTTGTGATGAATCAAGCGGAAGAGAGCATACACCAGTTAACTCAGTTACGGGATTTGGGTATCGACATCTCAATAGATGATTTTGGTACGGGTTACTCATCCATGAGTTATTTAAAAAGTTTGCCGGTGAACAAGTTAAAAATTGATCGTTCTTTTATTCTGGATATAGAGAAAGATATAGACAGTAAATTGATCACCAAATCCATTATTGCCCTTGGGCAAGCGATGCATCTGGATATCATCGCCGAAGGGGTTGAGAATGCGCGTCAAGCGGACATTTTAAACACGTTAGGTTGTGAGCAAGTACAAGGTTTTTATTACGGAAAGCCAATGCCTGAACGAGATGTCACTTATTGGCTAGAGAAACAGAACTACACCCGACGAACGAACTGTACTCGGTAACCGTCTATGCTTCTGTAATTAGACAATGCGATGCATTCTTGTGAGCTAGAAAACGTAAATTATTCGCCTAATTTGCGCTAATATAGTTAAGTTATAAATATGTCACAGGTTTACATTGGGGTTAGTAATGCAACAATCGAATGAAATATCACAATTTTTAGATTTCTTGGTAGATGCCATACTGATTGTTGATCAGCAGTCTAATATTGTTTTTGCCAATAAGTCGTGCAGTACATTGTTTGGATACCCGCGAGATGAGTTTGCCACTCTTACACTACTGGATTTGATGAAGCCAAATATGGTCAAGGCGCATGAGTCTAAAGTAAGTACTTTTATCTCCAATAAATCCCAAGCCAGAGCCATGATGTCTCGAAGTATTATGCCTTGTATAAATGCAAATGGTGAAGGGTTCAATGCTCGTATATCCATTGCAAATATTATCTTTGAAGGCAAACCGTGCGCGATTGCCACAATTCAGGACTACTCTACCGTACAAGAACTGATTGATGACCTTAAAAATGAAGCAAGTACTGACCCTTTAACCAATCTATTTAATAAACGTCACCTAGAAAATGTGATGGAAAGACAATACCTCGCTGTCCATGACTCGGGTTGTTTAGGGGTGGCGTACATGGATTTAAATGGCTTTAAGCAGATAAATGACACCTATGGTCATGATGCCGGAGACCAGTTGCTGGTAGAGGTGGCCAATAGGTTATCGGAGCAGTTGCGTAGCAGCGATATCTGTTTTCGTCTTGGAGGTGATGAGTTTTTGGTGCTATTTACCATTAATGATCACCAAGATTACATTGAAGAGGCGAGGGGCATTGGCAAGAAATTAAACACATTAATATCTGCGCCAATAACGATAGACAATCTGGATCATCAGGTTTCTGTCGGTGTGAGTGTGGGGGTTGGTATTTTGCCTCATGATGAAAAAGAGCTGTCGGCATTAATTGAGAAAACAGACAAAGCCATGTATCACGCTAAGGTCACTCAGTCTCCTTATGTATTGGTGTCAGAGCTCCATCAAGCGACATAATGAAGGCTATTTCTTGACTGATAACGATGTTACACTGTTGTTAATGCTTGGTTTAATAATAAAGAGAAGTTATGAAGTTCATACGTTGGTTTTTAGGAAAAATCATATTAACGTTAAATAGTGTTTTTAGCCCCAAAGGTATTGTCCGTACAGCAGAAGAACAGCAAGAAGTAGATAATAAAGCGAGCTCAATGGCGCTGTATCAATTTGAAGCGTGCCCATTTTGTGTCAAAGTTCGACGTGCGATGAAGCGCCAGTCGATTGACATTGAACTTAGAGACGCCAAAACAAATACAGAGCATAGAGAAGCGCTACTATCTGGTGGTGGCGCCGTTAAAGTGCCTTGTCTACGTATAGAGCGAGAAGGTGAAGTTGAGTGGATGTACGAGTCATCAGATATTATCACCTACTTACAAAAAGAGTTTGCTTAACGATTCTGGTGTTGATGTAGAAACGGGTTACCACCTTATATTATTGATGAAAAGCCGTTGCTTGCCAGCGGCTTTGTTGTATCTGAAGCGGGGTAAATTCTATTGACGTTCTGTCACGAAAGCAGTTGTGGTAGCGGTGGATGTGAACGCATTTAGCAAACAATAAAGGGTGAGTTTAACCTTGAGAATCAGTACAGCGATGAAGACAAGATGACGCAGAGTTAAGGTTAACAATATTAATTTGTTCACATTTCAAGCAAACAGCATATTCAGGGGTTTACAAGTAAATATAACCTCTATATTATTTCAGCCACACGGAGAGATGGCTGAGTGGCCGAAAGCACCTGACTTGAAATCAGGCGACGGGCGACCGTCCTAGAGTTCGAATCTCTATCTCTCCGCCATATTCTAAAGCCCAAGCCCTTTAAAAAGAGCTTGGGCTTTTTGGTTGTATCTCTTTAGAAAAATTGACTTATATAAACTTCAATATGTTTGTAGAGATTGTCGCTGTAATAAACCTTTATATCTCCTGATCTGGTTAGGCCTCCTAGTATTGAATACCTTTGATATTTTGTTCATTCTTTAACGTTGTAAATGACTATGTTTGCGATAACATTCATTAGTGTTGGCAATACAAAGGGAAAATTGAATAGAGATTATAATTTGAGCTAGATCTCATCTGCAGCAATGTGATTTGCTATGTAAACGTTTCCATTGCAAGCTTTGCTCAAAGTTTGCGAAAACATCATTTAATTCTAATCTTATTTTAAATCTTAACAATTTGGAGAAATATCATGCCAATGACTATTCTTTTGTCATTCTTCTTCTTCACTGGATTTGTGGTTATCTACACATGGTCTCGTGTCAAGAATCAGAAAGATGACTCTAAAGATGGCTTCTTTCTAGGTGGCCGTAGCTTAACAGGCGGTTTAATTGCAAGTTCACTTATACTGACCAACCTCTCTGCGACCAGTTTTGTCGGTATGAGTGCACTATCATTTAAAGGCAATATGTCTGTAATGGGCTATGAAGTTGCATCGGGTATTACGCTAATCATCATTGCTTTATTCCTTGTTCCTCGCTACTTAAAACAGGGTATTACCACCATTCCAGATTTTCTGGAATCGCGCTATGACCTATCGGTTAAGCAATTTGTAACCGTATTGTTCTTACTCAGTTATATCGTTAACTTGCTGCCTAATACACTGTATGCGGGTGCCATGGTGATCGGTGGTATTTTCGATATTGAAACCATGCTAGGAATTAGCCGTTTCGCTGCGATACTTCTTATTGCGTCCATTATTGGTCTATTAGGTCTGTTCTACGCCATTTATGGCGGGCTAAAAGCGGTTGTTATTGCCGATACGCTAAATGGTGTAGGCCTTATTGTTGGCGGCTTGATGATTCCTATCTTTGGTCTTATTGTGCTTGGTGACGGTAGCTTTATGGATGGATGGGAAACAATCTCTACCAATGCGACTGAAAAACTACAAGCCGTTGGTGCAGAAGATGATCCCAACGTTCCTTTTTCAACGATGTTTACTGGTCTATTGCTTGTTAACCTTTATTACTGGGGTACTGACCAAGCGATAATCCAACGAGCATTGGGAGCCAAAAACCTCAAAGAAGGCCAAAAAGGTGTTATTTTAGCGGGTGCTATTAAGGTGATTACTCCGCTGTTCCTTATTATTCCTGGCATCATTGCTTACCATATGTTTGGTACTGTAGATGCATCTGGTCAGAGCTACGAAGCAGACACAATGTACACACGCTTAGTAAATGAAGTACTTCCTAAGCCTTTAGTTGGTTTCTTCTTAGCGGCTATGTTTGGTGCAATTTTGTCTACCTTTAACGGTGTATTAAACTCATCAACAACGCTATTTACTCTTAACGTTTATAAACCATTGTTTGATAAAGAAGACAAACTTTCAGATCAGGAATTGGTTAATAAAGGTCGTTCATTCGGTCTGTTTATTGCCATTCTTTCTGTTGGTATTGCTCCTTTCATTATGTTTGCGCCAAATGGTTTGTTTGATTTGTTGCAACGCTTAGCGGGTCTATTCAGCGTGCCAATCTTCACCATCGTATTCATGGGCTACATTACTAAGCGAGTACCGGCATTTGCGGCTAAGGTATCTCTGACTGTATTTGTAGTTGCTTACGGTATTATTCAGTTTACTCCTAGCGCCTATCAAGGTTACTTAGGACCACTTAAACCTATTGCTGAACTGCACTTTTTTCACCAATTAGCAGTACTTTTTGTTCTGTGTTGTAGCTTAATGCTAATCATTGGCAAGATTCGCCCTCGTGATACTGATTATGTTCTGCCAGTTAATGAATCGATGGATATTAAACCATGGGAATTCCGCTTCGAAGCGTCTGCCGTTATTCTGTACATGGTTCTAGGTGCTTATATAACTTTCTCTGACCTAGGTCTTGTGGCTGGTGATACGGCATTTATGGTGACTTATGCACTATGCGGTATTGTAATTCTTGCAGGTATATTTGCCAGAATTAAGAAAAAACAGAGTCGTTCTGCTCAGTTACAGCAACAAACTGCGAAATAACTTCTAATCTAATAAGCAGAGTGATTTCACTCTGCTTCATTGCCTTTGCTAAGGTGTCTTGTTTGAACTGGTTTTTTAGAGCCTGTTCATATTATTTTGAAACCTTATAGTTCATTTTTCTTTTTCAGTTCTTCCTGAGTTTTAATTTTATTATCATATTATCAATGAGTTACTATGGTATTCATTGCTGGGACTAACTGGTTATAGAATGGATGCTTCCAGCTGTATTGTTGGTTAGGACGGATTCGTTTCAGGGGGAAAGAAAGTTGTGTAAACGTTTACACTAAATTGACTTGGATCACGGTAAAATGGGTGTGAGTGTTGATAAACTTCCTGCTAACCGAGGTGGCAGAGACATCGAAAGCGAATAGAGAAGCTTGCGATTAAAGTAATGACGCGACGTACATGTTGTTGGCAGTCAAATCATCCGAAAGGTTATTAATTAAATTGTAATCTGGGGAGAGTAAGGCTCATTCCAGAAACTTTCCCTAGGTTACCCCTCAAAAATAAACTGCTCATTATTGAGCTATAAGGTATTGATAATAAGATGTTGAATAGTAAATTTGATCCGGTTGAACACCCACATCGTCGGTATAACCCACTTACAGGTCAGTATGTTCTTGTTTCTCCTCATCGTGCTAGACGTCCTTGGCAAGGGGCTGATGAAAAACCTGAAGCGGCTGTAGAAAAAAATTACGATGGTGACTGTTTTTTATGTCCAACGAATACTCGAGTCTCTGGCGATAAAAATCCAGATTATCAAGGAACCTATGTATTCAATAACGACCATGCTGCGTTAACAGTAGATACACCCGATGCTCCAGAACCTAAATCACCGCTGTTTCGTTGCGAGAGTGTTCGAGGCCTAAGCCGAGTAATCTGTTTCTCTGCTGATCACAGTAAGACATTGCCTGAGCTACCTGTGTCTGCCATTCGTAGTGTTATCGATACTTGGAACGAGCAGATAGAAGAGTTGGGTGAGGAGTATATTTGGGTTCAAGCATTTGAGAACAAAGGTTCTAGCATGGGCTGTTCACAGCCACATCCGCACGGCCAGATCTGGGCAAACAGCTTTTTGCCTAATGAGATTTCACGTAAAGACGTCAACTTACGCACCTATTACCAAGATAACGGTACTAACCTGTTGGTCGATTATGCGAAAGCTGAAATGGAGGATGGGTCTCGCGTTGTAGTTGAAACTGAGCACTGGATAGCGGTTGTCCCATATTGGGCTGCTTGGCCTTTTGAAACAATGCTTATGCCTAAGACACACATCCCTCGTATGAATGATTTGACCAGTGAACAGCGTGATGACTTAGCACTTGCTGTTAAGAAACTAACGAGCCGTTATGACAATTTATTTAAGTGTTCATTCCCATATTCAATGGGTTGGCATTATGCACCGTTTTTTAAAGAAGGCGATACGTCAACGGATCATTGGCAGCTACACGCACTGTTTTATCCGCCATTGCTTCGCTCTGCGACAGTACGTAAGTTTATGGTGGGTTACGAAATGCTGGCGGAAAACCAGCGTGACCTGACCGCTGAACAGGCCGCAGATAGGCTGCGTTCTCTTAGCGATGTTCATTTTCGTGAAGAATGAGCGTAAGTGAGTAGGAAGGTAAAATGAACAATCTAAGATCAGAAATTCTCATCAAAGCAGTAACCACTTCTTTTGTTGATGTATTTGGTTACCAAGCAACGCATATCATTCAAGCACCTGGTCGGGTAAATCTAATTGGTGAGCACACCGACTACAATGATGGGTTTGCTCTACCTTGCGCCATTGATTACCAAACGGTTGTTGCTGCTACACGTCGCGATGACAATATTGTTCGCGTTGTATCCGTTGATTACGATAGTGAGATGAAAGAATTTGATCTCAATGAAGAGATTCTTTTTGACCACGACTGTATGTGGATTAACTACATCAAGGGTGTGGTGACGAGTTTACGTCGCCGAGGTTATGCATTTGTTGGTGCTGATATTGCTGTTAGCGGTAACGTACCGCAAGGCGCAGGTCTTAGTTCTTCTGCGGCACTGGAAGTGGTTATTGGACAGACATTTAAAGCTCTTTTCAACCTATCTATTTCTCAGCAAGAAGTTGCTCTAAATGGTCAGCAAGCTGAAAATGAATTTGTTGGTTGTAACTGTGGGATTATGGATCAATTAATTTCAGCGTAAGGTGAAGAAAATCATGCGCTGCTTATTGATTGTCGTTCATTAGAGACTAAAGCGGTCTCTTTACCACAAGAGATGGCCGTGGTGATCATCAACTCCAATAAGAAACGTGGCTTAGTTGATAGTGAGTACAACACGCGCCGCGAACAATGTGAAGAGGCGGCGCGTATCTTAGATGTTAAAGCATTGCGTGATGTAACTATTGAACAGTTTAACGCCCGTGCGTCAGAACTGGATGAGTTGGTCGCGAAGCGGGCGCGTCATGTAATTACGGAAAATGATCGTACCGAAGAAGCCGCTGTAGCGCTTAGTCATGGCAATATGAAACGCATTGGTGAGCTGATGCGTGAATCTCACGTTTCTATGCGTGATGACTTTGAAATTACCGTTCCTGAAATTGATTTTATTGTTGAAACAGTGAAAGAGGTGATAGGCGATCAAGGTGGTGTGCGTATGACTGGTGGCGGTTTTGGTGGTTGTGTTGTTTCAGTTATGCCTTACGTGTTAGTTAACGATGTTAAAGCCGCTCTAGCAGAAAAGTATCAGGTTATGTTTAACTTAAAAGAGACGATTTATGTTTGTAATGCAACGGCTGGTGCTGGTGTTGTAAACGTATAGGAGACGAAATAATTATTAAAATAGATGAGTCAGATGGGCTGTTGAAACACGGTATCTGACTCATTTTATTATGCATGGTAGGTTAGGGCTAAGAGGGTAGTAAATTTCGGATTTCATCTAATCTGGCTAGAATATCTTTCTTTTGATAAGTCACTTCTTTTTTGGCAGCCGTACTTTGTCGTACTAATAACTGAACCGGTACAGTTTTCTGCATATTGATGACAGGCTGATCGCTGCTCTCTAGTGACAAACTTACTGCCTGTTTACCTATCTCAATAAAGTTTTGCTCTACCGTAGTAAGGGGAGGAGTGAAGAACGCACTGTCTTTTATACCATCAAACCCCATTACAGAGACTTGATCCGGTACTTGAATGTTCAGTTCATTGAGTGCGCAGAGTACGCCTAGCGCCATTTGATCACTGGCTACTAAAACAGCATCAAAGGGTACCTGCTTAGCAACAAAATCTCGAATGGCCATGTAGCCGCTGCTCGCCTGCCAGTCACCTTCGAACTGACCATTAATTTTGGCGTCACTAGATTCAATTGAGTTAACCCAGTTGTGCTGGCGAATTTGTGAAGCGGTAGATTCGCTTGGCCCTGTAACCAGTACAAACTGTTTTCTGTCTAAGTTGATAAGGTGTTGAGCGGCTAATTTAGCGCCCTCGCTATGGGCACCGCAAACATAATGCACCTTGGCATCTTCTGGTACATCAATAAAAACTAAATGCAAATGCTGGTATTGTTCGACAATCGCTTCAGCAGCGTGACCATCAAGAGGAACGTTTAAGATAATCGAATCAACTTGTTGAGAAATCAGTTCTCTTATTGCTTCACGGACATTGTCGAAGTCATTATTTTCGACAATTGAAAGCGCAGTTGCGTAGCCATTATCGTGGGACTGAGAGCGAATGCCGTTAATAATTAATGCCACCCCGTGCAATGAGATATCTAGGGATACGATGCCAATAATTTTGGATTTAGCTCGGCTTAACATCTGGGCTCCTTTGTTAGGAACATAACCCAGTTGTTTAATTGCATCGTTTACTTTTTTACGGGTACTTTCTGCAACATTATCTGCGCCATTCGTTACTCTTGACACTGTTTGAGTAGATACGCCTGCGAGTTTTGCAACGTCTTTAAAGGTGATCGTCATGACATTTATATTCGATGTTTACGGTAGACAATATTGTAAGGTCGTTTATTTTTTTTTCTGGGAACTAGCTCAAGAATTGTAGTAATAACATCATTTTTTGTTCTCGAAAACAGATTGAACCTTGTCACATGGTAGGCCAGTGGATGCATGCTTAGATCACATTAATACTGTGATAACTCCGTTTATCTTCTTTTTTCATACACAATCATTTCATTAATTGTTTTATAAATTTGTTTGCGAAAACTTTGTTGGAGGCGTTATGAATCGTTTTATTCATCTCAAAAGTAAAAACCACAGTTTGATCATTAAAGTTGATCGTGTGCCGGAAATTCTTCATTGGGGGGCTCGAATCACTCAGCTAGACGAAGACTTGCTGTTATCAACAGAGCGTCCAATATCACAGGCGCGTTTGGATGTTGATGTTCCATTGTCGCTTTGCCCTGAGTTAGGTAGCGGTCACTTTAATGCACCGGGAATCGAAGGTCATAGAGATGGCAATGATTGGGCACCTGTTTTTGAGGTGAAAACTCAGCAAGTATTCGACAATCATGTGCTATTTACTCTAAGAGATGATACATCGAGCTTAGAGCTGGATATTGAGTTGAAACTTGATTTTGAAACGGACGTTGTACAAAAGCGCATAATGGTGATTAACAAAGGTGAGGGGGTGTACAACCTAGAGAAACTCTCTTCTACTCTTCCTTTGCCAAATCATGCTAATGAATTAATGACCTTCCATGGTCGTTGGTGTCGAGAGTTTCAAACTCAACGTCAACGTTTTGAACATGGTGGATTTATGCAAGAGAACCGTCGCGGACGCACCTCTCATGAAAATTTCCCAGGACTGTTTGTCGGTACTCACAGTTTTGCTGAGCAACAGGGGCAGGTTTGGGGTTTTCATTTGGGATGGAGTGGTAATCACCAACTGCGTGCAGATGTAAGAAGTGATGGTCGACGTTTTGTTCAAGCGGGTGAGCTGCTATTAGCCGGTGAAAAACTACTTGCTCAAGGAGACAGCTATCAAACACCTTGGTTGTATGGTTGTTATAGCTCCCAAGGCTTAAATGGAATTTCTGACCGTTTTCATCAGTTTGTTCGAGAAAACATTCTTAGTTTCCCTGTCGACAAACCTCGTCCTGTTCACCTTAATACTTGGGAAGGAATTTACTTTGACCATAAGCCAGAGTACATCATGCAAATGGCGTCCGAAGCTGCGGAAATGGGTGTAGAGCGTTTTATTATTGATGATGGTTGGTTTGTTGGACGCAATGGTGAGCGTGCTGCATTGGGTGACTGGTATCTAGATGAAGAGAAATACCCTAACGGGCTAGAGCCTGTAATCGCCCATGTTAATGATAAGGGAATGGAGTTTGGTTTGTGGGTTGAGCCTGAAATGGTTAGCCAAGACTCAGAGCTTTACCGAAATCACCCTGAATGGGTACTTGGTTTAGAAGGGTATCATCAGCCATCAGGTCGTTGGCAGTATGTACTGGATTTACAAAATTCAGACTGTTTTAACTACTTGTTTGATCGCCTTAATGAGCTGTTAACTTCCTATCGCATCAGCTACTTAAAATGGGATATGAACCGCGAACTCGTTCAACCGGGTCACAACGGAAAGCCTGCTGTACATGGACAAACTCAAGCGCTTTATAAACTTTTTGATCAGTTACTCGCGGCTCATCCGGAAGTTGAAATAGAATCATGCTCGTCTGGTGGTGGTCGTATCGACTTTGAAATCTTAAAACGTACACATCGTTTTTGGGCTTCTGACTGTAATGATGCTTTGGAACGACAAACTATCCAGCGTGGTATGAGTTATTTCTTCCCACCTGAAGTTATGGGGGCGCATATTGGCCCAGCAGAGTGTCACTCGACTAATCGTCGTCATAGTATTAACATGCGTGGCGTTACTGCGCTGGGTGGACACATGGGTGTTGAACTCGACCCAGTTAAAGAATCAAGCGAAGAGAAACAGGCATTTGCTCACTACATTAAGCTACACAAACAATATCGTTCTCTGCTTCATTCTGGTCGTTCATTCCGCATCGACCCTGCTGATCTAAATCAACGTATTTATGGTGTGCAAAATGAGCAAGAAATGCTGATCACTGTGTGCCAAATTGCCATGCCTGATCATGCATTACCATCTCCGCTTCGTATCAGCTGTATTGATCCTGAGTCTCGTTATCAGGTGAAGCTGGTGGAAATGCCACAAACCAGTTTCCAGCTAATGAAGCAGCGTCCGAAATGGTTAGACCAAACCCTAACGCTCAGCGGTGACAACCTTAAAGAGATTGGAATAACATTACCGATTCTTGATCCAGAATCCGCGTTGATTGTTCATTTACAGAAAATCTAGTTGGGATAAGCACAAGCTTTCTCGGTTACAATTAATAAGCCCTAGCAGAAATGCTGGGGCTTATTTTATGCGTTTCTTTTAACCTTTATCCAACTGCTTATAATGATTGAGCAGGGTGAGCAAAAATAGACGTATTTCATTGCATTGAGCTTGATCCGTCTCGGGGATGTCGGAGTTTAAAATAAAGTCTTCAACTTGAAGGTAAAAATCGGGTTCGGTTTGATTGATCATGATGGGGTCCTTGTGCATGAAGATACAACATCTATCACCACGCAAAGGTTCCTAATCATTGGGTGGTGAACTGAACTGGGTTAGGAACTACCGCTCACAAGGTCGCGGCGCGCCGAAGCGCCCCGGCTCAGCTCACCATTATTTAGTAATTTGTTTGCTTATTGAACAAATCTACAAATTTTGGGTGTGCTAAAGCTGCATATATGAAAACCAGAAAACAGCTGGTACTTATACGCCTTGTGAAATTTTAAACGAGGTTCCTACGCCCGACACTGGATTTTGCCAGTGCGGGGTAAGCATATGATTTATTGAGATAGAGTGTCAAATCAATTGGTGATGGAGAGGGTATTTGCTCGCTTAGCTCTCATAAAAAAACAGCCAACAGTTTTACTCTGTTGGCTGTTTTGCTTAAAGGGATTCAGTTAATCAACACTGAAGTAGTTTACTTCCTGTTTTAATCGGTTTGCTTGTTCACTCATTGTCAGAGCGGCATCGCGATTGCTGGTCATCGATTGTACAGACTCATCAGATATAACCGAGATTTGCTCGATGGATGAGGCGACTTTTCGGACAAAACTGGCTTGTTCGTTTGTCGCTTGCACCACATCTTTCACTCGGCCCAATGTGTCTTTTGCTTCTCCTTCGATGTTTACCAAAAGGGTACTCGCTAGGGTGGTCTTTTCTTTACCCTGTTCAATAAGTGGCTGGGTGTTCGCCATGGCTTGCACACTTTCGGTTGTCTGTTGCTGGATCTCGCTAATCATGGTTTCGATCTGTGTAGTCGATTCGGTGGCACGACTTGCCAACTGCCTGACTTCATCCGCAACCACGGCAAAACCTCGACCAGACTCCCCAGCACGCGCAGCTTCGATTGCAGCATTAAGGGCTAGCAGGTTGGTCTGCTCTGCAATGCCGCTAATGACACTCACAATACCGCCAATATCGTTGGTTCTCTGTTCTAATTGTTGCACTTGTTCAACAGTCTGGTTGACGGTAACGGCAATGTTTTCCATCTCCTGAGCAACAGAGAAGACCAGCTCTCGGCCTTTCTTCGAGTTATCTGACGTCATAACAGAGTTATTCTCCGTTTGGCTAGCTAGCTCGGAAATTTGATCAATGCTTTGACGCATATCTTCCAGCTCACCTACGGTATCTTGTGTCAGTTTTGCTTGTTGTTGGGTCAGTTCCAGTACTCGGGTTGAGCCTTGTGATACTTGATTGGCTTGCTCCGTTAGGTTATGGGACACAGAAATAATATTGCCAACGGTATGAGTCATTTTTTTCGACATCTCGGAGAGCGAATCCATAATGCTGTTTGGAATGGACTTGCTGAACTCATTTTTTAACTGACCTTCAGATAAGCGTTTAATCGCACTTTGCGCGTCATAAGGTTCTCCGCCAAGAGAGGTATGAAAACTTCTTTCTATGGCGATGGCGATGATTGCGGAAATAACTAAGGCAATAGCGCTCAATGCTAGCATGAGATTCTGAAAGCCACCGGCAACGCTTCGGGTTTGAGGTGTTAGTGTTTGATTCAGGTTTTCCTGATAGTCGATGAATTGGTTAATGGTATCAAGCCACGCAATAAAGGCAGGCCTTGCTTGATCAAGAATGATATTGGTGTCTGAGATGCCATTGGCTTTGTCTGCCAATATCTTCTGGATAATAGGTTCAGTACGATTCTTAATATCGTTGATTTCTTTAAGAATACGGTGCTCTTCAGTAGAGAACATCACGTTACTGGAAAGCATTTTCTGGAAGTTGTTTTCTGCTTCGCGATAAAATTCTGCCAGCGTTTTTATTTCCTCTTCAAGAGCTCGTATCTCTTGCGGTGTTCTGGCAAGTACCACGTCTCGTAGCGCTATTGCCCGATCATGAACACTGCCTCGGAAGTTAATCGCATAGCGTTGTTTCACCGAGTTAATATCGGTAATAACCGACAGATCTTTGTCGATAATATTCACTTTTTGAATACCTAATATCGTCAGGGTGAGCATTAGGCCGACCAGAATACCAAACCCCAATAGTAATCGGGTTCGGACTTTAAGCTTTGATAACATGCTTGTTTTTACTCCTAAATGATGGGTCTTTACTGGTTATATCCAGTGAAATTAATGTAGTTATTTAAATTTTTTGGGCTTATCAAAGTAATAGCCTTGTGCATAATCGATATCTAATGACTGAGCGATAGAGAGCTGAGCTTGAGTCTCTATTCCTTCCGCTAGTACTTTTCCACCATATTGATGAACAGCGTTAACGACCGCTTTTATATCGGTTTTAATGCTTTGATTTGACGGTAACTGGCTGACAATTTTGATGCATAGCTTTACCACTTCTGGTTTCACGACCTCGATTAACTCAAAATCGAAGAAACCACATCCGACATCATCAAGCCAAAATTCATAACCGAGCTGCCGCAGCTGATCCATTTTTTTGTTAATGGGCAGCCAATCTTCTACTTTTAGGTGTTCAGTCAGTTCTATTTTGGTTCGCTTGGCATGCGGGTGAGCAATCAATAGCTTCTCAACTCGTTTATCAAACAGTAAGTGAGGAGCAATGTTCACCGTGTAATCACACTCTGGCGGAATAGCAGCGATATTGAGCAGATGAGTTTCTAAACTGAGTACTTCCAAAAGGTCGGTTAACTTATGCTGCTTTGCTGCCTGAAACAGTTGATCGGCGCGGTGTATATCAGAGTCGATCGGGCCACGAACTAACATTTCATAACCATAAATATGCTGTTCTTTTATATTACGAATGGATTGAGAGAAAGAGATTAAAGCTTTTGAGTTTAATACTCGCTTTAAGTCACTTGCTCCGTCCGGTGATGTTTTATCTGCACTTTGACTGCTCCACAAAGTTTGTCTCTGTTTATCAACTGCCTTTAATTCAACATGATCAGAATGCATAACTTGCCCTATTTATAGTTAGATCTATAGCCAACATTACACAAGACCCGAAGCGAGCGGTTTTTCTTTCACTGAATGATAACGACACAATTGCCTTGACAAGTGACCGTTGGTCTCTTATTGTAAGAGACTGATGGTCACTAAAGAGGGAGGGTCAATGTGAATTGGCAAAGAGCAAGAACGAACGAGACAAAGAATGAAAGGAAAAAAGCTATACACGAAGCTGCCTTAGAACTGTTCAAGAATAATGGATATGACAAGGTGAGTTTCAATGGCATTGCTTCTGAAGCTGGATTTACAAAGTCTAATATGTATCGTTATTTTTCTTCTAAGGAAGAAATATTCTTAAGTATCTTTTCAGACCTTTTTAAAGATTGGGTTAATGATTGTACTGAAATGCTGCGGAACCTAGATACGAATGTGGCAATGAGTACCTTTGCTAACTCCTGGGTTAAATCTCATAACAATCACCATCAATTTCTTGACCTTACAACGATCCTATTCGTGTCTTTAGAAAGAAATAGCTCATATGAGCAACTAGTCATATTTAAGAGGCTAGCGAAAAATCTGCTGAGTGAAATAGCACTAGAGATCATCAGGATTTACCCCGATTTCCGTATGGACGATGCGTTTAGTTTCTTAAATCTCAGCTTTGCAGCAACGTCGAGCTTTTGGGCTGGATCGACACAAAATGAATCTTTGACAAAGATATATCAGCAAGAAGAGTTCAAAGCTCTAGAAATGAACTTTGATAAAGATTTAACACATTCTATAGAAATAATTATTCGTGGAATTAAAACACAGAATTAAAACCATCAGAAAACACGTTTATCAAGGAGTTTTTATGAAACATAAGGTTACCCAATCGCTAAATGTTAATGTATCTGCTGACAAGATCTGGCAAGTCCTTGGCAAATACAACAGTCTTGAAAATTATGCGTCAACGGTAGAATCGACATCGATTGTTGGGAATATTGAGTCAGGGCTAGGGGCTAAGAGGAAAAACACGTTTTATGATGGTAGTAGCCTTATAGAAGAGGTTACTGAATATCAGCAAGGTCAGGGCTACAAAATGAAGTTGTCCGATTTCTCTTTTCCCCTAAAATATATGAACTCTGAAGTTGCAGTAAAGGCCATTGATTCAAACAGTTGCACGCTATTTATGTCGACAGAGTTTGTTGTCAAAGCAGGCCCGTTTGGCTGGTTGATGGGGTTAGTAATAATGCGACCAATGATGAAAAATATCTTTAAAAAGCAGATGAATTGTTTAGCCTATTATTGTGAAACAGGCCAGAAAGTGAACAATAAATTACCCTCTTCTGATGATTTGAAGAAGTTAGTTTTAGGTTAATAAGCACTTTGTAAAGTTTGCTGAAATAACCACTGTACCCAATCTTGTTATTAGGAAATCCGTCGTGTAAGCAGGGCATGTTTTACGGTTTATCTCTGTAGGATTGTTGGTTGTTTTTCAGTTGATAAATGCCCGCTAAACAAGTGCTTTGAGGCAATTTGGCTATATCACTAGTAAGGTAACGATTGCGTGAAAGTTTTGTTATAAAATACTGGACAGAAGAGAACGTATGATTAATATGTGACAGTTAAGCCTTAGTGAAAAAGGCTTACTTATCACTTCGTATAATCCCGATAATACGGTTCGGGAGTTTCTACCAAGAGCCTTAAACTTCTTGATTATGAAGTCTGTAACTTTATTTTTACCACTTAATAAAGGTAGAGACTCATGAACTATTTTGACCTTCCTAAAATTGATCTACATTGCCATTTAGATGGTAGCGTTCGCCCTGAAACTATTCGTGATCTAGCAATGGAACAAAACCTCCAGTTGCCAACTAATGATATTAGTGAGATTCGCGATCTTATGGTTGCACCAGAAACCTGTTTGAATCTTGATGAGTACCTAATGCGTTTTAATTTGCCATTATCGGTAATGCAAAAAGCAGAAGCTATTGAGAGAATCTCTTTTGAGTTATTCGAGGATGCGGCTAACGAGAACGTTAAGTATTTAGAAGTCCGTTTTGCTCCGTTACTGCATATGAGCGAAGGACTCACTTTAGATCAGATCATTTCAAGCGCAGTTAATGGAATGAAGAGAGCGGAGAAGCAGTATGATATTCGCGGAAACTACATTCTTTCTATATTGCGAACGGCAGCTAAAGATCAAATTAATGAGTTGATTGATGCAGGCGCCCACTACCTAGAGAACGGCGTTGTCGCCATCGATCTTGCAGGCAGTGAAGTCGCGGATTTTTGCCACGAATTTGTTCCTTATATTCAGTATGCAAAGAGCAAGAACTATCATGTAACCATACATGCAGGAGAGCAGGGTGTCGGTAAGAACGTATTCGATGCGATTCGCTTATTGTCCGCTGAACGTATTGGTCATGGTATTCATATCACTGGGCATGATGGAGCATACTCATTAGTGAAAAATGAGCATGTCGCACTAGAGACTTGCCCAAGTAGTAATGTACAGACTAAAGCGGTAGCGAGTTTGTCCGAACATCCAATGAAATCATTTTTAGTGAATGGAATTCCCGTCACTATTAATACTGATAACCGTACGGTATCTAACACCACCATGACAGATGAAGTCAGAAAGGTTATGGAAGAGTTTGAGTTAACCGAGCAGCAGTATTATCAGATCTATGAATACAGTGTTGAGGGTGCATTTGCCAGTAAAGAGACGAAGCAGTACCTACGAGGCTTTTTACCTGCATAAGTATCGCTCGATTCGAGTCGTGCTATAGCTATACGAAAAAAGGCAAGAGCGAGAGCTCTTGCCTTTATTATTTGGTCGGACATACAGGATTTGAACCTGTGACCCCATCTCCCCCAGAGATGTGCGCTACCAAGCTGCGCTAATGTCCGAAAACCATAATTGAGTGCAATACACTCTTTTATAGCGTTACAAGTCTAAATGAAATCAATACGTTAATCCAGACTAATCAATTTCTCTGCTATAAAAACGTTTTAACTCCGAGAGCCCTTGCATCAAAATAGACAGTTTTGTTTTCGACTTTTTCTGGCGCTTATAGTCATTGTCATACACCTTGTAGTTACCATACTTATCAACAACGGTCGTTGTATCATCGGTGATGAGTGCAATGTCTTTATTGCCACCCGCAATGACCCAGCGTCTCTTACCTGGATCAAACAGGTTTTTACCACTGCTAAACTCCATAGGGTTAGAGGAAACCCCCATTAACTCTTGCAGTAGTGTTACTGAAATATCGAAATGACTCGACTTATAAGTTATCTCTTGTGCCTTTTTCTCTGGCCAATGAATAACAAGAGGCACCCCTAGTTGATAACGGCTGTAGTTTGACGCCGAGCCCCAACTGTTGGTTTTGGTTTCATTAAACTCAGTACCGTGGTTGGAGGTGATAATCACAACCGTACTGTCTAATAGATTGTTTAGCTTTAGCTGCTCGATAATGGTATTAATTTTTATATCGACTTTGCTAACCGCTTGCGAGTAGGCTAGGTGTAGCCTCTCTTCAGTTGAGCCTTCGCTCTGCTTCGCTTGATAGTCTTCAAAGTTCTCTACCGTGGAGAGTTCTATGTAACTATACCAAGGTGAATTTGGTTGCGATGCCAACCAAGCATTCCAGTCATTGATTGCATGCTCGTCTTTGTATTCCGCGCTGTTGTTATTGGTTAATTCAATACCTAAATTTTCCAATACCACCGGATTGTAGTCACTGGCAATAAAGTTGCTGCCGCTAATTAAACTAAACTGATAGCCGTTGTTTTTAAGCGTATCGAGCATTAGTGGTGACGTGCCTTGCGCTTCTATGCTACTTCTATAGCTATTTGGAATACCATAAAAAAGCCCAAATAAGCTGCTACCACTATTCCCGGAACTGTAGTGGTTAGAGAAGTTAATATTATCTTTCGCAAATGATTGGGTGTGTGGCATTTTCTCTGCGGTTAAGGCATCTGCGCGCAGGTTATCCACCACAATCATTAATACATTGAGTTTGTTAGCTGGGTTGTCGAACGTTAAGGGCTCGATTGGATAACTGACTAAGTTAACGAATCTTTTATCGTTTTCAGCCTGTTTCTTTATGTATTCTTCACGGTCAAATAAGCCATGTTTTTGCATAAAGGATTTAGCTGTCATTGGGTATGACAGTGGGAAATTGGCTTTTTGAACGGTTACCGGATTATAAAGAACAACATCAGCCCACATGTAAATCAGGTGGCTGAAGATGAAACTGATAAAGAAGACCGAGGTTATTGTACGTCCAATGCGCTTGTTAGAAAGTTTGCGCTGTTTATGCCAGATCCATTCGGATAGTGCTAGCTGCAATAAGAAAATAACGGGCAATACGATAAACAGCTGTTGAAGCTCTGTGGCGATATTGCTCTGGTCATTTTCTAATAGTAGCTCCCAAACCACGGGGTTTAAGTGCAAGCTGACCTGTTGGTAGGCTTGCGTATCAAGTAGCAATAACGTTAACCCAACGGTGGCAAAACATACCGAGACAAACCGGAATAGTTTTTTAGAGGGGATAACGAAGGTGAGCGGAAATAGAATAAGTAGATAAAGTGCAAACACCAAAAAGCTGAAGTGACCCAACCAAGATAGCACTAAGTAGGCTTGTCCCAACAGTGTCTCTGGCCAAGGTGATTGCGCAATATATCGCGTCCCTATTAACATTGCCGCGACAATGTTAAAGAAAGAGAACCAGTGTCCCCAACTTACTAATCGAGAAACGCGTTCACCGTATGTATTTCCGCTATCAACCATTTATATTCGTTCTTGTTCTTTAGTTAGTGAGTCTTGCCGGCTTCTAATGAAGACAGTAGTGCTTGTGCAAATTTCTCTGCAATGGCTTTTCTTTGAGCGCCCGGAACATTGTCATTTAGAACGTTGGTCGCGATGTTGCCTGCGATCATAAGTGTCAGTTCTGAATTTGCCCCATGTTTTTCTAGCACGGCGGCTATTTCTGTCAGGATAAGTTCAATTTGGTCATCGCTGTATTTTGATGTAATTGGCATAGTGACTCTAATTAATGATAGTGAAAGCGGCTTATGATAACCTACTCTCCCTCACAACTGAAATCTGAACAACAATTTATTCGCTATGAGTATGAATCTTTCAAACGTAATCTTGCATCAGTTAACAAAAAACGATCAAGACGAGCTTATTGTAAACTTTCGTTCCGAGTCTTTAGAAAACGATGTTTTCTCACAAGATCTTGTTTCGGAACTGCACCGTGTCTTTAACGCAAAAGCGGGTAAAGGCTTTGGCTCATTTAAATCTGACAGTAATTTTAACCACTGGTTGCAAGAAGTTCGCCAAGGTAAGCTAAATTTTTACGATTTTTCGCAAAACTGTGCTTCAAGGCTCAAAGATGAGCTGGTTAAATACCCATTTTCCGACGAAGGAATATTGGTTTTAGCTGAATATCAGTCGCTTGCGACCGATTACTTGTTTATTGCACTGCTGCCTTCTAATCAAAGTTTAAAAGTCACAGAAGGGCTCAATATTGGTGCTACTGATTATCTTGATATCAGTAAAATGGATATTGCGGCAAGAATTGACCTGTCTACATTAGAAACAGATGCAGAATCTAACCGCTACCTTTCGTACATTAAAGGACGGGTAGGGCGTAAAGTTGCAGATTTCTTCCTAGACTTTTTGCAAGCGGAAATCGGTTTAGATTCCAAGCAGCAAAATCTGGTATTGATGCAAGCGGTGGATGATTTTTGTGCCGACGCTCAGCTAGATAAAGAAGAGACCAGCAGTTATAAAAAACAGGTTTTTGATTACTGCTCTGAACAGATAAAAGCAAATGAAGAAGTTGAAGTAAGAGAACTGTCAGGTGAATTACCTGCCAGTGACGACGGAACAAGCTTTCTTGATTATACAGAACAGCGCGGTTATGAACTTGAAGAGAGTTTTCCCGCAGACAGAACCGCGGTAAGAAAACTGACAAAATATGTGGGCGCAGGCGGTGGTCTCAGCATTAATTTTGACAGCATGCTTTTGGGTGAACGTATATTTTACGATCCAGAGACGGATACCCTGACCATTAAGGGGACGCCTCCTAACTTGAAAGATCAGTTAGTGCGAAACCGATAAGAGAGTTATTGACCTAGGGCAGCGAATTCGCTGCCCTTTTTATATCAAAATATAGGGTTAGTGATTTTTTTATTGTTAAGGGGTAAAAAAAGCTTGTTTTCTTCTGCATAAATCATTAAAGATGGAAGGGTTAAATTTTAATTCACAGGGAGCGTTACAAATGATGAGAGTAGGTTTAGTTGGCTGGCGAGGTATGGTTGGTTCTGTACTTATGCAACGAATGGTTGAAGAGCGAGATTTTGACCATATTGAACCTGTTTTTTACAGCACATCTCAAGTGGGTATTCCTGCCCCTCAGCTTGGTAAAGATGCCGGTATGTTGCAAGATGCTTATGATATCGACAGTTTAAAACAGCTAGATGCCATTATTACCTGCCAAGGTGGTAGCTACACTGAAAAAGTGTACCCAGCATTAAAACAAGCGGGTTGGAAAGGCTACTGGATTGATGCAGCTTCTACACTGCGCATGAAAGATGATGCAATCATAACGTTAGATCCTGTTAACCTTAGCCAAATTCAGCAAGGTATTGCTGGTGGAACCACCACATTTGTGGGAGGAAACTGCACCGTAAGCTTGATGCTGATGGGGTTAGGCGGCCTTTATGAAAAAGGGTTAATCGAGTGGATGAGCGCAATGACTTATCAGGCCGCGTCTGGTGCTGGTGCAAAAAATATGCGCGAGCTCATCTCTCAAATGGGTGTGATTAATGACTCAGTGAGCTCCGAGCTGGCTGATCCTTCTAGTTCAATACTTGATATTGACAGAAAAGTGGCGGATACCCTTCGTTCATCTTCTTTCCCAACCGATCAATTTGGTGTGCCGCTAGCAGGTTCACTTATCCCTTGGATCGACGTGAAGCGTGAGAATGGTCAAAGCAAAGAAGAGTGGAAAGCCACCGTTGAAACAAACAAGATTCTTGGTTTACAAGACACTCCAGTACCTATTGATGGCACATGTGTACGGATTGGCGCAATGCGTTGTCACTCGCAAGCACTGACGATTAAGCTGAAGCAAGATGTACCAATGGATGAAATTGAAGACATCATCGCTTCGCATAATGAGTGGGTAAAAGTCATTCCAAATGACAGAGATATCACAGCTCAACAGCTTAGCCCAGCAGTGGTTACCGGTACGTTGTCTGTGCCGGTTGGTCGTCTACGTAAAATGACCATGGGTAATGACTTCTTGAATGCGTTCACCGTAGGTGACCAGTTATTGTGGGGCGCGGCAGAGCCACTTCGCAGAACTCTACGAATTATCCTTCAAGAGAAGTAAGCAATTAAGCAAATCAAAATGTAGAAGAGCAACGAAATCGTTGCTCTTTTTTTGTCTGCTGTTTTTGGTCAGAAAACTAACTAAGTTGTGCCACGCTACAAAACAGTGCGCTATTCATCCTCTACAGAAACCACACGGCTATCTGGATCGGCCAATTGGCTGCCACAATGTTTACAGTGAAGTGCGTCAGACTCATGACCGTTTTTCATGCAGTTTGGGCATTTAACTAAGTTTTTATGAGCTTTCATTTCCTGACTAAGTTCGGCGGTGATAATGCCGGTGGGGACTGCCAAAATAGAGTAACCAAACAGCATGGTGATAGATGCAATCGCTTTTCCTAGTGCGGTTTGTGGAACCAGATCGCCGTAACCCACTGTTGTTATGGTCACTATTGCCCAGTAGACACTTTGTGGAATGCTGGTAAAGCCATTCTCTGGCCCTTCTACTACAAAAATCAGCGCGCCAAAAATGGTAACCAAAATGGCCACTGCACTGAAAAAAATAAACACTTTTCGTCGTGACATCAGGATTGAACGCAACAAGATATTGGAATCTTGTAAGTATCTTACAAGTTTTAGTATGCGAAAAATCCGTAAGACACGTAGCAGTCTTATCACTCCCATATAGCTGGCAGTAGGGAAGAATAGTGTCAGATAAGTTGGCAATATTGAGAGCAAATCGACCACGCCATAAAAGCTTTTGGCATAGGCTTTTGGTTTCGGTGAGCACCACATCCGTACTAAATATTCCAGTGTGAAAAGTAGGGTAAAACTGTACTCAAGATAGCGCAGTAACGGCTTCCATTGTTGAGAAATATTAGGTAGAGAATCGAGCAAAAGTACAATTAAAGAAGCAACGATAGCGGTGATTAGAAGTAGGTCAAATGCTTTGCCGGCTGGGGTGTGCGTGCCAAAAATAACCACATAAGTTTTGTGTTTTAAGGTGTCTTTATTCATCTTTATTTCGTCGCGTTTTTTATTTCGTCGTTATCATAACCTTATCAGCAACGGGATGTTAGTGTGAGACGAGGTAACCTCGGTGGATATCAATAGAAAAGTGGCTATATTCATTATTAATGTTTCAAGTTGTTACTAAGAGCACACTTTCGCTAAAAAATCGTAAACTCATTGGTGAAGTTGCTAACAAAAGATATACTCCTTGTAGCACGTAAAATCATTTCCCGTTGTAGCTTTTTTATTCAAAGTGAAATTTTTTTACATAAATAGTATCTCGGCAAGAAATTAAACTACTGATATCACTAAAAAGAGTTTAATTGAGATAACTATATAAGTTGTTATTAAACAGTTGGTTATGCTTAATTTTAACGATTGCTTACCCCGTTAGGGGTAAATAAATTTTCAGAACTGATCTGGGTCAATATTTTTCGTGGTGTGAAATATTATACTCAGTCCTGAAAGCAATTTACTAAGTATGTAGCCTTCTTACAAAATGTGACGTAACTGTGAAAATGTCGGCAAAGTAAGAAAACAATAGCCTTACTAAAGAGTTTTTAAATTTTTAAATTATTGGAGATCAATTATGCCTGTAACTAATTTGGCTGAACTGGACGCTCTTGTTGCTCGTGTTAAAGCGGCACAAGAAGAGTTTGCAACTTTCTCTCAAGAGCAAGTTGACAAAATTTTCCGTGCAGCATCATTAGCAGCAAACCAAGCTCGTATTCCTCTTGCTCAACAAGCAGTAGCGGAATCTGGCATGGGTATTGTTGAAGACAAGGTTATCAAAAACCACTTTGCGTCTGAGTTTATTTACAACAAATACAAAGATGAAAAAACATGTGGCATCCTAGATGAAGACGAAAGCCTAGGTACAATGACTATCGCTGAACCTGTAGGTATCATCTGTGGTATTGTTCCAACAACTAACCCAACATCTACAGCTATCTTTAAGTCTCTTATCTCTCTTAAGACTCGTAACGGTATTATCTTCTCGCCACACCCACGTGCTAAAAATTCAACAAACGATGCGGCTAAACTGGTTTTAGATGCAGCGGTTGAAGCTGGTGCACCAAAAGACATCATTGGTTGGATTGACCAGCCATCTGTTGAGCTTTCTAACGCATTAATGAAACACGATGGCATTGCTCTTATCCTTGCAACTGGTGGTCCAGGCATGGTTAAAGCCGCTTACTCTTCTGGTAAGCCTGCAATCGGTGTTGGTGCTGGTAACGTTCCTGTTGTTATTGATGACACAGCAGACGTTAAACGTGCGGTAGCTTCTGTTCTTATGTCTAAAACGTTTGATAACGGTGTAGTGTGTGCTTCTGAGCAGGCAGTAATCGTTATGGATGAAGTGTATGACGAAGTGAAAGAGCGTTTTGCTTCTCACAAAGGTTATGTTCTTTCTAAAGCTGAAGCAGATAAAGTACGTAAAGTACTGCTTATCGATGGCGCACTAAACGCGAAAATCGTAGGTCAGCCAGCAACAGCTATCGCTGAGATGGCGGGTGTTAAAGTTCCTGCTGATACTAAGATTCTTGTTGGTGAAGGTCTAGGCGAAGTGTCTTACGATGACGAGTTCGCTCATGAGAAACTATCTCCAACTCTTGGTATGTTCCGTGCGTCTTCATTTGAGAACGCAGTAGCGCAAGCCGTGACAATGGTAGAAATTGGCGGTATCGGTCATACATCTGGCCTATACACAAACCAAGACGTAAACGCTGATCGCATTCGTTACTTTGGTGACAAGCTGAAAACAGCTCGTATTTTGGTGAACATCCCTACTACTCACGGTGGTATCGGTGACCTTTACAACTTCAACGTAGCGCCTTCTCTAACGCTTGGTTGTGGTTCTTGGGGTGGTAACTCTATCTCTGAAAACGTAGGTCCTAAACACTTAATCAACAAGAAGACTGTTGCTAAGCGAGCTGAAAATATGTTGTGGCATAAACTACCTAAATCAATCTATTTCCGTCGTGGTAGCCTTCCAATCGCGCTTGGTGATTTAGAAGGTAAGAAACGCGCATTCCTAGTAACTGACCGTTTCCTATTTAACAACGGTTATGCTGACGAAATCGTAAGCCTACTTAAAGCTCAAGGAATGGAAGTTCAAACATTCTTTGATGTAGAAGCGGATCCAACACTGTCTGTTGTTGAGAAAGGTGCTGCACAAATGGCTAGCTTCCAACCAGACGTTATTCTAGCGTTGGGTGGTGGTTCTCCAATGGATGCTGCTAAGATCATGTGGGTTATGTACGAGCACCCAGAAACAGCATTTGAAGAACTAGCAATGCGCTTTATGGATATCCGTAAACGTATCTACAAGTTCCCTAAAATGGGTCAAAAAGCTGAGCTAGTATGTGTGACTACTACATCTGGTACTGGTTCTGAAGTAACGCCATTCGCGGTTGTAACTGACGACAAAACAGGTGCTAAGTACCCACTAGCAGACTACGAGTTGACGCCAAACATGGCTATCGTTGATGCTAACCTAGTAATGAACATGCCTAAGTCTCTAACTGCATTTGGTGGTTACGATGCGGTAACTCACGCATTAGAAGCTTATGTTTCTGTTCTTGCCAATGAGTACTCAGACGGCCAAGCTCTACAAGCTCTTAAGATGCTTAAAGAGTACCTACCTTCAAGCTATGCGAATGGTGCAAACGACCCAATCGCTCGTGAGAAAGTACACAACGCAGCGACAATTGCTGGTGTTGCATTTGCTAACGCATTCCTAGGTGTATGTCACTCAATGGCTCACAAAGTGGGTGCAGAGTTCCACATTCCACACGGCCTAGCAAACGCACTACTTATCGCAGACGTTGTTCGTTACAACGCGAACGATAACCCAACTAAGCAGACTGCATTCTCTCAATACGACCGTCCACAAGCACGTCGTCGTTATGCTGAAGTTGCTGACCACCTAGGCCTAAGCCAAGCTGGTGACCGTACTGCTCAGAAGATTGAACGTCTTCTATCTTGGTTGGATGAATTGAAGCAAGATCTAGACATCCCTGCATCTATCCAAGCAGCTGGTGTTGCTGAGTCTGATTTCCTTGCGAAACTAGATGATCTATCTGTTGAAGCGTTCGATGACCAATGTACTGGTGCGAACCCTCGTTACCCTCTAATCTCTGAGCTGAAAGCTGTTCTTTCTGCGGCATACTACGGTAAGCCATACGTAGAAGGTGAGACATTTGAAGGTACAACAGTAATTAAGAAAAAAGCTGACCAAAAGCCAGCGAAAAAGAAGTAAGAGTTCGTTAAAGAGAGGTTTTCGCTAGCACGTTTACCTTTATAAAGTTCTTATTTTTATAAACAACAAAGCCCTGTAGAGATACAGGGCTTTTTTTGGTTAATTGTTTTCTGTTTGCTTCTCTGCCTTAGTGGGTAAATAAAGCCAGTATCATGCTGCCATAACACGACCATTAAAATATTCGTTAGAGACGATGTACTCTGTACTGCGAATTAACTCATCTTGCAACTGTGCCCAGTGTTCAATATTGGCCTCTTCTTTACTGCTGATTGAGATTGATGGGATCACACCGCCAACGCGTATGTTGAAAGGGTCCAACTCTTTAGCCCAACTCTTAGTGAAGCCAGATATCATCGATGAGGTGTTTTCAATACCCGCTTTGTTTTGATCATGATCGTAGGTAACAACATTAATAATGACGCCGTTTGTTTGCTTACTGCGCATATGTTCGGCACCCGCTTGTCCAATACTGAAAAACGGTGTTGCAAGGGTACTGATGGTGTTGGACAACTCTTGTTGGTTAGTGTGACTAATCAAAGATGGGAATGGCTGACTAGGCCAGTAATTCACTATGACATCGATACTGATACCAAGATCAGATTCTACTTTTCTAAACAAGCTATTGACGCTTTCAAATGAACTGTCTGCTAAAGGGTAGAGGATAAGATTATCGGGATTATCTTTGCAGCGGTTAATGGTCTGCTCAAGGGCAAATTTATCAGAGTCTGTGACGATAACCGTGGCACCTTGCGCAGAAAAATGGTGTGCCAGAGTACTTCCTAATACTGTGCCTGCTGAGGTAATTAAGATAACCGATGTCCCGATGTCCATTTCAGATGCCTTATATCATGATGAAGTTGTGTTTCTCTCTATGTGATAGTGGTAAAAATAAATACCGTACGGTGTGAAAACCATCATGAAAAAACGAATTGGCACCAATAAGATGGTTAACCTTTGCTGTAACTCACAATTGTTGTAGATCAGTGGCTTGCTGTTGCAGCCAAGCTGAGGGGAGGCGATGAGCTTAAAGTTTATGCAGTGACGTTATGGATTTGATTTTTTCGGTTGGCAACAACCAGATCTTGATACAAATGGACAGGTTTTAATGTCTCGGTGGTTTGATTGATAAGCTGTCGTTTTGCATGGAATGAGAGGTTACGATAGGTCTCTTCACCTAAGCCATGTGTGTTTTCTGCAATGTAGGCTAATGCATCTGGGCGCAGGTCTGCTTGAAGCTGCGCACTTTGTATGCCGCCAGCATGGAAATGCTTGGCAATTTCTGCTGCTGATGAGTAACTGGATTGATCGGATGCGAGAGGACGGGCTTGTGGAACATCAAGCTGAGATCGGAGATCGGACTCTTCTGACGGAGCAGTATTAAATTGCTCTATCGGCGTTGTTTCTCTTACATCTTCTGAAAACATAGCCAATAACAACGAAAAATCAGCACGACGGCTCTGTTCAACAGCGGTATTAATGTCGTTACCAAAATGTAACTCATTAATGGCTGTTGATGTTGGCAGCTCTGTCGGGACGGATTGTTGAAGTTGCATGTAAGCTCCTGTATTGATGCTTATGTATCGGCACTAATGACAGGAGCTTTAATGTTTAAATGGTTTTTTTATGAGGTTGTTTTTTTAAACTGACTAAGTATGAATAACGCAGCGGCACTGACAACAACCGATGGCCCAGTTGGTGTATCAAACTGCCAAGAGAGCGCGATACCAGCAACGACCGCTATGCAACCAAATAGTGAGGCTAGAGCGGCCATTTGCTCAGGTGTGGTGGCAAATTTACGCGCACTGGCGGCGGGAATGATCAATAGTGACGTGATGATCAGTGCCCCGACAAACTTCATTCCGACCGCAATAACCGTCCCCACGAGAAGCATAAGTATGAGACGCATAAGAGAGATATTTATACCTTCAACTGCGGCAAGTTCTTCACTCACAGATGATGACAGTAGCGGTTGCCAGAACAGGTAGAGAATCAAACCTATGGCAAACACCCCCAAATAAATAAAGTAGATATCGTGAATAGAGACTGAGAGAAGGTCGCCAAATAGGTAGCTCATTAGATCGATACGCACATCGTCAAGAAAGCTAACCGCCACTAAACCAAGGGAGAGGGAGCTGTGAGCCAATATGCCCAGTAATGTATCGGTGCCGACAGATTGTTGTTTTTGCAGCGCAACTAAGATGACCGCAATGGCGAGACAGCACAGCACAAGGGCGAGATAGATATTAATATCCAGCAAAAAGCCAAGGGCTAAACCGAGTAGCGAAGCATGGGCGAGTGTATCGCCAAAGTAGGCCATTCGGCGCCAAACTACAAAAGATCCAAGTGGCCCGGCAATTAATGCGATTCCTAATCCAGCAAGCAGTGCTGGCAGTAATAACTCAATCATGATGATGGTCACCTTGGTGTGAAGAACAATCGCAATCATCGTTATCCGATGGATAACCAGAGAGATCGTGATGACCTGTATGTTGATGATGATAAAAAGCCAGCGAGTTGTTGTGCTGATGACCAAAAAGTTCGATATATGAGGGATGCTTAGCTATGGCATCGGGTTTTCCAGAGCAGCAAATATGGTGGTTAAGACAGACAACATTATCTGTTTTAGCCATCACCAAATGCAGATCATGAGAAATCATTAACACGGCACATTGAAAACGGTGCCTAATGGTATCAACTAAGTTATAGAGCTCTATCTGCCCTTGAACATCTACCCCTTGAGCGGGTTCATCTAATACCAGTAAATCAGGTCTCAACAATAGCGCTCTGGCTAATAACACTCGCTGGTTTTCTCCACCTGAGAGTCGGTGCATATCATTTTTAACCAGATGCTCTGCACCAACCAAACGTAGCGCATCGACTCTTTCTTGGCGGCTATATTTACCGGCAAGTTGTAAAAAGCGATCAACATTAAGGGGGAGAGTATCATTGAGTTTGAGTTTCTGCGGCACATAACCAATCGAGAGTGAACTCTTCTTGCTGACGGTTCCTGATGTAGGTTTTACTAAACCAATCAGTACTTTAATTAAGGTCGATTTCCCTGCACCATTTGGCCCTATAATTGTGGTGATTTCGCCACGGTTAATCTTCAGATTAACGGCGTTGAGTACATTTCTATCAACAAAGCGTACAGTAATGTCAGACATATTGACTAACTGCGGCATAAATAAATCTCATTTACAAAGTGAATTGTTATAGTATAACATTTCACTTCTGATGGAAACTGCATTTCCTTGTCATGCATATTTCTAGGTCGAGTATAAATACTGGAGTAATAAATGAAACATATAGTATGTGGTCTACTTGCTATGCTGCTTGTGTCGCCTATGGCGTCGGCAATGAATATTGTTGCAAGTATTAAACCGCTACAACTGATAGCCTTAGAAATAACGGAAGGGGTAACAACACCTGAACTGTTAATTAGTTCGACGGCTTCTCCCCATGATTACGCATTAAAACCCTCAGATGTTAAAAAAGTCATGCAAGCTGATTTAGTCATTTGGTTTGGGGCAGAGTTGGAGTCTTTTTTGCCTAAAGTTATGGCGAAACAGAATAATTCGTTAGCTCTTTCTGATGCAGATAACATTACGTTTCATTACTACTCAGATCAGGGAGAAGGGCATTCAAGCCATGGACATGATTCGCATGACGGGCATGATCATGGAGACGAAGGGCGTGACCCGCATATTTGGTTAGGGCCAAAGCAAGCGAAGCAGTCTGCGAAGGTTATTGCCGAGAAATTAGTTCAACTTGACCCAGATAACGCAGCACTGTATCAAGCAAATCTATCCTCATTTATCGCGAGCGTTGATAATAAAGTTCTGGATATCGAACATCGAGTTTCACCATATCAGTCGGTTGGATTTTTTGTTTTTCATGATGGTTATGGTTACTTTGAAAAGCAGTTTGGACTTAATAAAGTGGGTTACTTTACCCTGTCTCCAGAAAGAAAGCCGGGAGCAAAAACGCTTATTCAAATTCAGAGTGAACTAAAATCTGGCCATGCCAGTTGTGTCTTTACCGAGCCTCAGTTCAAACCCTCTATTGTTAAATCCGTCACCAGAGGAACAGATGTGGCTGTTGGTGAACTGGATCCGTTGGCGACTGATATTGATGCTGTATCCGGGGGATATGTCCTTTTTCTAGACACTCTTAGTCAACAATACATCGATTGCCTATCTGCCAAGAGCCCTTAGTTTAAAGCTGTTATAGCCAAATATGACGTTTACCAGCATAGATTCTGTTAACTCGCTAGAAAAGAGCTAAATGAAAACGATTTATAATACGGAATTTGATTCAAAACAAACCTGAATAGAGTTGAACTTGATATCATTCCTGTAATAATAATGGTTATCATTTACAGAATTAATATTAAGTAGAGGCGAGTGATGAAGCTGACGGATCTTAAAGACGGTGAAAGCGCAAAGGTGACTGCGTTTTCTGGGCTCTCTTCCGATTTAAAGAAAAAACTAATGATAATGGGTCTACTGCCTCAAACCCAGATTCGTGTAATTAGGCGTGCGCCGATGGGAGATCCGCTTCAAGTAGAAGTGAGAGGGGTCTCTTTAGCCTTACGTAAAAATATAGCGCTAGAAATTGAAGTTGAGGTTTAGTCATGCAGACGCAATATAATATTTTAACTGTTGGTAATCCAAACAGTGGTAAAACAACACTATTTAATGCGTTAACAGGGGCTAAACAGCAAGTTGGTAACTGGGTTGGTGTTACTGTTGAAAAGAAAACCGGTCGTTTTTATCACTCTGGAGACAAATTTAGTCTCACTGATCTGCCCGGCATTTATGCGCTAGATAGTGGCAATGATGCCAATAGCATCGATGAGTCCATCGCTTCTCGAGCTGTACTTACGCACCCCGCAGACTTAATCATTAACGTTGTTGACGCAAGTTGCTTAGAGCGTAGTCTTTATATGACACTGCAGCTCAGAGAGCTTGGCCGTCCGATGATTGTTGTATTGAACAAAATGGATGCGTTGAAGCGTGAGCGTCAGGTTATTGATGTTAAAGGACTGGAAGACGCTTTAGGTTGTCCAGTACTTAGCCTTTCGGCTAACGACTCTCAACAGGTAGCAAGATTTAAAGCTCGTCTACATAAAACCGTGGTTCAGGGTGTTCCTATGTCGAGCCACTCGCTTGACTATGGAACCGAGTTAGAGAGTGCAATTGCTGCGCTGAGTGGACTATGGAATGATGAAGCGGTATCTAGCCGTGCTCTAGCGATACGCGCTTTAGAGAACGATGCTTTAGTTATTAATGGCTTAGCAGAAGAGGGCAGAAACCAAGTAACTTCAACCATTGCTTCTCTGACCATAGATATTGATCTACAAATCGCGGATACCAAATACTCCTATTTGCATGAGCAGCTAAAACAGCTAAGAAAAACCGAAGGTAAACTCAGTCGCAGCTTTACCGAAAAAGCGGACCAAGTAATACTAAACAAGTGGGTGGGTATTCCTTTCTTCTTTGTTGTTATGTATTTGATGTTTATGTTCTCGATTAACATCGGTAGTGCATTTATCGACTTCTTTGATATCAGCGTAGGTGCTTTGCTGGTGGATGGAGGGCACTATTTACTGGATGACCATTTACCGGTCTGGCTAGCGACATTACTAGCCGATGGTGTTGGTGGTGGTATTCAAACGGTCGCCACTTTTATTCCGGTTATTGCGTGTCTTTATCTCTTCTTGGCGGTACTGGAAAGTTCTGGTTATATGGCAAGAGCCGCCTTTGTGCTTGATAAAGTAATGCAAAAAATTGGCCTGCCGGGCAAAGCATTTGTCCCACTAGTTCTTGGCTTTGGCTGTAATGTTCCTTCTATTATGGCGACTCGTACTCTTGATCAAGAACGAGAAAGAAAGCTAGCGGCTTCAATGGCTCCATTTATGTCCTGTGGTGCCCGCTTACCTGTGTATGCCCTTTTTGCTGCAGCATTTTTCCCAAATAGCGGACAGAATATCGTGTTCTTGCTTTATTTATTGGGAATTTTAGCCGCCGTACTAACGGGTTTAGTGTTAAAGAAAACACTTTATCCGGGTTCTAGTGATGCGTTAATAATGGAAATGCCCGATTATGAAATTCCAACCATTCAGAATGTGCTGATCAAAACCTGGCAAAAACTGAAACGCTTTGTATTGGGTGCAGGTAAAACCATTGTAGTGGTCGTTACAATATTAAGCTTCTTCAACTCATTAGGGACAGACGGCACCTTTGGCAATGAAGATAGCGATAAATCGGTACTGTCGAGAGCAGCACAAGTTGTTACACCTATATTTGAACCTATCGGAGTTGAGCAAGAGAACTGGCCTGCGACGGTAGGTATTATTACCGGTATTTTTGCTAAAGAAGCGGTTGTCGGGACATTAAATAGCCTCTATTCCAACCCAGAGTCAGAAGAAGCAGAGTTTGACTTGGCTGCAAGCCTTGAAGAGGCCGTGGCAAGTATTTCAGATAACCTTGTTGGGCTTAGCTACAGTGACCCGTTAGGCATTGAAGTTGGTGACCTAACAGATGCATCGGCCGTTGCCGAAGAGCAGGGTGTTGACCAGAGCATATTCGGTAATCTTAAATCTCAATTTGTCTCTGCTCATGCTGCATTTGCTTATCTGATTTTCATTTTACTTTATACTCCTTGCGTTGCTGCAATGGGGGCATATGTAAAAGAGTTTGGTCGACCGTTTGCCGCCTTCATTGGCATATGGACTATGGGACTGGCGTATACCGGAGCGGCTTTCTATCATAATGTGATGCACTTTGCCGAGACTCCAACGGTGAGTGGCATTTGGATAGTCGCTATTATCGCAACTTGGATCGGAACTTATATTATGTTGAAGAGAAAAGGTGAAAAGGCGATGAAAATCGAGGTGGCGATAGCGTGATACTCTCTGAACTGAAAGCGTATATATTTGAACACGGTTGTGTGACCCAGTCGAACCTAGCTCAGCACTTTGCTCTATCAGAAGATGGTGTTGATGCCATGCTAGAGATGTGGATTAAAAAAGGTCAGCTATCGCGACTGGTTGATCTAGATAAACATAATCAGGTGAAAAGAGTCCGCTATCGGCCTGTTAAACATGACGATATACAGCTAACAACGTATTCATAGCTTACCTATTTAATTAATCTAAAAAGCGCTTTCGATTGAAAGCGCTTTTTTAATGGTGGCTCATTTTAGTCAGTTAGGATCTGAGCTATCAGGTTGGTTACTGTGATTAGCCTGCCGCTGTAAACAGCCGTTGTTTACTCAGTTCTGCGAGAATTTTTTCTGCCAACTGTTGTTGAACGGCTGACTCTCTGTATTTTCCCGCAGCTTGTCCCCAAATCGGTCCCGGCCATGCTAGGTCTGATATAAATCTCGCGACATGATGGATATGAAGTTGAGGGACAACATTACCTAGAGCGCCGAGGTTCAGTTTGTCAGGCATAAACAGTGTCTCTAACATACTGCTAATATGTTGACTCTCAATTAGAAGTTGTTGTTGCTTCTCCATCGGAAGGTGATGAATTTCTCGAAGGTTCTCTATTTTCGGTACCAATATCACCCAAGGCACACTGTCATCTCGATTGAGCAGTACAGTACACAAGGTAAAATCTCCCAGATGGGTGGTGTCGTTTTTGAGTTGTGGATGAAGAGTAAAGTTCACCGGCTTTGTCCCTAGCGTTGGAAATTGGATCTATTTTAGTCAATTAAGCCATCAAGTAAACGCACTCGTGCCACAAAGGTCGTTTTTATTGATTAAAGAAAGTGTTGCAGTGAATATACTCAAGTGACCTCAAGGTGCTTGTTCAGCGAGAATTTATTGGCTGCTGATCAAGGCACTGATTTGAAGGCATAGTCATTCTACGGCAAGAATCAGTAACACAGAGCAGGAGCCAATAAAACTCGCCCTTTGGGAGCACATCAACACGCCCATTTCTGCGTCAGATAATCTTGAAAGGGAATGCCATTCCTTCAATTATCTTTCTTGAACTGAACTTGTTGATGTTGCTCTGAATCTTGCATCTTGAGGTCACTTGAGTATAGCTGTGATTTTGTGCTAGAAATAATGAGTGATGAGATTTTTTGCTGGGGTAAACTAATTAGAAAATGGAGCTCTAGAAAGAGCTCCATTTACAGGAGGGTATGTTACATACGCTCTAGAGTCTCGATGCCAAGCAAAGATAAGCCTTGCTTAATGGTTTTAGCTGTCAATGCTGCCAGCTTCAATCGGCTCTGTTTGGTGCTTTCATCTTCAGCCACTAGGATAGGGCAAGCTTCATAGAAACTAGAGAATTGACCCGCAAGTTCAAATAAGTAGCTACACATAATGTGTGGCTGTCCTTCGCGAGCAACCATTTCAACCGCTTCTTCAAATTGCAGCAGCTTAGCGATCAGCACTTTCTCTTTATCGTCAGTGATCTTAATTTCACCTTCAACGTTATCCATTGAGATACCCGCTTTAGCGAATATAGATGCTACACGAGTGTAAGCATACTGCATGTATGGTGCAGTGTTACCTTCAAACGCCAGCATGTTGTCCCAATCAAAGATGTAATCGGTAGTACGGTGTTTAGATAGGTCAGCGTACTTAACCGCAGCCATTGCAACAGTATTGGCAATGGTTGCTTTCTCTTCGGTTGCAAGTTCAGGGTTTTTGCTTTCGATAAGCTGTTGAGCACGTACTTCTGCCTCATCAAGGAGATCAGCAAGACGAACGGTGCCACCGGCGCGAGTTTTAAATGGACGACCATCTTTACCTAGCATCATTCCAAATGCGTGGTGTTCAAGAGTAACCTCTTCTGGAACATATTCTGCTTTACGCACGATTGTCCAAGCTTGCATTAGATGCTGATGTTGACGTGAGTCGATGAAATAGAGAACGCGATCAGCACCGAGTGTTTCATAGCGATACTTAGCACAGGCGATATCGGTAGTGGTATATAAGAAGCCACCGTCGCGTTTCTGGATGATAACACCCATCGCTTCGCCATCTTTGTTCTTATACTCGTCTAGGAAAACAACTTGTGCACCATCATCTTCTTGAGCGATACCTTTCGCTTTCAAATCTTCGATGATGCTTGGCAGCATGTCGTTATACATGCTTTCGCCCATGACATCATTGTTAGTCAAAGAGACGTTTAGTCTGTCATAGTTGCGTTGGTTGTGAACCATTGTGATGTCGACAAGTTTGCGCCACATGTCTGCACAATACTCATCACCACCTTGCAGTTTTACTACGTAGTTTCTTGCTTTAGCAGCAAATTCTTCATCTTCGTCATAGAATTTTTTCGATTGACGGTAGAAAGCTTCTAAGTCAGAGAGTTCCATTGATACTTCTTCAGACTCATTTTGCACGCGCTCTAAGTTAGCGATTAGCATACCGAACTGAGTACCCCAGTCACCAATGTGGTTGGCACGAATTACTTTATGACCTTGAAACTCAAGGGTGCGTACTACGGCATCACCGATAATGGTTGAGCGCAAGTGACCTACGTGCATCTCTTTTGCTACGTTTGGCGCAGAGTAGTCTACAACAATTGTTTTTTGCTGTTCTTCTGCAACACCTAGACGTGGGTCAGCAAGAGCGCTTTCTGCTTGTTTAGCAAGAAACTCTTCACTAAGAAAAATATTGATAAAACCAGGGCCAGCGATTTCTGTTTTGCTAGCGATACCATCCAAGTCCAGAACATCCAATACTTTTTGAGCAAATTCTCGTGGGTTAGTGCCTAGCTTTTTCGCTACGCCCATCACGCCATTTGCCTGATAGTCACCGAATTGTGGTTTGGCTGATTGTCGAACCGCGGCAGGACTTCCTGCTGGTGCGCCAGCGGCTTCTAGAGCCTGAGATACTTTGTCATTAATCAGTGTTTGGATATTCACACGCGCTTCCTTCAATTCTGAGAATTGTTCGTTATGCAATACGCCCATTATCGCTTTGGTGGAAGAATACTCGCCTTAGCAATATGAATGCATATCGTATTGGGATTCATAAAATGGTGTTCATGATATCAAGGAAATTCTACTGCTAACAGATAAAGAACAGGTATTTTTTCTACTTTTTATCAGTTACTGATAATATCCGTCTGTATCTTCGTATCTGGATAGAGAATTATGAGCAATCCCTTGTTAACAAACAATTTACAACCACAATTAATGATAGAAAACATAGCAGCTTTTACGCAAAAACTGCTGCTATTGGCAGATGATATTGGGATTGATGTTTCAACGCTGCAAGCGGACCATATTGCTTTGCGAATAAATGATGAGATATTAGCAAAAACGTTACATAACGAGTGGTTATCTTATGGCAATGAAATTTCATCGGCGCTAATAAATGGCCGGCCGATTATTGTTATTCAGTTTCATCAACCATTGCAAACGGAACGGTGGTCGATCGAGTGTCTTGAGTTGCCATACCCAGCGAAAGGAAAACTTTACCCCGCAGAAGGTTGGGAACATATTGAGTTTGTTATTCCATCTCAACAAATAACCGCTGAAGGATATTTAGCTGAGCTTAAGCAGCGTTATCCGCAGCTTGATGATGCATGGGAACAATTGGATCGTAGAGGTATTAGCTACAAACTATCGAGCCCTAAAGGGGAAGGTGAGCGATTAGCGAATCCAACGGTGGCGTTTAAGCGTGACGGTGTGTGTATTAAATTACATCCTCACTCATTAAAACGCGTTGTTGAGTCTGAGCAGATGGCATAAACATAGCCAAAAATATAGCGCCATCTGCCGACAGTCGGCCAATGGCGCTAATGAGTGCGTTTAACCTTCTAAGCCAGCGCTGCCAGCTTTATTTTGGATTAACTCAATCATATATCCGTCTGGGTCTTTCACAAATGCAATTTCAGTGCTGCCGCCTTTAACGGGTCCCGGCTCTCTGGTTACGTTACCGCCAACAGCTTTGATTGCATCACAAGTTTGATAAATATCGTCAACACCAATGGCGATATGACCAAATGCATTGCCCATTTGGTACTCTTCTGTTCCCCAGTTATAAGTCAGCTCAATGACAGCCCCTTGGGATTCATCACCAAAACCGACAAAGGCTAAGGTGTATTTGTATTCGGTGTTTTCGTTTTTGCGTAGTAACTCCATCCCCATTACCTTGGTATAGAATTCGATGGAGCGATCTAAATCTCCAACACGCAGCATAGTATGTAAAATTCGGCCATTCGACATTGTTATTCTTCCTCTGGGTAGATTTTATCTTTAAATTCACACAAATCTTCAATAATGCAACTACCACATCTCGGTTTTCTTGCCACACAGGTATATCGGCCGTGCAGAATTAACCAATGGTGTACATCTAATTTAAACTCTTTTGGCACCACTTTAAGTAGCTTTTGCTCAACATCATCTACGGTTTTACCCATCGCAAATTTTGTTCGGTTAGAGACTCTATAAATGTGAGTATCCACCGCAATAGTTGGCCAGCCGAACGCCGTATTCAGTACCACGTTGGCGGTTTTTCGTCCTACGCCGGGCAGGGCTTCTAGCGCTTCTCGGTTCTCTGGAACTTCGCTGTTGTGGTTGTCGATAAGAATTTTGCAGGTCTTAATGACATTTTCCGCTTTGGAGTTAAATAAACCAATGGTTTTTATATACTCTTTAACGCCATCTACCCCGAGGTTGTAGAGTGCCTCTGGAGTGTTTGCTACCGGATATAATTTATCAGTGGCTTTATTCACGCTGACGTCTGTGGCTTGCGCTGACAGTAGTACCGCAATGAGTAGTTCAAAAGGATTGCTCCAGTTTAACTCTGTTTCGGGATTGGGGTTGTTTTCCCTCAATCTCTGCAATATTTCAACTCTTTTAGTATTATTCATAAGCCGCTTAATTTTGCTAACTAATTGGTGACTCTTACTCGTTCAATTTCTACTTTAGGCTTTTTAGGCTGGCGCGACTCTAGCTGCGAATCAATGCCATTTTTTAATGCGATTAAGAATCCTACCCCAATGAATGCACCGGGTGGAAGCAGAGCCAGTAGGAAATTACTTTCTACGGCAAATATTTCAATTCGCAATACTGACGCCCAACTCCCGAGCAATAGGTCGGCACCATCAAATAAGGTTCCATTACCAAGAACTTCTCGAAGTGCGCCTAAAACCACTAAAACCGTAGTCATGCCTAACCCCATCCACAATCCATCTAATGTAGCAGGTAAAGGATTGTTTTTGGCAGCGTAGGCTTCAGCGCGACCGATGATGATGCAGTTGGTGACAATAAGAGGAATAAAAATGCCCAGAGATAAATAGAGACCATAGGCATAAGCGTTCATTAATAGTTGAACGCAGGTAACTAGCGCAGCGATGATCATCACAAATACCGGCAGTCGAATCTCTTTTGGTACAGACTCTCGGACTAATGAAACGGCTAGGTTAGAACCAATTAATACTAAGGTTGTTGCGATACCTAGGCCTAGCGCATTTGTCACAGTGGAGGATACCGCGAGAAGAGGGCACAAACCCAATAGCTGCACAAGCGCAGGGTTGTTGCTCCACATGCCATTTTTGAACAGTTCACGGTTCTCACTCATCATTGCCTCCGCAGGCTTGTGTTTGTGAATAGATAGCATCACGGTTTTGATTAAAATATAGAATAGTATTTTTTACCGCTTTTACTACTGCTCTTGGGGTAATTGTGGCACCTGTAAATTGGTCAAATTCGCCGCCATCTTTTCTTACTTGCCAAGAATCTAGGTTGCTATCAGTAACTTGTTTGCCTTTGAAAACTGAGATCCAATCGGAGACACGGCTATCAATTTTATCGCCCAATCCCGGCGTTTCATTATGTGCAAGCACTCGAGTACCAGTAACGGTGCCACTGTTATCTAATCCTACGATTAACTTAATTTTTCCGTTGTAACCATCCGGTGCGATAGCTTCAATTGCGATGGCACTGTTTTGACCCGATAGCGTTCCAATATAGGCATGAAGAGCTTTGTCAGATCCCAGCAAATCTGATTTGACCAGAGTGCAGGCTTTGTATAACTCATTGTCATGCATTTGATGAGGAACAACCTGATTAAGTGTTGTTTTTAACTGCGCGACTTCTTGAGCGTGAATCGTGTCTTTAGTCAGGTATTGGGTAACGGCCACTAAACCAGTACAGGCACAGGCAAATATGGCAAGCGTAGCACCGTTTTTTTTCATTGCGGTTAGCATATTAATCCTCTAGTGACCATAAGTTCTTGGTTTGGTGTAGGTGTCGATCAGAGGTACGGTCATATTTGCTAACAGTACCGCAAATGCCACTCCGTCCGGGAACCCGCCCCAAGTTCTAATAACATAAATGATGAGGCCAATAAGAGCACCAAATATCAAGCGTCCTTTTACTGTGGTAGAGGCGGTAACCGGATCTGTCGCAATAAAGAAAGCGCCTAACATGGTTGCACCAGAGAAAAGGTGCACAAGAGGAGAGGCAACGCTCTCAGGTGACACGATATAAGCCACGCCACTTATCACCAATAAGCTCGCTAATACACCAGCGGGAATATACCACTGAATAACTCGCATTTTTATTAACAGTAGACCGCCAAGCAAATACGCGATATTTACCCACTCCCAACCGACACCTGCGACAATAGAAAAGGTCTTTTGACTAAGTATGTCGTTAGCGGATATTCCTGCTTTAACCGACGTTTTAAACTCATCCAGTGGTGTGGCCATGGTAATGCCATCTATGCTGGTTCGGACCTGTTGCAAGGAAAAGCCGTCATTGTCAAAACCGGTGAAAATAAGCTTCCACGCATCATAAAACTCAACACTATTGGGGCTAAGATCTGAGGGAGCAATCCAGCTTGTCATCTGTACAGGAAAAGATATCAGTAGCACTATGTAGGCAATCATGGCCGGATTAAATGGGTTTTGTCCTATTCCACCGTATAGATGTTTAGCAATTACAACAGCAAAGAAAAGACCAATAACCAAGACCCACCATGGTGAAAGAGGTGGAATGGCAATGGCAAGTAACCATGCCGTGACCAATACACTGTAATCTCGTAATGCAGCTACGGGTGCTCTTCGACGCAGCAACATGATAGTTGCTTCCATCGCTAGTGCGACAACTAACGCAAGCATTAGCTGAATGATGGTTCCCCAGCCAAAAAAGTAAGTTTGTGTCGCTAAACCGGGTAATGCGGCAAGTAACACCCATTTCATTAGGTCGGATGTTTTTTTCCGGCTATGAGCATGTGGCGAACTGGTGATAAATAAAGCCACTAGTCATTCTCCTTACTATTTTGTTGCATCTCTTTCTCAGCCTTTTTGGCTTTTGCTCGGGCGATAGCGGCAGCAACGGCTGCTTTCTTCTTATCATTTGCAGCAGCGGCATCTGTGTCTGAAGCTTGCTCTGTAGCAGGCTCGCTAGGCGTTGCCTGTTGTGGCTCTTGCTGAGCGAGTTGAGCTTTTTAGCTTTTGCTCTGGCAACCGCGGCAGCAACGGCTGCTTTCTTCTTATCATTTGCAGCAGCGGCATCGGTGTCCGAAGCTTGCTCTGTGGCAGGTTCGCTAGGCGCTGTCTGTTGTGGCTCTTGTTGAGCTAGCTGTGCTTTTTTAGCTTTCGCTCGGGCAACAGCGGCAGCAACGGCGGCTTTTTTCTTGTCATTTGCTGCCGTGGCATCGGTGTCTGAAGCTTGCTCTGTGGCAGGTTCGCTAGGCGCTGTCTGTTGTGGCTCTTGTTGAGCTAGCTGTGCTTTTTTAGCTTTTGCTCGGGCAACAGCGGCGGCAACGGCTGCTTTCTTCTTATCATTTGCAACTGCGGCATCGGTGTCTGAAGCTTGCTCTGTAGTAGGCTCGCTAGGCGTTGCCTGTTGCGGCTCTTGCTGAGCGAGTTGAGCTTTTTTAGCTTTTGCTCGGGCAATCGCGGCGGCAACGGCTGCTTTCTTCTTGTCATTTGCAGCCGCGGCATCGGTGTCCGAAGCTTGCTCTGTGGCAGGCTCGCTAGGCGCTGTCTGTTGTGGCTCTTGCTGAGCGAGTTGAGCTTTTTTAGCTTTTGCTCGGGCAACCGCGGCAGCAACGGCTGCTTTCTTCTTGTCATTTCCGGCAGCGGTATCGGTGTCCGAAGCTTGCTCTGTAGCAGGCTCGCTAGGCGTTGCCTGTTGCGACTCTTGCTGAGCGAGTTGTGCTTTTTTGGCTTTCGCACGGGCGATAGCAGCGGCAACGGCGTCTTTTTTTGTTGTTGAGGAAGAGTCCGAGGTACTTGATTGAGGCGCTTCACTTTCTCGCTGCGTGTCACCTTCTCGTTGTGCTTTTTTCGCTCGGGCTTCTTTTTTACGTTCTTCTCTCAGCTTTGCCATTTCACTGTTATCTGGGGTGGCGCTTCCAGCTTGAGCGGCTTCTGCTTGCTTGGCTTTTGCACGGGCAATAGCGGCGGCAACGGCAGGTTTAACGGCCGGCTTATCATCTTTATTGGCCGCTTGTGCTTTTACTCTTGCGATGGCAGCGGCAACCGCATCGCCTTCAGAAGAGGAACTCATCTCTTTTCTTCGGCTGCTTGCCGCTTTTTTAAATCGATTTTCGCGTGCTTGCTTGTCTCGTTCTAAGCGTTGCTGTTTTTGCTCGAATCGAGCTTTGGCTCTCTCGGATGCCTTGCTCTCTTCTTTTGTGATACGTATTTCTGCTTTTGCTTGGCGATAATACTGAACCAAAGGGATTTCACTCGGACAGACGTAAGCGCAAGCACCGCATTCAATACAGTCTGCGATATTTAATTGCTGGCATTTGTCATGGTCATTATCTTTGGCATACCAATAAAGCTGTTGTGGTAATAGAGAGGCGGGACACGCCTCTGCGCACTGACCACAGCGAATACATTCAACTGGATGCGTAGTCGGAGCAATCTCTTTTCTCTTTGGAGCCAGTATGCAGTTGGATGTTTTGGTTATTGGCACATCAACAGTGGGTAGAGTGAAGCCCATCATTGGTCCACCCATGATGACTCGGGGATCTCTTTTTTCGGCTTTATACCCAAACTGTTTTAATAGAGCGCTAACAGGTGTTCCTATTCGGACCCAAACGTTTTGTGGCGTCGGGAAGGTGGCTCCGGTTAAGGTAACAACACGCTCAATTAATGGTTCACCATCAACAACTGCTCGTTTTATGGCAAAAATAGAACCGATATTTTGCACCAATACACCGATGTCAGCAGGAATACCCCCTTTAGGGACTTCTCTGTTTGTGAGAATTTTTATTAACTGTTTCTCACCACCGGATGGGTATTTAGTTGGAATTGCTCGTATTACAATATCTATGTTTTGCGCCGCTTTCTCTAATGCTTTGATCGCTTCTGGCTTGTTATCTTCGATGGCAACCACGACCAGTTTTGCTTTGAGAATATGGTTGGCGATCTTTATGCCTTCAACAATTTGCTCCGCTTGCTCTCGGATCAACATATCATCAGCGGTAATATAGGGCTCACACTCTGCGGCATTAATAATGAGAATGTCGGTTTTTGCTATACCTGATTGCATTTTTCGAGCGGTTGGAAAACCTGCTCCACCCATTCCAGAAATACCAGCTTGGCGTATGACTTCGATAAGATCTTCTACAGGGGTATTTTGATAGTTATCGATGCTTTGTCTGTCTATCCATTTATCCAGACCATCTGGTTTAAGGACAATACTCTGTTCTGATAAGCCGGAAGGATGCGCCATTGTTCGCGGTTCTATGGCGGTAATTGTGCCTGATGTTGGCGCATGAACAGGAAGCATGAAACTGGCGGTAAACTGAGTTAACTTTTGCCCTTTAAGAACGCTGTCACCCACTTTTACTAGTAGGTCTCCACTTCGGCCTATGTGTTGTTTAAGTGGGATAACAAATTCGTCAGCAATTTTGGCGTCAGCAATGGCCGATTGAGTCGACTGTATCTTGTTTTCGGGCGGATGAATACCGCCGGGAAATGTCCAGATCTGACCATGACGAATTTGTTCAATTAACGATAACATAATGGTCCTTACTTCGCGCTTTCAGATAGCTTGTTATCAGTAATGTCGGTTACTGGTATGGTGTTGAGTTGCCACTTCCAAGAGGAGATAGTGGTTTCTACTGGGATCATTTCTATACAATCAGTAGGGCAGGGAGCGACGCATAAATCACACCCGGTACACTCATTTTTAATCACGGTATGCAATGCCTTAGTTCCTCCCACAATAGCATCTACCGGACAAGCTTGAATGCATTTTGTACAGCCAATACACATATCTTCATGAATAAAGGCGACGGTTTTAATTGGGCTTTGTTCATCGTAACTAAGCTCGGCAGGATCTATCCCCATTAACTCGGCAATGTTCTCGATGGCCGCTTGACCACCGGGGGTACACTTAGTTATTTCATCTCCATTGGCTATCGCTTCGGCATAAGGACGGCAGCCGGGATACCCACACTGACCACATTGAGTTTGCGGTAGTATGCTATCAATTTGTTCGACGATGGGATCCGCTTCTACTTTAAAACGTACAGAAGCGAAACCGAGAAAAGCGCCAAATATGGCAGCAAGTATAGCAATAGCAATAATCGCGATGAGAATGGTGCTCATTATAGTTTCACCAATCCAGTAAAGCCCATAAAGGCGAGGGACATCAACCCTGCGGTGATCATTGCGATTGATGCGCCTTTAAATGGCGCAGGAACATCGGCTGCGGCAATACGTTCACGTATAGATGCAAATAAAATCAGCACTAAAGAGAAACCAATAGCGGCACCAAATCCATAAATGATCGATTCGATAAAATTATGATTTTCGTTGATATTCAATAGCGCAACACCAAGAACGGCACAGTTGGTGGTGATCAACGGCAAAAATATACCAAGTAGGCGGTATAATGTTGGACTGGTTTTATGCACCAGCATTTCTGTAAATTGCACCACAAAAGCGATCACTAAAATAAAGCTCATGGTACGCAAATACTCTATTCCAAGAGGCTTTAAAATGTATGCTTCAACAAGGTAGGCGCATACCGACGCCAAAGTTAGAACAAACGTCGTTGCTAGCCCCATACCTATAGCGGTTTCCAGTTTTTTGGAAACCCCCATAAATGGGCATAAACCTAAAAATTTAACGAGCACAAAGTTGTTAACTAGCACAGTGCCAACTAACAACAATAAATAATCAGTCATGGTTGATACGTATTAGGAGAACCTGAATTGCGTATTATCTCGTTTTGATCGCTGAATAACAACCAGAGATCGTTAAGGTTATTAAGGTTAAGAGGTTTTTAATTCAAAATTCACTGTTCAGACTACACGGCATAGACGCTGTTTTGTATAAAATGGCCACAAAAAGCGGTAAAAAATTACCAGAGAGGTTAACAGAGCTTAATTAAATTGATGAAGTATTGCTCAAGTGAAGGGGGGTATTGTTTCTGCACTGCCAGAGATAAATGGCGCTTGATATGGAACTTGGATTTATAGTTATAAGATTTAAAACGAAAAAAGACGTCCGAAGACGTCTTTTTCTAAATTTGGCTCCCCCTGCAAGACTTGAACTTGCGACATACGGATTAACAGTCCGCCGTTCTACCAACTGAACTAAGGGGGAATCGATTTCAGTGCTGCGAATCTTAGCGATACTAACAAAACCTGTCAATACTACACGAGTGAGATCATTGAAAAAAATAATAAAAAAATAGTTAAAAAAAACATTGCTTTTTTTGTACGCGAGAGTGCTAAAAGGGTGATGGCAGTTATCCACCAAATTTGTGGATAAGTGTGTTAATGAATCTTTAACAACTGCTGGACTGAAAATTGTAGAGTAAATATACCAAGGTGAATTGGTTCTATCTTGTTGTAAATATGAAGATTTTCAAAAAGTGCTGTTTTTTCTGCAATTGTGGTTAACTTTTAAAAATTGAAATTTTAAGGCTTTTTGGCTACAAACTGGGGAAAACAGGTGGATTAAATATAGACAAAAATGAAGGGTGTCTAGATAAAGGGCTAGGGACTTTATCAAAAAAATAGATTAGATGCTATTACAAAAGTGCTGTTTTTTTATCTAATTTAGTAATATTACTTTTTGTTCTAAAAAACGTTTTGTAGGAACAATTTTAACGCTTTAGCTCTATGGTTTTTTTTCGTTTAAATTCATTAGGTTATGAAGTGGATATTTTCTATTGATTCTAGTTATAAAAAAATCCCGTGGTAAGTACTGTATTTTTATACAGATAAGGTACTATTTGATGCTTAAGCGGATGTTTTTTTATCTAGTTGCTTTCAAGGTGTATGTCACCTCAAGGTGAGAGTGCACTCAAGGTGAAAGTGATCTCAAGATGTTCGTTTAGTGAGACGTTGCCGGTTTTTAATTAAAACGGTGATGAAGAACTGGTGGTTTTTAGGGTTAGCACAGCAATTGTAATCCATCTTGGTTTTTATAAGAGTGGTTAAAATGAGTAAAGAATTCGAATTAGTTTCAGATTATCAGCCGTCAGGGGATCAGCCTGAAGCAATCAAACAGCTACTTGACGGCCTTGATTCGGGGTTAGCGCATCAAACGTTGTTAGGGGTAACTGGGTCAGGTAAAACCTTTACTCTTGCTAATGTTATTGCAGAATCAAATCGTCCTGCGATCATATTGGCGCCTAATAAGACTTTGGCGGCGCAGCTCTATGGTGAAATGAAAAGTTTCTTTCCTAATAACTCGGTGGAGTACTTTGTTTCATACTACGATTACTACCAACCAGAAGCGTATGTACCCACTACGGATACTTTTATAGAGAAAGACTCATCAGTTAACTCCCATATTGAGCAGATGCGCCTCTCTGCGACCAAAGCACTGCTGGAGCGAAACGACACTATTATCGTCTCATCGGTGTCAGCGATATACGGCTTGGGTGATCCTGACTCTTATCTGAAAATGATGCTGCATATCTGTCGGGGAGATATTGTCGATCAAAGAGATATCGTACGTCGATTAGCAGAGCTGCAATATAGTAGGAATGATGTGGCATTCGAAAGGGGCCAATTTCGGGTTCGGGGTGAAGTCATTGATATTTTTCCTGCGGAATCGGATCAAGAAGCGGTACGTATAGAGTTGTTTGATGATGAGTTGGAATGCATCAGTTTATTTGACCCGCTAACAGGGGCCATTACCCAACGAGATATTCCTCGCTACACCGTTTACCCAAAAACACACTATGTTACGCCGAGAGAGCGAATTTTAGAGTCTATTGAGCATATTAAAGAAGAGCTCAAAAGTCGTCAGGCGTATTTACTCGACAATAATAAATTACTAGAAGAGCAACGAATTTCACAGCGTACTCAATTTGATATTGAGATGATGAACGAACTGGGCTTCTGCTCTGGCATAGAGAACTACTCACGTTATTTAAGTGGGCGTAAAGAGGGTGAGCCACCACCAACCTTGTTTGATTATCTGCCTACAGATGGCTTGTTAATTATTGATGAATCCCATGTCACAGTGTCTCAAATAGGGGCCATGTTTAAGGGTGACCGATCACGAAAAGAGACGCTTGTCGAATTTGGTTTTCGATTGCCTTCGGCGCTAGATAATCGACCTCTTAAGTTTGAAGAGTTTGAATCTATATCTCCTCAAACCATTTTTGTTTCGGCCACTCCGGGTAATTATGAACTTGAGAAATCCGACAATGATATCGCCGATCAGGTTGTGCGTCCTACTGGCCTATTGGACCCTGTTCTTGAGGTGAGACCAGTGTCGACACAGGTTGATGATCTTCTGTCTGAAATTCGTATACGAGCAGCGAAAGATGAGCGGGTACTAGTGACAACTCTCACCAAGCGTATGGCAGAAGACCTCACCGAGTATCTTGATGAGCATGGCATTCGGGTTCGCTATCTTCACTCGGATATAGATACCGTGGAGCGAGTAGAAATAATTCGTGACTTAAGGCTGGGGGAGTTTGATGCGTTAGTGGGTATTAACTTACTTCGAGAGGGTCTAGATATGCCGGAAGTCTCTTTGGTGGCTATATTGGACGCAGATAAAGAGGGCTTTTTACGGTCGGAACGCTCGCTCATTCAGACTATCGGTCGTGCTGCGCGTAATATTGAAGGTAAGGCGATTTTGTATGCCGACACGATTACTAAGTCGATGAAAAAAGCGATGGGAGAAACCCGTCGACGCAGAGAAAAGCAGCAACAGTATAATCTAGAGAATGGCATAGAGCCTCAAGCACTGAAACGCAGCGTTAAAGATATAATGGAAATTGGTGACATCGCCAAATCCAGAAATCAGCGCAAGTCAAAACAAGTTCCTTTATCAAAAGTGGCCGAGCCATCAGAGGAATACTTAGTTTTATCACCTCAACAGTTAGAGAAAGAGATTCAAAAACTTGAGAGTGAGATGTACCAACATGCACAGAATTTGGAATTTGAATCTGCGGCTAAAAAGCGCGATGAGATGGAAGCGTTGCGGGCACAGTTCATTGCTAATAGCTAGGGTCGTCTGTTGACCTATCGCGATAATTTTTGCAGCTTGTAGGCCAAATAACAGGCAAAAAAATAGCCAACTGGAAAAAGACTCCGGTTGGCTCTATTTTGTGAACACTAAATCCACAAACAACGTCAGTTGGCTAGGTGACCCGAAGGTCATATTTATATTAGCAGGATGCGTGCCAATTAATCATTGCAGTAAAATCGCCACTCGTTTTGCTAGTTAATCACTCAGTCCGGCACTTTTCCATCGAGCGGTGTTAAATCAACCTATTAGACTCACTATTCACTTATGCCTTGCTATATTAGTTGCTTATTCCGGCTATTAAGTGCCTATATGTGTTTTTTATATGAAAGTACGAGCGATATTATTTTCATTATATAAGCCGGGAATAAGTGGCGAATCGTAGCAATTATGCCATGTGCAAGCGGTTGTTTGTTGCATTTTGCAATGCATGCTGCAATCATATTGTCAATATGCAAATAAAAATAGATGATGGCATTTGCAAAAATGCCTGTTTCAGTGATGGCTAGACTATGAATAATTCGACACTTGTTCCAAAAGCAAAACAATTACTGATGGTGGAAGATACCGCTTCAGTCGCGGCGTTATACCGATCATTCCTTTCTCCTCTTGGTCTGGATATCAATATTGTTGGCACTGGTGAGGAAGCTCTCAATAGTTTAAAAGACAATACTCCTGATTTGATATTGCTGGATTTGAGATTACCCGATATGACGGGGATGGATGTACTTCACGCGACTAAGCAACGTTATCCCGATGTGCCGATTATTTTTATGACCGCTCACGGCTCGATCGATACCGCCGTCGATGCAATGAGATACGGTGCGCAAGATTTCCTGATTAAGCCCTGTGAAGCAGACCGGTTGCGGGTTACCGTTAATAACGCTCTTCGAAAAGCCAATAAAATTAAGACCGGAGAGCAAGTAAAACCTAACCAGCTAGGTGATTACCAAGGTTTTATCGGCAGCAGCCACAAGATGCAAGCCGTGTACAAAACCATAGACTCCGCAGCTACCAGTAAAGCCAGTATATTTATCACTGGAGAAAGTGGTACTGGTAAAGAGGTATGTGCAGAGGCGATTCATGCCGCCAGTAAGCGTCGTGACAAAGCCTTTATTGCCATTAACTGTGCAGCAATACCGAAAGACCTAATAGAGAGTGAGCTGTTTGGCCACGTGAAAGGCGCATTTACCGGCGCTGCGACAGAGCGAGAGGGCGCGGCAGAAATGGCTGATGGTGGCACGCTGTTCCTAGATGAACTGTGTGAGATGGATCTGGATTTGCAAACCAAACTGCTGAGATTTATTCAAACCGGAACTTTTCAAAAGGTTGGCTCCTCAAAAATGAAGCGAGTCGACGTACGCTTTGTTTGCGCCACTAACCGCGACCCATGGAAAGAGGTGCAACAAGGGCGTTTTCGTGAAGATCTATACTATCGTTTATACGTTATCCCATTACATTTGCCGCCGTTAAGAGAGCGGGGAGAAGATGTGGTAGAAATAGCCTATTCTTTATTAGGGCATATGTCTTTAGAGGAAGGAAAAGATTTTGCTCGTTTTTCTGAAGAGGTTGTGGAGCGTTTTGTTGACTATGAATGGCCGGGAAATGTTCGTCAGTTACAAAATGTATTGCGCAATGCCGTGGTGTTAAATCAGGGTAAAGAGATCAATTTGCGCATGCTTCCTCCTCCAATTAATCAACCTAGCACAAAAATTGCTTTAGAAGAGAGAGGAGACAATTCTGCTCAACAAGGAGTTGTTTATCGAATGCAAGATATCGCGCCGTTATGGCAAGTAGAGAAAAGAACGATTGAGCAAGCTATAGAAGCGTGTGGAGGAAATATTCCTAAAGCAGCAAATGCCTTAGAAGTTAGCCCTTCAACACTCTATAGAAAAATTCAGTCTTGGAATGCAAACGCTGAATAACGTGATATCGATGTAAGTACTCAAAGGAGACGTTACTGTTGTGACTAAGTACTTAAATGAAACTAAGATTGATGACCTATGCAATGAAATAGGGCAAGAGACTTTCCCTGTGCTTTTGGATATTTTTTTGGGTGAGTTGAATGAGTATCAAGTTGAATTGGCGGAAGACAAAAGTGAGCTAGAAGTTCGGCTAGGGGATATAAGCCATGCACTCAAAAGCAGTGCCGCGAGTTTCGGAGCAGAGAATCTTTGCCAAATAGCAACAGGGATAGATGCCCAAGTCAAAGCAGGAAGAAAAATCAATACATCAGAAAATCGTCAGTCAATGATGTCCAGCTTAGAAAAAACCATAAGCGCTTACGATTCTCTGTTTGACTGACACTCTATTCGACTGACGCTGTTACGTTGATACTTTTATAGCTGCTCGATAATGGCGTTTTTGAGTTTCTCACGGTCATGACGCCAACTTCTATTCGTTGATGCGAGGTCTGTGGTTACGCAGTTCCATTCTGATTCAAGTTCAGGGTGGGGTTGGTCGCCTAATACAATATCAATCTTTCTGTCGCGGCAAGCTCGCTCACACCACTGTAACTTCTGTCTCAACTCCATTCGTCCTGCTGGACCATATTCTGGCGACAAGTTCTCAACAAAAATCAGCTTGGCGTTTTGGTTTTGCATAATCGCTTTGCCTACTTCGGGCATCAGCAACGGCGGCATGATACTGGTTAGGAAGCTGCCAGGGCCAAGAATAATACAGTCCGCCTTATTGATTGCAGAGATCGCTTCACTGGTGGCAGGCACGACAGGTTCAAGATCTAATCGCAATAGATCCGATTCCATTTCGTCAACGCTGGTTTCTCCAACAACCCACTTGCCATCAAGAGATAGGGCTTTTAAATCCGCAGGGTGCTCGGACATAGGGACAATTTTCACATCCACTTTGAGCATGCTGCGGATAAGCTGAATGGCCTCTAATGGGCGGACAGACAAATTATCTAAAGATGCCAGCATTAAGTTGCCAAGATTATGACCGTCGAGTTCACCTGCTCCTTTAAAGCGGTACTCAAACATCATTGATTCTATTGAAGGCTCAGTAATAAGCTGATTGATACAGTTTCTGGTATCTCCCCATGCGATACCACCCTGACAGTAGCGAATGCGTCCGGTTGAGCCACCATTATCGGTCGTCGCCACAATGCCGGTTGCGTTTGAACCAAATGTTTTCAGCGCAGCTAACATACGACCTAGCCCATGGCCTCCGCCTACAGCAACGATTTTTTTGTTTTTATAATTCTTCATATATTTATTCTTTTTTACATATGGAGTGACAATTTATATTAACTGGTTGCAAAACCACAATAGCCATAACTATTTTGAGGTATTCACGGGGTTTTGCGCCTTCGATAGTAGAATTTTACCCTATTATTGAGTATTTTAATTATCAAGCCGTCGTTATTTTTTCGACAGGCGTAACTCCGAGCTATGTTCGCTAAGTTAGATGTTCAATAAGCCTTCATAGCCAGTGACATTTTGTCACCAGGGTTCGTTTAGAAATGAATGGGCCTCCCGTATTTGGAAAGGTGTTCCGTGGCGATACAATTAGAAGATAAATTTAACCGCAAATTTTATTATTTGCGTCTTTCAGTTACAGATGTCTGTAATTTTAAGTGCACATATTGTTTACCAGACGGGTATAAACCGTCGGGTAAAAAGAACTCCTCATTTCTTACTCTACCCGAGATAAAACGTGTTGTTAGCGCGTTTTCTAACTGTGGTACGTCCAAAGTTAGAATTACAGGTGGAGAACCAAGCCTCCGTAAAGACTTCAACGATATTGTCCATACTATTGCCTCTACTGACGGCATTAAAAAAGTGGCCATGACAACCAATGGTTACCGTATGGCTAGCCAAGTTGCAGACTGGAAAGAGGCTGGCCTTACTCATATCAACGTAAGTCTTGATAGTTTGGACCCAAGAATGTTCTATGAGATTACTGGTGAGAACAAATTCTCCAGTGTTATGTCAGGAATAGATAGAGCGTTTGAAGTCGGCTATCAACAAGTTAAAGTGAATGTTGTTTTAATGAAAAACTTAAACAGCACTGAGCTTCCCTCATTCTTAAATTGGATTAAAGATCGCCCGATCCAGCTGCGTTTTATTGAACTAATGCAGACAGGAGAGATGGATGAACTGTTTAATAAATATCATCAATCTGGTGTCAGTATCCGTAACAAACTTATCGCAGAAGGTTGGATTCAAAAAGTAAAAGAGTCCAATGATGGGCCCGCGCAAGTCTTTATTCACCCTGATTATCAAGGTGAGATCGGATTGATCATGCCGTATGAAAAAAGCTTTTGTGAAAGTTGTAACCGTTTAAGAGTGTCTGCAATGGGTAAGCTGCACCTATGCTTGTTTGGCGAGCAAGGCGTTGAGTTACGAGACCTATTGCAAGATGACAACCAGTCGTCACAACTAATCAATCGAATCCAATCAGAGTTGCAAACTAAGTCTGTTAGCCATTTTCTTCAAGATGGTAATACCGGAATGACACCGCATCTCGCGTCAATTGGCGGATAAAAAACAAATTAAGGTGAATTAATGGGACACGCAGTAAGTGAATTTAAGCCTGCAAATATTGCAGTATTGACGGTATCGGATACTCGTACTGAAGAAAATGACACATCAGGCCAATATTTTGTTGAACAGCTACAAGAAGCAGGGCACAACCTAGCGGATAAAAAAATTGTTATCGATGACCAATATAAAATTCGTGCAGTGGTATCTCAATGGATAGCTGACGAAAATGTTCAGGTAATTATGATCACTGGTGGTACAGGGTTTACATCCCGCGACAGCACTCCAGAAGCCATTGCTCCTCTGTTTGATAAGCAAGTGGAAGGCTTTGGTGAGTTGTTCCGTCAAGTTTCCTATGAAGAAATTGGCACCTCAACGATTCAATCGCGTGCTATTGCCGGTTTTGCCAATCACACGGTTATATTTGCAACACCAGGCTCTACAGGTGCTTGTAAAACCGCATGGACGAAGATAATCAAGCAGCAGCTTGATGCCAGTCATCGTCCTTGTAACTTTATGCCTCATTTAAAGGTGTAAATGACTATGGAACAGTTTACTCATATTAATGCTTCAGGCGAAGCCAACATGGTCGATGTATCGGCAAAAGATGAAACCGTTAGAGAGGCAAGAGCGGAAGCTTATGTTCAAATGTCTGCTGAGACATTGAATTTAATTGTTTCAGGCAGTCATCATAAGGGTGATGTGTTTGCGACCGCTCGTATTGCGGGTATTCAAGCTGCGAAAAGAACATGGGATCTTATCCCTCTTTGCCACCCACTTTTACTCACTAAAGTGGAAGTACAGTTAGAGGCGATAGAGAGCGAGAATAAAGTTCGAATCGAATCCGTATGTAAGTTGGCGGGAAAAACCGGTGTGGAAATGGAAGCACTGACCGCAGCATCTGTGGCAGCGTTGACGATTTACGATATGTGCAAAGCCGTGCAGAAAGATATGGTTATTGAACAGGTTCGTCTGTTAGAAAAAACGGGTGGAAAATCAGGTCATTTTAAGGTGGCGTCATGATTAAAGTACTTTTTTTTGCGCAAACAAGAGAACTTGTTGGTGTTGATAGCGTTGAGGTGGAAGCCGTTTTCCCTACCGCAGAAGCGTTGCGTCAGCACTTGGTGAGTCAAGGTGGTAAATGGGAGCTTGCCCTTGAATCCGGTAAGCTACTGACGGCGATTAACCAAACTATCTCACCACTAGAGTCTGAAATCAGTGACGGTGATGAAGTGGCGTTTTTCCCTCCGGTTACAGGAGGCTAATGATGAGCTACCGTATTTCCGTGATGAAAGAGGACTTCTCTGTCGGTTCTGAATATGAACTGTTGGCTGAAGGTACCTCTGCCGGAGCTGTCGCCATGTTTTCAGGTAAAGTAAGAGACATGAATCTTGGTGACAATGTGACGGGTTTATTGTTAGAGCACTATCCCGGTATGACAGAAAAAGCACTTAGCGATATTTGCCAGCAAGCGTTAGACCGTTGGCCGTTACAGAAAGTGCGGGTAATTCATCGTATTGGCGATCTTAATATTGGTGACCAAATCGTATTTGTTGGAGTCACGAGTGCTCACCGAGGTGCTTCCTTTGAAGCTTGCGAATTCATTATGGATTTCTTAAAAACCAAAGCGCCATTTTGGAAGAAAGAGAAAACCGCCGATGACGAGCAACGTTGGATCGAATCCAGAGAGTCCGATCACAAGGCGGCTTCCCGCTGGCAAGATAAGTAACGTCATTATCTTTAAACGATGGTTAAAAAACGAGAAAGGGCTAGGTGGAAACCTAGCCCTTTTTACATTTCATTTTCGATTGTAAAATAATATGTACAAATTGTAGGGAAATATTTTTCTTTTTTTGTCAGTAGGTAGCGAATGTATCTGAAGTTTGCTTAATCTGCAGAATTTTAATACTGATTATATTTAACCTGTTATCGAATTATATGCATAACATAACTCAGTGAATTTTAAAGAAAAGGTCATTTGCTACAAAAAATAACGTGACTTGGATCACTTATATATGCATAACTAATGCAAAAAGCTATTTGTAATCGTGATGTGAATAATGGACGGCGAATAAGCTCAAAAGATTGACCTAGTCGATATAATAACGGTTCTGTTGGCTCCTTTTATGGAAAAATTGGTCAGGGATTGCTAAGTTGTGCGGCAATCTTTATTAGCTTTAGGTTTTATTGGTCATAGATTGACCATGTAAATAATCTAAATTGGCTGACCGTTCTAGCTGCTAATAAAGCGTCATGGATGCAAACTAAAAATGATTTGGAGTTAAATGCATGTACAAAAATAAAATTACACAAGCTCTACTATTGGGTGCTAGCTTAACAGTAGCAGCCACCTCTTTTACTACTCTAGCTGCGGATGTTCCAGCAGGTACTAAACTGGCAAAAAAACAAGAGCTAGTGCGTGGTAATGGCACAGAAATTCAATCTGTTGATCCACAAAAAACTCAAGGTGTTCCAGAATCTCACGTTATTCGTGATCTCTTCGAAGGACTAGTAAACCAAGATGGTGATGGCAATAGCATCCCTGGTGTAGCAGAATCTTGGGAAACAACAGATAACCAAACCTTTATTTTCCATCTTCGCAAAGACGCGAAATGGTCTAATGGCGATCCTGTAACAGCAGAAGACTTTGTTTATAGCTTCCAACGTGCAGTTGATCCAAATACAGCTTCTCCATACGCATGGTACCTAGAAATGACTACCATGAAGAACGCTGACGACATCATTGCTGGAAAGGCGGATAAATCTACTCTTGGTGTAGAAGCGGTTGACCCTTACACTCTTAAAGTAGAACTAGAATCTGCAATCCCATACTTTGTTAAAATGATGGGTCACACGACAGTTAAGCCAGTTCATAAAGCCACAGTAGAAAAATTTGGCGATCAGTGGACCAAGCCTGAGAACTTTGTAGGTAATGGCGCATTTGTACTGAAAAACTGGGTAGTGAATGAGCGTATTGAGATGGTTCCAAATGAGATGTACTGGGACAATGAAAATACAGTACTGACAAAAGTTACCTTCTTACCGATTGAAAACCAAGTAGCGGAAATGAACCGTTTCTTAGCTGGTGAAATCGATGTCAGCTACGATGTACCAAACGAGCACTTTAAGCGCTTGCAGAAAAACAACCCAGAAGAGTTAGTAACGGTAGGTAACCTATGTACTTACTACTACATCTTCAATGGTAACAAAGCACCGTTTGATGATCTTCGCGTCCGTAAGGCACTTTCTTATGCGATCGATCGTGATATCGTATCTGGCGCGCTATTAGGCCAAGGTCAAAAACCGGCTTACTTCCTAACTCCAGAAATCACAGCTAACTTCAACCCAGTGACACCCGCTTACGGCAAGTTAACGCAAAAAGAGCGTCTAGCTGAAGCGAAAGCACTGCTTGAAGATGCGGGTTATACTAAATCGAACCCACTTAAGTTTACTCTGCTTTACAACACATCTGAAAACCACAAGAAAATCGCTGCAGCGGTACAATCTATGTGGAAAAAAGGTCTTGGTGTAGATATTACGCTAGAGAACCAAGAGTGGAAAACTTACCTAGACTCGAAAGATCAAGGTAACTTTGAAGTGGCTCGTGCAGGTTGGTGTGGCGATTACAACGAAGCGTCTACATTCCTAACACTAATGCAAAGTACTAACACTACGGGTGGTATTCACTACCTAAGCAAAGAGTACGATGCATTGATTGATAAAGCATTGTCATCAACATCTGAAGCTGAGCGTGAAGAGACGTACCTAAAAGCTGAAGCGTTGCTAACTAAAGACATGCCGATTGCTCCAATTTATCAATATGTTAAATCTCGACTATTGAGTCCTAAAGTAGGTGGCTTCCCATACAACAATGCGGAAGAAAAAATCTACTCTAAAGATTTATATATCAAAGAGTAATATTCTTAATAAAAATAATAATTAAAGGCACTGCATGAGGGAACTCATGCAGCGCCTACTTGTTTACTAAACACTGTCACAGACCGAATAGAGTGAGTTTATGTTTAAATTCATCGCGAAAAGAGTATTAGAAGCAATCCCAACGATGTTGGTATTGATCACAATATCTTTTTTTCTTATGCGCTTTGCTCCAGGCAACCCGTTCTCAACTGAACGTCCGTTACCGCCTGAAGTTATGGCTAACATCAATGCTAAATATGGTTTAGATAAACCTGTTCATGAACAGTACTTAACCTATTTGACTAATATTGTTCAGGGCGATTTTGGCCCATCATTCAAATATAAAGATTTCACCGTAAATGAACTGGTTTCCAGTGCATTGCCTGTTTCGGCGAAAATCGGTTTTACCGCCTTTATCTTTACCGTCATTATGGGGGTAAGCGTCGGAACGTTAGCCGCACTGCGGCAAAACACATGGATTGACTATACCATTATGTCTACGGCCATGATTGGGGTGGTGATGCCTTCCTTTGTTCTTGCGCCGGCACTTATTTATCTGTTCTCGATTAACCTCGGTTGGTTTCCTGCCGGTGGTTGGCTAGATGGCTCCTTTAAATATATGTTCCTGCCCGTGATAGGTATGTCCTTACTTTATGTTGCGACATTTGCTCGTATCACTCGCGGAAGCATGATCGAAACACTAAACAGTAACTTTATCCGTACGGCGAGAGCTAAAGGATTGAGCTACCCATATATTGTTGTTAAGCACGCTTTGAAGCCTGCTATGTTGCCTGTTGTTTCTTATATGGGACCGGCATTTGTCGGTATTATCACAGGTTCTGTTGTTATCGAAACGATTTTTGGCTTGCCGGGTATCGGTAAGTTGTTTGTTAACGCTGCATTTAACCGTGACTATTCGCTAGTAATGGGAGTGACCATCTTAATTGGTTTCCTATTTATTCTATTCAACACAATCGTTGATATTTTACTGGCGACAATTGACCCGAAAATTCGTTATTAATTGGGAACGGATATTATGTTAACGAAAAAAGACAATCTTGATGCGGTAGAAAAGTTCGCTGAGAACTTGGAAATTGAAGGCCGCAGCCTATGGCAAGATGCTCGTATCCGATTTATGCGCAATAAAGCAGCGATGGTGAGCCTTGCAATTTTAACAATGATGGTACTGGCGGTAATTTTCTTGCCAATGTTGGCTGAATTTACCTATGACGACACGGATTGGTACGCATTACACCAACCACCATCAGCGGAACACTTATTTGGCACCGATAGCCTGGGCCGTGATATTTACGTACGTACTCTTGTTGGTGGACGAATTTCATTGATGGTAGGGGTGCTTGGTGCGTTAGTTGCCGTGCTTATTGGTACTCTGTATGGTGCGACATCTGGTTTTATCGGCGGTCGTACTGACCGTGTGATGATGCGTATTCTGGAAATCTTATACGCTGTACCGTTTATGTTCTTGGTTATTGTACTCGTCACCTTCTTTGGTCGAAACATTGTGCTCATCTTTGTTGCAATTGGTGCGATTGCTTGGCTTGATATGGCACGTATTGTACGTGGTCAGACATTAAGTCTACGTAGCAAAGAATTTATAGAAGCTGCGCATGTAAGTGGTGTCAGTAAATGGAAAATCATTACCCGCCATATCGTACCAAACGTACTGGGTATTGTTGCCGTATACTCAACGCTATTAATTCCAAGCATGATTCTGACTGAGTCCTTCCTATCTTTCCTTGGTCTTGGGGTACAAGAACCAATGACAAGTTGGGGTGCGTTACTGCAAGAAGGCTCTCAAACTATGGAACTGGCAATTTGGCAGCTAATTTTCCCAGCTTGTTTTATGGTTGTGACCTTATTCTGCTTTAACTACGTTGGTGACGGTCTACGTGACGCGTTAGATCCAAAAGACAGATAAGCCTAGGGCTTAGAAAATATACTGGAAAGAAAAATGAGTTTATTAGATGTCAAAGACCTGCGCGTAGAGTTCACCACTCAAGATGGTATTGTTACCGCAGTAAACGATTTAAACTTCTCGCTAAATCAAGGTGAAACCTTGGGCATAGTTGGGGAGTCAGGTTCAGGTAAATCACAAACCGTGTTTGCCATTATGGGCCTACTTGCTAAAAACGGCATTATTAAAGGTAGTGCTAAGTTTGAAGGCAATGAAATACTCAATCTGCCGGAGAAAGAGCTAAACAAAGTTCGTGCAGAGCAAATTGCAATGATATTCCAAGACCCAATGACGTCACTCAATCCTTATATGAAGGTGAGTGATCAGTTGATGGAAGTGTTGATGTTGCACAAAGGAATGGGTAAAGCGGAGGCATTTGAAGAGTCTGTTCGCATGCTTGAAGCGGTAAAAATTCCTGAAGCTCGTAAGCGTATTACTATGTACCCTCACGAGTTCTCCGGTGGCATGCGCCAGCGTGTGATGATTGCCATGGCGCTGCTATGTCGACCAAAACTGTTGATTGCAGATGAACCAACGACCGCGCTTGATGTAACAGTTCAAGCGCAAATAATGGATCTATTGAACGAACTTAAAAAAGAGTTCAATACCGCCATTATTATGATTACTCACGACCTTGGTGTTGTTGCAGGTTCGTGTGAAAAAGTACTGGTTATGTACGCTGGCCGTACCATGGAGTACGGTACGGTAGATGAAATATTCTATAACCCTAGCCACCCATACTCTGAAGGTTTGCTGAAAGCTATCCCTCGATTGGATACTGAAGGCGATGTTTTACCGACGATACCGGGTAATCCACCTAACTTATTGCGTTTGCCAACAGGCTGTCCTTATCAAGAGCGTTGCCATCGCGTAACGGACCGTTGCATGAAAGAATCACCTATCTTGTTACCGTTCGGTGATGATCGTCAACGTGCCTGTTTTTCTGACTGGGAGGCTTGGGAGAAATAATGAGTGCTGATAAAAATTTATTATTAGATGTTAAAGGACTAAAAGTTCACTTTAGCATTGCTGCAAAATCTGCATGGCCTTGGACTAAACCTTCAAACTTAAAAGCGGTTGATGGTGTTAATGTCAAACTGTATGAAGGCGAAACACTTGGTGTTGTTGGTGAGTCAGGTTGTGGTAAGTCTACTTTTGCTCGCGCTATTATTGGTTTAGTAGAAGCAACAGAGGGCGAAGTCATGTGGTTAGGTCAAGACTTAACTCGCATGCAAGAGGTTCAGCGTCGTGAAACTCGTAAAGAGATTCAGATGATTTTCCAAGATCCTCTCGCTTCACTTAATCCACGTATGAACATTGGCGATATTATCGCTGAACCGTTAGAGACGTTTTACCCAAACTTAACTAAGCAAGAGGTAAAAGACCGAGTAAAAGAGATGATGGCTAAGGTGGGCTTGTTACCTAACCTTATCAACCGTTACCCTCACGAATTCTCTGGTGGTCAGTGTCAGCGTATTGGTATTGCTCGCGCACTTATTCTAAACCCGAAAATGATCATCTGTGATGAGCCTGTTTCGGCTCTTGATGTATCTATTCAGGCTCAGGTAGTTAACCTACTTAAAGAGCTTCAAGATGAGCTAGGGTTAAGTTTGGTCTTTATTGCTCATGACCTGTCTGTGGTAAAACACATTTCAGATCGTGTACTGGTTATGTACTTAGGTAATGCGGTTGAACTTGGTGAAGCAAAAGCACTATTTGCCGATCCTAAGCACCCATACACAAGAGCATTAATGTCAGCGGTTCCTATTCCTGATCCGGAAATAGAACGCAATAAAACCATTCAGATGCTGGAAGGGGATTTACCTTCTCCTATTAACCCACCGTCTGGTTGTGTGTTCAGAACTCGTTGTCCAATAGCAACAGAAGAGTGTGCGAAAACTAAGCCGTCTCTGAATGGCTCTGAGGTGCATGCGGTATCTTGTTTACATGTAAGCTAACATTAGATTAATTCAGCCTGTGACGGGCTTAAGCGCGGTCTCTTAATTGAACCGCGCTTTTTTTATCGCTAATGAACAGAGGTTGGTTATTGGCGTCGGTTATTGACGTTAGCGATTTGCTTCTAAACAGAGACGGCATTTATTAAGCACAAAAAAATCAGGCTCCAATAGGAGCCTGATTTATGAGTAACGTACTAGTCGTTGTGGGTTAGACTTCGGCTGTTTCCATACGCTTACTATCAGAATCACTTTCGTTCGCTTTTTCTAGCATCTTACGAATCACGTAAGAAGAGCCTAGAGCAATGGCGACCATCACAACTGCCCAAATAGTTAGCGTGGTAAAGTAACCACCATAAACAGTCTGTACGATCTCTTGGGTAATCTCTTGGCCTTTCTCTAATGCGATAGAGGTGGAGAATACCGCACCAACGATACCACTTAAGGCAATGGCAACAGAGAACAAGCTAACAGAGAAGTTTTCGATGTGCTTTGGAGTAACAGACAGAATAAATGCCACTACCAAGCTTCCTACAATCACTTCTGCGAATGCTTGGAAGAAGTGAATAACAAAGAACACTTCAGGGCGAATGATCACATTCTCACCAATAGCGAGTACTGCTGCTGCGAGAATACCAAATGCAATCGCGGTTAATACAAAAGCGAAACCAACTTTTGTTGCTGTCGAGAAGTTGATTCCTTTTTTCTCTAAAGTAGAGAACGTAATGGAAATCACTGGGCCAGCGACCATACACCATAATGGGTTCATCGCCATTGCAGCTTCTGGTGCAATCGGAATGATACCAAATAGGTCACCACGCATGGTATTGATGGTTACCATAGTCATGGATGTCATCATTTGACCGTAGTAGACGAAGAAAGCGGTTGTTAACGCCATGATAATCAAAATAGTGCCCATTTTTAGCGCATCTGATTTCTTTGATTTCACCATTAGAGAGATGAAGTACAAAATTGCTGCTGCACCAATGGCATAAACAATATTTTTACCAATGTCCATATTTGAGAACATGAAGAAAACAAGACCAATCATCGCAGCGGATGTTGCGGCAAATGCAATCCAGTTTTTGCTGCTTACTGGGTTTTGGTCGATATTTGCACCAACGTTTACCAGTTGCTTTCTTGAAATGGCTAAGGTTAAGAACGCTAGACCCGCCATAGTGGCTGAAATCATAAAGCTGCCATTAAAGCCGATCACTAGCACAAACATTGGGAACATATATTGTCCAATAAGTGCACCTAGGTTGTTCACAGAGTAGTTTACTGGGTAACCATTTTCAAAGTCTTCTTCTGTAGCAAAAGTGCGCTTATAAAGGCTTGGGTAAGAAGGAGACATTAAACCACGTGAATAACTAGCAAGTGCAATACCGACTAAGCTCATTGGAACATTTTGTGCTGATGCGCCTAAAACAAGTAAGGTATAACCGGCAGCAAAACCAAAGTAACTAATGGTAAGTGAGCGGTAAGCACCAAGGAATTTGTCAGCGATAAATCCACCTGCGATAGCGAACAGCGGACCAATTGAAGAGAAAGCGCCGACAACCATCATAGTATCTGCTTCGTTATAACCTAGATCTTCTAGGAAAAAACGAGTCAGGATGATCATTACACCATAGAAAGATAAGCCAAACATCATTTGGCAGAACATCATCGACTTATTTAGTCTATTCCACATAATAAAAGTCTCATTGTATTAAGATTGAAAGAGCAAAAGGGTTGTGATTGTATCATTTTCCAGTTGTATATAATGTTACGTATTGATGAGAATAACTTTTCTTGGTATTAGTTTTTTTCATGTATTAGTTGGTGTTAAATTGATCTGAAATAATATCTGATGCTTTTTCAGTCAGCTATTGGGGCTGGCGGTCAGGGTTATTTATTGAGTGTATTATTAGTAGATTATTAATAATTTATTCTAATGAAAGGAATGTAGGGCTAATTCGTTACGCTGCACACTATCTGGCAAGTTTAAGGGGCTGAAAGTGTCTATTCGTCGAGGGTGATTATCAGTAGATAGCAGCAATAAAAAAAGCCAGCTCTAAGAGCTGGCTTTTCAATATGGTGGAGGGGGACGGATTCGAACCATCGAAGGCGGAGCCGGCAGATTTACAGTCTGCTCCCTTTGGCCACTCGGGAACCCCTCCAGGGTATTTAAGTAAATAGGTATTTACCAAGGTTAGTCCCAAATCTAACCGTTTATATCAACGTGTGCGTTACTATTAAAGCAAGGCACAAATCAAATTGTATGGTGGAGGGGGACGGATTCGAACCATCGAAGGCGGAGCCGGCAGATTTACAGTCTGCTCCCTTTGGCCACTCGGGAACCCCTCCAGGGTATTTAAGTAAATAAGTATTTACTATGGTTAGTCCCAATTCTAACCGCTTTATATCAACGTGTGCGTTACTATCAAAATAAGGCACAAATCAAATTGTATGGTGGAGGGGGACGGATTCGAACCATCGAAGGCGGAGCCGGCAGATTTACAGTCTGCTCCCTTTGGCCACTCGGGAACCCCTCCAGGGTATTTAAGTAAATAAATATTTACTATGGTTAGTCCCAATTCTAACCGCTTTATATCAACTTGTGCGTTACTATTAAAATAAGGCACAAATCAAATTGTATGGTGGAGGGGGACGGATTCGAACCATCGAAGGCGGAGCCGGCAGATTTACAGTCTGCTCCCTTTGGCCACTCGGGAACCCCTCCAGGGTTTTAAGGTTAACTCATTCGTTATACTAACCTTCGGCTAGTCCCAATTCCAGCCGCTCTCAAGTGAGGAGCGCATAATAGCAAAATCGAATGTGCTGTAAAGAATTTTATTGCGATTTTGACTCGGTTGCTGCCTTTTTGGGCAATGATGCCAGAAAGTAACCGTTTCGCTCCTTTATCGCTTTAGATCAGATATGTTTACAAAAACTTTCTTCATCTTTACATTAGTTTACGTAGCGTATTATTTCAGCTGATAAAATGTCGAAAACCATTTTTAAGAGACCAATAATGAACAACATAAAACAGATTTCTGCGTTTGGCTGCATCTTGATGTTAGTGTCAGGTGCCACTTTTGCCGCTGGACAAGGAAAAGCATCTGGGCCTTCTAAGTCTCGTTCCATCGCCGTAGTGACAGAACCGGTTGCCACTCATCAAATCTCTCAGACACTCACCTTAGTTGGCAAACTGGAAGCAGAAGAATCGGTTGTGATCGCTCCTGAAGTTTCAGGGAAAATTAACATTATTAATGTCTCTGCCAATCAGAAGGTTGATAAAGGGCAACTGTTGATTCAATTGAATGACGATAAAGCCAAAGCGGTCCTTTCGGAAGCTGAGGCTTATTTGCGTGATGAGCAGAGAAAACTGGCCGAGTTTGAACGGCTAGCGAAGAAGGGAGCAATTACCCAAACAGAAATAGACGCTCAAAAAGCCAGTGTCGATATTGCAAGAGCAAGACTTGATGCGGCCAATGCCAGCTTAAAGGATCTTAACATTACCGCTCCATTTTCTGGCACCGTGGGTTTTGTCGATTTTAGCCGAGGAAAAATGGTTAGTGCAGGCTCTGAGTTGATTACACTGGATAATTTATCGGTGATGCAACTGGACTTGCAAATTCCAGAGCGCTATTTATCTATGCTTTCAAAGGGTATGGATGTGAAAGCGACAACGAACGCTTGGGGTGGCCGTGAATTCTCGGGCAAACTGATGGGCATTGATACTCGCATTAATAGCGAGACTCTGAACTTACGAGTGAGAATTAAATTTGATAACCCGGATAATCAACTTAAACCGGGTATGTTGATGTCTGGCACGATGGAGTTTCCTGCCCTATCAGCGGCTATTATTCCTGTACAAGCGTTGCAATACTCCGGTACGAAGCGATACGTGTATGTGGTTGATGACAATAATAAAGCCAAACGCACAGAAGTAATTTTAGGCGCTCGTATTGGTAATGAAGTGGTGATTGAAACGGGGCTAGAGATCGGTGAAAGAATCGTAGTACAAGGCATAGTGAATATTCGCGATGGTATTACGGTTGTCGAACAGGGGCAAAAGCAAGCGGCGATTGCGAGTAAGGGTACAGACGCTAGCAAAGGTGCAGAATAATGTTGTTATCAGATATTTCTGTAAAGCGGCCAGTTGCCGCTGTGGTGTTGAGCTTATTGCTGGTGGTATTTGGTATTGTCTCCTTTAATAAGCTGGCAGTAAGAGAAATGCCAGATATTGAAAACCCGGTTGTTTCTATATCTACACGCTATGAAGGTGCTTCAGCGACGATTATCGAAAGCCAGATTACATCTGTAATAGAAGATCAGCTTTCTGGCATTAGCGGTATTGATGAAATCACGTCAACCACTCGTAATAGCTCGTCTCGAATTAAAGTGACTTTTGAGCTTGGTTATGACTTGAACTCAGGGGTAAGTGACGTACGTGATGCCGTTGCGCGAGCACAACGTCGTCTTCCTGACGAAGCAGATGAACCACTGGTATACAAAAACAATGGCAGTGGGGAAGCATCGGTATACATCAATCTAAGTTCGTCAGAGATGGATAGAACACAGCTCACCGACTATACCGAACGTGTGTTGGTGGATCGCTTCAGTTTGATCTCAGGAGTGAGCTCGGTTGATATCTCAGGCGCACTGTATAAAGTGATGTACGTTAAGTTAAAACCTGAGCTAATGGCTGGTCGAGGCGTGACAGCCGCGGATATCACCGCTGCGCTGAAATCAGAAAACCTTGAAAGCCCAGGGGGAGAAGTACGTAACGACTCAATTGTTATGTCGGTACGTACCGCCAGAAGCTATAACCAAGTTGACGATTTCCAAGCGCTAGTGATTAAACGTTCAAGCGATGGGTCGCCTATTTATTTACGCGATGTTGCGGATGTATACATTGGTTCACAAAACGAAAACTCCACCTTTAAAAGCGATGGTGTGGTTAACGTTAGTATGGGTATTGTGCCTCAGTCGGACGCTAACCCTCTAGAAGTCGCGCAGATGGTGCATAAAGAAGTAGAGGATATACAGAAGTTTCTTCCTAGCGGAACGCGACTGGCGATAGATTATGACTCGACTATTTTCATCGACCGCTCAATTACTGAGGTATACAACACCTTATTTATTACCGGTGGTTTGGTTGTTCTTGTTCTTTACATCTTTATTGGTCAAGTTAGAGCAACAATCATCCCGGCGATAACCGTTCCCGTTTCGCTGATCTCGGCCTTTATCTCCGCCTACTTTTTTGGCTTCTCGATTAACCTAATTACCTTAATGGCACTGATATTGTCTATAGGCTTAGTGGTTGATGATGCCATTGTGGTGGTAGAAAACATCTTCCACCATATTGAGAAGGGAGAGTCACCACTTGTCGCTGCCTATAAAGGGGCAAGAGAAGTGGGCTTTGCGGTTGTTGCGACCACTCTGGTTTTGGTGATGGTATTCCTGCCTATTTCATTTATGGATGGAATGGTTGGCCTAATGTTCACTGAATTCTCAGTGTTGCTGTCAATGTCCGTTATCTTCTCGTCTTTGATAGCACTAACCCTGACTCCAGTTCTGGGCAGTAAAATTCTAAAAGCGAATGTAAAGCCCAACGCCTTTAATCGTGGGGTAGAGTTTCTATTCAGCAAGTTGGAAAAGGGCTATCGATTCCTATTAGTGAAAGCAATGCGTGTGCGGTTAATTGCGCCGCTGGTCATCTTAGCGTGTATTGGTGGTAGCTATGGCCTAATGAAGCAGGTGCCTTCACAGTTAGCTCCGGCTGAAGATAGAGGCGTGTTGTTGGCCTTTGTCAGAGGGGCCGATGCGACAAGTTACAATAGAATGTCAGCAAATATGGACTTGGTTGAGTCAAAGCTGTTGCCATTATTAGGACAGGGGCTATTGAAGTCATTTAGCATTCAGACGCCAGCTTTTGGTGGCAGTGCCGGTGACCAAACGGGCTTTGTTATCATGATATTGGAAGACTGGAATGTGAGAACTCAGTCGGCTCAACAAGCGCTTGGTGTGGTAAGAAAAGCGTTAACAGGGATCCCTGATGCGCGTGTGATTCCTTTTACACCCGGTTTTAGAGGGGGATCAAGTGAGCCGGTTCAGTTTGTATTGGGTGGTTCCGATTATGTAGAGCTTAAAGAGTGGGCTGAGGTTCTTAAACAAGCCGCAGAAGATAGCCCACTAATGGAAGGCGCTGATATAAATTACTCAGAGAAAACGCCGGAGCTTGTTGTTACCGTTGATAAGCCACGAGCAGCTGAGTTGGGTATTAAAGTCTCTGACATCTCCAATACGCTAGAGATCATGCTGGGTGGTAAGAGCGAGACCACGTTTGTTGAGCGTGGCGAGGAATATGATGTTTACCTACGCGGGGATGAGAATAACTTTAACAATGCGCAAGATCTTAGCCAGATCTACATGAGAACCTCATCGGGCGAATTAGTCACGTTAGATGCTGTTACGCGTGTTGATGAAGTCGCCTCTGCCATTCGTCTTTCTCACTACAATAAGAAGAAAGCCATTACTGTTACTGCAAACCTAGTGGAAGGGGTCACTCTTGGCGAAGCATTGGACTTCCTTGACAATAAGGCCATTGAAACGCTGCCCGGAGACATCTCTATAAGCTACTCCGGTGAATCAAAAGACTATAAAGAGAATCAGTCGAGTATTTTGGTGGTGTTTGCATTGGCTCTCTTGGTTGCGTATTTAGTCTTGGCCGCTCAGTTTGAAAGTTTTGTTAACCCGCTGGTGGTGATGTTCACTGTTCCTATGGGGGTCTTTGGTGGGTTCTTAGGACTCTTTTTAATGAGTCAAGGACTGAACATCTACAGTCAGATAGGCATGATCATGCTGATTGGAATGGTTACAAAGAACGGTATCTTGATTGTGGAGTTTGCCAACCAGCTTCGAGATAAAGGAATTGAGTTTGAAAAAGCGATCATAGACGCATCAGCTCGACGCTTACGTCCGATTTTGATGACCGCGTTTACTACACTGGCCGGAGCAATTCCGCTGATTACGTCTAGCGGTGCGGGTTATGAAAGTCGTGTTGCGGTAGGTACGGTTATCTTTTTTGGAATGGCCTTTGCCACACTGGTGACACTATTTGTTATTCCAGCAATGTATCGTGTACTTTCTGCTGCAACTAGAGCACCGGGACATGTTGAACATGAGCTAACTAAGCAATTAGAGCATGAAGTAAAAGCCAGAATCAGTCACTGATAGACGATAATTAATACAAACAGCCGGACATTGGAAACAGTGTCTGGTTTTTTTATATTTAAAAAAATAGAAAATAATGAATGGAACAGGTGATTTATGTTTAGAGGGATTAAACGAAATAATTTTGAAGGGAAGGTTAAAGGGTGGGCATGTGAATGCCCTTCCTTTAATAACCTAATTAACTGAATTAATGAATGATATCAATTAGTTAAGTAGAGCAAGCATTGTTGAAGCAGCAACGATAATTGCGCCGATAACACGTAGACCTAAAGGTGCTTGGTTATACTCTCTGATGTCACTGTCGTGCCAAGTTTGTAATGCGTTGCGTAGATCTCTGTTTACCATAATTCTCTCTCCCATTTTGGGTTAACTCATAAAGTGAAGTACCTTTAACTTTCGCTATACTGCGTCTATCAAGTGTATTTTGATTGTATATACACTGAAATATAATTGCAATCAAAATGTCACATTAAGTGGAGATTATTTTTTTTAAACGAGCTTTTCGGAAAAATCGCATAGAAATCGTACAATTAGTGAGCGATTTTGGCTGTTTTTAAGGCAGGATCACCATGATCCTATTGCTGATCTTTCAAGGCGTAAATACGCCGCGTTAAGTGGCAGCATTAACAAGGGGTCCGCATAACCGTATTTATTAACCGCGCACAATCTATTTCTGGTTATGTTTCTCTATAAACGATAAAATGGAGAAAATTATTCTAAATAAAGCAGAGCAATGAAAATCGAATTAGATAAAACCGACCGAAAACTACTGTCGATATTACAGACAGATAGCACAGTGTCATTAAATGAGTTAGCTGAAACCGTAAACTTAACCACCACACCGTGTTGGAAGCGATTAAAAAGAATGGAAGACAACGGGGTGATCAGTAAGCGTGTCGCGCTGTTAAACCCCGAGAAGCTTGGCTTACTGTTTACCGCATTTGTGTTGATCAAAACCATTGATCATTCTCATGAGTGGTACCATCAATTTGTAGAAACTGTTACCCCTTTTCCTGAAGTGATGGAGTTTTATCGCATGGCGGGAGAGTATGACTACATGATGAAAGTTCAAGTTGAAGACATGAAGTGTTTTGATGAGTTTTATAAAAGATTGGTAAACAGCGTAGAAGGCATCTCAAACGTGACCTCAACTTTTGCCATGGAGCCCCTTAAGTACACCACAGCATTACCGATTGATGACAGATAGTGCCCCAGTTAATTACCATGCCCAAGCCGTAGCGATAAGCTATTCACTTGGGCATGATTCAATTGGCTATTGAGTAAAGCGCATAACACCTTCTTGGATAGCAGACGCAACTAAGTCACCCTGCTGATTAAAGATCTCCCCTCTGACTAAGCCTCGTGAATTACATGCCGTCGGGCTCTCGATGGAGTAGAGCAGCCATTCGTCCATTTTAAATGGGCGATGAAACCACATTGAGTGATCGATAGTGGCTACCTGAAAGTTCGGTGTCATCAGGGTCACTTTGTGAGGGTGCATGGCAGTGACAAGGAAGCCCCAATCCGCCGCATACGCGAGTAGATACTGGTGGATCATCTGATTGTCCGGTACGCTACCGTTGGCTTTGATCCACAAATACTGTTTCGCTTCCGCTTTTACCGGTTTTAAAGGATTGATGACGGTAACAGGGCGAACCTCAATGGGCTTTTCGCCACAAAAAACTTGTTTGATCTTCTCAGGCAAAAACTCTGCAATTTTCTGTGCCAGCTCACTTTCAGATTGGTAATGCTCTGGGCTGTCGATAGTTGGCATCGGGTTTTGATGCTCAAAACCTTCTGCTTCGCCATGATAAGAAGCGGTAAGGTAAAATATCGGTCGGCCATTTTGAACCGCTTTGACACGGCGAGTGCTGAAACTGCGGCCGTCTCGTAAATTCTCGACATCATAGATGATCGGTTTCTCAGGATCTCCGGGATAAAGAAAGTAGCTGTGAAAGGAGTGAGCGATACGATCATTATCCACCGTGTATCTTGCTGCAGATAACGCTTGTCCCATCACCTGACCACCGTAAACTTGTGGAAGTCCTAGATGTTCGCTTTGTCCACGAAACAGGCCTTGTTCTAATTGTTCCAGCTGTAATAGATCCAATAGTGCTTGTAACGGCTTACTCATATTTCCCTCTTTGGACGCGCATCAAACTTTTGTTAAATAAATACATTCTAAGTGTTCCAATATCAAGTGCTTCTTATAGTCTATCAACAATACTTTGATAGAGAGGGCGTTATGAAAAGGACTATCTACCTTATTGCATCGGTAATATTGGCTTGGTTATTGGTTGGTTGTGAAACAACAGAGAAAGTTGCAACGTCAAACAAAGACGCACAACAGCAAGAAGTGATGCGCGCAATTTCCGGAATTGTATTTTATAGAGAAAGAATCGCATTGCACCCTGACGCTGAAGTACAAATAACGTTAGAAGATGTCTCGCTGGCGGATGCACCCTCTAAAGTTATCGCCCAGCAAACTTTTACCAGCGATGGTGATCAGGTGCCGCTCGACTTTGAGTTAAGTTATGACGCAAATGAGATACAACCGAATCATCGCTATAGTGTTAGAGCGCAAATTCGTCTAGAGGGTGAGCTTATCTATACTACAGATAGCAGCTATCCGGTGATTACCGATGTTCATTCAACGGACAATGTGCAGCTATTGCTGATAACAGTGCAGTAGTGTTAGGGGCGTTTTAAAGCTGCCACCGGTAGACTTTTAATGAAATTCTACCGGATTCGCTCACCGCAATGCCTTCAGATTCTAATCGTAATTTTTGGCGCTGGTAGCTTTCTCCTTTCAGGGATATTTTGCCAGCGCTATTGATCACCCGAAACCAAGGTAGCTTTGAGTCTTTGGGTAGGTTGGATAGCGCTTTTCCGACATGGCGGGCATAGCCGGGATAGCCTGCCATTTTCGCCACTTCACCATAGGTGGATACCTTTCCCTCAGGTATCTTATAAATAACCATATAAACCTGCTGCAAAAACGAGTCCATACACACCTTTTATTGTTCTATTACTGTCTTTATATCGATGTATCATATCCTTGTTAAGGTGAGATTGAATAGCGCTTTTTATGAGAGTTGGCTTAGTATGGTGTGAGTTATAAAACGTCAATAAGAGCAATTATTCGCCATTTAAACTCGAATGTGTTGATTTCGACCTTAGATGGCTTGCAATGAGAAGTGGGATAGTCGATAATCCTCCGCACTCGCTGCTGATAAGCTCGCGAAACAGAATCTATGGAGGCCCTGGTCCTCTCGCAACAATACTTCGTTTAATTGGTCAGGCCCGGAAGGGAGCAGCCAGGGTGAATGACTTGTGTGCCGGGATGTGGCTGGGGCTTCCACCCATTTAAAACGCCGCTTTTATTAGCGGCGTTTTGCTATCTAGCGAATGTCATTTCACATTCCTCAAAACTACTCCAACCCTTCAACACTCCGCTGCTCATCCAGAGTAATCAACTCGTTCAAATACACCATAACGGCATTAAGTTCGTTTTGATCAGCATCGGTTAACGTTGAGTGTAGGGTAACTAAGTAGTCGCGTGCTAATAGCGGCATATTGGCAATTTCGGTTTGGTTGGGTATTAAGTTAGGCATAGTTGCCTCCATAGGTGGTTAATTATATTCACCACAGAAAGGTCCTAAGCTTTGGGTGGTGAACTGAACAGGGTTAGGACTACCGCCACCTAGGAACGGTCAGCATAAATGCTGCCCCGTCCAGCTCACCATTATTTCTACAAATACTTCGTTTTTGAGCATTTATTAAAATCAGGTATACAAAGCTACGCAGTAATCAGAGTGAAACTCTGCTGCGCTCTAAGTGTAAACGGGGTCCTAAACCCGACACTGGATTTTGCCAGTGCTGGAGTAGGGTATAAAAAGAATGGCTGTGGTGCAATGGCGTATTTGTATAGTTCTACGACTGTTGCATCTATGCTTTCTGCGTTGAGATGTCCTTGGTAAAGTTCATTGATCAGGTGGGGATAACTTTTCCCCCAAGACTCTTCACAATGACCACCATTGTCAGTGGTTTTTGGTTTTTTGCAATACTAGAAGTTATCTAAAAGGTTTATTCCGTCCTGAGCGCCTGAATTGTTTTGTCCAGAACCTTCACCGTTGGTACTTCGTAACTCAGAAATACCCCATTGTTTGTTACGCTTCTAAATACGTTACAGATGATCAGCTAATTTTATCGACAGTTCAGTCTCGTTTTGTCGATAGAAGATTTAGTAACATATTGTTAATAAAAGGATTGGTACTATTCTTCATAGGATGAAGCGCATTGTTAAAAAGTGATAACACGCTGGCTCGTTTTTATGTGATGACAGAATACATAGTTCGATGTATTTTCTTTAATTTTTAGTGAGTTATGATAAGTTGATGGAAAGTCAGGCAGACAGGAAAACGAGACTGCCTGTTATTAAGAATGTTAGCTGTTTTTATTAAGGTGGTATCTTGCGGCTAGAATCAAATCTTGAAAACGTATTGAGTGAAATTGACTCTTTTGAGTGGCATCTGGATGCATATGTATCTTCTAATGAGCCATTATGCATGTCGTCTTCAATACTTATTATTGATGATGACGAAGAAGACGAGCGAGATGAAAATGATGAGCCACTTTATCCTGCTTCAAAAGGCTATAAGAGTTTTATGAGTGTTGCTGACCTACAAAGTATCAAAGGTAACTTACTTGAGCAAAGAACCAGCCACAGTCAGAGCGAACTTTTTAATGCTGTAAAATACTATTACGAAAATGATGCGTTTTTTCCGTTCAACAGCTAACAAGGCCTTTAAACGGGACAAATACAGTTGGCTTTGTTTCGTGCCTCAACAAGTGTAGCCAACTACTTTTGTCCGCTTAATGCGGCGTTAAGTGTCTATCAAATATGACAGAGGATGTATGAACCACTGGTTGAAAATCAAAATCCCTATTGATTCTGAAGTTGATCTAAAATCAGAAATGGCTGCTCCTCAACATGTTACGGATTACTACATTCAACATGGCGATAAGCAACTTTGCTTTTGGCTGACCGACGATAGTAACCTGTTTGGTGTATCAAAGGTGTTAAGAAGTTTCTGCTGTAAGCGTGCGGATATCCACTCAATAGTATTAGAGTATGTAAAACCTGCAAAAGGGCAAGGTTGGGTATCATTGGAAGCATATGGTTTCAATAATCGCAGCATTGGATCATTAGGTAGTGCTAGATATTCAATTAAATCATTGGAATGGTTGAGTGAGGTTCAAATTGAACTTGCCAATGAATTTGGTTTTACAGTCTGTAGCCTAGAGTTAGGTTATGACACTTAACAAACTGCTTAAGATGGACTGCTAACGCTCGGCAATTTTGATTCTAGCTTGATATAGTGTTTACGGTGGTTTGTTCAAGCAGATTAGCTATGCGTCGTCAGCCACTTAGCAAGGACGTTACCAAATCTGCAGTTCTAACTTGAAACTGACCACAAATGTTTCAGAGAACGATACTCTGCAATATGATGTTTAATAGATGCAAGGGACTGTCGGATTGATTGCAATGGTGTAGTAGTTAGAGTGAAACCTATCTTAGACAGTGCCGAGTATCATTGTTGATTTAATGAAAGCTAATTACAGGGCACTGACCGTTTTGTTATTTAGCGTTTGCCAAATTAAAGAATACCTATAGCGTTAATGAAGTCGTTAAAATGTAAGCGCGTCATAATGATTTGCACAACTAAATATAAATGGAGTTAAAACAGCTGCTTTACTTATCCCTTTTTAAATTCGCGAATAAATTTATAGATAGTATGTCGGGTAATATTTAGTTTTCCAGCAACTATAAGAACAGATTCTTTGAATTCAAAAATACCGTTGCTATATAGGATTTCACAAATTGACTTATTTCGACGTTTAGCCGTTACATGACTAGCGTTGTCAACGGTTTCAATTGCTTGGTCAAGTGCATTTTTTATGCTCGAAGTTGGATCAGAAACAAGAACTTCACTCGCTTTTGAACTTTCATTAGGAATGGTATAACTGGCGAGGAACTCATTGAGTGGTACAGACATGTTAATGTTAATACTGATCAGGCCAATAGGCTTACTACCGTTAGTAATTACCAGTATCGAAGACTTTAACATAGTGTCACCAACCTCAACAAAGTAAGGCTGAACTCGGTTCTCACCTGTCGATTGATATTCAAATACAACTCGTAACGCTTTGTCTGAAATGGGATCTCCTACTTTACGGTGACTGATACCACCATTGACAATTTTTACGACGGACATTTCAACATCTTCAAGAGAGTGAACGACAACTTCGCAATGTTCACCATTTATTGACGCCACTAGATCTGCGATATCAAAGTATTTCTCCAATACTTCTTGATCTTCTTGGTTAAAGTTAAAAGAGCGGCTTGCAGATTTGTACATGAAAATCTCCGTTTTATTGCATTATGTTTCTATTTTCACAACCACAAAATTCTAACAAATATTAAAACTTTGTGGTTTGATTTGTCGAGGAAAGTAGGAGCGATTCAGTTATAGAGAATGATATGCTGTTTTAACGCCTACAATTTTAAAAAGGGAGCAGTTACGTTCAGCAACTGCTCCCTTTTCCTAATATTTACTTCATTAAACGACTATTATAAGTCAGATTAATTTATACATTTTGAAAGTGTTTTAGTCAGTTGAAATTAATACTCACTTTCGTAATTTCTCCCTCTATCCAGCAATTAGTGCAATTGATAGTTCGGCGAACAATGTGGCTGAATAGAAAAACCTTTAGTTGCATCAGTGGGAGATCGTCCTGAAATTATTACCTATTAACAGATGCTGCTGATGCGTTTGAAACAGGAGCCATATTATTAACAAAAACACCTCCTGAAGCAATAGTACCCGTAAGAATAATAAAATCGCTATCTAATGAAACGCAAAAAAATAAGCCCCTTTCTCTATTGAGGAAGAGGCTTATCGGACAAACTATTTAAACTTATGACTCAGTTGCGAGTTCTAGATTTTCTTCTTTGTCTTTTGCTGCAAATTTCATAAACGCGACCATCGAGATGATAACGACAGCAATAGCAACCAAACGGATTACAGTCACTTCTTCACCTAGTGCGAATACAGCAAGAACAAATGAAGATAGAGGCATTAAGTTAAGAGCCATACCTGTACCATCAACACCAACACGTTCCATTGCGTAGATGTAGATAAGGTAACTTGTACCTGAGATGCCCACACCAAGAATACAAATGGCTAAGATACGTAAAGGAGAACTAAATACGTTTAGTGCAGAAGAGAAGTCTGCGCCAGAAACCATCAAATACAAACCAAAACCAAGTGATGCAAAGATGAACTGGTGGAACATGGTTGCTACAGAACCATACTTCTCAGCAAGGATTGCGCGGCTGTATGCAGTACATGAGAAGCTAGCGGCACTTAGAAGACAGATAAGGTGACCGATGTTAAATCCATTCGTTTCTGCTGTTGGATCCATAACCAGAATGGCAACACCAGCAAACGCACCAAGAGCCGCTCCTATTTGCATAACAGTGAAACGTGCGTTATGACGAAGGAAACCAACTGACAGAATTAGAATAGGAATTAGACCTTGAATCACGCCATTTTCTGATGCGGTGATATAGTCAAGAGATAGGAATGATAGATAGCTGAATGCGCCTTGACCGATAATACCACAGGCTGCAGTCCAGAAAAGATCACTTCTGTTGGCCCAGCTTATTTCAAATTTTTTCTTTCTTTCCATTTTTCCACTTGCTAGGCCAATGTTGAAAACCGTGCCAAGTGTAATAAATGCAACCGTATAACGAACCCATACTAGTACCTGTGCATCCATTACTTCAAGAATAGGTGTGCCTACAATCCAAGGGATGCCCCAAAGCAAGCCAATGAAAATTGCTGCGCACCAACCTTTAACTTGATTACTCATAATTTTATTTCTCTTTTGTTTATTGTTTATTGAGTGCCCATAGACAGGGCACCTGTATTATTTGTTAATTACTGATTCAGCAGACGCCCATAACCTGGACAAGAAGCTTTCTTTCCAGTTAAGTGCATGGCGTGCCAGAACATAGCGGAATTGCTGCACACCACTGGAATATTAAACGTGTCTTCAATTTCCTGAATATGGTCAAGAACACGTAAATTGGTGCACGACATAAAGACAAGATCAGCACCAGATTCAGGCAATATTTTTTCTAAAGCCGCCAGCATTGATTCTTTAGATACTGTAGTGATGTTGGTGTCTTTTTCGATTCCAAGAGAACCCAGAACAACCACTTCAAACCCTGCATTGGTTAACTGTTCATATAATGGAAAGTTAACACCTGTTGGATAAGGGGAAAAAACGGCGATTTTCTTAGCACCTAAATGCTTGAATGACGCCTGAGCAGCCGTCCAAGGGTTGGTGGCAGGGATATCACCGCGGTTTTTAGTCAGTAGCTGAGATACTTTTTCTTCACCAATAATGATCGAGGCAGAAGTACACCCAAATGCCATTACGTCCATTGGCAATCCAGTTGCTATCAAGTCTGACGCATCACTGATACCTATCTTGATTTGATCTAACGCTTCTGGTGTCATTTCACTGCTGTAGTAAACACGAGAGCTAAATACCCCAGCTTGCGTGCCTAAAAGCTTCGCCCAGTCCATCTCTAAAGAATGGTCGGTGCTTAGCTGAACTAAGCCAATATGCACACGGTCAATTCTTGGTGCTTGTTCGTGTTCTAATGGCACTTCAAACTTTTTAAATTCTTCAAATGATTTCATAAATACACTCAAATTCGGATGTCATATCCAAGGAATAATATGACTAATTATAGCGGTTTATTTAATGACAATTAGTTCAGGTTCAGCGCGTTCACTCAGCCACTCTGCACCATCTTCAGTGATGACAATGTTTTCTTCATGAACCATTGACTTACCAGGTGCGTATACCATTCCTGGTTCTAAAGTCATGACCATGCCGGGCTTAAGAACGGTATTATCTGTTGCGGTGTTTGATGGACGCTCTGTTAATTCCATTCCAAGACCATGGCCAAGACGACCGACGTCATTTCCTAATGCACCATTTTCTTCAAGTACTTTCCACATTGCGTTGTAAATATCAGTGGTAGTTGCACCCGGACGAGCTGCTTCAAAACCTTTGGTTGTTGCTTCGTATGTTGCGCGGTAAGCGGCTTTGGTCTGCTCACTTGCATCTCCGAATGCCCAGTTGCGGTCGAAGTCAGAGAAGTAACCGTCACGTACAGCACCAGTATCGATGATTAGTACATCACCATGCTCAATAACACGATCGGTCGGTCCCATAATGATGCTGTCATAACCGTCAGCACCAGAGCCAGCAATGATGTATGGGCATTCGTCTGCACCTTCCAAAAGCATATCAACACGGAATTGTTTACAAATTTCTCGTTCTGTCATTCCTGTTTTTGCATATTCTGGAATCTTAGCGAAACCGACATTGGTGATACGGCAAATTTCTCTTGTTTTTTCGATTTCAGCTTGAGATTTAATTTGACGAAGTTCATGAATAGATAAAGAAACATCAACAAACTCTTTTTTAACCATTGTGGTCAACTGTAGGTAGTTGTTCACTGGCATACGCAAATGTGACTCTATTCCAAGCGTTGCACCGACACGACCATGCTTACATGGTAGAGAGTTCAGTACACTCGCGACTAGGCTGATGCCGTCGTCTTCTGGACGTGGCGACGGCCAAGTAATGATGTTGTCAATCCAAGTACCAGCCATACCACTTGCGCCGATTTCAGGAATAATAGCCGTTGGCTTGCCTTCTGCTGGAACCACAACAAACCAAGGACGAGTTGGGCTATGCCAGAACTGAGTGTGAAAACCAGTAAAGTAGCGCACGTTAGGTTCGGTAGTAAAAATCATCGCGTCCAGTTTTTGGTCGTGCATGATTTTTTGGGCTCTTTCAGTTCTGTTTTCAAATTCGGCTTGTTCAAAGCCTCTTTTTACAAAATTCATGATATTCCTTTTTTTTCTTATTAGATTATTTGATTACCTTTTCAGTTAAATATAGTTAACCATATATGTAAAGATTAGAATGCTTGTATCTATTCATTATTGTGATGAAGCTCCTAGGGTTAACATTTGTAACCCTTGTGGTAACTTTTCGGTTACAAAATGTTACTTTTATCAATAAGAACAATACTTACGACGAGTTTCATATCCGTGGCTGTAATACGTATTTTTCCCTGTCATCAAAGGGGGTTACAACAGTTTAGTGAGTAGTGTAGTGCTTTCCAATGCACTAAAAGGACATTTAAAATCACGATTTTAAATAAAAGCAAGAAAAAAGATTGTATGCACAAGCATTAATAGTTAACATTATTTGACTATTAGGTTGAGTGTGGACTCCGGTTAACTTTTGTTTACTATTGGCTGGGAGGTGCTGTTTAATTAGTGGTCAGACATGAACGTTTTATCGTATAGACCATTTGATACTCATCTCGCAAATAGAGTCAAAGAGCGCTCTAGAGAAAGTAATCGCTGACGTTAATAGCAATGCAACGATTAACCGTACAAGAAAAATTAGAGCCATAACAAAACGGCTTTGTGAAAATGGAATTTTTGAGCTTAAAGAGACGGCTGCACTCGTATCTAAATGCTTTGAAACTACTCGTCACGCTATATACATATATAACCGCGAGTTCAAAACACAAAAATAAACAAGAGAGATATACAATGAAAACTAAAATTCACACTGACTCAGCTCCAGCAGCAATCGGCCCTTACTCACAAGCACTTGCATTCCAGGAACTCGTGTTCACATCAGGCCAGTTACCTTTAGACCCTGCAACGATGGCTTTTCCTGAAGGCGGGATCAAAGAGCAGGCACTACAATCGTTAAAAAATCTTAAGGCTGTACTGGAAGCAAGTGGCGCTTCTATAGATACAGTTCTTAAAACGACCTGTTTCTTAGCTGATATGGAAGATTTTGTTGCATTCAATGAAATGTATACAGAAATATTTGGAACTGAAAACGCGCCAGCACGCTCATGCGTACAGGCCGCTCGTCTTCCAAAAGACGCGCTCGTTGAAATCGAAGCAGTTGCTTACATTAATAAGTAGCCGTGGGAAAGGCCATAGTTACTATGGCCGCTCGATTTTTACTTATTATCAACTACTCATTTGAAAGAAGTTATTATGCTGAAGATATCAAAAAATACGTTTTACACGGGTAAGACATCGCCACTCTTCAATGAGTCGGTCGCTAGGGAAGCGCTTGATTTCCATAAAAAAATAGAAGGCTATCAAGAAACACCTTTAGTTTCTTTAACTAAATTAGCTGAGCAGCTTGGTGTGAAATCTATCCTAGTGAAAGATGAATCTAAACGCTTTGGACTAAACGCATTTAAAGTCCTTGGTGGCTCTTACGCTTTAGGAAAGCTACTGGCCGAACACCTTGGTGAAGATATTTCAGATATCAATTTAAAAACAGTGGCTTCAAAGTTAGAAAACCCTTTGGTATTTACTACTGCTACTGCGGGTAACCACGGAACAGGCGTTGCTTGGGCGGCAAGAGAAATGGGCCAAAAAGCGGTTGTATATATGCCAAAAGGTGCTGCACAAACAAGTGTTGACCGTATTAAGGGCTTAGGCGCGGAATGTATCGTGACCGATGTAAATTACGATGATACGGTGCGTCTAGCTAACCAAACCGCTCAAGAGAACAACTGGATGTTGGTTCAAGATACGGCATGGGAAGGCTACGACAAGATCCCAACATGGATTTCTCAAGGTTATATGACAATGGCATTAGAAGCCGTTGAACAAGCTAAAGAATTAGAGCAGTTACCCACTCACGTTATTTTGCAAGCAGGTGTCGGTGCAATGGCTGGTGGTGTACTTGGTTGCCTTGCAGATGAGTTAGGCTCAGATACATTCAAAACAATTATTGCAGAACCAAGTGCAGCAGATTGTATTTATCGCTCTGGGACTAGTGAAGCTGGCGAAATGGTCAATGTCACGGGTGATCTAAATTCAATTATGGCAGGGTTGGCTTGTGGTGAACCTAACCCAGTAACTTGGCCTATCTTAAGAGATTGTACTCAACAGTTTGCTTCTGTTGATGATAACGTTTCTGCTACAGGAATGAGAATGCTAGGTAATCCTTTGTCTGGTGATCCTGCTGTAATAAGTGGAGAGTCTGGTGCTATCACTACGGGTTTGCTTTACTTATTGGCTAATCATCCTGAGGGTAAGAAAGCAGCACAAGAAATCGGTTTAAACAAAGATTCTATTGTCATGCTATTTAATACCGAAGGAGATACTAACCCTATCCGTTACCATCAAATTGTTTGGCAGGGCATGCTTCCTTTAGCGGAGTAATGGAACTGTATTCTTGATACCCTGATATTCCTCTCATGACCTTAGTGTTTTGAGAGGAATTTTTTTATATATTTGTTTTTATTAGCGACTTGTCTTAATTCGCTACGCAACTTTTTATAATGTTGCGCTTCGATGGCTGTGGTGCAATGGCGTATTTGTGTTTGATTTCATTCAATATAAATAGTGTTACTTAATGTGCCTGTCCTAGCAGGAGCTGTTACCCAATTGTCGTCGCGTTATCATCTTGCGTCACTCCAAAAGCTAAGTTAAAACGATGCTCCCTTGTGGTTCGCACTCGGTGTTTATATGAACATTCTGTTTGAGTAAATAGGCTCGAAACTTTCGAGCAGAGTCATACGTTTCAGAGCGTCTTTTTCTGGATTAACGATGACATTCGCGTAGATACAGTTTCGCAATTCGTTCTGCATTGAAGCCGCGAGTTCTGGATTAATAGTCGCTGATGGAGCAATTAACCCATCGTACTTCTCGTCATTCAATATCTCGGTGCCGTTTTTTTGTGTCGCGATGTTAAATGGGTACTGCTGCCAATTCGTTGGGAGCTCTTCTGGCTGGATTTCCTTCAGCTTTAAAGTAGGGCATTCGAACACACCAATGGCGAACAATTTATTCGCTATTTTTGGGGATTTGACATAACTGCCAAGCTCCAGCATCGCATTTTGTACGTTGCTGCTAAAATACATCACTGGGGTTGATGCTACGTTCCAACGTGCCCCCACTTTGTAAGAGCTGCCTTTTTTGTAGTCAGTCCATGTCTTTGCATTTTTTTTGTGTAGGGCTCGAAACAAAATCATGAAAAATCACCATAGCGCAGTCGCTCGATAACTTCTCGAAGTGCCTTTCTACCTGCCAACGTTTGTACTAACTCTATGGGAGCTCGTCCATCCAAAGAGGGCAATGCATCGTTTAACCATTCATCGATGAGCTCGGAATCACCCATAAACACATCTCGCATTTCAGCCCAGAAAGCCGTTAAATCACTGATATCCTGACTTTGTGGGATGGTCAGATGCTTTGGTCGAAGTCATGTATCTTAAACGTCTAGTCTCGGCACAAGACAATGAAATCCTTCTGTTTTTGCTGACGCTTCTTAACCCCAATAGCCTCTAATTTCTCCGGTACATATTTAGAACCTTATTGAAATGATAGTTTTGTTAATAGAGGTGTTAGTTTGTCATTGCTCAAAATCTAAACTACGTTAAATAAGTTGGCTAATATGTAATAGGTAGAATAATGAAAAGTATACTCTCCAAGCTCTCTGTAACGCGGCGTTTGGGGGTGATAGTGTTCCTATTTGCTGTAACCACTATCCTCATCGCAACGGATATTATTTTAACATTAGAAAAAAACAAAATTGACAGTACGATAATGAATATCGCTACTCGTCAACGAACGCTCACGACCAAGTACGCGAGCGAAATCATGTTATCAGTCTATGAAGGTCACCGTTCGGTTCACGCTACGCTGGACTACAACAACACAGGAAAACTGTATGAGTTGTCTCTGAATGCTCTAAAAAATGGAGGAGAGACATTCGAAGATATATCCATGAGTAAATCGCTAGAGTTACCCAGCAATCAAGCTCAACTGTTTATCAACCAAGTGAGTAAAACAGAGCAGTTGTGGGACAGACAAAAATCGATGGCCAATGCGCTTATCAGTTCAACGAGTAAACCAACGGAAGCGCAAGTCGATCAATTCATGCTTGCCAATCAAGAAACCCTTAACTCCATGAATGACGCAGTACTTATTTATAATCAGTACGCAGGAGAAAACATACAGGTACTAAAACAGGATATTATTTATATCTCTCTAATCGGTGTCACGATATGTATTCTCGTTACCGCAGTAATAGGAAGAACGATTACCAACCCGATTCATAAGCTCGTTGATGTAAGTTTGGCAACCAGTAAAGGTGATCTGGAAGAGCGCTCTGAAATAAATATGCTGGTTAACAATAGCGAGTTAGGTATTCTCGCCAAGAACGTTCAATCCATGAGGCATGCGCTCTCTTCCGTTGTAAAAGGCCTTAAGACGAGTGCGGTAAATATCACTAACTTATCTTCTCGTGTCGAAACCTTGTCCCATGAAGTAAACAGCAGTTATCAGGATGAAAAAAGCAAATACGAAGAGATCTCGGCAATCTCTGATGAGCTGGTAGCCACCTTTGATAAAGTGTCATTTACGGTGACACAAACCCTTGAATCAGCAAGTCAGAGCCAACAGAGCGCAAGCAAAGGTTTAAACTCAGTGAGTGAGAACATTAGAACCGTTGAGTTGGCATCAATCGAGTCTGAAAAAGTATCGGCCAATGTTCAAGAACTGAGCACGGTTGCAGAGCATGTCTACAGTATTATTGACGTAATACAAACCATAGCTGAGCAGACCAACTTACTGGCGCTCAATGCTGCTATTGAGGCGGCAAGAGCCGGTGAACAAGGTCGGGGTTTTGCTGTTGTCGCGGATGAAGTGCGTGTTCTTGCACAAAAAACCAATCACTCCACCGTAGAGATAAGTAACTTGCTTAACCAATTAACCGAGCGGGTCAAAATATCTGTCGACTCTGTAGAGCAACTTCAGGTCGAAGTTCAAAACAGCAAAAGGTGCAGCCATGAAACCGAGCAGAGCATTGAGCTTATTACCAGTTCAATTGAATTAACGGTGGGGCAGCAAAACGAAATAGCGTCTTTGATCGAACAGCAGTCAATGAGTATTAATGAGCTTAAAAAAGCACAGGATTACTTAACTAATTTGCTTGAGAACACCAATAAAAAAATCACCAGCAGTTCTCAGATTGCCGTGGATATGAGCGATATGGCCAAGGGAATTTCTTCCACCTTAAATGAGTTCACACTGGCAACCAAATAGTTAGGTACTGATTAATAAGTCGATAGCATTTGCGATGTTGCTATCGCTTTCTATAGGTGACTTTTGGCTGGGCGGTATGTCGGCCATAACTCGGGGATAGACAAAGATGGTAAAAACAGATGTAGATACAAATGGCAATCATATTACTATTTCAGCAGAAGGCGCTTTCGGCTTTAACATGGTGAGTGAGTTTCGAAATAGTTACGTAGAGTATAAGGAGTATGATTTTACTGTTGATTTTCGAAAGGTGGACTATATCGATAGCGCCGGGTTAGGGATGCTACTTAACATGCAAAACTATCTGGAAAAAAAGGATTTAGAGATCCGTATAACTAACCCATTACCTCAGGTAAAGAAAATACTAATGATATCGAGGTTTGATAAGAAGTTTATTATTGATTAAGAGCCTTCGATGAATGTAATTATTGTAGATGATCAAGCTAGTAATAGAGAGCTTTGCCGGTTGCTGTTAAAGCCTATTGCTAGCGACATTAAGATGTACGCCAATGGGCAAGAGTTGATCGATGCTTTACTGAACGCTTCTGCTTTACCGGATGTTATTTTATTGGATGTGATGATGCCGGTTAAGAATGGATTTATTGCGGCGTGTGAAATCCGAGAACGGTTCCCGCAGCATCACATTCCTATCATTTTTTTAACTGCGCTGGATGACGACTCATCATTCGAACAATGCTTATCTCTGGGTGACGACTTTATACTTAAGCCGGTAGAGAAAAGCGTTATTCAAGCTAAGGTGCAGGCGCATTTCAGAATATCTCATATGCACAACGAGGTGAAACAACAAAGAGATGAACTGAAACAGTTTCATGAGTTGATTGAATATGAGCACTCTGTTGCGGATTCGATATTTTCAAACTTAAAAAATGAGATGAACTTACATTTAAAGAACATCTCAGGAGTCGACTATTTATCAACCCCATCAACTCTATTTAATGGTGACTTGATCATTGCGGCTTGCCGTCCTCATGGTGGAGCCTACATTATGGTTGCCGATGCGACTGGGCATGGTCTTCCTGCCGCAATTTCAACGCTTCCGGCTGCTCGGGATTTCTTTAGCATGGCTAAAAAAGGGTTGTCATTAGGGGAGATCGTAACTGAGCTTAACTCGGTGATGGAGAGGTTTCTTCCGGTTGGAATGATGCTGGCTGCCAGCGTATTTGAAATTAAGGCCAGTGGTCTTGAATTCGCATTCTGGGGAGGAGGGTTACCCGATGGATTTTTACTGAACGCTGATGGCACAGTAGCGAGCAGACTTAAATCTAAACATATGCCTCTTGGCGTCTTAAAGAGCAATGAGTTTGAAGCGAATATAGAAGTCATTCAGGTGCTTCCTCAGCAAAAACTGTGCTGTTATACCGACGGCGTTATTGAAGCGAAGAATGCTCACGGTGAACTGTTTGGAGAGGCAAGACTGGAAGAGGTTTTGAGCTGTTCATCTCTGACTATCTCAAAGATTTACCACTCTGTTCACAATCATTCGAACAGATCGGTAGACGATGATCTGTCTATTTTAATTTTGGATTTCCCATTGATAAGTGGCTGTCCGGAAAGAACCGATGCCGCAGAAGCGCATATAAGTCAGTTGCCTTGCGACCTGTCAATCCACTTCGATGCTTCGTTGATCAGGGAGGTCATTTTGATGAATGAAGTCAGAAAAGTTTTGAACGGTATCATTGCAGGAAGTCATTTAGATCTAATCTGTACCGTGTTGTCTGAACTGCTTAGTAACGCGATTGATCATGGATTACTAGAGCTTGAATCCGACCTGAAACAAGAAGAAGATGGTTTTTATCTGTATTTTCAACAGCGTCAGGAAAAACTGAACCAATTAAGTGATGAAAAGTGGTTAACGTTTAATGCCAAGCATGACTCAGATAAAAAGCACTTTGTGTTGGTCGTTGAGCACAACGGTAGAGGGTTTGAGCATAGCAATCTAATACCTGACATCTCAAATAACCAGGTATGTGGAAGGGGGATAGCCATTGTAAGCGAGCTCTGTGATTCACTAGAGTATTCAAAGGCGGGTCGCTGTGCGACCGCGGTATACTCTTACAAAGCCCGTTGATGTCTGGAGGTGGAATATTGCTGAGTTTTGTTGCCTGCGATATCGGTGACCATGTTAGCCGGTTGCTTCTGCCAAGTACTGTTTAAGTTCATCTGCAACGAAGTCGAAAACTCGGCGAATTCGAAGGTTGGTGCGCAGTTCTTGATGACAAACTATCCAGACAGGTAAATGAATAGGCCGTACCAAGTGCTCAAAGGCTCGTACTAGCTGATTGTCCGCATCTCCAATATCTTGTGTTAGATAGATAAGGCCAAGACTTTCTTTACAGAGATTTAGCTGCATCAACTGACATTCAGAGGTCACTTTAATGTTGTCTTCTGTTAACTGGCCACCTTGCTGGTTTAGTTTTTCAATAATAGCGCTGTTATTGCTAAAGCCAATCACTTGCAAATCTTCAGCATCAGCCAAGGTTTTTACGGTTGAGAAAGGTTGCAAATACTCTTTTGTGCCATACAGCCAAACCACTTCATCGCCTAGTTTTCTGGCAATAAGGTCAGGTTGAGTGGGGTGGAAACTTCGAATTGCTATATCCGCTTCTCTGCGTTTGAGGTCGCTTACGTTATTTGTCACCACAACCTCAATTGAGATTCCGGGCTCTTTTTTTCGCAACTTGGCGATAATTTTGGGTAGGCGAAACACGGCATCCAGCTCACAGGCGGAGATAACAACTGTCCCTTCGAGCATTTGCGACTGACCATTGGCAACCAAAGAGAAGTCACTTGCGGCGTCACCCATTCGTCTTGCAACTTCTAGCAGCTCGACTCCTCCAGCAGTGAGCACAAGCTTTTGTCCTATTCTGTCAAATAGTGAAATTCCCAGCTCTTTCTCTAAAGCGGCCACTTGCCGGCTGAGTGTTGGTTGGGTCATGTTTAAAGCTTTCGCGGCTGCCGATAAAGACCCTTCTTGCGCTGTTACCAAAAAGGCTCGTGTGCGATTCCAATCAAAACAAACAGAATTCCAGTTCATACGTTTTTGTATAGCTCCATGCGATAATTGGCAGTTAACTGACCATTAATACATAGGCATACTACTTGGTAATTGAGTTCAAGCAAGGAGAAGTTATGAGGATATTGGTGCTAGGTGCTTCAGGGGCGACGGGTCGTTTGGTTGTAGAGCAGTTAATTAAGAGACGGCAGCGGGTAAGAATCATCGTTCGTTCATCCAAAGATCTATCGTCGATGATTACAGATAGCGATCTGGTTGAAGTGACATATGCGAGTGTACTGGATCTGACCGATCAGCAAATGATAGAGCAAGTACAAGGATGTGAGGCTGTAGTGTCATGCTTGGGGCATAATTTAACCTTTAAGGGAATATTCGGTCAGCCTCGGCGTCTGGTGACAGACGCGATAAAACGTGTGTACCGATCAATCAATGCTATCCAACCAGCAACACCGATAAAACTGGTATTAATGAGCACCACAGGGTTTCAGAATCAAGTTGAGGGAGAAAAAGTGTCCATGGCCCATAGAGCGATAGTCTCACTGTTGAGAGTCACTTTACCTCCTCATGTTGACAATGAACAAGCCGCGCTGTTTTTACAAGCTCAGCATAAACAGCTTTCTAAGTTTATTGAGTGGGCAGCAGTACGCCCTGACAGCTTGGTTGACCATACTCAGGTTACACCATACCACCTACATGCTTCGCCGCAGCATGACCCTATTTTTGATTCACAAAAAACAAGCCGTATAAACGTGGCCCATTTTATAGCAGAGCTGGTTACGACTCCTCGCATATGGGATAAGTGGCACAGTAAATTGCCGGTGATTTATAATGAATCGTTTTAGTAGCTTGTTTGACTTGTACGTGAACTAAAGCGTTAGCAAAGTTAGAAGTGCCAAAAGTTAGAGGTGCGTGTATTCGCAAGAACGCTTTTCGCAGGATCGTTAGCGGTTTTTACGGCCTCTTTTGCGTTAACCAGAAATTACCGTAGTAGAGCTTCTCTAACTTAACCTGACCGCCTTGTTGCAGCAGGACAAATTCTAGATCGGATTTCTTCTTGGCAACGGTGATGTAATGGCGAATGCCATCTTCTGTTGTTTTGGTCTCGTAATAACCTAAATCGACAGGTTTTATTTTTTGCTTTAGCAGATAAGTGTACTGTCTCTTTAAGTTATTGTTTTGGATGTCTAAAGTGACTTGCTGAAGCAATAGTGTGAACGGATAAGCGGCTTCTTCCATGGATTCCTGAGTGTTCTTGAGACGGTTTTTCATCTCCATAGTGCGAAAATCATAACTGTACGAACGGTGGTTAGAGCCAATTTCTTCTTCATAGCTTGTGTACACGGGAACAATTTGATCACTTTCCACTTTATATACGCCTTGTTCTTCCACATCGGCATCAATAAATAGAAAAGAGCCTTTTGCGCGTGATTTATATTGGCATACCTGCTGTTCACAGCTTGAGGTAATCGACAGATCGCCAAGCGTGATGGGGCCAAAACCTACCGAGTATTCGCTGCTGTTAGCCGCTAATGGCACTATAGTGAGGATAGTCGCCATAAGTTTTAGATAAATATTCGTTGCTGTTTTTTTCATATTTTTTATTCACTAATGCTCTGTAAATTTCGCTAGGTCATTTGTAAAGTATAGTTGCTACAAGCTATATATACCTTAATTAACCTTATACCACATGTTGAGGCTATCCAAGTTAAGATCGGTTTTTGAGTCGCTTGCCTCTCAGTTAACCAATTGCGATGTAATGCATTACTTTTTTGATTTCGTCTATAATCAAAATGATAGTCGCGAAAGGTCAACAGACCCTAGGGTTATGCTGAGAAGGAACTGGATATTACACAAGAATGTGTTGTAGGAGATGACGCCTATTAAACAAAAGAGTATGGACATCAACCGCTATTGTTACGCAAAGCTTTTGCTGCCGACCACATTTATACGGCTGCTTAATGTGGTGGTGCGTATTCCAATCTACTTGTTTGTTTTGCTATTACCCAGTTACGCTTCTGCTCAACCAGCCTCTGGTGTTGAGTTTGGGAAAAGCTCGTTATCCAATATGCCCGTTATTCTTCAAGACTACATCGAAGAGATGCACCCGCCAATAGACGATAACTGGGCCGATGCAACAGAAAGCTACTTCGCCACCATGGTTCATGACTTTAGTACCTATATTGATCACGGCTTAGCAAAAGATGAAGATGAGCAGCAGTTAGAAAATCGCAGCTATTTACGCCTCCGTACTAACTTTAATTACACCCACCGAGGCGATTTTGACTCAAAGGGGCGTGTTTCTGTGCGAGTGGACTTACCCCATGTAGAAGAGAACTGGAACCTAATATTTGATACCGACCCAGATGACTATGATTCGTTAGAGAACAAGCAGCGTGATTTAGGAGGGGGGAGGACAACCACTTCTAATGAAGGAGCGATTGGTGGTGTTCGTTTAGAAGGGGACCAAATTAAACACTGGAAAACTAAGTTTGATATCGGTATCAAAATACGTTGGCCAATCGACCCGTTTGTTCGTACCGAGTTACAACGCGTAGAGAACGTAACCGACGACTGGGTTACGCAGTTCAGACAAGAGTTATTCTATTACCACTCTATTGGTTTAGGGTCACTTACAGAACTGAATTTTTTCTATCCAGTGAATGACAATCACTCAACGATTCTATCCCTTAACTCTAGTGCCCAGTATCTTTATGAAGATTATGGCTGGGAGCTGTTGCAGCAAGTTGTCTTAGCTGATCGAATCAACAGAGAACATTTAATGGAGTACTCGGTTGGTATTGATATTGAGCCAAAAGCGTCTGATGAGATCGGCAACTATTGGTTATCAGCAACTTGGCGTCACAAGTTGTATAAGAACTGGTTGTTTCTAGCCATCACTTCACAGGTTGATGCCCCTAGAGAGTACAATTACAAAGCCAACCCTGGTGTATTGATTGAAGTTGAGGCCTTTTTCTCTCGAAACCGGAAAGTGGATCGCTTGCGTAGAAGTATTCCTGCACCAACTCGGACAATCAACTGATCTGATGCTCTGCAAGTCACAGAGCCCACGCCTATTGAGAGTGGAATATTGTGTGATCACTTAGAGATATACACCTTTAAAGGTATATATTTTATCAATAATAACCTCTATATTTACTTTTTCGGATAAAGGTAAAGAGAGAGTTATGTCGAACATTCAAGAATTTATGACTGAGCATCACAAAAACTGTGATGATCTTTTAGTGGACGCGGAAGGGGCTCTTGCAAAGGCAAATTGGACGGATTTTGAAGCAGCGTGGAACAAGTTTGATGCGGAAACGCAGCACCACTTTGCGTTAGAGGAAGATATTTTGTTTCCTGAGTTTGAGAAGCAAACCGGTATGACTGGCGGACCAACCATGGTTATGCGTCAAGAACATAGTCAAGTTCGAGCGATGTTTGACCAGATGCAGCAGGCCATTCAAACGCAAGATACTGACAGAGCTATGGGGATTATCGAGAGTGTTATGTTGCTAATACAGCAGCACAATATGAAAGAAGAGCAGATTCTTTACCCTATGTCAGACAACCATTTAGCCAATGGAGCGGAGATTGTGGGCCAAATGAAGAACACCTCGGTTTCATGCGACAATGATAAATAATGGTTAACGTTACCTATCTTGATGTGAGCGAGCTGGAACCACCACAACCGATGAGAGAGATATGTAATACGCTTGCCACTATGTCTAAGGGAACGGTATTGCATGTATTTCATCGACGCGAACCCGTCCCTCTCTATGATATGTTGCGTGAAAAATATGCCTTTCAACATCAGCAGTTACAAGAAAGCTGCCACCATATCTATATCTGGCATTTAGGTGATGTTAAGTGTGAACACTATGTAAGGACTGCATTGCATGCGAATGACAGGACTTAATTTTGACGCAATCCCTGAGTTGCACGTACCACTGCGCTTTTATTTAACGGCGCCTCTGTTCGCCATTCTGGCGTCACTGCTGTTTATCGATCAAGGCAGTACGATCTGGTTGAGTCGCTGGTTGCCGGCTTCGCTGGCGATTACGCATCTTTTTGCTCTCGGTGTCATGGCAATGGTGATGATTGGCTCTCTATATCAGGTTATGCCGGTGTTGTGTGGTGCCCCCATTCCTACCAGTAAATGGTCTCTGTTGTTGATTCATGCAGGGCTAACCGCCGGAACACTGTTGCTGTGCGCAGGGTTTCTAGGTTGGATATCCTTGATGGCGAGTTTTGTCGTATTGGCAATGAGTTTGGGTTATTTTATCGTCTCCATTCTGTGGGTATTAATACGAAATGCCAGTGGTCAACAGACCAGAACGCCAATACTGATGGCGGTGTCCGCGTTAGCCCTACTGCTGGTGGTTGGACTGCTGCTGTTATCAAGCTATTTGTGGGGTTTCCAGCCTACGGTAGGCAAGAGTCTTACTCATCTACATGCCAGTTTAGGTTTGTTTGGCTGGGTGCTGTTACTTATGATGGCGGTCAGCTTTCAGGTTATCCCCATGTTTCATGTCACCCCTGTCTTTCCTCGGTTGTGGCGTGTTGGCCTAACGGCATCTACGGTTGTTGGATTGGTAGCGATGACATTGGCGACGTTTCTTGCCTATGATCTGACCTATTTTGCGATGTTTCTTGCCAGTATTGCCATACTTTATGCCGCCGTTGCTCTTTCTCGTTTAGCACAAAGAAAAAGAAAGCTGCCGGATGTTGTGGTTAATTATTGGCAGTCAGGGTTTGCCTGCCTGATATTGGCCAGTTTACTTGTCATCGCGATGGAGTATGCATCACCGATGTGGCAAGTTAAGTTAGAGGTGTTGGTTGCATTGATCATCGGCTTGGGTTTTATCGTTGGAATCATGCAAGGTATGTTATTAAAAATTGTCCCTTTTTTAATAAGTCTACATTTGCAACCTATTGCCATGCAAAACCCCTCAGCCATGATGCTGCTACCGGATCATTATCGTCTGATTAGTCGCAAGCAGTGCCGTGTTCAATACTGGTTATATGTTTTGGTTTTAGCCAGCATCGCGGTGTCGTTTTTTGTGCCATCACTCTCTTTTACTATGGGTCTTTCCTTAATGCTTAACTGGCTTGTGGTTGGATTGAATTTGCTACAAGCCAGTAAGATTTTCTTCACTGTACGCAAACAGATGTTAGCCTTGTAATCTTGCTAGCTAATCTCTGTAAACAGTTGAATTTGAGACTGTAACCATTGACAAAATATAGCCACTTTTTCTCGTTTAAAGTGGCTTTTTGGTGCACATAAATAGTAACTGTAGTTAGACTTCGCTGATTGCTGGCCAATCCGTACCAGTTGACCGTCCCGTATATAGCGATAAGCAAGGCTATGCTTTACCAGTGCTACGCCTTGTCCGGCTAATGCCCCTTCCAGAATATAACTTGAACCATTATATTTTAATGTTGGCTTGGTGTTCTCGATAGATAAGTTGCTTAGCCAGCTTCTCCAATCCATATCGGGCCACACATCTTCGATAAGGTTAGCATGAGCAAGATCTGACATCTGAAATAGATGATGCTCTTGTTGGTATCTAGGGTGACAAGCAGGGTAAAGCTCCTCATCCATTAACCAGATACTCTGAAGGTTTTTATAATCTCCTTTACCGTATCGAATACAGAGATCCACGGAATCATCATCAAAAGTAACCAGCTCATTTCTTGGGTCCATCAGCAAGGAGATCTCTGGATTATCCGCTCTGAAGTGATTGAGTCTCGGCATTAACCAGTGTTGGGCAAAAGAAGGGTGGGTAGAGATAGAAAGACGGTGAGGATAGGGGTCTTTGCTCAATGATTTGACGCCATGTTGTATTTCGGCAAAGCCTTTACTCGCTGAGTGAAACAGTTTTACCCCTTCGTCGGTGAGCGTGATATTGCGATGCTGACGTATAAATAGATCGCATCCTAGCCACTCTTCCAGTTGGCGTATTTGTTGGCTTACTGCGGCAGGGGTGACGAACAGGCTTTCTGCCGCATCCTTGAAACTGCCTTTATTGGCTGCACAATAAAAGTAATACAAACTTTGTAGCGGAGGCATGCTTTGTTTCACATTAGTTTTCCTTAACTGACCATCAATTTCTATCGTTTGAAGCAAAATAGAGTATAGACCAATATAACGTTATCAAGTCAGTGAAGGAGAGCGTTATGAGTCATGCATTAATCAGTGTTGAATATAGAGCGGTATATTTTGTAAAGAATACGGTTAAGTATTTCTATACGCTTATAACACGCTGGCAGCGAAACTGGTCCACGCGAAAACACTTAGCGGCACAGTCTGACTTTATGCTTGAAGATGTTGGCATTACACATGAACAGGCAAAAGCGGAAGCAAATAAACCGTTTTGGCGTTAATAAAAAAGTGCCAGCTCTTTGCTAGAGTCTGGCACTTAGTTTATTTAGGCTGACAATTACTGTGCGATTAAATCTTTATAAGCAATTGTTTTACCTTGTGGTTTCTCGTTAGCCAGTTTCGCTTTAGGCGAACCAGGTTGTGATAGCCAGTACTCAGCCCCTTTCTCAGGGTTAAGTTTAGGACCACACTCTCCTTGAGCCCCACTGCGTTCTAGGCGGCGCAATACTTTATCTTGCGCTTTCGCTAATCCATCTAAAGCTTGCTGAGGTGTTTTCTCTCCACTCGCCGCTTCAGATACATATTGCCACCAAAGTTGAGCAAGTTTTGGATAGTCTGGCACATTGGTTCCTGTAGGAGTCCACTGTTTACGTGCATCGCTACGGTAAAACTCAACTAAGCCACCCAGTTTTGGAGCAATATCGGTCATCGCCTGAGAGTTGATGTCTGACTCACGAATTGGTGTTAAGCCAACCAGAGTTTTCTTCAAACTAACCGATTTTGATACAACAAACTGAGCATAGAGCCATGCTGCTTTACGACGGTCTAGAGGTGTGCTGTCTAAGAAGGTCCAAGAGCCCGCATCTTGATAACCCAGTTTCATACCATCTTCCCAGTATGGACCTCTTGGTGATGGAGCCATACGCCATTTTGGCGTACCATCTTCATTCACTACAGGTAATCCCGGTTTGGTCATATCGGCTGTAAACGCGGTGTACCAGAAAATCTGTTGAGCAATGGAACCTTGTGCAGGAACAGGGCCAGCTTCACCAAACGTCATGCCTTGTGCTTCAGGTGGCGCATACTGTTTGAGCCAGTCAACATATTTGGTTGTGGCGTAAACAGCAGCAGGTCCATTGGTTGCTCCCCCGCGTGAAACGCTAGAACCAGCAGGTTGACAGCCTTCAATGCGGATGCCCCATTCATCAACAGGTAAGCCATTAGGTATTCCTTTATCACCTGCGCCAGCCATAGAGAACCATGAGTCAGTAAAACGCCAGCCTAAAGAGGGGTCTTTCTTACCGTAATCCATGTGACCATAGACTGGTTTACCATCAATCATTTTTACTTTGTCGGTAAAGAACTCAGCAATATCTTCATACGCAGACCAGTTTAGTGGTACACCTAACTCATAACCGTAAGCTTGTTTGAATTTCGCTTTAAGATCCTCACGTTCAAACCAATCTGCACGGAACCAATATAAGTTAGCAAATTGTTGATCAGGTAATTGATAAATCTTGCCATCCGGACCGGTGGTAAAGTCTAAACCAATAAAATCAGGAAGATCTAACATTGGGTTGGTGACTTCTTTACCGTCTCCTTTGATAAAATCACTGATTGGCACGACTTTTCCGTAACGGAAGTGTGTACCAATAAGATCGGAGTCATTGATATAGGCATCGTAAATATTACGGCCTGTCTGCATTTGTGTTTGCAGTTTTTCAACAACATCACCTTCTTGGATCAGGTCATGATTGACCTTAATACCTGTAATTTCATAAAAGGCTTTTGCTAATGTTTTGGCTTCGTACTCATGCGTAGTGATGGTTTCGGAGGCGACATTTATTTCCATTCCTTGGAAAGGTTTAGCGGCATCGATGAACCATTGCATCTCTTGTTGCTGCTCAGAGTTAGATAATGTTGATGGAGTAAACTCTGAATCCAGCCATTTTTTTGCTGCCGACATATCAGCATAAGCATTTGGTGACAGTGCGGCCATTGCGATAGCGATAGACAAGCAGCGTCCTAGGTAAGATTTTTTCATATCCGTTTGCATTGTTATTTAAACTCCTGTTATGAGTATGTTTCCTACCGAAAGCAACCAAGCTGACGGTAGGTGTCGTTCTACGTTATTGGTATTACGTTTTTGTTATCCCCACTTAAGTACGGTACACAGCCAAATTACAGAAACTGTAAACGGCACCCAGATGCTCATTTCGCTTAATCCCACAAAACCCAAATGAATAAATGCCGAACTAAGTAAACCGATAAATAAGCGATCACCTCGCGTAGTGGTAATAGGCAAAAAGCCTTTGCGCTCTACGCATGGAAATTTGATTTCAAGTACCGTCATAGTGATAAGAATCAAAGCGATACCTGTAAAAAATAGTGCTGATGGGGTGGTCCAAGCCATCCAACTCATACTGTTCTCCTTATACGCGACCTAGCGCGAATCCTTTTGCCACGTGATTACGAACAAACCATATAACCAATATGCCCGGCAGAATCGTTAGCACACCTGCGGCGGCAAGAACTCCCCAATCAATACCGGAGGCACTGACGGTTCGAGTCATCACGGCTGAGATTGGTTTTGCGTCTACGGACGTTAATGTTCGTGCCAGTAGCAGTTCTACCCAGCTGAACATAAAGCAGAAGAATGCCGACACGCCAATGCCTGAACGGATCATGGGTAAGAAAATCTTCACAAAGAACTTAGGAAAACTGTAGCCATCAATATAGGCGGTTTCATCGATCTCCCGTGGCACGCCTGACATAAAGCCTTCCAGAATCCATACCGCCAATGGCACATTAAACAGACAGTGTGCTAAAGCGACCGCAATGTGTGTGTCGAACAGCCCCACTGATGAGTAAAGCTGGAAGAAGGGCAGCAAAAACACCGCGGGAGGAGCCATTCTGTTGGTTAGCAGCCAGAAAAACAGATGCTTATCACCAACAAAACGGTAACGTGAAAACGCATAAGCCGCAGGTAAGGCCACAAGCAGGGTGATGCACATGTTCATCACCACGTAGATGATGGAGTTGACATACCCCATATACCAAGAAGGATCAGAAAATATGGTTCGGTAGTTATCCAGAGTCCAAGTGTTAGGTAGGAAACTCAAGCCACCTAATATCTCTTGGTTCTCTTTAAACGACATGTTTAGCAGCCAATAAATCGGCAACATTAAACAGATAATATAAAGGGCTAAGCCGAATATCTGTAAGTGTCGGGTATATTTAGATTTGGTCATAATTGCGCCTCTTACTTATTTTCGCTGTGGGTCATTGCGGTATAGAAAGCCCAGCTGACCAATAAAATGATAAGAAAATAGATGATAGAAAAAGCGGCTGCGGGGCCAATGTCGAACTGACCAATCGCCATTTTTGTTAGTGCCTGACTGAGGAAGGTGGTTGAGTTTCCGGGGCCTCCTCCGGTAAGTACGAACGGTTCGGTGTAGATCATAAAGCTGTCCATGAAACGGATAAGCACACCGATAAGCAGCACATTTTTTAGCTTAGGCAACTGAATATAGCGAATGATTGACCATGTGGACGCTCGGTCGATATTGGCGGCTTGATAATATGCATCCGGAATAGCGCGAAGACCTGAGTAACACAGAAGCGCAATAAGAGATGTCCAGTGCCAGATATCCACTAACAAGACCGTTAGCCATGCATCAATAGGGTTGCCCGCATAGTTGTAGTCAATGCCGATAGAATTCAACGCCCAACCAAATAAGCCAATATCTGCACGGCCAAAAATCTGCCAGATAGTGCCGACTACGTTAAGAGGAATAAGTAGCGGAACCGCAAGAACGATGAGACAAAATGCAGACCATTTGCCTTTGGTCGGCATGGTTAACGCAACGGCGATGCCCAGCGGTACTTCAATCAATAGTACGGCAAATGAAAAACCGAACTGGCGTAATAATGCACCTTGCAAACGTTCATCATTAAGCATCTCTTTGTACCATTCCGTGCCGACAAAATAAGCTGTATCAGCGTCAAAAATGTCCTGAATGGAATAGTTAACAACGGTCATTAGCGGCACGATGGCGCTGAACGCAACCAGCAAAAATACCGGTAATACCAGAAACCACGCCTTGTTGTTGACGACTTTATTCATGTTCTTCTCCCGTGGAAACTAAGTAATCATTGAGATACAACATGGTCCACTGCTCTGGAAAGCTGATATAGGCATGACCTTGAGGAACCGGCTGATCTTCTTGTAACCGCACTTTTATTTGCTGCTGACCAAGAGTTAGAGAGAGAATTTTGTAGGTTCCCAAATCTTCCACATGGGAGACCAAGGCCTTCATTGCCGATGCGTTGGGTTGCTCCCATACATGAACAAATTCCGGGCGAATGCCTATTTTTAGGTTTTGGCTGTGACTTTTGGCGAGTACCTCTCTGAGCTGAGGAGCCAATGGCAATTCTATCTCATCAAATGCAACGCCATGTTCTGTTGCCGTTACGTCAATAAGGTTCATGCCCGGGCTGCCTATAAAGTAGCCGACAAAAGTGTGGTTTGGACGTTCAAAAAGTTCTCGCGGTGTGCCGAACTGCACGATTTGGCCGTTGTACATAACGGCGATTTTGTCGGCAAAGGTGGAAGCCTCAAGCTGATCATGAGTCACGTAAACCATCGTGATATTGAACTGCTGGTGGATCTGCTTAAGCTTGCGTCTTAGTTTCCATTTTAATTGTGGGTCTATGACGGTTAATGGCTCATCAAAGAGGATGGCAGAAACATCATCTCGAACCAGACCTCTTCCCATCGATACTTTCTGTTTTTCATCTGCGGTAAGGTACTGCGCTTTTTTTGTCAGTACTGGCGTAAGTTCTAAGATATTGGCAATGTCGGTGACTTTAGTGTGAATTTTGTCTTTGTTAACCTTCATATTTCTTAGAGGGAAGGCCAAATTGTCATAAACCGTCATCGTGTCGTATATCACCGGAAACTGAAAAACCTGAGCAATATTGCGTTCTTGAGGAGGAAGGTGGTTTACTTTTTTACCGTCAAACAAAACCTCGCCATTTGAAGGACTCATCAGGCCGGAGATAATGTTAAGCAGCGTGGATTTTCCGCAGCCTGACGGCCCTAATAGGGCAAAAGCTCCCCCTTGTTCCCATGTGTGAGTCATCTCTTTAATGGCATAGATGGACTCGTCGTTAGGTGCTTTATCGTATGTATGAGCAAGCGAATTCAGCGTGATCTGAACCATACCGGATTACCCTCTTAAAATTGGACTAGGGGCATGGAGCAGTTTTTCATCCATGCCAAAAACATAAAACTTATGAATAGGGATATATATTTTGATAACTTCATCCACGTTGTAGCGATGAACACCAGGTATATGCAGGACCAGTTCAAAGTGCTTATTTCTTAGGTGTAAAAAGGTTTCTGAACCACTAATTTCGGCAACCTCAACAGTCACGGTGAGTTCTACATCATCATCATTTTTGGGTAACAAGCTGAGGTGGCTTGGTCGTATACCAAATATGTAGCTGCCTTTTTCAAGGTGCTTGAGTGACTGATTGAGAGGGAAGTGAGCATCTTGGTCGAAACTGACTTCCGCATCCGTGACCTCACCTTTCATCAAGTTAATCGGTGGTTCGCTGAACAAGCTGGCTGAAATGACGGTATTGGGTTGATGGTATACCGCGGTGGTTTCACCAGACTGAATCACTCTACCTTCATGCAGAATCGTGGTTGTGCCACCTAAGGCTAAGGCTTCATTAGGTTCGGTCGTGGCGTATATAGCGATGGTATGGCGTGTTTTAAATAGTTCGCGCATTTCTTGGCGAAGCTCTTCACGTAACTTGTAGTCCAAGTTAACTAACGGCTCATCAAATAAGATTATCTCTGCATCCTTAACAAGCGCTCTCGCCATAGCGGTACGCTGCTGCTGTCCCCCAGAGAGCTCTAATGGGTTTCTAGTGAGATAGTCGGTAATTCTTAACATTTCAGCCGTTGAGTGAACGCGCTCTTTAATGTCGCTATCAGACATACCCGCCAGTCTTAATGGTGAGGCGATATTCTCAAACACCGATAAGTTTGGATAATTGATAAATTGCTGATACACCATAGAGATATTTCGCTCTCTAACGGGTGTGGTGGTTACATCGGTTCCATTCACTAAGATGCGACCTGATGTTGGTCTATCGAGTCCAGCGATCAAACGCATCAAGGATGTTTTTCCTGCCAACGTTCGGCCGAGAAGAACATTAAACGATCCCGGTTCGAATACCAGGTTGGCATCAATAATATGATCCTCACCGTCAAACGATTTGCATACCTGCTCCAGTGTTAATGACACTTAGTTCTCCTTACTTCGAACATATTTATTTTCGCTAATGTTCGTTATTGCTAAAGTCGTGCCAAAAAATGATTTAGATTAACAAAATTGCAACATTATTTGATATCAATATGATATTAAAGGGTTTATTTAATTATTTCGAAATAGAGGTCTTCTATAAGTCAATAACTTAGAGTTGAGTTAATAATCTAGTATGTTACATAAATGTGTTCATTGTGTTCATTTGGTGTTACGGTGACTGAACAATAGCGGAACAGTGTATGTAAACGAACATAGTGGTTTTTTGGGTATAAGAAGCGACTGTGTTGCTGTACAGAGAGTAAAAAACAGTATGAAATCGGAACGACAATCCATTATTCGTGAGTCGTGGCAGCGTTGCCGAGAAGCCGGCTTAACCCACAGCAGCGAGCCTATCATTGAGATCAACACCAGCAATGAACTTAATCATGTTCTTGATGAAAATCACGGCTTGGTCAGTGCCACTCAACAGAAGGTGCTGCCTTTTTATGACAACTTGTTGTCTAACAGCAATTGTATTGTGATGCTTGCAGACACTAACGGCCAGTTGCTCAATTCTTGGGGTGATCATTGGAGCAAAAATAAACAGAGTCAAAGAGTGTTTGGTCATGGTGTTCACTGGAAAGAGTCTCTTCTGGGAACCAATGCAATAGGAACCGCTCTCGAAACAGGCTCCATTGTTCAGGTGTTCCATGATGAACACTTTTTGTTGTCCAATCGATTTATGACCGGCTCTGCTGCTCCATTGTTTGATGCCGAGCGCCGTATGACGGGTGTTCTGTCCATTTCTAGTGATGCCTACATTCCAACGGCACATACTCTAGGAATGGTAAAATTGATGTCACAAGCGATTGAAAACCAGTTAATTGTCTCTCAATTTCATACAGAACATTTCCTATTTTGGTTTAACACCAGTGCTGACAATATTGATAGTCAATGGTCTTCTCTGCTTGTATTTGACGAGAAAGGGATGGTGATATCGGCCAATCGCCGGGCAGAAGTGGTACTCGGTGGCGACTTGGGCTTACAGAGCATTGAACAACTGTTTGATGTGAAACTGTCGCAACTTTTATCGCATCCAGCGTATACGCCTTTGACCTTTTCATGTCGTCAGCAGTTTAAATTTCATGGCATTGTTATTCCTCCTTCTATTCCTAAAGGCAGATTATTGGACTTTCGAAAAGGCACGAAACCGAAGGCGTCTAATGAAAAGCAACAAGTTTTGGATCTTCAACGTTTAGATATGGGGGATAAGCGATTATCCAAAGCCATATTGCAAGCGAGAAAAATCCTAGATACCGATATCCCCATATTGATACATGGCGAAACAGGGGTAGGTAAAGAGGTGTTCGTTAACGCGTTGCATCTTGCAAGTGAACGGCGAGACGCTGCTCTCATTGCGGTAAATTGCGCGGCAATCCCGTCTGAGCTTGTTGAATCTGAACTGTTTGGTTATGAGAAAGGAGCGTTTACCGGTGCCCATAATAAAGGTTATGTTGGTTTAATCAGAAAGGCAGATAAAGGCACTCTGTTTTTGGATGAGCTGGGGGATATGCCGCTAAAAGTGCAGGCTAGGTTGTTAAGAGTACTGCAAGAACGAAAAGTGACCCCTTTAGGTTCAACAACCTCTTATCCTGTTGATTTTAAACTTGTCTCTGCGACCAACAGGCAGTTAAAAGAAGATGTGGCGTCTGGGCAGTTTCGCCAAGATCTGTTTTACAGAGTATCGGGTTTAAACATTACTCTGCCTAGTTTGCGGGAACGGACTGATAAAGATGTTTTGATACAGTATTTGCTCGATAAGTACGCCTCTGATAATAGCCAAGCGACCATCTCCATTGAGGTGCTGTCCATGTTTCGTTCTCACCCATGGCCGGGAAATATTCGCCAAATGGTGAATGTCATTCAAATTGCTTTAGCGATGGCGGAGCCAGACACCATAACGGTACAACACCTTCCTGACGATTTTCTGAGTGATTTTGAAAACAGTCGTGCTTCATTGACGGTGGCTGAGTCGCAACATACCAGTCGGTTTTCGCCAAGTCAGGGTTCAGGAAATAACAGTAATCTTCTGCCGAATGATTCATTTGATCTTCATTATCCTCAAACGGATGAGATGAACCATCCGTTGGATTCTGGTCTTCCGTTACCGTTAGAGAGAGAAAATCAATCTAACTGGCATCAGGTCTATTTGCGGGAAAATGGCAATATTTCTGCAACGGCAAAGGCATTAAATATCAGTAGGAATACCTTATACAGACGACTGCGAGAGGCTGGGTTGAAGTAATAAAAAGAGTTGCCTCAATGAATCATCCGTTTATCTGATAATTCATTGAGGCATTGGATTTAACTGTTACTCGTTATCGTGGTTGAGGTGATTGAATTATGCGTAGTTTACGGGTTGTTGATCGGTTTCAGCATCAACACTTGAGTTAACAGTCGTATCAGCACTACTTTTATCCAGATCCAAATAGTTTTGCAGTTGCTCTATTTCGCTAGAGGTGAATTCCAATCCAAGTTTACTTCTTCGCCACAATATATCTTCTACAGATATTGCCCACTCATGATGAATCAGGTAGTCCACTTCAGCTTGATATAAACCGTGGCCAAAGTGTTGACCGAGCTGTTGTAGAGACTCTTTTCCTGCCATGAATAGATTGACACGTGTTCCATATGCTCTTACCCAGCGAGCTAAAATATCATCTTGAACCCAAGGATAAGCATTGATGAATGAAAGTTGTAAAGAGTCTCGAGAGGTGAACTCTCCCCCAGGCAAAATGGCCTCTTTTGTCCATGCTGGTGTCATGGATGGAAAGTAGGGGGCAAGTTGATCCACCGCGGCCTGACCCAGTTTACGATAGGTGGTTAACTTGCCACCAAAAATGGAAAGTAGCGGGGCATCGTCTAACTCATCATCCAACTCGATGGTGTAGTCTCGAGTAACGGCTTGTGCATCTGAAGACTCATCTTCACACAGTGGTCTAACTCCTGACCAAGTCGAAACCACATCTTGTGGTGAAACTTTATCAATGAAGTGTTGATTAGCAATATCGCATAGGTAGTTTATTTCATCATCATCAATTACTACCTTTTTGGGATCGCCTTTAAACTCCACATCAGTGGTGCCGATAACCGAATACTTGTCCAGATAGGGGAGTACAAACACAATTCGTTGGTCTTGGTTTTGTAGAATAAAGGCATGGTCACCTTGGTACATGCGCGGCACGATGATATGACTGCCTTTTACCAGACGAATTCCTCGCGGTGACGGCATTTTTAACTGCTGATCAAAAAACTTATCAACCCAAGGACCCGCTGCATTGACTAAGGCTTTACATTTAACCTGCTGAGTTTCACCGCTTATGCTGTCTTTAATATCAATCAACCAGCCATCTTGGTTGCGAGTTGCGTTAGTGCATTGAGCACGAGTGTGAATTTTGGCTCCTTTCTCCTCTGCTAACTTGGCATTGATTACCACCAGACGAGCATCGTCTACTGAGCAGTCTGAATATTCAAAGCCTTGAGACATCTCTGGCAACAAAGGGCCATTTTGGTCAAATTTGACACCATGACTGGCGGGTAGAGACACTCTCTTGCCAATGTTGTCATAGAGAAAAAGACCGGCACGAATCATCCAAGCCGGACGTAAATGTGGACGGTGAGGCAACCTAAATCGAAGAGGGGCCACAAGGTGAGGTGCATTTTTTAGCAGCACTTCTCGTTCAGCGAGTGCTTCACTCACCAAACGAAACTCATAATGCTCAAGGTAACGAAGTCCACCGTGAATTAGTTTGCTGCTCGCGGAAGAGGTGGCTGAGGCCAGATCGTTCATTTCATACAATGCGACGTTTAGTCCGCGACCTGCGGCATCACTTGCTATTGCAACACCATTTATGCCGCCGCCAATAACAACTAAATCATATTTCGTCTCATTATCCTGCATATTAATACCTATGTTCGTTTTGTGGTCATTATGCTCGTTCGAGTGTATTGGTTATTATATAAACATAGTGCTCAATAAAAATCGAACAATATTTTTAGCGTAATTGTTAAATTTCTACTTATTGGTCATAAAAAGAAGTGATGATTTTTGCTATAATTGGCATTTACTCATTGTATTTTCAGGGTATTTATCCGAGGTTAGCAAGGTTTGATAATATAAATGTTGCATTTATGATAAATATTTGTTTCGATAATGGTTGTACGAACAAAAGCGAACATTGACCAGCAATTTAAGGATTTAAAAGCAGATGGAAAACAGTAAACAAGTGGTTGTTGCTTTGGATCAGGGAACAACAAGCTCTCGTGCCATCATCTTTAATCAGAGCTCTAATATTGTAAGTAAGGCGCAGCGAGAATTTAGCCAGATATACCCGAAACCTGGCTGGGTTGAGCATGATCCCATGGAGATTTGGGCAACTCAGCGCTCGTCTTTGACAGAGGTATTGGCTCAGTCGGATATTCATAACCAAGAAGTTGCCGCGATTGGAATTACTAACCAACGTGAGACCACGATTGTGTGGGATAAGAATACGGGTATTCCTGTCTATAATGCCATTGTTTGGCAGTGTCGCCGTACTGCAGATCGCTGTAATGAACTGAAACAGCAAGGCTTAGAACCCTATGTTAAGCAAGTAACGGGACTGGTTATTGACTCTTATTTCTCAGGTTCGAAAGTGGCTTGGATACTGGATAATGTTGAAGGCGCAAGAGAGCGAGCTGAGAAAGGTGAGCTGCTTTTTGGTACGGTTGATACTTGGTTAATATGGAAGTTAACCTCAGGAAAAGCGCATGTCACCGACGTTACTAACGCATCTCGTACCATGCTGTTTAATATCCATACGCTTGAATGGGATAAGAAACTGCTGGAGATTTTTAATATTCCTGAACAGATGTTGCCCGACGTAAAGTCGTGCAGCGAAGTCTATGGCTACGCCAATATTGGTGGTGGAACTAAGATTCCTATTAGCGGCATTGCCGGAGATCAGCAAGCCGCATTAATTGGTCAGCAGTGTTTAAAGAGAGGAATGGCTAAAAACACATATGGAACAGGGTGTTTTTTATTGATGAACACCGGTGAGAAGGCGATTGAATCTAAACACGGCTTGTTGACAACGATAGGTTATAAAATTGGTGATGATGTTGCTTATGCCCTTGAAGGAAGTGTCTTTATGGGGGGGGCTGTTATTCAGTGGCTACGTGACGAAATTGGTTTGATTCGAGATGCATCCGATAGCGAGTATTTTGCCAATAAAGTCGACGATAGTAATGGCGTTTATGTTGTCCCTGCTTTTGTCGGTTTGGGGGCGCCTTACTGGGATCCTGAAGCACGAGGCACAATTACCGGCTTAACGCGAGGAACCAATCGTAATCATATTATTCGTGCTGCACTAGAGTCTATTGCCTATCAAAGTCGCGATGTGTTGCAAGCCATGGAAGATGACTCTGGCCTTTCACTTAACCATATTTGTGTAGATGGTGGAGCCGTTGTTAATGATTTTCTGATGCAGTTTCAAGCGGATATTTTAGGAAAAAATGTCGTCAGGCCAAATGTAACCGAATCAACCGCTTTAGGTGCGGCTTTGCTGGCTGGTTTAGCCGTTGGTTTTTGGTCGTCAAAAGAAGAACTGGTCAATAAAAAAGAGATTGAGAAAATCTTCTCACCAGAAATGGAAAAGCCACAAAGGGAAACCAGATACCGTGGATGGTTAGATGCTGTTGAGCGTACTAAGTCTGGTTAGTTTTCCTTTTAAACAAGTTCCAAACGTAAAAAAGAAGCTTTTTCAGGCTTCTTTTTTTTTTAGATGAAACTATAAGTTGGCTTAGTGCATCGCTTCTTTGCGTTGTTTTTCTTGCATGATCTGCTGGGAAAATTTTTGGTCGATATCTTGATTGAAGAATTGGAAGTTGTTTTTGCCGATGGATTTCGCGTGATACATAGCATGATCTGCATGAGATATCAGCTCATCTGAGTTGGCACAATCATCTGGGTAGATAGCTATACCGATGCTGGCAGTTACTTTTAACTCTAAATCGTTGAGTAAATAAGGTGAAGCCAATGTGGTAATTAATGAACTGGCGACCGCTTTAGCGGAGGTAATGCACTCTGATAGTGACGGCTGATCTTGCAGTATAATAATAAATTCATCACCACTAATTCGAGCGGCGGTATCATAGGAACGGACCGCTTTTAAAATTCTATTTCCGACAACCTTTAACAGCTGATCTCCCATTGAGTGTCCATAGTTATCATTAATGGCTTTAAAGTGGTCCAGATCGATAAATAGTATTGCTACGAATCGACCATTTTGTTGAGCATGAGTAATGGCGCTATCTAATGCTTCTATAAAGTGAATTCGGTTAGGTAATCCAGTTAGGTAGTCGTAATGAGCTTGGATATGTAGTGCTCGATTTTTCTCTTCAGCGTGCCTATTCTCTTCCGTTAGTGAGTGTATTGAACGCTCTTTTTCCCATGCTTTTTTTGATAACAGACGATAGATAAAAATGGAGATCAAAATAGACACGAAAATCAGTATGCCGCTGACAATTTGATAACTGGTAACCCTCTGCTGATAGTGGGTTTTAATGGTACTCAGCACCTTGCTAATTCGGGAATTAAATTCGGCGAACTGCTGATCAATATACTTGTCTGTTGATGAGCCATAAAAAGAGTGGGTTGGGTTGTCTAATTGGTGTTCAATGTTGCGTCGAAGGTCAGTGAAAAGCAGTTGTAGTTGAAACATCTCGTTGTAAATATCGTCATCTCGTAATGCGTAATACTTTCCTTGGTCATTTTCTCCTCCGGTTAACATGACCCCGATATACCATTCGGCCATGTCCAGTCGTTGACGTACGGCGTCGGTGTTATGTGATTTATCCCCGGCAATAATTTCATCTGTCCACATATGCGCTGATGCGGCATTAAGCTTTATCTGGCCTGCAGCTTCTATCGTCGGAATACATTCGACCAGTAACCGGTTTGCGAAAAAAAATAGTGAGCTCATCACTAAGATTAATAGTGATGTATAGGAGAGAACTGATACTAAAAGACCCTGTATAGAGAGTTTCATCAGAGCATAAACTTATTATTACCAATAAATATTTTTAATATTAAAAGTGTAAATGATGGTTAAATGCGCTGTTGAAAAGATCCCGTTTTTGGCTATGCAATATGAATCTTATCACATTTAACGGATGGGTTTGCACTGGTCGTACCACAATGTTGTGTAGTAGGTCGCTTTTTTGTTGTCCCTGTGAATGGCAGTAAAAGCCAAGTGTTTCAGTTCATGAATACACTTGGCTGATTGATTTAAGTGCTAATTTTATCGACCGTACGCTGTTTTAATCGCCTCTTCAAACTGTTGGCACATCGCTTTATCAGATTGTTGGTTATTGGCTAGAATCTTATTGCCATCGACAACTTGTATGCTTGCATTTAGTGGCGCGATTTCAGCACGGACTCTCGTTGCTGCTGAGGCTATTTTTTGCTGCTCTTGTTGCCAGACTTGATCCGCAGATAAATTACACTCATCGGCTAAGTAGCGGGCATTAAAGCCTTCACCTGTTAGCCTTTCTATGGTGGTGTTATGGTTAACTTTATTCCCTTCACGCCAATAGTGTTCCGCAAGTAGAGGGCCAATGTTAGGGTTGTCGGTTAGATAGCCAAACTTATTCATGAAGTGATGGCGGGTTTGATACACTGCCATATTGGCTAATAAGTAGCCTTGATAAGCACAAGCCGCTTCATCTGACAACAGATGTGGAATCGCCATTAATGGGCGAGGGCTGGTATCAAGACCGAGAATATTCATCTCCATCTCTCTTGCGAGTGAAGTGACTTTTTCTGCGGTCAGTTGTTGATCTTCTAGCAAATAGAGTGCGCGTTCGAAGTAGGGAACAACCAGTATGCTTCGTTCTCCGTATGCTCTGAATGGTTGTCGAGCATCAATCATCGCTTTAATCACATGATCGGGAACGGCATTGCCGTCAGCGTCTTTTGCGTATTGCTTTAGCCAGTCTCCATCGCTCAGTAGGCTATCGCAAAACATGGATTGTGTTTCGGCATAGGCCATAGAGGTTGGTGCGAACTCTTGAGAGAAGCATGGCGCGTTCATCTTAACATTGGCAAAGTGAGCTGCGTGACCCCCTTCGTGAAACAGTGTGTTTATGCCATCGTAGCCACTGCCAACCTGATCGGGTTTGGCATTGCTGGTAAAGTTAACTTTCGCTGCTACCCATTCTCCTTGTTGGTAGAAAGAGGGAGTCGGGCCGTGACAAAATCCGTTTGGATACTTGCCTTTTCTATCAAGTAGATCAAGAGTGAGCTCTGCTTGAGAGTAATTGATGTTAAGTCGACCAAAAGATTCTACCCAACGAGTCAGTGACTGAGAAAAGGGCACATATGGGTCGAGATCTCGCATTGCATCGCCAGAAAAAGAGTAAACAAAGTTATGCCCTTTGATGGCGTTATCGCCTTTCTGTTTTGCGAGGGTTGCAATGCTGTCTAAATGATTGCTTCGCGTCTGTTTCTCAAAATCATCCAATATAGAGAACAGTTGTTCTGTGGTCATCTGTTCGGTTTTTTCGATGGAGTAATCAAAAAAGTTATTGTAGCCAAGGGAACGAGCAAATTGATTGCGTAGTGCCACTAACTGTAAAAATCCGTTTTGTAATAGCCATTGCTCCAAATCTAATAGAGCTTGATGTGAAGAGCGTCGTACGGTTTCGTCGTCACTAGTGCGGATATTGGCAGCCATGACAGGAAGCGAGCCTTCGTAACTCTCACCTTTTGCGTCAACATAGCTCATTACGTGATTTTGCTTTTTGCTGAACAGATCGGCTTCAAATTGAATTAATTCTGCTTTGAGTTTTTTCGCCTGATCCGATTCGATGGCATGTGCTTTAAAGGTCGCTAGCCAACCTTTTAAACCAATTAGGGTAGATCTATTTTCATCATTATCTGTTTGAGTGGAGAGCGTATCGATATGATGTTGGATGGCGCTAATATTGCTTGCATCACTAAGAAAAGAGTTCCATTGCGTTTCTGCCTGCGTTGCTCCTTTCTGATCGTCACTTAGCCCCATATAGGTTTGCCAAAAGAATTGCTCTTTTTTGCCATGAAGATCTAAATAGTGCTGATTGAGGTCATTGAAAAATTGGGTTGCTGTCATAGCTAATTTGCCTAACTAATTGAGAATATAGCTAGTTTATACTTAACTGCTGACAAAGGGGGAATTTTATTAGCTCTTGTGAACTTGTAAAACGATGACCGTAACCATGTTTGATAAAAAAATAGCCAATCGATGGATTGGCTATTCTACTATTTTTTGGGCGTGTAATTACTTGCAGTATTCTAGCGCTATTTGAGCACCTAAACGTGCGTTGTTTAATACCAATTGAATATTGGAGTCTAGGCTGTTACCACCTGTTAGCTCACACACTCTTGCTAGCAAAAATGGTGTCGACTCTTTACCGTAAATGCCTTGCTCATCTGCTTCTTTAAGAGCGGTTTCAATTGCATTAGTGATCACTTCTGGAGCCATAGCGTACTGCTCTGGAATTGGGTTGGCGATAACCGCACCACCATGAAGTTCGAGCTGCCATTTAGCTTTCAATGCAGCAGCAATCTCTTTTGCACTGTCTAAACGATAGTCAATGCTATGCTCACTTTCGCGAGTGTAGAAAGCTGGTAGAGAGTCAGTTTGATAACCGATAACTGGCACCCCTTGTGTTTCCAAGTACTCTCTCGTTAGTGCGAGATCTAGAATGGATTTAGCACCTGCACAAATTACCGCCACATCTGTATTGGCTAACTCTTGTAGATCCGCTGAAATATCAAATGTCTCTTGCGCACCTCGGTGAACACCACCAATACCACCCGTTGCAAATACTTTAATTCCGGCCATTGCTGCAAGTATCATGGTTGCGGCCACAGTGGTAGCACCGTCTTTTTTGCCTGCAACGATAAATGGAATATCGCGACGGCTAACCTTAGTGACTTCCGTACCGGCTTTACCAAGATGCGTAATTTGCTCTTCGTCCAATCCTACTTTTAGGCGACCTTCGATAATGGCGATAGTGGCAGGAACGGCACCATTGTCACGGATGGTTTTCTCTACCAGTAACGCAGTTTCGACGTTACGAGGATATGGCATTCCATGGGAAATTATGGTCGACTCCAAAGCAACAACAGGTTGATTATTTGCTAACGCTTCTGCGACTTCAGGTTGAATATCTAGGTAGTTTTCTAACATGGGATGTTTTCCTCTAATAAACGCAGAACCGCTTGTTCTGACATAGTTGAATTTATGGTGTTATCGGCAATAAGAGCAAGTCGGGCTGCGCCTAGGGCAAAATCGACAGTGTGATCCCATGACCAATGACTGACATAACCGTGTGCTAAGCCTGCCATTAAGGCATCTCCAGCGCCGGTCACGTTGTTAACTTGTACTGCGGAAGCAGGAATAAACCGGCCTTCATTGTTGTGGCTAGAGTATGCTCCTTCGCTTCCTAAACTGATTAGCAGTTGAGTAATACCTTTATTGTGAAGAATTTCAGCGACTTCTGGTAAATCACTCTTCTGTTTAATCTCTTTTCCTGCCAGTAATTCAGCTTCTAATTTGTTGGGTTTTAATGTGTGTATCTTGTTTAGAAAAGGCAGCAATTTAGATGCTTTTACTGATGAAACGGGATCAACCAATATTGGCTTATCACCATGAACATGGAACAGATATTCGAGTGCGTTTATGTTCAGGTTGGCATCAAGCACGATGGCTGTTGATCGGGAGATGACGCCATCTCGCTGAGCCAGTTGAGCGGCGTTTAATGAGTCGATCAGCGCCATATCATTCAGCGCCAGTTGCATTTCACCGTCAGGACCATGAATAGATAAGTAGCTGCTAGAAGTTGCGCCAGTCACGGTTAAGCAGTGATCCACATTAACCCCTGCTTCACGGCAGGCTTTTTTCAGCTGGTCGCCCCACAGGTCATCTCCCATTGCACCCACAAAATGCACGGTACTTCCAAGTCGACTCAGATTTTCAGCGATGTTTCGGCCTACGCCGCCGGCACTACTGGTTAGTTTCCCGGGGTTTGAATCGCCAGCAACGAGTGACGATTCTGCACGTCCGCAAAGGTCCATGTTGGCGCCGCCGATTACCATGGCATATTGGTCAGGTGCAATAATGTACCCTTTCCCTTGTATGACGCCTTTTCTGGTTAGGTTCATGATATGACCGGCTACCGCACTTCTACTACAGCCCATTTTATCGGCCAGATTTTGCTGTGGGATCATTGGATCTTGCCTTAGCAAGGCGAGTATTTGTTGTTCTTTTTCTGTCATAAACATATGTCCGCAAACCAAACAATTGTTTGTATATTAAATGGGATAATTGATATTGCACGTGGAAAACTGGAAATATTTGTCGTTTGTCACATTATTTTCTCGTGGAGAGGCTGGGTATTTATGCGGTCGTTGAAGGTATCCATATGCGAGGAACGTGTGAGCGGTAGGGGTTTCACCCACTGTGAAATAATATTTATTGATTTACAGCATATTATTGTTATCGTAACAGTGTAACCTTACTCGACTAGAGCTCGAGTTAATTCATATACGTAATACAATAATGTTGTTCTATTGCTGTAGATAATAATTTACTAATTTTGACGTTGTTTTGTTTGGTGGCTTGTTGGATATTTCACAATCTAGTTTTGCGCATTTTATTAGCATGATTGATAGTGCTAATGAAGGGCTTTGGGTTAAAGACACGGCTGGAAAAGTGGTGTTTTATAATCAAAGTTTTTATAAACAATTTGCGTTTTCAACACATGAGGCTCAGTTATCCGACTGGGTTAAGCTAGTCCATCCCCTAGATAAAGATAAATTGACGTTAATCACCGATATCAATAGCGATGAAAGAGTCGTCGATGAACGAATTGTTAATCAATATCGAGTGTTAAAAGAAGACGGCAGCTTTTGTTGGATTGAAGCCACTGGTGTGATTAAAAAAGAGGGTGGTGCTTCCTATATTGTTGGTAACCATCGTGATGTCACCCAGCAGAAAAAAATGGAATCGTACGTTAATAAACTCAGCTATTACGATTCGGCAAGCGGCTTACCAAACCACCAAAAACTTCTCCAAGATATTGATGCTCTAGAGTGTAATTCAACACTTATTCATATTCATTTAGATAGAGTTAAATCCTATGTGAATCGCTATGGTGAGTCTATTGTTGAGGAAATCATAGATAGGCTGTTGCAATGCTTCTCACTGTTTGACCACTACCAAAGTACAGCATACCGAAACAACAGTGATTCTTTTTCTATACTCATTACTAGCTTAGTTTCGGAGCAAGACCTTGCTCAAAGTTGTCAATCCTTCATCTCTCTATTTCACTCCTTGTCAAACCAAACCAGTCAGCTTTATGTAGGAAAAGTTTACATAGGTGCTTATCAGCATTTATCGAAAAACAAAACCGCAAAAGAGGTGTACAACTGGGCATCTAAAACTTGTGAGTATGCGTTTAGGAATGAACCTGCTCGTTGGGCGATCTGTAATTCCACCAATAAAGAGAAAGTAGAACACTTTTTTTATATTGAAAGCCAGCTTAAAAAGGCCATTGATCAGCAAGAGATATCTATTCGCTTGCAACCCATAGTATGTGCGAAGAGCAATCAACTTTTGAGTTTTGAAGCTTTGGCTCGTTGGGAAAAATCAGAGATGGGCGCCATTTATCCTGATGAATTCATTCCGGTAGCAGAAAGACAAGGTTTAATTTCACACCTTGGTGAAAGCGTATTAGAGCAAGCGTGCGATATATAAAAGAATATAACCATAAATGGAACAGTCAGGTACGGATAAATGTTAATGTTTCGGCCTTACAACTGTTAGACGGAGTCTTTCCTCGTAAAGCAAAACAGATAGTTCAACAAACCGGCGTTGATCCTAAAATGGTGGTTTTGGAGTTAACAGAGTCTGTTCTTATCGATAATCAACATCAAATAAAGCCTCAAATGGAGCAGCTAAAAGCGATTGGCTTTAGTTTAGCGATGGATGATTTTGGGGCTGGTTACAGTTCCTTGACGAGCTTTTTTAAGCTTCCTTTTGATCAGGTTAAAATTGATAAAGAGTTAGCGAACGAAGTTATGCGCGCTAATGAACCTCTTCACTATATGAAGTTTATAACCAAAATTTGTGCGGATAAAAATGTCTCTATAACCGTGGAAGGGATCGAAACGGTTTCTATGCTTGAAAGTTTTAATCAAATGGATATTACCACTTTGCAGGGATATTTGATGTCGAGCCCACTGTTGATGGAAGATGCATTTGAACTGAGTACCGATTTTGGAATTTGGTTAGCGGAGAACAAGTAGTTAATACCATGCTCTGAAATGAGGGCATTGTCGCTGAACCAACACCTTGAGATTACCTGAGTATATTAAAGGAAGCATGGATGCTACTTGAATGGTCAATACTGTTTTTTGCCGGTTTTTTTGGTGGCATATTAAACTCACTTGCTGGTGGAGGAAGTTTTATTACCTTTCCGGCACTCATGTTGGTGGGCATTCCCCCCGTTCACGCTAATGCAACCAATACGTTTGCATCATGTGCAGGCTACCTTAGTGGTGCCTATGCCTTTCGTAAAGATATAGCGGATCATTCCTCCGATATTGTCCGAATTATTCTGCTGAGTTTTATCGGCGGTATAGCTGGAGCATGGCTGCTATTAAAAACCCCCGAATCCCTTTTTATGGAAGCCATTCCATGGTTACTGTTGTTTGCCACTCTGCTGTTTATCTATGGTGGCAAACTAAGCCAATATTTTAATAGACTATCTTCTTCTTATCGCCATGCTTCTCTGCTGGCTACTCTGTCTCTTTCTGCATTTTTGGTTTTTGTTGCACTGTATGGCGGATTTTTTAATGCCGGTTTGGGCATCATTTCATTAAGTTATTTAGCGCTGGCGGGCTATAGCAATATTAATGCGATGAACGGCATTAAATTGTTAATTTCCTCATGTGTCGCATTGGTGGCCATTGCTCTGTTTATTTGGGAAGGAGTTATTGAATGGCAGTCAGGTTTTTTGGTATTGCTCGGAACGCTATTAGGTGGCTTTGTCGCAGCGAAAGTATCACGAAATCTATCTCAGAAACTGGTTCGTAATTTTGTTAGTCTCGCCAGTATCAGTATTACCCTCTACTTTTTTTATGATGTTTATTGGGTGTTTTAATTAAGTGAGGCTGCCCCACTTAATGAAAACACTAGGTCATATTCTACTACTCTTATGACATGACTCAGGCTAGGAGCGTAAGCTATTACCGAACAAAAGTGACATTGCAATCGATGCGCCTATGGCGAGCAAGATGTTGGTCATGCTAAATCCCCAAATGGCAACGCAGATAGCGACTGTAACAATTGACCAGAGTAATGTTTCGAATATCCAAGTTCCCATAATGTTTCCCACAATGTTGAATGAATGATTTATTTAATCTCAATTCGGGATAAAAAAGTTAAAACTCCATATTTAATAATAAGTTAAGCTTTAACTAGGCGCAGTGCTGCTATTTTAGATGAATGACAAGGCAAAATTATAAGTGATAGTTTTTCTATCACGTTGATTTTAACGAAGTCAGACGCTGTAAGAGCAATACTGAGCGGCTTAAATTATCCCGAACTGAGGTTATTTACTTATGTCATTTCTAAGTGAAAGGTTGAGAACGGCACCTAGTGATGACTTGGGTATAGTAATTATCTAATGGTTAATTTTAGGTTATCTAACGACAGCGACCGACATCTTGTTCTAACAGACGCTTTCTGTTCAACGGTTAAGCAGATTGAATGGGCTTATTACTAGAAGTATAAACTAACAATTCACGCGTTATTAAAATGTTTTGCAAATGTTAATAATTGTGGTGTTTTAATCTATAAATGTTACCTAGTACTAATATATATCACTGAAAAATACGCACAAAAGATAAATTTATTAATAGAATTCATTTACACCAATAGGGTTTTATGCTGTTATTCAGTGTCAATGGAAATTGACACAACTTTTTTACAATAATAATTTTAGAGATTTTGCAATGGATAACAAAAACACAACTGCGCAGAACACAGGTGGCGCTTGGTCTCGACTTGAACTTTGGAAAAAAATCCTGGTAGGGATGATTCTGGGTGTGATTGTCGGTACCGTGATGGGGCCTGATGCTGAAGTGCTTAAGCCTATTGGTACACTATTTATTAACGCGATCAAAATGCTGATTGTTCCTTTGGTATTCTGTTCACTGATTGTTGGTATAACATCAATGAAAGATACTCAGAAAATGGGAAGAATTGGTGCAAAAGCAGTGATTTTCTACCTTGGAACAACCGCCGTCGCTATTACTATTGGATTAGTGCTAGCAGCAGTATTGACTCCAGGTGCAGGACTGAACATGGTGGCATCGAATCCTGAGGCAGCAGGAAAAGAAGCACCAGCATTGGTTCAAACACTGTTGAACATGGTTCCTAAAAATCCAGTTGGTGCTTTAGCCGCTGGTAATATTCTTCAAATTATCGTCTTTGCAATTGGTCTTGGCATCTCTCTTGTTTTAGTAGGAGATAAGGCTGAGCCTGCAATTAAGGTGTTTGAAAGCCTAGCTGAAGCTATGTATAAACTGACCGAGCTTGTGATGAAGCTGGCTCCGTTTGGTGTGTTCGGCTTAATGGCATGGGTTGCCGGCAAATACGGCCTAGATGTTTTATTGCCACTGATTAAAGTTGTTGCCGTGGTTTACTTAGGTGCCCTGATTCATGTATTGGTATTCTACAGCGGTGTGATTCGCACACTAGGTGGATTAAGCCCTGTTCGATACCTCAAAGGATTAGCAAACCCAGCCGCTGTGGCGTTTACTACGACCAGTAGTTCAGGTACGTTGCCTGCGACAATAAAAGCTGCGCGTCAAGAGCTAGGTGTGTCAAAAAGTGTTTCTAGCTTTGTATTGCCACTTGGAGCGACCATTAATATGGATGGCACCGCCTTGTATCAAGGTGTGTGTGCGCTGTTTATTGCTCAAGCCTTTGGCATTGATTTAGCAACGTCGGATTATGTCACTATTATCCTTACCGCGACGTTGGCGTCTGTGGGTACTGCGGGTGTTCCGGGAGCAGGTCTAATCATGCTTTCATTAGTACTGACTACCGTTGGCCTACCTATTGAAGGTTTGGCTATTGTTGCAGGTATTGACCGAGTTCTGGATATGGCACGTACAACCGTGAACGTATGTGGAGATATGATGGTTTCTGTTATGGTAGCGAAAAGTGAAGGTGAGTTAGATACGTCTGTCTACAATACTGACACTAATGCTGAAGTAGAAACAGCATAATACTCTAACTTATTATGAAATCCACTGCTTATATAGCGGTGGATTTTTTTTATCTGTAATAACTCGACGAATAGTAAAAAGTCTTTAAACTAAGAGATTTACACTCAAGTGACCTCAAGATGCGCTCCCAAGGGGCGAGTTTTATTGGCTGAACAAGCTCCTTGAGATTACTTGAGTATATTGTTAAAACAACATAAGCAGACAGTGCAGTGGTTGATCTCATGTTCATAGGAATAGTGGCGAGTTTTATTGGTGCAACGCTGCAAGCTATTAACTATATTCTCACCCAAAATTGCCAGCAAAAGTATAATATTGATGGTGTAAAACTGCTTGTGGCGACACATGCTGCAATGGGATTTTTTGCGCTTATTCCAGCCATTTTGTTTGATTATTGGCGATATATTCATCCTAGCCAGTATATTGATTTTATAAAAATCAATCTGCCTTATCTAATTGCACAGTATCTACTTATTAGAGCGATCAAACTGAGTGATGCGTCGGTTGCCTCACCATTGTTGGCATTGAAGATACCTGTGCTGGCGTTAATTTCTTGGCTAGTGTTGCAACAATCATTTTCTATACAGCAGTGGGGAGCAATAGCGATTATTGTTGCTATGGCTTGGCGATTCTCCACGATGTCTGGTGACATATCATTGAAGCCTCTGTTGCTCGTTTTTATCGCTTGTATTGGTTATAGCTGTTCAGATCTAGCGGTAACCGATTTCTCTCATCGAGTACCGGGCTCATCTCCGATAGAAAAAGTGATGGTTACCATGACGATAAACTATCTGGTTGTTGGCGTATTAAGCCTGCCTCTGATGGTGACGAACAAAGTCAGCATAACAATGGTTTATCAGGCTAAATGGGTTGGTTTTGCTTGGTTCTCTGGTGTCATTTTGTTAGTGATTGGTTTTAACCTCAGTGGTGTTGTGTCCGGTAATATTGTTCAATCATTACGCGGGATAATTGGCATTGCATTGGCGTTTGTATTCTTTCGTCATCAAATTAACCAGCCTATGTCGCTATGGAAAAATAAGATGCTCACCGCGTTGATAATGGTCGCAGCGATTGGGCTTTTCTATATTTAAAACAAAACGATAAAGGCACTTTAAACAAAACTCTCCTCCGAGCATGAGATCGGTTTTGTCTTGAAATGTGCTTACATATGGAGGGTGAATGATGAAAACTTCAACGAAACCCGGCAATCAATACCGGGTCTTTTTTTCATCGACACAAACAGGCGATGACGCGGTACTTAAAAATCAACAAGCCTTAAATATACCTTCTAGAACACGTTGCAATACTGGATAAGAGAACGAGTCTTCACCTATCTGGTAATTGCGAGCCATTTTGTCGGCTCGGTCTTTAGCGTCAGTTAAGTAATGAATGGTTTGTTGAACCGCTTTGTCGTTGATTGAACGATCAATGTACGCCAATCCGTTTGCATCAATTTGGTGTTTGTCACCTAGGTCAATAATATCAAACTGGCTCTGTTCTATGTCGGTTGCATAAACAGGATAACGGTAGACAATCATAGGCAGTTTAGCGATGAGTCCTTCTAAGAACTGATTTCCCCAACCTTCCAATAGACTTGGGTAGGTGATCATATCTGCATGGGCATAAACGTCCCAAAGAGAGTAGATTTTACTATCTTGCTGAGATGAGCGTGAATGAGCAACCACATCGTTGATAAACAGAAGCTCTACGTTTAGCGACTTAGCTTTGTCTATCAGTTTTTGTAAGTATGGCGCTTCTTCACTCATGCCTGCAAAAGTCAGGATTAAACGACTCTCTTCTGTGAATATCTGACCGTTATATAAGGTTTTTCCAACCAACTCGTCTCTATTTTTTTCTAGCGCAGCGATATGATCGATGGCGAGTTCTATTCCCTTTCTGGCAACAATTCGAGTTGCCTGAAGGAACATTACATCGTGAGGGCGAATGTTAAATCGAGAACGAAGATCTTGGTTGTACTCATCGATATGCCAGTCACTGTTGTGAAAATCGAATACATTTGGCACAACGTTAGACTCAATGCCTCGACGAGCTTTTAACTCTTTCTGAGCAATATGATTGATGACGCAATGCTGAATGCTGTCGTCCTTAGGAGGAAAGTAACAATCAAGTAGTTCGGTTATAGCAGGGCAGGTTGGATTGGAGTATTTTTCACGTTCCCAATGAAAATCGTGGTGATGGCAAATCGCTTTTATACCAGTGGATTTTACCGCTTGATAGAGACCAATAGCGGCAGGCAGATGATAACCGAGTGACCAAATATTGTTTGGAACAATAATATCAATATCCAGTTTAACTATCGCTTTAGCTATTTTGTCCTCAATACACTTTGCCTGTTTATGTATGCTGGCAATAAGCTCTGCATCATCAGTAAAGTCAGAGAGTTCTACATAGGCATTTTGAATGATTTGGTCATTAAATGAGTCCAAGTAGTGCAACTCTTCTATGCATTCTGCCTGACAGTTTCCTTGGCTACCTGCTAGGTAATAGATGTTATGGCCAAGCGCTTGCAAAGCAGATTTCCATTTATCCATTTCCAGTGATACGCCATCGGTTTCCCCTACGCGGAAATGCGCGAGTAAGATGTTCATTTTTTGTTCGCCCTATCATTGATTCACAGTACTTACTAAGTGATGTGCATTTAACGATACTGTGCAGAGTTAGAAAGTGACTAACTTCACAGAAACAACACTGAAGCCAAAACCGGTTTTGGTTTATTGCAAAATAAGTGACTCAGTTCAAAAAAATCTATTATTTTCCTGTCTATGATAGTTATATCGAATGTGAGTGTCGTTATGAGAATGTATTTTCTCATTTTTTATAACCAGCAACAAAACCGGTTTTGTTTTTTTGATATAAATATCGATAAGTTGGTGAGTTAGGTGGTTTTTTATATTTTGGTAAGAGACGTTAGTTAACGTATAGACGAAAGTTAACGTATAGATACAGTGGAAAAAAGCGATGAAGCTTAAAAGCGAAAATCTTAAAAATAATTTACAGCAAATTCTAGCTGGTGTGTATGCACCAGCAGAGCTGAATACCTTTTTGCCTGAGTTAATGAATAGAATTGAACAGTTTTCTGGGGTGAGTAAAAAAGAGAAATGGGTCGATCAGAACGACATTATGTTGATTACATATGGCGACTCAATCCAGAAAAAAGGTGAAGCACCAATGCAGACCTTGCATCATTTCTTAAATAGAAATGCACAAGATGTTCTGTCAGCAGTTCATATTTTGCCTTGTTTCCCATATACCTCTGATGATGGTTTCTCTGTCGTTGATTACTGGAAAATCAATCCTGACTTAGGTGATTGGAGTGACGTAAAGTCACTCTCAGAGGATTTTGAGCTGATGTTTGATGGTGTTATTAACCATATTTCTCAGTCTAGCGATTGGTTCCAAGGCTATCTTGCAGGAGACGAAGCGTATAAAGATTTCTTTATTGAAGCGAATCCTGATAGAGATTTCAGCTCGGTTACCCGCCCAAGAGCGTTACCATTATTGACGGCATTTGACACAAGTAACGGTAAAAAGCATATCTGGACCACGTTTAGTGAAGACCAGATAGACTTGAATTTCCGCAGTACGGAAGTGTTTGCAAAAATCGTTGAGCTGCTGCTGTTTTATGCTGAGCAAGGTGCATCATTTATCCGACTTGATGCCATTGGTTTCATGTGGAAAGAGATGGATACATCATGCATCCATTTGCCTCAATGTCATGCTCTTGTTCAGGCCATGCGAGCTGTGATGGACGCTGTTGCACCACAGGTTAAATTAATTACCGAAACGAATGTGCCTCATGTGGACAATATTAGTTACTTTGGTAACGGCCAAAATGAAGCGCATCTGGTTTATCAATTCCCGCTTCCTCCACTGACACTGCACACTCTACAAACCGGTGACAGTAATAAAATTGTTGAGTGGATGGGCAGCTTAGAAGGGTGTTCAGATAAAACGACATTCTTTAACTTTCTTGCGTCTCATGATGGCATCGGTGTTCGTCCGGTAGAAGGTATCTTATCAACTGAACAGGTTAATGATTTAAAAGATATCGTTCAGAAAAATGGTGGCCGAGTATCATTCAAAAATAATGGTGACGGCACTCAAAGCCCTTATGAGCTGAATATCAACTATTACGATGCGATAAAAAATATTGATGCGGATGAATCTACCAATATTGACCGTTTTATGGCAGCGCAATCAATTCTCGTTTCTATGGCAGGTGTACCGGGTATTTACGTTCACAGTTTATTGGGTTCAACCAATGACACTGAAGGGCTAGAAAGACTGGGATATAACCGTGCTATTAACCGTGAAAAACTGGATAGCGATATTGTGGAAAGCGAGCTGAATGACTCTGCCCACCGTCGCCACAAAATTCTTAATCGATTTAAGCATTTATTAACGGTTCGCAAAGGTGAGAAGTCATTTGCACCAAGTGCGTCACAGAGAATAGTTAAAACCAATTCTAAACTTATAACCATGGTACGTGATGAACGTGTTGCTGTGGTTGTAAATGTTAGCAACCAATCTGTAGAGCTTGATACACGTTGTTTATTAGATAACCTTAATAAGGATATTTTATCTGGTAACGCAGTCAAGACCACAGTAACCCTACAGCCATATCAAGTGATGTGGTTGAAAAGTGAATAACGAATCCTAAAGATAAGGATATAGTGATGAAATTGAAAACTCTGACTCTTGGACTAGCTGCTGCAGGACTGACCATGTCTAGCCTTGCTCAAGCGACAACCATTGAATATTGGACTACCCAAACTCAATCAGACCGTATACAGACCATTGAAGTAATGGCTGACGTGTTTGAAGCGTTAAATCCAGGAATAGATGTTGAAGTTGTAGCTGTAGATGAGAATGAAATACCGACTCAAATAGCGGCAGCGGCGGCATCGAACACTCTGCCAAATATCGTAGAAGTTGGGTCTAACTTATCGTTAGCCTTTGCCGACCAAGGCATTGTAAATGTTGATGCCAATACGGACGTTGTTAAATCTCTTGGTGAAGATCGTTTTTATCAAGGTGCACTGAAGCTTATCCAAAACCCAGACACAGAAAAATATGTTGCTGTCCCTTATCGTGGTTGGGTTCAGGGTATTTGGTACCGAGCTGACTGGTTTGAAGAAGCCGGTCTTGAGCCACCAACAACATGGGAAAGTATTGAAAAAGCTGCAAAGCATTTTTACAAGCCGGAGCAAAATCAATACGGTATTTTGATTGGTACTAAGTCAGACGCATACGCGGAGCAGGTTTATACTCAGTTTGCTTTGTCGAATGATGCGGGTGAGTTCGATAAAGATGGTAATCTAATCTTTAACTCTGAAGCACAGGCAGAGACATTAGATTTCTACAAAACATTGGCTCAGTACAACCCTCCAGGTCCACAAACTTGGCGTGCACGTGACTACTACTTGCAGGGTAAATTGGCGATGTTCTTCTACTCTACCTATATTATGGATGACCTAGCGCTAGCAGAAGCTGCAGCAAGTTCATTGGGTACGGAGAACTTTAAAAACCTTAAAGGTGCTAAGTTTGATCCAAACTTATCTAAAAATACTCGTTTAGCAGCAACAATTACTAAGAAGTCACCTTCTACATTCGGTACTTTGGTTGGTTTCTCTGTGATGAACACAGGTGATCAAGCTGAAGTTGATGCAGCTAAAGCCTTCTTGGAATACATGAATGAACCTGATCAAGTTATCGCTTACTCACACATGGCGCCTGGTGGACACCTACCAATGCTGCGTGATATCGCTGAAACAGATGAGTTCTTAGATGATCCAAAAGGTATCTTCAATCGCTATGGTAAGGAATCAATCAAAGAGATCGTTGGTGGTTTCGATACGATTAAAAACTTCTCTGTTGTTGATGGTAAAGCCTTCCCGAAATCGGGTGAGATTTTCTCTAAGCAGGTTATCCCTCGTATGATTTATAGCGCTGTTATTGAAGACCAAAGCACTCAAAAATCACTTGAGTGGGCAGAAAAACAGATGCAAGAAATTGTAGCTAAGTAATATTGTTAATATCGCCGGCTATCGTTAGGTAAGTAACGCCTGCCGGCATTCACTTGAGGTTAGCTTTTAACCTCACCTGAGAGGAATTATTCTCATGACTCCATTAGAGAGAGCAGAAGCGAGATTAGGTTGGAAATTAGTTTCTCCAACGATCATCTTTATCGCGCTTTTAATACTCTATCCTATTGTATTTAACGTCTACCTTAGCTTTTTTGATGTTAAGTTGAATGGTGATAAGTTATTTGTCGGACTTGATAACTATTCAAAATTGCTGTCTAACCCTGACTATTATTCATCTATAGGCACGACAGTAATCTACCTGCTTGGTACTGTTGCCGGTACCACGTTACTTGGCCTTTTAGTGGCGCTATTAATGCGTGAACCGTTTAAAGGACGTGGCATTGTTAGTGCAGCGATACTCATGCCTTATTTTGCACCGGTTATTTCGGTGGTGTTTGGCTGGCAGTTCCTTTTTGACCCTGTTAATGGTGTATTTAACTGGTTAATTGTTGATGTGCTAAACCTAACAGCAGAGAGAACCAACTTAATAGGTGAGCCAGAGACTGCGGTTTGGGTAGTGATCATTTTTGATATCTGGAAACATTTCCCTATCGCTTATTTGCTAATTTTGTCTAAGTTGCAATCGATTCCAAAAGATCAATATGAAGCGGCAGCAATAGACGGGTATGGGCCAGTTGGACGTTTTTTCCATGTGACGTTACCTGAGATCTATTTTGTTCTTGCAACGGTTATTATTTTGCGTCTGATTTGGAACTTGAACCGATTTGAGGATGTATATCTACTTGCGCCAAATGTAGAAACTTTGCCGGTATTCACTTACTACCAAGCATTTACCGGAATCATTGATCAGGGCTTAGCTGCAGCAACATCCGTTATTCAATTTGGATTCTTGTGTGTGCTCATCTGGTTCTATGTTAAGAAAATTTTGAAGTGGTAAGCAATTATGTTGGGTAAACAAACTGTAAAAAGTCGAATTGGATTTTGGATGGCGATTCTGTTGCTAGTGAGCTTCTGCTTGCTGCCTTTCGCACAAATCTTATCGACATCATTGAAGCATCAATTTGATTGGGGTAACCCATCATTGATTCCTCAGGTCGTTAACCTTGATGCCTATAAAGAGTTGTTGGGATTAAATGAAGTAAAAGAAGTAGAGCTGCCAGCAGCAGTTCAGAAGATTCTATCGAATCCAAAAATACCTCAAGATAAGAAAGACGCCATTGTTGCTAAATACAGTGGTGGTGCGGATGTCTTTCCTTTCGGACGGTATATGCTAAATAGCTTTGTTATTTCCGCCGGGGCGGCAATTATTTCACTGGTCTTTGCTGTGATGGGGGCTTATTCAATCAGCCGTCTACGCTTTCAAGGACAAGTTGTCGTGCAGCGTTCGGTGTTATTTGTCTACATGGTTGGTGGCGTTCTACTGATGGTTCCTCTTTATCAGATGGCGGTAAATGTCGGATTAGCGACCAGTATGTGGGGATCAATATTTAGCTTATTCGCTATTTATATTGTTCAAACGTTGCCAGTTGCACTTTATATGTTGGGTAACTACTTCCGAACGATTCCATTTGCGCTTGAAGAGGCGGCAATGATGGATGGTTACTCACGCAGACAAGCAATATTGAAAGTAGTGATACCTTTGTCACTGCCTATGCTAGCAACAGTATTTATGTACTGCTTTATTATCGGATGGAATGAGTATTTGTTTGCGTCTGTTTTCTTAAAACAATTTAAAGAATTCTACACTTTGCCTTTAGCTCTTCAGGAACTGTTTTTGTCGAAGAATGCTATTTGGGACCGCATTATGGCAGCGTCTATGCTGACTCTGGCTCCAATTATTGTGTGTTTCTTATTTGCTATGCGTCATATGGACGGTGGCAAAACTGATGGCGGTGTAAAAGGTTAATTATTATGGCTTCTATTTCTCTTAAAAATATTATCAAGAACTACGGCGAAACGAAGGTCGTGAAAGACATTAGTCTAGAAATTCAGGACGGTGAGTTTGTGGTTCTGGTTGGTCCTTCTGGCTGTGGTAAGTCAACCACTCTACGTATGATTGCAGGTTTAGAACAACCAACATCTGGCGATATTCAAATTGGCGATAAGGTGGTCACTCATGTAGAACCACAAGACCGAAATATTGCCATGGTATTCCAAAATTATGCTTTATATCCTCATAAAACGGTTGAAGAGAATATTGTTTTTGCTCTTAGACGTTTAAAAATGGATGAAGCAGAGATTGAGCGTCGTCTAGAAGAAGTTTCTAAGATGCTTAAGCTGGATGAGTACTTAAAGCGTAAGCCAGCAGATTTGTCTGGTGGTCAACGCCAGCGTGTTGCTATGGGTCGTGCCATCATTCGTGATGCGGACTGCTTCTTGTTTGACGAGCCTCTATCAAATCTTGATGCTAAATTACGTAACCATATGCGTACTGAAATAGGTCAAATTCACAACAAATTTGGTCGCACTAGTGTGTATGTTACGCACGATCAGGTTGAAGCGATGACGCTAGCGGATCGCGTTGTAGTTATGCGTGACGGTATCATCGAGCAAGTAGGTACGCCGATGGAAATTTATTTGGATCCAAATAATATTTTCGTTGCGACGTTTATTGGTTCTCCTTCAATGAACATCATTGATGGTACGCTTTATAATGACTATTTAGAGGTGGGAGGTTATCAAATCCAACGCTCTATGCTGGTCAATGTTGCTATTGATGATGAGATTACAAGTGAAGGTAAAGCGGTAAAAGTGGGGATTCGCCCAGACTTCTTTAATGACAAAGCACACTTCTCTGAAACGGAACGTACTTTTGATTTTGATGATATTGAAATCGACCTTGTTGAACCTATGGGCTTCGATAAAGAGGTACTGTTCAAACTGGGAGAGCAGAATGTCAAGGCAAGACTTGATTTGCGCTCCGAAGTCGAAAAAGGCAATAAGATGGATCTGTTAGTGGATCTCTCCAGAGTGTTGTTATTTGATATCGATACAGAAGAACGACTATAAAAAAAAAGGCCTCTCACTTCGGTGCGAGGCCTTTTTTTATCATCAACATTGTGAATAAACAAATGACCCAGTTGCTAGCATCTATTGCTCACTACTTATTTGAGCGAAACAATCAATTTGAACTGTCAGCAGCTCAAGATACTGCTGCTGCCCTGTGCCGTGCATGGTTTATCACTCAATCGGGAGAGAGAGCTAAAGAGTATCAAGCGGCATTGCATCTGTTAAAGCAGCATCACCATCATCCAGTGATACAACTGCTTGAACAATGTCTGCCGCTTATTGAACAAGAATCCGGCTTGTTACCGCAGCGTATTGTCGATGATGATATTGATGCTCTCTGGTCACTGTTTTCGCCACAAGCCATCGCGTGTCGAGACAACGGCAATCTGGTTGCAAAACAACTGTTAGAGAAGCGGAGTATAGAGCTCACTAGACCTGACAAGCCGTTAATTACCGACGTTGCGAAACAAATACTGTTTACCAGTAATATTATGCTAACGGTGCCTATAGATTGTCCCAAGCATTTACCGACAGAGATGCAGCAGCAATTAGTGTTGGCATCTTCACAACCTCAAGCGTATTGGTATGATCATCCGATCCCGATAGGCATTCCTGCTGAAGAGAATGAAATACTGTATGGGCTCCAGCAGTTGGATCGTTCGATAGAGTATGAACGCCAGCGAGGGAATATTGCTGACAAGCAGAAAGTTGCCATTGCTCTGTCTGTTTCTGTTACGCACCCTGCATTAGCGTCGATTGCTAGGCAGTATGTGCAGTGGGAGATAGAACAGCATTTAAATCTAAATAACATTCAAGTGACACTTTTTGCCGAGAATGATTGCCAGCAGTTGCTGTCATGTTTTCCTCATCCTAGTGATGCATTAAAACAAGTATTTGGTGTAGATGGTGCTTATGGACGCCATTATAGTTTTTTAAAAGCGATTGCTGCGTTATGGCAAAAAACCATCAATCCTGAGCTTAGAGCGACGTTCAAGATAGATTTGGATCAGGTTTTTCCTCAGCAAACTTTAATAGAGCAAACCGGTTACTCTGCTTTTGAACACTTCTTACAATCCAACTGGGGAAGTGACGCCATTAATGCTAATGGGGAAGCGGTACATCTGGGGATGATCGCAGGTGGTTTAGTTAACGAGTCTGATATTGAGAAAGGTCTGTTTACTGCCGATGTGACACAACCCGTTGATGGAAAGTATGACGTATTTGAACAGCTATTTTGTAGTCGTTGGGCGCAGGCTATTTCGACAGAAACTGAAATCCTTAGTAGAAGCCGCAATATTCAACGAGTGCATGTTACCGGAGGTACAAACGGCATCACGGTTGATGCGCTATTTCGATTCAAGCCCTTTACGCCAAGCTTTATCCATCGAGCAGAAGATCAAGCTTACTTGCTGTCGTGCTTTGCGAGAGATAACGAACAACCTCATTTAGTTTATGCCCATCAACCGGGACTGATTATGCGCCATGATAAGGCGGCATTTGCTGGCAGAGCCATGTCGGTTGCTGAATCTGGAAAAGCACTTGGTGATATTGAACGTATACTGCTGTTTAGTGGCTACGCGAAGCATCACACACTTCCATTTGATGAGTTAAAACAACGTCTCTATCCATTTACTAGTAGCTTTATCAGTCGTACACCAGTCACCTTGGCATTATTGAGATTTACACTCGAAGGAACATATAAGAATAGTGAGTATATTGATTCAGGTGCGAAACGGCTGATGAAGTGTGTCGATTTTTATCATAACCAGTTGAGTCGAGAGCTAACTTTTAACCAACAGGGGTGGGAGGAGTATTATCAAACCCTTGCCAATATGACTTTATTCAATAAAGATATGCATCGAGTTATTCTCGGATGCCAAATTACTATATAATCAGCGCGCCGAAGTTAGGAGCTTGTCAGTATGTCTATTAAAAAATTAGCAGAATCATTGGGTCTATCTAAGTCAACAGTATCTCGTGCCCTGAATGGTTATAGCGATGTGAATCCAGAAACCAGAAAGAAGGTTTTTGATGCTGCTAATGAGATGGGATATAAACCAAATGCAACAGCAAAACGGTTAGCTTCTGGTAAGTCACGTAATGTTGGCATCATTCTGCCATCAAACTCACGAATGTTTGTTTCGCCAGCTTTCTCCAAAGTACTTGCCGGTGCCTCGACCTTTTTAGCAAAACATGATTATCAGCTCATGGTAACCACTATTTCTGACTTTCAAGATGAAGACAAAGTGTACCAAGACTTTATCAATAGCGGCATGATAGATGGTCTGTTCGTTGTTCGTACTCGTGTAAATGATGAGCGAATTGCGATGCTCAAAGAGCGTAAATTTCCTTTTATATGCCACGGTTTTGATGAAGGGTATGACGCGGACAGTTTTGTGGATGTCGATAACGCAGAGGTGTTTTATCAACTCACAAAACGGCAAATTGAAAATGGCCACAGCAGAATCGCATTTATTGATGGCCCAAGCGAACTGACACTCTCTGTATCTCGTTTCCGAGGTTATCATCGAGCCATGGATGAAGCTGGATTAGAGGTTGATCCAAGATGGGTAAGAAATGGTGAGCTAAGTGAAGATGGGGCTCTGAGGTTAGCCAAAGAGGTGCTTTCGTTAGCTCAGCGACCGAGTGCTATTTTGTGTGCCGATGACAATATGGCGATAGGTACAATCGCCGCTTGTGAAGAGTTAGGTTATCTACCGGGTAAGAATATCTCTATTGCAGGATATGGTGATTACGAGCAGGGGCGCTACAGTAAGCCTGCTGTGACTACGGTGAAATATGCCACTTTTGAAGTAGGAGAGGAGATGGCTAAGTTAATGCTAAATAAACTAGAGAAACGCTCCTACACCATTCAGAACTGGTATCAAGGCAACATCGTGGTTAGGCAATCGGATCTGCTGTCACGTTAGACAGTTTGTATTGTTTGTTAAAGCGCGATTGTTCAGCAAAGTACGGTTATTTTCCGTTGCGATAATGCTTTGGAAAAACATGGAATGTTTTTTTAAACTGATTAGAAAACTCATACTGAGAAGCGTATCCAAGTTGTTGAGATATCTCAGAAATTTGCATAGAAGTAGACCTTAACATTTTACACGCTTCGTCCATCCGTTTACGAATTAAATACTCTCTCGGCGACACGCCCATTTTCTTTTTAAATGTTTTTCTAAATCGTTCATATCCCCAACCTTTGCTTGCACAGTATGCTCTAATATCAAAGCGATGAGCGTATTTTTGTTCAAAATCACGACAGCTTAACTCTATGATCGCGTCATTTTCGATTGGCTTATCTTGTTCGCTAAATAGTGCCCTTAGAATGGACAAATAGAGTAAGTAACCATCGATGAGCGTTTCTTCACTGGTTGTCCGCAATAACATCATCAACTGTTCAATGTTATCGATGCTAGCTTGGCTGTACTTATCGTTGTAAACCGGGATGGTACTGTCGATTAGAGATAATGAGCATAAGTGCTGATACAGCTCTTGGTTACAATCGAGGTAATACTCTTTCCACTCGCTGTTAGGGTCGATAATAGTGGTGTGGGGTTTGTCTGGTCTGCGCTGAAACAGTGAGCCTTTAGTTAATGGGTAGCGATTACCATTTTCATCGCAGTAGTGACCTTCTCCTTGGATAACATAGACCAATGAGTAAAAGGGAAATGCCACGTCGATGTGATCGATTTCGATGCCTTTTTTATTGATATAACCACAACCTATCCAGTTTTTCGATTGGCCTAATGTTCTTGAAACATTGATCGGTTCAGACTGCTGATAATGGTTTGGCGTTACGCTGTCGCAGCAGAGAGACTTAGCCAAATACTTGTGCTGGTTGTTCTGAATCATAGTGAGTTCTCTACTGAGTGCCTAATACCATTTAGCGTATCTTAAATACCAGAAAGAGTATTCTGTTATTCTTTAACCCCTTTATTATAAGCAATGTAATAGAAATAAAGGAGAATTAACATGAGCCATTTAACAAAATACAGTGCCATTAAACAGTTGCTGGATATTTGTAATGACGTTGATCAACGCATTAGCTTGAGAAGTACCATTTTGGTGGTTCTTATTGTGGGTGTTATGAAATTAAAGCGTGGCTATATGGCATTGCAATGTCGTGGGCTGGAGATTTATCTTGTGACTGCTTTTATTGCTATTATCGCATACTGCCTATAAGCAGCAAGGTCCCGAACCGTTATGTACGGCACTTTTTCTCTAACATGATACTGTCTGCTTCTGTCAGCATTTGTTCAAAATCTCGGTCGGTATCAACATAGATATAACCTAGCGTTAAACTAAACTCTAGAGACAAATTATTATTACCATGACGGCCGCATTGATATAGTGATTGTTCAAACTGTTGGATATCTTGTTCGCCAGAGACGGTCATTAGTACCGCGAACTCATCACCACCGAGTCGTCCAACAATATCTGAAGAGCCTACTGAGTCCGTGAGCGTCTTTGCTACGGCTATAAGAACATTGTCTCCTGCAGTATGGCCATACTTATCATTAATTGCTTTAAATCGGTCAATATCAATGTAGAAAAGCACCAATTGGTCATCGGCCTGTTTAGCCAAATGAATACGTTGCATTGCCAGAGAGTAAAAACCTCTACGATTGTTAATCATGGTCAATGGGTCGGTAACCGCTAGTTGCTGCATTTCTTTAAATGCTTCCACGAGACGCAGGTCTGACTCTAATAAATCTTTTAGCTGATGAATCAGTTCCAAATAGGGGCCATTATAATCGGTGACCTCGTAGTCCATTACGCAAAAGGTGCCAAACGGATCGCCATTAGGCCAAAAAACCGGAACGCCAAAGTAGGAGCGAAAACCATCATTATGCACTTCTGGATTTGTATCCCAATAGGAGTCAGCTAAAGCATTGGCAACGTAGAGAGGTTGGCGGGTTTCAACGATTCTTCGGCAAAAAATATTTGTTTCAGGTTCGACAATGACACCAGCAGGATAAGGGTTCGATGGCTGCTCACTTGAAATGGTAACTTGAAAACCTTCTTGAGTATATTGCACAAGAAAACTGGCGGGGGCGTTATACATTTTCGCCAGTAAATTAATGGTTTTCTGCCATTTCTGTAGAGAGATGAGTTCGTTAGGTCGATTAAGTAGGAACTTGTCATGTTCAATTTTTTGAATATCCATATTCATAATACCACTTACTCAATGCCAAAAAATAATGTTAACGAAATGTCAACAATAACCATCGTATGCTTAATGTTTTTCTGGATCAAGGTATTACTTTATATTTATTTGCTATATTAATTAATTTTTAGTAAATAATCTTAGATTCGATGGTTTCTTAATATTTTGAAGCTTGTACAATTAAACTCACTTGATTGGTTACATAAGTCGAAACCAATACATTCTCGCAGAGTAAGCATATTGTGAATGGTTATATTATTGCTTGGTATCAAATAGGGCAATTTAAGTTGCTTACTTCGGATATTGATTGAGGATTGAAATGAAATTTTTAGTTACAGGTGCCGCTGGGTTTATCGGTTCGAAGACGGTAGAAGAGTTGTGCAAAAAAGGGCATCAAGTTATTGGTGTCGATAATAACAATAGCTATTATGACGTTAAGTTAAAGCATGCTCGTTTAGATAGAATAATGCATGACAATTTTACTTTTTTGAACTTAGATATTTCCGACACGCAATCGGTGATGGAATTATTTGCAAAAGAGAAATTTGATAAAGTTATTCACTTAGCTGCACAAGCAGGTGTTCGATATTCTATTGAGAACCCACATGCATATTCTCAGAGTAATTTAACTGGCCATCTAAATATTTTAGAAGGGTGCCGAGCAGAGAAAGTTGCGCATTTAGTATATGCCTCATCAAGTTCAGTATATGGGTTAAATGCGAGTACACCATTTAAAACATCAGATTCTGTTGATCATCCGGTTTCTCTGTATGCGGCAACAAAAAAATCTAATGAGCTAATGTCACATTCCTATTCTCACCTCTATGACATACCAACGACAGGGCTGCGTTTCTTTACTGTTTATGGCCCATGGGGGCGTCCAGATATGGCACCATTTATCTTCACTAAACGTATATTAGATGGCGAAACCATAGATATTAATAACAATGGTGATATGTGGCGCGACTTCACCTATGTTGATGATATTGTTGAAGGAGTAGTAAGAATTGCTGATGTTATTCCGCAGCGAGATGAACAATGGACCGTTGAGAACGGGACACCAGCCAGCAGTTCTGCACCGTATAAGGTATATAATATCGGCCATGGTAGCCCAATAAACTTGATGGACTTTATCACAGAGATAGAACAAGCGTTGGGTATTGAAGCGAAGAAAAACTTTAGAGAGATGCAGGCAGGGGATGTTTACAAAACATTCGCTGATACTGAGGATCTGTTTGCTGCGACAGGTTATAAACCTCAAGTGGGCATTAAGCAAGGTGTTGCTGAATTTGTCGCTTGGTATAAAGAGTTTTATAACAAGTAAGTTCAGCCCATTTAGTAAAAAAAAGGAGTTGCATGTGCAACTCCTTTTTTGTCTGTCACGTTTCCATTGGATTATTGGGTTATTGGTTTTTGCCGCGACTTTCTATAAAAATATAACTTAGCCATGCGCAGACAAAGGAGAAATATCCTGCCCAAGCAACATCTGTAAAGTGATGTCCGCCAGCCGCAACTCGGGCGTAGCTGACAAACAGATACCAGCTAACAATGCCTATTGCTAACTGTTTTGCTAGCTTTAGCTTGCCTCGGCGGTAGGCGGCAAATGCAAGAAGTAAAAACGATAGAGGCACTGCGGCATGACCCGATGCAAATGATTTACCCTCATTGCCCCAGTTGGCTTCTAATACGGCTTTGGGTTGATATTGACCGCCAAACTCTACGGTTTGAGATGGGCGAGGTCGACCAAAGTTCTCTTTAAAGACAGAATTAACGATCAGTCCTGGGCCCAACAAAATAGAGATAAAAAGCGCGAGTACCAAGCGATTATGTTTTCTGATGGACTTCTTAAACAGTGCCGCAATGGCAAAGCCAATGAAAAAGAGAATGCTAACGGTCACTGAGATATTGATAGAACGATAAAAAAACCTGACTAGAGAATCATTTTTTAAAGTGAAGCCATCTTGTGAGTGATAAAAGAAACTGGTGATAGCAATATCAAGGTTGAATAATCGCGTTGCAATGGTAATTATTGCAATGATAATTGTCGCGATAATAATGGGTTGCCACTTTGATTGTAATATTTGACTCATAATAATTCACAGCATTGTATGTAAAAAAAGCAGACCTAAAGAGATCGTTCGCCTGCTCTATATAGAGATATGTTCAAGTACCGACGACGTTACTTGAACACAAATGAACTGAGGCATGATGCCGCAATTTTCTATTTATTGTAACCTTTGAACCCTTTTACTCGATAAATATCATAATCACTGGTTTTGTTTTCTGACACTCTACGATTTACTGCCGATAGTAACTCAACGTCCGTAAAATATTTGTCAACATTGGACTTACCCATATCGGTAAGAAATAGAGCTTCTTTGTCAGAGCCTAAGTATGGCCTTGTCAGTTCAAAGTGACTTTTCACTACAGTACGTGGCCACCATGCGACAAGCCGATCATTAGGGCGGTCAAAAGTATAAAAGGCCGCTTCTGTTATGGCGGTTCTGCCATCAACAATTAATTGATCTTGCGGGTACTTGTCGGTGAAAACTTTGACTTCTTCTCCCCACTCTTGCCAGCCTCTAACACGTTTAAAAGGGTCTTTGCCTTCTGGTAACTCAATACCCGCAGCTTGAATAATAGGATCACCAAGTTGCACAACCATACCAAGTGCAAGATTGCTGGCTAGCATAGCGATTAACCAGCCTTTACGGTGCTGCAGAAAATGAGCAATACCTATAATTACAGCGACATACGTTGGCGCTGCCCAGTTGGCATTATACTTACCTTGCAGCGCGACTAGAGAGATTATAATCAGCATCGGCATGCTAAAATTAATTAATAGGTTTCTCGGTTTTTCGCCTTTGATTAACCACCACCACATAACGATAAATCCGACTGGCCCAAGGATACCTGCCTGCTCCAATATAAAATTAAACATTTTATTCGGATAGAGCCCTTGTTTATCTACATAGTCAGCCGTGTGAGCAAAAGTAGGAAAGTCGTTTAGGTAATTCCAATAGAAATTTGGTGCTAATATCAGTAATGAAAGCCCTGCCATAACCCATAAACGTGGGTTTTTTAACTGTTGGCTGTGACCGAAAAAGAGCATGTAACCTAACGCTGATAGAGAGAATATCGCCATATTGTACTTGGTAAGCAGACCTAGGCCGCATACTACTGCGCACATAATCCAGTTAAACCATGTATTGGTTTCGATGCTGCGCAAGAAAAACAGCATGGCGCTGCTCCAAAAAAGAAACAAGAGAACATCGGTAGAGGTAATCGTGGATGAAAGCGCTACGCCGGGAAGGGTGATAAACAATACGGCTGCCCAAAAACCAACCCGTTCAGAAACTAATTTGCGTCCCAACAGATAGATGATAAAAGCGGTAACAGGGTACACCAATATCGCGCCTAACTTGATAGTAAAGACGGAATGGCCAAATAAGCTGGTAACAAAATAGATAAGAACCGCGACCATAGGTGGTTTTGAATAATAGCCCCAATCTAACTCTAGCGACCACCACCAATACTGAATTTCATCAACGTAGAGATCCAGTGAACTAATGGAAAGTGCGTAGCCGCGAAATAGGGAAATTAGCGCAAGAACGACCAATAGCGTTGTTAGCATTGAACCTGTGCTGGTGTTCTTAGACGTAGAATTATTTGTCATAAACTCGTTTCAATCGTTGATTTTTTTGGCAGCATAAAGACGATCATAGCGCCAAATATAGAATTAAATAAAATAAAAAAGTGAGAATTTAAAGCGGCGGCTACTATTTCTTTAGAGCTAACAGCACTTAAATCAGCGCCGCTGGACATCAAACCAAATGAGACGGCCGCTTCATAACTGCCGAACCCACCGGGTAATCCCGGCAGCATACCAGAAACTTCGCCAAACAGCGCTGCAATTGTTGTTTGTTCGATTAGTAGAGGTGTCATGCTCGCCAACAAAGCCGCAAACAGGAAGATTTTGATGCCCCAGTTTAACCATGAAAGGGCGGTCATGCTGAGTAATTTCTTTTTGCTATCAGGAATATTGGTCAATATCTGCCAGATAAATTTCACTTTGTTTCTTGCTCTATGTTTATAAGTGAGGCCTATAAGCTGTCTGCGAAGTGAAATACCCACTAAAGGTATGAAAAATGAGACCAGTAACCACGCCAGTACCCATACTCCAGCCATAGGAAAAGAAAAAATAGCCACTGCAATCGAAGCCAAAACATAAGCATCAAAAAGACGCAAAACTAATAATGCAGGAACAGAGTGAGAATAAGGCGTCGCAAATGCTTTTTTCATTAATATGGGAAAAGAGATCTCCCCAGCTTTTGCTGGCAGCAGGTTAGCCCAGAAGGTTTGTTTAATAACAATAGGTAATACAACCTTGGTGGGTAATTGAATGCGTGGGCTGTTGAAATAAATGGAAATTCGATAGCTTCGAACCAGATAACTAAACCAATATAACAGAGTAAAAAAGATAATGGCGTTAGTTGGAATGGTGCTCCAGAATGAAAGTAGAGTATCCCACCCCCAGATAGCTTGAACTGCGACAATTACTGAAAGGAATGTCAACACAGAAATAAGGGCCGAACGGTGTTTCATAACTATGCTTGACTTCCGAATTGAGTTATAGTGAAAAACTTAAATAGAATAGCATAAAATGATGGTGAGAGTAGCTATTATGTCGGATAACAAAGTTTCCGAAACTAATGAAAAATATAAAGTTAGTGTCGTTGTCCCTATCTACAATGAAGAAGAAAGTGTTAAGCCGTTAGTTGACGCAATTGATAGCTCTTTAAAGAGCGCTCCATTTGAGTGGGAACTGCTGTTAGTGAATGACGGCAGTAGTGATAGAACATTGCATGTCGCAATGGAAGCGCAACAGCAATACGGTGATCATGTTCGAATCATCGCTTTACAGCGTAATTTTGGTCAGACTGCTGCTATGCAAGCAGGGATAGAGCAATCTGATGGCGATTATATCGTAACGCTAGATGGTGATTTGCAAAATGATCCTGCTGATATCCCGCATATGGTGCAGCGTTTAATTGACAGAGATTTAGACCTATTAGTCGGTTGGCGTAAAGATCGAAAAGACAATATGTTGATTCGTAAGGTCCCTTCTAAAGTGGCTAACTGGTTAATCGGTAAAACCACAGGTGTTAAGCTAAATGACTACGGTTGTAGCTTAAAAGTTTATCGTGGCAGTGTGATTCGTAACGTAAAACTCTACGGAGAGATGCATCGATTTATTCCTGCTTGGGTTGCCATTCATGTACCCGTTGATCGTATTGAAGAAGTAGAAGTTAATCACCATGCAAGACAGTTCGGTGAGTCTAAATACACCATTTCACGTGTATACCGAGTGATTCTTGACCTGATTTCAGTTATCTTCTTTATGCGTTTCCGTACCCGACCATCTCACTTCTTTGGTCCAATTGGACTAGGTTGTGGTGCGCTTGGATCGCTAATGATGTTGGTACTCGCGTTTGAGAAATTCATACTTGGAGAGGCCATTGGTGGTCGTCCAATGCTGATTGTCAGTGTATTACTTATTGTAATGGCAATGCAGTTCATCACCACAGGTATTCTGGCTGAAGTGGTCAGCCGTACTTATTACGAATCTTCAAATCGTTCTACCTATGAGTTTACTGAGATAACGTCAGATGCAACAGCTGAAACTCCGGCTCCAGTTGCCGCAGAGACAGAGGCGCAGCCTGAGTCGTCATCGAAAGAGTAGATGAGCTAATTTGTTTATAAATGTGAGAGCTTTCAATTAATTGAAAGCTCTTTTTTTTGCTTAAATAGCGCCGATAGAAATTTTAATGAGAAATATTCTCATTAAAATCATTGCTTTACCTCTACTTCACACTTCTTCGATCTTGATTCACTTATCGCTTACTTTCTGACCTGTAGCTCAACATTTTCATAACAATGCGATTATATTTTAAAGTCTGGAACAGCGATTAACCTTAATGTTGGATGACTTAACTATTTAATAAATAATATGTTTTAACCTATTCAATGGCTAAATATCCGAGTTGAGGTAAATGAGAATAGCTGGTGCAACTAGAATGGCGCTTACGTTGATAACAGAATAATAGACGATGCTCCGTTCTTACCAAGTAGAAGGTAAACACTCATGAGCAACTCGTTAAAGGATATGACCTTACCACCTGATTTAACGGTTAAAAAAGGATCCGGTCCGGTACGTACAAAATTCCCCATCTATGCCAATACACTTCCTCCATGCAACCATGCCTGTCCAACAGGCAGCAATATTCAAAGATGGTTATCCCTCGCACAAGAGGAGCGTTATGAAGAAGCCTTTCAAGAGCTGGTGCTGAATAATCCAATGCCCGCTATTCATGGTCGTGTGTGTTATCACCCTTGTGAATCTGCTTGCAACCGAATCAATGTTGATCAGCCAGTGAGTATTCATGCTGTAGAGCGGTTTTTGGGTGATTTGGCGATAGAGAAAAAATGGCCGATTCGTTATGAAGCTAAATCCACAGGAAAAAGAATTCTGGTGGTTGGTGCCGGGCCTAGCGGGTTAGCGACGGCGTATCACCTTAAACGTTACGGTCATGATGTTGAAATTAGAGAAGCCGGCCCTATGGCCGGCGGTATGATGCACTTTGGTATTCCTGCGTATCGACTACCTAGAGAGATATTGAACCAAGAGGTCGACCGAATTCAGCAAATGGGCATCAATATTGTGCTCAACAGCATGGTGCAAGATATTTTAGCTGAGAAGGTAAAAGGGCAGTTTGATGCGGTATTTCTTGCTATTGGTGCGCACATTGGTCGAGGACTGGATATTCCCCATGACGATCCAAGTAACGCCATCGATGCGGTGACTTACTTGCGGCAAATAGAAACAGAGGAAGCCCCCGAGCTTGGTAAACGAGTTGTGGTCTATGGCGGAGGAAATTCGGCCATGGATGCAGCACGTACCGCGAAACGAATGGGGTCTGAAGTGACGGTTGTGTACCGTCGAGACAGAGCCAGTATGCCCGCCCATGATTTTGAATGTGTTGAGGCAATGGAAGAGGGGGTGGAATTCTTATGGTTACGCACCATAAATCAAGTGGATGGGACGACGTTTACTTTAGAAAAGACGGTGCTGGATGAGAGCGGGCGACCGCAACAGTCAGGGGAGTTTGAGACTCTAGAAGCTGATTTTCTAATTTTGGCATTAGGGCAAAACATTGACACGATAATTACCCAAAATATCCCAGGTGTGGAGTACAAATCCGATGGCACCGTTATTGTTAATGATCAAATGATGACAGGATATCCGGGGCTGTTTGCCGGTGGCGACATGGTGCCTAGTGACCGAACCGTGACCATCGCGGTGGGGCACGGTAAGAAAGCCGCGGCTCATATAAACGGATTTTTGAAACATCGTCCATTTACCAAAATCGCGAAAACCCCCTTAATTAAATATGACAAATTGCACTTATGGTACAAAACGGATGCGGAACAGCGGGAGCAACCTGCTATGCCTCCACAGATTCGAACCGCGTCATTTGACGAAGTGGTAGGCGGTTTGAGCCAAGAAGAAGCTTTGTATGAGTCTCAACGCTGCTATTCATGTGGTAATTGTTTTGAATGCAATGGTTGTCTGGGGGCGTGCCCTCATGGTGCGATTACCTTCAATGGTAAAGACCAAGGTTATTCTGTGGATTACAACAAGTGTACGGGTTGTGAGGCATGTTATGCCCAGTGTCCATGTCATGCCATCGAGATGGTTGAAGCGGAAGTGAAATAGGAGGCGTTATGAGTAATCAATTTCAACATCAAATGTACACCTGTGATGGCAATGAAGCTGCGGCACATATCGCCTTTCGAGTCAGCGAAGTTTGCGCTATCTATCCTATTACCCCTTCCTCAACCATGGCGGAATTTGCAGACCAATGGGCCGCTGAGAATAAGACCAATATTTGGGGCAATATTCCGTTAATAGCGGAGATGCAGAGTGAAGGAGGTGCGGCCGGAACCGTACATGGCGCTTTACAAAGTGGTGCATTAACCACAACGTTTACAGCCTCTCAAGGGTTGATGTTAATGCTGCCTAATATGTACAAGATTGCGGGTGAGCTAACCCCAACGGTATTCCATGTTGCTGCTCGCTCATTAGCGGCTCAGGGTTTATCTATATTTGGTGATCACCAAGATATTATGGCGGCGAGAGGAACCGGTTTTGCGTTATTGGCGGCGTCGTCAGTTCAAGAAGCGCATGATATGGCGTTAATTGCTCACACAGCCACTTTGTCGGCCCGCATTCCTTTTATTCACTTTTTTGATGGTTTCAGAACATCCCATGAAGTGAATAAAATTGAGCTGATTTCAGATAGCGATATTCGAGCAATGATCTCCGATTCTCTGGTTCGTCAACATCGAGAACGTGGTTTAAGTCCGGATGCACCCTTTATTCGTGGTACGGCCCAAAACCCTGATGTTTACTTCCAAGGGCGCGAAACGGTCAATCCTTATTACGCAGCCACCCCCGGTATTGTTCAGCACTGTATGGACCAATTCGCTGAGCTTACTGGCCGAAAATATAAGCTTATTGAATATGTTGGTTGTGATGACGCTGAGCATATTATTGTTGCTATGGGTTCGGGTGTAGAGACCATCAAAGAGACAGTGAACTATTTAGAAGCACAGGGGGAGAAAGTCGGCTTAATCCAGATTCGGTTATATCGACCTTTATCAACGGAACATGTGTTAAACGAAATCCCTCAATCGGTAAAAACCATTACCGTATTAGACAGAACCAAAGAACCGAGCGCGACGGCAGATCCATTATATCAAGATGTCATTACCGCTCTTATGGAACAGCCTGAACGATTTGGTGCAATGCGAAAAGTGCTTGCGGGTCGTTATGGTTTGTCGAGTAAAGAGTTTACCCCAGCGATGGTTAAAGCGGTATATGACAATATGTTATTGGCGCAGCATAAGAATCATTTTACCGTCGGTATCATCGATGATGTGATGCACTCTCATCTAGATGTGGACGATGACTTTGATATTGAGCCAAATGAAGTGGTTCGAGCCATGTTTTATGGATTAGGCGCTGATGGGACTGTTGGTGCCAATAAAAATACCATAAAAATAATTGGTGAAGATCCTAATTATTTTGCTCAAGCCTATTTTGTTTATGACTCTAAGAAGTCCGGCTCGCAAACCGAGTCCCATTTACGCTTTGGTCATCATGAAATCAACAGCCCTTATCTTATTCAATCCGCTAATTTTATTGCCTGCCACCAAGCGACCTTTGTCGAAACAACCGATATGTTAGCTAAAGCGGCTTTGCACTCTACGTTTTTGCTTAACTCGTCCGTTGCACCAGAACATTTATGGGCATCTCTGCCCGCTAAAATGCAGCAACAACTGATTGAGAAACAGATGACACTGTATGTCATTGACGCTTATAAAGTTGCCCGAGAAACGGGAATGGGGAATCGCATTAATACCATCATGCAAACTTGCTTTTTCGCTCTGTCTGGGGTGATGGATAAAGAGGTTGCCATTGATAAAATTAAGGCGGCGATTAAAAAAACGTACGCAAGTAAAGGCCCTGAGCTGGTGGAGAAAAACTACCTCGCGGTAGACCAAACCTTAGCAAATTTAAATGAAGTTGCTATTGCTGATAGTGTTACAGCGGAGGTAAATGAAACACCACGAGTCTCTGAAAGAGCGCCTGAGTTTGTTAAGCAGGTGACGGCGCAAATGATGGCAGGAAAAGGGGACCTGATTCCTGTCTCAATGTTACCCGCAGATGGAACCTATCCTTCAGGTACCACTCAATGGGAAAAAAGGAACATAGCGCAGAAAATCCCAATCTGGCAATCAGACATCTGTATTCAATGCGGTAATTGCAGCATTGTATGTCCGCATGCGGCGATTCGAGCCAAGTTTTACGATAAGTCACTGCTTGAAGAGGCACCGGAAGGCTATAAGTCATCAGGTATTACCGCACGAGGCTTTCCCGATACCCGATATACGTTGCAGGTGTATGCAGAAGATTGTACCGGGTGCGGGCTATGTGTTGATGTTTGCCCTGCGTTTAGTGAGCAAGACTCTTCTCATAAAGCCATTAATATGGAACTAAAAGAACCCTATATGGAACAAGAGGTGGAAAACCTGACTTTCTTTGATTCAATCAAATACAACGAAAGAGCAAAAGTCGATTTTTCCCATGTCAGAGGGGTTCAATTCCTCCAGCCTCTTTTTGAGTTCTCTGGGGCATGTGCAGGTTGTGGAGAGACCCCATATTTAAAATTGATGTCGCAGTTGTTTGGTGACCGATTAATGATAGCCAATGCCACAGGATGCTCCTCCATTTATGGTGGTAACTTGCCGACGACGCCTTGGTCGGTGAACGAAGAGGGTAGAGGCCCTGCGTGGTCTAATTCGCTTTTTGAAGATAATGCCGAATTTGGCTTAGGTTTCCGTTTAGCGGCGGTCAAACAGCATGAACTGGCTGAACAGTTACTCATTGAAAATCGCGCTGAGTTAGACCCACTATTGGTGGACCAGTTGCTTAACGCTAGCCAGTTAACGGAATCGGATATTCAATCACAGATTCAACGGGTTGATAGGCTGAAAGAGCAGCTAACTAAGATTGATAGTGAATCGAGTAAGAACTTGATATCGGTTGCTGATCAGCTTATTCGTCGTTCTATCTGGATAGTGGGTGGTGATGGTTGGGCGTATGACATTGGATCAGGGGGACTTGATCACGTGCTTGCTAGTGGTGCAGATGTCAATGTATTGGTGATGGATACAGAGGTCTACTCAAACACAGGTGGGCAGATGTCTAAGTCCACTCCGTTAGGGGCTGTTGCCAAGTTCGCTACGGCTGGCAAACAAGCCACCAAAAAAGACATTGCGATGCAGGCCATTGCTTATAACAACGTTTATGTCGCTCGGGTAGCCATGGGTGGGGACCCACAGCAAACCTTGCTGGCAATGCGTGAAGCAGAAGCGTATCGAGGACCTTCAATTATCATTGCTTATAGTCACTGTATTGCGCACGGTATAAAAATGGAAGATGGTTTGAAACAGCAGGATTTAGCGGTGAGATCGGGTCACTGGCCACTGTTTAGGTACAATCCAGCACTAAGAGATGTTCAAGTTAATCCGTTTTCTCTAGATACCTTACGACCCACTATTTCGTTGCAAGAGTATAGGATGAATGAAAGTCGCTATCAGATACTGCAAAGAAACGATCCTGAAGCAGCAGAAGAGATTCTACAGCAGGCACAACATGTTGCGGAACGGAAATGGCAGTTATATGAGGAGCTCGCGACACGGAGCCAAGGCAGCGTTGCACCTCATATGGAACTGGAATCCAAATAGATAACTACGGACGTGATGTGCAAAGGAGAGTGTTCCTTTGCACATTCGCGATAATGTGCAGAGATAGATATATAGCATAAGTTTGCTAAGCTAAAGTAAGGCAAACAAAGAATAGTTTCGCCTATCGTTGTTCAGTAACGGAAGGTTCTCTATGGTTCATATCCCCACCGCATTTACTATGTTTGGCCTAACGCAATTAGCCTGCGTGATGGTTATGGGGTTGATTTGGTATAAAAATAAGCAGATAAACGGCTTGCTTGAATGGTCTATTGGTCGCTCCTTGTTGGTTATGGCATTTCTGTTATTTGCATTTAGAGAGTCTATGCCGTTAATGTTATCTGTTTTGTTGAGTAACGGGATATTTCTCATTGCGCTCTATGTTATTTGGTTAGGGCATGTGCGATTTATGCAGCTAAGCTATACCAACACTCATTTAATCTTTATCGCATTATTACTGGTTACCTTGGTTGTGTTTGCTGCTTTGACACAAGTTGAACAAGGTTATTTATTGCGTGTCATTATCATCTCTATTTTGGTTTCTCTTTACGCCGCCCTCTCTATTATTGTTTATCTACCTGCGATTAGAGAGAAGGATAAACCCCTTGTTAATTTAATGGTCTTCTCCTATTCACTGTTAATTATCATTCATATGTTGCGAGCACTTTTCTATCTTGCCGGATTTGGAGGTCAATCTTTACTCACAGCAGGAAGTGTTACGGCAATTACCATCGTAGGGTACTTCTTCGTCTCTTTTCTTATTGTGATGGTGAGCTTAGGAATGGTGGTAGAGCTGTTGCAAAAAGAGTTGAAACAAGCTGCAGACAGAGATGCATTGACAGGTGCTTATAATCGACGAGCTTTTTTTACTATTGTCGAGAATGTATTTGCGAGAGCTAAGCGAGAACGGCTTCCGATATCGGTGTTATCAATCGACTTAGATCACTTCAAGTTAATTAATGATACTTATGGCCATTTACGTGGTGACAAAGTGATACGTAGTTTTGTTAATACCTCGCTAGAACTATTGAGAACTCCGGATCTATTTGCGCGTTATGGTGGAGAAGAATTTGTCGTGGTTCTACCGGATACCAATATTAAAGATGCGGCTAAAATTGCAGAAAGGATAAGACAACGTTTTAGTGAGTTGTCACCAGCTCAATCAATTAAAGCTGGAGAAGTAACATGTAGTATTGGTATTGCTTCAGTAGATGCGTTGGCGGATAACATCTCCATTATTGATCTATTAGAGCGATCTGATATCGCTCTGTATCACGCTAAATCCCATGGACGTAATACAGTAAGTACCTATTGACGGCTCAAAATAATCCCAGTTCCAAACCAAACATATAAAGTAGCTCTGGTAGTATGGCCAGATAAGCAGCCGCATAATACATGACAAGCATAAAAATTCCCGCTTTCAATATGGCAGATAAATTGGCATTCATTGTACTGTTCCTCGATTCACTATTGCCGACATTAGTGTAATAGCAGTTTTTATGCCAATAGATAACATTATGTTTATATTGACTTTATTAAAATTGATGTCATATTGACCTGTGTCATATAGACATAGTTGTGTGTCTTATAGACATCGAATTAATAGAATTAACCAGCTCAGCTTATTTGGTGATGAATCAATGCAAAACATAAGTGAAGAGTGGGGTAAAATTGTTCTTGATTTAACCTCCAATCTCTCAAGTAAAGATAGATTTGATCGGTTGCTTTTGTCGATAAGGCAAGTGTTGAGTTGTGATGCTTCAGCTCTGCTATCGTTTAATAATCAGCAGTTTACTCCATTAGCAATCAGTGGCTTGTATGATGAAGTGCTGGGACGACGCTTTAATATTCAAGACCACCCTAGGTTAGAGGCGATCGCCAGAGCGGGTGATATTGTCCGTTTTCCCTCGGATAGTGAATTACCCGATCCATATGATGGGTTAATCGCAAATATGGATGGCAATCTGAATGTTCACTCATGTGTTGGGCTGCCCTTAATGGTGGATGAGCGTCTTATCGGGGCATTAACCATCGACGGTTTCAGCGCTAAGCAATTTGATGGTTTTTCTGATGGCGATCTTCGAATTATCGCGGCATTAGCGGCAACGAGTTTGAACACATCTCTATTAATGGAGCAACTGGAGCGTCAACTTACCTACCTACCGTCGTCAGATAGCAATATTACATTTAGGGACAGTAACTCGGTTGAGATGATTGGGCATTCATCGGCGATGAACGAGTTAAATGGCAATATTAATGTCGTTTCAAATACGGATCTAACCGTTTTGATATCGGGGGAAACAGGGGTCGGTAAAGAGCTGGTGGCAGGCTTGGTGCACGCTAACTCTGCTAGAAGAGAGCGGGATATCGTTTACTTAAACTGTGCCGCTCTGCCAGAGTCCGTTGCGGAGAGTGAACTATTTGGTCATGTAAAAGGGGCGTTTACCGGAGCAATTAGTCATCGTAAAGGCAAGTTTGAACTAGCGGATGGTGGGACTCTGTTTCTTGATGAAATTGGTGAGTTATCCATAGGGTTGCAAGCTAAACTACTGCGAGCATTGCAGTATGGCGATATCCAGAGAGTGGGCGATGATAGCAGCGTTAAAGTCGATGTACGAATCATCGCCGCAACAAATAGAATACTGCATGACGATGTAAAACAGGGGCGTTTTAGAGCAGACCTTTATCATCGCCTAACCGTGTTCCCTATATTAGTTCCAGCACTACGAGACAGACAGCAGGATATCACCTTACTTGCCGGGCACTTTGCTGAAAAATGCAAATTGAAACTAGAGGTTCGTAGTATCAGTTTGTCTAAAGAGTTACTAATAAAATTAAATGATTACCATTGGCCCGGTAACGTAAGAGAGCTTGAGCATATGATCAATCGAGCCGCTGTTATTGCCAAATCTGAAACTAGCGATGCTCACCTTGTTTTGCAGCCTTATCATTTTAGCTTTAAAGAGAGCAGAGAAGATTTGCTGAAGACAGAAGAAGCAAGAGAGATGAGTCACGAGCTGTCAGAACAGACGCTTAAGAGCGCAACAGATACCTTTCAGCGTCAAATTATCGAGCAATGCTATAGCAAAAATCGTCACAATTGGTCTGCAACGGCGAGAGAGTTGGGGATAGATTCAGGAAATCTCCACCGGTTAGCCAAACGATTAGGAGTGAAGTGATTTTTGTCAGAGTTAACAGCATGACATCATTGATAGTTTCGCTAACAATGATGTCATAATGACATTTACAGTCTATGTTAATTTGACACTTATTTATGTCAAATTGATAGTGTGCTGAAATTTGGTTTATGAAGGAATATTATAAATTATTGTTTTATAAGACAATAGAAATACTCAGTAAGAGTTATTCTCATTGGCACATAAACTGCAATACTATGAGTAGTATTGCAGTTTATAAGGTTCTATAAGTGTTAAACATCACCGATAAAAGTAAAGAAGAAAAAATCACTCCACTGTTGCGTCTAGGCTTTAGACCATTCTTTTTATTTGGCACACTCTACTCGATTTTGAGTATCACTATCTGGGTACTTGCTTTTCAAAATGGCCAGCCTGAAGCACTGCGTGTTCCTGCCGTTTGGTGGCATGTTCATGAAATGTTGTTTGGTTTTGCCATGGCGATTGTTGCCGGATTTGTGCTTACCGCGGTGCAAACATGGACTGGCATTACTGGCACCAAGAGTTATCGGCTGGGTTTCATCGTACTATTATGGATGTTGCCTAGAGTGCTCTTTTGGACAGAGACACCATTATGGTTAATCTCAACAATTGAAGCTCTTTTCTTGGCAGCGTTGGCCTACGAAGTTGGCTTTAGAGTTGTGAAATCGAAGGGCTGGAAAAATCTATTTTTTGTTCCTCTATTTGTATTGGCTCTGGTCGCAAATTTTGCCAGTTACGCCACCATTAAAGGTATGCCACCCTTTACGTCGCTAGCGGTTTGGCAAGCGATGATATGGTGGTTTATGTTGCTATTGTCGATAATGGGTGGTCGCGTTATTCCATTCTTTACAGCCAAGCGATTTAACTTTGAAAAAGCTCAGCCTTTACTTTGGTTAGAGTGGGCCGCTAATCTGCCTTTAGTACTGCTTTTTGTATTAAGTTTTTTCCCTCTACTCTCTTCTCAAATTGGCCCTGCTATTATGCTAATAGGTGCGTTGTTTCAATTGGTTCGATTTGCCCGTTGGAAGCCATGGAGAACATTGAGTGAACCACTCGTTTGGTCGTTACATTTATCTTATTTTTGTATTCCTTTAGGACTTATTGGTAGCGGGGTAACGACAGGATTTGCACAACATTCTATGATTCATTTATTTGCCATTGGTGCTTTGGGTGGATTGATTTTAGCGATGATCTCTCGTGTTACCATGGGACATACCGGGCGTGCTATTTATAAAGGACCTAGGATCTGGCCAGCATTTTTGGCGATGTTTTTAGCGGCGCTGTTAAGAAGTTTAGGGGTTGGTTTTTCGCCCGTTTACATGATGTTGATTATTAATATTTCTGCCATCTTATGGGGATTTGCCTTTACCGTATTTATCTATTATTTCGCGGTTATGTTGATGAAACCAAGAGCAGACGGCCATCCCGGTTAACTGACTGATCTCGAACTAACTATTTATTTCGTCGTTATATTTTAGAAACCGTATATTTAACAATAAGTTAAGTTACGGTTTCTTTTTATTCCCCCTTTTCATACTGTTAAATCTATCAATTGCGGTGCCAAAACAGCAAAAATCAACGATACTTAAATCGTTAATGCTTGATTGAACAACTTAACTTGCTCCAGTCACATTGATTACCGTTTAGTTTGTTATCAGTAGTAATGCGGATTAAGGAATGAAATGTTCAGCTACTTTTTAAGATTGATGATAGTTATTAGCCTTGTTACCCCTTCGATATACGCGTTTTCTGCGCAGAAAATCTTCATTACCAATGGTGAGTGGGCACCCTATATGGGGAAACAGTTAAAAGAGGGAGGAATTGTCTCGCACATTATCACTGAGGCTTTTGCTGCGGTAGAAATCGAAGTTGAGTATGGCTATTTCCCATGGAAACGCTCTTATCGTTATGCAGTGAATGGCGTGGGGGAGAGCAACCGTCGCTGGCACGCTACTGCAGCTTGGTACTACGCTGAGAAGAGAGAAAAAGATCTTCGCTATAGCGATATGGTTTATGAAGCTAATGAAGTTATGTTTTATCTAAAGAGTAACCCGGTGGTATGGAACAGCGACAGTGATTTACAAGGCAAAAGAATTGGCGGTACAGACTATTCTCCTTACCCTAATTTAGAGCCTCTTAGAGATAAAGGCATTATTAAAATTATCCGTTCTGGAGAAGATGATGTACAAATGCAACGTCTGTTTTTTCGCAACATTGATGCCGTTGTGGTGATGAAAGAAGTCGGTTTGTACTATATGGCTGAAAACTTATCAAACAAGGACATGAGTGAAGTGGCCTACGTGGAACAGAGTATTAGTAAACGTCATCTGTATTTGCTGTTTTCACATAAAGTAGAGGAGAACCAAGTATTACTAGAGAAATTTAATCGAGGTCTCAGAATCATTCGACTTAATGGTCGATATAGTGAGATTGTCAAAGAGTTTGAGAATGGTCGGTATTGGTCGGAATAACAGAACCAAAGTCTAATTGTTGTGGAGGACAATTGTTGTGACTGACTTTAGTTCTGTGTAGATTAGCGAATTATTAAACTAGCCAGCTGCGTTAGCAGGAGCGACCTCAATATTTTCTTCCATCTTTACTTCTGGAGTTACCTCTTCCGTCTCCAGTTTATGCATCTGTTGAATCTCTACTGCGCTCATGTGACCATAATCTTCAATCATGTACTTGAATGTTTTGAACAACATGTAGCTAACTAATACCAGCAGTGGTGCCGCGAATATCAAGATGGCAGATTGCATCGAGCCGACTGGAGCTTTAACGATAATGAATACCGCTGGTATAGCGATGATCACCAAACACCAGAAGATTTTCAATAAAGTTGCCGGGTTCTTATCTTTATCTAATACACGTTGTGTCTGACAAGCTACAGTAAATACTGAACCATCCAGTGTGGTGACCAACAATAAGAAGGTCGAGATAATAAATATAACAAGCAGAACAGATGAGAATGGTAGTGTATTTAACGCTTCTACAATTGACTGACTTGCTTGACCGTCAGACACCATCTGGCCGATGTTTACTTTCTTATCAAGTTGGGTCTTCATCATAAATGAACCAACAATTGAGAATAGGATTGTTGTACCTACTGTACCGCCACCTACCATGCAGGCAATGACTTCACGAAGAGTACGACCTTTAGATACTTTAGTAATGAAGATACACATCAAAGGAATGAAAATCATCCAGTATGCCCAGAAGTAAGCTGTCCAGTTTTGTGGGAACTTGTCCTGAGTGATAGCATCCGTATACAGACTCATATGGATGAAGTTTGATGCCCAAATGCTCAGTGATGTACTGGTATTCTCCAGAATGAATAACGTCGGACCGAAGATAAGAATGTAAATAACCAGTGCGATTAGGAAGTAAGTACCTGAGCTTGAGATATTTTTCATGCCTTTTTCGATACCCACAAATGAACTCACAATAAGCAGTGTTGCTACAATACCTAACATGCCTAACTTAAGTCCCAAAGTGTCTTCTAGGCCTGTAAGCTGAGCAAAAGCAGCAGATACAATTGGCACACCTAGAGCCAGTACGATGATAAGGCCAAAAACCAGCGCGATTGGGTAGGTGATGTCAATAATACGAGCAACCACTTTACCTGCAGTTTGGTTTTTAATCATGCTCTGTACGATCTCACTGATCTTTAGAGAAGGGTTTTTACGCACATAGTAGGAGTACATAATAGGCACGGCACTGATGGCATATAGAGCCCATGCAGTAATTCCCCAGTGATGCAGAGAGTAGGTTACTGCCCACTCATGCGCGGCAACAGAGCCCGCTTCTATAGCAAAAGGAGGGGTCTTGATGTAGTAAGACCATTCTAAAAAGGCCCAGTAAACGGTACCTGAACCCACACCGGCGAGTGCCATCATAGTGATGTATGCAAAATTGGTGTACTCTGGCTTTCCCTCGCCCATACGTATGTTACCGTATTTGCTGGCCATCAGATAAACTGAAACTATTACCATGGCAAAACCAAACCACAGAATAGGCGTACCAAGATTATAAGCGATCATGGTAAAAATACTTCCAGCGATGCTAATGGCACGCTCAGTATCTGTTAGAAAAAATACAGACAACGCACTGATAATGAGCAGAGAGATCAGTATTGTAGTGCGGTCAAAATTACTTGATTTACTATTTTCCATAAAGGACTCCTTGATACTCCCGCCTATGGATCGGGAGTAACAATTTCACGTCATTAATATTTAATTATTCAAAAACATAGTGAGCAATTGATGCTTCTTTTACCGCTTCCCAGTCCATTTCTACACCCAATCCATTTCCTTCTGGTGCGTGAACAAACCCATCTTTGTCTGTACGAATTTGTGTATTAGAGCCAAGTTCGAAACTCTCATATGGGTAAAACTGTTCGAAGTATTTGCAGTTGTAGTGAGCTAGTGCCACATGTAAATTGGCTGCTTGGGTGATGGTGTAGCCCATGCTTTGAATTTCTAATGTTTTTGAGTGACCTTCTGCAATAGCAAAACATTTATTGAGTTGAGTAATGCCGCCACATACGGTTGCGTCTTGGCGAACATCAGACCAAAATCCATTACCAAGAGCGTAAGTTACTTCTTGTAATGTTAATAAGCAGTTACCGTGACTAGAGATCTCAAGATCCGTTTTGTCCACGAGGCGTTGATAGGTTTTGTAATCATAATCAGAAACAGGCGCTTCTAGCCATTCCCAATCGTAGCTTTCCATCAGCTTAGCCATTTTCATTGCTTCTGCTGCATTATAAAATGTAGCGGTATCAAGCATGAAGCGAATACCTGTGTCACCGTAACGCTGCTGAATTGCGTTGACTAATGCTACATCTTTATCGTATACGCAGTAGCAGTGAAGTTTTATAGCAGTAAAGCCTGCTTCGATGCATTCATCTACGTAGGGGAAATATTCTTCTACAGTATCGAACATAGGCGTAGAAGCATATGACAGCATTTTTTCTCGAGCACCGCCAAGCAACATGTAAAGAGGCATGTTGGCTTTTTTCGCTTTGATATCCCAAGCTGCAATGTCAATTGGGGATTTTGCAGGCAAGCCACCCCATGAACAACGAGCGCCAAGCCATGTATTAAGTTCTTCGGTCATAAGAGGATTTTTGCCGATTAACCCAGGAACAATTGTACGCATAGCTTCAATAATGCAGCGATCGAAGTCGTTTTCTGTATAGCTGATTGTTGCACCGACACCTTCAGTTCCATCTTCAGTAATAATACGAACGATGTTATTGGTGTATAAAAGAGGTTCCTGATTGTCTGCCCAGGGAATCGGTGGTGCGTCACGATCAGCAACTGCGTAAAGCTCAACTCTTTTTATTGCTGTACCTTTCATTTTATCTCCTTACAACGCACTGCCGTTATCTATCATAATAGTGCGAATTTCTTCACCATGTAGATCGCGGATACGTCTATTTTCATCAATTGCTTTTACAACAGCGATACCCGCTGCCATACCGTACTCAAAACATTGCGCAGTAACGCGAGCTGAAGCGAGTGCTTCGTGCTCTGCACTTAAACAACGCCCTGCAACAATAATGTTCTCACCAACAACTGGAACGAGTGTGTTAAACGGAACATCGTAATAATCATTAATTAACCAATGAAGTTTTGGTTTATCTCCGGAATGAAGCTCAATTGGCCACGGAGTTCGGCATATGCTGTCACTGCGTTTTACACAATTGACAACATCTTCATTGGTTAATGTTTCCACTCCGACAATCGAGCGAGTTTGTCGTATACCAACTTCTACACCGGTATCGACTACGTAGGCGTTTTCACATCCTGGAACGAAGTTGTTTAAGAAACGGGTATAGTCTCTTACTTGGCGACGTCCCCAGATTTCAGCTTCGGTGAAATCTTTTGGATCAATCACATTGAGAATGCGGCCATCTTGGCCAGCTAGGCGAGTTGCGTTCACCATTAGCTCATTTGGTCGGGTTGTTGGAAATATCCAGATTTTGTGACGAGGCAAAACATAATCACCACTTGCGTTAGCGTTATGGATATTGTCAGTAACTTTAGCTGGGCAGATGGTGTCATCGCCGTAGTAGTCGAGATACTTATCAATGTCAACGCCCCCAATTCGGAAGAACATGGTGGGATTTTGAATACGTCCGTTATCGCCGAAGTAGTAATCCATTCCGGCACGCGCAATCAATGCTGCGTCACCAGAGGCATCTACGATCATTTTGGCTAAAATGACGCTTTGACCTGCGTTGGATTCAATCACAACACCTTTAAAGGTGTCTTTATCCATAATGACGCCCGTTACCGCGGTGTGAAATAGAGTGGTAACGCCCGCTTTTTCTAGCAGATCGTCTGCGACTTCACGCCAGATCAAAGGATCATGGGTTACTGTGTAGGTCTTGCCATACCGTTGAGGCTCAGTGACCCCACTTCTGACTTTTAACTCTTTGCGGAATTTTTCAGTGAAGCCATATACCACTTGTTCGGGTTGTGCATCTGGATCGTCACTTGCCATAAACATGCCACAGATTGTGCCAGATAGGCCAGCAACCGCTGCCCCCCCACAGAAGCCGTATTTTTCAATCAGCCATGTGTTTTTTCCTGAACGACCAGTGGTTTCGGCTGCCGCTACTCCGGCTGCGCCGCCACCAATCACTAATACATCGATTGAAGCCAAGATCGGCAGATCCGGTATTTGTTCAAAACGGCGAACAATTTTCCAATCTTTCATGATTACCTCGCTAATAGATTACTGATAGTCATCTGATATATCAGTTGTGTGTTTCGAATATATGCTGATATTTTTTGTGATACAATTGCGATTATGATATTCGTGAGTCTGCTCACTAAAATTGGCTAGGAAAATAGAATGAATAACAATATTAATCCGATAAATAAGACAGAGATTGCATATAACCAGTTAGAGAAAATGATCATCTTTCGCGAACTTGAACCTGGAAGTATGGTGAGTGAAAAGCAGTTGGCTGAAAATCTAGATTTAGGAAGAACACCAGTAAGAGAAGCACTTCAAAGGCTCTCTTATGAAAGAATGGTCGAAATCCATCCTCGTCGAGGCATACAAATCCCTTCTATTTCAGTAGAAAGCCAATTAAAAATATTGGAAGTAAGACGAGATATCGAAGGGTTATGCGTTAAATATGCTGCGGTTAGAGCGTCGGTTGACGAGAAACAACAGATGCAAGAGTTGGCTTCTAAGCTAGAGGTTTGTGCGGAAAATGGTGATGAGGTTGAATACTCTGTGTTGCTAAAGCAGATCCATAACGTACTGGTTAAGGCGGCACGGAATGAGTATTTGCAGTTAGCCATGGCACCACTTCAGGGGCTATCTCGTCGATTTTGGTTCGCTTACAAGAATGACTCAACAGATTTGGCAGAAGCCTCTCATCTACACGCCGCAACGTTACGAGCGGTATGTCACACAGATGCAGATGAGGCGGTATGCGCATCACATAAACTAAATGATTATTTAACGGATGTTGCGTACCGAAGTATCAGCAAGCGTTAATCGAGCGTCATTTTAACCATAGATAAGTAAAAAGGATTTACTTTGCTAGCTTTAGACAGATATACCGTATTTGGTGTTGCAGCAATTCTGCTTTGGAGTAGTTTGGTTGCGCTCATTCGACATGTGACTGAGTTATTAGGGCCAATTGGTGGCGCTGCAATGATATACAGTGTGGCGTCACTGTTTTTGTTAGTTTCGATAGGAATACCTAAGCTAAGGCATTTTTCTTGGAGCTACATTGTTATTGCTGGTGGTCTGTTTGCCGCATACGAAGTCTGTTTTTCTCTGGCTCTTGGTTACGCTATTGATCGTTCTCAAACCATAGAAATGGCAGTTATCAACTATTTGTGGCCTTCTCTAACGGTACTGTTTGCCATCTTGGGCAGTAAAAAAAGCATTAGTAAGTGGATTTATCCGAGTCTATTTATTGCTTTTTTTGGTGTCGCGTGGAGCTTAATGGGTGGGCAAGAGCTCTCGTTGTTAACAGTAATGAATAATGTGCAGAGCAATCCATTAGCCTATTTGTTGGCTTTTGTTGGTGCGATAATCTGGGCTGTCTACTGTAATATAACAAAAAGACTTTCAAACGGTAAAAATGGCATTACTCTGTTTTTCATTTTCACCGCGCTATCGCTTTGGTTGCAGTTCGTCTTAACGAATCAGCCACCAATGACGTTTACTGCTAAATCGATCAGTTACCTTTTGATTGCGGGGGTTGTGATGGGAAGTGGTTATGCGCTATGGAACATCGCTATTATAGGAGGGAATATGATGTTTCTTGCGACCTTATCCTATTTTACTCCGATATTATCAACCCTACTTTCCATGCTTCTTTTGGGAGTCACGCTCTCAGCCAGTTTCTGGCAAGGCGTATTACTGGTTACCTTAGGCTCTTTAATGAGTTGGTGGGTAACCAGAGGTAGGGATTAACCTTCAGCTTTGTAGTGGTTAATAAACATAGCGGCGGCTTCGGACACGACAAAGTCAATTTCTTGGTCTGAAATACGTTGTTTAGCATTTATTAACAGTGGCCAAAAACAGCGCCCTTTAATTAAATTATGAAGCTGGCTGTTAGCAAACTCGAAATCTAACGGTTTCAATCTTCCATCTGCAACCGCCGCCTCCAGCCATTTATATAATGTGGTCTCTCTAGAAGAAAACTTTGCCATTTCTCTTTCTAGTGCATCGGGTTTATAGAAAAAGTAGCCGATGGCAACTCGCGATAGATCAATATTTTCTTGAGATGAGAACATATGAGCTTCCGCAGTGAGTATCTCAACAAGTTGATCTTGTAGTGGTTGCAAACAAGAGTATTCCCGTTCAATTTGCGTCGTTGCTCGTCGCCATAAGTCGGACATGATGTGCATCACGAGCTCTTCCTTGGTGGCAAAATGATTGTATACAGTACGTTTTGATACTTGAGCTAGTTCGGACAATTTATCCATACTGATGCCTTGAACACCATGTTCAACAAATGCTTTTTTTGCTGCATTTACAATCGCTTCTCTTTTTAATTCACTTCTGGTTTTTTTTATAGTTACCATTTTGTTCACAAGGCCGGAAAAAATACTCACAGCAATTGTACACTGAACGGTTTACTTTTCAATTTAAGAATGTAAACTGCTTAGTGTAGATTTTATGGGTAGGCCCGTTGAAATGAAGAAATTAACTAAGATTATTGTAGGAGTTGCGTTTATGTCAGCCGTATTAGTTACTGCTTGTGCATCAGAGTCTGGTGCGGAAAGCCAACAAGGCAAGTTCGTTAATAGCGAAATAAAATATAAACCAAGTTTGAGCAATATTTGGCAAATAATTAAGCAGCAAGTATCGGCAAAACGTAGTGAGCCGACTCCTGTAAATGATATACCGTTAAAAATGTTGTCTCGTGCAGAATTGGATAGCAGTAATGAAGATGCCATTTATAGATTGGGCCACTCGACAATACTTATGCGTTTAAATGGTCAGTATGTACTGGCTGATCCCGTGTTTAGTGAGAGAGCTTCTCCTGTACAGTGGGCGGGACCAAAACGATTTCATCCTACATCAATATCTATAGACGAACTGCCTGAGATAAAAGTAGTGGTCATTAGCCATGACCATTATGACCACTTAGATAAAGCCGCCATTAAGCAGCTAGCGGACAAAGTTGAGTACTTTGTAACACCGTTAAAAGTTGGTGATTATCTGCAAGAGTGGGGCGTGGACGCTTCGAAAATTACCCAATTAGATTGGTGGCAAAGCATAGAAATCGATGATTTAAAACTGGTGGCTACACCGGCGCAGCATTTTTCAGGGCGAGGGTTGTTTGATAGAGATGAGTCTTTATGGGCGAGCTGGGTTATTCAAAGTGAGCAATATAATCTTTTCTTCAGTGGCGATGGTGGTTACTTTAACGGGTTTAAAGAGATTGGTGAGCGCTATGGGCCATTTGATGTCACCATGATAGAGACGGGTGCTTATAATGATTTGTGGTCAGATATCCATATGCTGCCAGAGCAGAGTATGCAAGCGCATTTAGATTTGAAAGGAAAAGCCATGATGCCAATCCATAATGGCACCTTTGATTTATCACTGCACGACTGGTACGAACCCTTCGAGCGTATTAGCGAGCTAGCAGGGCAGAATGGGGTTGAACTGTTAACGCCAATCTTCGGTGACAATGTCACATTATCCAATCCCGTGAGTAATTACGCATGGTGGAAAGATGTGGCCAGTAATGAAGAGTTACGTCTTGTGTTAGAGCAAAACTAATACGCTTAGCCGCAACTCATTATCGTCTGTGGTGATCAATAGATAGGGGCAAGGAGATTAAATCACCTTGCCTTTTTTACATCGGCTATTCCGGAACACATATTTCGTCATTAAATATTGCTTTGACAGTACGAATGATGAGCCAAGCGAGTAAAACAGAAACCAAGGTCAAAAAGAGTATCGACAGGCTGTCAAAAAATAGACTTGTGGTAAAGGTTGCCATTTTCGCGGTGGCGATTGTCAGGGACGCCATGGGAAATGAGTATGCCCAAGAAGAGATAAAAAATGGCACTTTGCTGAAGCGAAGTATATTTGAGAACAATACAAAACTTAAAAATAACGCGACATAGAACAGAACTCGAGCAAATACATCCAGTTCACCTACTAGGTTGGTATAAGAGACAAAACCAATTGAAGGTGGAGCGAGTAGTATAAACAACATGGGCGTTAGTCTTGCCGGTAATGGTTCATGAAAAAACAGTCGATACATTACAATAGTGAGTAAGACAACCCAGAAAACGATACCGATACTGAAGAAAAACCAGCTTATTTCCGTATAGCCAAGGTGTGCACCTGCAATTGGAGCGATAATATTACCCACAACAGGAATAAACCAACTAGGGTTTGCATGAGTTAACACATAATGATTATGGTGAATCCAACTACTGATAACATAAATGGTTAACATAAGTTGTACAGAAGCACCCACCATCCAAAGTGTATGAGATACGGAGTGATAATCTTGCCAAACAACCGCCAACAGCAGAAGGCTGATTGAAAAAGCAGGGAAAAAATTGAGACGGATGGGGTGACGAGTCTCTGCCATCACGGCTTTTGGATGGCGAATGATTTTTAGCAGATAGACACCAGTCACTGAAACCATCGCGATAGAGGTAAAAATCCCTAGCCAGAATGAAGCTTGAGGAATAATGCTCCCTCCAGCCGATCGCCATGCCAGTGTTAAGCCACTAAGACCTAAAATTACTGCAAAAAATGAGATGGGGAAATGACAAAGTTTGCCTTGCTCTTCCGTGGCAGCAGTGTTCATGAATCAGTCCTTTTATATAGCGCTTATATACCAGTATAGCGGAGGAAAATTGTACTCTATATTATTGGCATAAGCCATTAACTGAAACATAGTACCAAATAATCTAAATTAGATAAAGCTTAAATAACCTATTTAGTTTGTTCGAAGAGAGTATAAAATCGGTTTATTTGTGATTAATCCAGTGATAGCAAGTAGAGCCCCACTGTAACCGTGAGACAGAATAGCAGTGCCACGAGAGCGCGTTTGTTAGATACCATTGAAACTTCAACTTCTTCTGAACCTTGTTCACCAGTTATCATCGCCATTACCAATGGTTTTGCTTTTAACTTATAGAGAGCAATTGCAGATAGGTGTATCGCAATAAGAACATACAACGCTGTAATCCCATTTTCATGAACGATAACCGCATAATCAAAAATCTCATCACTTAACCAAGTTTCTGAGCCGGGAAGGGGATCTAAGTATCCTGCTAGCGCTAATCCGGTTAGTGCCTGAAAAAATAGAGCAGAGATCATTACGATAACCATATAAGCACCAGCAGGGTTGTGCCCGGGAGCATGCTTAGCTTTGCCTTGAAGATAGGCGAGTACTTTAATGGGTGACTTAACAAATTGCAGAAAGCGGCTCGTTTCGCTACCAATAAATCCCCAAAGAACTCTCCACAGTATTAAGGTCACTAAAAGTAAGCCTAATTTAGTATGTGGCCCTTCACCCGTTGAGCCTGTATACATTAACCCTGCCACTAAAATGACTTGAAACCAGTGATATAGGCGCGTAGGTAGATCCCAAACTCTCATGGTGAATCCTTATTCGATTAAAGCGTTAGTTGACAGTAATTTACAATAGTCTGGTTTACATGACCATAACTTTTGTGTAACTATTTACGCGGGACAAACGCTCGATAAATGAGCAACTTAAAAGGAAGCCAAAGTGAGAAAACTAATAATAACTCTACTACTCCCTGTATCGTTAACGTCAATGGCGGCTGGGTTTGAGTCAGATATAAAAGCAAGACAAGATGCCTTTTCAGGTATTAAAGACAATGTGGAAATGGTTGGCGAAATGTTAGAAAGTGGTAAGTTTGATTGGGCTAAGCTCGAAACTTACGGCAGCGCGTTAACTCAGCATGCATCCGTGTTAGAAAATCATTTTCCAGAAGGTAGTCAAGCGGGCAGTGATGCGAAAGCAGCGATATGGAAAAACTATGACAAGTTTTCGATGGGATTAGAGAAGCTGAATACTGGTTTTAATACCTTCTATACCGCAGCAAAAGCTCAGGATCAGGCTGCACTTGTGGCTGGATTTAAAGACGCGACAGGTACTTGTAAAGCTTGTCATCGCAAGTTCCGAGCTAAATAGTATTATCAGTCTTAACGGGTTATTGTAAGTGAGAGTTTGATAAATATTGCGGCCAGACGTTTTATGAGTGGATCAATATCATCTAACGAGACATTACCATAACCTAGTACAACAGACTGCCACCTTCTGTCGGTAGCTTGGTGTTCATAGTAACTAAGAGGGCGTATCGTAATGCCCTCTTTTTTTGCTTGTTGAGAAAACTTCAGCTCCGTTGCGCCCTCCTGCCAGCGAATAGTGACATGCAATCCCGCCGCTTGACTAATGATCTCAACCTTGTCAGTAAAATGCTCAGAAATTGATTGGCACATAGTGGTATGCTTTTGTTGGTAGTGTTTACGCATTTTGCGCAAATGCCTGATGTAGTGACCGTCACTAATAAACTCAGCCAGTGCCGCTTGTAGGTGGCTTGGGGTTGATCCCGCCAATGCGTCTTTAATCGTGAGGCACTTTTCTAAAAGTCTCTCTGGCACCACCATGTAACCGATTCTTAAGCTATTGAACATTGTTTTACTGAACGAACCTATGTAAATACAGTGATCGGTGATTCCTGATTGTTCCGCTAATCCTTGTAATGAAGCGTAAGGACGATGAGAAAATTGGAACTCACTGTCATAGTCATCTTCTATAATCCAACTTCTGTTTTCAGCTGCCCATGTTAATAGTGTTAATCTTTGCTCGGTATTTAAGCTTGTTCCCATAGGATATTGATTACTAGGAGTTAGGTAGATTCCTTTGCATTTTCTATTTAACAACTTGTCTAGCTGTAAGCCATGTTCTGCAACCACATTTGCACGGTCGATGTTAAAACCAAAAAGCTCTGCGACTTTGGTCATTTGTCGGTAGCCCGGGTTTTCCATGAGCAGTGTATCCTTGCTGGTAAAAGTCGCCAGCATAGCGATGGTTAATGCTTGTTGTGCACCACTAGTAATGATAATTCGATTTGGGTTGCATCGAACAGAGCGAGATGATGCGAGATAGTGATTTAGAGCGGTTCTTAACTGGCTAAGTCCTTGTAAGTCGACAAATCCTGCTAATGTTGGACGTGAGAGGTGATGCTGGACTATTCGTTGCCAGCGAGAATATGGAAAGCGTGCTAGATCAGGAACTCCCGGTGAGAATGGTTGATTATAGTCGCGGCTAGAACTTGCATCGTGTATCGATTTGTCACTACCGATTGCTGGTTGATCAATAGAGGAGAGCAAAAAGCTTTCAGGGATGTCTACACAAACAAAAAAACCAGATCCAGCCTTGCTCTCAATATAGCCTTCGGCCGCCAGCTGTTCATACGCCAGAGTGACGGTGTTGCGACTAATCGCCAGCTCTTCGGCTACTTTTCTTGTTGAGGGGAGTTTAGCGCCATTTTTCCACAGTTTACTGGTGATTTTTATCCGAATTTCATCAAATAGTGCCCGTTGCAGGGAAGAAACTGCAGATGAAATAGTAAGATCTCCAATATCAATCATAACTGGCCCTACATAAATGTTAAAACTGGCACTAAATAAAATACCAGTTGAAGTTTATATTGCCAAGGAGCTTATGTTTTGTACAACGAATACTTTAAGCAAACGCTATTGTTAAGGGATTTATTGTTGAACAGGCTGGGCTAGTGATTTGACGGTATAACAAGACAAGAGGAGGTCACGATGTTATCCAACACTCCAAGAACAAAGATAAAAAAAGCGGCACATAAAGCGTGTTTACAGCAAGATAAGCTGTGGAAGATTATTGATGAAAGTTTAATTGCTCATGTCGCAATAATAGAGCAAGGGGCGCCAATGGTGATTCCCATGCTAGCGTGGCGAGTTGATAACAATGTTTATTTGCATGGGGCAAGAAATAGTCGCTTAATAAAGAAATTGAAGAGTGGTGTTGAAACGTCGATGACCTTCACTCTGTTTGACGGTTGGGTGCTGGCTCGTTCAGCCATGCATCATAGTGCGCATTACCGTTCCGTTATGGTATTTGGTCAGTTTCAAGCTATTGAATCGAGAGAAGAAAAAGATCGATTACTGAATCACTTTATCGAGCAGATCGCTCCCGGTCGTACGGAAGAGGTTCGGTTAGGCAATGATAAAGAGCTGGATGCCACCGATCTTTTAGTAATGCCTTTAACAGAAGCATCGGTGAAGATTGGTTGTCATGGTGTCAATGATGATAAAGCGGATCTGGATCTTGCTGTTTGGGCTGGGATAATGCCTTATCGAACCGTTGTTGGCCCTTTGGAACCTGTTGAGGATTTGTTGGATGGTGTAACTTGTCCAGACTACTCATCGGCGTATGGATCGCGATGGGCTACTAGGGTCAACAGACCTGAATAAATGACAGGCAATAAAAAGGGCTACACTTAGTTAGCCCTGGTTCTTGTTATTTCTTGGAAGCTTCCTTCCAGAAACGATTTCTGCAACGTTTAAGTTGCGCTTTTCTCATTTTTTTGATCATAACTTATCTCTTCTTTAATTATTGTAGGTACAGCCTTTTCGAAGGGCGGCAAGTCACGTTATCGAAACATATTACCAACAGAATTTCATAAGTAAAGTGATATTGTTCACATAATATAAACAGGATTGCCGTGATAATCATGAGTTATGGTGAACAAGGTCTTCTATTTAGTAAATAAATAGATTGATGGCATAGTAATTGCGGTATAAGTCGAAGCCTGTCTGGTGGGTAGTTATTCTAAATCGCTGCATATTTTTTGAGCGAGTGTTCAATCGATATCCGAAGTTGGTATTTTGCACAAACTGTAATACCATTTTAATTTACATTTGTATTACAATCGTGACTAACGATATAAATAGGAGTGACGTCAATATGACCAGTGAGTCTACTGAATTGGTTAACGCGTATAGAATAATTTTGCTGGCACTGGATGAGATGGTGAAGGCGGGTGGTCAGCCAAGATATGAAGGTGATGATAGCAGTACCGATCCCGAAGCATTTAAGCGATTGGTTATGCAGTACGCAGGCGATCGAATTAGTGAGTCAGCGATAGATGAAGCATTAAAAGTACCACTGCAGGATATTGCGGGTAAGCTAATGGCTCTTTCGGCAAAATAGTCAGTTTAGTTTCGCTGCTTACTTGCCTATATTAACGGTTTACGTTAAAAGTAGTTGAAATTGTAAGGCGACCAAAACAGAGGAGTAAATAGATGGTTTCTAAATGGGCTAAACGTTTTTTTCAGATGGCAGAACTAGTTGGCTCTTGGAGTAAGGATCCATCTACTCAAGTTGGTGCTGTAATTACTAAAAAGAATCGCATAGTGTCGGTTGGTTTCAATGGTTATCCACATGGCGTTTCGGATAGTGCCGACACTGATGAGCGTGAAATGAAGTATCTGAAAACCTTGCATGCTGAAGAGAATGCCATACTGTTTGCGAAAGGAGATTTAGAAGGCAGTGAGATTTGGGTAACTCATTTTCCATGTCCAAATTGCGCAGCAAAAATAATTCAAACAGGCATTGATAAAGTCAATTGTCCTGCTCAAACTGAAGATTTCTTGTCTCGATGGGGAGAGAAAATCGCAATCAGTGAAGAGATGTTTGGTCAGGCTAAAGTTGAGGTGGTTTGGTTACCATTAGAAGAGCTGAAAAACGACAATCTCTGATACGAATATTTGGTTACAATTTCTCTCTTGATAAGCTCGTAGTGCTCCACTAGGTTGAAGGCATTTTTTTGCTTAATACTTATCCGGAGCTTTTATGAATGATCAGGTTACTGACATTATAGGTGATGTCAGGTCCTCTAGAATGGACCGTTTTTTAAATTTAATTGAGAGAACAGGAAACAAAATCCCTGATCCTGCCATACTGTTTTTTTGGGCGTTAATCATCGTCTGGGTTCTCTCCGCGTTACTTTCTCATTTCTCCTTTGATCTAATCAACCCAAGAACTGGCGATATTTTACAGATCAATAACCTGCTAACTGGTGAGGCTCTTGCGTCATTTTTAGCTAATATGGTCACAACATTCACAAGTTTTGCACCGTTAGGCATTGTTTTGGTAGCTATGCTTGGTGTCGGGGTTGCCGACTCTTCAGGTTTTATTACCACTGGCCTTAAGAAAATGCTTAATGTGACGCCGGCAAAACTATTAACACCAATGCTTGTACTGGTTGCTATTGTTTCTCACACTGCGGCGGATGCTGGTTACGTGTTGGTTATTCCTCTTGGTGGCATTATCTTCCATGCCGCGGGTCGTCATCCACTCGCTGGTATTGCTGCGGCGTTTGCTGGTGTATCCGGTGGATTTTCGGCTAATTTTATTCCTTCAGGTATTGATCCATTACTAGCCGGTTTTACTCAGACATCCGCTCAAGTTCTTGATGCCGGTTACATCGTTAATCCTTTAGCGAACATATTCTTTACTGGACTATCGTCAATTATCATCGTGCTGATTGGCTGGTATGTGACCGAGAAAATTATAGAGCCACGGCTAACATCGGTTTCTGTCGATGATGACGCAGAACAAGCACCGGACTTAGCTTCATTTACTCAAACTGAATCTAAAGCATTTAGATACGCAGGCTGGGCGATGGTTGCGGGTATTGCTCTGTTGGTTTTTGCTGTTTATCCTGAGAACTCAGCTCTTCGTTCTAGTGACGGAGAACTGACCGCATTTTCTGCACCGTTAATGAAATCAATAGTGCCACTTATCTTTATTTTGTTTATTGTCCCAGGTGTGGTGTACGGGAGAGTCGCAGGTACATTTAAATCAAGTAATGATGTGATTAAAGCCATGTCAGATACGATGTCGACTATGGGTGCTTATATCGTAATGTCGTTCTTTTGTGCCCAGTTTTTGTCTGCTTTTGGTCAGTCAAATATTGGCACAATGCTCGCACTCTATGGTGCTGAGGGCTTAAAAGCGATGAACCTTCCGGGTCAGGCTACCATTGTGGGAATGATTTTACTGACTGCACTGGTTAATTTGTTAGTGGGTTCTGCTTCCGCAAAATGGGCCTTGATTGGACCAATACTTGTACCAATGCTAATGGCTGTGGGCATCTCACCTGAGTTGTCTCAGGCGGCTTATCGGGTAGGTGACTCGGTGTCCAATATTATCTCTCCGTTGATGGTGTTTTTTCCATTAGTTGTGGTGTATTGCCAGCGCTATGTTAAGTCAACGGGGATTGGTACATTGGCTTCTTTGATGATGCCGTACTCTATTGCTATGTTCATCGGCTGGACTATCTTCTTGCTCGCATATTGGGCATTAGGTATCCCGTTGGGCATACAAGCGCCATACAGCTACGCAATGTAGTGTGTTGCTATAGCCGCTTAGCTTCTAAGCGGCTTTTACTTTATTACTCAATATCTTTTCTCATCACGCTTTCTTTTTTGGTTAATCATTCCTAACCCCTATTGACTTAAAGTTAACTTTAACTATTAAGCTAAAGGTCTAATGACAGGGAGTTGGAAATGAAGAATAGAACACAGTTATATTTGTCTGGCCGTTTTTTTGATGGGATTTCGTCAGGTATGTTTATGATGGCATTGCCTTGGATAATGCTGTCTCAAGCTGATATGGGTACATTTGTGGCATTAACAGCACTGCTTTGCACAGTGGCATCTTTTATTATTACGCCGTTTAGTTCAACTTGGATAGATAGGTTTTCAAGAAAATCGATACTAGTAATAATGCAGTGTGTCCAGTTTAGCACCGCTTTATTGGTCGCTCTGTTAGCGGTGGTGGATCTCTCTTCAATATGGGTATTGGCGTTAGCCCAGTTGATATTTTGGCTGAGTGGTGACATTGCTTGGAGCACCAACAATGCGTTTACTCAGGAGAACTATCAAAAAAGTGAATACGCAAAAGTCACTGGCCAGCAAGAAGTTGTGATGCAGATGACTATGCTGGGAGCAGGGGGAGCTGGCATTGTGTTGTTGCAGCAGTGGTCTATTGTAGAGTTTGCGTTTTTTGCCGCGTTAGCATCAATGATCTCAATGTTGTGTTACCTAGCTACTCCCTACAACAGGAAGCTTACAAAAGCGGCGAGTCATACTCCGTTTGTGCAGCAGCTGTTTGAGATAAAAGCTATTTATACTTTTCAGCCTAGATTCTATCTGTTTTTAGCGCTCTCTTCGCTCTCATATCCAGTATTAACCTTCTTGGTCAAATTAGTGCCGATCTATTTCGCTCAGGAGGATATTAGTGGTTCGTGGTTTGCCGGTTGGAAAATAAGTTATGGTTTAGGGGCTCTGCTATGTGGTGTGGTTATTAGCAGGTTACTTGCTAACATTTCAAGTGAGCACGCAATGATTTTGTCGATGTTTGCGCTGAGTGTGCTGCTTTTTGTCATGGCGGGTTATTTGTCTCCTTTGGTGATGATCGCTGCAACCGTTGCCATTGGTTTTTTCAATGCGTTTAATCGAATTGCGCGGATAAACAAGATGAACCATGAAGTCTTGGTGGCACAGAGAGGCAGAGTCGAGGGTGGATTAAAGATGTTTTCTACTATGAGTCAAAGTGTTAGTTACGTCATCATCGCTTTGCTGGCGCACCTTGATTTAGTCGCAACAGGATTTATGTTGGTTGCATTTAGCCTGTTACTTGTTTCTATGTTGTTGCTTCGTCTATATAAAGCGAAAGCGCATATTCATGCGCTTCCTCAATTGAGCTAATAACAGGTCTTAATATAAGCGAACGTTGGCGATAACTGTGGATAACGGAGTGGATGACCATATCGCAAATGGCACATCCACCGATTTTTGATGGTCAGATGGCAATAAATCGTCAATATTCACCGTGATGGTTTGCCATTCATTCACGACACTTTTTAACTTAGGTTGAATGTTAAATTGCTTGTCTATATCGCAACTTATAATGTCCCGGCTCTCACCCATAGCAATGTAAATGGGTTGCTGAACAGGTGTTGAGATAAGTAGCTCAAATGACAAGGTAGTAAATGCAGATACGTTATCGTACTCACCATCTGCGGTCTGAATGTAGAAGCAAGCGGAATGGTCGGTAAACTTCACCTCTACAGCATCTTGTTGAAGTTGATAGTTATAAGGTAGCGTCGTTATCCAGTCATAATAGAGTGGGTTGTTCAATGAAACATCGATGGCATCGTTATGTTTTGAGTGATGAATTTTTGCCTGATAATCGCCAATAATAGAACGAACACCAAACAGCTCAATAATATTTTTCTGGTTTTTGCTCTCTTCACTGATGTCTAATTCAATCATGTTGAGATTATTGGCTTCTTCATGATTGGCATAGTTTAAGCCGTATCCGTAAGGAAAAAGTGGCATATCCTTACCTAGTGGATCTTGCTCTGATTCAGGCAACTGGTAATTAGGGATATGAGGCGGAATACGGTTAACGCTACTAGAGAGCTTTTTGTTTGGCCAGCTATATGAGAGCTTGCCACTAAAATCGTAAATAGGCTTGCCGTTGTCATCTGCGATGATAACGTCGGTAATCCCTTGTGCTTCAGTACCCGGTAAGAAAGCCGCGATAAACGCGTCAGACATTGCTATCTCTTCATTCACGTACAAAGGACGGCCTGAGAAAAAGAGGCTAATGACCTTTATGCCTTGCTGTTGTAAATAGCGAATCTTATCAACATCTTTTCGATAGCTTCTCTTCAATGAGGCGAACTCAAGCGACTGCCACTGTTTTATGTCCCCCATCATTTCTGAATATGGGTCTTCACCAAAGGCGACAATGGCGACATCGATATTGGATAAATCATCGTCGAGTTGAGGAGAGAAGAGCAGGTTATTTTTATCGATTACGCTCTCCAGAGCAGATTTAATGGTCGTCGCGTTGGGGAAGTCTTCTAGTGTATTTTCTGTGCCTTGCCAAGTGAGATTCCACCCACCTGTCTGCTTCTGAATATCGTTAGCGGCACTGCCTGTCAGCAGGATGCGTTGAGAAGGTTTCAACGGTAGAGTTTGCTGATTATTTTTTAGTAATACTAACGATTTTCTTACTGCCTCACGAGCAAGGGCTCTATGATGAGGGTTATTTAATGCAGAAGGTTTCCCTGCGAGTTGTCTTTCACTAGGCTTTGACTTCTGCCATAGCCCAGCTCTCATTTTTACTCGCAAAATTCGTTTTACCGCATCATCAATTCTGCTCATTTTTATTTGACCAGACTGAATGTCTTTGATGGTCTGTTTATACACTTGTGGCCAATGTTCTCGTACCGGAACCATTAAAATGTCATTACCCGCATTGATGGCGTAAGTGGCGTCAATTTCGCTACATTTGCTCACTTCTGAATGACCATTCCAATCGGTGACAACCAGCCCATCAAATCCCATTTGCTGCTTCAATACATCATTGAGTAGATAGTGACTACCGTGAAGCTTATGGTTGTATAGCGGAGTTGTGTCCGGGCTGTGATCGTAATTAGCCTCATTCGTCCAAGAATTAAATGAAGACATCACCACTTGCGCGCCAGCATTAAGGCCGCTGAAGTAGCCCATACCATGAATATTAATCAGCAATTCTTCACTGTAATTATTAATACCGCGATCAACGCCGTCAGCGGTTCCGCCATCTCCGAGCCAGTGCTTAACATTTGAGATTACTTTGGTGTCGCCTTTTAATAACTCTTCATCACCTTGTAATCCTCGTACCATCGCTTCTGCATATTGATAGGTAATTTCAGGATCTTCCGAGTAACCTTCATATACGCGCCCCCACCTCAGGTTCCTTGGTGTGGCAACGGTTGGGGCAAACGTCCAATCTAAACCTGTCGCACATACTTCTACTGCGGTCGCAGCCCCAATTCGTTCAATTAAATCGCTATCTCGAGTCGCACCCAAGCCAATATTATGGGGAAAAACAGTGGCGCCATAGACGTTGTTGTGACCGTGGACTGCATCAGTCGCCCAGATAAATGGAATTCTAAATGGCCTATCTTTGAAAACCTCTTCAGTCGCAAGCCAAAATTCATCGGCTTTCTCTGCCCACTCTTTGGCAGACGCGTACTTGTTTTCGTTGGGCCAGCTTCCACCACCATTCAGGATTGAGCCGAGTTTATACTGTCGCAATTCTTCAGGAGTAATGTCTCTAAGGTTTGGTTGAATCATTTGACCAACCTTCTCTTCAATTGTCATTAGAGAAAGTATGTAACTAATTTCCTGTTCAATGGTGTCATCTTTGCCAATAGCAGATTCAATTTTTGGCCAGTGGGTGTAATAGGGAAGTGTTACTGAGCTTTTCATAGTTATCTCTTTAATCAGAACTGAGTCGGTCACGTTACTATCGCTAAGTATAGAGAGAGTATCGAAAAAAAGGGTAACTGTATTGAGAGCTCTCCATCAGTTTTGATCATTAATATTAATCTGATTCAGTAACGGTTTAAATTGTTGAGTTGCAACGTCGTTTGACAATGGTGCTGCTTTTCACTTGCTATTAAATCGTCAGAAATAAAAAATGTGGCGGTTATTTAATCCAGCCACATTTTTGGGTTAACAGAACTAGGGTTATTTACGCTAGATAATACTCGGTAGCCAAAGAGATAATGGCGGTAAAAGTAACAGAAGAAGTAATCGAACTATATCTGCACACCAAAACGGAGTCACACCTTTGAAAATGGTGCTGGTCTTAATATCTTTAACAACACTGCTAAGAACAAAAATATTTAACCCCACCGGCGGTGTAATCAAACTGATCTCTGTTACCACAACAACCACAATACCAAACCAGACTAAATCAAACCCTAGGCTTGCTACCAAAGGGTAAAAAATGGGTACGGTCAAAAGTAGCATTGATAGGCTTTCAAAGACGGTGCCTAATAAGATGTAGACCGCCATGATGGCTAAAATCACTAAGAATGGCTCAGCGCCAAAAGATTGCATCCAGACGACCAGTTCTTGAGGTAGACCTGTGCGGTTTACGAAGTTAGAGTAAATTAGCGCGCCAATGATAACGCCAAACAACATGGTTGAGGTGCGAGCAGTATCAATCAGAATCTCTCTTAGACCCCCCCATGTCAACGTGCGGCGATATAGTGCAATGGCAAAAGCACCACCGGCACCAATGCCAGCCGCTTCTGTTGGAGTGAAGACACCTAGATAGATGCCGCCCATTACCAGAGCAAACAGACCCAAAATACCAGAGACTGAACGTAACGCAGAGAAACGTTCCTCTTTAGACATTTTGCGACCGTTAGGCCCCGCTTTCGGGTTGCGCCAAACCACAAACTTTGTTGCCAATAGGTAGAAAAGAATACCAAGCATACCGGGAATAAAGCCTGCCGCGAATAGATCCCGGATACTCTGTTCGGTAAGAACACCATAAATAATGAGGATGACACTTGGTGGGATCAAGATACCTAGCGTTCCACCCGCTGCGATAGACGCTGAGGCTAAGCTGTCACAGTAACCATATTTACGCATTGAAGGCATTGCTACTTTTGCCATGGTGGCAGAAGTGGCTAAACTCGAACCGGAAATAGCGGAAAACCCACCACATGCTGCAACGGTTGCCATTGCGAGTCCGCCACGATAGTGGCCCAAAAATGCGTAACACGCTTTATACAGCTCTTGTGACATGCCTGCGCGGGTGATTAAGTTACCCATAAGGATAAACATAGGGATCACCGACAATCCATAGTCTTGGGCAGTATCGATCAGCCTTTTCGCACTCACAGTTAATGCGCCATTAAAGTTCCAGTCACCTAATGCGGCATAGCCGATAAAGCCAACAGCTGCCATAGCGAAGGCGATCGGCATTCTCAATAGTATTAGCGCCATGAGTACCGCAAAACCGATTAAGGCAATAGTCATATCAATCCTTTTGATTATTATATTCTTTGTTATATATCCGCGTAACTACCAACACCAAAGAGGTGATAGCGGTGAGCCAACATGAAATTGCGAGGAAATAAACGAAGTAGTAGGTTGGGATCTCCAAATACTCAGTCATCTCTTCATAGCGCAATGCGCGATCACCAAGCTCCCAAACTTTGCTACCAATGACCGCAAGACTAATGGCTACAACAACATCAAATCCCATATCACGAATGTTTTTGATATTTCTCGGGATGATGCTATCGGTTAGGTCAACACTGATATGCTCTTTTCGCCATGTTACTAATGGCATAGTTAAAAATACCAGCGAGCCCAGCAATATTTCGGTGAGTTCAACACTGCCCATGACCGGCATTTCAAGCAGGTATCGACCTACCACGTCGATACAAGTCAGTGTCATCATCAACATTAGTGCGGCACAGGCGAACAGTTTTAGTGTGTTATCTAAAAGTTGGGCGCAATACTCCCAACTTTTAGTTAACCAGAGTACAGATGCTCTCATGGTTATTTCCTACAGGTCGAGTGGCTCATACTCGCTAACTATCTGGCGGAATTCTGTTAGCGCTGTTTTTGCGTCAACTTTGCGAGATTTCACTGACTTGATCCATTTTTCGTCCAGACCTTTTGTTAACTCACGAAAGTAGTCGATATCTTGTTGGGAGAACTCAGTAACATTGCTGCCTGAGGCAAGAATATCCGCTTCACCAATCTCATCCGCTTTAGACCAATAACGACCAGCCAGCGCCGATAGCTTTTCGCCAGAGACACTACGAATGGCTTGTTGATCTTCTTTAGACAGCTTTTCCATAAATTGTGGGCTGATAAAAATCCCAAAAGAGCCTAAATAAAGTCCGGTAGGCAGTTTGTATGAGTAGGGGGCCACATCTTTAAATCGAGCCGCTTTCATCATGTCCATCTGCATAAACAGTCCGTCAGCAACACCTTGTGATAGCATTTCATACGCTTTTGTTGCTGGGGCACTCACACCAGAGACTTGCAGCAGTTTGCCTACCTCTGTAGAGATGCCGCCACCCACGCGCATTTTTTTGCCTTTAAGATCTTTGATTGACTCGATAGGCTGGCGCATATGAACTTGACCAGGCCCATGAACAAATACTCCTGCGAGTTCTACACCTTCGTATTCAAACGAGTCTTTAAAATACTTATCGTTTACGCGCCAGTGAGCAACAGATGCGGCTTCCGCACTAGCTCTGTTAGCGGGCAGTTCTGCAATTTGTGGCAGGCGAAAACGTCCAGGCATGTAGCCGTGGAATGTCCAAGCTGCATCAACAGCACCATCTTCAACTAACTCAACCAAGCTTTTCGGATGCGCCAAATCATATTCTAGTTTTATCGTTACGCGCCCATCCGTCGCTTCTTCGATCCATTTCCCCCATGTCGGTAAGACATCGGCATTCATGGTCTGCATTGGGCTGAGCCAAGTTGCAACTTTTAATTGGTGAGTTTGTGCTAGCGCACTCTGGCTAAATGCAAGAGTAGCAACGAGTAGTCCAGAAACGCCTCTAGCGACAGCTGATTTAAACATAACGGGTCCCTTTATTAGTTCTATTAAGTAGAAAAATCTCCTCACAAAATGACACGTCCAAATGTCATTTCATGATTAAAACGTATCATTTAAATTATGAATTGTGTATATTAAATGTTAATAAGATGTAATTTTGTGATTTGAGTGCGGTTTTTATGTGCACTCAATGTTGCAATTTTGTGATTGTTTAATGAGGGACAAAAAATGGAAAAGTTAACCAGCTACGTAGCAGGGAATTGGTACTTCGGGAATGGCAATGTTCGCACTGTGGCGAGCGCTTTAAATGGCGAACCTATGTGGCAAGTGAGCGCTGAGGGTATGGACACTCAAGCGGCACTAGAATTTGGTCGAGAAAAAGGAACAAAGGCGTTGAGCTCAATGACGTTTTTGCAGCGAGCTAACATGATTAAAGAGTTAGCTAAATACCTACTATCGCGCAAAGAAGAATTCTATAAACTTTCTCAACACACCGGTGCAACTAGAGTTGATTCATGGATTGATATAGAAGGCGGTGTCGCGACCCTATTTAACTACTCAGGCCTTGCCAATCGTGAATTGCCCAATGATGTGATCTGGGCAGAAGACCAACTGATCCCACTATCAAAAGAGGGTGGGTTTGCTGCGCGTCATTTTTTGACAAGTAAAACAGGGGTCGCGCTGCATATAAATGCTTATAACTTTCCTTGTTGGGGAATGCTAGAAAAGCTAGCTCCAACTTGGCTGGCGGGTGTCGCCGCAATTGTAAAACCGGCAACAGATACCGCTTACTTAACACAGGCAATGGTAAAGGCCATGGAAGAGAGTGGCTTGCTTCCAGAAGGAGCGATTCAGGTCATTTGTGGCTCTGTGGGTGATATGTTTAACCAGTTAGATTTTCAAGATGTGGTCACTTTTACCGGATCTGCGGCAACGGGGCAGATGCTAAAATCTCACCCCAACATTATCGCCAAATCTATTCCATTTACTATGGAAGCTGACTCCCTTAACTGTGCCATCTTAGGTGATGATGTTACGGTGGATATGGCTGAATTTAAACTGTTTGTCCGTGAAGTAACCAGAGAGATCACTGTAAAAGCGGGGCAGAAGTGTACCGCTATCCGTCGGGCAATTGTACCAGAACACCTAATCGATGATGTGGCTAAAGCGCTGGTTAGCAAGCTTGAACAAGTTGTTGTTGGTGACCCGAGTATTGAAGGTGTAAAAATGGGCGCCTTGGCGGGGCAGTCTCAGGTAACCGACGTAAAAGAGATAGTGACTACATTATCAAATTATTGTGAGGTTCTTACCGGTGGCAACCAAGCCTCATTGTCGATAAAAGGTTCACAAAGTGGAGCGTATTATCCGCCTACGCTTTTACGCTGTAACAATCCACTTGAGGTAGACGCGGTTCATGCCGAAGAAGCGTTTGGTCCGGTTTGTACTTTAATGCCATACAGCAACATCAAGCAAGCGGGTCAAATTGCCAAAAAAGGCAGAGGCAGTTTAGTTGCAAGTATTGTCACAGCATCACCGAAAGTAGCCTCTGATCTTGCCCTTGATATTGCTGCTTGCCATGGGCGGTTGCATGTTCTTAATCAAGAGTCCAGCAAGGAATCAACAGGGCATGGTTCACCATTACCTATGTTAGTGCATGGTGGACCTGGTCGTGCCGGTGGCGGTGAAGAGATGGGTGGGCTGCGTGGTGTTAAGCATTATATGCAACGTACCGCCATTCAGGGTTCTCCGAGTATGCTAGCCAGTATAGGTGGTGAGTGGGTTAGAGGCGCGGTAACCACCCGTGATGTTGCTCACCCATTTAAAAAGTATTTTGAGGATCTTGCGGTAGGTGAAACGTTAACCACCGCAAGACGCACGATTACCGAAGCTGATATTGTTAATTTCGCCTGTCTAAGTGGGGATCATTTCTATGCCCATATGGATGAAATCGCCGCTAAGGAGTCGATGTTTGGCGAACGTGTGGCGCATGGATACTTCATTATCTCTGCTGCGGCTGGATTGTTCGTCGAAGCGGCACCTGGGCCAGTCTTGGCAAACTATGGAATGGATGACTTACGATTCATTGAGCCGGTTAAAATCGGTGATACGATTCAAGTGCATCTAACCTGTAAAAAGAAAACCAAGAAACGCCAAAAAAATGAAGAAGAACAAGCAGTAGGCGTTGTGGCGTGGGATGTGGAAGTTACCAATCAAGAGGGGACACCCGTCGCCCTGTATACCATTCTAACCTTAGTCGCTCGACAACAGAGTGATTTCTAATTAAAGCGCTGTTTTGTCAGTGCTTATCTTAACAGGGCCGTTGTGCCCTGTTTTTTATCGTTCACACATCAATCATATCTAAGTCAAATATATTTTAATTAATTGTAAATATAATGTTGCCAATTGTGTTTTATGTGATACATTATTTTTACACTAAATAAATATTATGTATCACGAATGGAGGCGGTATGTCTTTAGAGCAAACATGGTTCGAAGAGAAAATAGAACAAGAGATTGCTATAGAACCCAAGGATTGGATGCCAGAAGGGTATCGTAAAACCTTAGTACGTCAGATTGGTCAGCATGCACATTCGGAAGTGGTTGGAATGCTACCGGAAGCGAACTGGTTAACTCGTGCACCATCATTGCGTCGTAAAGCGGTACTGCTAGCCAAAATTCAGGATGAAGCGGGTCATGGTATGTATTTGTACAGTGCAGCAGAAACACTGGATGGCGAGCGTCATGACCTTTATCAAAAGATGTTAACTGGCGAGATGAAGTACTCATCCATTTTTAACTATCCAACGCTTAATTGGGCGGATGTTGGCGTGATTGGCTGGTTGGTAGATGGCGCAGCGATTGTCAATCAAGTAGCACTGTGTCGAACCTCTTACGGTCCTTACGCGAGAGCGATGGTACGTATTTGTAAAGAAGAGAGTTTTCATCAGCGTCAAGGCTACGAAGCTTGCCGAGCGTTGGCTGATGGCAGTGAAGAGCAGAAAGCGATGCTGCAAGACTCAATTAATCGTTGGTGGTGGCCGGCATTGATGATGTTTGGCCCAAGCGACAGTGACTCCCCAAACTCAGCAAAAAGCATGGCGTGGAAGATAAAGCGCGTCAGTAATGACGATTTGCGCCAGAAATTTGTTGATAACACGGTACATCAAGTCCACGCCCTCGGTATGAGCATCCCAGATGCAGACTTAAAGTGGGATGAAGAGACAGGTCACTATCAGTTTGGTGAGATTGACTGGACTGAGTTTTATCAAGTGATTAATGGACATGGCATGTGTAATCACGAGCGAATTAAAGCGAAACAGCAAGCTTGGCAAGATGGTGAATGGGTGCGTGAGGCGGCATTGGCCCACTCAAAAAAACAGATGGAAAGTGCGGCTTAACACCATCTAGCTGTTGAAATATTGACGAAAGCAGGGCTAGAAGAGCGCAGAGAGAACAACAAGCACTAGCACTGATTGGAACAAGATTAAGGAGAATCAAAATGAGTTCATTTAACTGGCCATTGTATGAAGTTTTTGTGCGCAGTAAGCGAGGATTAGATCATAAGCATGTCGGTAGTGTACGTGCTGCTGATGGGCAGATGGCTTTGGAAGCTGCACGAGATTTATACACTCGCCGTAGTGAAGGCTGTTCTATCTGGGTGGTTGAATCAATGCAAATTACCGCTTCACAGCCGAGTGAGTCCGGACCACTTTTTGACCCAGCAGAGGACAAAGTGTACCGACATGCTAGTCACTATGTTATCCCCGCTGACATTAAGCACATGTAAGGAGTCATCGATGGATTTACAACAGCTTAAAGTCAACTACTTACTACAACTTGCGGATACAAATTTAATACTAAGTCATCGTCTAGCTGAATGGTGTGGTGTCGCACCTGAGCTCGAGATTGATATGGCGTGGGCCAACATCGGCTTAGATCTGTTAGGAGAAGCTCGCAACTGCTATCAATATGCAGGGCAATTAGAAGGATTGAACAAAACCGAAGACGACTATGCCTACTTGAGAGAAGAGCGAGAATACAAAAATTTACTGATTGCTGAGCGCCCTAATGAAGGATTCGATGTTTCATTAGTCAGGCAGTTTCTCTACGACCATTTCCATAATTTGCTACTGCAATCGTTGAGCACAAGTGCAGATGAACAACTGGCCGCCATTGCCAAAAAATCCGTTAAAGAAGCCTCTTATCACCTGCGGTATACATCCGGTTGGTTGGAACGCTTAGGTGACGGAACAGAACTGAGTAACAGTAAAGTTCAAACCGCGTTAAATGATCTGTGGCGTTATAGCGACGAGATGTTTGTACCAAGTGCAGAAGAAAAAGCGTTGGCAGAATTGGGGATTATTGTAGATGTCAGCCAATTAAAGCAGCAGTGGCTAGACAATGTTCAGGCTGATCTCACTAAATCGAAACTGAGTTTACCAGAGACTAAGTATGCACAGTTAGGCGGAAAAGTGGGGCAGCATAGTGAACACCTCGGCTTTATTTTAGCTGAACTCCAATACCTGCAACGAACCTACCCAAACCAACAATGGTAGATATTTCGTATGGTTAATCAAATAGTTGACGCATTTACTGATCCTCAATCATATCGAGTTTGGCAACTGGTTAGTGCCATTCCCGATCCCGAGATTCCGGTTATATCCATTGGCGAGCTGGGAATGGTGCGAGGTGTGGAAAAGCAGGGAACAAAATGGTTAGTGAAGTTTACTCCCACTTACTCAGGGTGTCCTGCCACAGAAATATTGATAAGTGATATACGCAGTACTTTAGCTAAAGAAGGGTTTAGCCAAGTTGCGGTAGAGATTCAGTTGGATCCCGCGTGGACCACTGACTGGATGCAAGAGTCGAGTAAGCAGAAATTGCGTGAGTATGGCATTGCACCACCAGACAGAAAGGCGTGTATGCAGAGTGCCATCAACCCTCAGCCACAATGTCCACATTGCGGCAGTGACGATAGCAAAATGGTCAGTGAGTTCGGCTCAACGGCCTGTAAAGCTCATTATCAATGCAGGGAATGCAAAGAACCATTTGACTACTTCAAGTGCATATAAAGTAAGGGATTATAATGACAGATTTCGACACATTAACAGTGGCGGGAATCGATAAGCAAACCGACGACTCGGTAATTGTTACATTCGATGTTCCGTCACAGCTAGAAAGTAAATTCAGCTTTCATCCTGGTCAACATCTGACCATCAAAACCACGATTGATGAGCAAGAGCTTAGACGCTGCTACTCAATATGTTCTTCCCCTGATGAACACAAAATTCAGATTGGTATTAAAGCGATTACGGATGGACGATTTTCAAACTATGCGGTTCACCAACTTAAAGTGGGCGATCAGCTAGAGGTTATGTCACCGCAAGGAAGTTTTGGTTTTACCCCTGTTAGCGGTGAGCAAAAGAACTACCTCGGTATAGCGGTAGGCTCAGGCATTACTCCTATTTTGTCTATGTTAAAGAGTGCCTTACAGCAAGAGAGCAGCAGCACTTTTACCCTACTGTACGGAAACCGAAATGCCAACAGCATGATGTTCCGTAATCAATTACTTGAACTAAAAAATCGTTACCCTGACCGTCTGCATGTGAACTGCTTCTTCTCTCGTGAAAGTAATGACGTGGAGTTATGGAATGGTCGTCTTGACGGTGACAAATTGAAGCAACTTGGTGGCAGCTTGTTTGATTGGAGTCAGTTTGATGCTTGTTATGTTTGTGGTCCAGAAGAGATTCTAGAGACCTGTTATACCGTGCTTGTTGAGGGTGGTTTAAGTGAAGATAACTACCATGTAGAACGATTTAATACCGCAAGTAAATCAAGAGAGAAGCCACTCAATCAGTCAGAAAGTACCGTTGTGACGCTAAAGCGTGACGGACGAGTAATGAATATCGATATGACGTCGCAGGACGACAGCGTATTAGATGCCGCTTTACGTCAAGGGGTTGATTTACCTTATGCATGTAAAGGTGGTGTATGCGCAACATGTATCTGCAAAGTTAAATCTGGTCAGGTTGAAATGGCCACCAATTACAGCTTAGAAGCGGAGCAAGTTGAAAACGGTTATGTACTAAGTTGTCAGGCTGTGCCGACCTCTAGTGAAATTGAAATTGACTTCGATGTGTAAGGGAGTGGGCCATATGACGCAGCAAAATGACAACAAAGATCTTTACTGCGATATGAGTGCAGAAGGTGTATTGACACTGACTCTGAATCGACCGCACAAACGTAATGCGCTAAGTAACGATGTGTTACGGCAGCTAGGTGACCTATTAGAAAACGCCAGTGATGAACCTAGCGTGAAATCCGTGGTGATATATGGCGGGCAAGAGATGTTCGCTGCTGGAGCAGATCTGGGCGAGTTATCGACACAGAGAGCAATCACCACTTGGCAAAACCCGCGGCCGAAACTTTGGCAGCAAATTGATCAGTTTGAGAAGCCGTTGATTGCGGCGGTAAATGGTTACGCACTGGGAGCCGGGCTGGAGCTTGTGCTGTTATGTGACATTGTGATTGCTGGGGATAACACCCTTTTTGGTTTGCCGGAAATCACCCTAGGCTTAATGCCCGGTGCCGGAGGCACTCAGCGTTTGGCGCGCACTGTCGGTAAGTCACTTGCCAATCAGATGGTGTTAACTGGGCAACCTATTTCTGCAAAAAGAGCACTGCAAGCTGGATTGATCAGTGAAGTCACAGTAACAGAAAACACACTCCATAAGGCGCAGCAGATAGCCAGCACAATTGCTAAGCGAGCACCGTTAGCCGTTAAAGCCGCTAAAACCTCGCTTAAATCTGTTGCAAACAGCTCGTTAACTCAAGGTTTAGTGATGGAGCGACAACTGTTCAGTTTACTGGCAGAGACCAAAGACAGAGAAGAAGGTATTCAAGCTTTTTTGGCAAAAAAAGAGCCGATATTTAAAGGAATATAGACATGGACAGTTCTATTTTATTGCATATAGAAGCGGGTGTTGCGCTTATTACGCTTAATCGCCCAAAACAGCTCAACAGCTTTAACCCCGATATGCATAAAGCGCTTCGGGCAGCATTAAAGCAAGCTGAGAAGGATGAGTCGGTTCGTGCGGTGTTAATTACCGGTAGTGGACGAGGATTCTGTGCGGGTCAAGACCTGAATGACCGTAATGTCAGCGATGCTGAAGATGTTCCCAACTTAGGTAACAGCATTGAGAAATATTATAACCCTCTTGTAAAACAGATTAGCCAAATGCCAAAACCGGTTATCGCGGCGGTGAATGGTGTTGCGGCAGGTGCGGGAGCAAATATCGCTTTGGCGTGTGACATTGTTTTTGCTGGAAAATCGGCATCGTTTATTCAAGCATTTTGCAAGATTGGTTTAATACCCGATTGTGGGGGCACTTGGCAGTTACCACGTTTGGTGGGCAGCGCTCGAGCCAAAGGCTTAATGATGCTTGGTGACAAGGTGACGGCAACGAAAGCAGAGCAATGGGGGATGATTTGGCAGTGTGTTGATGATGAGCAGCTAATCGAATCTGCGATGGCTGTGGCTAGCCATTTGGCGACCCAACCAACCCAAGGTTTGAGTCTAATTAAAAAGGCCTTATCTCACTCAAGTCATAACGATTTTTATCAACAGCTTGAGTTGGAGAAAGACCTACAAACTATGGCTGGTCGTACCGAAGATTATCGCGAAGGGATTCAAGCTTTCTTTGAAAAGCGTGCATCACAATTTAAAGGGAAGTAAAACCATGAGTGAATCGATACAGACTGTCGCGGTTATCGGTGCCGGCACGATGGGAGCGGGGATTGCTCAAGTGGCTGCACAAGCAGGCTATCAAGCGGTGCTTTTTGACCTACAAGAAGGAAAAGCGCTAGACGCCAAAAGTACCATAGAGAAACAGTTAACTAAGCGCGTTGCCCGCGCCAAAATGACTCAGGAAAATCTTGATGCTTTGCTACAGCGGATTGAGTGCTCAACGCAATTGCAAGATGTAGCGAAAGCGGATTTAGTCATCGAAGCAATTGTTGAAAACCTGCAAATCAAACAGAGCCTTTTTCAAGACTTAGAGAAAATATGTCGCAACGACTGCCTGTTAGCCAGTAATACTTCTTCCATATCGATTACTTCTATTGCGAGTGCGTTAGAGAAACCAGAGCGATTTGTAGGGCTGCACTTTTTTAACCCTGCACCATTGATGAAATTGGTTGAAGTGGTCCGAGGCATCGCTACCGATGACAACGTCTGCCAACAAGCGAAATCGTGGGCTCAGTCATGTGGCAAACACGCGGTGGTTACTCGTTCACTGCCGGGATTTATCGTTAATCGAGTTGCTCGCCCATTTTACGCAGAAGCGCTTCGGGTATTAGAGGTGCGCGCGGCGACGATAGAAGATATTGACTACTGCTTAACACAAGCCGGGCAGTTCAAAATGGGGCCTTTTAGCTTGATGGATCTCATTGGTCATGACGTTAACTATGCTGTGACTAAAAGCGTCTACGATGCTTTCTACCAAGATAAACGTTTTGTACCGTCACTGATTCAAAAAGAGCTGGTTGACGCTGGGTTTTTGGGGCGTAAATCCGGACGAGGCTTTTATCACTATTCGGACTCGGCGCCACTCACCGCACCCAACTTTGCAGCGATTACCCTTCTGGGAACTCAGCCACCATCGATAACGCTACACGGAGATTGGTGCTCTGCTACTACATTCGTCGAATTGACAGGTGCACCTCTATCGGAAGCAAATAACGATACGCCATACGCTGACATTAACGGCGTATACGTCGCGCCAACTCAAGGTATCAGTGCTTATCAGTTGGCAGATACCCTTGAACGTCCAGTGGTTTTATTTGACTTTTGCCAAGACTATCACGCCAGTGAGGTGATTATTCTCGCGTCAGCAGAACAGAATAGCCAAAAAGAGACCGATTCTGTGGTGGCTTACTTTCAAAGTAAAGGTAAACACGTACTACTAATTGACGACTATCCGGGGCTGATTGTCTGGCGTACATGGTGCATGCTTATCAATGAGGCGCTCGACTTGGCGAATCAAGATGGCGCATCCATGCCAGATATCGATACGGCAATGAAGAGCGGCGTGAATTATCCAAGCGGGCCAATAGAGCAAGGAGAGCATGTTGGCTGGCAAAAAGTACTGACTACCCTAATGAATTTACAGCAGTTTTACGGTGAAGAGCGCTATCGCCCATCGCCACTGCTGAGTCGATTCGCGCTGACCAGAAAAGGAAACAAAACATGACTTTATCTACCTCAGCAAAGGTGCAACAAGAAAACCAGCAGCAGACAGTTGAACCAGACGCCGCCGAACAATTGATTGCCGAGCGAAACACGGCAGAACGAGCGGTAGCCGCGATGTTGCAGCATGATCACTGTACCAAAGAGATGGGCATGCAAGTGGTTGATGTAGCAAAGGGCAGCGCCACTGTGATCATGCGAGTGACACAAGCAATGTTAAACGGACACAGTAGTTGCCATGGCGGTATGTTGTTCGCCCTTGGGGACAGCGCATTTGCCTTCGCGTGCAATAGCGAAAATCAGGCAGCGGTCGCGGCGGGGTGCAGTATTGAGTATATCCGACCAGCGTTCGAAGGAGACCAGCTTACCGCGGTTGCTCAAGTAAAAACACAGGGAAAAATTACCGGTACTTATGATGTGGAAATAAGTAACCAACATAATAAATTGGTGGCGCTATTTCGTGGTAAGTCCCATCGAATTGGCAAGCAACTTGTTGAAGAGGATATCTAAGTGACGAATGCATATATTTGCGATGGAGTGCGTACACCAATCGGTCGATTTGGTGGTGCATTATCGGCGGTAAGGGCGGACGATTTAGGCGCTATTCCGTTAAAAGCCTTGATGGAACGCTATCCGGCCATTGATTGGACTCAAGTCGATGATGTTGTTTTAGGCTGCGCCAACCAAGCGGGTGAAGATAACCGTGATGTAGCACGAATGTCGTTGTTGCTGGCAGGCTTACCCGTCAATGTCTCGGGAACAACAATGAATCGATTGTGCGGCTCAGGAATGGATGCTATCAGCCATGCATCGCGAACCATTAAAGCGGGAGAAGCATCTTTAATGCTCGCGGGGGGCGTCGAGTCCATGTCTCGCGCACCTTACGTAATGAACAAAGCAACGTCGGCGTTTGCTCGAGATGGGCAGCTATTTGATACCACCATAGGCTGGCGTTTTATTAACCCTGCTTTGCAAGCCAAGTATGGAACCGATTCTATGCCTGAAACCGCGGAGAATGTGGCAAATCGCTATAGCATTAGTCGTGAAGATCAGGATGCCTATGCACTGCGCAGTCAGCAACGAACACAACAAGCAAAAGAGTCTGGCATCTTGGCGCAAGAGATCGTTTCAGTGTCAATTCCACAACGAAAGGGTGATGCCCTCGTGGTGACTGAAGATGAACATCCTCGACCGCAAACAACGTTAGCACAGCTGTCTGCACTGAGAACGCCATTTGCAGAGCAAGGGTCGGTAACCGCTGGTAACTCATCTGGAGTCAATGATGGTGCTGCTGCACTGTTGCTTGCGAATGATGATGCAGTGACACGTTTTGGACTAACGCCAAAAGCGAAAGTGATCGCGACCGCTACCGTAGGGGTTGAACCCGCTGTAATGGGAATTGGACCTGCACCAGCTGCAAAAAAAGCGCTTGAGATGGCAGGTCTATCTATTGCTGATATGGATGTTATCGAGTTGAACGAAGCGTTTGCTTCGCAAGCCTTAGCGGTTATGCGTGAGTTAGCACTTCCCGATGATGCTGCGCATGTTAATGCCAATGGGGGAGCCATTGCATTGGGTCATCCTTTAGGTATGAGCGGCGCCAGAATCGTTATGGCTGCGTGTAACGAGCTAAAAAGAAAACAAGCTAGATATGCACTGTGCTGTATGTGCGTAGGAGTTGGGCAAGGAATTGCCATGATCATAGAGAACGTCTGAATAATTAAAACAGAAAAAGACGTAGTAAGTCAGTGGTTAAACACAAAAGGATTTCTGAGGAGAAACAAGCATGGTTAACTTTTCAAATACATTGGAAGGTATAGAAACGGCTTCTATTGAAGAATTGCGAGAGCTGCAATTTAGACGTATGAAATGGACATTAGAACACGCGTACAAAAACTCGCCTATGTACATCAAGAAGTTTGATGAGGCAGGGGTTCATCCGTCGGATTTTAAATGTCTTGAGGATATTAACAAGTTCCCATATACCACTAAACAAGATTTACGTGAAAATTACCCATTTGGTACTTTTGCGGTGCCAATGCAAGATGTGGCGCGTGTTCATGCCTCATCTGGCACAACAGGAAAACCAACCGTAGTTGGATACACTCAAAATGACATTGATACGTGGGCGTCTATCGTTGCTCGATCGATTCGTGCAGCAGGGGGAAGTGCAAAAGACATCATTCATATTGCTTATGGTTACGGGTTATTCACCGGAGGCCTAGGCGCGTATTATGGTGCAGAGAAGCTTGGCGCAACTGTGATTCCAATGTCTGGAGGACAAACGGAAAAGCAAGTTCAGCTGATTGAGGACTTTAAACCATCAATCATCATGGTCACGCCTTCTTATTGCTTAAACTTGTTGGATAAACTGGAGAAAAGCTACCCAGATGGGGATGCATCACAATGTTCTCTTAAAGTGGGTATTTTCGGGGCTGAGCCTTGGTCTAACGAGATGCGTAAAGAGATCGAACAGAGATTAGGCATTACCGCACTCGATATTTATGGGCTATCTGAAGTGATGGGACCCGGTGTTGCAATGGAGTGCGCAGAAACAAAAGATGGCCCAACCATCTGGGAAGACCATTTTTACCCAGAAGTGATAGACCCGAATTCTGGATTGGTTATGCCGGATGGTGAACATGGAGAGTTGGTCTTTACCTCGCTAACAAAAGAAGCGATGCCCGTTATTCGTTATCGTACACGAGACTTAACTCGACTGCTGCCGGGCACCGCAAGACCGATGCGCCGAATGGATAAAATAACCGGTCGTAGTGACGATATGTTGATTATTCGTGGTGTGAATGTCTTCCCTTCCCAAATTGAAGAGCAGATTCTTCAAATCGAGCAACTTAGCCCGCACTATCAGCTGGAAGTTATTCGTAAAGGGAACTTGGATCATTTAGTCGTACTGATTGAAGTGAAAGACAACATTTTCCTTGATGATGCTGTTCAAATTACCGCTAAATTGCAGCATCAGGTTAAATCTATGATAGGTATTTCCACAACCATCGATTTGCTTCCTGTTGATGGCATACCACGTTCAGAAGGTAAAGCTGTGCGAGTTCGAGATCTTCGTAACTAAACTCAGTAAAACCGCACAAATGTCTCTGTAAGCAGGGGCATTTGTGTGTTGAGTAGTTGACAATAAATCGCGAACTAGCATTATTAAGCGATTAATTTATTCCCTTGTTCTAAATGGAGTTATCTTGAACAAAGAACTAGACATTTTTTTTGACCAGATGAAGAGTCATCAATCCATTAGTGGCACTTCCTTGATTGTCTCTTTTTACGGTGATTATCTGTGGACTTGTGGCGGCGGTATTTGGTTAGGTTCACTGATTCACTTGATGGAAACATTAGGTTTTAATCAACGTGTTGTACGCTCTTCAGTGTTTCGGTTGCATAAAGATGAATGGTTAACGGTTTCTAAAGAGGGGCGAAAAAGCTATTACTATTTAGAGCCGGAGCGATACAACGAAATGTTGGTTGCCAATAAAAAAATATACCACTCCGATAGTCCAGAATGGAATAACCGCTGGAATCTGATCCATACCGATTTAGGCCCAACACATAGCAATAAAGCACAAGTCCGTTATTTGCAGCACAAAGGCTTTGGTCTATTTGATAAAGATTTTTTTATTCAGCCTGACCTTCAACAACTGACGCCAGAAATTAAGCAGCAAATAACCGAAAAACTACCTTCTGCGAAAATATTCCAACAGGCAGAGCTTTTTTCAAATGACAGCAGTACGTTGAGAGATATGGTCAGCCAAGCGTGGGATTTACAACGTATTGAGCAGGAATATAACGATTTTATTGGCTTATTTGAACCGATATGGCAGGTTTTAAATAGCAGCGATAAAAATGAAATTAGTCACGCGAATGCTTTTAAAATGCGCTTGCTGGTTATTCATTTTTATCGTCGGATTATCGTTAGAGATCCAGATTTGCCCGCGGCACTACTGCCGCAAGATTGGCCAAGGAAGAAGGCCGAGCAGATGGCGATTAATGTCTATCATAAAGTGCACGCTAAAGCGTTGACGTATCTAATGGAGAACAGTGAAACGGCAAATGGAAAACTGCCGATGCCGTCTCCTAATTACTATATTCGCTTTGGCGGATTAAGCTAGGCGCAAATATTTCTAAGGATGGAATCATGCCTATTTATCAATTCGCTGGGGTAACACCCGTAATTCACTCCAGTGCTTTTGTGCATCCTAGTGCTGAGATTATTGGTGATGTCATTATTGAACAGAATGTCTATGTCGGCCCGTTAGCTGTGCTTCGGGGCGATTTTGGGCGCTTGATTGTTAGGCGCGGTGCCAATATTCAAGACAATTGTGTTATGCACGGTTTTCCAGGTGAAGAGACGGTACTGGAACAGAATGTTCATGTTGGCCACGGTGCTATTATTCACGGCTGCTATATAGAAGAGAACACACTCATTGGCATGAATGCAGTTGTGATGGATTTAGCTCGAATAGGAAAAGAATCGATTGTTGGTGCCAATAGCTTTGTAAAAACCAAAAGCCAATATGAGTCGAGAAGTATGATTATTGGTAGTCCTGCTCGTGTGATAAGGGAAGTGACCGACAAAGAGTTAAGTTGGAAAGAGAGAGGCACTAAACTGTATCAACGTCTCGCTGAACGTAGTCACAGCGAGTTAAAACAGGTTGAGCCTCTTCGTCAGATAGAGCCAGATAGAAAAACGGTCTCATGGGATATTCGTCATACTATTAAAGACCCTAGTTAATCTATCTCAGCGTTTGTTCAGGAGTTTAGTCGGAAAACTTGCTCATTATTGAACTGAAAAATAAGCGGATGCTATCTATGGTTCGTCCAAACCATGATGCGGGTTGTATGGCTTCTTTGGTTACCAATGGCGTACTGTAAACCGTTTCACCTTCAACTTGCCATTTTGCAACACCAACAACTTGCCCTTTTGATAGCGGTGCTTCCAGAGGTTCATCTATCTCAATGACTCGTGTGGTATGTTCGATCTGCTTTCTAGGAAGAGTGATATACACATCATTATTCACGCCAAGAGACACTTTACTTTTCTCGCCTTTCCAGACCACGCTGTATGTTAAAGGGCGGCTCTCTTTGGCAAAGCTTTTAGTGTCGAAAAATCGAAATCCATACGACAAGAGTTTGCGGGTCTCTTCGACACGTAACCTTTTGCTATCGGTTCCCATGATGACGGAGATTAATCTAAGTCTGCCCTCTTTGGCAGAAGCGGTTAAACCATATCCAGCACTGCGAGTGTAACCTGTTTTGCCTCCGTCCACTTTTAGCGACTTATCCCACAGCAACTTGTTACGATTGTATTGAGTTATTTTGTTCCAAGTAAAATTGCGAATCTTATATAAATGATATACCTCTGGCGTATCTTTAATTATACGCTGCATAAGTAGTGCCGTATCGTATGGGGTTGTCCGGTTGCCATCTCCGTCCAGTCCATGCACATTGACATAATGTGTATTCTTCATGCCAATTTCTTTGGCTTTTTCATTCATTAATTTTATAAAAGCGGTCTGGTTTCCTGCGATATGTTCTGCCAGAGCCACGCAAGCATCGTTACCGGATTGTACAATAACCCCTTTGAGTAAATTCTCAATTTCGACTTCATCTTTGGGTTGAATGAACATTTTTGAAGAGTTGGGAAACTTCATTGACCAAGCATTAACACTCACGGTCGCCTTGTCTTGCCAATGCAGGCGACCGGCGCTGATCTCTTGTCCAACAAGATAAGCGGTCATTAATTTGGTAAAACTCGCGGGGGCGGATGGTTGATTTTGCCCTGATGAGGCGAGAACTTCCCCTGATAAGTAATCCATCAATATATAATTATCTGAAGAGAGTTTTGGCGGTTCTGGAATGGTAATAGACAGCGCAGGCATAGGAAGCGCAATGGCAATGGCTAAAACCATGGATTTGATGTTATATCTCATCCCATTTTCCTTTATAAGGGTGATAAACATATACTCAAATTACCTCAAGGTGCTTGTTCAGCGAGAATTTATTGGCTGCTGATCAAGGCACTGATTTGAAGGCATAGTCATTCTACGGCAAGAATCAGTAACACAGAGCAGGGGCCAATAAAACTCGCCCTTTGGGAGCACATCAACACGCCCATTTCTGCGTCAGATAATCTTGAAAGGGAATGCCATTCCTTCAATTATCTTTCTTGAACTGAACTTGTTGATGTTGCTCTGAATCCTGCATCTTGAGATTACTTGAGTATAGATCGCTTAGACTTGAGGCTGTTAACCTTAATCATAGTAAATACTAACAGTTAATGACGATGTTGTGCGTTATTTTTCATATGCTTGCATACAGATTCGAATAAAAATCTTAGTAACAAGTCAGATGTCTGTTTTACTAAAGGGAAATAACCTAACGGTTTAGGTTATATTTTGCAGTACTGATATACTTGAATCGCTTTAAAATGCAGGATTCACAGCGACATTAATCCATTTGGTTTAGTAAATCGGTTTAGTAAAGATGAATCAAGTAATAGCTATCCCTTTCAAGGTTATCCGTACAACACTGAGTTGTTGAGTGACGAAAAGTGGATGAGAATAAAGGAACCAGTAGATTGAGCAGCTATACAGATATCGCATTGTGCCAGAGTATCGATCCTCGTATTGAGGGCTACTATACCAGTGCGCTACGTTATGGGGCTTCGATCCCAGATTATGCGCTAATTCAGTATCGAAAAGCCGCTGAGTGTATTTGTGACGTATTGATTCATCATCATCAGCAACCTTTTTCGTCTAAGAATAGCTTATGGAAGAAAATCCAATTTCTGCAACAACACAATTTTATTGATGCTGAGTTTGCTCAACAGCTGTCAACAATTAGAGAAAATGCCAACAATGGTGCTCATCATGGCAGTGATGATGAAGGTAAATTTGACAATAAACAGACGATTGTTCAGCGGATTGCTGAAACGAATGCTTGCTTAGTGAGTTGTCTTAAGTTTTGTCATTTTGCCATCCGCGGAGAAGAGGTGCTAGAGGTTACTTCTACTGCGGTGGCCATGGCACAAAATAGTGAGATTATTTTAGAGTCGTTAACCTCAATAAACTGGGACACCCATTTTAGAGCAGGATTAGCCTATGAGGCCATGATAACCGACGCGATAATTATTCATCATAAGTTGCGAGAAAATGAAGTGCAAAATATGCAGTTATTGTTAAGCCACTATCGCGGTGCGATTAACTGCTATGAAACGGCGTTTAAACTGAGTTGCTCTGACGTTAGCATCGACTTTAATGACTTTTCGCAGCCGTCGCCTCAACTCAGTGATTTGGAAGGCCATCAATTAGATCTTCTGTTTAATTATTGTCGAGTGTTGCTTACCAGTGGCGTCATGGAGAACCAAGTCGCCAATGCGTTGACCATATTAGAGTTTGCTGCCGATCAAGGTCATAGCAAATCTGCCGGGTTTCTTGGTAATGCGCTTTATGAAGAAGGGCAGTATAAAAGCGCCAAAGCCTTGCTGATTCAAGCAGCAGAACAGTTGGATGACAACGGATTGTGTGGCTTGTTTTTATACTATTCAGAAGGTAAAGCGGTTGAGCCGGATAATTCAAAAGCGCTGTACTATATTGAGAAAGGATTGAAGCAGAGCTCGGTTCAATGCCTTGGCCTTATGGGAGCCGCTTATTATAATGGCTTCGGCAGGACGATGGATCGGAAAAAAGGGCTTGAATTAGCTAAGTTGGCTATGCAAAAAGGCAGCTTATCTGCTTATCAATTTATTAAAGAAGTTGAGCTTAACTCGATGCGTGACTTCTATCTCTCCACACAGTTAACCTCGACGGCGCAAAATGCGCTGCCGGGTCGTAATGATCCATGTCCATGTGGCTCAGGCAAAAAATATAAAAAGTGTTGTTATGCAAGCTTTAACTAATGTGTTGTTTTTCAATAGAAAAATAGATCTATCACTCAATTGAGTGGGACATCAAAAACTCAGATTTTGTTCACTATCCCTTTTGACAAAATACTGCTTTAAGTAGTCAATAAGCACCCTTAACTTTTTAGACTCCGATCCTCTCGGAGGAAAGACAGCAAATACGTTGATGTGTGGCAGCTGATAGTCAGTCATTACCGCTTCTAAGGTACCTTGTTTGAGTTTTTCGTTGACATCGTAAGTCGGAATACGGCTTATGCCGTGGCCCCCTTCAACAAAGGCGGTGCGGGCAGCAGCATTATTGGTCGAGATTGTTCCCTTAGGCTTAACGCGAAAAGATCGAGTACCTTTAGTGAGTTCTATGGTGTTGGACGCGAGTTTGTATAGAACCCATTGGTGGTTATCTAGCTCGGTTGGCGTGGTTGGCCTACCGTGTTTACTGAAATAGCTGGGTGCTCCACATAAACAGGTTGGTAAAGTGGATAGCTTAGTGGCTTGTAATGCCGAGTCGGGGAGTGGTGCACCTCGAATGGCGAGGTCAAATCCATCTTGGATAATATTGACCACATCATCAGACAACATTACATCGAGTTCGATTTTGGGAAACTGCTCTTTAAAGTCATTGAGAGCTGGAACAATGATTTGTAAACCAACGTTGACCGGGCAGGTGATCTTAATTAACCCTTCAGGTTCTCGTTTAAAGTTTTCCATTTTGCTTTGTGCCGACTGTGCTTGTTCGGCAATCACTCGACAGCTTTCATAGTAGGCTTTGCCCGCTTCCGTTAATGACAGACTGCGGGTTGAGCGATTGATCAAGGTTACCCCTAAATTATCTTCCAGTTTTTTTATGTGATAACTGACTACCGTCCGAGATAATTCGATCTGCCTTGCTGCCGCACTAAAACTGCCTTGCTCTACCACATGAGTGAATACCACCATGCTTTTTAGCTGTTCAAACGAGAAAAGCATCATCAATCTCTTCTATTGGTTTAATTATTGAATCAATGTAGTTGATTTATGCCTCATGGTCTAAATTTACTTACGGTAATATAGTTTGCTTATAGAAAGTAAGTCAGCAATTTAAGTCAGCCAGAACGATAAGAGAGAGCATTATGACAACGTCGAGTAAGCAAAAAATATTGATGGTACTAACGTCACACCAAGATCTTGGTGATACTGGAGAGAAAACAGGTTTCTGGGTAGAAGAGTTTGCCGCACCCTATTACGCATTTATTGATGCAGGTATAGACGTGACATTAGCCTCTCCTGCTGGTGGGCAACCGCCTATCGACCCTAAAAGTGAGTTAGACGATTTTCAGACAGAAGCAACGAAACGCTTTGATGCCGATACGACGGCTCAGCAACAGCTTGCGTCTACCTTGAAATTAGCCGATGTTTCTAGCCAGCAATTTGATGCGGTGTTTTATCCTGGTGGTCATGGTCCTTTATGGGACTTAACGGAAAACAGCCACTCAATTTCGCTGATTGAGTCCTTCCTTGACAGTAATAAACCTGTCGCGGCAGTGTGTCATGCTAGTGCGGTATTGCTTAACGCCAAAACCAGCGATGGTGAACCTGTTGTTAAAGGCAAAGCGGTAACCGGATTTAGCAATAGTGAAGAAGACGCCGTACAGCTGAGTGATATCGTTCCTTTCTTATTAGAAGACGAACTAAAGAAACAGGGAGCTGAGTATCAAAAGGTAAGTGACTGGAACTCATTTGTGGTTCATGATGGTTTAATTGTCACAGGACAAAACCCGGCAAGTTCAGAATCAGCCGCAGAAAAATTATTGGTTTTGTTACAAGAGTAAAGTTTTCTGATGATCAACTGTCGTACATTCGATAGTTTGATTGTATATAAACAGAGTAGCGTACTTTTGTACGCTGCTTTATGGTTACATTCATTTCGTCAAAATAAGCTAGTCAATATAAGAAGGTCATATGTTAAATTTCAGCTTTCAAAATACTACTCGAATTCACTTCGGTCCTGAGCAAATTCAAAAAGTGAAGGAAGAGATCCCGCTAGATGCAAAAGTGCTTCTTCTCTATGGCGGCGGATCCATTAAATCAAATGGCGTGTACGATCAGGTAACAAGTGCTTTGTCAGAGCACAATCTGTTCGAGTTTTCCGGCATAGAGCCTAACCCTAAATACCATACGTTAATGAAGGCCGTCGCGTTAATTAAAGAGCAAGGTATTGACTATCTACTGGCTGTGGGCGGTGGTTCTGTGGTTGATGGCACTAAGTTTGTCTCTGCAGCGGCCTGTTTTGATGGTGACGATCCTTGGGATATTATCACTCAACAACTTGCGGTTAAAAAAGCTTTGCCAATTGGTGCGGTATTGACGCTTCCAGCGACCGGTTCAGAGAGTAACGGTGGCTCTGTAGTGACAAGAGATGACCATAAGCTGGCATTTGGTAGCCCGTTAGTTCGTCCAGCGTTTGCAGTTCTGGATCCAACCACCACGTTATCGCTATCACCTCGCCAAGTGTCAAACGGTGTTGTGGATGCATTTGTGCATATTATGGAGCAGTACCTTACCTATCCAGTGAACGGCAAAGTGCAAGACAGTTTTGCTGAAGGTTTGTTAAGAATCTTGATAGAAGAAGGACCTAAGGCCCTTGCTGAAGAGAGCAAAAATGATATTGATGTTCGTTCTAATATTATGTGGTCTGCAACTATGGCGCTGAACGGCTTGATTGGTGCTGGTGTACCTCAAGATTGGGCAACTCATATGATTGGTCATGAGCTTACCGCGGCTCATGGAATCGATCACGCTCGTACTCTGTCTATTGTCCTTCCGGCGATTATGAAAGTGAAAATAGATCAAAAAGGCGATAAGTTGCTGCAGTACGGTAAAAATGTCTGGGGTATCACTCAGGGTAGTGATGACGAGATCATTGCTGAAGCTATTGCTAAGACAGAACAGTTCTTCAAAGCGATGGATGTGCCAGTACGTTTTTCTGATGTCGAGCTAGATGCGTCTCATATTGATGAGCTTGTACAAAACCTAGAAGCCCATCAGATGTTAGCTTTGGGTGAGCATGGTGACATTACCCTTGAAGTGAGTCGTAAAATACTGCAAACCGCCTTATAAAGCGTTATCTGATTGGATGGCCAAGCTAATTGGCGTTCAAAAAAGCCACTAAATGAGTTTTAGTGGCTTTTTTTATCGATAAAGTTTGTTGCTCTGAATTTTTAATAGTGAAAATATTTAAGAGCCAAAAGCCCATTTTTAAAGGGCAGCTGATGGTTTTTTCTATTGATAGACTATGCCTATCAATAAAATTGTTTAAATCCATTTAGTAAAATCAAGAAATTAGACAACAATTACAGTATGTCTTTTAAACAGTCACGTTTGATTGACGGAAAGAAATCACAATTGGGTATAAAGGAGATCACCAATGGATGCTTTAAAAGTAAAAGACTTTATGGATAAACGAGCAGTAACCTTCACTCCAGAGATGTCTTTGACCGCGGCACTAGATAAAGTTATTCGCTCAGAGCACATGGGTGGCCCGGTTGTAAATACTGATGGAGACGTCATAGGCTTTTTGTCAGAGCAAGACTTGCTAGAGAAATTAGTTAAAGTAAGTTACCACTGTCAGGATACTCATATTGTTAGCGACTGTATGTATCAAGAAGTACTCTCGGTGACACCTGAGATGGGTATCATTGAACTTGCTTCACTAATGAAAATAGGCAAACCTAAAGTGTATCCCGTAGTCGATAACAATAAATTGCTCGGTATTATTACCCGACGTGATGTTCTTAAGGCAATAGGCCACTCTCTTGATGACTGTTTCAAACGACCCGTGTAAACTAAATGATTAATAAAAGGCGCTAATAGCGCCTTTTTTACTACTCTTCGGTTTTAATATTCCTCTGAATACTCGTTTCAATAAGCGAGGAAATGAGTTGTTGGCCTAATAGTTAACAGGCGCAGCAACCGACTATCATGTCATCCATAATGGGAGCTTTATATGACAGCACAAACGGCCAAATTTGTTGAAGGATCAACCATGCGGCATATATTGGTGATGTCAGGAACCGCTTCCATCGGTTTAATGGCGCTGTTTGTCGTTGACCTTCTCGACATGATGTTTATAAGTATGTTGGGACAGGTGGAGCTGGCTGCAGCGGTCGGCTTTGCAGGCACCCTTATTTTCTTCTCAACCTCGGTGTGTATTGGGCTATCTATCGCGATGGGAGCGCTTGTTTCGCGAGCTCTAGGGGCTAAACAGCGAGATAAAGCGCGTGAACTGGTTATTAGCACACTTTCGGTTTCATTCATCATCAGTGTCGCGGTTACCGCCGTTATGTTTGTCTATATTCCAGAATTGCTTTCTGCCATTGGCGCACAAGGTTATGCCGCAGAGAGAGCAGAAGCGTATCTGTCCATTTTATTACCAAGTAGTCCAGTGATTGCGTTGGCGATGGCCTCTGGGGCAGGACTTAGAGCGGCGGGAGATGCAAAGCGTTCTATGTGGGCGACATTATCTGGAGGCATTGTTAATGCTATTTTGGATCCAATTTTTATATTTGGATTTAACTGGAATGTTGAAGGTGCTGCGATAGCCTCTGTAATTGCCCGATTCACGGTGCTATTTTTCTCTCTCTACCCATTAATCAAAGTGCATAACTTAGTCGCGATGCCGACATTGGCCTCTATCAAAATCAATTTCAGCGCAATTTTAGCCATAGGTATTCCCGCCATTATTACCAATACAGCGACTCCAATCGGTAATGCGATTGTGACCAGTAGCATTGCTCAGTTTGGTGAAGATTATGTCGCAGGTTTTGCGGTAATAGGGCGATTAATGCCAGTGGCGTTTGCCGTTATCTTTGCTTTATCCGGAGCCGTTGGCCCTATTATCGGGCAGAACTTTGGGGCAGAGCGCTTTGATCGAGTAAAAGACACGCTGAATAACTCGTTACTGTTTGTCACGATATATTGCGTGCTGGTATCAATACTCTTGTACCTTCTGCAAGGGTTGATTGTGGATAGTTTTAGCTTGACTGGGGATGCTGCTGTTATCGTGATTGCGTTTTGTAGTTATGTCTCTATCAGTTTCGTTTTCAATGGTGCGCTATTTGTCGCCAATGCATCGTTTAATAATTTAGGTAAGCCCTTTTATTCGACCATGTTGAACTTGGGTAAAGCGACGTTAGGAACTTTGCCGTTTGTATATTTTGGCGCCGAGTGGTTTGGTGCTCTTGGGGTGATCTATGGACAAGCGGTCGGTAGCGTGCTGTTTGGTGTTTTAGGCATCATGGTTCTTCGTAAGCATATAGCGGACCTTGATCAGCATCTCGATATTGAGTTGGAAGAGGAAGACCCGGCAACCCGTAGTGTCACTATGACGCCATTTTGCTCTTCCGAATGTGTATCTACTAAAGAAATCCCTATAAAACAACAAGATCTAATGGAGTAGCAGGTTAGCAATTGCTGATGTAGGTCATGTTTAGTTGGATTTTTAAAGAATTTTATCGAGAACATTTGTGAAGTTTGATCTATAACCAAAAACTGCATGAACAATATACAACATAATGAAGTTAGACCTATCGGCCTTGTGCCGATTTAATTTTTTGAAATTTTAAGTTGGAAATTTGATTTGTTATGCGTCAGTACCTTAAGTATCTTATCCCTTTAATCATTCCGTTATTTATCCTTATTTTGCCACTCTCTGCTTTTCCTTTTGAGGGAATGACGGTTATTCAACAACGTGTTATCGCCATTTTCTTGTTAGCGGCGCTCTGCTGGGTTTTTGAGCCTATTCCTATCTATGCAACATCTGTGGTGATCATTGTTCTTGAACTGTTAATGCTTTCAGACAAAGGCTTTATTTTGTTCAAGTTGGGCCAAGACCAAGCTGACTTTGGTACTCTTCTTAGTTACAAAGACATAATGGCAACCTTTGCAAGTCCTATCATTATGCTGTTTCTTGGTGGTTTTTTTCTGGCGATGGCAGCGACCAAATATCGTTTAGACGTTAACTTAGCCAGAGTGTTGTTAAAGCCTTTTGGTCAAGATCCTAAGTTTGTTATGTTAGGTTTGATGTTGATAACGGGCATTTTCTCAATGTTTATGTCCAACACCGCAACAACCGCAATGATGTTGTCGATATTGACGCCTGTTATAGCAGTATTTGGCCCTAAAGACCCCGGACGCATCGCCTTTGCTTTATGCATTCCTGTCGCGGCTAATATTGGTGGTATTGGTACACCAATAGGTACGCCTCCCAATGCCATCGCATTAAAATATTTGGTTGGAGATAGCCTGATCACCTTTGGTGAATGGATGACATTTGGTGTGCCATTTGTGGTGATAATGATGGCCTTAGCCTGGTTATTGATTAATCGCTTATACGGTGCTGAGCAGCAGCGTATTGAACTGAATATTAAAGGCAAATTTCTTAAAACGCCAAAAGCCATTACCGTTTATATCACCTTCGGTTTAACCATACTGCTCTGGTTGATGGGCTCAAGACATGGCATGAACTCGTATACCGTGGCTTTGATACCCGTCGCGATTTTCTCCATTACTGGCATTATCAATAAAGAAGATCTGAAGAAAATTTCTTGGGATGTACTTTGGCTGGTATCCGGTGGTATCGCGTTAGGCTTGGCTCTAGATAAAACGGGTTTGGCTCGTTTGATGGTACACAGCATACCATTTGACGAATTCTCTCCTTATATTGTGTTGTTTGGTGCCGCATTCTTATGCTTAACCATGGCCAACTTTATGTCTCACACTGCTACCGCTAACCTGCTAATGCCAATAATGGCTGCATTAGGCGCCTCTATGACTTCCCTTGCTCCACTGGGTGGACAGATGACGCTAATTCTCGTGGTGACCTTTGCTGCCTCTCTTGGCATGTCATTACCTATTAGTACTCCACCGAATGCATTAGCCCACGCCACAGGTAATGTCGAAAGTAGCCAAATGGCGCGTGTTGGTGTTGTTATGGGAGTGGTTGGTGTTTTAGGCAGCTTTGTGCTTGTATGGTTGTTAAATGTGGTCGGATTTATTGGTTAACATATGGAACAAGCAACATTAGATCGACTCATCTCCCGCTATTTTAGTCAGTCAGAGCGCCGGTTGTCGGTGACAGCGGGAGAGACGGTATTAAAGCAAAATGCCCATAATGATCGACTCTATTATGTGTTGAGTGGAGAGCTTGAAGGTTTCGTTGTAGATGACGAGTCGATGAAGGATACCAAGGTGTTTACCGCGGTGAGTGGCGCTTTTATTGGCGTGCACAGTTTTTTTTCTGAAACCGTGGTTGCGTCATCGACGGTTATTGCTAAAACCGATGTGGAACTGGCGTGGATTGATCTGGCGACTCCTGTTGTAGAGCCGGACAAATACGGCCCTCTAACGTCGCAATTTATTCCAGTGATTGTTTCTGAACTTTCTCGTCGTCAAAAGCGGGTAATGAAAGAGGCGATAGCAAAAGAGAAGGCGTTACAAAAGTTACACAGTGCGGAACAGATGACCACGCTAGGACAGCTCGCGGCGGGTATAGCTCATGAGCTGAACAATGCGGTTGGTGTGTTGAGCAGCAAAACTGAGCGTATGCAAAATATCGTGGTTGATCTTTTACAAGAATTGCACCCTGATGCGAACAGTTTCCTTATTCAAGGGCTTACTCAGGGGCAAACAGCCAGTTCTCAGCAAGTACGACAACGAGCTAAAGAGTTGCAGCAAACACTTCTTCTTCCTAGAGAGGCGGCAAAAGAGCTAGCACGAGCCGTACCGACGGGTGAGATATCTGACCATTGGTTACAAAACCCCAAAGATGCGGTTCGTTACTGGCAGATTGGCCGAGATCTACATGATTTGCGGCTAGCGGCAAAGCATTCAGTAGGTATTGTTAAGTCGGTAAAACAACTGGGTCGAATGGATTTTGATAGCGATGAGTACCTCGATGTCAATCAAACCATTAATAAGGCAATTGCACTGCTTCAAAGTGACTTAAGAAGAGTGTCGGTTCATTTAAGTCCAGCAACATTACCTACTTTTAAGGGCTCATCAACTGAACTGGTTCAGGTGTGGGCAAATATATTAAAAAATGCGTGTGACGCGATGGAAAAAACTGCGGATGCAGAAATAGAAATTGCTACACGTTATACAAATAAGCGCATTCTAATCACGGTTAGCAATAATGGTCCTGAAATAGATGAAGCGACCAGACGAAAAATTTTTCAGCCAAATTTTACCACCAAGAAAGGCGGGTTATCATTTGGGCTGGGACTTGGGCTCTCTATCGTGAAAAGAATTGTGAGTGGCTATGGTGGCAGTATTGCGGTGAAAAGCAGTGCTGAAAAAACCATCTTCAGAATAAAATTACCTGTAGAGGAATAGTATGGAGAAGTTAAATCTGATTTGTGTTGATGATCAGCGAGAAGTACTGAGTGCAGTGTTGCAAGATCTCGAACCACTTAGTTCATGGCTAAACATAGAAGATTGCGAATCCGCAGATGAAGCGTTGGAGCTGATGGACGATTTTGATGCAGACGGTGAGTTTGTTGCATTGGTGATATCCGATCATGTTATGCCTGGTAAAACGGGTGTTGAGCTTCTTACCGAAATCTCTCAAGATGCAAGATTTAAGACCACAAAAAAAATCCTGCTAACTGGACAAGCAACTCATCAAGATACGATTACGGCAATCAATTTAGCGAGAATTGAGAGCTATTTTGAGAAGCCGTGGAGCGCAGAAGTACTACAACAACGTGTAAAGACACTGGTAACAGAATATATTTTTGATAACGGGCTGGATTATACCGATTATCAAAATGAGTTAGACCAAGCTGTGGTACTGCAAAGATTGCGATAAAAAAATACTTGACCCTAGAGTCTACTCTAGGGTTTAAGCTTAAGTTGTTTTCGATAACTTAAGGAAGAAATATGTGCACAAAACATATCGACTGTTTGTCTAAAAACAGCACCAGTAAAATAGCAGCTGACTCTTGCAGCTCACCAAAAATCTCATTAATCAAAGCGGCAACATCAGAGAGTGATTCGTGTTGCGCGAGCAAATCTGTCTCGTCTTGTTGCTCAGAAGTGGAGGAACAAGAAGAGGAGAGTGACGCCTCCGGCTTAGATACCCTATATACATTTAACTGGAAAGTTGAAGGGATGGATTGTCCCTCCTGCGCAAAAAAAGTTGAAACCGCCGTGAATCAAATTGAAGGTGTTCAACAAGTAAAAGTACTTTTTGCGACAGAGAAGCTGGTGGTAAAAACGGATCAAAAATCTATCGCGACAACGATAGAGGCTGTGGTTAAAGAGACTGGGTTCTCACTGCTTGATACCTTGGCAGCCAAGCCTGATAACGTTGATTTTACACTTAAAGGCATTGTTAAAGAAAATATTCAAGTGATAGCCCTTGCGATGGCAATGGTGCTGTCATTTATCCTGCAAGGTAGTTTCCCCGAATTTAGCAAATGGTCATTTGTTGCTATTTGTCTTCTTGGCCTGATTCCAATCTCAAAAAAAGCACTGCAACTGGCTAAAAACGGGTCACCATTTTCTATAGAAACCTTAATGAGTGTTGCCGCACTAGGTGCTCTCTATCTGGGTGAGACGATTGAAGCATCGATGGTTTTACTGCTATTTCTTTTAGGTGAAAAACTGGAAGCATTTGCCGCTGCTCGTGCACGCAGTGGTGTTCAATCCTTGATGGCGTTAGTGCCAGAACAAGCGATAAAAATTGTGGATGGTGAACGAGTTGAAGTGGCCGCAGGGAGCCTACAGCCCAATGACGTTATTGAGGTTGCTCCGGGTGGTCGCCTTCCTGCGGATGGTGTTGCTATGTCTGACGCTAGCTTTGATGAAAGCGCGTTGACGGGGGAGTCGATTCCTGTAGAGCACAGTGCAGGTGAACAGGTTATGGCCGGTTCAGTGGTAGTGGATACCGTGGTTAGGCTAACGGTGACATCGAAACAAGGTGAAAATGCCATTGACCGAATTCTGCACCTTATTGAAGAAGCGGAATCACATAAAGCTCCTATAGAGCGATTTCTCGATAGGTTTAGTCGTTGGTATACGCCGTTAATGATGGTGCTTGCCGCCGCGGTGATCATTACTCCGCCTTTGTTATTTGCCCAACCATGGGAAACATGGATTTATAGAGGATTAGCACTTCTGTTGATTGCATGTCCGTGTGCATTGGTTATCTCTACTCCGGCCGCCATAACTTCTGGTTTAGCGGTAGCAGCAAAACGTGGGGCGCTCATTAAAGGTGGAGCGGCGTTAGAGTCGTTAGGCCGTATAGAGATGGTTGCATTTGATAAAACCGGTACGTTGACAGAAGGTAAGCCTCAGGTCACCGATATTGTTGGTTTAAATGGCAGAGAGAGGGAGTATATATTAACCCATGCAGCTGCGATTGAAGTTGGCTCCTCTCATCCGTTAGCGATCTCGTTGGTTAAAAAGGCGAGAAGCGAAAATGTGACACTGCCAGAAGCCGAAAATAAAAAAGCATTAATAGGTATTGGCTTGTCCGGAGAGATTGATGGCGTGCAGTATCAAGTACTCTCTCCAAGTAAGATGAGTCAAGAGGTCACCGCTGAGATGGCGAGTCAAGTGACTCAGTTAGAACAGCAAGGTAAAACAGTGGTATATGTTCTAGAGCATCAGCAAGTCATTGGTGTTATAGCTTGGCAAGATACCTTGAGAAGTGATGCAAAAGAAGCGGTCAAGGAGCTAACAAGACTTGGCATTAATACGGTTATGTTAACGGGTGACAATGAACGTAGTGCGCAAGGTATGTCAAGCAAGATTGATATTGATTACAAGGCCGGTTTGCTTCCAAATGACAAAGTTGACGCGATTGCACACTATGCTAAAGAGCAACAAGTCGCGATGGTTGGCGATGGCATCAATGATGCTCCTGCTATGAAAGCGGCATCGGTAGGCATTGCCATGGGGGGAGGAACCGATGTGGCTCTTGATACCGCTGAGGCGGCATTAACACATAATCGTCTTGTTGAGTTACCGGCTATCATTCAACTTTCTAAGGCAACGCTAACGAATATTCGTCAAAACATCACATTAGCATTGGGACTTAAAAGTGTTTTCTTAGTCACCAGCTTGTTTGGTATTACAGGGTTGTGGGTCGCTGTGTTGGCAGATAGCGGCGCAACCGTATTAGTCACGTTAAATGCGCTTCGACTGTTAAAGTACGGCAAGAAATAACGCATTCGTCAGTGGTACAAAAAGCAAGTATCTGAAAGGCAATATTTCAGATGCTTGCTATCCTTTCAGTGTAACTTGATTAGATAGAACAAAAAGTGTGATGCCAACCGGTTTTTCATGTAATTGCAAATGTTATAACAATTTAATTTGTGACTTATATCACCATTTGTTGGCCGTTTGTCCGCTAAAGTTGTTTATTATCCGTAATTAATTAATGGCTAATATCAAATTTGCCAATTTAAGGAGCCACCTATGTCTCAACCAGTTTTTCACCTAGGTATTACTGAAGCCGATCTTAAAGGCGCTACTGTTGCAATTATTCCGGGCGACCCTGATCGCGTGCCTAAAATTGCAAATGAGATGGATAACCCAGTGCAACTTGCAAGCCATCGTGAATATAACGTTTATCTAGCTGAGCTAGATGGTAAATCAGTAGTCGTATGTTCTACTGGTATTGGTGGCCCATCAACTTCTATTGCCGTTGAAGAGCTTGCTCAATGTGGTGTTCGCACTTTCTTACGTGTTGGTACTACTGGTGCGATTCAAGAAGACGTGAATGTTGGCGATATGATCGTAACCACGGGTTCTGTTCGTCTTGACGGTGCGAGCCTGCACTTTGCTCCAATGGAATTCCCAGCGGTTGCAGATTTCCAAGTTGCTACAGCAATGAAAGAAGCAGTAGAAGAGACAGGTGCAACGGTTCATATGGGTGTGACAGCATCAAGTGATACTTTCTACCCTGGTCAAGAGCGTTATGACACATTCTCTGGCCGTGTTGTTAAGCGTTTCCAAGGCTCAATGCAAGAGTGGCAAGATATGGGCGTTCTTAACTTTGAAATGGAATCTGCAACGTTACTGACAATGTGTGCAAGCTCTGGTTTGCAAGCTGGTTGTGTCGCGGGTGTTATTATTAACCGTACACAGAAAGAGATTCCAGATCATGCCACACTAAAAGCAACAGAGACTCGTTCAATCGAAGTTGTTATTGCTGCAGCACGTAAAATGATCTAACTTGTTGTTAAGTTGAAAGAAAAGGCCGATGCATTTATGCATCGGCCTTTTTAATGGGGCTGATTTGACCAAACTTGGGATATCTTATATTTCTATTAAGTTATCCCGAGTTTGAGTGAATTATTACAGCTCTTCGTGGCCGCCAGCTTCACAGAACCATTCTGTTAAGTATCTCTTTAAGCTTTTTAGCTCGTCGGGGCCAATGAGCGCCAAGCCAAGATCTTCCGCCCGGGTAATATCATTGTGTCGCAGCGGACGAAAGCTCACTAACATCGCTCTTGCTTGTAAGCCACCGAGTAAGTCCCGTAGTGATTCCAGTTTATATAAGGTATCGTCACCATCGTCACGCATGCCTTTGGTCTTACACTCTATTATATGGAGCTTATTGTTTACCACGGTGGCCACATCTAGTTCATTACGAACTTCTCGCTCACCAAGTTGACGATAAACCTGTACGTTTAGAGAACGGTCCTGAATGGTTGGTAATTCATCTTGGATCTGTTTAACCGTGCTGTGAACCAGTGTTTCTAACCACTCTCCATTAGAGAATCGTCTAGCATCTTCGCTTGCGAATGTGAGAATACCGTTTTGATATGCCGCTAGTTTGGTGTCAACCAGATCAGAAAGTAGCATATTGAGTTCGCGATAACCTTGCTGTTTTTCCGTTAAGCCGACATCCAGTTTTTGCTCTTTTCGACAGGTTGTGGCGAGGTAATTTAATGTTGCCAGACCGGGACCTAATTCGAGCGCGTTCCCAGCCCATTTTTGCCCCAGTTCATACAATTTTTGGTCAAGTTGGTCAGGCAGGTCATGCTCGTTAAACTCTGCTCTTGCGCCAAACACAGTGAGATAATCATCAATGGTAATATGATCTTGTAACTGAGCATCCGCGGCGTCTTCAGGGTATATCCAGCAAATTTTGTCACTGTTTGGTTCTACAACAAAAATTTCCCAATTGTTGCGCCTAAACATTTCATAAACGGTCAATAAACGGTGTCGTAAACCACAACTAGCGTTAAGCATGATGGACTTACCACGTTTTACTAAGTCGTTTTCAAGGTTGTGAATAGCTTGACGAATAAGTGCAGTATCTACGATAGAAGAGATTTGAAAGAATTCGGTATCGATATTGCGTTGGCTTAAAACGGTTGCTAAACGTTGATAAATGCTTTCTTGAGATTTGTCGCCAATGAAAATAATGTGTTGGCAAGAAGAACGGTTGTCTAACAGCGGTGTGATAAGACGTATCGGGTCTTGATCAATAATGCCTACGTGAACGGTCATGGTGCGTCCTCTTTAATTATAAGGTTTGGTCTATGAGTGTTGCTAGCCACAACAGACCTATATAACGATATGGTATTCACTATAAAAAAAACAAGGGTGAATTAACACTAATTCACCCAATATTACCAATATATCTCGTTTTCCTTACAATCTATAGGCTGATTTGTATTGAATCCTTATAAAACTTCTCTACAACATACCTCAGTTCTATAGTTTGAACTGATGAACCAAGTTATCTTGCTGCTGCGCGAGATCGGCCATATTGTTACTGACATCTGCTATCGTTGACATGGCCTGATGGCTTTCAGAGGCGATATGATTGATATCTTCTAAGCTTCGTGCAATATCAGATGTCGTTTCACTCTGCTCTAAAGCTGCTTGTGAAATATGGCTACTCATGTGACTTATTTCCAAAATCAGCGCTTGTATCTCTTCCATGGAACTATTGGCATCGGATGCTTGTGCCACGGATTGCTCCATATCACTCATACAACTTTCAATCACGGTACCAGCAGTTTGAGAACTGGACTGAAGGTTATTGATCATACCTTCAATTTCTTCCGTTGATTCCGTGGTTTTTTGCGCTAACACACGAACCTCGTCTGCGACTACGGCAAAACCTCTTCCTTGTTCTCCCGCTCGTGCCGCTTCAATTGCCGCATTCAGAGCTAGCAAGTTGGTTTGCTCTGCTATACCACGGATCACATCCAGTATCGAACCAATTTCGCTGCTCATGTTTTTAAGCTGAGAAACCGCCACAACAGATTCGTTTAAGCGACCTTCTAATTGATTGATGGTGGTAATATTTTGGTTCATAACTTGACGGCCAGTGTCAGACGCTTTTTCAACTTGTCGAACTTTTTCTAATGAGCTCTGAGCGCTTTGAGTGACTTCGGCAACGGAGTGCTCCATTTCGGTCATTGCCGTGGCAACATTTGCGGTTTGTTCTCGCTGATTATTTAACTTACTTTGTGCGTCATTTGAGGTGTTTTGATTATCACTCGCTGCTGCGGTTAAGTTAACAGAGGCATCATTAAGTTTGACCAAAATTTGGTGAAGGTTGTTTGCTAAGCTGTTGATATGGTCGCTGACAAGGCCGAATTCGTTATTATACTTGTTATCAATCCTTTTCGTCATATCTCCGCCAGCTAGGGCTTCCAGTGTCTCGAAGATACGGGCTAAAGGAGATCGAACACTGTGGGCAATGTGATAGCCGATACCTGATGCCAAAATAATCACAACCACGCCAAGAATAATCGCTTCTAGCATGCCGTTGTTATAAATGGTTTCGGCTTGTTCTAATGACTGCTCCAATTCTCCGGTAGCAACATTGTTGAACTCATTGAGTAATACCATGCCGTTATCAATTTTTGTCGCTAGGTTTTGAATGTTGGTGTAGAGATCATTTTTGGCCGTTAGGTAAGCAAAATGCTGATCAAGTACGCCGCCGGGCTTGCCAATATCTTGAGTAAATTGCGCGACTGAGTCATCGAACTTTCCTCGAATCGCCGGCACTTGAGTTAGTAAGCTATTAAATGCGTAGTTAAGATGAGAGACCGCTTTGGTGTTCTTCTCTACCGCTTGTTTTACGAATGCGGTATCACTACTTGCCAATGCGTCAGATGTGGCAATTTCAGCATCTTTTAGTTTTATAAAGTAGCTTTTTGCGACCAGTTTAACAGAGATACTTTTTTGACCCGCTACATACTCTTTCATACCGAGGTTTAGCTCAGAGGTGAGCTTCTGAAAACGGCGGACAGACTGTTGTACTTGCTCTTGATTCGAGAACATTTTTTGATAATTGTTCATCGCCTCTTGTGCTTCAGAAAAATATTGTTGCTCAAGTTGAGCCAGTTTTTCAATGTCATCACTTAATTGTGGGTAGGCTTTACTGGCCGTTTCAAGCTGAGTTGATATTTGTTGGTACTCTTTTTGAGCCGCAGAGAAACTACTTCTACTTTGCTCCATCCGTGCGGCGTCTTGTGTAGTCAGGAAGTCTTTAAAGGCTTTATCTGCGGATAATAACTGCACGCTAGTTTGATTGGAGAGAGAGACGAGTGGCAGTGATTGCTGAGTTACCGTACTGAATTTTGAATGGATATCATTGATTCCACCAAGCATGATAGTAATGGTTACTATAAACATAATGACAATAACTAAAAATCCAGCGTACATACGCTTGATTACCGAACCTTTCATTCTCTCTCCTCGCTTATAAAAAGCATAAAACAGCCAATGAGCTGTTTTAAATATGGGCTTTGAGCCCATTAATAAATGTTTACATCTTAGCTTCATTTCGGCGCGCATACTGAGATAGCTACCTCAAAACTAATGACAAAATCATGTGCTACATGAATTTTTCAGTGATTGAACACTGTTTTTAATTGTGATTTTTAGACCCTTCACGCATACTTAGCCGGATATAATTTCGCTGTAAGGAGCATAAAATGGCCGAAGAAACCATCTTTAGTAAAATCATTCGTAAAGAGATCAAGTCTGATATCGTTTATCAAGATGATTTGGTCACCGCATTTCGAGATGTCACCCCACGAGCTCCTAGCCACATTTTAATCGTACCCAATAAGCTTATTCCTACCATCAATGATATTGAGGAACAAGATGAGCTAACCATGGGACGTATGTTTACTGTGGCGAAAAAATTGGCCAAGGAAGAGGGCATTGATGAAGATGGCTACCGTTTAATCATGAACTGTAACAGTCATGGTGGACAAGAAGTTTACCACATTCATATGCACTTGCTTGGTGGCCGACCATTAGGCCCACTGCTGCTTGGTTAAATTTCAACAAAGATTAAAGAAAGAACTATGTTGAAAAATAAAGGCATAAAGCAAGTTGTTCGCTTCGCTTTTGTTGCATCTTCGGCTGCAGTCATTACCGCATGTTCATCAATTTCTGCTGGCAATCTATTTAGCCATTACAGTATGCAAAACAGCGCTGTATATAGAGCGGTTGAATTAGGTGATTATCAGCAGGCCGAGGATCTACTGCCTGACTTGGTGGGTGGCGATATCCTGGATAATATGGAAAAGGGCAGGGTAACCTTCTTAAACCAGTCTTATTCGGAGAGCAAAAGCTATCTTGAAAGCAGTGAATGGGCGGTAAGAAAACAGCAAGAGCAGGCCACCATCTCCATTAGTGAGAGTGCAAAAGATCTCGGCTCATTAGCCATTAATGATAATTTAAAAACGTACCATCCTGCTGACTATGAGCTTGGCTTTATGCATCTCTATCTTGGCTTAAACTATCTGAAAGAGAATTCTCTTGAAGGCGCGTTGGTTGAAGTAAGAAAAGCAAACCAAGTACAAGAAAGAGCAAAAGCAGAACGTCAAAGTGAGCTAGAAGCGGCTGAAAACGAAATGAAGCAGAGTGGCTTAAGTCCCAATCTGGGGTCCATTTTAGCCAACTATCCAGATGCAGGAAGCTCACTACAAGCAGTTCAAAATGGCTATTTATTGTATTTATCCGCGTTACTTTATGAAACCGCAGGTGAGTTAAATAACGCTTATGTAGATTACCGTCGGGCTTTAGCGGTGATGCCAGAGAATCGAGAAGTAATAGACGGCACTATTCGTGTTGCGAAGTCTCTCGGAATGAGAAGTGATCTAGCTTTACTGACAAAAGAGTATGGAAATCGTCAGCGACTTGCGGATGGTCAGTCTAGAATTATAGTGATTGATGAACAAGGCGTTGTGTCCGCTAAACAGGGTTGGAAACAGTCTCTACCGGTATACTCCAATGGTGACTGGGCATACTACACTCTATCGTTGCCGTATTACCCTAACGCTGTTTCGCCACGATTTGCTACGCTTAAATTGGATAGTAAGGCATTTACTCATTCCAAATTGGTTAATGTAAATGTAATGGCACAACAAGATTTATCTGAACGCCTGCCAACTATATTAATTAGGCAAGCGCTAAGAGTGATCGCGAAAGAGCAGCTTCGTCGTGAGACGTCAAACAAGGATGATGTTGGTAATCTATTGATAAATGTATGGAATGTATTAACTGAGCAGCCGGACACTCGGGGCTGGCAAACCTTACCTGCCAATGTATATAGCAGCAGTTCGGTGGTTGCCGCTGGCAAGCATACACTCAGTTATGCTGATAATATTTATCCGATTACTACGGAACCCAATCAAACCACACTTGTCTGGTTATCTAGGCAAGGAAACAGTTCAACCATTTGGCATAAACAGCTGGGGAATCTTCAATGAAAAAAATTACGCTGATTTTTTTGTTTACGGTGGCATTAATAGGTTGTGCTAAAAATACCGCTGGATTAAGAGTCGATGGCGATTCTCAAAACGTTATGTTTGGAGATAGCGTACTCGGTGGGCGTGTTGCGATTGATAATATTGCGACGGTTGATGTCGAAAATCACGCCCGAGGTATTGTTACGCTCACAAGCCAGTACAAAGCAGATTTACATGTTCAATATCGGTTTTACTGGTATGACAATCAAGGTTTAGAAGTGAACTCGAAACAGAGTGCATGGAAACAACAAATTATCCGAGGCTTCGAAACTATTTCAATATCGGAGGTCTCAATTAACCCAAATGGCAAACAATTCCGCGTTCAAATTCGCCAAGCAGATAAATAAGGAATCAAAATGAAAAAAGGTGTTATTGCTCTTTTAGGCTTAGCTATGATTTTAGGTGGCTGTTCAACTAAGGTAAGTTACGGAGATGCGCAAGAAGCGGAAACCACCACTATTGATTTTGGCTCGACTGATTTACAAAAGATTGCCGCAGAAATGACAGATAGCATGCTGATGTCTGGCTCTGTTGCGGCGATTACACGAGATAATCGTCCTATCGTTTTTGTTGAACGTATTAAAAACAAAACCAGTGAACATATCGATACTGAGTCAGTAACAGATACCATTAGTACTAAGATGCTTAACTCAGGCAAGTTCCGTTTTGTAGATATGGACCGTGTTGAGTCGGTACGTAAACAGCTTAACTTCCAAAACAATGATGAACTAGTGAATCAGAGCAGTGCTATTCAGTTTGGTAAAATGGTTGGCGCGCAATATATGCTGTATGGCAACCTAGCAAGCATTGTTAAGCAGACAGGCAGTAAGAAAGACGTTTACTATAAAATGACAATGCGTCTGATGGATCTAGAAAGTGGCTTAATTGAATGGGCAGATGAAACTGAGATTCGAAAACAGCAAGAAAAAAGTTTACTAGGCCTGTAACAGCGCGATTAGAAACTAGGGTCAACAGACCCTAAAAATAGAGGGAATTCAGTGGCTAAAATGTCATGGAATGAAGCGATATCGCTTGATGAAACGCTATTGTCACTGAATGACTTCTTTGATGCCCCACCATTAATCGCAGAAACATTGGCAGGAGGTTTGACTAACCGTTGCTGGAAAATAGTTTCTAGCGATAACAACAGTTATGTTTGGCGACCTGTCTCTTCCATATCTCACCGTTTTGCTATTTCTCGTGTTCGCGAGCAGAAACTGCTGGAATCATTAAAAGGGCATGACTTTGCTCCTGACCCCATCTATTTGAGTGATAAAGGCTTGCTAGTGGAGTGGTTGGAAGGAGATGTTAACCAGTTCCCTATGGGTGAAACTGAAATAATCGCTACGCTGTGTAAAATTCATTCCGTCAATATTACCAATAAACCTGTACCATTATTTTGTTATACGGCAAAACTGGATGGTTACTGGTTGCAGTTAGAGAGTCACTACAAAACGCCGCAGTTGGAACAACTGTATACGAGATACAGAGCATTACCTACCATTCCTTCGGTAGAGCCAAGTTTGTGTCATCTCGATTTAGGGCAATATAATATGGTGATGACCAATCAAGGCATAAAAGTGATTGATTGGGAGTATGCTGGAGTGGCTGATCCAAGAATGGATTTAGCCATGACGATAGATATTGCTGGACTGAACATGCCGCATGCGGTTGCGAGTTATTGCAAGTTACGTGGAATTGAAGAGATTGATCATTGGTTAACAGGGGTTAATCACTGGCAACCGCGTAATCAAACAATGGCGCTGCTATGGTACTTACTCGCTTATCAGCTTTGGCAAGATGAGTGTTATTTGCTGGATGCTGAACGTTTGTTGTCAGTGCTTAGCGAACGAGTTATTGGTCGGTAGTGTGAAAGTGCTCGTACCTGATTTGGCTAGATGACGACACCTCGCAGCTGATGCCGAGTATAAAGCAACAGCAAACTGCTGCAAAAATCGTCTCGAACGGTTAACAGACCCTAGGACAATTATTAAAAAATGTGTGATAGCAGTTCACATTCTTATTAATCGTGGTAGATTTAAGCTAGGAATGGGGAGAAGTACAATGATTATATATTTACACGGATTTGATTCAACAAGCCCTGGCAATCACGAGAAAGTATTACAACTTCAGTTTATCGATCAAGATGTAAGATTTATAAATTACAGTACCTTACACCCTAAGCATGATATGCAACATTTACTTAAAGAAGTGCACAAAGCAATTGAGGCATCAGATGATCCGCATCCAATTATTTGTGGTGTTGGTTTAGGCGGGTATTGGTCAGAGAGAATTGGTTTTCTATGTGGTATTAAGCAAGTTATATTTAACCCTAATTTGCATCCAGAAACTAATATGCAAGGTAAGATTGATAGGCCAGAAGAGTATGAAGATATTGCCACCAAGTGTGTCGCGCAATATCGAGACAAAAACAGAGAGCAATGCTTGGTTATCCTATCTACTCAAGATGAAGATTTAGATAACAAAAAAGCACTGCAAGAGCTGCAAGAGTATTACCAAGTCATATGGGATGAAACTCAAACCCATAAGTTTAAAAAGATATCTCAGCATCTACAAACGATTAAAGCATTTAAGAACAACTAGTTCGCCGATGGTTTGTTGCTGAAATATGGCAGATTAAGAATTGAAACCAGACTATATAGTCTGGTTTTTTTTGATCGGTACACTGTCATCTCTACCGTCATTTCCCACCCAATAAATGGTCACTCCCCGATTCGATATCTTATTAGTGACTGTCCGTTTTAATAGGCACCAAAATAAGTGGTTTTGTGATCTAACTCAATAAATGGTTGCGGTATACAATTTGCTGGCTATAATGAAAATTCAACTTTATTTGATTTATATCAATTTTAGTTGAATAAATAAGAGTGAGGAAAAAGTACTCACCCAGAAAAGTCAGGAACAGATTTATACCGTTTGATCTTGGATCGAACGTATCGAGATTTATCTTTAATTGGAGTGTTATATGACTCATATTGTTATTGTTGGCGGTGGCGCTGGTGGACTGGAGTTAGCCACAAAACTTGGCGATACATTTGCAAAAAAGAGCAGTGTAAAAGTCAGCTTAGTGGACAAAAATGCCAGCCACTTATGGAAACCTTTATTGCATGAAGTGGCTACGGGGTCGCTGGATGAAGGTGTGGACGCGTTGAGTTATCGTGCTCATGCTAAGAATCACGGATTTAATTTCAAATTAGGTAGCTTGGAACAGATCGACAAAGAGAAAAAGAGCATTACTCTGGGTGAGATTCGCGACGAACAGAACGCTTTATTGCTGCCAAAGAGGGAGTTGGAGTATGACATATTAGTCATGGCTCTGGGATCGACATCCAATGACTTTAATACTCCAGGGGTAAGAGAACACTGTATATTTTTAGACAGTCCAGAGCAGGCGCACCGTTTTAGAACACAGATGAACAATGAGTTTTTAAAGCTGCATGCCAAGTCAGGACAAGGCACTGTCGATATTGCGATTGTTGGTGCCGGTGCCACTGGAGTCGAGCTTTCTGCTGAGCTTCATAACGCAATAAAAGAGCTGCGTACTTATGGTTTCGGTGATCTGGACTCGAGTAAGCTAAATGTGAGTCTGGTTGAAGCAGGGGAGCGTATATTGCCAGCACTGCCAAGTCGAATATCTTCAGCCGCTCACCACGAACTAACAAAACTGGGGGTGAAGGTTCGTACTGCAACCATGGTAACTAAAGCTGATGAAAATGGATTGACCACCAAACAGGAAGAGTTTATTCCTGCCAGTATCATGGTATGGGCAGCAGGTATTAAAGCCCCAGACTTTATTAAAGACATTGCTGGACTGGAAACAAACCGAATTAATCAATTGGTTGTGAAAGATACTCTGCAAACCACCCGTGATGACGACATCTTTGTGATTGGTGATTTGGCACAATGTACCCAAGCTGACGGCTCATTTGTTCCTCCACGAGCACAAGCTGCACATCAAATGGCCAGTCAGGCATACAAAAATATCATCGCCAAGATGAATGACCGCGAGCTTAAGCCGTATCTGTATAAAGATCATGGTTCACTGGTGTCGCTAAGTCGATTCTCCACCGTTGGCAGCTTAATGGGCAACTTAACCAAGGGCTCGATGATGGTCGAAGGACGGATTGCTCGGGTGGTGTATATTTCTCTCTATCGCATGCATCAAATGGCGCTTCATGGCCTTATTAAGACGTCATTAATGATGTTGGTGGGACGAATTAATAAGGTACTGAGACCCAATCTAAAGCTGCATTAATAGATGAAAAAGGTTGATGGGATGTTTTAATGCTGAAACGACGGCTTGAGGTTATTCAGGGATAATAGAAAAGACTAAACCATCTTTTGGTTGGCCCGAAAATATAAATCGATTTCGGGCTACTCCTTCTTCTACCGCTCCACAACACCTAGCCACATTGTGGCTGGGCAGATTGTGTCGATCGCACACAATTTCTAGCCGGGTAAGGCCTATTTGATCAAAGGCCATTTCAACAATGGCATCAACCGCTTCTTTGGCATAACCACAATGTTGGTGTTGGTCGGCAACCCAGTAGCCTAAACTGGCCATATTGGATGTGATAAAGATTTCTGTTAACGCAACCATTCCTAAAAATCGGTCGCTATTTCGCTCAAAAATACCAAAGCCATAACTGCTGTTTTTTATCCAGTTTAGGCGGTTGGCAACAATAAATTCATGGGCCTCTTTGCTGTCAAAATGGTGGTGGCACCAGTCTAACCAAGTATGCAAAGACGCCGATGATGATACTTTTTCAGCAAATTGATGCGAGTCGCTATTGCGCAAAATTCGCAAGTGCAACCGCGAGGTAAATATCTCAAACTCAGGTGTCACGGCGGTTATTCCGCAGCGACACGTCTAACTTGAATGATGATTCCCATTAAAGGGTGATCAATATAGTGGGTTTCACTGCTTCTCATTCGACGTTTTTGATCAAGGCGATAGCTCTTTAAAAACTCTTCAACCTGAATGGTTGGCGAGATCTCTTCTAGGTTGCCAATTTGTACCGTGTCATTTGATTCCGATTCAGACAGCTCTATCTCTTTATCCTCGATAATCACATCTCTGACCCCTGGTGCTTTGAGATCGAGTTGTGCTTCTAAGAATAGGTAGTGCTGAACATAAACTTGAATAACACCATCTAATTCATAGAGAGGGTTGTCAATGGTCTGTTCTGTTAATGCATTACCATTTGCGTCTGTTAAATCTACAAATTGGATTTTTTGGCTGCCGTTTGGATTGAAGTCGTTTGAGTAGTCTTTTCCTGCTCTTACTCTAAATTTAGGTGCGGCAGATTTACCCTGATCACCTTGTCGCCATGCCTTATAAAACAGCACCTCAAAGCCAGCGTGTTTTGTTAGCTTCTCAAACTGCTCATTTAGCTGATACTCGTTTGATGGCAAAAGTGTCGCTTTTTTACTATTTAGGTAAGCGGAGTTTTGTAACGTGCCCGCTGTTGTGATATCTATTTCAGATAAACTGTTCGGCCATGTTTCATTGCTTTGCTCAGGATTCACCGCTCGCTTGAATATAATCATCTCAATATCAAATTGTCGCTCAGCTGCATAGCTAGGAGCAGCGATGATGACGAGTAGCAATAAGATCAGTTTTTTCATTTCAACTCCACAAAAGGCGCTGAGTGTTTGTCCGTTCAGCGCAATAATGATTATATGCTCACAATAAGAGTGCCAGTATACTTATTAAGCCGATTTTGGCATTCTATTTTGTTGAAACTGGCTAATTAAATCGGAAATAAAACCAATTCGTTCCCTTCTATCGGTCAATGACGCCGATATCTTTAATTTGGTCGGCCCTTCCATCGAGTATCTATTTGGATGGTTCTGCAGCATTTTAACCAAGAACATAGGATTAATGCCTGCATCCGGGTAAAACTCGATGTAGCCTCCTTTATCGTGTGCTTCTATTTTCTTAATATCTATCTGCCTAGCTTGCTGTTTTACTTCGTTAACAGACAGCAGGTTTTTTGTGGCGTCGGGCAGGGGACCAAATCGGTCGATCAGTTCCACTTTCATTTCCGCCAACTCATTGATGTCTTTCACACTGGCAATACGTTTGTACATAGATAGACGGGTATTTACATCAGGAATATAGTCATCTGGTAGCAGCGAAGGCAATCTCAACTCCACTTCTGTCTGCTCTTTTAACAGTTCATCAAGTGAAGGCTCTTTCCCCTCTTTTAGTGCTTCAACAGCTTGTTCCAACATCTCCATGTAAAGAGTAAAACCGATGGACTGAATTTGTCCGCTCTGTTCGTCACCCAGCAGTTCACCTGCACCGCGAATTTCTAAATCGTGGGTTGCTAAGGTAAATCCGGCGCCCAAATCTTCCAATGATGCAATGGCATCAAGACGTTTAATCGCATCTTTGGTCATGGCCTTTGGATGAGGGGTAAGTAAATAGGCGTAGGCTTGGTGGTGTGAACGGCCAACGCGTCCCCTAAGCTGGTGTAGCTGCGCCAAGCCTAAGTTATCAGCTCGATTCATAATGATGGTATTGGCAGTAGGAACATCAATACCGGTTTCAATAATGGTGGTACAGACCAACAAGTTATATCGTTGATGATAAAAGTCATTCATCACCCTTTCTAACTCACGTTCTCTCATCTGCCCATGAGCCGTGGTGACACGCGCTTCTGGTATAAGCTTTTCTAGATCAGCGGCCACCTTATCAATATTTTCTACTTGGTTGTGCAAGAAGTAGACTTGTCCACCGCGCATGATCTCCCTTAGAACCGCTTCGCGGACAACCGCATCATCGTTTTGACGGACAAAGGTTTTTATTGCTAATCGTCGGGCCGGTGGGGTAGCGATAATGGATAAATCACGCATACCGCTCATCGCCATATTAAGGGTTCTGGGGATAGGGGTTGCGGTAAGGGTCAAAATATCTACGTCGGCGCGCATGGCTTTGACTTTTTCCTTCTGACGAACGCCAAACCTATGTTCCTCATCCACAATTAATAGACCTAAATCTTTAAATTTAATGTCATTTTGCAGCAACTTATGAGTACCAATTAAGATATCCACTTTGCCGTCAGCAGTGTCTTGTAATATCTGCTTCTGCTCTTTTGCGGATTTAAAGCGAGACAATACCTCTACACGGATTGGTAAGTTGGCAAATCGGTCACGAAAGTTCTCAAAGTGCTGCTGTGCAAGCAGGGTAGTCGGTACTAAGACCGCAACCTGTTTGTCATTATCTGTGGAGACAAATGCAGCGCGCATGGCTACTTCTGTTTTACCAAAACCAACATCGCCACATACTAGCCTGTCCATCGCTTTTGCTTGGCACATATCGGACATTACCGCATTGATTGCGGTAGATTGATCGTCGGTTTCTTCAAAAGGAAAGCTGGCTTTAAATGTGGCGTATTGTCCTCTATCTAGGGCAAATTTATAGCCCGGTTTTAGCTCTCGTTTGGCATACACATCTAATAATTCAGCAGCAACATCTCGGACTTTTTCGGCTGCTTTTCGGCGAGCTTTTGTCCATGATTCACCACCCAACTTATGAATGGGGGCGTTATCTTCTGCGCCACCTGAATAGCGGCTAATTAGGTTTAATGATGCAACGGGAACATAAAGTTTGGCTCCATCTTGATATTCAAGAGTAACGTATTCGGTGGTTAGTCCGCCCGCCTCTAGGGTTTGCAGGCCAATATAACGGCCAATACCATGATCAAGGTGTACCACAGGTTGTCCGGTTTTTAACTCCGCAAGGTGCCGAATTACCGTGTCGCTATTCACCGCTTTCTTATCTTTTCTGCGTCGCTGTATAACGCGATCACCGAGAAGATCGCTTTCACATATAATGGCAAAATCGGGAGAGGAGTGAATGAAGCCGTGTTCAGCGGCACCTAAAATCATTGTGTGCTGATGTGAACTTGAAATCGCTTGGCCTAAATCGTCGCATTGTACGGGTTTAAGCTTAATCGCTTGCAGAAGCTCTAGCAGTGCTTCACGCCGACCCTCAGACTCTACAGAGAAAACAACCTTACCCTTATAACTTTCAAGCAATTTACGCAGTGATGCTAAAGGCTCTTTATGCTTGTGTTGAACATGGAGCTCGGGCAGTGGCTCGATATTTGGATTTGTTCGCCCCGCTTTTGTCTTTGCGGGTTGGATGTCTAGTTGAACTTGCGGCAAGTCTTTAAATAAGCCAAACAGTTCGTCTTTTTTCAGCCAGAGCTTTTCTGGCTCTAGCAGAGGCCTTAATGGATCTACCCGACGTTGATCAAAACGGTAATCTACGTCGGTAAGAAACAGATCAACCGCCTCTTCAATCGCACCAACGGATAGCAGTTGGCTATTATCCGGTAAGTAGTCAAATAGCGTTTCAGTTGAATCAAAAAATAGGGGCTGCCAGTACTCTATTCCTGCTGGCCATGTCCCTTTAGTCACCTGCATATAGACAGATTCTGGTTCACGGCGTGCCTCAAATTGTTGACGCCAGCGGTTACGGAATTCGTCAATAGCCTCTTTTGAGGTCGGAAACTCATGCGCTGGAAGTAGGCGAATTTCATCAATGCTATCTATGGTTCGCTGACTTTCTGGATCAAATGTTCGTATGGTGTCGATTTCATCATCAAAAAAGTCGATGCGAAATGGGCTGTCGCTCCCCATAGGGAAGAGGTCAATAATAGAGCCACGACTGGCGTATTCACCCGGCCCAAACACTTGATCTACATGTCGATAGCCGGACTTTTCTAACTGTATGCGTAGTTTGTCCAGAGAGTAAAGGTCGCCTGCTTTCACCATAAGGGTGTGCTGCATCAAGAAATCTCTTGGCGACTGTCTTTGTAGTAAGGTGCTGACAGGCACGATGGTGATGCCAGAGCGTTGTGTCGGTAGTTGGTACAACTTGGCAATACGATCAGAAATAATGTCCTGATGAGGTGAAAAATTATCATAAGGCAGTGTTTCCCAATCAGGGAATAACGACACGTCGTCAGCTGAGAATTGCGCGACTTCACTGAGTAATTTCAGCGCTAACTGAGGATCTGGGACCACCAGCAGAGTATGACCGCTATGTTGACCCGCTAGCTCTGCAATTGCTAGCGGTAGAGAGGAGCCCAGTAGATTACCGACGTGTTTTTTATCTCCCGCTTTACTAGGGGAGAGTAACGAGAATAGTTGTGTATTTATTGACATGTGATTTATTGGTTTTCGCGTTCTTTTGATCGTTGGCGTAATAGTTTCTGCTGTTGATAAAGAGCGGCTTTAATCAGCAAATCTTGATCAATATCTCTCAGCATGCAGTAACTTAATGTGGCTTCGTAACCTAACTCACTCTGCTGACAGTCAATCACTTTTGCATAGCAATAGATGGCAGCCGCAGGATGGTCTAAAAATAGTTTAACGCGAGCAAGTTGATCTACCTCGACTTCGTGCGGAGCAATATAAGTAAACTGGCTGGCGCCGAATCGTGTCGTAATGCTGCGAATGCTATCGTCATCTTGTTGAGATATCATAAAAGTAAGCAGCAAGTTTAATTTACTGTTTTGATGCTCTATGAGCTGTATTAAGTGTTTAAAGTCACTGTTCTTTAATTCGTTGATGGCACTTTCTGCCAGACTATCCACTTGGCTAAATTCGCTTGCGACGATGAATGGCGCTGGAATTTCAGAGGTGAAAATAGTTTCACTAGGCAAGGTAAATTCTGCATTTAGCAGTTCAACATTGACCGTCAGTTTATGGTGTACTGTGAAAAATTCTTGTTGATCCATACCTTGCTTCCTCGTTGCTCAACGGTGTGAGCAATAACAATATCCCCTTTAGCTACTTTAAGTGGTAGCAGTGCTCGCTAGTATTGGCAAACCTCTTTACGCTGTTCATGTGTTGAGGTCTTGCTTGTTTGCTGTTTAGCCGCATCATCAAGTAAGCTGGGGGTAATAATTCTGCCTTATAGAACTACTGATTATCGCTAACTAAACGCACATAGCAAGAAAAGTCACTTTTCAATGGCATAAATTCTTATATTTCTTGTCAATTCTACCAAATAAACCTACAAACAAGTCCTATTAACCGTTACATTAAAGGCTGATTTCTATTTGGTTTTTTTGTTTATGTATCATCCTGTTTCGGCTTATATTGGATTGCGTTACTTACGAGGACGCTCTGGTGATAGATTTAGTCGTTTTGTTTCTTTAATGTCGACAGCGGGAATCACCATCGGTGTTCTTTCTTTAGTCACAGTTCTATCGGTCATGAATGGTTTTGAAGCTCAGCTAAAAGGGCGAATTTTAGGTGTGTTACCTCAGGCCGTAGTTCACCAAGCTGAACAAAAAACCGAATTGACCTCATCTCCTCCTGCCTTCTTGGCGGAGCTACCCTACGTGACCAAAGTTGCTCCTGTGGTTAGGAGTGAGGCGGTAATACAAAGCCCTGCGCAATTGTCTGCGGGAATATTGTTAGGTATTCAACCTCTAGATGATGATGTTATCGCGGATCGTCTTATTGGTGGTTCGATTTCTGATTTGCAAGCAGGAGAGTATCGGATTTTTCTCGGCCATACTTTAGCTCGAAGTTTAAAAGTCTCCATGGGGGATAAAGTTAGGTTGATGGTCACCAGCGCGAGTCAATATACGCCGTTAGGTCGTATACCTAGTCAGAGAAATTTCACCGTTGCAGGCATTTTTAATACCGGATCAGATGTTGATGCCCAATTGATTATTGGTCATATCCAAGATATTGGTCGATTAATGAAATTTAACAGTAAAACCGTATCGGGGTGGCGGCTCTATTTTGATGACCCATTTGTGGTATCGACCCTTGCAGAACATACTCTGCCTGAGGGGTGGCACTGGAGTGACTGGCGTGAACAGCGTGGTGAGCTATTTCAAGCAGTTCGCATGGAAAAGAATATGATGGGATTGATGCTAGGGCTGATTGTTGCCGTGGCGGCGTTTAATATTATTTCAGCACTGATTATGGTGGTGATGGAAAAGCAGTCTGAAGTGGCGATTCTGAAGACCCAAGGATTGAAGCAGAGTCAGGTATTGGCTATTTTTATGATTCAAGGTGCCAGTAGCGGCATCATTGGGGCCTTGGTTGGTGGTGTGCTTGGCGTATTGTTGGCATCGAACCTCAATGGCTTATTACAGTCAATGGGAGTTGCGCTATTTGCCATGGGAGGAGAACTTCCTGTCGTCATTGACCCTGTTCAAATTTTGTTTGTTATTTTATTGGCGATATTGCTCAGCTTATTTGCCACCCTGTTTCCTTCTTACCGCGCATCGTCGGTGCATCCTGCTGAGGCTTTAAGATATGAGTGATTTTTTACAATGCCGTTCAATATGTAAAACCTATCGTGAAGGTTCAATGGATACGGAAGTGCTTAAAGGGGTTAGCTTCTCCATTGATAAAGGGGAGCTGGTTGCGATTATTGGCACGTCGGGTTCAGGTAAAAGTACCTTGCTACATATTCTTGGGGCACTAGACCATGCAACAGAAGGGGATGTGTCGTTTTTAGGGCAGCAGTTGCATGCCTTATCTGCCAATAAACAAGCAAAGATCCGCAATAAGCATTTAGGCTTTGTGTATCAGTTCCATCACTTGCTTGCTGATTTTTCAGCGGTAGAAAATGTCGCTATGCCTCTACTTATCGGGGGAGAGAATGCGAGCCTTGCTAAGAAAAAAGCGACAGAGATGCTTGATAGAGTTGGTTTATCTCATCGCTTGTCACATAGACCTTCAGAGCTTTCTGGTGGCGAACGTCAACGAGTGGCGATTGCAAGGGCGGTGGTAAATAACCCTGATCTAGTCCTTGCAGATGAACCAACAGGTAATTTAGACCATAAAACAGCATTAGCCATTTATGATTTGATGAGAGCATTGAACGAAGAGTTTGGTACCGCTTTCTTAGTCGTGACTCACGATGGTGAATTAGCGGGGAAAATGGATCGTCAGTTGCATATGCAAGATGGCCTACTTGTTGCGAAAAATCCGCCTGTATCAACAGATGAACTTGGCTTAACCGACGATAAGGAGGATTAAGGTGTTTTCATCGCTCTCTTTTCTTATCGGACGTCGCTTTAGTGGCGCAAAACAGAGAAATAAATTAGTTTCATTTATCTCAATTTCTTCCACCATTGGTATCACTGTTGGTGTAGCGGTGATCATTATTGGCTTATCTGCGATGAACGGTTTTGAACGAGAGTTACAAAACCGAGTGTTATCTGTGATTCCTCATGGTGAGTTTGAAGGTGTTAAAGGTGGTATAGAGAACTGGCAACAGCTAGCTTCCACTGCCGAACAGCACAGCAATGTGGTTGCTGCAGCACCTTATGTTCGCTTTACCGCGCTAGCGGAAAAGGGACAAAAGATCAAAGCGCTTGAAGTTAGGGGAATTGACCCACAAAGGGAGATGTCGGTTTCAAACCTTAATCGCTATATTGACGAAGATGTGTGGCGAAACTTTAAAGCAAGGCAACAACAGATCATCTTGGGGAAAGGTATCGCAGATAACTTAGGCTTAAAGGTAGGGGATTACGTGACTTTATTGATTCCTGTTGCCGGCAGTTCAGTGACTAAGGTTCAAGCTCCAAAGCGACAACGAGTAAAAGTGAGTGGTTTGTTGAGTCTAGGAGGACAAATTGATCACTCATTGGCCCTTATTCCGTTACAAGATGCCCAGCAATATAGTCGTCTAGATAACAAAGTAACAGGGGTGTCTGTCAAAACGGATGATGTTTTTAATGCGCCGCTTATCGTTAGGCAAATCGGCAGTAACTTATCTGTGTATGTCTATTTAAAGAGTTGGAAGCAGAAATACGGCTTTTTGTATCGAGACATACAGTTAGTTAGAACAATCATGTATTTAGTGATGGTTCTGGTGATAGGGGTCGCCTGTTTCAACATTGTCTCTACGCTTATGATGGCGGTAAAAGATCGTGCGGCAGAAATCGCTATTTTACGGACTATGGGTGCCAGCGATGGTTTGATAAAGCGCGTATTTATCTGGCTTGGGGTTCTTTCTGGTGTCTTGGGGAGTATTGTGGGAACAGTAATAGGTGTCGCGTTGGCTGCCAACCTGACGACATTAATATCGCTTCTGGAACGAGCGATTGGACACCAGTTTTTGTCGGGAGATATCTATTTTGTTGACTTTTTACCCTCCCAGGTGAATCTATCTGATGCCGTTATCGTCTCTTCTACAGCGATTATTCTTAGCTTGTTAGCGACTTGGTATCCTGCCAAAAAAGCCAGTCAGATGAATCCTGCATCAGTATTGAGTGCAAAATAACCTCAGTTTTCGCGGAGAATGTTTGTATTAATCGTTTTCCGAGAGAGATCTTATAACCGCGATACTAGCTTTGTCATTGCAGCATCTTGCTGCAATGCAAGCTGAAATTCAGACATTCACTTCCAAACAGCCGTTACAAAAACGCTATCTTGATTTACGTTGCTGCCAGCTTCTGACGACTGAATAACGCCATAAACCTCGAATACCAAAATAGCCAATCGAAGCGCAGACGACGCCGCAAACTAAGCAGCCCAGTAAGAATGGAGGCCCAATAGTACTCATTTGATTGACAATAAAGTCCCAAGATACTTCGAAATGAAAATGTTGAGAAGGGGTGCGAAGTATGACGGCTCCTACCTTATAACAAAAGTAGAACATGATAGGCATGGTGATGGGGTTACTGACCCAAACAAGTGCAACAGCAAGAGGAAGATTCACACCCAGCGCGATTGCCATCCCAGCAGACATGATCATCTGACTTGGTAGGGGAACAAAAGCCATAAACAGACCAAGAGCGAAAGCTCCGGAAGCTGAGCGACGATTTAGACACCATAGATTTGGGTTATAAAGCAAATTACCAAATATTCTAAGTGCCTTTTGACGCTTGATGACTTCATGATCTGGCATGAAACGCTGTATTAACTTCTTTGGCATTGGGAAAAATGACTCTCTATTTTAACTACTGCAATCTCGTTATATTTACTGTTACCGCGTTCATCGCTTTATATGTTGGAATTCCTCCTGACTGGCGATGGTGGCTGGTTATCACGCTTATTCTCTTTGGCAGTATACGCATTCCTTCCCTGAGATGCTGCTATCCACTGTTACTCGCACTTGGGGTGATCTTATTCAATAATTATCTTTTTCAGAAAAAAATCGAAAATCTCTTCCAAGAAGGGGAAGATATTATCATAAATGCTCGTGTTGAAAGCTTTTTTGATCAAATAACTTACGGATATAAAAGTTTAATTAAAATATATGCCATAAACGGAAAGCAATTTCCGCTGTTATTTAGACCTCGTATACAAATCGTTTACCCGCAGAGTACGCCACTTCGACTTGGTGAACACTGGAAACTCAAGGTTAAACTAACAGAGGTAAACGGAAGGTTAAATGAGGCAGGTTTTGATCAAGAAAAATACTTCCTAAGCCAAAACTGGCAAGCAAAAGGTGCGCTGCAGGCGTCAGCTGAAAACCATTTGTTAAAGCCATCGAACTCATATCGTCTCGTATTACATCAACGAATGCAGCAGCAGTCCCAGTTGTTATCTCAGCGAGCGATTTTAACCGCACTAAGTTTTGGTGACCGTTCTCAGATAAGCGATTCCCAATGGTTACAGCTTAAAAATAGCGGGTTAATTCATCTAGTGGCTATTTCGGGATTGCATATTGGTATGGCTTTCGTTTTTGGGTGGAAGTTAGGTGTCGCCATTCGCTGGGTATGTCCTCAGGGTTATTGGTTACCATTAGGTTGCGCAATGGTGTTGGCGTTAAGCTACTCGTGGTTAGCGGGGTTTAGTTTGCCGACGGTTAGAGCGCTACTTATGTGCTCTATATTGGCATTTTTCCACTTGCAACGTCTGCACTATAGCCAATGGTTTATCTTTCTGTTGACCTTGAATCTTCTGCTTATTTTTGACCCAATGTCGCTATTGTCTATGAGTTTTTGGATGTCTTTCTCTGCGGTATTTGTTATTTATCTGATTTTAAGACTGCCATATGTCAATCAACAGTACGGATTCAATAAGTGGTTGAGGATTCAGTTGATCCTCTCTCTGGCAATGTTGCCTTTTACCATTCTGTTTTTTGATGGTATTAGCTTAATGGCACCCTTGTATAACCTTTGGTGCATTCCTTGGTTTACTTTCGTATTGATTCCATTGTTGTTTCTCTGCCTTTTTCTAACCATGATTTGTCCTGAAACATCCTCCGTTTTCTGGAATTTACTAGACGACTTATTAACGCCTGTGATGTTTAGTCTCCAATATGCAACATCGAGCTGGCTGACACTTCCCAGTGGTGTTGGGGTGATTTTACTGTTTATCGCTTTGTTATTTATTGTTCGCGGATTGCTAGGAGAGAAGCTGCATAAGCTATTAGTTTTATCTAGCGTGAGTCTGGTTATGTTGAGTGGCAAAAATAGCGTTGATCACTCAGCCGTTCAGCCTTGGCAAGTGAGCATCCTTGATGTAGGACATGGGCTGGCAGTGATGATCACCAGTGGCGATAAAGTTGCTTTATATGATACGGGTAATCGGTGGGGGCAGGGCAGTATTGCTCAATCAGTGATTATTCCGGTTCTTATGAAGCGAGGCTATACAGAGATTGATACTCTGATATTAAGTCATCTGGATTCAGATCATGCGGCTGGCAAATCTATTGTAGAGCAGCAACTAAAACCGCAACATAAATATGCCAGTCAGTTGATGGCTGAATATCAGCCTTGCATTCAAGGTGTAACCTGGCAGTGGCAGCAGTTACAGTTTGCCGTGTTATGGCCGCCTAAACAGGTAATCAGAGCCTATAATCCTCACTCTTGCGTGATTAAAATTAGTGACGGGATCTCTTCTGTTTTATTAACGGGGGATATCACCACCATCAGTGAGTGGCTGTTGGTTCGTCAACCTGAACAGTTGCAAGCAGATGTCCTTTTGGTTCCCCATCACGGCAGTAACAGTTCCTCTTCCATGGCTTTTATTAACGCGGTATCGCCATCTGTTGCTATTGCTTCTGTGGCAAAGAATAATCAATGGCATTTGCCAAGTAACGAAGTTAAAGCGCGCTATAGCCAAAACGGAACAAAATGGTTTGATACCGGCCAGTCCGGACAAATAAATATTGATTTTGATAGCACAGGTTGGGTTTTATCGGAAATGCGAGCATCACAATCACTGGCTTGGTATAGGCAGATGCTTCGGAAGGGAGTAGAATAGACAGATTATTGTCCCAAAAATCAATGCACTTCTATGTCCGAACTACAAGATGAGACCACGCTAGCGACGTTTAAACGTTTGTGGACCTACATCCGAGACTATAAATCAGGTCTTATTGCTGCGGTTATCGCATTAATTGTTAATGCTGTTTCTGATACCTACATGATCTCTCTGCTGAAACCTTTACTTGATGAAGGTTTTGGTGACGTTGAAAGCGATTTTCTAAAGATTCTCCCTATTATTATATTTGTCGCCATGATGGTGAGAGGGGCGAGTGGTTTTGTCTCTACCTACTGTCTTTCATGGGTCTCGGGCAATGTGGTCATGCGAATGAGAAGAGCACTGTTCGACCACTTTATGCATATGCCTGTCAGCTTTTTTGATAAAGAATCTACAGGGGCATTACTGTCTCGTATTACTTATGATTCTGAACAAGTTTCTGCCGCCACGAGCCGGGCATTGGTGAGCATTGTTCGTGAAGGGGCAAGTATCGCAGGTTTGCTGGTATTGATGTTTTGGAATAGCTGGCAGTTATCATTGGTGCTGTTAATTATCGCCCCAGTGGTGGCTATTGCTATTGGTGTCGTATCAAAACGATTTAGAAAAATTTCTAAAAGCATCCAGACGGCAATGGGAGTGGTAACGACTTCATCAGAGCAGATGCTTAAAGGCCATAAAGTGGTGCTGAGTTATGGTGGTCAAGATGTTGAGCGTTCGCGATTTGATACCGTGAGTAATAAGATGCGTCAGCAATCGATGAAGCTGGTTGCTGCTCAAGCGATGGCGAACCCAATTATTCAACTGATCGCTTCTATTGCATTGGTTGTTGTGCTCTACCTTGCCAGTATCGATGAAATTAAAAATACCCTCACTCCCGGAACCTTTGGTGTGGTGTTCTCTGCTATGTTTGGTTTAATGCGTCCGTTAAAAGCATTGACCAATGTAACCTCAGATTTCCAACGAGGAATGGCCGCAAGCCAGACGCTATTTGCGCTGATGGATCTTGAAACAGAAAAAGATACAGGAACATATAAAACAGACAAAGCTGAAGGGTTAGTGAGTGTTGAGGATGTGACATTTACCTATTACGGCAGTGAAAAACCGGCGTTGAAAAAAGTATCTTTCGATATTCCTGTTGGAAAAACCGTCGCTCTGGTAGGGCGATCCGGTTCAGGTAAGAGTACTATCGCCAACCTATTTACCCGTTTTTATGATGTGGATTCGGGAACCATTAGCCTTGATGGTAAGAACATCCGAGAGTTTGAATTGACAAATTTACGTAGCCACTTCGCGTTAGTTTCGCAAAACGTACATCTGTTTAATGACACTATCGCCAATAATATTTCATATGCAGCAACGGAAAAATACAGCCGAGAGCAGATAGTAAAGGCGGCTGAGTTGGCGCATGCCACTGAATTTATTAATGAAATGGAAGATGGTTTTGATACCATTATTGGCGAGAATGGCGCTAGCCTTTCTGGTGGACAAAGACAGAGAATCGCTATTGCTAGAGCACTATTAAGAGATGCATCGGTATTGATTTTAGACGAAGCGACATCGGCGTTGGATACTGAATCAGAAAAAGCGATTCAATCTGCTTTAGCCGAGTTGCAAAAAGATAAAACGGCGCTGGTTATTGCTCACCGTCTCTCAACGATTGAACAGGCGGATGAAATATTGGTTATTGACGACGGTGAAGTGATAGAACGTGGTGCACATAAAGAGTTGATTGAAAATGATGGTGCCTATGCTCAGCTTTACCGAATTCAGTTTGGTGAATAGACACTATGGTAGAAAAGATATGGTTTGAGAATCATTTTCTATCTTGGCTATTGTGGCCTCTATTATGGCCATTAAGTCAGATTTTTAAACGCATTAGTCTCTATCGACGTAAGCAGTTTTTGCTTAATAGCGATCACGCTTTTCGCGCTGATGTTCCTGTGGTGGTGGTGGGTAACATTACCGCCGGGGGGAATGGAAAAACACCCGTCGTGATATGGTTAGTCGAGCAGTTGCAAAAGCAGGGGCTAAAGCCGGGTGTTGTTTCTAGAGGTTATGGAGCCAAAGCCGACCAGTATCCGTTGGTTGTTGACGCGTCAACCTCGACCAAAGCGTGCGGCGATGAACCAAAGCTTATTTTTGAAAGAACCAAAGCACCAGTAGCGGTTGACCCAAAGAGAGCGAATGCAGTGAAAGCGTTAGTAGCGCAAGGTGTTGACATTATTATTACTGATGATGGCTTGCAACATTATGCACTGGATAGAGACATAGAGTTGATTGTGGTTGATGGTGCGAGACGGTTTGGTAATCAAGCTTACATTCCTTTAGGGCCACTTCGAGAAGGTACAGAACGGTTAGCCAGCGTTGATTTTGTTATTACCAATGGCGGCACAGCAGAGAAGGGCGAAATGCCAATGTCTTTGCAACCGGGTTTAGCGGTTAATTTGGTGACAGGAGAAAAGATCTCAGTAACTGAGTTAGAGAAGTTAGTGGCATTTGCAGCAATTGGTCATCCTCCTCGTTTCTTTAATACCTTAAACTCGATGGGCGCCGAGCTGATAAAATCACAGGGATTTCCTGATCACAAAGATGTTGAGCTTGCTGAAATCGAAGCTTTAGAAAGAATTGGAAAACATGTCATCATGACAGAAAAAGATGCTGTTAAGTGTGTTGGTTTTGCAAAGCGAAATTGGTGGTATCTACCGGTTTCCGCTTGTTTTACTGACGCAGACCAACAGCAAATCATTAAAAAAATATTAGATGTTAGGAAAGAGTATGGATCACCGTCTACTTGAGATTGTTGCCTGTCCTGTCTGCAAAGGCAAATTAACCTTTGATGCTGAGAATCAAGAACTGATCTGTAAATTGGATCGACTGGCTTACCCTATTAAAGAGGGGATTCCAGTGCTGCTTGAGTTTGAAGCGCGTTCAATCAACATGAATGAGGCTCGATAATGTCATTTACAGTGGTCATTCCTGCACGATATCAATCGTCTCGTTTACCGGGTAAGCCGTTAGCGGATATTGGTGGAAAACCGATGATCCAATGGGTTTATGAACAGTCGGTAAAGTCGGGAGCTCAACAGGTAATTATTGCCACTGATGATAAACGCGTAGAGCAGGCCGCCCTGTTGTTTGGTGCGACGGTTTGTATGACCTCTTCTGCTCATGAATCTGGAACAGAGCGATTGGCTGAAGTGATAGAAAAAATGCAGATTGATCGTCAGCACATTATCGTTAATGTTCAAGGTGACGAGCCGCTTATACCTCCCGCTATTATTAAGCAAGTCGCAGATAACTTAGCCAGTAGTGATGCGCCAATGTCTACCCTTGCGGTTGAAATTGAACATCAATCTGAGGTGTTTAATCCAAATGCCGTTAAAGTGGTGACAGACAAAGAGGGCTATGCGTTGTACTTCAGTCGTGCTTCTATCCCTTGGGACAGAGATAATTTTGCTACTGAAAACAAAAAAGTCGCGCAACCACTATTAAGGCATATCGGAATCTATGCTTATCGCGCTGGTTTTATAAATACCTACATTAATTGGCAACCAACCGCTTTAGAGAAAATCGAATGCTTAGAGCAGTTGAGAGTGCTTTGGCATGGTGAAAAAATCCATGTTGATGTGGCTCTAGAGTCTCCTGCGGCAGGAGTCGATACTCCTGAAGATCTTGAGGCGGTAAGAGAGATTGTCGCCAAGTTATAGAAAGAAAGGGCTAACCTATGTTAGCCCTTTCTTTTTGTCGGTCTATGCGTGGTGACTTTTATCTTACGCAGATTCACCTCTAGCGGGACAGGCGCTTAAAATATTTCGCCGTCCGGTCTCTGTTAGCTCTTCTAGGACCACATCAAAGCCCCATAAACGGTACAAGTGCTTCATGACCTCTTCGTGTCCATCGGAGAGTGGGATTCTGTCATGCGGGACATATTGAAGTATCAATGAACGGTCGCCACGTACATCAACATTCCACACTTGAATGTTAGGTTCTAGGTTACTTAGGTTGTATTGAGCCGCCAGTTTTTCTCTGATAAGTCGATAGCCGGGATCATCATGAATATGGCTGACTTCAATAAAGTTTTTACGGTCATCATCGAGAACTGAGAACAGCTTGAAATCACGTATTACTTTCGGTGATAGATACTGACTAATAAAACTTTCATCTTTAAAATTATGCATAGCGAAATGCACGGCATCTAACCAATCGCTTCCTGCAAGGTCGGGAAACCACTCTTTATCCTCATCTGTTGGTTCTTCACAAATCCTACGTATATCTTGAAACATAGCAAAGCCAAGCGCATAAGGATTGATGCCACCGTAGTAAGGGCTGTTGTAGGCGGGCTGCGCCACAACATTGGTATGACTGTGTAGAAACTCTAAAATAAACTTGTCACTCACGACGTCTTCATCATAGAGATGATTGAGTATGGTGTAGTGCCAGAAGGTAGCCCAGCCTTCGTTCATTACTTGAGTCTGTTTTTGTGGGTAAAAATATTGGCTGACTTTACGTACTACACGAACAATTTCACGTTGCCACGGTTCCAGTAGTGGTGCGTGCTTTTCTATAAAGTAGAGCAAGTTTTCCTGTGGCTCGGTGGGAAATCGTATCTGTTCCTGTTCCGATTTCTCCTGAGATTTAGGTACCGTTCTCCATAGATCATTGACTTGAGATTGTAAGTACTCCTCACGCTCTTCCTGTCGTATTTTCTCCTCTGCGATGGATATTTTTTCTGGGCGTTTATAACGATCGACACCAAAATTCATTAGAGCGTGACAAGAATCGAGGATGTTTTCTACCTGTTCTATGCCATGCTTTTCTTCGCAATCGCTTATGTAGTTTCGAGCAAAGAGTAAGTAATCAATAATGGAACTGGCATCTGTCCACGTTTGGAATAGGTAATTACCTTTAAAGAATGAGTTGTGCCCATAACAAGCGTGAGCCATGACTAACGCTTGCATTGTAACGCTATTCTCTTCCATTAAGTAAGCGATACAGGGATCAGAGTTAATGACGATTTCGTAGGCAAGCCCCATCTGCCCATGTTTATAATTCTGTTCAGTCTGAATGAATTTTTTACCAAATGACCAGTGGTGATAGTTAATGGGCATCCCGACGCTGGAGTACGCATCCATCATCTGTTCAGAGGTGATCACCTCTATCTGATTAGGGTAGGTATCCAGCCTATAATGTTTGGCCACACGTTTTATTTCTACGTGGTAATCCTCTAATAGGCTAAATGTCCAGTCGGGCCCGTCAGATAATGTTTTGTTGTTTTTCTTTTTCGCCATGTCGCTCCTCCCTAAGCTGTCTCTTTTTTGAACAGCTCCCTGAATACAGGGAAAATATCATCCACTGAACGAATGTTCTTCATTGCAAAGTTGTCGACACTCTGCTGTATTTTCTCATACTCGTGCCATAGCGATTGATGTGATCGCCGAGTAATCTCAATATAAGAATAATACTGGCATGTTGGTAGCAACTGGTCTGCCAGAAGGGTTCGACATTTAGGTGAATCATCTGCCCAGTTATCGCCATCAGACGCTTGGGCGGCGTAAATATTCCACTCACCTGCGGGATAGCGATCTTCTACTATCTCATGCATCAATTTCAATGCACTAGACACGATGGTGCCGCCGGTTTCTTGCGAATAGAAGAACTCATGTTCATCCACCTCTTTCGCTTGAGTATGGTGCCGGATAAATACCACTTCAACGTTTTCATAGGTACGAGTGAGAAACATATATAAAAGTACATAGAATCGTTTGGCGATATCTTTAGTGGCCTGATCCATCGAACCTGATACATCCATCAAACAGAACATGACCGCTTGGCTAGAAGGAACAGGTCGTCTTTCATAATTTTTAAAGCGCAGATCAAAACTGTCCAGAAACGGAACGCGTGCAATTTTATGTTTAAGTGCTTCTATCTCCTCTTTAATTCGCTTCTCTTCTAGTGGTACTGCTGGCTCACGCAGGGCAATGCTGGCGAGTTCTTCTTCTAACTCATGAAGCAGTCTTCGTTTACCTGCTGTCATTGCGGTACGTCTTGCCAATGACTGCTGCAATGAACGAACGATAGCGATATTGGAGGGGTTACCTGCGGTTTGGTAACCTGCTCGGGTCGTTTTCCATTCGGTAATTTTGTTTATCTGGTTCTTCTCAAGATTAGGTAGCTCCAAGTCTTCAAACAGGATGTCTAAATACTCATCTTTGGATATTTGAAAAACGAATTCGTCTTCACCTTCTCCGTCTTGGCTCGCTTCACCTTCACCAGAACCTGACCCTTCACCGCCTCCTTTAGGGCGCTCCATTTTATCGCCTTTAATAAATTGGTCGTTTCCTGGATGCACTCGCTCCCTAACCCCTCCTTGACCTTGGTGAAAGGTGGGCTCTTTTATGTCTCTATGCGGAATAGAGATGTCTTCGCCTGTTTCAGTATCGGTGATGGAACGACGGTTTACCGCATCAGCTACCGACTCCTTGATCTGATCTTTATGGCGTCGCATAAAGCGCTGTCGATTTACAGTGCTTTTGTTCTTACCATTCAATCTTCTGTCTATAAATTGCGCCATGAGTAACTCCTTGTATACGCCACAGAGTTGTATTCGCTGCCATGGGGAAATTGATCGGTAGCGAATACATTGCTCACACAATAAGCGTCAAGCATTAAGAGGACTTGCGTACTCGCAAGTACCACTCTGACAGCAATCTAACTTGTTTCTTGGTGTAGCCTTTTTCCATCATACGAGCGACAAAATCATCGTGTTTTTTCTGGTCGTCTGTTGACGTTTTGGCGTTGAATGAAATAACCGGTAGTAACTCCTCGGTATTGGAGAACATTTTCTTCTCAATGACCGTGCGCAGTTTCTCATAACTGGTCCATAATGGATTACGCCCTTTGTTGCTTGCCCGAGCACGCAGTACAAAGTTAACAATTTCATTACGGAAGTCTTTTGGATTACTGATTCCCGCTGGTTTTTCAATTTTCTCGAGTTCACTGTTAAGTGCAGAACGGTCAAATAGTTGTCCTGTTTCTGGGTCTCGATACTCTTGATCTTGAATCCAGAAATCTGCGTATGTGACATAGCGGTCAAATATGTTTTGACCATATTCAGAGTAGGACTCTAAATAAGCAGTTTGAATTTCTTTACCTATAAATTCGATGTATTTAGGAACAAGATAGCCTTTTAGGAACTCTAGATATTTTTCTGCAACATCTTGTGGGAACTGTTCACGTTCAACTTGTTGTTCAATCACGTAAAACAGATGAACAGGGTTTGCGGCAACTTCGGTTTGGTCAAAGTTAAATACCCGAGACAGAATCTTAAATGCGAAACGGGTAGATAGACCTGACATGCCTTCATCCACACCAGCGAAATCGCGGTATTCTTGATAGCTTTTCGCTTTAGGATCCGTGTCTTTCAAGGTCTCTCCATCGTACACTCTCATTTTAGAGAACAGCGATGAGTTTTCAGGGTCTTTGATACGGGACAAAATACTAAACTGAGCAAGCATATCTAATGTGCTTGGTGAGCAAGGTGCTTTGGATAGTTCACTGTGCTCCAACAGTTTCTGGTAAATCTTCACTTCTTCAGAAACGCGTAGGCAGTAAGGCACTTTCACAATATATACCCGGTCAAGAAATGCTTCGTTGTTCTTATTGTTGCGGAATGACTGCCACTCAGATTCGTTGGAGTGAGCTAAAATCATGCCATCAAAAGGCAGTGCAGATAGCCCTTCAGTACCATTAAAGTTCCCTTCTTGAGTCGCGGTCAAAAGAGGGTGAAGTACTTTGATAGGAGCTTTGAACATCTCCACAAATTCCATTAAACCTTGGTTTGCTTTACATAGTGCACCAGAGTAGCTGTAGGCGTCAGGGTCATCTTGAGAGAAGTGCTCTAGCTGACGAATATCTACTTTACCGACTAAGGAAGAGATATCTTGGTTATTTTCGTCTCCCGGTTCAGTTTTAGCTACCGCAAGTTGGTCAAGAATGGATGGTCGTACTTTGACCACTTTGAATTTGGTAACGTCACCACCAAATTCGTGTAGACGCTTCGCTGCCCATGGAGACATGATTGAACGAAGGTAACGAGCTTCAATGCCATACTCTTTCTTCAATAGGTTGGCATCTTCTGCAACATCAAACAGACAGAATGGATGATCGTTAACTGGGCTGCGTTCTCCATTAGCTGACAGAACGTAAATGGGCATTTTTTCCATCAGGCTTTTAAGCTTTTCTGCAATTGATGATTTACCACCACCTACAGGGCCTAATAAATAGAGAATTTGTTTACGCTCTTCAAGCCCTTGGGCGGCGTGTTTTAGATAAGATACTATCTGTTCAATAGCTTCTTCCATCCCGTAAAAATCTTGAAATGTTTTATATCGAGATATTACGCGGTTGGAAAAAATACGACTAAGTCGAGGATCATGAGCTGTATCAACAACTTCAGGTTCACCAATGGCTAGTAGTAAGCGTTCTGCTGCATTGGCGTATGCACTTTTATCTTTTTGGCATAGCGTCAAAAAATCCTGTAATGATAGCTCTTCATCCTTGGCTGCTTCATAGCGTGCCTGATAGTGGTCAAAAATACTCATGTTGAAACCCCTCTAAACCGTCAAACTGACTACCGAGAAAATTACTATTCCTTCACTTTTTAAGACTAGACAGGTTTTCCAGATTTTGCTTAACAATTATGTATTTATTTCTTCTTTTTTAACAAAATAACTGGTGAATAATATGCATATTCAATGGATTTTTGTGCATATATTTTGTTTTTGAATTAATTGGCAATCGAATTATTGACAATCTAGATGGCAGTTAGAGAAATAATTTGTTGCTGAATAAAACAGTGTTCGATATGATTGCGGACATAACATGTTAATTCTTAATACAAGTAAATGATGAATAAAAAAATTTTAGCGATCTTGCCTGTTATTTTATCTACGTCAGCGCTTTCTGCACCTTCACCCTGGTCAATAGGTGTTGGGGCGGCATACTCACCAGAGGTTTATAAAGGGACTCCGTCAAGCCGAGTGGTCATTCCAATTGTGGGTTATGAAGGTGAACACTTTTTTATGAGAGGGTTTAGCGCCGGTTATCGAATTAACCCGGCAGGCTCGACACATAATCTGGTTATGCGATTAGTGTATGACCCGCGTTCGTTTAAACCAAGCGACTCTAGCATTGCAGCAATGAAGAAACTTGATAAACGTGAATCGACCGTGATGGGGGGAATAAGCTACCAATACCTATCACCAATCGGGCTGTTTGAAACCGGTGTTGGAACGGATATTGGTAACAAGCACAACGGTTTGTATGCAGAAGCCGCTTGGCGATTACCATACCGTACGCCTACTTGGGGTATCACACCATCTATTGGCTACTCATATAATGATGAAAAGTTAAATGCGCATTTATACGGGGTCAGTAAAGAAGAGTCAGCGAGAACAGGTGGTGAAATTGCCGCATTTGATCCGAGCTGGGATGGTCATTACTTTGCCGGCTTGAGTGGTTACTTAATGCTGATGGACAATTTTATGGTGAATGCTGGTGTGCGTTATACCAATATTGAAGGGGACTTAGAAGATAGCCCTATCCTTGATGGCACAGTGTCGATAACCGCTAATGTTGGCGTTGTCTATATGTTCTAACGGATGACGAAAAGGTCAACAGACCCTTGCAAAGGCGACATTGTCGCCTTTTTCTTATTCAACTGTCGCTATATTCTCTATTTTTACTCTCCAACGTAGTCGCTATCTCATCTTCGATACCAATGCAAAACGGAGTGCTGATACCTTAGCGTGTCAGTCAAATGCTTGTTTTACGTTGTCTATTCATATTCAGCAGAAGAAGCAATTAAGGTTAACTCATTGTTGTGTTGGCGGGCGAGTTTTTACCTGCCTGATGTCAAAGTCGCTCTTGTTGAACCTAGCTTATTAAGGCCACTTAGGTATATTATACTGTTCTTATACAGATAAAGTATTACGTCTGGTATTCAACGGTAGGCGTAATGTTGTATTAATTTAACTGTAAATTTAAATGAGAAGAGAGCCATGACAAGCAACGTTTTACTTGAGTCAGGTACCAATGAGCTGGAGATTGCTGAGTTCCAACTGGTGAAAGTCCTTCCTGATGGAAGCAAAAAAATAAACCACTACGGCATTAATGTTGCGAAAGTTCGCGAAGTTATTCGTTTTCCTGAACTGACGGATTACCCTAAGGGTGATGAGCATGTTATAGGGGTTTTTAAGTCTAGAGGGAAAGTGACTCCTCTAATACACTTGGCCAAGTGGCTTAAGCTCTCAGATATAGTGCCATCTAAAGACCAGTTCGCAATTGTTACCGACTTTAATGGCGTGACAAACGCGTTTTTGATTGACTCAATAAATCGAATTCACCGAGTCTCTTGGTCAGATTTAGAGCCAGCAACGGATATTTCACTGGCTGGAGAAGACACCTGTATTGTTGCCTCGGTAAATATTGAAGATCACCTAGTGTTCATTTTGGATTTTGAGAAAGTCATTGCTGATATGAACTCAGATATCAATATGGGACGCTATGACCTTACTCTAGATAATAATATTGATTTATCTAATAACCGTAAGCGTCTGCGCTCTGCTCATACGATTCTTCTGGCAGACGATTCTCGATTTATCTTAGAGCAGTTACAGTCTGTTATTGTTGGGGCAGGTTATCAAGTTATTGCTGTACCTGACGGAGAACAAGCACTTGACGTGTTCAATACCAGTCAGCAAAAAGTGAGTGTTATCGTTTCGGATGTTGAAATGCCGAAGATGGATGGCTTACACCTGTGTAAACGTGTAACGTCTGATCCCAATGCTGTCCCTGTTATTATATTCTCTTCTACAATGACGAAAGAGAACAGGGCCAAAGCTTTTGAAGTTGGTGCGTCGGAAACGTTAACCAAGCCTGAAATTCACCGCCTGATACCACTGCTCGATAGTCTTCTTATAGATTAATGCTATTCTAAAATATAACTTGTTTTTTATTGCGATATTCCCTTGCAATAGAGAACAAGTTATTTAATTGGTGGTATCGTTTCCATCTATTGCTATTACTATATTCTTTCTGTTTATTATTCTAGACTATTTATTGTCATTCTATATAGCCAAGTGCCAGTTTGCATTAAAACAAAACACAATAGATTTACACCCTCGACGTATAAGTTCTTATCATTAATTCCTCTCAATAGAATCCTGACAGGTTTTAATTATTTTGGATCTAAAATTAATTAAAACTTGCGCTACTTCACTGATAAAGAAAATTAATAAAAATCGGTAATAATATTAATAACAGCTATTTGTGATGAGATTCAATATATTGATTTATCGATGAATATGTGAATTATCTTTTGCGATTGTTATCACAATTTGATGTAAATTTAGGCGTTATGGTAATAAAAAATAATCATAAATAGTGGGTAATGGCATGAGCCATGAGTTTGGCGAACCAATTGATAGAGTTGTACAGGAATACGTTCCCGGTAAGCAGATCACGCTTGCGCATATGGTAGCAAATCCAACAGAGGAGTTGTGTGAACGAATCGGTGTAGCTCACAAAGAAGCGATTGGTATTCTCACCCTCACTCCCGGTGAAACCGCTATCATAGCAGGTGATGTAGCAACAAAGTCTGCTGACGTAGGAATTGGCTTTCTTGATAGGTTTTCAGGGTCATTAGTCATTACCGGGTCTGTAGGCTCAGTAAGTGTGGCGCTAGATGAGGTACTGAGAACACTAGATAAAGACCTTGGTTATACAGCATGTCAGGCCACTAGAACATGAGTGCTGAAATACCAGAAATACTTCCAGCAAGCTTTGCTGTAATAGGAGAAGTTGACGCAGGAAAGTCTGCATTAATCACTCGCTTAGTTAATCCCGAAGGTAATCAACGAAAAACGCAAGCTCCAATATACTATCCTGGAAGTGTTATCGACACTCCGGGTGAATATGTTGATAACCGAGCTTGGAACGGGCCGCTTCTCTCTACCATTTCTACCGTTAATACGATTGTTTATTTGCAACCTGCCAATGCGCAACATTTTTCTGCCCCTTCAGGTTTATTACGCGTTTATCCAAATAAAAAATTAATTGGTGTTATTAGTAAAGTTGATATTGATGATGCCAATATTGAACACGCAGAAAAACTGTTGGAAACAAATGGTATTCAAGGTCCATATTTTTATACCTCTATACACGATGATAATTCTATTAATAAGTTGCGAACATTTTTGTGCAGCTTCAATAAATAACAACTTACCTTAGTTACAAAGGAAAGTAGGGTGAAATTAATGAAAAAGTTAATTACAGCAACGGATGTACGTGAATATAAAGCTCAGGGAACAACCCAAATTGTGGCCAAACCATGCGGTACTATTATTACTCCGGAAGCCTACGATGTTGCAAAGGTGTTAGGGGTTTCTTTTATTGTTGATGATGTTATCGATAAGGCTGAGAAAAAAGAACCTTCTACCACGGTTGAAAAATTAAATTCATCAAGTGAGATGGTAAATAATCCCGCATTAAATCAAATCAAAGATGAGATCCGTTCACGAATTGGCAAGAGTGTTGATAGCTCACTGATTGATTCACTTATTCAGAAAGCACTGGCGGATTTCGATCATAAAGCTCCGACTTGTCCAAGACAGATTAACGATGATGGTATCGTGTTAGTCCGCGGCAATAGCGTTGAGCTTGAAACATTTGATGGTGCTCCCGGTAAGAACATCGGCCTAACCGATGTAATCGGTCCTGAGCAAAACAGCACGTTAGGTGTTGGTTACATGGGTTGGGAGAAAGCTTTCTTCCCGTGGACGCTTAATTACGATGAAGTTGACGTTATCTTAGAAGGTGAACTGCATATTAAAACCGCGTCCGGTACCACTATTGGTAAACCGGGAGACGTTATTTTTATACCAAAAGGTAGCGATATTGAGTTTGGTACACCAACTCATGTTCGTTTTGTCTATGTTGCATACCCTGCAGATTGGTCGGATCAATAGGTGCCATAGTGAGTACTTTCATCACTGAAGACTATTTACGTGATAAATATGGTTTGGCTTTCGGTAGTGAAGTTCAGCTTCCAGAAGGTTGCCGTTTAACACCTTCAGCCCAAGCTCTGTTGTCGGAAAGAAAAATAGCCATTCGATACATTAATGAGCAGGGTGAAGTGTTTGTAGCCGATAAAGACGGCAGTGCGACCAATAAGGTGCATCCGTTAAAAACCAACAATCAACGCCCAAGTAATGGTTGTTGGGCATGTGGTAGTGATGTTGAGAAAAAACCTTCTTTTATGACTCATCTTAACGATGAAGTCTTAGTGCCTAAGAACCATCCAAGAATTGCTCTAAGAGGCAAAATTGACAGCGTGATCTGTCAATGTGTGGAAGTTCAGTGCTTACTTGAAGATCAACCGCCATTCATTGTGCATGCCATGTCGGATATTCGTTCTTACTTCGGCCAGATATTACAAGCGGAAGTGATGGAACAACCACTACCTCTCCCTTCGTTTGGTGACATCGATTCTGAAACTATTCATCAGTGGTCTCATAACCCTTTGAAATATTTAGGTTATGACCATATGTTGCCGGATGCTAAATTTGGTTTAAAAGTCGCTAAATTAAATACCTTAAGAGCGACAACCCGTGAGCTTGAGTTGGAAGCGAGTCGTCTATTTATTGACATTAGCATGCGTTTGGAACGTGAAGACATTGTTGCTGGCTTAAATCGATTATCAAGTGCGATCTATGTGGTAATGATATTGGTTTGGCAGTGTCAGAATGGTCAGCAAAATGTGCTTGAGAGGTTAGTAAACTAGTATGCAAATATTAGAACAATGTCGAGAAAAATGCCGTCAAGCACCCAAGAAAATCGTATTTCCTGATACCGATGATGTCAGGCTATTACATGCGGCTAATGAACTGAAACTTAGTGGGCTGGCAGAACCTATTCTTCTAGGCAATCCATTTATGCTGCGGGATAGATCCTATAAAGCTGGTATTGCCATGCCGTGTTTAACAACCTTGGCACCTGAAACCGCAGGCTGTTTTGATGAAATGGTCAACATTTTTGTCGCTAAACAGCGCAAACCAATAACGGTAGAAGAAGCTCGTAAGCAAGTTGCTAATCCATTGCAGTTTTCTGCCTTGATGGTTGATCAAGGATATGCTGACCTCTGCATTGCGGGAAACCTCGCGACCACTGGCGATGTTATTCGTAGTGCGATTCGAGGTATTGGTGTGGCGCCTAACAGTAAAACCGTGTCTAGTTTTTTCCTTATGCTCTCTCCTGATGGTACACGTACACACGCGTTTGCTGATGCAGGGGTGATTCCGCTACCAACGACAGAACAGTTGGCTGATATTGCCATTGATACGGCAAATAACTTTGAAAAATTAACGGGGATTGAACCTCGGGTCGCGATGCTGTCGTTTTCCACCAAAGGCAGTGCATCTCATCCCGCCGTTAGTAAAGTATCCGATGCAACAGAATTAGTGAGACAGCGCTGTCCAGATCTCATCATTGACGGCGAAGTTCAGTTCGATGCAGCGATAGAACCACGAGTCGCTGCGCAAAAAATGCCTGATAGCCCGCTGGGTGGTCAGGCAAATGTATTTATATTTCCATCTCTAAGTGCTGGCAACATTGCTTATAAAGTCGCTCAGCGCTTAGGCGGATATATTGCTTTGGGACCGATGCTGCAAGGGTTAGCTAAACCTATGCATGATCTGTCTCGAGGCTGTAGCTCTGACGATATCGTAGATATCTCAGTCCTTACTTCTTGTATGTAACTTATTTGAACAACCTTAGGAGAATTCAAATGGAAGCTCTAGGCATTATCGAAACAAAAGGTCTTACTGCATTAATCGAAGCATCTGATGCAATGGTTAAAGCAGCTCGTGTGGAACTGGTTGGCTATAAGCAAATTGGTTCTGGTCTTGTTACCGCTATGGTTCGTGGCGATGTGGCGGCTTGTAAAGCAGCAACGGATGCGGGTGCGGCAGCTGCTCAACGTTTAGGCGAAGTGGTTGCGGTTCATGTTATTCCTCGTCCACATGGTGATCTTGAAGCGATTTTCCCAATCTCTCAAGCACCTGCTCCAGCGGCGAAAAAATAACGTCAGTATAACGATTTAATTTCTGAGGAAATGCTAATGGATGCACTAGGCATTATAGAAACAAAAGGGCTTACGTCCTTAATTGAAGCATCTGACGCCATGGTTAAGGCCGCTCGGGTAGAGTTGGTTGGCTATGAGCAAATTGGTACTGGCTATGTAACTGCGTTAGTTCGTGGTGATGTTGCCTCATGTAAAGCCGCTACAGATGCAGGTGCGGTTGTTGCGCAAAAACTAGGTGAGTTGATTGCGGTCCATGTGATCCCTCGACCTCATCAGGATCTTGAGAAAATCTTCCCAATATCCGTTAAGAAATAAGCGATCACCATAAACAGCGCGTCGCCTCCTAACTGGGAAGGCGTATCAAAATAGGAGGGAGGCATGCGTGTAGCAAAAGTTGTTGGGCAGGTGGTCGCCACCATACGTAGCCCAGACATGAGAATGGATAAGCTCTGCTTAGTGGAGTTTGTCGATAAAAAGGGTAAGTCGACTAGTGAAGTGCATGTCGCGATGGATCAACTTGGCGCAGGTGAAGGTGAGTGGGTTCTCGTAGTTGCAGGTAGTTCGGCTCGAATGGCCTATGGGACAAGTGGTGAGCATTCACCCGTTGATCTTTGTGTGGTTGGAATTATTGATGAAATTACATCCGACCAAAGCATTCAATATCACAAAGGTCAGTAAGTAACACGATTAGGGGTAATAAGAATGGATCAGAGCGAAATAGAGGATATTGTTCGCCGTGTTGTTGTTCAGCTGAAAAGTGATAAGCAACCGTCAGCGTCAGCAAGCGAGCACGGTGTGTTTGACTCTTTAGATGACGCCGTTTCCGCGGCTAAACATGCTCAGAAGCAGATTCGTAGTTTGGCTGTTAGAGACAAGATCGTCACCGAGATTCGTCGAATGGCTAAAAAGCACGCCAAAGAGCTGTCTGAAATGGCGGTAGAAGAGACGGGTTTTGGTCGAGTTGAAGATAAAATTCGTAAGCATCTGCTGGTTGCATCAAGAACACCGGGCACAGAAATACTAACACCTCAAGCAGTATCTGGAGATAGTGGTTTAAGTCTTATCGAAAATGCGCCATGGGGGGTTATAGCCTCTGTAACGCCAAGTACCAACCCTTCTTGTACTGTAATAAATAATGCCATCAGTATGATTGCAGCGGGTAATGCGGTTGTATTTGCACCTCATCCAGCAGCCAAAAAAGTCTCTCAATACGCTATTCAGTTAGTCAATAAAGCCTCAGAGAGCGTAGGTGGGCCATCAAATATCTGTACGACTGTGAAAGTGCCGTCACTTGATAATGCACGAAGCCTATTTACTTACCCTGGCATTAAGCTGTTAGTTGTGACGGGTGGCGATGCTGTGGTTGATGCTGCAAAAGATATTACTGACAAACGTCTAATTGCTGCTGGTCCGGGCAACCCTCCTGTTGTGGTTGATGAAACCGCCGACATTGAGCGAGCTGCTATTTCGATTGTTGAAGGGGCTTCATTTGACAACAACATCGTTTGTGCATGTGAAAAAGAGATCATTGCGGTCGAGTCAATTGCCGACAATTTAATGCAAGCAATGACCCGTAATGGCGCCTATGAGCTGAATGCTCAGCAAGCGGAAGATATCGCTAAACAAGTGTTGAAAGGTTATCCGGGTGATTCTCCAAGTGCTAACCCTCAATGGGTAGGCAGAGACGCCGCTAAACTTGCTGCAACTATCGGCCTAACCGTTCCAGAATCAACCAGATTATTAGTATTCCATGCGGCTAAAGATCATGTGTTTGCGACCACTGAGCAGATGATGCCAATTTTGCCGTTAATTAAGGCAAAAGACGCCGATCAAGCTATTGATTGGGCAGTAGAGTTAGAGTCTGATAATCACCACACCGCCGCAATCCATTCAAGAAACATCGATGTGTTAACGCGGATGGCATACGAAATTGATAGTAGCTTACTGGCTAAAAATGGCCCTTGTATTGCTGCGATTGGTGCGGGAGGAGAAGGGTGGACCACAATGACCATTTCTACTCCAACCGGTGAAGGCGTAACTAACTCGTTAACCTTTACTCGGAAACGACGCTGTACCGCTGTTGACTCATTTAGGATTGTGTAATTGATGAGTCAGTTAGAAATAGTTAAACAGCGATTGGCCATCATTGACGATATTGTCAATGATGACACGCCAGTCACTCCACCTGAGCAATGGATTGTCGGTGTTGATTTGGGTACTGCGGATATTCAAACCGTGGTACTCAATCAGCAAGGAGAACCTATCGCTGCCTTTTTAGATTGGGCTAACGTTGTAAAAGACGGAATTGTGGTGGATTACATGGGAGCGTGCCAGATCGTCCGCTCTCAGATTAAGCGAGTTGAAGAGAAGCTCGGTGTTACCGTTGAGAGCGCGATTACCTCTTATCCTCCGGGAACCGACCCTAGAATCTCCATCAATGTGGTTGAGTCGGCGGCGATCGAAGTTGCGGAAGTCATCGATGAACCGTCAAGTGTGGCGGATTTACTGGGTATCGATAATGGTGCGGTGGTCGATATCGGTGGCGGTACGACAGGAACGGCATTGATAAAAGATGGAAAGCAGATCTACTCCTTAGATGACCCTAGTGGCGGTAGACATGTTTCTTTGGTTATTGCTGGACGTTTAAAAGTGGATGACCAAGAAGCTGAGCGATTAAAGCGAACCAGTTATCAAGACAACGACATCGCCATTATTGTCAAACCGGTAATTGAAAAGATGGCTGACATTGTGATGAGCCATTTAAAAGAGGAAACACCGAAGCATATGTATCTGACAGGTGGTGGAACCTTGGTCAATGGCGTTGAAAAGATTTTTAGTGACACTTTTCCAGCCACCGAGATTGTCACTTTTAAGCATGCGTTATATCTCACGCCTTTTGCTATTGCTAGCTTCGGTTTACAGCGTACCGAACATAGAGTAACGGAGTAACTCATTATGTCGATTTCACACCAAGAATTAGCCACTGTTGTTGCCAATACCATACAACAGTCAAAACTTTATAAAGGCTTTTTCTTCCGTTCACCAGCGATCACTTTAACCGGTGGTTATAGCGTCAACCAGATAGGGGACGTACTCATTGAACTGGGTGTGAAAAAGGTATTCATCGTTGTGGATAAACTCGTCCACCAACTTGGGCTGCTTGATGGTTGCGAGCAGTCTATCCAGTTCGCAGGAATAGAGTATGCCATCTTTAATGATGTTACTGGCGAACCAGACTCTGATGTTATTGGGCAATGTATTAGTAAATTTAAGACTGAAGAAGCTGATTTTGTATTGGGAATTGGTGGTGGTTCAGCCTTAGATGTTGCGAAAGCCGTCGCGGTAATGGTGGACTACAGTGGAAATCTAACGGATTTTAAAGTGGGTGGATTAGCCTCACGCCGAGTCGGTCTTGGTGCCATCCCTACAACGGCCGGAACGGGCTCTGAGGTGACGGATATCACCGTGGTGAAAGATGTCGCATCTGGCGTCAAATTGCCGATAAAAGGCCCCGCGTTAGTACCTGATCTGGCCATTATTGACCCCGCTTTGATGATTGGTGTTCCTGCAGAAGTCACTGCGGCAACGGGTATTGATACCTTAACTCATGCTATCGAAGCTTATGTAGCAAAAAATTCTAATCCATTATCCAAAGCCTACGCATACCATGCGGTTGAAGCGGTAGCGAGCTCATTGCGTCGAGCTGTTGGATGTGGTGATAACCTTGATGATAGATATGACATGGCAGTGGCTGCATACAAAGCTGGGCTGGCATTTAGTAATGCAGGCTTAGGGTTAACGCACGCGATCTCTCATCAAATAGGCTCTCAGTTCCATATACCTCACGGTACAGCTAACGCCATACTGTTGCCTTATGTGATGGCATTTAATGCCTTGGTGAGTGAAGCTGAGTATGCCGAATTAGCGGTTGCCTTTGGCGTAGCACGAGAAAACATGACTCAAAGAGAGTGCTGCTGGGCCGCCATTCATGCGGTGAGCCAATTGGTTCAAGACCTAGGATTGCCTACATCGCTGGCGCATACCGATATTCATCTTGAAGCAATGTTGCAAGTTGCCGATGACGCGTTAGAGGATATCTGTTTAGGTGGAAATCCTAGAACAGTGACAGCTAAACAGATTATCTCTCTGTTACAAGATGTGGTGAATGGGACTATTTCTGGAGAGTTTCACTCATGAATACCAAGTTAATCACCAGTGTAGGTATCGATGTTGGGACCACAACTACCCAAGTCATATTTTCACGATTAACTTTAGTCAATAGGGCGCCTGCGTCTCAGGTGCCAGTTTATGAATTTATTGACCGGGAAGTGATTTTTCAAAGTCCGGTAGTCTTTACCCCAATTAATTTTGAGGGAGTGATTGATAACAACAAGATCCAAGAGTTTATCAATCAGCAGGTTGTATCCGCCGGTATCGCCGTCGACGATATAGAAACGGGCGCCATCATTATTACGGGTGAAACTGCAAAAGCCCAAAATGCGCGTTCCTCACTACTGCAATTGTCTCAAGAGTTAGGGGACTTTGTTGTTGCAACCGCCGGACCACATTTGGAATCGATTATTGCGGGCAGAGGCAGTGGTGCCCAGCAGCTCTCGGAATCATCTCATAGCCGAGTTATGAATATCGATATTGGTGGTGGCACAGCAAATTACGTAGTTTTTGATTGTGGCAAGGTGGTGGATACCGCATGTATCAATATTGGTGGCCGTTTAATTCAGTTAGACAGTAAAGGCAATGTTATTTACCTATCTGAAGCAGGTGCTCTGTTGGTTAAAGAAGTATTTGGTGAACATATAAGCCCGAATGCACTTACTTTTGATCACATAAAACGTGTTAGCCAGAAAATGGCCGACATTCTACTTGGGCTCATCCAAGGTAATAACAGCAAAATCACCGCGAAACTGCTGCAGACAGCAGAATTAAAAGTGATCGATGATATCGACACAATTTATATCAGCGGTGGTGTCGGTAACTGTCTTTTTGAAGAGAAAATTAAACCTGTCGATGATTTGAAATTTGGTGATATGGGGCCTTTGCTTGCTCGTTCACTACTTAGACATCAACAGTTTTCAACCTTGTCAATCGCTCAGCCAAAACAGACGGTAAGAGCGACAGTTATTGGAGCAGGAGCGCATTCACTTTCTCTATCCGGCTCTACAATATGGCTAAAACTAGACAGTTTACCCATTAAAAATATTCCAGTAATTCATCCCAATATTGACTGGAACAACCCAGATTTTGATATTAGCAAAGAGATATGTATATGCGCAGAGCGTATGGATATTGCCCTTGCTACTGATCAATATGCCATTGCACTAGATAGCAAGATGCCTACTAAGTATCGAGCAGTGCTCCAAGCTGTAAAAGGGCTTGAGCAGTTCTATCGTCTGCATGGCAATCATAACGATTCAGCACTAATAATTTCTCATAATGATATAGGCAAAGCACTCGGAATGGAGTTGCAACCGCTGCTTTCACCACAACCGCTTGCGGTTATTGATGAGGTGATCACCCGAGAGGGAGACTACATCGATATAGGTAAAAGTTATTTTGGGGGCGAAATTGTACCCTTAACGGTTAAATCTCTCGCGTTTCCGTCATAAAGGAGTGGCTAATGATTTTGAAAACTCGTCTGTTTGGTCAGACATATCAATTCTCAGATGTGAAAGAAGTGATGGCGAAAGCGTCCGATCTTCGTTCTGGAGATGTTCTGGCTGGTGTCGCAGCGTCAAGCTCACAAGAGCGGGTAGCGGCGAAACATGTATTGTCAGAATTAACCCTAAAGAATTTGCGAGAGAATCCTGCGGTTCCTTATGAGGTTGATTTAATTACTCAAATTAACCAAGACAGTCTGAATAGAGCCGTTTATGAAAAAATTCAGAACTGGACCGTTAGCGAGCTACGGGAATATGTGCTTTCCAATAAGCCGAGCCTAGAAGAAGTTCAACGTCTGCGTAAAGGGCTTACCGCAGAGATGATCGCGGCAACCGCTAAGCTTTGCTCAAATGCTGACTTAATGTTCGGTGCTAAGAAGCTACCTGTCGTGACAAAAGCAAACTGTACCGTAGGTATTCCGGGGCACTTTAGTTGTCGTCTACAGCCGAATGATACTCGTGATAACGTTAGCTCAATTTTAGCGCAAACATTTGAAGGGTTAACCTATGGCTGTGGTGACGCGGTAATTGGTATCAACCCTGTGACTGACAGCGTTGAGAATACCACTCAAATGCTGAATGCCATTCAGGATGTTATTACCAAGTTTGATATTCCTACTCAGCCTTGTGTTCTTGCTCATATCACAACTCAGATGGAAGCGGTACGCAAAGGGGCTCCGGGTGGTCTTCTTTTCCAAAGTATTTCGGGCTCAGAAAAAGGGCTATCCGAATTTGGTGTCACTGTAGAAATGTTGGATGAAGCTTATGAAGTGGGTAAGCAGTACTGCCACTTAGCGGGTGACAACATGATGTATTTTGAAACTGGACAAGGTTCTGCGCTGTCTGCCGATGCCCACTATGGTGCTGATCAGATGACGATGGAAGCTCGCTGTTATGCTCTTGCTCGACGTTACAAGCCGCATTTAGTTAATACCGTGGTTGGATTTATCGGTCCAGAGTATCTGTACAATCATCAGCAAATTATCCGTGCTGGCCTAGAAGACCACTTTATGGGCAAATTATCCGGCCTGCCAATGGGTTGTGACGCTTGTTACACAAACCATGCGGATACCGATCAGAACTCAAATGAGAACTTGGTGACCTTACTTGCTGCGTCAGGCATTAACTTTGTAATTGGTATGCCAATGGGTGATGACATTATGCTCAACTACCAGACTAATGCTTTCCATGATACCGCAACGGTACGTCAGTTATTGGGTCTAAGACCGGCTCCAGAATTTGAAAAATGGATGGAGAAGATGGGGCTGCTTGAAAACGGCATTCTTACTGCGAAAGCAGGTGACCCTTCAATTTTCTTTAATCGATAAGCGGAGTAAACAATGAACGATCAAAATATACAAGATATTGTCTCAGCCGTTTTAAAACAGCTAGGAGAAACAGAAGTCTCCGCTTCAACGGTTAAAAGAGTGGTAACGGATGAGTCATCAACACCAGTAAATAGTGATGGTTCGCTACCGGATTTAGGTGATGATGAGTTTAAAAACTGGAATGGCGTGGTTAATGCTCAAGAACCAAAAATAATTGAAGACCTTATCACTCAAACCGCGGCACGGGTAGGTAATGGCTGCGCGGGACCAAGACCGAGAACAACGGCTCTGATGCGTTTTTGGGCCGATCATTCTCGCTCTAAAGATACCGTTATCAAAAACATCAGTGAAGAGTGGTTAAAAGAACACAATCTTTTAGAAGTAAAAAGTCAGGCTCAAGATAAGGATGAGTATCTCACCCGTCCTGATCTAGGACGAAAACTTTGCCCAGATGCACGAGATGTTATTGCCAAGAATTTCGATAAATCTCCTCAAGTTCAGGTGGTCCTTTCTGATGGTTTGAGTATGGATGCTATTACCAGCAACCTAGATGAGATTTTACCACCGCTAATGAATGGTATTAAAAACGCGGGATTAAGAACTAATGCGCCGTTTTTCTTACGTTATGGCCGAGTAAAAGCGCAAGATGAGATCGGTGAGTTACTTGATGCAGAAGTTAATATTTTGCTTATTGGTGAAAGACCGGGGCTAGGCCAATCAGAGTCACTGAGCTGCTATGCCGTCTACAAACCAAATCAAGATACGGTGGAATCGGATCGAACAGTGATTTCAAATATCCATAGTGGTGGTACTCCACCAGTAGAAGCGGCTGCGGTAATAGTCGATTTAATTAAAACGATGCTTGCGCAGAAAGCCAGTGGCATCAATTTAAAAAGATAGAGGTGAATAATGGCTATTCAAGAAAAAATCCCGGCTGCGGTACTGGCAACAAGAGTGATTGCATCGGTTGATCCTGATTATGCGAAGTCACTCAACTTGAAGCCTAATCACGTCAGCATTGGCTTAATTACCAGTGATTGTGATGACGTGACCTATTGTGCGCTGGATGAGGCGACTAAGGCAGCCAATGTTGAGGTTGTTTATGCGCGTTCATTTTACGCTGGTGCAGCCCATTCATCCGGGCCCACTTCCGGTGAAGTGATTGGCATTATCGCTGGAGAATGCCCTGCGGATGTTATCGCTGGGTTGGATCGTTGTCAGGAAGTGATTGAGAACGAAGCCGCATTCCAGATGGCAAATGAAGAAGGCGACATCGCTTATTTCGCACATTTAGTTTCTTCTACCGGCAGTTATCTCTCTGCTGAGGCGGGAGTTGAACAAGGCGAAGCGCTTGCGTATTTAATCGCACCACCGCTAGAAGCCATGTTCGCTATTGATGCGGCACTGAAAGCAGCGGATGTTGAGTTGAAAAACTTATTTGAACCTCCATCAGAAACCAACTTCGCTGGAGCGCATCTTGTGGGATCACAAGCGGCTTGCCGAGCAGCGTGCGAAGCGTTTGCTGAAGCGGTGATTAACATTGCAAATAACCCAATATCTCATTAAGGCTGATATATGAGTTCACTTTTAGATAAAGTCAGAGACGCCGGCGTCGTTGGTGCCGGTGGGGCTGGATTTCCTACCTATGTAAAACTGGATTGTCAGGTTGATATGGTATTAGCTAATGGTGCGGAATGTGAGCCATTACTTAATAAAGATCAGGTTGTTATGCAGATCTGGGCTGATGAAATGCTTGGTGGCATGTTATTGGCGATGAAACAAACTGGTGCAACAAAAGCCATCATAGGTATTAAAGATAAACATCAAGACACGATAGAGATTGTTGAGCAAGCCATTCAGCGTCTAGAGAAGCCAGAGCAATTTAGCGTGCTGCAAATGCGAGATGTTTATCCAGCTGGCGATGAGGTCGAACTGATTTATGAAGCGACTGGATTGCGAGTGCCGTCTGGCGGACTTCCGAAAGATATTGGCGTGCTGGTGCAAAACTCCGAGTCGTATATCAATATTTTTCGCGCCGCAACAGGGCAGCCCGTCACGCATACAATGGTGACGGTTCATGGTGAAGTTGCCAAGCCTTATACGGCATGGCTGCCAGTTGGAATCTCTGTTGAAGATGCATTAGAAGTTGCCGGTGGCACCACTTGTGATGACTATGTGATTATTGATGGCGGACCAATGATGGGTGGTGTTGTAGAGTCGTTGCAACAACCGATTACTCGCTTATCAAGTGGCTTTATTGTCATCCCTAGTTCCTCATCGTTAGCCATTAAAAAGACACGACCAGAAAAAGAGTATCGTCGAATAGGTAAAGCCGCGTGTGACCAGTGCAGTTTATGCACCTCTATGTGTCCTCGACATATGCTTGGCTATCCGATTAAACCTCATTTAGTGATGAGAGCGTTGCAAACGTCAGGACCAAATAGTGAGACTTACGCACTATCAGCACAAGCTTGTAGTGAATGTAACTTATGCTCCATGTGGTCCTGTCCAGAAGGTTTAGATCCTCGAAATATGTGCGTCACCACCAAGCGTGATTTGCGTGAGTCAGGCAGCTTAATGACTCCTCAGCAGCTTCAAGATCAGACCATCGACGTGCACCCTATGAGGGACTACCGTGGCGTACCAACGAAACGCCTAATGCAACGCTTAGGTTTGCTGCAGTACAATAAAACGGAAGCAAAAAACCTCGAGCAAGAGCATGTGTTTAACAAAGTGACCATTCCGCTAAGACAGCATATTGGCGCACCCGCGCAGGCGTGTGTTGCTGTTGGAGACAAAGTGACCGTTGGACAGGTCATTGGTGAAGCACCGACTGATGCGCTAAGTGTCAATATTCATGCAAGTATTGCCGGAACTGTAGAGACGGTAACCGATCAGCATGTCGTGATTAAGAATTAGATGAGTATAAATATGATTAACGCAATTGGATGTATTGAACTGAATTCTATCGCGCGAGGCTATTTTGTCGCGGATGCGATGCTAAAGGCTGCACAAGTAGAGATCATTTTTAATCGTAGTATTTGTCCCGGCAAATTTATGGTGATGATTTGTGGTGATGTGGCAGCGGTTAATGCTTCGGTAGAAGCGGGAATGATCGCCGGTGGAACGGAAGTGGTGGATGATTTAATTATTTCTAACGTTCATGAAGATGTTTTCCCCGCTATCTCAGGCACAAGGTTAGTAGAGCGCACTGACGCCCTTGGCATCATTGAAACCTTCTCCGTTGCCTCAATTGTTGAAGCGGCAGATGCTGCGGTTAAAGCGGCGAATGTTGAATTATTAGAAGTACATATGGCGATGGCCATTGGTGGTAAAGGTTACGTCACACTTACTGGCGATGTTGCCTCTGTGACTGCAGCGGTAGAAGCAGGCGCAGAACGTATTAAACATAAAGGATTGTTAGTGGATAAGGTAGTTATTGCCCAACCACGTCAAGAAATATTGGCTGACAAAGTTTAGAAATAAGGAGTAACGGCTTAATTAACGAAAACAAGTATCACTTTAAAGTAAATTAGAACAAGCAGTATGTTAAAAAAATAAAGGGATGTATTAATCCATGCCCTACAACAGGATTGATACGTTAATTCACTCAGCGACCTATGTTAGGTCATTGAGTTACAAAAGAATCATACGGGTGGCTTATGTCTGAAAATAAAGCAAATGATTTTGGTTCCTCGGAGTTTATGCACGATCGCCAGCTCAAAAAAGGAGTTGCTGGCTGGTTCTTGCTTGCTACGTTAGGGGTTTCTTACGTTATATCTGGTGACTATGCAGGGTGGAACTTCGGTATCGCAACTGCTGGTTGGGGTGGTATGTTAATCGCATCGATATTGATGGGTTTAATGTATCTAACTTTAGTATTATCTTTGGCTGAGATGTCAGCGGCAATTCCAACTGCTGGTGGTGGTTACAGTTTTGCACGTAAGGTAATGGGGCCTGTTGGTGGTTATGCGACAGGTTTGGCGGTATTACTGGAATACGCTATTGCACCTGCGGCAATTGTAATCTTTATCGGTGGATACCTAGAAGCATTAGTGGGCTGGAACGGTCCGGTAGTGTACGCAGTATTCTATGCAATTTTTATCGGCATTCATTTGATTGGTGCGGGTGAAGCGTTGCGTATTATGTTGGTAATCACGGCGTTGGCAGTTGTGGCGATTATCGCAACAGCGTTTGGCTTAATACCATATTTTGAAGTGGCTAACCTTTTTGATATTCCAGCTAACCCAGCCGTTGCCGGTTCTACGACTTTCCTACCACAAGGGTGGGGTGGTGTCTGGGCTGCATTGCCATTTGGTATGTGGTTATTCTTAGCGGTAGAGGGTGTACCTCTAGCAGCTGAAGAAGCAAAAGACCCAGCTAAAGATATGCCAAAAGGTATTATCGCTGCAATGATCTTCCTATTGATCTCTGCGGCAATGGTTATGCTATTGGTTCCGGGTGCTGCGGGCGCAAGTGCAACAGGCGAATATGCTGCACCACTTGTTGATGCGTTGCGTGCTGTTCACGGTCAAGACTCAATGCTGGCTAACTTCGTAAACGTTGTTGGTTTGACGGGTTTGATTGCATCGTTCTTCTCAATTATTTACGGTTATAGCCGTCTGGTATTTGCACTTTCAAGAGCGGGTTACTTACCTGCCTTCTTATCATTAACTGGTAAGCGTAAAGTTCCTGCATGGGCACTGATTGTACCGGGTATCGTTGGTTTCCTTGCATCGCTAACTGGCGAAGGTGACCGTATGATTATGATTGCGGTATTTGGTGCAACTATCTCTTATGCACTGCAAGCGTATAGCCACATTTTGCTACGTAAGCATGAGCCAGATCTAGAGCGTCCGTATAAAACTCCTGGTGGTATCATCACTCCATGGATCACGGTAATCTTGTCTGTATTAGCGCTTACATCGTGCTTCGTGTATGACGCAACAGCGGCATTCTGGGCTGTTGGTTTATATGCAGCAGGTATGATTTACTACTTCATGTTCAAACATAAAGAAGTGTCTAAACATACTGCAGAAGAAGAGTTTGAAGCTATCTTCAAAGCAGAAGCGGAATTGGATGAGTAACAGTATCTGATAACCATTAAAAAAGAGGTCATGGAATGACCTCTTTTTTTGCTGAAAATTCGTCAAATAATCTTATGCAGATTTTGTATTACGCATTAAATATCTGTACGAATTCAGTTGAAGAGAGATGATATTGACGAGGGCAGTTGCGCCATGTTGTTAACATTCTACGGTACTTCTCTAGCATTGGCATCTGGGCATTAAAGTGATGGTCTGCTTTATCAAATTGAGGATATAGTCCTTCAGAATCAACCAAAAAGCGCACATAGTTTACCAACTGGTGCTCACTCGCAATATCAAAGCCTAAGAAATCCAAACGGCGCTGATCAACAGAAGATTGGTCTTCGCTTTTTAACATCTTGTAGGACTCTTGCATGGCATGGTACATCTCCATGATATTGATAACTTCACGACATTCATCTTCTGAAATCTTACCAAACTCTTTATCCAACTCGCGCATTTGTAGCGCATAGCCACGCTCAACAATAGTTTGTAATCTTTTGTATTTATTGCTGTTTTCTGGGTTAAGCTGAGACATTAAGTAGTATTGATTTGAAAGGATTAAACGCTGAGCATTAGTCATTTCCATAATGGGGCCTCGATTTTTAAATTTTTGTAATAATCTGCCCACTAGATTACCAGTATTTATCGACTCAGCAACCGATTATCACCTTAAGTTGCTTAATGTTTGAGCATACAATGTTATTTGTTATTTCTTGGTTGGGTAGAGGTAATGTTTGTCAGAAAATGTTCTAAGCCATTCAGGTTTAAAAACAGACATGATTGCTGCCGCCATACCGTTGAGTAATCCTTCTGGAAAGATAAGAAGAGGTAAGAAAAGCAGATAATTATCATTAATCGTTTTCCAGTCGTAGCTGCCTTGCCATAAATAAAATAGGCTATTAACAAGGAAATGTATGCTGCTAGTGATGCCGCCAGCAAAGAAACCGGCAACAAATATATAGACGAATATATTTTTAGGTAGAAAGCGGAAACTTAACCAGAAAATGGCATGACTGATGAGAATAGGAATGAGAGAAGAGAGCAGTAAATAGATAAAAAATTGATTAAAGGGTAACTGTAAGGTGAGACACAAACCCGTCACTGGGATGATGGTGATGACAAAGGCACTTCGCCAACCGAGCAGCAAGGTTAGGGTTGTTAACCCAAGAAGATGAATCGAGAGGTATTCTTTTGTGCTAGCTTGAGCAGACCAGAGAAAGAATATCGCTAGCATGACAAAAAACAGAAAATGCTGAAAAGCTTTGTCAGAGAGCAGCTTAGGTAATAGCTGTTGCCAAAAATCTTTAAATGATAGGGTCAACGCGAAGATAACAATGATACCCGGCAGAACGTGAAAAGCACTCATCCTTGTGCTCCTATTTATGCATAAAAAAGCCGACACAAGTCGGCAATTCTTAATTAGTATTTAACGTTATCGTTATACTGGCTAAGTATTTCAACCATTTTATCCATGGTTTCTTTACTTGGGGGATTAACCCCTTCTAATGGATAATCATAGCCTAATGCTTCCCATTTATGTGCACCTAGTCGGTGATAGGGGAGTAACTCAACTTTTTCGATATTGTCCATATCTTTGATAAATTCACCTAGCATATGCGCCGACTCTTCATCGTCGGTATAGCCGGGAACAATAACGTAGCGAATCCAGGTTTTCTGGCCAATTTTGTGTAGATAGCGAGCAAAATCTAGCGTTCTTTTATTGGATACACCAATAAAGTCGTGATGAATTTCATCCTTCATATGCTTCAGATCGAGCATAACTAAGTCAGAGGCGGCCAACACTTCATCTACCACTTCGGTATGTTTGCGAATGTAACCATTGGTATCCAAACAGGTGTGCATACCCTCAGCTTGTGCTGCACGGAAGAAGTCTCGCACAAATTCTGGTTGTAACATCGCTTCACCCCCAGAGCAGGTTACACCGCCTCCGGATGCACGCATAAAATGTTTATACGATTTGGCTTCATTGATTATCTCATCAACGGTGACTTCTTTGCCGTCGTGCGTGTCCCATGTATCTCGGTTGTGGCAATACATACAACGCATTAAACAGCCTTGTAAAAAGACGATAAAACGAATTCCAGGGCCATCGACGGTCCCGCATGACTCAAAAGAATGGATACGACCTGTTTGCGACATTTGAAGTTCTCAGAGTAAATAACCTTCGTTATTTTATTACAAATATGGCGACATAAACAGAGTAACTTCCCTCTGTTCACTACAAAAAAAACCTCGCCATATAGCGAGGTTTTTTATTTTACTGAATCAGGACTAAATTATAGAGATTCAGTAAATGTACGTGCAATTACGTCAGCTTGTTGCTCAGCAGTTAGCGAGTTAAAGCGTACAGCGTAACCAGATACACGGATTGTTAGCTGAGGGTATTTCTCAGGGTGCTTAACTGCGTCTTCTAGAGTATCGCGGTTAAGAACGTTAACATTCAAGTGTTGGCCACCTTCAATGCCTGTTTCATGGTGGAAGTAACCATCCATCAAGCCAGCAAGGTTCGCTTTTTGCGCTGTGTCATCTTTACCCAGAGCATTTGGTACGATAGAGAAAGTATAAGAGATACCATCTTTCGCATCAGCAAACGGCAGTTTACCTACAGACGTTAGAGAGGCAACAGCGCCTTTCTCATCACGACCGTGCATTGGGTTTGCACCTGGAGCAAATGGAGCGCCAGCACGACGACCGTCAGGCGTGTTACCAGTCTTCTTACCATATACCACGTTTGAAGTGATAGTTAGGATAGATTGCGTTGGTACAGCGTTGCGGTATGTCTTAAGTTTACGGATTTTGCCCATAAATACAGATACAAGCTCACATGCGATATCATCAACACGTGGGTCGTTGTTACCAAATTTAGGGTAGTCGCCTTCGATTTCGAAATCGATCGCTAGACCATCTTCATCACGAACAGGCTTAACCGTTGCATATTTAATTGCAGACAGTGAGTCAGCAGCAACAGAAAGACCAGCGATACCACATGCCATTGTACGGAACACGTCACGGTCATGTAGAGCCATAAGTGATGCTTCGTAGCTGTACTTGTCATGCATGAAGTGGATGCTGTTTAGTGCAGTCACGTATTGCTTCGCAAGCCAATCCATGAAGTGGTCCATCTTGTCCCATAGTTCGTCATAAGAAAGAACATCAGAAGTGATTTTCTCCATCTTAGGACCAACTTGAGCTTTAGATTTCTCATCAACACCGCCGTTGATAGTGTAAAGCATAGTTTTAGCAAGGTTAGCACGTGCACCAAAGAACTGCATTTGCTTACCAACAACCATTGGAGATACACAACAAGCGATAGCGTAGTCATCAGATTCCATGTCAGGACGCATTAGATCGTCATTTTCATACTGGATAGAAGACGTATCGATAGATACTTTCGCACAGAAACGCTTAAAGCCGTCAGGTAGTTGCTCAGACCAAAGAACAGTAATGTTCGGCTCTGGGCTTGGACCCATAGTGTATAGGCTGTTTAGGAAACGGAAGTTAGAACGTGTAACCAGTGTACGTCCGTCTAGACCCATACCACCCATTGATTCTGTTGCCCAGATTGGGTCACCAGAGAACAACTCATCGTATTCAGGAGTACGTAGGAAACGAACCATACGTAGCTTCATTACGAAGTGGTCAATCATTTCTTGAGCTTGAGCTTCAGTGATTGTACCTGCTGCAATGTCACGCTCGATAAAGATATCAAGGAAAGTCGACGTACGACCTAGAGACATAGCTGCACCATTCTGAGACTTAACTGCCGCTAGGTAGCCAAAGTAAGTCCACTGAATCGCTTCTTGTGCCGTTTTTGCTGGCTCAGAAATATCACAGCCATACTTAGCTGCCATAGTTTTGATTTGACCTAGTGCACGGTGTTGCTCAGCAATTTCTTCACGAAGTTGCATTGTCGCTTCTAGATCTTCGCCGTTTTCGAAACGCTCTTGAAGAGAAGTAAACTGAGCGTACTTATCTTTCATTAGGAAGTCGATGCCATAAAGAGCAACACGACGGTAGTCACCAATGATACGGCCACGGCCATAAGCATCAGGAAGACCAGTAAGAACACCAGACTTACGACATGCTAGGATGTCTGGAGTATAGATATCGAAAACACCAGCATTGTGTGTTTTACGGTACTCTGAATAAATTTTGCTAACCATCGGATCAAGTTCACGATCATATGCTTTCGCTGAACCTTCAACCATACGGATACCACCGTTAGGGATGATAGCGCGTTTTAGCGGAGCATCTGTTTGTAAACCAACGATTGTTTCTAGATCTTTATTGATATAGCCAGCATCGTGTGCAGTGATGGTAGAGATAAGTGAAGTATCGAAATCCACAGGAGCGTGAGTACTGTTTTCCTGTTTGATACCTTCCATTACCTTAGCCCAAAGCGCGTTAGTTGCTTCAGTACCCTCAGAAACTAGGAAAGACTCGTCACCTTCATATGGTGCATAGTTCTTTTGAATAAAGTCACGTACGTTAACTTCGTTTTGCCACTCACCAGCTGCAAAACCTTCCCAAGCTTTAGCAAATTGCTCTGCCATGATATACCTACCTTTTTAGTAGAAAAATTACGTACTGTTTTCGCTTTATAAGCTAGTGCCGAAACACGCAGTACACTCTTTAATTAATAACAATATTTATGACCAAATTCATAACTATTTAACCATAGATATTGTAACCAAAATTACCAGTTCAAAACTGTGATTCAAATTATATTGTAAAAATTAAAAAAAATATATAAAAAAATGGGCAGTGTGATCACTGCCCATTTTTTAATCAATTAAAGTAGAGCCGGAATACCGAACTTACTTTCTAGCATACCTACTGCTAGCATAGCTGCCAGACAGATAACCAGTACAACACTAGGAATGATGATACGGTCTAGTTTGCTTAGTTTCTTAGGACGTTCTTTGTCACCAATCAGACCGTTGTTGTCTAGTAGCATACTAAGTGCCCATGCAAGAACAGGGTTAGTTACCATTGCCGCGAAGACACAGATACCAGCAGACTGAGAGTCTTTCGCGTCTTTAATCATCTGCATACCAGCTTCAAGAAGCGGAAGTGCAACACCAACCAGCAGAGCAACACGCATTACTGGAGGCCATACCGCTGCATCCATCGGGTAACCGATAATGGCGATAAGAATAACCAAAGTACCTAGCAGAATTGCGCCGCCAGGAATCGGACGTTTCGCAATCGCAGCCGGAATCATATAAGTACCCCAGCTTGACGTGATGTTACCACCACCGACAGCAGTACCAACCATCTGACGGATAGAACACATAGTCATAGTGTCATCAACGTCCATTAATACTTTTTCAGTGCGTTTCGGGTAGTTAAGTTCTTGGAAAATACGATGGCCAAGGAAGTCAGGTGACCACATAGCTACAGCCAGAATGGCAAAAGGTAGAGATGCGATAAAATGTTGCATGTTTGGCAGACCTAGTTGCCAGCCTGTCTCAGTTGAGCCCCACCAGTAAACTGGGTTTAGGTTAGGTAGTCCAGGTTCTGTGGTGAACACAAGGTCGAAACCAGCACCAGATGCCATAGCGACCACAAAGCCCGTTACTGCACATAGAGGGATAGCCAACCAGCGCTTGCCTAGCTTAGCGAGAACCGCGTAAGTGACAACAGTAATGCCAAGTACGATCAGAGCGACATAGCCCATATCACCAGCCATGACACCTTCAGCTTCACTGCTAAGACCATTAGCCCAGCCGATTAATGAGTTAATCTGACTCATTGAACCTGTGAAACCAAGGAATACCAGCAAACCGCCTGCGACCCCTTCACTGGTTAAGTTAACCAGTCTGGAACCACCTTTAACAGCACTAAGAATAAGACCGAATACACCGATTAGAATCGCCAGCGCAAGAGGGTGAGCACCTGCCATAGCGATAACGAAAATCATCGGTATCATTGGACCGTGGTTGCCCGCCAAGTTGGCTCGTGGGTTTATAAAACCAGATGCCAGAACACAGAACAGAAGCGCAGGAATAAGCATCTCTACACGAGCGACTTCGATTGCCCATGCTACGTCTAGGTTTACGTGGTCCCACTTTTCTGTCAAGCCTGCAGCCCATGCCATCATTACGGCAGAGTACATCGCGATGATGCCAATGGTACCAGCGATAGCAGGTACGAAGTCTTCAATTTCAAAACGGAAATCACGCCCTGGCAGGTTAAGAGCAAAACGGCGTGGCTTCATAATTTGAAGTTCGTGGTCTAGATATTCAGAGCGGCTAGAGAACTCAGAAGCGGGACGATGTAGCTCTGAGTAGCTCTTCTCGTCTATTTCTGAGTGATCTTTGTTGACTACGTCTGACATAGAGTCCTCATTATATAGTTAGGTAATACAAAATTATTGTTATTAGTTGCAGGACAAGTCATTTAGTCAGTAAATCGTCTTATCGCTACATCCCAAAATACAGGCAAAAATTTGACTGCATTTTTAAAGACTTAAAATTTATTGTAAATTTTGTCTAAATATTTGAAGGGGAAGTCTACCAAGCTCCCTCTTTTGGGTGATTGATCTTGATCACTTTATGAAAAATAGTGAAATAAAACTACGCAATTTCTATAGTTAAAAATCGATTAAATCAACTTTGTTCGCTTTATTTCAATAATCTAGCCGTGTAAGTCGTTTCTTTTCTTCTTTTATATGATCGGCACATTTCATCCGTAGTCGCTCGTTAACAAACCATTGTTAAAAATGTTGCGACAAAATAGTTGAAGACATGAGTTAAGGCTCTATGTTCTGATGACACCATCTACAATGATGACTAGAAATCGTCACTTCCTAGCAGCCAATTGCGTGTATATTTTGACACTATGCTCAATAATGACCTTATCTAATATCGATCTATTCTGTAGTGATAAATAGTTTGGATTTATTATAAAGTAGAGTTATGTAACAAATATGTTAATTAAGTTACGAAATATAATTTCAGCCATAGTGGTGATTTATTCTCGAATAAGTGGTTTTATAGTCTGTATGTGAATATAAATGCAGTACTATTGCTTGTGGAACTTGGCTCAAATAGTTAATAATATGTTGCTTTTTAAGAGGGGTATGCTAGTTTGTACTGCATAATCGAGGTCGGAGTACTTCACATAATAACAGGGAGTAGTAGCGCATGAATGCTGTAGAAGCGCTAGAAATTAACGATTTACATAAAACGTTTGGCCAGAATGAAGTACTGAAAGGGATATCTCTCAAAGCACATAAGGGAGAAGTCGTCTCCATTATTGGCTCATCCGGTTCTGGCAAAAGTACCTTTTTACGCTGTATTAACCTTTTAGAGACGCCTACTGCTGGTGAGATATGGGTTAATGGCGAACTTATTCAAATGAAAAATAACCGTCAGGGTGAATCCGTACCTGCTAATGAGAAGCAGGTTCAGCGTATTCGTTCTCGTCTCGCCATGGTATTCCAAGGTTTTAATCTCTGGTCCCACCTCACTGTATTGGAAAACGTTATTGAAGCACCGGTGCATGTACTTGGGGTACCTAAAGCACAAGCGATTGAAAATGCAGAGCTACTATTACAGAAAGTTGGCTTGTATGAGCGCCGAGATTACTTCCCAGGTCATCTATCGGGTGGGCAGCAACAAAGGGCTGCGATAGCAAGAGCACTAGCCGTCGATCCGGAAGTTATGCTGTTTGATGAACCCACTTCTGCACTTGACCCCGAACTTGTGGGTGAAGTACTGGGTGTTATGCGTGATTTAGCTGAAGAAGGCAGAACCATGCTTGTGGTGACGCATGAAATGGCATTTGCTCGCGATGTATCGAATCACGTTATGTTTCTTCATCAAGGGTTGGTTGAAGAGCAGGGACATCCAAGCAAATTATTTACTGAACCAGAATCGGAAAGATTACAGCAATTTATCTCTTCGATTTATTAATAGCGACTGAATACGAACAAAATAGTGTTTTAAAACATAGTTTGATTAGTTGCAACACACAACTTGTGGACGTTGCCGTTAACGAAAGCAAGATATAACAATACGGATTTCTATAAAGAAACCGGAAAATTTAGACAGGTTAATCTCAATCACAGGAGTAGGGAAATGAAAAAGTGGTTATTGGCAGCAACGATTGCTGCAACAGCTGTAACAGGCGTTGCCCAAGCAAAGGACTGGAAAGTAGTACGCTTTGGTATTGAAGGTGCTTATCCTCCATTTAGTAAAACAGAAGCAGATGGCTCTTTGAGTGGCTTTGATGTGGACATGGCAAATGCGTTATGTGCTGAAATGGAAGTGAAGTGTAAAATCGTTGCTCAAGATTGGGATGGTATTATTCCTTCTCTACTAGCTCGTAAATATGATGCAATTATCGCGGCGATGTCGATTACTGAAGAACGTAAGCAGAAAGTAGATTTTACTGGAAAATACGCTCTTATCCCTAACAAGTTTATTGCTAAGAAAGGTTCTGGTCTTGAGTTTACTCAAGCGGGCTTAACGGGCAAGAAAATTGGTGTTCAGCGTGCGACGACTCATGATCGCTATCTGACAGATAACTATGGTGATGCAGTAGAAATTGTTCGTTATGGCTCTTTCGATGAAGCATACCTTGATCTTGCTAATGGCCGTATTGTGGCGGTACTTGGTGATGCATCTGCTCTAGAAGAAGGTGTTATCAATCAAGCAGGTGGTGACGCTTATGAGTTTGTTGGCCCATCATTGACTGACCCTAAATGGTTTGGCGATGGCTTTGGTATTGCCGTTCGTAAGCAAGATAAAGACCTAACTAAGAAATTAGATGAGGCTATCCTAGCAGTCCGTGCAAGTGGTCAGTACAAAGAGATCCAAGACAAGTACTTCAAGTACGATGTTTATGGCGATTAATTAATTGCTTTTGAGGTGGCAGTTAATGCCACCTCATCCTTTACTGACGTGAACATTCAACAGGCCACTTGGTCAAATCACTCTCACACTCTCATCGGGTTGTTAATGAGTTAGCTGCAAGTAGTATGTTGAATGGGCATTTTCTCAGCTATGCTGTTCTGCTGAATATGGATATATAAATGTTTGATCTTAAAGGATATGGAGCTTCAATTTTTTCCGGAGCTATATTAACGATTGAAGTCGCGCTTCTTTCTCTTCTGTTGGCGATGACGCTAGGTATGTTAGGTGCGTTAGCAAAAATGGCTCCCTACCGTTGGGCTAGGGCTATTGCCACACTCTATACCACCATTATTCGTGGAATTCCTGACTTAGTGTTAATGATGCTTATTTTCTTTGGTGGTCAAATACTGCTAAACAATAGCCTCTATGCCGTTAACGAGTGGATTAACGAGTGGATGACATCTTCCAATCCTGCTCATGAGTGGACGGAGTACCTTCCTGATTACGTTGATATTAGTCCTTTTGTTGCTGGCGTATTAACCATCGGTTTTATCTTTGGTGCTTATATGGCGGAAACTTTCCGTGGCGCTATTATGGCGGTAGACAGCGGTGAGCTAGAAGCGGCAAAAGCGTATGGAATGAGTGGGCCAATGGCTTTTCGTCGAATTCTATTGCCGCAAATGATTCGTCATGCGCTGCCCGGTTTTGGTAACAACTGGCTGGTTTTACTTAAGACGACGGCATTGGTATCGATCATCGGTCTTGAAGATATGGTTCGAGTAGGGTCCCTTGCTGCCGGTTCGACAAAAATGCCATTTACATTTTATATGACCATCTCTTTGATTTTTCTGTTCTTTACTAGTGTCTCCACAGGCTTCCTTAAGTTTTTAGAACATAAATTTAGTATTCATACGAGGTAATTATGGATTTTTCTATTATTGTTGAGAGCTTTCCTATCTACCTTAGTGGCCTTTGGACAACGGTGTGGTTAGTTGCCGTAGCGTTGATTATAGGTTTAGTGATCGCTATTCCGTTGGCAATAGCACGAAATGCCGATAACTATTTTGTATTTCTACCGGCTTGGGCTTACATCTATTTTTTCCGTGGAACCCCTCTCTTAGTGCAACTGTACTTAATCTATTATGGTATGGACCAATTTATAGCAGTGAAGGGAACGCTATGGGAGAACGCTTGGTTTTGTGCACTGATTGCCTTTATTCTTAATACTTCTGCGTACACCGCCGAGATTATTCGCGGAGCGATAAATGGTTTACCAAAAGGGGAAGTGGAAGCGGCTAAAGCTTACGGTATGAGTTATTGGCAAACTTATCGTAGAATTATCTTACCAAGTGCTTTACGTCGTGCGTTACCAGCGTACAGTAATGAAGCGATATTTATGGTTCATGGTTCTGCCGTTGCGGGTATTGTCACTATCATTGATTTGACAGGGGCGGCTAGGTTAGTGAACTCGCGTTATTATGCGCCTTTTGAGTCTTATATTACCGCTGGTCTGTTTTATATGTGCTTAACGTTTATCATGCTTTGGTGTTTTAAGAAGGCAGAAAAACGATTTTTGGCTTATTTACGACCGTTGTCATAAACGCGATAGAGATAAAAAAACCGGACGAGTCCGGTTTTTTTGTTTTTAGCTGTCAGTGAACGTATCCCAAACTCAGGACAAGCGGTGAGGCCTTATTATTCAAAGGTTGACCAAATAGGAGCATGGTCAGAAGGCTTTTCTATCCCTCGTAGCTCATAGTCAATACCTGTATCGATACAGCGAGAGGCTAGCGCAGGCGTTGCGAGTACAACATCAATTCTAAGGCCACGATTATCGACAAACCCTTTAGAGCGGTAGTCAAACCATGAGAATTGGTCACCCACATCAGGGTATTGATTTCTGAAGGTATCCTCAAGCCCCCAATCGAGTAACGTTTTAAGCCACTCTCTCTCTTCAGGCTGGAAGGAGCATTTACCTGTTTTTAACCAACGTTTTCGATTGACTTCACCAATACCAATATCAGCATCAATAGGGCTTATATTAATATCGCCCATGACAATTACGTTGTCTTCGTTAGTATGATAGCCGTTTAAATAGGTCATTAAATCCTTATAAAACTGACGCTTATAAGGGTACTTAGTCTCATGCTCTATATTGTCCCCTTGAGGGAAATAGCCATTGAGTACGGTTGTTTTATGGCCATCCTTATCGGCAAAGGTGGCAATAATCATTCTCTTTTGATGCTCTTCACTATCGGTAGGAAAACCATAAAGAACCTCGATAGGTTCTTGTTTACATAGCATAGCAACGCCGTAGTGAGCTTTTTGTCCATGGAAGTAGACTTTATACCCCATGGCTTCAACGTCTTCTATTGGGAATGCGTCGTTATGGACTTTTATTTCTTGCAGGCCAATCACATCAGGTTGGTGCTTATCAATAATGGCTTGAAGTTGATGGAGACGGGCGCGCAGGCCATTAATATTGAAGGAGATTACTTTCATTCTAGTTCTCGGTTTTGTTTTTAGAATAGATACATATTAGCACTAATCAGCAGTGAAATGCTGCATTCAGGCAGCATGGACAGATTAATTTTAGTGTGATGAAGCGAAGTGTATACAGCGCAATTAGTTGTCTGGTGAGCTCAAAATTATATTATTGTATATGGGATTAACTTATTGGCTAAATATGTTGATAAGCCAGCCGATAGCATTAGAATAGTAGGGTCTGTTTCTCCTTCACGTATATTTTTGTAGCTTTTAGGTTGAACAAAACCTATACATGAACGAACAACAGCACTTACTGCAGGGTTAAGGTTGACCAGCATAAAAACGATAAGGATATGGTATGTTTTCTCTTTCAGTTCAATGGAAGATCACACTTCTTTCCGGGCTATGTTTAGTTCTTACTTCATTTTCACTGATAGGCATTTCTGTCTATAACGGTTATCAAAATCGCAGCACAATTGTAGACCATAGTACCGATTCAGTTGTTTCAAAATCAGAACAGCTGTTAAAAGCTCAGTCGCAACTTAATGCGACAGAGGCGATCAGTTACTTACAGCAGGCTTATAATAGAGCTGAAATGCTAGGTCAGACAACGCTATTTCTTCAGCAGAATGCTGAAGATAATTTTACCGCTAGTGAAGATTTGAGAACATCTCTGGAAGATATGTTGAGGCTATCAGTAGAGAGTTTTGAAAGCATTCAAAGTGCCTACCTGGTATTCCTTCCTGATGCTCTTGATGGCGAAGATGCTAATTATCATGGCGCCGACTATGTGGGATCAAACGAAATAGGGCGCTATGCCTCCCACTGGGCTATGTCCCTTGACGGAAGCCGTGCCCTTGCCAATACCGTCAGTGAAGATATGCTGAAAGACTCGGTGAATCAAGAAAGGTTTAGCTGTCCGTTGGTAAGCAAATCCAGTTGTATTTCTACGCCCGCATTCAGTGACTATGGCGATAGCCAGTTATTAACCACATCCATTTCGTTACCTCTTCTGAAGGAAGGGGAAGTGATTGGATTCATCGGTATTGTGATTAAGCTAGATGTTCTTAAGCAGATGGCTCTTAAAACGGATGAGTCTTTATTTGATGCAAAAGGTAAGGTTTCTATCCTTACTTCACGAGGCGCCCTTGTGGCTAGTGATGATGCTGAGGCAGCTATTGGGAGCCATTTCTCCACAGACTCTCTGACAGACGCTCAGTTAAATGGATTTTTGCAGCAGAGTGATATTCAAACAAAATGGAGTGATGATAACCAATGGTTAGTTGTTTTTGCTCCTGCAGCTATTGTAAATCAGAGCTGGGGAGTCTTGCTTGAAATACCAAGAGCTGATGTGGTCGCAGATGCCAGTTTGTTAGATGCCGTGATTACCGAGCGTACCGAGAGCAGTATTTTCTCCGGTATATTATTCGGCCTTGGTTTTGTTTCTGTCGGACTATTGGTGATTGCTATCGCTTCCAAAGCCTTAGTCAGGCCAATCCGGGATGTGGTGAACCGATTGGATGATATCGCTTCTGGTGAAGGTGATTTGACCCAAAGACTTGAAGTGAAAAGTAAAGATGAAATAGGTCAGTTGGCAGAGGTTTTCAATCAGTTCTTGCAAAAACTGCAAACCACCATCAGCCAAGTTGTGACCAGCACTGATCGTATTGCCGATACCACCGTTCAGGCAGAGCAAGCGGCTTCTGTTACCAGAACCAGCAGTGAAGCCCAGTTTAAAGAGGTTGACTTGGTCGCCACCGCTTCTGAAGAAATGACACAGACAGCAGGTTTGGTTTATCAAAACGCTGATATGGCGGTCGGAGCTGCCGGTAAGGCAAATGACGCAGCATTGCAGGGACAAAACGTTATCGAGTTGTCAGCGACAGAAATGCATAAGTTGGTCGAGACAATGAATGAAGCGGTTCCTATCGTTGAAGAACTGGCTAAAAATAACGCCGCGATAACAGAGATTCTGACGGTTATTGAGGGGATATCTGAACAGACCAATTTGCTGGCCCTGAATGCTGCGATTGAAGCGGCTAGAGCAGGCGAGCAAGGTAGAGGTTTTGCGGTTGTTGCCGATGAAGTGCGAAGTTTGGCGAGCAGAACACAAGGTTCAGTGGGTGAAATTCGTCAAGTTATCGAGAAAGTACAACACGGTACGACTGAGGTGGTTAATTCTATTCAAAACGGTAACGAACTGGCTGAAGGCGCTTCTACTCAGGTTGCTCAGGCAGTGGCTCAGCTGGCTTCGGTATTTGATGCCATTGCGGAAATTAACGATATGAACAGTGAAATTGTCCGTGCCGCTGAAGAACAGAAAGCGGTTTCAGGGGAAGTGAATCAGAGTGTGGCGAATATCCGAGAGCTGAGTGCACAAATTCTGGAACAGGCTGGGTCTTCAGAGAATGTGGGTCGGGATATTGCTCAGCTTTCATCGCAGCAGAAGGCATTGGTGGATCAGTTTAAAGTGTAGTTTTAGCTTTGCTGTCATTGAACATGATTAAAACGCTCGTTATTTACGAGCGTTTTTTGTTAAAAGGTTGAACCTTCAAGCTTGACTGGAAAGGTATCCGGCCATGGACGAGTGATCTCTTTTATCATTGCTGGTTCAGGCTGCCAGAGTTCATTAACTGAGGTGGCCTCTTTGACATATAAGTTACTGACTTCGCGGTAGCCACTTGACTGATAAACGAATGTTTCGCCGAACAGTATAGAATAGGACATACCCCGGGATTCGATATCCTGATGTACATGATTGAGCAGTTTTCTGACGCAACCTCTCTGACGATAACTAGGATCAACACACACTTCCGCAATTCCGGCAATTGGAACAGGATTGTTATCAATCAACACTTGTTTATCGTGTACCGCGATATGAGCAATCAGTTCTGAGTGGTTGTTTACAATTAGGTAGCGGTGGGTGGGGACTTCTCGATAATACCGTTGCTGTTTGAAAATGGCTTCATCGCTATTGGTAAAACAGCGACTGAGTAGACGACGAATTTTTTTGTCGAGCAGCTCATCTACCTGATTGTCTTTTATATATTCAATATTCATTACAGCCTCATATGACGTACTCAAGTCATTTTACGGCAAGAATCAGTAACAGAGAGCAGGAGTCAAAATAACTCACTCTTTAAGAGCGCATCTTGAGGTCACTTGAGCATACGAATAGTAACCAAAAAAAAGGTCGCAAACATATTGCGACCTCACAGTTAATCAAGTTGTAGCGCTAAGTTTACTTTAGCTGGCTAAAGAACAATTACAGTTTGTCCGTTAACTCAATCGCTTGTCCGATGTAATTTGCTGGCGTCATCTGTTTTAGACGTTCCTTTTCTGCCTCAGGAAGCTCCAGACCATCGATAAACTGACGCATAGCATCACCATCAACACGCTTGCCACGAGTCAGCTCTTTTAGCTTCTCATATGGCTTTTCAATGCCGTAACGACGCATAACGGTCTGTACGGGTTCTGCCAGTACTTCCCAGTTCTTGTCCAGTTCTGCCAATAATGCTTCACGGTTTACTTCTAACTTACTAATGCCTTTAAGAGTCGAAGTATAAGCGATAATCGCGTAGCCACAACCGACGCCCAAGTTGCGCAGTACAGTAGAGTCAGTTAGGTCTCGCTGCCAGCGAGATACGGGCAGTTTTTGCGCTAAGTGAGCAAATACGGCATTGGCTAAACCTAGGTTACCTTCTGAGTTTTCAAAGTCGATAGGATTGACTTTGTGAGGCATGGTAGAAGAGCCAATTTCACCTGCGATGGTTTTTTGCTTAAAGTGACCTAACGCGATGTAACCCCAAACATCACGATCAAAATCAATCAGGATGGTGTTAAAACGAGCAATGGCGTCAAATAGTTCTGCAATGTAATCGTGCGGTTCTATTTGAGTGGTGTACGGATTCCAGTTAACACCCAATGAATCGGTAATAAACTCTTCACTAAAAGCATGCCAGTCTAGTTCAGGGTAAGCCGATAAGTGAGCATTATAGTTACCAACAGCACCGTTGATTTTCGCTAAGATTTCTACATTAGCGATCTGCTTGTATTGGCGTTCCATACGGTAGGCAACATTGGCCATCTCTTTACCCATGGTAGATGGAGATGCAGGTTGTCCGTGTGTACGAGATAGCAAAGGAATATCGCGGTACTCCTCAGCTAACTGACGTATGGCATCGATCACTTCTCTAATCTGCGGAAGAATAACGCTATCCCGTGCTTCTTTTAACATCAGCGCGTGAGAAGTATTGTTGATGTCTTCAGAAGTACAAGCAAAATGAATGAATTCATTTACTGCGTGCAGTTCGGGTATATCTGCCACTTTTTCTTTAAGAAAATACTCCACGGCTTTTACATCGTGGTTAGTGGTGCGTTCGATATCTTTGATTCGTTGCGCATCCGCTTCATTAAACTGATCGGCAATATCGTTTAAGTATTGATTTGCCTTATCACTAAAAGCAGGAACTTCCTTTATTGCATCCGTTGCTGAAAGCTTCTGTAACCAACGGATTTCAACGATAGTGCGATACTTTAGTAAACCATACTCACTAAAGAATGAGCGTAACGCAATCGTTTTACTTCCGTAACGACCGTCTACCGGTGAAACAGCAGTCAATGCTGACAGTTCCATGTTGATTCTCCTGAATTAAATAAATGGGGATTGTTGAGTTTAAAGTCTTGCGAGTAAAATTTGGGCTTGTTCAACCATTTTCTTTCTGCCAAACACCATATGACGACGTTTGCCGCCAACTTGACGCCAAAGCACAGTGCTTCGAATTCCGGATAACAGCAGGGCTCGAACCTTGTGTTGATTGGAGGTTTGTTGCAAAACAGATGGGGTGCCTGTTACTTGGATGCGAGGACCCACTGGGCTAATAACATCTAAATAGATGCTGGCGATATTGCTTATCATCTGCTCATCGAACAAGTCAAAATGTTCCGTTTGGCGTTCTGCCATCTGAATACGATCACCCAATTGAGCCATTGACTCTTTCTTCTCATTTAGTTTTCGTTCCAGAGCCATCAGGCTAATAATGTAGCGAGTGATTTCACTGCCTGATGGGGTGCTGTCTATGCCTTTTACCATACATTCAAGCCCAACTTTGAGGTTGGACTCGTTTCCGTAAACATCTAACGTGCTGCTAGGATTGATATTTAATATGGCGCTAACGGAAGTTTTAAACGCGTCAGTATCACAATAACCGTCTTTTGCTACCTGCTGAACTAAAGCAACCGCTTGGCACATTCCTGCAAAAGCGATAGTACGATCATAAAGTGAATTAGCCACGTAAAGCTCCTATTGAATAATTAAATTAGATTTTGCTTTCGATGATACCGCCACCTAGGCAAACATCATCTTTATAAAATACTGCTGACTGGCCCGGCGTTACTGCAACCTGAGGCTGATCAAAAATGACTTTAATGTTGTCGTCATCAATGGCAATGATTGTACATGGAATATCGGTTTGACGATAACGAGTTTTTACTGTGCATGCCAAAGGTTGAGACACAATGTTACGATCGACCCAATGCAACTGCGAAGCAATAAGACCTTGAGATTTCAATAACGGATGGTCGGCGCCTTGTACTGCGATTAAAACGTTGCGCTCCAGATCTTTTTCTGCCACATACCAAGGTTCTTCATTACCGCCACCACCTTTTTGACCGCCAATGTGCAGCCCTTTACGCTGGCCAAGAGTATGATACATCAATCCTTGGTGTTCGCCGATAACGTCGCCTTGTGGTGTTTCAATTTTGCCCGGTTGCGCAGGTAAATAACGAGATAAAAACTCAGTAAATTTTCTCTCACCAATAAAACAGATTCCGGTAGAGTCTTTTTTCTTTGCGGTAATCAGTCCTTGCTCTTCAGCAATACGTCTTACTTCTGGTTTTTGTAACTCTCCGACAGGAAATAGGCTGCGACTAATTTGTTGATGACTCAACGTATATAAGAAGTAGCTTTGATCTTTGTTAGAGTCGAGGCCTCTCAACATTTGAGGAGGTTGACCGTCAGTAGGAAAACTGCGACGAACATAGTGACCCATAGCGATATAGTCGGCATCGAGCACTTCATCAGCGAATTCTAAAAAGGCTTTAAATTTGATCTCTTTGTTGCAAAGAATATCTGGGTTAGGGGTTCGTCCCGCTTTGTACTCTTCTAAGAAGTACTCGAATACATTATCCCAGTACTCCGCTGCAAAATTGATGGTGTGCAGATAAATACCAAGTTTGTCACAAACAGCTTGTGCGTCAGCGAGATCTTCTGCTGCCGTACAATATTCTTCACCATCATCTTCTTCCCAGTTCTTCATAAAAAGACCTTCAACTTGATAGCCTTGCTGTTGAAGAAGGTAAGCAGATACCGATGAATCAACACCGCCGGACATACCGACAATGACTTTCTTTTGGCTGTTATCAGACATTTGTATTTACCACTAATAGTACACGGGCGCTGATTCTACCAGAAAGATTTTCAAGGATACAGTTCCGCGATGCAGTTCACAGTTTTTGTTTGCGTCGAAGTAGCCAGAGTAAGCGTATTGTTTAATTTACGCTTACATCGGATCAACATTAATGTCATAGTGCGATGCAAATTGAATAGGAACTAATGACATGAGTGAGTCAAACGACATTATTGATGAAGCTGTGCTGATTGAGACGATAGAAAATCAGCTGCAAGACGGTGAACCAAAGCAGGTTAAAGAAACATTGATGCGTTTAATGATGACAGGAACGCCAAGAGAAGATGCTCTGGCGTTAATGGCATGTGCACTTTCTGTGGAAGTGTTTGATGTAATGAAAAATGGTGTTGAGTTTAACCAAAAACGCTATGCAAACCACCTTAGCCAATTGCCAGACCTTGGATTCATGGAAGGCGAATAACTAACAGAGAATGCGGCATAACCCCAGTAGCGGCTGATTACTCACTTGTAATCAGTTGCCATTCACCGGGTTGAAGAGAGCCTAACGAGAATTCACCAATCGAGTAACGGATAAGCCGTAGGGTAGGGAAACCGATATTGGCGGTCATACGTCTTACTTGGCGATTTCTTCCTTCAGTAATCGTGATTGCAATCCATGTGGTTGGAATCGCAGCACGAAAACGGACGGGCGGATTACGAGGCCAGACATCTGGTTCAGACATTACTTCGACTTTCGCAGGCAAGGTCAATCCATCCTTCAGTTCGACGCCTTTACGCAGTTTATCCAGATCGGACTCCGTTGGCGCACCTTCAACCTGAACCCAATAGGTTTTTGCCGACTTAGCATCGGGCTGGGTGAGTTTTGCTTGAAATACACCATCATTAGTAAGCACCATTAACCCTTCACTGTCTCGGTCTAATCTTCCTGCCGCATAGACTTCCTTAATCGGGATATAATCTGCAAGGGTAGTACGTCCATCACCATCGGTAAATTGGCTTAGCGTGTCATAAGGTTTGTTAAATACGATGACTTTTCGTTCACTGGCAGTGATGGTTTTTTTGGTGTGGCGCTTCTTTTCTCTCTGTTTGCTGCTGCTTGTTTTGCGTTTTAAATGTGCCGGTTTTGTTGAGGAAGATTTGCGCGCATGAGTGCCCTGCAAGCGAGATGACATGTTAACTACCTTACAATTATGTAAATAAACTGTTTGTTAAAGTTTGAAAATTTGACGTTTTAAGCTATTATTTTCGCGCCTACAAACCGGAACGAAGTACGTAATGATAAACTAACTGTCTGAGTTTGTTTAATTATACGTGAAAAATATTGCTCAAGGAGAGACTAGTAATACCGTATTGCTAATCAATATAACGAGCAGTCAAGCATAAACATGTGTGAGGATGTTTTAGATTATTGTTTATGTCAAATCAACCAGGCTGTTTTCTCATCCAATATAGCCTGTTAATTTTTATAGGGAAATTTCATGCCTACAGAAAAACCAACAATCATTTATACCATTACAGATGAAGCTCCAGCTTTGGCGACCTACTCATTGTTGCCCATTATAAGAGCCTTTACTGCATCGTCTGGTATTGATGTTGATACTCGTGACATTTCGCTTGCCGGTCGTATTATTGCGAACTTTCCTGAGTATCTAAATGATGAACAAAAAATAAGTGATGCTCTGGCTGAGTTAGGTCAGTTAGCGAAAACTGCAGAAGCAAATATTATCAAACTTCCTAATATTTCTGCTTCTATTCCACAATTAAACACTGCGATTAAAGAACTACAAGCGAAAGGATACGCCTTGCCAGATTACCCTGAAGAAGCGGTAACTGATGAGCAAAAAGCAGTCAAATCAACCTATGACAAAATCAAAGGTAGTGCAGTTAACCCTGTATTACGTGAAGGTAACTCTGATCGCAGAGCGCCTACATCAGTTAAAAACTATGCGAAGAAAAATCCACATTCTATGGGGGCTTGGGCTACAGATTCGCTCTCTCATGTCGCGAGTATGTCTGACAAGGATTTCTTTGGTAGTGAAAAATCGGTCACTATTGGTGGCCAAACAGACGCAACGATTACACTGCATAAAGCCGATGGCTCTACGCAAGTACTAAAAGATAAGTTAGCACTGCAAGACGGTGAAATTATCGATGCTTCTGTACTTAACAAGAAAGCCTTGGTTGCCTTTTTTGAGAAAGAGATAGAAGAAGCGAAAAAGCAAGATATTCTGCTTTCTCTACACTTAAAAGCCACCATGATGAAAGTGTCTGACCCAGTTATATTTGGTCATGCAGTTAAAGTCTACTACAAAGACGTCTTCGCTAAATACGGTGATCTTTTTGAGCAGTTGGGCGTGGATGTTAATAACGGTATTGGTGATGTCTATGCGAAGATTCAATCTCTACCTGCAGATCAGAAAGAAGAGATAGAAGCAGCATTACTGAAGGTATATGACACTCAACCGCCTTTAGCAATGGTAGATTCTGACCGTGGTATTACTAACCTACATGTTCCTAGTGATGTGATTGTTGATGCTTCAATGCCTGCAATGATTCGTGCATCAGGTCAAATGTGGGGACCAGATGGCAAACAGAAAGACACCAAAGCTTTGATTCCAGATCGCTGTTATGCCGGTGTTTATCAAGCAGTAATTGAATTCTGTAAGATAAATGGTGCATTTGACCCTACTACAATGGGCAGTGTACCCAACGTAGGTTTGATGGCTCAAAAAGCGGAAGAGTATGGCTCGCACGATAAAACCTTCATTTTGAAAGATGCGGGTGTTATTAAAGTGACCAATGCATCAGGAGAGGTTCTTCTACAACAAGACGTTGAAGAAGGTGATATTTTCCGTATGTGCCAAGTTAAAGATGCACCAATCCAAGACTGGGTGAAACTGGCTGTTACTCGTGCTCGTGCATCAGGTGCGCCGGCGGTATTCTGGCTTGATGAGAATCGTGCTCATGATGCCGAGCTGATTAAAAAAGTGAATGCTTATCTACCTCAGCATAATACTGATGGGTTAGAGATTAAGATTCTATCGCCGATTGAAGCAACGCTGTTCTCACTTGCTCGCATCAAAGAAGGTCTGGATACGATTTCAGTAACAGGCAATGTTCTACGTGACTATCTAACGGATCTTTTCCCGATTTTAGAGTTAGGTACATCTGCGAAAATGCTTTCAATTGTGCCACTAATGAATGGGGGTGGTCTGTTTGAGACAGGTGCCGGTGGCTCTGCACCTAAACACGTTCAACAGGTAGAAAAAGAGAACCATCTTCGTTGGGACTCATTGGGTGAGTTCCTAGCCTTGGCGGCGTCACTTGAGCACTTAAGCGTTGTTAGCGGTAATAACAAAGCTAAGGTATTGGCGGACACGTTAGATGCGGCAACTGGTCAGTTCTTGGATTCTAATAAGTCACCTTCTCGAAAAGTGGGCGAGTTAGATAACCGAGGCAGTCACTACTATCTTGCGAGCTACTGGGCTCAAGCTTTATCAGCACAATCGGATGATGCAGAATTAGCCGCTGAATTTGCGCCTATCGCTGCGAAGTTATCTGAAAATGAAGCTGCGATTGTAGAAGAGTTGAATCAAGCTCAAGGTGTGAAAGGTGAGCTAGGCGGTTACTATGCCCTTGACGATGTTCTAGTGGCTAAGTTAATGCGACCAAGCAAGTTGTTAAACGATATTATCGGTTAGTGACCTTCCGCGATCTGAGTATCGCGGACATAAAATAAGAGCCTGCTATATGCAGGCTCTTTTCGTCTATAGATATTGTTCAATAGATGGTTTTAATCTATGGATGAAAACCTACTTGAACATACTGCTTTATTGGCAGCGTTATTATTTTGCCATTTGCCCTTCGATAGGAACTACTGCACTTGCGTGGTAGCCTTTAGGTCCTTGTTCAACTTCGTAAGATACTTGCTGACCCGCTTTTAATGTACGGTAACCGTCCATTTTAATTGTCGAGTAATGAGCAAAGATGTCACCATCTTCACCTTCTGGGCAAATAAATCCAAATCCTTTGGCGTTGTTGAACCACTTAACTGTACCGGTAGCCATGCTATACATCCCTCATTGCATTTTGTAACTGAAGTTGTTGTCTGAGAATGACGTCGATTCCCAGAGTTGTGTGAAAGATAATTCAGACGCTGCCAAATTTTATTCACTACAGCACACAATTTAGCCAATGAATCGAGACAGTCAATAGCTAAGTGAGATTTTTTGTTACATTAAATGCAACATAAGGCGTATTTTGTTAACATATTTCTAACTTTGTGATCTGTTGTGCAAAGTTGCACATATATAAAACGGCATCTTGTGAGTTTGATTAGCTTTTGAGCAGTTAGCACCTTAAAGCGAAAAGATGGCAAAGTTTTATTTGCAGGGATACAATTGGTGAATTAGTCTCTAAGTTAAAGAAAAGTTATTTTTCAGCTTTTCGAACAATTGTAGTCAGAATGAGCAAACAATATGAATGGGTAACTCCAGACTCAGATTTACTGGAGAAAGAACAGACAAAGGTAAAGCCACCATCGATGTACAACGTTATTTTAAACAATGACGATTATACGCCAATGGACTTTGTTATTGAGATACTCGACAGATTCTTTTCCATGGATTTGGAGAAGGCAACACAAATAATGCTAAAAGTGCATTATGAAGGGAAAGCAATTTGCGGAACATATTCTGCTGAAATTGCTGAGACAAAAGTGATGCAAGTCACTATGTACTCTAAGGAAAACGAGCATCCGCTGTTATGTACGATGGAAAGGGCGTAACAAATGTATTAACCATTACAACATAGGCTGCTCTTTGAGGGAGGTCCTTATGCTAAATAAAGAACTAGAAACGAGTTTGAACGGTGCGTTTGCCCGTGCTCGAGATAAACGTCATGAGTTTATGACGGTAGAACATTTACTACTTGCCTTATTAGAGAACGAAGCAGCAAGAGAAACACTTAAGGCCTGCCAAGCTGATATTGATGTGTTAAAAACTGAACTCGACGCATTTATTGATCAAACCACTCCCCTTATTCCTGAAAACGACGAAAGCAGAGAAACTCAGCCTACATTGAGTTTTCAACGCGTATTGCAGCGTGCGGTTTTTCATGTGCAATCGTCAGGTCGTAATGAGGTATCCGGTGCCAATGTATTGGTCGCCATTTTTAGTGAACAAGAGTCGCATGCTGCCTATCTATTGAAGAAACATGATGTCAGTCGCCTTGATATCGTCAATTATATTTCTCATGGCATCAGCAAATCTTCAGGCAGTGATGACAGCGCCTCTTCGGACATCTTTGGCAGTGAATCCACACCAGATGAAACACCAGCCGAAGAACGATTAGAAGCGTTCGCTTCTAACTTAAATGAAGCGGCGAAGAAAGGTCATATTGACCCATTAATTGGTCGGGACAAAGAGTTAGAACGCACTATCCAAGTGTTGTGTCGCCGAAGAAAAAACAATCCATTGCTGGTTGGTGAGGCCGGAGTGGGTAAAACCGCGATTGCCGAAGGTCTGGCGTGGCGAATCGTTGAAGGGCAAGTGCCTGAGATTATCCAAGACAGCATCATTTATTCATTAGATATTGGTTCGCTACTGGCTGGAACGAAATATCGTGGTGACTTTGAGAAAAGATTTAAAGCCATCTTAAAGCAGTTGGAAAAAGAACAAGACGCTATTTTATTTATTGATGAAATCCATACCATTATTGGTGCAGGCGCTGCGTCTGGTGGACAGGTAGATGCTGCGAATCTAATTAAGCCGCTTTTGAGCAGCGGTAAATTACGCTGTATTGGTTCAACAACCTATCAAGAATACAGCAATATTTTTGAAAAAGAGCGCGCGCTTTCCAGACGTTTCCAAAAAATTGATGTGATAGAACCATCGTTAGATGACACAACAAAAATATTGATGGGGCTTAAGCCTAAATATGAAGCGCACCATGAAGTTCGTTATACCAATAAGGCATTACGGGCGGCGGTAGAGTTATCGGCTAAGTATATCAATGAGCGTCATCTGCCAGACAAAGCGATTGATGTTATTGATGAAGCCGGTGCTCGCAGTCGATTGGCTCCAGCAAGCAGACGGAAGAAAACCGTTGGTGTAGCGGATATTGAGTCTATGGTGGCTAAAATGGCTCGAATTCCTGAAAAGTCCGTCTCCTCCTCGGATAAAGACATACTCCAGTCCTTGAGCGATAAGATGAAGATGATGGTGTTTGGGCAGGACAACGCCATAGAAGCGCTAAGTGAGGCCATTAAACTGACTCGTGCTGGCTTAGGGGCAGATAATCGTCCAGTCGGTTCTTTCTTATTTGCCGGACCAACAGGGGTTGGCAAAACGGAAGTTACCTTGCAGTTAGCGAAAATGCTTGGAATCGAACTATTGCGTTTTGATATGTCTGAGTATGGTGAACGTCATTCAGTGAGCCGTTTAATCGGCGCGCCTCCGGGGTATGTCGGTTATGATCAAGGCGGCTTGCTAACGGATGCGGTGATTAAACATCCTCACGCTGTGGTGCTATTGGATGAGATTGAAAAAGCCCATCCAGATATCTTTAACTTGCTTCTTCAGGTGATGGATAACGGCACGCTAACGGACAATAATGGCCGAAAAGCGGATTTTCGTAATGTGATTTTGGTTATGACCACCAATGCTGGTGTGGCCGAAACCGTGAAGAAATCCATTGGTCTTATCCAACAAGACCATAGCCATGATGCGATGGCTGAGATTAAAAAGGTCTTCACTCCTGAATTTAGAAACCGGTTAGATAACATTATCTGGTTTAACAGCTTGCATGAGAATGTGATTCATCAGGTGGTGGATAAGTTTATCGTTGAGCTGCAAGCACAGTTGGACTTGAGAGGCGTTTCTCTAGAAGTGTCTGAAGATGCTCGCCATTGGTTGTCAAATAAAGGATATGACAAATCGATGGGGGCAAGACCTATGGGTAGAGTGATTCAGGAGAGCTTGAAGAAACCGCTTGCTAATGAACTGCTATTTGGTTCTTTGGTCAATGGTGGTACGGTTAAAGTTGAGCTTGAGAATGAAGAGCTACAGTTTCATTATCTGAATGAACAAGAAGAAGCGGTTCACTAAGGTTAGTGTCGCGATATACTAGGGCGATATTGAAAGATCAACACGCCCTAGATAGGCAAATAAAAAACGGAGCAATTAGCTCCGTTTTTTTAATGGGTTACTCTGAGAGTATTAACGAGCACGGAAAACGATACGTCCTTTAGATAGGTCGTATGGAGTCATCTCTACAGTAACTTTGTCACCAGTCAGAATACGAATGTAGTTTTTACGCATTTTACCTGAGATATGAGCCGTCACAACGTGACCATTTTCTAGCTCAACACGAAACATTGTATTTGGCAGAGTATCAAGGACAGTTCCTTGCATTTCAATTACGTCTTCTTTAGCCATTTAATCCTCTTTAGAAATAAGGCAATAATTCTCGGCATACAGTGCCGAAAAATTTAGAAATATAAAGTTGGGCGGTATTCTACCCTTGCCATCGATGATTTACTAGCCTTTGATGGCGTTGAAAGCGCACTTTATAATTCATCGCTGAGCATTCGTCAATCTGGTAGCCCAAATAGAGCCACTGTTTTTGCTGTTCAACACAGTGTTCTAACTGGTAAAGAATCGCCAATGTGCCTAGAGATAAAGGGAACTCTGGGTCGAAAAAAGTATAAAAAGCACTACCCGAATGGGTCAAATTATCCGTTATGGCGATGGCAACAAGTTTATCTTGTTGGTAGATATGAAGGTAATCTATTTTTAGCCATTCACAGCGAGAAAATTCAGAAAACACCTCTTCTTGTGGAGGAAACATGGTTCCATCTGCGTGTCTGGCAGTAATATAACGGCTGTACAGCTCAAACCATTCGCTATCCATTTCGGTTTTTACTTGCCAGTGAAGAGCTTGTTCTTTTGCTTTCGCAAGGATTCGCTTTTGACTTTTTGACGGCTTAAAGTCGAGGATAGAGACTCGGATAGATTGACAAGCATTACACATCTCACAGTGTGGCGCATAAATCGTCTGTCCGCTACGACGAAAACCGTTAGCAAGCAGCAGTTCGTAACCGGATGTTGTATGCATAGCATCGTCTAACGCAACCGCGACGCGTTCTGATCGGCTGCTAATATAGTTACAAGTGGAATTTTTGGACAGGCCTATTTTGATTTGACGCTTGTCTGATGGCACTCAGTTATCTCCATTATTAAATGTGGTCAACCATTGAGGAGTGAAACAGTGTTGGTTGGTTTTACTCTTTTTACAATAGGCGAGTTTTGCCAAATATTCATCTCGAGTTATCTCCTTTGCTCCTAAGGAGGCAGTATGGGGATTCAATACCTGACAATCAATAAACTCACCACCATGCGCAACGAAATGCTTTGTGAATGCCCACAAGGCAATCTTTGAAGCATTGGTTTGCCTGCTGAACATAGACTCACCACAAAACATCGAACCGACCAGAACACCGTATAAACCACCGATTAGTTTGTTCTCTTGCCATACTTCTACCGAATGGCATATTCCCTGTTTAGCCAGCTGGCTGTATGCCTGCTGCATTTTATCGTCTAGCCAAGTTTCCTCTTCACTGCGCATTGCTGCACACTGGCGAATGACCTCCTCGCTAGCAAGATTGATACTGACTTTATAATTGGATTTTCGATAGAACTTTCGCAAACTTTTTGCCGCAGAAAACTCGTTCGCAACAAAGATTGCTCGTGGAGAAGGGCTCCACCATAATATGGGTTCATCGGTGGAATACCATGGAAATATACCGTGTTGATAGGCTTTAACCAGGCGTTCAGGACGTAAGTCTCCTCCCATGGCGAGTAGGCCATTTGGTTCTCGAAGTGCTTCCCTTGGCGAAGGGAAGGAGAGAGAGTAGTGATCAAGCTCAGGCAAATAGATAGTCATGGCGGAAAATCCCGTCACTTTAGATGTAAATCCTGATTTTAGCGTTTTCATTTGCATAAGTGAATGATTGATGTTTTTTGCTAGCGATCACAAAAATTTTTAGATAGTCTGTTGCAACGAAGAATTATTGTTTCGCACCCTTTAGCGAAATCGTTAAGGACGAAAAACCTCAATGGAAAGCCTTACGTTACAACCTATTCACCGGGTTAATGGTGAAGTTAATCTACCCGGTTCAAAAAGTGTATCAAACCGAGCTTTGCTTTTGGCCGCTCTTGCCACTGGAAAAACCACACTAACCAATTTACTAGACAGCGACGACATTCGACATATGTTGACAGCATTAAGCCAGCTTGGTGTTGAGTATCAACTGTCTGACGATAAGACCGTCTGTGAAGTTCAAGGGCTTGGTCGCCCATTTAACTCTGAACACGCGGTGGAACTGTTCCTTGGTAACGCAGGAACGGCGATGAGACCGCTTGCTGCTGCGCTATGCATCGGCAAAGGGGAGTTTGTTCTTACTGGTGAGCCAAGAATGAAGGAACGACCAATTGGCCATCTGGTGGATGCTTTGAGAGCGTCAGGGGCTGATGTCGAATATTTAGAAAATGACAATTATCCACCATTGAAGATCACTGGTACTGGATTACAGTCGGGCAAAGTGACGATTGATGGCTCGATTTCTAGCCAGTTTCTGACGGCATTTCTTATGTCAGCCCCCTTAGCGGATGGCGAGATCACCATTGAGATTGAAGGGGAGTTAGTTTCTAAACCTTATATCGATATTACGCTGCACATAATGAAGCAGTTTGGTGTTGAGGTGATCAATAACAATTACGCGGAATTCGTAATCCCTTCTGGCCAACATTATGTGTCTCCTGGACAGTTTTTGGTAGAAGGTGATGCTTCATCTGCCTCTTACTTTTTAGCCGCCGCTGCAATCAAAGGCGGAGAGATTAAAGTTACCGGTATAGGAAAAAACAGCATTCAAGGCGACATCCAGTTTGCTGATGCTCTAGAGAAAATGGGTGCAGAAATTCATTGGGGTGATGACTATGTAATCTCTCGCTGTGGTCAACTGAAAGCGGTAGATATGGATTTTAACCATATTCCTGATGCTGCAATGACTATCGCCACGACAGCACTGTTCGCTGAAGGTACGACAGCCATTCGCAATGTTTATAACTGGCGGGTAAAAGAGACAGATCGACTGGCTGCTATGGCCACCGAACTTAGAAAGTTAGGTGCTATCGTGGAAGAGGGTGAAGACTATATTGTTATTACGCCTGTCGCATCATTAAAACATGCGGCAATTGATACTTATGATGATCACCGAATGGCGATGTGTTTCTCGTTAGTCGCATTAAGTGATACAGCCGTTACCATTAATGATCCCGGCTGTACTTCTAAAACATTTCCTGACTACTTCAATAAGTTAGAGCAGTTAAGTCAGTAATAGATATGACCCTCCTGCGATTGTTCGCAGGGGGGATTATTGATCTGTAATTGCAAATTGATGTGACAGTTGATGAGCGAGGTATTTAAACATATTGAATACCTCCGTTGTTGCTGGAGTTGGTAATCCGTTGTCATCTAGAAAGTAGTTCCCTTTAAATACCAACACTCCCTCTTTTTCCTCGACAGACTCTGCCCGCATTCCTTCAATATAGTTGTCATGGTCTTGTATTAGTTGGTTGGCAATTAACAGTAATTCAAAAGAACTGATGGATTTTTTTTCACTCATTATGGTTTCCTGTTCTAAGCTATTAGTTTAGTTTACACCTTTGCTTGCTTTGGAGACAAAGTTTCCATTGTGGGTAATTGTTAAATTTCGGTGTAATTCATTGTCATACAGAAGAAAAAATGTGAACTACGGCATAGAATTATATTTCTAGTTAGGTAAAGCAATATCAGCTGATTACTATGTGCGCGATTGAGCCATTGTCGATTATTTCCATTTTCGTAACTGGTTATTTGTCGACCAGATAGCAGCAAAATAAAAAAAATTGGTTGATCTTCTTGCTCTCTCGCTCAATAGTAAAAAAAGAACGACTAAATTAGCGCGGTTATTTTTATTGTTAAACCGCATATCGAATATACAGCCATCGCAATGATTGAGGACGTCAGAATCAATTATGGGTAAGTCACTTGTTATAGTGGAGTCACCAGCCAAGGCAAAAACCATCAACAAATATCTTGGTAAAGACTTTATTGTTAAGTCCAGTGTAGGTCACGTTAGAGATCTACCAACGGCAGGCCAGAGTAATGGTCAGAAGGCGGCGGCAATTTCGACAAAGGGTATGAGTCCTGAAGAAAAAGCTCGTATCAAGAAAGAGAAAGAGCAAAAAGCCCTGATTAAAAAGATGGGGATCAATCCTTATCATAATTGGGATGCTAACTATCAAATTCTTCCCGGCAAAGAAAAAGTCGTAGCAGAATTGCAAAAACTCGCCAAAGACGCTGATAACGTATATCTCGCAACCGATTTGGACCGCGAAGGAGAAGCTATCGCATGGCACCTTCGTGAGATCATCGGCGGCGATGAACAGCGATACAAGCGAGTTGTGTTTAACGAAATTACAAAAAATGCTATTCAGCAAGCATTCCAAGCGCCCGGTGAATTAAACATGGATGGCGTGAATGCACAGCAAGCACGTCGTTTTATGGACCGTGTTGTTGGCTTTATGGTTTCTCCGTTACTGTGGAAAAAAGTCGCTCGTGGACTTTCTGCAGGCCGAGTACAATCTGTTGCCGTTAAACTGCTGGTGGAACGTGAAAGAGAGATTAATGCTTTTATTCCTGAAGAGTTTTGGGACATTCACGCAGATACGAAAACAGCCGATAACACCGATTTTCGCCTTATGGTGGCGCAAAAAGCAGGTGTTAGCTTTAAGCCAGTAAACGAAGCGGAAGCAAAAGCAGCCGTTACCGTATTGCAAAACGCCAGCTACGAAGTGTGTAAGCGGGAAGATAGGCCGACCCAAAGTAAGCCATCGGCGCCGTATATCACATCTACTTTGCAGCAAGCGGCAAGTACACGACTGGGCTATGGTGTTAAGAAAACCATGATGCTTGCTCAGCGTCTGTATGAAGCGGGTTACATCACCTATATGCGTACCGACTCTACTAACCTAAGCGGAGAAGCGGTTGAGGCTGTTCGCAGCTACATTGCGGATAATTTCGGTAATAACTACCTTCCTGAAAATGCCAAAGTTTATGGCAGCAAAGCAGGTGCTCAAGAAGCGCACGAAGCGATTCGACCTTCTAGCGTTGAAGTCAAAGCGGATGATCTGCAAGGAATGGAAGCGGATGCGCATAAACTCTATGCTTTAATCTGGAATCAATTTGTTGCTTGTCAAATGACGGCGGCAAAATACGATTCAACAACTGTGAGCGTAAAAGCTGATGAGTACACCTTAAAAGCGAAGGGACGTATTCTTAAGTTTGATGGTTGGACGAAAGTTCAGCGCCCTATGGGTAAAAACGAAGACCAAATATTACCTGCGGTTCAGATTGGTGATAGCTTAAATCTAGTGGAGCTGGATCCGAAGCAGCACTTTACCAAGCCGCCAGCGCGTTTTACCGAAGCAGCTTTGGTTAAAGAGTTAGAGAAAAAAGGCATTGGCCGACCATCTACCTACGCTTCTATTATTTCTACCATTCAAGATAGAGGCTACGTTAAAGTTGATCAGCGCCGTTTCTATGCTGAGAAAATGGGTGAGATTGTTACCGATCGCCTAGATGACAGCTTTGACGACTTAATGAACTACGACTTTACTGCAAGAATGGAAGAGAAACTTGACCAGATTGCAGATGGTAAAGCGGGTTGGTTAACGGTGCTTGATGACTTCTTTAGTGATTTCTCAAATCACTTAGGTAAAGCTGAGCTAGACGTTGACGAAGGTGGCATGAGACCAAACAATATCGTTTTAACGGATATTGAGTGTCCAACTTGTAGCCGAGAAATGGGTATTCGTACCGCGTCTACAGGCGTCTTCTTAGGCTGTTCAGGCTATGCCTTGCCACCAAAAGAGCGTTGTAAGACGACGGTTAACTTAGGTGATGAAGATGGCATTATCAATGTTCTAGAAGAAGACGTTGAGACTGCGGCTTTAAGAGCCAAAAAACGTTGTCCTAAGTGTGAAACGGCTATGGATGCTTATCTTATCGATGATAAGCGGAAATTGCATGTTTGTGGTAACAACCCTAACTGTGACGGTTACGTTGTTGAGCATGGTGAGTTTCAGCTAAAAGGCTATGATGGTCCGGTGGTTGAGTGTGACAAGTGTGGAACTGATATGGTGCTTAAAAATGGCCGTTTTGGTAAGTACATGGACTGCACAAGCGAAACATGTAAGAACACACGTAAGATCTTGAGAAACGGTGAAGTGGCTCCTCCAAAAGAAGATCCGGTACATTTCCCTGAGCTTCCATGTCAAAACTCGGATGCCTACTTTGTATTGCGAGATGGGGCGTCAGGTCTGTTTATGGCAGCAAGCAACTTCCCTAAATCACGAGAAACCCGTGCTCCGTTAGTCAGTGAGTTGGTGCAATATAAAGAACGCATCTCTGAAAAGTACGCTTATCTAACCTCTGCGCCAACGGAAGACCCAGATGGTCGTCCAACGGTGGTTCGCTTTAGCCGTAAATCTAAAGAGAATTATGTTCGCTCTGAAATCGATGGAAAGCCTTCAGGCTGGACCGCTCTGTATATCGATGGCAAGTGGGAAATAACCGATAAACGCAAAAAGAAAAAGTAGTTTATTGGCAACGCAGTAAACGTTGATAGAGAAGGTGGCCATTGTGCCACCTTTTTTTACTGTTTGAATTTTGTGTAATTTCTTCTTTAGCACTATTCTCATAATTGAACTAAAAAATATGTCTAAGATTGATCTCACTCATTCTACTTTTTCGTCCAGCAAACAACTCTTCTTAATGGTAGAAGTGTTGTTATGTTTGTTCTAACTAGATGAAAGTGTGTGGAGAGGAAAGAGAAGAGATCATTCCACTAATTAGTGATTTATATGGGAGAGCAGAATGGCAGGTGTGCTAAGTATGATATTGGCGGGCGGTGAAGGCTCACGGTTGATGCCGTTAACAAGCAGTAGAACGAAACCTGCGGTGCCTTTTGGAGGTAGCTACAGGTTAATCGATTTTGTACTTAATAATTTTGTAAATGCCGATTTAATGAGGATATACGTACTCACGCAATTTAAATCACAGTCGCTGTATCTGCATATGAAAAAGGGCTGGAATTTATCCGGTATTACCGACCGTTTTATTGATACGGTCCCTGCGCAAATGCGAGACGGAAAACGCTGGTATGAAGGAACAGCGGATGCCATTTATCAGAACATCAGCTTTATTGAGTTAGCCGAACCGGAGCAAGTCTGTATTTTCGGCTCTGACCATATTTATAAGATGGACATACGCCAGATGCTCGACTTTCATCGCAGAGTATCTGCCAAGCTTACGGTTTCTGCACTGCGAATGCCTCTTTCTGAAGCGTCTCAGTTTGGCGTGATTGAAGTGGATGATAATGGCCAAATGATCGGCTTTGAAGAGAAGCCCGCTAACCCTAAGTCAATACCGGGTCATCCAGATCTAGCATTAGTATCAATGGGAAATTACATTTTTGATTGCGATCCTTTGTGTAAAGAACTGAGAGAAGATGCTGCAAATACATCATCAAGCCACGACTTTGGTAAAGATATTATCCCGAAGATGTTTAAAGAAGGGGATGTCTATGTTTATGACTTCTCAACGAATCACATCACAGGTGAAAAAGAAGCGACATATTGGCGAGATGTCGGTACGATAGACTCTTATTGGTCAGCACATATGGATTTGCTTGATACAGATCCTCAGTTTTCACTATATAACCGTAAATGGCCATTACATACGTATTTTCCTCCATTGCCGCCTGCAACGTTTGTTGATATGGATAACCATGAAACAAAAGTGACGGATAGCTTAATTGCAGGAGGAAGCTACATACAGGGATCAAGTGTCTATAAATCGGTTTTGGGCTACAGAAGTAATCTTGCTGCAGGAACAGACATTAGTGAATCTATATTGCTTGGTGATGTAAAAATAGGTTCGGAGTGTCGAATTCGTAAAACTATCATTGATAAGCATGTAGAAATTGCCCCTGGAACGGTTATAGGAGAAGATCCAGTTTTGGATGCGCAGAGATTTAGCGTATCTCCAGAAGGGATTGTTGTAATAGCTAAAGGAACAAAAGTTGGGTTCTAGAATGGAACAAATGAAAATTTGGTTTGTGGTATCTGAAGCACAAGGTTTAGTAAAGAGTGGTGGTTTAGCGGATGTGGCGAAAGCCCTTCCTAAAGCGCTACAAAATTTAGGTCATCAAGTTTCAATTGTTATCCCTGGTTATAGCGGATTACCGGGGATTTCGGAAGCAGAGACACTGCTTTCTACAGAGTTGGATTTTTGGCCTCATATTCCCTATAAAATTAAGAAACTTGAGTTAGATGGTGTGGCGGTATACGCCATTGACTGTCCTCAGTATTTTGATCGCCCAGAGCTTTATGCCGAAAACAATGTTGCTTATGCTGATAATGGTGAGCGCTTCTCTTTCTTCTCTTCTGCTTCATTGGATTGCCTTGCTAAGCTTGGCATACAACCGGATGTTGTACATGCCAATGATTGGCATACAGGGTTAGTGCCGTTCTTACTGAAAACGCGTTATCGCTATGATAAACGTTTTGATCATGTACGTAGCGTGCTCACGGTTCACAATGCCATTTTCCAAGGCATATATTCCTATGATGAGTTGAGTATCATTCCAGAGCTTAGATTGGCTGGTATGGAACATCTGCGCTACAGCCATTCTCACGTTGGTATGCTAAGAGCCGGTTTGGCTTATGCAGATAAGATCAACGCTGTCAGCCCTAACTATGCTCAGGAGCTACTGACTCCGTTGGGCTCTCATGGCTTGGTTGATGACTTTAATCGTCGTGCGGATGACCTTTGCGGTATATTGAATGGTTGCGACTATAGTGAGTGGAATCCGGAACATGATGAGTTTCTTCCTTTAAGATACTCCAGTGAAGAAAATTCCATGTTAGCGGGTAAGTTATCGGCAAAACATCTTCTGCAACAAGAAACGGATCTGGTTAAATGTGATAAGCCAATGTTTGGTATGGTTTGCCGGCTTACTCACCAGAAAGGTTTTGACTATATCCTGCCTATCTTGCGATCTTTTTTAAGTAATGATGTGCAAGTGGTTATTGTCGGTACCGGTGATCCGGATATCGCTAACGAGCTTGCAGAAATAGCCGCTGATTATCCTGATAAGTTTGCTTTTGTACAAGCGTACAGTAATCGCTTGGCTCACCTTGTTGAAGCTGGCGCAGATTTCTTTTTGATGCCGTCAGAATTTGAAGCGTGCGGTTTAAATCAGATTTATAGCATGGCTTATGGGACATTACCGATTGTTCGCGAAGTGGGTGGCTTGAAAGATACGGTGCTTGATTATGATCGTAACCCACTCAGTGCGACGGGTTTTGGTTTTCACTATCCAGACGCGAAAGACCTGCTCATTACGATGCAAAGAGCGTTGATTTTCTTCTTGCAGGATATCGACACCATGCGTGAAGTGCAGATTAGAGCGATGAGACAAGATTTTAGTTGGGAACGCTCTGCAGTAAGTTACTTAGAAATGTATCAAGCCGCATTAAATAGATAATATAATGTCTGCTGAAGTAAATAAGGGACTTTGTGCCCTTATTTACTTAATTGAAAGCTGTAGTCAACTGAGCATATATCGTATGGCGTTTCGTCAATATGAGTATGGAATAGGCCGCTATAGCTGTGATAAGCTAATTACCATTAATAGCCGATAACACTTGGAAGATATGTCAGAAGCGTTACTATTTCATAAAACTTTTCACCATCCTACCAGCAAAGATTGGGTTGTGTTTGTTCATGGTGCTGGTGGCAGTTCTTCTATCTGGTTTAAGCAGATCAAAGCCTACAAAGCTCATTTTAATCTATTGCTTATAGATTTAAGAGGGCATGGTAAATCCAATAATCTTATTAAGAATTTAATGGTTCATCATTACACGTTTAAAGATGTGACTGTTGATATACTCCAAGTTCTCGATCATCTAAAAATTCAATCTGCCCATTTTGTTGGCATGTCTCTAGGGACGATTATCGTACGTAACCTTGCTGAGTTAGCAGGAAATCGAGTACTCACCATGGTATTGGGTGGTGCTATCACGCGATTGGATGTGCGTTCTCAAGTGCTTGTACGGTTAGGTAACTCGGCGAAACATATTGTGCCCTATATGTGGTTGTACAGCTTATTTGCCTACATAGTTATGCCACAAAAGAATCAAAAAGAGTCTCGCCATCTGTTTATTCGTGAAGCCAAAAAGTTGTGTCAAAAAGAGTTTAAACGTTGGTTTATAATGGCTGCGGAAGTGAATCCTATGATGAGGTACTTTAAGGATAGAGAGTTAGCGATTCCCACGCTGTACTTAATGGGGGATAGAGACTATATGTTTATCCAACCTGTTAAAGAGATGGTGGCTTTACACCGTTACAGTTCTCTGCATGAAATCTCCAACTGTGGTCATGTTTGTAATGTGGAGAAAGCGGAAGAATTTAATGAGAAGTCGATAAACTTTATCCAACAGCAAATTCACTCCGCCTAGTATCAAACATAACAGACGTTATCTCAATATCAGCGCCTATTCAGGCGCTGACGTGCCGCAAGACCAACATAGAGCAAACTGCCCTTCGTTTCGTTCGTTACACTCTTTACACTGCCACTCAGCGGACGTAATTGGTGCTGAGCGGAATTCTTCAATAACTTGGCTCGCTAATTCTGATTTCGATAGGTCCATTAACCAGATATAAGGATCGCTATCGTCCGTTAACGGCAATTCACCTTTTAAGCTAAACACGCCATCGCCACGAACTTCTGCGGCTATGCGCTGCTGCTTTAACAGCTCACATACAATATGCGCCTCGGTGGGGTTGCCGGCAGTATATATTTTCATCGTGCTATTCTGCAGCGGGTTTGCTAGGACGAAGCTTCTTCATAATCCACTTGGCAATCACGGGGAACAAGCCAAGAAGAACAAAGGAAGCCAGAACACTTGGTGAAACAATTCCAGACAAACTGTCTATATTTGCTAACTGTGTACCAGCATTGAGGAAAACAATTGTTCCCGGAAGCATTCCTAGCTGGCTTACTAAATAGTATCGAGCCGTTGATATCGGTGTTAATCCCATAAGTAAGTTAATCAAGAAAAACGGAAACACGGGTATCAGGCGTAGTGAGAAGAGATAGAAGGGGCCGTCTTTCTCCACTCCCTGATTAATGGTCTTTAGTTTATTGCCAAATTTTCCTTGTACCCAGTCGCGCAATAAATAGCGGCTACTTAAAAAGGCCAAGGTAGCACCAATACTACTGGCAAAAGAGACTAAAACTAAGCTGGTTACAAAGCCAAACAGAGCCGCTCCAAGAAGAGTCACTACTGCCGCCCCAGGAATGGAAAATGCGGTAATAAATATATAGGCAAAAAAGTAAATTGCGGAGGCGAGTATAAAGTTGTTCTCAATGTAATCCGCAAGTAACGCTTGCTGCTCTTTGGCATTTTCGAGTGTTAAGTACTGGCCAAATTGTGTGGCTAAAATAGCAATGAGGGCAACAAGTAGTACGCCAATGATGAGTTTTTTATTCATTCTGTTTATCCAAATTATGTTCACTAGCTATTAAGACAGGAGTGACAGCAAAAAACTTTCAACACTATAAGCAAAAGGTTACTTGAGTATATAAAAATACCGCTGAACGAGTCAGCGGTATTTCACTATTTAGCCTAAGTTACAACTGTCTATTGTTAACTCAGCGCCTGCATTAACTCCGCACGTCTCTCTTGCGAAATAACAGACCAGTGAGTGCCGTTTAAAGCGCCTTCTAAAGCCCACAAAAGTTCTAAATTAACGGTGTCGGGGTGGCTTGATTGAATGGCTTTATAGGCTCCTACCGCACCGACGGTTCTAAGATCGACGACTGATGTAATGCCTGCTTTCTTAAGCATACGTTCTGTACCTAAGCGTAGGTTAGGTAGATCTTTAAGTCTTGTCGGTTTTTCCTCTGCGTGAGAGGATTTTTCATTTCTTGCATGCTCTAATGCAAACGACGCGATAGTGATTATCTGCTCAGTGTCGTCCCACATTTCATTAGGCAAGGCAAAATATTTAGTAACGACAGGAAAACCACGCTTTTTATAAACATATGGCTTATAGCCAGCTGTTTTAAATTGATCGGTGGTGATGTCATTTGCTCGTATATGAAGGGAGTCTTGTACAACGAGAGCAAACATTATCTCGTCTACAAAAATACCAAACCCACCAAACATTGAACGTGATTTGACTTTACCAAATTGTTCAAATAGTTGTAGTGAGTTTTTAAGTACTGGTTTATCCATCTGCTTAGTCTCGGGTTAGAAAGTTGCATCAACCAATTCAGTACCGAGAAATTAACAACGGCAAAGGATGTTCTTGTCAAAAACAAGTAAATAATCCATTTTATCGTCGCCAATTCGTCTTCGGCAACCCCGCTACCTTTCAAAAATGTTAAGGCCGGAGGCTTTGCGTCCCATCTTTTCAAATGGTTTGCCCTGATCGTGACATGTTAAATATAGTCAAAATTTGAACAAAGATCACTTACTGGCTTTCTTAATGTGATCTTACTCTCATTTTGGTTTTTGCTCAATTACCTATTCGTTGCTGTGTAAATAGCACTTGAATTTGTGGTGCGTAAACTCGGCACTGGTGGAATTACTTATCTACAGTGCCTAATTTTTGTTATTTAATGCTTTTAACGCTGTCACGTACGACTAATTCAGGCTGCATTTCGAATACACGTTTTTCATGTTCTTTGTTTTTAATGCGAGCTAACAAAATTTCGAAAGCTGTTTTACCTACGCGACGTTTAGGCTGGTGGATAGTCGTTAAAGGTGGAGAGAAATAGGCCGCCAGATCGATATTGTCGTATCCAATGACTGAGATATCTTCTGGAATTCTCATCCCTTCACGTTGTAATCGGCTCATCAAACCTAGTGCCATAGTATCGTTAAAGCAGAATACGGCGGTTGGTTTGTCGTCCATAGCTAAGATTTTGTCTGCGGCCTCAACGGCAGTATCACACTCAAAGTTGCCTTCAAGAATCTTGCTCTGGTCAAATGGAATACCATTCTCTTCTAGTGCACGGCGATAGCCTTGAGAGCGTTCAATGCAGAGTTTCTTATCAAAGTGCCCACTTAAACAAGCGATATTGGTGTGACCGTTCTCAATAAGATATTTGGTCGCGATGTATCCGCCTTCTTCTGAGTTGTCGATAATTTTATCGGACACTTCGTTAGATTTTGACTCGCCATGACCCCAATCCATGACGACTTTTGGGATCGTGCCATGAGCATCCAACATCTCTTGTAATTCATCTGTGAAATCCGAACAGAGAATAAACATGCCATCGACGCGCTTCTCAGCCAGCATGCGTATATAGTCTCTCTGCTTCTCATAAATGCCACCCGTGTTACAAAGAATTAAGGTATAACCTTGGCGGTAACAATAGCTTTCAACACCATCGACAATCTCACCCAAAAATGGGTTTGTTGATTGCGTAACGAGCATGCCAATAGTTCGGGTGGTATTACATTTTAAACTTCTTGCTACTGCACTTGGGGCGTAGTTAAGTTCTTTTACTGCATCCATTACTTTCTGCTGAGTTGTTTCGGCAACAAATCGCGTTTTATTAATTACATGGGATACTGTGGTGGTGGATACACCTGCTATGCGTGCTACGTCTTTAATGGTGGCCATAAGCTTTCCTATTACTCTGATGCTTTAATAAATGTGCAGACAACTATTAAAATCATCAATATTTGCGCTGGAAACACAAAAAACCGCTAGTCAATAGCGGTTTACATTTACATTAGTTCTAATCGTTTGCGTCGATATTTTAGCTTTTTTTCTTGCCAATAACAAAGTATTCACCTTAATTTATTGGTTTTTGATCACATTTGCTTATGGATCATTCACCAGATAGGTAGGCGCAATCGAGTTGACAGAAACTGACTAGTAGTTCTGAGACGCTGGCATAAAAACCAAACTCATCAAACTCAACACATTTTTTACTAAATTGTGGGAACCAGCTTAAAAGATATTTTTCTATAAACTCTTTCTGTTCTAGTAGTGCTTTATCGATATGTTCCAGTTTTTCTAGTTCATTACTACGGATAATCATATTACCTAAGAAATCCAGTTCAATCGCGATATGATCGGCAGGTTCATTTAAGCCTTTTTTTACATCAACGCCATGATCAAGCATTAGCTGCTGCATCTCTTGTGCCGGTTTATCATTAAGAAGCTTTTGTTCTCCAATATAGATTGAAGCGTAGGGTAGAGCTCCCGTTTTATCTGTTGTTAAAAATAGCCCACAAAAATCAGCGGCTAGTTCTAGTTCAACATCTGGGCGATCTTGAAGTCGGTTTAACGCATCTACCAATTTGTCGATTGACGGTTTAAGAACGTCATTCTCTCCTAAACCGGTTAAGAACGAACGAATTTCAGCCGAGTGGTAAGCTTGAAGATCTTGTTCTGTTAGTTCTTTGGCGAAGATGCTGGAAAGCCACCAATAGATTTCTGCTCTCTTTTCGTTAAACGCCTTTGTCTCTTCCATCTCTTAATTCCTAAATAAATAACCTTGGTATAATTGTATGCAAAAAATATGAATAGAACTAACTTAAATTATGAAAAAATATGATAAAAAATAGTAAATAATTAACGCAAGGTCAAATACTTGCTCTCTGTCAACAAAAATCAAAAAACAGCATCAATTTTTTAATCTAAGCTAGAATTGTTAATAAATATAAATAGAATGCATCTTAACGAAGGAATAATAAAAGTCATGGTTATGAGCAGTCACGTATTAGTAGTTGAAGATGATGTAGTTACCCGAAGTAAATTAGTCGGGTATTTCCAAAATGAAGGTTACCAAGTAAGTGAAGCTGAAAACGGTGATAGCATGAGAGCGGTTCTACAGGAACACCGTATTGACTTGGTCATGCTTGATATAAACCTTCCTGGAGAAGATGGTTTGATGTTGACGAGAGAGCTTCGCACTCAATCAGACATCGGAATTATTCTTGTTACAGGACGCACCGATAGCATAGATAAAATTGTTGGCTTGGAGATGGGCGCTGACGATTATGTCACGAAACCCTTTGAGTTACGGGAGTTGCTGGTACGAGTTAAGAATCTGTTATGGCGTATTTCTCTTGTTCGTAACCCTCCTTCGGAAGCGGAAAAAGAGGAGAACTCAGAGTTTTTAGTTCATTTCGGTGAGTGGGTATTTGATATTCAACGTCGAGCTCTAAGCAAAGATGGTATCCCAGTTAAGTTGACTAAGGCAGAGTATGAGTTGTTAGTTGCTCTCTCTTCTAATTCAAACAAAGTGCTCAGTCGTGATCGTATTTTAAATATGATTAGCCATCGTGTCGATGCGCCAAATGATAGAACCATAGATGTATTGATAAGACGTCTTAGAGCCAAAATGGAATATGACCCTAAAAACCCGCAAATATTTGTTACCGTACATGGTGAAGGTTATATGTTTGCAGGAGATTGATAGTAAACATTAATAAATTAATATAATTATTAATAAAAACCGAGGTATTAACCTCGGTTTTTTTGTTTGAAATTGAGAAGTAGAACAGAAATTAAATTTTTACCAGCCACTAAATAGAAAAAAAAAGAGCAATAGCGAGATAAATTGTGTGACTCAAGTAAAACTCCTACAGCTTATCCGCTAAAAAAACTGCCTATCTTTTGCTGCTCAACAGACCTTAATGCCCTTGTTTAAGACACCTACTCTGGTTGAGTGACCGTTGCTTCCGGTGCTGTAACCGTTGGCGAATCCATAATAGAGTCTCGAATATGGCTCCACCAGACACCAAGCTTTTCGTGCCAGTATCGTTCTGTCTGTTCTAAATATCGAGCTTGTGGGGTGAACTTAACCCAAGGCTGATTTATTTTAGATTGAGCTAGGTAGTTGGTTGGTGCCGGGATGGGTTCTAATCCAGCAGATTCAAACTCCATTAGAGCACGCTTCATGTGGCTAGCCGATGTGACTAAGACCAACTCCCTCTGTTTGATGAAGGCTGCGGCTTGTCTCGCTTCTTCCCAAGTATCTTTTGCGGTTTCTAGCAAGATGATATCTGGTTTAGCGACCCCAAGTGCTAGCGCGACCTTTGCCATCATTTTTGCATGACTAAACTCTGCGCCACCAGCGTAGCCCGATAGAATCAATTTGGCGCCGGGAAACATTCTAATAATGCGTATACCTTCTGTTAAACGCATTAATGCTGTCCTACTTAGTTCCGACGTTGGAGGAATCTGGTCATCAACAACATGACCACTGCCCAGTACCATCACATAATCGATGCTTCGATCTGTAGGTAAAAAGGCTGTGTATTCTCGTTCCATTGGCATCAATAGGCGTGTAGAAAGGGGTTGAAATGAAACGAGGAAGATCCCTGTTAAAGAAAGGAATACAAACAGAACACCGAATCGGTGTCTCTGCGTGAACATAATCAATGCTAAGCCTAAAAAACCAACAATTAATAACGCAGGCAGGGGCATTGATAGAGACGATAATATTTTTTTCAGCTCAAACATACTTAAATAGTCCGAAAAACCATCACTTAGTTGTAAAAACTCAGCATAACCCTTTATTCCTGTCATTCCTATGCCAGAATAGGCAACAAAATTGAAAAATGATAACTCAGACAGCGTGATAGAAGACCGTAACTTCGATGACATCGCAGATAAATTTGCCAAGAACATCTATGGATCAGAAAAAGGCGACATTCGCCAGACTATAGTTTGGCAGGATTTAATGGATGCGATACAACAATTTGACCAGAGCAAAACCCCTCTCCACATACTTGATGCAGGGGGAGGTTTAGCGCAGATGTCGCAAAAACTGGCGCTACTTGGTCACCGAGTCACTTTGTGTGACATCTCCTCAGAGATGTTGACGTTAGCAAAGCAAGAGATAGAGAAAAACCAACTGTCTGCGCAGTACCGTTTTAACCACTCTCCGGTTCAAGAGTTGCCGACTCAGTTGAGCGACAAAGCTGATATGGTTCTATTTCACGCGGTGATGGAGTGGTTAGCTGAACCAAAACATGCATTGGAGACTGTACTTAATCAGATAAAACCTAATGGCGTAGCGTCGATTATGTTTTATAACCATCATGGCTTAGTTTTCAAAAATGTTATCTGTGGCAACATTCCTCATATTTTACAAGGGATGCCGCATAGAAAACGATTTAAGTTACAACCACAAAAAGGACTGCTTCCGGAACAGGTTTATCAATGGATTGAAGACGCCGGATTTGAAATATGTGGTAAATCAGGAATTCGTTCATTTCATGACTATATTGGCAATATGGAATACATGGGCGATTTTCAATTTGAAGATGTATTGGAGCTTGAAAAAAGGCTTTGTAGACAAGAACCATACCTCTCCCTTGGTCGATACATTCACGTGTGGGCGAAGAAAAAAGACAGTTAGATAGGAACAACAGTGAGCAATAAAGAATTTGCTATTACCGATCAACCCATTGATGAAGTGGTGGATTGGGTAAAGCAACATGATTTCTCATTGAATCTCTCTAGTGAACGTTTAGCGTTTTTAATCGCTATTTCGCTATTAGGGAGCACAAAATTTGATGAAGAACTGGGTGAAGGTGAGCTGCATGACGCGTTCAACATTGTCACCCAAAAGTATAAGCAGGACTCTGAGTTAATTTCATTTAGAGCAAATAACGCCATTAATGAGTTAGTTAGCCAGAGATTGATCAGTCGTTTTACCAGTGAAATCAATTCCGCCGCGAGTATTTACAGGCTTTCTCCTTTAGGAGTAAGCATCACCGACTATTATGTAAGACATCGAGAATTCTCCCAATTAAAGCTTTCAATTCAACTTTCGATGGTTGCCAATGAGATGGCCAAAGTACTTGATGCCGCAAAAGATGGTGAAGACGCGGAGTATTGGAGAAAAAATGTTTATGGAGTACTAAGGTATTCCGTTGGAGAAATTTTTGACCAGATAGATTTAAATCAACGTGTAATGGATGAACAGCAGCAAGAGATAAAAGCGCAAATTGCTCAACTGTTAAATCAAAATTGGCGAGAAGCGATTAGCCAGTGTGAAGTACTGTTAACCGCAACGTCTGATAATTTGGTTGAGCTGCAAAACACGCTTCAAGCTGCCAGTGATCAGTTACAAAGCCAACTGCTTGATGTCCAAGATACGATCTATTTAAGACATGATCTTGAGTTTATTGAACAAGCCCTTTTCTCATTGCAGATGAAGTTAGACCGAATCATACGCTGGGGACAACAAGCGATTGATCTCTGGATTGGTTATGACCGCCATGTACACAAATTTATTCGTACTGCTATTGATATGGACCAGAATCGAGCCTTTAGTCAGCGGTTGAGGCAATCAATAAAAGCCTACTTGCAAGAGCCGTGGTTATTGACCTACGCCAGCGCAGAAAAACTGCATGATCTACGTGATGAAGATATGGTGCTACGTAATGATGAAGTCACCGGATTTGTGCCGCAAGAGGTGGAATTTGAAGACGTTCAACAGGTGCATGATGATCTGTCATTACGAATTGCGGAAATGTTACAGCGCTTCAAGCAACATAAAGAGGATATAGATTTAGCCAAAGTGCTTAAAGAGTACTTGCTTCAACATCCTCATACTCATCATTTTGATTTAGCCAGAATTATTATTGATCAAGCGGTGAAGTTGGGTTACTCCGAATCAGATTACCAAGCGATTCAGCCTAACTGGACAGATATCAACAATTTTGGAGCAAAGGTACAAGCGAATGTCATCGACAGATTTTGATGAATACATGTCAGTGAAACTGGCAAAAGTAATTTCTAACCCTCTTTTTCCGACGCTTGATAGTGCGTTAAGAGCAGGAAGGCATATTTCTAGTGATGATTTAGATAATCACTCACTATTGACCGATTTTGAATCGGAACTGGTTGGATTTTACCAGCGTTACAATACGGAACTGGTTAAAGCGCCAGAAGGCTTCTTCTATTTAAGGCCTCGTAACGCTTCATTAATAGGACGAAGTGTATTAACGGAACTCGACATGTTGGTGGGTAAAGTGTTGTGTTATCTCTATTTAAGCCCAGAACGCCTTGCCAATGAAGGCATTTTTAGCCATCACGATCTCTATGAAGAGTTGTTGTCATTAAGCGACGAGAAAAAACTTATAAAGCTAGTGACCAACAGAGCGACAGGCTCTGACTTGGACAGAGAAAAACTGTTTGAAAAGGTGAGAACGTCATTAAGACGATTAAAGAAAATTGGCATGGTTCACTCAATGGGTGAAGAAGGAAAATTTATTATCAGTGAAGCCGTATTCCGCTTTGGCGCAGATGCACGTTTAGGGGATGATCTGCAACAAGCACAAATAAGACTAATCAAAGATGGCGAAGCCGTTGTTGAAAAAAAAGTTGAAAAACAACCTGAACAACCAAGTGATACAGATGAGGCGCTAGCATGATTGAAAGAGGTAAATATCAATCGTTAACCATGATTAACTGGAATGGTTTTTTTGCTAGAACATTTGATATTGATAACTTAGTGACAACCTTATCTGGAGGCAATGGTGCTGGAAAATCCACCACTATGGCGGCATTTATTACCGCTTTAATTCCAGATCAAAGTTTACTGCACTTTAGAAATACTACTGAAGCTGGGAGCTCGCAAGCATCAAAAGACAAAGGTCTGTTTGGTAAGTTGCAGCCAGGTGTCTGTTTTTCTGTGTTAGACATTGTTAACTCGCGCCAGCAACGTATTTTGTTTGGTGTTAAGTTGCAGCAGGTCGCAGGAAGAGATAAGAAAGTCGATATAAAACCATTTGTTATTCAAGGGCTGGATAAAGACATTCGGCCAACGGACATTCTGATAGAGTCGCTGTCAGGATCACAAGCAAGAGTGAAAGCGTTACCTGAGATAAAGCAGCATATCAGCACCTTGGAACAGGTGAGCTTCAAAGCCTTTAATTCGGTTGCTGAGTATCACTCGCAGATGTTTGATATGGGTGTTTTACCTAAGAAACTTCGCAACAGTGGCGATCGCTCTAAGTTTTATCGTCTTATTGAAGCGTCTCTGTATGGGGGCATTTCAAGTGCGATCACTCGATCTCTGCGCGACTATTTATTGCCTCAAAACGGTGGCGTTAAAAAAGCATTTCAAGACATGGAGTCGGCACTTCGTGAGAATCGCTTAACATTAGAAGCCATCAAAACTACCCAAGCAGATCGTGATCTGTTTAAGCATTTAATTACCGAATCTACCAACTATGTTGCTTCTGATTATATGCGTAATGCCAATGACAGGAAAAACAATATTGACCAGATACTGTCGCTACGCGGTGAGCTATTTTCGACCAAAAAGCAGATCATTGAACAGAACAACAACTTTAATCAGATAGAGCTGTCGTTAGAGAAATGGGTCGAGAAAGAGTCCACTTTAGAGCAAGAGCAGCAATCAGCATCTGAGTTTTTACAACTCGTACAAAATGCCATTCGACAAAAAGAGAAAATCGATAAGTATCAACAGGATTTAGAACAGTTAAGTGAGAAGGTACAAGAACAAGCGTTAGTTGTAGAAGAGGTCAATGAGCAAGTTGAACAGATTGAAGAGAAGATGCTGCTGGCGGAAAACGATGTGGATAGTTTGCAGTCGCAACTTGCGGATTACCAGCAAGCGTTAGATGTTCAGCAGACACGTGCTCTTCAATATCAACAAGCGATGGAAGCATTAACCAAGGCTATTCAATTAACAGAAGAGTCACAGCTAGAGGCCGCAAATGCGAAAACTCATTTAGCCCATTACAAACAGCTAGAACAGAGCAAAACGGCGCTGTTACTTGAAGTAAAACATAAGCTTGATGTTGCCTCTGCCCAATCGGAAAAATTTGAAAAAGGCTATGAGTTGCTTTGCTCAATCCAAGGTGACGCCAGCCGTGATAATGCCGCTGATATTGCAAAAGAGTGGTTAAGCAAGCTTAACAAAATGGAAGCTGAGTTGGAGAATGAGTCTGGCTGGAGAGCGATTCAACAACAACTAAAAAGTGACATTGAAAAGCAAGCCAACGCCAAACGGCTGTGTGAAAAATATCACTCTCTCACGGAGATTGAGTTAACAAACAGTGATGTGGTTGAACAACAAAATAGTCAACATCAAAATTCAATAGAGAAAGCGCAACAGACCCATCAGCGCCTTAGAGACAATAAGGCCGAGTTAACTCGAAACATTAACCAGATTGATGAAGAGATTGATCGTTTGGTTTCTATCGCACCTCGGTGGATAGAGGCGAACAGTGCTAGGTTAAAACTAGAAGAGCAGAGCGGACTAGCATTAACCTCCAGCCATGTCGTATTACAACAGATGCAAAAGCTGATGGAACAGGAAACGACACAAGTCCAACGAAAGGATCAGTTGGCAGCTCAACGAGACAGGATCGATGCAGAAGTTGAAAAGCTGGCGTTGCCGGGGAACTCAGATGACGCCAGACTCAAAGAGATTGCAGAGACGATTGGTGGGGTACTATTATCGGAAATTTATGATGATATTGCTGTAGAAGACGCGCCCTATTTTAGTGCTATGTACGGGCCTGCGCGCCACGCGATTGTGGTACCGGATTTAACGGATATCAAAAGCAAGTTGCTGTCTGTCACCGATTGCCCTGAAGATATTTATATTATTCAAGGAGAGCCTGATGCATTTGATGATACCTCTTTTGCGGTAGAAGAGCTGCAAGGGGCGGTATGTGTTCAGTTTAGTGATAGGCAAATGCGTTACTCACGCATTCCTGAAATGTCTCTTTTTGGTCGTGCTGCGCGAGAGCAACGCGTACAACAGCTACGTGACGACCGAGCGGAAATTGTAGAACAGCATGCAAGTGTGGCGTTTGATGCGCAAAAGCTTTCGCGTTTGTATCTTGGCTTTAGCCAGTTTGTAGAAAATCATATTCAAATCGCTTTTGAGCAAGATCCAGACAAAGCGCGTAACGACCGTAGCAATGACAAGAAGCAATTTACTCGACAGTTAGCTGAAATTGAACAGCAAGAGAAACAGCTTGTTTCACAGATGTCGTTAGACAAGCAAGCGTTACATCTTTTGGCCGCTGTTCAGCCAATATATGCCATGCTGGCTAATCAAGCGTTGTCGATTAGCTATTCTGAAAATGAAGAGAAGTTAGCCAGTTTGCAGCAAAGCAGAGGTTTTATCACTCAGCATAAAAGGTCGATTTTAGATCTTAAGCCGCTTATAGCTTCACTTGAAGTTGACCCAGGTCAGTTGGATGGCTTGGATTCCAACTATCAACAACTAGAAGATGAGTTAAAACAGGTTAAAGCACAGATTTTTGCTATCGAAGATGTGTGTAAACGTAGCAGCCATTTTAGCTACTCTGACTCAGCCAATATGTTAGAGACCAGCAGTGAATTAAGCGAACAGCTCACCAAAAAACTGGCAGAAGCAGAACTACTGAGAAGTAAATACCGAGAATCGGCCAAGTCTATTCGTCATCAAGCCAGTCAGTATAACCAAGTGTTTGTCTCATTAAAGAGTGCCTATCAAGCTAAGTCAGAAACCGTCAGCGAGTTTTTAAACGAGTTTAACGAGTTTGGTGTTGCTGTTGAGCATGGTACGGAGCAGAGAGCCAGTGAAAATAAACAGCTACTAACTGAACAGCTACAAGCGTCAAGACAGGAAATCGCCCAACTGGGTAAAGATGCTACCGCGATAGAGTTTACCATTAAAAGTTTAATGAAAAAGCGTAACAAGACAGAGAAAGCATATGTTGAGTTACGTTCATTGGTTGTTGTCGCTAAGTCGGGTTGGTGCAACGTGCTTCATCTTGCTAAAGAGAATGATGTTCAAAGGCGGCTTTACCGTCGTGAACTCGCGTATAAGTCAGCAGGAGAGTTAAGATCCATGTCTGATAAATCTCTTGGTGCCTTACGACTCGCGGTTGCGGACAATGAATCTTTAAGAGATGCATTGAGGCTGTCAGAGGACAGTGCTTACCCTGAACGCAAAGTGATGTTCTACATTGCGGTATATCAACATCTAAAAGAGCGTATTCGACAGGACATTATCCATACTGATGATCCGGTAGAAGCGATTGAGGAGATGGAGATAGAGTTAGCACGTTTGGCTGAAGAGTTATCTCAGCGAGAGAGCCGTCTCTCCATCAGTTCTGAATCCGTTGCCAATATTATTAAGAAGACCATTGTCAGAGAGCAGAATCGAATAAGAATGCTAAACCAAGGCTTATCTAATATTAACTTTGGTCAAGTGAAAGGGGTTCGTCTGAATGTCAATATTCGTGAAAGCCACCAGATATTGTTAACCAGCTTAGAGCAGCAACAACAACAGCATAAAGATCTGTTTGAGAGCCACCGTCTTACGTTCTCTGAAGCAATGGCGAAAATGTTTAAGCGGGTGAACCCTCATATCGATATGGGACAGCGTTCGCCACAACTTTTGGGTGAGGAGCTATTAGATTATCGTAACTACCTAGAGTTAAGCGTTGAAGTTAATCGTGGTACCGATGGTTGGTTACAAGCTGAGTCAGGTGCTCTCTCCACTGGTGAAGCGATAGGGACCGGACAATCCATTTTGCTGATGGTCACTCAAAGCTGGGAAGAAGAGTCTCGTCGTTTAAGAAGTAAAGATATTATTCCGTGTCGTCTGCTGTTTCTGGATGAAGCAGCACGACTAGATAGTAAATCTATTTCTACCCTGTTTGAGTTGTGTGATCGTCTTGATATGCAGTTATTGATTGCGGCTCCAGAAAATATTAGCCCTGAGAAAGGAACCACCTATAAACTGGTTCGTAAAATCTTTAAAGACCATGAACATGTTCATGTTGTTGGTTTGAGGGGATTTGGACAAACCGTCGAGCATGACAACCACGCTGCTTAACTTATTTTTGCGGCTAGCTCAGAGAGTTTTGTCTGAATAGACTGTAAATACAACGCCGGTGCAATCGCACTGGCGTTTTTCTCTGCCACTCTTTATTTGTCTTGGTTGCCGCGTTTTCTCTGCTGTAGCTCTCTTCTCTACCATAGCCAAAGCCCCTCGTTAACGTGATGTTTACTCCCATTGATATAGACTTTTCGCCAATCTAGTAGGAACGGTTAAGGTCTATAAATGAAGCAAAAAGTGATTGTTTTTATCGTCGCCTCGTTGGTGTTGTCGGCGAGTTATCTCTGGTTTACCTCTCCAGTGGAGTGGCAGGAAGGAGAGAGTAAAGCTCGGGTTCTGCCCACAACTGAAGTGGTGGAGGCCTCATTAGTTACCGCAAGAAAAAAAATGACCCTTTATTCCGAAGTGAAAGCGAAATGGCAAACTGATATTGTTGCTCAAGTTCAAGGCCGAGTTGACTTTATTGACTCTCGTCTGGAGCAAGGAAACAAGGTTAAAAAAGGGCAGCTTCTTGCTTCATTTGAGCCTTCTCGCTATCAATTGAGCGTCGAAGAAGCGAAGGCACGTTTGCTACAAGCACAGGCCGCGCTAGCTATCGCAGAGAGTAAAATGGCGGCAGCAAAACGGGGCTGGAAATTAGCAGGCAACAAGGGAAAACCAACCTCTTCCATCGTGTTTAAAGAACCACAGGTTGCGCAGGCGAAAGCGGATGTCGCAGCGGCGCAGGCAAACCTAGCGAACAAAAAACTGCAACTATCATTTACCAAAGTGTATGCCCCTTATGACGCTATCGTTGCAAAGCGTAGTATTGATCCCGGCGAAGCGATTCAAAACGGACAAGCGTTATTAACGTTATTTAACGCTGGTGTCCGTGAAGTGGCGGTGGCACTGACTGAGAAGCAGTGGCAAGTTCTGCCGGAGCGTTTAACTATTGATGACATTCAAGTTAAGGCTGTATCGGCTAACACTCAACAGCAACAGAGCATAAAAGTAACAGGTATCCGAAAAGCGGGCTTTATTGATCCTCTTAGCCGACAGCGGTTTATCTACTTAGAGCTTAGCGACGGTTTACCTGGGATGTTTGTTGAAGTCACTCTACAAGGAAAGCGACGATCTGACGCGGTACAAATACCTAAAACAGCGATGAGTCCATCGGGTCTGGTTTGGTACGTTGATGAGCAAAACAGACTCGGCAATTGGAAGCCACAAATACTGAGCGCGAACGACAGTAGCATCTATGTCACCTCAACTAAGAACTCGTCACTAAGAGTCGTGAAATACAGTCATGATGGCTTGAAAGTAGGCGCAAGAGTAGATGCTATCGAAGGAGCTGCACAATGATGAGTTGGTTCTTGAGAAACCCAGTGGCTGCCAATTTGCTAATGGTGATGATACTGGTATCCGGCTATTTGACGTTAACAGGATTAAGGTCGGAGGCATTTCCTAAGCTTCCAGCAAATAGCATCAGTATCTCTACCTATTTCTCTGGCAGAACAGCGGAGCAGGTTGATCAAGGTTTAACGTCAAAGATAGAAAGGGCACTGGAAGGCATCAATGGGGTAAAAGACATTTTTTCCTCTTCAAGTCGTTCAAATAGTTATGTTCAAGTCGTGAGAACCGACAACTACCCACTAGACAAACTGACCGTCGCTATTCGTCAAAAATTGGATGCGATTGAAAACTGGCCTTCCGCAGCAGAGAAAGCGGTGATAGAGCAGGAAGCCTTTAAGTTCTCTGCTTTGATCGTTCAAGTTTATGGTGGCGAAGATATTAATACTCGACAACGAGTATTAAAACAGGTGAAAAAACGCCTTCTCTCTCAGCCGAGTATCAGCAAGGTGAAAAGTTGGGGAGAAGAGCATAGCCGAGTCACACTAGAAGTTGACCCTTTTGCTCTCAAAGCTTACGCACTCACTCTTGCGGATCTATCTGAAGCGGTAAATCGCTTCTCCATTACCGGCAAAAGTGGCTTGTTAAAATTACAATCCGGCAACCTAACTCTAAGTGCCGATCAACAAGGTTACTACGCCAAAGATTATGAAGATGTCATTATTAAAACCACCGAGAATGGTTACGCCGTTCGAATAAAAGATGTTCTAAAATCCGTAGATAACTATGCCGAACATGAAGTTAAAGTTCGTTTTAATGGCAAACCAGCTTTGGGCATAGAAGTCATGGCTGGAGATAAGAGTGATGTTAAAGAGATAAGTGAAGAAGTTAGTGCGGTGCTAGCAAAGATTCAGCCCCAGCTACCTGATGATATTAAAGTCACCGTATGGGCAGATACTAGTCGCTATATTGATCAGCGGTTGGATTTGTTAAAAAGCAATGCGCTGCAAGGGGTATTACTAGTTAGCCTGCTCTTGGCACTGTTTCTTGATACCAAATTGGCTCTTTGGGTGGCTGCTGGCTTGCCTGTTGCCATTGCTGGAACATTTGTATTTATGGGAGAAAGATTCCTCAACTATACCTTCAATGAAATCACCACCTTTGGTTTTATATTGGTGTTGGGCATCTTGGTTGATGATGCTGTCGTAGTGGGAGAGAGCGTTTATTCAAACAGAATGAAGGCGAAGAAGAGCGGCCTTACCGCGATTCAATCCACCGAACAAGGCGTGAAAATTGTTGCCATACCAACGATATTTGGTATCGCAACCACTATTGCCGCCTTTATGCCAATGACTCAAATAAGCAGTGAGTGGGGCAAACTGTTTTCAGGTTTTGCATGGGTGGTGATCGCCGCTCTATTTATGTCATTAGTTGAATCCAAACTGATCTTACCGGCTCATTTAGCGCATACCCGGGTGGGTGAGCAGAACAGAGTTCAGCGTGTCGCTAATAACACGCTAGAGGCGTTTGGAAAACGGATTTATGCTCCGGTACTTTCTTGGTCAATTAAGCATAGATACTCTGTTATTGTGCTTTTCATTGCCGTATTAATTGGCAGCTTTACCTTAGTACAAAAGAATGTGGTAAGAACGGTGTTCTTCCCTGAGGTTCCCGGAGATTTTGTCTCTATTAATATCGCCCATCATGCCAATACTCCTCTTGAGCTGGTGGAGAAAAATGCCGAGCTGATTCGCAGTGCCGCTGAAACGATAAACAACGAAGCTGGTCAGTCATTAATAGAAAAACTATTGATAATCGTCAGTGATGAAACCATTTCGGTGGAAGCGGAGTTGCTGCCGCAAGAGACGAGAACGTTAGGGCCAAAAGCGGTGGTTAATCGTTGGCGGACTCTAGTGGGAGACATTCCTGCCGCGTGGAATGTGAATTTCGGAACCTCGGAAGGGAGCACCACGCCTAACATGCAACTCGTGCTTATTCATAGTGATAGTGACGTGTTACAGAGAGCGAAAACATATCTGATTGAGCAAATTAAACAACAATATGGTGTGCTAGGTGTACGAGACAACTTAAAAAGTACCGTGCCTCAACTTAGCTTCACTCTTAAAGAACACGCAAAGCAGTTGGGGTTAACCCAGCGGAATCTATCCGATCAACTTAGCAATAAGTTTGGTGGTTTAGAGGTGCAGAGAATGCAACGAGGAAATGAAGAAGTTCGTGTGGAAATTCGTTTTCCTAAGAAGTTTCGTGACTCTTTACTGGATCTAAACTTGGTACAGATACGAAACCATAAAGGGCAGGCTTTTCCTCTTAACGCGATTGCCGATGTGAACTTTGAATATAAGCGCAGCGAAATTATTCGTAAAAATGGTAACCAATATTCCAATATCACCATTCAGGTTGATAAAGGGGTAACGTCTGCAGAATATTTATATGACGACCTCTCGCATTCGGCGTTTAAAGAAATGCATCTGCGTTGGCCTGACTTAGTGATTAAACAAGCGGGTGAGCTGGAAGAGAGCAAAAAATCGAAAGAAAATATCAAGAAAGCATTGATCATTTCATTGATCGCTATTTACGCACTGCTGGCAGTGCCACTGAAGAGTTATGTTCAACCTATTGTTATCATGTCGGTGATTCCGTTTGGTTTTGTCGGTGCCGTTCTTGGGCATGCAGCTTTGGGGATCCCATTAAGTATGTTGTCATTTCTCGGTATGATGGCGTTAGCCGGAGTTATCGTAAATGATAGCCTAGTATTAATCAGTAGCTTTAATCGACAGCGCAGGGTGGGGCGAAGTAAAGCGTCACTGCACAAGTTATTGGTTGAAACTGGACTCACTCGATTAAGGGCGATATTTTTAACAACCGTAACGACATTTGCAGGCTTATATCCGTTGATGTCAGAGACTTCGGAACAAGCGCAATATCTTATTCCTGCGGCTGTTTCTTTAGCCTATGGTGAACTATTTGGAACCGGTATTACCTTGATACTGATTCCGGTATTGCTGGCGATAGTGGTGGATGTGCAAGATAAGCTCGCGACTAAAGAGCGCAAACAAGAACTGGGGCTAAACGATGCAAGTATTGATCATTGATGACGATAGTGAGTTTTCTGCGGCATTAGCGGATTACTTTGAACTAAAAGGAGTGGAGTGTGACTTCGCCTATAACGGTTCAAGTGGTTTGGCGCTGGCAAAACAAGAGAGTGCTGATGTGATTATTCTTGATGTGAATATGCCAAAGATGGACGGTTATGAAGTCTGTTCTCTGTTGCGAGAAGCGTATATCCAAACGCCGGTACTAATGATGACAGCTTACGATACCATGGAAGATGAGCTTGCAGGGTTTCGCAGTGGGGTAGATGATTTTGTTGTAAAGCCGTGTCCAATGCCAGTGGTGTGGGCACGAATTGAGGCGTTGTTAAAGCGAAGTCGTGCAAGAAATCAACAGACGATCACTATCGCTGACTTAGTACTCGATATTCCTTCTCAAGAGGTACGCCGAGCAGGGGATTTAATTAAGGTGACGCCTGTTGGCTGGCAATTATTGCTCTATCTGGCGAAAGAGAGCCCAAGAGTGGTGCCAAGAAAAGAGTTGGAAGCGTTGATTTGGCCGGAAGGTGATCCCGACTCTAGCAACCTTAAAGTTCAGTTGAGTCGATTAAGAAAAGTGCTGGATAAGCCCTATCAAACCCCACTGCTGCATACGCGCATCAACTCCGGTATTCAGTTGAAGGAACAGCAATGAAAAGAAAAGCGGTATCTTTACAGAAAAGCTTGTCACGAAAGTTGATCATGTTTGGTTCAATATTGGTTGTCTTCATGGTTGGCATTATTACGGTCCAGTACATTTTCGGTATTGATACGGCTGCAGATGTCGATATTCAAATTGAAGCGATCAGCTTATCTCGTCAGTTAGAACAGCAAAATGAACTTACTGATGTAGAGGTGTCTTTGCTGTCTAACTCTAACGTTTATCGTCACTGGGAGAAGTTGCCTGAGTATGTAAAAACAGAATATCAATCCCCCGATACTCTTATTTTGAATAAACCCGAGAGTAAGGAAGCTGAACTAAATGGCGAGCTTATCTACCTTGAGTTGATGAAGCTTCCACTCGAGTCTGGAGAGATAATCTATTGGTTAGGAGAGTACTCTAGTGAGTACTCTGAACGCTACTTTGAGAAGTACATTAAAATAATCGTTATGCAAAGCTTGATAGCCATCGCGGTATTTATGCTGCTTCTTTTTGCGTTGGTTGCCTGGTGGATGAGAAGTTTAGGAAAGCCGTTTGTTCATCTAAAACTGTGGGCGGAAAAACTGGGCACGGAGCAGCAGCAGCCAAAGTCTGTTTATGATTATGAGGAGCTGAATGACTTGGCGGAGCAACTGGAGTCAGCTGTTGAGAGGATTAGCGCTTATAATCAGAGAGAAACCCAATTTCTACGTAATGCCAGCCACGAGTTAAGAACGCCACTCGCTATAATGCAGGCCAGTTTGGATACGCTCGATGAACAAATTGGCGAATCCCGGCCTTTAAATAGAGCAAAGCATGCGGTTGAAAATATGACGACTCTCAGTCGAACGATTTTGTGGTTAGCACGAGAATCAAAAGAAGAGTTGGAGGTTGAGTCGGTCTCATTGCGACAAATGAGCGAGGAGTTAATAACACGACTTGATTATTTAAAGCAGCACAAGCAATTAAGTGTTTCCATTAAAGGTGAGGGGAGTTGCCTCGTTAATCCCGCTTTAATAGAAATCGTGATGAGCAATCTAATCCGTAATGCTTTTCAGTATGCAGAGCAGGGTGAGATCAGTATATTCGTTTCGGATGAGACGGTTACCGTGTCCAACCACAGTTCTTATCAGGGTGACCACTCTAGTGGTTTTGGTTTAGGACTTGAGTTGGTCAAACGCATTTGTGCCAAGCAGGGCTGGAGGTTCTGTTACCAAAATTCACAACAAGAGGTGCAGGTTGAGGTGATATTTACAAGAGTCTGTTGAATTTTCGAGAACAGATTTTGTTCCATCTGAAAGCGGTTTGAGCAAGGCATGAGAAGAGCCGCATAGTTACTCTATGTAAACGACTTATCACGCAGTATAAAGCACCTGTTGCAAAAATAGTTTCGAAAGGCCAACAGACCGTAATGAAGAGAGTATCTCGGATGAAGTTGGTACTTATTAAATGATGACACCTTAGCAGTGCTGAAGGCCATCGATAGCGTTAGAGTAAACAAAATGATAGCCAGATTGCTGTAGCTTCTGTGAAGATATTTGCTTGTCTGCTGTCGTTGTTATTTCCGGCATATTAAGAGTGGCATCATACTGCTGGAGTGCTGTTTGATAAAATTCGGATTTATAGACTAATGCAGGAGAAGAGGCATTGATGATCTGATGGGTTACACGAGAGAGTACGAACTGAATAACACCAATGGCGTCGTGTAAATGTAGCATATTGGCAGGTGCTGCACTGCTGATCGATTTTAGTTTACTGACAAACCTTCCCGGATGTCGATTTGGTCCGAATAACCCCGAGCAGCGAACAATCATATATCCCAATGTCGACTCTATTAAGGCTTGTTCTGCTGCCAACATGGTACGAGCATTATCGGAGAATAGTGCGTTATTGGCTGCCAGTTGAAGAGTGGCATCTTCCTCTTTGACTGTGCCTGACACCTGTGGATAAACTGTTGTTGAACTGACCATAATCACATTATCTATATTGGCTTGTTTTGCCACTTCAATAAGAGCTTGCCACTGTAACAAGTACTGTTGACCTTGTCCTTTACGAAACCCCGGCGGGAAACTGCCAATAATGGTGGAAACATTTTTTTCTATTAGCGATTGAACAAATTGAGAGGTTTGATCTTGATTGGTGAATGGCAGTTTGAGCAAGAGGCCATTTAAGCCCGCATGTTGTAGCTCTTTAACACCTTGCTCGCTTGTGCGAGTGACGTATACCGGATGTACTCCTTGCTGCTGTATAGATAAGGCTAAAGGCTGACCGAGCCAGCCTCCACCAACAATGGCTATAGCACCTGACATATTAAGCTGAAATTACGCGTAGCAGTTTATCTGCCAGTTCTGCCATTTCTATTCCTTCGTCAGTAAGATAACCGCCGTCGGGCATGGTACATAGTCCTTTGCTATATAGACTTGCCACAGCACTTTTCATTTCGGCTGCTGCTTCTTGATGAACTTTAATACCTGTTGCAGAACTACTGATATCAAATTGAAGAAGAAGGTTAAGTTCTGCGATGTTTTCTTGGCTATATTTCATGCTGTGTTCTCAAAGTAGTTATTTTCTAACTAAAACCATAAAGCGCTCTATCAAGTGAAACAAGCAACAATCACCAGAATTGTTACCTTTGACTAAAATGGTCAGTTTTAAAACAGTTTATCCACATTATCTGTGGATAAACTCTGCTAAGCTTGATTTTCTCGGGATAGAGAAAGTGCAAGCTATTTTTTAATAAATTTTATCAGTACTTTGCCCTCTTTTGTGATTGTCTGTTTTATGCTCAATTGCAAAGAGACAGTAAGAGAAATACTCATCATAACGAAGATGGCGATCATAATGACCAACTGGTATTTGATCGCGAGCAAGGGGCTTGCTCCTCCAAGAATTTGACCGGTCATCATGCCAGGCAGCGTGACTAACCCTGTGGTTGTCATTGACGCTAGTATGGGCGCAAGGGCTTTTTGCATGGCAGTACGGACAAAAGGTACTGATGCATACTTAACGGACGCTCCCAGTGATAAAGCCGCATGGTATTCGTCTTTTCTCTGTTCAAATGCATCGTATAAGTTTTGTAGAGCAACAATGTTTCCGCTAAGGCTGTTGCCTAACAACATTCCCGATATGGGGATTAAATACTGCGCACTGTACCAAGGACTTGGTTCAATAACATAAAAGCAGAGTAGTAAGATAACGGGGAGAAGACCGATGAAAAGTCCGGATACCACCGGAATCATCAACCGTTTTTTCGGCAAATTGGCCTTGTCGATAATGGCACTTCCACCTATCAAGACCATAATCACCAGCCAAGTAATGTTCAGTGCTACGCTATTTAGCTCGAAAACAAACTGTAAGTAGAGACCCACCAAAGTAAGTTGAACGGCCATTCGCACCGTTGCAATCAATATCTCTCGATTCATTTGTAGCTGATAGTAACGACTTATTGCTAGCGGGATCACGAGTGTGATTGAGAATAAAGCCAGCTGAAGCCAAGTTATATCAATAGCAGACTGCATAGGTCATCTCATGTTTCTAAGTGGTTGTTATTTATCTTAACCCTAAATGCCCCGAACAGGCAGCATTTAAAACGGCATCAATGTCTTGAGTTCATAAACGCCATTTGAAGCCAGAGAATCGATATTCCATATATATGAGGCTTAGCTCGCATTTTACATTTTATTAACGTAAATATTGACTGTTTTTGAGACAAATTAAAAACTTTTCGCGATGAATAATCGTACCAATATAGTGCAAAGATATACGTGTTAATAACAATTAATACATATTGATAACATTATTAATTTTACACATCTGTTCATGTTTTTTCACATTAAATCTTATTAAAACACATCTCCGTTCCATATCAAAAAACCAGTAAATAAGGGCTCTAAAGCAAGGTTCTTATATTGAACCACACAAATTATGTGGTCTAGAATTTCTGTAAAGAAAGGTAAAGTAATTCAGTGTTTTTCATGTTTAACCGGAATGAACTAATTACATAACAGGTAAATGTATGAGTAATGTTAATAAAAGTAGTGGGCAGGAAGAACGTTCTTTGGAATGGAAATCGTTCTTGCTAATTACTGTTGTTCTTTTTCCAATCTTAAGCGTTGCTTTTGTTGGAGGATACGGATTTCTGATTTGGATAATGCAAATTTTATTTATGGGCCCTCCTGGGACTCATGGTTAATTTTGTACCTATTTTGATTTTAATTTTTTAGAGAAGCGATCATGACATCCATTATCAAAAGTATCTGGACCACGATGACAAAGCCGGCAGTGCACATAAGTTTAGGTGTACTTACTTTAGGCGGCTTTATTGCGGGTGTAATTTTCTGGGGTGGTTTTAACACTGCTTTAGAAGCGACTAACACCGAAGAATTTTGCATTAGCTGCCACACCATGGAAGCCAATGTTTATAAAGAGCTGCAAGAGACTGTGCACTGGAAGAACAACTCTGGAGTACGTGCCACTTGTCCTGACTGTCATGTTCCTCATAACTGGACAGACAAAATTGCTCGTAAGATGCAAGCGTCGAAAGAGGTCTATGCACAAATTTTTGGCAACTACGATGAAGCTGGAAAATTTGAAGAGCGTCGTCTAGAGCTAGCACAACACGAATGGGACCGTTTCAGTGCTAACGGTTCACTAGAGTGTAAAAACTGCCACAACTATAGCTCCATGGACTTCGATACCATGTCCAAAGCGGCGCAAACCGCGATGATTCCTGCTGCAGAAAAAGACCAAAGTTGTGTTGATTGTCATAAAGGCATCGCTCACCAACTGCCGGAAGGTATGAATAGTGCCGGCGCAATGACGCAGAAATTAGCGGAAGAAGCCAAAAATACCGATTACTCAGTTGGTGAAACCATTGTCAGCACCAAATACTTGCCACTGTTTGAAGATGAAAAGATGGAGAAGCCAGCAGGTACTCTAGCACCAGCTTCAGCGGTAAAAGTGATTGCTAACGAAGGTGATATCGTTCAAATCGAAATTGCTGGCTGGCGTAAAGCACGTGGGTTTGCTCGAGTTATTCAAGAAGACTTTGGTATGAATATCCCTACTGCGACATTAGAGAAAAAGACCGCTAAGAACAAAGCCGTTGTCGAGAAGTTTGAGAAGAAAGTGGATGAACTAACGGGTCTTCCTTGGCAGCGTGTTACCGCCAAACTGTGGCTGAAAAAAGCCGATATGCTCAACTCTTTTGACCTAATTTGGGATGAATCAAAAGAAGCATATCAATCAAACTGTTCGACTTGTCATACACAGCCAGAAGAAGGTCACTTTGACACTAATACATGGCCTAGCATGTTTAACGGAATGCTAGCGTTTGTAAACTTTGATAAAGACAGTGAAACACTCATTTTAAAATATTTACAAAAACATTCTTCAGATTTTTCTGAAGGTCATCATTAAGTTAAAGGAGTAGTACCCTATGACTATTACAAGAAGAAGCTTTCTTAAAGGTGCGGCGGCAACAAGTGCTGCATCGGTAATTGGTCCAAGCTTACTTATGTCAGCAACTGCCAATGCAGCAGATGCAGGCGAGTGGAAAACATCTGGTTCACACTGGGGCGCGTTCCGTGCTCGCGTAGTGAACAATAAGGTTGAAGAAATTAAACCTTTAGAACTGGATAAGTATCCAACTGAAATGCTAAACGGTATCAAAGGGATTATCTACAGCCCATCACGTGTACGTTACCCAATGGTGCGTCTAGACTGGCTGAAAAAACATAAGTACGCTGCGGATACACGCGGTAACAACCGTTTTGTTCGTGTAACTTGGGACGAAGCACTAGACTTCTTCTATAACGAACTAGAGCGTGTACAAAAAGATTACGGTCCATGGGCGCTTCATGCTGGTCAAACAGGATGGCGTACAACGGGTCAGTTCCACTCAGCTGGTAACCATATGCGTCGCGCTGTTGCAATGCATGGTAACTACATTAAGAAAGTGGGTGACTACTCAACAGGTGCTGGTCAAACAGTACTACCATACGTATTAGGTTCAACAGAAGTATACGCGCAAGGAACTTCTTGGACTGAGATCTTAGCAAACAGTGACAACATTGTTATGTGGGCAAACGATCCAGTGAAAAACCTTCAGGTTGGTTGGGCATGTGAAACTCACGAATCTTATGAGTATCTAGAGCAACTTAAAGATAAAGTGGCGAAAGGTGAGATTAATGTTATCTCTATCGACCCAGTTAAGAACAAAACACAGCGTTATCTAAACAACGAACATATGTATGTTAACCCGCAAACAGACGTTGCTCTAATGCTGGCACTTGCTCATACATTGTATAAAGAAGAACTTTATGATGAAGATTTCGTTGACACATACTGTCTAGGCTTTGAAGAGTTCATCGCTTATGTTAACGGCGAGACAAAAGACAAAGTAGAAAAAACACCTGAGTGGGCTGCTGAAATTACAGGTATGAGTGCGGAAGATATTCGCAAACTTGCTCGTACTCTAGTTAAAGGCCGTACACAGCTTCTATTTGGTTGGTGTATTCAACGTCAAGAACATGGTGAGCAACCATACTGGATGGGTGCTGTACTTGCGGCGATGATTGGTCAAATTGGTCTTCCAGGTGGCGGTGTATCTTATGGTCACCACTACAGTTCAATTGGTGTTCCATCAACTGGCTTTGCTATGCCTGGTGGTTTCCCAAGCAACCCTGATAAAGGTACAACACCTAAGTGGGACAACAAAGACTTTAACGGCCACAGCTCAACTATCCCTGTTGCTCGTTGGGTTGACTGTCTAGTAGAACCAGGAAAAGAAATTAACTACAACGGTAACAAAGTTAATCTTCCTGGCTATAAAATGATGGTAATTTCTGGTTGTAACCCTTGGCATCATCACCAAGATCGCAACCGCATGAAGAAAGCATTCCAAACTCTACAAACGGTAGTGACTATCGAGTTTGCATGGACAGCTAGCTGTCGTTTCTCTGATATCGTACTTCCTGCATGTACACAGTTTGAACGTAATGATATCGATGGTTATGGCTCATACTCTAACCGCGGTGTTATCGCGATGAACAAACTTATTGAGCCTATGTTTGAATCTCGTAGTGACTTCGACATTATGACAGACCTAACTAAGCGTTTCGGTCGTGATGCAGAATACACTCGCGGTATGAACGAGATGGAATGGGTTCGCAGCTTATACGACAACTGCGTTAAAGCGAACAAAGGTAAATTTAAACTGCCTAAGTTTGACCAGTTCTGGAGTGAAGGCTACTTTGACGCTGGTAAAGGTCAACCTTGGGTTCGCCATGCGGCATTCCGTGATGATCCAGAAACGAATGCACTTGGTACACCATCTGGCTTCATTGAAATTTCAAGCCGTAAGATCAAAGGCTATGGCTATGATCACTGTCAAGAGCACCCAATGTGGTTCGAAAAATCTGAGCGTTCACACGGCGGTCCGGGTTCTAAGAAACACCCATTCTGGTTGCAATCTTGTCACCCAGATAAGCGTCTTCACTCGCAAATGTGTGAGTCTGAAGAGATGCGTGCAACTTATGCAGTACAAGGTCGTGAGCCAATCTACATCAACCCTGTAGATGCTAAGTCTAAAGGTATTAAAGACGGTGACCTAGTTCGTGTATTCAATGACCGTGGACAATTACTAGCAGGTGCAGTTGTAACTGATAGCTATGCTCAAGGTGTGGTACGTATTGAAGAAGGTGCTTGGTACGGTCCTCTAAATGAGAAGATTGGTGCGATTGATACTTATGGCGATCCAAACACATTGACTCAAGATATTCCATCTTCTGAGCTTGCTCAAGCGACATCAGCGAACACTTGTCTGGTTGACTTTGAGAAGTTCAAAGGTGAAGTACCACCAGTGACGGCATTTGGCGGTCCAATTATGGTGACTAAATAAGAGTTAACAGATAACTGTTAAAGCAAAAATGCCAGTCTTGTGACTGGCATTTTTTTTGTCGTTTATGCTTTAGCAATATACTCAAGTATGTTTGAGTATAACGGTCAGCCTATCCACTCTGTTCTTGATAAAACAAAGATTGTTGTTTAATCAAAAGCATCTGCCTTGAGAAAGCGTTTGATGGTTAACGAAGCGCTCGTCTCACTAAAGTATACTCAAGTGACCTCAAGATGCAGGATTCAGAGCAACATCAACAAGTTCAGTTCAAGAAAGATAATTGAAGGAATGGCATTCCCTTTCAAGATTATCTGACGCAGAAATGGGCGTGTTGATGTGCTCCCAAAGGGCGAGTTTTATTGGCTCCTGCTCTGTGTTACTGATTCTTGCCGTAGAATGACTATGCCCCCTCAAATCAGTGCCTTGATCAGCAGCCAATAAATTCTCGCTGAACAAGCACCTTGAGGTCATTTGAGTATATTAATTAAAAACTGTTCTGACGCGATGACAAAATAAATAAATCAGGTAAAGTAACACCCAATAGAAACAGGGTTGTATCATGGTGTTCTAAGCACTATCATTCACCCATATTGATATAAAATGTGATACAGCGATGGTTATTGCTAGTAGAACTATAATTAGACATGTATAGGAAAAAACATGATTCAAGTTGTCGGTCATAAGAACCCTGATAGTGATAGTATCTGTAGCGCTCTTGTTGCTACTGAATTATTGAAAGCTCGTGGTCTGGAAGCAAAAGCAGTTCGCCAAGGCCCGTTAAATAGAGAAACGCAATATATTGTTGAACAAGCTGGTGTGGAAGCGCCGGAAATGTGCACGGGTGTTGCTGGCGAGAAAATCTGGTTAGTGGATTACTCTGACCTTGCTCAAGCACCGGATGATGTGAATGAAGCAGAAATTCTAGGTATTGTTGACCACCACCGCCTTGGTGATGTGATGACAGTGAATCCTTTGGAAGCATGGATTTGGCCTGTAGGCTGTACCTGCACAATTCTATTTAACTTATTTAAGATGGAAGAAGTGGAAATTACTCGTCCGCTTGCGACGTTAATGATGTCTGCGATTCTTTCCGATACGGTTGGTTTTGCTTCTCCAACTTGCACCGATAAAGATAAGGATGCAGTGGCGGAGTTAGCGGGTTATGCGGGTGTCACTGATCTTGACGCATTTATTAAAAACCTACTGATCGCAAAAACAAATATTGAAGGATTAACCGCGGCACAGCTGGTTGAAAAAGACCTTAAAGCGTATCCGTTTAATGAGCGTCAAGTGGTTGTTGGTCAAGTAGAGCTGGCGACGCTTGAACAAGTGGACGGTATGATTGAAGCTCTGGAAGCGGATCTTCAGCGTCGTTGTGACGAAGAAGGATTAGCTTTTGCTGCGGTGATGCTAACTGACATTACTTCAGCGACAACACGTTTATTGTATAAAGGTGAGTGGGCTGAGAAACTAGTGAAACATGAACAGCAAGGCATGTTGATGATGGCGGATACTCTAAGCCGTAAGAAACAAGGCTGGCCTTGGCTGCAAGCTGAGCTGGTATAGCTAGAACAACGTATTGATGTATTAGGCGAAGGTTATTTAGCTCCTTCGCCTTTTTTATGAGAGGCAGTGATGACCACAGAGCTAACGCAAGAAAAAATCGATGACATTAATAAAATGGATAGTGAGGCTCGTTTTCGCTATTGCATCAAAGAGATAACCTCAAATCGACAGGTTTGGATATTAAAAGATGAACATGGCTGCGTTATGCTCAACACCGATGATGAAGATGCGGTTCCTGTTTGGCCAAATCGTCAGTTTGCCGAGCAGTGGGCAACAGGGGATTGGAAAGAGTGTGTTGCTGAGTCTATCTCATTAGCCAAGTGGCAGAGCCGCTGGACAATGGGTTTGGAAGATGATGAGTTAGCCGTGGTGGTGTTTCCAAATTTAAACGAAGAGGGTGTGGTACTGTATCCTGATGAGTTCGAATTTGAATTGAAGAAGAAATCATAAATAGTAGCTTTGATTCAGTCTCGTTAGGCGGTATTGCATATTTTTCAATGTCGTCTAATCTGAATATTATAATCAAGTGACCTCAAGGTGCAGGATTCAGCTCTCAAAGGGCGAGTTTAATTGGTCCTTGCTCGGTGTTGCTGTTTCTTGCCGTAGAATGACTATGTTTTCAAATCAGTGCCTTGATCAGAAGCCAATAAATTCTCGTAGAACAAGCATATCGAGGTTACTTGAATATAATTGATGATGATTTTTATAAGGATATAATTATCAAAAACTATGGCATTCGAGTTAGCGCTATACTGTTGCTGTTCATCTCTTTAGTAGCAAATGCCCAGCAGCCGGTAAAATTCGCAACATTGGATTTTAAACCTTTTATCTGGTGTGAAGGCACAGTCGCAAGAGGGCTATACTCCGACATAATCGAAGAGCTTTTCTTACGAGTCGGAAGAGAGTATCAGATTGAATGTTTACCTTGGAAGAGGGCACTAAATGAGGTGCAAACGGGTCGTGTAGATGGGCTGTTCGCGGCATTTAAAACCATCGAAAGAGAAGAGTTTGCATACTATTCAGCTCTGCCTATGCGTATCGGTCAGTATGTGGTTTTTACGGATAGGAGTAAAACATTTACTTTCCGTCAGCTATCCGATCTCTTTGGTAAAACCGTGGCGATAACGCGAGGTCATAGTGTTTCTGATGATTTTGACCACGCCAAAGAACTGGGCCTTATAAAAGTGATTGAGGTGAAGTCTGCAAGCACGGGGTTTAAGGTGTTATTGGCTGGCCGAGCAGATGCCTATATCAATGATAAAATTGTTGGCCTTTTTGAGGCGAATGAACAAGGCTTATCCTCTAAGATATCGGTGCTTGATATCCCTATTCAAGAAGCTAATCCTGCCTATCTACTCTTTTCCAAAGCATCAGATTTACAAGATAAACAGCAGATTATTACTCAAGTTAACGAGAAGTTAGAGTCCATGTGGCGTGATGGCACGCTAGAGAACATATATAGTGACTATATAGAACTTATCTATTTGGCTGAGAACGTAGTGATTAACCGATTAGAGTGATCAGAAGCTAATGCAGCCAACTTATTTTGACTGCACGATTAATGTGATAACTCCGGTTGCTAAGAGCATTTTTTATAGTTAGGTGCTTTATGAAAATGGCTCTCTACTAATCGTTGTGTAACGGTATGTTGCGGGCAACTCAAAACACTCTTGGTAGAACCATACTCCACAACTTCACCTTCATGCATAACCATAACTTTGTCGGTTATATGTTTAATAATACCGATATGTTGCGAAGCATAAATAAACGACACGCCCATCTCTTCTTGCAACTCAAGAAACAAATTAATGATCTGAGAACGCATGGCCATATCTAGGCCGTTAAGTGCCTCATCTGCAATAATGATGGATGGTTGCAATATCAGTGCTCTTGCTAAGCAGATTCTCTGTTTCTGTCCTGCCGCAAGCATCTGCGGATAGAAGTAGGCGTGTTCTGGTAGTAAGCCTACGCGAGCTAAGGTGTCTTTAACTCTTTTCATTCTCGCTTCAGGAGACATTTCAGTATTACGTTTCAATGGCCCTTCTAGTATTCTACCAATCTGAATTCTAGGGTTTAGTGAGGTGTTTGGATCTTGAAAAATCATCCTAATCAACTTACAACGGGTTGAGTAGTCTTTGTGCTCCAATCTCTCACCATTAACACGTATCTCGCCTGCTGACGGTTCAACCACCCCAGCTAACATTTTCGCTAGCGTTGATTTACCCGAACCATTTTGTCCGATAAATCCTATGGTCTCTCCCGCTTCAAGCGAGAAGCTGACAGGCATAACCGCTTGCTGAATTTTCTTGCCAAATAAACCTGAACGAGTAGTAAATCGCTTAGAGAGTTGGTCGACTTCAAGCAAGGCACTCATGATTTTTTCTCCGTGTTCAATGGAAAATGACAAGAAAACTTATGATTCTTAATTTTTTTCGAATAGGGGATTTCAACACACTGGCGCTGAGCGTACGGACAGCGGGGCCCAAGTCGGCAACCTATTGGAAGGTGCTGCAACGGTGGAATAGAGCCGGGTAGAGATTGTAGCCTCTGTTTGTGTGGAATATCCTCACTAAAGTCAGGCATTGCCTTAAGCAGTGCAACGGTATATGGATGTTTAGGTGAACTCAAAATCTGCTCAGTGGCAGCCGACTCTACCGATTGGCCACAATACATGACCGTTATACGGTTTGCCCACTGAGTGATGGTAGTCAAATCATGGCCAATCAACAGTATTGTTGTATTATTTACCTGATTCATCCGACTCAATAATCGTAATATCTGAGATTGTGTAATGGGGTCCAAATCATTGGTTGGTTCATCCGCAATCAAGATACGCGGTTTTGCCGCAATGGCCATGGCAATCATGACTTTCTGGCATTCACCATCGGTTAACTCATAAGGGTAACTGCTCATTATGCGCTGATGGTCTTTAATGCCCACCTTGTGTAAAAGTGCGATAGCTTGTTTGCGACGCCATTTGATTCGTTGCCACCAACGGCCATTAAAGGACTTGGATGGAATAGATTCCGCCAGTTGATGGCCTACCGCTTCTGAAGGGTCAAGACAGGTAGAGGGTTCCTGAAAAATCATCGCCACGTCTCTTGCGATAACACGTCGCCGCTCTTTGGGCGTCAACTGTAGCAGATCCACATTTCCAAGCCGCATACGGTCTGCGGTTACGCGCCAATTTTCCTTACATATCCCAACAATGGCCTTAGCCACTAAACTTTTACCTGAACCTGATTCGCCAACCAAACCACGGATATCACCTTCCTGAATGGTTAAGCTCATTCTATCCACGGCTTTTACCAGACCATGAGGGGTTTCAATTTCTATGGTCAAATGTCTAAAGTCTAATAGCGGCATTATTCTATCCCCGCATTAAGTGCTTGTCGTACGCCTTCACCCACAAGGTTTACGACAACGACGGTAAATAGAATTGCCATTCCGGGAAGTGTCACCGTCCATGGAGCCAGATAAATCAGTTCCACTGAATCTCCTAATATCGCGCCCCATTCTGTACTTGGTGCTTGAGCGCCTAGTCCGAGGAAGCCTAAGGCGGTTACATCTAATATTGCTATGCTAATCGCCATGGTAAATTCTGCTGCAATCACCGAGAGTATATTAGGAAAAATAGAGTTAGTAAGAAGGTAAAAGTTGTTCGCTCCATCTAGCCTTGCTGCCATGATGTAATCTTTTTCTAGCTCGCCATGAACAGCGGTATAAAGAGATCGAATAAAGCGAGGTATGAGAGCCAAACATATCGCTAATAAAATATTAAATTCGCCAATACCAAGAAAGGCAACAAATATGATAGCGAGCAGTAATGAAGGTATGGACATTACTGTATCAAATAGGTGATTCAATGTACTGGAGAGTAATCCTCTGGTCATGCCGGCCAGAATACCGATAGTACAGCCAACTGCCGCGGATATTACGGCAATGACAATCGATGCGCCAAAGGTTAGCTGCGAGCCTGTGATGATGCGTGACAGAATGTCTCGACCTAGATCATCTGTGCCGAGAAAATACTCGACGCTACCTTGATGGTTCCATGATGGTGGTACTAATAGATCGCCGGTCTGTAGTTGCGGGTCATGGGGCGTTATCCATGGTGACGCAAGAGTGATGATAATGATCAACAACAGACACCATAAGCCAAACATGGCTAAACTGTTCTGCTTAAAGCTTTTAGCAAAGCGTTCAAACTGTGTCGGTATGTGCTCTTCCTGATAAATACTACTTGTTAACATACCACTCTTTCCTTACCAGTGGATTTACCATGGTACCAATAAGATCGGACAAGATGTTGGCTGACAATACAAAAGTTGCCACCACAATAACTCCCGCTTGAATAGACGCGTAATCTTGATTTGCTAACGCATTAAGTAACCAGCGACCTATACCGGGCCAGTTGAAAATAGATTCTGTGATTATGGCAAATGTCAGCATGCTGGAAAGCTGAAAACCAAACTTAGGAATAATTGGCGGTAATGCATTTCGTATGACGTGTTGAGTAACAATCTCATACTTAGATAAACCTTTGATCCGTGCGGCGCGAATATAATTTTGACTCATGACTTCCGCGACAGAGGCTCGCATTAATCTGACAATTTGTGTAGTTGGAGCCAGAGCGAGAACTAAACAGGGCAAAATGAGATGCGATAGTACACTCTGTAACGCTTCTGCACGATACATTCTTTCTGACATAAAGGCGTCGATAATGGCAAAGCCAGTAACGTGGTCAATTTCGTATAGTAGGTTATATCGACCAGAAACTGGCAACACTTGCAGGTGCAAAGAGAAGAACATGATCATTAATAGAGCGACCCAAAACAGTGGTGCTGAGTAACCTGTCATGGAAATAAAAGAGATTAATGTATCAATGCTTTTTCCCTGTCTCATCCCTGCGAGTGTTCCCAATGGAATACCAACAAATAGAGCAAGAACAAAAGCAAATAGACAGAGTTCTAACGTTGCAGGGAACACAACTAGAAGTTCATCAATAATAGGGAAGCCTTGATTATTGACACCAAAATCTAATCGAACAAGATGTTTAATGTACTGGAACCAGCCATCCCAAAAATTACTGTCATGCCATACAGATGAACGGTCTAGCAGCAAAATGCTGTAACCAATCATAGTAAGAATTAATAGCGTAATAACAAATAGGTTGAATCGGCGAACGGTATAATTAAACATTATTTCGTCCTTTCTACTTTATGAAAGCTTTGAGAGCTAAATGGGCTAATATCAAATCCTTGCAGCGACTTATGGTAGGCTTGAAATTGTGCGCCATGGGCTAATGGAATGACAGGCACCTCTTCATTCATTATGTTTTGCGCCTGTTTATAGAGATTGATCCGGTAGCGAATTTGGTTAGTTTCTTTAGCAAGATCGAGCAAGAAATCAAAATCTGAGTTACACCACATTGACGCATTTAGCCCTGATTGCTCAGCGTTACATGACAGTAGCGGACGAAGGAAATTGTCAGGGTCACCAGTACTGGCACTCCAGCCTGTTAAGAGTAAGTCGAAATTACTCTGCTTACCTAATTCTGAGCGCTCGAACTGGTCGCCAGTATAAAGGGTAAGGGTGACCCCAATATCGAAAAATGCCGCTTGTATTAACTCTGCTGTTTTTCTTGGGCTAGGGTTATAGGCCGTCGGCTCTAAAGGCACTAACATCGTTAGCTGTAAATCGTCTAGGTATCCCGCTTCTCTTAACAATGCGATGGCATAATTTCGGTCATAACGTACATGAACGGTGTCTTTTTGATAGGCCCATGAATTAGGAGGAAGTATTGAATACGCTTGCTCGCCTGTTCCGTAATAGACCGAATCGAGAATATTCTTTCTGTTGACGGCTAAGTTGAGTGCTTTTCTTACTCGAACATCTTGCAACGCTTTATGCTTAGTATTGATAGCAATGAATGCGACATTCATTGATGACTTAATATCCAGCTTAAGTTCTTGGTGCTGTTTGATAATAGGAATATGGCTAGAAATGGGTGAGTTTAGTACATCACACTCATTTCTTAACAGTTTCGCTAAAGGGCCAGTACCCCGAGAAGAAATATCAAAAACAATTTGGCCAATCGTTGGCTTGCCTCGCCAATAGTCGTTGTGCCTTTTTAAGCGTACCAGATCTCCAGAACGATACTCATCCAGATAGAATGGACCAGTACCTACAGGCTTATAGTCGATATTGTTTTTCTTCTTGGATTCAAGTAATTGATCGGCATACTCTTTGGAATGAATAACGGAGTAGGTAGTCGCAATGTTAGATAGAAACGTATTGTCTGCATGATTGAGGACAAACTTCACTTGGTGATCATCAATAGCTTCAACCTTTTTCACCAGTCCTGTGAAGTCTATACCTGTAAACCAAGGGTAGCCGCTATTACCCACCTCGTGAAACGGGTGCTGTTTGTCGATGATGCGATTAAAACTGAATACGATATCGGAAGCATTGAGTTTACGACTGGGGGTAAACCAATCCGTAGTTTGAAAAGAGACATTATCTCTTAGCTTAAAAGTATACTCTGTTCCATCATCATTGCTGGACCAACTGGTTGCAACACTAGGCATTGGCTTGTGGCTATCAGGATCTAGGGTAAGCAGCGAGTCGAAGATTTGCGGGCTTAACGTCTCAGAGGTGATACCGCTATCCACTAATTGAGGATTAAATGAACTGGGGGCTCCCTCTTGGCCACAAAACACAAAACCTTGCTCTCGAATTTTATCTTGTTCTGGAACCTCTCCACAACCGGATAATAAGCTTAAGCCGCAGATGCTTAAAGTAAACTGTATAAATGCTTTCATAGAAGAAACTGTTCGTATTTCAAAAGATAGGCTTTCGCCTAATGAACTGGCTAATTTACCACTTTTTACTTAGTCAGACCAAGGATATATAGCTGATAGAGCTAAAGTTATCGCTTTTATATCTACTCAAGTGACCTTAAGCTGCTTGCTCAGCGAGAATTGCTTAGTTGCAGAACAAGCCGCTAAAATGATTCTAAGGCAAGCATCAGCTGTGCAGTCAACCTGATCGCTGATATGTCACTTAAGACAAATTGTATTTCCTCAGCATACCTCTTAACTGATGATAGCTGAGTCCTAGCAACTCTGCTGCGATACGTTTGTTATGTCTTGCTTCAGCTAACGTTTTATTGAGTAATTTTATATCTAAAGACTCTTGCCACTGTTTGTAATCAATAGGAAAGTCAAAATTCATATCATCGGCCACCGGTTCATTACTCTCTTCTTGAACAACGGTCGTCCGGTCCCACTGCTGTACAAAAGGATCGATGATCAACTCTTCAATAGGGTACTCCGATTTGCCATGCTGATAAACGGCTCGTTCGACTACATTTTTAAGTTCACGGATATTTCCCGGCCAAGTATAGGCCGATAGTTGTTGCTGTGCATATTGGCTAAAGCCAACAAATAGAGGTAGCTCGAGTTCCCGACACATTTTGATGGCGTAGTGCTGAGCAAGAATCATAATGTCTTCTTCTCTCTCCCTTAACGGGGGGAGATGAACCACATCAAATGCCAGCCTATCGAGCAGATCCGCCCGAAACTTGTTTTGCTCAGCTAATAGAGGAAGATTGGCATTGGTTGCACAGATGAGCCGAACATTGGCGTTGAGTGTTTTACTGCCTCCGACACGTTCATATTGGCCATATTCGATGACTCTCAATAACTTTTCTTGTACGGAAAGAGGTGCGGTAGCAAGTTCATCCAAAAATAGAGTTCCTCCTTCCGCTCGTTCAAACCGTCCCAGATGTCGGTTTTTTGCACCGGTAAATGAACCTGCTTCGTGGCCAAAGAGTTCAGAGTCAATAAGGCTGTCGTTTAAGCTGGAGCAGTTTAAAGTGACTAAGGGGTTATCCCAACGCCGAGACAAGTAATGCAGCCGTTGCGCGATAAGCTCTTTGCCTGTTCCTCTTTCACCAATGATTAGGACGGAACGTTCTATCGGCGCAAGGCGAGATACTTTGTCGAGCACAGATAAAAAACTCGGTGATTCGCCAATTAGGGTTTGTTGTTCCATCCGTCTGCCTCATAAGCTTGGTTAAATTAACCAAAAGTTGGTTATATTCATCGTAGCATGGAATGGTGATATTAACGAGTTTAACTTATCTTGTTGATATATAATGGAATTAATAGTTGGCACAATTATTGGAATGTAAAACGCATCAGCACAAAAATTATTGTAATGAAAGACAGAAACAGGAGCTTCATCATGGGTATATTTTCGCGTTTTGCCGACATCGTAAACTCAAACATTAGCGCTTTGCTGGATAAAGCAGAAGATCCAGAGAAGATGATACGCCTTATACTTCAAGAGATGGAAGATACATTGGTTGAAGTAAGAACCAACTCAGCCAAAGCGATAGCGGACAAAAAAGAGTTGGCGCGTAGAGTCGACAGCATAGATTCACAAATTAATGATTGGCAGCAAAAAGCTAGCCTGGCATTAACAAAACAGAGAGAAGATCTTGCCCGTTCGGCTTTGATAGAGAAGCAGAAGTTGCAAGATGTCATTAAAGGCTTGCATACTGAGCAAACGTTGGTCGAAGAAACCATCAACAAACTAACAAGTGAAATTGGTAAGTTAGAAGCGAAAATAAATGAAACTCGTGCTAAGCAGCAGGCTTTAGTTATTCGTCGTGAAACCGCCGGTAGCCGAAGAGATGTGCAGAAACACCTTCATACCAGCAGAACGGCAGAAGCTCTGTCTAAGTTTGAACAGTATGAAAGAAAAATAGATCAACTCGAAGCGGAAGCAGATAGCTATGAATTGTCAGGCAAAGCTAAATCTCTTGATGAAGAGTTCGCAAATTTGCAAGCGCAAGATGGTATCGAGCAAGAACTAGAAAGAATGAAGCAAGAGATGAATAACGAAAAATAATAAGGTGTAACTATGACAGCGGCAATAATTACTGGGCCAATCATTGTATTTTTGATTTTTGTAGCACCGCTTTGGTTATTTCTTCATTATCGAAGTAAGAAGAAGTCTGAGCATGGTCTAACAACTGAAGATTATGAGAAGCTGCAATCTTTATCGAATAAAGCAGAGCAGTTACAGACAAGAGTTGTAACGTTAGAAAAAATACTCGACTCTGAGTCACCAAGTTGGAGACAACATTATGACTAATAATAGGCAGCTGTATCGAGATCCCGTCAATGGTAAGTTAACAGGTGTGTGCGCCGGTATCGCTAACTATTTTGGTGCGGAGATCTGGTTGGTTAGGATACTGGTGGTATCTGCTGCTTTGTTAGGTGGAAGTTTTCTGGTTATCTTGGCTTATGTGGCGTTCACCTTGATGTTAGAAAAACAGCCGTATGATTATCAGGAAACCATAAAATCTAAGCAAGATCATACAATTAAAAACAAGCCTTGGCAGTCAGGACAGACGCCAGAGAAATTGTTGTTAAACGTTGAACATGATCTAAATACCGTGGAAAAGCAGATACGAACAGTTGAAGCATATGTCACGTCAGACCGGTTTAAAGTTAATAGAGAGTTTAACAACTTGTAAGCTCATATTGACAAAATAATTGGATGCCAGTTGTTTTTATGATCCAGCTTATATATCAGTAAGTTAAAGGGTCGAACACTGGCATCTCTTTGCATATTCATCTATGTTAATTAAAACGCTAATCAACATGGATGATGTGGTATGCACAAGTCATTAACTTATCTGATAATATCAGTCACTTTTCTTATTGGCTGTAAAGATAAAGCCCCTCCTGTACCTGAACCAGAATCTCGTCCCGCCAAATTATTAACGGTTACTGTCGGTAATCGTGATTTATTACGCACATTTCCTGCTGTTGCTGAAGCAGGGGATAAAGCTGTTTTGGCATTTAGAGTGCCAGGGCAGTTAACGTCTTTAAAGGTGCGTGCTGGGCAAAATGTCAAACAAGGGGATGTCCTTGCGGCACTTAATCCGGACAAATACTCTCTGCTAAAAAAACAGGCAGAAGCAAACTTCGAGCTGGCTAACGTTCAGTTTAAGCGAATGAGTAAGCTTCGAAAGGATCAAGTGGTATCTGAGCAAGATTTTGATAAAGCTCAGGCCAATTATAAATCGGCCAGTGCTTCGTTTGACCAAGCAAGTGCCAATCTTGGTTATACCCAGTTAATCGCCCCTTATGATGGAAGCGTCTCAATAGTGAATGTTGAGGAGTTTGAATTCATCAATGCCAATCAACCAGTAATGAATATTCAAACTACTCAGTTACTTAAAGTTGTTTTTCAAGTGCCAGACTATTTGCTATCTCGTTTTGAGTACGCGATGAACAGAAAAGCCACCATGACTTTCGATTCATTCCCTCAAGAGTCATTTTCTGTGCAGCTTCAAGAGTTGGATACCGAAGCCGATCCTAAAACAGGCAGTTATAAAGCCACAATGATTATGAAGCGTCCTGAAGATGTTGGCGTATTGCCGGGAATGTCAGGACAAATAAAGATATTAATTCCCAAAGGGGGAGTTACCCCTATCCCTGAATCCGCACTTTTTCAACAAGACGGCAAACTGTATGTATGGCAGGTAAACGAAGAAGGGATCACGGAACAGACATTAGTGTCGCTAGGGGACAAAGGCGAAGTTCTTTCTGGATTAAACGATGGTGATTTAATCATTGTTTCCGGTGTTGCAGAGATTGAAGCCGGAATGAAGGTTCGTGAGTGGATAAAAGAGAGAGGGTTATAATATGCGAGTTAAAACGATAGTTTGTATCCTCTCTTTATTGGGCATTGTCGCGGGGTGTAAAGACAACGGGCCTGAAAAAGTACCCGCCATTGCTAAAGTGAAAGTGGTTAAAGTAGGATCAACGACAGGTGTCGACGATCGAATGTTTTTTCCCGCGATTGCAAATGCAGCTGATAGAGCTAGGTTAAGTTTTAGGGTCTCGGGCGAAGTCAGCAAGCTGATGGTTCGCGATGGTGACAGAGTCACTAAAGGACAGTTGATTGCGGAGATTGATCCAACGGATTATCAGTTAGCGGTTGATAATGCCAGAGCCTCCTATTCAGTCGCAAACAGTCAATATAAGCGTTCTGAACAGTTAGTTAAAAAAGGTTTGCTTGCACAATCGCAATTTGATGAGTTAGCCGCTCAACGCATGATAGCAAAATCTGAACTGGACCTTGCCAGTTTACAGCTCTCATTTACCACTTTAAATGCACCCTATGACGGCTTGATTTCTCGAGTGAATGTTGAACAGTTTGAGAATATTAATATTGGTCAGCAGGTGGTCAATATTCACAACCCTAAACAAGTTGATATTGTTATTCAGGTGCCAGACAAGTTATTTGCGGGCTCGCCAAGCGATTATGACTATCAACAAGTTCAAGCGGATGTGCGCCTCAACAATGGTAATACTTACCGAGCGTCGCTAAAAGAATATACCACAGAGCAAGATGCAGAGAGTGCAACGTATACCGTCACTCTAACCATGCCAATGCCTGAAAATGACATCGTTCTAGACGGTATGGCGGTGGATGTTGCCCCAATACAAGGCGGCATTGGTGATTTAAACTCGGCATCTCAGTTAATTTCTATCCCAATAGAAGCGGTATTTACCCCTGACGGTGAAGACCTAGATCGATTGAATAAATACGTTTGGGTTGTTGGTAAAGATAATAGTGTTAGTAAAACTAAGGTGGTCACAAGAAAAGTCAATTACAAAAAAGTTCAGGTAGTTAGCGGGTTAACTCAAGGTGACAGTATCGTTGTTGCTGGTGTCTCGAGGCTAAGAGATGGAATGAAAGTGGAGTTAGTAAACGAACTGTCAACAGGGAGTGAAGGCGATGAGTGATAAAATGGACCAATCAGCAGACCACTCAACAGACGATACTAAGGGGATAGCCGCTTATTTTATCAAAAATAGCGTCATTAGTTGGATGCTCTCTCTTATTTTCTTAATTGGTGGCGCGTCGGCATTCTTTGAACTTGGGCGTTTGGAAGATCCCGCTTTTACCATAAAAGATGCCTTGGTAGTCACCAACTACCCGGGAGCTACACCGGTTCAAGTTGAAGAAGAGGTGACTTACCCCATTGAGAAAGAGATTCAGCAACTGGTGTATGTGGACGAAGTGAATTCAATTTCCAGTCGTGGTTTATCTCAAATAACCGTCACAATGAAAAACAATTATGGCCCTGACGATTTACCACAAATATGGGATGAATTACGACGGAAAGTGAATGATCTCACTGCACAACTGCCACCGGGGGTCAATGCTCCTTTAGTGGTTGATGATTTTGGTGATGTATTTGGTATTTTGCTGGCAGTATCTGGGGAAGGATACTCCTACAAAGAGTTGTTAGACTACGTTGACTACTTGCGCCGAGAGTTAGAGTTGATTGACGGGGTTGGTAAGGTCAATGTGTCAGGCCAACAGCAAGAACAAGTTTTTCTGGAAGTTTCGATGAAAAGGCTGAGTTCTTTAGGCATCGCTCCAAACACCATCTTTAACCTGCTATCCACGCAAAATGTCGTTTCTGATGCAGGAGCGTTGAGGATTGGTGATGAATATATTCGTATCCATCCGACAGGTGAGTTCGAAGATGTCGAGCAGCTAGGTGATCTTATTTTGACGGAAGGGGGCGCTCAAGGGCTTATTTTCCTGAAAGATGTGGCGACAGTTAAACGAGGCTATGTCGAAGTTCCTAGCAACATTATCAACTATAACGGGCGATTAGCGCTCAATCTCGGGGTTTCATTTAGTTCAGGTGTCAATGTTGTTGAAGTAGGCAAACGCTTTAATCGTCGATTAGCGGAGCTTAAGTTCCAGCAGCCAATTGGCATTGAAATCTCGGAAGTGTATAGCCAACCAAACGAGGTGGATAAATCGGTTAGTGGCTTTGTTGTTAGCTTAGGGCAAGCAGTAGCGATTGTTATTGTGGTGCTGCTCTTTTTTATGGGGGTTCGTTCTGGTGTTTTAATAGGATTGATTCTATTACTCACCGTTTTGGGAACCTTTATTTTCATGCAGTATATGGGAATCGAGCTTCAACGAATATCACTCGGCGCACTTGTTATTGCATTAGGGATGTTGGTGGACAATGCTATTGTGGTTGTGGAAGGGATACTGATAGGCTGTCAAAAAGGAAGAACCAGAATACAAGCCGCGACGGACATTGTCACCCAAACCAAATGGCCGCTTTTAGGCGCAACGGTAATTGCGGTGACCGCTTTTGCTCCTATTGGTTTATCAGACGATGCCACCGGTGAATATTGCGGTACGCTTTTCACGGTTCTGCTTATCTCACTCATGTTGAGCTGGTTTACAGCAATCTCACTGACCCCTTTCTTTGCCAATCTATTTTTTAAAGAAACTAAACCACAATCAGGGGATAACGACACGGAAGAACATGACCCATATAATGGCATTATATTTGTGGTCTATCGACGTTTCTTAGAGTTTTGCATGCACCGGGCATGGATAACGGTGGCGACGCTTGTGGTTATGCTTGCGGCAAGCCTTTATGGCTTTACCCAGGTAAAACAATCCTTTTTCCCTTCCTCTACAACACCGCTATTTATGACGGATATCTGGTTGCCAGAAGGTACCGATATTAGAGCGACAAACGATAAGCTGAAACAGTTGCAGTCGTGGCTTTCTGAACAGCAAGGTGTTGAGCATATCACGACAACTGCCGGGAAAGGTTTGCAGCGGTTTATGCTCACTTATGCACCAGAAAAAAGTTACTCTGCCTATGGTGAAATCGCAACAAGGGTAACGTCTGCTGATGTACTGGATGATTTGATGAGAAGGTTCAGAACTCATATCGAAAATCATTATCCAGAAGTGAATTACAAGTTGAAAAAAATCGAACTGGGTCCCGGCGGAGGGGCGAAAATAGAGGCGAGAATTGTTGGTTCCGACCCTACTATTTTACGAGGCATCGCCAGACAAGTGATGGATATTATGTATGCGGATCCAATGGCAACCAATGTCCGCCATGACTGGCGTGAAAGAACCAAAGTCATTGAACCTATATTTAATGAAAGTCAGGCTCGTCGATATGGCGTTACCAAATCTGATATTGATGATTTCTTGAGTATGTCGTTCTCAGGTAAATCTATTGGTGTATATCGAGACGGTACGACGCTGATGCCAATTGTGGCGAGGCTGCCTGAAAATGAAAGAGAGAACATTAATAACATCGAGAGTATGAAGATATGGAGTGCCGCCATTGGAGAATATATCCCGCTACAACAAGTGACGCTAGGGTATGACATTCGCTGGGAAGACCCATTGATCATAAGAAAAAACCGCAAACGTATGTTAACGATAATGGCGGATCCGGATATTTTAGGAGAGGAAACCGCGGCGACACTTCAGAAACGATTAATGAGTCAAATAGATGCGATAGAGATGCCAGCTGGTTATTCGCTAGAGTGGGGTGGAGAATACGAATCATCCAGTGACGCACAGGAATCACTATTTAGCACTATGCCGCTGGGTTATCTGTTTATGTTCTTGGTTACGGTATTCCTGTTTAACTCGGTGAAGGAACCTTTAATCGTCTGGTTTACTGTGCCCCTTGCCGTTATTGGAGTGGCGTCTGGTTTATTGTTATTGGATACACCATTTGGCTTTATGGCGTTACTTGGTTTCTTAAGTTTGTCAGGCATGTTACTCAAAAATGGCATTGTGCTACTGGACCAGATTGAAATTGAGATGAAATCGGGTAAAGCTCCATATGATGCCGTAATTGATGCCGCGCTGAGTCGTGTTAGGCCAGTCTGCATGGCAGCCATTACCACTATCTTAGGTATGGTGCCACTATTGCCTGATACATTCTTTAAACCTATGGCCGTCACCATCATGTTCGGTTTAGGGTTTGCGACTATTCTGACGTTAATCGTGGTTCCAGTGCTGTATAAGATTTTCCATAAGGTTAAACTTATTGACCCTAGCTGAGCCAATTCGCTGACAAAATGATAGATATACGACGACCTCTCTTTATTTGGAGGTCGTCTTTTTGGAGAAGAACAATGACAGATAGAAGATGTGCATGGGCGATGAACCATGTATTGGAAAAAGAATATCATGATGCGGAGTGGGGAGTACCCGTATATGACGATAGAGTCTTGTTTGAGTTTATTACGTTAGAAGGAGCTCAGGCAGGACTGAGCTGGATAACCATACTGAAGAAGCGAGAGGGTTATAGGGAGGCATTTCAGCACTATAATATCGAAGAGCTTGCGAAATTAGATGAGTCCAATGTCGCACACATCATCGCCAACTTTGATGTGGTTAAACATAAAGGCAAAATCGCGTCGGTTTTCTCAAACGCGAGAGCGGCGATTGAGCTGCAACGAGAGTATGGTTCGCTTTCCAAGGCACTCTGGCAGTTTGTTGGATCAGAGCCGATGGTAAATCACTGGAACTCAATGGAAGAGGTGCCGACATCAACGGAACAATCTAAGCAAATGAGTCTATTTTTGAAAAAAAGAGGCTTCAAATTTGTCGGGGAAACCATCTGTTATGCGTTTATGCAGGCGGTAGGAATGGTCGATGACCATTTAATTGACTGTCCAAGTAAAATGAGTAAATAGCGTCGACAGTGTTAAGGATAAATACAACGTTTATATCTATAGTTAATATATATTGACCTCAATTATATATTGGATATTCTAATATACTTATACTCAAGTAATCTTTAAGTGCTTGTCCACCTAGATTGTATTGGCTGTAGATCAAGGTTCTGATTTGAAAGCAGAATAATCTAGTAAATGAATAGAGACGGTTAGAAACCTTAAACTAGGTTGTATTGAATGAGCGTGGCTGAACCAACATTGCATGACCTTAAGAAGTACCTTCAGTTTGGTATGCGGCTTTCTGCAGTTATAAGTTTTGGTCCAAAAGATCAATATACGGTTGGTTGCCAGTTTGTTGGCTTAAAAGAGAATAACTTCTTAATTTTTGAATTGAATAACCGCTCAATGGAAGAGTTAGTTGTTCGCAAAGTGAATAATGTATCTGTTGTTGTTCGTGGTATGGCAGATACCGAAGAAGGGCATGTTATTGCATTTAAGTCTCGAATAGCGGGTATAAAGTTATTTGGTACTTGGTTGATGTTTGTTAACTATCCGGTAGCAGTTGAAAGTAAGCCCATTCGAGAAAACCGACGTTTTAAGGTGCATATTGGTGCATCGGCAAAAATTGGCAAGAAAAACTACCGTGCTGAACTGCTAGATATTTCTATCTCTGGATGTGCATTGCTCATCAAAGAGCCGTTAGAGGTAGAGATAGGGACAGAGATTGCTGTTGATCCCGAAATAGAGCATCTACAAAACGTTCACCCTAAATGTTCAGTCGTCAACTTCCGGAAACAGTTGGATGGTGTTGTGTTAGGCATTGAATTTGACCATTATCTGGATATATCCGACGAGTTGAGATTAGAAGTACTACAGCATGTCGTATTGGATCATTAAAAAGTGATTGATTTGAATGTAAAAACGTCAGCAGAAATGCCGACGTTTTTTATTTAAGTGACCTGATGGTGCAGGACGGTGCCAAAGGGTGGGCTTTATTGACTCCTGCTCTGTGCTACGGATTCATGCCGTAGAATGTAGTATCGTTACTGCTCTGACAGTACTTGTGCGTATCGAGCTAAACCCTGTTCAAGATCTAAAATTAAATCATCTACATTTTCAAGACCGATATGCAAACGAATGAGGGTACCAGTGAACTTTGGATGAGCCACGGTTCTAAGTGCATTAAATGAGCTCGGTTCGTTGGCCAAAATCAAGCTTTCAAATCCCCCCCAAGAGTAACCCATACTAAAGTGTTTCATTCCATCAAGCAGAGCGGTTGTCGCTTTGCTGTTGCTGGTATTTAACACAAATGAAAATAGTCCATTGCTGCCAGTAAAATCACGCAAGAAAAACTCGTGTCCGGGACAACTGCTCATCGCGGGATGCCTTACATGGTCGACCTCTGGTCGCTCTGCGAGCCATTGTGCAACGGTGATACTATTCTGTTGATGCTGTTTTAATCGTACATCAAGAGTACGAAGACCTCGTAAGCCAAGATAAGCATCATCAGGAGAGATGCATTGTCCCATCAGGTAGCTCTGTTCTCTTAAGTTATCCCAACAGCGTTGATTGGCAACCGCCGTTCCCAGCATTACATCTGAATGGCCGACAATATATTTTGTACCTGCTTGAATGGAAATATCTACGCCAAATTCAAACGGTGAGAAATTAACACCAGCAGCCCAGGTATTATCGAGCATTACCACGAGATCGTGCTGATGGGCGATATGACTCAACGTCGGGATATCTTGCACTTCCATCGTGATAGAGCCCGGAGACTCAAGAAATAGAACCCGTGTATTAGGTTGAATCAGTTCAGCAATGCCTTCGCCGATTAGAGGATCATAATAGGTGGTTTCAATGCCCATTCTCTTTAGCACTTGTTGGCAAAAATCGCGAGTTGGCTCGTAGCAGGTATCCACCATCAAGATGTGATCACCGGTTTTAACAAATGCCAGTATGGCATTGGTGATAGCGGCTGCACCACAAGGGTATAGCGCACAGCCAACACCACCTTCAATTTCTACCATGGCATCTTGCAAGGCAAAATGAGTGCTGGTGCCACGTCTACCATAAAAGAGGGTTTGCTTTGCTCGGTTTTTAGTGGCGTGCTGCTTTTCTGCAACGGTATCAAAAACAACCGTGGAAGCGCGTTGTACGGAAGGGTTTACTACGCCATTAGTCCATTTTTTGCTGCGACCAGCGGTGACCATTTTTGTTTGCTTATGTTCGGTCATCGAACTTTCCTATTCTGTAAGCGGTATAACACTATTTAAACCATGTTGTAACAAAGATGGCAAGTGTTATAGCAGCGGACTAAACAAGAAAAATATCCTTTCTAAAAAGCGATAGTACATTTTTCGCTGCCGCCATTCTTCAAGGCTAACAGGGACCGATAAATCCGCATAACTCTGCTGCAGTTCTGACATCTGCTTTGTAAACGTTACGTTATCTATTGCTAGGGTCAGCTCAAAATTCAGCCAAAGGCTTCTCATATCAAGGTTTACTGTGCCTACCAAGCAGTATATTCCATCCACCACCACTGATTTTGTGTGCAGTAAACCGCCTTCAAACTCATATATTCTTACACCGCACTGCAAAAGTTCTTCATAGAATGCTCGAGAAGCCCACTGAACCATAACAGAGTCATTTTTCTTAGGCAGAATAATATCGACTTTCACCCCTCGTTGAGCGGTCATTTTTAGCTCTTCAAGAAGTTCTTCGCTGGGAACAAAGTAGGGTGTTGTTATCCGCACCGATTCTTGTGCTTGATTAATAGTGAGGGTTAATACTTGTTGAATTAAGTTATCCGGCATTCCGGGACCGGAAGGCACAACTTGAACAGGGAGAGGGTTCTCTGTCTGAGGTATTACACAGTGGGGAAGTTGCGGTAAAATGCGCTCTCCAGTTTCTACTTCCCAATCCCAAGCGTGGATTGCCGATAAGACATTGACTGTTGGCCCTGTGATACGAACCATGACATCTATCCACTCTCCAACCCCAGCATTTTGTTTAAAGAAGGCCGGATCAACCATGTTCATAGAGCCGGTATAAGCAACTTGCTCGTCAATAACAATGATTTTTCGGTGTTGACGTAAATCTAGTCGTCGTAAAAAGACCCGCCATGGGCTTACTGCTAATGCTTGCTCTATTTTGATGCCTGATTTGGTCATCATGTCGACCCAATGACTGCGGAAGAAACGATGACTCCCAGCAGAATCGAGTAAGATTTTTACATCAACACCTCGTTTGGCGGCACGAATGAGTGCCGAACCTACCGCATCAACGAGGCCGCCATGGTTCCAAATATAAAACACCATGCGAATGTGCGATTGGGCGGATTCAATATCTTCGATAATTGAACGTAAGATGTTACTAGGAGAACTTCGTAGAGACAGGTTATTACCACAGAGAGCAGGAATCCCCATTCTATTGGTGCAGAGCTCATCAATCTTGGTTATTTGAGGACTCATTAAGTCCGGTAGATGAGCTTGACAGTCGTGCAGTTGATTGAACCAATCTTCGTAGTGACTAAACATTTCATGAGCACGTTGGGCGCGTTTACGGCCTAGATTGAGCTCACCAAATAGGAAGTAACAAAATACACCTAAAACAGGAATGATATAGATGATCATCAGCCATGCTAATGAAACACTGACTGCTCTTCTTCGCAATACGACTCGTAGAGTAACACCGGCAACCAATATCCAGTACAAGCCAACACCAATCAGTGCCAATAGTTGATAAAACTGTTCCATATGCTCTCTGTTGTGGTTATAGCAAGGCTAGGGTCTGTTGATTTTACGCGCATGTTTTTCAACAAATCTTAGTATACCCATGCCGTTGCATGGATGATATGACAAATTTTAACAACGGGTTATATTGATCGGTTTGTTTGTAAAAATCGTTTATAAAAATGTTAAATTTAATGATTTGTTGACTGTTTGTGAATCGGTAGATGGGAGAAATTGATGAAAAATTGCCAATTGAGTCGAATATTCACGAGGTAGATATGCGATCAGTTAATTATTGGCTGAATATAGCCAAAGATAGGAGAGAAATTTGATATTGTTCAAATTTAGAGCATTTAACATTAATAATTAGATAATTTAACGAAAAATACACTCATTGGGCTTTCAATTTTACTCGCAAACTGTTTTACTTGCTACTGATAGGGCGCTAATCATTTTTTAGAATGGTGTACAGTATAGTTTACACTTATTCCTTTTTATAGACGCCTAATAAAAATATGCAAACACAACAGAATATTTGGAGTAACCGTGGCAACAAGTAATACAACCACAAAACCCCGTGATACCTGGGGATCAAAATTAGGCTTCGTTATGGCCGCAGCAGGTTCAGCTGTTGGTCTGGGTAATATCTGGAAATTCCCGTACACAGCAGGAGAGAGTGGCGGTGGTGCATTTGTCGCTATTTACCTGTTATTCGTTATCTTTATCGGTTTTAGTGTCATGCTGACCGAATTCGCTATTGGCCGTAAATCAGGTGTATCAGCGGTTGGTGCAATTAAGACAACCGATCGCCGTTGGACGTTTGTCGGTGTGATGGGTGTATTTGCTGGTCTTTTGATAATGGGTTTCTATCCTGTTGTTGGTGGATGGGCCGTTGCTTACATCTATAAGATAGCAACTGGATTGCTCAGTACTCCAGCCGCTATTGGCGACTCATTTGGCGGATTCATCTCTGATCCTGTTCAACCACTAATGTGGATGGGCTTCTACCTGCTACTTAACATTGTCGTGGTAGTAAAAGGTATCTCAGGCGGTATTGAGAAAGCCGGTAAGATTTTGATGCCTCTACTTTTCGTCATCTTAATTTTAGTTGCAGTGAAAGGCTTAAGCCTGCCAGGTGCGACGGCTGGTTTAGAGTTCCTATTCAAACCTGACTTCTCTAAAGTAAATAGTGACGTTGTATTAGCGGCGCTAGGACAAGCATTCTTCTCATTAAGCCTTGGTATGGGTTGTATGATGACTTATGGTAGTTACCTTAAGAAGAAGGAAAACCTAGTTCAGACTACTGCGATGGTAACCGCTATGGACACCGGTGTTGCTATTTTAGCTGGTTTGGCGATGTTCCCTGCGATGTTCGCTTTCAATATGGAACCAGCGGCTGGTCCGGGTCTTGTATTCGTTGTTGTACCTCAATTGTTTGCTGAAATGGGTGGCATCATTGGCGTACTGCTTGCGTTGCTATTCTTCATTGGTTTAAGTGTTGCGGCATTAACATCGTCTGTTTCTCTACTAGAAGTTGTGGTTTCATACCTAATTGATGAGAAAGGCATGAAACGTACAACGGCAGTTCTAACAGCAAGTTCTGTAATGGCTGTTCTGTGTGTCTTCGCTTCTCTGTCGTTGGGTGGCGTTGGACCTCAGCTGTTTGGTACCGGTGCATTTGATATCTTTGACTTGTTGACAGACAAAATCTTCCTTGCTGTGGGTGGTATGCTGGTTTGTATCTTCGCTGGCTGGAGACTGACTCGTGAAGAACTTGAAAAAGAGATCACCAATGACGGTAAAGTATCATTCCCACTATTTGGCTTATGGTACAACTTAGTAAAATATGTGATTCCATTTGCTATCGCTATCGTTGCTTTCTCTGGTATTAAGAGTGGCTTTGACAGTGGTAAAGGGGAAATCATGTTGCTAGGTATTGGTATCATCGCGTTGACGGGTCTCTTCTCTAAGAAACTATAGTTGTCGTGAGCTAAAACCTTTATTACATAAAGAGTGTATTAATAAGCGGGAGCCAGTAATGGCTCCCGCTTTTTCGTTGTCTATTATTTCATCTTATTCGCTGTTTTCATGTAACGAGAGAAGAAAATATCGCGCAATGCATAGAAAGAGGTATATACTCAGCCTCCATAAAGGAGTGGCTACTATGTTTGATATTCTTTATCAGTACGATGACTTTATAGTGATCAATAAACATCAAGGGATTAGCGTCCATAAAGATGATGGAGACACTATGTTGTTGTGTGAGGTCGCAAGGGCGATTAAGTGCGACAAACTATATCTGGTTCATCGTCTAGACAAAATGACATCGGGCTTACTGCTATTAGCGAAACATTCTCACGCAGCAAAACAGTTATCTGAACTGTTTGCCACTAGAAAGATAGAAAAATATTATCTCGCTATTGGTGAGAGCAAGCCTAAAAAGAAACAGGGCAGCATTATTGGTGACATGGAACGCTCTCGACGAGCATCATGGAAGCTACTCAAAAGTAATGTAAACCCGGCCATTACTCAGTTTTTCTCTCAAGCAGGGCAACAAGGTGAACGTTGGTTCATTTGTAAACCTTATACCGGGAAAACACATCAAATTCGAGTGGCATTAAACTCGATTGGTTCGCCTATTCTTGGTGATCCTATTTACAATACCAAATCTAAGACTGATAGAGGCTATTTGCATGCCTATGCTATGCGTTTTCGTTTAGATGGCATGGATTACAGTTTTATCTCACACCCTACTGATGGCGAAAAATGGCTCTCTTCGGAAGCACAAAAGTGCATAAGTCAGTGGGATAAACCATGGCAATTAGATTGGCCAAAAATCAAGTAAACCCTATGAATCATCAACAAATATCAACTTTTTATAATCATATTATTGAACAACTAGAACACACGCCAAATGAGCTGCGTCGTCTGTTTCATGGCCGAGGTCAGCAATGGCCGGGATTGGAGCAGTTAACGTGTGATTGGCTTCAAGGCCACTTAGTGGTTGCACTATTTAAACCTGTCGATGAGCTGTTTCTGCAAACCTTGCTTCAGTCGCTAGAAGCATTAGCCAAAACCGCGTTATGGCAAGAGAAACTTGGCAAGTCAATTTTGCTCCAACACCGTTATGAGAATGGTGCGCCGTCGCAAGTTGTTTTTGGTGACGTCGAAAGCCACCCTATTGGAATAGAAAACGGCCTTAAATATCAGTTGGATTTAGGAAGAAATCAGAATCTTGGTCTGTTCTTAGATATGCGATTAGGGCGGGAATGGTTGCAAGAAAGAAGTCATAACAAGAACGTGTTGAACTTGTTCGCTTATACCTGCGGTTTTTCTGTAGCGGCTATTGAAGGTGGTGCAGATCAAGTGGTGAATGTGGATATGGCAAAAGCGTCATTGAATAAAGGCCGTGAGAACCACCGTCTAAATCATCATGACTTGAATAAAGTCCGTTTTATGGCTCACGATATATTTAAATCTTGGGGGAAAATCCGCAAGAGTGGCCCTTATGACATAATCGTTATTGACCCGCCATCATTTCAAAAAGGCAGTTTTGCTTTAACCAAAGACTACAAAAAAATATTAAGACGTTTGCCTGAACTAATGACTGAAAATGGCGAAGTATTAGCCTGTGTTAACTCGCCTAGTGTGACCCCTGACTTTTTGATTGACTCAATGCAGTTAGAAGCACCGCAACTGAGCTACCAGTATCGATTAGAAAACCCCGCTGAATTTGCTGATGTTGATGAAAACGCCAGCTTAAAAGTATTGGTATTTAAATAATCTCAATGGGTGACGAGAGGGCGAAATCAGTCCTCAACTATCCATGCCGGGTTAATAAAGATGGACGTATCGAAGCACTGATTAAGATGATCAATTTTGCTGGCTAGGGTGCGCGTCTGTCGCTGAATGAGACACCTTTGACGTTTAATCACGTTAAAGTAAATAAAATAAGAGGAAATAATGGAAAATTTAGTAGAGCGTTTTTTACGTTATGTTGCGGTAGATACAAAATCGAACAGTGATAATCGTCAATGCCCGAGTAGTGAAGGGCAGTTGGAACTTGCAGAACAATTAAAATTAGAAATGGAGTCATTAGGGTTAACATCCGTCAGTTTGGATGACAATGGCTATCTTATGGCGAAGCTGCCATCTAATTGTGGTGATCAGGTTCCTGCCATTGGCTTTATTGCTCACATGGATACCGCACCTGATGAGTCAGGGAAAAATGTTCGCCCTCAGATCATTAACAACTATCAAGGTGGGGAGATTGCTTTGGGTAATAGTGGTGAGAAACTGTCGCCAACTCAATATCCTCAGTTGAATGACTTACATGGCCACGACCTGATTACCACAGATGGAACGACCTTATTAGGGGCAGACAATAAGGCCGGTATTGCCGAGATTTTAACGGCGGTTGAGTACTTAATGGTTCATCCAGAAATTCGCCATGGCGACATCTGCATCGGCTTTACACCAGACGAAGAGATTGGTCGAGGTGCAGACCTGTTTGATGTGGAAAAATTTGCCGCTGAGTGGGCTTATACTATTGATGGTGGCTCCATTGGTGAACTAGAGTATGAAAACTTTAACGCCAGCAGCGCCAATGTTATCTGTCACGGCGTGAGTGTTCATCCCGGTACGGCAAAAGACACCTTGGTTAATTCAATGAATATTGCTGCACGTTTCCAATTGTCTATGCCTAGTGAAGAAACACCGGAATGCACAGATGGTTACCAAGGGTTTTATCATTTAACCTCTATTAAATCGGGCATTGCCAAAACAGAGCTACAATACATCATTCGTGATTTTGAACGAGATGGTCTTGAGCAGCGTAAACAGTTTATCAGCCGCAAAGTTGATGAGTTGAACGCCACGCTAGATAAGGGAAGTGTTAGCGTAGAGATTAATGATAGCTACTTCAATATGAAAGAGATGGTGGAACCACATCCACATATCATCGAGTTTGCCAAACAGTCGATGTTAGAGTGTGGAGTCGAGCCTGATATCGTGCCTATTCGAGGTGGAACCGATGGAGCAAGACTCTCCTTTATGGGATTACCTTGCCCTAATATCTTTACCGGAGGTTATAATTTTCATGGTATCCATGAATTTATTACCATTAATGGCATGAAGCAAGCGGTTGACGTTATTGTAAAAATCGCAGAAAACGTTGCGCGTAAATAGCCGCATCTTCTATAAACATCTATTTGATGGCGTAAACCACCTATTTACGTCATCATTCTGTCTCTGTCTCTAATTCATACCGTGACTTTGTTGTTCATCTCTCTGCTCAATATCTTTTAAGGTTGTAAAACCAGCCCAGATTCGGTTGATAGTGGTAAACCAACACATTAAGCCAAATACGTACGCGATGACGGAGAAATAAGCAGGAAAAAGACAAAACAGGATAAAGCAGCTGATGGTTTCCGTGCCCTCTGTTAGCCCACTCATATAGTACAGAGACTTATTCTTGTAGACGGGATTATCTATTTCCCGTTTGCCTGCCATAACCGCAAATGCCAGAAAGCTAGAGCCGGTGCCGATAAATGCAAAAATGAGAAAGCTTCCCGCTACGGCATTCATTTCTGGATCTGCCAACACAAAGCCAAATGGGATCAGTGAGTAAAAGAGAAAATCCAAACTGATATCTAGAAAGCCACCAGAATCGGTAATTCCTTGAATACGTGCGATTGCACCATCTAAACCATCAAAGATCCGATTTAAAATGATAAACAGCAGAGCGATTGAGTAGTAATGGAAGTACAAGGCAGGCAGTGCCAAGCAGCCGATGACAAATCCCGCCAGAGTAATTTGATTAGCGGAAATACCAGCACGATCAATCACCTTGGCACACATTGCCAGAGGTGAGCGAATCACTTGAATGGCAAATCTATCCAGCATTTTCATCCCTCCAAGGCCAAACGAGACAGCGACTTGATTGCGGAACATCTGAACTATCATGCGTAACCAACAGCGCTGGAACTTGTGCTTGTGTTATCTGCTCAAACACCCAGTCTCGAAATTGCTCTCTTAACTCTTTATCGAGTTTACTAAAAGGTTCATCCAGAAGAATGGCTTTAGGCTTTGCCAGTAACATTCGTAATAAGCTAACCCTGGCACGCTGCCCACCAGATAGCTGATCTGGCTTAGCGTCGGCCAGTTTATGTAAATGAATCGTTTGCAGAGCTTGCAGCGCTTGCTGTTTACGCTGCTCTTTTTTCACCGAGTTGGGTAGGGCAAAAGCAAGGTTTTCCCAAACAGATAGGTGAGGGAACAGCAGGTCGTCTTGAAACAAGATACCCACATCTCGACTATGTGCTGGTTTGTCGTCGAGTGTTTGTTCATTCAGGGATAGAGAACCTTGATAACAAAACTCATCATTTAAGTGACCGGCTATGGCACTTAACAGAGTCGATTTACCACAACCACTTGGCCCCATTAAGGTTAATGTCTCTCCCGGATTAACCTGAAAGCTAATGGGATCAAATAGGGCATTTTTTTCTCGATTATAGATGACGAGGTTTTTTAGAATAAGAGCCACTGGTTATTGGTTTCCTATTATGGTTTGAGAAAGATAAGTTTTGTACTCTGCTTAGCAAAAAAGCGATGCTAAAAAAGAGTAACGGCAACAATGCTTGCCATAAAGCATAAATAGAGGTCACTCGTCGATCAAAACCGCTCGACAGTGCGACGGCCTCAGTTGTAATGGTTGATATGCGTCCAGCACCTAACATTAATGTCGGCAAATATTGCGCTAAGCTAACACTTGCCCCTGTTGCCCAAGCAAACATAATGGCAGGAAATAGAATGGTGGCTTTGATTTTTAGCCAGACATAAAAAGGAGACTTGCCTAAACTTAATGCCGTCTTGCTGTAGCCATCATCATAGCTCTGCCAAGGGCCGTCTAGCGCTAAGAAAACATAGGGAAAAGCAAAGAATATATGCGACCAGATAACCCAAAGCAGATAGTTATTGCTATCTACGTATAAGGTGGCAACTTGGATACCGAACAGTAGAGAGAGTTGAGGAACCAGTATCGGAATCGCAATTAAAAGCTTAGGAATGTGCACATGATGCTTCTTTTGGTACTCCTGAGCAATCAGAGCAAAAAATAGCGCTAAGGTTGCAGAGACAAATGCCAATAAAAAGCTGTCGCTGATGGTTGGCCATATTGACGCCCACTCGGTTGTCCAGAACCTTGTGGTGAACTGACTTGGAACAATATCAGGAAAGCGCCACCGTCCGGCAAAAGACCAAAGCAGAGTGATTGGAACGATTAAAATATTGATCAACAAAAGTAGCGAGAAACTGTTTTTTCCTGACAGCATTTTTCCGCTACGCCCAGAGTACTGCCACTCTCTTTTATGCTGGATAACGAACCACTCAATGAACCTTAATAAAGCAATTAAAAGGCAGCAGAGGCAGAACAAAATCACAGCACCTGCCCCCGCTCTTGGGAACAGTGATAAATCTGGTTCCGAGAACCACTGCCACACTAGAACGGCAAATGTCGGCGGATTAGTTGGGCCCAGAATCAAACTTAGATCTACCACTGAAGCGCTATAGGCAATAATGGCAATAAGTGGAAAACGGATTTTAACCAGCCATTGTGGAAAGATGCATTTCCACCAAAACTGTGCAGGCGCATAGCCTAAACTGGTGGTGACTTTTGCTAACTGATCGATTTTCAGTTGCTTTAGTATTGGGATGCTCATTAACAGCAAAAAGGGCACTTCTTTTAACGCAAGTGCTAAAGATAAACCAATACCAAACGAGTCTTTCACTAAGAACGAGATAGAATCTAATTCAAACAGTGTATCAAATAGGCGAGAAAACAGACCGGTTGGCGAGAACAGAAATGCAAAACCGATGGCAAAGGCAACATGCGGCATGGCGAGCAGTGGTGCAAGGGACTTCTCTATGATGCGCCAAAACTTACTATGCCAAGCACCTTGAATAATCGAAAATGCCAGAAAGCAGCTTATAACACTGCTTAGTATTGTACTGCTCAAGGTGAGTGAAATCGATTTCCACACCGCACTCCAACTGAATACCGCAGCAAAACCATCAAATGAGACGGTGGTTAAACCAATTGGCGGCAGATAACCTAGTGAAGAGAGCACAACGCCTATCGCTCCGGGAACGATAGGCAAGATGCACACGACAATGAGAAGTAGATAAGCCGCTCTTAGCATAGTAATGACAACTAATTACCGTATCTTTCTAGCCACGCTTTTTCTAACGCGACTTGCCAGCTAGGGTGAGGCTCTGGTAGCGACTTAAACAAACGAGTCTCTTTTGCCGTTCCTTGCAAGTATTGGTTCTCTAACACAGAAGGGTCACCCCATATTGAAAGGTCGCCTTTACGGGACTGCGCTTCAGGGCTCAATAAAAAGTTGATTGAGACCATCGCCGCTTCTTTCGCGTTGGCATTAAAAGGAATGGCTAAGAAATGGATATTCGATAAAGCACCCGCATCCATGGCATAAGTCTTGGTTGACGGTGCCAATTTGCCACTGTTTTGTGCTGAGAAGACAGCGTTAGGATTAAAAGTAATACTTAAATCAAGCTGTCTATCATCTAATAGTTGAACCATTTCAGATGAGCTAGCCGGAAACTGTTTACCTTCACGCCATGCCGACTGGTGCAGTTGATCTAAATAGTCCCACAACGGTTTGGTTATGATATCAAAATCTTGTTGGTTAACGGGCTTATAAAGAGAGGGGTCACTACTGGTAAGCTCAATTAGCAGTGCTTTAAGAAAACTGGTTCCGTGAAACTCTGGTGGCTTAGGGTAACTAATGCGATTCGGGAACGCTTTGCTGTAACTAAGAAGCTCAGAAAATGATGCTGGTGGATTGCTGAGTGTTTTACTGTCATGGATAAAGACCAGTTGTCCAACTCCCCATGGTGCTTCGAGACCATCAGTTGGCTCTGAAAAATCGCTATCGACAGGTAGAGATTTATCAACGTACTTCCAGCTAGGTAGCTTTTCTACAAAAGGGCCGTATAAAAGCTCATTATTCTTCATGGATTTAAAGTTTTCACCGTTAATCCATACCATGTCAACGCTGCCATTCTCTAACTTACCAGCGGTTTTCTCTGCAATCAGTTGTGAGGTGGTTTTTGCAATGTCCGTGACTTTGACATGCTTAAAATTAATGTCATATTTTTGCTTAAGTTGATTACCCGTCCATTTCAAATAAGCGTTGATCTCTTGGCTTCCGCCCCACGCATGAAAATAGACAGTTTGGCCTTCAGCTTTGTCTGTTATTTGTTGCCAATCGGACGCATAGGCGACGGTAGAGGATAAACCAACAATTGCAGTGGCGAGTAGTGCTATTTTCTTCATAAGCTTCCTTTCAAAGTTGCATTTTAATGACAAAACGTCAATGTTACCCAGTAGACCGGACATCATACGTTTTCTATTCATTATGAATGAAAATATTTATATGGATATATAAAAGGTAGCAATAATTGAAGGAGCACGGATAGTGCTCCTATTAATTGGTGTGTGATTACTCTGCTTTTTTAGCGCAACTGTTCTCAGTTATCACTCTTTCAGCCAGTAATTTTCCTCGCGGACTGCGTAACTTAATATTGTAGATTACGCCGTGTACAAGATTTGCTTTCACTTCAGAGTTATTGCAATAGTAACGAATGCTTCCTTCAAGCAACTGCTGAGCAGATGATGCCGTTTCACCATTATATATCATCATAAGCTGAACACTGTTTCCAACGGCTTTCGCTTGCATAATGGTTAAGGGGCCGTGCTCAATAGGTAAGCTATTGGATAGCGTTGTTGCTCGATGCTGAGCGATCGCTTCAATTTGGCGTTGTTTATCGGTATTGCCGCTGCAACCGAAAAGAAATGCGGCAATGAGTGATAAGAGAGTGTATCGAGTTAATGAGGTCATTCTAGAATACTTTTTTAAATGGTTTCACAATGACGTTTTCATAGACACCAGCGTCGATATAAGGATCGGCATCAGCCCACTGCTTGGCGTCTTCTAAAGAAGGAAACTCAGCAATAACTGTTGAGCCAGTGAAGCCCGCTTCTGCAGGGTTTTCAGAATCAATGGCAGGCATTGGTCCTGCTGTCAGAAGACGTCCTTCATCTTGTAATAGCTGTAAACGAGCCAAATGTTTGTCTCTTACGCTCATGCGTTTTTGTAGAGAATCTTCAACATCTTGAGAAAAAATGACATACCACATGAATCCATCCTTTTACTTGTTTGATAGGCTACATAATACAAGATTTATCGTTGTGCATTGTAGCCGTGTATTAGAAGTGTAAGTTTACACACTTTTTACTGGACGAGGTCGACCATTACTGTCTATCGCCACATAATTAAACGTTGCTTCACATACTTGATAACGATCACCGATACCATTTACATTTACAGGTTTTACCCAGACTTGTAAATTCACCGACATTGATGTGCGTCCAATTTTAATACATTCGCCATAACAGCACACCACATCACCGACGCGAACAGGTTGTTTGAAGGTGATACTGGAGACAGAAACGGTTACCACACGTCCTGAAGAGATCTCTTTTGCCAGAATCGCACCGGCTAAATCGAGTTGAGACATAATCCAACCACCAAAAATATCACCATTGGCATTGGTATCTGCTGGCATCGCAAGAGTACGCAGCAACATTTGCCCGCGAGGTGCGGAGCTAACATCATTGTTCATAAGACATTCCAATAGAAAACTCTCAACCGGGAGGTTGAGAGTACAGCATTTTATTTAGATTCTTCTTTAGGTAGGTGCTTGTAGATATAGATACCCGTAAGCAAGGTAAAACCAAAGGTTGCCGCCAACAAGCCAAAGACTTTAAAGTTGACCCAAACATCCAGAGGCAAATTGAAAGCGACATAAATATTGAGTAATGAACATAAAATAAAGAACCCAACCCAAGCCCAGTTGATTTTAGCCCATACAGAATCTGGCAAGGTAATCTCTTTACCTAACATTCCTTTAATGACGGGCTTACCCATAAGTTGAGTAACAAACAGGCCAAGTGAGAATAGCGCATAGACAATGGTAACTTTCCATTTAATAAAGTTATCATCGTGGAAGAAGATGGTCATTCCACCAAAGACGGTAACGATAACAAATGTCACCAACTGCATTTTCTCTACTTTCTTATAAATGAAGTAGGTTAGAGCGATTTGAATGGCGGTAGCGACAATTAATGCACCTGTAGCGGTATAAATGTCGTACATTTTATAAAGTGCAAAAAATATGATTAATGGAATAAAATCAATGAGTTGTTTCATTTTTCATTACTATAGGATAGAAAATTGTACACAGTCTAACGAATTTAGCGGCAATGCTAAACAGTTTGTAGAAATTAGATATAAAAAATGGCCGCAAATTGCGGCCATCCATTTAGTGGTTGTGACTACTTATGCTTGTTGTTTTTGCAGCTCTAAATCTTTTTCGATGATAGAGTCAACAATAACGGCACATGCAGCATCACCAGTGATGTTCAATGCAGTACGAATCATGTCAAAAATACGATCCAATGCGAACAGAAGTGGTAAGCCTTCAATTGGGATACCTGCAGCAAGAAGTACCGCTACTACCAAGAATGAAGGACCAGGAACACCTGCTTGTCCAACCGCACCTAATGTTGCCGTAATGATGATGGCAATGTAAGCACCCATGCTTAGGTCAATGTGGAACAGCTGTGCAAAGAAAATCGCAACCAAACCGTAGTAAATTGCGTTACCACTCATGTTGATTGTTGCACCTAATGGCAGCACAAATGACGCAGTAGAGTTACGTACACCCAGTTCGTTTTCAACTGCATCCATAGTGACAGGAAGTGTCGCCATAGAAGAAGCCGTTGATAGCGCAACCGCTTGAGGCTTTTTCATTACCGTTAGGAACTTACGAGCCGATGTCTTAGTGAACAAGTGAATTAGGGCTGGGTATACAATAAAGCCAAAAATTAAGATAGCGGCGATGTATACGATGAATAGCTTAAATACCACCATCAATGCACCGAAGCCAAATGTACCTACCGCTTCAGCCATTAGGCCAAATACGCCAATAGGTGCAATGATCATTACTTTATTGATCATCCAAACCATAGCGTCAACAATGGAATTTACCCCATTCATTAACGGAGCGCGGCGCTCTTTTTCCAATTTGGAAATGGCGATACCAAAGAACAAGCAGAAAACGAGAATTTGCAGAATGTTTGCTTCATTCAATGATTGGAAAACGTTAGTAGGGATCATACCTACAACCGTTGCCCAAAATGTTGGCAATTCACCTTTAGATGCATATTCAGCAGAGAACATACCTTCAACCGACGATACATCGATACCAGTACCTGGTTGGAACACTTCACCCATGAATAGTGCTAAAGCAACAGCAAGCGCTGACGTTAAAGCGAAAAATCCTAGCGTTGTAACACCAACTTTACCAGCAGAATGGCTATCACCTAGACCCGCTGCACCTGAAATTAGGGCAACCGCGACTAAAGGGATAACGAGCATTTTAATCAGGTTAATAAAAATCGCACCTAAAGGTGCAAACATGGCAGCAGATTGACCCATAACAGCACCAATTAAGGTACCTAGAATCATGGCAATAACAACTTGCACACCAATATTAGTTAATAAGTTTTTCTTTTCGGCCACTACAACAACCTCCGTACGTGGAAAGTGAACAATCTTGGGGATTAGTATCGATTCGGCGTTAAAAGCCAGACAATAATTCCGTAAAACCTTTTACACAGTTCGAATTGGATTTACAAATAATTCCGATGATCAATTGTTATTTTAATGACGTAGGTTAAGTAATGAGTAAGCTGTCATTTACCAGAATGAGATCGCGGCGACACTTTAATAAATTAACCTGTGGAAGGGGTTTTACCGTGAAGTTTGCACTAAATAAACAGTCGAGATGAATGACAACACGCTCTCTGAATTTGCAGAGAGCGTGCATGGCGATTAAGGGTTTATTACTTGATTAAAATGCCTAAGTAACTAACGTATTGTTGCTGCTTTCATGTTGCCAACAAAAGTAGCGAGCTCATTGAGCATGGTTTGAGCGTCATCCAGATTTGATTCGATGATCTTAACGACAGCGGAACCTGAGATAGCACCCGCAGCACCTGCATCTAGCGCTTCCACGACTTGTTCAGGTTGAGAAATGCCAAAACCAAGCAGGGCGGGTGGTGCTGAAAACTGATTTAATCTATCCATTAGGTGAGCGACGGGCATATTGGCCTTGGTTTCTGCACCGGTAACCCCTGCTCTTGAAAGTAGGTAGGTGTAGCCACCGCCTAGCTCTGCAACCGATTTTAAGGTCTGATCACTGGCTGTTGGAGGAGCGATAAAAATAGCATGAACGCCATGCTTCTTCGCCGCTTGAATGAAGTCCGCGCTTTCATTTGTTGGTACATCGGCAATCAACACCGAATCTATCCCTATTTCGGCGCATCGGCGATAAAAATTATCAATGCCGTTCGCGTATACTAAATTGGCATACATAAGTAAGCCTATCGGTAATTGAGGGTAGCGCTGACGAATTTGAGAAATCAACTCAAAACATATGCTCGGCGTGACGTTTGAGTCCAGAGCTCGGATATTTGCGCCTTGTATGGTCGGACCGTCTGCTAACGGGTCAGAGAATGGGATCCCCAGCTCTAAGGCATCCGCACCGGCTTCTACCAAGGTGTCCATAATTTGTAGAGAGAGCTCTTTATTTGGATCGCCTACCGTGACAAAAGGAACAAAGGCACCTTCATTTTGGTTTTTTAACCGTTGAAAAAGTGATTGATAGCGATCCATTACAGCTCTCCTTTTTGTTGTAGTATGTCATGAACAGTAAATATATCTTTGTCACCTCGGCCAGACAGGTTTACCACTAAAAGCTGCTCTTTATCTGGTTCTGCGTAAGCCTGTTTAACGGCATAGGCGAGGGCATGTGCTGATTCCAATGCCGGGATAATTCCCTCTGTTTTGGCTAACTGTTGAAACGCATTTAATGCTTCATCATCGGTAGCTGAGTGATATTTGGCTCGACCCGTGGCATTTAAATGAGCATGTTGTGGCCCAACAGATGGGAAATCCAAGCCAGCAGAAACAGAGTAAGACTCTTCTACTTGTCCGTGTTCATCTTGCATCAGTGGTGCTTTCATACCAAAGAATATGCCTGTTTTACCATGCTTTAGTGGGGCGCCGTGCTGGTCAGTATCAATGCCTTTACCTGCCGGCTCAATGCCAATTAACTCGACGCTCTCTTCTTCAATAAAATCTGCAAACATGCCTATGGCGTTAGAACCGCCGCCAACACAGGCAATGACAGCATCAGGTAGACGTCCTTCACGAGCCAGTATTTGATTCTTGGTCTCTTCGCCGATCATTTTCTGGAACTCTCTCACTATGGTTGGGAAAGGGTGTGGGCCAGCGGCTGTTCCAAGTAAATAGTGAGCATCTTGATAGGTGGCAGACCAATCTCGTAGTGCTTCATTACAGGCATCTTTTAGTGTGGCAGAACCTGAGTGAACGGGGATCACTTCTGCACCCATCAATTTCATACGGAACACATTAGGGCTTTGGCGCTCTACATCTTTCGCTCCCATATATACACGACATTTTAGATCTAACAGTGCGCAGGCTAGTGCGGTTGCAACACCATGTTGACCGGCCCCCGTTTCGGCAATGATCTCTTTTTTTCCCATTCGCTTTGCTAGCAATGCCTGCCCCAATACTTGGTTGGTCTTATGTGCACCGCCATGCAGTAGATCTTCTCGTTTTAGGTACAGTTTTGTTTTGGTACCTTTGGTGATATTTCGACACAATGTCAACGCGGTAGGTCTGCCTGCATATTCTTGCAGTAGCGTCATAAACTCACTCTGAAATTGAGGATCTTGTTGAGCATCAATAAATTCTTGTTCAAGTTGCTCCAGTGCAGGAACCAGTATTTGAGGTACAAACTGACCACCATACTCACCAAAATAGGCGTCTAACTTAGCCATACAATATCCTTAATAGTTTTTAATTTGTTCAAATGCGCGTTGCAGTAATTGAGCATCTTTCTTTCCGGGAGCGCTTTCTACACCTGAGTTAAGATCCAGACCGAGGCAGCCTAGTGAAGCGGCTTGTTTCACATTTTCTGGTGATAAACCGCCAGCAAGCATGATGTTTTTTGTTTGGCTAACCAATTGCCAATCAAATGTTTGTCCGGTACCACCCGTTTGCGTGCCGACTTTGCTGTCGAGAAGATGCTTATTCACGTTACTGCTTAACAGTTCAGGCAGGGTGTCAGTGACGCCGTACGCTTTCCAAATTTCACAATGTTTGTTTAATTGAGCTCTCAGTTGGTCAACAAAGTCTTGAGACTCTTTGCCATGTAACTGAACCGCGGATAAGCCAAGTTGATTCGCTGTAGAGATAACATCATCCAGACTTTGATTTTGAAATACCCCAACGTATTTAAGTGGTGCACCGCTCATAGTAAGGCGAGCTTGTTCTATATCCACCTGTCGCTTAGAACCATTGGCAAATATCAGGCCGCCGTACACCGCACCGGCTTGATAAACGGCCGCAGCGTCATCAGGGTGGGTTAGGCCACACACTTTATTATCTCCAACCAGTACGCTTCTTACTGCTAGCTCTAAGTTCTCTTCTGACATTAATGAGCTGCCAATTAAGTAACCGTCGACATATTGTCGTAAGTCACGTACTTGCTGATTGCTGTAAATTCCTGATTCAGAAATAACAACGGTCTCTGCGGGGATTTGTGGGGCAAGTTCGCGAGTACGAGTTAGGTCGATAGAGAGATCTCGTAGATTGCGGTTGTTAATTCCGATGACTTTCGCTTTTAGCGCAATGGCTCGCTCCACTTCTTCTTGATTACTCGCTTCGGTCAAAATGCCTAAGTTGAGAGAGTGAGCTAGCTCAGAGAGTTTCAGGTACTGAGCGTCATCAAGCACAGACAACATCAGTAAAATGGCATTGGCACCATAGTAGCGAGCCAAATAGACTTGATAAGGGTCAATCATGAAGTCTTTACACAGAACCGGTTGCTCAACGTTGTTTTTGATTTGATTTATAAAATCGAAACTACCTTGAAAGTACTTCTCATCGGTAAGAACAGAAATGGCGCTAGCATAGTTTTTATAAACGGACGCAATGTAATCCAGATCGAACTCTTCTCTTATTAAGCCCTTTGATGGGGATGCTTTCTTGCATTCAAGGATAAATGCCGCCTTGTCGCCCGAAAGAGCATGATAAAAGTCTCGATCTGATGGCTCTAGAGTGTCGATAAAACTTGCCAATGGCTGGGTAGCTTTACGCTGCTCAACCCACTGTTTTTTATCTTCGACAATTTTGAACAGTACTTGCGCCATCTCACGATTTTGTTGAGTAAATGTAGTCGACATCTGCGGTTATCCTCGCTGGGCCAGTTGTTGAACTAGCTCGAATGCTTTACCTGATTTCATTACAGAAATCGCCTGTTGAGTATTTGCTTTTAGATCTTCATTGCCGAATAGTTTCAATAGTAGCGCAACATTAACGGCAACGGCGGCGGTTTGAGCCTCGCTACCTTTTCCGGTCAATATATTGCTGATAATGGTGCGATTCTCTTCAGGTGTTCCACCTTTTATGTCGTCTAAAGAGTAGCGTTCAACACCAAAATCCGCAGGAGACAAAGTGTACTCTGTTATTTCACCATCAATGATCTCTGCCACAACGGTATCCCCATGGATGGCGACTTCATCCAAGCCACTGCCATGAACAACCGCCGCTCGTTTAAGTCCCATTTTGGCTATCGTTTCAGCAATAGGTTTAACCAATGATTGATCATACACGCCCATCAGTTCAATGGGGGGGCGTGCCGGATTAATTAACGGACCTAAAATATTAAAGATGGTACGTGTCTTCATCGCCTGACGGACGGGCATAGCGTGTCGTACGCCACCGTGATATTCAGGAGCGAATAAGAAGGCAACACCCAAGTCATCAACGGCTTTGCGCGTATCGTCAGCAGACATGGCTAAGTTGATACCAAAAGAGTCCAATAAATCGGAAGAGCCGGATTTGCTCGATACTCCCCGGTTGCCATGCTTGGCGACTTTGACACCACATGCCGCCGCGACAAAAGCCGCAGTGGTAGAGATATTAAAAGTGTTTGACCCATCGCCTCCGGTACCAACGATATCGGCGAACTCGTAATCGGGGCGCGGGAATGGATTGGCGTTAGCGAGCAACGCTTCTGCGGCTCCTGCGATTTCGTCAGGTGTTTCGCCTTTTATCTTCAGCGCGGTAAGCAGCGATGCTAACTGTAAAGGATCCATTTCGCCTCGGATGATACAGTCAAAAAGCGCGTGACTCTCTTGTTGGCTAAGGGAGGTTTGATCATATAATTTATTAATAATATCTTGCATCTGACTTCCTATTTATTCTGTTGGGTCTATTTTAATTTATTGATGATTGGATAACGCCCACTCAATGGTGTTTTTTAACAGCTTAGCACCATAGGTAGTCATAATGGATTCTGGATGAAACTGAAATCCACACACTTTATCTTGTTCGTTTAGCACCGACATAACCAGTCCATCAACTTCTGCGGTGATGGTCAGCGTCTCAGGAACTGAGGTCGCAGTTAATGAGTGGTATCTGGCGATAGCGATGTTGGCGGGTAAATCTTGGTATATCACGTGGGGGGTATACGCCATCATAGATACTTTGCCATGGACAATCTCTCCGGCTCCGGCCACTGTACCGCCATAGGCTTCGACGATTGCTTGATGACCTAAACATATTCCAATCATAGGAACATGGCCTCTTAAACGCTGAATTAACTCTGGCATGCAACCAGCGTTTTTGGGTTCTCCGGGACCGGGAGAAAGCACGACGACAGGATTGTCTAACTTGTCTATCTCAGCTGCAATGACGGCGGCAGAGATATGATTTCGATAGATGGTTACCGGATAACCAAGAGCGCGAAACTGGTCGACTAAGTTATAAGTAAACGAATCAAAGTTGTCGATGAAAATAACATTCGCCATTATAGATTCTCCAAGTGAGCATGTTGAATGGCTGAGATAACTGCCTGTGCTTTGTTGCGGGTTTCATCAGCTTCAGCTTGTGGATCCGAGTCGTAAACCACACCCGCTCCAGCTTGAACTTGCGCTATGCCATTTTCGACATACGCAGAACGAATAACAATACAGGTATCGAGATCCCCTTGACCTGTTAAGTAACCAACAGCGCCACCATAACTGCCTCGTCGAGATTTTTCTACTTGACGAATTAACTGCATGGCTCGAATTTTCGGTGCACCGGTCAACGTGCCCATATTCATGCAGGCCTGATAAGCGTGTAACGCATCGAGATCACCATGCAGTTGGCCAACAACTCGGGATACCAAATGCATGACGTGACTGTAACGGTCAACCTTCAGTAAATCCGCAACATAACGGGTTCCCGGCGCGGAGATTCTCGCCACATCATTTCTGGCGAGATCAACTAGCATCATATGCTCGGCGTTCTCTTTTTTATCACTGCGCAGTTCCAGCTCAATGCGTCCGTCTAAATCTAGATTGATTGAACCATCGGCATTTTTGCCCCTTAATCGAGTTCCTGCGATGGGATAGATTTCAACTTGGTTAGACTGTTTTTCATATTTGAGCGCACTTTCTGGAGATGCGCCAAATAGAGTAAACAGCGCATCATGCATATAAAACATATATGGGCTAGGGTTACTCTGCTTCAACTGTTTATATGAGGCCAGTGGAGAAGGGCAAGGTAAGGTAAATTGTCGAGACGGAACAACTTGGAACACATCCCCTTGTACCACAAACTTTTTTAAATCGGTGACGGTGTTACAAAATTCGTCATCAGAGATATTTGTAGTAACGGCACACTCTTTTAACTTCTGTGCCTTTTTTAACGGCGCCGGTTTGTGGCTTAGCGTGGAGATGTCGTTTAGACGTTGAGATAATCGCTGCTTGGTCTGTTGAGTCCCATCAAATACGCTGCCTTGGACGGTACATGATTGCTGCTGGTGATCAATGGTCATTAATGTTTCAGCAAGATAAAAGACATAATCGGGGCAGTTGTTAATTTGTGTTGCAGCTCCGATAGGCTCAAAATTAGCAACCAGATCGAAAGCAAACAGCCCCCCCATAAATAGTGAGAAGTTATCTTTACCTTCAATGTCAAAGCTATGTTGAACAATACGCAGTGCATCGAAAGAAGACGCTTCCTTCATGCGACCATCTTCATCTAATTCTGTATCGGGAGTGACGAATTTCAGCTCTAAACTGTTGTCAGAGTATGTCGATTGCACTTCATCAGTAATATGGGAAGCGATACGTTGAATCGCGTGGGAGCCATTTTCTGTTAGTGCCGTTAAAACCACGTTATTGCCACGACATTCAATTCGCACCGCTGTATCGATCAACAACATACTTTTTAGGTTTTGCTTTGAATCGATATCTGCAGATTCTAATAAAAGACTGTTGGTTTTATCTGCGCAAAGTACTTGAAACAGTTCTGTTGGATCCGCGCAATAGGGAACCGTCAGCGTTAAAACATCTAACTGTCCCTTCTGTTCTATTTTTATTGCCTTATTCATAAGACGTCCTTAACTCAGTCATTTTATCGATATCTATTTCTTTGTTCTAAAAGGGGAGTGGATCAAAAAAGCCCGCTCAATTAGCGGGCTTTATAAACTATTCTAGATATTTAACCTAATAGCATCGCCCACTAAACTCTATCCAAATACGCCACCATGATGCAACAAGCGTTTGGCTTGTAACATTAGTGCTAGGCATTTGAGTGGTTTCTAGTAACATGGGCGTTTCGATTCCTGTTTGATATTTCGTACTAGTAAACTAGTACTTGCAAGTAAAGTCAAGGTTTAAATGAAAATAGATCTTCATTGTCATACAACAGCTTCAGATGGTCGCTTAACACCGGAAGCCATCGTTGATAGAGCGTTAGAGTTTTCTATCGATGTGCTGGCTATTACCGACCATGATACGGTAATAGGTTCACTCGCTGCTCAACGTTATATTGCGCAGCAGAACTTACCTATACAGCTGATTAGCGGGATAGAAATATCGACGTTATGGCAAAACAAAGATATCCATATTGTTGGGCTTAATATCGATAACAACAATGTCGCGATGACCACCTTGATTGAGCAGCAACAGCAGAGACGCGTGGATAGAGCCAAGTTAATGGCTGAACGCTTGTCTAAAGCCGTGAACGCACCAGTGTATGATGAAGTATCTATCATTGCAGATGGAGCACCGATAACCCGTGCGCATTTTGCTAAGTGGCTGGTGGAAAATGGCCACGCCAAAACGATGCAGCAGGTATTTAAAAAGTTCTTAACCCGAAATAACCCAGGTTATGTGCCGCCAAGTTGGTGTTCGATTGAAGAAGCGGTCTCCGCTATTCATGATGCCGGAGGACAAGCTGTTCTCGCGCATCCCGGCCGTTATAAGCTGACGGCAAAATGGATTAAACGTCTGATTTCCTCTTTTGTAGAAGCCGGAGGAGACGCGATGGAAGTGTCGTTACCTCAACAGTCGCAACAAGAGAGGCGAAACTTGGCGGATTATGCTATACAATACAGTATATTAGCCTCACAAGGTTCTGACTTTCATTATCCTTCCCCTTGGACGGAGCTTGGTCGAAACCTCTGGCTGCCTTCTGGTGTAGAGCCTGTATGGAAAGATTGGGGCATAACCCCAGTAGAAAATACCGAGATTATCGGTGGTAAGGAGTAACAATGAGTCAGTTTTTTTATTTACACCCTGACAATCCACAAGCTAGATTAATTAACCAAGCTGTCGCAATTATTAGAAATGGCGGTGTGGTGGTTTATCCAACCGACTCTGGCTATGCGCTAGGGTGTCAGTTGGAAAATAAACAAGCATTAGAAAGAATATGTCGCATTCGTAAAATAGATGATAAGCATAACTTTACTCTGCTATGCCGAGATTTATCTGAGCTTTCAATCTACGCACGGATAGATAATACCGCGTTTCGATTATTAAAAAATAATACCCCTGGGCCTTATACCTTTATTTTTAAAGGGACCAAAGAGGTACCTCGTCGATTAATGAATGCTAAGCGAAAAACCATCGGTATTCGTGTTCCAGATAATAAAATCGCTTTGGATTTACTGGAAGCATTAGGTGAGCCTTTAATGTCGACATCGTTAATTCTACCGGGAAGCAATGATACGGAATCTGATCCTGAAGATATTCGTGACAAATTGGAACACGCAGTGGATTTAATCATGAACGGTGGTTATTTAGGTGAGCAACCAACGACGGTTATTGACTTTAGCGAAGACGAAGCAGTCGTCGCTAGACGTGGTGCCGGGGATCCTACTCCGTTTGAGTAATCGATTCCGTAATCGCGTTATGTAGCAGTCAGATTTGGCTGCTATTTTTTTGTCAAAATACTGCAATAAAATATTCCAATTGATGTATAATTCCCAGCTGCTAAAAATTTAGCGTATTTAAATTAGTGTTTAGTTAATTGAAATTATTGACGTCTGTGAAGACGACAGAAAAGGGTTATAGATGAGCGAAAAATTACAGAAAGTACTCGCAACTGCCGGGCATGGTTCACGACGTGAACTAGAAGCTTTAATTAAAGCGGGCCGTATTAGTGTTAATGGCATTGTAGCTAAGCTAGGCGAGCGTCTGGAAGATGACAACGCTGTAGTACGTATTGATGGGCATACCGTTAATTTAAAAACAACCGAAGCTGCTGTTTGTCGTGTATTAGCTTACTACAAACCTGAAGGTGAGCTGTGTACTCGTCATGATCCTGAAGGTCGTCGCACTGTTTTTGACCGCTTACCTAAAATTCGTGGTTCACGTTGGATTTCAGTTGGTCGTCTAGATGCTAATACTTCTGGTCTTTTGTTATTTACGACGGATGGTGAATTGGCAAATCGACTGATGCACCCAAGCCGACAAGTTGAACGTGAATATCTTGTACGTGTATTTGGTGATGTTACCGAACAAAACGTTCGTAACCTCGTTAAAGGCGTTAAGTTAGAAGACGGCATGGCACGATTTGAAGATATTGTTCATGCTGGTGGCGAAGGAATGAATCACACATTTTATGTGGTGATTAATGAAGGTAGAAACCGCGAAGTACGTCGATTGTGGGAATCTCAAGACACCACAGTAAGTCGTCTAAAGCGTGTTCGTTATGGTGATATCTTCTTAGAAAAGACACTGCCTCGTGGTGGATGGATGGAGCTGGAGCTGAAAGAAGTAAACTACCTAAGAGAGTTAGTTGAACTTCCAGCAGAGAAAACCAGTTTAATCGATGTTAATAATACCTCACGTAAACGTGAGCGCTCTCGTAGCCAGAAGATTCGCCGCGCAGTTAAGCGCCATGAAGAGCGAGTGAGTACTCCAAAAGGACGCAGCAACCAACAGCGTCGTCGCTCTCGTAAGTAGTGACTTGGTTGAGACAACAGATATAAATAAAGGGGCTAGCTAGCCCCTTTATGTTACTTGGTAGATGAGTTACGTGATACTTGAGTAACGCGATACAGAGTTGTGGCTCTGTCTTAGTCTCTTTTCCAAAGCACATGGCAAAACTTGTGCTCTGCGTCGCGACTAATAAGCAAGCGGGCGAACACTTCATCCAGTACATCAGATTCTTCATTGACCAGACCGATACGCACTTCAGCGTACACTTCTTTATCAATGTCGAAACCCACATGTTCTATCCAGTCGTCTGCGGTTTCTACTAATTCGGCAGCGCCTCTATCTTCAAACTGCGCAGTGAAGATGATGACATCAGCGGCTTCCAAATTGTCTGGAGCCATCTCCAAAAAAATATCGTAAGCCGTTTCAATAACATCATCGTACGACATTAGCTCTAATGAATTTTCTTGATCCGACATTATGACTCCTTATTAGTCTGCACGGCTGATGTATTTACGCTCAGCGGTGTTGATTTTAATTTTGTCACCAGAGGCGATGTATTCAGGAACTTGTACAGACAAACCCGTAGCAAAACGAGCTGGCTTAGTACGGGCGGATGCAGACGCACCTTTAATGGATGGGTCAGTGTCTTCAATCACCAACTCAACGGAGGCTGGTAATTCTATAGAGGCCGCTTTGCCATCTACCAAGATAACGAATAAACCTTGAATATCTTCGGTAATAAATAGCAGTTCGTCTTGAATATCTTCTTTGTTAAAGCTGTACTGGTCAAAGTTCTCAGTATCCATAAACACATATTCGTCACCGTCAGTGTAGGAAAATGTGGATGAGCGCTTGGTCATCTCAACAGTATCAACAACTTCATCGGATTTAAAACGCTCATCTATTCTTGAGCCGTTTGCTAGATCAGCGCAGCGAAGTTTATATATTTTTGCGCCGCCACGACCACCTGGGGTGGTAATCTCGATATCTTTAATAAGCAACATTTTGCCGTTAGATTCAATAACAAAACCTTTTTTTAGTTCACTTGCCTTAGGCATGGGATTTATCCTTTGTTAATCTATTTATTCTTAAAATATTCTAAATTTATTGTATTTATTCAATTTACTCAACTCGCCGAGCAAGCATCATTTTGTTACTTGGTCATAGCGATTAAATTGGGGCAAAAGAGTAGAATACAACGTCTTTGTTGAAATCCAAACCGATTCGCGCATAATTGCGTTAATCACTTCATTTTGATCAACCCAAGGTTTTAGAACATCGCCGTGACAAGAACATTACCCTTAATTGATCCTGATAAACCATTTCAGTATGCCTATCAGCCAGTAGTAAAAGAGCTTATTCATTCCCTTAGTGGTGGTTTTGGCCCCAATCTACATAGCCTGTATCTTTATGGAAGTGTAGCGAGAAAAACCGCCATTGAAGGACGCTCAAACGTCGATATCATCGTGGTGACAAATGGTAATTTGGATGACAGAACCACAACACTAGTGAATACCATTAAATGGCGTTTCAAAAAAGCGTATCCATTTATCACTGAGCTGTCATTTCAGTTTGTTAAAGCTCATGAAATATTGCAGTTGGAAAGCATATTCACTTGGGGCTTTATGCTTAAGCACTGTTCGGTGTGCATATATGGTGATGATCTCTCAAGTCGGTATGGAGAGTTTGAGCCGAGTTGGGAGATAGCAAAATATTGGAATATGGACGTCGATGAGTGGGTTAAACACTATCGACGTAAAATCGCGCTAGCTAAGTCTCAGTCTGAACAGATTAGGCATCAAGCCGTTTTAGCCAAAAAATTATTGCGAGCCAGCTACTCGTTAATCATGCATAAAGATAAGCATTGGTTTGATGACCCGATAGAGTGCGGTCAACATTTTCTTCGCTATCACCCGGAGAAAGAGCAGCAGATAAAACGTTTAGAAATACTGCTCTCTGGCCGCTACGTCCCAAAACGTTCTGTGGTTGGGTTAATTGATGATTTTGGCGATTGGCTAGTCAAAGCTTATAAAAAAACCGAGTTTAGAATTGGTTAAAATAGATCAAGCTGAGGGGCGTTTAACCCGTCAAAATCGAAACCGACAAACGGCAAGATAGCATCAGCAACGGGCTTTAATTGCTTATCGATATAGTGCTGATAATCGATGGCGCTTTGGCGGTACTCAGAGGGTTCAGGGCCGTTAACCGTAATAAGATACTCTATACGGCCTCTATTTTGGTACTGCAGTGCTCGGCCGAGTCTCGCATTGTGTTCATCTGCTAACCTTGCTGCACGCACTTGCGGTGGGATGTTCTTTTGATAGTCACTCAACTTTCTTCTTAGTCGCTTTTGATAAACCAATAAATGATCATGCTCACCCAACAAGGTTGCTTCTACGTACTGTCGGATGTAGTCGCAAGGATCCTCATTGTTAAAAACCATCTGGTAAAGCTTAAGTTGGAACTGTTGCGCTAGTTTTGTCCAGTCTGTTCGAGCACTTTCCAGACCTTTGAAAATAATCTGTTGCTCTCCATTTCGTTCTACAAGTCCGGCATAACGTTTCTTTGAACCAACCTCTGCGCCTCGAATGGTTGGCATAAGAAACTTTTTATAATGGGTTTCATATTCAAGTTCTAAACAAGAAGTTAGACCAAATTGAGATTCAATATGTTCGGTCCACCACTGATTTATGTAGCAAACAAGCTCAGCACCCACGTTATCCGCTTGTTGCTGGTTATAAGGGCCGTTTAACGCGACAAAAGTAGAGTCGGTATCACCATAAATGACTTGGTAACCTTTCTCTTCAATTAATATTTTAGTCTGTTTCATGATCTCATGACCGCGCATGGTGATAGAGGAGGCGAGGCGAGCATCGTAAAATCGACATCCTGCTGAGCCTAATACCCCATAAAATGAGTTCATGATGATCTTAATGGCTTGGGAGAAGGCGTGTTCATTGGATGCTTTCGCGCTTTCTCGGGCTGCCCACAACTGTTCTATCATTTGCGGTAGGAAATGTTTTGTTCGGTGAAACTGTCCACCAATAAATCCGCTGACTGCTTGATTTGGCTCTTTACCCTCGTCGAGTTTCAATCCTTCAATAAGCCCCATAGGGTCAATTAAGAAAGTGCGGATTATGGATGGGTAAAGGCTCTTAAAGTCCAGCACTAAAACGGAGTCGTAGAGGTTGGGAATAGAGTCCATCACAAAACCACCGGGACTCGCTAGCCACTCTTCGGTGGTTAAATTGGGTGCAACATAACCGGCTCTGTGCAATCTTGGCAGATACAAATTGGTAAACGCGGCAACTGAGCCTCCCATTCTATCAAGTTCTAAACCGGTTAATTTACTTCGTTGAATAACAAACTCTATCAGGTGTGTTTTTTCAAATATGCGGTTGACCAATCGACAATCTTGTAAGTTATATTTTGCCAGCAAGGGCTTATCGTCGCGGTACATTCGATTTATTTCATCCATACGATCATGGACGTTATGGATCGCTTTCCCTTCTCCTAATAGTTGCTGAGATACCGACTCTAAAGACCATGAAGAGAATTGGTAAGTGGCGGTTTTCAAAGTATCGATACCATCAAGGACAACGCGTCCGGGAATGGTAATAAAACCTTGCTGGGACTGATTAGACTGGCGGAAATAGATGGCACTGTTATCCCGGCCCATATTGAGTTTAATATTGTGCCATTGCGCACGCTTATCTAATAGGCGAAAGTCAAAGTCGATAACATTCCAACCGACTATTAAATCAGGGTCATACCTTTTAAACCACTCGACCATCGCCAGCAAAAGGGCTTTTTCATCTTTGACCCACAAAATCGCCGTATCCGCTTGTTCGGGCTCACCAATCATTATGACCACTTCGTTAAGTGGTGACGCTAAACCAATAGAGTATAAAATGCCTTTTTCAGAGCACTCTAAATCTAGAGAGACATAAGAAAGAGTCGGGTGATAATTCCCTTTGCGACACTTTGCATCATGAAAACGCAGATGATCACGCTTATCTTCCCTATTGCCAGCAAACTCAACGCTCCCTTGAATAAAACGCTCCATAAGAAAGCGATCTGCAAGTTTAACGTCGTTTTCGAAACTGATGATCTCGTTATCTTTTAGTAACTGATTAAACTGATTAATAACAAAATTGGTAGGCGCATAACACCCCGTTACGTTGTGACCTTGAAAGGTTTTCAGCTCAAGAGGGGAAAGCGTTATGGATAAGGGATGGCGTTGTAGTAGGGTTTCAATGAAAACGGCATCATCACTGTTAATAAACACAACGGGTTGCTCAGACAAAATGGTCAGCTTTGTTGGCCCTTCTGCGGTACTTAGCCACAGCTCTATTACTGTTTGGCCCTGTACGTCTCGCACCTGACGAGTGAGGATAAATCCGTTGTTAATATTCAATATTTTTATGCTGATTGATGATTATGTGTCGATAGTAACAATTAATGATGGAAAATAGAAAGATGAACAGGTACTGTTATACAGCGATGCTAACCATCGACAATTAAAAAAGCTCGAGAAATTAGAAGCTTGATAGTTACACTAAATAAGTTTTTGCTAAACTTTGTGGAATAAAGCATATTGTTGCTACGCAAAGTTGCGCAAAATGAGTTAAGATAGTTGAGTTTGTTGCACTTCACCGCTTGTGGTGAGTGCAGAACCAATGTGAGTTGTGTGGAGATACAAGTTTGATTAATGTTTTCCTTGTAGATGATCACGAGCTGGTTCGCACAGGGATAAGACGTATTATTGAAGACGTCCGTGGAATGAACGTGGCAGGGGAAGCTGACAGCGGTGAAGAGTCTGTAAAATGGTGTCGCAGCAACCATGCTGACGTTATCCTAATGGATATGAATATGCCAGGAATTGGCGGTTTGGAAGCGACTAAAAAGATTTTACGCTTTAATCCTGATATTAAAATCATTGTGTTAACGGTTCATACGGAAAACCCGTTTCCAACTAAAGTGATGCAGGCTGGCGCGTCTGGTTATTTAACCAAAGGAGCCGGCCCTGACGAGATGGTGAACGCTATCCGTGTTGTGCATAGTGGGCAACGTTATATTTCCCCTGAAATTGCTCAGCAGATGGCATTAAGCCAATTCTCATCTGCATCAGAAAATCCGTTTAAAGATTTGTCAGAACGTGAGCTTCAAATCATGATGATGATTACTAAAGGCCAACGTGTGACAGATATTTCTGAACAGCTAAACTTAAGCCCTAAAACCGTCAATAGCTATCGCTATCGTCTATTTAGTAAGCTGGATATCAATGGCGATGTTGAACTTACTCACTTAGCGATTAGACATGGAATGTTAGATACAGAGACTCTTTAGTGCCCTCCAATTTCGATTCAGAAACCTTTCTTAAATCGGTTACCAATCAGCCCGGCGTATACAGAATGTATAACGCCGATGCTGATATTATTTATGTCGGTAAAGCCAAAGATCTTAAGAAGCGTCTCTCCAGCTATTTTCGTAGCAAAGTAGACAGCGAGAAGACTAGGGCGCTGGTTAGCCATATAGACAGAATTGATGTCACGGTCACCCATACCGAGACAGAAGCATTGATTCTCGAACATAACTACATTAAACAGTATTTGCCCAAATACAACGTACTGTTACGCGACGACAAATCCTATCCTTATATTTTCTTAAGTCATCATCGTCATCCACGGCTTTCTATGCATCGTGGTGCGAAAAAGAGAAAAGGCGAATATTTTGGACCTTACCCCGATTCTGGTGCAGTAAGAGAAACACTCCATCTTGTGCAGAAAATCCTGCCGGTGCGACAGTGTGAAGATACGGTTTACAGTAACCGCTCTCGTCCTTGCCTTATGTATCAAATTGGTCGCTGTGCCGCTCCTTGTGTCTCTAAACTAATTTCTGATGATGAGTATGCTGAGCTCATTGATCTGGTGACCCTGTTCTTAAAGGGCAAAGATCAGATGGTGATGACTCAGTTAGTCAACAAAATGGAACAAGCGAGCCAAGAATTGCGCTTTGAAGAAGCAGCGAAACTTCGCGACCAAATTCAAGCGATTCGACGTGTGCAGGAACAGCAATTTGTCTCTGAAGATACCATGGAAGATATGGATGTACTTGGTTTCGCACAAGAGAACGGCATCGCTTGTATACATATTTTAATGATTCGTCAGGGTAAGATTTTGGGCAGCCGGAGTCATTTCCCTAAAATTCCAAATAACACCGAACGAGAAGAGGTATTTTACGCCTTTTTAAGTCAGTATTATCTCAACCACAGCGAAACGAGAACCATACCTAACCGGTTGATCGTCAATAAAGAGCTGGTTGATGATATTGCGCCGTTAACGGACGTGTTAACCGAGCTTGCCGGACGGAAAGTGATGGTACACCTTAGCCCGACGTCGACCAAAGGCCGTTACCTTAAACTGTCTAACACCAATGCATTAACCGCCATTACCAGCAAAATTAATCATAAAATGACCATTCATCAACGTGTTACGGCACTGCAAGATGAACTGGGCATTACCTCTATCCGACGTATGGAGTGCTTTGATATCAGCCATACAATGGGAGAGAGCACAATAGCGTCTTGCGTTGTGTTTAATCAGGAAGGTCCGGTGAAGCAAGAGTATCGGCGTTACAATATCACCGGTATTACCGGAGGTGATGATTACGCTGCAATGGGTCAAGTGCTAGAGCGTCGTTATAGCAAGCAGCTCGATGTAGAAAAAATCCCGGACATTATTTTTATCGATGGTGGTAAAGGTCAATTGAATCGAGCGAAAGAGATCATCTCTTCTCACTGGGATGATTGGCCAAAACGCCCAAGACTCATCGGCATTGCTAAGGGGGTGACAAGAAAAGCAGGACTTGAAACCTTAATCACAATAGAAGGTGATGAGTTTAATTTGCCTACGGATGCTCCCGCATTACATCTTATTCAGCATATAAGAGATGAAAGCCATAATCATGCTATTGCCGGACATAGAGCGAAAAGAGCGAAAACTCGAAGAACGAGCCCGTTAGAAGGAATTGAAGGTGTTGGTGCTAAAAGGCGTCAATCTTTGCTTAAATATATGGGCGGTTTGCAAGAGCTTAAGCGAGCAAGTGTCGAAGATATCAGCAAAATTCCAGGAATTAGCTATTCTTTAGCAGAAAAAATACATCAGGCATTGAAAGAGTAACGTTTTTCCCGCACCATTAGCAGGCCATTTATAAGAGCCTAATAAAATGCGTTTTACCATACCCAATATTCTTACACTTCTTCGGCTGGTATTGATCCCAGTTTTTGTTGTCATATTCTATCTTCCTTACACATGGGCCCCTTTTGTTGCCGCTATGATATTTTGGGTAGCAGGAGTGACGGATTATCTAGACGGTATGCTAGCGAGAAAGCTAGGGCAAACATCAAGATTTGGTGCGTTTTTAGATCCCGTTGCAGACAAAGTGATGGTGGCGACTGCGCTAATCTTGATTACCGAGCATTACGCCAGCATCTGGATAACCATCCCTGCCATTACCATGATTGCACGAGAAATTATTATCTCAGCTCTTAGAGAGTGGATGGCTGAAATAGGTAAACGTTCAAGTGTTGCCGTATCATGGATTGGTAAAGTAAAAACGGTTTCGCAGATGTTCGCTTTATGGGTATTGGTATGGCGTTACGATGATTGGATGGTTTGGCTTGGTTATGGCGCGCTATACGTTGCAACATTCTTAACCTACTGGTCTATGATGCAGTACTTAGCCGCAGCAAAAGATGATCTGCTAAACGAAGAGCATCAGTAATAAACCGCGATCTATCAAGTAAGTGTGATGGCTCAATAGATTGTTTTGACCTATTTTGACGTTTAAATAATCAAACAAATCAAAAATAGAAAATTTGAGTTGACTCAGTAGAGTGAATCCGTAAAATGCCTCCCCGTAGTCAGGAACAAGCTTCCACACTCAAGAAGGCGCGTTGGCAGAGTGGCTATGCAGCGGATTGCAAATCCGTGGACCTCGGTTCGACTCCGGGACGCGCCTCCATATTTTCTTATGAAAATATATTGCGACACTAGCTCAGTTGGTAGAGCGCAACCTTGCCAAGGTTGAGGTCACGAGTTCGAACCTCGTGTGTCGCTCCAAATTTTGAAGCCCCGACAGAAATGTCGGGGCTTTTTACATTTCCAAAGAAGTGACATTCGCTCAGTTAGCAGGGAATCACCTTATTGAGGTGAGTTCTCGCCTAATGTTCTAAAGAAGATAACCTAGTGCGTCACTTCAAAGTGGATAGCCGTATCAGAAATGAGTGGCTGTTTTCTCTTTCCATGACAAGATAGAAAAGTAGGTATTATGACCAGTCTGTTTGGTGCACTGTTTTTTGCTCTTATCGCGGCGGTGGGTAACGCGATGTTTGCTGCCGGCCAAAAAAAGGTCGTTGTTGAAGATGGGCCATTGTCGTTTATGGTCTTAACGTCGGTGATTTGCGTCATTCTTGCGGTTGTTATCTCTCCATTTATTGGCAGTAGTCGATATGGAGAAGTGTTGCGAGAGAACTGGCAGTGGGTAACTATTGGCGGGGTGGGGCTGTTTCTAACTTACTTAGGCTTTTATCTACTTTACTCCCGCTATGGAACCACAAGCTACGTTTTATATGCGGTACTCTCAATACTAACCACCTCTTTGATTGTTGGCCTGTGGCTGTTTAAGGAGACATTCAATAGCTATCATTGGGCGGCATTTGTCTGTGCTCTACTCACCGTGGTGTTATTTTCGTTAGGTAATAAGTACAAACAGCCAGCTCAAGTTGTTAATGAACAAGCGAGTGAGCAGCAAGTGGTAACACAGACGATTGATGTCGAGTCTTAAAGAGACCAAGCTGACTAACTAACCTCAACTCGGGATAAGAAAGTCAAAACTCCATATTTAATGATCAATAAAACAGAGAGAGCGATTAGGCTCTCTCTGTTTGTATCTGCGTGACGCTTATTCTGCTGCGGTAGAGATTAAGCTGTTATCTGAGCCGAAGCTGTTTCTTACGTAGTCATCTGCCGCAGGGTCATTTTCCCAAGTTTCATTATCAATAAGGTAGCGAAATTGAAAACTTGAGTCTTTTGCTAATCTCACTCTTAGTGAATAAGCTTTGTTCTTCTTATTCAGCTTGAGAGGAGCCGCTTCCCAGCCATTAAAATCACCGGCAACTGCAACGCTAGACTCTTCCCCTTGAGGCCATTCAAAAGTTACTTCAACTTCATCTTTGGTCTTAAAAAAACGCTTCTTTAACATCTTATCTTCCTATAAGTACAAAATATAAACATACATTCAAAGGTTAATGTTTAGTGTATTTTTACTGCTAGTTCAAGTCATTTTAATGTAAAAAACATGGTAACTTTATGAAAATTCAGTAGTTACAGAATAATAAAAAAGTTGTTGCAGAGAAGAAATTGATATGAAACCAATGGGTTACTATAAAAAATAGTAGATTATTCTATTTCGCTAACGAATTTCTGTATAATCCTACCAAATTTCAACTTTTGAAATGTTTGCATTCGTTACTTAAGCAAACAGCGATGTTTGACAATTTATAGTCAGTTTCTACCATGGATACTATGTACCTCGGAGATATTGTGCTGTAATTGTTTATAATTATGGTTATCAGCAAGAAAGCGGTAAAAACGATTGAACCTATCTGACTCTACAAAACAGTTATTTACGAATAAACGCTATGATAGTAAAGCGCAGCTTGCTGCTCAGAAAATATCTTTACAGACGACTAAACGTTATTCCCAGTGGTTGGTGAACATGAAGTACGTTGTTGAACAGTCAAATGTCGACAGCTTATTGAGCCAGCAAGGGCAATATAGTGACCCTACCTCAAATGAAGAAAAACACCGAGTAACAGAGATTCAGCGTGACCTATTGGACTGTGAAAGACAGAAAGTGGTTGAGCGTATTGAGAAGATTGAAGAACAGCAGATGATGTTAGATATGGTGGTGAAGAATGTTTCAGTCACCACTGAAAGGTTGATGCTAGAGAAACTGCAAGAGATGAAGCCTGAGCAGTTGTTTCAAGATTTTCCTGATTACGGACATTTCTCCTCATTTGCTTACTCTGCATCATTGAGTTTCTCTCGGCTAGGTTCCTTGGCCACTGAAAGTCCTTCTTTAACAAGTAATGTGCTTGATCTGGTAAGTAACGACAGTTTTTGTAACCTATTAGGTAAGTACCCTAAAAACACAGACGATCCTAAAGTCGCCATCGGATTTATTGGTATCGATAATTGTAAAAAGCTGTTTCCGGTTCTAATGGCTAAGCCGTTACTGAAATGGTCGGATAAAAATACTCGTCTTATCGCACCGAAGTTGTGGCAACATGCGGTGGTGATGGCGAATGTAACCAGAATGCGTTTAGACGATGCTAATTACAAAGAGCCTGATGAAGGCGTACTTATTGGCATGGTTAGAGCCTGTTCTTATTTTGCAATATGTAACCTATTTAGTCAGGTGTTTGAAGAGGCATTAACGTTAGTGATGAGACGGTATATTGCGGATAAGCAGACCGACGAGTATGACTTATGTTCTGAAGTGAGTCCGACTCTGTCTGTGTTACCCAACGTACTGTTTAAACTCGATAAGACGATTTCTCGTAAAGTTGTTGACTATATTGAGTGGGGCCCGCGAGCAGTTCATCTAAAAAATGCGCTTTTAGAAGATATCGAAGAAGTGCCTATTTTGGAGAGAAGTTTGCATGGTGTCGCTCTTGGTCAGGCAAAAGCATTTTCGATTTATGACCTGATGAAGCAGAGTAATGCGTTTGTAGATAAGCATGCGCCTTTCTGGTTTGCTAATGTTCAAATGGATGGTGGGGCTATTAAAGAGGTTGTCGCACGTTCTCCGGGTAAATTGACCCTTTCAATGTAGTTAAAAGGGCGTTTTTGCCACCGTTTAGACTAAAAAATAGTCATACGAATCAAAAGGTCAAAAAATAGGGTTGACTCATTTTCTGAATCCAGTAAAGTACAGCCCTGTTCCGACAGCGATAACATTGTTGACCGGAAAACAAATTTTGAATATTGAATTTAATTCAGTATTAAGATGGTGTCATAACTTTTCAGTTAACAGCATCGCAATAAAGAATTGCGTGCCCTGGTGGTGGAATTGGTAGACACAAGGGATTTAAAATCCCTCGGCGTTCGCGCTGTGCCGGTTCAAGTCCGGCCCGGGGCACCATCTATTAAGTCTACGTTCGCTGAATGTAGCATGCGACACTAGCTCAGTTGGTAGAGCGCAACCTTGCCAAGGTTGAGGTCACGAGTTCGAACCTCGTGTGTCGCTCCAAATTAATGAAGCCCGACCAGAAATGGTCGGGCTTTTTTACATCTAGTGAATTTTAGTGAGACTCGTTCAGTTGATAGAGCGCAACCTTGCCAAGGTTGAGGTCACGCCTTATGTTCAAGAGAAGGGAACCTCGTGTGTCGCTCCAAATTTCTTTAAGTAGAAAGTAGAAAGCCCGATCAGAAATGGTCGGGCTTTTTTGCATCTAGTGAATTTTAGTGAGACTCGTTCAGTTGGTAGAGCGCAGCCTTGCCAAGGTTGAGGTCACGCCTTATGTTCAAGAGAAGGGAACCTCGTGTGTCGCTCCAAATTTCTTTAAGTAGAAAGTAAAAAGCCCGATCAGAAATGGTCGGGCTTTTTTACCTTTTTCAAATGGTGATTATGGGTGATGCGGTAAAAATGAACTCGATTACGCAAACCGCTCAAGACATCCCTGTTCGCTTGAAAATGGGCGTCCTGCCCATTTACATTTGCTCCATCAAGCTTCATTTCTCTCGTTGAGAAAGTGTAGGAATCATATCTAGAACTCATCCAGTTGATAGAGTGTAACCTTGCCAAGGTTGAGGTCACGCCTTTTTACCTTTTTCAAAAGCTGATTATGGGTGATGCGGTAGAAATGAACTCGATTACGCAAACCGCTCAAGACATCCCTGTTCGCTTGAAAATGGGCGTCCTGCCCATTTACATTTGCTCCATCAAGCTTCATTTCTCTCGTTGAGAAAGTGTAGGAATCATATCTAGAACTCATCCAGTTGATAGAGCGCAACCTTGCCAAGGTTGAGGTCACGCCTTTCTACGTTTTTCAAAAGGTGATTATGGGTGATGCGGTAGAAATGAACTCGATTACGCAAATCGTTCAAGACATCTCTGTTCGCTTGAAAATGAGCGTCCTGCCCATTTACATTTGCTCCATCAAGCTTCATTTCTATCGTTGAAGAAATGTAGGAAATAAATCTAGTTGTTATCCAAAGTATAAGTATGAGTAATTGTCATACCTGTAATGACTTTTTATTGTTTCCATTCACCAAGTTATGGTAGTTAAATAAAAGCAATATGCCCGTTAAAACAATGGTTTACTTGGTGTCTCAATGATAAAAATAAGTTTCAAAAAAGCGTTATTGCTCTCTATTTCTTTTCTTGTTGCTGTTTCAGTTGGAACGACAAATTATTTATCGTTTAACCGAGAGAGCAACGCGCTACAAACCTTAATATATGAGTCAACGCAGAAGTTTGTTGAGGTAGAAGCAAAGAAGGTCAACCAGTATATAAAAAGCAAAGAGATAGCGGTTAATAACTTGGCCAATGACTATAAAAGCTTCAATTATAACGACGGTCATGCAGAGCGAATGCGTGTAGCAGGAGTTGCTACCGATGTAATCAATATGATGGTTGCTTTCGAAACAAGTGATTCTTTTGCATCGGCTTCATTTGATGGCTGGATAGATAACAAAAATCCGTCTGATTATGATGCCAGAGTGAGGCCTTGGTATCGTGATGCTAAAAGCTCAGGGAAACTAATATATACGGATGCTTATCATGATATTAGCTCTGGCGTTTATATGGTAAGCATTGCTAAGTATTTTGGTTCAGGTGTTGTTCTTGCGGATGTGTCTTTAGATGTACTAAATAAAACGGTTGAGGATATAACCATTCCTGGAGCCTTAAGCATCATTATTTCTGAGGATACAACGGCTTTAGCCAGTACATCAAATGCGGTAAAGGTGGGCGACAAGCTAAATGATCTTCCTGAGCTTAGAGGTGTTGCCGAATCAGTGGTTAACAATAATTCAACGCTTTTAGAATACGACCTTAAAGGTGTAGAGAAAGTGATGTTCTCTAAACGTATTGAGTTGGGGGAGAAGAGCTGGTATTTACTTATTGCGTTAGATAAGAACATTGTTTTTTCTGCAATTGAAGAAGCAAAATACGAAGCGATTATATCTACGATATTGTACCTAGTAATCAGTATTGTACTGGCACTTTTGGCTATCAACTATTTCTACCGTCCTATTGTTGCCCTAAAATTAATGATTGATAGTCTTTCCCGAGGAGATGGCGATTTAACCCAGCGTCTTGAAGTTAACTCAGATGATGATATAGGCCAGATAGCACAAGGGGTAAATGCCTTTATTGAAAACCTTCAGGCAATGATGCTTGAAATTGAGTCTTCCACGATCAAGCTTCAGCAGGATGTCATTGCACTGACGGCTCAGACTCAGAGCAATGGAGAGATACTCTCAAAGCACGTAATCGAGACAGAACAGATAGTAACGGCTATTGAAGAGATGAACTCAACAGCAGAGACCGTTGCCCACCACGCTTCAGAAACGGCGCAATTTACTTCAGAAGCTAAAAAAATGGGGGGAGAGTCATTGGACGTTGTTAATGATGCTCTGGCTAAGGTCTCATCTTTAATGACGGAGGTTGATGAAACCGCAAGTAATATATCGGACATGAGTGATCAAACCAAAGGTATTGGATCCATTCTTAATGTTATTGGTGATATCGCTGAGCAGACTAATTTACTGGCTCTGAATGCTGCTATTGAAGCGGCAAGAGCGGGAGAGCAGGGTCGTGGTTTTGCCGTTGTTGCCGATGAAGTGAGGACGCTAGCGAGTCGTACACAGGTCAGTACCAGTGAGATAGATAAAGCACTGGATAGTTTAGTGAATGGCAGCAATATCGTTGCCGACTCCATGAGCGCAACTAAAATTACCTGCAATAATACCGCTGAGAGTACAGAGCAGGTAGGTCAACGTATAAATAGCCTTTCCGAGCATATTACAGAGATAAATGATCTAAGTTTACAGATTGCGGCGGCAGCAGAAGAACAAAACAATGTGACTCAAGAAGTAAGCCGAAATATGACATCCATAAACGATATGGTAAATCAGCTAAATGCGAATGGTCAGGAAACGGCGCAGCAAACGAAGAATATTGAACTTATAAATTCGCATCTCACTCAGGTTGTTGAAAAATTTAGATTACGGTAGCCATACTGCGAGTGTTGTTCATCAAAGGTGATCGTGATTAGAAAGTAAATATGCGATCACTTTAGAGCCTAGATTTATCGTTTACCGAAAAGTGCTGACAGAAATGTCGGCATACTTTTTATTACCCTCAAATTGGTTTGGCTTCATCATTAATACCCAGTAACACTTTCATCTTCGCATTTAATTGACTCCTTAAAACGGCAAAGTTAACTTGAACGGATAACAGCAAAATCTGTTATTTGGTTTAGCATCCAGTACATATAACAAGGGCCTATAAGACGCGCTCGCGTCTTTTTTGTGGGCGATGTTCCTGCACATCTAGAAAAAATGTATTCTATGGTGGCTCGGACAGCGGCGATTTCGGTCGCACCAGGACTTGGGACTGGTAATGCTAACGCTGTTCGGGCTATCACCATGGGCGTAGCATTCTCGGAGTGGTAGCAGTCAATTTGTTTTCCCAAGGAGACATCACTATGTCCGTACAAATCTATTCAGAAAAAGATCCCTATACTTTGATTGTTGAAGCCCGTCAGATGTGCGGCGGAATCGCAGCACTGGCTAGCGAAGCCGAAGGCTGTTTAGAAAATCTTACCGGCGATCAACTCTACTACCTGCTTTCCTCGCTAAACGACAAACTCGATGATGCACTGGAAGAGATTGAGCTGTCACAGCCTAAGTTGTTGCAAACGTATAGCCACCGCACAATTGCTTGAGCGATGGTTAATTGATGAAGGATAATCTTTCGCTCTTACATTGAAAATAAATCAGCCCGGTTAACAATAACCGGGCTGATTTGTTATGTAAGTAGTACAAGTTGTTTTTAAATCGCTTGTAGTAGAAAAAGGTCTGCACGGCTTTTAAGGTAACTGTGCAGTGTTAAATATGAGGTTGATTCATACTGAATCTAATTCATGGTATGTCTAGCATGTTGTCGCTCAGCTTGGATTCTTAGAGCCAAGGCTGACTCGTTTTTGCCCCATTGCTTCACAGCGCGACAAAAGCATTGCGCAGTATTGTTAGGAACTCGACGTACTACAAGTTATCTGATTTTGCGTGTGATAAGCTAAATTACTCAATAGAGTGTCCAGTATTGATGGAGAAGATCACTTTGCTTAATACAGTGTTATACACCGTTTGACTAACAATCATGAGAGTCTGTCAGACTATTTTTATAGTTGGGAATTGAGCGATATTAATGTTACTGATAAATAATGTATTTATAAGCGAGATGAGCAATGGAATTAGCAATTTACCTCTATAATTCAAAAGGGGACATATCCAATAAAGGCGAGATTTACAATCTAAAAATAGTTCGTCACTCACCCGCTAGGCTAGCATACGCTGCTCTTGAAAATGCTGCTGAGCACGGATGGGATTCTTGTGTCATTACAGTTACAGAACAATCTCTGCATTCGAATTGTTATATATTTTGCGATGAAAACACAGTATTTAATCTTGCTACTGATGAGGCAACTCGTACAGACATTCAGTGTTGTATGTCCAAGCTTAAAGAGGTTCTAAAATATCAACTGATCCCAGAGCAAGAAACTATAATTCGAGAAAACTATCACCTAAATGGCTTTCTTGAATGCCTGCCTCATTCAAGAAAGGTTATTTTTCTAGATAATCAACAAGAAATCCCTGATTCAATAAAACTAAAATATCACGCAATATCTTCAAAGTCAGAGGCTTCCAAACGAGAACCTGAGATGCCAATGAATGACTCGGTTGTGTTAGATGCAGATGACCAAAAAAGAGCAAATAAATTAGTTCGGATTCTTAATCAACTGAAGCACTACATCACAGTTCCTCATCCAACTAAAAGAGATCAATATTATAATCCGAGCGATTATCCGTATATCACCACCATACCATTCCCTGAGTATGTCCAAATCAAACCAACGTTGACTGATATAAAGGCCGCTGCGAAGTTAAAGTCATTTTTATCCCAACACCCTAGACTTTTAGGTGTGATTGGGGATGAAGGTGATTTTTGGGTGGAGTTCTCAAGTCACGCGTATAGAAGATCTAGCCCCTGCAAACTTGATGATCTGGTGGCAGGTCTTCTTCACAATACCCTTCTATGGGGGGAGAGTGATGCAGCGTTGGCATTTGAAAGGTCTATGGCTTCTCTGGAGATACCAGCAACTGAGGTCTACGTTTTAAATTCGGGTGATTTACCTGCAGGAGAGGTTTGTGCTGGTGTCAGAATTTTAGAGAAATTTCGTAGCTCAAATGATATTTGGAAATTAACCAGTAGAGATCAGGAGAGCGATATCAATAACTCCTATGGCTTTGATTCTTATATCCGAAGATCAATACTCACGATAAGCAGAAACATCAAATTTCATTTTTACGCGCATACCGAGAACTTAGACAATAAAGTAACAGCTACTGGAGAAGGGTTTTCAGTAACTGACTTTCTAAAGTCGCTCTCTCTTGTTGCCAATACCAACCTTCGCTCTCAATTCTCTTGGGTAAAGATCGGCATTGAAGCTGGTTTCGTACCATTTAGCGGGGGGAGTCGCGGCCTGAATGGTGATGTGGATTGTGAAATCAGAAAAGAAGATATCGAGAAAGCCTATGATTTGTCGCGGGTCACTTTGAAAGATGACGTCAAAGAAATATGTGATTATGCTGTTTCACAAAAACTCCGTGCACGAAGTGGCGATTTTCGACACGCCCTAAAAAATATTTTTACAACGCTTGAGCTTATATATATTAAAGACACGGAAAGAGGTAGCAAGAAAGACAAAATTGCACGGCGTATGGCTTGCCATCTTGAAGTTGTTGATTCTAAAGTCATTAGTGAAATAGTAGAAGGACTATATGAACAGCGTACAAAGGCAAACCATAGTGGTGACCTTAAAGTCGATTTCTCAGATAAAATCGTTGTGGATGGTAATAAAGTTATCGTTGGACGACTAGTTGAGCACCTTGAGGTACTCTGCATAAAGGTGATTGAGAAATTGATAAATGAGAATGATCTTACACCACTACAACAGATTATTGACAATGACATAAATAGTCATACTTCGAATAAAACAAAGTTTAGGTCTAAGAAAAATAGTAAGAAGGAAAGATAGGTTACTTGAGAAGCATTTGTGACAGCACTATCTAATTGTGTCAAAGTTGACTCTTCCTTCTGTCTTTACTATATCCAAGCGCATAACAAGCCCATTCAAGCGACCGCCTTCGGCGGCACTATGTGTATACGCGGCTCAGAAGAACGAAAACAATTGATTTAGAGAGGTTAAAGATTAGAAATGCGTTATATCGTGGATTCAAATTATTTGCAGTCGGATGAATTAATAAAAGTTTTATCTAACCCAAATAACGAAGTTGTGCTTTGTGAACAAGTTTCTATGGAGGCACTTAGAAGTGACATGCTCAAATCTTTTAAAATTCTTGCTCGTTACCCGAAGCAAGTTCACGTCTTGAAAAGAAGTCCTAAGATAATGAAGCTGTCACTTAGTTCAAAAGGACTTCAGAAACGATTGATCGACCGTAATGATACCAAGCGCTTCCGAGTGCTTTGTAAAATGATTGATAACCCAACTAAAAGAGATGAATGGTTTAACAATCAAAATAGGTTAATGAAACAAGAATCAGTTCAAGGTCTAGCAACAATTCAAAGCAATATTGAAAAAATGAATCAGCAAATACTGGAGTATTTCTCAAAATTGAGTAAAGCGGAAAAGAAGGCTTTAAGGCGTGGACACCCTTATGATGATGCTACGATATCTTTGATCTTGAAAAATATAGAGAAAATGATATTACAGTTATTTGCAAGTGTTGTTGATTTTTCGAATAAGAGAAACTCCGAGGAATTTTATAACTCATACTTATTCAGAGGCGGTGTATGTCACTACTTCTTAATGCAAGAGCTATATTTATCAGGTGGCTTACCAGATATGAAATCCAAAAAGCTTCTTAACGATGTGCTCGATATGCAAATTGCTGGTTACGCAACGTATTTTGATGGTTTGCTAACTAATGATAATAAAGCACAAAGAATCTACAAAGTTGGGAAGTATTTTATTGAACAAACAGTAAGTGCGTAAATACGCATAACAGAGCATTTAAGAGTGATTCCTCAAGCTTGGCAGTTTCGTTTCGCTCAAGTATAACAAAGCGTGCATCACATCTTAATACGGCGTTTTTCCATACGTGAACTAATCCGCTACGTCCTAAATTAGCAAATCCACTGACACACAAATGTCCAAAGACGAACTAGAAGGTAAGTTGTCCTATAGAAAAATGGACCCGAAACAACTGGCATTTTGTAATTCAGAAATGCAATAAATAGGTTTTAGTTGTTACTAGGTGGAAGGTACTTTAAATAAACAAGCCAGCATTGCTGGCTTGTTTTTTAGTCGAGCTAATCGGATTTTAGATTAACCATTCTTAGGTGGCGTAAATGCAGTAAGCTCAAGCGCAGGGCCAGTGTATTTCTCGATTTTCACCAGTGCAGAGTTTGCAGCGCAGCCATTTGCCAATCGAGAAGAAGGGATATCTACGGTTAAAACATTTGCCCCTCCATTTTTACATAAACCTGTTTCCTTATCTAAGTCAGGCCAGCCCCCTTCATGGATACAGACCGCGCCTTTTTTAATGCCATCGGTGACCAGTGCTCCAACGAGTACTTGTCCTCTGTCATTGTAGGCACGAACAAGATCACCCGTTTTAATTCCCCGAGACTTAGCATCTTCACTGTTAATGGTGATAGGTTCACGGTTTGCAATCGCATAGTCGTCACGAAGCTTTGCATAGTTGAACTGGCTATGCAGGCGATGAGCTGCGTGAGCGGTCATTAATTGAAGCTCATCTTTATTCGCATTGTTATAAAACTCTGTAGGCTCTAACCAAGTAGGGTGGGCAGGGCAATCTTCTAATCCGTACCCCTCTAAAGTTTTAGAGAAGATCTCGATTTTTCCGCTAGGTGTGCCTAGAGGGTTTAGAACAGGGTCTTTACGAAAATCGCCATGACGAACGAATTGCGCGGCTTTCTTATTGTATTTCATCTCAATAAACTGGTTTTCATCCCAGAACTTGCCAAACTTCGGCATACGAATACGAGCGGATTTACCGGCTTTTTGTGCGGCATCATAAAAACCTTTCAACCACGCCATTTCATCTTTACCTTCGGTATAAACTTCGCGACCGCCCGCTTTAATCAGTTCAGCCATATCGGCGAACACATCAAAGTCGTTTCTCGCTTCACCCTCAGGCTCAACCACTTTTTTCATTGGTACTAAGTGTTGGTTACTGTAATCGCCGGTCATGGTCATATCATTTCGTTCAAATGATGTGGTGATAGGCAAAACAATATCGGCATGTTTAGCGGCAGCAGTCCAGTATATTTCTGAAATAACAACCATCTCTGGTTTTTGCCACGCCCTGATCAAACGGTTGGTGTCTTGGTGGTGCGTAAAGTTGCCACCCCCTGCCCACCAGATCATTTTAATATCAGGGAAGGTAAGCTCATGGCCATTGTGCATGTATTTTTTGCCCGGGTTTTCTAGTGCTTCGACAATACGTGCAACAGGGAAACTATTTTTGGCTCCCGATATCGCCCAATCATTGCCAGCAGAAGATCCGCCGCCAATGGCCGCAGAAATTGCAGGAAGTACGCCGGCATCGCGTGTTGGGTTGCCGCCATTGGAGTAGTGGTAAGAGAAACCAAAGCCACCGCCGGGAAGCCCTATTTGACCTAGCATTGCCGCTAATGTTGCGAGCATCCAGTGACGCTGTTCTCCATATTGCTGACGTTGAATACCCCAGCCAGCCATTAACATAGTGCGATTGGCGCTAAACATATCTGCCAACGTTTCCATCTGTTTAGCAGAAACGCCAGTAATCTCTTCTGCCCAAGCGGGTGTTTTTTCAACACCATCACTTTTTCCGAGCAAGTAAGCTTCAAACTTGTCGTATCCAGTGGTGTATTTATTTAAGAACGCTTTGTCGTGTTTACCTTTTTTAATGAGAGAATGAGCAATGCCCATCATCATTGCGACATCCGTGAGCGGACGAGGCGCAATCCATTCGACTGAGTCACCAAGAAACTCAATCGTCTCTGAACGCATTGGATCAATAGCAATAACCGTTTTACCTGACTTTTTAAGCTGATGGAAAAACTCTAATCCACTGCAGTCGGTCGAGCTCCATGCAATTTTTAAGGTGTTGAGCGGGTTCGCACCCCATAATACAACCACGTCTGAGTGTTCAAGCACGACAGGGTGGGTTGTTTGCTGTTCATAAACTTCGATGGATCCCATGACATGAGGAAGAATAACTTGAGCTGCGCCAGTGGAGTAATCGCCTAAATGGCCTGAATAGCCGCCGGCCATACTCATATAGCGTTGCAAAAGAGTCTGAGCTTTATGCAGAACACCACTTGATCGCCAACCATAAGAACCGGCAAATACTGAATCAGGACTGTTTTCTTCACGTATCCGCATATGCTGTTCATGTATCAGCTTGTATGCCTCGTCCCATGAAATGCGAACAAACTCATCATCACCACGAACGCCTTCAGGTTTACTTGGGCTCTGCAAAAAGCCTTTACGTACCATGGGATATTTAATACGAGCTTTGGTATAAACTTGGTCTGGTCCGGTGGTTTGTAAGCTATTGGGAACGGTCTGAGCTAAAGCGTTTGTGGTTGATAGCAGCTTGCCATCCTTAGTGGTACACAGTATCGGTCCCATTCGTCCAGCGGTTAATATACCATTGCCACGTTTATTGGCCGCTAGCGCATTCATTGGTGTAATAGATGTGATGGCAAGTACTCCGCCTGCCATACTGGTTCCTTTTAGGAAACTTCTTCGGCTAATCTTGTTCATTTCTACATCCTTATGTTTAGTGATCACTTGCATCTTTAGCGTGGTGCTGAAAATAGTTCGTTAATAGTTGTAAATCCTCATCGGTAATATCGGTTCTTTCTCCCATTCCTTTTGCAACAGGCGCCCATGCATTCACGGTAAAGTGGTTTGCTGGGATGATCGCGTGGCAGGTTGAGCAGTAGACGTTGTCAAGTTCTTGTGCGTATTGCCATATGGGTTGCTGGCTGTCGAGTACTGGGGCGTCGATCTCTGCGGTTAGCTCTGCGCTTCGCCACTCATTTCCGTACTCATCGGCAACATAATTATCTGTTTTTAGCGCCGCGATACCTTGCTCGGTTAACGTTGCAACAATGGCACGTTGTCCTCTTGCCAAATAGAGAACTTGTTCTGCCCCTTTCATTTGGTAGGCCTGAATGTTGACGACTCTTTTATTGCCGTCAGTACTTAAAACCTTCAGTTCTGTTGTGGGATTAATGGTGCCCAGCTCTCCCATGGAAATGGACTGTATCGGGTAGACCGTTTCTGCATCTTTAGGCGTGCTCTCTGTTGCTGAGATTAAAAGTTCAAAGGCTTCGCTATCCATTTCTGGCTCTGGGGCAAAGTGCGCGACACCTTTGTGGCAATCGATACATGTCTGTTCGTTGTCCACGCCGTATTGGTGCATTTTTACCGCTTCTTTTGTTTGTTCGTAGTTATCCATCGCGTCATAGGTATGGCATGAGCGGCAAGTAGCGGAATCATTTTCTCTAAATTGCTGCCAAACCAGTTCCGCCATCGCCACCCGATGCTCTTCATACTTCTCTTCGGTGTCGATTTTTCCAGTAACGTACTGGTGATAAATATCTTTGGATGCGCGAATTTTAGTGACAAGGTAGTCGATGGGGTCGGATGGAATATGGCAATCTGCGCACTCCGCCCGAATCCCCTTGGCGTTAGAGTAGTGCACCGAACCTTGGTACTCTTCATATGGAATTGCCATGGTATGGCAGGAGAGACAAAACTCTGTACTTGATGTGTAGTGAAAGAGGCTTGCTGCACCTCCTAAGGTTAGCCATCCAGTTAATATACCCAGAATTGCCACTGACATTACGACATATTTTTTTAATGACATATTTCACCGCTTGTATATTTATTGTTCACGGATACTCAATGCTACTACTTTATGGGTAGGAAAATGTGATTGACGTCTATAGACTAATTTTTAACCAAATTGAGTGATTGATTCTTGTTATAAGTCACAATTAACCGTGGATATAAACAAGGCGTTACATATAATAATGATAACTAACCCATTGATTAGTCACTATTAAGTTGTGCGGTGTGAAAACTAAAAAGAGCCAGACAAGCGGGCTCTTTTTATCGTTAACAATGACGGTGTGTTATGTATTGCAGCTAGATCTTATCGACTAACTCCGGTAATACCTCAAATAGATCACCCACTAAGCCGTAGTCCGCAACGTCAAAAATTGGCGCTTCAGGATCTTTATTAATTGCGACGATGACTTTTGACTCCTTCATACCCGCTAAATGTTGTATTGCTCCGGAGATCCCAACGGCAATATAAAGTTTAGGCGCAACAATTTTTCCTGTCTGACCTACTTGCAGGTCATTGGGTACAAATCCGGCGTCTACCGCCGCACGCGAGGCGCCAACGGCTGCACCAAGTTTGTCGGCAACTTGCTCTACCAAGGTGAAACTCTCTTTACTGCCGACACCCCGACCTCCTGAAATGACGATTTCTGCGGCTGATAACTCAGGTCGCTCCGACTTGGTTTGGCTAATGGAAACAAAATTAACGTTAGCGGCAGAAATATCAGCCTCCAGATGAGTAATGTCGACTTGGCTTTGACATTCAACAGCATCAAACGCGGATGAGCGAACAGTAATCACACGAAGTTGATCTGAGGTGGATACCCTCGCTAATGCGTTACCCGCGTAGATGGGGCGAACAAAGGTGTTTTGATCAATTACTTGTATAATTTCAGATAGTTGCCCAACGTCACACTTGGCGGCTACTCGCGGTGCTATATCCTTTCCTTTTGCTGAAGCATTACACCAAATACCTTGGTAATCTGTTGCCATGTCGGCGATAACCGGCGCGATAGTTTCGGCGAAATGATGTTGAAAACATTCATTATCAATACAGATAACTTTGTTAATATGGTCTACCTGACTTGCTTGCTGCGCGACCGCTTCACACTGATAACCAATCACCAATAATGTATTATTGTCACTGGTCTGTTTTGCTGCGTTGACCACTTTCAATGTGTCAGCATGTAGAGTGTGATTATCATGCTCTGCCAAAATTAAGTTGTTCATGCAATCACCTTCGCCTCGTTTTTTAGTTTATCGAGCAGCTCTGTTACGGAGTCCACTTTTATACCTGCTTGTCGTTGCGCTGGTGGCGCGACATTTTCAATGGTATGACGGAATGAGATTGCAACTTCTAATTCATCCGGTTCCATTGTGACTAAAGGCTTGCGCTTCGCTTTCATTATATTGGGCAAGGAAGCAAAGCGAGGTTCGTTAAGACGCAAATCGGTACTTACTACCGCGGGCAGTGGCATGGTGACGGTCATCAAACCACCATCAACCTCTCTGGTCACTTCCATCTGTTGATCTGCGATCTCGACATTGGAAGCAAAGGTGCCTTGTGGCCAATCGAGAAGTGACGCTAACATTTGTGCCACTTGATTGTTATCGCTATCAATGGACTGTTTTCCGGTAATGATCAGCTGAGGCTGCTCTCGCTCCGCGACCGCACTAAGGAGTTTGGCGACGGTGAGAGGTTCTAACTTATCGTCAGTATTAATATGAATGGCTCTATCAGCGCCCAATGCTAGGGCAGTACGTAACTGCTCTTGGCTCTGAACGCCTCCTGCCGTTACAACAATAACCTCTTGGGCAATGCCTGCTTCTTTAAGTCGAACCGCTTCTTCAACCGCTATCTCACAAAATGGGTTAATGGTCATCTTCACATTGTTGGTTTCTACATCACTACCATCAGCTTTTACTCGAACTTTTATATAGGGGTCGATTACCCGTTTGATTGGTACCAGTATTTTCACAATCAGTTCCTTCTCTGCGAACACATATAACGTAAGTTTTTTGTCACCAGATACAACGTTGTTGCAAACAAACAAATAATAACAAGATAAAATGATGTTAATTTACCTTTACGTTTACGTCAACTGCATTATAATGTTTATTTAACATTTGGGTAACATGTAAAAGGAAGCGAGGCCATGGAAAGGGATTGCATGGAATTTGATGTGTTGATTGTAGGGGGGGGACCAGCAGGTCTGTCGTCTGCTTGTCGCATTAAGCAGTTAGCAGATGAAAACAATCAGGAGATATCGGTCTGCGTAGTGGAGAAGGGGTCAGAAATCGGCGCCCATATTCTCTCGGGGGCGGTATTTGAACCTCGCAGTCTGGATGAGCTGTTCCCGAACTGGCAACAAGATGGTGCGCCAATTAGCTGCAAAGTAACACAAGACCAAACCTGCTTCTTTACCAATGAGAATAACGGCCATTTTTTACCAAAGTGGGCGGTGCCAAAAACGTTACATAATGAAGGTAACTATATCATTAGTTTGGGAAATTTATGTCGTTGGTTAGCGGAGCAGGCAGAGTCCTTGGGGGTTGAAGTGTATCCAGGGTTCAGTGCATCCGAAGCGATTATCGATGATAACAATAGAGTCTGTGGTGTGCTTACTGGCGACATGGGGTTGGATAAGCAAGGTCAACCCAAGCCGACCTTTCAACCGGGGATCGAGTTGAGAGCCAAATATACGCTGTTTTCAGAAGGCGCAAGAGGACACATAGGAAAAAGTCTGCTGGATAGGTTCTCGTTAGCTACGTCAGCGACACCACAGCATTACGCCATTGGTTTCAAAGAGTTGTGGGAAATACCGCCGGAGCAGCACCAGCAAGGGTTGGCGTTACACGGTTTAGGATGGCCATTAAAAGGAGAAGCAAACGGAGGCAGCTATTTATATCACTTAGATGGCAACCAAGTGGCGGTTGGGTTGATAGTTGACCTTAATTATTCCAACCCTTTCCTCAGTCCGTTTGAAGAGTTTCAACGAATGAAACTTCATCCTATGCTGGCAAAATATTTGCAAAATGGAACACGCATCAGTTACGGAGCAAGAGCCATCGCCAAGGGGGGACTTCACTCTCTACCCAACCAACAATTTAGCGGTGGAGTACTCATTGGTTGTGATGCGGGGACGTTAAACCCTGCAAAAATTAAAGGGACACACACCGCAATGAAGTCAGGAATGATTGCGGCGGAAGCGGTGTTTGAAGCGCTAAATAATCAAGTGGATGTGCCTGATTATAAAAGCAAATTTAACTCATCTTGGTTGTATGAAGAGCTGTATAAAGCGAGAAACTTCTCTTCGTCGATCCATAAATTTGGTAGCGTAATGGGGGGCGGATTAACACTGATAGAGCAGAACTTATTGCAGGGAAAGGCTAAATGGAATATCCGTTGCGATAAAGCGGATCATACGACTCTGGCTTTCGCTGACAGCAGTAAACAAGTCAATTATCACAAGCCCGATGGTAAGTTGAGCTTTGACCGTTTATCGTCGGTCTATCTATCCAATACCTTCCATGAAGAGCATCAGCCCTGTCACCTAATCTTGAAAGACAGCCGGATACCGATTAGTCAGAACTTAATTCAATACGCCGAGCCTGCACAGCGCTACTGTCCTGCTGGTGTATACGAAATTATTAACCAAGGTGATGAGGCTGAGTTGCAAATTAATGCTGCGAACTGTATCCACTGCAAAACGTGCGACATAAAAGATCCAAGTCAAAATATTCGTTGGGTGCCACCTGAAGGTGGTGGAGGACCTAACTACCCAAATATGTAACTGGTCACCTACAGTTTAAGTTGTTTTGTTAACATTTTATTTACTTAAACTTTGCGTGACTTCAAATTTTTTAACTAGTAATACGATTGAAACTTAATCAATGAGAGACTATTCTGAATCAAGCTTTACGTTTACGTAAACTGAATTTAACAATTTGATGCAAAGGTGTTCGAGCTGTGGCCAGTATCAAGCGTAAATGAGTTTTCAGAATGTGCTTAATGGATTGCACAGAAAATAATTAAAGGGAGATCAGCGATGGTATCGGAAACGCCTCTATTGCAGATAAACGATATTTCATTGGCTTTTGGTGGGGTCAAGGCTTTAACAGATGTGAGTTTTCACGTGAATGAAAAAGAAATTTTTTCAATCATCGGCCCAAATGGAGCGGGCAAAACTTCCATGCTTAACTGTATTTCTGGCCGATATACGCCGAATAAAGGATCGGTTGTTTTTTCCGGCCAAGAAGTGACCAAGCGAACGCCAAGCCAAAGAGCAGAACTGGGTTTTGGAAGAACGTTTCAAAACCTAGCTCTGTTTGCGCATATGTCAGTACTGGACAACATTATGGTTGGCCGACACCACATGCTTAAAAACAACTTTGTTACCGGACCGTTGTATTGGTTTTCTGGTGCACAGAGAGAAGAGATGGCGCATCGCAAGTATGTTGAAGAGGTGATCGACTTCTTAGAAATACAACACATCCGTAAAGCGACCGCCGGCACCTTATCTTATGGCTTACGTAAGCGAGTCGAGCTGGCTCGCGCAATCGCATTAAAGCCCAAACTGCTGTTGTTAGACGAACCAATGGCGGGTATGAACTTGGAAGAGAAAGAGGACATGGCGCGTTACATCATGGACCTCAATGAAGAGTTAGGTATCACAATCATAATGATTGAGCATGATATGGGGGTTGTTATGGACATTTCAAATCGTGTTCTGGTACTGGATTTTGGTAAACATATTGCGATGGGTGAACCGGAACAAGTGATGGAAAACCCACATGTGAAGCGAGCCTATCTAGGCGAAGAGCTACCAATGTTGGAGGAGAGTGCCTGATGCTAAAGCAACAAAACGATTGGGCAGATGTAACGACCCTAGATACGTTCCCTAAAGTACTGCAATACAACGCTCAAAAATGGCCAGAACAGATCGCGATGCGCGAAAAAGAGTTTGGTATTTGGCGAGAGTATAGTTGGCTCGATTATAACAATAGAGTGAAGTGGTTATCGTTAGCTCTATTAGATCTCGGCATAGTAGAAAAAGATGTCATTGGTTTGCTCGGTGATAACCGTCCTGAATGGGTATGGGGAGAGTTAGCGGCTCATGCCATTAAAGGATATTCACTTGGTATCTATCAAGACTCTATGCACGATGAAGTGGCTTATCTGATTAACTACGCCAAAGTGAAAGTGGTTATTGCGGAAGATGAAGAGCAGTGCGATAAGCTGATTGAGTTAGCAGATGAAATTCCGAGTGTAGAGTTTATTGTATATTGCGACCCTAGAGGGATGCGCAAATACGATGACCCAAGGCTGATTGATGTTGAGAAACTGTACAAGATAGGTCAAAGGTTAGATAAGCAGTCTCCGTCTCACTACCCAGATTTGGTTGAGGCGACTCAAGGTGACGATCTCTCTATTTTATGTACCACTTCCGGAACCACCTCTAAACCTAAATTGGCTCAGTTAAGAAGCGGACAATTTTTAGAACATTGTGGTGCTTACCTACGTGCTGATCCACGAACACCAGGAGGGGATTACGTCTCGGTTTTACCTCTGCCATGGATTATGGAGCAGGTGTATGTAGTCGGGCAGGCACTGGTCGCTCGTCAAATCGTTAACTTTGTTGAAGAGCAAGAGACGATGATGTCTGACCTGCGAGAAATTGGCCCAAGTTTTGTCCTGTTAGCGCCAAGAGTTTGGGAGAACATCGTCGCAGACGTATCTGCTCGGATGATGGACTCGACGCCATTTAAACAGAAAATGTACAAACTGGGCATGAAGCTAGCGAATAAAGCGCTCGATCAAGGTCAACGATCTAAATTAGCCGAGTGGATACTTCTTAGAGCCCTTCGAGACCGTTTAGGCTTTTCGAACTTAACCTCAGCCGCTACCGGTGGTGCTGCCATGGGACCGGATACTTTCCGTTACCTGCAAGCAATTGGTGTGCCCCTTAAGCAGCTTTACGGACAAACGGAAATGTGTGGCGCATATACCGTTCACCATGCAGACGATGTTGATTATGACTCAGTAGGCGTGCCTTTTGATAACTCAGAAGTGAAAGTAATTAACCCTGACAATAATGGTGTAGGGGAGATTATTGCCAAGAGCACCGGCATGTTTACTGGTTACCTAAATAACATGAAGGCGTTCCATGAAGATGTGCGCGAAGGCTGGATGCACACCGGTGATGCCGGATATTTCAAAGAGTCAGGCCATCTCGTGGTGATTGACCGTCTAAAAGATATGTCAGAAACCAGCTTAGGCGCTCGTTATTCACCTCAGTTTATTGAGAATAAACTGAAGTTCTCTCCTTTTATTGCTGAAGCGGTTGTGGTCGGCAAAGGTAGACCTTGGTTGTCGGCGATTATCTGTATTCGTTACTCCATTGTTGCTAAGTGGGCGGAGCAAAAAAACATTGCCTTTACCAACTACACCAATTTATCTGCTCAGCCAGAAGTGTATCAAGCGGTTAGAGAGGAAGTGCTGAAAGTGAACGAATCACTTCCAGATGCACAGAAAATCAGCAAATTTATCCTGCTTTATAAAGAGCTTGATGCAGATGATGGTGAACTGACAAGAACACGTAAAGTTCGTCGTAGCGTGGTTGCTGAGAAATATAGCGATATTATCGAAACACTCTACAGCGATAATTCACATGTGGATGTGGATACGGTTATTACCTATCAAGATGGCACCAAAACGCGCATTAAAACGTCATTGGTGGTGGAAACGCTTATTGAAAATGAGCAGCCACTAGCTCAGAGCGAACAACAGGCGCAAGGCGAAAAACAAGCGCAAAGCGAACAACGGAGGATCGCATAGTGAATACGGATTTATTATTGCAACTGGTCATTAATGGCGTCATTGTTGGCATGCTGTATGGCGTTGTGGCCATGTGCTTTGTACTGATTTACAAATCAACTCAGGTGGTTAACTTTTCACAAGGTGAGTTCCTGTTGATCGGTGCTTGGGTCTGCTGGGCCGCTCTGGTTCATCTCCAACTGCCTTTCGTTCTTGGCTTCTTGCTAACCCTAGCATTCATGACGGTGTTTGGCATTGCCGTGCAAACCATCGTACTTAGACCTTTAATTGGTGAGCCAATCATTTCGGTCATTATGGTCACCATAGGTTTGTCCATGTTCTTTCAGGCTTTGATGAAGTGGATATTCGGAGTGTCAGCGGTTTCCTATCCAAGAGTCTTTGAAACGGAAGTAGTGAATATTGGTGGCTTGAATGTAGAGTTTGCCTACATTCTTAGCTTGATCTTCTCGGTAATCATCATGGTGGCGTTTTACTGGTTCTTCAAATTCAGCAAGATGGGTTTGGCGATGCGAGCAACCGCATTTAACCAGCAAGTCGCCCAGAGTCTTGGTATTTCCATTAAAAAAGTGTTCGCAGTGAGTTGGGCAATCTCAGCATTAGTCTCTGCCACCGCAGGTATTGTTATCGGCATTGTTAATGGTGTCTCAGATGCCCTTTCAATCATAGGTATCAAAGTCTTCCCGGCGGTTATCTTGGGCGGGTTAGATTCGGTCATCGGAGCCATTGTAGGAGGCATTACTATTGGGGTGCTGGAAAACTTAGCGGAGTTTTTCGATAGCCAGTATCTGCATGTTGGTAACTTATACAACATCGCCCCTTTCTATGTACTGCTAATTATCCTCGCATTCAAGCCATACGGCCTGTTTGGCACCAAAGATATTGAACGAATTTAAGGAGATAGACCGATGGCTCAACTAAGCATGCGGCCTTGTGGGGACTTCCGCACAACGTATAAAGACGATACGCCGATTTTTGAAACAAAAACCATCCGTAATATTGCCTACGCAAGCGTGGTGTTAATGGCAGCAGCACCGCTGGTTATGGATATCTACCTGCTGAATCTGTTTATTCAGATTTCATATTTGGGTATCGCCGCACTAGGGTTGAATATTCTGGTGGGTTTCACAGGACAGATCTCGCTAGGTCATGGCGCCTTCTTTGGCTTTGGTGCCTTTGCCTCTGCGTGGCTTAACAACCAGTTCAACATTCCGGTGTTTTTGGCGATACCTTTGGCTGGTTACTTGACCATGATAGTCGGGATGTTATTTGGTTTGCCTGCTGCAAGAATTAAAGGCTTGTATCTGGCCATTGCAACACTGGCGGCTCAGTTTATTTTAGAAGACTTTTTTGCCCGGGCAGATTGGTTTAGTGGTGGCTCTTATGGCGCCAGTGCCAATCCAATCAGTCTGTTTGGCTATGAGTTCTCAACTGACGAAAGCTTTTACTATATCGCACTGTTTGCTCTGATTTTTATGTACATGTGGGCATCAAACTTAATACGTTCACGTGACGGACGAGCGTTTGTTTCGGTTCGTGATCACTATTTATCTGCTGAAATTATGGGTATTAACCTCTCAAAGTACCGTTTGCTTTCATTTGGCATTTGCGCCTTCTACGCCGGAATTGGCGGGGCGCTCTACGGTCACTATTTGGGGTTTGTATCCGCAGAAGGGTTCACCATCATGATGTCGATTCAGTTTCTAGCCATGATCATTATTGGCGGGCTGAGCTCGGTGAAAGGAACCCTAATGGGAACAGTATTTATCGTACTGCTTCCAGAAGTATTAGAACTTGGCGTTTCAGGATTATCAATGTTTGGAAATTCTATGGCATTCATTGATGGTCTTTCTTACCTCAAAGAGATGGCTGTCGGACTGGTGATAATGCTGTTCCTTATATTCGAACCTCAAGGGCTAGCGCACCGCTGGCAACAGATTCGAGCATATTGGAAACACTATCCGTTCTCATATTAATCGCTACCTAGGTCTCTCACCGTTAAGTGTGAGAGCCACCTCATTAACAAGGACATTATTGACATGAATAAAGGATATTTAGCGGCACCATTGATGTTGTCAGCTGCGCTATTGACTGCACCAACGCAAGCAAAAGACTCTGTGTTTGTTGGACATTTAGTGGATTTCTCTGGACCGACAGCTTATGTAAGTAAGCCTTATGGTTCAGGGGTGCGAGATGCTCTGTTTTGGATTAATAAGCATGGCGGCATTGATGGAACTGAGCTTGAGTTTGAAACGGTAGATATGGCTTATAAAGTGCCGGTAGCGATCTCCAACTATAAACGTTGGGTTGCTCGTAAAGATATGGTTGCCATGCAAGGTTGGGGCACCGCGGATACAGAAGCACTTATCTCATTTGTTACCAAAGATAAGGTGCCGGTATTTTCTGCCTCTTATTCTGGTCACTTGACGGACCCAACGGGCAAAAACCCTAAGACCGCTAAGCCTGCACCGTACAACTTCTTCTATGGCGCATCATACTCTGATGCGTGTCGAGCGCTGGTTAAGTGGGCGAAAAGTGATTGGGATAAAAAAGGGGAGTCGGGCAAACCTAAGTTTACTCACATCGGTGATAACCACCCGTTCCCTAACGCACCAAAAGCTGCCTGTGCAGAGTACGCGACAGAGTTAGGTTTTGAAGTGATGCCACCTGTGGTTGTGTCGTTGAAACCGGGCGATTTTAAGGCGCAGTGTTTGTCTCTTAAAGAGTCGGGAACCAACTATGGTTATATCGCAAACCTAGGCGGTTCTGTTATTTCTCTAGTGAAATCCTGTAATACTGTTGGTACCAAGTTTCAGTACATGGCCAACATCTGGGGTGGAGACAAGCCGGTTATCGAAGCGGCGGGTGATGGCTTAAAAGATTATGTTTTTCCTGGTATGACGTCATTTTGGGGAGACAACAGCAAAGGAATGAAGTTGGTACAAGAAATATCACAACATTCTGCATCTGAACCTAATCAGTTCAGAACCCACCACTATATTCGTGGCGTCTGTTCAGCTTTCTATATGAAAGAAGCAATGGAATGGGCCAAAGCCAACGGCGGTATTACCGGCGAGAACATCAAAAAAGGTATGTATGCTCGTGAAAACTGGGTACCAAAAGGGTTAGACGGAGTCTGTATTCCTGCTAACTGGCAGCCAGATGATCACCGTGGAACGACAACAGTTAACGTCTTTATGGGCAACAATAATGACGGCAATGTCGCGGTTGATAAAGTGGCAGAAGTGACGTTGTCTCGTCGTGACGACTGGCTTGGTTACTAATTAGAAATGCAGAGCGAGGGGAAACCCTCGCTCACACAAGGAGTGGCTTGATGAGCGAACTAGCAAGGAACATAGAACCTGCAGAGATAATGCTTTCGGTAAACAATATCGAAGTGGTTTACGACGATGTCATTTTAGTGTTGCGAGGCGTGAGTTTAGAGATACCTAAAGGACAAATTGTCACTTTACTTGGCGCCAATGGCGCGGGTAAATCCACCACACTGAAAGCTATTTCGGGGTTATTAAAAACCGAAGATGGCGAAGTGACTCGCGGTGAAATTACCTTTATGGGTGAACGAATTGACAATAAGAGCCCAGAAGAGATTGTTCGATCTGGCATATTTCAGGTAATGGAAGGCCGTCGAATAGTTGAAGATATGACGGTTATTGAGAATTTACGCTTAGGCGCATATACCCGCAATGACAACGAAGTCGAGCAAGATATCGAAATGGTATTTGGCTATTTCCCTCGATTGAAAGAGCGTACCGGACTGGCAGGTTATCTTTCCGGAGGCGAACAACAGATGTTGGCGATCGGTAGGGCGTTAATGGCTCGACCGAAAATGATACTGCTTGATGAACCCTCTATGGGCTTATCGCCATTATTGGTAAAAGAGGTATTTGCCATTATTGAAAAAATTAATCAAGAACATGGCATTACCATGCTTTTAGTGGAACAGAACGCCAACTTTGCTCTACAGGCGGCCGATTATGGTTACATCATGGAGTCGGGAAAAATTGTACTGGATGGTACTAAGCATGCGCTGTTAAACAACGAAGATGTGAAAGAGTTCTACCTTGGTGGTGGCGAAGGTGAACGCAAGAGTTTTAAAAATCTGAAATCGTATAAGCGACGTAAGCGCTGGATATAAGGAAATAAAATGAGTGAAACTCTAGATAGCAAAAGCTTTTTGTCTGCTGAAGATCGTGAGGCTGCACTTTTCGCCGACTTACCGGAAAAGATCGCCAATGCCAAACTCAACAGTGGTCACTATGCCAAATTATTTGCTGGAATTGATGAGCAACTCGCCGCAAACCGAGCGAATCTTTGCCGTTTTCCTATCACTCGTAAGTCCTCATTACCTGAGCAACAGAAAAAAATCGCCCCTTTTGGCGGAATAAACTGTATCGATGCCGGAGATATGGTGCGGGTGTTTCAATCTCCCGGGCCACTATATGAACCGCAAACAGCAGAGCAGGATTACTGGCGAATGGGACAAGCGTTTTATGCGGCGGGTTTTCGTGCCGGGGAGTTAGTACACAATACTCTCTCTTATCATTTCTCTCCCGGTGGATTCATTATGGACAGCGGTGCAAGAGCGTGTGGTTGTGCCGTGTTTCCGGCAGGTGTGGGCAACACGGATGCACAAATAGAAGCGATAAAACAGCTGAGACCGACAGGCTACAGCGGCACTCCTTCCTATCTGATTGAACTGTTATCCAGATATAAACAAGCAGACAGTCAGCCCTGTAGTATTAATAAAGCCATGGTGTCTGGAGAGCCAGTAACAGCAGAGATGCAGCAGGAGTTCCAACTCAATGGCATTAACGTGTATCAGGCTTATGCGACCGCGGAGCTCGGATTAATCGCCTATCAGGCAGAAGGGGAACAAGGGCTGATAGTGGCAGAAGACATTATCGTCGAAGTGGTTGATCCGGAGGGTTATCCAGTCCCTGAAGGAGACGTTGGAGAAGTGGTGGTGACCACTCTCAATAGCAAGTTTCCTTTAATTCGGTTCGCGACGGGGGATTTGTCCGCCAAAATGCCGATCCCCAAAGAGTCGAGTAGAACGAATATTCGTTTAAAGGGCTGGCTAGGCAGAGCGGATTCCGCGGTTAAAGTGAAAGGGCTATTTGTTTATCCTCATCAAGTAGAGGAAATATGCCGACGTCATAATGTGAAAGGATCACTGAAGATTGAACGACAAGGACATAAAGACAGCATCACTTTTTTCTGCCAGCAAGGTGATAGCAGCGTGAACGATATCCAGTCGACACTTCAGTCGGTAACTAAACTGAAAGGCGAGGTGCTATTTATGCCTGCTGGTATGCCAAATGAGTTGCCTTTGATAGACGATAAGCGACAACTTGTGACTTAACTGGTTTTAGCAACGGTTGATCGGGTTTTTAAGGGGTATCGATTTTAGGTCGATATCCCTTTTTATAACCGGCCAACAATGACGGTAAGCTAGCTAAACTTGGCTTCACAGCGGTTAATCACGGTTATCTAGCTTTGCTATTAAAGGCTTTTCAATTAAGGGTGAGTTAATCAATGGAGACAGCAAAAAATGAAAAATGGCAGTGCGAAAATAGATGTTAGTTTCTGGGACAAGCTGTTTCAAAATGAGAATATGCCCTGGGATCAAAAAGGCTCGCCGGAGCAGTTAATTCGTTTCTTATCCAATAGTCCGTTACAAGCAAAAAAAGTGTTTATTCCCGGCTGTGGTGCCGCCTACGAAGTGAACAGCTTCACTGAAGCCGGGCATCACGTTAAAGCGATGGATTACAGTGACCAAGCTGTCTCACGGGCAAAGCAACAGCTCAAACAGAGAGGGAACTTAGTCTGTTGTGGCGATGTGTTCCAATATCGTCCAGAAAGTGCCTACGAGATTGTTTATGAACGCGCCTTCTTAGCTGCCTTACCAAGAGAGCATTGGTCTGAGTATTTTGCTATGTTGGATGAGCTGCTTGATGCTGGTGGTTTGGTCATTGGATTCTTTGTCATGTGCGACGAGTATCAGTCACGCTATCCTCCTTTTTGTCTCAGAAGCGGTGAACTGCAGCAGAAAATGGCAGAGAAGTTTGAACTGCTGGAACAGAAAAAAGTGGCAAACAGCGTAGAGGTGTTTGCCGACAAAGAGTATTGGATGGTTTGGCAGAAGCGCTAGCAGCGGTTTTATACGCTGCTTTCAGGTGCCCCTAACGCTAAAGCAACTTTGGATACCGGTTGTTTACCCAATGCTTGGCAGATATCCCACCCCGCTTTATTCACCTGATGAAGGTCAACACCGGTAGTTAACCCTAGGTTGTGACAAAGGTAGAGCACCTCCTCTGTTGCGACATTTCCACTGGCACCATTGGCATAAGGGCAGCCGCCAAGCCCCGCGACCGCACTATCAATGGTGTTTATCCCCATGGTCAATGCTTGATAAATATTCGCTAGTGCTTGCCCCCATGTATCGTGAAAGTGAACCGCTAAGGCATCTTGAGGAAGTTGTGCTAACAGACGCTCTATCACTGTCGCAACAAGGTTAGGTGTCGCTTTTCCTACTGTGTCTCCTAGGGAGATTTGGTAGCAACCCATATCAAACAGATCCCGAGAAATATCGCTAACTATTTGTGGTGAGATAGCGCCTTCATACGGACAGACCATGGTGCAAGAGAGGTAGCCACGAACCGATATTTGATGTTGATGCGCTAGGGCAATAATCGGTTCAAAGCGCTTGATGCTCTCGCTGATGCTGCAGTTGATGTTCTTTTTACTGAATGACTCAGAAGCAGAAGCGAAGATGGCGACCTGCTTTACACCACAGGCCAGCGCTCGCTCGAACCCAGCAGTATTGGGGGTTAAAGCGCTATAAACTACGTCATCACTTTTGCTAATGGCGGCAAACACCTGCTCTGAATCTGCCATCTGTGGCACCCACTTTGGTGAAACAAAGGAGCCTGACTCAATATGTTTCAATCCGCTCTGACTCAATTGATCAATCAAGCGAACCTTGGCCTGTAAAGGAACGGAAACTTCATTTTGCAAGCCATCTCGGGGGCCGACTTCAACGATATTTACGTGAGAAGGTAACATGATTAAGCCTCCGCATCGCTGGTTAGCGTCTGTTGGCATGGCGACAAGTTGAGCAAAATGGCACCATGATGAACTTGGTCGCCAATTTGGAATAGGATGTCATCCACCGTGGCAGGTTGCAGTGCGGATATGGTGTACTCCATCTTCATCGCTTCAATAACCAGCAAGGGATCCCCTGTTTTCACCGTATCATTTTTGTTAACCAGTATTGCTGACACTAAGCCATTTAAAGGTGCGGTTGGGTGAAATTGATCTTCGCTATCACACTCAGGTTCAAAGCTCGCTATATGACTAAACTCCCGCTGCTGACCACGGTAAAATATGCAGCTGCTCTGTTGCTGTAACTCTGCTTGAATCTTGTGGCGAGTGCCATCCACATCGATGGTCAAGCCATCATCGCTGTTTATAATGGACAGTGAGTAATGTTGATCGCCAACCTGCACCGATAGTTCAGGTTGAAGCTGGTTGTGCTCAGCACGTATCAGCACTTCATGGTTTGTTTGCTGATAGGTAAAATTAAATCGCCAAATACGACTAGGAGAGAGCTGAAAACCTTGTCTGCTGGGTTCAGCAAGCAACGTCTGCTTCGTTGTTGTGATGCTTTGCCAACGAGCAGAGGCCGCGAGGACTAACCAGAGGGATAAATCTATGCTGTGCAACTGCTGAATATCGGCTTGATGAGTGACAAGAAAGTCGGTATCGAGTTCTGCCTGAGAAAAGGCATTTAGCGATATTAGCGTGTGCATATAGCCAATATTGGTAGTGACACCTTGAATAGAATAGTCACACAGCGCTTTTTTAAGTTTACTAATGGCGATGTTGCGATCTTCCCCCCAAACAATCAGCTTACTCAGCATAGGGTCATAAAATTCACTAACCCCATCACCTTGAACGATCCCACTGTCCAGTCGTACGTAGTTCGACGGCTTAGGCTGATAAAGAGTGTTAATTCTCCCTGTCGATGGCATAAAGTTATTGTCGGTGTCTTCCGCGTATATGCGAACTTCGATGGCGTGCCCACGGTGTTTAACCTGCGATTGTGACAGGGTCAACGGCTCACCACTTGCCCCTCTGAACTGCCATTCGACTAGGTCGATGCCTGTTATCATTTCGGTGACAGGGTGTTCCACTTGTAAGCGAGTATTCATCTCCATAAAGTAAAAATGGCCGCTGTCATCCAGCAAAAACTCGACGGTTCCGGCGCCAACATAATCGATCGCTTTTGCCGCGAGTACCGCGGCTTCACCCATTTGACGGCGCAGTGAATCAGAGAGTCCGGGTGCTGGCGCTTCTTCAATCACTTTTTGATGTCGTCGTTGAATGGAGCAGTCACGGTCTGAAAGATAGAGACAGTGACCATGGCGGTCAGAGAATATCTGCACTTCAACGTGTCTGGGCTTGATAATGCATTTTTCAATCAGCATTTCGCTGTTGCCAAAACTCGACAGCGCTTCACGCTGGGCGGACTCAATGGCGTTGGGCATCTCCTGCTTGCTGCTCACCACGCGCATGCCTTTGCCGCCACCACCAAGGGTGGCTTTAAGCATGACCGGATAGCCGATCTTATCCGCTTCAGCGATCAAGCTTTCAATACGGTTATCTGTTCCGTGATAACCCGGAACCAAGGGCACCTTGGCATTGGCCATGATGGATTTCGCTTGAGATTTTGAGCCCATTTTTTCAATGGCATCAATAGATGGGCCAACAAAAATGATGTCGTTCTCCTTGCACGCTTTGGCGAGCTGAGGATTTTCAGACAAAAAACCGTATCCGGGATGAACTGCGTCTGCTTGCCATTTTTTCGCCGCTGCGATAATTGCGTCGACAACAAGGTAGGATTCGGATGCAGGGGAAGGGCCAATATATTCGGCAAAATCAGCACGTTTACAGTGCAAACTATTGCGATCGGCATCAGAGTATACCGCGATGGTTTCAATTGCCATCCGCTGAGCAGTATCAATAATGCGGCAGGCAATCTCGCCCCTGTTAGCGATTAATACACGTTTAATCATGCTTCCTCCAATTGGCAGTGCGTTTTTCAAAAAAGGCATTGAGTCCTTCTTGGCCTTCTGCTGAAACTCGGGTTTCAGCAATGGCTTGGCTGGTGTAGTCAATAAGGGCGTCATTGATGGGTTGATGATGGCCTCTTGAGCAGAGCTCTTTTGCTTTTTGCATCGCGATAGGGCCATTATTTTTCATCTGCTGTAAAAGTTTTTCTGCATCCTGTTTTGGATGCGCCGAAATCATATGTAAGATTTCCATTGATAGGGCCGTTTCTGCATCAATGGTTTCTGCGCTAATGAAATAGCGTCGACTCTGCCTCTGGCCAATGGTTCGAATAACGTATGGGCTGATTGTGGCAGGAATTAAGCCGAGCTTAACCTCACTCAGACAGAAACGGCTTTTGGCTGTTCCAATCGCAATATCGCAGCAGCAAATGAGACCCAGTGCACCGCCATATGCTGCGCCTTGCACCAAGGCGAGAGTAGGGTGCTTAAATGTGTCTAGTTTGTGCAGTAGCAGGGCCAGTTGATGAGCGTCTTGCTGATTCTCTAGTTGGTTCTTCTCCGCCATTGAGCGCATCCAGTTCAGGTCGGCTCCGGCAGAGAAATGGTCCCCATTTGCCATCAATACCAGCGCAGTTAAGCTATCGTCTTGTTGCAAATCTTCGAGGATTTGTAGCATTGAAGCTATTATTTGGTCGTTAAAGGCGTTGTGCTTTTCTGGTCGATTAAAGCTGAGCCACGCCACGCCATGACTATCTTTTTCAACGAGTAGTTCTGTCATATCACTTCCTGTGTTTATCCCGTTTTATCGTTGTGAATGATGAAATTACATTCTGAATATGCCAAATCTGCTCTCTTCAATTGGAGCATTTAGCGCTGCGGAAATGGCAATACCTAACACATCCCGTGTTTGGGCCGGGTCGATAATACCGTCGTCCCAAAGTCTTGCGCTGGCGTAATATGCGTGACTTTGTGTCTGATATTGATCGATGATGGGTTGTTTAAATTCCTGCTCTTGTTCTTCACTCCATGACTCACCTTTACGGTTCTTAATGTCTCGGGTCACTTGAGCCATCACTCCAGCCGCTTGATCGCCTCCCATTACTGAGATTCTGGCATTTGGCCACATCCACATCATCGTTGGATCGTAGGCTCGACCGCACATACCGTAATTTCCGGCACCGTATGAACCGCCAATCACAATGGTAAATTTGGGTACATTGGCACAAGCGACCGCGGTAACCATCTTGGCACCATGCTTGGCGATTCCTTCCGACTCGTATTTCTTACCCACCATAAAGCCGGTAATGTTTTGCAAAAACAGCAGAGGGATTTTTCGTTGCGCACATAGCTCAATAAAATGGGCGCCTTTTTGGGCTGACTCTGAAAACAGAATGCCGTTGTTGGCAACAATGCCGATCGGAAAACCGTGAATATGAGCGAAGCCACACACCAGAGTGTCGCCAAACAGCGCTTTGAACTCGTCAAATTGAGAATCATCCACTATCCGAGCGATGACCTCTTTAACGTCATAAGGTTTCTTCAAGTCTGTACCCACTACGCCATATAGCTCTTCAGCGTTAAATCGGGGAGGGAGCACCGGCTTGGTTTTCAGTTGTGAGGGTTTAACGTGATTGATTTGCGATAACGCTTGTCGAGCAAGTTCTAACGCATGATGATCGCTTTGTGCGTAATAGTCGGCGACACCCGATACGCGACAATGCACATCAGCACCACCGAGATCTTCTGCGGAAACTTCCTCTCCCGTAGCAGCCTTAACTAATGGTGGGCCAGCGAGAAAGATGCTTCCTTGATCTTTTACGATTATCGATACATCGCACATGGCTGGAACGTATGCGCCACCGGCCGTACAGAGCCCCATAACCACCGCTATTTGTGCGATGCCTTTGGCGGACATACGAGCTTGATTGTAAAAAATGCGACCAAAGTGGTCTTTATCAGGAAATACTTCATCTTGTCTTGGGAGGTTTGCCCCACCAGAGTCCACCAGATATATACAAGGTAAGCGGCAGTTTTCCGCAATTTCTTGTGCTCTGAGGTGTTTTTTTACCGTAAGAGGGTAGTAGCTGCCCCCTTTTACTGTGACGTCATTGGCCACAATCATGCATTCAATGCCATCGACGATACCGATACCGGCGACAACACCAGCGCAAGGGACGTAGTCAGGGTAGACATCCCAGCCGGCAAATTGACCGACTTCCAAAAAAGAAGAGCCGGGATCTAGTAAAGCGAGTATGCGTTCGCGAACGGGCAACTTGCCCTTTTTCTGTTGATGCTGTCGGGCTGCTTCACCACCACCGTCTTCAATTTTATGAGTAATGGTAAACAGTTGATCAACCAATGACGCCATAGAGCGGTAGTTGTTGTGGTACTGCTCAGATTGAGTGTTTATGTTGCTTGTTAGCAGAGCCATAATAAGTCGTCTCCATTTGACGTCGCTGACACTGAGTTCACAGCTAGCGACGACGATATTCAAATTTATGCTCTATCCATTGTTAGCTCGAATATTTAGCTAAAAATCAATGAAATAAGGCCATTAATGTAAATTGGTCATTAGGGTCAATAGACCCCAGAGATAAATGGATTACGAGAATTAGGCGCTTTCGTTAAATAGTTCGCGGCCAATTAGCATTCTGCGGATTTCAGATGTACCGGCTCCGATTTCGTATAGCTTGGCGTCCCGTAACAGTCGGCCAGTATCGAACTCGTTGATGTAGCCATTGCCACCTAAAAGTTGAATGGCATCGAGGGCAAGTTTGGTGGCGAGTTCCGCACTGTACAGAATGGCACCAGCCGCATCTTTACGGGTGGTTTCTCCTCTGTCGCAAGCGGCAGCAACGGCATATACATACGCTTTTGCAGCGTTCATTTGAGTATACATATCGGCGACTTTTCCCTGAACCAACTGAAACTGGCCAATGGATTGACCGAACTGTTTTCTGTCGTGAATATAGGGTACAACGATATCCATACACGCCTGCATAATACCAAGCGGGCCGCCAGCGAGAACGGCGCGTTCATAATCGAGGCCACTCATCAACACTTTGACGCCGCCGTTTTCTTCGCCGAGGATGTTCTCAGCAGGAACTTCGCAGTCTTGAAAAACCAATTCACAGGTGTTGGAACCACGCATACCCAATTTATCCAGCTTTTGTGCTTGAGAAAATCCAGCGAAGTTTCGTTCAACGATAAAGGCGGTGATCCCTTTGGCATTCAGCTCTGGTTCGGTTTTGGCGTAAACCACATAGGTTGAGGCATCTGGACCGTTGGTAATCCACATTTTGTTGCCGTTGAGCAAGAAAATATCACCTTTGCGTTGCGCTTTGAGTTGCATGGATACCACATCAGAGCCCGCGCCAGGTTCGCTCATAGCAAGAGCGCCGATATGCTCACCGGAGATCAGTTTTGGTAGGTATTTCTCTTTTTGTTGTTGTGTGCCATTGCGAGAGATCTGATTTACACAGAGGTTAGAGTGGGCACCGTAACTAAGACCGACAGAGGCAGAAGCTCGACTGATCTCTTCCATGGCAACGACGTGGGCGAGGTAGCCCATTTCTGCCCCACCAAACTCTTCGTCAATGGTGACGCCTAATAGGCCCATATCGCCAAATTTTTTCCATAGATGGTTGGGGAACTCATTGGATTGATCGATAGACTGAGCAAGGGGAGCGATCTCCGTTGCAGCAAAATGGTTTATCTGCTCACGGAGCATTTCAATAGTTTCGTCATAACCGAAGTTTAACGAAGAGTAGGTAGATTTCATTTTATGTCCTTATATATGGAACCACCTACATCTTGTTAAAGTTGTCAGGTGGCGATATCGTCGTCCAGATTTTTCAGTGTATTTTCACATCGCGACTTCGCCGCGTTGAGTTCCATCATTACCGCCTTGATGTCATCGCTCTGCTGCTGCAATGTGGCTTTTTTATCTTCAATTAACTGAATCATGTAGCGCAATTGACTTGTACTTTGATCAGTATCGTAGAGCTCAAATAGCTCTTTTATATCTGCGAGAGAGAAACCTAAGCGTTTACCTCTTAGAATCAGTTTTAGCCTAATTCGATCTCGACCATCGTAGATACGGGTGTTCCCTTTGCGCTTAGGCGCAATCAGCCCCAAATCCTCATAAAAGCGGATACTTCGGGTTGTAATGTCAAACTCTTTAGCAAGTTCGCTGATTTTGTATGTATTCATTACTTAACCTTTCGACTTTCGTATAACTTACATACGAATATATAACTCGTTAACGTTAAAGTAAATGAATTGTAATGCTTGTTTATCCTTGAATTCACATATGTTTCGTAAAAAACGCAGTAATTAACATAACAACAAATAGTCTTTAACTTGACGTTTACGTAAATGTTAGTATATTTATTACGCAAACGTCAACGAAAGGTTAATAAAATGAGTAATGAAATTTGGGTTGTTGCCGCTAAACGTACGCCAATAGGCGCTTTCCAAGGGGCGTTAGCAACTACAGAGGCAACCGCTTTAGGAGCAAAAGCGATAGAAGCAGCGCTAGAAGCAAGCCAACTCGACAAAAACAAAGTAGACGAAGTACTTATGGGGTGTGTGTTGACTGCCGCAGTAGGACAGGCACCAGCAAGACAAGCGGCACTTGGTGCGGGCTTACCTCAGTCTGTTGGCGCGACAACTCTCAATAAGGTATGTGGCTCTGGAATGAAAACCGTGATGTTGGCGTGTGACCTTATTAAGTCGGGTAGCGCAAAAGCTGTGGTGGCGGGTGGTATGGAAAATATGTCCGCATCGCCTTATCTGCTCAATAAAGCGAGAGACGGTTATCGTCTTGGTCATCAACAGGTCTTTGACCATATGTTTTACGACGGTTTACAGGACGCTTATCAAGGAGAGTTGATGGGTGTCTACGCCGAACAGACGGCACAACGTTATGAATTTAGCCGTGAAAGCATGGATAAATGGGCGCAACAGTCAGTCACAAGAGCGCAAAATGCAATTGGCGATAAATTATTTGCTGATGAAATCGTCCCAGTGACGGTTAAGTCAAGACGCGATGAACAGATAGTCTCAGATGATGAGCAGCCGAATAAACTCGACGTCAATAAAATCCCCACGTTGCGAGCGGCTTTTGCCAAAGATGGTGGCGTGACGGCAGCAAACTCAAGCTCGATATCTGATGGTGCTTCGGTTCTGCTATTACTGGATAGTGAGTTTGCGACAGAGGAAAAATTAACGCCTCTAGCAAAGGTCGTTGCACACGCAACTCATGCGAGAAAACCAGAAGAATTTACTATTGCTCCTGTCTATGCCATTGAGCAGTTGCTGCAAAAGACCGGTTGGAAAAAGTCGGATGTGGATCTATGGGAAATCAATGAAGCGTTTGCGGTGGTTACTCAACACGCCATTAAAGCGTTGGATTTAGATGAGAACAAAGTTAACCCTCGTGGTGGTGCATGCGCACTGGGTCATCCTATCGGTGCCAGCGGCAATCGTATTCTGGTTACGCTTATTCATGCACTAAGACAAACCGGTGGAAAACGAGGAGTTGCTTCACTCTGTATTGGTGGTGGTGAAGCAACTGCAATAGCAATAGAGATTGCTTAATGGCGACAACATAAATGATTTATATATCTTGATTATTAACTGCACACAAGGAAGTCATCATGACACAGAGAGTTAAACAATATATTGGTGGAGAGTTTGCCGATTCAGATTCTAGCGAATGGTTAGATGTCACCAATCCAGCGACAAATGAGGTGATTGCACAGGTTCCATGTGCAACAGAGCTAGAAATGAACGCAGCAATTACCCATGCGGCAGAAACGTTTAAAAAATGGAAAGAGGTTTCTGCTCCTGAACGTGCACGGTTAATGCTTCGTTATCAACATTTGCTAAAAGAACAACATGATGAGATTGCGACTCTGCTTTCTAGCGAAACGGGTAAAACATTTGCCGATGCGAAAGGGGATGTGTGGCGAGGCATAGAAGTGGTTGAACAGGCGGCAAACATCTCTAGCGCGATGATGGGTGAGACGGTGGAAAATGTCGCCACCAATATTGATGGCTACTCTTACACTCAGCCTCTTGGTGTGTGCGCAGGCATCACGCCGTTTAACTTTCCGGCCATGATCCCATTATGGATGTTTCCGATGGCGGTTGCGTGTGGCAATACCTATGTGCTTAAGCCTTCCGAACAAGTACCGCTAACCGCGATGAAACTGGCGGCGCTATTTGAGCAAGCAGGCGCTCCAAAGGGAGTGTTGCAAGTTGTCCATGGGCAAAAATCGCAAGTGGACCGTCTATTAAGTGATCCGGTAATTCGTGCCGTATCCTTTGTTGGTTCAGCACCGGTTGGTAAGTATATCTATAAAACGGGCACTGATAATCTCAAGCGTGTTCAATCCTTCACTGGGGCAAAGAACCATATGGTTGTTATGCCTGATGCTAACAAGCAGCAAGTCATCAATAACTTGGTTGGTGCTTCCGTAGGTGCAGCGGGTCAACGCTGTATGGCGATTTCGGTTGCGGTTTTTGTTGGCGACAGTAAAGAGTGGATCGGCGAACTAAAAGAGGAGTTAGCTAAGATTCACCCGGGGGCATGGGACGATGAACAAGCCGGCTATGGTCCTTTGATCAGTCCGTTAGCAAAACAGCGGGTGGTTAAACTGATTAATGAAGGTAAAGAGTCTGGCGCGGACTGTCTACTTGATGGCTCTGATTGCCAAGTGAAAGGTTATCCAGAAGGCAACTGGGTTGGACCTACTCTGTTTAGTAATGTCACTACAGAGATGTCTATCTATAAACAAGAGATTTTTGGCCCAGTGCTACTCACTATGGAAGTGGACTCTTTAGAAGAGGCTATCGAGCTGATTAATAGCAGCCCATTCGGTAACGGTACCTCTATCTTTACAGCTAGTGGTGCAGCGGCGAGAAAATACCAACACCATATTGAAGTGGGCAATGTGGGCATTAATGTACCAATTCCTGTTCCTCTGCCTTTCTTCTCTTTTACGGGTTGGAAAGGAAGCTTCCATGGTGATCTTCATGCATACGGCAAACAGGCAGTGAGATTCTTTACTGAAACTAAGACCGTTACCGCTCGTTGGTTTGAAGATGATATTCCTTCTGGCCCCAATATGACTATTCAGCTCAAGTAGCATTAAGTTAACCACAGGTAAGCATGTGATAGTGATAGGCGAGGCAAAAGAGACGCCCAGTGATAGGGTGACTTTTGCCTAGTAACAATGATTGAAATGGTTGGGATGCAAAATGGATTTTGAATTGAATGAAGATCAGCAAGCTTTTGCTGATGCGGCGAAACAGTTTTCTGATCTGGCGCTGCTGCCTTACGCGGCTGAGTGGGATGAGAAAGCTATCTTTCCCAAAGAGGTGTTAAAGCAAGCGGGTGAGCTTGGATTTCTCAGTATCTATACACCACCAGAACATGGTGGACTCGGTCTGTCGCGTCTTGATGCGGCCATTATATTTGAGCAGCTGTCGATGGGGTGTACCGCGACAACAGCGTTTATGACGATTCATAATATGGCCACTTGGATGATTGCCAGCTTTGCTAAGCCGGAAGTGGCTGAACAGTTCTGTCCTCAACTGGTTAGCGGTGAGACGTTAGCGTCATACTGCTTAACGGAACCGAATGCCGGCTCAGACGCCGCATCATTAACAACAAGCGCTGTGTTGGAAGGGGAGCACTATCGGTTAAATGGTGCCAAGGTGTTTATTTCAGGTGCCGGTGATACCGATGTTCTTGTTGTTATGGCTCGCACTGGGGGAGAAGGCGCAACGGGGGTTTCTGCTTTTGTGGTGCCGGCAGACAGTGATGGCATTAGTTACGGTAAGAAAGAGTCAAAAATGGGTTGGAATGCTCAACCTACTCGTATGATCAATTTCGAAGATGTGCGCATTCCCGCTAAATACCTGCTTGGCGAGGAAGGTGAAGGATTTAAGTTCGCTATGTTAGGGCTTGATGGCGGCCGAATTAATATTGCTACCTGTTCAATCGGAACCGCTCAACAAGCATTAAATGAAGCTAAGCAGTACATGACTGAACGGAAGCAATTTGGCCGAACATTGTCTCATTTTCAGGCGTTGCAGTTTAAGTTAGCGGATATGGCCACAGAGTTAGTGGCGGCAAGACAGATGGTGCGCTTAGCTGCTAGCAAGCTGGACAATCAACACCCTGAAAAAAGCGCTTATTGTGCAATGGCGAAGCGATTTGCTACCGACGTCGGTTTCCAAATTTGCGATCAGGCAATACAAATACACGGTGGTTACGGCTACATCAAAGAGTACCCAGTGGAGCGTCATTTTCGAGATGTCCGCGTTCATCAAATTCTTGAAGGGACAAACGAAATAATGCGTCTGATCATATCGCGACGATTACTGAGTGAAGGTGTCGAGCTGCTTTAGCCTGACCTTGTAATGATTGATTAAGGAAAACATTATCATGACAGCACAAATTAAGTTAGAAAAACAAGGACATATTGCGCAGCTGGTTATGGATAACCCGCCGGCCAATACGTGGACATTAGAGTCGTTACGCCAGTTACAGCAGTTGATCATTAAGCTCAATAACGACAGTGATATTTATGCGCTTGTGCTTACCGGTGAGGGAGAAAAGTTCTTTTCCGCTGGCGCAGATTTGAACACCTTCTCTAGCGGCGACAGAGGGGAAGCGTTGGACATGGCTAATGCGTTTGGTCAGGCCTTTGAAGCATTATCCGCCTTTAAAGGGGTCTCCATTGCTGCCATTAATGGTTATGCCATGGGGGGAGGTTTAGAGGTGGCGCTGGCCTGTGATATCCGTATTGCTGAACAGCAGGTGCAGATGGGATTACCCGAAGCATCGGTCGGGTTATTGCCTTGTGCCGGAGGCACGCAAAACTTAACCTCGTTAGTGGGAGAAGGTTGGGCAAAACGAATGATTTTGTGCAGCGAAAGGGTCACGGCAGATCAAGCAAAGCAAATAGGATTGGTTGAAGAAGTGGTGGCGACTGGAGAGGCGTTTCAATCCGCAATGACATTGGCCAGTAAAGTGTCGGGACAGTCACCGGATTCGGTTAGGGCTTGTAAGTCGCTAATACAGCATGGTCGTGGTAATAGCCAACTCTCCGGTCTCGTACTGGAACGTGAACTGTTTATGAAGCTAATCAACAGCGACAACCAGACGGAAGGTGTGGCTGCTTTTCTACAGAAACGTAAACCCAACTGGCACTCAAAGTAAGGGAATATGATGCAGGCTAGAGTTAATTTATCGGTTATCGAGTGTACTGATGGTTCACAAATCGGCGTGGCTGAATTAGACAATCCCAATGCGCTAAACGCTCTGACTTACACCATGATAGAGCAACTATATCAGCAACTTTTACAGTGGCAGGCGGACGACAGTATCGTCGCTGTTCTGTTGCACGCAAGGGGTGACAAAGCCTTCTGTGCCGGAGGAGATATACAGGCCATCTATCGTTTGCTGGAGAACAGAGAGCAGGATCCTGCAACCGCGACGGAGGCGATGGATAGCTTTTTTTCACTGGAATATCGCTGTGACTATTTGATCCATACCTATTCAAAGCCAGTTATCGCATGGGGACATGGTTATTTAATGGGGGGCGGCGTTGGGCTGTTTATGGGAGCGAGCCAGAGAGTGGCTGCGAATAACACTCGATTTGCGATGCCAGAAGTGAAAATTGGATTATATCCCGATGTGGGAGCGACCTATTTTCTTAACCGTATTGAAAAGCCTTATGCGCTATTTCTCTCTCTTACTTCCGCACAAATTAGTGCTGAAGATATGAAAGCCGTTGGCTTATGTCATTGGGTGGTAGATGCAAATGACAAAGCGATGTTCATTGAGCAGTTAGCCTGTGTACATTGGCATAAAGAGAGCGATAAGAATGCCAAGATAGGGCAATTACTGGCTAAACTTGATTGCCCTAATCCTCAAGGGGAAAAAATGATGGCTTTTGCAGAGCAAATTCGCCAGTTATGTGAGGCGGAAGATCTCTCTTCAATCATCGCCAATATTAGTGCTGCTGATATTGATAACAAGTGGTTCCGTAGTGCGCAAAGCGCGTTAGAGTACGGCAGCCCACTATCTATGCAAATTAGCTATCAACAGCTCACCCAGTATCAAAACTTACCGCTCGATGAGTGTTTTAGGCTAGAACACGGTTTGACACTGCGCTGTGGAATGGAAGGGGATTTTAGAGAAGGTGTACGTAGCTTGGTCATTGATAAAAGTCATGATCCTAAGTGGCTTCATAACGACGTGTCTAGCGTTTCGCCTCAACTATTAGCGCGTTTTTTCTCACCAATCTGCACTACGCAGCAGCTTCTTAGTGAAGAGTTAATGGAATACAACCTATCATAATGGAGATGATTAACATGAAAAATATTACTTTTATCGGGCTTGGAAATATGGGTGGCCCGATGGCAGAAAACTTAATAAACGCGCAGTTCAACGTTACCGTTTATGACCTTAATCCTTTGGCACTAGAGAAAGCGATATCTCTTGGCGCAAAAGGGGCCGACTCTATTCAACATGCGGTCGACAATGCTGATGTTGTGATTACCATGTTGCCTGCTAGTCAGCATGTGCAAACGGTTTATTTTAGTCCAGACGGCGTTTTGGCCAATGTGTCATCGGGTACTCTGCTTATTGACTCTTCAACCATCGATCCTGCCACCGCAAGAGATGTTGCCTCGAAAGCGGAACAACAAGGTTTTGACTTTGTTGATGCTCCTGTGTCTGGTGGTGTGTCTGGCGCATCGGCTGGGACACTAACCTTTATTGTTGGCGGTTCGCAGCGCTGTTTTGAGCAAGCAAAGCAGATACTGGATCATATGGGAAAAAATGTTTTCCATGCTGGAGACGCAGGCGCAGGGCAGGTTGCTAAAATCTGTAACAACATGATGTTAGGTGTATTGATGAGCGGGACTTGCGAAGCATTAAATTTAGGCATAGAAAACGGACTGGATGCCAAAGTGCTATCAAACATTATGTTGCAAAGTTCAGGAAAAAACTGGGCGCTAGAGCTGTATAACCCTTGCCCTGGAGTAATGGAAAATGTGCCTTCCAGTAATGGTTACCAAGGTGGATTTATGAGCCAACTAATGGCGAAAGATCTGGGGCTTGCGATGGAAGCGGCTGTACAGAGTCAAGTTGCCACCCCAATGGGTAACTTAGCGCGAAATCTCTTTACGTTACATAGTGCTCAAGGCAATGGTCAGAAAGATTTTTCCAGTCTATTTGAGTTCTATCAAAATAAAGCTTAAGGGTAGGTGATGATATGGATCTTGCTAACAGTGTTATTGCCATTACCGGAGCGGGCCAAGGGTTAGGAAAAACCATGGCGCTTTCTCTGGCCGAGAGTGGGGTGAACTTGGCGCTTCTGGATGTTAATGAAGCCTCGTTATCCGAGACAAAACAGCAGTGTGAACAGCTAGGCGTAAAAGTGAACTACTACGTAACGGACGTAACCAATGAAGAGCAAGTTTGTCAGAGCTTTCTAGCCATTGCTCAAGACTTTTCGCAGCTAAATGGTGTAGTCAACAATGCTGGAATGATGCGCGATGGGATGTTTATTAAAGCGAGAGATGGTCAAATTCATACCATGTCTTTGCAGCAGTTTCAGTCGGTGATGGATGTGAATGTTACGGGGACATTTTTATGTGCCAGAGAAGCGGCGAAAGTGATGATGGAGACGGACAGTGAGGGTGTCATAATCAACATATCCAGCGTTGCTCGTGCAGGAAATGTGGGTCAAACCAATTATTCCGCGTCAAAAGCTGCCGTGGCAACCATGGCTAAGGTGTGGGCGAAAGAGTTAGGTCGATACAATATCCGTTCTGTCGCCATTGCGCCAGGCGTAATAAAAACCGCGATGACGGATCAGATAAAACCGGAAGCAATGCAGCGGCTGGTGAAAATGATCCCTGTTGGACGATTAGGTTATGCAGAAGAGATCGCTTCTACAGTGAAATTTGCTCTTGAGAATGATTTTGTTACTGGTCGGGTGATCGAAGTCGATGGTGGAATGAGAATGTAGCGTGTTTTGTGGTAGTGTACTACTTTTAGGAGGCGTGGTGCCTCCTTTTTTTATTCAAAATCATTGGCTTGAGAGTGTTTGATGGCTGTCGGATTCGCTAACATCCATTTAGCTTAGCCAGCATCTTAGCTCTGTAGCCCATCATCAAACCTGAGCTGTTAACTTTTCCAATAGCCGGATGCATAAATCTTCTCTTTTGCGGTATTGGGTTTGGTTAACACAAATTGTCGTATGGCCTTCATATGCTTTGATCCCGCAGCGATAAAAATGGCGGGTACGCCGTTCTGCCATGTCATCTCGGTGACTTTATTGAGCAGTGCATTATTTTGCAGATCACCGTTAATGACCCAATGAATATTAAGATGCTCAGGGCAGAGTATATCTTGTATATCTTGCGACGAAGGCACCTGAATGAAGGCGTGACCAGTGGCCTCTTTTGGTAACTTTTCTATGGTAGCGGCTGCCGCAGGTAGCGCAGTTAAGTCTGCGACAATTAGATGCCAGTCCGCGAAAAAATCGGTATGTTTGATCTCTCCGGGTCCCGCTATACCGATAAAGTCGCCCACTTTAGCTTGCGATGCCCATTGGGTAGCTAAACCAACATGGTCATTTACGGCAAAATCCATCGTTAATTGGCGAGTCTTGGCGTCAAAATACCTAATGGTATAAGAGCGCATTCTCTTTTTAAGACCGAGATCGAAACTCAATTTCGGTTTTGATTCTCCAGAGGTAGGAAAAATAACTTTTACATGAGCACTTTCTAGCCCGCTAGGAATATCCGCTAGATCGTCACCTGTAACTACTATTCGGCGCATGTGTTTTGAAAGGTCGATAACATCACATACTTGAGCCATTCGTCGTTTAAATTTCATCTATTTGCCCTTACATAATTGCATCAACTCTGGATGTAGTTGATAATAGCAACTATGTTAGATATTAAAGTTGATAATGTCAACTAAGTTGATGGAAATGAAATCTCAAAATTTATTGGATTCTCTGTTTAAGCTCTTTTTTAGCGTGAAAACGGAGATGAAAGATGCCTTGATAGAACAGCAACTTCCGGTTGCTATGATGCATGTGAAGGTACTGCGTTTACTGGATAAAATAGGGCCTTGTACGGCTCAAACGTTGGGACAGGTTATTCAGCGAGATAAAGCCCAGATTGCGAGGTTGGTTAAAGATTTGCAGAACAATGGTTTGATTGCACGTATACCTAATCCAAGCGACAAAAGAAGCCAAATATTAGTACTAGAGCCAAATGCAGTGGATTTATTAAAACAGATGAAACAAGTGGATGGGCAGCTGATCGAGAGAATGGTGCAAGGTTTATCTGAGGAGGAGCTCGAGCTATTTGTCGCGGTGACTGAAAAACTGGCCGCTAACTTGCGACAAAAGCCGGAACAGATATAACAGATATTGATACCTCATGTTGTTGTATGAATGCCGAGGCCACTTAGCAGTTGTCAAAATTTAGCTTAATTATTATAAATCAAATTGATAATTAGTAATATGCATCACAGATTACATAATAAAACGTTATGGATATGCGTTTGAATTCGTGTCAAACTTGTTTAATGGATGGGATGAATGAGTCGCTCATTATCATTTAGTGAATGAACTTTTCGCTCAGGACCATGAAATACAATTTTACGAGGCTAGAATGAAAAAATTAGTTTTAATTGCAGCACTGTCTGTATTGGCTACTGGTTGTGCTCAGCAAACTTTTACAATGTCTGCTCCAGCAGAAGACAAAACTCTTGAGCAATCACAAAGCTTTTTTGTGTATGGTATTGGCCAGAAAAAAGTGATCGATGCAGCTGAAGTTTGTGGCGGCATGGAAAATGTAGCTAAAGTAGAAGTTCAACAAACTTTTGTTAACGGTCTACTAAGTGCAGTAACATTTGGTATCTACACACCACGTGACGCACGCGTTTACTGCAAAAACCAATAAGATTTTTGAGCGTGAGAAGTTTTCTTCTCACGCTTTTTCCACTTCTCATTCCTCTCTTTTCTACCTCTTTTTATTCACTCTTCATCTTTTCTTATACCGCAAAATAGTTAGCCTTAAATAGGTAAATGTCGCTTTTTTAACCGACAAACATATTCGGATCTGTTTATCATCACTCAATTGTGCCTCTTTTTCCTGTTACAACATTGTTATTATTGTTTTATTTAGCTAAATAGCCTTAAGATAAAGTCCTAGATCTAAAGGTGAGCTGGCAGAATAGAAGTAGTGACTGGTGGAGGTGAATAGAAAGCATGCACACATTGAATGACCAAATGGACGATAAGATACCTTTGCTTTTATCTGGCCCGATAATAAGAAAATCTACAGCCTCACAGTTAACTTTTTGGTTGGCGACTTCGCAACCTTTGCAGGGCTCAGTTTCTCTCTATTTTCCTGATCAAAAGAGTCCTTTTTTTGAAAAAACCATAACGGAGAGCGAACAGATACAGCTTGGTCACTCTGCTTGGATTATTTTGCTGCAACTGAGAGGAGAGTTTCCGACCGATCAGCCGCTACAGTATCAAATAACCACTCAGCAAGGAGATATCACTTCGCTGAGTCCTTCGTTGCTCTACTCACAAGAACAGCGCATCACCTTTGTCATTAACAGCAGAGCAGACCATGTTTTACATGGGTCGTGTAGAAATCCTCATCACTCTAGTCAAGACAGTCTGGTTGCCGCTGACAATAAAATAGCGAAGCAGCAACCGCTTGATCGCCCCGCATTACTTATGATGAGTGGTGATCAAATCTATGCGGATCATGTTGCGGGTCCGATGTTGGACGCAATTCACCAAGTTATTCCGTTACTTGGTTTACCTGATGAGACTTTTCCACAAGGGAGTGTCAAACACGCTCAACAACTCTATCAGCATGTTGAGACTCTATACGGGCGAGATAAATTACTCCCTAGTGTTAAAACCGGACGTGATTGGCTCTCTAATGGATTTATGGAGCGACTGCTACCGAGTTCTGAAAAGGCGATATTTAGCTCAAGAGAGTGCGAAAACCACCTATTTACATTTGCTGAGTTTATTGCCATGTACCTTTTGGTATGGTCGCCTACACTTTGGTCGTTTGTTGATGATCGAATAGAGGATGAAGATTTTGTTGTTAACGGAGTTAAGCTGACAGAGCATTGGCAAAAAGTGTGGCATGAAGAGAAGCAGTCTATTGGCGCCTTTGTTGCTGGTTTAGCAAAAGTTCAAAGGTTAATGGCGCATCTACCCACCTATATGATTTTTGATGATCATGATATTACCGATGACTGGAACCTTACCGTAGGTTGGGAAAAAGCAGCGTATGAAAATCCATTATCCAAACGGATTATAGGTAATGGATTAATCAGTTACTGGCTGTGCCAAGGGTGGGGCAATGATCCTGAACGGTTTGATGGTGCATTTATTGATGAGTTTCGCCAGTACAGCAATGAGTGGGGGAGTGAAGAGCAAGATCGATTTATTGACCGCTTACTAAAGTTTGAACAGTGGCATTACACTATAGAAACAACGCCGAAGGTCTTGGTATTAGATACTCGAACTCGTCGGTGGCGCTCTGAGTCTAAGATGAACAAACCTTCAGGCTTGATGGATTGGGAAGCGTTAAGTGAATTGCAACAATCCATGTTAAATGAGCCATCCGTAATTATTGTTTCACCGGCCCCAATGTTTGGTGTGAAATTTATAGAGACACTGCAACGTATGATGACTTGGTTAGGTGAGCCGTTATTAATTGATGCGGAAAACTGGATGGCTCATCCCGGATCAGCGAATACCTTATTGAGTATTTTTACCCACACCAAAACGCCAACCAACTTTATAATTCTTTCTGGCGACGTTCATTACTCTTTTGCCTATGACATAAAGCTTAGGTTTCATCGTAATAGCTTAAATATTTATCAAATTACCTCTAGTGGGATTAAAAACGAGTTTCCTAATGGTCTACTACGTTTTTGCGACTTTATGGATAGGATGTTATACGCCAGTCAATCACCACTGAACTGGTTTACTAAACGAAAACGGATGAAGATTAAAAAGAGAGATCCTGATATTGCAGGAAGACACCGTTTAGTCAATATTAGCGCCATTGGAGAGCTAAAACTTGATGATAACGGTAAGCCAAACAGTGTAAGAATTATTACTGCTAGTGGAAAAGAGATAGATTTTCCACCTACGGATGGATAGAAAAATCCCCCTCTAACCTTGCGATTAGAGGGGGATTTTAATTTTTGCTAACTTATAGAGGTTATTTCTTTAGTAGAAAGTTAACCAGATCAAAATATTCTTGATAGTTCTTAATTTTATCCGCTTTAACCACATATTTGTTATTAACCACGATACCAGGAACACCCGTTAACGTACTTGAGTTAAACTGCTGGTCAAAACGCTTCTGCATGGAATCTACCGCAAAACCATTATAAGCGGCGTCGAATTTTTTAGCGGTTACCCCGTTGTCTAAAAAGATCTGGCGTAACTCTGCCTCATCCCTTGGTGCTTTCTGGAAGTCGTGAATCTGCTTGAACATGACCGGAACCATGGTTTCTTCGTTTTTCAGCACCACCATAGTGGCATAGGCTTTTGCCATAGGTACTGCCATATTATTTCCCATAAAGGCGACATGAACTTTCTGGAACTTGGCCGTGTCTGGAATATTTTTCTTCAGCTCAGTAATCACTCCCTCAAATTTATAACAGTGTGGGCAGTAAAATGAGAAATACTCAGTAACGGTGGGGCTGGCTGAGCGTTCATTATCTAGGGTCGTGTAGTAATCGCCTTCGGTAAATGTGGCTGCTTGTAGCGAGAAACTCATTACTAGGGCGGTAAATACAGTCAATAGAGCTTTCATTATTTGTTCTCCTATGGTCTAGGTACACTTATGCTTAAAGTGGTACTTAGCCATATAGTTGTTGATGCTATTAATATAATGTTTAGTTTTTAAAATTAATAAAATCAAGCAATTGGAGGCTTGTAGAGGGCACGTGTGAAACTGGATAGAGGTGCAGGAGGATCACTCAGAATTAAAGCCAAACTGTGTGCAGGGAGTAATTCTAGGTGAGAAAATGGTGAGAATGGCACGCTAATGTAACAACTGCTGCTACAGCAGTTATTTGCTGTGTTGTTACGCTCCACGCTATGTTCTTGTTTGTCTTCACAATGGGAAGAAAGGTGAGTTGACTCATCGATTACGTGAGCTGGCTCAGTTTGATCGACAGGCAATAATAGCGGAGCAGAGTGCACGACACTGGTTAGCGATAATGCTAACAGCGTTAAACACGTTGTCCAAAATGAGCGTACTGCTTTCATGCTATTCATTGCTACCTTATGTGAAGGTCAATAATATCTGATAGCTGGATGTGTCTGTCAAGGTTATTGTTTTTGATTTAGGATTGATACCGGAAAGCATAGTGACTTCGTTTCTATGGCCTTTTATCCGTTAAGTAGGAGCGGTGAAAGGGTTGTACTGCTTGATTTCTGGCAATAATGGCAAAAAAAACATCATTTCGCTTGTTGAGTAACCACTTGATCAAAATAACGAAATTTTTTGTTGACTCAATATCTCAATCCGTTAAAGTACCTCTCGTTCTCAAGGGCAAGCCTTTGAAAACAATGGCGCGTTGGCAGAGTGGCTATGCAGCGGATTGCAAATCCGTGGACCTCGGTTCGACTCCGGGACGCGCCTCCACATTTTGTGATATTGATGATTATTCGGTATCAAGATGGTGTCATAACTTTTCAGTTAACAGCATCGCAATAAAGAATTGCGTGCCCTGGTGGTGGAATTGGTAGACACAAGGGATTTAAAATCCCTCGGCGTTCGCGCTGTGCCGGTTCAAGTCCGGCCCGGGGCACCATCTATTAAGTCTACGTTCGCTGAATGTAGCATGCGACACTAGCTCAGTTGGTAGAGCGCAACCTTGCCAAGGTTGAGGTCACGAGTTCGAACCTCGTGTGTCGCTCCAAATTTCTTTATGTAGAAAGTAAAAAGCCCGATCAGAAATGGTCGGGCTTTTTTACGTCTCATGAAAAGTTTGGGTTGGTCTCTAGCTTTTCTTTTCTTGTCTATCTCCGGTTTCTTTTGCGACACGTAATCAAGCATAAAGTTGTGAACAATGAAACGAATCGGTTATTGTGCGTTTACTATATTGATAATAATAAATATTCGGATGAAAGCTGTGAGGCTGAATCTCTCTATGATCAAGATTTTGGCTTCGAGTAATAATCAGTAAATAAAGCTCGAACATTAAGATGGCGGGTGTTTCTTATACCATGTTTTTATGTATATCATTTGGCTTCTTCGATGGTGAATAGGTAGCTCTGGTGGAAAGAATAGCGAGGGTTCATCTCTTAGTTAATATCACTTCATGATTAGCAATTACACTGTTAGTGAAATTTGTAGGTCTTGATAATTGTCATATCTAATTTAAGTACAGTTGATACAAGTTAGAGTGATTTTAGTGCATAAATGGATGGAATGGTAACCAATTGTTTTGTAATGGATTTTTAGATAGATATAGAGATGAAAAATATAACTCTAAACACAAAAAATAGGCCCTAGAGTATCTAGAACCTATAACTTTACTATTTGAGAATATACAACGAGATTACTATTGCCAGTTAATCATGTAGGCAAGAATTAGAGCTCCTGCACCTACTGTGGTCCAGATAAGGAACAGTGGTAAATAGAACTTGGTCCACTTAATCCATGGTACTTTAGCAACAGCCAACGTAGCCATGAAGTAACCTGAAGTAGGCCATAGTATATTCGATAGCCCATCACCAATCTGTAGTGCTAAGATTGCCGTTTGACGGGTAATACCTATAATGTCAGCTAATGGTGCCATAATAGGCATTGTAATTAGTGTTTTAGCGCTTCCTGATGGGATCAAGAAGTTCATAAACGATTGAACCGCTAACATACCTAGTGCTGTAATTTGTTCAGGTAAACCACCTAGCATGTTACCTAAAGTATTTACTATGGTATCGATAATTTGCGCATCTGCCATAATTACAGTGATAGAGCGAGCCACACCAATAATGAGAGCACCTACAAGAACATCACGGCAACCCTCAACAAACCCTTCACAAATATCATTACCTGATAGCCCACTGATAACACCAGATACTACGCCAATTAAGATAAACATAGCTCCAATTTCTGGCATGTCCCACCCTTGAGTAAAGACACCACCAATCAAAACGAAGAACAACATGATACCGGCAATTCCAGCGTAGCTTTGACGTTTAGTCATAGTAGTTTGGAAGGTATTACCACTTAGAAGAATTTCTTTGTTCTTAAGATCTTCTTCGTACATATCACTTGCTTCGGGATTATTCTTAATTTTCTTGGCATATCGGGCAACATAAACTGCACCAATAGTGACAAGAGCTACCAAAAATCCAGCTCTGAACATAGCACCGGAGTAGAGAGGTAAACCGGCGATTTTTTGTGCAATTGCTACGGTAAACGGATTCGTTAATGCTGCAGTAAATCCTGCGGCTGAACCTGCTAGAGCTATCGCACATGCAGTAATTGAGTCATAACCTAAAGCAAGCATTAGAGGTAAAATGATAGGAACGTAGACCATACATAGTTCCGGCATACCAATAAAGGTATCGATCATTGAAAATGTAAACATAAGAATCGGAACAATAATAATTCCGCGCTCAGAGAAACGAGCAGCTACTCTATTTACACTAACTTCTATTACACCTGTTTTTCGTAGTACCGCAAAACCACCACCAACGCAAAATGTTAAGGCAACAATCCAGCCAGCTTCTACAAACCCTTTTGGAATGGAAACCATAAACTGCATGAACCCGACTGGTGTACTTTCAATAATCTGGTACGAAGAAGGGTCTACCATCATTCGGCCGCCAGGAGCAGCAATACGAACGAATTCACCCGCTGGGATAAAATGTGTTAATACAGCGACTATTGCGCCAACAATTAACAGCAGAATGAATGTATGTGGTATTTGAAACTCTTTTGTTTCATTCTTAGTTGGCTCATTATCTATAATTGAATCAGTATTCATAGTTAAACCTTTTTTATAATTTGTTTCACGTTAAATCTATTTAGTTGGATGAGAGCCTTCCCAAACAACTTTTTGATAATTAAGAGGATCTGTGTTGCCTTCTGTACTTAGAATGAATACAACAGAGTTTTCATCAAAACCAAATTGATTTAAAATATCTTTTGCTTCGGGATTAGTAGCCAGTGTGTAAAGTACACCTAGGCCAATTGCTCCAGATTCACCAGAGATGACTTTCGGATCTCCTCCTATTGGGTTAGCGAGAATACGCATACCAGTAGCAGCTAATGAATCATCACAAGACATAAAGCCTGAAGCATTATTTCGAATGATCTCCCAACCAATGGTGCATGGTTCACCGCACGCAAGACCGGCCATTATGGTGTTAAGCTCATCACTTACATAAGTTATTTCGCCTTTAAGACCTGAGCGATAAATACAATCTGCTTGTTCAGGTTCAACGATAATAGTGGTTAAGTTCTCGGCGCCATAATAGTTGCCAAAAGCGCCTAACACGCCTCCAGCCATTGAACCTACGCCAGCTTGCAAAATAATGTGGGTAGGTGTGATATCCATTTCTTCACATTGCTCAATACTTTCACTTACAATTGTTGCGTAACCTTGCATGATCCAAAGAGGGATATCGGTATATCCTTCCCAAGCAGTATCTTGAATGAATTCCCAGCCATTTCTTTGTGATGTTTCGTAAGCAATTCGCACAGTATCATCGTAATTGCAATCGGTAACGATAACCTCTGCACCTAAGCATTGAATGTTTCTAATGCGTTCTTCAGCTGTACCTACAGGCATATAGATAACAGCATTTTGCCCTAACTTTTCCGCAGCCCAAGCAATTCCACGTCCATGATTACCGTCTGTAGCTGAAGTAAATGTCATTGGTTGAGTAATATGTTTTTTTAAGTTGTCTATAGTCAGATTTTGAGGTGATAGCCCATATTTTTGGCCTAATAAACGAGCAATAGCAAATGAACCACCAAGCACTTTAAAAGCATTAAGATCAAATCGATAATCTTCGTCTTTTAGAAGAATTTTTCCTATGCCCAATTTTTCAGCTAGATCATCTAACGAATGAAGTGGAGTTCGTTGATAACCTGGTAGTTGGCTATGAAAGCTTCTAGCAAGCTCAAGATCATTCGATTCAAATCCTGAGCTAATGCAAGGAGATGCAAATTCGTTTTTGGTACTTTTTAGAACGTGTTCTATTTTTGTTTCTGATAATTTCATCATTTTCTCGATGGTCGATATTTATTTAACAAAAGCAACAGCTTCAACTTCAACAAGCGCATCTTTAGGTAATCGAGCAACCTCTACACAAGAACGTGCAGGTGCGTTATCTGCACCAAATAATTCTGTATATACTTCGTTAAATGCGACAAAGTCATTGATGTCAGATAAAAAACAACATGTTTTTAATACGGTATCTAATGAAGCACCAGACGATTCCAAAACAGCTTTTAAATTTAAAAGAGATTGGAGAGCCTGACTCTCAATACCTCCAGATACAAATTCCATAGTATTTGGATCAAAAGGAAGTTGTCCTGATGTAAATACTAGATTGTCAAATTTAGTTGCTTGAGAGTAAGGCCCTATAGCTTGGGGCGCCAATTCTGTTTTAATTATTTCTTTCAATTTAACCTCTATTTGTTTGGGTTCTATTTAGGATAGCCATATATCCATTAAGTGTTCTGTACGTTAGAGCTAAATGAGATGAAAAGAAGATGCTATTAATTTAAGTTTACAAAGTAATAACTTAGATATAGACAAATGTTTTAACTTTCGATTTCCATCCTAGTAGCTGTCAATAATGATGTCATATAAATTAATTATTACAATATAAATTAAAAGCACAAATTATTGACAGGGATCTTGAGTTTTCCAGATGAAATTTATGTAAAAACAATATGTTATGGTTTGTTTTTGTTGGTTTTATGCTGAATCTGAGAAGAATTATTTAGGAAACAAGTACTATTTTGGTGATAATAGTGTTGGTGAGTTTCTATGAATCTTGAAAAAGTAATTAAATTTTTGAAATTAGGAGTTTGTTTTTTTATTTATAAAGTACATGTGTTTAGGAAACAAATAAAATAACACTCATTCGTGTGATGATGATCTGTGTATTTTGATATTTAGTTGATAATATTTGTTCTGATCAAGTGTACTCTTTGTACATTACGGTACTTAATAGCAATTTAGTCAGGAGTTAATATGCAACAAGAAATCTCTAAATACCTAGATGGAATCCAAGATGATTTAATTAAATTTACTAGTGAATTAATACAAATAGAAAGTCTTACTGGTCATGAGGCTGAGGCTACTAAGCGAGTCGCCGAAGAAATGGAAAAATTAGGATATGATGAGGTAACGATTGACTCCCACGGTAGTGTATTAGGCCGAGTTGGGAATGGGGATGTCACTTATCTATACGATGCTCATATTGATGTGGTGCCAGCCAAAGACGCTAATGATTGGACACACCCTCCTTTCAGTGGAAAAATCGTTGATGGATTTCTTTGGGGACGAGGTTCGGTTGATACAAAATCATCTGTTTGTTCAATGGTATATGCTGGTCATGCACTTAAAGAACTAGGACTGCTTGAAGGGAAAACAGTGTTAATTTCTGCTTCTGTTATGGAGGAAGACTATGATGGTGAACTACTTTCTCAGGCAATCGAAGAAAATAATATTAAAGCAGATTACTGTATTATCGGTGAGCCAAGTGATCTAAATTTAGCTGTCGGACATCGTGGTCGTGCGATGTATAAAATAACAACAACAGGTGTATCCTGTCATGGTTCAGCACCAAATAATGGCGTCAATTCTATATATAAAATGGCAAAAATAATTCAAAATGTTGAAAATCAACAGAAAGAGTTTGATAAATTAGAAGGAGAAAAGGGATCTGTTGTTTTATCACATATTGAATCTAGAACAGCTTCACTTAATGCCGTTCCTGATTTGACTAGCATATTTTTGGACCGCCGTCTTGCACTCGGCGAAACAGAGGAAATGGTAGCAGAAGAAATGGATAAAATAATTGATGGATCAGAGGCGACTTGGGAGATTTATAATGCTGTAGGAAAAGCAGCTACTGGGAAAGAAGTGGTACTGAGAACATTTTTACCAGCCTGGGAAACAGATTCTAGTCATGAGTTGGTTTTAGCAGCCAAATTGGCCATTTCTGATGTTACGGATGTTCCCAAAGAAATATTTAAGTGGGAGTTTAGTACAAATGGTTATGCTACTAATGGTAAAAACATAGTACCAACAATTGGTGTCGGTCCTGGAGATATGAATTTGGCGCATATGAAAGATGAGCGATGTTCTATATCTGATATTGTTAAAGCATCTAAGATATATGCGTGTTTAGCGATACGAATTTGATATAATTAACGCCTCTTATTACTTTTTGAAAAATGCGACGATTAAAACTATAGGTAATTTTTTACTAAATTCTTGTAAATAATAAAATTATAATTAGAGAGTGATCATTAATATGTATTAATGTTCACTCTCATTAGTGTGAGTTATTTGGAAATTATAGGATGTTTATTAAAAATGTTTTTATATGAATATTGTAATCAATTGGTCTCGAGAGTTATTGTTATTGGTTAACTGTTTATATCAGCAATTATTTCATGAGAACCGGCAATGCTGGTCAGGTGAATTTTCTTCCAGACGCATCGGCTTTGTTTACCGTTTTGATACCGACTCCATTCGTCTTTGCTAAACACTCTAAGCCCAGCAGAGTCAATAACTACATGATCTACTAACCCTTGGTTTATCACATTATAAGGAACCTCTGCCGTTCTCGTACGTTTACTTATACAGCTATAAGATGGTGATATAAGTGGTATATCCATAAGTTTAAACACTGTATTGAGGAATCCTTCGAGTTCTCTTAGGGTAAGACCGAGAATTTTCTTAATAGTTAAAGCCGTTATTATAGCTGAATCAGTGAATTGAAAACTGCGACCTCGACTTCTGCGTTGTTCTGAATAATTCCAACATTTAATCGCGTCATCTTTTACCCAAATAGTGACTGCGTTTACCTGTAAAAGACTTTGATCAGCTTGCGTGCTCAGATTTGAATTGATTTTTGTACAGCTCGACTTATGGAGTTGTGCTTTATTTCCTGATACTTCTATAACTGTCGCAGTATTGTATAAATTGTGCGTCTGTTTTTGTTCAGGTGATTTCGTGCTATCTGCAATATTAACTTGTTTGCTTAGTGAATCGATATTTTCTAGGTAGACTGAAGAAGTTAAACAATCAAACCTTGATGCATTGTGTTTTTCTGCTTTTATTAGTGTGTTAAAGCAATGCATAAAAGATCTCTCAATTGGTCATTAATTCATCGTGGTTGTAATGTTATCTCGTGGCATGTGATAATAGCGCCCTAATTTGCCAGTTAATATGAGAAATTTTATCTAATGACGACTAATCTTGACAATTTTGATCGTGAAATTTTAAGCTTCTTGCAAAAGGATAATACAACACCTTTGCGTGTCCTCTCTGAGCATATTCACCTCTCTACAGCATCTATTCAGCGTCGAATAAAACGACTTAAAGAGTCAGGAATAATTGAGGCGAATACTTCTACTATAAATCCTGAAAAAGTTGGGCAGATTACCATTATTGCTGAGGTTTATACGATAAAATCTCATGCCCCAGACTTGGAGGACGTTAAAAAGTGCTTTTCTGGCCCCGAAGTTCAACAGTGTTATTATGTGACGGGTGAGGCAGATTTCATCTTGATTTTGACTGTCCCTAATATGGCTGAATATGACACTATCAGTACGCGACTTTTTAATAACCCGAATGTGACATGGTTTAGAACAATGGTCGTTATGGATAGAGTAAAAACCAGTCTACATACCAATGTATTGGCTACATAATACTTGTTTAAAGACAACATTTATGGCGCGTAATATTTTCTCACCATTTTGCGGTTTAGTAGGAAGTTCGTTGAACTTAATAAAAGGTTTACGTTCCCTTTGAGAACTTGATCATGTCTATGCTTTGTATTTTATAAGTATCAATTTTCTGTTTTAGGAAGCTTAGGTTAGTTTACAATTTCAAGTAACTGACGAGTTTAGTATCACATAGGATTAAGAGAAGTAGGGTATTATTGGTAAGAAGTTTATGAGGTTTGTTTGTATTGTCACCTGTTAATCTAAGAGGTGACATTATGATTTCTTACTGGGTGCTCTTAGTAGCTAACTCTATTTAGTTACTAGGTTAATCTTGTAACTATGCTATTACAGATCTTAAGCGAAGCCACAATCGACCATCAATAAAAGATAGCCCTAATGCTATCATTGCCATACCAATGAAATGAATAAGCTGTAGTGATTCGTCGAGAAATAGCGATCCCAGCAATATTGCAGAGACTGGAACCAAAAGGGTAACTAATAGAACATTAGTTGCTCCGGCTAACTCAAGTATTTTGAAATAGAGCGCATACGCGATGGCCGTTGACATAACGGCTAGTCCAATCATGGATATCCATGTAGAACTGCTCGCTTGGTTTAATGTAGTAACACCATCTACTGTTAATGCTATTGGCAATAATACCAACGAAGAAGCGGTTACTTGTCCCGCCGCAATAACGATTGGATTGATATTTTGACTCTTAAATTTCCGTCCATAAACACCCGCAAATGCATAGGAGAGTGTTGCTGTGACAACTGCTAATTGAGCCAACAGATTTTCACCTGTATCTAATGCGGGGAGGCCTATCATCATCACGACACCTAGAAAACCTATCGTGACGCCAATTACTTTTAGCTGTGTTGGCCGTTCGTCTGTAAGAAATATTGCCGCAACAATTACCGTAAATATCGGTGTAGCAGCATTAAGAATAGATGCGAGTCCAGACGCTATTTGAGCCTGTCCCCATACAATCAATAGGAAAGGAATAACATTATTTAACAAACCCATAGCCAAAAACATACACCACAGTTTTAAACTTCTGGGAATAGGTAAGCCAATGATCAACACAATCATCCATAGAGTAATTGCCGCAATAACAACTCGAAGGGCAACAATGGTTAGAGTAGGAAGTTCATTGACCGCAACGCCAACAAAGAAGAAAGAACCGCCCCATAATACTGACAGTAGTATGAGCATTGCCCATACTTTAGCGTTCATAGCGTTGTTAATAGGAGATGGTGTCATCTGTTTATGCCTTCATTGTTTAATATAAGGGCATGTTAGCGATTGGCTAACTTCAAAAACATCTGATTATTGCATGTTATTTAACTTACTTATATTGAGGATAAACAAGCCAAATTGGCTTAACAGGGCTTGTTAGTGATGTGAAATGCGACGAACAATTGCGCCTTCTATTGCTATCCAGAAAATACGTCTATTATTTGCACAATTTCAGGTAACAAAAGTGATTAAATGACAGGTTATATCAGTTAGACAGCGAATATTTCGTATACTCAGGAATGGCCGGGAGAGAGAGAACACATATACGTGAAGCAGCGCTTTTCAACAGGGCCAATATACGGTATTTTTCACTTATCATTCCATATCCATTTAATACACGGTAACTGTCATTGGAAAAGCATGAAGAAGTATTAGTTTCTATTCGACAAATAATCAGAGCGATTGATATCCATTCCAAGAAGCTAAGTAAAGAATCAGGGTTAACCGGACCTCAGCTTATATTGATGCGTTCAATAAAAGAACTTGGTGAAGTCACCATTAAACAACTTTCCGTTCATACTAATATGAGTCAAGCAACGGCGACGGCGATATTAGATAGATTGGAAAGAAATGGTTATGTGCAGCGTGTAAGAAGTACACAAGATAAACGCAAAGTACATGCCCATATTACGGATCTTGGAAACCAACGTCTTGCTTCCGCACCTTTGCCTCTACAAGATACTTTCGTGAAGAAATTTCAGACTCTAGATGAATGGGAACAGACATTGCTCTTGTCATCCGTTCAAAGAATCTCGACTATGATGAATGCTGAAGATATTGATGTCGCACCAGTACTGGAGTTGGGTAGCATTACCAAAATAGAGTAAGGTCATTTTTACACTATTTGATTTGTTAGGAGTTGTTCCATGCTATTAGAAACAACTCATGCTTATGGTAAATGATTGATGCTTATGGTAAATAAGCTAAGCTTATAGCAAGTATCTATTAATATAGAGTTTATTCAGGGACGAGTATGAACATTAGAACCATAAAGCTAAAAACTCAACAGTATGGAAAGTTTCTTTCTAACATGGTTCTGCCAAATATTGGTGCATTTATTATTTGGGGATTTATTGCTGCACTCTTTATTCCGACGGGGTGGGCACCAAATGAAAACATTGCTCAGTTAGTAAGACCGATGATCATTTACCTTCTGCCGATGCTTGTTGGCTACTCAGGAGGTAAGTTGGTGTGGGGCGAACGCGGTGGGATTGTCGGTGCCGCTACCACTATGGGAGCGATTGTTGGCTCTGATGTCCCAATGTTTCTAGGGGCGATGATTGTTGGCCCGTTAGGAGCGCTGGCTATAAAGCGTTTTGACATACTTATACAAGGAAAAATAAAGAGCGGTTTTGAAATGTTGGTCAATAACCTTTCCACAGGTATTGTTGGCGCGATATGTACCATAACCGCATTTATGTTAATTGGTCCTTTTATTCAGGGGCTAACTATTTTGATCATGGGAGGGGTTAACTACTTAGTTGATAGTGGCCTTTTGCCATTGACTTCCATCTTGGTTGAACCCGCTAAAGTCATGTTTTTGAATAATGCGGTTAACCACGGTATTTTTTCTCCGTTAGGTATTCAGCAGTCTATTGAACAAGGGCAATCGATATATTTTTTAATCGAAGCCAACCCGGGTCCCGGACTGGGCCTGTTACTCTCTTATTTTGTTTTTGGCAAAAATGGCGCACGACGTATTGGCGGTGGTGCAGCGGTTATCCACTTTTTTGGCGGCATACATGAAGTGTATTTCCCTTATGTATTTATGAACCCTAGATTGATCATCGCGTTGATTGCCGGTGGTATGACAGGAGTCTTTGTTTTAACGACATTTAATGCAGGCATAGTCGGACCTGCATCTCCGGGATCTATTTTCTCCGTAATGATCATGGCGCCAAAAGCTTCAATCTTAGGTGTGTTTATTGCGGTCTCATCTTCGGCATTAGTGACGTTTATTATCTCTTCACTTTTACTGAAAACTGGTGCCGATAAATAGTATTCCTTAAATGGTCTGAAATAGCAGTAAGCTGAAAAAAACTAGGGAAAATAACGGTAGGCCACAGGAAACATAACCAGTTACTAAAGTTGTTGTTTAAGCCAAAGGGTTGCCGTTTCGAGGTTATGGCGCTCTGAATCAAACACGATATAGTTTACTTCCTCATGAGCATCTCTGCTCTTGGCAATGCAAATATTTCCTTTAAAACCGGTCTGCTTTAATTTGTTAGAGAGTTTTTCTGGTGCGGTTTCAAATATTACGCTTAAAAAAGGCAAGAGTTCATTTGAAATAACGCCTTGGGAATTAAACTTTTCCAAAGCGTGGGATAAGGTATCAGTATCTGTTAATTCGATAATATCGTTTGCTTCTTTTAACTGCATAGTTTTTATCTTCGTTGTGAAAATGGAATGTCTATATTTTCTATCTAATCAAACTCGTTTTCATTTTGCGTATCTACGCAACCATTTCCGTGTCAGAGCTCTTTGTGCACAGTATAAACTCCATTCAAAATGTAATATTTCAAGTTAAGTTCATTACGCTGGTGTTTAATCGGTTATTTTTCTAGATAGACCAAAAGGAAAAGTGTTTTATCATAACTAAGGGATTAATTATAGTTTCCTCCCTAGCTAAATGACCCTCTTCAATTAACCCTTGATCGCGTTATGTCACAAAATTACATAAAATTTAACATTCAGCTGTTAATTAACTTGCAAACCATTTATCACGACATTGAGTGTGACTTGGTTAACAAAACAGCATCTGTTGATTTTTTAAATTGATTATTATGTGATGAGTGTCACTAAATATTTTTATTATGCTGTTTGATAATTGTGACGTGAGGCCATGTAAAATTATTGACAAAATCGATTTAATTAAAATGTAGTTAAATTACATTGTCAATATAAGATCTGTGTCACATTAAAAAATGGCCGACCATATTTATTGTGTGATGTAAATCACTAAAAACCCGTTCAGAGGATATTCGTATAATGCTGTGCTAATTTGAAAGTGTCTTAAGCAGTCAACGGTTTTTATCAGAAACCGGGCACACACAAATTACGAATAACACTTGAACGGGGTACTGTTATGTTATCACCAGAAGCTAAGGTCAAGGTACAAAATTTTGGCCGTTTTCTTTCAAATATGGTAATGCCAAACATCGGTGCGTTTATCGCATGGGGTTTCATTACCGCTTTATTTATTCCTACCGGTTGGTGGCCAAACGAAACATTGGCTAGCATGGTTGGCCCAATGATCACGTATCTACTACCTGTTTTGATCGGTTATACCGGTGGTAAAATGGTCGCGGGTGACCGAGGCGCGGTTGTAGGTGCAGTGACCACAATGGGTGTTATTGTTGGTACTGACATTCCAATGTTTATGGGAGCGATGATTGTTGGTCCATTAGGTGGCCTAGCTATCAAGAAATTTGATGAAGCTGTCCACGGTAAGGTAAAAAGTGGATTTGAAATGTTGGTTAACAACTTTTCTGCCGGCATCATCGGTATGCTCTGCGCAATTCTAGCGTATCTCGTTGTTGGTCCTGCAGTTAAAGTCTTATCGAATGGTCTTGCGGCTGGTGTAAATGTTCTTGTTGAATCAGGCTTGCTTCCTCTTACTTCACTGTTCGTAGAGCCTGCGAAAATCCTTTTCTTAAACAATGCTATCAACCACGGTATTTTCTCTCCTCTTGGTATTCAACAGTCTGAAGAATTAGGTAAGTCGATATTCTTCTTAATTGAAGCTAATCCAGGCCCAGGTTTAGGTCTACTACTTGCTTACATGTTTGTTGGTAAGGGAAGTGCTAAGCAATCTGCACCGGGTGCTGCGATTATCCACTTCTTAGGTGGTATTCATGAAATCTACTTCCCTTATGTGTTGATGAACCCTCGTCTAATTCTAGCGGTAATTGCTGGTGGTATGACAGGCGTATTTACATTAACTATTTTTGACGCTGGCTTAGTATCACCTGCATCTCCAGGTTCAATATTTGCTGTGTTACTGATGACACCAAAATCTTCATTTGTCGGTGTAATCGCCTCGGTTATTGCTTCAGCAGCGGTATCTTTCTTTGTTGCTTCGTTCTTGCTAAAAACGCAAAAACAGTCCGATGAAGATGGTGCGTTAGAAGCCGCAAGCAACCAAATGAACGATATGAAAGCAAGTTCTAAAGGTGTAGCGACTGCAAGTGCGTCAGTAGCAGGAGCAGGTAGCGTTAAGAAAATTATCGTAGCGTGTGATGCTGGCATGGGGTCAAGTGCGATGGGTGCGAGCCTACTGCGTAAAAAAATTGAGGCTGCCGGTCTAGATATTGATGTTACTAACCTAGCTATCAACAATCTGCCATCAGACGTCGATATTGTTGTAACGCATAAAGACCTTACTGATAGAGCAAAGAATCATGCGGCAGACGCACAACATATTTCACTGTCTAATTTCTTAGATAACGATTTATACGACAATCTTGTGGCTAAACTGGTTGAAGCTCAACAAGGTGACGCGGTAAAGCCTGAAGTATCTACAGTAAATAGTTCTGATAGTGTAGGTACGTTAAAGCTTTCTAAAGAGAACATATTTTTAGGCATGAAAGCAGAGTCTAAAGAGGACGTTATTAAGTTTGCAGGGGAGCAACTTGTTAAGCTGGGTAACGTGAAAGAACAATATATTGAAGGGATGCTTGCTCGTGAAAAGCTGGTATCAACTTACTTAGGCGAATCTATCGCTGTTCCTCATGGAACAATAGAAACCAAGCAATACGTGGTAAACACTGGAATCGTATTTTGTCAATTTCCTGAAGGTATTCAATGGGGTGAAGATGAAGACGATATTGCAAAAATGGTTATTGGTATTGCCGCTCAAGGAGATGAGCATATTCAAGTTATTACTGCAATAACGAATGCCCTTGACGATGAAGAGGCGATTGAGTCTCTGAAAACAACGACCAACCCTGAAGATGTACTTCGAATACTTAATGCGTAGTCAGTATTTGATTCAGTGTTAATAAATGTAATTAAAGGCCGGGCAATCAATACGGCCTTTATTTAAATCCTCATTTTTCTTGGAATATATATTATGAAAGCATTGCATTTTGGTGCCGGCAACATTGGCCGCGGTTTTATAGGTAAGTTACTAGCAGATGCTGGAATAGAAGTAACATTTGCGGATGTAAATGAAACTGTGGTCAATGGCTTGGCTGAACGAAAAGAGTACCCAGTAAAAGTTGTTGGCGCGGATTGCGTAACAGAATTAGTTACTGGCGTTTCCGCAGTTAATTCATTAAGCCCTAAAGTGGTTGAGTTAATAACAGAAGTGGATTTAATCACCACGGCAGTTGGACCTACAGTACTTAATGTTATTGCGAAAACTTTGGCTCAGGGTATTGAAAGCAGACTTGCGATGGGCAATACAACGCCTTTAAATATCATTGCTTGTGAAAACATGGTGAGAGGCACAAGCCAGCTAAAAGCATCGGTGTTCTCTCTATTACCTGATGAACTGGTCGCTAAGGTAGAAGAGTTGGTTGGCTTTGTAGATTCAGCCGTAGACCGCATTGTACCTCCTGCGGAAGAAGGAGAGACAGATCCGCTATCGGTTACTGTTGAAACGTTTAGCGAATGGATTGTTGACCAAACGCAATTTAAAGGTCCCATCCCTATTATAGCGGGCATGGAGTGCACAGATAACTTAATGGCGTTTGTGGAACGCAAGTTATTCACTCTAAATACAGGTCACTGCATAACGGCGTATCTAGGCGCAATTAAAGGACACAAAACCATTCGTGAAGCCATTGAAGATGGCGATGTTAGATCGGATGTTAAAAGTGCCATGCAAGAGAGTGGCGAAGTTCTTATAAGTCGCTACGGTTTTGAGCGTGATAAGCACGAAGCGTACATCGAAAAAATTCTTGGTCGCTTTGCCAATCCATACTTGGTAGACGAGGTCGATAGAGTAGGCCGCCAGCCATTAAGAAAATTATCTGCAAGTGATCGTCTCATTAAGCCTCTTTTAGGCACAATTGAATATGGAAGCGAGAATAAGGCCTTACTTAAAGGTGTTGCCGCCGCATTGCTCTATAAAAACGATGATGATCCGCAAGCTATCGAGTTACAAGACTCTATGCAAAATGAGGGTGTTGTTGCCACTATAGAAAAGTACACGGGTTTAGCGAAAAACAGCCGTGAAACATTGCAGATTGAAGTCATTTTCCAACAAATAAGTTAATAAATAACTCACCAGAAGATATAACATTTATATTCTTCTGGTGATTAACTTTATCTTAAACCCTTTCTTCTTGTACGTACGTTTAATGATGTTGATATAGTTGTTTTGACAGCGTATTTTAAAACGCGTACATTGACGCAGATTTTGTGACATGCACGATGATGTAACTCTGGTTTGAATCGGCATGTTCAGAACGTTAAGCATGATTTTTTTATTAAAATAAGATAGTTTAGCGTAATGCGCAGTGAAAACCATTTACTGCTAAATGGAGTTAGGAAAGTGTCTCAGGAAGAGACGAAATCTTCTTGAGTAAATAGATGTACATTTATGACTGACACAATTAGTGAAACTGATATCATCGAAAAATTAAATTCTTCCACTACGGTTAGAGGTTTTTTTATCGCTACTGGTGAGATTTTTAATCAATCTATCGACACTCTTATTCAACGAGTGTTTCGTAAAGATGATTTTGCTGTGCAGTCTGTTGTCGGCCCTCTTTTAGATAACTCTGGCCCACTCGGCGATCTATCTGTTAGGTTAAAATTGTTGTTTGGCTTAGGGGTGTTGCCAGACGAGATCTATCACGATATTGAAGATATTATTAGCCTAAAAAACGCACTCACTCATAGTGCGAATGAGTATGATTTTTTTGACCCCTATATTTTGCAGCCAATGAAGAAGTTGCGCTCTGCCGATCATATGGGAATTGTACAATCGGTTATTCCGCCTTCTGATGATCTCGACGCAGAATTTTATCAACTTCAGCTACAAAGGCAGAGACAAATTATTAAATCTGCGCTCTCATTGACGGTTGTACATATATGCGGTCAGCTAGACCGAGAAAGTCCGCTTTAATATATTGATGTAAACGAAAATGGCTCTGATATACAGAGCCATTTTTGTATTTGGTCATTAATTAATGGTGGGTCAATATCGGTTGTCACTGTTCATCGTATTGAGTTTAACTTCTCCCACTATCTCTTTGAATCTGGTGCTCTAATTAATAATGGTCTCTATTTGTGTTTTAAGCGTGTTGGATGATGGACCAAAGATACTCTGCACCGAGGTTCCGATGACAACGACGCCCTTTGCGCCTAGCTCTTTTAGTTGCTCTTGATCAACGCGAGAGAGATCATTTATCTTGACTCGTAATCGTGTTAAGCAGGCATCTAGTTCAGCAATATTCTCTTTCCCGCCGTAGGCTCTTAATACTTTTTCAGCGAGAATCGTGGTGGACGGGTTAGTTATCCAGTGCTGTAAACGCGATTTAATAGCATCTGATTCTTTGCCAAATATTACCTGTACGCAATCGGCTAACACGACCACGCCTTGAGCCCCCAGTTGTTTAAGTTGCTCTTGATCGACTTTGTTTGTGTTTTCTACCGATATGCGTAGACGAGTTAAGCAAGCATCAATACTGTTGATGTTTTGTGTCTCTCCCAGAGCAGCAGCAAGGCGTTGCAAAAAGGCCGTATCCAGATTATTTAAAGTATTAGACATGGTAAAGCTCCCGTCATTTTTCAAATGGTTAAATTGAAAATCATTAATTAGAAATTGATCGAATGCTAAACAGTATAGTGCATTTATCTAGTTATGGAAACGTTACCACTTAAGCTGATTTATTGTTCGGACTGATTTACTAGCTGAGATAGGAGTGATCGATGGAGAGAATAGCTGAACCTACTAAACGGTATAACTATTTGAAAAAGAAAGTCATTATATATTTAAATATGAAGATTTAATCTATGTATATTATGAGTGTATTAGACAGCTGAATATTTTAAGGGTGATAGGCAAACGTTATGTTTACAAATCGCAAATTTGCCAACATTGATCTCGTTGCGATAACAACTCTATTGGTTATCGCTCTGTTTTTTTCTAGTAGAGCTCTAGCTAATGAACATTCATCTAGTGAACATCTATCTAGTGAGGAAGTAAGCAGCTGCGGAGGGGAGTGTCATATTTTGGATTCCTATATTGAGGGAGCCAAGCACAACAGCAAATTGTTAGCGTACCGCCATCAGGAAAACTGGCAATTAACCTGTACAGATTGCCACCAACGAAGTGAAGAGACGATTGCTCACGAAAAGAGGGTGTATCAATCGGGAGAGTATCAATCACCTTTTTATCGAAGAGAGTTTAGCAATGATCTCTGCTTACAGTGCCATGATGACTACGACGGTCTAATTGAGCGTACTGGATATTTTGAAGACGAAGGAAGAATCAATCCACACAGAAATCATCGCCGCCAAACGGATTGTTCAAACTGTCATAGAGTACATAGACGATCTCGATTCAGCTGTTCTGAGTGCCACAAGTCTGATAGTTGGGGTGAGATGTTACCAGAAGGGTGGCAGATTGCGGATTGATGACTTACTGAGCTGTGAGATGCTATCTGAGAGTCCCTGGCTAAAAGTACAGGCACTCTATCGATAATAATCACTGCCTATACGTTATCGGTTACTCTTTGCTGGGTTGCCAGTCTTGTAGATACATCTGATTCTCTATCAGCATCTGATCGCAAGAGTCTTCTGGAATGATGATGTCATCCAGCTCATCGGCAGGGATGGAGTTACGTACTTCCATTGCTTCTGAATAACCTTCTTTTCTATGCTTATTATTAAGTACAAGAGATTTTAAAATAGCAAAGTCTTCTTCATCAAAACCATTTTTATACCAACAGTCGATGGCCATTCTCTCTTCAAGATAGAGAGCCATTTGGCGAGACATTTTTGTTCTGCCGCCATCTTTTGCAATTCTATCCCATATGGAGACAAGCTGAGTTAGGGTGGCTCGGTTTTTGGGATTGTTTGGATATTTGTAACCAATAAATACTTCCAAATCATCTCTGATTTGGTTGCCGTTTCTGTCTATTTCGGCAGGCTCCAAGGGCAGGGATTGGATAAAAGGCGGAAGTGACATGATGTCAGTTTTGTCGATAAGCGCTTGAATAAGCCCATCGACAGGGAAAGGTTTCCACGCCATAAAACTACCGCTGCTTGAGGCAGTAGGAGCTGCCTCTTCTTCGATGACTTCTTCAACCAATTCTGTTGGGGTGTCGGATCCTTCTATGCGCAACACGGTAGATTGTTCTGGTTGAATAATTAGCACAATCAAAATAACGGTAATAACCGCAGTTAGCCCGTAAATCACATACCTGATAATGTTCATAGTCTTTCCCGCTTAGTCAGGTGAATGGTTTAGCCAATAGCGTTGCATAATCATTATTAAAATAAACTAACTTATATAATATACTCAAATGACCTCAAGATGTAGGATTCAGAGCTTCATCAACAGGTTCAGTTTAAGAAAGATAATTGAAGGATTGGGTCCCCTTTCAAGCTTATCGTATAATCAAATAGCTGATACTTCTATTTATAGTACAATTATCGTTAAAAAACAATTCATTAAAGTCGAAAGGCAAGTGATAGTTAACGAGTAAGTCACAATTTTCCAGTTTCCTTTTTTTGCTCTTGATCTTGCTCAAGATGCTGCAATATTTTTATATGTGTTTGATTACTCTTTTCCAACGACTGGGCCGTCAGTTGTATGGTTGTGGCCATGTTGGCAACGTTTGTGGTTGCGGTAACGATAGCAGATTGCATTGGCCTGATAATAAACCAATATAAGACCACCAATAGAAGAGCAATACAGACAAGAACCACAACTAATATCACAATAATATTGAATTTAAGATCACTATAAAACAGCTGAGTCGCGTTGCTAAATCGTTGCTGAGTTTTTTCTAAGCTAGTTGGTAGGGTATCTATCAATTCCGTCGTTTGAACAGTGAAATGGTCAATATTATTAATTGCCCGATTTATCAGCTCTGATTGTTCGCTAGTGAGGTTTTGATTTTTTGCTACCTCGTCTAGCGATGTCGTCATTTGCTTTATTGAAGAATTGATTTCCAGCAATGCATTTTCAATTCCATCTGTTTCTACCTTCATTTCAAACTGCAACAATGGCTCTGTATTGTGAGTTGACGCTGGTTGAGCAATAGTAGGCAGTGAAAAAGTGATAGCAGTTAGCAAAAGTAGCAGTCGCGTCATGAAATAGCTCTCTATAATAAAATAAGTCATACCATTCTAATTGATGCTGACAGGTGTTGAACTCTGTTGTTTCTCTTGTACGTCAGTCATTAAACATTCGTTAGTCATCATAAATGGTTGCTAGTACTAATTATACGGATGTTATTGACTTAGGTTGAATGAATTAATGAGATCTAACCAAGAACTTCAATTGTTATTTTCGGTTAGTATAATAAATGAGCAGCGGAGACAAGTATGGCCACGCTAAAGAAGAACATTTGGATGTTGTTTTGGATAATCATTACGATTAGCATTATCCTGTTCTCCTATTATGGTTACTTTCTCTGGAAAAGTAATGAAGATCGCTTCAAGCAGTTTCAATACACTCAGGTTCACCTTTTCTCTGATTCGGTAGAAGCATTTTTAAAAAGCCAAGAGTCACTGTTGCAGGTTTTAGGAAACCAATTAGCTATAGATAACGCGTTACCTTCCTCTGCCATTCATTCCGCGACCCTTGATAGGGTACGTAAAACCCACCCATTCTTTGCAGGTCTTGGCTTAGCTAATATTGATGGCGATTTGGTCGTGACATCATCAAATCTGAATATCGCTAAGTTACCGAATCTGTTGCAACAAGAAGTCAGTCGTAAAAGCTTTTTGCAGGTCATACAGTCACAGAAAATGATTGCAGGAAGAACTTACCAATTAAAAGCGCTTAATGATAACTCACTTGCCATTGCCGTACGTAAAGCGATATATACGGATTCAGGAAGTGTGGCTGCGGTGATGACCGCCGGCATTAAGGTGAGTGAGTCTGTTCTGTTTAATGATAAACAGCATGTCACAGAAAATTATAACGAACTGGATATCATTCGAGACGATGGGTATTTTCAGTTCTACTCAGGCAATCTGGCTGGAAATAAAAACTATCAAACACCTCTGCAACCCTCGTTGCTGACTGGCTTGATTGAGTCAGTTTTGGAGTACAATAATATTGATCTACAAACGTTGAAGTCGGCAAAAAGCCCCTATTTTACTCGGTACAAATTTGCGGGTATCGCGAAACATATTACTCTGGAATATGACCCATATTTTAACTTTTGGGTGGTTTCAAGTACGAACTCTGACTATATTGAAGCGCAATTTCATACTCGGTTTTTCACCTCTTTTCTTGTTTCAATTATTTTTGCTCTGATGTTTTACTTTTTGGTTCGTTCTATTGCCAGAAGTGAAGAAGATAAACTTAGCCAGTTGTTATATCAGACCCGCCATGATTTTTTGACGGATTTGCCGAATCATGGCTACTTAACCTACTTATTTGAAGATAACCGAATCTCACCATGCAGTATGATATTTGTTAATATCGACCGCTTCAAAAATGTCAATGACAGCTATGGCCATGACTTTGGAGACAAAGTAATTATGGATGTCGCGCTGAGATTAAAACAGTTTTCGACTAAACCAAACACGCTTATTCGAGGCATTGGTGACGAATTTATAGTTCTATCTGATGAACTTGAAGAGGCCGCCTTACGCAAGTTATGTCAAAACATACAGACCTCTTTGTCACAACCTTATTCCATTGGCGATATAAGCTTTTTATTAACGGTCAGTATTAGTACCGCAAATTATCCAATGCATGGTACGCGATTTGATGAACTGCTACGATCTTTAGATATCGCTATGCTTCAGGCGAAAAAGAATAAAAACACCATCTATTGTTACTCACCGAAGTTGCAGGCCGAGCACCTTGCATCACTGCACTTAGAACAAAAATTGCGACAAGCCATTAAAAACAGAGAGCTTTATATGGCCTATCAACCCCAGGTGACCGGTGATGGCTCTCTGTATGGTGTTGAGGCTTTAGCAAGATGGGTGGATAAAGACGTTGGTTATGTACCGCCAGACAAATTTATATCCATTGCAGAACAGTCAGGACTGATGAGCTCTCTTGGTGATCTTATCATCGAAATGTCAGTCAAAGAGATGGCAATGATTCAGCAGCAAACGGAAGAGATCTTTCGACTTTCAATTAATATTTCCGTAAAACAGTTTTTGCAAAAAGAGTTTTCCAGCCTTCTATTTGGCGCATTAGATAAATATGGTTTTTCACCTGATCAAGTTACGGTAGAAATAACAGAGAATCTTTTTATAGAAGATATTGGCACTGTTAAGCCGGTCTGTGATGAATTAATTTCCAAAGGGGTTTTGATCTCTCTGGATGATTTTGGTACCGGTTACTCATCATTGAGTATATTGAGAAACTTACCCATTAAAGAGCTTAAAATTGACAAATCTTTTGTTGATGATATTGATGTGAATAATAAATCTCATACCATGATTCACAATATTATTAGTATTGGTAAAAACTACCGAATGAAAGTGTTAGCAGAAGGTGTTGAAACAGAGAGTCAAAAACAGATGTTAGCTGAATCAGGCTGTGATCTATTTCAAGGCTATTTGTATGCTAAACCTTTATCTGTCAAAGAGTTATTGATCTATGTAAAACCTGACAATTGATAGGCTTTACCGCCTCCTTCAACCAGTTTGGTAATTCTTACTCGCCTTATCCCACCGTTATCAGTAACATCTAGCTACGGTTCACTATTAGTATATAAACGTATGATATTAATTACAGGAGCAAGCAGCGGTTTAGGCTGTGCATTGGCGAAACAGTATGATCAAGATGGAGAACAGCTAGTTTTGTCTGGTCGAGATCAACAAAAGTTAGCGGATGTTGTTGCTAAACTAACTAACCAAGCAACCGGGATAGCGTGTGACTTAAGTTGTTCACAACAGGTAACCGAACTGTTTGATTCATTAGAAGAGACACCGAATACAATAGTTCATTGTGCGGGTAGTGGTTCTTTTGGTTCTTTGCAAACACAGCAACCGGCCGACATTGAGTCGCTAATTAGTAATAACCTTACCTCTAGCATCTATCTGTTGCAGGAAATTGTAAAACGGTATCAAGATTTGCCAGTTAATGTGGTGGTGGTTATGTCCACAGCGGCGCAAGTGGCTAAAGCTGGAGAATCAACTTATTGTGCGGTGAAATGGGCGGTAAGAGCACTGTTGGAGTCTTTACGACTCGAGTTGAAAGGTAAGCCGATAAAGCTGATTGCTGTCTACCCAGGAGGCATGGCGACAGAGTTCTGGAAAACCAGCGGCAAGCAAATGGACACTTCAAGTTTTATTTCCCCTGACGATGCAGCCAAGATGCTTAAGCAGGCGCTGGTTAGTGCAGAACACGGTTTTGTATCGGATATCACTATTAACCGAGGTTAGCGAACCTGAGAAACAGAGTCTTTATCTGATTAAGCTTGGTTAAGATTAATCAGATAACTTGTTATGAGCTATAAATCGTTTATTGAGCTCCATGGCGTGATAGAAAGAGTCCGTGGTTGCTCTTGAAAAACTGAGCTGATCCACTTTTATAAATTGACTGTCAATAAGAGAGAAGTTCTTTCTATCGGCTGGTGGAGTAGGGACTTTATTCATCGGCCCTTGTTGGTAAATATAAAAATCAGGATTTTCCATTAATACACTTTCGATGTTGAATTTGGCTATTTTGCGGTTCGATGGCGCAAAGAGCTTTCCTCCGGCATGTTCAATTATGCTTTTGATAATGCTCTGTTTACCCGCAATGATGTACGGGTTTTCCGTTACCTCATAAACAACTTTTGGCGGGACCGCTATCGGCTTAAGTTCCATTAAAAGTTGCGTTAGCTGAGCGACCAACTCATCGGCTTGCGTCTGTTTCTCAAGAATTGCACCGTATCTGTTTATCTCCGATAAAATCTCTTCAAGCGTCTCGGGATTATAAGTGAGGGTGTCTGCATCAATGACACTCGCCATCTGTTGTGAAAAAAAGCGATTGGAACTAATGATGATAAGATCAGGGTCGAGCCCTTTTATCAGTTCAACATTGGGCTTAATGTGCGAACCTATTTTTAGAGCATTAGGAAAATCAAAATTGTTTCTGGTGACCCCTACAATGCTATCTTGAGCACCAAGCTTGTTAAAAATATCACCAGCCGCAGGGGCAAGTAACACAATTCTTTGATACGCATACGCGCTAGGGTTGAAAACTAAAGCTACTAGTATTAGTAGAAACCGATACATTATATACCTCGGATAATAGAGAGCTGGTCACATCGCAACGATTGACATCGTGCAGCAACTTTCCTTGTTTAAAGAACAAAAAGCGATCGAAATATCGATGAGCTAGGTTTATGTCATGCACTGACGTAATGATGGTCTGTGGTAGTTGAGAAAGGTGATGAAATATCTCCAGTGTATGACGAATGTCCAAACTTGAGTTTGGCTCATCTAAATAGATAATTGGAGCCTGTTGATTCAATACTCGAGCAAGCATAACACGCCGTTTTTCTCCTCCGGAAAGCTCTGCATAGCTCTTATTTCTATAGTGGTAGATATCCAGTAGCTTAAGTAACTGCTCCGTTTTTTCTGCATCATCGTGATTAAATGTTCTTCCCTGCATATGGGCAAAGCGGCCTAGCTGCACCACTTCAAACACACTAAATGGAAACGAGATATCCGAAAACTGTGGCAGGATAGAAAACAGCTTAGCTCTATCAAGGTGTGATAGCTGCGCTAGCGGATCATGGTTGTAAAAAACACTTTTTGACGATGTTTCTATTAACCCTGACATCAAATTAATCAGGGTACTTTTACCACAACCATTTTCACCCATTAAAGCCACTTTCTCACCTGAAGAGATAGTGAGGTTATCCAACTGCAGGGAAAAATCTTTTCTTGAGAAGGAGAGATGATCGATTTTAATGTTAACCATTCCAGAAACTCTCCCGGCGTGTTTTTAATAAGTAGAAGAAAAATAACCCGCCTATCAAAGCAGTAATAATTCCGACCGGAAGTTCAGCACCGCCAGGGATAATTACTCTGGAGAGAGTATCGGACATCATTAATAGAAAACTGCCAAATAGGCTGGAATAGAATATGTTTAGCTTCATATCGCTACCGAACAAGCTTCTGGAAACATGAGGCACAATTAAACCAACAAAGCCGATGATACCGGAGAAACTTACCGCCACAGATACCAGCAGAGTGGAGAGTACAAATACTACCGAACGAAGGCGATGAACATTGATGCCCAGACTCTGAGCGGACTGATCATCCAGTGCTAAAATGTTCAGCTTCATCGCACTCTGTTGTAAGAAAAAATAGACAAGTGCAAAGATAGAGAGGCACAACGCCAACTTATCCCAGCTGACGATAAAAATCCCTCCCATCAACCAATAGACGATGGAATTTAAAGAGTCTTCAAAATAATACTTAGAAAAACTAATGACCGCCGAGGCGACAACATTCATGACCACTCCGGCGAGAATCATGGTGATTGGGTTTATGCTGCCATTGGTTAAAGACATACGATAAACAATCATCAATCCGCTTATACCCGTGATGAAAGCAAATACAGAAACAAAGTGAACCGGCACGCCAATGGATATGGCAAGCACCGCACCAAGTGCTGAAGAAGAGGCAGCACCGGTAGTAAAGCTGTCTGCCAATGGGTTCTTAAGTGTCAACTGATAGATGCTACCACTGAGGCCAAGCATGGCACCAATGATGGCGGCAAATAGGACTCTTGGTACTCTCAATTCTAACAGTATATTTTGCTCTAACGGCGTCATATTAAGTGGATTGATATTGTTAGGACCAATCAGCATTGATAAACCGGCTAGAACAACAAAAACGCCAATCAATAATAGCTTCATACTTCTACTCTTTGCACTATGTGGTTGGCCAGTAACATGAGTACTCCGTTGAGTGACGCTAGGATAGCTAGTGCACTTAAAGCAAAGTTACCATTGTCCAATAACGCTGCTCGTATCAGCTCAGCGCTATAGGTGAGTGGTGACAATGATGCTAATAATTGAATCACGCTTGGCATTTGATCGACAGGAAAAAAGGTGCCGGACAAAAACATCATCGGGGTGATTATGAAGGCATTCATTGTCGCTTGATCACGATGATTCTTCATTTTGAGAGCAACGATGAAGCCGATAAGCGAAAATGCGGTCAGGTGCAGAGTAATCGCGACTAAAAATTGAACGGAAAAATGTAAGCTGACACCACAAAATAAACTATAAATAGCGATAATGCCGACCGGAATTAACCCTTTAGTAATACCGTACAACACTTCACCGATAATAATCTGCCATCTCTGGTTGGGCGCCAGCATGTACTCTTCAAAAATCTTTAGATAAAAGCGGCTGATATTGATCTCTGTAGCAATGTTATAGCTTTGATTCATGCTGGACATAGCCAGTAGACCAGGCAACAAGAAGGTGAGATAGCTAACGCCGTCTACGGTGGTATCTTTACCAACTCCGTAACCAAAGGCCATCAGATATAGAAATGGCGGCACGGCTCCAGCCATGACAATTCGTATGATTTTTTTACGTAAAACGGTACATTCGCGATAATAAATGCCAATAACGCCATTAAGCATCTTTTGTTAACCTTTTTCCCGTTAATGTTAGGAAGACATCTTCCAATGTCGTTTCTCTAATGCTTACTGCTGCATCATCTATCTGTTTTACCCTTTGCAAAGCCTCTTCTCGGTTAACGAAAAACTCTTGCTGTAGACCATCGGTTTCAATATCAACCACGACATTACCTAGCTGTTGTTTTAAAGAGTGTGGGGTTCCTGTTGTGATAAGTTTGCCTTGTTCAATAAAAATAACGCGTTTAGCAAGTCGTTCAGCTTCTTCAATATAGTGAGTGGTTAAAAAGATGGTGCACTGCTGCTGTTGATTAATCTTGCTCAGAAAATGCCACATTTTCCTGCGACTATGAGGATCTAGGCCAACCGTTGGTTCATCCAAAAAGAGTATTTTAGGCTTGTGCATTAAGGCGCGAGCAATAACCAGCTTCCTTTTCATACCGCCAGACAGCTTTCCAGACAGCTTGTTAGCATGCTCAGTTAATTCTGCGAACTGTAAGCTCTCTTCTATCCGTTGCTCTAGCTCTTTTCCTTTTAAATGGTACAGGTAACCGTGAACACGAAGGTTTTCTTTTAGGGTGAGCTCTCTGTCAATGTTGTTGTGTTGAGGAACGACACCAATCAATTTTTTCAGGTTAAGTCTTTTAGGGTGGTATTTCTCACCTTGATAAAGAATCGTGCCAGTACTGGGTTCCAGCAGACCAGAGAGCATTTTAATGATGGTGGTTTTACCTGCGCCATTCGGCCCAAGAAAAGCACATATTTCCCCTCGCTGAAGCGAGAAGTTTACCTTGTTTACCGCGGTAGATTTATCAAATACTTTAGATAAATTAACCACTTCAATCAGTTTTTCGCAGCTATCTGTTTCTTTCATAGTGCCCTTGTTCTTGTCACGAGATGAGAAAGGCTGGTATTTGCCAGCCTTGAATTACACTATTTTAATGTGATGCCAGCGTCGTTAGCCGCATCTTTAAGGTGCTGCAAATAGATCTGCTGTATCTTCTCGCTGCTTCCTAAGCCAACTAAAACAGGAGTTACATCGATGCCTTGTTTGGTTAACATTACTTTCCAAGAGTCATCTTCATCTCCAGCCATGTCGTTGCTAGCATGGTCTCCAGCCACCACCATTAGTGGTTTTATCATCACTTTTTTGCTGCCGTCTTGCTTGATTTTGCTTGATAGGGCATCAAAATTTGGGTGACCCTCAACCAGTCCGACGTAAGATTTTACCTCTGGATACATCTGGTTTAGTTTGTCTTCAAGTTCGTAGTATAAGCCAGTAGAAAGGTAGTCATTACCATGTCCCATATAAACTAAAGCGGCTTTATTACGTTTTGCTAGCTCAACATCATCAGCTAACGCTTCCGCCAGTTTATCTAGGTCTTTAGAGTACTCATATTGCTTACCCCAAGTCCCCATTAATGGTCGACCAAGAGCGATTTTTTGGAATGGTTTAAACTTCTCTTTGATGGTCTGAATGGAGGCGAGAGCATCAACGTAAGCCACTAGATCCGTGTACTCTTCTCCATGTGTTAACAGAGTCGTTTGCACAACGATATTTTTATACCCTTCATTCTGAAAATCCGCCATGGTGCCCAATACATTTTTCACATGGTAGAAAGAGTCGGGCACTTCAGGGTGATCTTCTTTATATTGAGTGTCATTTTGTCTGCGATGCCACTTTTTACGAATGATATTCGACGTAAATGCAAAGCGAACAGGGGTGTTTGGATAAGCTTGTTGAATGGTATTTTGTATGGCGATTAAAGAGTCTACAGCGGTGTTGTAAGTGGTACCAAATGCTGCGATCACGATCGCTGATTTTTCGTCATTAGCTTTATTCATAGAGTCCGATGCAATTGTGGGGCTGGATAGAAGGCATAGGGCAGATACTGATAACAGCGCCATTAGCCGTTTTTTAACTATTACAAGATTCATGTTTTGTCTCCGAATTAACACATTGCTACCTTTACTACTAAGGAAAGGTAATTGCTAAATCAAAAACAGGCTTAGGGAAACAGATTAATTAAAAGAGATGACTTCTAATTTAATGGATATAGTCGAGTAACCCGCTCGCATGTTTTTTGGGTAGAACAGAGTTCTATATTTACCGAAAGGCAGGTCTCCTGGCTTATGGGTCGCTGTGCTCTAACTGTCCTTCCCGGATTAACAGTGGACATTGTCGCTAGGCACTCGCCATTTACAGTTGCGGGTACAGCCCAAGCTTCTCACTTGGTTCCCTATTAAAAAACACTTCAATTCTAATGATGCCAGATTAAATGTGTTTTACCTTAGGCTAGGCTAGTGTGCCTATTAACCGAATGCTTGTTCGTGAGATAGGTCAAGTTTATCTTAATCGATTGAAATTTGGTGTAAAAAGGTCATTTACAATAGGAAAAGTAACAGTGAAAAGGCGCCAGTTTTATCCCCTTTAAGGCTATTACTGATAAGTGAGTCATTAATTGCTATAAAAATTCGGATTAGCCATGTCATTAATAAATCTTATGTTAAGCTTAAATGTATATGCTCAAATAGTTTCAAGATGTAGGATTTAGAGCTGTACCTATAAGGGTTGATTATTGTGACGGAAGAAGTAGTAAACCATGTTTCTAAAGTAAGTTTTTATCGAGAAAATTTCCTGCTTTTTGAACCATGCGCGAATAGCGATGAGTTATGGTGTCGTTCTTGGTCGAAACAGACAGAAACTTTTCAGATATCGTTAGCAAAAAGAAACGAAATCTTATGTTTAAATCAGCTGGCAGGAAAGGGCGCTCCTAAGCTATCTAGCCAGCAAGACGCTGATGCGTCGCTGCATTTACTGCTGTCACACCCTAGGCAGTTATCTCAGATCAATTTGGCTAAGTTATCGATTCAGCAGAAGATAACCATTGCAAAGTCACTCATTTCAGCTCTTGCTGATGTTCATGCCAATAATGTATTTCATTTCTCAATTAGACCTTCGGTATTTTTATTAAGTGACGACTTCACGTCAGCAGTTATGGTGGACTTTAGTTCAGGACGGATCTGTCCCAAAGGGTCTACCGGCATTAGTGCATTCTATCCCTATAATGCCGATGCCCGATTTTTGGCACCTGAGCAAAATTACCTTTTAGATCGACCTATAGATAATCGTGTTGACCTTTATTCTCTTGGCTGTGTGTTAGTTTGGCTGTTTACGGAACAGCTTCCTTATAACGAACTACTCAACGAAGAGGAGATAGGTTACGCGCACATTAGTAAAAAATTGCATTTTGAGCATCGGCTGATAGGGCTAGATGACAGTGAGCATAAAGACAATATTATTCAACTTGTTAATGGCTTGATTAACAAGGAGCCGAGTCAGCGCTACCAAAGTGCCGCAGGGGTGCTAAAGGACATTGTAGCGACGATTGAAATGCCGTTACAAAGACTAGATGAAAAGGAGAACAGTCGCTCATTATCAGATAGGTTAATACTTCCCGATAGGCTCTATGGAAGAGAAGCGGAAATAGAGATATTACTCAGTGCGTTTGACCGTGTCACAAATGGGCGATCTGAAGCCATACTTGTTGCCGGCTATTCAGGCATTGGAAAATCGGCTTTAGTGAATGCGATTAAGAGCCCAATTATAGATTCAGATGGTTTATATCTAACGGGTAAGTTTGATCAATATCAGAGGGACATGCCTTATCGAGCTATCCAGCAGGCGTTAACTCAACTGGTTAAGCAGTTGCTCTCTATGCCAGAGGCCAGTGTCAATGATTGGCGGGACAAAATAAATACAGCCTTGTATCCCAATGGTCAGGTGGTCATCGATATCGTACCTGAATTGGCATTGTTGCTTGGGCCTCAACCTGAATTATCTCAGTTAGGATCAGAGGAGCAGCAGAATCGATTCAATCGAGTATTCTTAGATTTTATTCATGTGATTTGCAGCGCTTATCGGCCTTTAGTGTTTTTTATTGATGACTTACAGTGGGCTGATACCGCAAGTATTCAGTTAATACGGCTGTTGATTACCGATGTAAAGAGTCGCCATTGCCTCATTTTAGGTGCCTATCGTGATAATGAAGTGGATGAACGCCATCCATTTAGTCAAATGCTTCTCGGTATAGAACAGGCTGATATTGAACTGCAAAAAATAACCCTTTCTCCTTTAGCCAATAGCATTGTTACTGAGATCTGTGCGGATACTTTACAGCGGCCAGTATCGGATGTGACGCGATTGTCTGCCCTGATCTATCAAAAAACCAGAGGGAATCCGTTTTTCTTTCGCCAGTTTATACAAGAACTGTATCAACAAGATCTGCTGAGTTTTGACTATCAAGCTCAGAAATGGCGTTGGTCTACTGAGCAGATTAAGCTTCAGAATATTACCGATAATGTTGTTGATCTGATGACTGAAAAGTTAAAGCGGTTACCAAATGCAACCAAGGAAATTATTGAAAAGGCCGCATGCGTAGGTTCGTCAGTGGCGTTAGACATTGTAATTGAACTGACGGAGGGAAAATCGGTACAAGAGACGATTGCTCTGCTTCAACCCGCTTTGAACGCTGGGCTTATGACATCTTTGAGAACCAAAATCGCCTCCGGCTCTGAAACGATTAATGCGGTACGCTTTCTTCACGACCGTGTCCAGCAAGCGGCCTATTCGCAATTGAATGACAGCGATAAAAAAGCCATTCATTATCAAGTGGGCAACTTGATGCTTGATCGAATGCTGGCGAGTAGTAGCGATAAAGATGAGCACTGCTTTGAAGTGGTTTCTCACTTAAATTATGTTCATGAACTGTTAGATAGCGAGCAGAAACAGCAATTAATTTATTTAAATCTACTCGCGGCAAGGCGCTCCAAAGCATCCAATGCTTACTCTACTTCCGTTAACTTCTTTAATCAGTTGTTTAAAATGCTGGCTTTAGACAGCAAGAGCGCCGGCGAGATAGGGAACAGCGCAGCCATTGAGAAGTTAGAGTGCCTTTATCTGTCTGGTCGATATAAAGAGGCAGAAAAGTACCGGGTTGAATTAGAAAGCGTCGCGCTAAGTGATGAAGAGGATGTTCAACTGCAAGTTATATTGATTACGCAATATACACGTTACGGCGAACTGACAAGGGCGATAGAGCAGGGAATTAAAGCTCTTGATAATATAAATTGCTCAATTAGTGACGATGCGGATGCACTGCAACAGGCTATATCGGGAGCGATAAACAGTTTGGCAACAACCCCATTTGATGCCCTACTTAAAAAGCACAGTGTCGAAGATAAAAGTGTTCTACTGACGCTTGATATCTTAATGGCAATGCAACCTTGCTGTTATAACTCGGGTTCACTGCTCTTTCCTATGACAATTTTGAAGTTATTAGAACTGACGCAGCAGCACGGTAATTCTGCCTACTCTAGTTATATCTACACCATGTACGGTTTGTTGTGTACTAAGGTTTTGAAAGACTACGATACCGCTTTCGAAGCGACCCGCTGTTCGCAAGAAATCAGTAAGCAATACCCTAAAAACCCCATGGTTGAAGGGCGTTTATCCATGATGAGAAGTAACTTCATTATGCCTTGGCAACTACCATTACAAAAGAGTGGAGAATTAAGGGAGACAGCGTTTCAGCAATGCTTTGAGCAAGGCGATTATTACTGGGGTGTGCACGCCTATATATTTGGCTTTTACGCTGATCTTATTTGTGCTCCTTCTCTAGATATGATGGTGACTCGAGTAGAAAAAGTGATTGATATCTGTAAAGAAATCAAACAGCCCGCTCAAGTTTTTTTAAGTACGCTACAGCGGAACTTCTTACAGATTTTAGAAGGGAAACTAGACAACACCAAAAACCTAAGTCATGAAAGCGGATTTGAAGACAAAGCGATCAGTTTCTACCAACAAACCAATTATATGTGTGGTAAGTACGATAGGTTGCTGGGACGTCTGCTGCAGGGTTACCTATTTGCTAATTATCAACAAACACTTGCGGTTACCTTAGCGGAGGAGTTAGGGCCAGATGATCTTGATGAAGGGATTTTCCATGAAGCGGTTTATACTCAATTTAATATCCTGAGTATTCTGGCGCTGAAACAATCTAACCCTAGTGCTGTCACGCCTCATTATGAAAGCTGGTTGCAGCAGGCTTGGCAAAAATACAAACAATGGTATCAGCTCAATCCAGATAACTTCTCTGCAGGTTATTACCTAATTAGTGCGGAGTTCTATGCGACGCATGGTGACGAGTTAAATGCGTTTAACGCCTATGAGAAATCGATATCCGCATCGGCAAATGCTGGCTTTGCACTATATCAAGCGATTGCGAACGAAAGAGCAGGGCTATTCAGAAAAAAAATTGAGCAAGAGGCTATAGGGAATGCCTATTTAGAGCAAGCCAAACTGCTCTATAACAAATGGGGTGCCTATTCTAAAAGTATTGAAATAGATAGAGTATTTATCACCGGAGATTACAAGCCCGCCACCAGTTCCGTTCAGTACCTCGACTGGCAATCGGTGATATCGGCTTGCCAAGATATTTCACAGCCCTTGTTATTGTTAGACTTAATTAATCGGATATTGATTAAGACAGCCTCCATGACAGGTGCGCAACATGTCTGCTTTTATCAGATAGAGGAGGGGGCTTGGCAGCAAAAAGCATCATGCCATCATGGAAAGATTGACAAAACGGTTGCGCCGGAATCAGCCGTGCCTGAATCGATTCTGTTTTATACCTTAAACAGTCGTAAGATACTGGTGATAAAAGATGCGCAAAACGATCATCAACATGTCCGTGATCGCTATGTTGTTGATAAAGGGGTTCGGTCCGTGCTCTCTTTACCTCTGTTTGTCCACAGCAACTTAATTGGTGTTTTATATTTAGAGCATACAGAAACGGTAAATCTGTTTACTGCTCAACGTGTGCAAATCATGGAACTATTGGCCGGCCAGTTTGCGATTAGTTATCAAAATTCACAGTATTTTAAACAACTGTCAAAGCAGAATGAAGAACTGGAAGAAGCGGTCGAGCAGCGCACCTCTGAGCTGAATCAGAAGAACAAACATTTAGAAATTATTCTTCAAACCTTGCCTGTTCCCTTTGGTATTACCACGGTTGAAGGACGCTTAGTCCAAGGAAATGAACATTTACTTGAGTGTTTAGAGCTCAGTGAAGCGCAATCAAAACAGGTGAATGCTAGTCAGTTTTATGTTGACCAAGACGATAGAAAACGTCTGTTTTCTCAGCTTGATATTGATGGCGGAGTGACCGATTTTGAATGTGAAATGAAGACATACCATGGTAAGCCCTTCTGGGCGACCTTGTCCGTCACTAAAATCGAGTTGGATTTTGGTGTTGGGCTGTTTGTCACAATCAGTGATATATCCGATAGAAAAGAGAAAGAGAAACGATTAAAGCATCAAGCTTTTACCGATCCTTTAACCGGAGCGCAGAACAGGCGTGCCTTTAAACGAAATGCCAATAATCTTCGCATAGTTGAAGCGAATACTTCGCTGTCAGTTGCAATGCTCGATCTTGATAATTTTAAAGGGTTAAATGACACTTTTGGTCATACCGCTGGTGACATAGTACTGCGACAATTTACTGAGTATGTACAATCTCATTTGCGTGACAAGGATATATTAGGGCGTCTTGGAGGAGAAGAATTTGGTCTAGTTTTAAGCCATATTCAGCCAAAAGAGGCGGTTAAGGTTGTTCAGCGTATTGTCGAATTGGTTGAAAAAATGACGGTTTTGGCTGAACAACATCAAATTCAATTTACCGTTAGTATTGGTCTTACACGCTGGAAGAGAAGTGAATCACTGCAAGAGTCACTTAATCGTGCAGACAGTTTGTTGTATCAAGCGAAGCAGCAAGGACGAAATCAGGTACAAACTGATATTAAGTAGTCGAGTTACCGGTTTAAAACGGTAATGCGAAATAAATGCGTAATACCCTTTAAAGAGAAAAGCCATTTAAAGAGAAAGGCCATTTAAACAGAAAAGCTATTTATATCTCCATACCCTGAGTGGAGATTAAATAGCTTTTTTAGCAGGAGTGAAAGATTTTCCTTTATATGAAATTGAGCTCTCATTGTATTTGTATGACTAGCTGTTCACTCATTTATTCCTCTGTAAATATCCCCATTTCTATCAAAAAACTGTTAAATCTCCATTAACAATTTCTGCCGACTGAAAATATTTATCTTTTTGTTTTTATTGAATTAATTTTGGTTTCTTGATGTATGTCAAAAACCGGTTTTCGCTCGCTTAAAAAATAATTGTGATCAGCGTTGAAGCTTTGCATTTAACAATGCTTATTCCTTATACAAACAATGGTTATTGAGTGTATATTAGTAATAGGTAATTAAGTGATTGATGAATTAGATTGAGCTTATTTTATCTGTTTAAGTCACTAAGTCACTCCAGAGAAGGTGAGACAGAAAATGAAAAGACTATTTGCCTCGATAATTGTTATCACATTATTTTATAGCTCGTGGTTATCTGCTTCTAGCGCAGAGAGTACACCAGTATCAAGTAAACCCATTTCTTCCATAGCCAGTACCGCAGATCACTCTACGTTTGAGGTTCTAGATCAAGAGTTTGATTACGCTCCCGATGTAACCGAAGCTTGTCTGGAGTGTCATACGGAAGCGTCTAAACAGATGCATAAAACTTTTCACTGGAACTGGGCGAAAAAAGTGGATGGCGTGATGGTTGGTAAAGCTGAAAATGGCTTTAACAATTACTGTGTCTCTGCGAAGGGAAACGAAAGTTGTACTCAATGCCATACCGGTTATGGGTGGAGAAATGAAGATTTCGACTTAGAAGCGGAAGAAAATGTTGACTGTTTAGTCTGCCATGACACAACGGGTACTTATAAAAAATCGGCTGCTTCATCGGGTCACCCTTATTACGAAGACACTATGGTTGGCGGTAAGCTGAAGAAAGCAGTGGACCTCGCATATGTCGCTCAACATGTCGGTACGCCAGACAGAGAAAACTGCCTAGCATGTCATGCTGTTGGAGGTGGTGGTAACGGTGTTAAACATGGTGATACGGATCTCTCTCTGATAGAGCCTGAATTTGCTTTAGACGTACATATGAGCCCGGAGAAACTAAACTTCTCTTGTCAGGACTGCCACACCACCAGCGATCACAAAATATCGGGTCGTTATAACGACAGAAAAGCCTTTATTGATCATGATATGAATAAAGGAAGAAGCGAACGGGATGGCAACAATGTCTCTTGTGAATCTTGTCATAGCGCAACGCCCCATAACGATCGTGATATAGATGCTCATACTGCGAAAGTAGCCTGCGCATCTTGCCATATTCCTGAAATGGCACGCGGCCCTTATCTCACTAAGTTGTCCTGGGATTGGTCTACAGCAGGCCAACTTAAAGATGGTAAGCCATATAGTATCGATGAAGAGTTCGATGGAGTGGTGAATCATGCGTACATGAGCAAGAAAGGCACATTTGAATGGGGTAAAAATGTTGTACCAGAATATCGTTGGTACAAAGGCGAACTTAAACAGATGACCTTGCTTGATACGATTGATCCTAGTCAGGCACCGATCGATATCAACCCTCCTAGCGGCGATTACAATGATCCAGATGCCCGCATATGGCCATTTAAAATCCACAAAGGCAAGCAGCCGTTTGATACAGAACTTAATCATATTCTACCTATTAAGCTATATGGTCGAAAAGGCACAGGGGCATTTTGGACCGAATTTGATTGGGACAAAGCATTGGCTGCGGGAGCCAAACTGAATCATGTTGAATTTAGTGGCAACTACGATTTCATAGAAACCAATGGATACTGGCCTATCAAGCATATGGTTGCGCCAAGTGAGCAATCGGTGCCTTGTGTTGAGTGTCACAGTAGAGACAGTCGGTTAAATGGCTTAAATGACTTCTACCTAGTAGGAAGAGACAGCAACAGGTTTGTAGAGTGGTTTGGTGCCATCGCGATATGGGGCGGGCTCTTACTGGTGGTTATTCATGCGATAAGCAGAATAGTGTCCATACGCCGTCGATCAGCAACCATGAAGAAGTAGAGACAAAGGAATTATAAGATGAATAAGACAATGATTATCTTTAAACGTTTTGAACGCTTCTGGCATTGGGCTCAAGCGGTGTTGGTACTGTTACTCATCGCAACTGGGCTTGAACTGCATGGTTTGATTGTACTGTTTGGTTTTGGCAGCAGTGTCGAGCTTCATCAGTGGTCTGGATTTATATGGGCAGCGCTGGTGGTGTTGATTTTTACTTGGGTATTTACTACCGGAGAATGGAAACAGTTTGTGCCTGAAACGAAAGGCATAGACGGAGTGATTCGCTACTACTTATATGGTGTCTTTGTTGGCGATAAACACCCTCATCATATGACACCGCAGAGCAAATTTAATCCGCTACAACGTATTGCCTATTTGGGACTTTTATTTGGCTTGGTTCCGCTGCAGGTGATAACGGGATTACTATTTTTCTTCTTTCCTGAATTACGGGCGGCAGGTGTGATGGAGAGCATTGAAGTGGTGGCCATTATCCATACTTTTTGTGCTTACTGCATCATCGCTTTTTTAATAATACATCTATACCTGATCACTCTGGGTGCCAAGCTATCGAGTCATTTGAAAGCGATGGTAACGGGGAAGGAAACAGTGAATGACGAATAAGTTTTATTATTTTGAATAAGAGGTAACCATAATGAAAAAACTAATTTTAGGCTTGATGATAACGATTTTTTCTTGCGCGTCTTATGCTGATGCAGCAAAAGGTCAACAAGATTACTTGGACTATTTAAGACCTTTGTTTGGCTATAACGGCCAAGACTTTGCTTCGCAGCACTTAAAAGTAGAGTGGAAGCGATACTTTAAAAAAGATGCCAAAAAATTCATTAAAACATACAGCAAAAAACATCCTGACTCAGCTGAATTTCTATCCAGTGAAAAGTTTCAAGAAATTGCCCCTGATGTTAGAGATTTTGCCATGAAATACGCCGCTGATAGCGGTGAATTGGCAGCATGTGATTAAAGGCGAGTTAATTAAATACAACTGTGACGCACATTTATAGCTTTGCCGAAATCAGCAGTAAGGAGCCGGTAAAGTTTTTGGAGGACGATATGTTCAAAGTACCAGCGATTGTGACCTTATTACTTTTTGCTTTACCCCTTTCCGTTTCTGCGGAAGAGGTAACAGGAAAGATCCAGTCAATTATTCATTCATCAAAAGTAATTCAGTACCTTAATCCTAAAACCAAAGCGGTTAAAGTGGTGAAATACACTGATGAAACAGAATTAGTTGCCGCGGAATCATTTAAAGATCTAACCGTAAACACCAAGTTTAAAGCAACCTTAAATAGCGAGGGCGTAGCAACTAAAATAAAACGTATCCTAGTTAAACTTCCTCCTGAGGAAGTGATAGACACAGATACATTAGCCGATATGTTAGATGAAGGTGAGACAGTATTCATTGGTGATGCCCGCCCTAAAGGCAAGTATGATATTGGTCATATTCCAACCTCTAAAGCGACGCCTTCAGATAAATTAGCGAAAAACTTAAATTGGTTACCGACAGACAAAGATACGCTAGTGGTATTTTACTGTGGTGGGGTCACTTGTCCGTTGAGCCCTAATGCTCTGAAAATTGCTAAAGCGAATGGCTACACGAATGTTAAAGCTTATGTTGAAGGTTTCCCTGCTTGGAAAGGGGATGTTTATCCAGCCCATGTAAACAATGGTTGGCTAAAAAACAATCTTGATATCCACCACATTATCTTAGACGTGCGTGAAAACCCATCAACAACGGTTAAAGGAGCGGTACACTATCCTGCATCTAAACTTGCTGCAATGCATGAGAAATGGAATGGAGAAAAACTGGCGACAAACAAACGCACGATTTTTGACTTGAGAGACAAAAAAGCGCCGATTGCGATTATTGCTGATACCGAAAATGCTGACGAAGCGATTGAAGCATTTGAGATTTTAACTTTCTGGAAGTTTAGTAATGTTGCCATTCTAGCGGGTGGGTTTAATGAGTGGCAATCGGCTAAGTTGCCGATAGACTCTAGCAATATTTCAACTGTACTGAATTACGTTAAAAAACCGGTCAAAGGAGCAGTCGAAATCAGTGAGTTTGTCGATGTCGCTAAAAATGGCAAAGGCACCATTATTGATGTCCGAAATCCTGACGAAGTTGCTCATGGTAAATTGAAGAACTCGATTAATATTCCTTTGAATATTTTAGATAAAAACCTAGCTAAAGTGCCAAAAGACCAGCTTGTCGTGCTGCATTGTGCCGCTGGGGCAAGAGCTTCTTTAGCTTATACAATGCTAACAAAAAATGGCTATAGCAACGTTAAGTTTTTAAACGATACGTTTGATGCGGTAGCAAAAGAGAATGGCTTAGAACTGTTTTAATACTAGTGTGTTTTTTCGAGCCTTTGGCCTGCTTACGCAGGCCTTTTTTTGGCTTTACATCATTACGATGTCATTTCTTTATGTTCATTTCGATGCCAGGCAACCTTATTCCAGACGACTTTATTCCGGATAACTTGGCTAAAGAGGACAGTTCCCTCTGTACTCTCCTTGACCTGACAGCGTCGTTACATCATTAAATGGTGCAATAAAGCTCATTACTGCAGTTTAAACTTATCCACGATACCTACCAACTGTGCATTTGTGCCTGTTAGCTGATGAGTACTGTTTGCAGTATCGCTACCATTGGCATTCAAGGTTTGAATCATATCTTGAATGGCGGTCATATTGCGGTTGATCTCTTCCGTTACTGAGCTCTGCTCTTCTGCTGAGGTGGCAATCTGCGCCGCAAGATCATTGATTTCTATAACGGAGTCCGTCATTAAGTCTAGCGAGTTCATAACATGAGACGTTGTCTCTGCTGTCTGCTCACAACTTGTTTTAGTGGACTCCATGCTATTAACCACCGCTTCAGAACCGGTTCTTAATTTAGCTAGCATTTCACCGATTTCTGATGTGCTTTGACGAGTTCGACCTGCAAGTGCTCTTACTTCATCTGCCACGACCGCGAAGCCACGACCTTGTTCACCAGCCCGAGCAGCTTCGATTGCGGCATTCAGTGCGAGCAAGTTTGTCTGCTCAGCGATTTCGCCTATGACGTTGAGTACTTCCGCAATTTGCTCAGTATCTTTGTTCATATTTAAGATGGTTTGGGCAGTATGCTCAACTTCATCAACCAAGGCGGTTACGTTGTTTACCGCTTGCTGAACCACGATCTTAGACTGTTCTGCTTCAGTATTTGTTGCTTGTGTCTGCTTCGCGGCTGTAGCGGCACTTTCTGCTACTGAATCGGCAGTAGAGCTCATTTCATTAATTGAAGTGACCGCCATTTCCATTTCCGAACTATGAGCAGCCAAAAGTTTTTGATTTGAGTCGGCCTGATCTTCCAGCAATGAGATTTCGCTGCTAATGTTTTGGCTGGATGAAGAGACATCAAGCATCATTTTTTGTAAGTTCTCAATAAACTTATTGATGCCATCTGCAATCTTGCCTAAATCATCTTTGGACTCGACTTCGAGCCTGTGCGTAAGATCGCCGCTACCATTAGCTAAATCGGTAATAACCTCACGTAATGAAACAATAGGTTTAAAGGCGATATTAATTAACACGACACTTAAAGGAATAATGATCACTGCAGCAATAAGAAGTGCAATAGTGATAGCGCCATTTAGGCTATCTGTATTATCTTGAATATGTTGCTTATCGATGTAGCCGTTTAAGTTCCACTGTTTGCCACCAACGTCGAAGCTACTCGGAACGGGGATCAAGTCACCGGCTTGTTTATTACTAAACAGTATGTTTCCATTGGCATCGGAGAGCTCTACAAAACTTCCGTCAACAGCCGAATCTTGAAGAGTCTGCTGAACGCTACTGAGATCCACGAAGAAAATATCGCCACCTGCACCGTCTCTTGGAACAACAATGCTGATCATCGGCAACTCATCTTTAAAAAAGATGTCGCTGATTACGATTTTTCCGTTCGCTTGTTTTAACTGTTCAAGGTATTTGCTGCTTAACGCATCATCATCAATGCCACCGTCTTTATTGAATACCAGATCGTATGAAATTTTAACGATATCAGCATAGCCCGCGGCATCTAATGTTTTGCGGATTTCCATAATACTAAAGTTAGAACTTTGAGCCAGTTTTACATTGTGGTCGATATCACTGACCAGTTTGTTTTTGACTAAGTCCAACTGCGAACGAATGTTCTCAGTATCAGTTTGAGAAATATAGCTGCTTATATAGTAGTTAACACTTAAGTAAGAGGTGAGTACAGAAACTGATATTATGGCAACAACGAGTGCTAAAACCTTAGCTTTAAAAGAGATATTTTTCATGGTGCGTCAACATTTGTCCATTTTTGTTGAATAATGAAAAGCGATGATATAGCTTTCCACACTTATTTAATATGAAGCTCATCACTAATCGGCAAGGGATAAGTAAAACTTGAAACTTAAATGACGTTAATAACAGATTGTTTACATGGGAGTTTTATTTCTGTGATGGACAACACGAAATACTGTAAAGCTGAAAGGGACGAGCATAAGAAATTCAGCGGTTAAAGTTGACCGTTTTTGCGCAAAAAGCCCAAATCGGGCTTTTTGGGCTACTGAGAAAGGAGAAATTAGGACAAAATGACACGAGTATCGTTACTTAATGACTCTAGTTCTTTTGTCACATCATCGATACTAACAGGTTCCGGTAAACGGATTGCCATGTTGGCGGTAAATAGACTAGAACTCACACCACCGCCACCGGCGATAAATACCCGTTGGCAATCCATATCAAGAATGTTGATGCCTTGGGTATCTAATACCTGCGTTATCTCATTAACGATACCAGCCCGATCTGTAGCGTCTAATCTGACTTGGTATATTTCGTCCTTGTTATGTTCGATGGAATCACTATCAGTAAACTGAACCAACAGGTTGGAATTTTCTTTAAAGACGGCTTTAACGGTGTCTTCGTTCTTTTCTGGTAGATCTACTTTGATAACAGCCGCTACCTGATCTTCAATAAAATTAACTTTACTGATTAACCATTTTCCTCCATTTTCATGAGTAATTTCGGCCAGTTTTCTAATGGTTGCAGGGGAGGCTTGGCCAACAAAACTTACTATAAATACTTTGTTCATATTAGAACCCTCCATGGGCTAACGTAATGATAACGACACGCTAAGTCTATGAAATCGAGTGTTATTTATTCTTAGTGTAGGCTTAAAAAACAGAATTGCGTGGTATATCTTGTTAATTCCAGTGCAAAAATGGACTCATATCAAACATTTCCGATAATTTTATGTATCAGGTTACGCTTTGCTGGTTGCTAATTAAGACTGGGTCTCAATCTTAAATATGATTACGAATCAGAAAAAGTTGCTTTTAGGGTTCGACAAGGGTGTGGTTTTTAGCGTAGTTTTATCAAGGTGTTTTTCATATAAAAGAGTTGTTATTCAATATGCTTAAAATTGCAATGTTAAGTACTGGGGAAGAGGTATTACATGGTGATATTCTTGACTCAAATGCTGCTTGGTTGTCGCGCCTGTTTTATCAAAACGGCTTGTCTATTTCTAAGCGTTCAACGGTTGGCGATCAACTCTCCGCTCTGACAAATGAACTATTAAACTTGAGTTTTAATCACGATATCGTGATTGTAAATGGTGGGCTAGGGCCAACGTCTGATGACATTACAGCACAAGCCATAGCTGATGCTGCTGGAGAACCATTGGTTCTGTTTGATAGCTGGGTGGCGCAAATGGAATCTATGTTCAAACAAAGTAGCCGCAAGATGCCAGAGAGTAATTTAAAACAAGCCATGCTACCTGAAAGCGCGGAACTAATAGACAACCCAGTTGGCACTGCATGTGGCTTTAGCGTTAAGTTCAACGACACGTGGTTTTTCTTTACTCCAGGTGTTCCGCGTGAATTTAAGATAATGGTAGAACAGCAGATATTGCCGACTTTAGTGGCGAGTTATTCTCAAATTGCGCCTTCTGAAGTCAGCAGAATGTATACCATGGGTTTATCTGAGTCTGGTATTTCTGATTTGCTGGATAATCTTACTTTGCCTGATGGGTTCGAGTTGGGTTACCGATCTTATATTCCGTTTATTGAAGTAAAGCTGTTTGGTCCTCAAAATGAACAGCAAAAACGACTGTCGCTGTTAAAGATTATTTATGCTCACTTGGGTGATAATGTTGTCAGCATAGATGAAGAGATGTTGAGTAACATCGGGGGGCTGATAACAGACAGTGGAAGCAAAGTGTCTATATCTGAGGTTGCTACTGGTGGCCATTTAACGAGTTTGTTTACTGGTAATGAGAAAACCGACAACAATTTGGTTCAAGGTTGGGTGCTCAATAATGCCAATCATATAGATATTGCAGATAATGATCCGCTAGCTTCTGCATTAGCACTCGCAGCCGCTATCAAAGAAAAAACCGATGCGGATATTGGTTTGTCCGTCGGTAAATTGATCGAAAATCAAGTCGCTGTGGCGCTTTCTTCCGATGCAGGAGAGTGGGGACAAGTGATCTCTTTGAAGCGAAAATATGATCGGCAAGATCAAAGAGAGCTTATTGCTTATTTGACTCTGGATATGCTCAGAAGAATGCAAGAAAATAAGCCGATTTTTGGTCAATATAGTTCGATTATTCGTGAAAAAGAGTTGTTTATTCCGGGCGCAATTTTAAGTGATTAATTCTCGCTTGTAACTCCTTAAACTTACTGAATATAACAAATAAATGAGATTAATCCGCTTAGCTTATAACGGATTAATCTAAAGCTTATGTTGTTGTTAAATAACAGGTTAATGATATTGTAACAATTTGGATTGAACTTTCTCCTAGCTATTACTGCAAAAACTTTTAAACTGAATATTGTTCGTTTAGTAAACACGAACTCACCCAAGGAAGGCAGGAGGTTTGAGTATGCTTTGTCAATCTAAAATTGAAGTGTGGTATGAGGTTTCCGGAGAGCGAATTCTTCTCGGTGAAACGAATAAATCTACGTCAATGGATGTTATTTCTTTATGGGTTGATCTTCCATTTGATCTTGGATCATCGTCTACTCAAGGGTATCGAGTATCTCTATTTGATGATGGTGGCCGCTGTATAGGTGATAAATCTATTTCACAAACCAATGCGGAGAAAGTGCTGAAAAATGGAGTGGCGATTGAAATGTGTCAAGGGATTAACCAGTTCTGCTTCAGTGATCGTTCATCCAATCAAGCTGATTTTGCTTTAATTTGATAATTTACCTTTTCTAACAATAGATCAGTTTTTGCCCTGCTTATGCAGGGTAATATTTCTCCCTCAGAGGTATAGGCCATTTTAAAGCCAATCTCTTCAATTTCCCCCGACACCAAAGTGCATTTACACGCACCACAATGACCATCTCGGCAGTGGTATTCTGGTTGTAAATTTGCTGACTCCATATTCTCCAATAGTGTTTTATTTGAAGACGCTAGAATCGGGGACAAACCTGTAATGTTTATTTTATACATAGGGACACGTGTTTGAGTGAATAACACGCTAGCCATAAAAAATAGAGGGCTAGCGCTAAATCAAGTTGTGTAATTGAAGGGGCTTCTATAGTTCGAAGTCTTCAAAATCATCAGCGTCAACTTCATTGTCTATCTGACCGACCAGATAGGAGCTGATTTCTGCTTCTTGAGGGGCTACCTGAACATTATCAGAGGATAACCAAGCGTTAATCCATGGTATTGGGTTAGATGTGGCGTCTGGGTAAGCAGGAGCGAGACCAACAGCTTGCATTCGAGTATTGGTAATATACTCAACATATTGCGAAAGAATGTCTTTATTCAGACCTATCATAGAACCGTCTTTAAATAGGTATTCTGCCCACTCTTTCTCTTGCTCTGCCGCTTCTTTAAATAGGTCAAAACAGTCCTGTTTACACTCTTCGGCGATTTGCATAAAGCTAAAGTCGTCTTGGCCATTGCGTAGTAAGTTAAGCATGTATTGAGTGCCAGTAAGATGCAGCGCTTCATCACGAGCAATTAGCTTGATTATTTTCGCGTTTCCTTCCATCAGCTCACGCTCGGCAAAGGCGAAAGAACAAGCAAAACTTACATAGAAGCGGATGGCTTCAAGTGCATTAACCGACATTAAGCAGAGGTATAGTTTCTTCTTAAGAACATTGAGATCAACGGTTACGGTTTCTCCGTTGATTTGATGCTGACCGACACCGTAGCGGTGATAATCGGCGGTTAAAGCGATTAGCTCATCGTAATAGTGAGCAATATCTTTAGCTCGTTTTAGAATCTGTTCGTTTTCGACAATATCATCAAAAATGACACTTGGCTCATTGACGATATTACGAATGATATGAGTATATGAACGTGAGTGAATTGTTTCAGAGAATGACCAAGTTTCTATCCATGTTTCTACTTCTGGCAGTGAAACTAAGGGTAGCAATGCCACATTCGGACTACGACCTTGAATGGAGTCCAGCAAAGTTTGATACTTTAAGTTGCTGATAAAAATGTGCTTTTCATGCTCAGGAAGATTGTTGTAGTCGATTCTGTCACTAGATACGTCAACTTCTTCTGGACGCCAAAAGAAGCTTAGCTGTTTCTCGATGAGTTTTTCGAAAATTTCAAATTTCTGCTGGTCATAACGAGCGACATTAACCGGCTGGCCAAAGAACATGGGTTCTTTAAGTTGATCATTTTTAGTTTGTGTAAACGTACTGTAAGCCATTTGATACGAATTCCTTTTGAGATTTCCCTTGATTGCTCAAGGGAAAATTATACTTTTTTATTATCCGGTTTAAGCCAGATATGTTATCAATTTTATCGGTTAAATCTTGCAACCACCACCGGCACAATCATCATCTTGCGCCTGAGCAACATCGCCATTTTGGCCGTCACTCGCACCATCACGGGTGTTGTGATAATAGAGAGTTTTAACGCCAAATTTATAGGCAGTAAGCAGGTCTTTTAGTAACTGCTTCATTGGCACTTTGCCGCTCTCATAATCAGTTGGATCGTAATTGGTGTTAGATGAGATTGCTTGGTCTACAAACTTTTGCATGATTCCAACCAAATGAAGATAGCCATCATTTGAAGGGATATCCCATAACAACTCGTATTGATCTTTCAGCGATAAGTACTCAGGAACGACCTGCTTTAGGATTCCATCTTTGGACGCCTTAACGGAAACAAAGCCACGCGGTGGTTCAATACCATTCGTTGCATTAGAAATTTGAGACGAGGTTTCTGAAGGCATTAATGCGGTTAGGGTTGAGTTTCTTAACCCGTGCGTTTTAATCTCTTCTCTTAATGTTTCCCAATCGTAGTGCAGGGGTTCGTCGCAAATTAAATCCACATCTTTCTTGTAAGTATCAATTGGCAGTTCGCCTTGCGCGTATCTGGTCTCATTAAAGAGAGGACAGGCACCTTGCTCTTTCGCTAACGCAACTGATGCTTTCAGCAGGTAGTATTGAATAGCTTCAAATGTTTTGTGTGTTAGGCCATTAGCGCTGCCATCAGAATATTTCACACCATTTTTGGCTAAGTAATAAGCGTAGTTAATCACGCCCACACCTAAGGTCCGGCGGTTCATTGTTGACTTATACGCAGCTGGAAGAGGGTAGTCTTGATAATCGAGCAATGCGTCTAAAGCGCGAACAACAAGCTCAGAAAGCTCTTCAAAATCATCCAGTGAATCAATGGCGCCAAGGTTGAAGGCTGAAAGCGTACATAAAGCGATTTCACCTTCATCATCTTCTACATTGTTTAATGGCTTAGTCGGTAAGGCAATCTCAAGACAAAGATTCGATTGACGAATAGGCGCGACAGCCGGATCAAACGGGCTATGAGTGTTGCAATGATCGACGTTTTGAATGTAAATACGACCAGTAGATGCGCGCTCTTGCATGAGAAGAGAGAACAGGTCAACAGCCTTAACGGTTTCACGCTTGATGGATGAGTCTGCTTCGTACTGAGTATAAAGGCGCTCAAACTCTTGCTGATCTTGGAAAAATGCATCGTACAAACCGGGAACATCTGATGGAGAGAATAAACTGATGTCTCCACCCTTAATTAGACGAGAGTACATCGTCTTATTCAGCTGTACACCGTAATCCATATGACGAACACGGTTTTCTTCAACACCACGATTATTTTTTAGCACCATTAGCGATTGAACTTCACCATGCCACATTGGGTAGAACACAGTGGCTGCGCCACCGCGTACTCCACCTTGTGAACAACATTTCACTGCCGTTTGGAAGTATTTGTAAAATGGGATACATCCAGTATGAAATGCTTCTCCACCGCGAATCTCAGATCCTAATGCACGAATACGACCGGCATTAATACCAATACCTGCGCGCTGAGAAACATAACGTACAATTGAGCTTGCCGTTGCATTGATAGAGTTCAAGCTGTCATCACACTCAATAAGCACACATGAGCTAAACTGGCGAGTTGGCGTACGAACACCAGACATAATTGGTGTAGGAAGCGAGATCTTGAAAGTAGAAACCGCGTCATAGAAGCGTTTTATGTAATCTAAACGGTTCTTCTTCGGATATTTTGCAAACAGACAAGCGGCAACCAAGATATATAAGAACTGAGCACTCTCGTAAATCTCTTTGGTGACACGGTTTTGAACAAAATACTTACCTTCAAGCTGCTTAACCGCTGCGTAAGAAAAATCCAAATCTCGCTTGTGGTCTATGATGTCATTCAATTTTACAAATTCATCATAGCTATAATCTTCTAGTAAATGCTTATCGTATTTTCCGGACTCTACAAGTTTAGAAACGTGATCATAAAGAGTAGGTGGCTCGTATTGTCCGTAAGCTTTCTTACGCAGATGGAAAACGGCTAATCTAGCGGCGAGATATTGATAATCTGGCGTCTCTTCTGAGATAAGGTCAGCCGCTGATTTGATAATAGTTTCGTGAATGTCTGAGGTGGTAATACCGTCATAAAATTGGATATGCGACTTAATTTCTACTTGAGATACTGAGACGTTTTCTAGCCCTTCAGCTGCCCAGGTAATAACGCGATGGATCTTTTCTAAATCTATATTTTCTTTACGTCCATTACGCTTAGAAACGGTGAGTTGTTGATTCATTATGGTTTAATTTCCTAAAAATACTGACTAACGTCCATTTTTTGTAGTTATTGTCAAAAATCAATAAGGACTCATGTGATCTGCTCCCCAACAGTGAAATCACTAAAACACTATATATAGGGATTATTTGTTTGAGCGAGTACAAGATAGTCTTACTCTGATCATTTTTCAATACACTAACATTAAGGAGATTAGCTAAGGATATGGACAAATTGAAAAACAGTTAGTAGCTGCTAACTGATGGAAATAGGCGAGAATTAGCGAGGAAAAATGTCAATTCGATCAAAACAAAAATAAAAATAAAATAAAAAATATTTTTCTTGATTTTAGCCGAAACTTCATCAGTGTGATCTTACTCAAAACCAATAGAAAGATCCGGCTATTAATTACATTATTGTGCGAGCTGTGTGTGCACAATATAGTTCACTTCAACATTGCTACCTAATCGGTAGTTATCAGTGAGCGGGTTGTAGTGAAGTCCAGTGATGCTCTTTTCGAAAAGGGCGGTTTGATCAACCATTTTAAGTAGTTCAGAAGGCTTAATGAACTTATCGTGATGATGAGTACCTTTAGGGACGATTTTGAGTAACTGTTCCGCGCCCACAATAGCAAACAGATAAGACTTAATGTTTCTATTCAAGGTTGAAAAGAAGACATGACCGCCAGGTTTAACCAATTTTTCACACGACTTTATGACAGACAGTGGGTCAGGAACATGCTCTAACATTTCCATACAAGTAACAACGTCGTAACTGGCCGGGTGCTCGTTAGCATGGTCTTCAATGGTACTTTGAATGTATTGTAATGATGTCCCGGTTTCTAATGCATGCAGCCTAGCGACTTCTAACGGCTCTTTCCCCATGTCTAACCCTGTTACCTCGGCACCTTCTTTTGCCATACTCTCTGCGAGAATGCCGCCACCGCAACCTACATCGAGAACCTTTTTGCCAAAGAGTCCGTTACAGCCGGTTAAAACATAGTTAAGTCGGAGTGGGTTGATTTGATGTAAAGGTTTAAATTCACCTTCCAAATCCCACCAACGAGATGCCATATCTTCAAATTTCTTTATTTCATCGGGATCTACATTTATTGATTGTTGCATATTATCTAACTAGCTGACTGCGAATCGTCGGATTATAACCATATTGTTGTGTGAGCTCAAAATTGTCATTAGGACTCGCTCAAATAGCAGGATGGCAAAATGGAGCGCGTTTTGTGTCAATGACGACACGGCACAGACGCGGCCTTGTATAAAACACCGGCATAAAGCCGCAAAAACATACGGGAAAGGTCAAAAGACCCTAGTTAGAGTTGAAAAGAGCAATTAGAGGCTGTTGACGACAAATTTAAATTGCGCTTATTCGGTGTATTGTTGGAGATAACCGTGTTGGAATGGTTAAAAACTAGCCTCTAATCAAATGTATAACTCCAAGTTGATGCTTTTTTGTACATCAGATTCTAAACCAATGTCACAACATTATAAAAGGTGAATGAAAGGGATGCCGTACCACAACAAACTGTGTTATATTTTCCCTCCTTGTACGTATCGAATATACGATCAAACTATAGAGGAATAATGGCTCTATGAGCGATCTAGCTAAAGAGATCACACCCGTCAATATTGAGGATGAGCTGAGAGGTTCATATTTAGACTACGCGATGTCAGTTATCGTAGGTCGTGCTCTTCCTGATGTGCGTGATGGCCTTAAACCAGTACACCGTCGTGTTTTATTTGCGATGAATGTTCTTGGTAATGATTGGAACAAATCATATAAAAAGTCTGCCCGTGTTGTCGGGGACGTAATTGGTAAGTATCACCCACATGGTGATAGTGCCGTATACGACACAATAGTACGTATGGCTCAGCCATTCTCACTGCGTTACATGTTAGTAGATGGCCAAGGTAACTTTGGTTCTATTGACGGTGACTCTGCTGCGGCAATGCGTTATACCGAAGTTCGTATGTCGAAGATTGCCCACGAACTGTTGGCAGATCTTGATAAAGAAACGGTGGACTATGTACCAAACTATGATGGTACAGAACAAATTCCAGCTGTTTTACCAACTAAAGTACCGAACTTATTGGTAAATGGCTCGTCTGGTATCGCGGTAGGTATGGCAACAAACATACCACCACATAACCTGACAGAAGTTATTGATGGCTGTCTTGCATTTATCGACAATGAAGACATTACTATTGATGAAATCATGGAACATATTCCTGGTCCTGATTTTCCTACTGCCGCAATGATCAGTGGTCGTAAAGGGATAGTAGACGCCTATAAAACAGGACGCGGAAAAGTTTACATGCGTTCTAAAGCGGATATTGAAACCGCTGCAAATGGTCGTGAAACCATTATTGTTACTGAGATTCCTTATCAAGTTAACAAAGCTCGCTTAATTGAGAAAATTGCTGAGCTGGTAAAAGATAAGAAAGTGGAAGGCATTAGTGCTCTTCGTGATGAATCTGATAAAGATGGTATGCGTATTGTTATCGAGTGTAAGCGTGACGCAGTAGGAGAGGTTGTTCTTAATAACCTTTACTCACTAACTCAGCTTCAAACGACATTCGGCATCAATATGGTTGCTCTAGATAATGGTCAACCTAAACTATTCAACATCAAAGAGATGCTGAAGTGTTTTGTTGATCACCGTCGTGAAGTGGTTACTCGTCGTACTATCTATGAGCTACGTAAAGCTCGAGATCGCGCACACATTCTTGAAGGCTTAGCTCTGGCTCTAGCGAATATTGACGAAATCATTGAAATGATTCGTCGTGCTCCAACACCAGCAGAGGCGAAAGCTGGCTTAGTTTCGCGTGGTTGGGACCTTGGCAATGTTGCAGCAATGCTTGAGAGAGCAGGTACAGATGCCGCTCGTCCAGATTGGTTAGCAGAAGAGTTTGGTATTCGTGATGGTCAGTATTTCTTAACTGAGCAACAAGCCCAAGCTATTTTAGACTTGCGTCTACAAAAACTGACGGGTCTTGAGCACGAGAAAATTCTTGATGAATACAAAGAGCTTCTCGATGTTATTGCTGAATTAATGCATATTCTTGCTAGCACAGAACGTTTGATGGAAGTTATTTGTGAAGAGCTTGTCGCAGTACGTGATGGCTTTGGTGACGAACGTCGCACAGAAATAACGGCCGCTGTCCATGATATGGATATGGAAGAGCTTATCGCGCAAGAAGATGTTGTGGTTACGCTGTCACATGAAGGTTATGTGAAGTACCAACTTCTTAATGACTATGAAGCACAACGTCGTGGTGGTAAAGGTAAGAGCGCCACTAAGATGAAAGATGAAGATTATATTGAGCGTCTGCTTGTCGCAAATACTCATGATAATATTCTCTGCTTCTCAACTCGTGGTAAGACATATAGCTTGAAGGTGTTCCAGTTACCTCAAGCAACACGTACTGCTCGTGGTAAGCCAATTGTAAATATTCTTCCATTGGAAGAAGGTGAACGTATTACGGCGATTCTCCCTGTCTCTGAGTACTCTAAAGATAAGTATATCTTTATGGCGACAGGTGATGGAACGGTTAAGAAGACCTCTCTTGACCAGTTTGCTAAAGTTCGTTCAAACGGTCTTATTGCCGTTAATCTACGCGATGACGATTCGCTTATTGGTGTTGATATCACTGATGGTGAAAGTGACATTATGCTGTTCTCTAAAACCGGTAAAGTTGTTCGCTTTAAAGAAGAACTAGTACGTGCAATGGGACGTACAGCATCTGGTGTTAGAGGTATGAAACTTGCTGATGGCGATCAGGTTGTTTCTCTAATCGTTCCTTCAAACGAAGGTGATGTACTGACTGTGACTGAAAATGGTTATGGTAAACGTACGGTATTAGAAGAATATCCAACCAAAGGTCGTGCAACTCAAGGTGTTGTTTCTATTAAAGTTTCAGAGAGAAACGGCCCAGTAGTTGGCGCAGTTCAAGTTGAAGACGGCGATGAGTTCATGATGATCACAGACGCAGGAACATTAGTACGTACTCGTGTTGCTGAAGTAAGTCAGGTAGGTCGTAATACTCAAGGCGTTACATTAATTCGAACGTCAGAAGATGAGAACGTGGTTGCTCTACAGCGCATTGATGAAATTGATGAAGCTGAAATAGAAGAAGGTGAACTACTTGAAACTGAAGAGGCTTCTAACTTAGAAGAAAATTCAGTAGAACAAGATAATGGTTCAGATGATTCTAGTGATACTGAAGCGTAACTTTAGTTAATATCTTGATGTAAGCCGGGCAATTAGCCCGGTTTTTTTTTGCTTTAAATGTTAAAATTAGACATCTCGAATTGGCAAGTTTGATATGACAAAATGTATCCTATTATTCTCTCTGCACTAGCAGTAATTGTTATTTGCTCTCTTTATTTTTATAAGCATAATTTTAGTCAATATTCTGCGGCCGTTTTTAAGGTTCCGCTGCTGGTGTCACTATGCCTATCATTAACGGCATTCTCTATTTGGTATCTTGTTATTGAACCAAGTAAGCCAGAGGTTGTTCTTTCTGCATCTAAAAAAGCGCAAGGAAAAACCATTGATGCAATATTGCTAGAGATTGAAGAGAAGTTAAAACAAGATAGAAACAATGCCGATCTCTGGTTTCAGTTAGGACAAGGCTATTTTGCGGATGGGAGATTTGAATCGGCTTCTACCTGCTTCAGTTATGTGCTGCGCCTTACTGATGAGCCATCATCTACCGTTTTTGCTGCCAAAGCCACGGCAGACTATTACATTAATTCGCAAAGGATTACTGATGGGGTACAGCGCCTAATTGATGAGGCGTTATCGAGAGACCCGCTTAATGACACCGCTTTGATGTTAATAGCTAATGATTATTTCTTAAGTTTTGAATATCAAAAAGCGATTGATATCTGGCAGCAAGTGCTTGATTCCGATCGTCCTAATATAGACAGAGTTACTTTGATAAACTCGATCAATAAAACTCGTGAAATGATGAACTAACGTTAAAGTCATATTTGTACACTGTGCTTTTCTAACAATACTTATCCCATATCTTATTACTCATCGCTTATGATGGCGGTGAGTAAAGCACCTCGCTAATCTTCTATTGGTTCTCGCCGCAAACTAACAGCTGTTGTAAAACACGGTAGTGATATCTATCGACTTCTAATAAGTAACGACTTTCAATGCGGCACTATCTTATCCGTTGTTAATCAAGTACCAATAAAGAGTGTCCTTTGGTCTGGCATCAATAGTTCTACTTTGGCGTTGGATAAGGTTGAGAGTGGGCGTTACTGGGGTAGTTAACTCTTTTGTAGTGAATGATGATGTTACTGGTGCGCACGGAGCGACTCTCAATAGAGGTTGATTTGCATAAGACAGCAATAAGCGCAGATATGATTTATGGTTTGGCCTTATGTCTGTTAGCTGAGATAAATAATAGACAATAAAAAAGCCAGCAATATGCTAGCTTTTTAAAATAGAGGTAACGGGGTAGGCCCGTTACCTTATCTACTTAGTTTAGTACTTGTATTGAGCTTCGCGAGCGTCAGCTTTCTTATCCCACTCAGGAGCAAGAGTTTTAAGGAACTCTTGTTTCTCAGCGTTCATCTTATCCATATCCATACCAATCGCTTTTTGAGCGGCTGCTTTAGTTGAGATATCAGGGATTTGAATTGGATCAGTAATGCCTTTCTTCGCTAGAAGACGAACAAGCTTAGTACGAGCGTCAGCTGCTTTGTCTACTGCAGTACCTAGAATTTCTAGAGCAACTTCTGGAGCATGCATATGTACACCGTGAGATGCGATAGCATAGTCCCAGCGCCATTGTGCGTGACGAATATCCATTAGGATAGGTTTCATCTCTTCTTCAGTTGCACCAGCTTTCCAAGCTGCACCAGCTTCGAAGTGAGCGGCTACGATTTGTTTTTCAGCCGTTAGCTTCATGTTAGTAACTTGAGCTTTACGAGTTGAAACAACATCTTCGAAGTACTCTTTCTCTTGTGTATGACATTGCGCACAAGTGTTGTCGAAGCTATCTAGTGGGTTACCTACTTTGTGGTCTGTGTATACAGTGCCGTCGTCTTTTTCAACTTTAGGCATGTGACAGTCAGCACAAACTACGCCGTTCTTACCATGGATACCAAGTTTCCATGTTTCGAAGCCTGGGTGCTGTGCTTTAAGCATAGGCGCTTTAGACACTTTGTGAGTCCAGTCTTTGAAGTTTAGAGCATCATAATATGCTTCCATGTCACCTACGTTAGTACCTTGATCCCAAGGGAACTTAACGCTCTTGTTAGGACCTGTGAAGTAGTACTCAACGTGGCACTGAGCACAAACAGTGGCTTGTTTTTCAGTATCATCTTGCTCAGCAAAAGGCATACCGATAGCTTCAAATGCACGTTCCACGTATGGACGAGTGATCATTAGCTCAGGCTCACCGTTTTTAAACGCTTCGCTTTTTGTGTTGTGACAGTCTGAACAGCCAATAGAGTTAACGACTTCATGACCTAGACGAGCCCATTTACCCGCGAAATAACCGTCTTCACCTTCGTTTTCAATTAAACGCGCAACGTCAGGGCTTTTACAGCTCCAACATGCCATTGGCATAGGACCTGTTTTTTCGTCTTTAGGTGCGCCTGTTCTTAGTGTATTGCGTAAGTCATCGATCGCATAAAAGTGACCGCGAGCCTTGTTGTAGTCTTTTGCAAAGCCGTATCCAGCCCACATGATGACCATATTAGGATCACCGGCTAGTGCGTCTTCAATTTCACTGCTTTCAGAAGTTGCTTTCCAAGATTGATATTGATCTGCATGTGAAGCTTCGAACTGCTCATTACGTGGATCACCGATCTTGCCTTCAGCAGCACCAACACTAGCTGCACTAAAAATTAAGCTAGCAGCGATGGCTGTTATAGAACTTGTTATCCAGTGCTTACTCATGGTGTTGCCTCCATGTTTGTTGTTTTTTCATTATTTACTCCGTTTACTTTTTTTATACCTAGCGTTGTGGACTGGTATCCAAAATAAGACTTTGGAGATACCGTTATATTCTAGCTGAAAAATAATAAGTTTTATTAAACAAAAAATATAAATTGTTTCAGATCAATTTATCGAGGTGATCCAAAGCACAAATTAATTTATATACCCCTAAAGGGTTAATCGTTAATTATCTAATGCGGATGTGTAGTTAATATATTCATTATTTTCAACTACTACTTTAGTAGTAGTTGGCTGTAAGATTAAGGCTTCATATTCAAAAGGTTAGAATATTACCTTAAATAAAATAAGGTGAAATAGCTCACTCTTTTCGAACGTTAGTTAAGCATTAATTGAAGAACTAATTATAATACTTGCAATAGCGTTGTGGCTGTTTCTAAATAAGAGTTATTATCATTTGGGGTTATATTTAACTTCATAAACTTTTATATTTGTTCGAAAGTTTATTTTATTTAACTTTCGGAATTAGGATAGGTAAACATGGGCAATAGTAGATTGACCATAGCCATAATGTTGAAGTCTCTTCTTATATTATGTCTTTATGGTTTTTCCGTTAATTACGCAGTCGCTGCGGATGGGGCGGCCACCTCAAAAGCTGAAACTGCTACGAAAACAGTTTCAAAAGTCAAAAAAACAACCCGTAAGAAACGAGACCCTGATGCTAAATGTCTTCAGTGTCATACCTCTTCACGTGTTACGCAACATCAGACTCACGGCGATGCAGCAACCGAAGTACTGGGTAAACCTGTCACATGTGCAAACTGCCACAATAAGATCGGTTCTACGCACCGTAAGAATTCAAAAAAAGTAACCAAATACGCTTCTGCGCAATCTCAAGCTGGAACAAACAAAACTCTGCTTAGTCAAGAGGATGTTTTCAAAGCGAATAAAGAGTGTGTGGAGTGTCATGACGCGACCTCTTTACAGCAAGCAAGCTGGACTCACGATGTTCATGCGCTTAATTTAACCTGTTCAAATTGTCATGATGTTCATATTGCAACGAAGAAAAGCAAACGCATGAAGACCAAGGCGAGAATTAAGAAGAAGAACGATACTGGTGTGAACGTACTAGAGTTTGAAAGTCATAAAGACATCATTGGTATGTGCGTTGATTGTCACGCTGATTTTAACCAGCTTAAAGACAAGCAGGAGGATCAGTAATGAGCTGTTCAAGACGAAATTTTTTAACCGGGGCGGGTGCCGTTATATTTACCACCGGTGTTGCTGGTACGTCAGCATTAAGCGGTAAGTCTCTTGCTTATAGTATGGAAGATGGCAAAAAGCGATACGGCATGGTTTATGACGAAAATGCTTGTATCGGTTGTACTGCTTGTGAAGATGCCTGTCGCGAAGTAAACAATGTTCCAGAAGGCGTAGCAAGACTTAAGATTGAACGTAGTGAACCGAAAGGCGAGTATCCTAACGTTGATTACAGCTTTAATCGTGTTTCTTGTCAGCACTGTGAAAACGCGCCATGTGTAATGGTTTGCCCAACAGGTGCGGCTTATAAAGATGAAGAAACTGGAATCATCGATGTTCATAACGACAAGTGCGTCGGTTGTGGTTATTGCTTAGCCGCGTGTCCATATCAAGTTCGTTTCTTTAATCCTGAAACTAAATCTGCAGATAAATGTAACTTCTGTCGTGATACTAATTTAGCACAAGGCAAACTGCCTGCGTGTGTCGAGTCGTGTCCTACCAAAGCGCTAACATTTGGTGACCTTAATGATCCAGAGTCGCAAATTAATGCTGTATTGAAAGACAAGATAGTATATCGAGACAAGGTACAGCTAGGGACAAAACCTAAGCTATACAAAGTTCCACATGAGAAAGGGGAGATTTAGAAATGGAAGCTGCGTTTAATTTCGATTCCCTTGTATGGGACTGGATTATAGCTATTTATCTGTTTTTGGCGGGTATGTCCGCAGGCTCGGTAATGATTTCAATATACTTGAAGAGAAAAGTTATTGAAGGTGACCCGGCTAAAAACGGCATTTTAAAAGCCACAGCATGGTTAGCGCCATTTGGCATTATTTCTGGTTTGACGATATTGGTTTTCCACTTAACAAAACCTCTGATGTTTTGGAAAATCATGATTTACTACAATACCAGTTCCGTTATGTCCATGGGGGTGATGTTATTTAACATCTATATGGCTGTGCTGTTTGCATGGATTGCGATTATTTTCAAAGATACCATTATGAAATATGTTCCTAAGCAGCTTTCATTTGTCGGTGATCTTATTGATAAAATCGCTAAGGTAGAGAATGCGTTAGAGTTATTCCTTGGCTTTCTTGCCATTGTATTGGCGGCCTATACTGGATTCTTACTGTCAGCGCTTAAAACCTATCCAATGCTGAATAACCCTGTATTACCAATACTGTTCTTATTCTCTAGTTTATCCTCTGGTGCGGCTGCGTGTATGTTGTTTGGTATTCTTGGATTTAAAGAATCACCTCATAGCGCAAGTGTTAAGTGGGTGCATAGTTTTGAGCGTCCAGTTGTGATGTTTGAACTGTTTGTCATGGTTACCTTCTTTACTGGGCTTATATTTGCAGGTGGACGAGGCGAAGTGGCGGCGTGGAATGCTATTGGTAGTGGTTTCTGGGCGTCATGGTTTTGGTGGGGCGTGATACTGTTTGGTATGCTTGTTCCATTAGCGCTAAACGCATTTTGTCCAAAAGAGGTGCGTCACAAATCTGTGTTTATCCTGCTTGTTACCACACTTAGTTTAGCTGGGGTATTGATGCTTCGTACCTTTATTCTATATGCTGGTCAAATGACAGTCGTTTAGGAATGAAAAGGCTTTACCCTGTTAGGGTAAAGCCTTCTTAATATAAAATATGTATTCAGAAATTGGTCAGTTCTCTCTTCTATTAGTCGCTATAGCCTCCATCTTTTCTATCCTCATTGCAGCATTTGGTCTGTATTCAGGACGAAAAGAGTGCTATCCACTGCAACTTGCTCTCGTGCATGCCAGTCTACTGTTTTCTCTCATTTCCATCATCACTTTAGCTTTTGCTTTCTACTTTGATGATTTTGCGATTCAATATGTTTCTGCGCATTCCAATAGCGCATTACCCAACTTTTTTAAGATTGCTGCGGTGTGGGGAGGACATGAAGGGTCATTGCTGTTTTGGGTTATCACTCTTGCATTCTGGAACTCTGCTATTGCGTTACTAAATACAAAAGTAGCGCAAAGTTATCTCACTAAAGTACTGATCATTAGCGCCTCTTTAGTGGCCATTTTTGCTGTATTTACCTTGTTTGCTTCCAATCCTTTTGAGTTAAATGCGGTTCTTCCGGATGAAGGGCGAGACCTCAATCCGATGCTGCAAGATATCGCACTGATCTTCCATCCACCTTTGCTATACATGGGCTATATTGGATTTGCCTCAAGTTTTGCTTTAGCTCTGGCGGCATTGTGGCAGAAAGAGATTCCAACCTACTGGTTTGAAGTGAGCCGTAAATATACCTTGTTTGCATGGGTGTTTTTAACCGCCGGAATTCTTTTAGGTGCATGGTGGGCTTATTACGAGTTGGGCTGGGGCGGATGGTGGTTCTGGGATCCTGTTGAGAATGCTTCTTTGCTTCCTTGGTTAACGGCGACAGCTTTAGTTCACAGTCTTGTCGTGAGCAGTAATAGCCGACGATTGATTGGCTGGACACTCGGCCTGTCGTTCATTACTTTTTCTCTTAGCTTATTAGGTACCTTTGTTGTTCGTTCTGGTATTTTGACCTCAGTGCATGCCTTTGCTGTGGATCCAACCCGAGGGGTTGTCTTAATACTTATTCTCCTCGGCTTGATTTTAGCCGGATTTGGCTCGCAGATTTATCGAGCAAACGACATTCAGTCAAAGCCTATTAAAAGCTTTACCACACAGCCGTTTCTGTTCTTACTGGTCAATGGTTTGTTTACCATTGCGATGATAACGGTACTGCTGGGTACTTTTTACCCAATGGTATTCCAGATATTAAATCTTGGAAAAATCTCCGTTGGAGCACCATATTTCAATTCTTTATTTGCTCCGTTGACATTCATTGCTTTGCTATTAATGAGTGCTGCCCCGATTGTATTAAGCAGTAAAAACAATAAGCCACGAGTGTTGGTTGTGCAGTTTTTGCTGGCGTGTTTTATTGGTTTCATTATGTATCGCCTGCAATATCAGCAGCTAGAGATGATGGTATTGGCGACATGGATTTTGGCGAGTAATGTCATGTTATCCATGATTTATCAGTTCGCTACCTCTCCGTCAACACGAGTTCGACTTAAGTTATTGCCTATGTGGCTTGCTCACTTAGGCATTGTTATGGCATCAATAGGGGCGAGTATGAACGCGTACCACTCTATTGAAAATAGTGACCGCATGACGGTTGGAACGAAAACAGAACTTGGTCGATTTGCTATTACCTTTGAACAGCAAGAACTGTTTGTTGGGCCAAATTACACCTCTGAGAAAGTCGTGCTAACAACCAGTAGTGGTGATCAAGTTATCCCTGAGAGACGACACTATCAAGTCAGAGTAATGAACATGACAGAGCCGGGGATTAAGAGCTATTGGCATGGGGATTTATACATTACTCTGGGAGAGAAACTGTATGATGGTTCATTCGCGGTGAGGATTCAGTACAAAGCGTATGTTCAGTGGATCTGGTTTGGTGGTATGGTGATGATTCTAGGCGGAATTGCCGCTTTTGTATCTCGGTTTAGATATATAGACAATGTAGAGAAAGTAAATGCGCATAATTAAACTGATTTTATTTGCCTCATTATCGTTGGCCATTTTTGCGGTATTAACCTATGCACTAAATGATGACTCATCGAGCAACAATACCGCGATGCTAAATGAGCCAATACCTGCATTTAACTTACAGTCATTGAGTAGCGATAATCCGGTTACCGAAAAAGAGTTAATCAGTGATGGTTACAAACTGCTTAATGTTTGGGCATCGTGGTGCGGTATTTGTAAACTGGAGCACTCTTTTCTTTTACAGCTAAATCGCCAAGGTGTTGCTATTTATGGGCTTAACTATCGCGATAATAAAAAAGATGCTCGCAAAGTACTGGTGTTAGATGGCAACCCTTATAAAAACGTGATTTTTGATCCAGAGGGTAAATTAGCACTGGATCTAGGTGTGATAGGAACACCAGAAACATTTGTTATCGACTCTAATGGCAAGATAGTTCATAGGATTAGTGGTGTCATCGATCAAGCTGTTTGGGATAACAGTATTGCTGCGTATTTTGAGAGGTAATATGTATCGTTTATTAAGAGCTATCTTTATCGCTATGCTAACTGTTACGGCTTCATTGGCGTGGTCTGCACAGAATAATAACCAAACGGTTTTCTACGATGACAATAAAGACGTCGCTATTAAAGTCGAACTATTTGAATTTGATAACGACGCACAAAGACAAAATGCCATTGAGTTGGCAAAGTCCCTTCGATGTCCTCAATGTCAAAATCAGAATTTGGTTGAGTCTAACTCTCCTGTTGCCAAAGACTTACGTCTTCATGTTTATCAGATGATTAAAGAAGGAAAGTCGAATCAAGAAATTGTCGACTATATGACTCGTCGTTTTGGTGATTTTGTACTGTATCAGCCAAGTGTCAATAATCGTACCTATCTACTATGGTTTTTGCCTCTACTGCTCTTGCTTATCGGGGGCGTACTAGCCATCCGAGCGGTGAAAAAATAGTTTTTTTACCCTTGGTTCTCAATCGAGAATATACTCAAGTGACCTCAAGATGCAGGATTCAGAGCAACATCAACAAGTTCAGTTCAAGAAAGATAATTGAAGGAATGGCATTCCCTTTCAAGATTATCTGACGCAGAAATGGGCGTGTTGATGTGCTCCCAAAGGGCGAGTTTTATTGGCTCCTGCTCTGTGTTACTGATTCTTGCCGTAGAATAACTATGCCTTCAAATCAGTGCCTTGATCAGCAGCCAATAAATTCTCGCTGAACAAGCACCTTGAGGTCACTTGAGTATAGTATTCAATTATCTCCAATAGATGAAAGTTATTGGTTGAAAATAATGATTAAGTCCCCATATTGCTTATACTGTGACTGATAACTAGGCTTACCCTAATGGATAGCGGTAAGTTAGATTAAGTGAGAAGAAATATGGCTGAAGTTCGCGCCAGAGTTGCCCTAAAAGTCGGTTCTAAAAGTAATATTGACGCTGAGATATTATCGTTCCGAGGATTAAATAGCGATAAGGAACATGTCGCTGTTGTCTTTAAATCCGCAGATACCGAGCAAGTTAAACCTTTAGTAAGAATGCATTCAGAATGTCTAACTGGAGATGTGTTTCATTCGTCCCGTTGTGACTGCGGTGAACAGCTGGAAGAGACCATCAATAAGATGGGAACCGAAGGTGGCATTATCTTGTACTTAAGACAGGAAGGGCGGGGGATAGGTCTGTATAACAAGATCGATGCTTATCGATTACAAAGCCAAGGGATGAATACCTACGAGGCCAATAATCATTTAGGCTTTGGCGATGATCTAAGAGATTTCGAAGAAGCGGCTCAAATGTTAAAGGCTCTAAACGTCAATAACATTAGGCTGATTACGAATAATCCGAAAAAAATCAACGAAATTCAGCAGTATGGCATCGAAATTGATGAGGTCGTGAATACGGCTGCTCATTTGAAGAGTGGCAACGAAAGCTATTTAAAAGCGAAAGTTTCTCACGGTCATCATAAGCTAAATATTGAATCCGAATAGCGAGTCGATTATCTCCTTTACCGCTTTCAGGTCTCACTTTAACCCGTTACCCCGTTAAATTAATAAGTTTTAGTGAGATCTTTTGCCATACTTAGTTACAGCGACTATCTATTTGTCTGATTAGTTGCCTCAACTGTTTCCGTTTAAGTAAGGTGAAGTATTTGCGATTTTTATTGCTTATTGTTCTAGTTACAGCTTCCTTTCAGTCATTGGCTTTGGAGTCTTTCTACAAGCTTAACTGGCTAAGTTCTGGCTCACCAGTAGCATCATATATACAGCATTCTAATGATCTTGAACGTTTGTATGAACAGAATCAATTTCAGTTGGTTTGGTATCAAAAAGAGGCGGTAGAGTCTTTAGAAACGCTATTGGCCTTAATGCATTACTCTCAACTTAGTCCCTATTTTTCAAATCGATATCAAGTACTGCTTCAATTACGTAATGAGTCCAAGCTGTTTGAATATGATTTACTCGCAACAGATACATTTATTAGTTACCAAAAATATACCCTCGCAGCTGAAAAACAGGGACTCAAATGGTTTTTCGGTGGCACGATTTCTGAGAAAGAGATATTTTCCTTGCCACTGGATATATCCATCATGGCGGAGCAGATCAAAAACGATTCTTTAGTGGCCTATCTGGACACATTAAGCGCCAGCGGAAATGTACATCAGCTAGCAGAGTTACTGGGTGGTTTGCAGGCTGAGAAACCATCCAACCTTGTAGTCATGCGCTCAGGCACCGTATTAAAGCGTGGCGACTACATGCCAAGTAAGCAGGATGTAATAGGGCGTATTCGCTTAGTCGGATTAGATGTGACTAACGTGGATGCCACTAATCGATACTACGACAATAACTTGTACTTTTTGGTTAAAAAATTTCAACGAATGCATGGCTTAAAAGATGACGGCGTTATTGGGGCCGATACTCTGTATTGGCTCAATTATCCAGTAGGTAAACGACTGCAAGTTCTCGCTTTAAACATAGAAAGAGGTCGTTTATATAAAGTGGACAAGCAAAATAGCATCGTGGTCAATTTGCCTGCTTTTAAACTCGATTACTGGTTGCAGGGCAAAGAAGCGTTTTCTACTAAGGTGGTTGTCGGTAGAAAACAGCGAAAAACACCTTTGTTACAGGTGAAAATGGATACCTTAATTTTCAATCCAACATGGAATGTTCCCAGCAAGATTGCCAAAGAAGATATTATTCCAGCGATAAAAAGAGATCCCAATTACATTGGTAAACACAATTTTAAAATCGTGGAGTATTGGGGGGCAGATACCGAGATCCCCGCCAACTCTATAGACTGGGATGAGATTCGCGCAGAGGACTTTACATACAAGTTTATTCAAGCACCAGGTAATCGTAATGCTTTAGGTTACTACAAATTTAATACGCCTAATCCAAGAGCTATTTACCTACATGACACACCATCAAAGTATCTTTTTGATAAGCAGTCTAGAGCATTTAGTTCAGGCTGTGTGCGAGTACAGCATGCAGACAAGTTTGCAGCACTGCTCTTGCAAACTCAACAGATAGAGGCACCAAAACGCAGTGATCTAAAAGATAAAGTTAACGTTAAAATTCCTCTGAAAAAGAAAATTCCGGTGCTGTTTACCTATCAAACCGCTTGGCTGGAAGATGGATTAATACAGTACCGAAATGATATCTATGGTTATGACAACTATGGTTACGATTCCTATGCTTATGATAATAGTGAAGAAAGCTATCTACTGACCAAAAAATGAGTTTCCTTCCGATTCAAAATGGCATCAAAGGTTGAAGGCGACTAGATAAAATGCCTCAATAAATTCCTATTTGACCTAATAATCTATATCCGTTAGCTTGTGGCCTTTTAGTGTTCAAACAAAGTTAAATTTATGCCATTAGTATCCATGACACGTCGTGATGTCATTAAAACGGTCGTAGCCGGAATCTCGTTAGCGACATTCTATCCGCATAGCGCACTCGCGAGTTCTGCTAGTCGAGAACAGAAGATATTAATGACGAATGTGCATACAGGTGAAGAGTTAGTCAGCCACTATTTTGATGGTGTTAATTTTGTTCAGTCTGAACTAAATAAGATTGATCATATCTGTCGTGATTTTAGGCAGAACCAAGTTTTTCCTATTGATAGGCGACTACTCGTTCAGATAAACGCCATTCAGTCTCTGTTACAAACTGACGCCAAAGTGCATATTATTTCTGGTTACCGTTCTCCTGAAACGAACCATCTACTTCGAAGCAAATCTGGCAGTGGGGTAGCGAAAAAGAGCTTGCATATGCAAGGTAAAGCGCTGGATTTTAGTTTGGAAGGGGTAAAGCTTAGTGAGGTAAGAAAAGCGGCAATGAGCCTTAAACAAGGTGGTGTCGGTTATTATCCTAAAAGTAATTTTGTCCATATAGATACCGGCAAAGTTCGATCATGGTAAAAACTTGTATTCTTGTTTTTCTGGTGTCATAGTTTTGCGATTGTTAAGTATTGAGTAAAACTATGAGTCTCCAATATCAAATTGTTCCTGTAACTTCTTTCTCGCAAAATTGTTCTATTGTCTGGTGTGATGAGACAATGAAAGGCATTGTTATCGATCCCGGTGGTGATGAAAAACAATTGGCAGCACTAATTAAAGAGCTTGGTGTTGAAGTGGTTTCCCTTGCTTTAACTCATGGACACTTGGATCATGTGGGTGGCACTACGCCATTAGCAGAAGAGTTATCATGTCAGGTTATAGGTCCACACAAAGCTGACAATTTTTGGCTACAAGGATTAGAAGGCCAGAGCCAAATGTTCGGTTTTCCGCTAACGTTAGCATTTGAACCAAACCAATGGTTAGATGAAGGAGATACTATCTCATTCGGTAACCAAGTATTAAATGTCTACCATACTCCCGGCCACACACCCGGCCATGTGATATTTTATAGCGACACGGCAAAACTGGCCTTCGTAGGTGACGTACTGTTTTCTGGTGGTATTGGTAGAACAGACTTTCCTCAAGGCAGTTTCGATACCTTAATTAAATCAATTAAAGAAAAACTTTGGGTGTTAGGAAATGATGTGACCTTTGTACCAGGGCACGGTCCCACGTCTACTTTTGGAAAAGAGAGACGAACAAACCCATTTGTGGCCGATGAAATGCCGCTATATTAATACTTACTAAAACTGTTAAATTGTATGGAGTTAGCGATTTTTCGACAAAATTGTTGGATATGTGAGCAGTTCAACAACAGCTGCTATTAATTCAACGAAAAATTTGTTATAAATCGCGTTTTGATTTTTTGCCATATTGGGCAGTAATTTAGGAAACAACTCAATGAGACTTGCGCATAAACGTAACGTGCAGATGAAACTGCAAAAGCGTATTAAAGCTACAGCAACGACGAAACCCGCTGTTAAAGCAGTAAAAGCTGTAAAAGAATCTCCGGTAAAAGAAGTAGCAAAATCAACTGCGAGCGCAGTGACCGTTTCTCTAACACCAAAACAACAACAAGTTTTGGATATCGTAAGCAGTAAGCCTGAAGGTATTAACTCAAAAGGCATTGGTCTAGAAGCGGGTCAAGAAGATGGCAAAGCATCATCTTGGGCAACAGGAGCATTGAAAAAACTGTTGGACGAAAACCTAGTAGCAAAAGAGCAGCTAGCAGGAAACAAAGTTATCTATAAGATCGTATAACGACAAGATATCTTAAAAGGTAACAAAGCCCCTATTGCAGGGGCTTTTTGCGTTTTTGAGCGACTGAAATCCTGTTCTGTATCACATAAAATTAACCTAATTATAAAGTTGCTGATGTAGTACTACCTAAGTACTAATTACGTTTGATCATTTGTCTTAATCCCATTAATTTCTATTATTCAATAAGATAAATTCTGCCCTCTATTTTTTCTTAAGTAGTTATACGTAATACAAAGGTCTTACCTGATGTTCTGGATGTAACTTGAGTGCGTGTTCATTCCCATATAAACAGATTTAAAACTGGTTCATTGTAGCGATGAAAATTGTCACATTGACTCTAGTAGATAAAGGATTATGGGTATGAGCCTAGTTAAAAAATCAATAAAGCGTGCCATTGCTGGAAGTATGATAATGGCGGCTGCTTGTTCCGCTGTACTTGCCACGTCAGCGAGTGCGGCCGATAAAGTTTATCGCCTTAAATTGGCAGAAACATGGGGACCAAATTTCCCGGTTTTTGGTGACGCGACAAAGAATATGGCGGCAATGGCAGAAAAAATGTCAAATGGTCGTTTAGTTATCAGGATTGATTCAGCCAACAAACATAAAGCACCACTTGGTGTGTTTGATATGGTGAAATCGGGTCAATATGATATGGGTCACTCAGGCTCTTATTACTGGAAAGGTAAAGTTCCAAACACCCTTTATTTCACCTCAATGCCATTTGGTATGACCCCAGCAGAGCAATATGCGTGGTTTTATCATGGCGGCGGTATGGAGCTAATGGAAAAGGTTTACTCTCCTCACAACCTACTTTCATTCCCGGGTGGTAATACCGATATTCAGATGGGTGGTTGGTTTCAAAAAGAGATCAATACGGTTGACGACCTTAAAGGCCTGAAGATGCGTATACCGGGCTTTGCCGGCGAAGTATTGGCTGAGCTGGGCGCTAAGCCAACCAACATTGCACCGGGAGAACTATATACGGCGCTAGAGCGACGCACTATCGATGCATTGGAGTGGGTAGGTCCATCTTTGGATTTACGTATGGGTTTCCACAAAATTGCACCATACTACTACACAGGTTGGCATGAGCCAGGATCAGAGCTTCAGTTCTTAGTTAACCAACGTACTTGGAAGCGCTTACCTGAAGACCTACGCGAAATCTTACGTGTAGCTATGCGTACTGCGGCTTACGATATGTATACTCAAGCAACGCATGAAAGCGGTAAAAACTGGTCATCTATCAAAACTGAATATCCAAATGTACAGGTAAAAGATTTCCCACCAAAAGTAATGCAAGCGATGAAAGCGGCGAACGACAAGCTACTTAAAGAGCATGCTGCTAAAGATCCTCTAACAAAAGAGATTCAAAAGTCTCAAGCGGATTATCTACAACAAGTTCGTTCGTGGACAGATATCTCTCATAGAGCATACCTAAATAGTCAGGCTAAATAACCTTGACGTAAAAAAGCTAAGCGGATAACCGCTTAGCTTTTATCGCCCAAGAATTAATTATTATTAAGTAATCGTCTTCCATGGAGTTTTAAATGAGAACCCTCATTAAAATGGAACAGTTAGTTAACCGCATTGGTGATGTTTTAGGCTGGCTTTCGAGCATCCTGTTTTTGTTGCTGTTGGTTAATGTTGTCTATGATGTGGTAATGAGATACGTGTTTAATGACGTATCTATTGCTTTCCAAGAGATGGAGTGGCACCTATTTTCCTCCGTATTCCTACTTGGCGTTCCTTTTGCCATTCGTTCTGCAGGTCACGTTAGAGTCGATGTGTTTTATGAGCGCTTATCATTACGAGCTAAGGCAATTATCGATCTATTAGGAACCCTTATTTTTCTTCTACCGTTTTGTCTTTTGGTTGCCTGGTTTGGGATAGATTTTGCTAAAGAGAGCTATGCACTGGGTGAAACGTCTGGTGATCCCGGAGGTTTAGCTTATCGCTGGGTAATTAAAGCCATGATTCCAACGTCATTTATCTTTATGGCCATCAGTGGTATTGGTCTGCTACTGAATTCAATTAACACTATTTTATATCCCCATATTGTTCATGGCGGAGCGAGCAACAAAGGAGGTGAGTTATGATAGGTATCGTCATGTTCTTTGTCGCCTTGGTTGCACTACTTATAGGCTTCCCCGTTGCCTTTACCTTTGGTGGTATCGCACTCATATTTGGTGTTTGGGCTGAAGGGATAGAAATGTTTGCCTTTATGCCGTACCGAATTCAATCCATCATGGAAAACACGGTACTGATGGCAGTGCCACTGTTCGTCTTCATGGGGTTAGTATTACAAAAAACCAAATTAGCTGAGCAATTGCTGGAGTCTATGGGGAAACTGTTCGGCGGAGTGCGAGGTGGTATCGCGATCTCAACGGTATTGGTTGGCGCATTACTTGCGGCATCTACCGGTGTGGTTGGTGCATCAGTAGTTGCGATGGGACTTATCTCGTTACCGGTAATGCTGAAATACAATTACGATAAAGGCTTAGCGTGCGGAACCATATGTGCGTCTGGTACCTTGGGACAGATCATTCCTCCTTCTATTGTTCTTATCTTGCTAGGGGATGTGCTTGGTGTACCGGTAGGGGACTTATTTCAGGCTGCATTATGGCCGGGGTTTGTGCTAGTTGGTGCCTATATACTTTACATTTTGATATACGCCAAGTTAAACCCTCAAGCCGCACAAGCGTTAGATCGAGACGACTCTATTTCTCGCCGTGAAGAGGTCATCAAAGCGCTTAAAGCCGTTATTCCTCCTTTGGCACTGATCATAGTCGTTCTGGGTTCCATATTTGCTGGTGTCGCAACGCCAACCGAGTCCGCTGCGTTAGGCGGTGCGGGTGCCATTGTTCTTGCCATTCTATACCGTCAGTTTAGTTGGTCTATGCTCTATCATGCCTCTAAAGAGACTGTGAAAGTGACGGCGATGGTGTTCGCTATTTTGTTAGGAGCAACCGCATTCTCTATGGCATTCACTTACACAGGTGGTGACATTTTAGTCGAAGAGTGGATGCTGGAAATCCCCGGTGAAAAATGGGGCTTCCTGATCATTGTTATGTTGGTTATTTTACTGCTCGGTTTCTTCATCGATTTCGTAGAGATATGCTTTATTATCGTACCGATCATTGCGCCAGTCGCAGAGCTGTTAGGCATTGATATGGTATGGTTTGCTATATTAGTGGCGATGAACTTACAGACATCGTTCTTAACCCCACCATTTGGCTTTAGTCTCTTCTATCTAAAAGGAGTTGCACCAAAAGGGATTACTACCATGGATATCTATAGGGGAGTGATGCCATTTATCGCCATTCAAGTGTTAGTGCTTATCTCACTACTACTATTTCCTGAATTTTATGGAATGTGATCTGGCTTAGGGAGTTGTCGTGCAATCTTTTAGATGAGTCGCTAACCTTGCTATTATAAAAACCGTTCCTAATAATAGGCGCGGTTTTTTTATGAGGAAAAGGAATGCCTCTCAAAGCAAAGCTAATTTTGCTCACACTCATACCATTAATCATGGTATCTGCCAGTATCAGCTGGATTGCTATATATCAAACAAAATCTCTTGGTGCTAAAGAAGTAGAGATCTTTCGCCAAAATTTAATTAAATCAAGAGAGTCGGCGCTAAAAGATAGCGTTGATCTCGCCTTTAGCGCCATAAAGCCGATATACGAAAATGCTCAAATTGATGATGACGATGCTAAGCAACAAGTAAAAGCTATCATCAATGAGATGCGTTTTGGATCAGATGGCTACTTTTTTGTTTACGACAAACAAGGCACTAATATTGTTCACCCGATTTTGCCAGAACTGGTGGGGCAGAATCTGATTGGTTTACAAGATAAAAATGGTAATTATTTAATAGAAGCGCTGCTTGACCAAGCCCAAAATGGCGGTGGGTTTCATAGCTATTTATGGCAAAAACCGTCCACCAATGAAACGGTACAAAAACTGGGATATGTAGAGTGGCTAGATAAGTGGCAATGGATGATTGGAACCGGGCTCTACATCGAAGATATACATCAAGATGTTGCAATAATGAAGGACTCGGTTAATCAGAATATTGAGACCACCTTCTTCTCTGTTATCACGATATTGGCGTTTACTGTAGCCGTGATCATTGTTCTTACCTTGGTTATTAACCTTCATGAACATAGACTTGCCGATAAAAATTTAAAAGACTTAGCCCATAAAACCGTGATGTTTCAAGAGGATGAAAAGAAGCATCTGGCACGTGAGTTACACGATGGCATTAATCAGTTACTGGTTTCAAGTAAGTGCCATTTAGAGTTATTGGCAACCAAAATTAATCTTCTTCCCGCTTCAAAAGAGTTAGGCACTCATCTTGATAAATCACAACATTCGCTGGTGATTGCGATAAATGAGGTACGGCGGATTTCCCATAACCTTCGCCCTAGTGCGCTGGACGATATTGGCTTAGAAGCTGCGTTAAGTACGTTAATCAACGATTTTCGCTCCCATAGTGAACATGTTGAAGTCGATATTCTATTTGATACCAAAGATGGCAAGCTAAAGTCTGAAGTTGCGACAACCTTGTATCGAGTGACTCAGGAATCGTTAACCAATATTGAAAAACACGCCAATGCTTCAACCATTACGGTCATTCTTCAGCAAATGGGGAATATGCTGCAATTGATGATTCGAGATGATGGAGAGGGGTTTGATGATTTGGAAGCGTCAAGGCAGAAGGGAATTGGTTTGCGGAATATGAGAGAAAGAGTAGAGTTTATTGGCGGGGATTTTGAATTATCCAGCGAGATTGGCATTGGCACTGAAATCACTGTTCTACTGAATTTGGATGGATTAATGGTATGGAAAAACCGATAAAGGTCATCATAGTGGATGATCATCAAGTTGTACTGGAAGGATTTATTGCAAGGCTAGAATCTGAAAGCGAAATAGACGTTGTAGGCACGGCTAGCAATGGTTTAGCCGCCATTGACAGTGTCAAACAGCACCAACCCGACGTCGTTCTTATGGATATAAGCATGCCGATAATGAATGGTATAGAGGCGACAGAGCTGATAAAAGAAGAGTTTCCTCATGTCAAAGTGCTGATGCTAACCATGCATGACAACCGAGAGTACATCATGAATGTGATGCAATCTGGCGCGGTGGGATACATGCTCAAAGAGATTTCAGCCGAGAAAATGGTTCAGGCGATCAAAACAGTGAACTTAGGCTCCACCTATTTTTGTGAAAGTACTACACAAACGCTCTTTACCGAGCAGGTAACGCCATCCGCGAAGAAGGTAAACCCACTAAGCCGTCGGGAAGAGTCTGTGCTCAAATTGGTGTCACAGGGTCACAGCAGCAAAAAGATCGCCTCATTATTAAACATTAGCTATCGAACGGTAGAAACCCATAGACAAAACATTAAACATAAACTTGATATTCATACAACCGCAGAGCTGGCAAAGTATGCGCTAGAAAAAGGCATGCTAAATTAGATTGGTATCTGAGTGTTTTGTACTAATTTTGTTAGTGTTGGCTGCGCGATTGTCACAGTAATACCTTTAAAACTGAAATGAACTTTCATAACTGCTATAATTTTAACTGGCTTTGCCAAAATGGTTGTGAGATTTGGGTTTACCGTTGCTTAAATTGAAAGAAAATTACCTTTTGGGCTGAGATTAATACAACGGAAAGTTAAGGTGGATTTTTGACTAAGGGAATTGATAAATACAGTATTGATAGTACGGACTATACAATAGGACAAGACAACGTTCAGAAGTGGGGTTTTGATGTACACAACCCTGTATTTGGTATTAGTGCCGGCTTAATTGTTCTGTTTATTGTGGCATCTTTAATTAGTGATGCAGAAACCGCAAAATCGGTATTAGATGGCGTTAAATGGCAGATAATTGGCTCATTTGATAGTTTCTTTATATGGTCAGCAAATATTTTTGTTATTTTCTGTTTAGGTTTGATCATATCACCTTACGGTAAAATCCGTTTGGGCGGCGAAGAAGCCGAAGCCGATTACTCGTTCTTATCCTGGATTGCGATGCTATTCGCTGCCGGGATGGGCATTGGCTTAATGTTCTGGAGTGTTGCAGAACCTATTGCTTACTTTACAGGGTGGTACGAAACACCACTTAATGTTGAAGCAAACTCACCAGAAGCGGCAAAACTGGCGTTAGGTGCGACTATGTTCCACTGGGGTCTACACCCTTGGGCAATCTACGGTGTTGTCGCGCTATCGTTAGCATTCTTTACCTATAACAAAGGGTTACCGCTCTCTATGCGCTCCATATTCTACCCACTTCTTGGGGATAGAGCATGGGGTTGGGCAGGACATATCGTTGATATTCTAGCGGTACTGGCCACTCTATTTGGTCTTGCGACGTCATTAGGGCTAGGAGCACAGCAAGCAGCTAGCGGCATCAACCATGTATTTGGAACAGAAGGCGGTCTAGGGCTGCAAATTGTGGTGATTGCCATCGTGACTCTACTTGCAATAGTGTCTGTGATGAGAGGCATCGACGGCGGTGTTAAAGTCATCAGTAATATCAACATGCTGGTTGCTTTCTTGCTGCTATTGTTGGTTGCCTTGATTGGCTTCGCGGTCACGTTTGGTTCTATACCGACGACATTTATGGCTTATGTAGAAAACATTATCCCATTAAGTAACCCAGTTGGTCGTGACGATACGGCTTGGTTCCAAGGTTGGACTGTATTCTATTGGGCATGGTGGATTTCATGGTCCCCATTCGTTGGCATGTTCATCGCTCGCGTATCAAGAGGTCGTACAATTAGAGAGTTCATTACTGCGGTACTGATTGTTCCTACAGTAGTGACACTAATTTGGATGTCTGTATTTGGCGGACTAGCGATTGATCAAGTTATTAATGGTGTTGGAACACTAGGGCAAAATGGATTAACGGAAGTACCACTGGCGATGTTCGAAATGTTTGAAGCCATTCCTTTCGGTACCGCTTTATCTGTAATTGCGATTGTGTTGGTTCTGGTATTCTTTATTACTTCATCGGATTCCGGTTCTCTGGTTATTGATAGTATCACCTCTGGTGGTAAAGTTGATGCCCCGGTTACGCAACGAATCTTCTGGGCGTTCCTAGAAGGTGCTGTTGCAGCCGTATTACTCTGGATCGGTGGAACTGAAGCAATACAAGCACTTCAAGCAGGTTCAATCTCGACGGCACTACCATTTACCTTTATCTTATTGGCGATGTGTGTCAGCTTATTGCTGGGTTTACGAACTGAGAATAAGTAATTAAATACTTAATTTAATCAAGGCCGAGTGTGTAAACATTCGGTCTTTTTTTGTTTATCAGGGGAGTAAATTGACGTTTATCTCGATAAGTTAGCGTAGTCGTTATTTGACGAAAACGAGCTAATTAACAAGCATCAGCTAACAAGAGAACAAGAGAACAAGAGAACAAGAGAACAAGAGAACAAGAGCGGATTGACACCACAAGAAAAGATAACTTTGATCAGCAAAGGCACCTCAAATGATGCCTTTCTTCTATCGGTTATTCTTTATCTTGATGTTTAAACTGGTTTAGCAACGTCAGCAGAAAAACACGTATTTCGTTATCAATTGCGCTGTTATCGCTGTTTGCGTTTAGGATAAAGTCTTCAACTTGAAGGTAGAAATCAGGTTCGTTTTGATGGGTCATGGTGATCTCCGGTGGTTGTAAATTTAGTCTTATCACCACAAAAGGTTCCAATCTTAGGGTGGTGAACTGAACAAGGTTGGAACTACCGCACCACCGTGACGGCCAACCCGAAGGCTGCCCTGTCCAGCTCACCATAATTCAGTCTATAGCCTTAAAAATAGCCAATTTTACTTTATATAGGTGTGCCAAAGCCGCACATAAAAAATCCAGCAAAAAGCTGGCATTTACATGCCGGTGGTTATAATACAGGGTTCCAATCCTGACACTGGATTTTGCCAGTGTGGGCTAAGCATATGTTTTATTGAGTTTCTATGTCAATAACTGACTGATGGTTTGCGATAGGTTGAGTGTTTTCGTATCAAAAAAGAAAAGTTGACCAAGTTTGCAGCGTACCTCGAACGGGCACTGCTACAAACTTTGTTGTTTATGAATTACAGGTGATGTGATGGAAGGGGCTACTTATTAAAATTAGTCTGTATCCATTGTAAAATCAGGTCTCTATATTGTCCTTCTGGTGAACCTGTTGATAGAGGAACACCGTTCAACTTAGCGGGGCAACTTTTATCGGCCAGACGAGAAGTGTTGATGAGTTTTTTGTTGCTTACCGAGTATAAAGATAACAATACAGAAGCTTCATCCGCATAATATTTCTGGCAATTAATGCCAATAGGATCGGTCCATTTCTCTACACGTGAGTAAATCAGATAATCACTTTTGTTGATTACGGCATTTTCTAATGCTTGCGCCTCTGTTAATTCTTGATTCTCCACTATCATGCGATCAGTAAAACCGGAAAGAGCCTCGTTGGCAATGATAAGGGCCGCTTCACCACTGCCTTCAGCAGGCTCATCTGATGCGCCTAAAGAGGTATAAGTTTGCATTTTTCCATCGCCACCGTTAACTAAGTAAAAGCTTGTACCTTTAAACGAAATTTTCTCGTTTCCCTGCAATGTCTGACCATTGATAGGTTTAATGTAAGAGTTACTTGACGTACATGCTGAAATGGAAAAAAGAGTGAGTAGAGTAATAAATACTTTTAGTTTGTTGTTCATTTTATTAAGCCTTTATAGAGTAAATGATTTGAGGGGGTTCGTAGCAAAGGCTATATTTAGTTGGCTATAAATAATCGTTTTATCAATATTTTATCGAGGCAAAGCAAAGTTTAAATTGTATCCAATTATGTCTGTTCTTTTTCGATTCATTAAGGGTGATTGGTTTACTGCTACTCAAAAAATTAGCAGGATTCGATGGTCATAAGTAATGCAAATATGTAAACTTTTCAACTCATTAAACGAATGTTTTAACCTTCGGGCTTAGACAAAACAAGGTTAATGCCCAGTTTCTAAAACGACGGTCTCTTTTTTCGACCACCTTCAAATCAATAAATGACTATCTCAATGTTTAATATATATTCTTGTGATAGGTTATATTAAATCAGATTAATATGTGACGATTTAGAAATGTGTTATTTGGAGATTTTATCGTATAAGAATGGTTATGTTCTTGGTAATTGAAACTAGGAGGCGCGTTTGAAAGCTGATGATTACAACCCTAAAGCACGAGAGGTATTTGGAAAAACATTAGTTGATACTGGGGTATCAATTTATAAAGGGCTGATACTTCTACTCACAATCGTACCTTTAAGCTTTATAGCAAAAGTTACTGTAGAAAAGGACAAAATTTCATTGAGCTTTCTTGAGTTCATAGGTTCGATGAGTTTTGCTACTTATGTGATATTTTTGAGTTTGTTGGCTATTTCTTTCGTATTAGCCTATTACCTGCGCAAAGAAGGGCTCAGGCATATTCATGAGTCAGAGAACATAACAAGCATCTAGAGAGGTTCGCAACGCTTGGTATTTATGGTTTTACTCCAGCTTAAGTGTTTATAGCACTATGATTTAGGTTGGGGCAGCGTTGGCGACGTTATGACTCAAGGGAAATCTTCTGAATGAGCGAAATATCAAAAGTAATTGATACTGTATTAAAAATTGAACTTGTACCTTTCTTAAATAAATTAGGATTTAAAAAGAAAGGGCGTAATTTCTATAAAGAGTACGACAATCGGATTGAAGTCATAAATGTACAAGCCAGTCAATGGAATAGTGGTCAATCAGGACGGTTTACTCTTAACATTGGTGTCTATTATCCAGAGATTGCAAAACTGGCAGAAGCCCCGAGTATAACGGGGTTACCGAAAGAATATAACTGCACATTGCATGAACGTATTGGTTTTCTCACTAGCGAACAAAGAGATATTTGGTGGGAAGTCGATTCTCATTCAGAGTTGAGTATAGTCGGTGCGGATGTAGCAAATAAGGTGCGTCAGTATTGTTTACCATGGTTAGACAAAATGTCCGATTTGGTCAATGTGAAGACGTCGGCTAGTGAAAGTCAAAACTCATTACTTGCAGCTGTAATTTCGCTGTACTTAGGAGACACCTCCGAATCAAGATTTTACTTTGAACTTGCGCTCAAGGAAAAGCCTTTGGCGAAGTCGCGTATTAAATCTTGGGCTAGCAAGTATGGTGTATCTGAGCCATAACAGAAAGCTTTAATAACTGCTAACAATTGGAGTTGTTTATTCGTGGAATCGCCGATATTTTCGTTAGAGAAGAATTTAAGGAGATCTATAGTTTCTTATATGAATCTTTTCAAAAAAAAGAAGATGATTTAGTTGTAGCGAAACAGCTCATTGAGAAATTTAGTAACAATGTATAATAAGGCAATTAAAAATCACCCACAAAATACGTGGGTTGGACTCGCTAACGCTCACCATTTAATGCGGAGTTATACGAATAAGGAAAGTTCGGAATATGGAAATCAAAATAGACGACTTATCGGGTGGTGAGGTCATTAAGCTCCTTGAAGAGCACCTAGCAGATATGTATGCCACTTCGCCTCCAGAAAGTGTTCATGCTCTAGACGTTAATGCACTGAAATCACCAGAAATCATATTTTTCAGCGGCTGGCTTGGTGGAGAATTACAAGGTTGTCTCGCCATGAAGCAACTAAGCCCCGTTCATATTGAATTGAAATCAATGAGAACATCTAGTGCCTCTCGCAAGTCTGGTGTCGCAACAAAACTTCTAACTCACGCTTTGAATGCAGCCATCGATCATGGTTGTCAGAAAGTTAGTTTAGAAACAGGCACTCAAGAATTTTTCCAGCCAGCGAGGAGCCTTTATGAGAAGTTTGGGTTTACATATTGTGAACCGTTCGCTGACTATGAAGTTGATCCACACAGTTACTTCATGACGAGGGAACTGACGGAAAAACTCGTATAAAAAAATCATTTAAGAGTAATTCACAACCCTTAAAGTAAGTTGGCAGGGGAACATGTTAGAAGATCAACTAGAAAAGTTAATCAGAAATACACCTGAGCTAATGGAAACTGCTCAAGCATGCATTAAAGTTGGCTTGCCTGACTATTTCATTGCTGGTGGCGCAATTACACAACTGATTTGGAACTCATTATCAGGTGAAAGACCACTCAATAGCATTAAGGACTTCGATATTGTTTACTTCGATACCGCTAGTACATCTAATGAAGAAAGCTACAGCAGCCGAATTAACAGTATCGTAAAGCATGAAGTCCCCATTGATGTGGTAAATCAAGCACGTGTTCATGAATGGTATCTCTATAGATTTGGTCAAACTATACCAGCTTATATAAAAGTAGAGCAGGGCATTGATTCTTGGTTGTCTGCATTTGCAATCGGGTTTAGGCTAGGTTCAAACGGTACAATGCGTATTTACTCGCCTTATGGGTTATCTGATGCATTTAATAAAAGGGTAAAGCCAAACCCCATTGCAATGACACGCGAAAGCTACGACCAAATGGTCAGTGGCTATTGTAAGCGCTGGCCTGACATTACAGTGGAGCCTTGGGAATAGCTAACTAACTTTTTAACGAGAAATCATTGGCTCCAGTGCTAGGTATTGCGCTAAGTGAATGTCATTTCCACAACTTACTAATCGCTGTCTCTGTTGAAAAATAATGAGCTATCTGTGCCTGTAACAACTCTGCGGTGGCAATGGAGTCTGTCAACGCGTGATGAGGGGTGTAGCTTGGTAACCCGTAACGAGTTCGACTTGCTCCTAGCCTAACCGATTGCGGTTTAGTGCCTTTAAGCCAGTTCATAAAACCTCGATTTTTCTTTCTTTGAATCGCGGTTTCTAACTGCATTGTATCAATTACTGGAAATAGGATACCTTCACCGATTCGTTCGTTAAGAGCGGTATAGAAAAATTCGCGTTCGATCTTGCGAAAATGCACCACAACAATCTTACCTGCCAGTGCTTCTAACACTTGCTCCAGTATTTTTACAATGTCAGGGGCATTGACGATATCGTTATGAGTAATACCATGGATAACAACCGAGTCTTCATTAAGAGAAGTATTGGGATTAACGTACCAATGCTTGGCTTGATTGAGAAACACCCGGTTAAGTGTGAAGGGCACTAAACCTATGCTAATAATGTCATCGCGATTAGGATCAAGGCCCGTTGTTTCAAAATCTAAAGAGACAAATTCAATTTGAGACAGTGGTGTATCTTCTGCGGGGACACCCCTCTGATAGAAGTTCTGTAAACGCTCGTCTCGGCACTTACTCGCCATGGTTTCATAATGTGATAACCAATTAAAATTCATCTTTTCAGGGGCGCGATATGGAAGACTCACTGGCTAACCTCAGCTAAATTTATTGCTTGCTTGATAACGATATTTCAAGAAGTTTTGTGCATTACTTAAAATCTGAAAAGCATCTTTTAGGTTACGACGATCAAAATCTGAAATGTTGTCAGGCTCAATGTTGTTATCAGGGGCAATGGCATTTTCAATATCTATCGCCTGATGTCGGATACGAACCATACTGATAAACTCCATCGCATCTCTTAAATCTTGCGCGCGTCCTTTTGGTAAGATGCCAGCGTCTATAATATCGTCTAAGCGTTCAAACGAGTTTTGCGCTCGAGAGCCAACCGCCAAACCGTGAACACGAATGAGATCTGCCAGTGGTGCCGTTCCTCGACGCTTTAAATTAATGGAGTTTTTATGTTGGCCATCTTTCTCCATAACAAAACTCTGGAAGAAGCCAAGAGGTGGCGTGCGGTTCAGGGCATTGCGTGCCAAGCAGGCAAGAAAACGGTTGTTCTTTTTTGCTCTTCGCAAAATAAAGCTGTTTAGTTGTTCTGCCCACTTTAATCGCCCATAAATACCGGTAAGGTCGAAGAAGATGGAACTGTTTAGTAGCGCCTTGGGGTTAGGGTTATCAATCCAATCTGCAAAGCAGCTTTCCCATTCCCTGCGTGTCATTCGCCACATAGGGTTCGACGCCATAATGTCGCCAGTACAATAGTTGTAACCGCACATGTCTAGTCCATCGCAAACAAATTTGGCCAGTTTTTCAAAGTATTCACCATGTTTTTCAGCAACGTATGCGTCATCAAGTATGATCGCATTGTCTTGGTCTGTTACGATGAGCTGCTCATCGCGAGCCATTGAACCCAGCGCCAAGAAACAGTAAGGGATAGGTGGTGGCCCTAGCTCTTGCTCAGCAAGTTCGATAATGCGCTGCTTAAAGCTTCGACCAATTACCGACATGGCACTGCCAACCATATGAGAGTTGGCATCTTCATTAACCAGCCGAACAAAGCTATCTTTTACCTGTTCAGATATGGCTTGTAGTTCTTGAATCGAGCTTTGTAAAAATATGGTGCTAACCAGTAATAACGAGTTTTGCGATTCATACCGCACGATATCGGTAGACTCTAAAATACCTAATGCTTTGCGGTTTTTTAGAACAGGTAAGTGGTGCACGTTATACCTAAGCATCGTTAGCATCGCCTCATAAACATAGGCATTGTGGTCTAACGAAATGACATCAACGGTCATGACACTGGCGACTTCATCGGAGGGATTTAACCCTTCAGCTAAGACGCGTGTACACAAGTCCCTATCGGTAATGATACCGATAATGGATGAGTTCTCTTCATCATCGGGATCGCTGTTGGGATCATAAATCAGTAGAGAAGATACCGCTTCTTCGGCCATTTTTTTTGCAGCGCTTTGAATGGACAACTCTTTAGATATGCTGATGGGTTCTCGAGTAAGTAAGGTACTTACTTTTGATGTTGTTAAGTCATTTGCATCATTGGTATTGGATATGGTTTGGCGTAGACGAACACTGTCTTCGACTTCGACAAAGTCAGCAAAGTGTTCATGTCCTTCATACAGTTCAAGGAAAACTTTCTCTGGAATACAGTAGAGTAGGGTATCGTCTATGGCTTTGGCGGGAAAACGTACTTTATTATTGGTTAATAGCCCCATTTGGCCAAATAAAGCCCCTTCGCTGAGTCGGTTGTACAGCTCTCCTTTACGTCGATATACCTCAACAACACCACTTCTAAGCATATAAAGATCATGAATATGATCCCCCATATGAATAATAGGTGTTTCGTTACGAAAGTAAGAAATTTCAATGCTTTGAGCGATATATTCTAACGTTTCGTCAGGCAGTTCATTAAAAGGAGGGTGCTGTGAAATAAAGTTTTTAATTTCGAGTAACTCAGCGTTCATAGTTTCCTCTGTCGCAAAAAAAAAGCCAGACCTCAATAAGAGAGTCTGACCTTATATCCGTTATCTGCCATTATAGTACAGCGGCAATACCTTTACATAAAGGAATCATATTGGCTTTCGTCATACCAGCAACACTTATGCGACCTGAACCAACAATATAGATGCCAAATTCTTCTTTAAGCTGTTCTACTTGTGCTTTCGTTAAGCCTGAGAAGCTAAACATGCCATTTTGACGTTCAATAAAGCTAAAGTCAGCGGTGACACCTTGTTCTTTTAGCGTCTCAACAAATAGCGAACGCATCTCTTGAATACGGTCGCGCATTTCAGCCACTTCTTGTTCCCACTCTGCTCTCAGTGCAGGGTTGTTTAAAATATGTGTCACAACTGCTGAGCCGTGTGCAGGCGGGTTTGAATAAATTGAACGAATGATCGCTTTGACTTGAGAGAAAGCGGTGGCAGCAGTTTGCTCTGATTCAGCAACCAGCGTAAAGGCGCCTACGCGCTCGTTATATAAGCCAAAGTTTTTAGAGAATGAACTTGCTACTAAAATTTCACTGTTGTACTTGGCGAAAGTACGAAGGCCGTGGGCATCTTCTTCAACGCCTTTAGCGAAGCCTTGATAAGCAAAATCGAAAAGAGGTAAAAGCTTTTTGTCGGCACAAAGTTTTGCCAATACTTCCCACTCGTCAGCCGTTGGGTCAATACCGGTAGGGTTGTGACAACAACCATGTAGAAGAACGATATCACCTTCGTCTGCTTTGCCTAGGTCTTCAACCATCAGTTCGAAGTCTTTAGACTTAGTCTCAGCATTATAATAGCCATACTGAACGGTCTCTAAACCAGCAGCAGTAAACACACCATTGTGGTTTGCCCATGTTGGGTTGCTGATCCAGATTTTAGGTGCGCCAAGTTGGCGTTTAATAAACTCACCAGCTACACGCAAAGCACCCGTGCCGCCTGGAGCTTGAGCCGTCTTCGCTTTATGTTCGGATACGATAGTGGAGTCATCACCAAACAGTAGCTTTTGCACTGCTAGGCCGTATTCTGCGGTTCCTTCAATGGTGAGGTAAGATTTGGTTTTTTCTGTTTCAAGAAGTGCAGCTTCTGCTTTCTTAACGGTAGCTAACACAGGGGTCGTTCCCTGTTCATCTTTGTATATGCCTACACCAAGATTGACTTTCTCTTTACGGCTATCTTTCTTAAATAGTTCAGTCAAGCCAAGTATAGGATCCGCTGGAGCAGCAGCAACTTTTTCAAACATAATCTTCATCCCTGTTAAATGTGGTAGTAACGGTTTATTTATACCTTTATGAACCATTAGAAACAACATCAATAATTGATAAAAATTAAATTTATTTCAATTTGGTGGTAATTAATGATTTAAGTCAGTTATTTTGAGGGTTAAAGAGATGAAATAAGCGCTTTTTCTGTCAGAAAAGTAGTAAAAGTTAAAAACGGGCCGAGGCCCGTTTTGCTATTCTTTATCTTTAAGTCTACTTGCTATCTCGACGAAATCATCTTCAATGGCGATAAAGGCTTCCACGATATCGGGGTCGAAGTGTTTGCCTGAACCCTGCAAAATAATCTCTTTCGCTTCTTGATGAGTAAATGCCGGCTTATAGACTCGCTTCGATATTAATGCGTCATAAACATCAGCTAGAGCCATCAATCTGCCAGAAATAGGAATATCAGTGCCGGAAAGTTGATTTGGGTAACCTGAACCGTCCCACTTTTCATGGTGAGTTAAAGAGATCTCTTTGGCCACATTTAGGAAAGAGGTTGACCCCAGTTGCTGCTCCGCTATAGATAAAGCGTCTGCACCAATTTGCGGATGTTGCTTCATGGTCTCAAACTCTTCATCAGTCAACTTACCCGGTTTTAGCAATACTCTATCTGGAATGCCTACTTTGCCGACATCGTGAAGAGGCGCTGATTTATACAGCAGCTCTATATAATTTTTATCGAGTAAATCGGTGTACTTTTCATTGTTAGATAGGTGCTCTGCTAAGGCTTTTACATACTCTTGTGTTCTAAGAATATGTGCACCCGTTTCGTTATCACGTGACTCTGCTAATGCGGCTAGGCTAACAATCGCAACATCGCGAGTGGTTTGAACTTCTTTGTGGCTGACTTCCAAATTATCCAGCATGCTATTGGTTAATGAGGCGACTGTACCTAACTCATCATGATCATAGACAGGAACGCGTACATCTTGCGAGCCTGCACCAACAGCGGATAGGGCAGATTCTTGCGACAGCAGCATCTGTTTTAAAATCTTGGTCCACAGATTAATGATATAAAATGCATAACTGAATAAAACCACGGCGACAAAAATAAACTCTTTTATCACACTGATCTTTCCTGAGCCGTCAGCTAACTTCTCGGGATTATGTTCCAACCAATATAAATCTTTAATTTCTATCATGATCATAGAGGCTGTTAAGGCAACTATCAGCATAGAAAACAGGCCAATCATCTGTTTGATGATTGAACGGCGCTCACCGTTAAGGCTGACTTGAAAATCTCCGCTCGCGAGATAGCGTTGCTTGTCCAACAGCTCTAAGATGACGCCAGTGAAAAAACCAAACAGAGTCATACCGAACAGCACTTTAAAGTTGCTGTCGAAACCGAAGTCATAACTGATGTTGTAAAAAAGGGCAAAAGGGAGCGAGAACAGGAAAAACAAGCCTGTGTCTAATTTTGTGATACTGCCTTTATAGGTAATGATGCCAGCAGAGGCCAATGCGGATCGGGTCGAAAAAAGCAGTACAAATACTATAGAGACATGTAGCAAGATTTCTTTTGTGGTTAAGGTATCAAGAAAGGGACATACACGGCTGCCATATGTTCCATAAACAATAGCTGCAATGATGTAGAAAAAGAACGTTTTACCTTTATCAAAATAAGGCTTATACATTGATACAATCCACCTAAAAATTTTAGAACAGTACAGTAGACCTAATGATCGAGTAAAATATTTCAGAGGTCAATAAATAGTGTTAGAAAAGGTTATGTGGCTAATGAGTGAAAAAATTAAAAAGCCGCTTTAAATAAAGCGGCTTTTGCAATTTGTGTCAAATACCAACAGTGGTATTAGAAGTTTGCGCTTCTTGGAGAACGAGGGAACGGAATAACGTCTCGGATGTTACCCATACCTGTTACGTAAGAAACTAGACGCTCAAAGCCCAATCCAAAACCTGCATGTGGAACTGTACCGTAACGACGTAGATCGCGATACCAATCCATGTGCTCAGGATCGATGCCCATTGCTACCATACGCTCATCAAGAACTTCTAAACGTTCTTCACGTTGAGAACCACCGATGATTTCACCGATACCCGGTGCTAATACATCCATAGCCGCTACTGTCTTACCGTCATCGTTCAGGCGCATGTAGAAAGCTTTAATGTCTTTCGGGTAGTTTTTAACAACTACAGGTGCTTTAAAGTGCTCTTCTGCAAGGTAACGCTCATGCTCAGAAGACATATCGATACCCCATTCAACAGGGAATTCGAATTCGCGACCAGACTTAATTAGGATGTCGATTGCATCTGTGTAATCCACTTGTGCAAAGTCAGAAGAAACAAAGTTCTCTAAACGCTCAATAACCGTTTTGTCTATGCGTTGAGCAAAGAACTCTAAGTCATCACGACGCTCTTTTAGTACAGCGTCGAAAACATACTTAAGCATGTCTTCGGCAAGACCAGCAACATCATCTAGATCAGCAAAGGCAACTTCAGGTTCAACCATCCAGAACTCAGCCAAGTGACGACTTGTGTTTGAGTTTTCTGCACGGAAAGTTGGGCCAAATGTATAGACTTTGCTTAATGCACAAGCGTAAGTTTCGGCATTTAACTGACCAGAAACCGTTAAGAATGTCTCTTTGCCAAAAAAGTCTTCATTAAAGTCGACGCTGCCATCTTCTTTGTGAGGAAGGTTTGCAAGATCCAGCGTTGATACGCGGAACATTTCACCAGCACCTTCTGCATCAGAAGCCGTGATTAATGGCGCTGACATCCAGAAGTAACCTTGCTCATGATAGAAGCGGTGTATTGCTTGTGACAGGCTGTTACGTACACGCGCAACTGCACCAATAACATTGGTGCGAGGGCGTAAGTGTGCAACTTCGCGCAAGTACTCGATAGAGTGACGAGTTTTAGCCATTGGGTAAGTATCTGCGTCTTCGACCCAACCGACAACTTTAACGTCAGTCGCTGCGAGTTCAAAGTCTTGGCCTTTAGCCGGTGACTCAACAACTTTACCCGTTACTTCTACAGAACAACCTGTGGTCAGCTTTAGTACCTCAGAATTGTAATTATTAAGTTCATTAGGGACCACGGCCTGAATAGGGTCGAAACAAGAGCCGTCGTATATGGCAAGGAAAGAGATTCCAGCTTTGGAATCACGACGTGAACGGATCCAGCCTTTGACAGTAACTTCACTGTCTAGTGCTAGCTTACCGCTAAGTACGTCTGTTACAGGCGCGTAAGTCATGTGTTTAATATTCTCCGTAGAAGTATAAATAAATCCTGATTGCATTAATCAATGTGAAAAAGTGAACAATAGGATTGTAGGAATTGCCTAATGCACCGAACATATTACATGTGAATTTGTTCGCTTCAAGCCTTATTCTTGTTTGAGTTGATATATTTGACAAGAATCTAGATTTTATTTAATAAAAACCCGTTTATGTTAAATAATTGATAATGTTTAGCTGAAAAAATAGTCAAATACACAAAATTAGTTGATATCTTTTCTTAGTACGTGCTGAGCACCAGCTTCACCACCGTGATAAATCGTTTCTGTATCTGAAAAACCGACGTCTAAATAGAGCTTATAGGCCAGAGTGTTTTTCTTATTTACCGTCAGTCCTATGCAATTAAAGTCCGCATAGGCGCCATAAAGATAAAGAAATAGGCGATTAAGTGCTTGCTTGGCGTACCCTTTGCCTTGATGCTGTTTGGCAATGAGAAAATTACGTAAGCCCAGCTCTTTTTGTTGAGCAAAAGTGTACTGACGAGAATAGGACTTATCCAGCATAAAGAAACCGAGTAACTCTTTGCCTTCATTGATTACATAAAACTCTTGTTCAGGGGTTCTATGTTCATAAAGCGTATTAAAGTTAGTAACGTACGGTTTCTGCTCATCTGTCACTTCCATCTCCATAAGAGAGGCGTAGTCTTTGAATTTAGCTTTTCGAATAGTAATCATTAGATTAAGTCCGTAATCGATATTATTAATACCAATCTCAATTAAATAGCTTGAGTAGATGAGCCCTATACACGATGGTTTAAGATCGATCGTGCTCAGAATAAAATAGTGCTTAGAATAAAATAGCGCCCAGACTAAAAAGCTGAAAGATGCGTCTACTTTATGCCATTAGCAGTATAAATAAATTCGGCAAAAAGAACACTGTTTACTCACGCAGTTGACGTTGAAGAGCTTGAATGATTTGTGCGGTAACTCCCCAAATAAAGTGCTCATTATAAGGAACCGCAAAAACTCTATGTCGTTGTTGGTTAATTTTGAATACTTGTGTATAGAGTTGTTTGATATCAAATAGATGGCTAGCGGGAACTTCGAATACGTCGTCAACTTCATTTCTATCCATCTGGATTTGATAATCACTGGAAATAAGGGCGATCACTGGGGTCACCATAAAATGACTGACCGTCATCAGTTCTGGTAATAGTCCAACAACAGATATTTGATCAGCATGAATTCCGATCTCTTCTTCAGTCTCCCTTAATGCGGTGTGTATTAAAGAGCTGTCTGACTCTTCATACTTGCCGCCCGGGAAACTAATCTGTCCGGGGTGATGTTTAAGGTGCTTTGCTCGTCTGGTTAAAATCACAAATAGTTGGTCATCTCTCTCTACGCAACCAATGAGTACCGACGCTTTACGAACCTGCTTGGGATTGGCAGAGGAGGCTCTGTTCACGGCTTCGTGGTGATACTGTTCAGGTAGACGTAAAGAAAACTGGGTAAGTAACTGCTGCTTATTCATGTTCTGCCTTCTCTAATACTGGCAAAATACGACTCAGTTTATCCAGCGTCTCTTGATATTCGGCATCACATTGACTGTCCGCGACGATGCCTCCACCAGCCCATGCGTACAAGGTATTGTTATGCGCAACCAAGGTGCGAATCGTAATACTGGTATCCATCGTGCCGCACTGGCTAATATATCCAATGCTTCCGCAATAAACCGTACGCCTATGAGGCTCTAACTCTTCAATAATCTCCATTGCCCGCACTTTAGGTGCTCCGGTTATTGAGCCTCCGGGAAAACAGGCTCGCAATAGATCGGTGGGTTGATATTGCTTATCCAGTTTAGCGGTAATGGTGCTAACTAAATGGTGTACCGCAGGAAAGCTTTCTACGTCAAACAGTTTTGGCACACTAACGCTACCGGGTAAGGCGACTCGGCCAATATCGTTGCGTAGCAGGTCAACGATCATTAAGTTTTCTGCTTGATCTTTCTCAGAACGAGCCAGCTTCTCTGCATTAATGATGTCTTGCTGTTGGCATTGAGAACGAGGCAAAGTGCCCTTGATAGGCTTGGTCTGTATGGACTGTGCTGATAACTGAATAAATCGCTCTGGGGAGATACTAATAATGGCACTCTCGTCTAACTTTAAAAATGCAGAAAAAGGTGCTCTGTTTTGATTCTCTAGCGTTAAATAAGCGTCAAACTCTGAACCTGAATAGTTAGCCTTAAATCGCTGCGCTAAATTGATCTGATAGCAGTCCCCAGAAAGCAGGTAGTCTTGAATTTTATTAAACTTACCACGGTAGTCGGCGGCACTCATATTGGATTGCCATTGACTGGTTAAAGAGAAAGGAGCCGATGGTTCCGTCTGTCTTAACTCTGTCTCAGTGTGAGTATCGGTTTCTTTACGGCTTAATAGATATTGGTAGGCGTTCTGCACATCTTGACCAACAACATGTGCCTGTTTTTTGTGGTGATCAACGATGACTGCCCAACGATAAAAGCCTACCGCCATTTCTGGGATATCAATGTCATTCTCTGCTAACTCGGGTAGTTGTTCTACTCGACGGCCTAAGTCGTAGCTAAAATACCCTAACGCACCACCAACAAAAGGCAAATCATCATTGCTGGTATATCTAGGTAATAAATTATCGAGATGATGCTGCAGTAATTCAAAAGGGTCTGCTTGCGAGACGGTAACTGAATCACCCTTATGAAAGTAAGTTTGATGCTTTCTGCTTACTAATGTGGCAATTGGGTTTGCTACCAAGATATCAAATCGACTATCCGGATGAGTGGTTGAAGGCGAACGCAATAGCATTGACCATGGATGATCGGCGATAGGGCGAAACAGTGTTACAGCAAGATCTGGCTGATACTCAATCTTGTGAGTGTCGAACTTGTGAGTTTTATTGTTAATCATTTGCTTAATTTGTGACAAAGGCTTGAATCACCACATAGCGTGTTGTTGGAAGCGAGAGTATCATAAATTCAAAATTTTAAGATCTAAATGTTCAGTTGAGTATATATACAATAACTATTGTTGATAAGTATCTCATTGAAACCATAACAATTAAAGAGGCAAGCAATGACAGTCATCCGTAAGCAGGACCTCATCAGCAGTGTTGCTGATGCACTTCAGTACATCTCTTATTATCATCCATTAGATTTTGTTAAAGCATTGGAAAAAGCGCATGACTTAGAGCAGAGTCAAGCCGCAAAAGACGCCATTGCGCAAATTTTGATCAACTCTCGCATGTCCGCAGAAGGGCACAGACCCATCTGTCAGGATACGGGTATTGTTACCTGCTTTGTTAAGATCGGTATGAATGTTCAATGGGAAAGCGATTTAACCGTACAACAGATGGTTGATGAAGGGGTTCGTCAAGCTTATACAAACCCAGATAACCCATTACGTGCATCCGTATTGAGTGATCCTGCGGGTAAACGTATTAATACTAAAGATAACACACCAGCGGTTGTCCACATTGATATGGTTCCCGGCGATAAAGTAGAGATTCAGATTGCGGCTAAGGGTGGCGGTTCTGAAAACAAAACTAAAATGGTTATGCTAAACCCTTCCGACGATGTCGCTGAGTGGGTAGAGAAGACATTACCGTCAATGGGGGCAGGTTGGTGTCCACCGGGAATGCTTGGAATAGGTATTGGCGGAACCGCTGAAAAAGCAGCCGTATTAGCGAAAGAGTCGCTAATGGGACACATTGATATTCAAGATCTTATTGATAAAGGCCCTGAAAATGCTGAAGAAGAGCTTCGATTAGACATCTTTAATCGAGTCAATAAGCTAGGTATTGGTGCGCAAGGTTTAGGCGGGTTAACCACGGTTGTTGACGTGAAAATTATGACGGCACCAACACACGCGGCGTCCAAACCTGTCTGCATGATCCCGAACTGTGCAGCGACTCGTCACGTACACTTTACCCTAGATGGCACGGGTCCAGCAGAATTGACCCCTCCTAAACTGGAAGATTGGCCAGAAGTAACATGGGAAGCCGATGAGAATACTCGTCGTGTTAACCTTGATGAAGTGACAAAAGAAGACGTTCAAGAGTGGAAAACCGGTGAAACAGTATTACTAAGTGGCAAAATACTGACTGGTCGTGATGCTGCACATAAGAAAATTCAGGGGTTATTAGAGAGTGGTGAAGGGCTACCTGAAGGTGTCGATTTTAATGGTAAGTTTATCTATTATGTTGGCCCTGTAGATGCGGTAGGTGATGAAGTCGTGGGTCCTGCGGGTCCAACAACGTCCACCCGAATGGACAAGTTTACTGACATGATGCTTTCTCAAACGGGTCTTACCGGAATGATTGGTAAAGCAGAACGCGGACCGGCGGCTATTGAGTCAATCAAAAATCATAAAGCGGTTTACCTGATGGCGGTTGGTGGTGCTGCTTACTTAGTGGCTAAGGCGATTAAAAAAGCACGTGTTGTCGCTTTTGAAGAGCTGGGTATGGAAGCCATTTATGAGTTTGAAGTGGAAGATATGCCAGTGACGGTTGCGGTAGACTCTACCGGAGCGAATGCTCACCAGATTGGCCCAGATACTTGGAAAGTAAAAATTGCAGAAGCAGAAAAGTAATTAACTTAATCAGCAGGTAGGGCAAATCAGTTAGCCTTACCTGCTGTTTATACGCATTATTTTCTATCAGACGGTTACTCAAAGAGATCACTTTTAAAAATCACTTATTAAGCTTGATATAAACCCTAAGGAGACGTTATGGCTAGGTTTGTACAGATTCTTCAAGTTATTATTGCCATAGTAGTTGGCTTCTATGTCGCGCGTGACTTGGTGTTAAATGGTATCGCTATCTTTAATCAGCAGTGGGTCGTGATTGCTGTCGTGACGACGCTACTATTAGAATTGGCTCTATTTGTCATTTATAAATTAATTGAAGATGATTAACTTATATTCTCAGGCACCTTGAGGTCACTTGAGTATAATCCTGAGATTTCTTGGGGACTCGCGTTCAACCTAATGGTTGGACGTTTTTGTTTGTAAAGGAAGTTAAACAGCGTGGAATTAATAATGCAATTGTCTTACTCTGTTGCGAAGTAAGAGGAAATATTAATGAAAAACATCCGCCAAGAAATGAATGATCTTCTCCATCGCGGAATGGACAGTCATCTCAAACTCGCTGTGACTGGTTTATCAAGAGCGGGTAAGACTGCATTTATCACATCACTCGTTAATCAGTTGCTGCACTCTGCTGGGTCAGAGAAACTACCGCTGCTTAACGCGTCCCGGGAAGGGAAATTGATTGGAGCGAAACGCGTTCCGCAACAAAATTTATTGGTGCCCCGTTTTAGCTATGATGATGCATTAACGGCGCTTCATTCCGAGCCACCTCATTGGCCAGTACCAACCAAAGATGTCAGCGAAATTCGTCTCGCCTTGCGTTATAAGCCGACAAAGAGCAGCAAGCGTATTTTTAGCCAGACGGCGACCCTCTATCTCGATATTATCGATTATCCGGGAGAGTGGCTGCTTGATTTGCCACTATTGGATTTAACTTATGAGCAGTGGTGTCAGACACAATTTGATGGTTTGACGGGTACTAGACGCGATCTCGCCAAAGCATGGTTACAACAGATCGACGCCATAGACCCATTTGCTGAAGCTAATGAGAAACAGCTAGAGCAGGTCGCACAATGCTATACCGATTATCTGTTTAGTTGTAAACAGGCGGGTTTACACTGGGTGCAGCCCGGGCGATTTGTGTTACCGGGAGATTTAAAAGGCGCCCCTGTGTTGCAGTTCTTCCCTTATCAGTTATTGGGTAGAGAAGATGAACTAGACAAAGCAGATAAACATTCCAGTTATCATATGCTTAAATCTCGCTATAAAGAGTATCAGCAAAAAGTCGTTAAACGTTTTTATAAAGATTACTTTTCAACGTTTGATCGTCAAATCGTGCTGGTGGATTGCTTACAGCCACTTAACAGTGGTTACGAATCTTTTACTGATATGAAGTCCGCTCTTGAACAGCTAATGAAGAGCTTTCGTTATGGCCGCTCATCAATGTTGAAACGGTTATTTTCACCAAGAATCGACAAGTTGTTGTTTGCTGCCACTAAAGCGGATCATATAACCCCGGACCAGCATGCGAATCTGGTGTCACTTCTTCAGCAAATGGTGTATCCATCATGGCAACATGCCGCATTTGAGAACATCGATATGGAGTGCATTAGCATTGCGTCCATTCAGGCGACAACCAACGGTTTTGTGTCCGACGGTGAGAACAGTATTCCTGCCATACAAGGCACGACTTGCGATGATCAACCCATGACGCTTTATCCCGGCGACGTTCCTAAAAAACTTCCCGGCGAAGAATTCTGGAAAAATGGTCATTTCGATTTTAATAACTTCAGACCAAATCAGACAGAAATCGATACCCCCTTGCCTCATATACGAGTTGATAAGGCATTGCAGTACTTGATTGGAGATAAACTAAAATGAGTGAGCTAAAGTCTAAGCAAGTTTTCCAGCAGCCGTTAAATAGTGAGCAAGAGGCTAAGCAAGTTACTGATGATGATTTAACGCTACAACAAGCGTTCGAACCGACAGCTAAGTTTGTGCCAGTCGAGATGGAACAGGTTGATGAAGAAGGGGAGCACGAACAGAACTTAGAGCAAGTTATTCGTCCCAGTAAAAATAGAAAATGGTTTGCCACAGGGGTACTAACCTCATTTTCGGGCCTTGTTGGCTGGCAAGCCATCAATAATGTTGTTACCGCTTATCAAAGCGCAGATTGGCTCTCAATTGGTTGGTCTGCCTTTATTGTATCGATTGCCGGCGTGGGGATTTCAGCTCTGGCAAAAGAGTTATGGCGCTTACGTAAGTTACGACGTCACTTTACCGTTCATCAAGAGAGTGAAGCGCTATTAAACAGCGATAGCGTTGGTAAAGGGACTGATTTTTGTGAAAAGTTAGCCAAAGAGTCAGGGACTATAGCGGAAAGTCCTCATCTGGATCGCTGGAGAAATTCAGTAACGAGTTCTCACAGTGACGCCGAGATTCTTGAGATGTATGACGCAATGGTTGTTAGCCAACAAGATAAGCAAGCCAAAGCTCTGGTGGCTAAGTTCTCTACAGAAGCCGCCGCATTAGTGGCAATTAGCCCGTTGGCTATTGCAGACATGTTATTGGTGGCGTGGCGTAACTTTAAACTGATAGACAAATTAGCGGACATCTATGGTATTGAACTCGGCTACTGGTCTCGGTTGCAACTGTTTAAACTGGTTCTTGTTAATATGGCCGCTGCGGGTGCCTCTGAACTTGCCACCGAAGCGGGCGTCGATCTATTGTCAATGGATCTGGCGGGCAAGGTATCTGCACGAGTTGCGCAAGGGTTTGGGGTTGGTATCTTAACCGCGAGACTTGGATTGAAAGCCATGTCATTGTTAAGACCTATGCCTTGGAACCGCGACAATCAAGTTAAGTTATCAGAAATCCGAAAAGCGTTATTACTAGAGCTTAAAAGTAAGTTGTAACAAAATGATGACTATTTGAGCAAAAAACAGCGAAATTTGCTTATTAATTTCAGCTTTTACAACCCTCACTTGACGAGAGAAAGTCCTTAATTCAAACTGGTGTCAACTTTTCCTGACACCCTTAAGGATTTTGTCTTGCGTCTTGAAGTTTTATGTGAAGATCGACTAGGCCTGACTCGTGAGTTACTTGATACGCTCGCATCGATGAATATCGATTTACGAGGCATAGAAATTGATGTCATTGGTATTATTTACCTCAACTGCCCTGAAATAGATTTTGAGGTATTCAGTGAGCTAATGGCACAAATTAGGCGTATCTCTGGTGTAACGGATGTGCGAAAAATTCAATTTATGCCAAGTGAAAGGCATAATACCGAGTTGGTTTCGTTGCTTTCTCATCTTCCTGAACCAGTACTGTCCGTCAATCTCAAAGGTAATATCGACATGGCTAACCATGCCGCCGGTGAGTTGCTGGATAAATCCTCTGATGAACTAATAGGCCAACAATTCCAATCGTACATTTCAGGTTTCAATTTTTCTCATTGGCTAGAAGAAGATGTGAATCGGAAAAGAGAGAGTGTGGTTGTTAATGGTCTTGATTACCTGTTGGAAGTTGTTCCTGTCTATATTGAAGGTGAGAATAGTGAAGAGCCTTTATTAGCAAGTGCGGTAATTACTTTAAAATCCAACTCGCAACATCACGCTAAGGTCACCTTTTTACCAGAAAGCAATGCCATTGGATTTGAGCATTTTGTCGGGCTTTCTAATCGACATAAAGCGCTTATTAGCCAAGCGAAAAAGCTGGCTATGCTTGATCAACCGCTGTTAATCGAAGGGGAAACTGGCACAGGGAAAGAGATGCTTGCTCGTGCGTGTCATAACCGTTCTCAACGTTCTACTGCCCCGTTTTTAGTGCTGAGCTGCGCGTCTATGCCCGATGATGTGGCGGAAACAGAACTGTTTGGTCATGCGCCCGGGGCGTTTAACCAAGGTACTGGCCATAAAGGTATTTTTGAACAGGCAGATGGTGGAACCGTATTTCTAGATGAAATTGGCGAAATGAGTTCGCATCTACAGATAAAACTACTCAGATTTCTACAAGATGGCACTTACCGTCGAGTAGGGGAAGAGCACGAAGTTCATGTGGATGTGCGGGTAATTGCCGCGACAAAACAGAACCTTGCAGAATTGACTGAAAAGGGTGAGTTTCGGGAAGATCTTTATTATCGACTCAATGTGTTGACCTTATCGATTCCTTCACTGCGTGAACGTAGCAACGATGTGGCGAGCTTGGTTGACCTGTTTTTAAAACGATATTGTCAAGAATTAGGAATTGAGAAACCGTTGCTATCCGCTAAAACGCTAGATGAGTTATCCTCTTATCAATGGCCGGGAAACATCAGAGAGCTCGACAACACAGTGCTTAGAGCGGTGACTCGAATGACAGATGGGGAATTGACTATTGATGATTTTCAGTTGCCTAAAGTAGATTCGGCGGTTGTGAATCACGTTGGTGTCAGCCTAGAAGGTTCTCTTGACGAGATCATGAAAGATTATGAAACAAAAGTTTTAGACAGACTTTACCAATCATTCCCATCGAGTAGAAAACTGGCTAAACGATTAAGTGTTTCCCACACCTCTATTGCCAATAAACTTCGTGATTATGGTATTAGGAAAAAGTAATGTGGCGTGATTTTAAATTCCATAGTATGAATTTGCAAAATGGTGATGTTCAGGTTCGTTTAGCAAAAAAAGAAGACAGTAAGTTAATTAGCGACTATTTTACTCGCAACCGTGAGTATCTAAAACCGTGGGAACCAGTGAGGGAAGAAGCCTTTTTTACTGAACAAGGCTGGAAGAAAAAGCTGATTAAGTTAACCGAACTTCATGCTTTGAACTTAGGTTTCTACTGTCTGATTATCGACCTGCCTAGCGGAAAAATGCTCGGCACCGTTTCATTCAGTAATGTAGTTCGTTTTCCTCTTCACTCCTGCAATGTTGGCTACTCGTTAGACAAGGAAGCTCAAGGGCGCGGAACGATGCGTAAGGCGCTTAAACTTGCATGTGAATGGATGTTTAGTGAACAAAATATGCACCGCATATCTGCCAGCTATATGCCACACAATAATAGAAGTGAGTCAGTACTGATGGCTAACGGTTTTCACTCCGTAGGCTATGCCAAAGAGTACCTACTGATTGACGGTAAATGGCAAGATCATAAACTTACTGCGTTAATTAACCCTAATTGGCGAGAGAATAATGACTAATCAAAGATTGATAAAACAGATGGCCTTAATTATGGAGTTGGACCAACTCAAATCCGTATTGAGACGCACTCGGGTGAAATGCGATGGCCATCGATTGGAAAATAGCGCAGAGCATAGTTGGCACGTTGCTTTGATGGCCATTCTCCTGCAAGAGCATGCCAACGCACCTGTGGACATTTCTAGAGTGGTAAAAATGCTTTTACTGCATGATATTGTTGAAATTGATGCGGGTGATACATTTGTTTACGACCAAATCGAGTCAGAAAAACAAGAGCAGAAAGAGCTGCAAGCAGCTGAGCGTTTATTTGCCATGCTACCAGATGACCAAGGTGAAGAACTTTTTAGCATCTGGCGAGAATTTGAGAAAGCAGAGAGCGATGATGCAAAATTTGCTAAAGCAATTGACCGAATTATACCGATCTTGATGAATCATAATAGCCAAGGCCAAAGCTGGGTTGAGCACGGTATAGCAAGGCAACAAGTTATCAATATTAATCAGAGAATTGAAAAAGGCTCTGAGGTGTTATGGCAAAAAGCACTAGAAATTATTGATGAATCCGTTGCCAACGGTTGGTTGAAACCATAACAGTACGAGAGTGAAAATGTCATACATTGATATTAATGAATACAACCGAAAATGGATCTTTACCCATCAGTCATTGCCGGTAGAAGAGAGTGAACTACAAAATATCAAACCGATGAGTCAAGTTCGATCTGCTCAGTTGTGGCAAGATAACATAAGCCAGCAAAGTCCTGATGCGGATAGATTAAGCAGCCAAGATTGGCCGTCGAAGAAAAGTAACTGGAGCGATGAAGTTCGCTGGATCGACGCATGGGATAGCGACGATAGCGCATTACCGGAAGGGGTGCTCAATCACATTGACTGGCAAGACGATGTTACCGTCTACTTCTGTTATGAAAAGTATAACGTTATCGAAACGAAGTGGCGTACCTTCAAGCGCCATTGGAAAAACTTTTTATTCTTTGATGATGGCCCTATTTTAATTGGTCGCAGACGCAATGAAGCCCTATGGTTTTCAAGCGATGGAAAAGTAAAACTTGGTGTTAGACAATAATTTTTAGTTAGATACGCTGCAAAAGTATCTAACAGCATTTCGTGTAAACCGCTTAGTTCACTCTAGGCGGTTTTCTTTTCATATACAGTTAAGCAACCAGAAAATTAAGTTTGCTGGTTAATTGCTCGATTGAAGTGGGTTTTTAATAGAGAACTCAATAACAATTGGAGAAGGGTGAGAATCCGTCTTAAACTGTATATAACTTGGTTTTATAATCACTAAATAGGTTGGATGTTGAGCAAAGCAGATTTAGGTTTACGTCCTACAGTAGTATTTGCGATTTTTATGGTCATCACTTTCATTGGAGTGGCGACAATCTGGCAAATTCAACGAGGCAACTCCATTAAGCTAGATGAAGTAGCGGTTGAGAGATGGACTCGTCTGCTACAAAGTCAGGTTTACAGTGATATTGACTCAATAAGTTCTGTTGCTAACTTTTTCCACGCTACCGATAAACAAGAGTGGTATCACTTTGCTGATTTTAGTAAAGAGATGATGAAAGGGTCCGCCAGTTTAATCGCTGTTCAGTGGATGGAAAAAGTGGAGTTGGAAAATCTGGATGCACATCTGGCGGAAATACAACAAGCTCGACCTTTTGTTAAACTCTTTACTGCAACAGAAAATGACATCGTCTTTAAAGGCGTAGTAGATAAATCTATTTCTCCAATATACGTAGCGACAGATGTTTACCCACCAACCAAAGAGAATTTACGAGTCCTTGGCTTTTACTCCGTCAAAGAACGCTTTACTCGTGTCAAGAACTCCATCATCAGTGATAGAGCAGCAAACATTTCTGATAAAGTCACCCTGTTACAAGACGATCTCCACAATGTTGAACCATCCGACGGGTTTTTAGTCTATTCTCCAGCCTTTTATGGTGAAAGTGATGTATTGAAAGGCGTGGTCATTGGTGTCGTTAGAGCGAGTGTCTACTTTGACTCATTGATTGGTAACTCCATGAACAGCAATGCAGTTGCGGTTAGAATCAAAGACATGGGCTACAGCTCTGATGATGATCCGGTTTTGTATCAAAGTGGTAAGTGGGGAAACAAACACTCCTACCAACTATCAAGTTCTATCCGGTTTCCTAATAGAACATGGTCTCTGGAGTTCCAATTTAGTCGGCAAGTTTCGCATAGTGACAGAATATCGTTATTTTTTATCGCGTTATCCGGTATTGTCATTTCCATTCTTGTTTCACGAATTGTTTATAAAACTAGCCAGCAAAATGAAATTCTAGAGGTAGAGTTAGAGAAAAGAACGAAAGAGCTCAACTACTTAGTTACTCACGATCCAAATACCAATGCGCTTAATCGCAGGGCTTTTAACGAAGTGTATAAACAGTTGATTGAGGCAAAACTTCCTTTCTCTTTAATCACATTTGATGTTGATAATTTTAAGACAATCAATGATCTTTATGGACACCCTATTGGAGACGCGGCATTAGCCCATATTGCAAATCAAGTATCCGTATCTCTTAGTGAACAGGATAAACTTTTCCGGGTTGGAGGGGATGAGTTTAACGTGATCACCAGTGTATCAACGGTGAGTGAACTGTTCACTTTCGCCGATCTTCTTCGAACCAGTGTGTGTGACAATCCTCTTAAAGTTGAAGGAGATATTCATGTCTCAATAAGCTTGGGTGGAGCAGTGTATAAAGGCGAAGAGATGGAGCCATTTGCGCAAAAAGTAGATTTAGAACTGTACAAAAGCAAAAAATTTGGCCGTAACCGTGTATCAATACTGGGCGCAAATGACGAGATGAGCTAAAATCCCGCGTCGAGTTTTCGTTTTCCCCAAAAGGCATAATATGAATTACAACCGCATCGTTTGTTTCGATCTGGAAATGTGTTGTTGGAACGTTGATGGTGTAGGAACCACTGGTGAGATTATTGAAGTCGGGTTGGCTGAGATTGACTTGCTAAACAATGAGATCGTTAAGCGGGCTCAATACTATGTTAAGCCTCAGTCGGATAAAGTTTCTCCTTTCTGTACCGAGTTGACGGGAATCAGCCCGAAAACCGTTCAAAAACAGGGTCGAGAACTGCAATCTGTAATCAAATCGATGATCAAAAATTTTGGTGGCCCTAACAAAATATATGCAGCATGGGGACATGATGACGCGATCTTAAAAGCAGAATGCGAAGCTAAAAATATCGCGATGCCTTTTAATGAGTATATCAATCTAGCGACTTTGTATCGGGTAAAGCAGCGACTAAAAGATAAACGTATTGGTCATAGGGCGGCTCAGGAGCAGATGGGTATTGAGTGGGAAGGTAGGCAACATTCAGGCTATGTTGATGCGTACAACTTAGCCAAATTAGCCTTGGTTCTTCTTTGAACATGAGATAATCGACAGATCTTTGTTACCAAATTAATGACCTAAAAGATTATTCTAACGAACAGCCTTCGAGACTCACCTTAGGCTGTTCATTCTCGTCAAAATCTTTATTTATCAATGACACTTAGCTTCGCACGTATAAAATCACTGTGATCGACATAGAGAAGTTCTGCCACTTGTCTTATTACAGCATCTTCTAGTGGATCTATTACTCCATCAGCGTTGGCAATTTCCCACATAGCTTGCACCAGTTGATAGCGTTTTTGTTGCTCCAATTGACGCAGTTGATTGGTAAATTCATATAGTGAGATAGAGTCAGAGGCTTGCTTTTCTGCATTGTTGATTAACTCTTCGGCGCGATTCTGATCAACGTCAATAAGGTTCATTAACAAGGATATTTTTGCTTCTCGTTCACTGCTATCCACTTGCTGATCTGCTAACGCGACCTCACACAACAGCGCTGCTATGGCGATGTCAGGGGAGTAGTTTGCGTTTTTTGAAAGGTCTTCACCTTCTAGTAGCTGCTTAAAGAGCGAGGTAATGGAAGAAAACATAATTAAACTCTTAGTAAGTTGTTTATACTCAGTAACCTTGAAAGGGGATGCCATTCCTTCGATTATCCTTCTTGAACTGAACCTGTTGATTCCGCTCTGAATCTTGCTGCTTGTAATTACTTGAGTATATAGTTGTTGGTCTTTCAATAGATTGTAGCGCGATTAATAAAAACCAAGTAATTAATTACAATAATTTACCTTTATCGAACAAAAGTCGTTAAAATAACGTTTTATATTTAACGTGTTGCATTATGTTTGATATCAGTACCACAACACTTCTTGCTATGGCGGCCATTTTTTTCGGCTCATTTGTGCAAACCGCGATCGGGTTTGGTTTGGCTATTGTTGCTGCCCCTATACTGTTTCAGCTTTCTGTTGATTATGTACCAGCACCAATAATCATCGTCGCATTGGTTATTTCACTGCTTAATACCTTAAAGAACAGAAGTAATATAGAGATCGGCGGTCTAAAAAGTGCGTTAATTGGTCGCGTTCCCGGTTCGATCATTGGTGGTGGGATATTAACTATTGTGTCGTCTGCCACATTATCCTTATGGCTTGGTATTGCAGTGCTGCTTTCTCTTTTAATTAGTGTGCTGCCATTTCGAATTGAACCAACGCGAAATAGAATGGCGCTGGCGGGCTTTATGTCTGGTTTTATGGGGACCACCTCAAGTATTGGTGGGCCGCCAATGGCGATATTATTGCAGCACCAAAATGCCAACGAGTTTAGAGGCAACTTGTCGGCGTTTTTTCTCTTTAGTTCTATGATGTCATTAATCGTTCAGTACTTTGTCGGGTATTTTACTCTCAAGCATCTCCTTATCAGCCTACCGCTTCTTCCTGCCGCTTGGTTAGGCTATCGCAGCGCGTTGTATTGTGTTCAGTTTGTGTCAAAAGAGTGGATACGGTGGGGGGCGCTAGCGCTGTGTCTAACGAGTGGAATGAGTGCCATTGTTCAAAGCGGCGTTATTTTATGATGCTTGATCTAGGTGTTTGTTTTCTTCCAAGATCTCAACCACTTCTGAACTGCTTTTCTCATGAGCAAGAAGGACAAGTTTCAGAAACAGGTCAGATTTGGTTTTAGCAGAAAGAGACTGGTCAAATAACAATTGAACGATTTTGTCTCTTAATAAATTGACCTCGTGTTCTACAAAGCCGCGAGCTTCAAATTCGCCGGCATCTTCTTCTGGGGCATTATCAAATTGGAGATTAACAAACTCGCCATCTAACGAGGCGTCAATGAGCTGCTCTGGCAACCAGCTTTCACCTGTTACTATTTCTTTGTCATTTTCCAATGTTAAAAGAAACGCCATGAGTTCAGAGGTTTTCATAAATTGTCTGCAATAATTAATAAGCTATTGATATTGTAACGGCAAATGCTCTGAAAACCTAAACACAAATGCAATCGGGATAGTTTAGTTAATACCTGCTGTGATACAATCGCGCCAATTTTAAGAACAAAATAGGTAAAGCTTTGACCTCGTCACAGCCAGACGCTTCATCGCAAAATGCGTCAAAAAATAGCCCCAAGTCTACTCATTCCCAATCGAACAGTGCCAAACAGTTAAGGGCTGCTGTAAATGATTGTTTGATCAAAGATCGTTTTAGATTGCAGAAGCGCATTTCTGGCGCAAACAAGATCAAAAATGCTGAGTCAAGAAATGCAGTGTTCGACGAAATAGCGCTGGATATCGCTAAGTCTATGATGATTGTTGAGCAGAGAACTCAGTACAATGTTCATATTGACTACCCAGAGCAGCTTCCTGTTAGTCAAAAGCGCGATGATATTGCCAAGGCCATTGCAGAAAACCAAGTTGTGATTGTTGCGGGTGAGACAGGTTCAGGTAAAACCACTCAGCTTCCTAAGATCTGCGCGGAACTCGGCAGAGGAAAGTTTGGTTTAATTGGCCATACTCAGCCTCGTCGTCTTGCTGCCCGTTCTGTCGCTAATCGTATAGCGGAAGAGATGGAGAGTAACCTAGGTGACTATGTAGGGTATAAAGTACGTTTTAACGATCAGATATCGGATAACACTCAAATAAAGCTGATGACCGACGGGATATTGTTGGCCGAGATTCAACACGACCGTTATTTGAATCAATACGACACCATTATTATTGATGAAGCCCACGAACGTAGTCTAAATATTGACTTTATTATGGGCTACCTAAAAGAACTGCTTCCTCGACGCCCAGATTTAAAAGTCATTATTACTTCTGCAACAATCGACCCTGAACGTTTTTCTCAGCACTTTTTTGATGCTCCGATAATAGAAGTATCGGGACGAACCTTTCCAGTGGAGACCCGTTATCGTCCTCTAAAAGGGGATGATGCCGATGACAGAGATCAGTTAGAAGGGATATTTGAAGCTGTTGATGAGCTGTGCGACGAAGGACTTGGTGACATTCTTATTTTTATGAATGGTGAACGAGAGATCCGCGATACTGCTGATGCACTAACCAGGCGAAATCTTCGTGATACAGAAATCGTCCCTTTATATGCGAGATTGTCTTCCGGTGAACAAAACCGAGTCTTCCAACCTCATGCGGGGCGACGAATTGTCCTTTCTACCAACGTTGCCGAGACATCCCTTACGGTTCCCGGTATTCGCTACGTCATCGACCCTGGAACCGCTAGAATTAGCCGCTATAGCTACCGTACTAAAGTTCAGCGCTTACCCATTGAGGCGATCTCTCAAGCCAGTGCTAATCAGCGAAAAGGTCGCTGTGGCCGTGTTGCGGAAGGTATCTGTATTCGTCTCTATTCGGAAGAGGATTTCGACTCACGGCCTGAGTTTACTGATCCCGAAATCTTAAGAACCAACTTAGCATCGGTCATCTTGCAAATGACCGCCATCGGTTTGGGAGATATTGAAGCATTCCCGTTTGTAGAAGCACCCGACAAGCGAAATATTCAAGATGGTGTTCGGCTGTTAGAAGAGCTTGGAGCGTTTAGCGTAACAAAACAGGGAAGCAGTAAAAAGTTAACCTCGCTGGGACGTAAGTTGTCCCGGTTACCTATTGACCCTAGGCTTGCTCGAATGGTGATAGAAGCGCCACAGCTTGGTTGTTTAAAAGAGGTGATGATTATCGCTTCGGCCTTGTCTATTCAAGATCCTAGAGAAAGGCCATCAGATAAACAGCAGTCATCTGATGATAAACATCGTCGATTCTTCGATAAAGAGTCGGATTTCATCACCTTTGTGAACCTATGGGATTACATTCAACAACAACAAAAAGCGCTCAGTGGTAACCAGTTTAGAAAGCAATGTAAAAAGGACTTTCTTAATTACTTGCGGATACGAGAGTGGCAGGATGTCTATTTCCAGCTTCATCAAGCTATGCGAGAAATGGATACCAAGTTAAATGATACCCCAGCCGGCTATCAAGCGGTTCATAGCGCGTTGTTGGTTGGATTGCTTTCTCACATTGGTATTAAAGATCAAGAGAAGCAAGATTATCAGGGCGCGAGAAATGCGCGTTTCCATATTTTCCCTGCATCGGGTCTATTTAAGAAACAGCCTAAGTGGATTATTTCAGCAGAGTTAGTGGAAACCTCCAAACTATGGGGCAGAATCGTTGCCAAGATCCAACCTGAGTGGATAGAGCCGCTAGCGAAGCACTTGATCAAACGCAGCTATAGCGAACCGCATTGGTCGAAGAAACAAGCCGCGGTTATGGCGTATGAAAAAGTGATGCTCTATGGCGTGCCAATTGTTCCTAAGAGACTGGTTAATTACTCAAATATTGACGCTAATGTCTGCCGAGAAATTTTTATCCGCTCTGCACTTGTTGAAGGTGAGTGGGAAACGCGTCACCGCTTCTTTAAAAATAACCGCAAATTGCTGCTAGAAGTGGAAGAGCTTGAGCATAAATCTCGACGAAGAGACATTCTGGTGGATGACGATGAGCTGTTTGATTTTTATGATCAGCGAGTCGGCACTGAGGTTGTGTCTGGTCGACATTTTGATTCGTGGTGGAAAAAGGCAAGAGCAAAGACTCCTGAGCTGCTAGATTTTGAAAAAGAGATGCTATTTAGAGGGGATGCCAGCCACGTAACTGAGTTGGATTATCCAAATTTTTGGCATCAAAACAGTTTTAAGTTAAAACTGAGTTATCAATTTGAACCTGGTGATGATAACGATGGTGTCACGGTACATATTCCATTGCCTATTCTTAACCAGATAGAACCTGCCGGTTTTGATTGGCAAATTCCGGGGTTGCGTCATGAATTGTTGGTTTCGATGATAAAATCCCTACCTAAAACGCTACGCCGTAACTTTGTCCCTGCACCCAATTACGCTGACGCATTTTTGTCTAGCGTAACCGCCATGGAAATGCCGTTGTTAGACGCTTTAGAGAAGCAATTAAAGCGGATGAGTGGTGTCGATGTTTTGCGTGAAGATTGGAACCAACAACAAATTCCTGAACATTTAAAAATCACATTCAGAGCCGTTGATCATCACGGTGGTAAGCTTAAAGAGCATAAAGATCTCCATCAGCTTAAAGAGAGCTTAAAAGATAAGGTTCAACAAACGCTGTCACAGGTTGCTGATGATGATATTGAGCAGCAAGGATTGCATACTTGGAGTTTTGGCGAGCTTCCTAAGGTTTATCAACAAAAGAGAGGAGGCTTTGAGGTTAAAGCTTTCCCTGCTTTGGTTGATGGTAAAGACAGTGTAGAGATAAAGCTTTTTGAAACCGCTCAAGAGCAGCAATCCGCCATGTTAGCTGGGCAACGTAGGCTGATATTATTAAATGTTCCGTCACCAATTAAGTACTTACACAGTAATTTGCCAAACAAATCTAAACTTGGTTTGTATTTTAACCCTTATGGTAAAGTGCTGGATCTGATAGATGATTGTATTGCCTGTGGAATCGATAAGCTAATAGAAGAGAAAGGCGGACTGGTTTGGACGCCGGAGCAGTTTGAACAGTTAAAAGAGCATGTACGAGCTGAGCTAGGGGATACAGTCGTCGATATTGCCACTCAGGTAGAAGCGATACTTACCACTGCCTTTAGCATTAATAAGAAACTGAAAGGTAAGGTCGATTTCACTATGGCTTTTGCGTTATCAGATATTAAATCTCAGATAGAGGGGCTTATTTTTAAAGGCTTTGCTACTGAATCGGGCTGGCGAAAACTGCCGGATATTTTACGATATATGAAAGCGATCGAAAGAAGGATGGAGAAATTACCTATTGATCCAAACCGTGATAGGCTGCATATGTTGAAAATAGAGTCAGTTTATGGAGACTACAAAGAGTTACTCAATAAGATTCCAAAAGGAATGGTTACACCTGAGCCGGTAAAAGAGATTCGTTGGATGATAGAAGAGTTAAGAGTCAGCTTTTTCGCTCAGCAACTTGGCACACCATATCCGGTTTCCGATAAGCGAGTTAAAAACGCTATTGATGCTTGTTAGGCAAGATTTTTGCATAGTTTAAGCATTAAGTAATAAAAATGAATTTTGATATCGATTAGTGGCAAGAAAATGCCATTGATGATAATGACAAAAAAGAAGGTAAAGTATGAAGAAGACTATAATAGCACTTGCGTTAGCAGGCTTTGCAGGTTCTGTATCAGCAGACGCACTTTTATATGGTGGCGCGATGGTGGGTCAATCTGAATACGATGGTGAGAAATCCACTGCGGCAAGTTTTCACGTAGGAACGGGTTTGTTGCCTATTTTAGGCATTGAAGCAGGTTATGCTGATCATGGTGAGTTTGATATTGATGGTTTGACTAGTGATGTTAAGGCCGACTCAGTATTCGCAGCCATTCGTCCAAGCCTAGATTTAGGCCCTTTGCACCTGTACGGAAGAGCTGGTGTTCATAAATGGGATATGTCTGGCGGCAAAAAAGATGATGGTGTAGATATGATGTACGGCTTTGGAGCAGAGTACTTTATCTTTGGACCAGTCTCATTGGGCGCTGGCTACAATGTCTATAAAACGGATGATAAAGATATTTCAAACTTTAGCTTAACCGCAACGTTCCATTTCTTTTAAAAGAACGTTTTCTAGCTAACCCTATAAAAAAACACCGCTTTTTAGCGGTGTTTTCTATTTGAGCCTTGTCTGAGTTGTGACATTGGTGGTATTTTATAACTTAGTTTTACTCGATATCGCTAAGTTCAAGGAGATGAACGGTCAAGATGAGTATGCTATGTAGAAAGTAGTTTAGAGCTAATCTAGTGGCCTATGACATTGACTAAATGCCATGGACATCGAATCACTAGCCTAAGGAGCATGGATGCAAACTAAAGCTGAGTATGATCTCATTGCAGATCAGTGGTGCAGTATAAGAACAGAGCTTCCGAGTAATGATGTTGAGCTATTTGAGCTGTTTCTGAGTTACTTGCCAGACAATTCTCATGTATTAGATCTGGGTTGTGGCCACGGTACCCCTGTTGCTGATCTTATTTCTTCCCATGGACATAATATCTTAGGGATAGACCGCTCTGAAAAGTTATTGAGTATCGCTAAATCTAAGTTTCCTCAACATAGTTGGCAACAGAGTGACTTAGAAAAATATCAACCGAATCAACAGTTTGACGGCATTGTCATTTGGGACTCAATGTTCCACCTGCCTAGGCAAGAGCACGCCATTTTGCTCAACAAAGCGTATCAATCCCTCAAATATAAAGGGGCACTGATCCTCTCTAGCGGTGGTTCTAAATATGATATACCTCCTTTTACGGGGTCGATGTTCAATAATGAGTTTTTTTATGATTCGTTTACGATAAAACAACTGTTAGACGTGTGCGAAGAGATAGGGCTACGAGTTGTTCAAACTAAGCTAGTGAATGAGCCTGATGGTGGACGCGATAAAGGAAGGCTAGGAGTGGTACTGAGAAAAATTTAAACCATCTGTTTTTCTTTCAACTGGCCTATTTTAAAAAATTGCATGGATAAAATAACATATAAAAAAATAATATTTTAAAGTATGTCAATCACGTAATTTTGCTCAAGTGGTATCTTCTCGACAAATATCACTTAAGTTGGATTGTCAGTTGATTAACTATATAAGAAAAAAAATCACAAAAAATAAGGATGATATTTACGTTGTTTTCATCTTATTCATTACAATTTCTTCTGTTTTACTCTCATTATATTTATATAACATATACACCATTCAAAAAGCGTCTATTCAGGAGCAATTACACTCATTCTCAGTAGCAAAGACTTTAAACAAAATTGTATTTGACTCTAGACAGTTAGTGTTATCTGAAAATAGCGAAACGACATCGGCGTTTGTTAAGTCTTTAAATAGAGCTAACGAACTGATAAATCTAGATGATGACATGTTGTACGATGAAAATAGAACCGTATATCAAGAGTTTAATCAAAGGTTCATTCATGATTTAGAGTCTTTAGCATTTTATAAAGAGAAGAATCGAAAATTAAGTGAAGTGACACTTGAACATGCAAGAGTTGGTTATAATGAAATACTAAGATTTATTGAGTTGGACGTTGACTCTGATTCTCATGAGGTAATAAATACAGTAATAGACCTAATGGTGGATATATTTTATTTGTACCAATTAGATCGTGAGTTTCAATTAACAGACAGTGTAAAAAGGAAAGAAGAAATTATCGCTCGGTTTAATTTTTCATTCGTAAATATTAAAGGGAGTGTTTTGATTTTTGCAAGTCAAGTTAAAGACAAAAAATTACACGATCAATTATTAGTTATTGGTAAAAAATTATCCAATTATAAATATGCATTTGTAGAATATTCTGAAACTAATATTAACTATATACAGGTAAAAAGGAGAATTGAAGAAGGCTATCTGAAATTGAATGATATTATTACTGGCAATAGTAATCGTCAGTATCAATATCTCAATGAGTACAACAGTTCAACCAGGATGTTCCTATTTGGGCTGATAATATTTTTTATTGGTATTCTATTTTTCAACTATATACTTTTAAATTCCTACAAAAAATCAAATAAAATTAGAAAACTGGAAGAGTCTAAGAATATTGAGAAAAGTCGTTTTCTGGCTAGGATGAGTCACGAAATCCGTACTCCTTTAAATGGGATTATTGGAACTATCGGAATAATGAAATTTAATCAAGAACGCCAGATAAACGATTCAAATCAGATGCTACAACACCTCGAAACCTTAAACTACTCCTCTGTCTCGCTTAAGAATCATATCGATAATGTTCTAGATTTATCTAAGATTGAGTCTGGTGTAATGGAAGTAAACCATGAATATTTTTCTCTAGATGATCTTTTCCGTCAAGTTAAGCAAATTATTAGTCCACTCATTAATGATAGTCACCTTACAGTGACGTTTACCGGAAATTCCAATTGTGAAATATATTTAGACAAAACAAAGTTACGACAAATACTGCTTAATTACTTAAGTAACGCAATAAAGTACTCAGATAGTAACAAGAAAAACTCAACAATCGATGTGAGCTTTTCCGTCAAAATTATTAGTAACGCTCGTTGCCTGATTAAAATAAAAATTAAGGATAATGGTTTAGGGATGTCAGAAGAAAACCTAAAACGTTTTGCATTGCCTTATAAACAATTTGTAGAACATAGCGATAATTCTTCTGGATTAGGGGCAAGCGTCGCAAAAGAATACCTAGTTTTACTCAAGGGTTTTGTTGAGATTAAGTCCAAAGTCGATGTAGGAACAAAGATTAGTATTTACTTAAAATCGCGCTATGCAATTCGCGACAAAGATTCATTGAGTAATATTAGGATACGGCAAGTGTGTGATAAGCAGTGTAAGGTTTTAGTCGTAGAAGATAACTTATTTAACCGAAAAATTATTACCGCCCAGCTTGAAAATCTGGGTTGTGTAGTATTTAGCGTAGAAGATGGCTTAATAGCTAAAAATCATCTGCTTAAGCAGAGACATTATGACTTGATTGTGACAGATATAAAAATGCCGAACCTTAATGGTATCCAGTTAACTGAGTTTGTCCGTGCCAATATTTCAAGAACCATACCGATATTGGCTCTAACCGCTGATGCGATGAAGGCAGATCTTCAACGTTTTAACGAGGCGGGTATTAGCTCTGTGTTAACTAAGCCTGTGCAAATAGATGATCTTAGTGAAGTGATAAATAATATGTTGAGGTGTATGTGCTCGTGTTCAAGCAAGGGTTAATGGTTTTCAATAAATACCGCTTCGGGCAGCAATTAATTAGGCGACTATCTGATTACGGCCACCTTGCTTAGCTTGATACAGTCTCTGGTCCGCGACTTCGACTATGTTTTCTCCGTTACATATTGGCTCATCAATAGTGGCGCAGCCGATGCTGATAGTGACGCAACCAAAAGAACTGGTAGGGTGAGGCAGTTGTAAATTTTGTATCTGAATAAGTAATTGTTGCGCGGTTTTTAAAGCGAAGTGATGATCAGTCTGGCTTAAGAGAATAACTATCTCTTCACCCCCATAACGATAGAGTTTGTCTTTACTATTTAAGGTTGAGGAAAGCGTGTGGCAGATGACCTGTAATGCTTTGTCACCTTGAACATGCCCCAATGAGTCGTTGTACTGCTTAAAATAGTCAATATCACACATTAATACCGAAAACACCTCAGATTGATGGTTAAACCCTAGCAGATATTGAGGCAAATCTTCATCAAACGCGCGCCGATTTAATGCGCCGGTTAGCGCATCCCTTAAAGCGTTATTAAGCCACTTATTTTTTTCTTTCTTATTTTGATTAATGACTTTCGATTGATTTAAATGCAACAAAACAGAAACCAATCCAGCGATAAGTGCGAAGAGCGCGCCCCATGCTAGAAGTTGTCTCTGATAATTTAAATTCTCAAGCATACTGAGAGCGATTGAAGACTTTTTCATGTCCTGCTTTATTTCAATATGCTCAACACATTTGAGTATCTTAAGCAGCTCTTGAGTATATTTTTGAGATGTCGGAGGAAAGGTTGATACAAGTTGTAAACTTAAGTTGTCTATTCTGCCTAACGAAGTGGACGCACAAGGATACTGAGATAGGTATAAGTTAACGTTAAGGTGCCCATAAGCGAGATCAAGGTTTTTACCCACTTCTTCAATAACCTCAGAGCTAAGTGGGGAGGCGGTAATGAGTTCTAAGCTGTTGTGCAAATACTCACGAGAGCGAGCCGTCAAGGGTTGCGCGGTAATATTGCCACTGTTTTCAAAGTAACGTTGAGCCTTAGGGTAAAAAAAAAGCAATTCCACAAAAGCAATGCTAATGAGCAGACATAGGCTTGCCAAACTAACCCAAAACCAACTTGATTTAGACAAATTAGCCATTATTTAATTACTTCTATACGTTTAATCATCCATATCCAATCGTTAAAGTTTCTTAAGTTGGCCGGATCTCTGTCTCCATATTCGACCTCAATAAGCCGGATTGGGCCGTGCTGACGAAGTGTAATAGGTTTGCCATCCTCTTTTGTAACAAGTAACCAGTGTCTTTCTTGCCAATTGTTCATCGTCACGGAATAATTATCAACGGCAACCAACTTAATACTTTGAGGATTGATTAATAGGTACTGTTTTATTAGCGATTCTAAAAACACACCATGAACAGTGATTTCTTTATTGCGAAACGGCGAGAAAATTTCGAGCTCAGTAGTTGATTGAAGGCGCAGTGAAGCGAGAGGTATCGCGATGACTTTCTCGTCATAGACAAGATACAAACTTTCGTCTGCAGCGTTAGACGAAAAACTAAGCAGCAGTGACCAAAGCAACAAGAAGTTACGATAGAACGTTATCATAGTAGTACTCTATGTTTGCTAATCCGTGTGATCGATAAGAATCCATTTCCCTTATCAATAATACTATCTGATGTCATTCATTGCAGATAGTTGACGGATCACATAGTAAGAGATCAAAGGTGATTAAAAAGAGTGGTGAATTTGTCGGTTATAAAGTGCTAGGCGAAGCAGTGGTGAGTAAAAACGGCGTTTTAACAGTGGGTTATTAGCACTATTTTGCCTTTAAAACAAAAAAGGAGAGTTGCCTCTCCCAAATTTGCTAAATGGTTTCTATTTGATCTCGTTCATCGCAGAGATCAATGAAGGATCGTTCAGTAAATTGAATAACAAGCTCTTGGCTGATGAACGCTGCGAGTCAGTAAGCAGTTTTTTAGGATTTTCTCGCGACTGATTAAGGATATTTTTAACAAACTTACTGTTGGTGCCAGAAAGTTCATAAACAAATCTTAATGTATCGAGTAACTCATCCTGAGATAGGCTATAAACCGCCATTTCACAGCTGAGACCATCCATCGCCAATAAATCGTTGACTACAACTTTTCGCTCTGCATTAAATTTTTCTTTGGCTTCATGTGCATCAATTAATGCCTGAACCCTATCAGCGATAGCAACAGGTACTTCCATGGTTTTTGTTGTTTGAGTCATTATAAGTTCTCCTGTTAAAGCAGCAATTCAACGTTTATGCTTTCATAGCGCTGCGATTAAATTGTGCTGTAATATCTCAATTTGTTTCACTTGTTCTGTCTATGTATTTGCGAGTTTTTAGCGTCGGTTTTTGCGTTTTTTCTTTCCGCTTCCCGCCGGCTTAGCTTTAGGCTTTTCAAGAGCGGCTAGGGCGTCATTGACTTCGTTGTCTACTTCAAAACCACTTACTTGCTCTCGCTCAAGGCGAATCTTGTTCTTTTTCTCAATGATACTGAAATGGTGATAGTCTTGATAGTCGATAAGTGAAAGAGCGAGACCTATTTCTCCTGCTCGACCACTTCGACCAATACGGTGCATGTAATCCGCAGGACTTCTCGGTAAGTCAAAATTAAACACCACCGGCAGTTTTTCTATATCGATACCACGAGCAGCAATATCTGTAGCAATTAATACTTCAAGCCTACCCGCTTTAAATGCGTCAAGTATCTGGGTTCGAGCCCCTTGGCTTAGATCGCCATGAAAGACATCTGCGTTGATTCCTCTTTTGCACAGCTTATCTGCTAAGTTTTCACAACGATTTTTAGCATTGACGAAAATCAGCGACTGTTTCCACTGGTTCTGTTTAATTAAGTGAGCAACGACCGCAGTCTTTTCACCTTTGTTTACCGTGAAGACGCGTTGAACCAGAGTACTGGCGTCGGCACTTTGTAGATGTATTTCTACTGGATCTTGAAGAAGTGCTTTCGCTAAAAGATCAACTTGTTCAGGAAATGTAGCGGAAAATAGTAGAGTTTGCTTTTTACTCGGTAATAGCGCTGTTATTTGTGATAGCTCTTCAGTAAAACCGAGGCTTAGCATTCTGTCAGCTTCATCTAGAACTAAGGTATTAACTCTATTTAGTTTCAATGCGTTACTCGAGATGAGATCGAGTAATCGTCCGGGTGTTGCAACCACAATATCTGCTCCACCGCGTAGAGCAAGCATTTGAGTATTGGCTGACACGCCACCAAAAACCGCGATAGTTTTAATTGCGCCGTTAAAGTACACGGCATAGGACTTGATACTGTCTGATATCTGTTTTGCGAGTTCGCGAGTCGGCGCCAGTATTAGATTAGTAACATAATTACCTTTAGCGTCTTTGCTGCTTATTGGCCCGTCTAAGTGTATTTTCTGCAGCATAGGTAGCGCAAACGAAGCCGTTTTACCAGAGCCTGTATTCGCACCCGCAATAATGTCTCGATTGGATAGTACTTCAGGAATCGCTTGAGCCTGAATCGGGGTAGGCTGCTGATAATCTAGTTCAGTTAATCGAGCTAATAAAGGCGAAATAAGGCCAAGCTGGTCAAAGTTGGCTGGAGTGGTTGCATTGGTCATTCAGTTACGTGGTCTAGGCTAAGATAATAGCTGGATAGTTTACCTAGCTATCAGCAAATTATCTATGTGTTTACCCGCTTAGTTTACGCTAGCAGGATAAGACCATTTTTTGCCCGATTAATCCAACTCGTTACGAATATGCACTAACAGTGCAACGGCGATTTAGCACAAGTGATAATTTCAACTCCAAACAATAAAATTGATTAGGAGTGATATTAGTGAAGTTACTTAATACCTTGGTGCTATCAAGCTTTTCTTTTACTTTAATGGCAAGTGAGACAGAGACAGTACAAGATATGTCAGATCCTCTTGCGGTCTATACTCAGGCTGGTATTGGTCATACGAGTAACGGACTCAACATAAAGCTGGGACAAACATTTGATACTGGCCATGACCATACTATGGGGATGAATGTCATCGAGCTGAAGGGACTCATGGGCGATAGCGTTGGTTGGGACGATAACAAAAGTAACAGTATTGATTCCTTGCGTTTTAGACGCTTTGGTGCTGATTTAACCAACGGTAGAGGCTCTCAAGTTGACCTTAACTACCATTTTCAGGATGAAGCGGGAACAATATCCTACAGCTTTATTCAGGCACTACCAAGCATTGGTCCATTACAACTTTACCCGCTGGCCGGAGCCGGAGCAGCCATTGGCAATAATGTCGTGGCTGATAATGGCGAGGTAATAAGTGGTTATTCTGTGCCGGGTACGTTTACCGTGTTAGGTGCGTATGGAAAACTAGAGTTAACGGAAAAACTTTGGTTAAATTACAATCCGATGTGGATGTCCACTCTTTCTGGATCGGACACGTATAAAGAGCATGGAATTAATGGTAAATCTCAGGTTCTTGCGCATGAGTTCGCAATTTCCTATCAAATTAATCCACGACTAAATGTTAGATATTTTGCGAACTGGACTGAATACAATAATTATAACGATGGAGAACACCGTATAGAGGTAAACTATCAGCTATAATTTACATAGAAACAGAACGCTATAAATTACTTGGGTAAATAATCGTATAGCGTATGATAGTCGCTAACTTTTCGTCTTGAATAGAGATTTAGTGATGAGAATAGAGCACGAGTTATATCAAGCATTTAGCACTTTGCTAAATGAAAATGCTTACCCTAATTTGTATAAAGCTTTTATGGTCACACCGCTTAAAAAACTATACCAAGCGGGAGAACAAATCGTTTTTCAGAACGATGAACTTGATAGGATGGGCTACCTATTATCTGGAGAAGCGGAAATACAAATCGTATCTGCTGACGGTGATTTGTTAATACCTGAAAGGTTCACAGCGCAAAGTTTAATTAACGCTGTCGCGTTTATAGATGGAAGATTGTCTCCTGCGGCAGTCGTCGCGACGACGGATTGCACCGTTTTGTACCTACCATATTCTAAATTGAGATCTGACGTTGAACTTAAGAGAGAAGCGACACTGATCGCTGGTTTGTGTGCAGCTTCTCTATATCGTATTGCCGAAAACTTGTTGTCTTCTGCATTACTTCTTCCTCTTAAAGAGCGAGTCTTGCTTAGGCTTGAACGACTAAAAGATGAAGGCGATCAAGTTACCATTACAGCGGAAAAACTCGCCTCTTATCTAGCGGTGAGTAAGCATAAAGTTCACAGAGTTCTAAATAGCCTTGAAGACGAAGGCTTAATCGTTAACACCTACGGAAGCGTAAAGTTAATGGCGAGGTAACTTTCTCACCTCATCCATAATGTGTGTATCTAAATTATGAAAGCTTATTAACCCCATATCTATGGCGTCTGCGATGGTTATTTGATTGCTTATAATGGCATTTAGGCTTGCTTGCGTCATCAATATCGTATTGTCTGGAGTTTCTGGTTGAGGCACATCTATTGATATTCCATTAGAGCGGTTCAGGTCTATTTGAGACCATAGCGGTATATCGATTAATAGTATGTAGGCCGAGTTAAAACTTGTACTCTGTAGCTCTTTGGCCAAGAGGGTTAACCACCAAGAAGCTCTTTGAAAAGTAGCTGCTGGTAGAAGAGAGGCGGGTTCTTTAATATCACCGTGTTTGGTGTAAAAAATGGTGGCAGATTTCATGGTTTGCGCGCCAGGTATCATGCCCTGTTCGCTATCGTTATATCCGAAATGCAATGGGCAGGCAGTGGCTGTAAAAATAGCAGTAAAAGAAATGGCCGTCGTTAGCCATAAGACAATATACTTTCGAAACATTTTCTCTCCGTTATTACCTTATATGATTTAAGTGCCGTAATCATAGTCATTATTAATCATTGCAAAATTGCACGGTGCAATTTCTGCCAAAGCGCATGTTGATATCCTGCTGCCATCGAAAAGAAAACAGGAATTAAAACTATGTCTAAAATATCTAAGCTGGCCGTAATGATTTCAGCCGTACTTTCAACGTCAGTAATGGCGAACACATCTCTATCGATAGGCGATAAAAGTGTAATAAGCCCTACCGGAGCGATTGTAGAAGAGAGCTTAAACAATAAAGATTCTCAATATACCGATGGTGCATACCAAGTAATGCCGGGAGTATGGTCTTTGACGGGTATGGGTATGGACAACGTCAACGTGGTGGAAACGGAGAATGGAATTGTGGTGTTTGATGGCGGTTTAAGCCGTGAGTATGCCGAAAAAGCCATGTCGATGCTTCCAGAGCACATTGCTAACCAACCCGTTGTTGGTCTCATTTATACGCACTGGCACTATATTGTGGGAGCTGGTAACTGGAATGTGTCAGAGGATACGGTAGTTATTGCTCACGAAAACCACAAAGCTGAGTTAGGTGCAGCGCTTTCTACTGAGTCACCGTTAGCACAAGTCCGACAAATCCGGGGCGGAATTCAGCTTGGATCATTCTTACCAGAAAAAGGGGCAGATTCTCCCTCTGTTACTGGGTTAGTTAACGTCGATTTTACTCCAGAAGAAATGCAAACCTATACGCCACCAACAATGTTGGTGGGTGACGAAGAAACCTCCATTGTGATTGACGGTATGGAGTTTGTCACTCACATGGCACATACGGATACGATGGATGGCATTAGCATCTATATTCCAGAAAAAAAGGTGAGCGTAGATAACACATTTTGGGCTCACGGGTTATTTAATTACTCAACGTTGCGTGGTGATCGCTGGCGCGATATTGGTCATATGGAATCCGCGATTGAGTGGTTGTTATCAAAAGAGATTGAACATAGCTTAAAAGTGCACGGCAAACCCGTAACAGGCGATGTGTTTAAAGAGCAGTTGGAACATCAACTTATTGCCACTCGCACACTCGTCTCTGAAACTGAAAAAGCCATTGGCGCAGGAATGTCGCCAGATGAGCTTCAATATAATGTGAAGCTTCCTGAGTCGATTGCTGACTCACCTTGGGTTGAAGAAAACTATGGCGAATGGTCCTATCATGTCCGCCGTTACTACAACCATATAATGCATTGGTTTGGTAATGATTCAATCGACCTACACCCTCTACCAAGAAATGTTGAGGCAGAAAAAATGGTTGAAGCAATGGGTGGGACAGGCAAGGTTATCGAGCTCGCTAAACAGGCACAACTGGACAACGATCACCAGTGGGCTGCTCAACTCTCAACTTATGCAATACGAACGGGGAATGAAGCTGCAAAACAAGTTAAGGCAGACTCATTGAGAGCGATGGCTCAAACTGCAACCGCATCAAATACTCGCAACTGGATGCTAACACATGCGTTAGTGCTGGAAGGTGAAATAGAACTTCCAATCGTTCTTACCGGTGAGTATTAATCAAAATAATAGCCTCGCATAGTGTATGTGGGGCTAACTTTGGTGAGCATATGAAAAAATTTTTTGCTATCTATCTGCACTCTATGATGAGAATGGCGGAAAGAAATGGTTTTGTAAAAGGGTGTCTTAGAAAAGGGAACTCTTTGTTAGTTCGTTATTTAGTACACATTTATCACAAACAAGGGTTAGAAGCGTGGAGGTCATTTTGGATACCGGCCTTTAAAGAGTATGGCAATTATCGTGCTGCCTATTTAATTGAAAAGATGAATATCGATAAGTCAGATGCCAAATCCGTTGGATCCTATCATGATTATGAGGATCCTATCTTGGGTGTTGAAGGTTATTGGCGAAAAGACTCTGACGGAAATGCGGTACGAGTTGAAACGGAGTGCATGGTATGTGATGACCTAATGAAATTCACCAATAATAATCAGTGTAGGAGTGATTTTTGTCGGCATATTGTGGCAGCAATGGAGCAGGGAACAGGAGAAGCCATTAACGAGAAATACAACGTCCATATTATCGCCCTGCTAACGGAAGGTGATCAGTCGTGTCAATTTGTTCATACCATTGATCATGGCAAAGTTTAGCACGGCAAATCTCATTGCTAAGGTAGGCAGCGTTATACGAGTACCGGTAGATTTATGAATCATTTACAAATATTAGTAAGCAAATACGGTATTAGCCATCACTTAGCGGAGAGGCTGCTCTGTGCGGGAAGGGTAAAACGACTTGCTAAAGGGGCTTTTATTGTATTTAAAGATCAGACGGTTGATAGGTTGACTCTGCCATTAGATGGGCGGTTTGGTCTGAGCTCATCCTGCAATGAAAGGGCAAGTAGTATTTTCAGTATAATCACTCCAGGAACAGCGTTGAATGAAGTTCAATTATTGTTAGGAGAGCAGTCTTTAACGGATATTAAGGCGACTGAACACTCAACGGTGTTACAGATACCTTTCTCAATTTGTCATGAACTGTTAAATGAGTGCATTGAGTTTTCTCACTTCCTCAATACATCGTTAGCTAAAAAACAGCGAGCTTTCCATGCGTTGTTTCAGCTTAGAGCCATGAAATCAAACAAGAAAAAAGTATATAGCGCATTAGCTGTGTTGGCAGGGATAAGCGACAGCAATACCGCGGTTATTAATCTAGTTAATCTTGCGTCTCTGTTATACATGTCGAGAAATATTGTCAGTAAAGAGATTAAAGCGTTAATTGAAGTAGGCCTGCTTGAAAATACGCGTGAGGGGTACTGGGTGTTAACAGCGGATGAGGCGTTTGACTGCGCTTTTTGACAACGTCAAACGCCATTTTTCGTTGATTTTCTCGGTGTTAAAGTCAGAGTATCACAAGTGACAACACTGGCTAGAGTAAAATCTGCTTCAAGCGAGTACCAGTAATCAGACTTTAAAGAACGACAGTTCGGATTTTTGTGTCTCTGACATTTTTGATAGTTCTGTCGAAGCTTGCTGAATCTGGATTACTGACTCAACATTTTCCTGTACTAAGTCGTAAGTGCGATTTACGTTGCTTGATATCTCTTCTGTGACACTATGCTGTTGCTGAGATGCCGTGGCGACCAGTGTGTTCATTTCTGAAATCGATTCAACTGAATCCGATATATTTTTAAAAGTAGATTCTATAGTACCGGCAAGATCAACTGAATCTGAGATTAACGATAGATTCTGACACATATTACTGTTTGCCTTATCTGCGTGTTTTTGAAGCTTGTCGATAATAGATTGTATGTTTGCGGTAGATTGCTGGGTCTTTGAAGCAAGTGCTCTGACTTCATCGGCAACAACGGCGAATCCTCGGCCGTGCTCTCCCGCACGAGCCGCTTCAATCGCCGCATTTAAGGCCAATAAATTAGTCTGTTCAGAGATAGAGTCGACGACTTCGGTAACAGAGCCAATCTCCATCGAAAACTCGCGCAGCTCTTCAATAAGTGTGGCAGTGTCATTCACCGACTGGTTGATTTCGTTTGATAAAAGTATGTTTTGTTGAAGCGTTGCAATGCCTTCCATCACTTCATGTTGTGCTTGTCGGTTTTTTTGTTCGGCAATAGCGGCATTATCACTTACTTCCAGAGACGTAGATGAAAGTTCAGTTATGGCTGTCGATATCTGTTCAACCTGATTTAGCTCCTGCTTTGCGTTATCTAATGAACTTTGCATTGTGGTACTCAATTGATGTGAGGAAGCAGCAATGTTCTCAGATATTTTATGGGAGCTGATGATCAGTTTGGAAAACTGATCAGAAAGATTAACCACGGAAGCGTAGATGCCACTGCTGGTGTTGGACTGATGGCCACGCTGAACATGAGCTAAAGATAACTCTCCTTTTGCCATGTCTCCCATCAAGGCCTCTATCTCTTTTGGCGCGCCTCCGATGGGTTTTAACACTAAACGATGAATAACGTACATTGCGATAATGCCGGTTAATCCGAGGCACAAAAGCATCACCCACATAGAATAAATTAATTGTTTTGAGACCGCACTTTCAATTATTTTGTCACGTTCAAACGTAACCAGGTTCCAACCATTAATATCTATGGTGTCCCAGAATGCAGTGAAATAAATTTGTTCATTATTACGTTCAGCACTGTAATTGAGTTCGGGTGTCGTTTTACTGAAACTTTTATATTGCTGACGAACATCAGAAATGTTTTTTCCCTTCAGCTCAGCATAAGGGGAGATCAATATTGATCCATTGCTAGTATACAAAAATAGGTTTTTTGGCTGATTCGGCTGGGCAATCACTGATTCAAGAAATGCAGATGTTCCTATTGCTACTGAATTACTTACTTTTTGAACAATAATAATTATTTCTTTGCCTGTTAAGGCAGACGTGATCGGCTCGGAGACAAAAAAGTCGTCGCCATCTATAAAAATGGCTTTGTAGTAAGAACGGTTCAGTTTTTTTACGTTGTAGCCGAGCAGTTTGCCGTCTTGGTTAAATACATCACCATCATTATTAATTACGCGAATGCCTTGGCTAATCTGCTTGTGCGATCGATGCAGAGGCTGTAATTGCTTAATAAGTTCATCAGATAACTGCTGATTCTGAACATCATTGGCTGAAACAGAGATAGAGGAGAGCGCTTCGCGATAGCCGCTTATTCTTTCTTCGAGTACCGCTTTAAACGAATGATTTTTTTGACGAAGAAGCGCTCTGTTTAATTGAATACTTTCAGCACTAAAGGATTGATGGTTTAGAAATATAATGGTGGAGACAACCGAAACAAGGATGATACTTAATGAACATATAATTTGAAATTTAAACTTCTTCATTGGAGAGGTCCGGATTGTTTATTGTAATTATTACGCTGGTCATTACACTCAGCGCCCACCAATATCATGAAGTAGATTAATGGCTATTAAAAATGCTATTAGTGCAAGTACTGTTCAATAAAACGCATTATTTGGAAGAATAAATAGGTGAGGGGAATGATCTATTTTAAAAGTGGTGGACACTGTATAAAAATTGGATAAACCATTATTGATGGATGTTAGCATCAAGTTCTATTGGAGTATCGCTGATTCTATTTCGGCCTTTGCGTTTGGCATAATACAAACAACGATCGGCTAATGAGAGCAACTCATTACTGAGTGCTATTTCTGAGTGCTGAGTAAAACTGCTTACTCCTATGGAGATTGTTACATTGAGAGACTTTTCGCCATAAGATACCGTTAACTTTTCGATCGCAAGTCGTAGCCTGTCAGCCATAATCAAAGCATCTTCTTGAGTGGTGTTCGGCAGTATGATGCCAAATTCTTCACCGCCTAACCGACCGACCATATCGGTAGTACGAATAAACTCATTCATGGTTAAAGAGAGTGCTTTTAGAACCTGATCACCTGCATCATGCCCATGTTGATCATTTACTTTTTTAAAATAATCTACGTCAATCATACAAAACGACAACGGGGTGCTATAACGTTTTGCTCGGGCAATTTCTGAATCGATGGTAGCGAGAAGTTGACGTCGGTTGGGCAAAGAGGTCAACTCATCAACGGCTGCTAAACGTTTAAGCTCAGATTCAGCGCGCTTTTCTTCGATAAGAAGACTGATAAAATCAACGGTACGGGTAATCAAGCGGAGATCTTTATCAAGCGGAACTCGGGGAGTTTTGTGGTAAATCGCAAACGTGCCTAACAATCGTCCTTTTTTACCAAATATTGGTTCAGACCAGCAGCTACCAAGCTCATACTGAGCCGCGAGTTCTTTAAATGCTGCCCAGTACGGATGTTGTTGGGTATCTTCAACAATTACCCGTTCCTTTCGATAAGCCGCGGTTCCACATGAGCCGATACCGTCACCAATCGCGATCCCATCTATCGCTTGATTATAAGGTTCTGGTAATGATGGTGCAGAACAGCTATGAAGATGCTTGCCTGATTGATCAAGCAGTAATATGGAACACTTTGCTTCAGTACTTAAAGATTCAATATCTTTAAGGATGGTATCAAGGGTTTTATTTAAAGAAACCCCCTCTAGCGCTGATTGCATGGCATTGGTTCGAATACGTTCAATGGCAGAGAAAAACAGTTTTTGTGTAATGTCAGAAAACAGTGCTACGTAGCTTTTCACTTGACCATTATTAGTTCTAATGACACCAATAGTTAACTGAATTGCGTAGTTTTCACCATTCTTATGCTTGTTCCAAAGTTCCCCTTGCCAATCATCTGTTCGCGTTAGAGTCTCCCACATACTTCGATAAAACGCGTGACTTTGTAAGTTTGATTTGAGTATATTTGAGCTTCTGCCGACAACTTCTGAACGAGCGTAACCAGTAATTTCTTCAAACGCGCCATTCACATCCAAAATAAGGCCATTTGCATCTGTAATGAAAATACCTTCACCTGTGTTTGAGAAAACACTCGCAGCTCGGCGCAATTTCTCTGCGCTATGGCGTAACTGCTTGTTTCGGTGTAATAGCAGGGAGACTAGAAGCACGATAACCACTAGTGATACCGCTATTGCAACCAACAATTGAAAGTGCTTATCCCATATGTCATTGAAGGTAAATTCGGGAGCCTCGTCATAGGGAGGAACCCTAAGTGTTCGTGCTAAGTTATCTACTTCTTGGTAATCAGCGGGAGGGTTGAATCCGCCAATTTCTGCCGCGCTTGCTGCTGGGTGATGTATGTTTAAAGCAAGCAAAGCTGAGGCTACACGTCGAATATCACTATCTGATAACCTAGGTAATGCAAGTAACGGCCATTCAGGGTACAGAGTCGTTGAGTGGACAAAGGGAAAAGCCGGATCCTGTTTTTGATTCAGAACCTTGATTTGTGTTGTGTCTAATATGCCTTTTTGTACCATGCTCTCGATGACACCACTACGGATGAAACCAACATCTGTGTCTCCATTTAAAACAGCGGTGATGACAGCATCGTGTTTTTTTAAGAAAGAGAAGGGGCCTTTTAGCTGAATGCCTTGTTTAATAATTTCGTAAGCTTGAGCTTGATAGCCCCCTAGGGACCGGATATCGGCGGCGGCTATATGTTTATCTGTCAAATCGCTTAAGGCGTTAATCTGTGAATTATTGGCATGAGTTATTATTACACCACCAAAAGAGCTGACAAGTTCATTGGAGCGCAGGACGACTTGAGTAAGCATTGCACCGCTTAACTCATGTGTGGTACGAAGTTTAATGTAATGACTTGGATTAGTTAATAATAGGTCAAGTTTATTATTGTCAATGGCCGCCTCCACTTGATTATTAGTGTAAGACAAGGGCAATAGTTGTACTTCTCTATTCTGCAATGCTTCGGTTAAATAGTCAGCCAATGGTTGGTAGCGTTCTAGCATTTGCTCTTCTGGCAAATATGCCAAGATACCTAACGTTATTGGCTGATTAGCCATTGCGACATTGTTTGCTAAGCAAATCCAAATAATCGATATTATTTGGATCGCTCTTACCAATGATTGGTGTATGAATGAGTCAGATTGCATAAAATCCATATCAAATAAAGGCTTAACAACAATAGAACAAGTATAGCCTATTTTAAAAGAGCTCTATAAATAACCATATTGTCATTAATACTTCAGGAGTCAAACTGCTTAAGTGCGTCTAAAAATGGTTTGCATTAACGTTTTACCTGTTTCAGTTACAATCTATTTATCCGTTGTCAGCATATTGCCGTTATTTCAGATATTTTTGGATAATCAAGATAAAGGGGAGGGAACTCCCTCTAGAATCATCGAATTTACATCGACACTCTTATACATCGAAGCCATAAACTGAATTGAATATATAGTGTTTAAGCAAGGTAGCAGTCGACGGCGTTATTTGATTTTGACATTCAAAATACCATGTTCTACAAGTATCGACTCATAACGTCCGTCCATGATCATTTTCTTTAATGAATGGTTAAACCCCTTCACTATAGATTTATGATTCGGGTGCTTTTTCGAAATCAGCATATATAAATCATAGGTACGGTAATCTGGTGTGATGGGTTTTAATTGGCCTCTATGCTCACTCAATTCGCTATTTAAAATATAGTTTACATTATCATAAGAGCCTAAAAATGCGTCTATCCTACCGTGGGAGAGTTTCAATATGTTCTGTCGAATATTACTAACTTCATCGACAATGATGTTGCCATGATTTTTGAGATCTTGAGTGAAATTAGATCCGAGTAGCACACCTACTTTCATACCGTTAAAGCTATTTAAACTATCGTAAGAATAGTCGTCTTCGCTACGTTGCCAGAATATAAATCGTTCACTGCCAATTTTATGTGAGTATTCAAAGTAGTTTTCCCTTTCCTTTTTATGAGAAGCGACCAATATTCCGTCGTAGCCACCTAGTTTGCTCATCTCCAATACTCTATTCCATGGTGCCCATTTAATATCCAAGGTATAACCCATTTGAGAGAGGGCAGAGCGGACTATTTCTGACATATAGCCATCATTTTCAAGTTCCGGGCTGTTCATTGGCTTCCATTCAACTGCCGCTAGAGTCAATGTCATAGAAGAGTCAGAGGCAAAGCTTAATTCTGAGTCGTACAAGTACATGGAGAACAAAAAAATCAGTAGTGACAAACGCTTCAAATTTCAGCCTAATATGTAAGAAATAGTTAGCTAAACTATAGTAAAGAGTTGTTAAAAAGATACTTGAACTTAATAAGTTGAACCCTTGTTAATGAGATTTAGTTTGTTTAACTCAAGTAGATCCTGCTTTAAACGTAAGCGGCGAGTCAGCCAACCTCACCTGAGCTGGAAAATGTTATCCATCAAGATGCTGAATCAATTTGTTGAATGTAATCCCATTCTGTTTCCTTCTGAATCAAGGAAAATGGCGAAAAAACCACTTTCATCAGCATGAGCTGTTTTAGGGATAATGACTTCACCGCGATTTTTCACCACTTCATCAAGAACGACTTGAAGGTCATCTCCGCCGTTTAGATATATAGTCACGCCATTTGACGAAGGCAGGAAACCTTCTTCCTTTAAAATAACTCCGGTAACCGACTGATTTTCATAAGGGAATATTCCCATTGCCATGTTCGGCATTTCCATTTCCTCTATATCGATGTCCAGAATTGCTTGGTAGAATTTGATTGCTCTTGAAATATCTAATGCTGGAATTTCAAATATAGAAATATAACTATTCATACCTTCTCCAATTTAATTGATCGCTAATTTGCTCACTGGCTTTTCTAGGTCAAGCCAGCTTGCGCTGTAACAAACAGTATAGCTATGTGTGTCAGGAAAGGTTAATTCGTTCGAATCGGTGTCTATTGAAGTAATAGCGAACGGTGATTACATCATGCTAATCCACTACACTGTTAGTCGTTGGCAGTGGTTAGACCGTATTTTTACCTTGAAAAGCATGGCTTCTAAATGACTTGTTGCCACTAAATTGTGGTATTTTCGAGCTTATTGCGACTAATTGGTAAAATGACTGCCGTTTCGATACAGTTTGTTCTACAATCTGCCACCGTATTTTTGGTTATGCTTTACGTGGTCGTAGCCGTTTAATTTTAGGAACACAACAATGTCATTTTCATCTCAGAATTTTTCTCCAGAAATTGTGAAAGCACTGTCCGAGTGCGGCTACGAAAAACTTACTCCTGTTCAGCAGAAAGCGATTCCACTCGCTCGTAAAGGCTACGATATCTTAGCGAATGCTCAGACAGGGACAGGTAAAACAGCCGCTTTCGCTCTGCCAATTATTCAGCAGATACTAGACAAGAGCAAAGATAATAACCATTTTCAAACACGTGCTCTTATTCTAGCTCCAACTCGTGAATTGGCGGCACAGATTGCGCAAAGCATAGAAGATTATATCAAGTACACATCATTGAGTGTGGCTGCCATTTATGGTGGCGTGAAAATGTCATCACAGGTTCAAAAGCTAAAGAACGGTGTCGACATTTTAGTAGCAACACCTGGTCGCTTAATTGAGCATCTGGATGAGAAAAGTGTTTCCCTACAGAACCTTGAGTTCTTGGTTTTCGATGAAGCCGACCGTATGTTAGATATGGGCTTTATTTCATCAATTGAAACTATTATGTCTGGTGTTTCAACAAAGCCACAGACTATGCTGTTCTCGGCGACGTTCTCTCCGCAAATGAACAAACTAGCGGCTGAAATGTTGAATCAACCGAAAAGAGTATCCGTAGCTCAAGAAAACGTAACGGCAGACGCTATCGCGCATGTTGTTTACCCAGTAGACCAAGAAAGAAAGTATGAAATGTTATCTGAACTTATTGGTCGTAAGAACTGGCAACAGGTATTGGTCTTTGTGAACTACAAAGAAACGGCCAACACGTTATTGAAAGAACTCAAACTGGACGGTATTAAAGCGGTACTATGTCACGGTGACAAAGCACAAAGTGCCCGTCGTAGAGCGCTTGACGAGTTTAAAACCGGCAAGGTGCGGGTAATGATAGCAACCGATGTGGCTGCTCGTGGGCTAGATATTAAAGATCTTCCGCACGTAGTGAATTTCGATATGCCATTTTTGGCAGAAGATTATGTTCACCGTATTGGCCGAACAGGCCGAGCTGGCAAAAAAGGACACGCTGTGTCTTTTGTTAGCCGTGAAGAAGAACTGACGTTGCAACAAGTAGAGTCGTTAATTGGTCATACGATTCGACGTGTAGAGCAAGCAGGATATGAGCCAAAAAACCGTGATGCACTATTGCAGAAAATGCACAGCAAACCAGCGTTTAAAAATCGCAAAACTCGTACCAACAACCCTTCCGATGCCAACCAAGGTTCTGCTGAGAGAAGCGCTCGATTACGTAAAATCGTGAAAAATCGAGCCGCAACCACTAAGAAGTAGGCAAGTTAACGCATATTAAACGCCGATGATGTAAATCAATCGGCGTTTTTTTCGTTTTGCCCAGTGAGATCTATTGTTACTCTCGCTTTATTTCCTTCCATGCTTGTTCAATAGCTCATAAGCGATCAAATTGCTGCTAAACTTCTGTTCAGATTTGAGGTTAGATAGATAGCAATGTAATTTGTGAAGATCAACAAAGACATTATGTTTTATAAAGTAAGCCATTGCATGTTTTGGAAATGAGTTAAGAAGGCTGAATCAAATCTAAGTTCAGCCTTAATTATTTACATGACTACAAGTAACGGCTTCTCAAATGCGCCTGAAAATGCTCAGCATTCAATGTCTCACCAGTTGCTGCCTTAACTAGCTCATCCGTGGTCAGCAAACTGCCTTTACTCCAGATATTCTCTGATAACCAATTGAAGATCGGTGAAAGATCTTTTGATGTAATCGCTGCATCCACATCAACCGTTTTCCTCATCGATGCCATAAACTGCGCTGCATACATAGCGCCTAAAGTGTAAGAAGGGAAATAACCAAAGGCCCCATCGGTCCAGTGGATGTCTTGCATGCAACCATTAGTAAAGTTTCCTTCAGTAGATAAACCTAAGTACTGCTGCATTTTTAGGTTCCATAGTTCAGGAACATCGGTATGTTTGATATCACCGTTAATCAGATCTTTTTCTATCTCGTAGCGTAAGATGACATGCGCAGGGTAGGTAAGTTCATCGGCATCAACACGAATAAAGTCTTTTTTTACTCGGGTATACAGCTTTTGAAAATTCTGTTCGCTAAACAGACTCGGTTCATGTCCCTGAAAATGCTGTTCAGCCATAGTCGATAAATGGCGGATAAAGGCATCGCTTCGACCCACTTGCATTTCAAAAAATAGAGATTGTGATTCGTGAATGCCCATTGAACGTGCTTCACCGGACGGCAAACCGGCTAATGTGGTTGGAAGCCCTTGTTCATAACGAGCATGACCCGTCTCGTGAACAATACCCATTAAAGATTGAACAAATTCAGCTTCATCATAACGGGTCGTAATACGGACATCTTGAGGAACGCCGCCACAAAATGGATGAACACTCTCGTCCAGTCGGCCGTGTTCAAAATCAAATTGCAGAAGTTTCATTACATTAAGACCAAGTGCTTTTTGCTGCTTGGTTGAGAATGATCCTTGAGGCTGAATAAAACTCTGCTTAGATTGTTTTTCAATGACCTCATCTATCAATTGAGGTAACCAGCCTTTGACGTTATTAAATAGCGTATCTAATGATTCTGAGCTCGTTCCCGGCTCGTAGATGTCCAGCATGGCATCATAAGGTGTTAAGCCGGTAGCATCAGCGCGAATCTGTGCCTCTTGTTGCGAAAGCTTAACCACTTCAGCCCAGTTCTTCTCAAAGCCTTTCCAGTCGTTGTTGCCTCGTTGTGTTCTCCAAGCGTGCTCACATTTAGAACCCGCCAATGACTTGGCTTGCACTAGCTCTTCAGGCAGTACGTTAGCCTGTAGCCATTGTCTCTTTAGTTCTCTTAGGGACGAGGCATCTTGAGTCGATAACGGCTCACTCTCGGCACGGTCAAACCACTCCGCTAATTGAGGCTCAGTCAGCAATTTGTGGATGTGAACAGAGAGTTCGGCCATTGCCTCTGAACGAGCTTGATTACCGCCGGAAGGCATGACAGCAGCTTGATCCCAACCGCAAATTGCAGCGAGGTGGTTAAAGCGAGAGATTTTTTTTGAATGTTCCGTTAGCTTTTTAAATGCGCTCATTATTATATTCCATAGCCAAAAATAGAATGGTAACACCGACATCGACTATCGCCAATGTCATCTGAGGCTTGGTTTATCGATGGATTATTGATATAACCCAATAAGCGATATTGATTTAACCTATTCATATCGCCTAAATAGGACAGCAACTCGCAAGGAAACCGTTTGTGCACATTATCAATTTTGAAGCATTCATTCTCGCCATCACAATACTCACATTGACTCCCGGTCTTGATACTGCGGTCGTTATTCGCAATACCAGTCGTGCGGGAGCGAAAGATGGCTATATCACCAGTTTGGGTATCTGCTCTGGACTATTCGTTCATGCCACTCTATCAGCGGTGGGGGTTTCAGCCATTTTACTGCAATCGGCACAAGCATTTCAGGTGATGAAGTGGATAGGGGCCGCCTATCTTATTTGGCTTGGACTCAATGGCCTTCGAACAACGTTTAAAGGAAATAATGGATTAAAAATTGATGACGCAGCGCATCAAACCTTTAATGCAAAGCGTTCATTAAGAGAAGGTTTTTTGTCCAACGTACTTAATCCTAAAACAGCGGTATTTTACTTGGCTTTCTTACCCCAGTTTATCGATCCAAATTACTCGCCGTTTATTCAATCTTTAACAATGGCAGCAATACATTTTGTTTTATCAATGGCATGGCAATGTGCACTTGCAGGCACGGTAAGCTCAGCAAAAAAATTGGTAAAGAACAGCGCTATTATGAGTTGGATGGAAGGGGTGACAGGTACGGTATTGATCGCTTTGGGTATTAAACTGATTTTAGAAGAACCTCCCGTTTTTTTATCAGCAACCCATTAATAGATAGAACCATTAACAGATAAAAAAATGCCCGATAATTCGGGCATTTTTTATGACTAACTATTGTTGTGGTGCAAAGTCCATTTCGTCTTCACTGTCTATAGCAAAGTACTTTTTGGTCTCTTCGATAACAACCCCTCTCAAGGCAATTAAACCGATCAAGTTTGGTACGGCCATCAAACCATTAACGATATCGGCTATAAGCCAAATCATATCCAGTTTTAAGAAAGCACCCGATGCAACAAGTAGCAAAAAGATAACTTTGTAAGGCAGCACGGCTTTCGTACCCATGAGAAAAACAACGCAACGCTCGCCATAGTAGTTCCAACCTAAAATGGTGGTGAAAGCGAAGAAGATCAAACCTATCGATACCATTAATGGGCCAAAAGTACCGGAATCTAATCCGACAGCGAAAGCGTGCGTGGTCATTTCTGCTCCGGCATAGTCACTTTGCCATGCGCCTGTCATGATCAATGCTAAACCTGTCATGGTACAGATGATGATGGTGTCGAAAAAGGTTCCGGTCATGGATATCAATCCTTGACGAACGCAGGAGTCTGTTTTTGCAGCCGCAGCCGCCATTGGTGCACTACCTAATCCTGATTCGTTAGAAAACACGCCACGAGCGATGCCAGATTGAATCGCCAGCATAATGCTAGCACCTAAGAAGCCACCTGTTGCGGCACTGCTGGTAAATGCTGAAACGATAACAAGCTCGATAGCCGCCAGTAGCTGATCGGCATTTGAGACAAGTACCATTAAACAAGCGAGTACATAAAACACCGCCATGGCAGGAACAACTTTTCCGGCGACTCGTGCAATAGATTTGATACCACCAACGGTAACAAATGCGACAAGAGCGGTAAGAACAATGGCCGACATGTCACGTGATACGCCAAATGACAGTTGTGATGCATCTAAAATGGCATTGACTTGTGGAAACGTGCCGATACCAAAACAAGCTACACCGAGTGCAAAGATAGCGAACAGCTTTGCCAACAGTTTTGAACCAACACCATATTGCAGGTAATACATCGGGCCACCAACCATTTGGCCTTTATCATCCAATTTACGGTATTTAACAGCTAATAAGCATTCTGCATACTTTGTTGCCATACCAAATAAGGCCGCTAGCCACATCCAGAACAGTGCGCCCGGACCACCCAGCTTAATTGCTGTTGCAACACCGACAATATTACCGGTACCAATCGTAGCAGAAAGGGCAGTACAAAGTGCTGCAAAACTGGAAACGTCGCCTTCTCCGCTGTTTTTGTTGCTGCGTGAAAAAACTAATCCAAGTGCGGTTGGTAAGTGTCTAAACTGCAATAGCCCGAGGCGGAAGGTAAAATAAACACCGGTTCCAACAAGCAAGATAAGTAGTGGTGGTCCCCAAACAAATCCATCGATTGTTTGAAGTATATTTTGAAAATTATTCATGGGTTCCCCTTAATAAAACATAAAATTTAAGGAGAAGAGGGAAAGGCCGGTGACAAGATCACCAGATAATATCTAAATTTGAGCTTAAATAAGTTGTAACTTTCCACTCCTCTGTCCTTTTGCCTGAGAGTTTGACCTGTCTTAAGACAAGCTTGCTCCTTCGGCGACCGATTTAACGGTTCTCTCCAGAGGTTCCTCCAACTACAGTCCTCGTCCTTACCAACCTATATCTTATGAATAGTTGCACAAGATAGTGATGGCATAGCCTGGAATTTCACCAGAACCGGACACCTGAAAGATTTACTTCTTCGGCGAGCTTTTGTAACCTTTATTTAACAATAAAGCAGTACAAAAACCTCTCTCCTATAGTCTTCATCGGAACAAATATTGGTCGCTAATTCATTTACCAATATTCTGTATTGCGCATGTTATATAAAAAAAAGTGTGATGTCAGTAGTGTTTGGCTCAAGTGGCCAATATATAGACAAATAAGCAAATAACTCGCGAGAATCTAACGTAAAAATGATAATTAAATGCTATAACTACACCATACTGAGGAGAATATATGACCAGAATGATCGCTATTGCTGCTTTTATCGCCTTATCCGTATTTTTAATACGTTATGGGACTAATAAAAATGTACAACAGAGCGTAACTCTTGCTTTTATATGTGGTTTTGCCGCATATACGATTATTTTGGTGGTCAGCGAGCTGTTGCATTAGTAAAGGAGCACAGATTAAGTGAATATAGAAGATGACGCTGTTGAGCAAGACGACGATATCGTCGTTATAGAAGAGAGGGATAAACACACCATTCTCTATATTGTTATTGCGGCCATTTTAGGTTTAGCAATGGGAGGCCTTATTGGTTCTATTGCGACTAAGAGTAAGTGGCAGTCTGCTTACCAAGTTTTAGAGTCAAAAATTGCTACTTTCGAACAACAGCAAAAAGATATTGTGGTAGAGAAAATTACCGTAGTAGAAGAGAAGCAGGCCAATCTTGAAGAGGAAGTCGAGCAAAGAGTATCTAACGCTCTGACTATTAAGAATGAAGAGTTCCAACAGCAGCAACAGCAGTCGAAGACGTTAATCACTGAACTAGAAAAAATAAACATCGAGTTAGAGCAGCTAGTGGAGCAGCAAAAAACCAAGCTTGACGCCAATAGTAAAGAGATTGCCTCATTGACTCGACAAACAGATATGCAGTCAACCATGCTTGAGCGCTCTAGAGAGCTGTTTCAGCGGGAGTTAAATATCAAGCAGCAACTCACTCGTCTACAAACAGAAAGAGAGTCGCTAGCGCCTAAACTAGAGCGTTATAAAAAAGAGTGCGATCTCTTTTTAGAGGGTAAGTCTTGGGATGCATCGTCAAAATCTTGCGATTTGCACGACGAAGTAAACTCCAACATTAGCCAGATGGACCAAATGATTGAAGTGCACAAACTTGATCTACGAGAAATTGAGCAAATTGCTGATCAGTTAGGCCTTTAATTTTCACATCGTCAAGCAAGTCTAGCTGGCTTGCTTGATGACTTTATAGCGATACTTTCTATCGACCACTAGAGCAAGAAGCCCCCATATAACAAATTGTCCCCATAGCAAAGACCATTGTGGAAGTATCAAGGAAAAATCCCCCCCCATCTGATTTACTTTTAAAAAGCTTTGAATTGCTGGTGTTGATGGTATCGCTTTCGACAGCCATACCATTCCTTGAGGAACACTCTCTAACGGCCAGATAAATCCTGTCGAGAAAATTAGCGGCATAGAACTGATCAAAATCACCACGGTAACCAACTCTCGACGGGGCAATAGCAAACCGAGAATATGGCCAATGAAGGCTGAGGTGTAGAGGAAGGGAGCAAGTATCGCCAACAAGGTTAGTGGCGGTGCCAATCGACTAATTTGGTAGTAGTCAAAGCTAAATCCAAAGTAATACATGGACAAGAAGTAATAGATGACAACAAATATCGAGCTACGGACAAGCAGTAAGCGCAAAGTGGGGACGGCATTCCAGTAGCCGCTACCAAACTTTTGGCTACCACCAAGCAAGCCGATGCTCATTGCTAACGTCTGTTGAAGGATTAACACAAATACCGCAGGAACGACGTAGTTGACGTATCCTATATCTGGATTAAATGTCGGCTTTAAGTTTATCGTCGTGGCGGCGTATTGATGTTCAGCTGCGATCAAAGGGACACCGTCCATCAGCAATCGTGACACTTTGGCTTTTGCAGCTAGAGTGCCACTTGCTTTGGCCAGTCCTTCAACCACGGTGCCATAAACTAAGAAGTATGCGGCATCGCCGGCAAACGCCAATGTAGGACTTTTACCCATCAATAAGTCGCGATAAAAGTGGCGGGGAATGAGCAGAATTCCTTTCACTTTACCGTCTAAAAACTTCTCTTTTGCCTCTTGTATGGTATGGCTGCGATCTACAAGCTTAACCTGCGGTGTGGCATCTACCATTCGCTCGAGTTGATAACTGGTCAAACTTTTATCGAGATTAACAACAGACACCATCTGTTCAGTCGGCGTCTGATTTACATAAGGAAGAGGGTAGAGAAACGAGTAAAATACTACGCCAGCGAACATGGTTAAAATAATAACCGGATTAGTTAAAATCGCTTTCAGTTCCTTAACTAGCAACCGATCTAGCCTCATTGGTTAGCCTCTAATTTGGTTAAGTGTTTGTTGATTAATACAAGGCACAAGAGCAGTGGAATAAGATACAAACTCATGGTCGGCGTAATGGAACTAATGGTTTGCCATGGTGTTACATTGTAACTAAACTGGCTGATTTGCGCTTCAATGTAGTGGCTGATTGGCAATAAACTTCGCCACCAAGTCGCGATTGGGTTCATATCAGTAACGGGAAAGGTTACCCCCATAAAAGCAAAACTTGGTGCGGTAAATGCGCCTGCGAAACTCATGGCTCTGGCTGGATCTAGTGTCAAAAAGAAAAACAGCGCGGCCATACTTATACAGGCAAATATCGTGAGAAGCTGTGAATAGATAAGCGTGAGCAGGCTACCCTGATATGGAAAGTCTAAACCAAAGTAAAACCATGTTAAAAAGCCAAAACCTAGCAGTAGATAAAAGGGGAGATAAAAGCCAATAAAAACCGCTAACGATTTAATAGCCGAATGACCGACCATTTTTTTTAAACCGTATATACGGTGATTAGCGGTTAATGCCAATATTGTTGTGACAACAATGAATATTTGCCACAGCGCAGGCACGATAGCGGTAACAAGAAACTGAGCATAGTTGGCATTGCGATTAAACAGTGCGGTGATTTGAGTCTGTACGGGTACGGTTCCACCTAAGGCACTAGCAAAGGTTTTGTTGCCTTTAGAGAGTTGTTTTGCAGCGCCGATTTTTGCATTAAATGTACCATGCGCTTGCAACACCGCTGAATTGATCAGTTTGCCCACTAAAATGTACTGACTATTGTAAAAGGCGGTAATCTGAGGTGGATTCCCTAACACAATATCTCGATCAAAATGAGAAGGGATTATAACGTAGGCGTATAACTCATTATTGATCAGTTTTCTTTTGGCTTGTGCAACATCGATGCTGGTATCAATGACACTCAGCGTCGATGTTGCGTCCAATTCTCTGATTAACTGACGTGAAAGCGTACTGCGTTCTAAATCTACAACGCCTATCGGAAGGTCTCTGGCGATAGCTTGGGAAAATATCCACCATATGGATAGCGCCAATAGAATAGGTACCCAAGTTAAACATGAGAGCAACCATTTATCACTGATGACAACATGCCATTGAGAGACTTTTTCATCGCTATACATTATCGACTCCACAGCATTGGCTTAGACACAGTCGCAAACCAGATTCTCGGTATCTAAAGTTCAACGGAAACGCTCATGCCAACACGAAGTAGTTTATTGTCTTCTATGTTGACGGGCTTCGCCTCTACCTCAAACGTCCGAAGATCAAACCCTTGAGAGGCATCCGTGGAACGCCAAGTGGCAAAATCACCCATTACGGATACGTGCGTGACAGTAAAATCGATATGCTTATCTAAAGCAGGCATGTATGCCGAAATGGTGGCGCCTTTGGTAAAATTCTTAAGGCGATCTTCACGGACGTTAAATACTGCCCAAGCATCTTGCATGTCAATAACAGTAACCACCGGAAAACCTTGTGGCGCTAGTTCACCGCTATTTAACAGTACTTGAGAGATTTCGCCATTAAACCAACTCATTATTTTTGTATCGAGCGCGTAAGCTTCAACTTCTGCGACGGCACCTGCGGCCATGCGCGCTTTCTCTTCAGCAGCACGCTTTGTTTCATCTCGTGCTCCTTCTTTGGCCATTTGATACATTTGATAAGCGGCACTTTGTGTGTATTTGGCGGCTTGCCACTGGGTGAGTGCTTCATCGCGTTTTTGCTCGGCAACTACGCCGTCTTTATACAGGTTATCGACTCGATTAAAGGTTTTCTCCAACAGCTGCGATGCAGCCCGAGCTTTATTCCATTGATCTTTTGCCGCGCTGATCTGTTGTGTACGGGCACCATTTTGCGCTTCCAACGCCAGTGCACCGGCAGCTTGTTGACCCGCTTTTGCTTGCTCTAACTTGGCGTCTATCTCTGGGCTGTAAATGGTAAAGATAGGATCACCTTTTTTAACCATGTCTCCTTTTTTCACCATGACTTGATCAATGCGTCCTGCCACTTTAGAAGAGATACTGTACTGCTGAGCCTCAATTTGTCCTTGTAGGCGAACGGGCTTTGGTTGATATGCTTGGTAAAAGCTAAAGCCTACCCATGCAGCAATGCCGATAGCAACCGAACTGACTAGAAGGGGTTTTACTAATTTCATGATGCATCCTCAGAATTGATCGGTTGGTAAGCGTTATTTTGATACTGTTTAAAGGCATTTATATCGCTTGCTAATGCCAGTAGTTTATTTAGCGCAATTAGATAATTAAAACTGGCTAACTGCTGCTGTGTTTTTACTCCGGCTAAGTAGAGTTCGGCATCAACAACTTCCAGTGATGTAGATAAACCTTGGGTAAATGCTTTGTTTCTAAGTTTTAGATTCTCTTTAGCCAATTGAATACTCGCATTTAACCCTTCAACTTCTTCGATAGCTTGTTCAGCTTCAAAATAGGTTTTTTCAACTAATACAGAGAGATCTTGTGTTGCTTGTTGGCGTAGATGATTGACCTGCAAAACGGCACTTTGTGCGGCTTGTATATTTTCGGATCGGCCAGAGTTGTCAATAAGAGGTAATTTAACCCCTACACCCACCAGCCAGTCAGGGGTCATTTGATTTGCTAAGCTATCATCTTCATAGAGCGAATAGTTTCCATACAGATAGACCTCCGGATAGTAACGACCTTGCTCTGCTTTAATGAGGTTTGACGCTTGTTTGTTTTTGGCATCCAAGATGGCTAGGCCGGGGTAGGTATCTAATGTTTGTTGGGTAAAAGCGCTTAAAGGAGGAAGCGTATGATTAATAAATAACTTGGTATTTGGATACACTTTATCGGATTGATTCAGTATCTGTGTTAGCGCTGACACTGCAATCTCAACATCTTTTTGCGCTTTTTTCCGATCCACTTTGGCCTTGGCTAAAGAAGCTTCCGCTTGCAGACGTTCTACTTTGGCTATTTGACCCTGCTTTTCAAGCTTGATGGCAAAGTCTCTATGTTTGGTTAATCCTTTTTCTACCGATTCTCGGGTTAAGAGCACATCGCGAGCTAACACCACACTAAAATAGTATTTGCTCAAATCTTCATATTGAGCCTGAGTTTCCATTTCAAGTTGGGCAATGGCTTGGTCGGTTTGTCCTGATGCGATAGCTTGGGCAGACGTAATTCGTCCCCCGGTAAATATCGGCCATATAGCACGGATAGAAGAGCTGAAAAAATCTTGATGCGCAATCGTTGATGTTGGATTGACGCTGCCTAAACTTCCCAAAAGACCGGCAAGAGCAGGATTGGCTGCAATAGCCGCTTTACTCTTGGAATCGATACTTTCCAGTAGTTGATCACCAGAAACGGTAACATCTTTATCTAGGTGAGTGTAATTGGCACTTAATGAGAGCGTAGGGTAATTAAGCGCATCTTTAGAGCGTTCTAATTGTTTATATCGTTGGACATTCGCTTTTTGAGCGGCAATGGCGTTGTTTTTGTCCTGTAACAGCTGCCAAGCATGTTCAAAACTAATTTCACCTGCTGAAATAGAATAAGAGTGGGTGATTAAACTAGTGATTAAAGCAGCTTTTATACTTTGTTTTATTTTGATCAACCTAGCCATTTTATAGACGCTATACTGTAAAAAAATAGAGTATATACTCTAGCGAAAGTACTCACAACGCCTCGTTTGTCTGAATAATGCGAAATAATATGTTTCTCACTGCATATCTCTCTTGGCTACGCTCAATCAATAATCTCAACACTCAATCGTTAGACATTAGTCTAAATTGTCGACAATCCACTTGTCTAATGTAATAAAAATGGTCTATTTTGAACCTATTGATTACATATTGTTAACATTAAACGGTTTAAGAATGAGTCAGATTACAGAAAAAAAGCGTGTCTCTTCGGCTATTTCTTCTGATAAAGAAGGGACCAAATCCAACAATCTAACCGAGTATTTAATTGAAGCAATCGTAGAGGGTAATTTGTCATCAGGGCAGAAGATTTCGGAACCTGAATTATCAAAGCAACTTGGCGTCAGTAGAGGCCCGCTTCGTGAAGCGATTATGCGTCTAGAAGGGCTAGGGCTTATCGAGCGAATTCCCCATGTTGGTGCACGGGTTATCACATTTTCCTCCGATCACCTTTCAGAATTATACGCAGTAAGAGAGTCACTAGAAGGTATGGCGGCGCGATTAGCAGCACGCAATATTACCGATAGTGAACTGGACTCTCTCAAGCAACTATTGTCGACACATTCCCAACATATCGATCAGGTAGAAGGTAAATCCTATTTTCAACAACAAGGGGATTTCGACTTTCACTACCGAATCATTAAAGCAAGCCGAAACAAAAAACTGATCTCGTTACTGTGCGATGAGCTTTACCACTTATTACGCATGTATCGCTACCAGTCTCCTCGGTCTCATTCAAGACCCGAGCAGGCTCTGGAAGAACACAAATTTATACTACAAGCAATTGAAAACCGAGATGAAGAGTTAGCAGAAATACTGATGCGTAGACATATCTCAGGAAGTCGAATTTTAATTGCACAACAGATGAAGTCAGGTAAGGAGAACCTCGCATGAGTCTAAGTCAAGGCGCAAAATTTCGCCTCGCGGTACAACAAAATAACCCGCTACAAATCGTCGGTACAGTTAATCCATACTGCGCCATGATGGCTAAAAATGTTGGTCATCAAGCCATTTACTTGTCTGGAGGAGGCATAGCTAACGCTTCCTACGGTTTACCCGATTTGGGAATAACCACATTAAATGACGTATTGGTGGATGTGGAACGCATCACTAACGCTTGTGATTTGCCACTCATGGTGGACATCGATACGGGTTTCGGTGGCGCGTTTAATATTGCTCGCACCATCAAAGCGATGGAAAAAGCGGGAGCGGGCGCAATACATATGGAAGATCAAGTTGCCCAAAAACGCTGTGGTCATCGTCCTAATAAAGCCATTGTCAGTAAAGAAGAGATGGTGGATAGAGTGAAAGCTGCGGTGGATGCACGTATCAACCCAGAGTTCGTCATTATGGCAAGAACAGACGCGCTGGCCGTTGAGGGAATCGATGCCGCTATTGAGCGTGCTATCGCCTGTGTTGAAGCTGGAGCAGATATGATTTTTCCAGAAGCAATGACTCAACTTGATCAGTACAAAACGTTCTCAACGGCGCTCGCTTCTGCTACCGGAAAGCATGTACCTATTTTGGCGAACATTACAGAATTTGGCCAAACACCACTTTATGGTGGTGAAGAGTTGGCAGAGCATGGTGTGGATATGGTGCTTTATCCGCTAAGCGCGTTTAGAGCAATGAACAAAGCGGCGGAAAACGTGTATCAACATTTATTAGACGTGGGTAATCAACAGGGAGTTGTAGATCAAATGCAAACCCGAAAAGAGTTGTACGCCCATCTAAATTATCACCACTATGAAGACAAGCTGGATAGCCTGTTTTCACAATAATAATTTGTTTACAAATAACCATTTTTTAACGTGAAACTGCTGGTGCCGTAGTGAGTAGGATGCACCGGAAAAAGGAAAGGAGTTCGTCATGTCGGACAAGAAATTAAGCGGCGCAGGTCTTCGAGGGCAAAGCGCTGGAACAACATCACTGTGTACCGTAGGGCAATCAGGAACAGGGTTGACATACCGAGGGTATGATATCACTGATCTAGCAAACAACGCTGAATTCGAAGAAGTGGCCTTTTTGCTGTTACAGGGTCACCTACCTAATCAGACTGAGTTGGATAATTATAAAACTAAGCTTGTCGAGTTACGAGGCTTACCTCAAGCGCTAAAAGACGCGCTAGAACTGATACCAAAAGATGCCCATCCAATGGATGTTATGAGGACAGGTTGCTCGGTATTAGGCAACTTAGAACAAGAGATGGATTTCTCTCAACAGCAAGACGCGACAGAGCGTATGTTAGCAACATTCCCAGCGATTATCTGTTATTGGTACCGATACAGCCATGATGGCGTACGTGTCGATACAGAAGACAAAACTGAAGACAGCATTGGTGGTTACTTCTTAAAACTATTAACCGATACAAAACCGAGCGAACTTCATAAGCAAGTGATGCACTGTTCATTGATTTTATACGCAGAGCATGAGTTTAACGCCTCTACATTTGCTGCTCGGGTATGTGCCTCAACCCTGTCTGATATCCACTCTTGTATAACAGCGGCTATAGGGACTCTTCGTGGACCACTGCACGGTGGTGCAAATGAAGCGGCAATGGCGATGATTGAAAACTGGCAAACACCAGAGGAAGCTGAGAAAGAAATTCTGCGCATGCTGGATGAGAAAGAGAAAATCATGGGGTTTGGCCACGCGATTTACCGCGAGTCGGATCCACGAAATGCACTGATCAAAAAATGGTCAAAAGATCTTTCAGCAGCGGTTGGGGATACCCATCTTTATGCGGTGTCAGAACGTGTTGAGTCGGTCATGAAACGTGAGAAAGGACTATTCTGTAATGCAGATTTCTTCCATGCATCGGCGTATCACTTTCTCGATATTCCGACAAAACTGTTTACACCAATATTTGTGATGAGTCGATTAACGGGTTGGGCCGCTCATGTATATGAGCAGAGAGCGAATAACCGAATTATTCGACCTAGTGCGGATTATGAAGGCCCTGATGCACAAGATTGGTTACCTATCGACCAGCGTAAATAACTCGCTGAGTCATGATGGTAAGGCGGAGTTCTGCTAAGACTTTAGCGTCTCCGCCAAAAAATAAATCATGGATAGAGATTATGAATAAACAATATCGCAAGGTGTTAACAGGGACGAGCATTGAGTATTTTGATACTCGTGAAGCTGTAGAACAGATAGAAAAAGGCGCGTATAGCAAGTTGCCTTATACGGCCCGTGTGCTAGCAGAAAACTTGGTGCGACGCTGCGACCAGGCGTCATTAACCGACGCTCTTAAACAGATAATCGATCGTAAACAGGATATGGATTTTCCCTGGTATCCAGCGCGAGTCGTTTGTCACGATATTTTGGGGCAGACCGCACTGGTAGATTTGGCGGGCTTGCGTGATGCCATTGCTGAACAAGGTGGTGATCCTGCTAAGGTCAACCCAGTGGTAGAAACGCAACTGATCGTGGACCACTCATTAGCGGTTGAGCATGCGGGATTTGAAGCTGATGCTTTTGAAAAAAATCGTCAGATAGAAGATCGTCGAAATGAAGATAGATTTCACTTTATTGAATGGTGTAAAACCGCATTTAAAAACATCAACGTTATCCCTGCGGGTAACGGTATTATGCACCAGATCAACCTAGAGAAAATGTCACCTGTTATTCAAGTTAAAGAGGGAGTGGCTTTTCCTGACACCTGTGTTGGTACTGATAGTCATACGCCCCATGTCGATGCTTTAGGGGTCATTGCAATTGGCGTCGGTGGCTTAGAAGCCGAAACGGTGATGCTGGGTCGTCCTTCCATGATGAGATTGCCAGATATTGTCGGAGTTCGACTGACCGGCAAGCGACAACCGGGTATCACCGCCACTGATATCGTGCTGGCAATAACCGAGTTTTTGCGTGAGCAGAGAGTGGTCTCTGCCTATTTAGAGTTTTTTGGCGAAGGCGTTACCGACTTAACCATTGGCGACCGAGCGACTATCTCTAATATGACGCCAGAATACGGTGCGTCTGCTGGCATGTTCTATATAGACCAGCAAACTATTAACTACCTTAAACTAACGGGTCGTGATGAGCAGCAGATTAAGCTTGTTGAGCAATACGCTAAAGAAACAGGCTTGTGGGCTGACGACTTAGAGTCAGCTGTATATGAGCGAGAGTTGCAATTTGACCTCTCTAAAGTGACTCGTAATATGGCGGGTCCTTCTAATCCACATCGTCGCCTTCCGACTAATCAGTTAGTCGAGCAAGGAATCGCGGGAGAGTGGCAACAAAAAGATGGGCAACTCCCAGACGGCGCGGTCATTATTGCGGCCATAACCTCATGCACCAATACCAGTAATCCAAGAAACGTTGTTGCTGCAGGATTGCTTGCAAAAAAAGCCAACGAACTTGGGTTGATACGAAAACCGTGGGTTAAGAGCTCATTCGCGCCTGGCTCTAAAGTGGCTAAATTGTATTTAGAAGAAGCAGGGCTGTTATCTGAACTGGAACAGCTTGGTTTTGGTATTGTCGCCTATGCTTGTACTACCTGTAACGGCATGAGTGGCGCACTGGATCCTGTTATCCAACAAGAGATTGTCGAACGTGATCTTTATACCACAGCGGTGTTATCAGGAAATCGTAATTTTGATGGTCGTATACATCCATATGCAAAACAGGCGTTCTTAGCATCACCGCCACTGGTTGTTGCTTATGCGATTGCCGGTACGATGAAATTTGATATAGAAAGAGATTCGTTAGGAACCGACCAAAACGGTAAACCGATCTACTTGGATGACTTGTGGCCATCCGATGAAGAGATTGATGCAGTTGTTGAGAAGAGCGTTAAGCCAGAGCAGTTTAATCAAGTTTACATTAAGATGTTCTCTCTAAATGATGATGATAGCGCAAGCTCACCATTATATGACTGGCGTGAAAAAAGTACCTATATTCGCCGACCTCCCTATTGGGAAGGTGCACTTGCAGGAGAGCGTACTCTGTCTGGTATGCGTCCTTTGGCGATATTACCAGATAACATCACTACGGATCACTTATCTCCTTCAAACGCGATACTGGCGAGCAGTGCAGCTGGTGAGTATCTAACCAAGATGGGAGTACCGGAAGAAGATTTTAACTCCTATGCGACACACAGGGGAGATCATCTTACTGCTCAGCGTGCAACGTTTGCTAATCCAAAATTGTTTAATGAGATGGTGATTGAAGCTGGCAAAACGGTACAAGGCTCTTATGCTCGAGTGGAACCTGAAGGCAAGGTTATGCGCATGTGGGAAGCGATAGAAACCTACATGAATCGCAAGCAGCCGCTGATCATTATTGCTGGTGCTGACTACGGTCAAGGCTCATCAAGAGACTGGGCTGCGAAAGGGGTTCGCTTAGCTGGTGTTGAAACCATCGTTGCAGAAGGGTTTGAACGGATTCACCGTACCAATCTCGTAGGTATGGGGGTGTTACCACTTGAGTTTAAATCTGGTCAAACACGCGAAAGCTTTAGCCTTGATGGCACAGAGCTATACGATGTTATTGGTGATATCACCCCTAGAGCGGATCTAACCTTAATCGTTACTCGTTCCAATGGCGATACATTGTCAATTGCGGTCACTTGTCGACTGGATACCGCTGAGGAAGTCGATGTTTATAATGCTGGCGGCGTATTACAACGCTTTGCTCAAGACTTTTTGGCTTAGTGGAGCGGAGGTAATCAGATGAGTGAATCAAGTCACACTAAACAGTCTCAAATTAAAGTTCCGGCAACGTATATGCGTGGAGGAACCAGTAAAGGGGTTTTCTTTAGCCTTGATGACTTACCTGAGCCAGCCCAAATCGCGGGTGAGGCTCGGGACAAATTGTTGCTTCGCGTGATTGGTAGCCCTGATCCTTACGGTAAACAGATCGATGGTATGGGGGGAGCAACATCCAGTACCAGTAAAACGGTAATCGTCTCTAAAAGCGAATCGGAACATCACGATGTGGACTATCTGTTTGGTCAAGTTTCAATTGATAAACCTTTTGTTGATTGGAGCGGAAACTGCGGCAACTTATCCGCTGCCGTAGGGCCATTTGCTATTCACAGTGGGCTGATAGCGCCAGAGCGCATGGTGGAGAATGGCATAGTCACAGTAAGAGTGTGGCAAGTGAATATCCGCAAAACCATTTTAATCCATGTCGAGATGAAAAACGGTTATGTACAAGAAACGGGTGACTTTGAACTCGATGGCGTGACATTTGCCGCACAAGAGATTCAGGTCGATTTTCTTGACCCGGCCGATGGTGAAGGATCAATGTTTCCCACCGATAATCTTATTGATGAGCTGACGGTTCCGGAGATTGGAACCTTACAAGCCACATTGATAAACGCTGGTATTCCGACCATATTTCTACAAGCAGAGTCTCTTGGCTATACAGGAACTGAGTTACAAGATGACATAAACAACGATGTTGCTGCATTAGAAAAGTTGGAAAAAATCCGCGCTTATGGTGCGCTCAAAATGGGACTTATCGACAGGTTAGAAGAGGCCGCAACCCGCCAACATACTCCTAAAATCGCCTTTGTTGCTAAGGCGAAACAGTATACCTCTTCGAGTAATACAGTTGTTGCCGCGGAAGAAATTGACTTATTAGTTCGTGCCGTTTCAATGGGGAAATTACATCACGCCATGATGGGAACAGCTGCGGTAGCAATTGCTTCCGCAGCATGTGTACCGGGAACGTTAGTCAATTTGGCATCCGGCGGAGGATCAAAAGAATCGGTGGTGTTTGGTCACCCTTCGGGAACATTAAAAGTTGGCGCCAGAGCGACAAACAGCTCAAAAGGCTGGTCAGTTGAAAAAGCGGTAATGAGCCGTAGTGCTCGAGTGTTAATGGAAGGGTGGGTAAGAGTACCACTTGGAACAATGGAATAATCATCATACTGGAGGGAGCGTAATGTCTGCCTACGAAAAAGAATATCTATTTGCAAAAGAACAACCACAACAGTTTTGGCAAAAACAAGCGGATCAGTTGTCTTGGTTCACGCCGCCGACAACAATATTAGAGCAAGATGAGCACGGTATTGAACGCTGGTTTGCTGATGGTGAGTTAAATACCGCTTGGCTAGCGCTTGATTATCATGTTGAACAGGGAAGAGGTGATAAGGTTGCGCTTATCTATGACTCGCCAGTTACTCTGACCAAACGTCAATACACCTATTTACAACTTCGTGATCAAGTCGCAAAAGTTGCCGGAATGCTTGCTGCACAAGGGGTAGAAAAAGGTGATCGGGTTGTGATTTACATGCCGATGATCCCAGAAGCTGCAATGGCGATGCTGGCTTGTGCTCGACTGGGTGCTATCCACTCAGTTGTATTTGGCGGTTTTGCGCCAAATGAGTTGGCAGTACGTATTGAAGATGCGGAACCCAAGGTTATTATGACCGCGTCTTGTGGTATAGAAATAAACAAAGTGATTCCATATAAGCCGTTGGTCGATAAAGCGATTATGGACAGTCGGTGGAAACCTGAAAAAGTTATTTTGCTGCAACGAAAACAGCAACCAGCTGAACTGACTCATGAGCGGGATCTTGATTGGCAAGAGCAGGTAGAAACGGCAGAACCACATGACTGTGTACCGGTTAAGTCAACGGATCCACTTTATATTCTTTATACCTCCGGTACTACCGGCAAACCGAAAGGAGTGGTTCGTGATAATGGTGGTCACGCAGTAGCCATGAAGTACAGCATGAAAACCATTTACAATATCGATCAGGATGATGTTTTTTGGGCTGCATCAGATGTCGGTTGGGTAGTTGGTCACTCGTACATTGTTTACGCTCCGTTAATTCATGGCTGTACGTCGATTCTATTTGAAGGTAAACCAGTAAGAACACCCGATCCTGCTGCATTTTGGCGGGTCTGTTCTGAATACAATGTTACGGCACTGTTTTCGGCTCCAACCGCCTTTAGAGCGATTAAAAAGGAAGATCCAAACGCTGAACTTATCGAAAAATATGATTTATCAGCGCTGAAAACCATTTTTATGGCCGGAGAGAGGTTAGATCCCCCGACACTGGAATGGGTATTAGAAAAAACGGCAAAACCGGTTATTGATCACTGGTGGCAAACGGAAACTGGCTGGGCGATTGCCGGTAACCCAACGGGCATAGAAATGATGGACGTAAAAGCTGGGTCGTCTACCAAGCCAATACCCGGTTATCAGGTCGAAGTACTAAATGAGATTGGTGATGTGGTCGCACCGAATCAGCAAGGTTTTGTTGCGCTAAAACGACCTCTGCCTCCCGGTACATTACCGACAGTGTGGCGTAACCATGACCGTTTTGAAAGCGGCTATTTAAGCCAGTTCCCGGGCTATTACGTTTCTGGTGATGGTGGTTACTTTGATGAAGAAGGTTACCTATTTATCATGGGACGAATCGATGACGTCATCAACGTAGCAGGCCACCGATTGTCCACAGGTGAGATGGAAGAAATAGTCGGGGCACATCCAGCAGTAGCGGAATGTGCGGTTGTAGGTATTCATGACGAACTGAAAGGGCAATTGCCTCTGGGACTCGTGGTGCTTAAAGACGGCGTCAAAATTGATGAGTTGGCGCTAGAAGGGGAGTTAGTTGGCAAAGTGAGAACAGAAATTGGTGCCGTTGCCTGCTTTAAACATGCGCTGGTGGTGGATAGGTTACCTAAAACCCGTTCAGGCAAAATACTTCGCCGCATTATCCGCCAAATTGCCGATGGTGAAGCTTATACGGTTCCATCAACAATTGATGACCCAACCAGCCTCAATGAAATAGAGAGGGTGTTGAACCAGTAACGAGAGATAAAAGTATGTTTTATCGTTACAAGTGATTTATCTCGATTTATATCAAATAAAACCAAGTTAGTAATAACTTGGTTTTATTACTTTTCATTAACAGATATCATCAAGCAACCTATACTGTAAGCATCAGTCAACATGGACATAAGTTTTGTCGAGCATTCAAATTAGAGCTGCCAATTTATCTGACCTAGAGGTGTTAAACACACTAATGTATCAGCTTCATCAGTTTCATCATGATGAGCAGCCAGAGCATATAAAAACAGCAGAAGAGATCGAACAAGAAAAAAGCATCGCTCGTTATCTCGATAACCCCGAATGTCTGGTTTATGTGGCAATCGATGGCGATAATATTGTGGGTTTCATTACCGGGCAATTTTGCGAGTTAATCTCACCGATTAGCAAGCCTGTTACTATGGGAAGTGTTGATGAACTATACGTTTTAGCTAAGTATCGTCACATGTCTGTAGCGACCTTACTAATGGATAAACTTCAAAATATGTTTGATGATTTTGGTGTGAAAAGGGTATTTGTCGAAGTGTGGCATTTCAATCAAGCTGCAATAACTTTTTATAAGAAAAATGGCTTTAGCCATCATATTCATTGGCTATGCAAAGATCTTTAATTCTAGCTATTCATACTGCAATTTTGCTGTATTCAGTCTTAGCCTCGTTTTCACTGTTTGCTAATGACGCTAGTCATATACGAGGTGCTCTTTGTCTACTTAAAGTGGATGAGCAATTACTGTTGGTAGAAGAGGTCATTACCGGAAAGCTCTCTCTTCCGGGGGGAACGATTAATCGCGGTGAATCACCATCAATAGCGGCACAAAGAGAAACGTGGGAAGAAACCGGTATTATCGTTACCGTAGGCAACCGATTAGAACAGACAGACTCTGCCTATATATTTGATTGTCAGCTTGATTCAAGCCTGCTTGTATCAACATACCGAGACTCTTTATCTCGTCGCACAGTTCCTTCATGGATAGCTCCACATTATGGTATCGAGACAAAGCAGGTAATACTGGTATCACCGAACAATGTCATGAGTCGTGATTACCGCTATCCATCACAATGGCCTACCATTAAAAAAGCGTTTGTCTCGGCGAAAGATCAACCTGTCGATTATGTTGACGATATGCTGAACTTTGCTTCTTATTGGCAGCAAATCGAGGTTGAGTTTATTGCGTCTATGCAAAGAGCTGTAAAGACACTACCGACGGTTTGGCAAGGCGCGATTAATCAAAGTGCCCAGTTTATTGAGTCCTCTTTTAATCGTTTGACACTTACGCTATCTATGGCGTTGATAACGTTACTGTTTGGCGTTCGTTTCGCTTTGAAAGTTGTCTTGTTAATAGCCAGTTCAGGAATTATCGCGTTTATATTACAACTTGGTATCGCTTTGCCTCGCCCTTATGAGTATTTGCCGTCAATTAAGCTGGGTGCTATGTATGGATTTTCGATGCCAAATATCGTGTCTGTGGTGATGACGGCTACGGGAATTATCGTCACTCGGCAGTATAAACTGATGTTTGAGAGTGCAAACAATGTCACGCTAATGATGATAGCGGTTGTCGCAAGTTATAGTCTTTCGGGAGTTTATTTAGGCAGTCAATATGTTATGGCTCTATTGGCAGGAGTGACGCTAGGAGGCGTATTGGCGTGGAACTTTATTCGCTTAGATAGAAATGTGGCACAAAGATATGGCGATTGGCTTTTTAACGCCACTTTTTGGTTAGTTATTGCGGTGATAGCCGGACTGCTGAGTTATTTGTCTTACTCAAGTTATGTAAATAGTATCAGTGTATTATGCTTGTCGGTGGCACTATTTGTATCACGAGTAAAAAAAGAGTTTGAAGTGTCGGTGTCAATGAATATTTTGACGGGATTAATTGTCGTTGTGTTGCTTCACTCAGCAGCTTTTGATTGGTTAGAAGAGCAGGTTTCCTACAGCGGGAAATACAGTTTGTTAGTTAATATCGCTTTCGTACCGTCAATAATGGTGATTTTGGCGGTACTATTTTATAAAACAAGAAAACCAACTCGTTCATAACAACCAAGGGCCCTTGGCACAGGGCCTAATTATTTTAAGACAAACTCTTCAATGACTTTGGCAACACCCGAGTCGTTATTGCTGTCAGTGATGAAATCAGCAATGGCTTTTGTCTCTTCAGTGGCATTCCCCATTGCGACCCCCAAACCCGCATATTTGATCATATGGTGATCATTCTCAGCATCACCCATGCAGATAACTTGTTCTGATGGGATATTGAGTTGTTTAGCAATGCTTTCCACCGCAAGACCTTTGTTGCTTTTTTTATGCAGAAACTCATAAAAAATGGTGGCACTTCGTACTAGGGTAAACTCTTCAGAAAAAGCCGCGGGAATTTGATTAACGACCTGATCTAATGTCTCTTTTGAATCGGCGAACATGGTTTTGATAATGGCTTCATTATCATCTAATTGAGAAAAATCAAACTGATTAATTGTTAAACCGTTAACCGTGGCTTCATGACCCGTAAAAGGGTTGAGCTTTGGTGTAATAAGCCCTTTTGTTACGCTAAAAGCGTGGTGATGAACATTGAGTTGATTGGCCAGTTGAGAAATTCGTTTAGCTTCTTTGCCCGTCATTATGTTTTGACGAACAACTTCATTATCTGACGCCCGATAAACCAATGAACCGTTGTAACAGACGATATAGTCGTTGTCAGATGTCATGTTTAGTGAATCTGCGATGGACTTCATCCCTTGTAGCGGCCGTCCCGATGCAAGAACAACCGTCACGCCTTGAGCTTGTGCTTCTGCTATCGCTTGTCTATTTCTTTCTGATAGCACTTTATCGCTGTTCAGTAAGGTTCCATCCATATCAAGAGCGATCAATTTGTACATTGTTATTTTCCTGCTGACGTTAAGCAAATACCTGAAAACTGAGAATATTCATTTTCTTAAGGGATAACCAGCAAAACTTGTTGTTGACCATCAATTAATAGTGGATTACTGTCGCAAACAATATTAAACCGTCTTAATTTTTCGTTCATTGAGACGGTATTAAGCAAAGTATTAAGCAGGTAAAAATGAAAAAAGCGGTTGTGGTATTTAGTGGTGGACAAGATTCAACCACGTGTTTGGTTAAAGCAATTAGTGAGTTTGATGAGGTCCACGCAATAACATTTGACTATGGCCAGAGACACAAACAAGAGATTGAGGTCGCCACTAAGTTAGCAAAACAGCTGGGTATTAGTGCTCATAAAATAATGGATGTAGGGTTACTCAATGAACTGGCTATTAGTTCCTTAACTCGCGATGACATTGCGGTTTCACATGAGTTGAACGAGCAGGGGGTTCCTAACTCATTTGTTCCGGGTCGTAATATTCTGTTTTTAACCTTAGCGGGAATTTATGCCTATCAGGTAGGGGCAGATACGATAATTACCGGTGTGTGTGAAACTGACTTTTCAGGCTACCCTGATTGCCGTAATGAGTTTATACAGTCTATTAACCACTCTTTAGTATTAGGAATGGATAAAAAGTTAGTTATTGAGACACCGTTGATGTGGTTGAACAAAGCACAAACCTGGGCATTAGCTGATCAATATAATGCATTACAGTTGGTAAGGGAGCAGACCTTAACATGTTATAACGGCCTAATAGGCGATGGCTGTGGTGATTGTCCTGCGTGTATTTTGAGGCAGAAAGGACTAGAAGAGTATTTAGCTTCAGAGAAGTAACTCGTTTTCATTGATAGCGAGAATAAAAAATGCAGCGTTATACGCTGCATTTTTAGATACGGATTATAAATAAAGTTTGGCTAGGTCGCTAGGCTCTAACTCTTTACCTTCTAGCTGCTCATTCCAGTTGATACCAACCAAAACACCATCTTCAGAAAGCGTGATCAACCAGTCTTCCACAAATACGTCAAGAGGAATTTCACACACATCAAACTCTTGCCACTCTTCTACGTTGTGAATTTCAGCATCGGCTTTACTTGACCAAAATGGCATTACTTCGCTGTTTTCGAACTCTGATGAGTCACACGCCAACCAATCTTCTTCTTTATTTTTCAACCCCCAAACTAGCTGGGTTTCTTTGGTGTTAGAGATAAAAATCTCTAGGTTCGCTTCAACATCGGATGTAAGAGTAGTCATAAGTTTAGCCTTGTGATCAAATTTTGCTTAAGGTTACCACTTTTAGCGTATATTAGTAGTAATTTGTTATTTACAGTCATAAATAGCAATCAACTCAGGGTAAAAACCAAATTTCCTTCTATTTCTTTGGCTTGCACGTTTTTTTATTACCTAAACGGCTGAGTTAGCATTTTATTTAAATGCTGCTCCTTAGGCTCTCTAAATGCATCAATACCAATCACACACTTATCATGCCCCAGTTCTGGCTGAGGGATATAAGTTGAGAACATTCTGTCCCAAATAGAGAGAAAAAAACCGAAGTTAGAATTGGTCTCTTTTATTTTAATTGAGTGGTGCACACGGTGCATGTCCGGAGTGACAAATAGTTTTCGCAGCTGTTTATCAAGCGCCAGTGGCATACGTCCATTACTATGGTTGAACATTGCACTTACGTTTAACAACACCTCAAATATTAATACGGCAATCGCCGGTGCTCCTAACAAGGTAATACAGGCTATTTTTATCCAGAGTGACAGAATAATTTCTATGGGGTGAAAACGGGCTGCGGTGGTGACGTCAATATCCTGATCCGCATGATGAACGCGATGTAATTTCCACAAAATCGGAAAGTAGTGAAAAACAACATGTTGAGTGTAAATGGCGAGATCAAGTAGAACCACCGATGCGAACACCACCAATGGGTAAGGCAGCGAAATCATGTTAAACAAACCGATACCATGCTGCTCTACCAATAACGCAGCCTGATAAGCAACAATGGGCATTAATAGTGCCGTGCAGATACTATTAACACCAATCAAACCTAAATTGTTGAGCCAACGAACAGCGCGATTTTGGGTTAACTGTTTGCGAGGGAATTTGGTCTCCCATACGGCAAACAGACTAAAACCTACAATGAAAAAAAACAGACGGATAATGGAAGGATCTTGCATACAACTGTTCCGTTACTCTTTGATATTCACTCTACTGTAAGTACAATCAGTCTATATTTCCAGTAATTAGCCAGCATATTATAATCTTATGCGCATACATGCGGTAAATAAGCTCATTGAGCAGCGTTTAAATAACGCAACAAAACCATTTAATGCAAGAGGATCCAAAGTGGATCGTTGTGTTTATTGCAGGGTCGATAAGCAATATTGCATTTGTGAATTTCAGCCAAACATAGACAGCAAAGTCGCAGTGATTTTGTTAATGTCTGATTCTGAAGTATTAAAGCCAAGTAACACAGGTCGATTAATTGCAGATGTTGTAAAAAACACCTCGGTATTTCAGTGGAACAGAACGGAGCCCGATCGAAAGCTATTAGAGATGCTGGCGAATACTGAATACTCACCCATGGTTGTTTTTCCTGAAGAGTATGTTGAAGATAAACAGCGTGTGATTCATCAGTGTCAGCAAGCGCATAGTGAGCAGCAAGATAAAACGACACTACTTATATTTATAGATAGTAGTTGGCGTGAAGCGCGTAAAATTTTTCGAAAATCACCTTATTTACACGCATTGCCGGTATTGTCATTTCAGCCTGAATCTGTTTCTCAGTACCTAATGAGAAAAGCTGAAAAGGACAATCAGTTATCAACAGCCGAAGTGGCCACTTTGGCATTAAGTAGTGCAGGGGAACATCATGCAGCAGACGTTCTGCAACAGTGGTTCACAGTATTCAGAGAAAGCTATTTAATCAGTAAAACGAGATTGAAACGTGATTACACTAGGCCAGTATTACAAAGTTATAGATCTGAGCATGATAAGCTTTTTTAGTGTCAGCGTGATGAGTGGACAGGGACGAAAACTGATTGAATTCTAAACGTGTATAAGTCTAACTAAAAACAAACCTGCTCTACATCACGGATTGTAGGCCTGACTATATGGATAATGCTAGAGTTTTATTTTTGTCCTCATTTTGGGACTTTTTTTAGGAGAGAACAATGTATTACGGATTTGATGTTGGCGGTACTAAAATTGAGTTTGGTGCGTTTAATGAAAAACTTGAACGCATCGCTACTGAGCGAGTACCGACACCCGTAGATGATTATCACAAACTTGTTGATACGCTGTCAGGTTTGGTTAAAAAATACGACAAGGAATTTGCTACAGAAGGAACTATCGGCATAGGCCTTCCGGGTATGGAAGACGCCGATGATGGCACTGTATTAACGGTAAATGTACCTGCAGCCAAAGGAATGCCATTACGTGCTGACCTAGAAAAAGCCATCGGTCGCTCAGTAAAAATTGAGAATGACGCCAACTGTTTTGCACTTTCAGAAGCTTGGGATGAAGAACTACAAAAAGAGAAGTCTGTTGTAGGGTTAATTTTAGGTACCGGATTCGGTGGTGGATTTGTTTTTGAAGGCAAGATCTTCTCTGGAAGAAATAACGTTGCGGGTGAAGTGGGGCATATGCGCTTACCTATTGATGCTTGGTTCCACCTTGGCGACAATGATTTAGCAAAAAGTGCACCACTGTTCGATTGCGGTTGTGATAAAAAAGGCTGTTTAGATAACTACTTATCCGGACGCGGCTTTGAGCAACTTTATCAGCACTACTACCAAGAGAAGAAAAAAGCGATTGATATCATCAAGGCTCATGAGGAAGGTGATAAAAACGCGGTAGAGCATGTTGATCGCTTTATGGAGTTGCTGGCCATCTGTTTTGCCAACTTGTTTACTGGCTTTGACCCTCACGTGGTTGTATTAGGTGGTGGTTTATCTAACTACGATCTCATTTATCAAGAGATGCCAAAACGTATTCCTAAATACCTAATGTCTGTTGCGAAAGTACCTAAAATTGTCAAGGCTAAACATGGCGATTCAGGTGGTGTTCGTGGTGCGGCATTCTTAAATATTAAGTAGTCATCATAGCTTAAAAGCAAAGAGGGTCGCATGCGCAACCCTCTCTTATTTCTACTTATCACCGACGCCTCGGTTCTCTTTTTTAGCAAGTGTGATCTTTCCAAAACCAAGTTTCTTAAAGTAATTATCTCGATAATCCCTTGCCGCTTTCGTATCCGATACGGCCTGAACTTGCTGTTCCATTTTTAAGAACTCAGAAATGTCTATCCCTTCAGCATCTGCTACTGCTTCATGAATCGTGCGGTAGTTTTCATAAGAAAACTGCAAGGTTTTATCTTGTTTTTTATATACGTATAAGATGGTACGAGCCATTGTTATGTTAACCTTTATTAAAATTTGCTACATATTCAACAACAAATTGAGCAATAGTGTTGATGTCATTGATGTCCATTTGTGGAAGTTTCGAGTCTACTTTAGTGTCTGCTGCAATGGCGATGATATTGCTGTCATCTTGATATAACCAAGGTTTTCCAACAGCTTCACGGTGCAGTTCAATTTTATCAAATGATAAACTCTTACAGCCTTCTACCAAAATAAGATCAAGTTTTGAATGATCAAACATGTTCAATAGATACTCAAAGCTTTCTTCTTGTTGTGGCGTTTCGGTAAAAAGAACATGTCGTTGCCCCGACGCCACCAACATTTGATCAGCGCCCGCTTTTCTCAATCTGTAACTGTCTTTTCCTGGTGTATCTAAATCAAAATCGTGGTGAGCATGCTTAAGAACAGCCACACGTATTCCCTGTTTTTTAATAACAGGCAGTAGAGCTTCTAATAATGTTGTTTTACCCGTACCACTAAAAGCGGCAAAGCCGAGTAAGGGAAGGTTAGGGAGTTCACTCATGTGTTTCTCCAAATTTTTTCAGTTCATCTGGTGTATTTAGGTTTATGAAGGTCTCTGGTATATCAGAAAAATCGACAAACGTCGTTTTACACTGGTTAAGCAGTAATTTAATTTTGCGATCGCCATTTTCTAAGAAAGCGCTTAATGCCGGCAGCGCTCTCTTATTCCACAAACTAAATACAGGCTGTGGATATTGACCATCGTGCGCCACGATTATCTCTACTTCGTTGTCGATAGCTGCCGCTAATCTTTCCACTAAATCAGACGGAATATTAGGGCTATCGCAGGGAGTAAAACCAATCCACTCTTGATCAATTTCAGTAAGACAAGAGTGTACGCCTGCTAACGGCCCTTGAAAGTCCTGCATATTATCTTTAATGACGAGAGCGTAGGATTGGTATTGTTCGATATTACGGTTTGCATTGATGTATAGCTGGGATACTTGTGGTAATAAAGCGTTATAAACGATCTCGACCAGCGGAGTACCATTGAGCTTGATTAGACCTTTGTCTCCGCCACCCATACGGCTCGCTTTTCCACCGGCTAAAATTACCCAGTTAATGTTATTTCTAAGCATATTTATATTAATTATTATCTGTTGTTCGCTTGTCGGCATTTTACCACTATTTAAAGTCAGATAGCCAAACAGCGAGCAATAAACTTTCTGTTATTCGTTCACGATTCTTACAACCTCTATTTTTACGAGTTTTATTTGCCAAAATGACGGATTAAGCCCCAGTCAGAATTGATGCTCTATATTAGTGCAGCGTCCCCAAATTAGGGCGTTGTTTTGCTAATCGGTTAAATAGCTCATTCACTCATTATGGTGCAATTAGTCATTATTTACTTATAAAACAAAACCATAATCCATAGCTACAGTAGTGCAGTTAATAAAATTCGATCTGGAACAACTTTTGCTCTATTAGCGTTAACGCGAAGATTTAAACCGTCTGGGATGATGGTTTAGCAATAATGCACCTAGAAGGTGCGGAAGAAGATGGAGTCGAATGACAAATGAGTAATTCTATGGTTCAAGTACAAGGTGCAGTACAAACGCTCACCCAAAGTTCTGACACTATGTTTCTCTTACTGGGAGCGATAATGGTGTTTTTAATGCATGCGGGTTTTGCGTTTCTCGAAGTTGGAACCGTTAGAAAGAAAAACCAAGTGAATGCGCTGGTAAAAATTTTAGCGGACTTTGGCATCTCTGCCATCGCTTATTTCTTTATCGGCTATTGGGTGGCTTATGATGCTCATTTCTTTTATAGCGCGGAAACCTTATCGGCCGGCAATGGTTACGAGTTAGTTAAGTTTTTCTTTTTACTTACTTTCGCGGCGGCCATCCCTGCGATTGTATCCGGTGGTATTGCTGAGAGGGCACGATTTTATCCGGTATTGTTGGCCACCTTTTTTACAGTTGGAGTCGTGTACCCGCTTTTTGAAGGCATGATATGGAACGGTAACTACGGCGTACAACAATGGTTAGAAAACACCTTTGGAGCTGGTTTTCACGATTTCGCAGGCTCTGTGGTTGTACATGGTGTTGGTGGTTGGATTGCCTTGGTTGCGGTTCTGTTTCTTGGCATGCGAAAAGGGCGTATTCGAGCCGGAAAACATACTAACTTTGCCCCTTCTAATATTCCTTTTTTAGCCCTTGGTGCGTGGATCCTTAGCGTCGGTTGGTTTGGCTTTAATGTCATGTCAGCCCAGACGCTTAACGGCATTAGCGGTTTAGTGGCGATGAACTCATTAATGGCGATGGTTGGCGGTATAATTGCGTCATTGGTTGCGGGCAAAAACGATCCCGGTTTTATCCATAATGGGCCGTTAGCAGGCTTGGTTGCCGTTTGTGCTGGATCTGATGTGATGCATCCTCTGGGGGCTTTGGTTACTGGCGGAGTTGCAGGAGCACTGTTTGTCTGGCTATTTACCTATTTGCAAAACAAAACCAAGATTGATGATGTGTTGGGCGTGTGGCCTCTACATGGGGTTTGTGGAGCTTGGGGTGGCATCGCTGCGGGTATTTTCGGTCAAAGCGCTCTTGGTGGGCTAGGTGGCGTGAGTCTACCTGTTCAGATCATCGGTACCTTGCTGGGTATTGCTGTCGCGGTTATTGGCGCTTGGATTGTGTATGGTCTACTAGACAAGCTTACCGGTCTTCGGTTGTCTCATGAAGATGAATTTAATGGTGCCGATCTTTCAATACACAAAATCAGTTCTATAAACGAAGAGTAATATTTCTAGTAGCTTGTGGCAGTTCGCTATCATTGCTTAGATTGGTACAGACCTTTGGCTCATTTCGACTATAGTCTAAAACCTTAAAACTATTAGTGTTATAGGCTAAGTGCTAAACTTAGTCTATAACATTAGATAGTTAGTCGAATAAGTGTCAGTAAAAGGATTTATTATGTCGTTTCCATATCGCAACATTGTTATTTTAACCGGCGCCGGTATTTCTGCAGAATCAGGCATCAAAACATTTAGAGCTCAAGATGGACTTTGGGAAAATCATAAAATTGAAGATGTTGCTACTCCTGAAGGGTTTCACGCAAACCCTGATCTCGTTCAGGACTTCTACAACCAGCGTCGTCGTAAACTCCAATCTGATGATATTCAACCTAACGCGGCACATTTGGCACTCGGCAAACTCGAAGCAGACCTTGATGGTCAAGTGACGGTAATTACTCAAAATATTGACAATTTACATGAAAGAGGTGGAACCAATCGTATTATCCATATGCATGGTGAACTTCTTAAAGCTCGTTGCTCTGAGTCTTCTCAGGTTGTTGAACATAAAGAAGATATAGTTACAGGTGAACTTTGCCACTGTTGCCAAATTCCTTCTCAAATGCGACCTCATATTGTGTGGTTTGGCGAAATGCCACTACGTATGGGGGAAATATACGCTGCGCTAGAAGAAGCAGACCTGTTTATTTCCATTGGAACATCTGGGGTTGTTTATCCCGCAGCCGGTTTTGTTCATGATGCCCGTATGCATGGTGCTCATACCATCGAAATCAATTTAGAGCCAAGTGCTGTCGATACGGAGTTTGAAGAAAAACGTTATGGCAAAGCGAGCGTGATTGTTCCTCAATTGGTTGAAGAGTTACTAAGCCACGTTGAGGCAAAGCAGGCTTAAACGAGATCCAGCGCCATTGACTATATATTTGGGTATCAAAACTAAAAAGAGCGGCTAGAAAGCCGCTCTTTTTGTTTGAATGCTATTTACTGCTCAACTTTTACTGCTCTACTTTGAGTTTTTGGAAGTACTGTTCATACAATACACTTGCTTCACCCACTTCGTCTTGCCAAAAACCGCTGTCCATAATGTGTTGAGGAGGGAAGATGCTCTCATCCTCAGCAAACTCTTTCGGCAGTAATGGGTAAGCGCTTTTTACCGGTGTAGGGTAACCAATTTCTAATGCAACTTTAGCCGCATTTTCTGGGCGTAATAAGAAGTTAATCATTTTATGAGCGGCTTCTACATTTTCTGCTCCGGTAGGAATAGCTAAGCTGTCCATCCAAAAAATCGCGCCTTTTTCTGGCCAGATAATGTCGATGTTTGCGCCTTCCTGACGAGCAGTGTATGCGGAACCATTCCATAGCATACCTAACGATGTTTCACCTGCAAGATACGGGTTAGCAGGGTAATCAGAGTTAAATACTAATACGTTTGGCATCAGCTTTTTCAACTCTTCATAGGCAGCTTTGATTTCGTCGGGATTAGTCGTATTGGTAGAGTAACCTAAACGAGTTAATGCAATATGGAAGAACTCACGTGAGTCATCCATCATCATTAATTGACCTTCCCATTTAGGATCCCAGAAATCGTCCCAACTTTTAATATCAGAAGTGTCTAGCATATCTGAATTGACGCCAATACCCGTCGCGCCCCAAATATAAGGAATTGAGTAGCTGTTATCTGGGTCAAATGACTTGTTCAGGTAGTTAGGATCTAGATCAGCGAAGTGAGACAGTTGTTGCTTATCGATTTGTTGCAACATTCCTTCTTTACGCATTTTAGACACGAAGTAAGTAGAAGGTACTACAAGGTCATATCCTTTACCCTGCGTTTTTAATTTTGCATACATAGTTTCATTTGACTCGTAAGTCGAATAGATAACTTTGATGCCCGTTTCCTTTGTAAAATCTTCAAGCACTGAGCTTGGAATATACTCGGACCAGTTATAAAAGTAGAGTTCATCATCCGCAGCTAAAGTTGGAGCTGAAAGGGTGGCTGCACATAACGCAGTAGAAACAATTTTAGACCAGTTTTTCATTGTATTTCCATAGAGTTTGTTAATGAATGCCACGACAGTTAGTGTGGCAAGCACAAAGCACATGTTTGAATGCGCGATTCTAAATAAGAAAATGAGGTTTGTACACACTTAACCCCTTTAAGGATCAGTTGCATAACGCTCTATTCAGTTCACTATTTAATTTTTTCTCTTGCCAGAAATTGGGAAATAACGACCAGCAATAGCGAGACTACCAGCATTATCGTTGCTAATGCATTAACCTCTGGAGAAATGCCGACTTTAACCATAGAGTATATTTTAAGCGGTAATATTTCATAGCCAGGGCCTGTAACAAACGAACTAATAATGACATCGTCTAGTGACAAGGTAAAACTTAGCAGCCATCCAGCCGCGACCGCAGGTTTAGCCAATGGCAAAATGATTTTCTTTAGTATCACCCATTCGCTTGCGCCGAGATCTTTTGCCGCTTCAAGCATTTTGACATCAAAGCCATTTAATCGGCTAAAAACCGTTACCACCACAAAAGGAAGACAAAATGTAATATGAGAGGCCAACAAGGTTATAAAACCCAGTTGTAAGCCAACCACCAGAAATAGGGCGAGTAGGGATATCGCCATCACGATATCTGGTGACATCATGACGATGAAAAGCAAACCGTTTACGAGGCCTTTGCCTTTAAACGAGTATCTAAATAGCGCGACGGCGGTCAAACTCCCAATAATGGTCGCAGCGGTTGCGGAAAAAACCGCAATACTTAACGAGTGCCACGCAGCTTGCATTAGGCTGTCGTTGTTGATTAAAGCTTGATACCACTTAGTTGTATATCCACCCCATTTCATGCCAAATTTATTGGCGTTAAATGAGTTTGCAATCAGTACTATGATGGGCATATATAAGAAAGCGTAAACAACAAATAAAAAGCTAGAGTTGATTAATCGTCTCATGATTCAAGCTCCACTTTTTTATTTAGCAACTTCCCGGCTCGATAATAAGCATAAAGCATCAAAGCCATCGCCGCGGTTAAAGCAATACTGGTGGCAGCACCAAATGGCCAATCTCTGGCATTAAGCACCTGACTTTTAATTACGTTTCCGACTAATAGATTTTTTGCACCGCCAAGTAGGTCAGACACATAAAACATACCTAATGCCGGAAGCAGTACTAATAAACAACCACCAATAATGCCCGGCATTGTTAACGGCAACACCACACGAACAAAGGTTTGAAACTTGTTAGCTCCGAGATCCTTGGCAGCTTCAATATAGGTATGATCGAGCTTCTCTATCGCTGAGTAGAGCGGTAGTATCATAAAAGGTAACAAAATATAGACTAAACCGATCATCACCGCTGACTCGCTATACATAAGTCGAATCGGTTTATCGATGAGCTCTAAAGCTAACAGTGATTTATTTAAAATACCTTGAGTGCCAAGTACTATTTTTAAGCCGTAAGTTCTAATTAACGAGTTGGTCCAAAAAGGAACTATGACCAGAAATAGCATAATTGGGCGCCACTTGGTCGGCATATTAGCGACGATGTAGGCAAAGGGGTAGCCGATGACTAAGCAAAATAGCGTTGCCACGATAGCCATATAAAAGGAGTGCATCAGCACTTTGCCATAAAGGGGATCCAGCAAGCGTGCATAGTTATCAATACTAAACGTGAGTTCAATTAAGTTGGTTTCATCACGTGTCAGAAAACTGGTAACGATGATCATGAGATTAGGGATCAGTACAAATACCGATAACCAACCTACAATCAAGGCGATAATTAGCTTCTGCAGATCAAACTTACTCGCCATCTTTCAGTACCACTTCCCAGCTTTCAACCCAAGTTACTGTCACTTTTTGACCAAGAGAGTGATCAACATCGGGATCATCTTCATTAAAGAACTCACTGACCATCACCTTATTGCCAGATTCCAGCTCAACGATAGAGTCTAGTGTCATTCCCTTATAGGTTCGATCTATCACATGGCCTACAATCCCTTTTGATACGTTCTCTTTAATCTCTTCAAGGCGTAAATCTTCTGGGCGCAGTAAAACTTGCAGGCTCTCACTACCGGTAAATGCTTCCTTATAATAAATGGTTGACTCGATTCCCTCGATGGACGCAACAATGCGCTTATCATCAAGTCGCTTTATCGGAGTCGCGTTAAAGACATTTATCTCGCCTATAAAGCGTGCAACAAAAAGGTTTTTCGGCTCTTCATATATCTCTTTGGGCGTGCCATCCTGTTCAATTACGCCGTCTCGCATGACGATAATACGATCAGACATGGAGAGAGCTTCTTCTTGATCGTGGGTAACAAAGACAAAAGTGATGCCGAGTTTGCGTTGCAGTTGCTTAAGTTCGATCTGCATCTGCTTACGTAATTTATAATCTAGAGCTGACAATGATTCATCAAGTAATAGAACTTTGGGCTTATTAACAACAGCTCGTGCAATAGCAATACGCTGCTGTTGTCCACCGGATAACTGGTGAGGCTTTCGTTGCGCCATCTCATCAAGCCTAACCATTCGTAGGCACTCCATTACTCTTGGCTCGATCTCTTCATTGGCGACTTTTTGCATTCGCAGCCCAAATGCAACGTTGTCAAAAACCGTCATGTGGGGGAATAGGGCATAGCTCTGAAATACTGTATTGACGGGCCTTTTCTCTGATGGGACATCAGTGACATTGTCACTTCCAAGTAGTATTGTACCGCTGTCTACTTGCTCAAAACCTGCAATCATTCTTAATACGGTTGTTTTACCACAACCTGATGGACCAAGAATCGTTAGAAACTCACCATGATTCACATCTAAATTTAGATTACTAATGATTTCTTTACCGTCGAAACTCTTTGAAATCCCGCTCAATTTAACTACTGGATTCTCTTTCGAAGCTACCTGATTCAACTTATGCCAACCTCCCGGCTAACTCATATACTGAGTGATTTATAAACGAAGCGAATAATAGTCGTAGATCTGCTGAAATTAAAGTACTTTGATTGGATTTATTGACTTTATTTTAACTAAAATGGCGTTAAATCAAGTGAGAATAGCCTCATTGATAATTGCTTGGCTATTGTAATGAGAAGTTAATAGTAAATAGCAGCCCATAGCAATGCTCGGCACTGGTATCTTTAGGGTAGATGGGTATACTGTGGCGTAATTTTTTAATTTAGAGTTGAGGGCTAATTCCCTGCTCGGAATACGATATGAATAAGAATATAGAGAAAGATTTTGTTATAGGCGGTTCGATTGATAAAGCACTGTCTGGAAATTATGAATTAAATATGTTTTCTGTGCTCGGAGAGGCGTGGAAACATACTATCCGGCATTTTCTTTCTTTTTCTCCAGCCATCATTGCGTTGCTAGCGGTTCAACTTGTTATCTTTTATCTTGCACTGAAGTTGCAGATAGGTGATCCCGCTTTGATACTGCAAATGTTCGATAACCCAGAATTAATAGAGCAAGGCATTTTTGAAGCGATATTTGTGGCTAATTTTAGCTATGAAGTCATTTCGGCTCCGATTTATGCGGGCGTCTCTCTCATGGCCATGAGCCACAGTGCTGGATTAATGAGCAAGCCACAACATATCTTGAAGGGTCTTCAGTTCACGGTTCCAGTCATCATCGCCACTCTGTTTAGCCTAGTGCTACAAGGGATAGGTGGTATGCTTATACCATTACTTTCTATGTATTTATCTGTGGCATTCAGTAATTCAATACTGCTCATCTGCGAGAAAAAAATATCGCCAATTCAGTCATTGTGGATCTCTTTCCGTGCCGTTAACAAAAAATTGTTTCCTATCATTGGTTTATACACAATTATGATGGTGCTGTTGTTTGTTGCTGCTATTTCGTACGGATTTTTATTGGTTGTGGTACTGCCGCTGTTTTTCCATATGAAAGGGATTATCTATCGTAATATGTTTGGTATTACTTTGAAGATCATCGCTCCTGACGTTGATAACACAGCTGACCGTTTCAATAATCACTCAGACAACGATGACTCAAATGACGATGATGACGATAGTCATGATGACAATGATTCAGACGACAATAATGACTCCACTGATGAGCCAGTAGAGAAAGATAAATCGGATAAAGGTTCGCAAATATTTAATGCATAATCTTTTTAAATTATTAGCCGCAATTGCGCTTGTAGCCATGTTGCTTGCCCCGTTTGTTAAAGACGAAGGAGCGGCAGATGACACGGTAGATAGCCGTGTCGGCGAGGGAAGCCGTTATGTTAGTCAGGATAAACCTGATTTTGCGGCCATTACTGATGCCAACAAAAAGAAACAAGCCTTTTTTGATTATCTCCGTCCTGCAGTCGAAGCTGAGAACCTACGTATTAGCAAAGAGCGATCTCAGCTGAAAGTTATTGAGACGGCGTTTCACTCGGATGACATGACGTCAGCAGATATCAGTTTTGCTCAGCAGCTTGGTGAGAAGTATGCCAGCAAGGTCCCTGACAGTGGACTCACTTCACAGTGGTTTGCCACTATGCTGATGAAAATAAACCTGATCCCAGAAGCATTGGTATTAACTCAAGCGGCTAATGAGTCGGCTTGGGGGACCTCACGTTTTGCGCGTGAAGCAAATAACTATTTTGGCCAATGGTGTTATAACAAAGGTTGCGGCTTAGTTCCTTTGCAACGTATTGAAGGAGCAAGTCATGAAGTGGCTAAATTTGATTCTATGTCTGAATCTGTTCATGGCTATTTTATGAATGTGAATCGCAATAAGGCGTACGCTCAACTACGTCAGATAAGAGCGAATATTGTGGCAAGCGGAGATAGTATTTTAACAGATAGCGCTGCTACACAGCTCACTAACGGACTCTTAAAGTACTCTGAACGAGGTCAAGCATATATTGATGATCTTCAAAGTATGATTCGAGTAAATCAGAAATTTTGGAAAGCCAGTTAATAACATATGAAAATAATAATATCTCTGCTTTTTATCGGACTATCGATAACGACAAGTCATGTCTCTGCTCAAGAATACATGTTTACCTATTCAAAGTTATATTCGCAGTTAAAAAACAATGTAAAGGAAGGGCATGAAGAGGTCAAAGTCGGTTTCTTTTTTATCAACGCTGACAGCAAAGAACTTTGTAGCATTGAAAAGGCGTGGATGGAAAAAGAGAAACATTATGAAGAACTGACCATAGCACCAACCAAAGAAGTACTTCTGCCAGTGGATAGCAACTTGAAGAGCGCTAATCCTTTGGTGTTTGTTCGTACACCGATGGATCAACGTTGTGATTTCTCGTTGGTTGTAATGACTAAGCAACCAATGAACGGAAGTGTCAGTTACCAGGAAATCGAAACCATACTGCCGCAAATGCAAAGCATGTTAGAAGACCTTGGAGGCATGTTTGCCAGTTGGTTTACTCCTGAGGTTGAAGGTTTAACCCTGGAGTTCACCCCAGAGACACAAGGCAACATTCTTTTCTCTAATGGTAAGTCAGTAGCAATAGAAGATGGTAAAGCAAGAATTCTGTTAGCAGATATCGGAAAGGGCAATACGATTACTATTCCTGAAGAAACCACTCGCGTTCTTCCTTGGTTACCCTCTGCTAAGAAATAAATAAGTTTACAAATTAAAGAAGAAAAAGGCTGCAATCGCAGCCTTTTTCATGTCCGAACTTAAATTAACTTAAAGAATTATAGATTCGTCACATCCAGTTGCAGTGCTGGGTCGAACTCCATGACATCTTCCGTTGGTGCTGACGTAGGCAGCTCTTCTCTATCAAAGCCAATATCACCACCATTTATGACACCAGAGTCTCGGTTAATAGATTTGAAGTCAAATAACTGGTGATCCGCTAAGTGGCTAGGAACAACGTTTTGCATTGCTGTGAAAATAGTCTCAATACGACCAGGATACTGCTTATCCCAACCATTCAACATCTGTTTAATATGCTGGCGTTGAAGGTTAGGTTGCGAACCACATAAATTACATGGAATGATAGGGTATTCACGCTTCTCTGCGTACTTGATAATGTCTTTTTCACGACAATAAGCTAACGGCCTAATGACAACATGTTTACCATCATCAGAAACCAGCTTAGGGGGCATTCCTTTCATTTTTCCACCATGGAACATGTTAAGGAACATGGTTTCGATAATATCGTCTCTATGGTGGCCTAAGGCTATTTTTGTTGCTTTCAGTTCTGTTGCGGTACGGTATAAGATGCCACGACGCAAACGAGAGCAAAGCGAACAAGTTGTTTTTCCTTCTGGAATTTTGTCCTGTACGATTGAGTAAGTGTCTTCTTCAACTATCTTGTACTCAACACCTAGACTTTCTAGGTACTCAGGAAGAATATGCTCTGGAAATCCGGGCTGTTTTTGATCTAAATTAACTGCGATAAGTTCAAATGATACTGGGGCACTTTTCTTAAGGCTTAAGAGGATTTCAAGCATAGTAAAACTATCTTTACCACCAGATAGACAGACCATAATACGGTCACCATCTTCTATCATGTTGTAGTCAGCAATTGCTTGACCAGTATTGCGACGAAGACGCTTTTGTAATTTATTGAAATTATATTGCTGCGCTTTAGTACGCTGGAGAGATTGCTCAGTCATAAATTTGCTGTCTGTTAACCTAAGAAAAATAGACTGAGTATGATACGGATAATTTAGCAGGATGCTAGTAGTAAAAGCCCTCAATGAGGGCTTTTATGGTTATTTATTACGTTGCTTTATTAAGCGGATTGATTTGGGTCAAGAGGGCTGATAAAACCAGCAGGCTTAAGCGCCAAAACATCACAATTGATTTTATCAATAACATGCTCTGCGGTGTTACCAATAAAAACAGCAGACATGCCTGTTCGTCCGGTTGTTCCAAGGATAACCAGACCGGCAGATAGCTCATTTGCAACCGCGGGGATAATATCTTCAGGGAGTCCTTGCTCTACTCTGGTCTGCTCTTCATCAATGCAGTGTTTTTGCCTTAGCGCCTTCATCTCTTTTAGGTGATGGCCTCTGACGGCATCGGAATAGGTTGTAGGATCAAATTCCGGCAACTCGATAGTAATGTTTGCCGGTGTCACCGGATAGCAGTTTACTAAGTAAGGCGTCGCATCCAGCCGTGAGCAGAGATTTTTAGCTTGCTCAACGATACAGTTATTAAGTTCCAGATGGGTTGGGTTTTCTGAACCGACATGAACCGACGCTACCACGTTTCCGTTTTCTGGCCACTCATGGTTTTTAACCAAAAGTACAGGGCAGGGACTTTTACGAAGCAGATGCCAATCTGTTGGTGTAAAGATGACCGACTCTAAAACATCATGCTTTCGTGTTGCCTTAATTAAGATCTCATGGTTACCAGCAAAGACTTCAGCAACGATCGCCTCATAAGGCCTATTGTGCCAAACCACTTTAACCGAAAACTCTACACTATCGTCGATGTAAGGTGCTGCCACTTCTTTCATCCATGATTCTCTTTGCTGAATAACGCCTTTACGCATAGCATCGCGCTCATCAAGAGAAAGCATTGATGTCATTTCATAAGAAAAATCATAGATAGAGAGAAATAACGTTATATGGCTTTTTGATACGCTTTTGCGAGCTAACTGCATAGCCCTTGCCAGCGCAGGCTGTGACTCATTATTCACATCTGCAACGACTAAAATTTTATTATAAATACTCATAAAAGCTCCTTATTTATGGAGTAGAAGCGAAGAGTTATCAACTACATATAGTAAATGTAGCTTATTTAGAACGAATTTTTTAGCAAAAGAAATTTTCGGAGGGTAGAAATATGAAGTGGCTCATTTCTGAGCCACTTTGCAGTTATTCTTCTTGAGATATTCCAGCTAAGATTTTCAGCTCTTCGTGGTCAAGAATGGTAATGTATTTACCTTTCACACTTAGAATCTCAGATTTTTGGAAACGGCCTAATAGCCGACTTATGGTTTCAACGGTAAGCCCCAAGTAATTGCCGATATCACCACGAGTCATGGTTAATCGAAATTCTCTTGGACTGAAACCACGCTGGGAAAAACGAGTGGAAAGATTATATAAAAAAGCAGCTAATCGTTCTTCCGCATTCTTCTTTGATAAAAGAAGAATCATGTCTTGGTCGCCTTTAATTTCGCTACTCATTAATCGCATAATTTGTTGGCGAAGTTTCGGCATTTTACCCGATAAGTCATCTAGAATTTCATAAGGAATTTCACAAACCATTGACGTTTCTAGTGCTTGAGCAAAAGAGGGGTGGGCGTTGCCATTGATCGCATCAAAACCAACCAAATCACCGGCTAAATGAAATGCAGTAATTTGCTCGTCACCTTGCTCAGTAATGGTATAGCTTTTGATTGTTCCTGAACGAATTGCATATAGTGACTTTAATTCGTCACCCGCTTTAAACAACTCTTGTCCTTTTTGAATCGGTTTTTTTCGTTCGATTATTTGATCTAATTGATCAAGCTCAGATTCACTCAATGTAAATGGAATACATAGTTGTGAAATGCTGCAATCCTGACAGTGGATAGCACATCCACCGGATTGGATTCGTTTAGTCGCTTGTTTTTCTGAAATCATAACTTCCGAGTCACTATTTGATATACATCAATATTTTAACACTGCTCTTAACTAAAAGGTAGTGAAATAACTAGCTAATAATTCAAAAAGTTATAAATTGTTAACTCAAAAGAGAAAATGTTGACAGGGCAATATAACCACCATAAGCAAGAAGAAGCATAGCGCCTATCTGCCTAAAAACGGTCGATGTTTTGACTCTGTTTACATATTCGGCACTAATACCAACTAGCAGCATTGAGGGGAGTGTTCCAATACCAAATGCCAGCATAGTTAAGCTGCCATTTATGCCACTTCCAGAAACCGCTGCCCATGTAAGAGCAGAATATACAAGGCCACAAGGTAACCATCCCCATAAAAAGCCGAGAGGAAGGGCTTGAAAAGGAGAAGAGAGCGGAAGCAGTTTTGTTGCGATGGGATTAATAAAACGCCATAACCATTGTCCGAGCTTTTCTATATAAATAATACCTTGCCACCACTTTCCGATATGCAAGGCGAGAACAATCATCACAAAAGCGGATAAAAAACGTAACCAATTCAATACCGAATAATCGGTTACCAAGCTGGAAGCGCTGGAAATTGCGCCACCGACGACAAATCCGGCCAGAGTGTAACTGGATAGCCGACCAAAGTTGTAACAGAGGATAGTCAACAAACGGTCAGACTTGGCGGTAATGTTTATGCTCATTGCTGACGCTATTCCACCACACATGCCTACGCAGTGAGCTGAGCCCAAAAAGCCGACAAATAGAGCACCAATTAAATCAATGTTCATCTTTGTTCTTTATCTCTGGCTCATCTTCATCAAACAGGATACTGTGCCCTTGACGTTCCAGATCTTCGAACTGCTCGCTTTTTACCGCCCACAAAAAAATTGCCACGGCGACACAAACCAGCAATATAGCGATTGGAATTAATATATAAAGACTAGCCATCTTTTTTGAGTAACCTTAATGAGTTGGTAACAACAATAATTGAGCTTGCTGACATGCCAACAACCGCGATATAGGGAGCAACATATCCCGCGACTGCGAGTGGTAAAATCAATAGGTTGTAGCCTAATGCCCATGCCAAATTTTGTCTAATGATATTGCGTGTTTTAATGGCCAACTCGCGCGCCTTGGTTATTTTATTTAACTTGTCACCAAGCAGAACCATGTCTGCAGATGCTTTAGCTACGTCAGTACCGCCTCCCATAGCCACAGATAAGTGAGCACCAGATAGAGTAGGAGCATCATTAATGCCGTCACCTACCATCAGGGTTATATGAGAGTCGTCTAACGACTTAAGAAAAGCGAGTTTATCTTTAGGCGAGGCATTAGACACAACGTAGTTAATTCCAACAGCTTCTGCAACCTTTAACGCATTCGATTGGTTGTCACCAGTAAGCAGGGTTATCTTCATTCCCATATCCGTTAGTGATTGGATAAATACTTTACTTTCACTTCGAATAGGATCGGAGTAACCAAAGGTCGCAACGTGCTCCCCTGCGACCGATAAATAAATAGCGTTGTTGCCGGAAAGAGCGCTCGTACCACATACAAACAAGGCGTTACCAATTTTACAAGGTTGCCCTTGCCATTGTCCCTCTATTCCTGAACCAATAACGTTTCGTACATCTGTTACGACAACATCGCTGGACCCTTTTCCTTCAAACGCTTTAGCAATGGGGTGATTGGCATGACATTCTAACGAAGCCGCAATCGCTAGACAGATCTCATCCGTCAAATCTGAGTGAGTTTCTACAGCATCCAACTTAATGGCTCCCTGAGTTAGGGTTCCAGTTTTATCGATAATAAGGTGATTAACTTTACACAGCGTCTCAAACACATGCGATTTTCTTAGTAGTAAGCCAAGATCTCCCATTTTAGAGGTTGAGCAAGTAATAGCTGTCGGTGTTGCTAAAGATAGAGCGCAAGGGCAAGTTGCAACCAAAACAGAGAGCATTATCCAAAATGCATCGTCTGGTTGATGTTGCTGCCAATAAAGCCATGTGGCAGACGCTGTAATCAGTATCACGGCTACGAAATAACGAGCAACCACATCGGCCAACTGTGCAATCTTAGGTTTGGTCATTTGAGCTTCGTCTTGCAGCCGGACTATATTTGCTAACATGGACTCCGCTTTACTAGAGGTAACCTCGAGATCAAAGGATTCGTCAGTATTGATGCTTCCTGCATAAACCATTTCATTAACCGCTTTAACTACAGGGATAGACTCTCCCGTGAGCATTGACTCGTCAACGTGGATTCGACCAGCAATAATCACGCCATCCGCAGGAATGTGTTCACCGGGAAGCACTCTTACTCTGTCACCGGGTTTCAAATTACGAACGGGTATTTGGCTTCCATCTAACTTTGTCGCCATTGTAGGGATGAGTTTTAGAAGGTTGGCACTCGCTGCCGCCGCTTTACGTCGTGCTCTCATCTCTAGGAAACGGCCAAGTAACAAGAAGAAAGTAAACATTGAAACAGATTCAAAAAATACTTCGCCTTTTTCTTGTACCGTGGCGACAACACTAGCCACATATGCAAAAATCAGAGCAATGGACACAGGGACGTCCATACCCAAGGTTTTGCCTTTTAAGCTTCTCCAAGCGTTGATATAGAAAGGAAGGGCAGAATAAACCAATACTGGTGTCGCGAAAATCAGACTCACAATACGTAGATATTGTTTAAACTCAGCGTCAAGATCTCCAAATATTTCAAAGTATAACGCTACAGCTAACATCATCACCTGCATGGTGGCAATGCCCGCGATCCCCAATCGATACAGATACTGTTTCATGGATTCATGATAGGTCGCTTCATGGGCATCTGCTTCGAATGGGGCAGCTTTGTATCCGAGCTTGTGTATGGTTGATAGCAGATCGCTTAACTTAGTTTTACGGCTATCCCAATTAAGAATGGCTCTGTTTGTTGTGGTGTTTACTCGGATTTGGTTCACACCAGATTGGCCGTTGATCTGTTTTTCAATCAACCACGCACAAGCGGCGCACGTTACACCTTCAAGGGAAAGAGTAACTTCTGAACTTGATTCACTTTTGCGGACGAACTCTGATTGCACATCATCATCATCGTAATTCAACAGTGACATTAGCTGCTCAGGAACTAACTCAGCTTTTTCGGCCGTTTCTGTTCTATATTGATAGTAACTAACCAGCCCACTATCGACGATAGTTTGTGCGACAGCTTGGCAACCGGGACAACACATGTCCCGCTGCTTCTTGAAAATTTCCACGGTAAAGTTCGTGTTTTCTGGTACATCTTCACCACAGTGATAACACGTTTTGATCATTAACGAGTCCAGCGTTTAATTAACTAAAATGGTAGGTTCCACAGACGGGAAAGTAACCTTTCCTTGAATAAGCCATTGTTTAGTAAAAGGTTCTACCTTTACAAACCAAGGGCCGGCCATATCATCTGACAACGTTATGCTGTAACGTCCTTGAGCGTCAGAACTTACTGTTTGAATAAAGTCTTTATCTGCTAACGTTCGGTGGCTAAAGGTGATAGTTAGGGCAGGATAAACATCTAACTGGCCCTTATCAAAAATCACCGTGATGACATTGTTTCTCGACCTAACCGCTGCAGAGACACCCAAGGCATTTGCCGCTTCTATCTTTGAAAGGTCGATATTAATCGCTTTTCCTTTCTTGTAGTAATCTTCAGCGACTAAAGAGACGGAGTTATTTGAGAAGATAAATAGGGTAGTGAAACTTGCTACCACAACACTTAACGGCAGAAAAATAAGAAACCACGGCCAAAACTGCTTATACCAAGGCTTAATCATAAAAGATCTCGACTAGTTTAGATTGGGTAATTTTAGAATAAGAAAAGCCCCAGGAACTGGGGCTAGATCTAGGTTTGAGTTATTGCTCGGAGTTACTTAGGCTCCATACATAGGAGGATACTAGCTGAACTTTTTCTTCACCTAGGATGTCTTTCCATGCTGGCATAACACCTTGACGACCATTTGCGACTGTAGCCGTAACATCTGCTCTTGTATCACCAAATAACCAAATATTATCGGTTAGATCCGGTGCACCAACAGCGGGGTTACCTTTACCATCTGTACCGTGACAAGCTGTACATACCACAAAGCGAGTTTTACCTGCCGCAGCTTCTCTGGCGTTTACACTACGTCCAGAAAGGCTAAGGGTATAAGTAACAACCTCTTTTACACCATCTTCGCCTAAAACATCATTCCAAGCTGGCATAGCACCAATACGGCCATGCATGATGGTATTTACGATAGCTTGAGGTTCACCGCCATATAACCATGCGTTGTCCGCTAGGTTAGGGAAGCCAATTTGACCCCTTGCATCAGAACCATGACATTGTGAACAGTTTTGCAAGAATAGGCGTTGCCCAACTTTCAGCGCTTCAGGATCCGCTGCAATTTCAGGGATTGAGCGTAGCTCGTTGCCGCCGTCTTTGTAGGCTAAGCGGTTAAATGCTTCACCAAAATAGGTGTTTGCATCGTCCAACTCTTTCGCATACTCATCTAGCAGTTTGTTTTGCTGCGAGTTTTCAATCGACTTACGTGACTCGTCAATATTCATAACCGTTTGGTCTGAACTAGTCCAGCCTAAGAAGCCTTTAAAATTACCTAAACCTGGGAAAAGGGCTAGATAAATCGCGGCAAAAACGAAGGTACTGATAAACAGATAACTCCACCATTTAGGTAGTGGGTTATTGAGTTCACGAATACCATCGTATTCGTGTCCCATATCTTCGCCTTCCTCGACGCCCATTTTATCTTTTAAGCACCAAGCAAGCATCACTGCACATCCGATAAGTGTCGCGAATGTGATTACAATTATCCATATACTCCAAAAAGACGTCATTAGTTACTTACTCCTTTATCTGTCTTGGTCGAAGAGTCTTGCTCATCAGCAAAAACTAGATTTGCGTCTTCTTCAAAGCGTGATTTTCGGCTCTTACTAAATGCCCACCAAAACACGCCTAAGAAGCTTACAAAAACCGCAACAGTTAAGATGGAATGAAACGTAGCAATATTCATTTCTATCCTCCTTATTTCATTGCATGACCGAGAGATTGAAGGTAAGCAATCAATGCTTCCATCTCTGTTTTACCTTTAACTTCACCTTCTGCATTTGCAATCTGTTCATCGGTATATGGAACACCAAATTGATCGCGGAATACCGTTAGCTTTTTCTCGATGAGTTCACCATCAAGAACATTTTCAGCTAACCAAGGAAAAGCAGGCATATTGGACTCAGGAACCAAAGCTCGAGGGTCTAAAAGGTGTGCTCTATGCCAATCATCAGAATAACGACCGCCAACACGAGCCAAATCAGGACCAGTTCGCTTAGAACCCCATAAGAATGGGTGTTCCCATACACTTTCACCAGCAACAGAGTAGTGACCATAACGTTCAGTTTCGGCACGGAATGGACGTATCATTTGGCTGTGACAAACATTACAGCCTTCACGAATATAAATATCTCGACCTTCCATTTGCAGAGCAGTGTAAGGACGAAGATTATCTACTGGTTCGTTTGTTTGTTTCTGGAACATTAGTGGAACGATCTCAACTAACGCACCAAGGCTGATTACACAGACGATTAGAATTGCCAACAAACCAACATTACGTTCAACCAGTTCGTGGCGATTATTTGAATTAGAACTCATTCATCAACCTCCTATGCCGGTTGCTCGATAGCTTTTAGGCTATCGTTAGGTGCAGAAATCGTTTTGTAAGCGTTATAAGCCATCAGGAACATACCTGAAAGGAAGATAAAGCCACCAATAAAACGAACAGTGTAGAACGGGTATGACGCTTGTACTGACTCAACAAAGCTGTATGTTAATGTGCCGTCAGCGTTAACTGCTCTCCACATCAAACCTTGCATTACACCAGAAATCCACATAGCGACGATATACAGAACGGTACCAATAGTTGCTAACCAGAAGTGAACATTGATCAAGCTAACTGAGTACATTCTTTCTTGGTTAAACAGTTTAGGAATTAGGTGATAAACCGAACCGATTGACACCATAGCAACCCAACCTAACGCACCAGAGTGAACGTGACCGATAGTCCAGTCAGTGTAGTGAGAAAGGGCGTTAACTGTCTTAATTGACATCATCGGGCCTTCGAAGGTAGACATACCATAGAAAGATAGAGAAACAATTAAGAAACGTAGAATAGGGTCGTAACGAAGTTTATGCCACGCGCCTGATAGCGTCATGATACCGTTAATCATGCCCCCCCAAGAAGGTGCAAATAACACAAGCGACATAACCATGCCAAGAGACTGAGTCCAATCAGGTAGAGCAGTGTAATGTAGGTGGTGAGGACCAGCCCAAATATACAGTGCAATCAATGCCCAAAAGTGAACAATAGATAATCGGTAAGAATATACCGGACGTTCAGCCTGTTTTGGTACAAAGTAGTACATCATACCTAAGAACCCAGCTGTTAACAGGAATCCTACGGCATTGTGTCCGTACCACCATTGAACCATTGCATCAACGGCTCCAGCATAGACAGAGTACGATTTACCCATAGAAACAGGAATCGCAAGACTATTCATAATATGAAGCACGGCAACGGTAAGTATAAATGCACCGAAGAACCAGTTTGCCACATATATATGGGAGGTTTTACGTTTTACTAAGGTTCCAAAAAACACCACAGCGTAAGCAACCCAAACAACTGCAATAGCAATATCAATTGGCCACTCTAACTCTGCGTATTCTTTACTTGTTGTATACCCTAAAGGAAGAGAAATAGCAGCAGACAATATAATTGCTTGCCATCCCCAAAATGTGAAGGGTACTAAGGCTCCACCAAACAATCTTGTTTGGCATGTACGTTGAACTACATAATAAGATGTTGCAAAAAGGGCGCTTGTTCCAAACGCAAAAATAACTGCGTTGGTATGTAGCGGGCGTAATCGACTATAGGTTAACCACGGCGTATCAAAGTTAAGCTGTGGCCAAACTAACTGAGCAGCAATCAATACCCCAACGGCCATACCAACAATACCCCATAGAATAGTAACTAAGGTGAATTGACGGACGACAGTATAGTTATAGTTGTGCTCAAGCTGTTGTACTTGGCTCATTTTTTATGCTTCCAATTTTCTTAATGACGACTTTATTTCTAATTTTCGACTTTACGTCGTAATACATTCCTCAGACTAACAAAACCGGCCCTTTAATGGGAAAATCCTATCAATGTACTGTTTGGAATGGTATTTTCATCGGACATAATAATGGATTTAACATTTTAATGACAACGAATTAACCTACATTTTTGATAACTGGGAAGATTTAATTCTAAAACTTTGAAGTTTGTTGCAGGAGACAGATAAATGGCTGCAGAAAAATTAACCAAAGCAAGACTAATACAACTCTTGGTTATGTTAGTGATATTGATAAGTGCCTTTACCTGGAGAACGATAAGTTATTCACAAATAAATACAAAATGTTATTTGCCTGAAGACTGTCATTTTGCTATGGGAAACAGAAACTATCTGTTAGAGCTGCTTAATCAATCTGGCAATGCGTTTACTTATTTGGTTACTCTAGATAAAGACGTCACAGTATCGGTGGAAGACGGGAATGCTAAAACAGAACGTGGTAACGATTATTTGAAAATCATAGCGCTTTCAACCCCCATAACCATCAAATTTGAACGGGATAACGAACATAGGAACATATTGATAAATAGACGAAATTAACATTTTCATAACCCGATACTTGGATAAACTTGATCTAATTCAATCTATTCACCAGTTGATTACAAAATTCCTACATATACGCTACGCTAAATACTCAAATAAAAATAAAATTTTAGTTATACGTCGTTGGAGAAAAATTTATGGATTGGCTAGGGAATCTATCTATTCGAAAAAAACTGCATGTTCTGGTTTTGGTGTCCGTTGCTATCATCATTTCCGTTAGCTTGTTTCAACTACTAGAACAGAAAAAAAGTTCGCTTGAAGAGCGCAAGACCAAGTTACAAGCTCAAGTAGAATCGGCAATGAGTCTAGCTGAACACTACTACAAGCAATCCAATGTGTTAGGAGAAGAAGAAGCAAAGAAACAGGCAATTTCTGCTATAAAATCGTTACGTTATGAAGGGAACAACTATTTTTGGATTACCAGCCCAAATAATGTTGTTGTTATGCATCCAATCAAAACTGAGCTGACAGGAAAAGATGCCTCTGGTTTTCAAGATGGCTCTGGAAAATACCACTGGCGAGAAATGGCAACCATTGGTAAAACGCAAGGGCAGGGCTTTCTCGCCTACTCTTGGAAAGCGCCTGATCAGCAAATTCTTGATAAAATTTCGTTCGTATCTTTAATGCCAGAATGGAACTGGATCATTGGTACCGGTTTGTTAGTCAGCGATATTAATCAAACGTTTATTTCTGATTTGATTATCGCCAGTTTTGCTATTGGCGTGGCTTTAATCGTGCTGGCCTTTTTTAGCTTTCTGTTAGGCCGCAATATCGTGATGCCAATAGAGAAATTACTTGGCAAGGTGCATCAAATTTCTGACGGTGACTTAACCATTAGGCTTAAAACTTCAAGAAAAGATGAAATTGGTGATATCTGCAGAGATATGAACACCATGTTGGAAAAGCTTCAAACCGCGTTTAATCTTGCTAATGATTCCGCCAACCAATCCACTGACCTTGTCAGTAATATTGCGTCATCGAGTGAGCAAAGTGCGGTTAGCATTCAATCCCAATATTCTCAGTTAGACTTATTATCTACCGCTATGAATCAGATGACGGCGGCAACAATAGAAGTCTCTAGAAACGCCGAACAAGCCTCTAATACCACCGATTCTGTTGCTACACAAGCCAAAAGTAGCAGTGAAGATATGGAGAAAACGGTGGAGAATATAGAAAGTGCCGATCAACAGATGGCTTTAACATCAGAGCTGGTCGAGCAGCTTAAAACAGGGGTGATGAGTATTTCCGAAGTGGTTAATGTCATCCAAAATATATCTGAACAGACTAACTTACTCGCATTGAATGCGGCAATTGAAGCGGCTAGAGCAGGGGAGCAAGGTAGAGGGTTTGCAGTGGTCGCCGATGAAGTAAGAAATTTGGCTTCGAGTACTAACGAGTCCACTGAACAGATCCAAAACTCTATAGATACACTGACTAAAAGCGCTCTAGATGCGTCGAAAGCGGTGCTATTAAGCCGTGAAAAAGTTCAAAACTGTGTATCCAGTTCAGAAGAAACACGCGAAGAGTTAGCCCGCATGGTAGAACAACTGAATCAAGCTAATGATATGGTGACTCAAATTGCCTCATCTGCTGAAGAGCAAGGTGTTGTATCTAACGAAATCAATGAAAATGTAACCATCATCAACACCTCCGCTAACGAGATGAGTTGTGCGGCAACAAACTTAGCAGAACAAAGTCAGATATTGGTACAAACTTCATCTGATCTCAGCAATCATTTAAAATATTTTAAAGTTTAAGTGAGTGTCATGTAGAAGAGCCTTTATATGAAGGCTCTTTTCTCACCTTTTCAAGCCAAGCCGCTTTCTAAAATATCCTATCAAATATTCTCCACTCCATAATTTCTCCATAATTTGCTGTTATAAATATTCACATGCTGAATCTATCTATAACCAAGACGATAAAACGTCCTCAATATGCTGGAAATATCGATAATGATGAGTTATTTCAACAATCAGAGTATTAAAACCAAAATGACGGTAATCGTTTCTATAATGTTATCGCTTACGCTCGTTGTGGCGTTTTTTGCTTATTATCAAATGCAGAAAATTAAGACTGAGCTTCACGGTATTGTTGAAGATGATATTCCGTTGACTGAGCTAACTACAACCATGACAACCAAGCAGTTAGAGGGTGCAATAATACTTGAAAAATCAATGAGAGTTGCTGGTTTGAAAGGAAGTTCAGAGGATAAGACGACCTATCATAAACAGTTCACTCAACTAAGTACGGAAATTGAACAAGAACTGGAAGAAGTGGCAAGCATACTTAAACATGCGAGAGAAAACGCCAATACAGTCGAGTTGTTAAATGAAATCCAAGCATTGGAAAGTGGGTTAGAGCAATTAAAGAATGAACACAGTAGTTATCACTCTATTTCTGAAAGCTTATTAGTTAATATTGACCTAGGTAACGTGGAAGCGGCGGAAGAACAACTCAAAACGATCGAACATAATCAACAACTGTTTAATACGCACCTTGAAAACTTTCTGGTGAGCATTGAAAGTCTAACCAAAAACGCTTTGCTGCAAACAGAAGCGCATGAAATCGCAGCGGTAAAAGGTATGGTCATCGTTAGCATGGTTAGTATTATCATCGGAGTTTTACTCGGGGGCCTCTTCACTCGAAGAATCGTACGTTCTTTACATGTTGCTGTAGACGCCGCGAAGCAAGTCGCCAACGGTGATTTCAATGTTTCGATCCAAAGTAATAGTAAAGACGAAATTGGTGTCCTGTTAGAGAACATCAACGTTATGGCCAGAAAATTAGACGCTACCATTAGTAAAGTACTGTTCTCAAGTGAACAGATAACCAGCGTCGCACAAGATATTGCGGCGGCTACTGAACAAACGAATCAAGCCATTCAGTCTCAACAAATTAATACCGATGGTGTCGCTTCCGCTATGATGGAGATGACAACAACCGTTCAACAGGTTGCCGACAGCACTATACAAGCATCAACTACGGCAGGATTAGCTAAGCGTGAAGTTTCGTTAGGCAGCGACGTTGTTTCGTCAAATTCAAATGAGATAAATACGCTGGTTTCCCAAATTCAGTTCTCTTCAAATAAAGTTCAATCTGTTAGTAACGAAAGCAATGCTATTAGTGGGTTTGTGAAAAGCATCAGTGAAATCGCAGACCAAACAAATTTGCTTGCCCTTAATGCTGCAATTGAGGCTGCTAGAGCTGGCGAAGCAGGACGAGGATTTTCAGTTGTGGCGGAAGAGGTAAGAAATCTTTCTCAGCGGACTCAAGCGACAACTTCCGATATTCATCGTTTAATCGCTGATCTTCAGGACAAAGCGACACAAGCTGTGCAAGCGATAGATCAAAGTAGGCATATGGTCGATAGCAGTGCTGATAATGCCAAAAAGGCGAGCGGCTCTCTAAATATTATTGATAAATCAGTGGATGATGTTAACTGTATGAACATGGAAATTGCTACCGCTTGTGAGCAACAAGCTGCGACAGCAGAAGAAATAAACCAAAGTATCGTGAGTATCAGCCAATCCGGGCTAGAGGTACTTGGTGGTTCAACTCTTACTGCTCAATCGAGTGAACACTTGGCTAATTTAGCCGAAGATTTACGTTCGTTAATGGGACAATTTAAAGTCAGTCGCGCTATTTAAATTTCCATAGTTCTATAAGAAAGATAACCCGTTAAAAATATCCACTCTTTTTTAGCGGGAAACAAGACGTCTCAATTATCATCGTTATGTCGTAGCCGCTATGATTTTGACCACGTGGATTATCGTAGCAACATAGATTGTGGTAACGAAATAATGTTAAGTCCGTATCCCTATACATTTATAGGTGTAAAATGAAGAAGTAGATAACAATTAAAAGGCCTCTATGCGTATCTCACTGTTTCAAAAGTTATTTGTAGCTTTGTTACTCAGTAGCACACTGGTTATTGCTACCATGGCGGTACTGGTTAACTCGAGTTTTAAAGAGGGGTTTCAGCAATATCTTAACCAAGAAGAGCTAACCAAAGCGAAAACGTTGGCTGCTCGGGTAAGTGATTATTATTCTGAAACATACGGTTGGCATCGACTAGAAGTAGCCCCCCATATTTGGGCAGGATTACTACAACAACTTGGCGAAGTTCCTCCTCCGAGAGATAAGCGGCGCCCTACAGGAGCTTTACTACCAAAACAATCCATAATGGCACCATTGAGTGTACGACTTAACTTATTGGATGCTGATGGAAACGTACTACTCGGGCCACTTGATAATCTCAATTCTATCGATGGCATGAACAGTGTCACGCTGGATATTACTAAAAATGGACAGGTTATAGGTTATGTAACCGTTGTTCAGAGTGAATCTCTTACCAATTCATTGGCAGAGAGTTTTCTTCATTCGCAAACTAAACATATTATCACCATCAGTTTTGCCACCATTATATTAAGTCTGCTGTTCGCCGTTGTTTGTGTTCGATATTTATTAACACCTTTGCGGGCATTACACCAAGGCGCAAATGCTGTCCGAGACGGTAACTTAGATTATCAGATTGAGCATCGAAATAACGATGAGATAGCTGATGTAATAAGCGCATTCAACCTACTGGTTAAATCACTAAAAAACCAAGAAGAACTTCGTGAACGTTGGCTCTCTGACATTTCACATGAACTTCGTACCCCTTTAGCAGTATTGCGAGGGGAGTTAGAAGCACTGCAAGATGGTATTAGAAAACCAGAGCCAACTTACATAGAATCCCTTCATCAACAGGTTCTCACTCTTATTCAGTTAGTTGAGGATTTGCGTTCAGCAAGCAAGGCGGAAATTCAGTTACAGATAAACCTTCAGAAGGTCAGTATTAAAGATGTCGTTGAGAACGCCCTTGCCAGTCACATTAACCGCTTTGAAAGTAAGAACCTTGACCTGAGCTGTGATTTACACCCTTGTGACGCTTTTATTCAGGGAGATAAACAAAAATTGACCCAAGTTCTGAACAATCTATTAGAAAACAGCTATCGTTATACGGACGAGGGGGGAGAAGTGCATATCCACACTTCCCAATACGACAATAGCGTTTTGATTGTTGTTGAAGATAGTGCGCCTGGTGTGCCTAATGAAGCACTGCCGAAGCTGTTTGAACGATTATATCGTGTAGATCAGTCCCGTAGCCGAGAGTTTGGTGGCTCTGGTTTGGGGCTTTCGATTTGCCAAGGAATTATCCAAGCACATGCTGGAACAGCGCAAGTTGAGAAGTCTCAGTTAGGTGGCCTTAAAGTTACAATACAATTACCTTTAACGTAATGATAAACATACCAAAATTAAATGCATATAAGGAAAGCAATGATACTGATTGTTGAAGATGAACCGTCATTGTCTCAGCTAGTGTCTGATTACTTGACTCACAATGGATACCAAACTTTCATTATTGATGATGGTGCGAAAGTTATCGATTGGGTCAAGGAAAACTCCCCAGCACTCATTTTGCTCGACTTGATGTTACCGAATCGAGATGGACTCGATATTTATCGTGAACTAAGAACGTTCAGTAATGTGCCAGTAATAATGGCAACCGCTAAAGTTGATGAAATTGATCGTTTATTAGGGTTAGAGCTTGGAGCGGATGATTATGTCTGTAAGCCATACAGTCCAAGAGAGTTAGTTGCGAGAGTAAAAAACGTACTACGTCGTTTTCAAAACGCAGAACAGCTCCCCTTTAACCAAGAATGTACTGCTCATCCGATAAAAGTAGATGACCTGAAAATGCAGGCTTGGATTGATGAGAGTCCTTTGCCACTCACTCCTGCTGAATTTCAATTGCTGGGGTATTTTTATAATCATGCTGGACAGGTGTTTAGCCGTGATCAGCTAATGGATCAGATCTATAACGATGGCCGAGTTGTCACCGACCGAACAATAGATAGCCATATTAAAAACCTTCGCAAAAAAATCCTTAGTGTGAATGAGCAATACGACTGGATTAAATCGGTTTACGGTGTCGGTTATCGGTTTGAAATAGAGTAAAAACGGTTTGAGATAAAGTAAAAGCGATTTGGCATACAAAGATTCAGTTATCCTAATTGCACCTCCTTATTTTCTCCATATTAGCTACACATTTTCAGCTCATAGTTAACAGAACAAAAGATATCCTATAACGAGGAAAACTATGAGCCATACTATAAATTCAAACACCCAACATATATTACCCCGCTTTTCAGTACTTGCATCAGTTATGGCTTTAATGTGGGGCAGTGGGGTTTCTGCGACAGAATCCCCTTACCGTTACACCATAGTTGATACAAATCAGACACAGTGCTCAGACACCTCAAATGTCCTAAATCAATGCGCTATGGCGGGTAAACAGGGAGCAGGTCAAGATGCTCAATATCAAGGCTATTCCCCAAGCTACACCTTAAATAATGACGGAACAGTGCTCGACAACAACACTGGGCTACTATGGGCACAAACGACGGATATTAACGGTGATGGCAAAATAACTGCTGCTGATAAGGTGAGTTATAATGAAGGACAACTGTATGCTGCGTCCCTAGAACTTGGTGGCCATAGCGATTGGCGTGTTCCTACGATCAAAGAACTCTATTCATTGATGATGTTTGATGGTGAAGATCCTAGTGGCATTAATGGAGCAGGGACGTACACTATCCGACCTTTCATCGATCACTCTATGTTTGCGTTTGAGTCAGGAGATTTAGATGCCGGTGAGCGACTGATTGATTCCCAATATTTAAGCAGCACCAAATATGTTTCAACCACCATGAATGGAGATGAGACCATTTTTGGGGTTAATTTTATTGATGGCCGAATTAAAGGGTATGGCGCTACCTCTCCTCGTGGTGGTGATAAGACGTTTTACCTATTAACTGTTCGGGGCAACACAGATTATGGCATTAACCAATTTGTTGATAATGGTAATAAAACCATTAGTGATAAAGCAACAGGATTAACATGGCAGCAAGGTGATAGTGAACACGGTATGGAGTGGTTTTCTGCTCTGGAATATTGTGAAAACTTAGAGTTAGCGGGCAGCAATGACTGGCGTTTACCGAATGCAAAAGAACTGCAGTCCATCGTTGATTACACTAAATCACCGGATACCAGCAATAGTGCAGCCATAGATTCGAGTTTTTCGGTGACGAGCATAATCAATGAAGGCGAAAAAATCGATTATCCCAACTATTGGAGTAGCACCACTCATCAAAACCTCAAAAACAGCAAGAATGCGTCGTATATCGCTTTTGGCCGTTCACTTGGTTACATGAATAACCAATGGGTAGATGTTCATGGGGCGGGAGCGCAGCGAAGTGACCCTAAAACCTATGCAGGGCAAGATTATCCACAAGGCCATGGTCCGCAAGGTGATGCTGTTCGTTATAAAAACTATGTGCGTTGCGTGACGGATAGCAATACTCAATTTATCGAAAACCCAAGTCAAAATGAACGTGATAGCAAACAGTATGTACTGGATGGAACAGAAGCGGGCATGGATATGAAAGCGCAGGGCGGAATGAAGCCTGAGGTCAAAGCGTTTGGTGACTCGGAACGCCTAAAATCGCAAAGCCAGCGTGGTAATCCTATGATCAATATGGATAGAAATGGCGACGGCAAATTATCAAAGTCTGAAGTGCAAGGACCACTGAAAAATGATTTCAGCCGCATTGACAAAAACGGGGACGGTTATATCACAGAAGATGAACTTCCAGAGCCGCCAAAACGCAGAAAAAAATAACTCGTGTAGTGATTAACTTATAGAGATAACGAATGAAGGCTTATTATCAACGCTGTCGAGTGATGTTTGGTTAAAGTCCACGCTAGTGGACTTTCTGAATTATAGCTCAGCAATGTGGGTTAGAGTTTCAGGGTGACGTTGTACTAGTTTTAAAAGCGTTACAGCTTGTCCATTAGGTGCGCTACGCCCTTGTTCCCAGTTTTCTAACGTTCTTGATGATGTATGAAGTAAACGAGCAAATACACCGCGAGACATATTGAACTGCTCTCGGATATTAACGATTTCATCAGGTGAAATATCAAGATCGCTTGTTTCACTAACTTGGTGGGTTTTCAGAGTAAGTTTTCCCTCTGAGTGCTCTTTTGCTTCTACAAGAGCTGAGCTTAATTCTGAAAATAAGTCACGATTGCTCATAACGCCACGCCTCCATAAAACCTTTTAACTGCTTCTTTTGGTCTGTCGTTAGATCCGACATTTCATTTTTACCGTATATAGTAAGTAAATAGAAACGTCTATTCTCATCAAGGAAGTAATAGATAACACGAGATCCACCGCGTTTTCCCTTACCTTTACTTGCGACTCGAATCTTATGCAAACCACCTGTACCTTGAATCACATCACCCTGTTTAGGGTTGGACATAAGTTCCACTTGAAACAGCCGAAACTCCTCATCACTAAGGTACTCATTTCGGTACTTTTCAAATATGGTTGATTCAAGAAATACACTTTTCATAGGACAAGTGTACGCAATTAGCGTATAGAATGCAAAGTAGAAAAATGTTATCAAAAAGACAGGGTAGCAAGCATAGTTGGTATTAATTTATATCAATATACAGCCATGTTTTACTCCGTATCGGCATTCCAGCCCTTGGAACTAAAACTCGATCGCAGCATGGCAACAGTAGTTTTTGTGGTTATCGTCAGTGCGCTTTTAATCAAACGACTTAAAAGTTAAATAGGCAGGTCCGCAAAACAAGCAGAGCGAAAAGGCGGGAACGCGACCAAACGCAAATGGAAAACAAACAAGAAGTTTGCTGCAGCCATGAGAAAGAAACTCAGTGCTGCTGGTAAAAAAGCGCGAAGATTCACAAAACTCAGAAGAAAAAATAAGCCCCATTAAATTTGATGATTTTGAGCAGTAGATCTGCAAGAGCAGGCTAAAAACTCAAATCAGAGGTAATGTTATTTACAACGCAAAATCAAAGGGTTGATTCAAGACTGATAGAGGGGCGAGGCGATCACATCCCGTCACAAACCTTATTTAACATAATATACCTAATGCGCACTTTGATTATGAGCTAGTTAGAAATGTCACCAGTGACGCACGTTAAAATCTGGTGCTCTGGTGCGTTATCCACTACAGATTCTTGTTGTGGTGTTTGCTTGAGGTTTCGCTATGGCCTAGCAGGAAGGAAGGTTTTTATAAATGGTGAGGATGTGCAAAAGATAGTTTCGGGCGCTCACTGCTTGACGAAATGCCAAACTGTATCAAGCGCCCTTATATCTCGGTGACTCGCTTTGCTCGGGGCGATGCCCAATGATTATGAATATTCGTCAAAATCGCCAGCCTCTAACATGCTCTTGTGAAGCTCTGGAGTCAGTACGATAAGTTCTAAAGCATCACCGTACTGACGGGATAACGTATCTTGCATATCGGATAAAGATTTAAACGTATACCAACCCTCATTAGGCGTAAAAGTAGAAATCATATCTTCGGAATGAACATCATAATAGACTTTCATATCAAGTCCTTATCTAGTAATTTTTGACAGTTATTGAGAGTATCATCTAAACCAATTTGCCAAAAGTCATGGCACCTTGGACATTGCTCTTCATACAGAAAAATCTGATTATTCGATATGTATTCGGTACAAAGAAAATCTATAGGACCACATTGAGGACAACAATCTCTGCGTTTAAACCGTCGAGTTCTATCTGAATTCCCCATATCATTTTGCCTTATAACCATGTGTTAAAGCGGATGCTGTCACACCATCACGACGCCCAAAATGCCTATCTAAAGCTAAACACAGTTCATCTAAGTGAAATGCGGCCATAGGTTTAGATTGTCGATATCGGTCATACAAAATAACAACAGAATCTTCAATTTTATCCTTAGATGTCGGTGACTTACGTTCTAAAATAGAGATACGTTTCGCCATATCGTAAGGTAATAACTTCCTATATATAGGTGGGTTATATTGGTCACGGGCGGGTATTTTTAGCTTTAAAAGCTTTGCATAATATGTGATTGCACTTTGACTACGTTTAAGCCTTTTAGCGCAGCCCTCAGCACCTAATAACCAATAGTTTTTCTTTAAAAACTGCTCTTGATTAATGGTTAATGCTTTGCAGCGTTTAAGCCCTAGTCGCTTGATTCTTTCACCAATAGTGTTTGGCTTTCTATCAAAAAACTCCCCTATTTCCTCTAATGTCGCGCCTTGCTGATACATGGATTTTAATAAATTATTATCTTCTTCTGTCCAGTAACGATAAGGCCTAGATTGCGCCTTATCTTCACTTGATAATGGACGTGTGGCTAACAAGTCAGCGAAAGAACATTCGCTAACTTGCGGCTCTGGTGATGCACTGACGTTATCCATAAATGATCCTTTTTATTATTGTTTCATGGATGCTTTAAAATGCGTTTTTATCTCCTCATCAATAGGGATAAGTTCAACAACTTTAGAGCCTGCAAGCGGGTCGTCATAATCCAAAGCGGTATCAACTTCATACTCACGACGAGGAACTAACGCCCCAGAATCACGAAGCTTGCAAGCATAGTCATAATCAACAAACAAAGGATGATCATATTTAAGGTTAATCTCTCCAGACTCGCCCAATACTTGACGTTTAAATGTTCCGGTATCGATATCTTTTAACGGACGGCTAATGTTTAAAATGGCGGATTTCCCTCTTTCACCATCCATAAACGTAATGCCTAATACGAATAAGCCTTTTTTCATAATATTTCCTAATAGCTACTTAAAATTTCATCAACCAGATGGTTGTATGTATTTGGATAACCTAGCTTAGGGTCTCCCCTTGCTATGGTTTCAATCACCTTGTTTGCATCTCCGTTATAGAGCTGCGTAAGGTCAGATATGACTCGACCCCACTGACGACGAAGCCAATGAGTAGAAGAAAGGACTTCCAAAGCGGCTCGTTTGTGTGGCTTTGGTTTTGTGTCAAATGGCTCAGAAGCTTCAATTGAGGCAGCATAGGCATTGATAGCAGCAAATGCCCCTTCTATATTGCGTAAAACTTCTACTGACCACCCTTTTAACTCAACCTCTGAGCGATACCATTGAATAGTGGTATCCGTTAGGTTTTGCTCTAGTGCTTTGTTATAGATGCGCCAATAGATAGCCGATTGGCGAGAGCCTACACTGACCTGCTCTTTTACGTATTTCTTTGCACCGTTGGAGAGTAATTCATACTCGTAATCTTCTTTAATTTTGGGATTTTTACCCCTGACAGATGGTTTAAATGCCCCCTCATAAGCTGCTTTCAAAGCATAATTGCAATCAAAAAGACCATGGAAATCATCAAACGCTAAGTCAGCACGTGTAAGGGTCACAACGTGCAACACGTTATGTAACCAATGGTAGAGAGAGAATAAAGAGCGGACAGATAGAAGGTGTTTGCAGCCAGTGCCATTTATCGATATATGAATAGTATCGTTATTGCCACCAATACCGACACGGCCACAGTAAGATTCTCCACATGGAGAAAGCAAGTTGAAAGAGTTTTCATAGAATTGGAATTGCTTATCGAGTGGCGCAGACATTGACAGTCCTAGCACCTTGTTAACAAACACACGCAAGCACTCTTCAAAATACTGGCGCATAACAAAATCAGTATAAGCTCTAAAATCTTCATAAGATTGACCATCACGCATCAATTGACGATGAATGACGGGAGCTTGGGGAAAGTGAGGTTGATTTTTACTTGTAAAGCCAATGAAACCAGCGCGTTCACAGTGACGTAGGTCTTTAATCTTGAAGGTAAACGCAAGCCAATCAAGCGTAACACCCGTTTCGTTAGTGTTACCCTGCCCTGTTAAATTCGCTTGGATTTGTTGAGCTTCATTCAATTGCATCAAGAAGCCCCGCTTCAACTCGTTCCAGATAAGACATCTCATCTATCGAAACAAGCTGATATTCAAGGTATTCAGAATCGCAGTGAGAAACCAGATTAGGCATCGACTTGAAGAAATCCCAACTACCATCAAGGAAAACCGAGACGGTGTAATCAGGCATCATGTCGTAAAAAACTCTAATCAAAACTCAAACCTTAGAATCTAAGTATTTATTTTATGATTCAAACATAATTTCTTAGATTCTAAATGTCAACAATTATTAGATTCTAAGTTTATAATGTTTGAGAAAGTTATAACGAGGTAATCTGATGACAACGAAACACATCAAAGACAGCACATGGCGAAAAGTTGAAGAGAAAACTGTCAAAGCTGTTATTGAAACTAGAACAAACATTAAAGAAACAGAAATGCTGGACTATCTGATTAATTTGGGACTAACAAAATTTGAAGATGAAGATTTTCAGATGGTCAAAAAAAAGAAGTAGTCTTGAGTTACTTATCAATTGGCAATGGAGAGAAATAGAATAGCTAAAGAGCCTCGAAAGCTGATTGTTACGTGGAATAAACCCCCGTATTACTAGACGGGGGTTCTAATCGAAATCTGAGACGAGAATCTCATACACGCCGCCCTGTGGCTGGCTTTTGTATGCGCTTCTCTCTTCCTCCGCGCTTCTCCTCCTCAGTCTCGTCGTCGTTGCTTGTCGTCAGAAACAAAAAAGGAGCACTAGGCTCCTTGAAATTATCATTAAAATAAACGTCTTAGCTTGTATGACAAGTGATTGAGCAATAAAAGCAACCATTAGCCTTAGGATAAGTTTTTTTGGCTTCTTTTACTGCGGGAGTACAACCAACAAAGTCACCTAAATATAATCTATTGTGCTCTAGTGGCATATGACTGCAACCTTGCTTATGTACTTCATGATCACCATTTGCTTGTGAATTTTTGTTTACGTAATATCTGGCCATAATATCTTCTCTAAAAGCATACAAAGTTATATGCAATTAGGATATATGGTCTTTGTTGAGTATTTCAATGCTTAATATATTAACTAAGTGCGCATTAGGCGAATTATGTGTACGGGCTCTCATTGCAAAGCGATTCTAATCACTAACATGTACGTAGCAAGCTACGACAATGAGTAAGTTCTTAGCCCACCCTTAGCCGCTTCTAGGTCGTCAGTGCTGGCGCAATGGTACTGACAACAAACCACTCAACATAATTCACAACCCTAATGCGCACTTTGATTATGAGCTAGTTAGAAATGTCACCAGTGACGCACGTTAAAATCTAATGACCTGGAGCGTTATCCACTACAGATTCTTGTTGTCGTGTTTACTTGAGGTTTCGCTATGGCCTAGCAGGAAGGAAGGTTTTTATAAATGGTGAGGATGTGCAAAAGATAGTTTCGGGCGCTCACTGCTTGACGAAATGCCAAACTGTATCAAGCGCCCTTATATCTCGGTGACTCGCTTTGCTCGGGGCGATGCCCAATGAGTAAAACATATGTGGTTATGAATATCCGTCAAAATCGCCAGCCTCTAACATGCTCTTGTGAAGCTCTGGAGTCAGTACGATAAGTTCTAAATCATCACCGTATTGACGGGATAACGTATCTTGCATATCGGATAAAGATTTAAACGTATACCAACCCTCATTAGGCGTAAAAGTAGAAATCATATCTTCGGAATGAACATCATAATAGACTTTCATATCAAGTCCTTATCTAGTAATTTTTGACAGTTATTGAGAGTATCATCTAAACCAATTTGCCAAAAGTCATGGCACCTTGGACATTGCTCTTCATACAGAAAAATCTGATTATTCGATATGTATTCGGTACAAAGAAAATCTATAGGACCACATTGAGGACAACAATCTCTGCGTTTAAACCGTCGAGTTCTATCTGAATTCCCCATATCATTTTGCCTTATAACCATGTGTTAAAGCGGATGCTGTCACACCATCACGACGCCCAAAATGCCTATCTAAAGCTAAACACAGTTCATCTAAGTGAAATGCGGCCATAGGTTTAGATTGTCGATATCGGTCATACAAAATAACAACAGAATCTTCAATTTTATCCTTAGATGTCGGTGACTTACGTTCTAAAATAGAGATACGTTTCGCCATATCGTAAGGTAATAACTTCCTATATATAGGTGGGTTATATTGGTCACGAGCGGGTATTTTTAGCTTTAAAAGCTTTGCATAATATGTGATTGCACTCCGACTACGTTTAAGCCTTTTAGCGCAGCCCTCAGCACCTAATAACCAATAGTTTTTCTTTAAAAACTGCTCTTGATTAATGGTTAATGCTTTGCAGCGTTTAAGCCCTAGTCGCTTGATTCTTTCACCAATAGTGTTTGGCTTTCTATCAAAAAACTCCCCTATTTCCTCTAATGTCGCGCCTTGCTGATACATGGATTTTAATAAATTATTATCTTCTTCTGTCCAGTAACGATAAGGCCTAGATTGCGCCTTATCTTCACTTGATAATGGACGTGTGGCTAACAAGTCAGCGAAAGAACATTCGCTAACTTGCGGCTCTGGTGATGCACTGACGTTATCCATAAATGATCCTTTTTATTATTGTTTCATGGATGCTTTAAAATGCGTTTTTATCTCCTCATCAATAGGGATAAGTTCAACAACTTTAGAGCCTGCAAGCGGGTCGTCATAATCCAAAGCGGTATCAACTTCATACTCACGACGAGGAACTAACGCCCCAGAATCACGAAGCTTGCAAGCATAGTCATAATCAACAAACAAAGGATGATCATATTTAAGGTTAATCTCTCCAGACTCGCCCAATACTTGACGTTTAAATGTTCCGGTATCGATATCTTTTAACGGACGGCTAATGTTTAAAATGGCGGATTTCCCTCTTTCACCATCCATAAACGTAATGCCTAATACGAATAAGCCTTTTTTCATAATATTTCCTAATAGCTACTTAAAATTTCATCAACCAGATGGTTGTATGTATTTGGATAACCTAGCTTAGGGTCTCCCCTTGCTATGGTTTCAATCACCTTGTTTGCATCTCCGTTATAGAGCTGCGTAAGGTCAGATATGACTCGACCCCACTGGCGACGAAGCCAATGAGTAGAAGAAAGGACTTCCAAAGCGGCTCGTTTGTGTGGCTTTGGTTTGGTGTCAAATGGATCTGAGGCTTCAATTGAGGCAGCATAGGCATTGATAGCAGCAAATGCTCCTTCTATATTGCGTAAAACTTCAACTGACCACCCTTTTAACTCAACCTCTGAGCGATACCATTGAATAGTGGTATCCGTTAGGTTTTGCTCTAGTGCTTTGTTATAGATGCGCCAATAGATAGCCGATTGGCGAGAGCCTACACTGACCTGCTCTTTTACGTATTTCTTTGCACCGTTGGAGAGTAATTCATACTCGTAATCTTCTTTAATTTTGGGATTTTTACCCCTGACAGATGGTTTAAATGCCCCCTCATAAGCTGCTTTCAAAGCATAATTGCAATCAAAAAGACCATGGAAATCATCAAACGCTAAGTCAGCACGTGTAAGGGTCACAACGTGCAACACGTTATGTAACCAATGGTAGAGAGAGAATAAAGAGCGGACAGATAGAAGGTGTTTGCAGCCAGTGCCATTTATCGATATATGAATAGTATCGTTATTGCCACCAATACCGACACGGCCACAGTAAGATTCTCCACATGGAGAAAGCAAGTTGAAAGAGTTTTCATAGAATTGGAATTGCTTATCGAGTGGCGCAGACATTGACAGTCCAAGCACCTTGTTAACAAAAACACGCAAGCACTCTTCAAAATACTGGCGCATAACAAAATCAGTATAAGCTCTAAAATCTTCATAAGATTGACCATCACGCATCAATTGGCGATCAACAACTGGAGCTTGGGGAAAGTGAGGTTGATTTTTACTTGTAAAGCCAATGAAGCCAGCGCGTTCACAGTGGCGTAGGTCTTTAATCTTGAAGGTAAACGCAAGCCAATCAAGCGTAACACCTGTTTCGTTAGTATTACCCTGCCCTGTTAAATTCGCTTGGATTTGTTGAGCTTCATTCAATTGCATCAAGAAGCCCCGCTTCAACTCGTTCCAGATAAGACATCTCATCTATCGAAACAAGCTGATATTCAAGGTATTCAGAATCGCAGTAAGAAACCAGATTAGGCATCGACTTGAAGAAATCCCAACTACCATCAAGGAAAACCGAGACGGTGTAATCAGGCATCATGTCGTAAAAAACTCTAATCAAAATTCAAACCTTATAATAAACTAAGTATTTATTTTATGATGTCAAACATAGATATTCTGTAGATCTAAATAGGGCTCAGTAAATTATATAGATTCTAAGTTTATACAGTTATGAGAAAAGAGTTTATGAAGAGTGTAATCTATTGACAACGAAACACATCAAAGCAGAATGGAGCGGAAAGTTGAAAGAAAACTGTGAAACTGTATAATGAAACGAGAAAGATGAAAGAAACGAAATGCTGACTTCTGATTAATTTGTGATAACAAAATTTGAAGATGAAGATTTTCAGATGGCAAAAAAAAAGTAGTCTTGAGTTACTTATCAATTGGCAATGGAGAGAAATAGAATAGCTAAAGAGCCTCGAAAGCTGATTGTTACGTGGAATAAACCCCCGTATTACTAGACGGGGGTTCTAATCGAAATCTGAGACGAGAATCTCATACACGCCGCCCTGTGGCTGGCTTTTGTATGCGCTTCTCTCTTCCTCCGCGCTTCTCCTCCTCAGTCTCGTCGTCGTTGCTTGTCGTCAGAAACAAAAAAGGAGCACTAGGCTCCTTGAAATTATCATTAAAATAAACGTCTTAGCTTGTATGACAAGTGATTGAGCAATAAAAGCAACCATTAGCCTTAGGATAAGTTTTTTTGCTTCTTTTACTGCGGGAGTACAACCAACAAAGTCACCTAAATATAATCTATTGTGCTCTAGTGGCATATGACTGCAACCTTGCTTATGTACTTCATGATCACCATTTGCTTGTGAATTTTTGTTTACGTAATATCTGGCCATAATATCTTCTCTAAAAGCATACAAAGTTATATGCAATTAGGATATATGGTCTTTGTTGAGTATTTCAATGCTTAATATATTAACTAAGTGCGCATTAGGCGAATTATGTGTACGGGCTCTCATTGCAAAGCGATTCTAATCACTAACATGTACGTAGCAAGCTACGACAATGAGTAAGTTCTTAGCCCACCCTTAGCCGCTTCTAGGTCGTCAGTGCTGGCGCAATGGTACTGACAACAAACCACTCAACATAATTCACAACCCTAATGCGCACTTTGATTATGAGCTAGTTAGAAATGTCACCAGTGACGCACATTAAAATCTGGTGCTCTGGTGCGTTATCCACTACAGATTCTTGTTGTCGTGTTTGCTTGAGGTTTCGCTATGGCCTAGCAGGAAGAAAGGTTTTTATAAATGGTGAGGATGTGCAAAAGATGGTTTCGGGCGCTCACTGCTTGACGAAATGCCAAACTGTATCAAGCGCCCTTATATCTCGGTGACTCGCTTTGCTCGGGGCGATGCCCACTAAGCCGCAATTTGAATACCTGGTGCACAGTCAAATGCAGCAACCAGAATGGCTCTATCTTGTAACTGCAAATCTTTTAAGAGTTTTAGCGCCTTTTTGTACTTAGCAAACTTCATGGCCATATCTGGATAAATTGACCACTGCTTATTTAACATAAATTCGTTCTCTTGGTACTTCCATAAAAAATCGTCTTGTAATGGATTATGGATAAGCCAACCTAAGAACTTTGCATCTTTAGGAATATTTGAGCGTACTTTTAAACTCCGTTAAATTAGGTTCATTTTTCATCGTTTCCACCCATGAGTTAATGCTCCAGCTGTCACACCATCACGACGCCCAAAATGCCTATCTAGAGCTAAACACAATTCATCTAAATGAAACGCAGCCATAGTGTTGCCCAGCATCTTTAGTGCTATAAAGAATGACTACTGAATCATCAATTCTGCCTTTAGATGTTGGTGATTTACGCTCTAAAATACAGATGCGTTTTGCCATATCATAAGGTAAAAGCCTCCTATGAATTGGTGGGTCATATTGGTCTCTGGTTGGAATTTTAAGCTTCAAAAGCCTTGCATAATAAGTAATGTCACTACGACTACGTTTAAGCTTTTTTGCGCAACCTTCAGTACCCAATAACCAATAGTTTTTCTTTAAAAATTGCTCTTGATTAATGGTTAATGCTTTGCAGCGTTTAAGGCCCTAGTCGCTTAATCCTCGCGCCAATAGTGTTTGGTTTCCTATTAAAAAACGCCCCTATTTCTTCTAATGTCGCGCCTTTCTGACACATTGATTTTAATACGTTATTATCTTCTTCTGTCCAGTAACGATACCTAGATTGCGCTTCATCTTCATTTGATATTGGCTGTTTGACTAACAAATCAGAGAAAGAACATTCGCTAGCTTGTCGTTCTGGTGATGCACTGACGTTATCCATAAATGATCCTTTTTATTATTGTTTCATGGATGCTTTAAAGTGTGTTTTTATCTCCTCATCAACAGGGATAAGTTCAACAACTTTAGAGCCTGCAAGCGGGTCGTCATAATCCAAAGCAGTATCAACTTCATACTCACGACGAGGAACTAACGCCCCAGAATCACGAAGCTTGCAAGCATAGTCATAATCAACAAACAAAGGATGATCATATTTAAGGTTAATCTCTCCAGACTCGCCCAATACTTGACGTTTAAATGTTCCGGTATCGATATCTTTTAACGGACGGCTAATGTTTAAAATGGCGGATTTCCCTCTTTCACCATCCATAAACGTAATGCCTAATACGAATAAGCCTTTTTTCATAATATTTCCTAATAGCTACTTAAAATTTCATCAACCAGATGGTTGTATGTATTTGGATAACCTAGCTTAGGGTCTCCCCTTGCTATGGTTTCAATCACCTTGTTTGCATCTCCGTTATAGAGCTGCGTAAGGTCAGATATGACTCGACCCCACTGACGACGAAGCCAATGAGTAGAAGAAAGGACTTCCAAAGCGGCTCGTTTGTGTGGCTTTGGCTTGGTGTCAAATGGCTCAGAAGCTTCAATTGAGGCAGCATAGGCATTGATAGCAGCAAATGCCCCTTCTATATTGCGTAAAACTTCTACTGACCACCCTTTTAACTCAACCTCTGAGCGATACCATTGAATAGTGGTATCCGTTAGGTTTTGCTCTAGTGCTTTGTTATAGATGCGCCAATAGATAGCCGATTGGCGAGAGCCTACACTGACCTGCTCTTTTACGTATTTCTTTGCACCGTTGGAGAGTAATTCATACTCGTAATCTTCTTTAATTTTGGGATTTTTACCCCTGACAGATGGTTTAAATGCCCCCTCATAAGCTGCTTTCAAAGCATAATTACAGTCAAAAAGACCATGGAAATCATCAAACGCTAAGTCAGCACGTGTAAGGGTCACAACGTGCAACACGTTATGTAACCAATGGTAGAGAGAAATAAAGAGCGGACAGATAGAAGGTGTTTGCAGCCAGTGCCATTTATCGATATATGAATAGTATCGTTATTGCCACCAATACCGACACGGCCACAGTAAGATTCTCCACATGGAGAAAGCAAGTTGAAAGAGTTTTCATAGAATTGGAATTGCTTATCGAGTGGCGCAGACATTGACAGTCCAAGCACCTTGTTAACAAAAACACGCAAGCACTCTTCAAAATACTGGCGCATAACAAAATCAGTATAAGCTCTAAAATCTTCATAAGATTGACCATCACGCATCAATTGACGATGAATAACGGGAGCTTGGGGAAAGTGAGGTTGATTTTTACTTGTGAAGCCAATGAAGCCAGCGCGTTCACAGTGACGTAGGTCTTTAATCTTGAAGGTAAACGCAAGCCAATCAAGCGTAACACCCGTTTCGTTAGTGTTACCCTGCCCTGTTAAATTCGCTTGGATTTGTTGAGCTTCATTCAATTGCATCAAGAAGCCCCGCTTCAACTCGTTCCAGATAAGACATCTCATCTATCGAAACAAGCTGATATTCAAGGTATTCAGAATCGCAGTAAGAAACCAGATTAGGCATCGACTTGAAGAAATCCCAACTACCATCAAGGAAAACCGAGACGGTGTAATCAGGCATCATGTCGTAAAAAACTCTAATCATAGGGCTATCTGTATACATTTTACAAATACTTATACTGTATTATGTAACATGCAATGTATCATGTATAGAGTATCTTGCATACATTAAGAATCTGCATATAAAACTAAATAGTAAACAGTCAACTTAAAACGAGGTAAGATGAAAAAAGACTAATGAAAGTACAGATCAAACCAGTGGAAGCTGAAAGTTTAAAAGAGAGATCATTTGAACTAACTATGAAGAAAAAAGAATCGTTAAAGAACTGATTTCTAATTTCATTCGACTAAATACTAAGCTGAAGCAATAAAGTTGACAGATGAAAAAAAGAGTAGATTTGAGTACTTATAAATGGCAATGAGAGAAATATAAATATGAAAAGACCTCAAAGGCTGATTGTTACGTGGAATAAACCCCCGTATTACTAGACGGGGGTTCTAATCGAAATCTGAGACGAGAATCTCATACACGCCGCCCTGTGGCTGGCTTTTGTATGCGCTTCTCTCTTCCTCCTCATGCCTCCTCCTCAGTCTCGTCGTCGTTGCTTGTCGTCATGTAATACTAAAAAAGGACATAGGCTCTTGAAATATGATTAAAATAAACGTCTTAGCTTGTATACATGATTGCAATCATAAGAAACCATAGTCTGATAGCAAAGTTTTTTGCTCTTTGCTGCGAAAAGTCAGACCAACTAAAGTCAGCTAAAGTATAATCTATTGATCTCTATGGCATTGACTGCAATGATGTAATACATGAGAACACATTTGCTATGAATTGATGTTTAGTAAATCAGACATAATATCTTCTCAAAAGCATACGAAAGTTAAATGTCAATTACGATATATTGGGGTACTGTTGAATAATCAATGCTTAATAATTAACTAAGTGCGCATTAGGCAAATTATGTGTACGGGCTATCATTGCAAAGCGATTCTAATCACTAACATGTACGTAGCAAGCTACGACAATGAGTAAGTTCTTAGCCCACCCTTAGCCGCTTCTAGGTCGTCAGTGCTGGCGCAATGGTACTGACAACAAACCACTCAACATAATTCACAACCCTAATGCGCACTTTGATTATGAGCTATTTAGAAATGTCACCAGTGAGTCACCAGTGACGCACATTAAAATCTGGTGCTCTGGTGCGTTATCCACTACAGATTCTTGTTGTCGTGTTTGCTTGAGGTTTCGCTATGGCCTAGCAGGAAGAAAGGTTTTTATAAATGGTGAGGATGTGCAAAAGATGGTTTCGGGCGCTCACTGCTTGACGAAATGCCAAACTGTATCAAGCGCCCTTATATCTCGGTGACTCGCTTTGCTCGGGGCGATGCCCACTAAGCCGCAATTTGAATACCTGGTGCACAGTCAAATGCAGCAACCAGAATGGCTCTATCTTGTAACTGCAAATCTTTTAAGAGTTTTAGCGCCTTTTTGTACTTAGCAAACTTCATGGCCATATCTGGATAAATTGACCACTGCTTATTTAACATAAATTCGTTCTCTTGGTACTTCCATAAAAAATCGTCTTGTAATGGATTATGGATAAGCCAACCTAAGAACTTTGCATCTTTAGGAATATTTGAGCGTACTTTTAAATCCGTTAAATTAGGTTCATTTTTCATCGTTTCCACCCATGAGTTAATGCTCCAGCTGTCACACCATCACGACGCCCAAAATGCCTATCTAGAGCTAAACACAATTCATCTAAATGAAACGCAGCCATGTGTTGCCCAGCATCTTTAGTGCTATAAAGAATGACTACTGAATCATCAATTCTGCCTTTAGATGTTGGTGATTTACGCTCTAAAATACAGATGCGTTTTGCCATATCATAAGGTAAAAGCCTCCTATGAATTGGTGGGTCATATTGGTCTCTGGTTGGAATTTTAAGCTTCAAAAGCCTTGCATAATAAGTAATGTCACTACGACTACGTTTAAGCTTTTTTGCGCAACCTTCAGTACCCAATAACCAATAGTTTTTCTTTAAAAATTGCTCTTGATTAATGGTTAATGCTTTGCAGCGTTTAAGGCCTAGTCGCTTAATCCTCGCGCCAATAGTGTTTGGTTTCCTATTAAAAAACGCCCCTATTTCTTCTAATGTCGCGCCTTTCTGACACATTGATTTTAATACGTTATTATCTTCTTCTGTCCAGTAACGATACCTAGATTGCGCTTCATCTTCATTTGATATTGGCTGTTTGACTAACAAATCAGAGAAAGAACATTCGCTAGCTTGTCGTTCTGGTGATGCACTGACGTTATCCATAAATGATCCTTTTTATTATTGTTTCATGGATGCTTTAAAGTGTGTTTTTATCTCCTCATCAACAGGGATAAGTTCAACAACTTTAGAGCCTGCAAGCGGGTCGTCATAATCCAAAGCAGTATCAACTTCATACTCACGACGAGGAACTAACGCCCCAGAATCACGAAGCTTGCAAGCATAGTCATAATCAACAAACAAAGGATGATCATATTTAAGGTTAATCTCTCCAGACTCGCCCAATACTTGACGTTTAAATGTTCCGGTATCGATATCTTTTAACGGACGGCTAATGTTTAAAATGGCGGATTTCCCTCTTTCACCATCCATAAACGTAATGCCTAATACGAATAAGCCTTTTTTCATAATATTTCCTAATAGCTACTTAAAATTTCATCAACCAGATGGTTGTATGTATTTGGATAACCTAGCTTAGGGTCTCCCCTTGCTATGGTTTCAATCACCTTGTTTGCATCTCCGTTATAGAGCTGCGTAAGGTCAGATATGACTCGACCCCACTGACGACGAAGCCAATGAGTAGAAGAAAGGACTTCCAAAGCGGCTCGTTTGTGTGGCTTTGGTTTTGTGTCAAATGGCTCAGAAGCTTCAATTGAGGCAGCATAGGCATTGATAGCAGCAAATGCCCCTTCTATATTGCGTAAAACTTCTACTGACCACCCTTTTAACTCAACCTCTGAGCGATACCATTGAATAGTGGTATCCGTTAGGTTTTGCTCTAGTGCTTTGTTATAGATGCGCCAATAGATAGCCGATTGGCGAGAGCCTACACTGACCTGCTCTTTTACGTATTTCTTTGCACCGTTGGAGAGTAATTCATACTCGTAATCTTCTTTAATTTTGGGATTTTTACCCCTGACAGATGGTTTAAATGCCCCCTCATAAGCTGCTTTCAAAGCATAATTGCAATCAAAAAGACCATGGAAATCATCAAACGCTAAGTCAGCACGTGTAAGGGTCACAACGTGCAACACGTTATGTAACCAATGGTAGAGAGAGAATAAAGAGCGGACAGATAGAAGGTGTTTGCAGCCAGTGCCATTTATCGATATATGAATAGTATCGTTATTGCCACCAATACCGACACGGCCACAGTAAGATTCTCCACATGGAGAAAGCAAGTTGAAAGAGTTTTCATAGAATTGGAATTGCTTATCGAGTGGCGCAGACATTGACAGTCCAAGCACCTTGTTAACAAAAACACGCAAGCACTCTTCAAAATACTGGCGCATAACAAAATCAGTATAAGCTCTAAAATCTTCATAAGATTGACCATCACGCATCAACTGACGATGAACAACAGGAGCTTGGGGGAAGTGAGGTTGATTTTTACTTGTGAAGCCAATGAAACCAGCGCGTTCACAGTGACGTAGGTCTTTAATCTTGAAAGTAAATGCAAGCCAATCAAGCGTAACACCCGTTTCGTTAGTGTTACCCTGCCCTGTTAAATTCGCTTGGATTTGTTGAGCTTCATTCAATTGCATCAAGAAGCCCCGCTTCAACTCGTTCCAGATAAGACATCTCATCTATCGAAACAAGCTGATATTCAAGGTATTCAGAATCGCAGTAAGAAACCAAATTAGGCATCGACTTGAAGAAATCCCAACTACCATCAAGGAAAACCGAGACGGTGTAATCAGGCATCATGTCGTAAAAAACTCTAATCATGGCATTCCTGCATAAATGCATACAATGTTATATGAATGCCAACATACAATTTTATATGCATGTATGCAAGTATATTCAAAAGAAAGGAATACATGCATACTAAAATACATAGGTAAATCACACCAAGAGAGTCAAAAAATGACTAAGAAGTACACATCACTCAGAGTTAGTGAAGCTACAAAAATGAAACTAGAAAGAGTTGCTATTGACGTAAGCTATGAAACTAAAGAATCAGTTAAATGGACTGATGTTGCTAACTTTCTATTCGACAAATACTTAAGCGAAGCAAAAAGTGACATGATCCATAAAAAAAGAGACTAAATGATCTTATAAAGTGGCATTGGAGAGAAATATTTTAGGAAATAAACCTCACAGGCCTGATTGTTACGTGGAATAAACCCCCGTATTACTAGACGGGGGTTCTAATCGAAATCTGAGACGAGAATCCCATGCAAGCCACCTTCTGGCTGGCTTTTGTATGCGCTTCTCTCTTCCTCCGCGCTTCTCCTCCTCAGTCTCGTCGTCGTTGCTTGTCGTCATTAATGCTAGGAATATAGATATGGAAAATGAAAATAAAGCAGAAATAATTGCAAAATCAGTAGAGAAAATATCTGATAGCAAAGGTCTCGCTGCTATTGGCGAAAGTTTGCCACTTGTAGCAATGTTTCTATTTATCCCTCTACTCATGCTTGCTACAAAGTGGGATGGTAAATTACATGAAGAAAAACAATGCTATCAATTGAAAGTCATTAATAAACAAAAATATATATTAAATACATGTACTGGCGAACTTGAAAAGATCCAAGACGAAATATTGGAAATTGAAAAATCTGGGGTCAAAAAATAAGTTCGCATTAGGCAAATTATGTGTACGGGCTATCATTGCAAAGCGATTCTAATCACTAACATGTACGTAGCAAGCTACGACAATGAGTAAGTTCTTAGCCCACCCTTAGCCGCTTCTAGGTCGTCAGTGCTAACGCTATGGTACTGACGACAAACCACTCAACATAATTCACAACCCTAATGCGAACTTGTAGGTAGGAGAACAATTTAACGATATCTGAACTAAAATACCAATCTAGATTCGTACGCTCCACTAAATCTAGACACTAAAAAACCCACAACTGTGGGCTTTGTTTGTTAATGGTTCTGTAATCCTAATGAGCTTTCTTATTGCCTTTACTTGAAAAACCTTGATGAGGAAACACGTTTCGGATTCTTTGCTGCGTTTTATGAGGAACTGACTTAGAAAACTTTATTTTTGCTCCTGAACGCGTCATGTAGACCTTTACAGTTCCTGAAAATGGCGTTTTATGTGCTATTTCACGACAGTTATGGCCAAAGCCATGTGGTAGATTACCTTTATGCTTAATTAACTCACCATCCTTAAAATCCATTTTTAAGATAGGCCTATCTACTGCAACCAGCCAAAATACAACTAGAGCACCCGCAATAATTACATACATCATAAAGCTTCTCCTTTTGGTTACTCGCCAAGTAACTTACTTAAATCTTGTTTTAAGCTGCTGACTCTTTTTGCTGCCTTTTCTGTACGAGATGCTTCACTTAATAAATACTCGATAGCATCAGAAAGTGTACATCCTAACTCATTGGCCTGATTAGATAACTTTTCCCATACTCGATAATCTAGATCGATAGATTTCTTTTTTGTATGAACTTGTTCAGCGTTAAAATGCCTTTTTCTTTTGGCTCTAATGGCTTGTTTAAGCTTGTTTTCAAGCTCGGGAGCCATATTATGTTCAATCCAATCAATAACTTTAACTGGTTCATACTCAATTTCGACTAATTGCGCGACAGCCAGTTCGATATCACTGCTATCAATATACTTGGTGATCTGTTCACCGTCTTTCCATTTTTTAATTAAGTATTGCCATTTCCAGCCACACTCTAAGTTTTCAAGTTGTTGGTATTTCATACTATTTTCCATAGCTCAACATGGTGACAGCGTAACCCATCATCTAGGTGCGTACAATTATTTTTTATTGCTAATATAAAAATCTGTTAACTAGAATAACTTTATTCCCTGTTTAGATAAATACGTCTAAATAGTTTGTCTATATCAGTACACGCCCTACATTAATTTATATATAATCAACGTCCTTTTTCTAACAGCTAGACACCATGAATCAAGAAGATTGGCGCTCAGTCGTACCAAATATAGATCAATATAGTAGCGTTATAGCTAATTATGACTCTATTACTCCCCTATCCTTTTTGGATCTACAACCAAGACTGAAAGCGGCTCTTATCCAGTTTGAACAGTTAAAAAACTGGACGAAAGTACTGCTTATTAATTCCCCAGATAATGCGATTTACCGAAATGCGGTCATTGATGCTATTCGTCAGGCTCATTTAGTTCCAGATGATAGAGTGGTAGTAAAAGCTGAAACATTAGAGATCAAGTCGATCTTAGGTGAGTATAAGGCGAAAAATGGCAATGTAGATAGTACTTCTCAAGGCTTACTGTCTAAGGCCAATGGTGGCTACCTGGTTGTATCTGCAAACCTCATAATGGCAAATCCATCGAGTTGGATGATATTAAAATCAGCACTACTTGGTGAAGTGGTCTCTCCAGTAAGTGCAGATCAAAAACATTTAGCAGTAAATCCCCCTAGCGAAAAGTTTGATGTAAAACTGATTGTTATTGGCGATAGAGAGCAGATGAGCGAGCTAGATTACTTTGACTCAGACATTCACTCTGGATTCTGTATTTTTAGCGAAATAGAACTTGAAACGAAAATTAATGATGAACTGATTTCTCCCTATCTCGCTTATGTTAAGGGTTTAATCAGACAATTCTCCTTACCTGATCTATCAAGTTGTGGTGTTGAACGACTATTGCTAGCCGGAACAAGAGAAACAGAAGACCAACACGCTGTCCCTTTGTGTCTGCAATGGCACAACTCTTTACTCTCAGAAGCCACATTAGAAAGCGATGGTAAAAGTATTACTGCTAGTGACATCGACCAAGCGTTAGAAAAAAAATACTATCGAGAGTCTTATCTTCCTAAGCGAGCGTTAGACGATATTTTGGAAGGACAAGTAATAATCGAAACAGATGGAGAACAAGTTGGTCAGGTCAATGGATTAACCGTAGTCGATGTTCCGGGTCATCCAGTCTCATACGGAGAGCCTGCTAGGATCTCCTGTGTCATCCACTTCGGTGATGGTGATGTTTCGGACGTTGAACGCAAAGCCGAGCTAGGTGGCAACCTGCACGCCAAAGGTATGATGATAATGCAAGCGCTGTTAAGCTCGGCATTGGATCTTGATGAGCCACTCCCCTTTGCTGCGTCGGTCGTTTTTGAGCAGTCATACTGCGAAGTCGATGGTGATAGTGCGTCATTAGCCGAGCTGTGCAGTTTAGTTAGTGCGTTATCTGAGTGCCCAATAAACCAGCAAATTGCGGTAACTGGTGCTATTGATCAGTTCGGAAGAGTTCAAGCCGTGGGTGGACTTAATGAGAAAATAGAAGGTTTTTACCGTGTTTGTGAGCACCAAGGCTTCACCGGACAACAAGGTGTTATCTTACCTAAATCAAATCTAAAACATCTATCGCTTCACAAAGACGTTGTAGAAAGTATTAAAAATAGCCAGTTTCATATCTGGTCAGTAGAAAATGTAGACGAAGCGATAGCACTGGTAACTAATAAAGTATTCAGAGGCGAACACGAAGATACCATTCTCGACAGAATTTCTCAGCGAATAGATCTGTTTAATCGAGGAGAAATTCGACCAAGTTTGTTTCAACGACTAAAAAACAAGCTACTAACTAACTGATCGGACTTGATTAGCGTACACGTGTTCACTAAGATGCTGGTACGAATTATTGGAGTAGACAATATGCAAAACAAGCGCAGTTCATATAACCGTGACGATCTTTTAGCTTCTAGCCGCGGGGAACTATTTGGCCCTGGCTATCCTCAGTTACCAGCACCTAATATGCTGATGATGGATAGAGTGACATTAATGACCGAAGATGGTGGAGAGTTTGGCAAAGGCTATATTGAAGCTGAGTTAGATATCTCTCCTGACCTATGGTTTTTCGACTGCCACTTCCCTGGTGATCCAGTAATGCCCGGTTGTCTTGGACTTGACGCTATGTGGCAACTCGTGGGCTTCTTCCTTGGTTGGGTTGGAGGCAAAGGTAAAGGACGTGCGTTGGGTGTTGGCGAAGTCAAATTCACGGGTCAGATTTTACCTACAGCTAAAAAAGTAACCTATCAAATAAACATGAAGCGTGTTGTGAATCGCAGGCTTGTTATGGGTTTGGCTGATGGTCGTGTACTTGTTGACGGTAAAGAAATTTATGTCGCGAAAGATTTAAAAGTAGGTTTGTTCCAAGACACTTCTAGTTTTTAAGTCTAAGAGAAAAGCAGCGATTTGCTGTTTTTTTCTTATCTAGATATTTAGTTATAGTGCATTAGATTGACTTATATAACCCCTAAAAAGGGGTTATAATAATGACTTATTTATTATTTATAGAGACCCGTTTGTTTGTCATCTCTAGCATCACGCCATCCACCTAGCCAAAAAGACCTAGCATCTGTTTGTTGATATGGACAATCGTCCATCGATCTTCCATTTAGACCCGCTTTATAGCCTTGAGACTGTGCTCGTTCTAGGCGATCACGTTTCTGTCTTTTCATAGTGCAGTTCCTCGTACCTTGAGATTTTACTAACTTACTACTATTACTCGGAGTGAGTGTTACTCCACCAATAAGAATGAGTGAATCAGCGTTATTTCTCAAGCACAAAAAAAGCACAGGCTCAAAAACTTGAACCTGTGCCTTATAGAAGTAAAAATTATTTTCTTCTTCTGAAACTTATTAGCGCTAAAGCGGTCAAAGTCAGCAAACCGAAACCGGCTCCCTTTCTGGTGACCTTAGGTTTAGCTGTACTTCGAGGCTCGATAGAATGTTCAGCAGTAATAAGTGGAACTAGTTTAACAGACACAATTTTCTCAATACCTGAAGCATCTGCCCCGCAATAAGCATTGTGCGCTGTCGATTCATATTCAACGGCTACATCGCTGGTTAATGAAGTTGTACATTTTATAGCAGTCGCCGCAATTACCCCTGCTTCATTTATGTCTGATGCGTTGATAATACGATACTTATTGTTATTAGAGCTATATACGCCACCATTGGTTAGATCATCGATCCACCACGCTTTATCGTTAAAAATTGACTTAATCGCTACAGGGGCCGAAGAGTACGGATAAACAAACCCTCTGCGGCGTCGTTTTTTCCCATCAACTTCACGGCTAGTCTCTGCATCAATTTGACCAACAATGATGCTGTCGTTGTTAATGGCATTCGCTTCACCACCGGCGCCACTAAAGAATATACCACCAGTTAAAAAGTTCGCTACTGGCGCACCAGTGCTCGCATCAGCAACAAATAAACGATTATTAGCTGAACCATTTTCTGGAACAGATCCTAGTCGTTTAGCTTCACCAATAACGATAAGATCATCATTAATATCTTTAGCTATAGAGTTACTGTGTACAGCTGAACCACCTACGTTATAGGTAGCATTAGTAACAAACTTAGTTTCCCATTCATTGTCTCTAGTTATGTCAAATGGTATTTTAGGAATAAAAACAGCAGCCTGCATTTTTGGGTAGCCACTTACATTTTCGGTATTATATCCAACCAAAACTGGCAAACCATCGTAAATGCCACCATCAGCTTTTACTGCCCCTTTAACACTCCCCATACCAGACAATTTGTTGCTGTTTGAATTTGCTTGAGTATCAGCACCAGCAGCATCTCCTATACCAGTCCATGGAGAAACTGGCTTCCCTTTTACATAAGTAGCTATTCCAACCGCAGGGTTCACTTGCCATATATAAGGCTTCATTGCAAAAGCAAAATCTTGACACTCACTGAGCTTATAAGGAGTAGCGTGCGCTATACATGTGTTTTTCGCAGTTCGCTCACTCGTATCATAAGGAGCAACAGCAGCAGAACCAACAATATATGTCTGATCTCCACCACCATTATCATAAACAAAAGAATCGTAAGCAGTGGTTCGACCCATTTTCGCTACAATATTGGTCGCACCTTCCGCAACTTGCCTTGGCAATAACTGAATTTTATCACCATAGAATCCTCTATTTCTGTAAATTCTTTCATTGCTTGATTTGTTATATATACCACTACTACTGTTACCAACAGGATTGGCAACATCCATCGAATTAATAACTGTATTTACGCTATCGGCGGTACGATCACCAACTGGATACACACTCGATTCAGCAGGAGTTATAACTAATGGTAAACCTGTTTCAACAAACGCAGAAGCATTGGAGGGATATCCACTTCCCCATGCATTTAACTCTCTTTCAAGACCGCCAACACTCTTATCTGTTATCCCTGACCAAGTTCTCGTTGCCCAGTTACTACAAGTCGCAAATTTAAACTCATTATTACAATAGGTTTCTAACTCTGCTAACGTGTCATAGACAAAACCATTATCAATACCAAATGGTGCTTCTTGTCTATAGTTGTATCCCTTAGGACCTTTAATCGCTTCTCCAGCAAGAACACTATTGCTCCCATCTGTACAATCTTGGCCAGCAGTAAAACAAGTATTAGGTGCGATAACAGCTGTGTCTTCAGCTATTGCACTACCATAAGTCCCCTGATACTGAGGATTATTAATTCTCACACTATCTGGTATCAAGTTTTCATAAGAATCTACTTCAACAACCCGATATATCGCAGCATTTGCACTGGTTGATGCTAAAACGAGAGCGGCTAATGTGGATAATTTAAAAATATCATTACGCATGTTAACTATTATATTCCTGTTGCATCGCTTCCAGCTCTTCCCATCGTTCAAAAGAGGCTTCTAATTGCTGTTCTTTAGCTGAAAGCTTGTCTAAAACTGGTTGTGTTACATCGACAGACTTTGAAAAGAAGTCTGGCTGATTTACCTGTTGTTGTAATAAATCTATCTGCTCTTCTAACTCTTCCAACAACTTTGGCAATGACTCTAACTCTCTCTGTAATTTATAAGAGAGTTTTTTAGGCTTACTTCGATTTCCATCAGGTTTGTTACTTTGAGCTGCCTTTGCTGCTTTTTTCGTTTTCTCTTGCGATTGATCTGTTCTAGCAGCAATAGCTTGCTTTCGTTGTTGCTGTGCATCGTGATAGCCACCAACGAACTCTTCTATAATGCCATTACCTTCGAAAATCCAACTTGTGGTCACAGTATTGTCTACAAATTGACGATCGTGACTAACAAGAAGTAAAGTTCCCTCATAATTGGCAAGCAAATCTTCTAAAAGTTCCAAAGTTTCGATATCTAAATCATTCGTTGGTTCATCTAAGACCAGCAAATTGTTTGCTTTAAGGAAGATTCGAGCCAGCAACAGCCTATTTTTTTCACCACCGGATAACGCTTTCACCGGTGTTCTAGCTCTCTTTGGTGGAAACAAAAAATCTTGCAAATAGCTTAATGCATGCCTTTGGCGGCCGCCAACCATTACTTCTTGCTTACCATCAGCTAAGTTATCGATTACGGACTTCTCTGGATCCAGCTTTTCTCGGTATTGGTCAAAATAAGCAACTTCTAACTTTGTACCGCACCGCAATTTACCCGTTTGAGGTTGTAGCTGATCCAGTAACAACTTAAGTACGGTGCTCTTCCCACAGCCATTTGGCCCAATCAACGCTATTCGGTCACCGCGCATTATATTAAAACTAAAATCTGTGACAATTGGTTTACCGTCATACTCAAAGCCGATTTTGTCTGCTTCAAAAACGATTTTACCTGAACGCGCCGACGTATCGATCTGCAAGTTAGCTTTGCCTTGAACCTCTATCCGCTCTTGTCTCTCTCGCCTTAACTGCTTTAGAGCCCTTACACGACCTTCATTTCGGGTACGTCTAGCCTTAATACCTTGCCTAATCCAAACTTCTTCTTGAGCCAGTTTTTTATCAAACTCGGCATTCTGCATCTCTTCAACACGAAGCGCTTCTTCTTTTTCAATCAAGTAATTATCATAGTCACCAGGAAATGAACTCAGCTTTCCTCGATCAAGATCCACAATGCGTGTCGCCATCGACTTAATAAATGCCCTATCGTGAGAAATAAAGATAATAGAACCACGAAAATCCTTTAAAAATGTCTCTAGCCATTCAATGGTTGTAACGTCTAAATGGTTGGTTGGCTCGTCGAGTAGCAGCACATCAGGATCACAAACAAGAGCTTTTGCTAATGCCGCTTTTCGCTGCCATCCCCCTGATAATGAGGTCAGTTCGACCTGACCGTCCAAACTGAGGGCGGTAAGAACGTTTTTAATTCTATCTTCAAATCGCCAAGCTCCGGAGTGCTCAAGCTGCTCTTGAATCTTGGCCAATTTATTAATGTTACTTTCACTAGGGTCATTGGTAACAAGATCCAGTTGATCTTGATAGATCTTCAGCTGCTTTCCTGTCTCTTCTAACCCGCTAGCCACATAATCCAATACCGTCCCAGACTGGTTTCTTGGTGGATCTTGTTCTAAACGTGAAACAACAACGTCTTGAGTCACTTGCATCTTGCCGTCATCCATAATGACTTCTCCGGCAAGCACTTTCATTAAGGTAGATTTACCGGCGCCATTGCGCCCGACTAAACAGACCCGTTCATTCGTCTGTAGTGCAAAGTCAGACTTATCCAGCAAAGGATGATCGCCAAAAGCCAATTGACCATTATGTATGGTAAGTAATGCCATTATTCTCTAACCACTGTTGAAGTTGTTCTAATTCGAAAGGCCAAAATAGTTCGGAGTCGTTAAATCTCACTACAGGTATTGTTACCCCGTAACGAGCAAACAGATTATCATCAAACGCAATATCGGTAACATCTGCTTTAATACCACACTGAATTAGCAGAGCGTTTGCAGACTCACATAAATGACACCCTTCGGTACTATATAAAATAATATTATTCGCTGGCATATGTAATCAACCAACAGTTATGTATTTGCTTGTTTCTTTGGAAGTCCAAAGGAAGAGTCTGCGAAGAGATATTATTTGCAGATAAGCCAAGTGCTTTCAGCCCTTCTAAATCCATTTTGAAATGACGTTTATTATTTGAAAATACGATGGTCCCGTCTGCACGTAGTCGTTGTTTTAAACTCTTCATTAATTCGACATGGTCACGCTGCACATCAAATGTTGCCTCCATGCGTTTAGAATTTGAAAACGTAGGAGGATCAATAAAGATAACATCGTACTGCTCATCCGAAGACGATATCCACTGAAGGCAATCTGCTTGTTCAAATTTATGCTGCTTACCTACTTGACCGTTTAGCTTAAGATTCTCTTTCGCCCAATCTAGATAAGTTTTTGACATATCGACTGTTGTGGTTGATTTAGCGCCACCACAAGCTGCATGAACCGTAGCAGAGCCGGTATAGGCGAACAAATTAAGGAAGTCTTTCCCTTTCGCCATCTCTGATAGTTTTCGACGTGTAATTTTATGGTCTAAAAATAAGCCCGTGTCTAAGTAATCATGCAGATTAACCAACAGCTTTACGCCGTATTCTTCTACAGCAAAATTACTCGAGCCTTGGTTTAACTTCTGATACTGAGACGAGCCTTTCTTCTTCTCACGGGTTTTTAATACCACATTATTGGCATCGACACCCATAACTTGAATCGTCGCTCTAATAACATCCGTTAGGCGTCGTTTCGCTTTCTCTTCAGGAATGTCTTTAGGCGCGGCATACTCTTGAATCACTATTTGATCTAAATAGACGTCAATTGCAACATTATATTCAGGCAAATCTGCATCGTAGACCCTGTAGCAATCAAGTTGTTGTTTTCTTGCCCATTTAGCCAGTTTTGCACGATTTTTCTTAAGTCGATTTGAGAAGTCAGGAGCAATAACCGCAAGCTGTTGCTCGTTGTCACTACTTGATTGATCTGTTCTTCGTTCAGAAACCGAATAATTTTTCTGGTGACACTGTAACGCACCGTTGTGCAATTTGAACTGTTTATCTGCCCTCATACGTAAACAACTCAATAGCTCATCAGAACTAGAGAAAATAGAAGCCGAGCATCCTGGAAACTGCTGTTTTATTTGAGCACCAAAAGCAGTATATAACGCAATTAGGCCCGGCTCTGTCCCCAGCCTTTCACCATACGGTGGATTACAAACAATAGTGCCTTGATCAAAACCTTGTGGCTTAACCAACTGAGCAGCATCACCAAGTTCAAACTGGATAAACTGCTCCACTCCTGCGCGTCTAGCGTTATCTTTAGCGGTTTTTAATACTCGTGGGTCATTATCGAAAGCGAAAAATCTAGTGTCATTATTTTTGACACCCTTTCGACCTTGCACATTCGCTTCTGCTTTCACTTCAGCCCACAATTCCGCATCGAAATCTTCTAGTGCTTCAAAGCCCCAACGAGCACGTTTAACACCTGGCGCAACATTGCACGCAATTAGAGCAGCTTCGATGATTAACGTTCCAGAACCACACATAGGGTCCAATAGAGGAATGTTTGGCTTCCAGCCAGAGCGCATAACGATGGCCGCTGCTAATGTTTCACGTAGAGGCGCACGTCCAGCCTCAGTTCTATAACCTCGCTGATGCAAGCCGCTGCCTACCATATCAATACCAAGTATTGCTTTATCTCGGTGCAAGCGAACATGAACTCGAAGATCAGGTTGATCTTTACTGATCGTCGGTCTCTGAAGATTTTTCTTATTGAAACTATCGACTATGGCGTCTTTCACCTTCATCGCACCATACTGGCTATTGCGTATTTCTCTGTTTGTACCGTTAAAGTCTACAACGAGACTTTTATTGGCTTTAAATTGTGCTGGCCAATTAATAGCAGAAGCCGACAAATAGAGGTCCATATCATCTTGGCAGTTAAATTCTGATAGTACTCGTACAAACCTTGAAGCAATTCGACTCCAAATGCAGCAACGATAAATTTGTTCTGGGCTTGCTTTAAAACGCACACCTGCTTGCACTGGTTTTGGGTCATTAATACCCAATTTAATAAGTTCATCTACGAGCAGATTTTCTAATCCATTCGAAGTAATCGCTAAATATTGATTCATATCGTTCTTTGTCGGCAAAAAAATGAGCTTGATTATACCTGAGAATCTCCAATATTCAGAAAATAAAGCGTAATTAATCGTACTGAACGTTCTAATTGAACAATTTTCCCTCTATATCCTTTTCTGTTAACGAAAAATCTAATTTTACGTAAAAAATGAAGTAAGCATTTACTCTCTTTTCATTCTGGACGAGTTTAATGACCCGCCAAGTAAGTGACTACTTATTCACTTTAATTTTGGTATAGACCAGAGCGGAATTAACAGTGTAAATTAATTACAAAACGGCTTAAAACAGGAAGTTTTGACGATTGAATAGATAAAAATCGGTAATTCTATTGATAGAGTTTATGAGAATTTTTCTGTCATTTGCCCACAATGTCTCATTTGTAATAACTAGCAACTCACCCTATAGAGATGAATATGTCTTTTATTAATGGATTTATGAGGAGTTTAAATGGAAATGGGGAGATAGATATTGGAGAAAATTGGCCTTTTATAGGCAAAAAAAATCGACCAAATAGGTCGATATAAAAATAACAAAGGAACGAATATAGATTTTAGCCAACTAACGCAATCGGCATGTCAGCAAAATTCTGATTTGCACACAACATGCGGTCGTGCATCACTTTTATCGGTTGACCAAATGATAGCGCTTTGCGTCCATCAAGAACAAACTCACCTTGTTCTATATAGGCACACAGACTAGCTGTTTCACATACATCGATAACAATGAAGTAGCCTTCTCCATATCTATTATGTAGATGTACGATATCACCTTCATTTGGAACATAATCTGTGCCGCTTGGTTCAAAAAACCAACTTTTTGGCTGCACAGGTTTGTGAAATCTTTTATTGGCGACACAGTTAAGTATCAACTCTGCTTGTCTAGGAACAGAGAGATCAAGCAATGCAGCTTGGTCTTTAAAGGTTTGGAAGGAAGAGGCGTCATCAACGGTAAAATCACTTCTGGTATAAGCACAATCTACCAGTAACTTTTTTGCTAAGTTAACTTTAAACATCATATTATCGCCAAGATCCAACATAAGAGCGCTTTCGCGTTCATCGAAGAACCACGTCCATGTATCATTTGGTTTTAACATCGTTCCGTCTCTTAATTATAATATTTAAAAGTAGCTAAGCTGTATAACTACCCTGCACCAACTGTTCGATAATTTTACAAACGGATGAGAAAAAAAAAAGAGGAAAATTAATTCCTCTTTTCATTAACAAAGCAGGTTTAACTATAAATTTTTAACGATATCTTTTACCAAAGCTGGGCCATGATAAATAAACCCAGAGTAAACTTGTACAAGCTTGGCACCAGCAAGTAGTTTTTCTTTTGCTGATACATAACTATCAACACCACCTACACCAATAATAGGAATGTCATCCGCTAATTGTTGATAAAGTTTTTGAACCACTTCAGTACTACGTTTTTGTACCGGGCGACCACTTAGCCCACCCGTTTCTTCTGCATGCTTTAATCCGCTCACAACACTTCTATCCAATGTAGTATTTGTTGCGATGACCCCATCAAACTGATGTTTCTTTAACGAGGTACAAATTTGAATGATTTCATCATCACTTAAATCAGGCGCAATTTTTAACGCAAGAGGCACATACTTATTGTGGATTTTTTCAAGCTCAAGCTGCTTAGTCTTCAGATCCGACAATAATTGATCTAAAGTCTCACCATATTGAAGTGAACGTAATCCAGGTGTATTAGGTGAAGAGATGTTAACAGCGATATAACCAGCATATTGATAAACCTTATCCATGCAGATTAAGTAATCTTCACTGCCGCTTTCAATAGGCGTATCTTTATTTTTGCCAATATTGATGCCAAGAACACCATCATAATTTGCGCCCTTGATATTTTCGACAAGCTTATCGACACCATCATTATTAAAGCCCATCCGATTAATCAAGCCTTCTGCTTCTTTTAATCGAAATAGTCTAGGTTTGTCGTTACCCGATTGTGGCCGCGGTGTGACGGTACCAACTTCAATAAAACCAAAGCCCATCGCACCAAACGCATCAATACACTCACCATTTTTATCAAGACCGGCAGCAAGTCCAACGGGATTTTTGAATGTTAATCCCATACAAGTGACTTGCCGTTGAGGCAAATGCTGACGGTAAAATAGATCGAGAGGTGTACCTTGAACACGTTTAAAATTTTGAATTGCAAGATCATGTGCCTTTTCGGCATCAAGTTGAAAAAAGCCAGTCCTGGCTAGACGGTAAAGCATTTATGCCTCCGATAGAAAAAAGCCCCGTATAAACGGGGCTGTATTATTTACTTATTTGTTGAACAATTCAAATTTAATAACATCAGTTCTCGAAGTGCCACAGAAAATTTTGCAAATTCATGTACCGTACCGACTTTAAATTCGTTAAGAATATTGTCCCATCTTTGCAGTGAATTTTGATTACTCTCCATCCATTCATCAAGCGCTTTGATTGGTTCGAACTGCTCAGGATTACAGCCACAATTAAGAACTTGCGCAGTTAACTGTCTCTGTTGCCAATCGAGATCTTCTCTAAAAGCAGCTCTTGCTAACGCTTGCCAATTATTGTCTACACCTTGACCATTAATCTGTTTTAGGAACCAGTGAAGAGAAATTCTATCACCAAGAGTGAAGTACAATTTTGCTGCACCTTCTATGGATTTGCCGCTCTCTTTAGCAACTGCAGAAATATCCATTGCTGAATTTAAGCTAGAAAGACGAGCAACATGGTTTGCTAATGTCTTATCGACTCCCTTTTCTACCCAAGAGTGTGCCAGATCATTATGCTCTTTTACTTCTTCAGGCACTAAGAATCGATCCAATCCTTTAGTTACCGCTAATACATCACCTTTATACTGCTCAATGAGATCATTAACCGAAGGATTACCCACACGATTTCGGATCAACCAACGCGATAAACGACGCAATGTTCTTCGCACATAAAATATTAATTCATACTGCGCTGTCGTATTAGCTTTATTATCTAATTTACGAATCTCTTTTAAAGTATCTTCGAAATTATAAATTTCTCTTGCCGCAGCATAGGCGTTTGCGATACTTGCAACCGTCGCCCCCGTCTCTTCTTGCAAGCGGGTAACAAAGTTGCAGCCCATTTCATTTACCATTTGATTGGCAAGTGCAGTTGCAACAATTTCTGATTTCAGTGGATGATTATCAGCATGCTTAATATAGTTACGGCGTAACTCCTCTGGGAAGTACTTAACCAAAAGTTGCTTATGGAAACTGTCCGAAGCAATTTCGTCACACACCAACTCTTCTTTAAGAACCATTTTTCCGTAAGCAACGAGAACAGATAATTCTGGACGAGTAAACGCCAAGCCTCTTTTTTCTCTCTCAAGCAATGTTTCATCGTCAGGAATATACTCAAGTGCCCTATCTAAATGGCCAGCCTTCTCAAGATGATGAATAAATCGAATCTGTTCCTTAACGACTGACACACCAAGTGATTCACTAACGGAAATGGATTCAGCTTGGCAATAGGCGTCATCCAAAACAATTTCACCAACTTCATCTTCCATCTTAACCAAGATTTCATTGCGCTGCTTTATAGTGAGATCGCCATTTGCTACTAAGCCATTTAGGAAGATCTTAATATTGACTTCATTATCAGAACAATCGACACCACCAACATTATCAACAAAATCAGTATTAACTCGTCCACCTTTAAGCGCGTACTCTATACGCCCCATCTGAGTTAAACCTAAATTGCCCCCTTCGCCGATCACTTTGGCATTGACATCTTTGCCATCAATTCTCAGACCGTCATTGGCTCGGTCACCAACATCAACACTTGTCTCTGTTGAGGCTTTAACATAAGTGCCTATACCGCCATTCCAAAGTAAATCGACATTCATCTGCAAGATCATCTTAATGAGATCATTTGGTGCTAGCGATGATTTTCGTGTGCCCAATAATTTTTGGATCTCAGGTGTTAATTTGATTGACTTGGATCGTCGAGAAAAAATACCACCACCTTTAGAGATCAATTTCGCATCATAATCTTCCCAACTGGATCGTGGCAGCGCAAACAATCTATCACGCTCTTTCCAGCTTTTTGCCGAATCTGGATTAGGATCAATAAAGATATGCATGTGGTTAAACGCGGCTTGTAAACGTATATGCTTAGATAGCAGCATACCGTTACCAAATACATCTCCCGCCATGTCACCAATACCAATCACGGTAAAATCGGTTGTCTGGCAATCAATATTCATTTCTCTAAAGTGACGCTTAACGGATTCCCAGCCCCCTTTCGCCGTAATTCCCATTGCTTTGTGGTCATAGCCATTTGATCCACCGGAGGCAAATGCATCCCCTAACCAAAAGTTATACTCTTCAGATACTGAGTTAGCTAGGTCAGAAAATGTCGCTGTACCTTTATCTGCGGCAACAACTAAATACGCATCATCTTCATCATGACGAACAACATTTATTGGCGGAGATACCTGACCATCGACAATATTGTCAGATACATCAAGTAGTGCTCGAATGAACTTTTTATAGCAACGTTGTCCTTCAGCAAAAATTTCATCTCTGCCAGATAAAAGATGCTGTTTCTTACAGACAAAACCACCTTTCGCGCCAACTGGAACAATAACAGTATTTTTTACCTGTTGTGCTTTCACTAAACCAAGAATTTCTGTTCTAAAATCTTCTTGTCTATCAGACCAACGCAAACCACCTCTGGCAACCTTTCCGCCACGTAGATGCACACCTTCAATATCCGGGGCATAAACAAAAATCTCAAATGCGGGTACTGGCGCCGGTATCTCTGGAATATCACTAGGTTTAAGCTTTAAAGAAAGCCAAGTTTTGCAGCGGTTGAACTGATCAGTTTGATAATAGTTGGTTCTTAATGTTGCCGAAATCATATCAATATAACGTCGAATGATACGATCATCATCCAAGCTCTCAACATGATCCAACTGATCGGTTAACTTGGCAATGAGATCGGCTTGTCCTTTCTTGCTTCCTTTAAATTTCGGATCAAAACGTTTAGTAAACAGCGCAACCAAACCTTGGGCAAGCTCTGCATGAGAGGTTAATGTATCCTCGATATAGTTTTGACTAAATGGGAAACCAACTTGGCGCATGTAACGAGCATAACTTCTTAATATCGTCACTTCACGGCCGGTTAATCCTGCTCCTAATATGAGTCGGTTAAAGCCGTCGCTCTCTAATTCACCATCCCAAATAGCCGCAAATGCTTGTTGAAAACGATCTCGCGCTTCTCTTAGATCTATTCGAGTATCACTTCGGATCAACATGGAGAAGTCTAAGATCCAATAAACGGTGCCGTTGGCTTTTCGAATCTCATACGGTGATTCTCCAACAACTCGCAAACCTAAGTTTTCTAACATAGGCATCACGTCAGATAGATGAATAGGCTCATCACGATGATAGAGTTTTAAATGTATTACTTTTGAGTTGGACGCCTCTTCTTGCGGACGATATAACAGCATTCCTAATTTATTATCATCACTTAACGCTTCTAATCGCTCAATATCGGCAACCGCGGTACCTGGCATTACATCCGATTTGTATGAATTAGGAAATGCCCGTTTAAAACTCTTTGAAATCGGTACCCCTTTACTCTCACCAAGGTTGGCAATAATGGCACTTTTTAGTCTGTCGTCCCAAGTAGAAGATGCTTCCATTAAATTATGCTCTATCGCTTTTACGTCTATATTAATGTTGTTATTGTCAACGCGAACAATATAGTGTGTTCTCGCTAATGAACTCTCAGAGAAGAAAGTGGTGAATTCCACGTCCCTATCAGACAGACAGTATTGTTTGAGTAATCGCTGGGTTTGTCTTCTTAACTCAGTGTTGTATCGCTCTTTAGTAACATAAACCATACAGCTGAAAAAACGGCCGAACGGGTCTTTCCGGACAAACAGTCTCACAAGATCACGCTCTTGCATTTGAACGACACCGGTTCCTACTTCAAGTAATTCTTCTTCTTTAGCTTGTAGAAGTTCATCGCGAGGGAAGTTTTCTAAAATATTGTGCAGTGCTTTATAAGAGTACGAACCGATCTGGTAACCACTAGCTGCCAGTATGCGTTCAACTTTTTGTCCTACTAACGGAATACTAAACACGCTCTGGTTATAGACAACCGAGGTATACAGTCCAGTAAATCTATGCTCACCAATCACCTTTCCATTTTTATCAAATTTCTTAATACCGATGTAATCGGTATACGCTGGTCGGTGAATTCGTGAAGCAGCGTGACCTTTTGTTAAAATCAACAAATAAGGTTTGGTGGCTTCAGCTTGTGCTGACTCTGCGAACTCGGAAAGCTTCACCGTTCTAACACGACGATCTACGGCAAATAGTCCCAGCCCTTTTTCTTTGGTTGGCGTTAACTGTTTCTCTCCGTCTACTTCCACCAAGTCATACTCTTTATATCCCATAAAGGTAAAATTATGGTCTCCGAGCCAACGAAGAAACTGCAAACTCTCCCCTAAGCGTTCAGGTGGTAGCGGAATAAAGTCGACGCTTTTCTCTACCTGTTTCGTCACTTGTTGAAGTTTTTCCGCCATCGGTTTCCAGTCAGAAACCACCAGTCCGGTATCTGTTAACACATCGATAAGCTCTTGTTTAAGCCCAACCATTTCTGATTTTTCATTTAAACGGTCAACTTCGATATGAAAGAGTGACTGGTATTTGCCCTGTCCGGTATTGAGGCCAACAATTTTCTCGTTTTGTTCATCGCGTTCTACTTGAGTAGGACCATGCAAAATAAAGTGGCAATTAAGATCTAATCTATCCAGAGCCATTTTTGTTGAGTCAACGAGAAATGGACTGTCTGGAACAACAATCTCTACGATGGTATGGGTTGACTGCCAACCATGTCGACTAAGCGTTGGGTTAAACACCTGAACGGAAATTTGTTGCTGTTTTGTTTCTAAAACATGTTGCCATAAACTAACTATTGCTCCATATAGATCCGACTCATTTCTATGAATCAAATCGTCTTGTGCAATGTTATTGAACATGTATTGTGCAAGCTGCGTAACCAAAGGTCTCTGTGTAAGTTCAACTTTGTCTTGAATTAATTGGTAAACTTTTTCAAGTAGAACCGGTACTACTGGCTCTCGTGCGGTCATGTTAACGCTCCAAATTTAGTCGATTCAGGGGAAAATACCGACACCAATCTTTGTTAGTGTGTATCTACATTGTAAAAGCAATATTGTATTTTAGTTAACAGCTTTAGAGGGATAATAAGATGAAATGTCTATTTTTGTGATAGGTCTTACGGTTTAACTGACTGAAAAAAAAGAGAACTATAGTGATTCTAACTTTACAAATTTGTTTGTCTGGTCAGTTGTTAACCTAAACCTTCCTTTTAAGCCCAATTGACTAATAAATGGACGCAATCGAGATGCTGGTATCTGCAGCTTTAAACCTTGGTCAGAATAGACAACAACATGACTGGCAACACCATTATAATGCTGTAAAAAATGTTGATAAGAGATGTTTAATCGAAATGTATATTGTTTCATATTAGATAAGTTAATTTAGTAAAGGCTGCGACCAAACATGAGTCGCAGCCAATTAATAAATCGCCGTCTACTAAGACTCTAGCGCTTTAGTCACTTTTTCAAATAGATCTTTTGCTAAGTTATCCAGTTTAGACAAAGACTCCAATTTTTCACGCATAAGCTCTGCTCTTTGATCATCATAGTTTCTATATTTCAACAAAGGATCAATTAGTCGAGAGGCAACTTGTGGATTTTTATCATTCAACAATGTCAGAATTTCTTCTGCAAAATCATAACCCTTACCATCTTTTCCATGGAAATTGACTGGGTTTGCCGATAAAAATGATCCGATTAAACTTCTAATTCTATTTGGATTTTTCAAACTAAACGTAGCGTGATTCATGGTTTTTCTAACCGTGTCTAACGCATTATTAGCTGGGTTTGTTCCTTGCAGTGCGAACCATTTATCCATGACCAGACCGTCATGGCTCCATGTATTACTAAAGTCTGCCATCAAACTTTCGCGGCACATTAGCTCTGCCTGATTCGCGGCAGATAATGCCGCTATGGTATCTGTCATATTGGTTGACGATGCGTACTGTTGTTCTACTCTGTTATTACCTTCAGGCAGATAAGCTAAGTAACTCAAACAACAGTTTCGTAACGCTCGTTTACCAATAGATTCATGGCTAATATCGTACTCTTTTTGAACGAGTGTAGAGTAAACAGCACTTAGTTCATCTTCTAATCCAGTAGCAAGAGCCACTTTTAGAGATTTAATGACCTTCGCAATTGCATCAACGTCTACTGGCTTGAACCAACCTGACACTTCATTATGACTTGGAAGAGAAAGTACTTCGGAAATAAATGCAGGCTCTAATGCTTCATTGAGAAGCACACCACGAAATGCATCAATGACATCATTGGAAATATCAAACGCTTTACCAGCCAGAAGGTTAGCCACATTGCTGCGAATATATTTTGCCAATAACATTTGGCTGGCATCCCAACGCGCAAAATCATTTCTAGCATGAACCATTAAAAACATAAGTTGCTGATCAGAATAGTCATACTCTATTTTAACCGGTGCAGAAAACTCACGCAGCAAAGAGATCACTGGTTGCTCTTTAACACCATCAAAAACAAATGTTTGCTTATCTTGTTTAAAATTAACAACATTATCGACAGTTTCTCCGTCACACTGTAACGGAATCACACTGCCATTCTTCCCGTATAGTTCTATATCAAAAGGAATATGTAACGCTTGTTTCTCTTGCTGTTCTGGCGTTGCAGCAGTGGACTGTTCAAGTGTTAAGGTAAATTGAGCGAGATTTTCATCATAATGACTGGTCACTTTAACGGTTGGGGTTCCTGACTGGCTATACCATAGCTTAAACTGTGACAGGTCAACATTAGAAGCATCTTGCATTGCCGCAACAAAGTCATCACACGTTGCTGCCGTGCCGTCATGACGTTCAAAATAGAGTTGCATTCCTTGTTGGAACTTCTCTTCTCCCAGTAGAGTATGCATCATTCGAATTACTTCACTGCCCTTTTCATATACAGTCAATGTATAGAAGTTATTCATTTCAATAACTTTGTCTGGGCGTATTGGGTGAGACATAGGACTCGCGTCCTCCGCAAATTGCGGGCCGCGAATGATTCTTACATTATTAATTCGGTTTACCGCTCTAGATCCTAAATCAGATGAAAACTCCTGATCTCTAAATACGGTCAAACCCTCTTTTAAACTAAGCTGAAACCAATCTCGGCAGGTAACCCGATTTCCGGTCCAGTTGTGGAAATACTCATGACCGATAACCGCTTCAATACCAAGATAATCGGTATCCGTGGCAGTCTTCTCATTTGCTAAAACAAACTTGGAGTTAAAGACGTTTAGCCCTTTGTTCTCCATCGCCCCCATGTTGAAAAAATCAACCGCAACGATCATGTAAATATCGAGGTCATACTCTAGACCAAATCTCTGCTCATCCCATTTCATCGAATTAATCAATGACAGCATAGCGTGATTAGCTCTGTCTAAATTGCCTTTATCAACAAAAATTTGCAGCGCAACTTCGCGTCCAGATCGAGTTATATACTTGTCATTCAAGACATCAAAGTCACCAGCAACAAGCGCAAAAAGATAAGCCGGTTTTGGATGAGGGTCATGCCATTTTACCCAATGTTTTCCATTGGCTAGTTCGCCCTGCTCAATTTTATTACCGTTACTCAGTAAGTAAGGATACTGTTCTTTATCAGCAGTAACTTTTACAGTAAAAACGGCCAGCACATCTGGTCTGTCTAGGTAGTAAGTAATTCTTCGAAATCCCTCAGCTTCGCACTGAGTACAAAATGCACTATCTGATTTGTATAAACCTTCAAGCGCACTATTTTCACTTGGGTTTATCTCATTAACTATGGTTAATTCAAACTGCTTTGGAAGGTTATGTATTCGCAACTCACCTTTGTGGGTTGCGAAATCATCCCACTCAACACCATCTACATAAATGGATTTAAGAACAATATGCTCTCCGTTCAAAACCAGAGTCGAGCTCTCTTTCAACTGTTGTACTTTTGAAGTAGCCGTCACGGTCGTCGCGTTGTCATCCAGATCAAAATCAAGATCAACATGAGAAATAGTATGATCAGGAGATTGGTAATCTTTACGGTATTTGGCTTCGGGTGCCTGACTCTCGGTAGCTTGAGACATGATAGTTCCTTATGTGCTTGGCAAAGCAAGTAAATTTCGTCTGTCTCTATATCTTTGGTTGCCAAAGCCGAATTACAACCCCACAAAAGCAGTTATTTTGCAAAATAACCATATTTAAAAACATCTGACCACATAACCATTTAATAGCAAGCTCATTACTCAGAAATAAATATATTCAACAGTATAAATCACTCCGACCGATTCATGACAGCGAGCATATCAAAGTCATTACTTTGTAAAGTCAATTGGCCTTCATCAATGCTATATCGAGAATTCTGTTCACCTTTCTCATACATCAGCACTAAACTATCCCCCTCAAAATAATAAACGCCTTGGTATGCGGCCATATTGCCATCATGAGATTCCGCCATAAATAGAAACATGAAATCAGGCTGCAAGGTTAAGTTTAACTTACTCACTTTACTAGCCAGAATATCGTCTCCTTGTATCGCTTCGCTGGTCCAGTTTCCGACTAATTCAGAATGATAGCCTTTGGAAAAATAGATGCCATTGAGCATCAATTGATTGTGGCTAACGGTGTAGTTATAGATTTGTTGGTTGTCGATATCCGCGCCTAATACTAATGTATCTCGATCCACAATATACTCGCCAGCCCAATACTCATAGGTATCATCATATTTTTGAATCTCTATGGCAAACGAGTAGTTTGAAGCTATATGCAAACGGATGACAACAAAGTCGTTACCCGCTTCATCAGGAAATGGATTAACTAAATACCAATCGCCCAACAAGAATGGATAATCGAACTGAGTAAGATCAGTTCTTTTCTCACTAAGTTCGGAACTGGATAGATAAAACGATGTACAAGCAAGAAATATAATAAGCCATCTCATAACTCAAACCCTCTCCACTTTTTATAAGAGTAGGTTCAGTTAGCCCATAACGCGAAATTATTGACATAAATCACAATAAAATTAACAGATAAAAAAAGCGAGCATTATGCTCGCTTTTTACTTTTTGTCAGAATTATTGGCTATTAATCTTTAGCATTAATCATATCAAGAGTAATGGCTACTGACTCATCTAAATAAGCATCAGGAGATTCATAGTCTTTAGGAATATCCTCTAGCGTTTTAAACGGTTCTTTTTCCGCCATTTTTTGACGCTTATTAACACGCTCTAAACGCTGATCATCACGCTCATCACTCTTATTACGACGAACCTGCTCATTTAACGACAGGCTATTATCATCTTTCTCTGCTTTATATTTCTCAATATCTTGATCAATAAACGCAAACTCCATATCGGTAGCAATACGAGCCTGATGTTTAGCCGTTAGAAACGCTATTTGTTCATCGCGCTGCTTTAGAACACCATAGTTAGCACGATCAATGCTATCCCACGGTAGCGCATTATCTTCAACGCTTTCGCCCGTTTCTTCAGGATCAACTGGAGTAGGATAAGAGATATCAGGTACTACACCTTTATTCTGCGTACTACCGCCATTAATGCGATAAAACTTTTGAATTGTGTATTGGACGTAACCCAGCTCTTTATCAAACAAATCGTAGATATGGTTAAGTGAACGATGCTGCTGAACTGTTCCTTTACCAAAAGATTGTTCTCCCAAAATAATTGCCCGACCATAGTCTTGCATTGCTGCCGCAAATATCTCAGAAGCTGACGCGCTGTATCGATTTATCAGCACAGTCATAGGACCTTGATAGCTGATCAAACCATCCGTATCACTATTTACGTTTACTCGTCCGTAGCTATCACGAACTTGAACAACCGGCCCTTTTGAAATAAACAGACCGGAAAGAGCCGTTGCTTCCGTTAACGCCCCACCACCATTATTTCGTAAATCAACAATAATACCGTCGATAGATTGCGCCTTTAATTCTTGAATGAGCTTGTCAGTATCTTTTGATAATCCAACGTAGAAGCTAGGCACTTCAAGCACACCTATTTTCTTACCGTCTTTTTCAATGATACTGGATTTAACCGCCCTATCTTCAAGTCTCACTTTATCTCGGACAATTGTTACAGTGTGACTTTTTGCGCTTTTACCTTCTGGCAATATCTGCAATTTAACTTCGGTTCCCTTAGGACCTTTTATTAATTGCACCACGTCATCCAGTCGCCAGCCGATAACATCAACAATATCTTCGTCTTGTTGACCGACACCGACAATTCGATCACCTTCACTTAACTCTTTACTCTTAGACGCCGGGCCACCAGCAACTAAGGAACGAATTACGGTATAATCATCTGTCTGCTGTAGTACAGCACCAATGCCTTCTAGCGATAAATTCATCTCTGACTGAAACTGCTCTGCGTTTCTTGGAGATAGATAACTGGTATGAGGGTCGATCTGCCGAGCAAAGGCATTCATATAGAGTTGAAATGCGTCTTCACTATGAGATTGGGTCATCCTTTTGATAGCGTTATTATATCGCTTCTCAAGCATCTCCTTAATCTCTGGCCACTCTTTGTCTGTCAGCTTTAAACTTAACGCGTCGTATTTTACCCTCTTACGCCACAACTCATTTAGCTCGTTTTCGTCTTTTGGCCATGCCGCCTCAGAGCGATCTAGCTCAATTCTTTCATCGCTGTCGAATGTGATCTCTTTATCAAGTAATGACAAAGCATAAACATAACGGTCATAGCGTTTATCAAGAGCAAGATTATAGACATCAAACGCAATTTGATTATTTCCTTGCTTTAATTGGTCGTCTAACTCTGTTGACCAAGCTGCAAATGAATCAATATCGTTTTGAGTGAAAATATTTCGATTGAAATCTAACAATTCTAAATAACGATCAAACATCGCTTTAGAAAAGTCATCATTGAGGCTAAAACGCTTATAGTGCGTTGTGGTAAAACGAGAAGTAACTCTTTTACTTGCTGTGGTATGTTGCGCTTCAGCGCTAAGATTAGGGATTTCGTCTTTAGATATTTTACTTTCTAAAGCCTGAGCAGAAGCCGCTAAAACAATATTAGCGGCTATAAGTGTAAGTTTTAAACGGCAATTCATGCGTAGGATTATCTCCTTTATGCGCGCAGGTGTTCCGCTTTAACCACCATTTGAAGACCATTGGTTAGGCGAACACGCACATCATCCTTATTAATTTCAACTATCGTTGCAGCCATATTTCCTTTGCCCATGTTCACGTTCACGTCAGATCCAACAATTAATTCATCTGATGTAAGTAAACGAGTTTCAGGTGCTGCAGGCTTAGTATTTTGTTTAGCTTGTTTAGTCGGCTTAGCACGGCGTTGTTGAGGCTTTTTCGCTTTAGCTTTTGCTTCTTCACGAGCTTTGTTTGCTTGTTCTTTTCTACGAGCTTGTACTTTCGCCTTACTTTCAGCAAGTGCTGTTTTGGCATGCTCGACATGTTCTTCTTCTAACTCACCACATGCATTTCCGTCTAGGTCAACACGTACAGCGCCGGCTTTAACACCATGAAGGTATCGCCATGATGAAGTATATTGTCGCAATGCAGCACGAAGCTGAGTTTTGCTTACTTTTTCGTCTTCAGCCAGTCTTTCGGCAAGATCTTGAAAGATGCCAATTTTTAGTGGCTTAGCTTCACCTTCTAGAGTAAAGCAGTTCGGGAAACATTCAGCAATATACGCAATCACTTCTTTGCTGTTTTTTAACTTTTCAGTGTTTTCCATGTCGGTTCCTGGTTTTTGCGGTTTATCCGCGGATCGTTCTTACAAATATTTGGGCTATTATAGTGAGATGCTTATGAAAAACCACTATGTTCACTCATTTTATTCATCGTTAGCGTGCGAATTAAGCAGCTTTTCGACTTCTTTCATAAGATAAACCAATCCTTGCTGGTCATTTTCGTCAAATCTAGCGATGGTTGGACTGTCAATATCCAGTACACCAACTAGCTTTCCGTTAATAGAAAATGGGATAACAATTTCTGAGTTACTTTGCGCATCACAGGCAATATGTCCCGCAAATGAATGCACATCCGCTATACGTTGTACGCTATTTGTTGCCGCGGCTGTACCACACACGCCCTTACCCATTGGAATTCTTACACAGGCAGGTAAACCTTGAAATGGGCCTAAAACCAGTTCGTCACTTTTAACAAGATAAAAACCAACCCAATTGATTTCATCAAGCGACATGTTCAGTAACGCTGATAAATTTGACAGATTAGCGATTAGATCAGATTCAGATTCGAGTAACGCGACAGCTTGTTTGGTTAATGTTTGGTAGTGCTCTATTTGCATAATATATTGATGTCTTAACAGTGTATTTATATGGTTCAGTTAATTAGTCCGGAGTTTAAGTCTATTCATAACGCCATTTCTGTATTAGATGCCATAATGGTGATGCCACTTTAAACTCTTTAGGTACAACTACCTTAACTGAAAGTGTTAAATTCTACTCATTGGAACTGATCACGATTCAGTCCATTGAATAGATTATTAAAGCATAGAAAATGTAATGAGTCATAATGTGCTTACAACCGATTATTGGTCAATAGCTTAAAGACGACCGCAATCACGATACCCACAAACGTATCTAACCTCAAATAACAGTTAGTTATTAAATAGGAGCAGTTGATTTATCATATAAAATTGAAGTACCTTTACTACTCTGCTAAAGCGTAAAGCTAACGACGAATTGATGTCACTCAGTGACATTCTCGTAAAGCAAGCGAAACCAACAAATGGCCATTAAGTAAGCGTACAAACAATTTTCACATCAGAATACTTGAAAAATATCATCTAAAATAATTTTGCGTACGCAGATTATTTAATTGGCTTAACTAGACAAATGGACTATCGTCTAATTTATTATGACCTCTACGACTCAACAAGCAGACAACAGTGATCACCCAACGCATGCTCGACTATGTAAAGGGTGTGAGCTAACAATATCAACTGAAGCTATTGAAGCTGGAAAAAGTGCTTACTGCCCGCGGTGCGGAACCAAGTTGTATAAAGGGGGGCTGCAACCAATAATCGGCAACCTCGCTCTGGCACTAACTTGCTTACTTTTATTTATCCCTTCTCATTTTTTTCCTTTTATCAGTATTCGTTTGGTTGGCGTGATGATTCCAGCCACACTACCCTCTGGTACATTTACCTTAATGCAGGAAGGTTTTGTCGGTTTAGGCATTCTCATCCTATTTTGCAGCTCAATCGCACCGCTATCAGTATGTATTGCTGTCATCATCAACCATCTATCATTGAGTAGACGTTGGTTTAAACCATTTCGCTACTCATTGATGGTGATGCAAAAACTCAAACAGTGGATGATGTTGGATGTATTCTTAGTTAGTTTGGCTATCTCTTGCTTTAAACTACGAGATTACTCAGATATTTTTGTCGGCCCCGGGTTATTAGGTATTATTTTACTTCAGCTATTTATGTTGATGCTGGTTACTCGAATCAGTGTCAGGCGTTATTGGGAAGCGTGGCAGTCAGAAGAGAGTTACCAGCTCACCGAAATAAAAGAACAGTGCGACCAATGCAACTTATCTCAACCTATCTCGAATAAATGCCTCCGCTGTCGTAGCAAGTTAACTAAGCGTAAACCTCATTCCGTACAAAAAACATGGGCGCTATTGGTGGCTGCTGCGGCATTTATTATTCCAGCAAACATTATTCCGATTTCCATTTTATTTACTAACGGCAAGAGAATCGAAGATACCATTTTTTCCGGCGTCGCCGGTCTAATTACTAAAGACATGTATGGTATCGCACTGATCATTTTTGTGGCCAGTATCATCGTTCCAGTCGCTAAAATTATTGGTATGAGTTACATACTTCTTTCTATCCAACTTGGCCAAAAAAGTTTTAAAAAACAGAGGATGGTCATATATTTTGTAGTGAAATGGATTGGTAAATGGTCGGTAATGGATCTATTTGTAATATCAATTATGATGACCCTAGTGGATAGAGGTCAAATACTAAACTTCACCCCTGGATTTGGTGCCGTTGCATTTGGTGTCGTTGTAGTATTAACCATGTTAGCGACAGAAAATTTTGATCCGCGGCTAATTTGGGATCAAAAAAATAAAGATAAGTCAGCCACTTCACAGTAATTCAAATGGCGCATTGTCTTCGTACATAATTAGCTTATTGGCATAAATACCTTGGTCTACCCCTGAATAATTATAAGAGTGTTTAAATGAGTGATTCTGAGTCTCAAATATACAAACCGAATGTTAAAAAAGATTACGGAGTGTCGCCACTATGGATACTGCCTATCATTACATTAGTACTCGCAGGATGGTTGGTACTGAATGCAATCAATGAAGCTGGCCAACGTGTGCAAATTTATTTCTCTGATGCTCAAGGGCTGATTGCTGGAAGAACGACGATTCGCTATCAAGGTTTAGAAGTGGGAATGGTAAGGGATATCTCCTTATCCCCAGACTTAGAAAGTATATATGTAGATGCTGACATTTATCCGGAAGCAACCAAACTCCTCGGCGCAGACACTCGTTTTTGGTTAGTAAAACCTACCGCGAGTATTTCGGGAATATCCGGTCTGGATGCGCTCGTTTCAGGTAACTATATTTCTATTCAGCCAGCCTCTGAGATTCATGACGGTGACGACATTCCTAAAACGTATACCGCACTTGAAGGAAGACCGGCAGATTTACAAGCCTCGCAAGGGTTAAACATCACTTTAAAATCTCGTGATTTAGGCTCTCTCTCTATCGGCTCTCAAATTGTTTACCGTAAAATCCCTATCGGAGAAGTCTACAGTTATAAATTGGATGATAATGGCGACTCTGTGCTTATTAAAGCGTTTATCAAAAACGAGTATGCCCACATTATTACCGACGAAAGTCGTTTTTGGAATGTCAGTGGTGCTGGGGCGCAAATTGGCTTTAATGGGGTTGATGTCCAGTTTGAAAGTTTAAGCGCCCTTATAACAGGTGCTATCGCCGTAGACTCACCCGATGGCGGCGCGTCGATCGAACAAAATAGAGAGTTTAAGTTATACCGAGACTTAAAAACTGCTGGCCGAGGTATTCCAATCAAGATTGAACTGCCTGATGACAATAAGATTCGTCATAGCGGCGCACCGATAATGTATCGTGGATTAGAAATAGGCCAAATAACCGACTTATCTTTTAGCGAAGGTAGAAACAACATTATCGCCTCTGCGGCCATTCAACCGTCGTTTTCCGATATGTTAAATACGGGTTCACAATTTATGCTTGAGGAAGCAAAAGTTTCTATTACCGAGATCAATAACCTCTCTAATCTGGTCACCGGTAACTTTCTTTCTGTTATCCCGGGCGAAGGTGAGAAATCGCGACAATTTATTGCGATTAGAAAAGATGAACTACTAAAGAGAAACGCACACTCTATTGCCATAACGTTAGTCTCTGACCAATCCTATGGGCTCTCATCCGGTACAGATATTTTATATAAAGGGATAGAGGTAGGTTATATCTCTCATGTAGAGCTTATCGATGAAAAGGTATCAATCTCGGCATTAATCGATAGCGACTATCGCTATTTACTAAAATCGAGAAACCGCTTTTATGTAAACGGCAGTGCGAATGCCGAGCTCACTGAATCTGGCGTTAGCGTCTCGATTCCACCGGCAAAACAACTTCTCACTGGTTCTATCAGCTTTATTAGCGACGGTACAGATAAGCCTAAAAATAGTTACCAGTTATATGCTAACCGCCCTCTCGCTGAAATCGCTATTTATAATCAAACGGGTTCAAAAACACTCACCTTAATGGCCGACACATTACCGCCAGTAAGTAAAGGAAGCCCTCTGTTATATAGGAATTTACAAGTAGGCAAGATATCTGGTTATACATTGACGACTCAGGGAGTAAACATCAATGTTCAAATCGAAAACCGCTACCGCAACTTAATTACTGATGAGACGGTATTTTGGAACCATTCAGGTATCGAGGTAAATGCAAGCTTAACCGGCGTTAATATAAGAACTGCACCACTGAAATCCTTATTACAAGGCGGTATCGCCTTTGACTCTATTGCGGGCGTAGAAAACAAACACGGTAAATCATGGCGGTTGTACGATAGCATCGAACAAGCACGCAAATATGGTGCGACCATCAGTCTGGTCACGACAGAATCAACCGGTATTCAAAAAGGCACGGCAATAAAATATCAAGGCGTCATTGTCGGGGAAGTGATCTCGACAAAAGCTAACTTCGCGCAAAAATCAACACAGATCATTGCTCGTATTAAACCTGAATACACAGATAACATAACTCGAAAAACCAGTTACTTTTGGGTCGCAGCACCAGAAGTTGGTCTTAATGGCATCAAGAATTTAGACTCTTTAATTGCCAGTTATATTCAGGTTTCTCCAGGAGAAGGCAAAAATAGCAGCCAATTTGTTCTCCATTCTCAAGCTAAAAAGACCAACAGTGTTCAGTTTACCCTACAAAGCCAGCATCGCGACTCTATAAATATTGATACTCCTGTATTGTATAGAGATATAGAAGTTGGCCGAGTAACTAAAGTCGAACTTGGAACATTTGCTGACCGGGTAATATCCACTATAGAGATCGATAATGAGTATGCGTATTTAGTAAGGGAAGATACTGTTTTCTGGAACGTGTCCGGTGTTGATGTGACCATTGGCCTTTCAGGCGCTCAAATTAGAGCAGGCACTTTCGATAGCCTACTTCGCGGCGGCATTGCCTTTGCTACTCCAGAAAAGAGCAACTTAGCGCCTCCTGCGGCTAAAGAGCACTCTTTTCTCCTCCATGAACAACCTCTCGAGCAGTGGACTCAGTGGCGTACCGCTATTCCAAAGCCTCAATAACGCTCCAACCCTAATCTCCTTCCCCTTAGTTAGTACGTGTTACTGACTAAGGGGCTTAAGGTTTACTCTGTTAATTCAATTGAGCTAACTTGGTGATAAAGATAGAATAGCCAGCACTATTTAATCTGCTGAGTAACTGCAGTGCACGCAAACATACAACTTCCTGACGAATTTCTCTCTCATATTGAGCAACAACTCCCAGCTCACTTAGATATGGATGAGTTTATCGCTTCTTGTAAACAGCCATTAAGAAAGAGCATTAGAGTCAACACGCTTAAAATCTCTGTTAAGCAATTTATTGATAGAGCAAAGAAAAAAGGCTGGAAACTTACGCCTGTACCTTGGTGTGACACTGGCTTTTGGATCGATTATGACCAGTCGTCAGAAACACCATTAGGTAACACAGCTGAACATATGGCAGGACTGTATTATATCCAGGAAGCAAGCTCAATGATGCCTGCGACAGCACTGTTTTATCTAAATCAACGTCCGTTGAACACCGTACTAGATGTTGCCGCAGCACCCGGATCCAAAACCACACAAATTGCCGCGACAATGAACAATGAAGGTCTGCTGGTTGCAAACGAGTTTTCCGCTAGCAGAGTTAAAATTTTGCACTCCAACATCCAACGTTGCGGCGTTCGAAATATCGCTATAACACACTTTGATGGCCGGGTATTTGGTGGTTGGTTACCTGAACAGTTTGACGCCATATTATTAGATGCACCCTGTTCCGGCGAAGGCGCGGTTCGCAAAGACGCTGATGCCATGAAAAACTGGAGTCATGAATCTGTGCTAGACATCGCACGTACGCAGAAAGGTCTCATTGAAAGCGCCTTTCACGCCCTCAAACCCGGCGGCAGATTAATTTACTCTACTTGCACACTGAGTGAAGAAGAGAACCAGCAAGTTTGTCATCACCTTAAGCAACGATTTCCCGATCAGGTACAATTTGAGTCTCTGTCTGGTTTATTCGACGGTTGCCAAGACGCATTAACTGAAGAAGGATTCTTGCACGTTTATCCTCAATGTTTCGATAGCGAAGGTTTCTTCATCGCCAGCATTGTTAAACTTGCCAGTACTGAAGCCCCAGAGGTGAACAAGAGACTTGGAAAATTTCCATTTTCAAAAGCATCAGTAAAAGAGCAACAAGATATTATTCAATCGCTCAAAGATGACTTAGACATATCTTTGCCAACTGATGGACATCTGTGGATTAGAGATAAAGAAGTATGGTTATTTCCGGCTCAGCTAGACAATTTTATTGGCGAGATCCGTTTTTCACGTATGGGTATAAAGCTGGCGGAAACTCACAAGAAAGGCTACAAATGGCAGCATGAAATGGTAATGGCACTGGCAACAGGGGAAGAACATAGTGCGATTGAGGTCTCTACCGATAACGCCAGAGAGTGGTACATGGGAAGAGATATTCGCCCCGAGAATATTAGCGGCAAAGGCGAAGTGATCGTTAAACTTGGTCAAGACATAATAGGGTTAGGCAAGTGGGTAGGAAACCGAGTAAAAAATGGTCTACCCAGAGAACTGGTGCGCGACGGGAATCTGTTTTAAGTAATTAGAGTACTGTTCCAAGTATATACTGGTAAAGCGCCAAAGCTGTACTAAACTAATAGTAATTAAATAGCAATTTACTTGGAAGTTTAGCGTTACTCAATTAAGCGTAGGTTCTATTCTTCAAATACTCAGTTTAGAACCTTTCCCCTAAGCCCAGCCATTGAAAATGCTGGGCTCTTTTTTGAACAGAAGCAAAATCGCTAATTTTTTAACCAGCCTATTCAAAACATAATACAAATAATTAAGGCCCTATTGAGAGCCTTAATTTGGTAAAAAACAGATATTATTTCGCGAGATAAATGCCATCTTTCTCTATCGTAATCTTGCCAGCTTTATATAGCCCACCAATACTCTTTTTAAATGTTCCTTTACTGGTTCTAAATAGAGCAAATATCGCCTCAGGTGAAGATTTATCATTCAGTGGCAAAAATCCTTCTTTCTTATTGAGTAGATCAATTATTTTTTCACTTAAATCATCCATCTTACTCACTCCGACCTTCTGTAATGAAAGATCGATCTTTCCATCGTCACGGATATTTTTTATATAACCGTTAAGTTTCTTGCCGATATAGAGTTTACCAAATACATCTGAAGAGAAAATCATTCCCCAGTGCATACCTTCAACGATCGCTTTAAAACCGAGTTCACTTCTTTCTGCAATAAGTAATTCAACACGCTGATTGTGACTATATATAGCAGGCGTTTTGTCCAGTATCTTATTAAACTTGGTAGTGCCTACAATACGACCTGAAGCACGATCACTATATACATAGACTAAAATGTTTTGTCCTACATTTAATCGAGATCGTTGCTCACTATATGGAATAAGAAGATCTTTCTTACCAATTCCCCAGTCTACAAAGGCACCCGTGTTATTGACACCAACAACTTCCATCATTCCCCACTCACCAACCTGAGCGATGGGTTGTTCGGTTGTTGCCGTTAACTGGCTGTCTGAATCAAAATATAAAAAGACATTTAAAGATTGCCCAATCGTTACTTCTTGTGAAACAAAACGTTTTGGTAACATAACACTGCCATAATCACCAGCGTCTAAAAACAGACCGAAATCTTCTACTTTAACGACCTCTAAGGTGTTTACCTGGCCAACTTTAATCATCTATCTATACTCGTCACTTTATTAGAGGGGAGGATTATACCCAATCCATAATAAGAAGCGAGCACCGAAGAGCTCTGTTTTGGCTTAGCGCCAATCACGCCCTATTCTCTTCCATTCGTTATCACGAGTCAGCAAACCATTACTCGTATGGTCAACACTCTAGTTTATAACTTTAATTGAGAGTGTCAGGTCAAACTCGGCCATTGGCTCGTCACCATTAATAGATGGACATGTCGCAATAATCTTAACAGAGCGGTTAACACGCTCCCCAGTACGAAAACTCTCCTCTAAAAGAGTATCTATTGATTTCCCCTCACTGCAGGTGAATACAACATCCGCCTCAGGTCGTTTAAGAAAACGCCCTTGAACCTCTTTAAAAGCCAAAGAAACTTTCTTATTATTCTCTTTTGCTTTGCTCATGGCGAGAAAACCACCGGCAACATCTGCGCCCACAGCCAATACGCCGAAATACATGCTATTGAGGTGATTCTTTGTTCTTCTTCGCAATGGAATTTTAACCACCACTTTCTCTTCATCTATCGCAATGATTTTTGGTCGACACAACCAAATTAACGGGACTTTAGTAAAGGCAAATAGATTTAGATATAAGTTCATTTTCGTTAAGTTAGAGAGCATATAAACACCAAGTTAATAACTGATTGGACCAGTAAAGCGATGAAAGTTTTAATTGTCAACACAATGTTAACAAAATGCTGCAAACATTAGACTAATTACTCAAGAAAACGACCATTCGCCCAAAAAGGTGTGTAAATGCATTATTTAGATACATCAACAGCACTCACTCCTGTCACTTATCGCTTGAAACTTAATAGAACGACCGCTCCAAATCCCTTGTCTATCGGTCTCATGAATATATTTACACCTTAAAGAAGATTTTTTTTTAAATGATTCGAAAACATAGTTTATTACTGATTCTATTTCCGTTATCTTTAGCCCTTCGCCATAAGAAATACAGTTGCACAAATGCCATTAAAAACTGATGAGCTGAGAACTCAGCCACTCGGGCCGATGCCCACTCCAGCAGAACTAGTTGCTCAACACCCGATTACCGATGATGTTGCAGAAAGAATCGAATATTCTCGTAAGCAAATAGACAAAATATTAAACGGCCACGACAATCGCTTGTTAGTGATCGTTGGTCCTTGCTCAATACACGACACTGATGCTGCTTTAGATTACGCTCGTCGATTAGCAGATATCCAAGACAACTACTCTGACGAACTATTTATTGTTATGCGTAGTTATTTTGAAAAACCGCGTACTGTTGTTGGTTGGAAGGGACTCATTACCGACCCAAATCTAGATGGCTCCTATGCCTTAGAAACCGGCTTAAATAGAGCCCGTAAATTGTTACTAGATATCAATAAACTTGGTCTCGCAACAGCGACTGAATTTTTAGATATGATCACCGGACAATATATTGCCGACTTGATCACATGGGGCGCGATTGGAGCAAGAACGACTGAGTCTCAAATACACCGAGAAATGGCATCGGCTCTTTCTTGTCCTGTAGGATTTAAGAACGGTACCAATGGTAATGTAAAAACAGCCATAGATGCTATCCGTGCTTCTCATGCTAGCCACTATTTCTACTCTCCAGATAAAAATGGCCGTATGACCGTATATCGCACCAGCGGTAATCCATGGGGACATGTTATTCTTAGAGGCGGTGACACGGGCCCTAATTTCGATCAATCATCCATTCGTTCCGCATGCGATAGATTGGCAGAATTTAATTTGCCAGAGAGGCTAGTGGTCGACTTTAGTCACGCTAATTGCGAAAAACAGCATCGTAAACAATTGGATGTCGCCAAAGATATCTGTCAGCAAATTCGTTCTGGTAGCCAGAATATCGCTGGCATTATGGCTGAAAGCTTTATAGAAGAAGGAAATCAACCAATGGATGACCTCTCTTCATTAACCTATGGAAAATCCATAACCGATCCTTGCCTAAGCTGGCAAGATACTGTGTCTATGCTCGATGAGCTGGCAGATGCGATAAAAAGCGTAAATAAATAGGAGTAAAACTATGCCATCTTTTGATGTTATTTCGGAAATCGATTTAGTTGAACTAAAAATGCTGTCGATAATTCAAACCGTGAGCTATCTACTCGTTTTGATTTTCGTAACGTTGAAGCCAGTTTTGAGTTGAAAGACGAAACGGTAAAGCTCGCGGCACAAGATGACTTTCAGCTAAGACAAATGCTGGATATCTTGCGTGCGAATCTCGCTAAGCGAGGTGTTGATGCCTCAGCAATGGAATCTAAAGACAAAGATCAATCTGGCAAAAACTGGTATCAAGACGTTCAGTTCAAGCAGGGAATCGAAACACCGGTTGCTAAGAAATTGGTTAAGGCACTAAAAGACGCCAAACTAAAAGTTCAAGCTTCAATACAAGGTGATAAAGTACGAGTCACTGGCAAAAAACGTGACGACTTACAAACAGCAATCGCACTAATTAAAGAAACTGAACTCGGCCAACCGTTCCAGTTTGACAACTTTAGAGACTAATAAATCGTTGATAAGTGCACATCTAGGGAAGCCTCGCTTCCCTAACCTACAACCTTAAACAGGTTATTATTTAAACGGTTAATACCTTTAAGATCATCAACATCCAACTCACCTTTTGGGATAAATATGCATATTTGTCGCATTTCCTCAGAGCCTTTTTTCGTCAACAACTCGGAAAGCTGTTGCAAATCCTGATACTCGACTCTATCCGCATCTCGCCTACACAGGTCAACAAAGTCAAATGGACACGACGTTGGATAATAGACAATGTCTGCAAGCTGCATTATTCGTAAAGTCTTGATAGAAATCAGTTCAACATCTTCACCAAACTCTATCCAATTATGTGACACTGTCTCTTTTATTTTGCCTTGTAACACTCGATAATATATCTCATCAAGCTCTTGCTCTGTGCTCACTAAACTTATTGATTTATCGTCAAAAAATCGTTCCCAAAATGCTCTCCGTTCAGCAACCGTCGCAAATTCGTCCTGAATCTCTTGTCGTTTTCTTGCAGCATATTCTGCGTATAGAGAGATATTCTGCTCTAGCAGCATCTCAATCTTTTTTCTTATATTTCGTACCAGTACAGGAGAGGCGCCTCCACTAGAAATTGCGACTTGAATTCTCCCTCTATTCACCACAGATGGAGTAATAAAATCACAATAAGGTTTGTCATCCACGACATTAACCATTACCCCACTACTTTTGGCATTTTTATGCACTTGGTGATTCAGTTCTGAGTCATCAGTCGCAGCCCAAGCTTGAACAAAACCCGTCATCAGATCAGATGAGTAAGGTTGACTTAGCCACTGACAAACGCCTGAATCAACAAGTTCATGCAGAGAAGATGTTAACTGAGGTGAAACAATCGTCACTCTAGCCCCCGCCCTCACTAGCATATCCACTTTACGTGTGGCCACATCACCACCGCCAACAACCAAGACATTCTTACCATTTAAATCATAAAAAAGTGGAAAATACTGCATCTTGCTCTTAATACTCCATCATAACTAGAAGGTTTCGCACCAAAATCGGGCATAAAATTAACACAATGTTTACATTTGAAACTATTAACTATTAAATTTCCGTTTCATTGCAGATATCCCCGTTAATTTATCGCAATAAAGCAGCATATATATCTACAAATAGCTCAATATTCAGATTAAACAACGAGATGCACTATGAGTGACACCATTGCACTATTTACAAATATGCTACATTTCGTCATTCTAATGTCAGTTAAGATTCGCGCTCAACAAATTAGACAATACTAACGCAATTAACTTAATGCACCTAACAACATACTAAATGGGTGCTTTGTCCGTAAGAGTAAGTTAGCTCAAACATAAGATAGGGATATTATATGCAATCTAAGATTAAAATCGGTTTAATTTCGTCTGCAGTACTGCTTGCATTAGCGGGATGTGGAGAAACCAGTAGTCAAGCTGATAAGGATCGTATTAGCGCTCTTGAAAAACAAATCGAAGAAATGAAAAGCCAATCTAGCGCTAGCACTGCTGCTCCTGCTGCAGTCGCGTCATCATCTGAAGGTACGCTGTCTAAAGTCGAATCTAAAGACTATTTGACGTGTGGCGTGAGTACAGGCCTACCTGGCTTCTCTAACCCTAACTCTAAAGGTGAGTGGGAAGGCATTGACGTTGCCTACTGTCAGGCTCTCGCGGCTGCAGTACTTGGCGACAAAACGAAAGTTAAGTATGTCCCTCTTACCGCAAAAGAACGCTTTACCGCTCTTCAATCTGGTGAAATTGATATTCTTTCTCGAAATACAACTTGGACTCTTCATCGTGATACCGCACTAGGATTAAACTTTGTTGGGGTAACTTATTATGACGGTCAAGGCTTCATGGTAAATAAAGGACTTGGTCTTAAGAGTGCTAAAGAACTTGATGGCGCATCAGTATGTGTGCAGTCAGGAACGACAACTGAACTTAACTTAGCAGACTACTTCCGCAACAATAATATGTCTTATAAGCCTGTTGTATTCGATACAGCGGCTCAAACATCGAAAGGGTTTGATTCAGGACGTTGTGACGTGCTAACTACCGATCAGTCTGGTCTATATGCACTTCGCCTTAACTTGAAAGATCCAAGCTCAGCAGTAGTTCTACCAGAGATCATCTCAAAAGAGCCGCTAGGCCCAGTTGTTCGTCAAGGCGATGATCAGTGGTTCAACATTGCTAAGTGGACACTTTCAGCCATGATTAATGCTGAAGAGTACGGTATTTCATCACAAAATGCGGATGAAATGTTGAAGTCGAAAGATCCTAACATCAAACGTATCTTAGGCGTTGACGGACCAAAAGGTAAAGCTCTTGGTATCAGTGATGACTGGGGTTATCAGGTAATTAAACAAGTAGGTAACTACGGTGAGCTATTTGATGCAACTGTAGGTGAAGGATCTCCACTTAAGATTTCTCGAGGCGTTAATGCCTTATGGAACAATGGTGGCTTCATGTACGCTCCACCAATTCGTTAATTGGATAGTAGTGATGGGCGGTGAAAACCGCCCTTTATTCAATGAATTTTTGAGGTTAAAGCTGTATGAAACCCACTAATACAAATGTACCAGATTCAACATCTTTGGTACCCAAAAACACCAACCTCCTGTATAACCCAACGTTTCGATCTGTCGTCTTTCAACTTATTGCAATACTGGCTCTAAGTTACTTTTTTTATACCATTGTAAATAATGCATTAAGTAACCTTGAAGCTCGAGGTATTGCGACAGGCTTTGATTTCTTGAGTCAAGAAGCCGGGTTTGGCATAGGTTTAACGCTGGTAGAATATGATGAAACATTCTCTTATGGTCGAACATTCATCATTGGCCTTCTCAACACCGCTTTAGTATCTTTCTTAGGTATTATTCTCGCCACGGTCGTTGGTTTTACCGTTGGTATAGCGAGATTATCTTCTAACTGGTTGGTAAGTCGTCTAGCCGCTGTATATATTGAAATTTTCCGAAATATTCCATTATTACTACAGATATTCTTTTGGTATTTTGCTGTATTGCAAGCCCTCCCTTCCGCCAGAGATAGTATGAGCCTAGGTGAGGCCATTTTCCTCAATGTACGAGGTCTTTACTTTCCGGCGCCTGTGTTTGAACAAGGAAGTGGTTTTGTTATAGCAACATTTTTAATTGGCGTTGTTGCGACAATATTTATTAATATTTGGGCAAAAAACCGACAAAAGCTAACCGGACAGCAACTTCCAATTGGGCGTGTTGTACTACTTTTATGCATTCTCTTTCCAACCGTGGTTTATTTCATGGCTGGTTCACCAATCTCTGCTGAACTTCCAGTACTAAAAGGATTTAACTTCCGTGGTGGTATCAGTATTTTACCCGAACTAGCAGCGTTACTTTTGGCATTAAGTATATACACGGCCTCCTTCATCGCGGAAATAGTTCGTTCCGGTATCAATGCCGTGAACCATGGACAAACAGAAGCCGCAATGTCTTTAGGTTTGCCTCGAAATAGAACACTTAAGCTCATTGTCATACCACAAGCATTGCGCATCATTATTCCACCACTAACCAGCCAATACTTAAACTTAACTAAAAACTCATCATTAGCAATGGCGATTGGTTATCCAGATTTAGTTTCCGTATTTGCAGGAACGACCCTAAACCAGACAGGTCAAGCGATTGAAATCATCGCAATGACCATGGCGGTATATCTTACTCTCAGCCTCGTTACCTCTGCGCTGATGAATATATATAACCGAAAAGTAGCCTTAGTGGAGAGATAACGATGAAAGTGCATCAATTTCAACCTGACCTCCCACCCCCTTCGAATACCGTAGGTTTAGTGAGTTGGCTTAGGAAAAATTTATTTAACGGTCCAATCAATAGCATCGTTACCCTGATACTTGGTTACCTAGCCATCAGCATGATTTGGTCTATTGTTGGCTGGGCATTTGTTAACGCTGATTGGATTGGTACAACTCGAGATGCTTGTAGCCGTGACGGGGCATGTTGGGTATTTATTAGCGTTCGATGGGATCAGTTTATGTATGGCTTCTATCCTGAAGCTGAACTGTGGCGCCCTCGCCTGTTTTACGCAACATTAGCACTATTTGTCGCAGCACTTATGTACGAAAAAACGCCTAAGCGGACTTGGATCTGGCTGTTTTTTGTTAATGTTTATCCCTTTATCATTACCGCTCTTTTATACGGTGGCATATTTGGTCTAGAAGTCGTCGAGACTCACAAATGGGGAGGCCTTCTAGTAACCTTAATTATCGCTATTGTTGGTATCGTTGTTTCCCTTCCAATTGGCGTCGCATTAGCGCTAGGAAGACGCTCTGAAATGCCAATCATTCGAAGTATGTGTACCACCTACATTGAAGTATGGCGTGGCGTACCTCTGATTACCGTTCTATTTATGGCATCGGTTATGTTGCCTCTGTTCTTATCTGAAGGTTCTGAAACGGATAAATTAGTTAGAGCGTTAATTGGCGTTGTCATGTTCAGTGCTGCTTATATGGCAGAAGTTATTCGCGGTGGCTTGCAAGCTATTCCAAAAGGACAGTATGAAGCAGCCGATGCGTTGGGCTTAAGCTACTGGAAGAAAATGGGCTTAATCATTCTTCCTCAAGCATTGAAAATTACCATTCCATCGATTGTAAATACCTTTATTGGTTTGTTCAAAGACACCAGTTTGGTATTAATAATTGGTATGTTTGACGTATTAGGTATAGGTCAAGCGGCGAACACCGACCCTGAGTGGTTAGGTTTTGCCATAGAAAGTTATGTATTTGTCGCGTTAGTGTTCTGGGTGTTCTGTTTTGGTATGTCGAGATACTCGATTTGGCTAGAAAACAAACTCCACACCGGTCACAAACGATAGTTAAGAATTCAAGGACGTATTATGACGCAGCAACAAGATTACGTAATTCGGTTAGAAGATATGAATAAGTGGTACGGTGAGTTCCACGTGCTTAAAAACATTAATTTGAAAGTTAAGAAAGGCGAAAAAATCGTTATTTGTGGCCCTTCTGGTTCCGGTAAATCAACTATGATTCGTTGTATTAACCGTTTAGAAGAGCATCAAAAAGGAAAGATTGTCGTAGCAGATAACGAACTGACGGAAGATCTTAAGAATATTGAAGCAGTAAGGAAAGAGGTTGGGATGTGTTTCCAGCACTTTAATTTGTTTCCTCATCTGACCGTTTTAGAAAACTGTACGCTTGCACCTATCTGGGTAAAGAAAATGCCTAAGGAAGAAGCGGAAAAAATTGCTATGAAATATCTAGAACGCGTTAAAATTCCAGATCAGGCCGAAAAATTCCCCGGCCAGCTTTCAGGTGGTCAACAACAGCGTGTTGCTATTGCTCGCTCACTATGTATGAACCCTCAGATCATGCTATTTGATGAGCCTACCTCAGCACTTGACCCAGAAATGGTGAGAGAAGTGCTTGACGTTATGGTTGAGCTCGCGGAGGAAGGCATGACCATGCTATGTGTCACGCATGAAATGGGCTTCGCCAAAGAGGTGGCAGATAGGGTTATTTTTATGGACGCAGGAGAGATCATTGAAGAAAACAACCCTGTAGACTTCTTTGAAAATCCACAATCGGATCGAACTCAAAACTTCTTGAGTCAAATCTTGAGTCATTGATTAAAGTGCATCACAATAGAGATGAGGCAGCTTAGCTGCCTTTTTCAAAAATCTCATGTTTTCAAAAATATCATGATATTTTGGGGTTACGAAATATTTTGTTACAACTACAATAACAACTAACCTTTTCAATATATAGGATAATACTTATTCTCCTATATAAATAGGACTTGAAAAATGCAACTTTCAGTCCAATATATACACTAAGTAATTAGTCAGTTACATTTTGAGGAAGATTATGAACAGTCCAATGGTTTCTCGCTCGTCTACACAACAAAGCGTGATTCAAACAAACAAAGTATTACGCAACACTTATTTCTTGCTATCAATGACGCTACTATGGTCAGCCGTTGTTGCAGCATTTTCCATGGCACTTAATCTACCACGCCCAGGCCTAATCATTATGTTGGTTGGTTTTTATGGCTTACTGTTTTTGACAGAGAAAAACCGTAATAACGGTATGGGACTGGTATTCACTTTCCTATTTACTGGTTTCTTAGGTTATACCATCGGCCCTATCCTTAACATGTACATCGGTGCAGGTATGGGTGATGTTATTTTAACAGCGTTAGGCGGTACAGCATTAGCATTTATGTCTGCGTCGGCATACGCGTTAACAACTAAACGTGACCTTTCATTTCTTAATGGAATGATGCTTGCTGGTTTCGTTGTACTGGTCGTTGGTGTGATTGCAAATATCTTCTTGCAAATGCCGGTACTGTCTCTGGCATTGAGCGGAATGTTTATTCTGTTCTCTACTGGTGCTATTTTGTTAACAACTCAAGGCATCATTCGCGGCGGAGAAACAAACTACATCTCTGCAACGATTACATTGTATGTATCTATTTATAACATCTTCATTAGTCTTCTAAGCATCTTAGGTGTAATGAACGACGACTAAATGATTACTGCTATTTTAAAGCCCGGTTTAATACCGGGCTTTTTTATTGGCTGAAAACACGATATTCTCTTGAAAAAAATCAGTGGATATTTATATGTTCGAGTACAAGGGCAAACAAATAGCAACAGACCCTGAAGGCTATTTACTTAATGTCGATGATTGGGACGAAGGAATGATCCCTCTACTGGCCGAGACAGAGGGAATAGAAGTAACGGATTCGCATAAAGAAGTGATCCACTTCGTGCGTAACTTTTATCAAGAATTCAACACATCGCCAGCGATTAGAATGTTGGTAAAAGCGATGGCAAAAGAGTACGGTGAAGAAAAGGGAAGTAGCAAATATCTATTTACCTTATTTCGGAAAGGACCCGCCAAGCAAGCAACCAAATTAGCGGGCTTACCAAAACCGGCAAAGTGTCTATAGCGAGTACTTATCCTTTGGGCTAGTAATATCCACCCTGATTTACCAGCCCTGCTTTCGCTATTTTATCCTGATAAATCATTCCTGTATAACTCGCATCAGCTAATACTTTATTTCAAATCCTTTAAACACTTGGGTGTTGTGAGCATATTTGACGACACCATCCACCCGAGAACTTTTTGGCCCTTTAGCTAGCCATTGGTGCAAGGATTCCAACTCCTTCTCATTGCCAGTGGCAATAACTTCTACATCTCCATTGTCTAAGTTCTTTGCGTAACCAGTAAGGTTTCGTTTAAGACCTTCATAACATGTGTGGTATCTAAACCCGACGCCTTGAACCATTCCTGATACAACAAAACGCATACTTATGTTATTCACATTAATCCTCCTTAAACACTTGAGCAGAATAATTTGTCTTCTGTATGATCATATTGAGTATATAAACACCAAGATTTAAAACAATCATTATTGCTTTTCGAACGTTAATTCCCCACAATACCGCTCCTTCAATTATTACGGATTTCATCATGACGGTAGCTATTTATCTTGAAAAAGGCCGAGACAAATCACTTAGGCGCAAACACCCTTGGATATTTTCAAGAGGTATTAAAAGAATAGATGGAGAACCGACGTTAGGTGAAACTGTTGATGTATATTCCCATCAAGGTGAATGGTTAGCAAAAGCGGCGTTCTCCCCTGCTTCTCAAATTAGAGCTAGAGTTTGGTCTTTCAATAAACAGGCTATCGACCGCCAGTTTTTTATCAAACGAATTCAGCAAGCACAGAAGCTAAGAGATGAGGTAATTGCTCGTGACGGTTTAAGTGGATACAGATTGATTGCAGCTGAGTCAGATGGCTTACCAGGAATTACCATAGACAGGTATCAAAACTTCTTAGTCTGCCAGTTGCTCACCGCTGGGGCTGAATACAACAAACAATGTTTGGTTGAAGCTCTCGTATACTGCTACCCCGACTGTAATGTGTATGAACGCTCTGACGTATCTATGCGTAAAAAAGAAGGCTTAGAACAGACCATAGGCGTTCTACATGGTATTGAGCCACCATCAGAAGTCATCATTGAAGAAAATGGTATCAAAATTAGCGTCGACATCAAAAACGGACATAAAACAGGTTTTTATCTGGACCAGAGAGATAGTCGTCTGCAGTCGATGAAGTATGTATCAGATAAAGAAGTTCTTAACTGTTTCTCATACACAGGTGGCTTTGGACTTTACGCCCTCAAGGGAGGCGCTAAGCGTGTTATCAATGCTGATGTTTCTCAACCAGCTCTAGATATGGCGAAACATAACGCTCAACTAAACGATTTTGATCTGTCCAAAAAACGTGCGGTATTTTTAAATGCTGATGTCTTTAAACTGTTGCGCGAATACCGAGATCAAGGAACCAAATTTGATGTTGTTATCATGGATCCGCCTAAATTTGCAGAGTCAAAGGCACAGTTAAATGGTGCTTGTCGTGGATACAAAGACATTAACATGCTCGCGATGCAAATTCTGAAACCTGGTGGCACGCTTTTAACTTACTCTTGCTCTGGTTTAATGGAACAAAATTTATTCCAAAAAATCATTTCTGATGCAGCGTTAGATTCTGGCCGCAGCGTAAAGTTTGTAGAGCGTTTTGAACAAGCAGCGGATCATCCAATTGACACGGCATATCCAGAGGGCTTTTACCTTAAAGGCTTTGCCTGCAAGGTATTCTAACTACGCTATTCGTAATATAAGTTTAGTTCAGTAATAGCTAGAATCGTCTCTTACGAGGTACAAAAAAGGGCTCAAATGAGCCCTTTTGCATATTTACTTCAAGTTTAACTTTGACCTTTAAATAAATCATCCATTATAGAACTAGTGATACTGGCAGCCAATGCGCCATCAGATAAGTTAGAGCCATCCAAACCAAACTCTGACACACCACCTCGAATAACAATGGTTTGGTCATGTCCATGCTCGTGATCTAACTTAATCTCTAAATCATTACCCGACTTAGAAATACTCGCTAGAAGATTATCGACACTAGTCACATCGTCATTCGCTTGAACTAGTTCAGATAAATCAATTTTATCTCCTTCTGAGATACTAAAGTCATCAATAATATCTCGACCATTTTCTACAGAACTACTTGTCCAGATAAACGTATCGGCATCATCACCACCAACCAAAATATCATTACCTAAACCACCGTCTAATATGTCATTGCCACCCTGACCATAAATCACATCGTTTCCAGCACCACCACTTAAGATGTCACCTTTATCACCACTATTTGATTGATCAAACTCGGCCACATGCTCACGGATATAGTCTTGTATCTCTTTATTGCTTGGTGATGCAGACTGATTGGGTTGATCTGCAACATAATTAGCGATAGCAGCTGTACCTTGCTCACCATCATAATTAAAGCCATCACCGAACAAGATGTCGTTTCCATCACCACCATCGATAGTATCTTTGCCCTGTGCATAAAGAACCTGAGAGCTAGAAATCTCTGCAGCTAGTTCACTCGCATCAATCCCCGTACTTACAGTTCCATCTGTATCATATTTAGCTAACACGTCCGCATTTAGAACCGTTTCACCATTACCATCTATCAGACCTATAGCTTCAACTTCAACACCAAGATTAATAAGGGCATTATATGATCCAAGTCCATTACCATTTCCTGGAATACCATCAGATATAAAGTAAGTCAGGTTTCTAGCATTTTCTCTTACATCATCAGTCAGATCTTTTTTATACCACTCTTTCGCGTGGCTGAAACCAACATTGTAATTTGTGCCACCACCACCTACTGTATTAGTCGTACTCAATTCAGCCATCCAGTCTGCGATAGCTTTATCTGGATTGTTTTTATACTCTGGTGAAGATAAGTCTATAGAGTAATACAGATGATCAAATCGGCTATCACCATCAAAGTCAGTAAAGAGAACATTAACCTTTCCAGCGCCTTCTGTATTCGCTGCTTGAACAATCTCTTTAAACACTTCTGTTACTTGATCTCTCGCGATACCATAGTTATCTCCCATGCTACCCGACTCATCCAGTACAAATGCGATATTGTAATTTGTTCCAGCCTTAATATCAGTACTCGTCACATCGCCAACAATCAACTCATGATCTTGATTACCCGTTGTTGTCTGGTCTCCAGAAGCAGAAGTTGTGGATGTGTAATCTTTAAAGCTGACATCAACAGAATCAGTAACCGAAACGCTGTCACTACTATCACCATGCGCATCTGTCGCAGTCGAGGTCACAGTTAATTTAAAGTCATAGTCACCCTGATAACTATCAGTAACTTTTAAAGTAACATCAGCCTCTGCTGGGATGTTATAACTATTGTTGATAGGTGCCACTTCAGCCCCAGCAACAATTACTTGAACACCTTGAGGTATTCCCGTTAAGTTAACGGTTAAATTCTCACTGTCATCACTATCTGTTTCTTCTGACTTAACATTAAGAGTGAAACTTCTTTCACCGCTTTGCTCGTCTACTTGCAATTGCGACAGTTGAACATCTAACGTAGGTGCATCGGCCACTGGATTAACATACATAGATACCGTCGCAGTAGATGTGTTACCGTTGCTATCAACTACGGTGTAGTCAAAGCTCGCATTTCCAGCAAAATCAGCGGTCGGAGTGAATACCACATTAGCCACTTTGCCATCTATTAGCACAGGAGATAAGCTTCCACCAACTGCATTATCAACCGACTGAATTGTTAGGTCACCAACCGCGTGATTAACATCGTTGTCTATTAATGTTTCAGCAGAGATAGTGATTGGCGTGTCTTCATTTGTCACCAAAGCAGATTGAGAAACAGGGAACTCAGTCGAACCCAGTTTGTTGTATGAATCATCCCACGAACCATCTTGTTGCTGTTTATCTAAACCAACATCCAGTACATAGGCTCCACCCTGATCCCAATAAACAATCTCGATATCATGCTTACCATCGCTATCAACCGTGAACTCGAATGTATCTGTACGCGGAGATTGCTTATTAAACCTGTCGGCTACAACAACACCATCAATCTTAATAGCATACCCATCGTCAGATAGGACCTTGATTCTATAAGTGCCTGCATCTAATGACACTGCACCATTTAACTTGATAATGGCATCAGAACTGTTCTCAGGATCAACACTGTTCCCAGTCACAGGATTCGTTAAGCTTGTCGCGTCTGAACCTAAGAACTTCTGTAAATTACCATCAGCCCCTAAGTTACCATTCATAACATTTTGATGTGAATCTAAACCATACGAGACTTCAGTAGACACAAAATTGGCATCAGCTTGATGACTAGCAATAAACGCTTTAACCACGTCTAAGTTTTCAGTATTGCCACCATCTGCACCTTGATGATAAGCGTAGTAGCTCCCTTTCAGCCCAGCATTAAACTGAGATGGATCATTGTGGCTATCATCTTTCGCTTCAGGCAAGAAGTCTGGATCAGCAATAATGGTAATAACTTTACTATCACCACTTAACGGCTCAGAATCGATTGGTGTATAAGTAATTTGTTCACGAACGGTCGCATCGGTTACTTCAACTCCTTGAAGAATCATATTCGAGTTTGTATCTGAATTTGATGAACTCGATGTAGATACTTTAAACTCTTGAACCGCATAGCCCGCTGGAGCATCAAACGTGACAGTGTAATCTCTTGTACCATTATACAGATTCGGATCTATAACGACTTCGATGCCATTTTCCGTTGTCGTCCCTGGTGTTAGTCCATCACGATAAATTACCGTTTTCTCTGATGTGTTTCCTTGCTCGTCCACTAGCACTGCGGTTATCACAAGTTGCGCATCAGGGTCATTGCTGGCTTTAGGATCATTCAATGATTCATCATAATGGTTACCAAGGCTGCTAAATGTTAGTTCAGCACTATTCACAACGGCACCTGATGCAGAGTAATCAATAGAAATGAACTCACGACCTTTTACGTCTACTTCGCTGGAGCCACTATTACTGCTATTTACTCCTAATCCAAAGTCTGAACTCGGTCCTGAGTTAGTTAAAGCAGCGTTTTCAGCATCACTAAACGCTTTAATCACTACCTTGCCATTAGCAACTCCATCCCCATCTTCATCATATCCAACCAAACTACCACCATTGCTATTTAAGTGATTTAGAATGGTGTTTCCTTCCGCTTTATTGTCGATATGGAAGCTCAATATTTCATTGATATTACTGGCTTTGTCAGTATCTAACTCATAACGAATTTGCGTTGCTTCGAGATCAGAGACCTGATGCCCTGCTGTTATTGGTGTATTTGAGTTTCCAATAAACAATTGACCAAATTCAGGCAATGAATCAATGGTTGCTGTAGGTTCGTTGATATCACTCTGATCATCTTCTATATCTTGAACATGGTCTAAGTCACCGGCACCATCAAGAACAAACGTCCCTTGACCATCGTCACCTATATTAACGGTGAAGTTTTCAGCCGTCGGTTTATCGTTAACTTGTAAAACCTTAACGATAGAGGTGGCGAGATTACTGGTTGCTTCCCCATCATTAACTGTGATGGCGATTGCTCTGTCTGTTGTATCTGGGTTATCACTGTTTGACGTGAATTGAATTTGCTTCAGTGCCGCTTCATAGTCATCCAGTGTTGCTGTGCCTTCAAGGGTAATACTGAAGGTACCATCTGCATTTAGTGCCAGTGCATCGCTTCCCGTCGCCAAGGTAATTCCGGCAGGTAATGCGCCTAAGATAAATAAGCTATCACCCACTTTGCCGTTGGTTAACGTTATGGTTGCCGACTCTAAATTGGTGTCATCAACATCTCGTATCGAAACATCTGACGCTACGATTGATACTCCATCTCGGTTTTCGGTATAAGTCGTTTCGTAATCGTAACTCGGCTCTTTCTCACCAACACGGATCACAACATCTTGGAAGTCTCTATCACCTAAACCTCTTAGATCTTCAATACCAATCTTAGTTGATGTACCGCTCTCATCAATCAGTTCAATAAAGTGATCTTTTTTATCACTATTTAGAGCTTTATCATCGAAATAGACAGGTTTATTAACCGCATTACCATCAATCGCCAGCGTTGGATAGTTTCCTGAGTCAACAAAAGTCAATCGGCTATCATCTACCCCCGCTAATTGGCTATTACCATTAGCAACGATAAAGAAATGTACCTCATCTTCGGCCAGATTTAACTCAGCCAGCACATCGCCAATTTGCTGCCCTTTAACTCCATCTGAGATGATCATTGGGTCGGTTGGTTTTCCATCTGCACCGATGGTGTAAATACCAATAGCGCTGTTAAAACCAGCCCAACTTCCTTCAAAGGTGACTTCTAACTCGGTGCTATCGAGATCCAATATCGGTGCATCGTTAACCGGAGTCACGTCAACCGTTACCGTCGTTCTGTTACTTAACTTGTCACCATCACTCACTTGATAAGTAATGATGGCTTCGCCATGGAAATTCTTAGCAGGAGTGAAGTTTATTTTTCCATCGACAACAGTTGCTACACCCTGATCTTGTGGGACATGAACGTTTACAATGGTTAGAGCAGACTTAGGACTGTCAATGTCTGTGTCATTATGAAGAACATCAATCGAAGCGAGAGTATCTTCCGGAGTTGTATAGGTATCCGCGTTCGCTATCGGCGCATCATTGATAGGCGTGATGTCTAAGCTTGCTGTACCTTGAACAGATTTTGCGTCCAAGCTACCAGCTGTCGTACCATCATCAGTAATGGTATAGGTGAAGGTAACTTCACTATCATCATCTTGTGCTGGAATGTATACCCAAGTACCAGGCTCACTTCCTGGATTTAAGGTGCCCTTAGCAGAAGTCACCTCTAACCCAGTCACTTTAAGGTTATCACCTTCGAGATCACCCGCTTTTGAAAGCAATTCTTCGCTGGTAATTAATCGACCTTTACTGTCTTCAGCGATCGCGTCAAGTGTGACATTCGATGTAGTCGGATTATCGTTAACTTCTATGACTTTGATTGTCGATGTTGCTAGATTACTGGTTGCTTCCCCATCATTAACTGTGATGGCGATGGCTCTGTCTGTTGTATCTGGGTTATCACTGTTTGACGTGAATTGAATTTGTTTCAGTGCCGCTTCATAGTCATCCAGTGATGCTGTGCCTTCAAGGGTAATACTGAAGGTACCATCTGCATTTAGTGCCAGTGCATCGCTTCCCGTCGCCAAAGTAATTCCGGCAGGTAATGTGCCTAAGATAAATAAGCTATCACCCACTTTGCCGTTGGTTAACGTTATGGTTGCCGACTCTAAATTGGTGTCATCAACATCTCGTATCGAAACATCTGACGCTACGATTGATACTCCATCTCGGTTTTCGGTATAAGTCGTTTCGTAATCGTAACTCGGCTCTTTCTCACCAACACGGATCACAACATCTTGGAAGTCTCTATCACCTAAACCTCTTAGATCTTCAATACCAATCTTAGTTGATGTACCGCTCTCATCAATCAGTTCAATAAAGTGATCTTTTTTATCACTATTTAGAGCTTTATCATCGAAATAGACAGGTTTATTAACTGCATTACCATCAATCGCCAGTGTTGGATAGTTTCCTGAGTCGACAAAAGTCAATCGGCTATCATCTACCCCCGCTAATTGGCTATTACCATTAGCAACGATAAAGAAATGTACCTCATCTTCGGCCAGATTTAACTCAGCCAGCACATCGCCAATTTGCTGCCCTTTAACTCCATCTGAGATGATCATTGGGTCGGTTGGTTTTCCATCTGCCCCTATGGTGTAAATACCAATAGCGCTATTAAAACCAGCCCAACTTCCTTCAAAGGTGACTTCTAACTCGGTGCTATCGAGATCCAATATCGGTGCATCGTTAACCGGAGTCACGTCAACCGTTACCGTCGTTCTGTTACTTAACTTGTCACCATCACTCACTTGATAAGTAATGATGGCTTCGCCATGGAAATTCTTAGCAGGAGTGAAGTTTATTTTGCCATCGACAACAGTTGCTACACCCTGATCTTGTGGGACATGAACGTTTACAATGGTTAGAGCAGACTTAGGACTGTCAATGTCTGTGTCATTATTAAGAACATCAATCGAAGCGAGAGTATCTTCCGGAGTTGTGTAGGTATCCGCGTTCGCTATCGGCGCATCATTGATAGGCGTGATGTCTAAGCTTGCTGTACCTTGAACAGATTTTGCGTCCAAGCTACCAGCTGTCGTACCATCATCAGTAATGGTATAGGTGAAGGTAACTTCACTATCATCATCTTGTGCTGGAATGTATACCCAAGTACCAGGTTCACTTCCTGGATTTAAGGTGCCCTTAGCAGAAGCCACCTCTAACCCAGTCACTTTAAGGTTATCACCTTCGAGATCACCCGCTTTTGAAAGTAATTCTTCGCTGGTAATTAATCGACCTTTACTGTCTTCAGCGATCGCGTCAAGTGTGACATTCGATGTAGTCGGATTATCGTTAACTTCTATGACTTTGACTGTCGATGTTGCTAGATTACTGGTTGCTTCCCCATCATTAACTGTGATGGCGATGGCTCTGTCTGTTGTATCTGGGTTATCACTGTTTGACGTGAATTGAATTTGTTTCAGTGCCGCTTCATAGTCATCCAGTGATGCTGTGCCTTCAAGGGTAATACTGAAGGTACCATCTGCATTTAGTGCCAGTGCATCGCTTCCCGTCGCCAAAGTAATTCCAGCAGGTAATGCGCCTAAGATAAATAAGCTATCACCCACTTTGCCGTTGGTTAACGTTATGGTTGCCGACTCTAAATTGGTGTCATCAACATCTCGTATCGAAACATCTGGCGCTACGATTGATACACCATCTCGGTTTTCGGTATAAGTCGTTTCGTAATCGTAACTCGGCTCTTTCTCACCAACACGTATCACAACATCTTGGAAGTCTCTATCACCTAAACCTCTTAGATCTTCAATACCAATCTTAGTTGATGTACCGCTCTCATCAATCAGTTCAATAAAGTGATCTTTTTTATCACTATTTAGAGCTTTATCATCGAAATAGACAGGTTTATTAACTGCATTACCATCAATCGCCAGCGTTGGATAGTTTCCTGAGTCAACAAATGTCAATCGGCTATCATCTACCCCCGCTAATTGGCTATTACCATTAGCAACGATAAAGAAATGCACCTCATCTTCGGCCAGATTTAACTCAGCCAACACATCGCCTATTTGCTGCCCTTTAACCCCATCTGAAATGATCATTGGGTCGGTTGGTTTTCCATCTGCCCCGATGGTGTAAATACCAATAGCGCTGTTAAAACCAGCCCAACTTCCTTCAAAGGTGACTTCTAACTCGGTGCTATCAAGATCCAATATCGGCGCATCGTTAACCGGAGTCACGTCAACCGTTACCGTCGTTCTGTTACTTAACTTATCACCATCACTCACTTGATAAGTAATGATGGCTTCGCCATGGAAATTCTTAGCAGGAGTGAAGTTTATTTTGCCATCGACAACAGTTGCTACACCCTGATCTTGTGGGACATGAACGTTTACAATGGTTAGAGCAGACTTAGGACTGTCAATGTCTGTGTCATTATTAAGAACATCCAACTTGGTTGGTGTGTCTTCTAAAACTGAATATGTATCCGGCCTAGCTATTGGTGCATCATTTACAGGATCCACGGTTACATTTAAGTTATAAGATGACTCGCTAAATGTTTCTCCATCACCCACTTTAAAACCAATGGTATCGTGAACATCTCCGTTAGCGTCTTTAGCAGGTGTGTACCTTAGATTACCAGAAGTGAGATCTGCTTTCGTAAAGGTTTGATCAACGGTTACGGATTGCCATACCGCGGTATCACCATCACCGCTTACTTTGTATTCTAGTGCTCCTTTCGTAGGATCTGGCAAATCAGTTATTTGAACCGCTAACATCTCTGTATGGTTTTCATCCACATCAGCGAAGGTGCCGAAGTCATTCACGCTAAGCAATAGAGATGTATCTTCATCAATTGTAACTTGGTCATTAGTAGACTCAGGGGCTTCATTGACGTTGGTTTCTTTTAGTTCAACAGAGATCTGACGAATACCACCTTTACCATCATCTGCTTTAATCATTAACTGATGAGTATCAAGGTCACCAGCATCTTCAAAATTATTGGCAGCAGATGCTAATCCGGCGTCAGTAAATGTTATCTTGCCTGATACCTCATCGATTACAAACCAATCATTATCATTCCCAGAAACGATGCTATAAGTGACATCATCGCCATCAGAATCTTTTGCAGAAACAAGCGCAAAAGCAGGATCGTCAATTTCCTGATTCTCACTGTACTCTAAGGTGTAGCTTTGAACTTCTTCATTATTCTCATTATAAAACACCGGCGAATTGTTTTCCGACTCTTCTACAATCGCCGAGTTCGTCACGGTAATTTGGTGCTCTTCACTTAATAGATTGCCAGAATCCACCACTTGGTATTTAAAGCTGTCTTCTACTGGGTTCACTTCTATATATTTAAGCTCCCAGTTGCCTTCCGTTTTCGTGCTAAATTCTAGTTTCTCAATCAGTCCGTTACTGCTCTCTGGAATCGTTACTGTTTGAGTCAGGCTACTATTACCATCATTTACCGATTTATTTACTTCAATGACTTCCGACTGACCATTTGTATAGTAAACCGTAACCAATGCGGAGTTATTTGGTGCATCTTGAGCCTCAAACAATCCTCCCAATCCATCCAGACCAATATTCACGGAGCGAACGGGATTCTCTTGTAAATCAACTGTAATTAACTCGCCTTTTTCAATGCCATTGCCATCATCATTAGCAATACCATGTCCGACATGATCTTCATGAGCATTATATTGAGCAAGGTTTCCTTCAGAGGATTCAATTGTAACCTTGTTGCCGTTCTCTAAATAAACAATACGTTTTGAAGAGGCGATTTCAACACTATTAGTATCAACACCTTCAGAGCTGACGCCCCAATTAATAAAGTTGCTAGTAGAAGGTGCACCTTCAGTGTCACTGTCCCCTTTTGAGCCTAGCGTGAAGCCAGCAGTGTCATCATTTGCGGTATAAGTGATCTTGTCTGAATCAAATTGAACCGCCTTACCATCTTTAACAAGATCAGCCGCACTCAGTGCTTTTCCGTCATAGTGAATCACGCCATTTTCAGGTAACTCAGTTATCACAATTTTTGGTGAAACCGAGCCATCTTGATCGTCTTCAATATCTGAGATGTGGTCACTCGCTTGATCATTAGATTCAAAAACAATGGATACAGGATCTAAAGAGTTCACTTGAACAGAGAAATCTTCCCCTTCAGGGTTATCATTGACTGGCGTAACATTTACCGTTAATTGGTAAGGGTCTGCGCTGAATGTTTCGCCATCACCCACTTTGTAACCAATAGTGTCGTACGCATTGCCATTTGCATCACTTGCTGGTGTGTATCTCAGTTTACCCGCATCAAGGTCTGCTTTTGTAAAGGTTTGATCAACGGTTACGGATTGCCATACCGCGGTATCACCATCACCGCTTACTTTGTATTCTAGTGTTCCTTTCGTAGGATCTGGCAAATCGGTTATTTGAACCGCTAACATCTCTGTATGGTTTTCATCCACATCAGCGAAGGTGCCGAAGTCATTCACACTCAATAGATGAGAAGTATCTTCGTCTATAGTAAATTGATCATTAGTGGAGGTCGGGGCTTCATTGACGTTGGTTTCGTTTAAGATGACCGTTGTTTGTGCTAAACCACCTTTACCATCATCTGCAGTAATAATTAACTTATGTTGATCAAGACCTTTGTTGTCTTCAAAATCATTAGCTTCAGAATTTTTACCCGCTTCTGTAAGTGAAATTACCCCAGTTTTAGAGTCAATTTCAAACCACTTATTAGTATTACCACCTGTAATGGTGTAAGTGACATCCGAACCATCATCTGTATCTTTCGCTTGAACCGTACCCAATACCATTTCTTCTGCTGAGCTTCGATTTTCTTTGTAATCAAAGCTAAACTCAGCTTGCTCGAAAACAGGTGGCGTGTTGCCGTCAAGAACCACTAGATTAAAACTAGCCTCAGAAACGGCGCCATTTGCATTGCTCCCTGTTAATGCTTGTTCTTCCGCATAAGCTTTCACAGTGATTTGATAAGGGTCGTTATTTGCAGTGCCGTCTTTAACGAATATTTCAATTTCACTAAAATCAAGATCCAAGTTTTGATTCTGATCCAGAGATGCCTCTAACTTAACAACTCCATTTTCAACATCAAAATACTTATCTCCAATTCTCACTCTACTATCGTCAGGTAAACCATGAAGCTCTAAATGAAGCTTTTCTGAACCATCGGTGTCTATCAGAGAGGCATTTATTGGATTAATATTGATCCAAGAACCTTCATAACCAGTGTTAACTAATGAGGTAATTTCAACATTATCTATTATTGCGCCATAAGTATCATTGCCTTTTAGATCGGCAGATTCAAATACCAGTTTATAAGTGCCTTCTCCGTCTTGAGGGATTTCAAACTTGGCCGTCACTGAATTAAATTCGCCACGTTCACTGTTCAGAGGATCGAATACATATATTAATTGTTCACTTTTGATGGAGCCATCATCATTATAATTGACTAATTTAACAACAGCGTCAGAGTCCGTATCTGTAGAAACACGACGAGCCGCGATATCAAAGTTAACTTCATAAACATGACCTGGCCTATAGCCATCTCCACCTGTTAGGATTTCTGCAGTGAAGGTTTTATCATTTGGCCCGCCTTCAAGTTCAACAACCGTCTGATGATCAGCTAGCGTATGGCCTTCCGTTTCTTTTAGACCATAAACACTCGCTTCACCTGCTTCAAAACGGTTATTCGAGCTATTTGATCCCCATAATACAGAATCACCTGTGTTATAACCTTGAGCACTGCCGTTTGGAGTCCAGCGGCCACCGTGTAACTCGACACTATTAAAATCGATAGATTCTTTTAAGTATGGGGCCTTATCTAAACTAAGTTCTACATTATCAGCCACAGGTGTTACATTCACAGTGATGGTTTTAGCTTCACTAGCCAAGCCTTCTTTATCTGTAACTTTGAACGAAATAGAGGCATAACTATCGCCACTTTCATGTTCATCAGGTTCAAATGTTAGTTTACCGATATCACCTTTTGGAATGGTGGTTGTCGCTGTTACTTCGGCACCATCAAGATACAGTGTACCTTTAGCACCGGCCGCTAATGGGTCAACTATTACTGAAGTGAGTGTGTCACCAGTATCTTCATCTTGAAAACTAAAATTACTTTCTGAAAATGTAAATACACTTTTCTCTACGTCACCGTTATTATTTTCGCCTTTATTTTCATTAACCGAAATAGTCTCATTTTCAGTTGTAGGTGCTTCATTAGTATTCTCTAAATTTACCTTAACCGTTGCTTTATCTTGTAAACCTCCGGCATCTGTAACGAACACCTCAAGTGAGACCTCGTCAATATGCGCATCATCAACATCCGCATTTAACGTTATTGCACCTGTCGTTGCATTGATGTCAAAGATGCCATTGGTCAATGCGCCATCTTTAAAACTGTACGTCCTAGTGTCACCAGCATCTACGTCACCCGCAACAACAGTACCAACTAAACTTCCTTTAGCGGCGCCAGCACTCCCTTCTTTAATTGTGCCAAAGTCATAGCTATCTTCATTAATAACGTCTGGACCATCATTTTGACCATCAACGTCTGACTTAAACTCTGGTGCTTCATTTAAATTGGTTAACTTAACTTCAAACGTAGCCTTATCTTGTAAGCCTCCGGCATCTGTAACGAACACCTCCAGTGAGACCTCGTCAATATGCGCATCATCAACATCCGCATTTAACGTTATTGCACCTGTCGTTGCATTAATGTCAAAGATGCCATTGGTCAATGCGCCATCTTTAAAACTGTACGTCCTAGTGTCACCAGCATCTACGTCACCCGCAATAACAGTACCAACTAAACTGCCTTTAGCGGCGCCAGCACTCCCTTCTTTAATTGTACCAAAGTCATAGCTATCTTCATTAATAACGTCTGGACCATCATTTTGACCATCAACGTCTGACTTAAACTCTGGTGCTTCATTTAAATTGGTTAACTTAACTTCAAACGTAGCCTTATCTTGTAAGCCTCCGGCATCTGTAACGAACACCTCCAGTGAGACCTCGTCAATATGCGCATCATCAACATCCGCATTTAACGTTATTGCACCTGTCGTTGCATTAATGTCAAAGATGCCATTGGTCAATGCGCCATCTTTAAAACTGTACGTCCTAGTGTCACCAGCATCTACATCACCCGCAACAACAGTACCAACTAAACTGCCTTTAGCGGCGCCAGCACTACCTTCTTTAATTGTGCCAAAGTCATAGCTATCTGCATTAATAACGTCTGGACCATCATTTTGACCATCAACGTCTGACTTAAACTCTGGTGCTTCATTTAAATTAGTTAACTTAACTTCAAACGTAGCCTTATCTTGTAAGCCTCCGGCATCTGTAACGAACACCTCCAGTGAGACCTCGTCAATATGCGCATCATCAACATCCGCATTTAACGTTATTGCACCTGTCGTTGCATTAATGTCAAAGATGCCATTGGTCAATGCGCCATCTTTAAAACTGTACGTCCTAGTGTCACCAGCATCTACGTCACCCGCAATAACAGTACCAACTAAACTGCCTTTAGCGGCGCCAGTACTACCTTCTTTAATTGTGCCAAAGTCATAGCTATCTGCATTAATAACGTCTGGACCATCATTTTGACCATCAACGTCTGACTTAAACTCTGGGGCTTCATTAGTATTTTCTAAATTTACCTTAACCGTTGCCTTATCTTGTAGGCCTCCGGCATCCGTAACGAACACATCCAGTGAGACTTCGCCAATATGCGCATCATCAACATCCGCATTTAACGTTATTGCACCTGTCGTTGCATTAATGTCAAAGATGCCATTGGTCAATGCACCATCTTTAAAACTGTACGTCCTAGTGTCACCCGCATCTACGTCACCCGCAATAACAGTACCAACTAAACTGCCTTTAGCGGCGCCAGTACTACCTTCTTTAATTGTGCCAAAGTCATAGCTATCTGCATTAATAACGTCTGGACCATCATTTTGACCATCAACGTCTGACTTAAACTCTGGGGCTTCATTTAAATTGGTTAACTTAACTTCAAACGTAGCCTTATCTTGTAAGCCTCCGGCATCTGTAACGAACACCTCCAGTGAGACTTCGTCAATATGCGCATCATCAACATCCGCATTTAACGTTATTGCACCTGTCGTTGCATTAATGTCAAAGATGCCATTGGTCAATGCGCCATCTTTAAAACTGTACGTCCTAGTGTCACCAGCATCTACGTCACCCGCAACAACAGTACCAACTAAACTTCCTTTAGCGGCGCCAGCACTACCTTCTTTAATTGTGCCAAAGTCATAGCTATCTGCATTAATAACGTCTGGACCATCATTTTGACCATCAACGTCTGACTTAAACTCTGGGGCTTCATTAGTATTTTCTAAATTTACCTTAACCGTTGCCTTATCTTGTAGGCCTCCGGCATCTGTAACGAACACATCCAGTGAGACTTCGCCAATATGCGCATCATCAACATCTGCATTTAAGGTTATTACACCTGTCGTTTCATCGATGTCAAAAATACCATTGGTTAATGCACCATCTTCAAAGCTGTATTTACGCGTGTCTCCGTCGTCCACATCTCCTGCATTAACGGTACCCACAATGTCGCCTTTTGAAGCACCAGCTTTATTTTCTTGGATCGTACCAAAGTCATAACTATCTTCATTAGACAAAGATGGGTCCACCTCGCCATTAGTTAAGAACTCTGGGTTTTCATTTACATCATTGACCAGCAACGTCGCTGACGTGGATTCAGGAGTAACACCAACTAAAGTAGGGTCAGTAACGACAACATTTACATCGTAATTAGCAAATGATTCATGATCTAATATCACACCCGCTCTCAAATATAATTCAGAGCCAATGATTTCAAATTTATCCGCGTCAGTACCAGACAAGCTAAGATCATTGATGCCTTGCTCATCATCCGTAATGGTAATGTCTGCAATTTTAATTCTTACCGATGTATCGGTGTTCTCGTCGATATCTGTCAAAATGCCTGTTAACGACACAGAAGGGGTACTATTGATAAACTGTTGTAGCGTCGTTAATAGAGTATCAGCCTGAATCTCAGTGAGGCCTTGGCCTTCTAAACCTGTTGTATTGAATGATGTAACGGCCAAACTTTCAGCACCGACACGTTCGATTATTGGCGCGCGAACAACAGCGGAACCCTGAGTCTCGCCGGCAGCGGTCGCAAATTCTTCACCAAGTTGAGTTGGATCCTGCCCTGCCTCTAACTGACCAATGATCTGAGCTATCTCATCATCTGTATCTAACGGCAGCACATTTCCTTCAGCATCAACAATAGCGGCATCCACAACAGCCTCAGTAGTCATCGGATCATCACCCTTGGTTAAAACAACTTCACCAGGTAACAATTCTGAGTAATCGCTTATCGTTCTGATATTACCGTTTACATCGATAACGACTAAATTACTGCTTGCTGCGATAGCGCCAATAAGTGCATTCATTTGCTAATCCCTTCTCAAACTGTTTAGGTTGATATTTATAACAGCTCTTTATTAAGACAATTTTTAGATTGGTATTTATATAGTGAATAAAATACCATTGTTGTGGAACCAAGGCCACATTTTTGCTTTTGCTAATGTAACAACCGTCGTTACGCATTCTTTATGCATATTTAACAGTGCATTAACATTTATACTGACATACATATCAATAATAGTTTCAGCTAACCTACTGTTAAAAAAGAATTTAGCTCCAAACACCTTATCAACAACAATCTATAGGCATTTACATTTCTTATAACATTAACGAGTAAAAACACTATATCTATGCATATAAAATTTGTATTAGTTCAAGAAGTTAGTCACAATGGCCAATATATTGATTTTTTTCTCACAAATGAGACACCATTTCGTGCTTAAAATACGCCAATCTGAACTGAGGAGAATTATTTTGAAAAGGACTCGATTAGGTACATTAGCGTGTCTAGTTGCACTAAGTTTTACCGCGCAAAGTCAGACACTTGAGCAAGCTATCGCTTCGACAATTTCATCTAACCCTGAGATTAAAAGCGCTTATAACGAATACATGAGTTTTATAGAACTTAATAACGTCGCTTTTGGTAATTACATGCCTTCTCTGGATCTAGATGCAGGTGTTGGTTATGAAAAAACCAACCCGGCAACTGGTGCTACGTCAGAACATACCCGAAAAGATGCGACACTAAAATTAACTCAGTTGTTATGGGATGGTTCATCAACACTCAACGATATTGATAGAACGGCCGCCGAAGCTGAGTCAATGAGGTTGCAATTAATCTCTGATGCTCAAAACAAAGCACTTAATGTTTCGAGAGTATATTTGGATGCGCTCAAAGCAACAGAAACATTAAGATTATCAGAAAGCAATTTGGCGACTCACAAACGCATTTATCGTGATATTAAACGAAGAGCTGAGTCTGGAATTGGTTCTACCGCCGATCTATCACAAGTTGAAACTCGTCTTGCTAACGCACAAAGTAATTTATTGGCTGCACAAAACAACCTATTTGATACTCATATCCAGTTTACTAAAATTGTAGGCCAAGCTCCTCAAGGACTTACCTTCCCGAAAGTTGATCAAAATACCATTCCTCTTTCACTCGAAGAAGCCACCGCAACAGCAGAAGAAAACCATCCGGTGTTAAAAGTTGCTGCCGCAGACATTGATGCTGCAAACTATCAATACAAGCAATCAAAAGGAACAAATCTTCCAACATTCACCATCGAGGCGGCTCAAACATGGTATGACGATGCTGCTGGTATAGCGGGTGAACGTGACGAAATGTCAGCCATGTTGCGAATGAGGTACAACCTTTTTAATGGTGGTTCTGATGCCGCCACTCAAGATCGTATGGCTTATCAATTGAACAAAGCAAAAGATCTTCGAGACAATTCATATCGCGCGCTGACTGAAAGTCTAAGACTGGCTTGGAGTGCACTTGATCTCACTCTACAACAAAAAGAATTTCTCGCGGATCAAGTAGACTCTGCCTCAGAAACAGTTAATGCATACGAAAAACAATATCGTATCGGTAAACGTACATTGCTAGATTTGCTTAACTCGGAAAATGAACTTTTCGAAGCGAGAAAATCTTATTTAACTGTCAGCTACGAAGAACAATATGCAAAATATCGCGTATTAAACTCATGTGGAATCATGCTTGATTCACTGTTAGTCGATGTTCCATCTGAATGGAAACAAGCAGTAGATTATTAAGGTATTAATGATGAAAAACAGTAGCTTATTACTATCAATATTGGCGATTTCATTTAGTGGTTCTTCACTGGCGAAGAGCGAAGAGTTCCCCTACATCGCCGTGCCTGAGCCCGATCAAGTAGCAGATTTGCTAGATGATGATCGAGACGGCGTAATCAACGCACGTGATAAATGTACAGATACAATACGTGGGGCTCATGTAGACAATGATGGGTGTGGTTCTCATATTAAAACAAGCAGCCAATTACAGCTAAAAATCTTGTTTGCAAATGACTCTGCTGAAATCAACCCAGTGTTTACCAATGAAATCACTAAGATGGTCGACTTTTTACAAAGATACCCACAAACGTCGGTCGAGTTACAAGGATATGCCAGCAAAACAGGTGATGCCGCCCACAACATGGCGTTGTCAAAACAACGCGCCGAACAAGTAAAACAACACATCGTGGATGAAGGTGTTGACTCTTCTCGGGTGACTATTGTCGGTTATGGGGACACATCTCTAGAGGACAGTGGAGAGAGCGAACAATCTCATGCAATGAATCGAAGAGTAACCGCAACCGTTGTGGGTTACAACGATCATATACTTGATGAGTGGACGATATTTTCGAAGCGAAAAAAATAGCTCTCCGTAAATATATCTTTGAAGCCCAGTTTATACTGGGCTTTTTATTATACTAAAACTAACCTATCATTACTTTCAGGCCAGCGGTTGTAATAATTTTGTCAACAGACAAACGTCTGTTAACTAGGTTTTAGGTATTCTCTAAACTGATATTTAATTAAGTGACTATCAATCTACTATATTAAAAATTGGCTCAAGTACAGGCCAACTAAGTCACACTAGCTTAGATATTGGCTCATTTATATTAACTTTATTTAAATAAGCAAACTCGTAATGACACCAAGGCACTATTTTTCAATCATAATTTTATTTTACAGCTTAACTGGATGCTCTGTAATCAATCAAAAGTCTGCGGTATCTAATGAGCAACAAGGGAAATCAGCTCAGTCAGCACTGAACAGAGAAGAAAATCGTTCTTTCAAAATAGAATTTGAGAAGTGGCAAGGAACACCCTATAAATATGGGGGCAATGGACTAAATGGCGTTGATTGCTCTGCTTTTGTGCAGTCGGTTTTTTATTCTTCACAGCAAATACAGCTACCAAGAACGACAGAAAAACAATTGTTATTAGGTAAAAAAATAGCCCTTTCAGACGCCAAAAGTGGTGATCTACTATTTTTTAAAACATCAAAAAAAGATAAACATGTAGGAATATATCTGGGTTACCAGCAATTTATGCACGCTTCTACATCAAAAGGCGTGATTATATCTCGGCTAAATAACCCATATTGGGCATCTGTATTTTGGCAAGCTCGTAGAATACGTTAGTCGTAAGTTGCTACAGCACTATCAAATAAGTTTTTAACTAAAGCGATATACTCATCCAAAAAGATGATTTGTTCGTTGGTGGCTTTTTTTACCCAAACGCCAGCAAGTACTTCACCAAGATCTTCCAAAACCAGATCCGCCTCTTTCAATAATTTGAAACGAATACTGGAATGTAATTCTGGATTTTGGTTAAAAATAGTCATGATATTTGAGGCAATCATGTCAGTTACAACATCTTCAACAGTTTCAATCCCTGTATCACCACCTTCAGCGGTGAATACGTTTAGATTAAACGTCAAATGCTCTATTAGAGACAAATACCCATCAGTATCTACTACCACTATGTAACTCCAAAAAATCGTTTGATACAATTATCACCGAAACAACTAAACTTATACTAATCCATTGAAATAGATGTTGCCACTTATTCAACACTGAATTAGTTAATAATAAGAACTGCTACGAAATTTAGTCATAATTTAACTATACTCGCAGTTGTGACATAAGGCGAACTTTCAAACAATTTATTCAAGTAAGTAGTTATTTTTCTGATCATTTTTATCCATACACATTAGTTTGTTCTAAAATCTAAATATATCAAATCATGTAGTGAGGAAATCGTATATGTGGCAAGCCATATCTAAGCGACTATCTGAAGAGTTGATGTTTGACTTCCAGATACTTGATCGTTCTCGGATTGAAGGTGGCGATATTAGCGAATGCTATATGATAAGTGATGGAGAAGAGCGATATTTCGTCAAAATCAACAACAAAGAGTTTCTCAACAAATTTGAAGCAGAGGCGGATAATCTTAAGAAGCTACGCGCCACAAATACGCTCTATGTTCCTGAAGTTGTTTTAGTTGATAACTGCAAAAGCAACTCCTTCCTTATTCTCAATTACATTGCAACCAAACCTCTTTGCAACGACAAATCAAGCTTTCAACTGGGTGTCGATTTAGCCAATTTGCATCTGTTTGGCGAACAGCAAGAGTATGGCTTTGACCAAGATAATTTTTTAGGTGCCACTTTACAACCCAATCGGTGGCGGAAGAAATGGTCTCGATTTTTTTCTGAACAGCGGATTGGCTGGCAGTTAAAACTTCTAGAAGAGAAAGGCATTAGTTTTGGAGCCATAGAAGATATCGTTGAAAACATTAACCAACAATTACTCCACCATCACCCCTCCCCGTCTCTGCTTCACGGTGATCTATGGCATGGTAATGCAGGCAATACAGCTTTTGGCCCTTTGTGCTATGACCCGGCCAGCTATTGGGGAGATAAAGAGTGCGATATAGCCATGACAGAGTTATTTGATGGATTTCAGCCAGAGTTTTATAAAGGATACGAAAGCGTAATCACTCTGGATAAGGGCTATCAAAACCGGAAAAAACTCTACAATCTTTACCATATATTAAACCACTGTAATTTGTTTGGTGGCCATTACCTTGACGAAGCTGATCAATATTTTTCAGAAATTTTTTAGCAAAACAGTAAGCCAGCCACTTGTTCAGATGCAAATGGCTTGTAAATAGAATGCGATATCACTATTTAGCAATAGGGCGTCACAAATGAAAGCATTTTCTCAACAACAGTATCTTTGCCCACACTGTGGTCACTCTATCGAAATTACGTTAGATTCTTCGAGAGGCAGCCAAGACTTTTATGACGACTGCCCTGCTTGTTGTCGAGCGATACACTTAGATATGCGAGTTGATAACATTCATAATAGCGTACTGCTTTTAGTCGATGCCGATGACGAAAACTATTATTGAGTCGCCGCAAGCACTCGTTCTACAGTATCCACGATAACTTGAGTTTGAGGGTCAAACTCAATATTCACACTGTCACCAACCGCTCTTTGTCCAAACAGCGTTCTATTGAGTGTTTCAGGGATCAAGTGAACACAAAAAGCACTATCGGTGACATCCCCAATAGTCAATGAACAGCCGTCAATACCAATGTATCCCTTCTTCACCACATATTTAATAACATCTTTAGGTAAGGAAAACCAAAGAGTACAGTTGTTATCTGTCATCACTTTTCGTTCAATCGTAGACATAAGTGAAATATGCCCAGACATACTATGCCCGCCAATTTCATCACCAAAACGTGCCGCTCTTTCATAATTGACCTTGTCATTTTCATTGAGTAACCCAAGGTTCGTCACCTTAAGCGTCTCCTGCATAAGGTCAAACGACACCAAGCAATTATCAATAGCGGTTACGGTTAAACAACAACCATTATGAGCAATGGATGCACCGGCTTTTAAGTCAGCAATCGCCTCTTTCGGCAACTCTATAATGTGTGTACGAAAATCTTGCTTTTTAACAATTTTTACTACTTTTGCTGTTCCTTGAACGATTCCTGTAAACATTGAAAAATCCTCATATTTTAATGGTGCTAATAGTGACATTTCTTTATTATGCACCCAAGATATTATTCACATTTTTTAGGAGATGTTTGTGCATCGTTACCAAAAAGAGGCAAAACAGCTTATCCAACTAGCAACACCTGTTCTAATCGCTTCTGTCGCACAAACGGGAATGGGCTTTGTTGACACCATCATGGCTGGAGGTGTTAGTGCCACAGATATGGCTGCTGTGGCGGTAGCCGCAAGTATTTGGAACCCAGTGATCTTATTTGGTGCCGGATTACTAATGGCGTTAGTACCTGTTGTTGCCCAATTAAATGGAGCCGGAAAAACAGAAAAAGTCCCTTATGAAATATCTCAGGGATTCTGGTTATCACTATTTTTAACACTGCCAATTCTAGCGATACTATTTCAGACACAGATCATTCTCGGTTGGATGGAAATAGAACCCGAGTTGAGCAGAAAAACAACAGGCTACATGGACGCCATTATGTGGTCGGTTCCTGCGTTTTTGCTCTATCAAACCCTAAGAAGTTTCACTGACGGAATGGCGGTAACAAAGCCAGCCATGATCATCGGATTTATAGGTCTTGTCGCGAACGTGCCATTAAACTGGATGTTTGTATACGGAAAACTAGGCGCACCGGCACTAGGTGCTATCGGCTGTGGTGTCGCAACAGCCATTGTTTATTGGTTAATGTTTGTATCAATGCTGATTTATATATTGATCTCTTCTCGGCTTAAGCAAGTAGCAATCTTCTCTCGCTTTTTTTGGCCTAGTAACCAGTCTCAAATAAGACTACTTAAATTAGGCCTCCCCGTTGCCTTGGCACTATTTTTCGAAATAACCCTTTTTGCAGTCGTCGCTTTACTTGTAGCGCCTTTAGGCTCCATCACTGTTGCCGCTCATCAGGTTGCCATTAATTTCTCATCCATGGTGTTTATGCTACCAATGAGCATCGGTGTAGCGGTGAGTATTCGAGTGGGTCAAAAGCTAGGTGAAGAGAATATTGAAGGAGCAAAAATTGCGTCACATGTTGCTATTATTGTCGGTATTGTCTCTGCAATAACTACTGGCATCGCAACCATCTTATTTAGAGAACCCATCACACAACTTTATACATCAAACCCGGAAGTTATCGCAATTTCAGTTCAGCTATTACTTATTGCCGCGATTTACCAAATTACAGACGCATTTCAAGTAATCGCAGGCGGAGCACTGCGCGGTTACAAAGATATGAAGGCAATATTTCTCTGTACATTTATAGCCTACTGGATTCTAGGTTTGCCTACTGGCTATGCGTTAGGTTTAACTGATTGGATTATCAGCCGAATTGGTGTATATGGTTTTTGGGTTGGTTTTATCGTTGGATTAAGCAGTGCAGCAGTAATGCTTGGATTCCGTTTAAGGTGGATGCATAGACAAGATGACCAAACCCAACTGGAGTTTGCTTCACGATAAGTAAATTCTTACATATTACTCACATTTTTATAAAAAACCTTTACTTAGCTTAACAGGAAGCCGTTAGCTATAGGTTTATTCAATAAAAACAATGACATATATTTGTAAATAGAATATTATCGAAAATCATGAGCTATTCACAAAACTAAACATTCTTTGTGTGATTTTTCTGTAAAAAGTTAATTACAGTGTCAACAAGGATAGCCGAGCGGCGTGAATCGTTCTAAAATCCCACACTAGTTTTGTTTTAAGAGTCTATATCCATGCCCAATAGTTTAGCTGTTACCGTTTCTGGAGTAAAAGGAACCAGCCACTTTAAACTCAGCCGCAGAAGCGTTACACGTATCAAACTATTGATGCTCATACTTGTTGTTACTGTATTTGTAGTAACAACTACGGTTCTAAAACTTGTCGATGAGGTTCAAGTATCGAAGCAGCAGCAAGCTCTGCTTGAAAATCAATCTTCAGACCTCACTACTCAATTAGAACAGTATCAGGATCTTAAACAGCAGTTAGAGAGCGATATTTCTAGCAAAGAAGACCAATTATTATCTGTGTCATCCCGACTTGAAGAGATTGAAGAGTATTTAGGTGGCGAAAAACTCGAACTAGACATGGACTCAAGATTAGATCTCGCCGCCATTAATACCGCGGTAAGATTAGCTCTTTTACAAAAAATTCCTAATGGAGCACCAGTAAAGATAGGAAGGCGCTCCTCTAAATATGGAATGAGAACACACCCTGTGACTAAGAAAAGAACAATGCATCGAGGGTTAGATTTTGCTGTAAATACAGGTACAGCAATATATTCTCCCGCAGATGGCGTTATTGAAGTAACAAGAAAAAGTGACAAGGGTTCAGGAAATTTTATAAGAATCTCGCACTCATTTGGAATTACTTCATCATACTCACATATGAAGTCGTTCAAAGTTAAATCCGGACAGTTTGTAAAAAAAGGAGATCTGATTGGTTATTCTGGAAACAGCGGATTAACATCAGGGCCTCACTTACACTACGAAATCAGATTTGTAGGTCGTTCAATGAACCCATCCAACTTTGTGGATTGGAATATAGATAACTTTGAATCCTTATTTGAAAATCAGAAGGGAATACAATGGGACTTTTTGATAAAAAGCGTGGAACAACAAGTAAGCATGGCGCTCCAACTATCATCGCCGAAGGAGCTCGTATCGGTGGAGAACTGACTCTTGCAAGTAATATCCAAGTAGATGGTATTATTTTAGGGACAATACGAACCGAATATGATGTAACAATTAGCCCGACTGGATATGTTAAAGGTACCATATATGCCAATAACGCTAAGATTAATGGCAATTTTGAAGGAGATATATTCGCAACGAATATTGATATCCTCAACAATGGCAACCTGAAAGGAAATATCACTTGCTCTGAATTTACCATCGAAAAAGGTGGCATATTCTTAGGGACATCTGAAACAGTAACAACTGACGAAGTTATCGCCCTATCAGACAATAAAGATAAACCCGTCAGCATAGAGCAGAAAAAAGCTGAGGCTATTGAGCAGAAATAACGCTTATCAATAGCTCGCCTACCGATAATTATACAGTAATGAGTGCAGAACCTTTGAGTTCGGCACTCATTAATCTATCTGCCACCTTAAGTTAATTAAAAATCACCATACTTTGGCTATTGCTTAACTCTAAGTAATCGCGCAAATCTAGGTATACCCGTGTGAGTAAAACCATTGAACTGATAAGTAATTATCTCACCTACTACAGGAGGTTGTTTGCGTTGCTTGTCCGTTAAGCCCGCACCAATATAAAACTGTACCCCATCACCATTTTGTACTAATAATGCTCCTGTCTGCCCCAGATACTTGCCTTTGCCAGCTTTATAACCGATAACGACCGCTTCCGCATCTTGATGTTTTTTCAACTTCAATAAAGTGTTGGAGCGCCCTTTAGCATAACTCGCTTTAGGATCACGTAATATGATGCCTTCAGCATGATTTGACGTTAGCTGAAGCAGTTCATTTTCAACTTGCTCCTTTGACTTCACGGGACGCTGTTCCACGACGTCTATATGCGCAACAGCAAGATCAATCACCAGTTTCTGTAACCACGCATATCGTTGCCGATAAGACAAAGAAGAGTTCGGTGTATCAAATAACATGAAACGAATGTGCTTCCAACCCGCATCCACTGGAATGCTTTTTAACACGGTAGTTTGTACTAATTGAAACTCTCCTCTTCCAGCCCAGAGTTCACCCTCTAAAACATAATTCGGCAGCATATTTGTAAACCAAGCTGGCGCAATAATTTTATTCCCCTTACGCGTCAACAACTGACTTCCGGTCCAAACTGCTCTTATTCCATCAAGTTTTTCACTAAACCAATACCCTTCAATATGTTGATGATTCTGATATTCATTAGCTTGCGCTAGCTTAGCTTCAAAATTTGTTGATGCATCTGTAGGTATGACTCCAAAAGCGATCTGGACAGTGATAGCAATCATAGATAGTTTTATTACTCTGCTCATCTTTTACCTCAAGGCAATTAAATGAGCGCAATTATGAGAATAAGCTGTAATTAAGGTAAAACTCTTAATGGCGTTGATGCGGCAAACTCCAAATAGTTTTAATGGAAAAAAGAGATTATTTGCGTAATCAAGAGACTGAGCTCAAACATCAGTGAGTGCTTTTTCGCCAAAATGACGATTATTACGTCAAACAGTTCAAAAACATAGAAAAATACTTGCACCGAATACGGTGAATCGATAATATCTACCTCGTTCCAAATCGATACTGAACTGACAATAGCAACAGCAAAGGTTAGTTTAAAATTTATATCGAAAAGGACGAAATGCTCGCTTAGCTCAGTTGGTTAGAGTACTTGCATGACATGCAAGGTGTCACTGGTTCGAGTCCAGTAGCGAGCACCAAATTTAGAAAAGGCCTGCTTTTAAGCAGGCCTTTTTGCATTTCAAACATCGTCATTATCATTCATATTGTAGCTGCACTCACTAACCAGTTGCTCTATCCCCTCTTCCATCATCTGACTGATTAAAATCTATTTTTCAAGTTGACCAATAAAGGTTATGAGTCATAAAAAGATGTGGAGTGAACAGCCAGTGCCCTACCCGCTATTTCTACACAAACACATACTCAAGTCACCTCAAGGTGTTTATCCAGCGAGAATTTATTGGCTTATGATCTAAGCACTGATTTGAAGGTAATAGCATCGTCATGATACGGCAAGAATCAGTAACACAGCGCTGGATCTCATCAACATGCCCATTTCTGCGTCAGATAACCTTAAAAGGGAATTCCTTCGATTATCTTCCTTGAACTGAACCTGTTGATGCTGCTCTGAATCCTAATCCTTGAGATCATTAAAGTTTAATCTCTATTTAACGGACGATGGCTCCATTACGTTTTTCAAAATGGATACCAGAATAATTGCGACTCCAGCACTCTTTTAGCAATCGCAGCGACCACCACCACAGCTATTACACTAAGGCAAACAAGATCCTTCTTGCTGATAGGTTTAGCACTATACCAAGTTCTAGAACTATGGCGGCCAAATCCTCTAAGAGTCATCGCGTTTGAGATCTCATCAGCCCTCTCTAAGCTAGAGAAAATTAAAGGGCCAAGAATCTTAGAGACATTTTTCATTCGTGTAAATAACGGTGTTTCTTTAGAGATCTCAACACCTCTTGCCTGTTGAGCATGCATTATATTGACAAAATCTGATTTTATTTCCGGCAAATACCTCAATGTCAAACTAACTGCGTATGCTATTTTGTAAGGTATACCTAAGCGATTCAAACTTGCTGCAAATTCAGTAGGATGGGTAGTAAAAACAAACACTAACGCAATAGGAAACATACTAAAATATTTTAGCGTTACGGTAGAAAGATAAAAGAGTGTTTCTACTGTAATCGAGTATTGCCCGGGCAAAGTTAATAGTAGGGTTTCACTTCCAATCAACTCCACACCTTGTTGAGGAGCAAGCAAAAACATAAATAGAGCATTAAGTACTAGCACTGAACCAGTTGCAATAAGTAAAGGTTTATACACTCTAAAAGGCACAGCCGTCATTCGTAGTAAATACAAACCTAGACATATCAATGTCGTAATAAATCTAATATCAAATGTGGTGAGCACGACGGTTACCCAAGCCAAAAATAACACGAACTTGGTAATACCATTTAAAGAATGTAACGGTGAACCCGTATCGATGTAACTTATTCCAAACGCTATTTTTGAAGACTTCATGCGACCAACCCTTCGTTTGAAATAAAGTGTTGCATGAATCCATCAGTGTCATCAATTTCAAATGCTTTCGCCAACTGATATAGACTGGTTGTCGCCAAATTCGCTTTATCCAATAAAGCAGGTTCACTAAACACTTCTGTCATTGGGGCATCTTGAATCAATTTGCTGTCCGACAAAACAATCGAACGCGTTGTATATTCAAGAACTAAGTGCATATCATGAGAAATAATCACAACAGTTATGCCTAATGTTTTATTCAACTTACCAATAAAAGAGAGCATGGAGGTATAATTGCGATAGTCTTGACCTGCTGTAGGTTCATCAAGAATCAATAACTCCGGTTCCATAACAAGAATAGAGGCTATTGTTACACGTTTTTTTTGACCATAACTCAACGCTTCTATAGGCCAATTTCGGTATTTTTTTAAACCACACAGTTCTAAAACAGAGAGCACTTTCTCTGAAATCACATTTTCGTCTACGCCTCGATTTCTCAGTCCAAATGCAATCTCATCGAAAATCATATGATGGGAAATCATATGATTTGGGTTCTGCATAACAACGCCAACCTTTTTACTGCGCTCAAAAATAGATAGATCTGCCAAATTATCACCTTGAAGCTCAATCACCCCCTCATCAGGTTGTAAGACCCCCATGATTAACTTGGTAATAGTGGATTTCCCTGAACCATTTTTTCCCAAAATAGAGAGGAATTCACCTTTGTTTATATCAAAGCTAACCTTGTCTAAAGCATTTTTTTCACCATCATAAGAATAACTTAACTGGCGAATGGACATTAGTGGAGCACTGATATTTTTCGGATTCTTTCTCTCCAAACACTGGAACCAAGCTTGGACATCTTCCTTGTAACCATCCAAAGTCATTGTAGATAATCGTGATGGATTATGTTCAGCAGAGACAACACAACCTGCCGCCTTCAAGGCAGAAAGATATAAAGGCTCTCTGATTCCATACTGACTTAATAGAGGCGAAGCGAGCAAATTGTCTGGTGTTGTATCGGCGACAATTTCTCCATTATCCATAAGAATAACCCGATCAACATGGCGATAAAGTACATCTTCTAATCTGTGCTCGATAATGATGACGGTTTTATTATGTTGTTGGTGTAATTGATCAATAATATCTATGGTTTTCTTACTGGTTTTTGGGTCTAACGCAGCAAGAGGCTCATCGAACAACAAAATATCAACGTCATCGACCAAAATCCCGGCAAGAGAGACCCGTTGCTTTTGTCCACCAGACAGCTCTTGTGGAGAACGAGCAAGCATAGTGCTTAACCCGACAAGGTCAGCTGTCGACTTTACCAGTGGGTACATCTCAATAGTTGGGGTCAGCTGGTTCTCCAATGCAAATGCAATATCTTCACCAATACTTAAGCCAACAAATTGACTATCCGTGTCTTGCAGTACAGTACCAACTTGTTCGGTGTAGTGATGAAGAGCAAACGAAGAAGTATCTCTGTCATTTATCAGTAGCTTTCCAGAGATCTCACCCTTGATAGCATGAGGAATTAAACCATTTAAGCATTGTCCTAATGTAGACTTTCCACTACCACTCGCTCCAACAATCAAGACCTTTTCACCGGCCTCGATTGTTAAATTGATGTTTTTTAATGTAGGTTTGTCTAAGGAGTGATACTGAAACGAAAAATCAGTAAACGTGATTGTCATTCTATTTATTCTTCGCTTAAGTTACTGCTCTGCTGATTTCTTTTTGCAACAGATTTAAGAATAAAGTAACCCACAATAGCAATTAAGACCGTGTTACCTGCTGCAATAATTGTTAACTGAGTAAAGACTTTGGTAAAAGGTTCTGCGTATAAAACGGTATCTAGGAAAGCAGAACAGCCATAGCCAACCACATTACCAACCAGAGCTAAAACAACAAAAAGAACGTAATCTTTCGAGTTAAACACCCCTTCGCCAAGACGACCTTTTGTGAGCTTAGGAAACAAACCAATAACCAAACCAACAACACCAGAGCCTAGAACCCAGGTAAACCACACACCCCAACCCGCAAACAGGTCAGTCACCCAGTGACCTATAAATCCAACCAGAAACCCGACTATAGGCCCAAAAAGTACTGAGAATAGGGCAAGGACCGCCATAGCAGGTTTTAGGGTCGTATTGGCAAACACTGGGATACCAAACATAGGTAATCCACCAATACCATAGAGTGCCGCACCAATAGCGATAACGACAACCGTTTTAGCAGTAAGATTCATACAATTCCTTAATTTTTCTTTGAAGCAATAAATAGCAATAACTTATTGATTATTCGTTGCTTTGATTCATTCTGTAGAATTATAGCCTAACCAAGACAATTAATAAATCTAGACGTCTAGACGTACCCGAATTATTTACTATTTGCCAAAATATTATTTGCTAAAAACGAACACAGTTTTTGCCTGATGATTTTGCTTGGTAAAGGCAATCGTCTGCTTGGCGTATTAATTGGTCTATGCTGATATGTTTCACGTTATCGCTAAAACTCAAGCCAATGCTTACGGTGGCATTAAAATAATTCTGCTCAGCGGTAAATTTTATTTTATGGAATGAATGACAAATAGAGTTAGCGAGTTGATGAGTGTGATCTATAGTACTGTTTGGAATAAAGACGATGAACTCTTCTCCTCCCCATCGACCTGCAATGCCTACATCATCAGTAATAGATTTTAGAATAGAAGCGAAAGTGCCAATAACGTTGTCACCGACTAAATGCCCATGCTTATCGTTGATAACCTTAAAATCATCAATATCAATCAACATACAACACATGTTATTGGCGCTAGTTTGGTTCTCTTTGAGCCATTCAAAAACAGAAAATCGATTTAACAGGTTGGTTAACTGGTCGTGACTTGCTCTATAGGCCAGCTCTTTTTCCATTTCGACTTTGTCAGTGACGTCTTCTAACACTACTTGAATCGCCAGTTCCCCATCCCATTCGATCAAATTATCATAAACATTAAAATAACGTTTCGTTCCGTCATAACAGATATTGGCGAAAATATTACTTTCATTTTCAACGATCAAGCCTTGCATTTTTGCCCGATTTCTCTCTACCGCAATCTCTTGATTGCAAGGCTCAACAATATTCAAAACCGAGTCTTGTCGTAAAACAAATTCTTTTGACTCTGCTCGCATCATTTTTACCCATGCATCATTGAGCATCAACGGTTTAAAATTGCGATGGACCAAAATTCCTTGACCCGATTGCGTCACTAAACGCTTATATTTCAGATCATTCTCTCTTAGTCGTCTATTAGCTTCTTCAACTAAAGATAGGTCCATAACCGTCACCTGCAGCGCTGGTTTCCCCTTCCACTCAATCAAATGATCAATAGCAAAAACGGTAAACTCTCTACCGTTCTTATCAATGTTGGTAAAGGTATGTCCGTGAGGAACTTTGTTTCCATGGACAATGTCTCGATAGTTTTGTTTCGCAATGCTATGAAGCGAAGGATCAATCAGATCTAAAAATGTGTCGATTTGAGTAAGAAGTTCTTCAGGAGAGCGGTAACCAAAAATTCTGGCATAGTTGTAATCAACGTGCACTGCATTCATGTCTTGAATAACAATTACACCATATGTGGAGTCTATATTTAGCTCAGACATGCATAACCTTGATTGAAATAAATTTGGAGATTTTATTATTTTATCTGTTTAGATATCCATGATATCAACAGGGCTCCTTAGTGACATCAAGATTTCCAGTAGAATATGATCTAAACTGACATATATATGGTAAATAATCGTTTGTTTTATTTTTTAGCTCATTTAATGAACTAAGTTAAAACCCTCTACGTTTCCAGAACTCACCTTCATCACGTGCAAAGAGCTCAAAGGTTTTTTCTGCAACCACTTTTCCATTCAACTCAACGGTCATTCGCCAAGGGCCAATTTTATTTTCAACTGGCAGCCAAATTGTATCCCCTAAATAGAAATCCCAGTCATTACTATTGATATGCTCTTCCCCATCAAATGGTTCAAGGACGTCGCCATCTTCTGTCGTAATACTGGGATGATAAATACAGTATTGAATTTTTTGCCCTTTTGCTTTCTTAATGTTGATAATAAAACCAAACTCAATATCAACTTCAGCAGGAACACGTACCGTAAACTCTTGTATCTTCGGTAGCTGCTTTGATTTTGAGTCCCACGTAGAGTAAATACCGTAAGACGTCATTTCTATTATTGAAGAACGTTTAGCCATGTCTGTTTACCAGATAAAATTTGGCGCTAGTATATCCTCACCTCAGGCAGACAAACAGTCAATTACGATAATTCTTGTCAAATTATCCTTTGCAATTATTCGCATAACAGCTTGGTTTACGTGGGCAAACAGCTCCACGAGAACATATTAGTCGAGCTGGCGATTCAATCCCTCTTTCAACCCAGTTGATATTTAAAATACGTGAAACAGTAGAAAGATCTTTCTTAATATGACGAGGAATCATAACTTCTCCTCCCCCTTCCACACACAACTCCTTCAATTCCGAAGCAATTGAAATAGCATCTCCACCTTGAGCTTCTATTGCTGGATTAAGATCCAAACCGGCACATAACACACGACTGTTTTGAGCTGGGTCGACTACGTTGACCGATTCACAACAGTAAAGACGAGGTTCATCATTGACATCTAATATCGAAAGTTGAGCACAGGTACCGTCTCTTGATTCTGACAACATTCTAAATACTGACCAATGTTGGCACGGGTCATCTACCAGTCGCATGTTCCCCCAAGGAAGCGGTATGCCATTTCCTCGATAAACCGCTTTAAGTTTTCCTGGTGCATAGGCATCAAAATAGTGCCAGTGAGGGTAAGGAGAAACCACTGTCATTCTCCTCATCGCAACCGATGGGGAAACCCCTATACTCTTATGAACATCCACTTCGTAACCGTGTCTATCGAGCAGTTGCCTAAACGGTACTTTAGGACACAACAAAGCTCCGGCAAAAAAGCTCGATTCAAAATCACGCCATGCATGCAGTATATCTTGTGGGTTAATCGGCGATCCCTGAGAAACACTATCATCTGCACGCCAAGAGTGATTTCCAATAGTGAGAACACTTTTCAATCCTTCTTTGTTATGTAGAACGCAGTGCCCGATATAAACGGCTAAGTCATACTTTAGACGTGTCGGATACTGTTTTAGAAGGTTGTTGAGATAAATGTTTCCCGGCGGTTCAAAGTAGGAGGTGACCAGCTGACGGCTAACCATACCCAATTCGTCCATCACCTCTGTCGGTGTCGAATCAACCCAATAGACATTCAATCCTTGTGCTTTCGCTAAGTCGAGCATGTCTTCAGCAGTAAGAGCCAGACGTTTTAAACCAATCTCTTCTGCAGCCCGTTCTAGATCAGGAAAATGGTTTTGATGGTGTTCTTGATAGGCGCGAATAAGAAGCTGAGCAAACTGTCTGCCATTAACTCCCGTTTGAGATAACAGCTCAGGAATCGCGATTTGTAGCATCTCGTTAGAAAACAGAAAACTTGGCTCTAAAGGAATACCACTAATCCCCCCTTTTCTGCCTTTATTTGGTGTAATGTCTTGTGATTCAGGCTCATCGTCTAAAAACCATGTAGCGCTCTTTTGAAACACCTTAGCAATAACGTCAAGCATATCCGCGCTAGGAACACGCTTTCCTCTTTCGATCATAGAAAGATAAGAAACAGATGGAGAGTTTTCAGGGTCAATGCGAACACAACGCGCAGACAAATCCTCCATGGTTAGATGGTTACGCTTTCTAAGGTTTCTGATTTTTGTACCTAAAAAGTGCGACTTTCTTACTAAGCTCTGAGTTTGTCTCATATTGTAAAATTCACATTGTAAAATTTTTGTTGTGAAATTGTAGTAAAAAATTGGTTACTCTACAAACTAAGCAAGCAAACAAATCTGACCAGTTATTAAATATGAGATTTCATGCAGTGCTTGTTCAAACATTTAATGGATTAAATCAAGAGGGCGACACCATGAATATGCCAGCAAACATCAGCACAAATAGTCACAATCAACGCGGTTCTTTTATTGCTGAAGCGGTCTTCGCCGTGGAGTCATTAAAAGATCAACAAGCTAAAGAAAAACAAGTCAAAGCGAAGCAACTTCTTGATACCTTGTTCCCTCTAGATTCGGATTCTCACTCAAATGTAACAAGCTACATTTTAAATGGTCGCCACTTAATGGCCTTTTTTGCCAAAGGCAAACACTGTGGCCTCGCTAAGGCAGGCCAGTTTGTTGCCTATACCGGTCACAGAGATTACCCAGACTCCATATTGCTAAGAGGCAAAGATGGCAGCCATATTGAAGTCAGTTTCAAGCAGGGAAGCAACCAGGGTAACTGCAAAGCCGTAGAAATATCAGACATACAACTGGAAACTTGCGCCACCTTTAATCACGGTAGCTCGGAGCAGCCATCAGAAACGATGAGACACTGGATTAGCCTACTGAAAAGCGACCAGAATGGACAACCGAGAGCTAAATCAGACGATAAAGATTTTACCGCAAAAAATGGCGAGAATTACTTATTAACCTGCTGGTTCTAACGTTAAGGTTCTATTAACTCCTCACGTATATCTTGCAGTCATTCGTTGCTTCTTTATACGCGAAACGACTATGCAATATCGCCATCTACTTCTTTTTAGCCTGTTTTCGCTTAGAAGATTTAGATGGCCGCTTGGTTTTCTTAACACCCTGAATATTTTTATATTCGTGTATAAGTACCCGAATAAAAAGCAGCGCGGCAATAACAGCAATAAGTACAAAAGTAATGTTAATAACATCGCACACCGATTGCGGTTCACATGGCATATATATTTCTATCTGCATAGGTCCCACTATAGTTCAAGGTAGCATGTCATTATCACGAAGTATGAGCTCGGTGATGCAACACTGGCTCAATAAACGTACTAAACTGATTTTCTCTCTTTCAACTGTAAGTAAATCATGTAGAGCCGAGCATCAAACTCAAGCTGGTGATAATCTGCTTCCATATGACAGCAGAGTGAATAAAACCCTTTGTTATGCTCTTTTTCTTTTAAATGCGCCAACTCATGCACAATCAACATTCTCAGTAGTGGTTCTGGCGCATCTTTGAAAGCTTTTGCAATCCGTATTTCATTTTTGGCCTTCAATTTCCCGCCATGATTTCGAGAAACAAAGGTATGCAGTCCTAGCGCATTGTTAATAACATGAATTTTTCCATCATAAACCACTTTATGTACACTAACACTCTTCTTAAGATACTGATTTTTAATAGTTGTTGCGTAATTAAACAGTGCTTTCTCACTTTTGATCTGGTGCCGTTCTGGGTAGCGAGAATCAAACCAATCAACAAAACGTTCCGATTTTATTAACGACTCAACCTGATTCACTATAGAGTCAGGGTAACCTTGAATGGTAGAAAGTAACGACGACATATTTGCTCTATTTATCTCACAATATTTGCTTAAAACAGACATTGTATGTTTCAATTTGGCTTGATTCTAGAGTTGATGTATAAAAGAGCACGCTATTATGAAACGAGTCGTACTGTACGTAAAAGATAAATGTCCACACTGTAAAGATGCTCAACGTTATTTGGATGCTAATAAAATTAAGTATCGATTAACCAACGCAAAAATGCAGCGAGGAAGAAAAGAACTTGATGCCATAGGCGCTCGGTCACTACCTGTGTTGAAAATTGGTGATCAAATTATGATTGGTTGGAATACAAAAAACTTCGACCGGATCTATCAGCAAAAGTAGCCGCTACCACAGCTAATTGGACACTTACACTCTTGCCAATCTAGTTACCCATTGCTGACAGACTCGTTTATCACGTTGGCATCACTGAAAACATGCTGATAACTAACTTCTCTATTTCTCCCAGAGGCTTTCGCCTCATACAGAGCTTGGTCTGCCAATGAAAGTAACGTATCAATCATACGTTTGCTCTCTACATTGGAGCACGTTTCACAACAGAAATGACAAACACCGGCAGACAGAGTTAACCGCTTGCCTTCAATAGTGATTTCATCAATGGCAGACATCAGGCCATTAATGACGGTACGCCGAGAGTGAATATCCATATCCACCAGCCACACCACAAACTCTTCACCACCAAACCGAGCAATAAAGCCCTTATCGGCAAGGCAGTTTTTTAAGCAGAGAGCGACTTTTATTAACACCTTGTCACCCATTTGGTGGCCAAAGTTGTCATTGACCATTTTAAAATGATCAATATCAATCACTACAATGGACCCCTCTCCAGCGTTATACGCTAGGTTATCCATCTGCTTATACAATATTTCAAACAGTGAGCGACGATTAGGTATATTTGTTAACGCATCATAATTGGCTTGATACTCCAACTTTTCATTCAGCAAAACCAATTCCGTTTGTTGCTTATGTCGGAGCAACTCTGATTCAATCCAGGAACCCATCAAATAAATCAGATCGATTTCAATCGCAGTAAACTTTTTCTTTCTCACCTCTGCACTAGAGAAGTTGAGTGTTCCATAAAGGTCATCATTAAGGTAGATAGGCACACCAATGTATGACTCAAGTTTAAACTCTTTATAGGCAGGATGATTAGCAAACTCCTCACTAGTTCCGGCATTCTCTACCGCAATCGGTTTATGAGAACGGCAGGTTAGCTCGCAGTAAGTTGTCTCATAGTCAAAACTGTCACCACTGCTCATTTCTATCTCTTCCGGTACGATGCAATGTACAATCTGATACTGCTTATCAACAATTTTAGAAAAAATACCAATATCTAGCTTATATTCTTCCAATCCCAACATAATAAGTTGCAGGATTTGAATATCGAATCCTTTTTGATAGTCGCTCGTTACTTGATAAAGACGACGAATAATTTGCTCAGTTGGACTACACTCGGTCATTATTTAACTCATCTACTCATTTATTTCATATAACTAGACTCACGAGATCCAATGATGTTCGCTCCTCAATGAATAAGGGCGTCAAATCAGTAGCTTGCTCAAATGCAGATATATTCCCGTTTAACAAGCTCTTTGAGATCACCATGGTCTATTTAATAATAGACAATTTTCATAAGTCGAGAGGGTTAATTAATACTACAGCCCGTTAACTCCCTGCTAAATAGTCAATTTTACTCAGCAGATCAACAAAACAAGATTGACAAGAAGAAGCATATTCAAATGAGTTGGGTATATAATGGAAGGTACTACAGAGAGTACCGGAAAAATAATGAAGCTGACTAAACTAACCCAACCCCTTTACGATCACATCTACGCAGATATTCATGAGTTTCGTACCACTTTTGATTTACCAGTAGAAGATCTGGCCTCCATGAGTGACACCTTGGACACCTTACATACCTCTTTGATTATTGAAGAGTTAACAGAGCTGGCGCAAGCCGACAGTAAACACGAGCAAGCCGACGCCATTGTCGATAGTGTTTATGTTCTTATGGGAAGACTTGTACATCTTGGACACAAATGTGTGGATGACAACCTAGCAATTAGCTACATGATCGACATCCTACTCAATGCAGCGGAGAACTTAGCTATCGATTTTGTCCCTTGCTGGGATGAAATACACGCCAGCAATATGAGTAAAGTGTGCCGAAATTATCAAGAGTACCAAGAAACTGCAGATCATTACGCCGCACAAAATGTTAAGTTAATGGCAGTAGAAAAAGGTGATTACGTTATCGCTAAATGCGCTGAAGATTTTGTTTCAGACGGTAAAACCGTAAGAGCAGGAAAGGTATTAAAGTCAATCTATTACCGGCCGGCCAATTTATTACCGTTGGTATAAATTTAACTCGCCCCAACAGGTAGAAGAGTATTCTTCCCGCATAGAATCACAGTTCCTAGGCTTATGAGGAATAACAAAAAGGTCAGGTACGTTAACCGTGCCTGACCTTTTTCTCTATAACCAAGCTTTCTACTTGATTTTAAATTGTCGATCAATCATAAACTAACTGATCATCTTCATAACGAGTTTCTACTGGTGACACCATCAGCGCAGCTCTCTGACCTACCGCAACATTTTTGTTCGGGAACACCACCGCTTCATGATCAACTTTAGCAAACAGCAATTTATCACCGTCATGACCTAATACTTGACCATGCTCAAACTGGGTAAAGTTTTCGACGTCGTCGTTAAAGTTAAAATCAAAATCTTCATGCAATCGCTTGATTGTTTGTGTCACACGATAAGGCGTTAGTTGTGATGAAGCCAGAAACTGTAATGAATTAGAAAGTAAACCTTTGAGTGCTTGGTTAAAGTCTTCAATCACCGTAAGATCATTTTCACCTAACGGAGCAACTTTACCCAGCTCAAGAGTTAGCGCTTGAGCTGCAAAGTTTTCTGCGCTAAACCAGCTAAACGTGCTGGCTGGAGAATTTGAAAGCAAAATAGCTTCTACCTTCGCTTTTTGCATAAACTCTATTAAATCTTTACGACGAGTTTTCTGGTTTGTCACCTTTGGACTAACAGCGAATGTATAATGTTTGGATCGTCTGATAGCACAGTGTAAATCTAGGTGCCAACGTTGCGCTTCATCGCTGTTTTTAAAGAACTCACGAACAACACTTTTCAGCTCATCGGCGATATCATTCTCAACCGATTTACTGTGCTGCTTATCATCAAACAGTCTATTCAGGTTTTCATCTAGAAACCGGACATGTTGGTTAGTAGCGAGTGGATGACCTAAGATAAAAAGACAACGCTCAGTAATTTTAAAACTTCCGTCTAAAACACTGGTTACGATATGATCAACCATCTCCATTGGTGCAGTTTCATCACCGTGGATACCAGCTGATATCACAATAGATTTGGTCTCATTTGATAGCGAGTAAGGGATAACTTCAATAACTCCCCTTTTAACAACTTTTACACTTGCTCCACTGACCAACTCTAACTGCCTGGCTGGCATTTCATTTTCTAGATCCAAAGTGTCGTATAAAAAAGAGTGACGAAACAAAGGTTTTACCATGGGTGACGAACTCCACTGTTATGTCGGTTTGGTTCAATTTTACTGAAACGATAATGTTAGTCAGATCTCTATACAAAGTATGTATGCCACATCTCAATTATGCATTCCAAATGAAACTAAATTAAGCAACATATTAATAAATCCAATAGATTGCCTAATTTTTAAACTACACTGTCACACCTGCGCTCGCAAAACTGGCCATAGAGTTATAAAACTCTGCCGACGCTTTTATTAAAGGTAACGCTAATGCAGCTCCAGTTCCTTCCCCTAAGCGAAGCCCTAGATCCAGTAAAGGCGTAGCATTCATCTTTTCAAGTAATAACCTGTGACCAGACTCATCAGATTTGTGAGCAAAAATCATATACTCTCGACACGCTGGATTGATCATAGTCGCGACATAAGCAGCACTTGAAACAATAAACCCATCAATTAGCATCGCTGTTTTTCGCTCTGCCGAGGCCAAAATAGCGCCGACTATCTGTACAATCTCAAATCCACCTACTTCTGCCAGTACTTGAGTTGGCGTTAAGCCAGTACAGCGCGCTACACCATTAGATACTAACTGCAATTTCTTTTCATACTGCTCTGCAGTAATTCCCGTTCCATAACCAACACAGTTTTTTGCAGGCTCTCCAGAAAGAGCGCTTAAGATCGCGGCCGCAGAGCTGGTATTTCCTATTCCCATCTCACCAAACATTAAAAGATTGCTGCCATTTTCGATACAGTCTATCGCAAGTTTTTTGCCCAGTTCTATACCTTCTTGAACCGTAGATTCTGTCATTGCGGCTTGTTCAGCAAAATTATTCGTTCTGTTGCCTAAGCGCTGACAAACAAAGTTATCTGCACTACTTTCGACTGGAAGCAAAATACCTGCATCCACCACCTTTAACTCGATATTGTTAACTGAACAGAAGCAGTTAATTGCCGCGCCACCATTGAGAAAGTTAAGCACCATCTGCTGAGTGACCGCGCTAGGCGCTATGCTCACACCCGCGTCAGCGATGCCATGGTCTCCCGCAAAAATCAACATCGTCGGATTCGTCAACTCAACTTTAGTGACAGCGTCACTTTTATCTTGACTCTGAATCAGCGCCAGTTGAGAAGCAACCTCTTCCAGTTGACCTAACGCGCCAAGGGGCTTAGTTTTCTGATTAATTCTTTCTTCGATAGCGGAAACATATTGACGATCTAACATAACGACTCTCACTCTATAGCGCGATTGTGGCTCCAAACCAAAGCTATTTATCGCTAAGTAATTCTTATATTTGCCATAGAGTTTACTCAGCGCTAGATAAAATGGCTATAAAAATTAGTCAGTTATTTCATCTTCATTTGACTAACTCATAGTAATGCATATGATTAGTTAGCGAGTTGTCATGTCATTAAGGAGATAACATGGATCTATTTGGAGATGGAGCAAAGGTTGTTATTGCCGGTGCCAGCGGTCTCGTTGGTAATGAACTCATAACTCAATTAGTCGACCTTACAGCCGTTCACTCACTCTATGCTCTGGTTCGTAACCCACTCCCCTTAGAACATGACAAGCTTTATCAAATACAGGACAGTCAACTGCGTATTACCCAATGGGATCAGCAACATACTGCCGATTTTGGCTTTATCTGTTTAGGAACAACCAAAAAACAGGCAGGCAGCAACAAAGCGCTGGAAAGCATCGATGTCGATTTGGTATGTCAGGTCGCTCAAACCATGAAAATGATTGGTGTAAAACGCATCGCAGTCGTCTCCAGCTATGGTGCCAAAATCAATTCTCTGTCTCACTATTTACGCTGCAAAGGTAAAATGGAAAAATCCATTTTAAACATGGGGTTCGAGCGGGTTGTTTTTGTTCGTCCGGGTCCACTGGCAGGTCATCGAATTCCCGCCCGAAAAGATGAACTGGTGACAGCTAAAATACTTGCTCTATTACGCCCTCTATTAATCGGCCCACTAGCGAATATGATTCCAATAGATGCCAGCGATGTTGCGACTGCAATGCTGTATGGCACATTTAAGCCACAACACTCCGCTAAAGATAACTATGTCACAATGAATAGCCAAGAAATGCACCAACTTCTCGATAAATATCGTAGTAACACTCATTAACTCGCTCTTATTGAGCGAATTTAAAACATACAGTAACACGTTGATTGATATGCAAGCTCTGCAGTGGTCTAATGTGACTAATCCCTCGAATTTAACTCTGGTATTCACATGCTAAATGGGCAACAAGAAACATTCTTTTGGTTTGATTATGAAACCTGGGGAGTAAACCCTGCCACAGATAGACCATCACAATTTGCAGGCGTTCGTACCGACAAAGATTTCAACATCATCGGTGAACCACTGGTTATCTATTGCTTACCGCCCAGTGACTATCTTCCTTCACCAGAAGCGGCATTAATCACCGGAATTACGCCTCAAAAAACCATAATGAATGGTTTGCCCGAGCCAGAATTCATCAAACGAATACACGATGAACTTTCTGTACCCAATACAACAAATCTTGGCTATAACAATATTCGCTTTGATGATGAAGTAAGCCGTTATACCTTATACAGAAACTTTCATGATCCGTATGCTTGGAGTTGGAAAAATGGCAACTCTCGCTGGGATCTTCTTGATGTCATGCGTACCTGTTACGCACTTAGACCTGAAGGTATCAACTGGCCAACAAACGAAGAGGGATTGCCCAGCTTTAAGTTAGAGCACCTATCAAAAGCCAACGGCATAGAACATGAAAACGCTCATGATGCGATGGCCGATGTTATTGCTACGATTGAGTTGGCTAAGAAATTAAAGGCGGCCCAACCTAAGCTTTTTGATTACCTATACAGTATGAGGCACAAGAACAAACTCAATGCCCTTATTGATATTGTTAACATGACGCCTCTAGTACACGTTTCCGGTATGTTAGGTCTTTCTTGTTCAAATACTACATGGATGGTTCCTCTGGCTTGGCATCCCAGCAATAAAAATGCAGCGATAATGGTCAACCTTGCGATGGACCCTTCGCCACTGTTCGAACTAAGTGCAGAGCAACTTAAAGACCGGCTTTATACTAAGCGAGATCAGTTGGATGACGGACAACTTGCCGTTCCGGTCAAACTGGTGCACATAAACAAGTGCCCAATTTTAGCGCCAGCAAAAACATTAACAGCGGAAAATGCAGAGAAGATCGGCATAGATAGAGAACAGTGTCTTAAAAACCTAACACGACTTAGACAGCATCCAGAAATTAGAGAAAAGCTTGTTAGCTTATACGCTATGGATAGTGACTTTAAAGGTAGTGACGATGTTGACAGCCAACTCTATAGTGGCTTTTTCACTCCAGCCGACCGTGCCGCTATGGATATCATCCTAGAAACACCTGCGGAGAATTTGCCAGCGTTGCAACTGACTTATGCTGATCCTCGAATTCAACCTCTTTTATTTAGATATCGAGCGAGAAACTATCCGCATACACTCAGTGATTCAGAACAACGTCAGTGGGCTACGCATTGCCGTGATTATTTTGAGTCTAGGTTACCTGACTATATGCTCAACCTAGAAAATCTTGCTCATGAACATGAAAATGAACAAGAAAAAATGGCGATATTAAAATCGATCTACCGATATGTGGAGAAACTCGTTTCCTGATCATGGCTATAAAAATACTCAAATACACAATTTCATTAGTGATCATTCTCGCTTCCTTAGCGTTAGGAACGTTAATTCAACAGTTTCTAAGTATTAGTATTCCGGGAAGTATTATCGGTATGCTGCTACTGTTTTTTGCTATGGCAAGCGGCCTGATTCCGGCAGAGTGGGTCAAGCCAACGGCTCATGTTTTTATACGTTATATGATCGTACTTTTTATACCAATAAGTGTTGGCCTCATGGAGCATTTTGATTTGCTGATCGAGAACTCAGTGCAAATTCTAGCAAGCACAATTGGCGCATCTTTTATTATGGTACTGTTCCTTAGTTATGTGCTGGAGAGAATACTGGTAGGGAAAAAATGATCTGGCTATTTGTTACTCTTATTACGTTTTTAGTTGCGCGCTTTATTAGTCAAAAGTTGAATCACCCACTCGCTAACCCACTACTTATAAGCATAGTCATTATTATTCCGTTACTCGTAGCGCTAAACGTCCCGTACCAAGAGTATTATGCTGGCAATAAATGGCTGACTTATCTGTTACAACCAGCAGTCGTTGCATTAGCTTACCCTCTTTACGAGCAACTACCTGAAATTAAAGCAAACTGGCGTATTATTTTTCTTACTTGTGGTGTAGGAAGCGCACTGTCTATGCTAACCGCATCACTTATTGCCGTCGCCCTAGGTACCGATATTACGCTTATTGCCAGTATATTAGGAAAATCCGTCACAACACCTATCGCCATGGAAGTCTCTAGCCAGTTAGGAGGAGAACCCGCTATTGCCGCTATTATGGTGTTATTGGTAGGGGTTTTTGGTGCCATATTAGCTTACCCAATCTATAACCTTATTGGTATTACTCACCCAATTGCAAAAGGATTAACGATGGGAACCGTTTCTCACGCGCTGGGTACAGCCACCTGCTTTGAAAAAGATCCCCGTGATGCCGCCTTTAGTTCATTAGCGTTGGTTTTATGTGGCGTGATTACTTCTATTTTAGCTCCTGCTGTTTTTGCATTGGTTGTATGGCTTTCCCACTGAATGTTTCCTAATCTTCATCTTATTGCAGACAAATTTTGTTGAGCCAGCATTTTAACTCGTCAGTTACATGTTGAGCGCCAATTGCGCAAACCTTTGCTAATGTGACCTCACTCAATTTATGCAAATTGAATTATCATTGCATCAAAATACGTGACATTAAGCACAGTTTTAGATTGTTATCTCTCTAAAATAAAATTAATGCTTAACTAAGGATTTGCCATGAACTCAAGAATAGAAAGCGCGTTGAAAGATATTCCAGCTAATATCGCATCATATTTATCAACAATAATTAACGCGGATGATTTTGACGCCACCATTTCTGAGCAACAATTTAACGAGTTACTTAAACTGTCTGGTTTAGAAGATAATGAATTACGTGTTGCACTGCTGCCAATAGCCGCTGCGTTTTCATACGCTCCAATATCAGAGTTTTATGTAGGTTCCATCGTTCGTGGATTATCAGGACGACTATACTTCGGCGCGAATATGGAGCTAACCGGAGCGCAACTAGGTCAAACCGTACATGCTGAGCAAGCGGGTATTAGCCATGCTTGGATGAAAGGCGAGAAAGGTGTTAAAGACATTACCGTTAACTACAGTCCTTGTGGTCATTGTCGCCAGTTTATGAACGAACTGACTACGGCCGGTGAGATGAATGTGCAACTACCGCAAAGAGATTCAATGTCTTTACAACAATACTTACCAGAATCGTTTGGTCCGAAAGATCTTGATATTGACGCTCGTTTGATGGGAGATAACCAGCAAGAGTACTCAACCGAAGGCTGTGAACCACTATTAGCCAAAGCAATTGATGCCTTGAACATGAGTCATTCTCCGTACACCAATAACTTTAGCGGTGTAGCGTTAGAACTGGACGACGGAAGTATCTATGCTGGTGCTTATGCAGAAAATGCGGCATTCAACCCTAGTCTTCCCCCGCTACAAGTCGCATTAGTACAGATCATGGTTGCAGGTAAATCTTTCGATAAAATTAGAAGTGCTGCATTAGCAGAGTTATCTTCAGGAAAGATCAGCCATCTAGCATGCACACAATCTACATTGGATGTGATTAATCCTGACATACCTGTCAGCTATATTGCACTTTAATATAAGAGACTCCAAGGCTTTGATCTCCTCAAAGCCTTTTTCTTAACCCGAAAAGCAAACGTTTGCGTTTATGGCTAATTTCCGTATCATGCGCGAAGAATGTCTTTTATATAAGGGTTTACAATGTTTGGATCAGCAACATGTAATAGTGCCACTCGCGTTTTACTCCTCGGCTCTGGTGAACTAGGAAAAGAGGTCGCTATAGAGTGTCAACGGTTAGGATTAGAGGTTATTGCCTGTGACCGTTATGCGAATGCACCAGCAATGCAAGTCGCGCATAAAAGCTATGTTTTTGATATGTTAGATGAACAACGCTTAACTGAAATTATCGCCATTGAATCACCTCACTATATTGTTCCAGAGATAGAAGCAATTGCGACTGACACCTTGGTTAAGTTAGAAAAACAGGGACTGAAAGTCGTCCCAAATGCCAATGCCACTCGTTTAACAATGAATAGGGAAGGCATTCGAAGACTCGCGGCGGAATCTCTTTCCATCCCTACTTCACCTTATCAATTTGCCGACAGCTATAACGATTTTGTTCAAGCCATTGAACAAGTTTCAATACCTTGTGTTGTTAAACCTGTTATGAGCTCTTCAGGTAAAGGACAGAGCGTGATTAGAAGTACTGAAGAGATAGAGACTGCTTGGCAACACGCACAACAAGGTGGCAGAGCGGGAGCCGGTAAAGTTATTGTTGAAGGGTTTATAGAGTTTGACTACGAAATCACTTTACTGACGGTCCGTGCAGTAGACGGAGTCCACTTTTGCCAACCAATAGGACACCGACAAGAAGATGGTGACTATCGCGAATCATGGCAGCCACAATTAATGTCGCCACTTGCATTAGAACGCGCCAAAGAGATTGCTGAAAAAACCGTGAATGCGTTAGGGGGATATGGGCTTTTTGGAGTAGAACTGTTTATTAAAGGTGATCACGTCATTTTCAGCGAGGTCTCCCCTCGCCCTCACGACACAGGGTTAGTCACGTTAATTTCTCAGCAACTTTCAGAGTTTGCACTCCATGTCAGAGCCTTCTTAGGATTACCGGTCGGAAACATTGTTCATTATGGTCCGTCATCGTCGGCAGTCATACTGGGCAATGGTCAATCTGAAAATATTCAATTTGGCAATTTAGACAAGGCTCTCTACCAACCTGAGACACAGATAAGGTTATTTGCTAAACCCAACATTGATGGCGGGCGAAGACTGGGTGTAGCGCTTGCAAAAGCAGCATCCGTTGATGATGCAATTAAATTAGCGGTCGAATCTGCTTCTCTTGTCACCATCAAGTATTAAATGCAGAGCGCCACTTATCTCCAACGGAATAATAAGTGGCGCTGGATAAATCGCGTTTAAACAGCATTAAAGAAGTTTTTCGCTGACGATTATCGTTCTGGTGACTCAATTAGCCATACAACTTCTGCAAAACGACTCAAGCCTTTTTTGGCTATCTTAGGGTGCGAAGCATCGGCAATATCTCGATTTAGTTCTGTGATGGTATAACCATCAAACAGACGTTTAACCTCTTCAGTGGAGACATTAAAAGGTGGGCCACTAAGCTCTTCCTGCACATACTCAAGGGTAACAAGTAATATTCGCCCATTAGAACTCAACATACTTTTGATTCGCTCAGCGTACTCTTCTCTCATCTCTTTAGGTAAAGCCACTAATGACGCTCTATCATAAACAATATCAACAGGTTCTATTGGCATATTAAAAAAGTCACCAACATAAACCGACAGTTCATCAAATTGATAAAGTTGCTGATCAGCATTCAGTTGGGTCACTGTTGGCGTATAAAAATGTTCGGCGAAAAAAGAACGAACAGCAATATCACTCAACTCAATCCCAATGACCTTATTATGCTTTGTTGCTAGCCAAACAAGATCTTCTGTTTTACCGCACAAAGGTAACAGCACTTTGTCACTTATCTCTGCTTTCAGCTCACTCCAGAACTGGATAAGCAGAGGATTAACATCTTCTAAATGAAAACCAATTTGATTACTTGCCCATTTGTTGTGCCAGAACTCTCTATCTTCCATAAATCTCAACTAATAATAATTATCAATACAATGTAAATTTCTCCTAAGAGAGACCACAATGCAAGTGATATAAAGGATTTTTCTTTGTGACAAATGTCAAACCAATTGTAAATTTATGCAAATTGACTCTTGGATTTTTTATATATGCCCTAATATCTACTTTGTACGCGATAAAACGCTTAGATTGATAACCTCTCAGTTCCTTTAACACTCCGTTTTACTGAGGAAATATCTACTCTAAAGGAGTTTTAATGAGCGTAATTTTACGAACTATTCTGACTATGTTAGTGCTTAGCCGTACTCCGGCGCTAGCGGCTAATAATCCAGTATCTCAAAGCCCATCCCAGCAAAAACAAACACAAGATCAAATAAATCCAACGCTATTCAAACATAGCCTGAGCGGTTTATATAAAATTGAGTCTTTCAAAACTCATGCTATCCAACCATACAACGAGTTTGATGCTCTATATAGCCACGCAGCTATCGCACAGCAAGAGCTAGAAACGATCTGTATGAGTACTTCACTTCTATCTCAAAGTCAGGCCGTCTTTGCTGGTATCAAATCCGAGCAGCGAGCTAAAGAAAAAATCAACACCGATCTATCAGGAGAAGTAAATAAAATAACCGATTTGGCACGTGCCACTATTATTGCAGATGACGTTGCAGGTTTAGTTACTGCTTATGAAAATATAAACAAGCAAACAAAAGTGGTGGCGGTAAAGAACCGCTTTAAATCGCCAGCGGCATCTGGATACCGGGATTTAAATATTCTTGTTGAGTTACCTGAATCAAAAATTATTGCGGAAGTTCAGCTTCATTTATCTGAAATTGAAAAAGTAAAAAGTGGACCAGAGCATGATTTATATGAGGTTATTCAGAAGATAGAGCGTACTGCTCAAGCAGAAAAGCGTGACATTAACCAGTTTGAATCCACCCAAATAGCACAACTGCGTAGACAATCTGTAGAGCTATATCAACAAGCTTGGCAGCCCTACATTACCACGCACCTAGTGGCCGCCTAACAGTTAAACCGCAAAACCAATTAGCCTAAAAGTAAAAAGACCACAAATGGTGGTCTTTTTAAACGGCTACTTGTCGATTTTTATGTTCTCGACTCTGGCTTTCAATTTCTGCCCAGGGCGAAAAGTAACAACACGTCGCGCAGTAATTGGAATGTCTTCACCAGTTTTTGGATTTCGACCTGGTCTTTCGCTTTTTTCTCTTAGATCAAAATTACCAAATCCCGATAGTTTGACCTGTTCGCCACTTTCGAGAGCCTTGCGAATCTCTTCGAAAAAAACTTCAACCGTTTCCTTGGCATCCCGTTTACTATATCCAAGTTTTTCAAACAGGTTCTCAGCCAAATCGGCCTTTGTGAGCGCCATACAAACTTCCCTCAAAGCTGTGTTAAACATTGCTGCAAAATTGCAACGCCAAAACGTAAAATTAATAACCAATAACGATTATTGGCAATATCAAGTGAAGTGTATGCCAACCTTATGATTTTCGCCAATTTTTTTATTTCAAAAGTTGTTATTTTTCTTACTTATCCTCCTAAACCTTCTAATTGATGCAAATAATTATAAGGTTTTACTTACAGGATTATCAGTAAAATCAGCATATTTATCTATAAATAGGAAAATTGGGACATAAAAATCCATTATCGTAAATATGAGTGAGATATTAATTTTTTTCAATCAATTCATGATCTTGCATATGATTTTATGTTAAGTTATTGGAGTATTTTAGTTTATTCAAATATATGAATTATCTACAATGCAATATTATGCAGGTAAATACCTCTAAAAATACTCGCTCTTTGGGGGCTCATCAAGATGTCCATTTCTACGTCAGATAACCTTGCAAAGGGATACCATTCCTTCGATTATCTTTCTTGAACTGAACCTGTTGATGCCACTCTGAATCCGGCACTTTGAGGTCACCGAGTATATGAAAACAATAATTAACTTTTACCCTATTGCTACTTTTTCGCAGAGTAACGATGTCGTTACATCAATAGCCTTAAGAAAATAATGTTGATCAGAGTCTGGCTCTTTCTCGTAAAACAGATACCGTGATCTTAGCTAGGTGCAGAATAGTAAATCGATTTAGTGATGAACATCATAAACAACATAAAGTTTACCAAATTCTTACTCAATCAGTGACTAACACGACAATTGCACCTACCTATTCATAGTAGTTTATATACTGTAGTAGCCACTATTCGCTAGCTTCTAATAGTTACTACTACAACCAATATTCCACACGATTTATAGGGCTTTAAATTTATGTCAAGTAACAACTATTCGCATGCTGATACCAACAAACTTGTTAGAGAGACAAGTGCACTAATTTTGGCAGGAGGCAAAGGAACACGTCTAAAAGAATTGACAAGTAACAATGCGAAGCCTGCCGTATCATTCGGCGGAAAGTTTCGAATAATCGATTTTACACTTTCAAATTGTATTAACTCGGGCATCAGAAAAGTAGGCGTTTTAACGCAATATATGGCTCAGGACCTTATCGACCACCTACAAGCGGGTTGGCAAATTTTGTCTCCAGCAATGGGAGAAGGCGTTAATATCGTTCCAGCACAACAACGCACAGGCGATAGCTGGTACAGAGGTACTGCTGATGCAGTGTACCAAAACTTAGATCTAATCAAAAAACAGGGCTCTACCCGAGTTCTTGTTCTTGGGGGAGACCATATTTATAAAATGGACTACTCCCGTATGTTGAACTTTCATGTTGAGAACAATGCAGCGGTAACAGTAGCGTGTATTCATAAACCGATCGAAGAAGCATCTTCTTTTGGTGTTATGGGCATCAACGAAACTGGTGAAATTAAAACCTTTGTAGAAAAACCTGAAAACCCAATGTCAGACCCTAACGACCCTACTCAAGCGCTCGTCTCTATGGGTATCTATATCTTCAATACTGACCTACTTGAAGAAGAACTGGTTAATGCTTTAAAAGATCCTGAATACAATCATGACTTTGGCCACAATATCATTCCTGGACTTCTGGGAAGACATAATGTCTATGGTTACGTCTTTACCGAAGATGGCCACCCTGGAAAAACTGCGTACTGGCGCGATGTGGGTAACTTGGATGAATACTTTGCTGCGACAATGGATCTACTCTCTCCTGACCCTGAGTTAGATCTTTATTCTCATAGCTGGCCGGTAATCACTAACCAATATCAACGTCCTGGTGCCAAGTTTGTCTTTAACGATGATGGCCGCCGCGGATATGCTGTAGATTCAGTATTGTCAGCAGGTACGATTATTTCAGGTGCCAAGCTAGAACACTGTATGGTCTCCGCTAATGTGCGAGTACACAGCTACTCATCATTAAAAGATTGTATTTTGTTACCTAACTCAGATATAGGTAGAAACTGTCGCTTAACCAAAGTTATTGTTGGAGAAGATTGTTACATTCCGGATGGAACAGTGATCGGCGAAAACCTTGAAGAGGATAAGAAGAAATACACTGTAAGCGATACAGGCGTAATTCTGGTAACTTCTGAAATGTTTAAGTAAATAAACAGTAATAAAAAAGGGTTCGAAAGAACCCTTTTTACTCTCTATTATCTGACAAACATGAGGTAACTGAGTACCTCATATCAGACTAGTCTCGTAGTGCTGCTGAAAACTTATCCGCAACAGATGCAACAATGGCATCAACCGAACCTGCGATATCGGCTTCTTCTAAAGTGCGTTCTACCGACTGTAGTGTAAGAGCAATAGCTAAACTCTTCTTGCCCTCTTCTACGCCTTTACCGACATACACATCAAATAGTTTAGCATCCGTTAATAATGCACCACCGGCTGACAAACATGCCGCAACAACATCACCAGAGTGCACGCTATCATCCACAACCAACGCAATATCGCGACGGTTAGCAGGGAATTTAGATACCGCTTCAGCTTCAGGAAGAACACGTTGGTTAATGGCATCCCATTCAACTTCGAATATGATAGTTCGACCATTTAGGCCAAATGCACGCTCTAGTTCTGGGTGAACAGTACCAATAACACCTACTTCTCTTTCCGTTTCCAGACCTGCATCAACGACAATAGCCGCAGACTGACCAGGATGTAATGCTGGGTGTTTTGTTGTCTTGAAAGAGTAACTGTTTTCATTCGCCGTGAGTTCTAATACTGCTTCTAAATCCCCTTTCAGGTCAAAGAAGTCAACAGTCTTAGTTGCAATGTCCCAATGCTCTTCGCTTTGAGTTCCAGCAATAACCCCTGCAAGTATTTGCTCTTGTCGCATACCGTTTTCAGCTTGCTCATCAGGAATAAAGCGTAAACCTGATTCAAACAAACGAACACGTGGTTGTTGGCGCTTTTGGTTATGCACAACGGTATTTAACAATCCTTGCATAAGACCTAGACGCATCGCCGACATATCGGCAGAGATTGGGAACGGCAAAATCAAAGGCTCTATTTCCGGCACAAGTAATTTTTGCTGCTCTGGTTCTACAAAGCTATACGTGATCGCTTCGTGATAACCACGATCTACAAGCAAATCACGAACACGTTTTAGCGGTTGATTAACCTCTTTATGTAGGTTCATGCTCAACGCAGCAACAGGTGCTTGGTTTGGAATGTTATCGTATCCATAGATACGACCTACTTCTTCAATTAAATCTTGCTCGATAGCAATATCAAAACGCCATGCAGGAGATACCGCACTCCAGCCTTGTTCTGTTTCAGATACTTGGCAACCAAGACGAGTTAGAATTTCTACAACATCTTCAGAGCTAATTTCATGACCAAGAAGTGCATCTAACTTGCTACGACGTAGTGAAACTGTGTTCGGTTTTGGCAAGTCATCTTGAGATTCGAAACCAGCAATAGGTCCCGCTTCACCTCCACAAATCTCAACCAATAATTGAGTCGCACGCTCCATACACTCGGTTTGACGAGAGTAATCGACACCACGCTCGAAACGCATAGAGGCGTCTGTGTGCAAGCCATAGCTGCGAGCACGTCCACGAATAGCATCAGGCGCAAAGAACGCACACTCCAGTAGTACATTTTGGGTAGCACTTGTTACACCAGAACCTTCACCACCAAATACACCACCAATGGCTAAAGGTTTTTTATGGTCACAGATGATCAATGTATCGCTGTTTAACTCAGCTTCATTACCATCTAGCAAGGTGAGTTTCTCTCCTTGCTCAGCCAGACGTACCACAATTCCGCCATCAATCTTATCAAGATCAAAAGCATGCATTGGTTGGCCTTGTTCAAGCAGAACGTAGTTAGTGATATCAACAACAGGATCAATAGAGCGAATACCACAACGACGCAGCTTCTCTTGCATCCAAATAGGAGTCTCAGCCGCTACATTCACGTTTTTCACCACACGTCCTAAGTAACGAGGGCAGGCATCGGCAGCTTTCACTTCAACCGCAACCGTGTCATCAATAGAAGAAGAAACCGCATCAAAAGCTGGCGTTTTCACTTCTTCACGATTAAGAACACCAACTTCACGAGCTAAACCTCGAAGACTAAAACAGTCAGCACGGTTAGCGGTTAAATCGACATCAATCGTTACATCGTTAAGATCTAAGAACTCGCGGAAGTCAGTACCTATCTCGGCGCCGACTGGCAGCTCAAGGATACCGTCAGACTCAACATCAATACCTAGTTCAGTAAAAGAACACAACATGCCGTGAGATGGTTGACCACGTAATTTAGCTTTCTTGATTTTAAAATCACCCGGCAAAACCGCTCCAACAGTAGCAACGGCAACTTTAATACCTTGACGACAATTAGGAGCACCACAAACGATGTCAAGAAGCTCTTCTTCACCAACATCGACTTTGGTCACTCGTAGTTTATCTGCATCTGGGTGTTGACCACACTCCACCACTTGACCGACTTTTACGCCGCTAAACGTTCCAGCTACGGGTAATACGTCATCGACCTCTAGGCCAGCCATTGTGATTTGGTGTGTTAGCTCGTCTGTAGTAATCGCAGGATTAACCCACTCACGTAGCCATGATTCATTGAATTTCATTGTTCGACTACCTCGAATTACTTGAACTGTTTAAGGAAACGAAGATCGTTCTCAAAGAACGCACGAAGATCGTTAACGCCGTAGCGAAGCATTGTTAGGCGCTCTACACCCATACCAAACGCAAAGCCTGAATATTTTTCAGGATCAATGCCAACAGAGCGCAATACATTTGGATGTACCATGCCGCAGCCTAGTACTTCTAACCATTTGCCATTTTTACCTTTAACATCAACTTCCGCTGATGGTTCAGTAAATGGGAAGTAGGAAGGACGGAAACGGACTTCTAGATCTTCTTCAAAAAAGTTACAAAGGAAGTCATTAAGAATACCCTTCAACTGGGCAAAATTCACATTTTCATCCACTAACATTCCTTCAACCTGATGGAACATTGGTGTATGCGTTTGGTCATAATCGTTACGATATACACGACCTGGAGCAATAAAACGCAAAGGTGGCTGACGCTCTTCCATCGTTCTGATTTGAACACCAGAAGTATGAGTACGAAGCATTAACTTAGGATTAAAGAAAAAGGTATCGTGATCAGTACGTGCTGGATGGTCATCGGCAATATTTAAAGCATCAAAGTTATGAAAATCATCTTCAATTTCAGGGCCAGACTCTACAGTAAATCCTAGTTCACCAAAGAAACTTTCGATACGCTCGATGGTTCGAGTAACAGGGTGTAAACCACCGTTCTCAATACGACGACCTGGCAGAGTGACATCAATCGTTTCCGCAGCAAGTTTTGCTTCAAGCTCTGCGCGTTGCAATGCCTCTTTTCTCGCAGCGATTGCCTGTTGAACGACACCTTTCGCTTTGTTGATCTCTTGACCAGCAGTACGACGTTCTTCCGGTGGAAGTTTACCTAAGCTTTGAAGTTGAGCGGTTAGCTCGCCTTTCTTGCCTAGAAATTGAACTCGCACTTCGTCTAGTGCGACTAACGAATCAGCAGACTCAATCGCAAGCTGTGCGTTAGATATAATTTCTTGTAGATGTTGCATCTTTTCCTCATCTACCCAAGGGTAGTGTCCATAATTAAGGCGTTTTGCTCTTTCAAAATGGCGCTTTCATTTTGAAAGGTCAACACGCCTAGTACATAGTATTTGAATAGCTGTACATAGTAATCAAACCAAACGATATTGCCAATCTGAATATGTAGTTAAGCGTGTTATTGCTTAAAAAAACCACAATTTTTAAACAAGCTCTGGGTAAAACGCTACTTTAGAAAGGTTTTGCCTTGCTATAAGTCGATCTCCATAGCTTAAGCTTCAGAAAAACATCGGCCAATTTCCTGCATTTCAAAACTAGATAACTCGTGCTGGATAACCAGATGATGAGTTAAATGGTAGAGAAGCGAAAATGAAAAAAGGGCCACAATCATGGGCCCTTTGGTTTTTAGTGTCGTCTTTGCCGTTAAGCGAGTTGAACAGAACGAACGCAGTTTTTACCACAATCTTTTGCCTTATATACAGACTCATCAGCAAGCTTAATAAGCTCACTGAGATCTTTCATTTGTGCCGTTCTACAACTCACCCCAACACTAATACTGCCATGCCAACAATACTGATCGTACTCCATTCTAATTAACTGAATCTGGCGATGCACTTTCTGTGCTAGTTTCATGCCGTTATTAAGATCTATGTTAGGGCAAACCACAATAAACTCATCACCACCAAGCCGACATACCGTATCAACTTGCCTAAAGCCCGACTGCAATTCTTTAGCCAGTTTAATCAGTACCGAGTCTCCCGCATCATGGCCACAATTATCATTAACTTGCTTAAATTTATCAGCATCAATAATCATGCAGACCAAATCGCTATCGTTCTCCTGAGCAAAATCCCACTGCTGAGACAGCTCTTGCATAGCAAATCGTCGATTGGGTAATTGGGTTAGTACATCGGTAAAAGATTGTCGTTGTAGCTTCTCGTTTGCGAGAGAAAGTTGTTCAGTGCGCTGCCTCACCTTCTCTTCTAATGATTGATTAAGCAGGACGAGCTGTTTGTTTCGTTCTGACACTTGTTCAAACATAGCTTTTAGTGATTTCAACAGTGGGCCAACTGCTTCGTCATGTTCTCGCTCCCCCATTTCATAAGCATAGTCAGAATCAACACCTTGCTCAATTGCTGCAATCTGTCGTGCCATATTTTGGTCACTGCCTAAAATATGATAAACCAACCACTGTGCTAAGAAATCCCATAAGGATTGAGATAAATTGTCTCGGTTATCCGACACAGCCTCAGCAAACTCATTTAAGTCTCTAATGAATTTCTGGTGAGTAGCGTGATGCTCTTGAAAGTGCTGCTGCGAAATTCCAGCTCTCTTCATTAACATCTCTTCTTGGTAAAAGTGATAAGATGTATACGCTGACAACTCAACCAACACTTGCTTTGCATCCTCCAACGAAAAGTCATTTTCATTGGTAAGTTCACCATATTTATTAAGCAACTCAACTAGATAGAGATGTTGTTCATCAACCTCATCTATTCCTGTTTCAAAGCTCTTATCCCATTGAAATGACTTCATGCAGGTTACCTATGAAATGACTCTACTATGCATTTAAGTATATAATACAACGTACTGATAACACTTTAGTTTAGTCATAGAAAATAGACATGTATCCTAGTTCATATTCTGAAACTGTTAAGAATATTACCTAATTGCATTCTCTGCTTGGTTTACTGCCGATATATTGAGACAATCTAGCCCGAATCCCAATATCTTATGGTTTTATATGAAACTTTTAGTTCGCAACCTTTCTCGCGCAACAACTGAACACGAAATTCGTCTATTATTCTCCGCTCACGGTTCTGTTAAAGAGTGCACTTTAGTGCTTGATCAAGAAACCGGACAATCAAAAGGATTTGCTTTTGTTGAGATGCCAGAGAAAGATGAAGCTACTGCGGCCATCTCAGCTCTTAACTTAACCGAGGTGGCAAAAAGTAAGATTCGAGTAAAATTAGCTAACCGCTAACACTGAGGACAATAACGTCAGTAGAGGCAATTACTGACGTTACATTGTGCCACTTGCTACCTTGTAATATACCGCAGCAAAAAGAGCCGCAAATAGCAGCACGGTTACCAATAATTTTAACCATAACATTTTCATTTAATATATCCTCCTAAAGTTATCCAGAGCACGATATCCATTGTTATACCCTACTCTACGTTACTAACCTTTTAAAACCATGCTTTCAAATCAGTGCCTACTCAAGTCACCAAAAAGACAAAAACCACTAGTCCTTTATAGGTAATTTGTAACATGAATTGATCTAGATCATATTGTCGTTACAACAATACGTAATATGTTAACAGCTAGTTACACAACGGTAAAAGCAAAGGAGTGTCGTATGGAACTAAAACAAGACCCAAAGTGTTATACAGATGTATGTATTAATGGAAAATGGTTTCACCACGACCACTGTACAACCACAGTTTATATGTTAAAAGGTGGAGCTTCTCCATCCATTGAGCTGGCAAAGATGCCGACAACTGAAAATGAGTTAGTAGAGATGATAAATAATATCGTTTAACCTTCAGCTAATGATCGGTGAATTGAGTGTTGGTATTCTAACTACCAGCACTCAACAACACTTAAAACCCTGCATCAGCTAGTTTCTTTCGCTTATCACATTCATGCAATACCGCTAATTTTTGTTGCTGGCTAAATGAACGCCAAGCAGTAATTTCGTCGAGCGTTCGAAAACAGCCAACACATCTGTCATTTTGATCTAAGCAGCAGTGCCGAATACAAGGCGACTGCGCCATTTCTTGCTCTTGATTGACCATATTACTCTGCTATTGAGATAAATAATTGCAAATGACTCGTCTCATCATTCGCCCAACGTTGCCAATCTAACTTAATCATTCTGCGACGGCTGGTTTAATCCCAGCTCTTTCTGCAACTTTTTTGTCAGCCCTAACGATACCAACCGATATGATTCATTTAGATAATATATCAGCTCTTCATCTGTCTCTTCGCTACTTTCATAATGTTGGATCCACTTCATTCCTCTCGAAGCAAAATAAGGTGCAGGCTTATAGCCCGATTGATCCGCTAGAAATTGATAATTGAGATCTGACGTTTTAAAAATAAATGCTGGCTGTTGATCTGGGCCTAATCCACCTATGGCAAATACTTTCCCACCAACTTTCCAAACATGAGAATCATTCCACTGCATTACGTAACTCGTCGCCGATAAAGACTGGCAATATTGATTAAACTCGTCGTATGTCATCGTTTTGCATCCTTATTATCACTACTCAACATGACGTTTGTTCCAATCACAAATATATACCAATCAGACTAATCATAAGCAAAAAGTTAATTTTTACACAAAAAAAACATCCTCCGGCATAGCCGGAGGTTTTTCATATGCGCCTATAAGGCTCTCCTACTGGCAGCGCCCTAACAGGCGCATAATGATCTGACATTTGCATATTACTGTTACTTGCGACCCGTAAACGGGCTACCTGAATACGGGATCGACAATTGCTCTCCCATTTTATCCTGCTCTAGTTGATGCTTTATGTAATCTTGTATCTTGCGGGTGTTTTTACCAGCTGTATCTACATAGTACCCTCGACACCAAAATTCTCGGTTTCTGTACTGGAACTTCATGTTTCCAAACCGCTCATATAGCATCAAACTGCTTTTTCCTTTTAAGTATCCCATAAACGATGAAACACTCATTTTGGGCGGTATTTCTAAAAGCATATGGATATGATCTGCACAACACTCTGCTTCAATAATGTTCACATTTTTCCATTCACATAGCTTTCTTAATATCTCTCCTATAACCCTTCGCTTTTCTCCATAGAACACTCGTCTTCTATACTTCGGTGCGAAGACTACATGATACTTACAATTCCAGCGCGTGTGCGCTAAGCTCTTTTCGTCCCCCATTGGGACCCCCTTTCAATTTTTGTTTAACTCTTGTAGTTGCCAGACCACAAGGTGTTTTTAACAAATTGAAAGGGGTTTTATAACTGACTTATAGCTGTAAGCTTAACGGAACCCCCAGCCTAGCTGGGGGTTTTCTATATACAAAAAAAAGAGACCCTAAGGTCTCTTTTTTAAAAGTCTGTATAACTGCATCTAATTAAAGAGCAGCTTTCGCTTTTTCTACTAGAACTGCAAAAGCAGCTTTGTCGAATACAGCGATATCAGCAAGGATCTTACGATCGATCTCGATAGATGCTTTCTTAAGACCGTTAATGAAACGGCTGTAAGATAGACCATTTTGACGAGAAGCAGCGTTAATACGAGCGATCCATAGTTGACGGAACTGACGCTTTTTATTGCGACGGTCACGGTATGCATATTGACCAGCTTTAGTAACTGCTTGGAAAGCTACACGATATACACGTGAACGTGCACCGTAGTAACCTTTAGCTTGCTTTAGAACTTTCTTATGAGATGCACGAGCTTGTACACCACGTTTTACGCGAGGCATTATGTCTCTCCTAAACTATTAAATAAACTAAAAAGAATTAAGCGTATGGCAACATACGAATAACAGCAGCCACTTCACATTTAGGAAGGATTGCGTTAGGACGTAGTTGACGCTTGTTCTTAGTAGTACGCTTAGTCAGGATGTGACGTTTTGTAGCGTGCTTAAACTTTATACCACCAGCTGTTTTCTTAAAACGCTTAGCAGCACCTCGATTGGTTTTCATCTTAGGCATGATGAAGAACTCCGCATTGTTAGTTGTTAATAAACATAGTAATTAGGGCGAATAAAACCCCGTAGTACGAGACTACAGGGCTTAATTACTTGCAGGCCGATAATTACTTCTTCTTAGGGGCTAGCACCATGATCATTTGACGACCTTCTATTCTCGTTGGGAAAGATTCAACAACAGCTAATTCTTCTGTATCCACTTTCAAACGATTAAGAACATCGACACCGATCTCTTGGTGTGCCATTTCGCGACCACGGAAGCGAATTGTTACCTTCACTTTGTTGCCGTCTTCTAGGAAACGGGTCAGGTTGCGTAGTTTTACCTGATAGTCTCCAATATCAGTTCCAGGACGGAATTTAACTTCCTTAATCTGAACCTGCTTTTGCTTCTTCTTCTGCTCTTTAGCAGCTTTGCTCTTCTCAAAGAGGAACTTGCCATAGTCCATCACACGACAAACTGGTGGCTCGGCGTTAGGGCTGATCTCTACAAGATCCATACCAGCTTCTACGGCTGCATCTAATGCTTCAGCAATTGGTACTACACCAACTGGTTCACCATCTGCGCCAGTTAAACGAACTTCACGAACGCCACGAATTTCACCGTTTAAACGGTGCTGGTTTTGTTTGGCCGGTTGTTGGCCACGTCTTCCGCCTTTAATAGTTTATTCCTCCAGATTGAGCTTACGGCTTGAAACCTCAGCATTAAGGTGACTTATAAAGTCCTCTACCTTAAATTTACCTAGGTCCTTGCCCTTACGAGTACGTACTGCGATTTCACCGGCTTCCATTTCTTGGTCACCACATACCAACAAGTACGGTACACGTTTTAAAGTGTGTTCGCGGATTTTAAAGCCTATCTTCTCATTTCTCAAGTCCGGTTTGACTCTAAATCCAGATTTTTGCAATTTATTTGCAACTTCTTTAACGTAATCAGCTTGTTTGTCGGTAATATTCATAATTATAGCTTGCTCTGGTGCCAACCAAGTCGGGAAGAAACCAGCGTACTCTTCAATTAATATTCCGATAAAACGCTCTAAAGAACCTAAAATTGCACGGTGAATCATTACAGGAATCAATCTTTCGTTGTTTTCACCAACGTAAGTTGCGCCCAAACGACCCGGCAAGTTGAAATCCAGCTGCACTGTACCACATTGCCATGCACGATCTAAACAGTCATGAAGGGTAAATTCAATTTTAGGGCCATAAAATGCCCCTTCACCTTCTTGAATGTCGTATTTAATATCAAGATTTTCTAACGATTCTTTCAGTGCTTCTTCTGAGCGATCCCAAATCTCATCACTACCAACACGTTTTTCTGGTCTTGTAGATAGTTTTACTTCTATCTCTTCAAAACCAAATGTCTTGTAGACATCGTAAACCATCTTGATGCATTCAGTTACTTCGTCTTGAATCTGCTCTTCAGTACAAAATACGTGTGCATCGTCTTGGGTGAATCCACGTACACGCATTAACCCGTGTAGAGCACCAGACGGCTCATTACGATGACAAGAACCAAATTCCGCCATACGTAATGGTAGATCACGGTATGATTTCAAACCTTGATTAAAGATTTGTACATGACCAGGACAGTTCATCGGCTTGATGGCATATTCGCGGTTCTCAGAACTGGTGGTAAACATAGCATCAGCGTATTTATCCCAGTGTCCTGAACGTTCCCACAATACGCGGTCCATCATTAATGGGCCTTTAACTTCTTGATAGCCGTATTCGTCCAATTTTGCACGAATAAACACTTCTAGATCACGGAAGATAGACCAACCATTGTGATGCCAGAACACCATTCCCGGCGCTTCTTGCTGCATATGGAAAAGATCTAGGTGCTTACCAATTTTACGGTGGTCGCGCTTCGCAGCTTCTTCCAAACGTGTTAAGTGAGCTTTAAGTGCTTTCTTATCGTGAAAAGCTGTTCCGTAGATACGTTGCAGCATTTTATTGTCGCTATTACCACGCCAATAAGCGCCGGCAACATTCAACAGAGTGAAATGTTGACAGAAACCCATATGAGGAACATGCGGGCCACGACACATATCAATGTATTCTTCGTGGTGATATAAACCCGGACGATCGTCTTTTGCAACGTTCTCATCCAGAATTTCCATTTTGTATGTTTCGCCACGCGCTTCAAATACGTCGCGCGCTTCCTGCCAGCTTACCGTCTTTTTAATAACCTGATATTTGGTTTTTGCCAGCTCTTTCATACGCTTCTCTAGCGCATCGAGATCTTCTTGCGTTAAAGAATGCTCAAGATCGATATCGTAATAGAAGCCACTGTCTATGGTTGGACCAATAGCCATTTTGGCATCAGGAAAAAGCTGTTTAATTGCGTGACCCAATAAATGCGCACAAGAGTGACGTGCGATTTCTAGGCCATCATCATCTTTTGTGGTGATGATTTCTAGACTTGCATCGCTTTCGATTAAGTCACAAGCATCAACACGTTTGCCGTCTACACGACCAGCAATGGTGGCTTTAGCAAGACCAGGGCCGATAGATGCAGCGACATCAAGAGTTGACACAGGGTTATCAAATTGACGTTGACTACCGTCAGGAAGAGTAATTACAGGCATGATATATCCTTACAGTGGTGTTGCGTACCAAGCAACACATGCGAGTTCAAAAGTTTAAGTTATTTTCTTAATGAATCTCACTCAGTAATACGCATACCGGAAATTCATCAAGAGCGGAATTTTACCCGTTAAAGGCTGAATTGCAAAGAGAAGCTTTCAGTTTATCTACTTTTATTTCTCATCCCTTAATCGACTCGTTGATAAGAGATAACCCAAAGTTTGGTAATTCCAGGATAAATGTCTGAAATAACCTGTTTAAGTTCCGTTAATGTCATGTTCTCTTGTGTGGCGTGATAATCGGTAAGTTGTTCAAACTGAATGGGTTCGACACTATTTATCTTCAAACGACAAAACCACCTATTCTCTTCAAAAGTACTGACTTCCACCGTACTTCCAACTAAAAAGTTGTTCTCGCTCTCGTCACGAATGGTGATTACCTTTTTACCAGACAAAATATCAGCAACAAATCGTTCAAAAAACGTCATTTCTGTTAAGTAAGAAGTAGACATAGCGGTCCTCTATTATTCTTTTATATGTTTTGCCATCATAACAAATCTCATCCGTTAATTTGCAGAGATATTCTCTTTAGCGCCAAATAGTGTCACACTAGCCGTCGCGAATAACACTATTTGTTATCAGCATTAATCTGTTAAAGTCGCACTATCTTATAAATCCCCGCCACTGGATAGACCATTCAATACACAAATTTGTATATAATTGGCCTGTTTTTGGCTATGAAAAGAATATTATGTTTCTATCACCTTATTTCTCAGTAAACAACGAGCAGTTTCAATTTACTCGTCAGCAAGCAAGTCACTTCGCTAAAAAAGTAGCTGGCGACTTTAACCCTATTCACGATGAAGACAATAAGCGTTTTTGTGTTCCTGGTGACCTTCTTTTTGCTGTATTACTGAAAAAAGAAGGCATTAGTCAAAAGATGCGATTCGACTTCTCTGGCATGGTAAGCGACGGGGTTGCTCTACATATCGAAGATAAGGGAGACACAGAGAGCTCACTGCTGGATGAAAAAGGCAAAGAGTATCTTCATATGAGCCATCATGGCGAAGTCAATCACGACCCAGATTTTATTGAACATGTAGTAAAAAACTATGTGCAGTTTTCTGGTATGAATTTCCCACACATAATGGTTCCTCTAATGGAAGAGCAGCAGATGATGATAAATTGTCAGCGACCATTGGTCATATATGAAAGCATGGAAATTGAATTTGACCGTTTAGATATCAGTCACCCAGAAGTGGTTTACTCTGGTGCTACGTTTGATGTAGAGGGTAAACGTGGTGTTGTTACACTCAACTTTGATTTTAAAGAAGATGGCATCATAGTTGGTAAAGGCGTTAAGCGTATGGTTGCCAGTGGTTTACGACCTTATGTGCAAGAAGATGTCGACGCTTTAGTTGCCCGTTTCTTTGAGTGTAAAGAGGCTTTTTTGCAAAAGCTTGATATCGCTGCCTAGCCAAGCAAAGTTATCCTCAAATCTGAATTGAACATTAAAAAGGTCTGCAACATTAATTGCAGACCTTTTTATTATATCCAACGTCGAACTCGAGCTTTATATTCACCGTACTCTTGGCCAAACTTAAGCTGTAAGTGCCTTTCCTCTGGTTCAATTTGAAAGCGATTCATGTAAAGAACAAAAAGTACTGGCACCAACAAACACAATAAATTTTGCTGCCAATAGCCATAACCAATCAAAAGTAGAAGCAGACCTAAATACATCGGGTTACGAGTTCTTTTGTACACGCCACTTTCAACTACGGTTGATGTTTTGTGCACGTCAACGGGATGTACTGTAGTTTTAGCCTTTTTAAATTCGGCTATACCGCTTAAACCAAAATAACCACTGGCAACAAAACAGGCTGCAAAAACCAGCCATGTCAGTGGAAACCCTATTGAAAAAAGATCAATCATCGCAAGCAAATAACTCAAACCACCAGCAAGAATAAAAACCAGTACTGGTGGTACCTTAAGTTCAAGTGGCTGCATGGATACTCCTTTATACTAATTGAAGTAGAGCCTGAAGCGGATGACTAACCTTCTCCTCTTCAAACCTTTTTACTTGGCTTCGACAAGAGTAGCCCGAGACTAAACAGCGGTCTTTGGCTAATTTGGCAAAGTTAGGCTTCCAGCTTAAATCATAAATATCTTTAGATACTGATAATTTATCGGATTCATGTCCAAATGTTCCCGCCATACCACAACAACCGACAGAGACAGTTTCAAGAACACCGCCAAAGTACTTGAATATCGTTTGCCACTCTTTTTCTGCATTTGGCATTCGAGTTTTCTCGGTACAGTGAGCAAATAGATACCAAGGAGGCTGCTGAGAAGCTTCACCCACTTGCAACGATTCAAGTTCGGCAAACAGATACTCGTGAACATTAAGCACGGTGAAGTCGCCCCTATTTTCCGCCAATATATCGGCATACTCATCTCGATAACAGAGCACTAAGGCAGGATCTACCCCAACCATGTCGATATCAAGATCAGCAAGCATATTAAGGAAAGAGGCGGTACTGGTTGCCGTTTCAGTAAATTGCTTTAAAAACCCTTTTATATGCTGAGCTTTACCGTTGGGCTTGAAAGGAACAAGCACTGGTTGTTTACCGACTTTCTTTAATAGAGCAACAAAGTCTGCTACTACTTCTGCCTCATAATATGAGGTAAATGGGTCTTGCACGATAAGCACATACTGCAGTTTTTGCTCTTTAGACAGTGCCGCCAACTTCTGCATATCAAATTTGATATCAGGTTGATTGACCAGATATTGATGTAGCGTTGGTGATGATAATAGTGGAGCATCCACATAACCTATTGTTGAAGCCGTTAAACTTTGCATCCACTTTTGCGAAAGAGCCATATTGATCACTTTTGGTACTTTCGCCATCACTGGCAGCATAGTTTCGATGTTCGCCACCAAGTAATCTTTTGCAGGTCGTTGGTAACGTGAATAATAAAGATTTAAAAAACGCGCTCTGAAACTCGGGACATCTACCTTAATCGGACATTGAGTTCCACAAGCTTTACAGGCTAAGCAACCATTCATAGCCTCATAAACTTCATGCGAAAAATCGTATTCGTGACGCTTATTAACACTATTTCTCACTCTATCAATCATCATCTTGATGGTTGGATTATGCTGTAACGTCTTTTTCTCCATATCAAGGACATCGATACCCTGTTCAGTGAGCTGACGTAACCACTCTCTGACCAAACCTGCCCGACCTTTAGGTGAGTGACGTCGATCTGCCATCACCTTCATTGAAGGGCACATTGGTGAATTGACGTCATAATTAAAACATAAGCCGTTGCCATTGCATTCCATCGCCTGCTGGAAACTGTCTCTCACTTTAACGTCAATTTGGCGATCATAGTCAGCACGTTTTACTCCAGAGACTTTGACCAGTTCTGCTGCGCTATCCAAGGGCGTACAGATTTTACCGGGGTTCATTTTATTGTGCGGGTCAAAAGCAGATTTAACTCGACGCAATTCATGGAACAACTCATCACCAAAAAATTCAGGTCCATATTCAGATCGGAATCCTTTGCCATGTTCACCCCACATCAAACCGCCATACTTAGCAACCAGTTGGACAACTTGTTCTGAAATCTCCAACATGAGTTGTTCTTGCTGAGGGTCACAAAGATCCAGCGCTGGCCGAACATGAAGAACGCCAGTATCGACATGACCAAACATACCGTAATGTAGCGATTTTTTATCCAGTAGTTGACGAAACTCTACAATAAAATCAGCAAGGTTTTCTGGTGGTACACAAGTATCTTCAACAAATGCTATCGGCTTGGCTTTACCTTTTGTCGCGCCTAATAAACCAACCGCTTTCTTACGCATATTGTAGATACGCCCTATGCTGGCCAAATCATTGCAGACTTGATAACCAATCACGCCATTAACTTCTTGCTCAATCATCGTATCGAGAGCCGCGGTTAGCTTATCGACGTCTTGCTGTATCTTTAACTCATCCAGCCCAGCAAACTCTACAATATTAATGCCCAACATCTCTTTGTTTGGCACATCTTGCAAAAGATGACTAACCGTATTCCAAACGATATCTTGCTTAGCCAGATCGAGAACTTTGGAATCCACAGTCTCAACGGATAGAGCATTTGCTTGCACTAATAATGGCGCCGTTCGCAGAGCGGAATCAAAACTGTCGTATTTAACATTGACCAACACGCGAGATTTAGGAATGGCGGTTAAGTTCAGTTTTGCTTCAGTGATAAAGGCTAGCGACCCCTCTGAACCACAGAGAATTCGCGTAAAATCAAATTCATCCTGTTCATTAAGAGCATTTTTCAAATCGTAACCGGTTAGAAAGCGATTAAGTTTAGGGAATTTATCAACGATCTCGTTTCGTTTTGAACGACACACATGTTCAGAAACTGAAAGCGCATTAAACGCATACTCCCCTTCATCGGCAGAGCCCTTTGACCCATCAGTTTCATAAACCGAACCGTCTGCAAATACCGCTTGAAGCGATAAAACATGATCGGACGTCTTACCATAAACTAAAGAACCTTGCCCTGATGCATCGGTATTGATCATGCCTCCAAGAGTCGCCCTATTACTGGTGGAGAGCTCCGGGGAGAAGAAATAACCGTAAGGCCGAACAGCGTCATTAAGTTGGTCTTTAACTATCCCTGTTTGAACACGAACCCATCCTTGCTCTTGATTGATTTCAAGAACCTGATTCATATGCCGAGAAAGGTCAACAACAATGCCTTGAGTCAGTGACTGACCATTTGTTCCAGTCCCTCCCCCACGAGGAGAAAATGTGATCCTTTCAAAATCGGCATCTTTTGAGATAAATCCGATTAGCATAATGTCTTCAGTTGATTTAGGATGAACTACCGCCTGAGGAAGCTGTTGATACACACTATTGTCAGTTGCAACAGCAAGACGGCTCGCATATTGGGTTTCGATATCGCCGCTAAATCCACGCTGTTTTAGCCTAGATAAAAACGTTACGACAACTGGATCTACATTAATTTCATTTTGTAATCTTGGTAACATATCGCTTCCTGCCCCGACATCACTGATTCCTGCAGTACGGGTATATGTGTTTTTTATGATTGCGGTCACTTTACAACATTTGAAATATTAACAAAACCACTGAGACTGCTAATCTTTTTATTCAATATTGAAAATTGCAAAGTAGTGTCGATACTACAGAACGGATCAAAATGAAAAAAAATAAAGTAGTAACAACAGAAGATATCCTTTTAAAACTGTGCCAATCAGTTTCTGGCGTACTCAGCTCTGCTACCAACTCTAATGTTGGATACTCAGCAATGGTGCAAAAAATCAATAAAACCTGTTTAAAACCCGACTTTGGCTGTTTTGTTCTTTTTGACGGCGGTTTCTCAGGTTTAGTGGTAATTAACTTTACCTCTCAAGCGGCATTAGAAGTTTACACAAACTATATGAGAAATATGGGAATGCCAGAAGAAGAGTTGGCCATTTTGCATACCTCTGATGAAGTTGGTGATGTACTTGGTGAGTTAATGAACCAGTTGGTTGGTGACTTTACCAGTAAGATTCGTAAAGATCTTAAAACCAACATCACTCAAAACCAACCTAAGATGCTGGCGATTAACAAACAAGTATTAATTTCCATTGATACTAACCTCGATCGTCCACAGGCGAGACGCGTCACCTTTACTACAGAAAATAACAACATTTTCTACCTTGAACTGGCGATGGATAAAACCGAGTTTATTCAGCTTGAAGAGTTTGATATTGAAGAAGATGAATCACCTGACGCAATACTAGAAGCTGAGCAGAATAAAAAACCAAAGAACAGCCAGAATGATACCGCAGCAAACGACATCTCTAATGACCTGTTAGATGAATTAGGTATCTAAACCTTATCTCGCTCTTATCAAAAAACCGCTTTATAGGCGGTTTTTTATTGCCTGTTATCTACGGGGATAACTTTAATTCCCCACAAAAAATCGGTAAAATGGCCGACTGGCCTTTTCAAACTGGTTGTTTTTAATAATTTCAATGGATAAAAAGAAAGCCCTAAAAAAGATCGCTAAGTGTCTTGAACTCGGAAATTCAGCAAACGTTAACGAAGCTGCTCAAGCAATTAAAATGGCGCACCGCCTTATGCTTAAGTATGGCCTTGATAAAGACGATATTGAATTTATTAAAATGGGCAAAACACAATCTACCCATCTACTACCTGCAAGTATTAGTTCGACGATTCTACGAGTAATTAGAGGCATCAATACAAAATTTGGTGTTGAAGCCGTATTACTAAATCACAAAGGATTAAAACGTGTTGAATTTATCGGGGAAGCAGACAGAGCGATTTTTGGTGCATTTGCTTTCGATATTATCTACCGCGAGATGAACGAACAAACCGGTCAGTTTCGCAATAGTTTTGCCGGTTCAGGAACCAGCAATACAGAAGTCACAAGACGCGTTAACTCTTTTGTTTCAGGTTGGGTAGAAGGCGCATTAGAAAAGCTACCAGTAATAGCACCAGATGATGACTCCAATAACAAAATAAACAACTATATTGACCGAGAGTTCAAAAATATAGACCGCGAAACATTTAAACAGCAACTAAAAGAAGCAATGAAAAATATCACCGCCGATTATGAAGTCGGGCTTAAAAAAGGGCGTAAGCTATCAGTAAATAAGCCTGTCGATGGTGCAAAAGCTCATAAGATGCTTAAATGATAGAGAACAGTTGAAAATTAACAGGGAGAGCGGCATTAGTATGAGAAGCAGTACAGCATTTATTCACTATGTTTGGCTTTTCTTTCTTGTTAGCTCTACTGTACTCGCCCAGCCTAGCAAAGAACTGATTGAACAAGCAGAAGACAATCAACTCGAAGCACAAATAGCGGTTGCACAGCAATATCAGTCAGAAAATAAGTTTAAGCAAGCACACTATTGGTATCTAAAAGCCGCGCTGCAAGGTGATAGCAAAGCGCTGCAATCTCTTGGTCAGTTGTATGAACAACAAAAACAACCGATAAATCCACTCAACGTATCTGAAAACTGGTACCAACTGGCCATAGATGCGGGAAACAGTGATGCTGAAGATGGCTATTCTCGTGTATTAGAAGCACTTTTCAACCAGCAACGTGCAAAACAGGTCTCATCTATCGCCCTACTGGATCAACATATTGATCAAGACATAACCACCGACTCTAATAAAAGCAGCACAACGGTAAAACCTGAGAAAAGTCGCTTAGTTGAACCAGAAATCATTATTATTTCATCCATATTACTTGTCGTTGTTTTTGCTGTCGCACTACGACGAAAAATGAGAAGCCACAAACAGAGCAATTTATCAAAGTTGGAGAAAACCATTGCACAGCAAAGTAAAAAAATCAGATCACTTCAACTGCACCTGAACAAAGCCCATCTTCAACTTAAACGAAATCAGCAAGTAGAAAAAACCGTATCCAATGACAATAAACTGGTAACGGCTTGTGCCGTTCTCGGTTATGTCCCTAATCGCATTCCTGATGAAAAACAGATCAAACTACGTTACAAAATGTTAAGCCGCATCTACCATCCAGATACACATGGCAGCGATGAAGAGATGAAGAGACTAAATTCCGCGATTAAAATAGTGATTTCTCATGTTAAAAGCAGCAAAGCCTAACCCGCGATAACAAACAATTAACATTTTCTCTATTTATATGTATAATCCTTGGTCGAATTACCTTAATGATCCCCCGTTTGGGATCAGAAAATCGGCATAATCGTCTATGTTATCCGAATATTAGGTTCTGAAATTTCTGCTAAAGGAGAGTCGTTGTGTTCAAAAAACAAGGTATATGTGATTGGTGTAGTAAAATGAGTCTATTAGCCCGTCATGACTATATAGACGGAAAATACCATTTCTCGTGTGCTAGTTGCCATGACATCGCAACATTAGACGTCCGTCTATTCAATAAAGATGAACTCACACTCAATGGAAGCCGCTACGATAGCATGCAAAAATAGTTGTAGCTTAAGTCGCCTAGACAATCTGATTGAATTTCGTTATCGCCAATAAATATCAAAATGCAAAAGAGAACAGCATTAAACTCTTTAGTTCAAAATCATCGAAGTCAATAGCCATTTTCTCTCAACGTTATCTAACACTGACTTAGATTCGTTAATACGTTCACGTCTTACTTTCCGCAACTTTTGATTGCTAACGGTTAACCCAGCATGACTATGCTGCGCAAAATTGCATCTTTAGCTAAAGCTCACAAATTCTCGCAAACAACGCTTTCTTCTTAATTTCTGGGCTTTGCAAAGCGATCTCGCTTGTTTTTTCCACACTCTGTTTACTAAACAGGCAAAAAAACAGTTGCACTCCGATCAAATTACAAGTACTGTTGTTTTATACAGTATGTACATAGGAACAGTATGATGCTTCAAATAAACGCAAATAAAAAAGCCTACTCAGTATTAAGCCCTATTTCATCTAGCGCAATCAGTTTCCCTGTTGCAGAAAATAGCGTGTACCAAAACTTAGCTAAGCTATCAAATAAAAAACAATGGGTTTTATTTACCGCTAACTGTCCTCGTCCTACTCAACATGAACTAACAAGACATAATGTTAGTTGCGATAAAGTCATCCATATGAAGCCCTCAATACAGTTCAGCGAAGAACAAATTGTCGTTAAAGCCATTCAAGCGAGAACAGCCAGCGCTATTGTTGCAAGTAGTGATCTTCAACAGGACGCCAAAAACCGAATTCAACGGATTGCCAGCAATTATAGTTGCGAAGTTTTTTTCTTATCTCAACCTACCGCCTCTTCATTATCAACAGCTCAGTTACACTAACTAAAACTTAACATATCAAGTTCATAGCCATTAATGTTCCTGCATTAATGGCTTTTCACTATTATAATTCCGCAACATTAAGCAAACGTTTGCTTTTTATCTGGAAGCTTTAAAAAGTTCTGGTATTATTCTCTTTCGATGCCGATGCTAGCTATTAAGATGGCACTATATTAATTATTAGACAAACTAAGGAATGTCGAATGAGTCTTGCAGATCAAGTCCTTGCTGTTAACGATGATTTTCCTATCCGTACTGACCAAGCAGTGCATAGTGGAAAAGTTCGTTCTGTTTATTGGTTAACTAAACAAGATAGTCAGAGACTAATTAAACTTAAAGGGTATGACGTTTCACCAGACGCACCATTGGCGATTATGGTCATCAGTGATCGAATTTCTGCGTTCGACTGTATATGGTCTGGAGAAAATGGACTTAAAGGCGTTCCCGGTAAAGGTGCTGCACTCAATGCCATTTCGAATCACTGGTTTTCACTATTTAAGCAGCAAGGTTTAGCAGACAGTCATATTCTAGATATTCCTCACCCTTTTGTTTGGATAGTTCAAAAAGCCAAACCCGTTATGATTGAAGCTATTTGCCGAAACTACATCACTGGCTCAATGTGGCGTGCATACCAAAAAGGCGAAAGAGAGTTCTGCGGTATAAAATTACCCGAAGGTCTAGAAAAAGACAGTAAGCTACCAAACCTGCTCATTACGCCATCCACAAAAGGGATACTAAAGGGGATACCCGGTGTTCCTGAAGCAGACGACGTCAATATCACCCAACAAAACATTATTGATAACTACGCCTCTTTTAATTTCAATTCTGCGGATGATATTCCTCAGTACGAGCAACTACTAAAGCAAGGCTTTAATGTTATCCACGATGCCCTTGATGAAGTAGGCCAGCTATTTGTTGATACCAAATTTGAGTTTGGTTATGTCACTGATCGTTCAGGCTCGTCCAAACTCATATACATGGATGAAGTGGGTACACCAGATTCATCTAGAATCTGGGATAAGCAAGAGTACCAAAACGGCAATATTATCGAAAACTCTAAAGAAGGTTTCCGTCAATTCTTGCTAAATTACTTTCCTGACTCTGATATTTTACTCAACAAAGACCGAATGGTTGAAAGAGAAGCATTAGCCAATAACAATCTGCTCCCGCAAGAAGCGATTATGCAAATTTCCACAACCTATCTAAATATTGCTGAGAAAATCACGGGGAAGAAAGTGCCACTAAGTTCCAACCCTAAACAGGAGATCATCGATATCTTAGATAAGGAATATGACCTTATCGTAAAATAAGCCCTAATCGCAGATCGAGTCAATTTACTAACGTAGCAGGGACAATTAAGTCCCTGTTTTACGTCATTCCCACCATCACCCACTAATCCTGTTATCAAATATTTACATCTCCCTGAAATATTTTTACTAAATACTAGGTCGAATAGATATACACAATTTACTATGACCCAACAGGAAGTCTCATGAAGTCTAAACTACTAAAATTTATTCCATCAGCATTTATTGCTTTTGTTTTTATCCAGTCACTATTTTTTAAATTTACCGGGTCATATGAAACTGAATTTATTTTTGGCACATTGGGAGAGTGGTCTGGTTTTACCTGGTTTGGCAACATCGGTGGTTACCTAATTGGTTTTGCAGAGCTAATCGCGGCAATACTACTCTTTACTCGTTTTCATGGTGTTGGCGCAGTGATGAGTGTAGGCATCATGTCCGGTGCTATATTCTTCCATCTATTCACTCCGTTAGGTGTTGTTATGCCCGAGTTTAATAGCGCTGGTGAAATCATAGGGAACGACGGTGGATTGTTATTTACTATGGCATGTATTGTATGGTCTTGCGGTGCGTTTCTGGCGATTATGGATATCAAAAGCGAAAACGGGTCACTTAAGCAGTTACTAAAATAGAACCACGCTTTTCGCAACACGGAGAATGTTGTTCATTTAGATAAATTTAGAGATTCAGTTCCAGCAAGTGCTGAATCTCACCACTGATATACATTTCATTTAACGCTTGATCAAACTTATCTAACTGTTGGCCTGCCATCTCCGGATGGCAAGCCATATAGTTAACACTGGTGAAAAAAACCAACTCAGGTTCACCCAACTCTATATTCATCTCTTGTGATAATTTATTTGCAGCATTGACATCAACAACCCAAAAATCGACACGGCGATGTTGCAGCATCAACAACCCTTGTTTCATCTCTCCAGTCAAACGAACATGAAAACCTTTACGCCTTAAGTATTGACCTATGCTGCTGCCAAGATAGGTTGCTATGTTATAGCGCTTAGCATCATTTAAGGTTGTCAGTGGAATGCTTCGATTAGCCGCACTGTATAATGCATATTGGACAATGGCAATTGGGCCAACCCAGCTATACTTAGATTCTCTGTCTTGGGTTCTATCGATAGGAAATACACAGGTATTCCGATTTTCCGCTACTGAGTACATCCCTCTCATTGCAGGTTTAATTGCCACCTTGTAAGGGGTTGAGGTTTTATTAAGTAACTGCTCAACCACATGCCAAGAATTGCCGCCAACAACCTTCTTATCTTCTACCGACACTAACGGAGGATTGTGGTAGGTAAATAACGTCAGTGTATCCTCAGCCAACAATTTGGACGAAAGAAGTAATAAAAGTAGTATCGGCAAATATACTATTTTTTCCATTGTTGGTATGACTCTTCAAATGATAACGTTTTAGGTGTACTTTCGTTGATGAGCTCTTTCCATGGCGCACCTTCCTTATTGAGCCAAACCTCCGCATCAGACTTATCATTTAGTCGAGGTTCACAGCGCATATCCGCTCTATTTCCTATTTTTTTAAGTCGTGAGTCCATCTCATCCGCAAGCATACGCATACTATCTTCGACCGTGACATCACCTTTAACTGCTGGGCCAATATGCTGCCACCAGACACTTGCAAGTTCAGCATAATCGGGCACGCTAAAACCGGTAGGTGTCCAATAGTTTCGAGCGTCACTTTGGTAGAATTCCAATAATCCCCCCCACTCTTTCGATCTTGCCTGTAAATAAGAGGATTGAATGTCGGACTGACGTATGGGAGTAAAACCATTCAAAAACTTCTGCATGGATACGGTTTTAGATACTGTAAACTGTGCGTACAGCCATGCTGCTGCGCTTCTTTTATCTGGCGTAAGCCACAAAAATGTCCAGCCACCAATATCCTGATATCCCGATTTCATTCCTTCTTTCCAGTACTTTCCTCTCGGTGAAGGTGCGACACGCCACACTGGTTCCCCTTTCTCATTCATTACCGAAGAGTCAGCAGCAGAAAGATCCGGCAAAAATGCTGTATACCAGAAGATCTGTTGAGCAATATTTCCTTTAGCCAAGTATTCACTAGAGGAGACAAAGTCCTGTTCAATGGCTTCTGGTGGAGCGTACTGCGTTAACCATTGAACGTATTTGTTTACCGCGTATATTGCCGCAGGACTATCAAGAGCGCCCCCTCTTGAAACACTAGCGCCCGCCGGGTGACAATCGTTCAAACGAATGCCCCAATCGCCAACCGATGAATCTGTTTGGTTTGCTCCGGCAAGGCTCAACCATGAATCAGATATCCGCCAGCCCAATGAGGGATCAAAATGACCATAATCCATATGGCCCCACACCCTTCTATCATCAATGTATTGAACTTTCTCGGTAAAGAACTCGGCAATGTCTTGATAAGCCGCCCAGTTTTGTGGGACACCTAGAGCGTAACCGTACAGCTGTTTAAACTGTTTCTGTAAATCGGGACGAGAAAACCAATCATGCCGATACCAATACAAGTTAGCGAATTGTTGGGTAGGCAACTGATAGAGAATGTCATCTGGGCCAGTGACAAAATCGATGCCTATGAAATCATCCAAAGCCAGCGTAGGTAACGTAATATCGCGCCATTTATCATTTATCATCTCAGAAATAGCGACCACTTTTTGACTACGGTAATGAGTACCTAAAAAGTCAGCATCATTAACGTACGCGTCATATAAGCTAATTCCGGTATCCAACTGAACTTGAAGCTTCTTCACCAAATCATCTTCTTCGGTGATTTCATGAACCACATGAATACCCGTTAATTCAGTAAATGCCTTCGCCAATACATTAGATTCATACCTATGCGTTGCAATATTCTCAGATACCACACGGATGGTCATCCCTTGAAAAGGTTTAGCCGCATCCATAAACCACTTAAGCTCTTCTTTTTGCTGAGATTCCGATAAGGTGGAGTGTAAAAACTCATCACTAAGCAAACGCTTAATAATATGTTCTTGTTTCACTGTTAATTGATGACTTTCTGCGTATATTGAGCCGCTGACAAGTAGGGACACCAATGCGCAATGAGAATATTTAAATTTTGCCAATTTACTTTCTCTAGTTAGTTCTTTGATCACTCTGTTCTATTGAATACCTAAACAATACAAAAACGATACCTTATAAGGCTAGGATAAATCGATAAAAAAGCGAGCTTTTCTTAATGATAACTCACAAGTTAAGCCCGCTTATTTGAACCATAGTAACATCATTTTCGTTAACTTATTGAACGGCTCATACAATCGCAAATAATCAATATCTGACTTGTATAAGTCACTGACTAGCGGCTGTCATTGTTTCGAAAGAAAACCGCTGTTCTGATTTAAAAAGGTTAATTTTAAAAGAAGAAATCAGAAGGTAGATCATATCATTAATCAACTATAAGTCATTAGTAAACAATGAGTTAACAGTGAACTACAAGTTGATAGTAAACTGATCTTGAGCCGTATGCTGTATGGTTGTATTGGTTTTTTCAGCTATTAGTTCAATTTGGTTTCTATCCAGTTCATAAGGCATCATCAAAGTCAGTTCACCAATGCCTTCTAGTTTTGCGAGCCTTACTAAGCGAATCAAGTTTCTTTCATCACTGCTTCGAGTAGACAAAGATTTGCTTGCTTGTTGCCATAACCTGTCTTCGGGCGCAGTTAAATCCTTGACACTGTCCTTCCATACCGTGGTAAATACTGGCGCAATTGACGAAAGTATCTCTATAAATGTTAGTTTTTTCTTACTAGACGCACCTAAAAATGACGTGTAATCAAAAACCACAGATACAGCTTCATTTTTTTCCATTATCTCCTCCACAGGATAGTGGTAAACAACAAACGCGTAAGGCTACTATTACGCACCTTTTTACATACATCAATACGATATAAAACAACAATCTTTTGTCATCGGTTAATTAAGACAAAAAGCATATAAAAACCAAGCTGTTAACAAACAACCTACAGCCTAACGAAGTAATGTATAACGTTTTTAATATTTCAACTACCGAAGTAATTAAAAAGGTTATTAAAAAACAGTAACTTCGGTGATCAATTAACGTACATCAACAATACGGCTACCTTTTTTATACTGAATTCGCCACCCTTGCCACCTTGGTAGTTCCCACCTTTTTGGATCGCCTCTTCGTAATCCATTTTTATAGATAACATAGACCCGTTTTTGAGCCGCATGATATTCAACCGTCAGTTGCAGGTCACCTAGATTTAATAGCAACGGATAGGTAGAAGCAAACTCTTCATACTGCCAATAAGGGATTCCTTCAAACAGAAAATCCTCTGCTTGAAACAGCTCTAGCTCGTCAGCGTCAGAAATGCCCAGATCCACTAATTGTTTAGTAAACCACTGTTCAAAACTCAGATCATTGTGCTGTTGACAGGATGCATCTAAACCCAGCTCAACATAAAGTCGCCAATGAGTGATCTCTTCGCTTCGTTGCCGAGCAAAGCCACTAAGAAAAGTTTCAGCAACAACGGCTTCTATAATAGGCTTCAGCACTAAGTTACCTTCTGGAACAACCAGCTTGCGGCAAATTATTCTCCCGGCATAAGTTAAAGCTAGCTGAGAATACAACACGCCATCTTCTACAACTGTTTCCCCTTGAACCCAATCGCCAATAGAAAGCTCCGACAGATACGACAACGAACAGGGAAACATTATCGTACCGAGGTTTAACGTCTGTTTTACTCCTCGTCCCGGAGTTGAGTGTTGATCAAAGACGATTGCAGCCTCTGCTTCGTCATTAAATAGACTATTACGAGCTGGCGATATTTCTACATAACCATTGGCCAGCATTTGCCTACGTTTTTCTCGACGGACATAGAGCAGCTCAGGGTGAGTATCCACCACTGCGGTAAAAAGGATTTTCTATCAAAACGAGAAGCGACTTCTAATTCAGGTAGATGAAACAGTTTCCGTATTTGTCGTGCCATCGCTTGTGCTTCAAATAGCGCTTGGTGGTCAACGTCTAACGCCTGACATTGCTCTCCTCGAACGAGTCGAATGATCAACTCGACATCACAACTGGCAGGCAACCAGTCTGCCAAATGTTTTAATTTCTCTTCACTCGTTGGTAATTTGTATAGATATCCAGCAACAGATAAGCCTGCAGCAAGATCGATCATTGCTTCTTGCAGAGCTCTGGTTGGCATTCTAGTCAATAGGTCGGCATAAAGTACGTCAATTGCTAAAGGATAGAGTATTTCACCATGCTCTGTGGCTACTCCTTCACGATCAATCGCTCGCATAACAGTTAATGTTTTCTTTGCTTGTTGGATTGATTTTTCTGGCAATAATTCCAAAAAGGCCAACTGATCAAGATGAAAGCCACAACAAGCACTCGCTAACATCGCTTCGGTTAACTCTCCTCTCAGTAACTCTGGAGGAGTCACTGCTGCAAGTGCGGCGTGCTGACCATACATTCGAATACACTGACCATCCATAACCCGACCCGCTCGTCCAGCCCTCTGGTTCGCACTCGCTTTAGATATCGCCGTTAAACTTAGCACCGTACGACCATTTCTTTGGCTGGTTCTTCGCTCCAAACCGGAGTCAATCACTAATGATATATTGGCGATCGTTAATGAAGTTTCTGCCACATTGGTGGCCAATACGATTTTTTGCTGAACAGAGGGGGTTAATGCTCTCTCTCGCTCTCGGTCCGATACAGATGCATGCAATTGCACGACATCTACGCCATCAATGGCGACGAGCATCTGGGCACACATACTAATCTCTTTACGGCCGGGCAAAAAAACCAAGATATCACCGTCACATGTGGCGAGCTCTGTACGTACGACATCCACGACTCTTTTATCTAGCCCTCTCCCGTCAGGCAGATAATGGCTATCCGCCGCCCTATAGCTCACCGCGACATGATGTAATCTACCTGATGCTACCAGTCGCTTTGCTTTTACATACTTTGCTAGTTTTTCACCTTCTATGGTGGCAGACGTTATCACAAGCCGATGGCTAGCGTTCTCTTTCAACATTGCTACTAAAAGATCCATGTCCCAACGCCGCTCGTGATACTCATCGATCAGGACTATATCAAAATCACTCAATCTATTTTCGGAAAACCAACGTAGTGCAACGCCTGGGGTAACGAACAACACTTGCGTGTCATCACTATACTGACCATCTAACTTAATAGCATATCCAATAGACTCACCCAACCTGCTCCCCTCTTGTTGGGCGATGTAACTGGCTAGAGAAGTACAAGCAATACGTCTTGGTTCAACAACCAATACGCGGCCAAACTGACTCGCCCAGAGAGGTAACCGAGTGGACTTCCCTGACCCCGTTTCGGCCTCAACGACAATATGATGATGCTTAATCAGTTGATTAAACTGCTCTTTTATCGAATCAATAGGAAGGAAAGACATAAATGAGATAAACCGCACAATATTAAATCGGAAGTGAGATATTATACTGAATCTGCGTCAATATGCTTGTGTGAATAACGGTTCTACCATATAAACAACCTCTTTTTATAACCCACTCAGCAAGTTCATATGCCAAGAGATATCCATGCTTGAATTTATTGCCCCATTAGGCGGCTATATCGCACAATATATACCAGAAATATCCATCGCTTTTATCGCTTGTTTCTTGGTAATGTTAGGTAACGATATAAATCGACTGGTTAGAAAGTTGATGATTAGACAACCATTTATTCTGAGAACAGTCGCTTTTATCTTGCTTAACGCATTTGGTTATGGCTTGCTCATTGTAAAAGCGTCCCCTTATCTCGCTAGCTGGTTGCGTTCATTGGATTCAGAAATACTCATTTTAACGATACTGATTGCATTTTCACTTATCGGCATTTGGGCACAAAAAATCGTCATGTTTAGAGCTGCTATGTTTGAGGAAAGAATTTGAACTTTACTGTCAATAAACGAATTAAAATAGCTTTCTGTACACTGGTTATCATGACCTTGTGCAGCTTGTTATTTGCTGATCGTTTAATCAGTTGGGGTTCTGAGGATAAAATCTTTGTTCAAGCTGAAAATCTTCCAAACTATGATGTAGCATTAGTTCTGGGCACCAGTAAATACTTAGGCAAAGTATTGAATGATTATTACGCTAACAGAATTAATGCCGCCATCTCTCTCTACAATGAAAAGAAAGTGGAAGCTTTTTTGTTAAGTGGTGATAATGCGCACCGTTCATACAATGAACCATGGACGATGAAAAGAGATCTGCTTAAAGCCGGTGTTCCTGAACAAGCTATTTTTCTTGACTATGCAGGCTTTAGAACACTTGATTCTATTGTTCGTTCTAAAGAGATTTTTGATGCCGATGAGTTTATTATCATTACTCAAAAATTTCATTGCGAGCGTGCGCTATTTATTGCTCAGCACTTCAACATTCACGCAGTCTGTCTGGCAGTACCCGGTCCACAACAGCATTCGGGTATTAAGGTTCGAATTAGAGAGGTTTTCGCTCGTGTGAAAGCCCTGCTTGATATCTATATATTTGCTACTCAACCTAAATTTCTTGGTCCCAAAGAGCCTATTAATCTCAATGGCCAAACCTCGTAGTATTCACGCTATTTATTTATCTAGATCAATTTTTCATTCCATTTTGTTTATAAATCAACCTGCTTTCCGCCTGATTTTCAAACCGTCTTCTATACTAATATTTGGATATTTACTCTAATTGTCATTGATGGAACAGGCATGGAAGCCACGATTTAGAATTATTGAACCGTCTGTTGAATCAGTAACATTTACACCAATAACTTTTACTTATTAGGACCTGTTAACGGATCACCGCTATTTTGCACTGTTTGTTACTGCTTGATATCTGACGACATTCAAATTGAATAGATGATCTACTCAATAGCTCAACAGGCCTTAGACATTCGACGTTCAACTATCAGGAGTGTGCTATGTTGACTTCATCTTCTCATTCCCCATTATCAATGTTTAATAGAAATGCACTCATTCTCATTGCCGATAGTGCACTCTTTATCACATTGCTCTTCACTCTTCCTTATGATGAGAGCGTCGTAAAAGGCTTAAGCATACTCATATTTATCGCCATTTTGTGGTTAACCGAAGCGCTTCATGTCAGTATCACCGCCCTTCTGGTTCCTATGCTGGCTGTTATTTTTAATATCTTCGATACCTCCTCAGCATTAAGTCATTTTTCCAACTCTATTATCTTTATTTTTCTTGGCGGATTTTCATTAGCGGCTGCGCTTCATAAACAGCAAATAGATAAAGCCATTGCGGATCAAGTACTCATTGCCGCCAAAGGAAAAATGTTCACCGCTGTGATGATGCTATTTACCGTGAGTGCGATGCTCTCAATGTGGATATCCAACACCGCAACAATCGCCATGATGCTGCCTTTAGTATTGGGCGTCATGAGCAACATTGATGAGAAAAAGCACGCAAGTACATATGTGTTCGTCCTACTTGGTATCGCTTATTGCGCTTCGATCGGAGGAATCGCAACCTTAGTCGGTAGCCCGCCAAACGCCATTGCCGCAGCTGAACTAGGACTGAGCTTTACCGAATGGGTAGCAATGGGCCTACCTGTTTCATTAACCTTGCTGCCGATTGCTGTCATTGTGATCTACATAATGACCAAGCCAAACCTAAAACACACTTTTGATATTCACCACACCCCACTTGAGTGGACGAATAAACGCAAACTTACCTTAATCATTTTTCTAATTACCGTGTCATTTTGGGTGTTTAGCAAGCCCATCAATGCCCTGCTCGGAGGATATGCTAAGTTTGATACCTTGGTGGCTATCGGTGCAATACTGATGCTTGGAGCGACTCGTGTTGTAGAGTGGAAAGATATAGAAAAAACCGTCGATTGGGGGGTATTGCTGTTATTTGGTGGCGGTATCTGTTTAAGTAACGTTCTCAAAGCGACAGGGACAAGTGTTTTTCTCGCGCAAGAGTTAAGCCAACTGCTGAACCAAATGAACATGTTCATCACCCTTCTTGCCATTATCGCTTTTGTTGTTTTTCTTACTGAGTTTGCAAGTAATACCGCCAGTGCAGCACTATTGATCCCTATATTTGCCAGCATTGCTGAGGTGTTAGGAGTCTCTCCTATTATATTGTCGGTAATCATCGCGATATCAGCTTCATGTGCATTTATGCTGCCCGTAGCAACTCCTCCGAATGCACTGGTATTTGCCTCTGGTCATATCGAACAAAAAGAGATGATGCGTGTAGGGATAGTGCTTAATTTAGTCTGTATTCTTACCTTGTCCATCATTGCTCATTTTTTCTGGTAGTCAGCGTAAAACTGATTAACAATAAACCTCGCGCAACCGAGTCATTTAGCAATATTGCAGCGTAATCAAGCTGCATTATTGCTATCAATTCCTTTAGATTTATAGCCTATATTGATGCCTCACCATCTAGTATAAAAATCAATTATCCAATCTGAACTCTGTTTTACCTTTATCCTCAGAGATATTTTCCTTACAATCGTAAAAAATTAAAATTATTCGGAGTCAGCTCAATGAGTGAAGTAAAACACTGCAAACTATTAATCCTTGGTTCAGGACCAGCCGGATATACCGCAGCGGTTTATGCAGCACGTGCCAACCTTAATCCAGTCCTCATCACTGGTATGCAACAGGGAGGACAGTTAACGACAACAACCGAAGTAGAAAACTGGCCTGGAGATGCAGAAGGTCTAACTGGCCCGGCACTGATGGACCGCATGAAAGAGCATGCCGAAAAATTTGAAACTGAAATGGTGTTCGATCAAATAACTGACGTTGATCTCTCCTCTCGTCCTTTTCGCTTGAAAGGAGACAGCAGAGAGTACAGTTGCGATGCTCTGATAATCTCAACCGGAGCCTCTGCAAAATATTTGGGCTTACCTTCAGAAGAGAATTTTAAAGGTCGTGGAGTGTCCGCCTGTGCAACATGTGATGGATTCTTTTATCGAAATCAAAAAGTAGCTGTTGTCGGTGGAGGCAATACAGCGGTGGAAGAAGCTCTTTATTTATCTAATATTGCTGCTGAGGTACACCTGATTCATAGACGTGAAGGCTTTAGAGCTGAAAAAATCTTAATGAAGCGCCTAATGGACAAAGTCAGTAGTGGTAACATCGTTTTGCATACTCACCGCACGCTGGATGAAGTGCTCGGAGATGAAATGGGCGTCACGGCAGTTCGTCTTCAAGACACATTAACAGATGCTAAAGAAGTACTTGATGTAATGGGCGTATTTATAGCCATTGGCCATCAACCAAACACCGCGATCTTTAACCAGCAGCTAGAAATGAACAACGACTACATTGTTGTTCAGTCAGGGTTAAATGGCAATGCGACACAAACCAGTATTGAAGGGGTATTTGCCGCTGGAGACGTTATGGATCATAACTATCGTCAGGCTATCACTTCCGCAGGTACAGGCTGTATGGCGGCGCTAGATGCTGAGCGTTACCTAGATTCATTAGACAATGCTCAGTAATCAAGATCACCGTGAAGGTTTAATCAGACTTTTATTGGTGCCTGATCAAGGCACGACAATCCGGCGGTATTACCGCTGGATTTCTTTTTGTATACTTGGTCGGTCATGTAAGCGATAAACCATCGATTGTATTACAGCAAGTATTGAGCAGAAGCTTGATTCGCCTTACCCATCGTGTTGTCGAACAGATTTTGGATAGCCGGCTACTAGGTGAACTTCCTAATAACTATTATTAAAGAAAGCCATAAAATAATGGACAAAACTAAACAACGAAACTTAAACAATTGGTTGAAACAACAAGGAAAACTGGCTAAACGCTGGCTGGTTATCAGTATTTCTCTTGGTGTTTTATCCAGTCTATTTTTGCTAGCTCAAGCCGGATTACTGGCTTCCATTCTTCATCAGCTTATTATTGAACAAACCGATAAATATCAGCTAGTTAATTACTTTATCGGCTTAGGTGTATCTGTGATTGGACGAGCAGCGTGTACTTGGGGACGTGAAGTCGCAGGATTTAAAGCCGGAGAGCAGATACGAATATATATTCGCCAACTTATTTTAGACAGGTTAAGAGAGGTTGGACCCGCTTATATAAAAGGAAAGCCAGCAGGAACTTGGGCAACTTTGCTATTAGAGCAAGTTGAAGATATGCAAGACTTTTTTGCCCGCTACCTTCCCCAAATGTCCTTATCGGTGTTAGTACCACTAATCATACTGATTGTGGTTTTCCCGACCAACTGGGCCGCAGGTTTGATCTTTCTCATCACTGCCCCATTGGTACCTTTTTTCATGGCACTAGTAGGAAAAAAAGCCTCTGACGCAAATAGAAAGAATTTTAAAGCGCTGCAACGATTATCCGGCCATTTCTATGATCGTCTGCAGTCCATGACAACGATTAGGTTATTTAATCGCACTGAAGCAGAAACAGAGACCCTTCGCGGTGCGTCTGAAGTTTTCCGTAGCAGAACAATGGATGTACTAAAAGTCGCCTTTCTCTCATCTGCCGTATTAGAGTTTTTCACCTCAATCTCCATTGCCATCACTGCGGTTTATTTTGGCTTTAGTTTTATTGGCGAATTAGACTTTGGTTACTATGGCAGTGGCATTACTCTATTTACCGGTTTATTTATACTTATTCTCGCTCCTGAATTTTATCAGCCGCTTCGTGACTTAGGCACTTTTTATCACGCTAAGGCTCAAGCAGTTGGCGCAGCAGAGAGTATCGTAGAATTTCTCGATACTGACGTTACGGTATTAAGCCAAGGCTCACAATCTATCACCGATGTTGAAAACCTAACCATCACAGCCAAAGAGCTAGTGGTTAAAAGCCCACAAGGTAAACAGCTATTAGGTCCAGTATCATTCCATCTAGCCGCTAACAAAACCACCGCATTAGTTGGCCCAAGCGGGGCAGGAAAAACCAGCTTGATCAACGCCATTCTGGGCTTTTTGCCCTATGAAGGCAGTTTACAGGTCAATGGGGTTGAGCTTAACCAGTGTGATCTCAAGCAGTGGCGAGAGCAAGTTAGCTGGGTAGGACAAAACCCGCTGCTGCTGCATGGCTCGATAAAAGAGAACATTACTCTTGGAAATGTTGACGTGAGCAACAACGATATTAACCATGCTTTAGATGACTCTTTTGCGATGGAGTTCGTCCATCAGCATGGTCTTGATTATCAAATAAGTGACCGTTCTGGAGGTTTATCAGTCGGGCAGGCTCAACGTCTTGCATTAGCAAGAGCCATGCTTCAAAAAGGTAACTTCTGGCTACTGGACGAACCAACGGCAAGTTTGGATGCTCGTAGCGAGAAACTGGTTATGACTGGCATCAAAAACAAAACAGAAAACCGCACATCCTTAATGATTACCCATCAGCTCACTCAGCTGCAAAATGTTGATATGATCTTAGTTATGGAATCAGGGAAATTGGTAGAATCAGGCGACTATATGCAATTAAGTAGCAGCGAAGGGCTATTCTCAACCATGTTACATAGCCGTTCAGCACAGTTAAATGAAGAAAAAGGAGATCTTGATGCGTGAGTTAATTCCTTTTCTTAAACTATACAAAAAGCATTGGTTTGGTTTATCGCTAGGTATGATCCTCGCATTCTTAACCTTATGCGCATCTATTGGGCTACTCACCCTTTCAGGTTGGTTTATCTCCGCGGCAGGCATCGCCGGGCTAACGATAGCAAGACAAACGTTTAACTACATGTTGCCGGGAGGTGGCGTTCGTGGATTAGCGATAGCACGGACAGCCGGACGCTGGGGAGAAAGAGTCGTTAGCCATGACGCGACGTTTAAATTGTTAACTGAATTACGGATTTTCTTCTTTAAGAAGTTAACCCCTCTTGTTCCAGGGACCGTTGCCAATTTACGCGATGGTGATTTGCTAAACCGACTTGTTGCCGATGTCGATGCAATGGATCACGTCTATTTACGCCTTATCAGCCCTATTGTTGTTGGTCTATTCGCGAGTATTTCCCTAACCTTTTTCTTAGGATGGTTTGATGCAGACTTAGCGCTGGTTTTGGGTGTCATTCTGTTTTCGCTTCTACTCATATGGCCAGTACTGTTTTATCAATTAGGGAAAAAGAACGGTCATCAGCTTACCCATAACAAAGCTTCACTAAGAGTAACCTCACTCGATTGGTTACAGGGTCACAGTGAGTTGGTACTGTTTGGTGCCGAAGAACGTTATCACGATGCCATTTTAGAATCTCAATCTAAACTTCTAAAAAATCAATCCGTTAACGCTAACTTAACCGGAATTGCAAGTGGCTTGCTGATGCTTTCCAATGGGCTCGCACTTATCGCCATTCTTTGGTTAGCAGCAGATGGTGTTGGTGGAAACCCACCTGACCCTATGATCGCCATGTTCGCATTTGCCACCATGGCGAGCTTTGAACTATTGATGCCAATCGCGGGAGCATTTCAGTATTTAGGTCAAACACTAACCTCCGCTCGTCGACTAAACGAAATCATTACTGCAACACCAGATGTTGAGTTCCCATTATCTGGCGAATTGACCTCAACAAACTTTGATATACAGCTTAACGACATATTTTTCCGCTATCCTGATGCAGAAAATAACGCAATTAACGGCTTAACTCTTAACGTAGAACATCAGAGCCATGTGGCTATTCTTGGCCAAACCGGCTCAGGGAAATCGACCTTACTGCAATTACTCTGTCGTTACTGGGATGTAGAGAAAGGCAACATATCCATTGCGGGTACACCATTGACGCAGATTAGTGAAGCGACTTTGCGAAACTCTATCTCAGTAGTTAGTCAACGAGTAGATATTCTTAATGGCTCGCTAAGAGATAACTTAATAATGGCCAGCCCTAACGCTAGCGATGAGACCATCTCCGACATACTACAGCAAGTAGAGCTCTCATCACTTACAGAAGAGAAAGGGTTAGATACTTGGTTAGGTGATGGAGGACGACAGCTATCTGGTGGTGAGAGGCGTCGAATAGGCATTGCTCGTGCTATTTTGCATAACGCCCCTATCGTATTGCTGGATGAACCAACCGAAGGATTAGATAAGAAAACCGAGCAACAAATACTGTCGTTATTTGACAAATTCTTTGCCAATAAAACGGTAATATTTATCACTCATCGCTTGGTCAATTTAGAGCAGATGGACAATATTTGTTTAATAGAAAATGGCCAAATTATTGAGCAAGGACGTCACCAAACGTTGATGAACGAACAAGGTCGTTACTTCCAACTTCATCAAACTTTGTAGCGATAACGGATTAAAGCTGACCAACTAAAAAAGCCACTCTATAGAGTGGCTTTTACTATACTAAATGCGATACGAGTTTGACTTATGCATTCTCTTTCTCAAACTGCTGCATAAACGCTACTAGCGCTTTTACCCCTTCAATAGGCATAGCATTATAAATAGAGGCTCGCATTCCTCCCACCGCACGGTGTCCTTTCAGCGCTTTAAGTCCAGCTTTGTCAGCCAAGGACAAAAACTCGCCATCTAGCTCAGGTTTGGCTAACTGAAAAGGAACATTCATCAAAGAGCGATTTTGCTCATGCACGTTATTGCTGTAGAAATCAGATTGATCGATATAGTCATAAAGTAACGCGGCTTTTGCTCGGTTAACTTCTTCTATCGCAGCAACGCCACCCTGCTCTTTTAACCATTTAAACACCAAGCCAGACAAGTACCACGCGTAAGTTGGCGGCGTATTAAACATTGAATCCTTTTCTGCCAACACTTTATAGCTAAGAATGCTTGGCAACTCTTTTCTTGCCAACTCTAATAAATCATCTCTCACTATCGCGATACAGATGCCAGCAGGACCAATGTTCTTTTGCGCACCAGCGTAAATCACCCCATATTTGCTGACGTCGATTTTACGAGACAAAATAGTTGATGACATATCCGCGACAATCGGTTTATCCGTGATGGGTAATTCATTTATTTCTATGCCATCAATGGTTTCATTAGGGCAAAAATGAACATAAGCAGCATTTTCAGCTATCGTCCAATCAGACGCCGGTTTTATAGCTACTTTACCCTCTTTTTCACTCTTCACATCCACCACATCAGGTTGACAATATTTTCTCGCTTCTTTTACCGCACTTTCTGCCCAGTAGCCGCCATCAATATACGTTGCAGTATCATTATCACCAAGTAGGTTCATAGGAACAGCAGCAAACTGAGCTCTCGCTCCGCCCTGACAAAACAGCACTTTATAGTTACTAGGAATGTCCAGAAGATCTCGTAAATCTTGCTCCGCAGTCTCAGCCACTTGAATAAACTCTTTACTACGATGGCTAATCTCCATCACCGATGTGCCTAACTCATTCCAGTTAACTAATTCAGACTGCGCCTTTTCCATTACTGCTTTAGGTAAGGCGGCGGGTCCTGCACTGAAATTGTAAATCGTTCCCATGACGGTCATTGCTCCTGCGGTTATTAAATTGAATGGATATTACTTTTCTATATTCTCAAGTAATAACATGTTTTCCCATGATAAAAAAGCACAAAAAAGGGCTCAAAAGAGCCCTTTTTTAACAATGAGAAAAAAATCTATACTTAATTCGCCATTCCGGACATCAATAGAGCAATAAGTGGAATTTTTTCACCGCTAGCAAACTGCAAGTTTCCATTGGCAATTTCTGCATCCATTCTATAGCCATCATCCGCTTTAAACATATATTCCATAACCAGCAACTCATCAATTCCCTGATGCACAAATGGGTATGCGTCAGCTAAGCCATTAGAAATATAGGTATCTAAGTTGCCCGTTAACTGAGGTATCAATTGATTGATGTCTTGAGTAATACTTTGCATGCCCTCAGGTATCTCTAATCGCCACTGAGAATCAAACTGACCGTCAACCAAATTAAACTGCATCTTATTCATGGCCAGATAAAAACCTTTTTCAAATAAGGCATCAATTTGTGGCGCAGACTCTGCGAGCACTTGCTCAGTTATAACCGGATTATTTTGATAAGTTGAAACCAAGGATTCAAAAGAGTTTAAATCTAAGCCACCAAGTGAGAAATCCACCTGTAACTGCTGCAACTGGCCATCGCTAGAGGTGATTTCGCCGGTACTTAACAGATGGTTAGTTTCAATTCTGTCTCCACCCTCATTAGTATTTGATGAAAACTTATAGCGAATATCCTTTGCACTGGCTAAAGTCTCACCTTGCCCGGTCATCATAGAGATGGTTTCAATATTCAGTGACTGTTCACCATGCCAAAACTGATTCACTTTCTTGCCGCTCACGCTGCCTGTCATATTCGAGAACGAGACGTGCTCATTATTACTAAAAGCGAGCTGGATAGAAGGAAAGTCGTAGTTAAAATCAAGCTGACCAAGAACAGTGGCATTTCCTTCTATCGTCGACTTGCCGATATAGATAGCACCCTGATCATCATCCAAGCTGTAATTTACCTTATCCAACAGCAGAGAAAACTCTGTATTTCCATTTAGCTGAGTTGTTGTAGTCAGGGTGAGAGGAACGTCTGGAACATCAACTAATCGAGATTCTGCCGCTATGCGCAACAAGCCATGCTTTATATCATGTTCAACTTCAAACTCAGTAGGAAGGCCATCCAAGCTCAACTGTTCTTTAAGTTGTGGATCATTAACGGAGTATCTGGTTACCGCTTGAGCAGACAAATACCCCCTATCATAACTGATTATCTCAACAGAATAGTCACCATTATTCAGTTGGTTAGCACCATCCGTTAACACATTTTGCGCTATTTGTCCGACAGCAAGCGGCCAACATGCCACCAGAACAACTGCTCCGCCAATTGCTGCTATTTTTTTCAACTCTTTCATGACTTCTCTTTATAATCGCTAAGGAATTAAACCTAGTTTAGCCTAGTTGAATTTAAGTTAAAACCTTGAGTTATATCAGGCTTTTCCAACAGATAAGTGAAAGAACTTTACTCACCTCTCAACTCGCACGATCGAAAGTTGTTACATTGAGCAATAAAACCTAAATGAGGTAGTTGTGAATCCTTACCTAGTATTATATTTAGATGATGATCCAATATCCGCTGAGTTATTGAGAAAAGAGCTATCGCCACTATCAAATTTGTTTGATATTTACTGTGTTGACTCTCCAGAGGAAGCAATGCAGACCTTGGAGTATGCCAAAGAACAGCAGCAAAAAGTGGCAATGGCCATTGCGGCTAGTAGCCAATCATTTAACGGTGCCGATTTTTTAATCCATTTAGACAAAACCGAGCACAGTAAAGACTCTCGTAAAGTATTGCTCAGTGATGGCGAGGACATTGATAGCATTCTCGCGGCAGTCAATGAAGGACGCCTCGATCACTGCTTGACCAAACCGCTTAAACGTAACGCCCTACTCGATACCGCCAAAAAAGAACTCACAACGTTTATCCTCGGCATCAAAGATGAAAACTGGTTACATTACAGCGGCGTCCTTGATCAATCTCGTATTCTAAGCGCTCATATTGAGAATAAGCTCGACTCTTTTCGAACGGGGTTCATTCACAACTTTCATGAACTTAGTGACACTTACTTAGCTGATCAATTTATCGGTTCACTACTGGAGTTTTTCTCTGAGAAAGATGAAACAAAAGCGTGCCGAACTTACTCGCCAGACCATCTATTAACAGTAGAAGGCGAACCCAACCAATTTTTGTGGTTTATCGTGGAAGGTGAAGTCGCGCTTTATAAAGCCGATGAGCTACAAATACAGCGTGAAGTTGTTCGGCATGCGAAAGGCAATATCGTTGGAGGAATGTCATTTGTTACAGGTGAACTCTCCTTCTCTACCGCGATAACGCTAACCAAAACCAAAGTCATCAAACTGAATAAAGACGTGTTTGCTCAAGTCATGCACTCAGACAGTGAACTGTTACCTCTGTTTACTAATTTATTATTACGTCACTTTAATAGACGATTGCAACGCAGCATTAATACCAAACTTGAACTACAGCAAACTTATGAGTCGCTAGAAACCGCACATCAGCAACTCATTGAACGAGAAAAAATGGCGATACTGGGTCAGCTCGTTGCTGGCGTGGCACATGAATTAAATAATCCCGTTGCCGCGATTTTGAGAGGAGCTGATACATTAACATCAAAAATTGATGAACTAATACACTCGCCTCTCCCTGCGTCTCATCAAGAACTTGGTGCAAGTATTCTCAACGAGTCTCTTCTCTCTCGTCCTATGTCTACATCAGAGATTCGTCAGCAGACGAAATCCATTCTGCCTTCCATTGGCGATAAACAACTGGCTAAAAAAGTGGTTCAACTTAACTTGCACCATGATCTCGACGAAGTCATTCAGTTAGCGAAAGAGACCAAAGATCTGGCTGGCACCATTACCGGACTAGAAAAATATCATGTAACCGGATCAACTCTACGCTCTATTCAAGTATGTGCCAAAAGAATTGCAGATATGGTAAAAAGCCTGAAAGGATATGCTCGCCAAGATGATGAGATCATGCACGTCATTGATCTTCATGAAGGCATTGAAGATACCTTAGTCATTTTCGAGAACAAGTTGAAACGGCATACGGTGATAAAAGAGTATCAATCTCTACCTGAAATACTCTGCTTAACAAACGCATTGCAGCAAGTGTGGACCAACCTTGTATCCAATGCCATTGATGCATTTCCCGAGCATGGTGTACTTACCGTCAGCACCGAGCAAGCGATTAAAGACAACACTCACTATGCAAAGATCACCTTTGAGGATAATGGTGAAGGTATCCCTCAAGAGCAACAAGACAAGATTTTTGAACTTAACTACACCACTAAAAAAGAGGGCAATTTTGGACTTGGTATTGGCCTATCGGTCTGCCAACAAATATTAGCCCAGCACAGTGGTTGGATAGAAGTCGAATCCAGCCAAAATGAATATACAAAAATGATTGTATGGCTACCATTTCAACCCGCTAATGCAGTGGTAAACACCAATAAGGAAATACGATGAAAAAATATCTTATTCTCTGTGTAGATGACGAACGAGAAGTATTAGACAGCGTTGTACAAGACCTATCTCATTTTGAAGATAACTTTATTATTGAGGGAGCGGAATCGGTATCTGAAGCGAGAGAAGTGATAGAAGAGTACGCGGAAGAGAACACCAAACTTGCACTGATTCTCTGCGATCATATTATGCCGGAGCAAACTGGGATCAGTTTCCTTATTGAGCTAAATAACCAAGATGAAACCCGCAGTGCGAAAAAATTGTTATTAACCGGACAAGCCGATCTTGAAGCGACCGTACAAGCAGTCAATAGCGCAAGTCTGGATTTTTATATTGCTAAGCCTTGGAAAGGCGAAGAGTTGGTCAATACGTTAACTCAACAACTTACTCAATATATGATTGATAATGAAACGGATCTTATGCCATGGGGACGAATACTTGATACAGAAAAGATATTTAATGCCATTGCTGCCAAAAGAAATCAATTTGGTGAATAATTACATTCTGAATCATTTGTTTTTGGCATTTATATTGCTTAAGATTTAGCTTAACAGCGCATTAGCGACAAATTTTTGGTGACTAACGCCTGTGAATGGTTAATATACTGTGTTGGATAACAGTAGTAATTGGCTTACTATCACCATTGATTAATATAGGACATAGGTTTACTTTTATTATGCGTAAAATTCTTCTTGTTGCAGGTCTTGTGCTTGCTTCTAGCTCAGTGTTTGCAGCACAGGATCCTGAGCGTATCAGCATGAGCAATTTCAACTACGACTACGCTGAAGCACGTATTGGTGCTGATCCTGTCACATTCGGTGGCGCTTATAGCAAGTCAATCCACCCTAACGCTCATGCCATTATCCGTGCAGACTCTAAATTCAAAAATGATTACAACATGGGTGCAGGTTTTGGATTTCACGCACCTATCAACAATTGGGCAGACCTTACAGGCGAAATGCTAATGCGTATGGTTGATGATAAAAATCATAGCAATGACATCGGCCTAGAATTAAACATTGGTGTACGTCAGTGGTTAGGGCCTCAGTTAGAAGTTGGTGGCCGCCTTGGTTACGTTGAAATCGACAACGATGATGACTTTGTGACTACAGTTTTCGCACGTTTTCATTCAACAGAATTATTCTCAATGGGCTTAGAAGGCAAATTTAACGATTTCTATGGTGACCAGTTAATGTTCACTACACGTTTTAAATTCTAAACCTGTTTGATTTAAAAATACCGAAGCATAATAGCTTCGGTTTTTTTATTTTCTGCGTCTATTCTTTGGGTGGCTCGCTGGAATAGCCGCTAACAAAGTTTTACTGTACTCTTCTTTTGCTGCTTCAAAAATGTCGCTAACACTACCTTCTTCAATTATCTTCCCATTTAACATTACTGCTACTCTGTCAGAAATTTGACGAATGACAGATAGGTCATGTGAAATAAAGATCATCGCTAAATTCATCTCTTTCTGCAGTTTTAATAACAGATCAATTATTTGTGCCTGAACTGAAACGTCTAGCGCTGACACTGATTCATCACATATTAGTAGTTTAGGTTTAAGTGCTATCGCTCGAGCAATTCCCACTCTTTGTCTCTGACCACCAGAAAATTCATGCGGATAACGATTTATACTCTCTTTGGCTAAGCCTACCTTCTCAAGCAGTTCCTCAACCCAGCGACGCCTCTCTTGCTTAGTACCAATGTTATGAATGATAAAAGGCTCCTCAATTATCATCCCTATTGAATGGCGCTGATTTAGAGACTCTAAAGGATCTTGAAAAATTATCTGCAACTCTTTCCTTAGCGGGCGCATCTCTTTATCTGACAGTTGAGTAATATTGGTGCCTTTAAAGTAAATGTCACCGCTAGTAGGCTGGTAGAGTTTTAAAATCGTTCTACCTAGGGTACTTTTGCCACAACCAGACTCCCCAACCAGACCCAATGTCTCTCCTTCTGATACATACAGAGACACACCATCAACTGCTTTTACCGTATAGCCTTTTCGGAATACTCCACCTCCGGAACGAAAGTATTGAGTAAGATTTTCTATCCGTAATATCTCTGTCATTGTCGTCTGTTGGCCTATTATCTGTTACTAACTGACACGGGTTTGAAATTCCAGCGAGAGACTGTTACTTATCGCCATCCGCTTTATATGTTGTCACTGCAGCCCTGCTTTTAAGGGGCGTGTCTATACTTGGCATAAGCTGTAATAGATGTTGTGTATAAGGGTGCTTCGGATGGTCAAATAACTCAAAAACATCTCCTTGCTCAACAATCTTCCCTTGGTACATCACCGCAACGCTGTCGCACATTTCCGCCACTACACCGAGATCATGAGTGATGAAAATCATCGCCATCCCTGTTTCACGTTGCAAATCCACCATCAGATCCAAAATTGACGCTTGCACAGTCACATCCAGCGCAGTCGTAGGTTCATCGCAAATTAGAATATCGGGCTTACACGCTAATGCCATCGCTATCATCACCCTCTGTCTCATTCCCCCTGAGAGGTTGTGCGGATACTCTCGCAGGCGTTTCTCCGCTTGAGGAATTCTTACCTTGTTGAGCATATCTAACGCATAACTTTGTCTATCTTTTTTATTCAGTTCAGGTCGATGAAGAATTAACACCTCCTCTAGCTGCTTAGCGATAGTGTGAACGGGATTTAGTGCCGTCATCGGGTCTTGAAAAATCACTGAAATCTTATTGCCGCGGACTTTATGCATCTCATTGTGAGGAATAGCGAGTAGATCCACATTTCGATATAGAATCTCTCCCTCAACGACATTCCCATAAGGCTTAGGCAACAAACCTAATATCGACATGGAGGTAACGCTTTTGCCACACCCTGACTCACCAACAAGCCCTAACGTCTCTCCCGCTTTAACATCGAAATTGACACCATGAAGCACTCGAACCACATCATCATCTGTTACAAACTCAGTATGTAAGTTGCGTACGCTTAAGATTACTTCTTCACTGTTCACTGCAATACTCATTAAAACTGGTACTTATCATTAATGGTTGTGACCGGTTGAAAGCTTTCACCTTTTTTAATCGCGTCTAATGTCTCTTTCTTTATTGCAGGATCAATCCAATAACTGCCTAAGTCCGAAGGTGTACCCGTACTAAATAGCGCCTCACTCTTTTTGGTCATTGGCTGCTTAGGAAATTGCATCCAGCGCCAATACGCTTCTCGGGTATAAGGAACCATATAGCCGGGAACAATCACAAACTCATCTGCCACGATTTTTTGAATCTCACGAGAAAGAACTTGTCGTTTTTCACGGCTAAATTCACCACGATATTCAGTGACCAACTTGTCCATTTTGGCTGAGCTGTAATTAGTAAAATTATTGGTTTGTGGTTTATTGGCATTTGTTGAATGCAAATACTCCCAGTACTGCGGTACATCGCCTCCAGCCATGTCATGAAACGAAATGTCATGTTTCTTTTCATTCACATATTTAAACGCTGAAGAGCCGTCAATCAGATTTAAAGTATATTCAAGACCCGCTTTTTTTGCCTGTTCTTTCAGGTAGGCCATCCTAGGCGTATGATGGCGAGCTGAATAGGTAATCGCGAATGACAATCTCTCGCCTTTATCGTTTGTTCTTATTCCATCGGGACCAATGTTGTTAAAACCAGCTTGGCTAAAATATTCAGCCGCTTTTTCTGGGTCAAATGGTGCAGCTTTTACCTCCGTATTGGTAAATTCATCTTGGCCAACCCCTAACCCGTTAGGTTTCCTTACATAATCATTTCGAAGAATATTTTTAATCATGCCATCGAAATCACTGGCATATGCGAGACCTTTTCGCACTTGCAGGTTACTTAAATTGGCTTTTGCTGTGTTGATCCATAGCCCTCCCGCTCCTTGTGGAACTTGGTTAAAGCCCCAGAACTTATGGATATAACCTCGTTGATAAGGTTTACTATTCGACTTCTCATGCCATAGCGAGGGAAGAATTAAGCCAAAAGCGTCAAGATCGCCTTTTTCAAAATGCTTACGAGCAATGTCATTGTCTCGAATCACTTGTATTCGAATTTTTTCTACGTTGTAACGATTTTTATAGTAAGGGTTACTGTATCCCCACCAATCTTGACCGACATGTTTAAAGGTAATAGAGCGCCCTTTCTTAACTTTATCCATTTTATAAGCCCATGTAGTTGGCTCCATTTTGAAGTTGTACTTTCGAACAAAGTTATCATCAATACCATCGCCATTGTTATCAGTACTTGGTTGATAAAAATGTCTCGGTTTTGGGCCTAATGATGTCCAGTTGAGTAGATCTTTCTTATCTTTAGGCTCTGACAAGGTTACAGATATCGTATGGGCGTCATACTTAATAACATCAGTAATAACCTTCTCATAAAAGGTATTATACCAAGGAGCCACGATATCTTTAGAACGCATTAACGTTAGTACAAACGTAAAATCATCTGCTGTAACAGGCTTACCATCTGACCATTTAGCCTTGGGGTTTATTTTGTAATACACCGTTTTGTTGTCATCAGAGAATGCCCAATCCGTAGCAATTGAAGGGATCCAGTTACCTGTATCAGGATGCTTAGTTACCAACGATGGGTGTGCGTCTAACAACCAAGAACGAAAAGAACCATTAGCATCCGGGCCTACGGTTCTAAACGTTTGTGGAAAGCTTGAAATATAAGTTCTAAAGGTCCCGCCATATATGGCTTGTTCAGAGGCAAAAACAGGGTCATCCAAATTGGTTTGCCATTTCAGGTTGGCTGGCAGTTCAGACGCTGACATTGCCATGGTTGAAACACCAGACAGAATTACACTCATAAGTTTAAAAACTGTTTTCATTTCGTCATCCTTGCGTCAGTTATAACGAGTAAATTTTTTCGGATCAAATGCCGCTCTTACTGCTTCTCCAATAAAGGTTACCATCACCAATACTGATACAATTGCGACAACCACAGATATGACTATCCATGGAGAATCTAAGTTCGACTTGCCTTGTTGCAACAACTCCCCCCAGCTTGGTGTTGGAGGCATCAATCCAAGGCCTAAGTAATCTAATGCGGTTAATGCTGTGATATTACCGGCAATAGTAAAAGGCGCTAAAGTAACAATCATTACCATGGTATTTGGCAATATATGCTTAAAAAGTATTCGTGATGTGGTCGCACCAATAGCCCTAGCGGCCAACACATACTCTCTAGCTGATTCTTTATAGGTCATGGTTCGCATGTACCAAGTCATACCCATCCAGCCAAACAGTACATTGATTAAAACAAACAGAGTAAATGTAGGTTGAATGATCGACACCAATATCATAATCACATACAAAAATGGCACCATAGACCAAATTTCTATCAATCTTTGTACAATAAGATCAAACTTCCCTCCCCAAAAACCCATTGCACACCCAACCGCAGTGCCGATGGAATAAGAGATAAGCATGGTAATTAATGCAAACCCCATTGCGATGCGAAAACCATAAACCAGTCTGGCTAGCACATCTCTCCCGATGACGTCTGTACCCAAGTAGTGTTTAGACTCAAAATTTGGGCTTACTGGAGGGTAGTCACCGGAAAAATCTTGTTCGTAAGGATTCCATGGCACAATCGGCAGCAGGACAAAGTCACCTTTATCTTGTTTTTGAAAATGAGCCTTTAACTGCCGGTAATTCACTTCGGCACTGTAACCAAGACCAAAATCGCTGCCGAGCTTTACGTTACTCACAATGGGAAAACTGTATTCCCCCTGATAACGAACAACCAAGGCTTTGCTATTTATCAGCAGCTCAGCAAAAATAGACAAAATCAGCATGCAAGATAAGATGATAAACGACCAATACCCTCGTTTAATCTGCTTAAATCGACGTATTTTCTTATAGGTAACAGGATCAAGTTCTATCATCATGCGCCCCCAAACTTCACACGTGGGTCCACAAGGGCAACACAGATATCGGAAACTATGTTTCCTATTAACAACATCAAGGCGTTAATGGCAACAATACCCATTACCACCGGATAATCCCTCTCAATAATAGACTCGTAACCTAACAGGCCAATACCATCTATATCGAAAATAACCTCGATTAAAAATGAGCCTGTCATAAAAAACAGCAGTGAATTGCCAAAGTGGCTTGCGATAGGAATCAAGCTATTTCGTAAAGCATGCTTACGAACCGCCTTGCGAAAAGGCAAGCCTTTAGCGATAGCCGTGCGGATGTAATCAGCTGATAAGTTTTCCATCAAGTTATTTTTCATGGTCATGGTGAGAGTGGCAAAATCACCAATCAAATAACAAATTAGCGGCAAAACGGCATGCCAGAGAATATCTTTAATTTGTTCAGAGAGAGAAGATAAGTCATCGAAATCATCTCCTGTGAATCCTCCCATAGGAAACCATTCAAGATGATATGAGAACCAAGTGATCAGTAATACACCCACAACATAACCCGGTAGAGCATAACCAATAAAAATGGCGATGGAGGATGCTGAATCAAAAAAGGAGCCATGCTTAATGGCTTTATAGTAACCAAGTGGTATGGATATAAAGTAAGCGATGAAAAAGGTCATTCCACCATAGAACAGAGAGACAGGCAGACGTTCAGCTATCATATCGGTTACTGGTTCATAATAACGAGTTGACTCACCAAAATCCAAAGCAAGCAGTTTGGTTAGCCACTGCCAATATGCCTCGACGACTGGTTTATCCAAACCATAGAACTGATTTAGCTTATCAATTTGATCCTGTGATAAAGCACTACTGGCACCGACATCACTTATTGCAACAGCCGTCTCACTGCCGCTAAACTGCATACTCGACAGCATCCTCTCCACTGGCCCACCCGGTACCAGCCGAGTGATAGCAAAAATCAGTATGGTGATGCCAATAAATGTAGGAATGACTAACGCAGCTCTGCGTAAAAAGTAGTCAAGCACTCAATCAATTCTCCAATTCCGTTTGTGACCAATCTTATACTCAAGTGACCTCAAGATGCTGGATTCAGAGCAACATCAACAAGTTCAGTTCAAGAAAGATAATTGAAGGAATGGCATTCCCTTTCAAGATTATCTGACGCAGAAATGGGCGTGTTGATGTGCTCCCAAAGGGCGAGTTTTATTGGCCCCTGCTCTGTGTTACTGATTCTTGCCGTAGAATGACTATGCCTTCAAATCAGTGCCTTGATCAGCAGCCATTAAATTCTCGCTGAACAAGCACCTTGAGGTCACTTGAGTATATTTGCTATCCATCAAATATTGTTTTACTTGCTACTTCAAACCCTAGTGTGGACATGGGAAAAATCCTAACACTATGAATTTTAGCCACATTTATTTCCATTCTATAAATGCAGTATAGATCATTTTGTTAACAACTTTAAGTTAACGGACAGCATTCTCTATAAATAATAGATAAATTACTCAATGCGTACAATAAAAGCATTTATTGGATAATACTGGTGAGGTAAAAATATGATTTTAATTAAACAGTTAAGTGAAAGCCATCGTATTAACAAGCACTCTCTAAGCACAAAACAGCACAATAACGCCCCTAACAAGTGAGAGGGAGTTACGGTACTGTTTATAAGTGGTAATTTACGGTTAATCTAACAATATGCGGATATACTCAAGTGACTTCCATGGATTGGATTCAGAGTTTCATCAACAGGTTCCGTTCAAGAAAGATAATCGAAGAAATGGCCTTCCTCTTTCAAGGTTATCTCACGCAAGAATGGGCATCTTTAAGTTAGTTGAGTATTTACAGTGCACTTAATCATTATGGCAGTCAGACAACAGAGTATTTCTCTTATTATCACGAACCAGTGTCCAGTGAATGCCCTCTAAGGCGCCCGCAAATTTCCACAGCAATTTGACATCCACATCATCACCGTACTCTTTTTTTACCAGCATAAAAGATTTAACCGCACCTAATGACATAAAGGTTTTAACATCAGAAATGCCCGAACGAATGGCCATTCGCTCGAGATTTAATTGCATATTAGGTAGGTCTCTAAGCCGCAAACTATCAAGTGACTTGGGGCAGGATTTAAAGTTTAAAGCGCATTGAATTGATTCTCGAACCAATAGGTCTAACTCTTCATAGTCAGAATCAAGCAGATAAGTAATATCAAAGTAATTTACTGTCGTTACTTTCTGTTTCTTAATTTGGCAATAACGCTGACAGTTCAGAGCTTCCAATTTTGAGTCGAGATCACCTCCCCCTCTCAAAAACAACCGCCCTTTAGCGATAAGCGCATACATTGCACCATCTAAAAACAGTCCTCGGCCTCCAAACATTGAGCGATTCTTGTTGTTTCCAAACCGAGTCATATAGTCAAAAAATCTTTGGTCTCTCATTATTAAACCCTTAGCAAGACACATAAAAACAGCGACCGATATTTATCGTTCGCGTGGTAATGACAAAGTGATTTAAAAATTAAACGCTATTTTTTTAGATATATGGCTATCTTGCCATTTAAAAATTGCTCTTCGGCAATAAGCAGATAATACTTATCATGAATGAATTTAAAAGGTGTCTTGAGGATCAATCCGCTTGATTAACAAATATTTTTATCACATGTAAAAATAAATATATAAATATCATAAAGTTACAGAATTCATGAATAATATTTTGTTACAAATCAATAAGATAAAAAATTTCCATCAGAAGGCTAATTATAATGATTTTAATTGCTAGGATCCGCAAAGTAGATGTACTATGGCGTTCAAGAATTTAGGACAATATATATGAATCACTTATCATTTTTTTGGCTATCTGATAATAAGCAGCAACTTGTAGAAAGCCTTGAGTCTGAGTTTGCACAACTGGTTGAACAATCTATATCTACGGGCCGAATAACCCTTCCCCCGATTCCCGATGTAGTCATCAAAATCCAGCAACTCTGCACACGAGAAGAAACCGGTGTACCAGATATTGCCGAGTGTCTGATAGACGACCCAAGTCTTGCGGCAGTCGTTATCCGTGTAGCAAACTCTGTCATTTTTAACCGTCGTAATATTACCTGTACTGATATTCAAAACGCCGTATCTCGCCTAGGCATAATGCGAGTACGTGATATTGTTACGGCACAAGCGATAGAGCAACTAAAACACACCGCGAATTTAGATAAAGATTGTAGTGCTGTGCTTAAGAAGAGCGCCTCAAGCTCAAGAGAGTTCGCAGCAACAATGGTACTGGTTACTCAAGAGATACTGCAACACTCAGACAACCAATACGACTATTTAGAGCTTGAAAAAGCATTGCTGGTTGGACTGCTAGCAGATATTGGCTTGTACTGTTTAGTAAACGAGTTCCACATTTATCTGGACAGAGGAAATTACCTCGACAATGACCTCGCGCTGCAGATATTTGCTTCTCGATGTCCAACCACCAGTGAATTAGTGCTGAAGCACTGGCAGTTCGACAATGACTTTATAGAGGTTGCTAAGAATATCGAAATGACCGATGATCGCGATGACATCACCTATCTAGATATCGCAAGAATGGCTCATCATCTACTTATGTTTAGGCGTGATGATGATAAGATAGATAGCCATCATGTGGAGATGAATCTAGCTGGCGCTGAAGCGATGTATCAGCTAAGTAATTTAAATGAGAATGACTTTAAGTCACGGATTAATGACGTAATAACCGCAACTGGACTATAAACTACCTCACAGATGCGAGAACAATAGGCTTTAAACATGTTTTCAGGGATGATCTTTATATTTGCCCCACTCGTAGTGGGGTATCTGTTTTCTATTTCAAATAAATCAATTTTAGAATCTATAAATAAATACACCTCGTATTTAGTCTACGTTATTCTCTCTTTGATGGGATTAAGTCTAGCGGCACTAGATAATCTCGGCACCAATTTACAAACCATACTCACTTATACTGCGACATTTTTTGTCATTATTGGTTTATGTAACCTGACGACCTTGCCACTAATAGATCGCTTTTTTCCACTGCAAACAGAACAAACAAAACAGAAACTTCCCCTTTCAGCAATGGCAATGGAATCCGTTAAACTCATTATTGTTGTGGGTCTCGGGTTAGCAATAGGCCTTATCTTTCCACTGGATCTCAGTTGGGTAGAATCAGCCAGCGAGTGGATTTTATTCTTCTTATTGTTCCTAATCGGCATCCAATTACGCAATAGTGGTTTGACCCTAAAACAGATCCTACTCAACAAGCACGGTATGTTAATCGCTATGGTGATTATAATATCTTCTTGGTTCGGAGGCATTGTCGCGGCACTGGTACTCGATATCCCTATAACCAAAGGCTTGGCTATGGCGTCTGGCTTTGGCTGGTATTCGTTAGCAGGCATTTTAATGGGGGATGCGTTTGGGCCGGTATTTGGTGGGGCTTCATTTATGATAGAGCTACTTAGAGAATTAGTCGCTCTGGTACTCATTCCTATGCTGATTACACGAAAACCGTGCAGCGCAATAGGCTACGCAGGTGCAACGGCTATGGACTTTACCTTACCCGTCATTCAGACAACCGGCGGCGTCCGCTGTGTACCAATAGCTATTGTTAGCGGATTTATTCTCAGCTTGTTAGTTCCTGTATTTATGCTGTTTTTCGTTTCTATTAGCGGTTAACTCATTAATCAGTCATATACAGCCAGATGACCTCAGCATGCTGGATTCAGAGCTGTATCAACAGGCTCAGTTCAAGAAAGATAACGGAAGAGTGCTATTCCATTTCGAGGTTATTTGAGAATAAAACTCTGTTACATAGCTCTCAGCAAAACCGTTAATAACTTGTTAGCATTTACCGACAATTAGAATAAACATTATAAAGATATAAAAGGAAGATAAATGAAGCGTTTAGCCCTCACGCTGTTACTGTGCAGTGCCAGCTCAGCAACACTCGCTGCTGACATGCAGTGTCAATCCCAAAAATACGATGCTTATATTGATGCCTCTCTTGCTTGGTATAAAGACCTGACTAATTTAACCGCGGAACAATACCCAGAGCTTAAAGAAGTTGGAGACTGGTTTTACCAAGGCCGGGAGAACCATTTCGAACTCAATCGAGCAGCAGTACACTATTATTTAAAAGAAGACACCAGTAAAATCGCCACAGAAAAGCCTATTGAAGCTTGGTTAAAGTTAGAGCAAAAAGAGATCAAACAGCTAGCAACTCGTAGCGATACCCTAGGCAAAATAGCCGAGAAAACCTTCTCAGATCGCCAATCTACACCTCATGCTAAAAATTATGAGCTGCGCTCCGCCTTTGCTGATTTGTTAAGCCACCCTAAAAAAATAGACAGTGCATTGGCCAAATATAACCAATCTATTTCTGAAGTAGAGAAAATCAGCTGTCAATAAAAGTGAGCTTAATCGTTGGTGGTAAAATCAGATTACACAATTAAAACGGGACATCGGTCCCGTTTTCGTTTAGATTGTTCCCCTCAAAAATGATGCATTCAAAGTTTGTAGACCTTAGTCACCTGATTTGTGTAGATGGCCACACTTCACAGGCGCTGCCTTGTATTAAGCACCAACAAACTGCTGCAAAAATAGTCGCGAAAGGTCAACAGACCCTAGGGTTTACAGACCTAAATAACAAAAGTTTTTTAGTTATGGAAAACAAAACAGCTGATGTAAGCTTTGAAAGCTTACTGCGTATATTCACTATCCCTGAAGCTCCGGGATCTGCTTTATCTAAAATTGAAGTAGAGTTATCTCAAAACTTAAACGAGTTCTTGAGAGAACATATTGTTGCAGAAGAGAAGCCACTTTTTGAAATAGAAAAAGACTTTTCAAATGCTGTTATACCAGAACAGCCTGAATTTGTTTCAGATCATACTCAACACCTACTTGATACCTTGGTATCGCACTCAGTGCATACTTCTGCCCCTAGTTTTATCGGGCACATGACTTCAGCACTGCCCTATTTCTTAATGCCTCTATCCAAAATAATGATTGCTCTCAATCAAAATTTGGTAAAGATTGAAACGTCTAAAGCCTTTACACCTTTAGAGCGTCAAGTCCTCGGCATGTTACACCGGCTGATATACAGTAAAGAACCGTCGTTTTATGCTAAATGGATGCACAGTGCCAACCACTCTTTAGGCGCGTTTTGTTCTGGTGGAACCATCGCTAACATAACTGCGTTGTGGGTTGCTAGAAATAATGCTTTGAAAGCGGATAAACAGTTCAAAGGCGTACAAGCTGAAGGATTGTTCAAGGCCATGAAACATTATCAATACGAAGGTCTTGCCGTACTTGTATCAGAAAGAGGTCATTACTCGCTGAAAAAAGCGGCTAATGTTTTGGGCATTGGTCAAGACTCTCTTATTCCGGTAAAAACAGACGGCAACAACCGCGTATGCACAAAAGATTTAGAGAGCAAAATCGCACAGTTAAAGTCTCAGAAAATTAAGCCGTTCGCAATTGTCGGAGTCGCAGGAACAACCGAAACTGGCAGTGTCGACCCATTAAAAGAGATGGCTGAAATTAGCCAGCGTGAAGGCTGCCATTTTCATGTAGATGCCGCGTGGGGAGGAGCAACATTAATGTCCAACCACTACCGTCACCTTCTTGATGGTATCGAACTTGCGGACTCGGTGACCATAGATGCTCACAAGCAGCTATACATACCTATGGGTGCTGGTATGGTGTTATTTAAAAACCCCGACGATATGAGAGCGGTAGAACATCACGCAGAATATATTCTTCGTAAAGGTTCAAAAGATTTAGGTAGCCATACATTAGAAGGATCGCGCTCCGGTATGGCGATGTTGGTGTACTCCAGCCTACATATTATTAGCCGCCCAGGTTACGAGCTACTTATTGATCAAAGTATTGAGAAAGCGAAATACTTCTCGACGCTGATTAAACAACAGAACGACTTCGAGCTGGTTTCGGAACCTGAGTTATGTTTGCTGACTTATCGTTATGTTCCCGAAGCGACACAAATAGCACTAGAAAACGCGAGCAAACAAGAGCGACAACCATTACTACAACTGCTAAACGATTTAACCAAGTATGTTCAGAAAACGCAAAGGGAAACGGGACGCTCATTTGTCTCCCGAACTCGGTTAAATCCGACTAAGTGGAATAAACACGACACGATTGTTTTTCGTGTGGTTTTGGCCAACCCGCTTACTAGCAAAGAGATCTTACAGTCGGTATTAATCGAGCAGCGAGAGATAGCGTTAAGCAATCGTTATCTATTAGAGAAAATTGAGCAGCAGACTCAGCATATTAATAATAGATCTCATTAACATTGCTTTCAAAACTGAAATTTTCTTTCTTATTTTTGTAATTTAGAAGTCATTTATTATTGAATTGGCGCAAAATTGCGTCAGTTCAATCCTACATTAAGTTTCGAAACTGAAATTTAGTTTGAACTTTGTCATGTTATCGCCATTAAATTGCCATTTTACTCTGCTTTTGTTTCTTTCCTATCCAAAGATGGGTTTATACTGAATCCAAAGTTGTAGGTTCTATTATTGCGTAATATATACAAGACCATACTAAATGGCATTTTGCAGTAGTTCGAACGCCCGTTTTATATACTTACTTATTAGTAATAATTATGAATACATTAGAGAAAATTCAAAAAAGCTTGGAAAACTTTAGCAAATCAGAACGTAAAGTTGCTGAAGTTATAATGGCATCCCCTCAAACGGCCATTCATTCAAGCATTGCAACATTAGCCAAGATGGCTGATGTTAGTGAGCCAACCGTAAACCGCTTTTGTCGTCGTCTTGACACTAAAGGTTTTCCGGACTTTAAGCTTCATTTAGCGCAAAGTCTGGCAAACGGAACACCTTACGTTAATCGAAACGTAGAAGAAGATGATGGTCCAGATGCGTATACGCACAAAATATTTGAGTCAACGATGGCTTGTCTTGATGTGGCTAAAAATAGCCTTGATTCAATGCAAGTCAATCGCGCTGTCGATCTTTTAACTCAAGCTAAACGCATTTCATTTTTTGGTTTGGGTGCATCTTCGGCTGTAGCAAAAGATGCACAAAATAAGTTTATTCGTTTTAATATTCCCATTGCCTGTTTTGAAGACATTGTGATGCAACGAATGAGCTGTATCAACTGTACAGACAATGATGTCATCGTTCTTATCTCTCATACTGGCCGAACAAAAAGTATGGTAGAAGTGGCTAATTTAGGTCGAGAAAATGGAGCCACAGTTATTGCGATAACGGCAAAAGACTCTCCACTTGATAAAGCCGCCTCTCTATCGATTACATTAGACGTACCAGAAGATACTGATGTATACATGCCGATGGCAAGTCGTGTTGTGCAGATGACCGTTATTGATGTCCTAGCAACAGGCTTTACCCTACGACGTGGTTCAGGTTTCCGCGATAATCTTAAACGGGTTAAAGACGCGTTAAAAGATTCTAGGTACGACAAAATTACCAGCTTTTAAGCTATTTATGATAAAAAACGGAGCTAGAGGCTCCGTTTTTTTTACTCAAAAAGGCTCAGTTTCATTTTGTGTATAGCCTAGCTCATTAATCTCTATACTCGCGTTGCTCTTCTCTTGCTGATTTCCCTCTTCATGTTCTTCACAGGTACATACTTGCTCAAGAATAAAGATCAAACGCTCTTCAGTTAAAGGAATGGGGTTACCTTTGATCGATGCAGATTGCATAGCGTCTAACGCGACGGTTCTAAATGATGTCATGCAAATACCAAAATCCGTTAAGCTGGGTAACTTCAAGCACTCTAGCGTTGTTTTGATCCAATCAACCGCATCCTGTTCATTGGCATGTTGGTTATTCGTCACCAGTCTAGCAATCGTGCGATAACGTTGCAGGATATCGTCTCTGCCCCCTTCTCTTGCCACTGATATATTTTCTTGCATCACATATGGCGCTAAACGAGCAGTAATCACACTGTGTGGGACAGTAATTTTTCCACCTAAAGAAGAAGCAAGCCCATGTGCGGCACCCAACTTAGCATTAGAGATGGCCATTCCACCAAGCATTGAAGAAAACGCTAAGTCAGAATAAGGAAACTCAGCATCGTCACTAGTTAATAGCGTTAGTGCACCCGATAGCTTTCGTATTCCCTCTTCACAAATCATATCAGTTAATGGGTTTGGATCACCGCACACATAAGCTTCCATCAAATGGGTAAAAGTTTCCATTGCGCCTCGATAAGCAATGTCACTTGAGGCTCCGACCGTTAAGCTAGGGTCAACAATAGCGACATCAGGCAAGATATCGGCCGATCGTAAGCTTACCTTTACTTTATCCTGCCCTGAGCGCAACACGCTTTTATTGGTCACCTCAGAACCGGTACTTGCGGTGGTTGGAATGGCAATAAATGGAAGGGGTTTTGTTTTAAGTGGTACGCTACGTCCAACGACTTCAACATAATCATAGACATCACCCTGATTGGGAATGATAGCGGCTAATGCTTTTCCCATATCTATGGCGCTACCACCACCAATGGAGACCACCATATCAGGTTTGAAACGCCGACCGATCACCGCGGTTTCTTCAACCATTGTGATGTTTGGTTCACCACTGATAGAGACATGTTGATAGCGCATTTTTTGCTGTTTTAAATAATTAAGCACAGGTTTAGCTCGCTGAGTATTTCGCCCGGAGACTAACAATACACTGTAACCATATTGATTTAGTACCGATAACGATGAAGACAACACCCCTTCACCAAATACTATCCTTGTTGATGTCATAAACTGAAACATACACACTCCTATAATAGCTACTGTTAATTAGGTTGCGCTTGTTTACTCAATAAGTTATTGATTTAGTACAAATCACATTGACTCTCTGCAATTAATTTGCAGAAACTTGTTAGCGTTCACACTGTTGATGTTGGCCATCATTAAAACTCCTTGTTTTAGCTTACACGGTATCTTTACCTGCCATTTAAAGCCTCCTAAATTGGCTCTGCCGAGTGAAAATATCGTCTATTATCACTCTATTACTGTCAATTTGAGCTAAATAGGTTTTGCCTATTGGATCCAGAGGTTATTCAAGCTTTATTTTCTTGGTAGCTTAAGGCATAGTTAGTTCAGCCATATAATTATTAAGATGATTATTGTAAAAAGAATCGTCTTATAAAAAGTTTAGGAGAAAGTGAATGTTTGTTGTTATTTTTGGACGCCCTGGTTGCCCATACTGCGTTAGAGCAAAAGATATTGCCGAATCATTAAAAGAGAAACGCGATGATTTCAACTATCGCTATGTTGATATTCATGCAGAAGGCATCAGCAAAGCTGATCTTGAAAAAACCGTTGGTAAACCCGTTGAAACAGTACCTCAAATATTTGTCGACCAAGATCATATTGGCGGCTGCACAGAATTTGAAGCGTACGCTAAAGAGAATTTAGACCTTTACTAAAAGTATCAAAATTCAGATAAAACTAAGCCCGCAAAATTTGCGGGCTTTTTGTAATACGATTTCCAGCGAACTCGTTTGATATACGTAAGTCGTAACTTTACACAGTCAATAACGACTTACTTAACCATAGCGTTCGTTTAAATATCAATCACGTCAAATTCAACCGCAGGATTGACATCGGCATCGTAATCGACCCCTTCAACACCAAAGCCAAATAGTTTTAGAAACTCTTCTTTGTACTCAACATAATCCGTTAAGTCTTTTATGTTCTCTGTGGTAATTTGTGGCCACAACTCACGGCAATGCTGTTGAATATCGTCACGTAATTCCCAATCATCCAATCGCAAGCGGTTGCAGTCATCAACTTCAGCTTGTGAACCATCTTCTTTATATAGACGTTGGCTAAACATGCGATAAATCTGCTCCATACAGCCTTCATGCACATTCTCTTCACGCATCTTCTTAAAGACCATAGCAATGTATAGTGGCATAACAGGAATCGCAGAGCTTGCTTGAGTAACAACCGACTTCAATACTGCAACATTAGCGCTACCACCAGTGGCAGACAGTTTATCATTCAATACACTCGCCGCACGGTCTAGGTCCATTTTTGCTTTACCTAATGCACCATCCCAGTAGATCGGCCAAGTGAGCTCTGTACCAATATAGCTATACGCTACCGTTTTACAGCCTTCTGCTAATACGCCCGCATCTGAAAGCGCATTGACCCACAGCTCCCAATCTTCTCCACCCATTACCGTAACAGTATCTTGAATCTCTTGTTCTGTTGCTGGCTCAACGCTCGCTTCAATAATGACATCTTTATTGGTATCAACCGCGGTTGAGGTATAGGTTTCGCCTATTGGTTTTAGAGCTGAACGGATCACTTCTCCCGTTTCAGGCATTTTACGAACTGGGGACGCCAGCGAGTAAACAATCATGTCGATTTGACCAAGATCTTGCTTAATTAAATCAATCGTCTTTTGCTTCGCTTCATTAGAAAAAGCATCACCATTTAAACTTTTCGAATATAAGCCTTCTTCTTTCGCCAACTTATCAAATGCAGCAGCATTGTAAAAACCAGCTGTACCCGTTCTTTTCTCTGTGCCTGCTTTTTCAAAGAACACACCAATGGTTGACGCGCCACCACCAAATGCAGCGGCGATACGAGAAGAGAGACCATAGCCACTTGAAGAACCAACAACAAGCACTCTCTTAGGCGCATTTTTTATTTGCCCTTGTGCTTTTGTGTATTCAATCTGTTCTTTTACATTAACTTCACAACCTACAGGGTGAGTAGTAGTACAAATAAATCCACGAATTCGAGGTTTAATGATCATGTTCAACTGTCCTTTATAAGTGAGGTTTGCTTGTTAGCATCACCTTATGATTGCCGTTAGGATAAAAGTTTAGCCAACAAATCGCATCTACTTTCTTTTAATTTGCTGTTAATTTTGAAGTGGTTGGAGTTGTTAAGGTAAAAAAGCACCTCATTTGAGGTGCTTTTTGCTATTACGCTACGAGTTATCTAGGCAACACTGTTCAATTTTGGTGCTGATTGACTGTGCGTTAACGTCTCTGAAAAGTCATGACTAAAGTGATCCACCTGTACCGCTTTACTGCGAATCGCTTCTGCTTCCAAGATCTGTTTCACTTCTTGCTCAGTGAAGACACCAGCGTCAAATGCTTGCTTCAATCTCTCTTTTAGTGGGCCTTTTCTTGCCACTTTACCCTCTTTAGCCGCTTGAATTAGCTTACGCTCTAAACCACGGATTTCATACATTTTGATAAAGGCAGTTTCCATTAGACCAATGGAATCATCAGGATCTTTACCTATATAGCATAAGTGAGTTAAACGGTCGCGATGAGCTCCCGGCGTCATTACGCTTTCCGCAATACGAACCGTCACATTGTCCGATGGTTTCTTGAAGCGGTTACCCAGAGGGAAAACTAAGCCACTTAATAGAGAACCGGCAACTTTACTCGGGAAGTTGTCATACGCTTCTTGCAACGATTTAGCGGCACTATATAGACAGTGCTGTACGCCGTAATGAACATAATCTAGATCACTCTGTTGACGCCCATCATCTTCATACTTTTTCAACACGGCCGATGCCATATATAAGAAGCTCAATGCATCACCTAAACGAGCTGAAATCATCTCTTTACGTTTTAAGTCGCCACCTAATGTTGCCATGGCAACATCAGAACTCAATGCCAAAGCACGACTCACTCGAGTCAGATCTTTATAATAAACCTTAGTTGGTCCACTCATATGCGCTTTGATAAATTTAGATCCTGTTAAGCCAGCAAACAGAGAACCAAAGGTATTTTTAGCACCATGTTTAATATGCTTAAACAGCAGTTCATCAAACTCTTTTGCACCTTGCTCAACATCAGGATTGGCCGCCGCTTCCATCTCTTTCAACACATAAGGGTGACAACGAGTTGCCCCTTGTCCGAATATCATCAGATTTCGCGTTAGAATATTGGCACCTTCTACCGTGATTGCCACAGGCGCACCGATATAGAAGTTAGCTAAGTAGTTCATTGGACCTTGCTGAATACCACGACCTGCATGAATATCCATGGAGTCATCAAGCACCGTTCGAGCCATTTCAGTCATATGATACTTGGCAATGGCGGTCACTATCCCTGGTTTCTCTTTCAAGTCTAGAGAAGTGGTCGTCAGTGTACGTGTCGCTTCCAGTAAGTAAGAAAGCCCACCGATTCGCCCTAGAGCTTCTGCTACACCTTCAAACTTACCAATAGGTAAACCAAACTGTTTACGTACATAAGCGTATGCACCTGTTGTACGAGTCGTTAAGTGCCCAACCGCTGCCCCCATTGCTGGTAATGAGATACCACGGCCAGCAGAAAGACACTCTACTAGCATACGCCAGCCTTTACCTACGTAGTCTTGTCCGCCAATGATCCACTCCATAGGGATAAAGACATCTTCACCACGAGTCGGTCCGTTCATAAAGGCAAGCCCTAGTGGGTCATGACGCTCACCAATCTCTACGCCTGAGTGATCAGAAGGGATAAGTGCACACGTAATACCAAGGTCGAGCTTGTCGCCCAACAGTCCATCAGGATCTTGCAGTTTAAATGCTAATCCAAGAACCGTTGCAACAGGCGCTAGAGTAATATAACGCTTATTCCAGCTAATGCGCATACCAAGGACTTCTTTGCCTTCATGCATTCCTTTACAAACAACACCCATATCAGGAATGCCACCGGCATCTGAACCCGCTTCAGGGCCCGTTAATGCAAAACAAGGAATATCGGTACCATCTGCTAAGCGAGGCAACCAGTAATCTTTCTGTTGCTGTGTACCATAGTGAGTAATTAGCTCACCTGGTCCCAATGAGTTTGGAACCATGACACTGACAGCCACACTGTTACTGCGCGTTGCAATTTTTGACACAATGGTTGAGTTGGCATGAGAAGAAAACTCTCTACCACCATACTCTTTAGAAATAATTAGCGAGAAGAAGCGTTCTTTAAGAATGTAATCCCATACTTCTTTTGGTAAATCACGATCTTCTTTGACGATTTTGTGGTCATCGATCATTTCAAGCAATGTTTCTACTTCATTATCAATAAATGACTGCTCTTCAGCCGTTAATGTCGGCTTAGGATAATGATGCAGCTTTTGCCAATCAGGCGAACCAGAGAATAGCTCTCCATCCCACCATACACTACCCGCTTCCATTGCCTCTTTTTCAGTGTCAGATAGCGGTGGTAATACTTTTTTAAACATCTTAAATGCTGGGTCGCTGACCCACTTTCTACGTAGAGAGCACATAGTTCAGATCCTTTTGTTCTATTAGATATTTATTATTGCTTTAAGTTATTAAGTTAAAATTGTTTTCGATTAAACATGGTTAGAAATCAAACCAAATCAATCAGCAGCAACACCCGCCGCTAAAAATGGAATCAACTGGTTGATGACAACAGTAGAATCAACCGCTTGACCATAATCATTAAATGCGATTTCAGCTAATGCTTGGCTAGAAGCCATAGTGAAAACACATGTTCCTAAGGTGAAATGCAAACGCCAAAATAGAGTTTCAGGCGTTAAATCTGGTCCTGCTTTTATAATAGAGTTACTAAATTGAGTTAACACTTCAATGTATCGAGTGGTAATAAACCAACGCAAATGCCCTTGTACATCGGTATAACCTCTGCCAACCAGTAACATAAATCGACTCGCACCATTAGGTCTCACGTTATCTAGTCGGAGAAGTGGCTCTTTTAATGTTTCAAAAACCTCTTCCATATGATAATTATCTCGCTGGTTCAGCTCCACTAACGCGTCCCCTACCGCTGGCATAAAAGCCTCTAAATACCGATCAAGCACTGCACGTACTAAGGTTTTCTTGTCTCCAAAATGGTAATTAACCGACGCTAGATTCACATTCGCTTTGCTAGTAATCGCTCTAAGAGAAGTATCATTAAAGCCCTGCTCCGCAAATAGCCCCTCAGCGACATCAAGAATTTTGTCTTTTGTTTTATTTTTTTGCGCCATTTCAATCAACCGTATCAAACAACTGTTTGAAATATACATCCTCAACAAGATATTAACAAGTACGCAACATCACATTTATGATGCTTAATAGAAAATAAAAATTTTGAAATAAAAGAGAAATTAAATTGAACTGTTTCAGTGAAGGCGGGTCAGAATATCTGTAGTGAACAGAGCATTGAGAAGGTTACCGAGTGGTAGTACTTGATTTTTAACTGTTTTACTCAACATACTGCTTTTTTCTTATTTATTAAAACTCCTATGTTTGTATAGCCCAATCCCTTTTTGGATTGGGCTTTTTTTCATCTATTATTTTGGTAATGTCATTCTTAACAGAACATATCCGATAACGGCTGCACTCGTTGAGCCCATCAAAATGCCCAGTCTTGCATAGGTATCAAACTCAGCGCTCACACCAATGAATGCCAGTGAAGAGATAAATATCGACATAGTAAATCCAATACCACACAACACAGATACCGCAAATATATGTTTAAAGTTAATACCTTCTGGTAACTTAGCAACACCAGATTTAACCGCTAGCCAGCTAAAGCTGAAAATACCTAAAGGTTTGCCAATCAGTAGCCCCAATGCAATCCCTAGAGGTAACATTGACGTTAGTCCAGATAGAGAGACCCCTTCTAATGATATCCCCGCATTTGCAAAGGCAAAGATAGGCAAAATAGCAAAAGCGACATAAGGGTGTAACGCGTGCTCTAGATGCTTAAGGGGCGAATCTTCTTTGTCATTTCCTTCTAAAGGAATCGCAAAGCCTAGTACAACACCTGCTAACGTTGCATGGACACCGGACTTAAGTACTGCAAACCAAAGAATAAATCCTGCTAATAAATACCAAGTCAATTTAGTGACATGTTTGGCATTCATCATAAACAGAACTCCCGTCATAATGAAACCAACCGTCAGTGCTAATGTAGAAAGATCACTGCTGTAAAACAGAGCAATAATCACCACAACACCCAAATCATCAATGATGGCTAAGGCCAATAGGAAGACCTTTAAACTAACAGGAACACGAGAACCAAGCAGTGCCATAATACCAAGAGCAAAAGCAATATCAGTCGCGGCGGGAATAGCCCAACCTTGGATAGCCTGACTATCATTGATATTAAACATCACGTAAATCAGCGCAGGAGCCAACATGCCACCTACCGCTGCAATCGCGGGGAAAATGGCCGTTTCTCTTGATTTCAACGCCCCTTCCAATAACTCTCTTTTTACTTCTAAACCGATTAATAAGAAGAACACCGCCATTAGGCCGTCGTTTATCCAGTGTGAAATTGACATCCCAAGAAAGTACGAATGTAACACTGCATAGTAAGCTTCGCCTGCGGCTGAGTTCGCAATGATCATCGCTATCGCTGCGGTGATAACTAATAAAATACCACCAGCGGATTCCATCTTAAAAAAATCACGAATGACGTCATTCATAATCCCTACCTCATTATTATAATTTTTTGCATATATTTCGTAAAAACCAATAACGCGCAGTGTATAACTCATACAAAGACAGGAATAATCGATTGTTTAGAAGTATAACTTCGGTTTATCCGAACATTCCAATCTAGCAGCTCATTCACAGAGCAGAAAAAGCAGACTCAACCACTGTGGAAAACATATTCATATAGAATATAAGCATTTTAGTGCATAAATTTAATTTATAGAAATACCCTGTTGAAATCTTAGATGATTTTTGGCGAAGAGGAGAAGATTATTTGTAAACAAGAGTGAAGTAGCCAAGTCATTTCAAATAAAAGGATTTAGCGGGAGGCAGAGTCATTCTCTGACGACGAGAAGTTACTCGGCTATTTGTCGAGTGTATGCCATAAAAGAAGTGTTAAGGGGTATCAGCATCGGTTTGTAATAAAACCAATATAGATTCTTGCCGTAGAATGACTATGCCTTCAAATCAGTGCCTTGATCAGCAGCCAATACATTCTCGCTGAACAAGCACCTTGAGGTCAGTTGAGTATAACAATGAACTAGTAGCCAGAAAGCTTTAACGAACCTTTACCCGATGAGCTGCCGGATACCGTTATAGGCCCCTGCCAATAGGGTTGAATGAAATCATGCCACATTTCATTGTTCAAAGCCTTAATGGTCACAGAGAGGCGCTCTTTCGCTATGCTAATCTGCCACTCTAACGGGAGAAGTTTTCCATTCGCCAACCTCGTATAGACGGTCGGTTTCATCTTTATCTCATTGTGGTTGAGGGCTAATTTTCTACCCTCTTTATCGACAATAGTTCCATAACTGTAAACAGGGAGTGACGGTAGTTTATTGTGCTTTATCTTTAAGTAACGCCCATCATCAAGTTGTACATCAATCTGTGTTTGAGCTTGTAGCTTCTCAATGGCTGGATCACTATGCCACTCTTTGGTTAGAGACGCGTTGCCAGCCACATCAAACGGCTTACCGTTGATCTGTAACTTACCTGCAACACGTATACGCGGCATAAAAAATTGGTAAGAAGCGATGGGTAATAAACTCTGCTCCTGCTGGTAACCATTCTCCATTGCCAACAAAAATGGCGAGGTAGCCAATGATTTTAAGGAGAAAGAAAAATCATCAGTGGCGACCTTTAGTATACCGGGAAGAGGAGCAATCCCGAGTGAGTTCCATGACCAGTTATCTATCCACAATCGAAAAGGTCGAGTTCTTAGCCCCGCCTGACCGACACCACCTCTAGCAAGTCGTTGTTGTTTCCATACTCGATGTTGATAGCTCACCACAACCTGAGCAACAAATAGTTGTGAGTTTTTCCAGCCGCCTAAAAGCGACTCATCGCGTGATACTCGGATAACTGTCCACTGAATACTGGCAGGGTTACCCTGTTTATCCGTCAGCGTTGCAAAATACTGCCATTTTTCATTCTGAAATTCTGGATGAAAAGCAAAATCTCTAGGAAGCTCAACGGGATGATTAGGCAAGACAGGCTCAAATGTAGCCGTAGGATTTATACCGTATACATTAGTCAGTTCATCAATAACTTTAACGGGTTTTTGTTGTTGAAAATAGGAAACGACGGCAGCGATACTTACCAGAAGTACTGCAACTATTGCTGAACGAAATACGATCTTTCTTTTCATACTACAAAGCATCCCGTAGCGATTTCATTGGCGTCCGTTTCACCATACCAATGACCGGTATTGCTCCAGCAATGACAAGAGCCAGCATTGCCCACATAAAGGTATTAAAATACTCCCATGGAATAACATACAAGTGCATAGTCCAGCCAAAAGACTCTTTCAATACTACTTCCACCAGTATCTGTGCCAATCCGACCCCTAGAGGCATAGCAACAATTGCAGATATCACACCAAAAACGAACAGCTGCAAACAGCTCAACAACACCAGTTCTTTTCCTGACATGCCGAAGCATCGTAGCAAAGCGATATTTCTCTGCTTGGAGATTTCCCCCGCAATCGTGGCGAAGAAGATCCCAAACACAGCAATAATTAATGTCAAATTACCTAAGGTATCTGCAATGACAAATGTTCGATCAAACACACGCATAGCCTGACTGTGAATATCTTTATTGTTGTATATCCGTTCTGTCGACATTCGCTGTGTAATCTGCAGACGATCAAGTAATAACGATTCGTCGGCATCGGGTTTCAGTACGACGCCCAACCCCACATTGCCTTGGCCGGTATAGTGTTTTAACCAATTATTATGCGACATCAGAACTTGACGATACGGGTTGCCATAATCGTAGTAAACCCCGACGACTTGCCAGCTTGCAGCAGAACTATCTAAAGCAATATAGTCTCCCGGCCGTAAACCATCTTTTACCGCCATGGACTCACTCACCATTAAGCCACGAGAAGTATTTAAGTAATACCATGAATTAGGTATTGCAAGCTTAACCGTTACCGCATTTCGTTCTGATTGGCTATCCCCAGTACTTACCACTTCAATAATGCCGCTATCTGTCGAGATCTCTTTCTCCCAACGCCACCACACATCTTCAACTTCAGGCTGCTTTATCAGCCAAGATCCCATACGACCTACCGAGTTAGTCGTAGGATAAATATAAACGTCAGCCGCCAATTTTTGATTTAGCCAGCTATCGGTTGTTTCTCTAAAACTGCCAACAAGGGTTTCAACTGCAACATTGGCAGACATCGCCAGCATAAAGGCCATTACCGCGACGCCACGATAACTCATACTTGCGGCAGCATCGGCAAAGAACCAGCGCACTTTTACCCATTTTAGCGAGAATGAGAGTACGCTGAACAGTTCGAAGATAACAAAAGGCATAAACAGAGCAACACTGATAAGCAGTAGCGCCACTATGATAAAGCCTGTCTCCGCTGAGTCTGATATCTGATACAAGGCAAATGCAATAATACAGAATAGACACGCGACCAATGCCTGCCATGAAAACTCTCTACCAGCAAAACGAACTAAAGAGAGCCTAGCGGATAAACGAATAGGCTGAGAGCGTATTAATCGTACTAACGGCCAGCTACAGGCGAGAACGGTTCCAAGCACAGCCATTAACAAGCTTTGAAACACGGATAACCAATCCCACTCTATGGTTAGTCCCACATTTGCATTGTATAGATCAGAGAGCGTGGTTGAGACTGAAGGCATCAACTTATTCGCCAACATTAAGCCAAAAACATTACCGTAAATCCAACCAGACAAGATGAGTAAAAACAGCTCTAGCATAAGCGCTTTGGACAACTGCCAGCCCGACACCCCAGTCTGGCGGAGTATACCCACCATGGGCTGTCGCTGAATAAAGGACAATGAAATCGCTTGGTAAAAAATGAATAAGCCAACGACAAATGCCAGCATTCCCATCGCAGAGAGATTCATATGAAATGCTTGAGTTAAAGATTCAAGTTCGGCTTTGGAGGTTTTCGCTAGCGCCATTCCATTTGGGATCAAATGCTTTAATTTGGCTAACTTTTTCTCCGGCATTGGAGCACAAGCAATAGATGAAAAACCGCCCTCTCTCTTTAATTGTCGGATTAATGCAATATCAGCCACTATTAATGTGCCATTTAAGCCACCTTCGCTATCTAATATAATAGGGCCAAGCTTGCTGCCATCATTGAGATCAATGTAGTCACCAACCTCTTTCCCTAAGTAAGTGGCCAACTCGCTGCTTAACATAACAGGAGGCGTTTCTTGCATTAATTGAAAATAGGAGGGGTGCTTAATCCCTGCGGCTGAACTGAGCTCCAGCATAGCAACAGGGTCGATGCCGATAATAGAGAGATCTTCACCGCGACTGCTTTCCAGCTGCATCGAATCAATGGGCATACATTGATTAAATCCTTCACGACGAAGCTGAATGTAAAACCCTTGAGGGATTCGATTGGCATTGTATTTCGGTGTAATTCGATAAGGTAGTGGCGTAGCGAACAGCTTTTCACCACTGGAATAACTCTGTTTTGCATGATGATTTATCGCGGTAACACCAACAAATATTGATACACCAAGAGTCAATCCAAACAGTACTAACAATAGTTGAAGAGGGTGTCGACGGTAATGCCCCAGTAGCGATTTAACTACGGGCGATAACATGCAACTGTCCCCCTTGTAGCTTTATACAACCGTTCATGTGTTGTGCGACTTTTTCACTGTGTGTCACTAACAAAAGTGTACAGTTAAGTTGCTTTGCTAAGGACGTTAATAAGCGCATAACCGCTTCAGCATTACGTTCATCTAAACTCCCTGTAGGCTCATCGGCCAACAGTAGTTTAGGTTCCATATAAAGAGCTCTCGCGATTGCAGCACGTTGCTGCTGCCCTCCGGAAACCTCTTCAGGGTAACGCCCGAGCAGTGCCATTAAATCAAGTGAAGAGACAATCTGCCGCCATAAACCTTTATCTTCAGGTAAGCCTTTAAGCTGGCGACAAAACCGAATGTTATCGGCAATATTCAAAGTGGGAAGTAGATTGTATTGTTGAAAAACATGACCAATATTATTGCGACGATATGCGGTTTTTTTAACCTCTGGGCTATTGGTCATTACAAAATCAGGAAATATTATCTCTCCTGAATCTGCCATATCCAATCCCGATATCAAGTTGAGTAGCGTACTCTTTCCTGAACCGCTCTCCCCCATTAACGCTAACTGATCACCTTGCTTTAATACTAACTCTGCGCCCTGAAGTACAGGATGGAATTCACCTCCATCTACATAGCCTTTACTCAGGTTCTCCAGTTTCAGCATTAACGCACTCTCTACAATTCTAAATTGGGATAGTGAATCTACACTAAAACCTTACAATCTGAAAGTATTTTGAATAACAGATCACACTATTTAAATGCCAAACAGAAAGAGAGCTGACATAGCTCTCTTTTTAACCAATTTATTTTGCAAAACGAAAGAAATAGACGGCTTAGCTAATTACCTCTAACTGTTTATTTTAACTAGTGATTTTTACAACCATTTCAATTTTAGTTGTCTAGCCAAACCGTCATTTAGCAACTGGCTACTGTTCGATTAAATTTCTGATCCATTTGCGACTTTTTAGGCGCTTGGTGGCGGTAAAACATTTCACGACTTCTTCCAACAGGAACATAGCGTAAACCCACTCCGGGCTAAGACCTAAATAAATAGCAGAAAAAGCCGCAATTGGAATGCCGATGAACCACTGAGTAATCATATCTTGGTAAAGACAAAATTTAACATCACCTCCGGCTCTCAGAACCCCGACGACCAATGTCAGCGGGATAGAACGAATCACCATCGCGCCACACAACACCAATATAAACTTATCGGCTAGTTGACGAGTCTCTTCCGTTAACGCGCTGAACGAGTCAAGAATAGGAACCTGAACAAAATAGAGCACCACACCAACACATATGCCAATTGCGATACTAATAAATAACAAGCCAACAGACTGGTAATAGACGGCTTGATAGTTTTTAGCACCGATCTGATTACCTGTTAATACAGCAGCAGCGGTAGAGGTACCGATAAGTAAACTCAGCGCGATCGAGTCTACCGGAGTCATAACTGATAATGCCGCCAGTCCCTGCACCCCTGTCTGCCCCATAATGGCATGATAGGCAAACATACCTGCCGCCCACATAAAGAAGTTACAAGTGGTAGGCAATGACAAACGCAAGAATCTTGAAACATTATTTCCTCGTAATGCCGCCAGCAGATCTGACATTCTAAATGCCAGTAGATGGTTTTTGGAGTAGAGATAAGAATATAAGCAGAGTATCTCTATAGCACCACTTAACACTGTTGCGATGGCAGCCCCTTTGATCCCCATTGCTGGCATACCAAGGTGACCAAATATCAATACCCAGTTCAAAAAGACGTTAGAAAGTATGCCAATACCACTGAAAAAAGTACTTACTCCAGGTTTGTGCATCGCTCTTAAACCAACAGCCATACTACTCACACAAGCAACCGCAAACATACTTAGCGACGTGATCACTATGTATTCGCTACCCAATCTATTAACTTCAGCAGAGTCTGTAGCAAGCCCCATAACTTGACTAGGGAAGAGCATAAATAGTGTCACGGTTAATAACGCAAAACCGTTAGCAATAATCCAAGTTAACGCGGTACTCTCTCTAACCCCTTCTTTATTGCCTGCTCCCCAATATTGTGCAGTGAGCAGCGCGCCTCCGGTATTAACCCCAACCAGCATAATAGTGGTCACGAACATCGCACGGCTGGCCACACCAACAGCGGCAATATCAGCTTCTCCTAACTGTCCCAGCATCAAGACATCCACCAAACCACGGCTGGAAAACATGATATTCTGCAATGCAATAGGCATGGCAATGGCGAACAGACGACGTAAAAAATCACCTTTTGTATACTTAAGAACTAGTGATAAGGTGTTGTTCATTAAAACCTCAATGCAGATAAAATCGTGATATAAACTTTATGAGTTAAAGTTTACAAAAAGTGGCAACGGAGTGAGTGGCTATTCTACTCTCAATACGCATCAATCACCATAAAAAGGATTTGTTATCAATATGGATAAAAAGCGGATATTAGTATTAGGTGCTTCTGGTTATGTTGGTTCTCAGTTAGTACCTCTTTTACTTCAACTCGGCCATCAGGTTACGGCAGCTTCACGAAATATTGATTACCTTACCGCCCGAGTCGAAGCTCATCAAAATCTACAAATCCGTTATTTAGATCTCGTCGATAAAAATGAGACCGTAGAAGTGGTTAAAAACCATGATTTGGTATTTTTTCTAGTACACGGAATGGCTCACGGTCATGACTTTTTAGATTATGAATTATCTCTTGCCATTAACTTCAAAGACGCGCTTATCCAAAGTACAGTCAAGCATGTAGTCTATTTAAGTGCTATACAACCTCAAACTGGTAACTCAGACCATTTGTTAGCACGAAAAAAGACCGGCGAAATCATTCGCCAAGCAGAGGTTCCTGTTACAGAGCTCAGAGCCGGAGTTATTATTGGCCCGGGCTCTGCTGCTTTTGAAATTATGAAAGATTTCACCTATAACCTGCCCATATTAATTGCCCCCAAGTGGGTTGATTCCAAAGCCAACCCTATTGCATTAGAAAATTTAAATTTCTATTTATTAGCACAGCTAGATGAGTCACCAGACGGTCACCTTTACTATGAAGTCGGCGGTCCTGATGTCCTCACTTACCGAGAGCAGTTTGCGGTCATTTGTGAAGCCATCAAACGACCACTTCGATTATGGTCCACTTCACTGTTAACCCCCAAAATGGCCTCTTATTGGTTAGGATTGGTCACCTCTGTCCCTTCAAATATTGGTCGAGCACTATTGGCAGGATTAGAGCATGACTACATTGCAGATTCTCAAGAGATTCGCAAAAAATATCCCCAACTACTGGTTCGTTATCGAGATGCTGTATTAGCAGCAGTAGAAGCAGAAGGTGAATGTATCCGCAATAATATTTGGGGATTTGATCCAGCAGCCTTAAAACGCTGGCAGGCAGGGTATGGCTATTACGCAAAAAACGCAGGTTCAACATTGCGTACACAACAAAGTTCTGAAGATCTATGGAAAATTGTCGAGAAAATAGGCAGTAAGCAAGAGGGGTACTTTTTCGCGAATAGTTTGTGGCGTACTCGAGAATGGCTGGATCTATTTGTCGGCGGCGGCGCTCCTAAGCGAAGAAGTCCTGCGGGTCCTGAACTAAAAGTTGGAGACCATATCGACTCATGGAAAGTGATTCGTTGCGAGAAGAATCGCTTTGTCTCTTTGCTGTTTGGCATGAAAGCCCCAGGATTAGGTAGGCTGGAGTGCAGTATCACCGATCATGGTGATTATAGAGAGCTTGATGTGCGAGCATGGTGGCACCCGAAAGGGTTTAGAGGTTTGCTATATTGGTTTGCTATGATGCCTGCACACCTATTTATTTTTCAAGGCATGGTAAAAGCCATTGATAAAAAAAGCAGCATGCTATACTCAAGTGACCTCAAGATGTAGGATTCAGAGCAACATCTTGAGAACACTAGATTATAACTAGATCAAAATAACGTTGTTTCTATTTAATCCGTTTTATTTTTCGCGGTAAAAGAGAGCACATTATCCTTGGTTGTCTCACTGTTACTAAGCAAACTCTGTTTGAAGCGACCCAGTTGTTTCATCAACTCTTTATAGAGTAAAACATTGACGTGGTTTGCATTTTTTCCCTTACTAATTAGGCGATCGATATGACTCTGTTGGGCGCGAAGTCGTGGTTGATTATCAATATGGGAAGAAGCGATAAGGTCATCGCATAGGGACTGTTTTAACTGATCAAACCTGTCGGGATTTTCCCTTGCTAGATTCACCAGTTCATCAAAACTAGGTAGCTTAGTCTTGCTATCATCGTCTAATGTGCCCATAAACTCACTCGCTAATAGTATTTAAATCAAACACTATTAAACTCGGAAAAACAGTGGCACTACGACAGCATTTTACATTAAATTAAAACGTAAAATGTCTTAGTTTCATCAAATAGCCTTTATTGCACATACTTATATACTGATTCTTGCCGTAGAATGACTATGCGTTCAAATCAGTGCCTTGATTAGCAGCCAATAAATTCTCGCTGAACAAGCACCTTGAGGTCACTTGAGTATAATGTTATGAAATAAAGGCTATTTAATGTTGTTACGGTTAACTATGCTTAAATAACATTGTTTCCGTTACATTCGATTCGATTGACTAAAACTCAATGGAATTTCCGCTAACTGGTTGCCCATATTGCTAGGGAAAACAAGGTACTCACCATGATATTTTACTTTCGATTTATACTTGGTTCGCTTATGCAGTAGAAAACCCGCATTAGTCGCTTGTTCAATAAACTCTGCATGATTTCCTCTCACGTAGAAACTCATGGGTTTCACTAATTCAGAGCCTCCTTCAAAACAGTCATCACACTGATTGGCACACAAGACGAGAGAGTTATCTCCATCGGTAAATACCTGAAACTTATCGGTGACGGGATCCTCTGTGCAGTAACTCCAACCCAGCTGATACATCTGTTCTAAAAAGGCATCAATTTGCGAATCCAAAATTGGTTTCGGCTCGACATCAACAGGCATATGTTTAGCGTAAAATTTCGATATATTTTCAAAAGTAAATATCAACTCAGATTGAGTCCCTTTACTACGTCCTGCCTTTTGCCAACGTTTTAAGTCATCAAGCACACAACGGTCAAAAGTTTGTGCTTTGAGCATTTTACTGACCCAACGAACCATATAATGAGTATTACTAATAGGCGCATTTATCAATTTGCCTTTGCTATGCTGTTCACCAACATCTTTTAACGCAGTATTAACCAGATTTTGTATTTCAATATAATAAGATGTCATTACGCTTTTTTTCCTAAAAACCAATACATAGCCGCGGAACAAACCGCACACAGAGTCATAACCAAAATCATCGGCCAGGCACTATTTCCACTTGGCAGCATCGCAACCACAACACCAATAATAGATCCTGTACCGAAACGAAGTGTTCCTGCCAAAGATGACGCCGTACCCGCCATACTAGGATAGTTAGTAAGCAGCAGTGCCATAGAGTTACTACCAATCGTTGACATAGTTCCAATGTACAGCATAACAAATGGCACAATGCCCCATAAACCAATATCTGCCAACCAACCAAAAAACAGGGCGATGCCAGCTATAAGCTGAATACTAATGCCAAAGGCTAACATCCATTTCGACCCCATTTTCTTAACGATACGGCCATTAAGGCTGGTCATTAACGTTAAGCAGATAATATTTAACCCAAAAAGGTAACCAAAGTCTGAAGGGTTAACTCCATATATATCGATATAGACAAATGACCCTGCGGTTAAGAAGGCAAACATCCCCGCAAAAGAGAATGCTCCAGAAAAGATTAATCCCATAGCGACGGGATTGGTACATAGCCGCATATAGTTTTGCATCGTAGTCTTAAACCGTAGCGGCTGTCGCTTCTCTACGGCAAGTGTTTCTGGGATCTTCCACATAACTGCAGCAATGACCACACCAGACACAAAAGTGAGCACCCAAAAGATAGAACGCCAACCAAACCACTCTGCTAAATGTCCTCCCAGCATAGGCGCAATAAGAGGCGCAACCATCATCACCAAAGTGATAAAAGACATGGTTCTGGCAAAGTCTTCTTTATCAAACATGTCTCTAACGACAGCTTGAATAATCACCGCAGCGGCAGCACCAGAAAAACCTTGGGCGGCGCGGATATACTTCAGCGATTCAATATCGCTGGATACCGCACATAAGATTGAACCAATCGCAAACAAAAATATACCAGCCAGCAATATTGGCCGACGACCATAGCTATCAGAAAGCGGTCCATGCAGTAGCTGCCCAATGGCAAAACCGGCAGTATATGTGGTAAGGGTGATCTGCACAGCCCCTGCTTCAACGCCCAACTCTTTAGCAATACTTGGCATTGCCGGTAAATACATGTCTATGGCCAGTGGTGTTAACGCACCAATAGCGCCTAAAATAATAAACATTAGCAAGCTAAGCTGTGTGGATTGACTCTGAGTCATATGCCCCCTGAATAGTCGGTATTGGAAATATATAAAGTATAAGGTTTACTTAATATGTTAATATGTTTTCACTCACTTGTCATAAAAGAATCAGCGCCAAATCGAATTAACTTCATCTTCAGACAAATAGCGATACTCTCCAGGTTCTAACTCATGATCCAATTCAATACTACCGATTTGTTCTCGATGCAGTGCTTCAACCTTATTACCTAACGCCGCAAACATTCGCTTAACTTGATGATACTTGCCTTCGGTAATGGTTAATAACACTTGGTGTGAATCGATAATCTCAAGTTGAGCGGGCAACGTCGCTTCACGCTCATTTCTTAGCTCAATACCTGCTTGGAACTGCTGCACATAGTCATCTTCAACGGCGTCCACAAGCCATACCCGATATCGTTTCTCGCACTTGTGCTTTGGCGATGTGATCTTATGTGACCATTTACCATCGTCTGTGATCAACACTAAGCCCGTGGTATCTACATCTAGGCGGCCCGCGAAGTGCAGTTTGTCCATATTCACTTCATCAAGCAATACAAAGGCAGTATGATTAAAGCCATCTTCATGAGAGCAGACATAACCTTGTGGTTTATACAGCATAATGTATCGCGGCCCGTGCCTGTTAATCTCTCTACCTTGCCACTCCACACAACTCTCTTCTGTCACTTTAAAAGCACCGCTCTTCTGTACTTTTTCGTTGACCGTGATGTCACCACTTTTAATGATTTTTGTCGCTTCTTTGCGCGTAGCGCCTAATGCGTCACACAAAAATTTATCTAACCGCATGAATACCTCTTTTCAGTTAAGTGGTTTATTATAAGCGTCTTATTAAAAATAGTTGAGCTATTTCACACTTTTAATGCCTATGTACACACTTCGTCCTTATCAAGCCGACTCGGTAAAAGCGGTTATTCACTATTTTCGTAAGCAATCTACCCCTGCCGTTATCGTCTTACCAACGGGTGCAGGTAAAAGCTTAGTGATCGCTGAACTTGCTCGTCTGGCTAAAGGCAAAGTTTTGGTGCTCGCCCACGTCAAAGAATTGGTAGAGCAGAACCACGAGAAATACCAAGGGTATGGTTTAAAAGGCGCGATATTTTCAGCGGGACTTGGTAGAAAAGAGACCGATCAACAAGTGGTGTTTGCTTCTGTCCAATCGGTCGTTCGTAATCTAGAGCATTTCTCTCAACAGTTTTCTTTGCTAGTCATTGATGAATGCCATCGTGTTCCTGATGATAAAAAAAGCAGTTATCAACGAGTCATAAGTCATTTAACTGAACAGAACCCAGAAATTAAGATCTTGGGATTAACCGCGACGCCATATCGATTAGGAATGGGCTGGATATATCAGTACCACACGCGAGGCCAAGTTCGCAGTGAAGAAGCCCGTTTTTTCCGAGATTGCATATTCGAGCTCCCTATTCGTTATCTACTGGATGAAGGGTTTTTAACCCCCGCCAAGCTGATTGATGCCCCGGTACTTAGTTACGATTTCTCTCAGCTTGTGCCCGCCAATACCGGACGCTATAAAGAGTCTGACTTAGATTTAGTGATTGAGAACTCCAAACGAGCCACACCACAAATTGTGCAGCAGATTATCTCCCATGGAGAAAATCGACAAGGCATCATGATTTTCGCAGCGACTGTCCGTCATGCTCAGGAGATCCTCTCCCTACTGCCGCAACCGCACTCTGCACTGGTCATTGGCGATACACCTAGCCCTGAACGTTCAGACATCATTGAGAGATTTAAGAATCGGCAGCTCAAATATCTCGTTAACGTCTCTGTTCTAACCACCGGATTTGATGCACCTCATGTGGATTTAATCGCCATTTTAAGGCCAACAGAATCCATTAGCCTTTACCAACAAATCGTCGGAAGAGGCTTACGACTGTCAGAAGGAAAAACAGAGTGCTTAGTGTTAGATTACGCGGGTAATAGCTATGACCTTTATCAACCTGAAGTTGGCAACCCTAAACCAGACAGCGATAGTGACATTGTCACCATTCCCTGCCCCGCTTGTGGTTTCAATAACAACTTTTGGGGTAAGTTAGACAACAACGGTTTTCTCATTGAACATTATGGCCGTCGCTGTCAGGGGTACTTCGAAGAAGAGAACGGCGAACGAACGCATTGTGGTTATCGCTTTAGAGCCAAGTATTGTCCCGATTGTGGTGCAGATAATGATATCGCCGCTCGTATATGCCACGAATGCGATGCCACCCTTGTCGATGCTGATAAAAAACTGCGTGAAGCACTTAACCTCAAGGATGCCCTTGTTTTTGAATGTCGAGACATGCAACTCTCGACTCACAAAGGCCCTTCTGGGAATAATCAACTCAAAGTCAGCTATATTGGAGATGATCACGTTCAGGTGCATCAATTTTGGTCTCTCACCACCAAAGCGCAGAAAAAAGCCTTTTTTGCTCAGTTTGTACGACCATTCCTAGCGGATCACCACCGTCCTTTCCATGACAGTTCACCAAGCAAAGTGGTGCAAAATCAGCACCGATTTAGATTGCCACAATTTGTGATAGCACGAAAATCCGGACGATTTTGGAAGCTCAGGGATATTGTTTTCGCCGATGAGCTGTCACAATAATTCGCATCTCAGTGAGCAACAAAGCAAATTATGCCTCCACATTCAGCTTTTGTTCATGTTTTCTGTAGTATTGTAATCAAATGTGTAACCACGAATAATGTGAATTAAATGAAAGTTCTAATTGTTGAAGATGACATTACTTTAGCCAAGCAACTGGGTCACTCTCTTGAACAAGAGGGTTGGACCACAGAAAATGCAATGGATGGTATTGATGCTCTCTATCGTGCTACCTCAGAATCCTGGGACGCCATTGTGTTGGATCTCGGCCTTCCTAAGCTTAACGGCATTGCGGTTTTAAAAGGCATAAGAGACGAAGGGATAACGGTTCCTATCGTTATATTAAGTGCCAGAGACACACTAACTCAACGTATTGAGGGTCTCAATGAAGGGGCAGATGATTATTTAATAAAACCATTTGAAATGCCGGAACTAATTGCTCGACTGCAAGTACAAATTCGACGTCAATCAGGAACCGCTTCTCCCGTCATTCGAGCAGGTCTTCTCTCTCTTGATACCGTTAGCTCCAAAATATCATTGAACGGAACCGTTCTTATTCTTACCGCATTAGAATACAAGGTCCTTTCGTACTTTATCCGCAATAAAGACAAAGTCATATCACGAACCGAGTTAGTAGAACACATTTACAAACAAGATTTTGATCGAGATTCAAATACCATTGAGGTTTTTATCGGCCGTTTACGTAAGAAACTGGGTTCAGAACGAATTAAAACGGTACGGGGTTTAGGATACCAATTAAATGCAGAGTAAATTGAACGCCTGTAAACAGTATCTCAGCAATCTGTTTGCTCATTTTAGTATACGAAATCGACTTATATTAGTAACAGGATTATGGTTAAGCTTGATGGTATCTATCGCAGGCATCGTTATTCCTTTGCTAATTAATTATCAACTTGAGCAAAATGCAAAAAGTGAACTCGAATTTACTCAAGATGAGTTATACAAACTGTTAAAACAGAACAAATTACCAACTACCGATCACTTTATTATCTCTAACTCCAAACTGTATGAGAACAAACAGAGCCGATTTTGGCAGATAGAAACCGACGACAACACCTTTAAATCTCCCTCTTTAGGAGATAAAGACCTAACCGATAAATTTGAGGATAAATATCACGAAATTATCCAAGTTTCTGATAAGTACAAAATCGATGGTTTAGGTAAAGTGAAAATCAAGGTTGCTTTAGATAACGACGAAATAGAAGAGAGCGTTGTTTTACTAACTGGAGTGCTGTGGTTTATCCTCGGTTTGCTATTTGTTGGCGTACTGGTTCTGGTTGCTTTTCAGCTCACATGGTCGCTACAGCCTCTGACGAAATTACAACAAGCACTGATCAAACTAAAACTTGGGGAAGTTAACCGAATTGACGGTAACTACCCTAAAGAGATCGAGCCATTGGCCAGCAGCTTGAATGACCTTCTTTTTCATTATCAAGAGTTATTAAAAAGAGCACGAAACCATACAGGCAATATGGCTCACGCCCTTAAAACCCCTCTCACTGTACTCAAAAACCAGATAAAGCATTACCCAGAAGAAGAGCAACAACCTCTGCTTGTGCCCGTTAATAATATTCAGCATTACATCGATTATCACCTCAGCCGAGCTCGTCTCGCGGGTTCTAGTTCTATTCTTTCGGTTAAATCGTCTCCTGCAGAAAGAATCGAAGCCATCAATATCGCTTTTGATAAAGTCTACGCCCATAGAGAAATACTGCTGATCAATGAAATTGATGACGATATAGTGGTGAATGTTGATACAAATGACTTGGATGAAATGCTTGGAAACCTGCTAGAGAATAGCTACAAATGGGCCAAATCGACAATTCGTATCTATAGCGAAAGCTATTCTGAACATCGATTACAACTGATTATCGAAGATGATGGCTGTGGCATTAGCGAACAACAGTTCAAACAAGCCTTACAGCGAGGTGCGCGATTGGATGAGAAAGTAACAGGAAGTGGCCTTGGTTTAAATATTGTGCAAGACATTGTTGAGAGCTATCAAGGCTCTATACAGCTTGACCACGCCTCTTTGGGTGGCCTAAAAGTGATATTAACTCTGCCTTGTTAGCTATCAAACTCAATTTATATCACATCGATCTCATCTTAACTTAGAGTAAGACACTAGGGTCTGTGGATCTCTCTAATATAGATTTTATTCAATCGGAAAAAGGTTTGAGGAGAGCAGCATAGTTTTCTATATGCGACTCAGTACGGCAACTGTAGATGAACTGAAGATTAACAATCCTATCAGGCTTGGTTAAGTCCTTTCCGTTTAATCTATCCCTACACTACAAGTTGAAAGGATGTTGCCATGATTAAGCCTATTAGTATCGTTATTATTACATTGAATGAAGAAAAGAACATTGGTCGTTTGTTAGAGGACATAACCCAACAAACAAATCAACATTTTGAGGTGGTTCTGGTTGATTCAAATAGTGAAGATAACACTATTGAAATTGCAAAATCGTATCAAGAGCGTTTACCCAAGCTGACTATTCATAAAATGACCAAGCGAGGCGCCAGTTTAGGTCGCAATCAAGGTGCATTAATTGCTAAACATCAACGACTGCTATTTTTGGATGCTGATGTGCGTCTATCTGAGAGCTTTTTGGAAAAAGCCGATCAGAACTTAGAAAAAACAGGATTAGAGGTAGCGGGTGTTTATATGAACGCAGAAGGTCTGCCATTGTTGCATAAACTTGGCTACGGACTGTTTAATTTAGGCTTCTTTGCGACTCAATACGTTTTCCCTACCGCTGTAGGTGCATGTATTTTCTCGTCAAAACGAATTCATAAAGCAATTGGTGGCTTTGATGAGTCCATTTATTTATGTGAAGACTGCGACTATGTAAAGCGTGCAAGCAAAACCTGGCGTTTTCGTTTTCTACCCATGACGTTCCGTTTTGATTCAAGAAGACTTGATCAAGATGGCGTATTTAAAACGGGATTCACCTACCTAAGAGCAAATGCCCACCGCATTTTTAAAGGTGAACTAAAAGATAGTCAGATAAAGTATGAATTTGGTCACTATAGCCAGTCATAGCAAGTAACCTGAGATAAAAAAGCCAGTGGCTAAAACTGAACTGCCCCCCAATAGTTGGACACCAATTATTGGGGGTCTTTTTATGTCCAAATACAGCCGAGCGTTGAAATGCTCAATTGCTAAACAATAATTACAAGGCGAGGGCTCGATTTCAGGCTTGAGCAATATAGTCGCAAAGCGAGTAACAACAAGCCTAGCTGCGTGTTTTTTATCTAGATTATTGGTGATTCTATTGCTCTTAACAACGTAGAATGATAGTATCCGCGCTCGCTTAGCGGTAACAACCAATTACCTTAAGCGTTGAGCACTGCCAGCAAGGTCGCTATGTCGGCAGTCATATTTAACTATTTTACTAATTTGAGAGTAAATACTATGAAATTTGAAGCAGTAGTACGTACTGAACTAGGTAAGGGTGCGAGCCGCCGCCTACGTCACGCTGGCCAATTCCCAGCAATCGTTTATGGTGGTGAAGCAGCACCAGTATCTATCGCGTTGAAACACAGCGATGTGATCAACCAAATGGATAAGCCAGAATTCTACGAAGCAATCACTCTAGTGATCGACGGCGCAGAAGTTAAGGTTAAGCCACAAGATGTTCAACGTCACGCATTTAAGCCAAAAGTTGAGCACATGGACTTTATCCGCGTTTAATTCTCTACCAAGAATTAACAACGATAATTCCATACTTTTTGCTTAGAAGATAATCGGCCTTACCATCCGAGAAATCTAAAAATTAGAAACCCCAGATGCTACCAACATCTGGGGTTTCGCCGTTTATAGGCGTTAATTTATTACCGTGGCGGCATTTTTATTTGGTCACTATAACAAAGAAGCGCACTGAGTCCGCCCGCAATCATTGCGATACGACTTGCCCAGAACTACCCGATTTAGTTGGTACGATCTTACAGTACGTCGTTACTGTCCGTTGAAATGTCCGTTTTCCATCCGCACCTTCAGTTTTCTTACAAGAACTTATCTGATAACCCGTTTTTTCTACTGGGATTCCCGTTGTTCTCTTAGGATACCGTTTCATACCCTCAGTTTGGCAACCCGTCGCTAGTGGACCTTTATCCGATGCCAGATAGCAACCGTCATTAAATGAATAACTACCCTCAATGTTATTTACTCGCTTAAATGTGAAATCGTAGTCAGACAAACTTTTATCTACTAACTCGCAAAACTCAGGTTTTGTACAATCGTCTGGCTCACCTGAAACTTTAGGAAAATCCATCACTTGTTCAGATTTACGTGCGATTGCGCTATTCATATCTTCTTGAGCATAGATTAATTGCGCGAGAGCGGGATCTTGAACTGATAATTGATGACTAAGCTGCTTTTGATATAGAGAAGATAGTGCATTTCCTTCACCGGAACCCCAAACATCCTCTAGCGTTGCACTCAATACTCTTGATGTGTCAGAAGAACTCGCCCCGCTATCCATAGCGATAACACCAACCGTTGCCGTCACACCTGCTTTAAAGATAAAATCTAACCAGCTACTATTGCTCGAGTTAGATCTACTCGGAGATGCGCCAACTTGGTCAAATAAATTAAATGCATTTGCAATCAACTCTTCATCACGAGAATTATAATTTACATCCAACTCCTCAACACGAGTTCGCAGTATGTCTACTGAGTTAAACTGACCACTTTCATTCTTTAAATTAGTCTTAAGAGCCGGATTACCACCTGCAAGTAGAAGCATTTTAAAGCGCTTGTATTTCACTGGATGCACATCTGCTAGTGTATAGCTGGCACATTGCATTGCCGTTGCGCGGTACTTTAAATAAGAGCAACTACCATTGGTCTTCCTCTCCATTTCAATTCGCTTATTGGGATTCGCGCCAGCAGCTAACAATGCGGCGGTTAAATCAGAATCTCTATGAAGATACATCTCATAAGTCTCCCCCCGATTTCTCCACACATTTGTACCAAGATGTGAGAGAGAGAAAAGTGCATCGTCTAACAAAGCTTGAGTGGCCTCCTCACCTTCGGTGATTGGACACCATGATTTTATCATTTCAACCTGAGTTGGATGGTTAAGAAAACCTGAGCAAATGACATCAGCCCCCTTTTCTAAATAACTTACATACCCATCAAAATCCCAGTATCGAAAAGCCTTTTCAGCCTTGTAATTCAACTGTTCTTCAGCAGACATTGCATCATATCGCGCCTGTTCAGCTCGCCGATAATCTTCGCTAGTCGTACAGCCAAACATAAGTAACACGATGGCAATAATAGAAGCGCTTCTCAAACCTAATTTGCTATACCATTCCATGATAACTCTCACTATATTGGTTTGTGGATTCAAATACTCATTTAGCTCAATATGAACTATAACTGGCATCGCATAATTTTTTATTGATAGATATTAACCTTTAACTTATAACAGGTTACACATATTCATAGCTCCTTCTTGGAACACATAATTGTAAAGTAATTAATCACTTAGGAAGATTTATCCGATTCAGAACACAAGTTTACTGTATTTATATAATGCAGGTAGGTTCATCGTAGTCGGATAAAAAACCAAACTAACCCCTTAATTCTCCTACCCAAAATGCGGCATCAAGTTCACAGCTTATGGTTGTCTCTTTTGCGACATCTAATTGTTTCTCTATCTCACTTATTTGTTGCCAATTCGACGCTTCAATGGCTTCAACAAGTTTAAGCAACGCTCCTAGCGTACCTTGATGCTCAAGTAACGCTTCTTTAATCGCTATTTCAATATTTAGCGGTTGTAAAATGTCTTCTATCTCTATGTCCAGTACAGCATCAATGAGCGACAACATTCCACAAAGATAACCGATGCTTTTTAATTTCTCTTGCCCCATTCGACTGAGCATACTTTCAATAAACTTGGCTCGGTGCAAAGAAGTGATAGAGAGAATATCAGGCTTGTTATCCCCCATTTCAGCAAGAGCTACATAAGAGACAAATTTACGTAAGTTATCTTCCCCTAGATACACCAATGCTTGATGAAAAGAGTGGATAGGTGCAGTAATTGCCGCACAAGCATTAACAAAGTTAAGCAATTTAAATGACAGCGCCGCATTGCTAGAGATAATTTTTTCTACATTATTAAAATCAATGCTGTTGTCCGCTACCGCCCGGCACAGTTGGATACTCGTCATCAATGACGAATCGACAGTACGATTTTTAATGATTTCAGGTCTGCTAAAGAAATAGCCTTGGAAGTAATGAAAACCCTGTTTCTTTGCAAAGCTATACTCTTGGTATGACTCAACTTTCTCCGCCAAATACTCCAATGTTAATCCCGAGGTTTCGTCCATATAATTGCTAATTTGTTGCCAAGAGGTCGCTTGTAGATCAAATTTTAAGATATCCACTAGAGGCAAAAAGCGTTTCCATTCATCAGAAACAACAAAATCATCTAACGCGATAGAATAACCTTGCTTCTTTAATTCTGTTAATGATGAATACAACTCTTCCGTTGGTCGGCACGTTTCTAACACTTCAATCACATACTGCTTTACTGGAAAGTCCAATGGCACTTTCGCGATGATTGTGTCATAACCAAAATTGATAAAACCTTTCTTGTCTCCAATAACTCGACCTTGCTGAACTAAGCACTGCTCGACAAGCAGCTCTTTGGTTGCAATTGATAAGTCAATGTTTGGAAACGCGTTTTTCTCTCCATCTCTATACAGTAACTCATAACCGATCACATCGAGTTGTCGGTTTAAAATGGGCTGTCTTGCAACATAAGAATACATCTATTCAGACTCCTTAAGACAAACATAGCGCGGATCACGCTAAAATATTCAAACTATCTTTAATCAACCTTCAGCCAGCTGTTCAACCATTGAAAAATCAACGCCTAATGACTTAGAGATATACATAGCTTCATCAGCCAATGTTATTAATGTCGACAAGTCACCATGATCTTGGGGGTAAATGCCCATACCGATGCTTGCCTTAATAGTTATACTCACATCACCATTGTCTGGATAAATAGGGTGTGAAACTAGCCGATGGATTTTGTTACTCATGGATTCTAGCTCATACTGATAGTCACTCTTGTTCGCCATACGAAATATCACAAGAAACTCATCCCCTCCAACTCTAAACACATAATCATCAGCACGTAACATGTTAGTCAAACGTTCACCTAACTTAGCAAGCAAGACATCACCAACATGATGCCCATACAGATCGTTAACTGACTTAAACTTATCAAGATCAAAATAGGCGACACCAAACGAACTCGATAGGCTGCTAGAGAAATGCTCATTTTCAAGTAATTGATGAAGGTGCCTTCGATTTGCTAGCCCTGTGATTGGATCTGTATTTGCTTCACTCTGTAGCTCATTAATTTCTCGTTGGATTTGTGAGTAATCTTGGACAATAGCGAAACCATAAACCTGACTGTCCATTTCAACAAAAGCAATGGAGACTTTTGCCTGAAAGACCTGACCATTAGCATCAATACAAGGTAAAGCATTTCGCTTATTCATGACCTTCGCTGGCTTACGCGCCTCGATGAAGTTGCTCACTTCTAGACGGTGAGTATTGGCATAAACGTCTGGCATTAGCGCATCCAATTTCATCGAACTAAGCTCAGATTCAGAGTAATGAAATAGCTCTGCACAAGCAGAGTTCACATAGACGATATCAGAGGAGTGGTTGACGACAATTACTGCATCACCTAAGAACTCCAGAAAAGAGGTTATATTGGATAATTGAGCCATATACATTCACTAACTAAATACCACTTGTTCATTATAGTAAGAGAGACGCTCTGTTTGCATTAGAAGTCGCTAAACTTTGAAACCTCTATCAGTTTCACCTAAATATAAGTGACAAAAGACACACTAGCGCACAAAACGCTTCAGTTTAGTATCGGCAAAGACGCTCGCCCTTTAACTTGACGCATCGCCATATGAGTATGAATATCCTTAACATTGTCCACACACTGTAGTTGGCGAATAAAAAGCTCGTAATCGTTCAAATCTTGACTCACCACTTCTAATAAATAGTCATACGCTCCAGACACAACATGGCAACTGACCACTTGTTTCATTTCTACTATTTCAGCCTCAAACTTATCAATGCTTTGTGCTTGGTGATTACTTAAACTCACCTCAACAAAAACCGTCATTGCGATACCTATTTTTTGACGATTTAATAACGCACTGTACCCTTCAATAACGCCCTGCTGTTCCAGCTTTTTCAATCTACGAGCACACGGAGAAGCAGATAGACCAACACGCTCCGCTAGCTCCACCGTGCTTAACCGTCCATCTTGCTGCAATAGTTCTAATAAATGTTGATCAAATTTATCCATGCTTATACCCATCAAATCACTTCCTTATGAAAAATTGGCTTTATTCATCTTTAATAAGTTAGTTTATTATCATTTCCACCAATATCTAGGCAAAAACAACCATAATTAGCCTATTTCCACCATCTAAGACGATGCATAATACTCTTATTATTTAATAACAAAAAGTTAACATTTATGATTCTTGGTCATTTGGCTATTTTTGTTACCATAATTTTGTGGTCAGGCTTCTTTATCTCACTCAAAGGTGGGGCAAACTCGGATCTCACTTCTGCCGATATTGCTTTAGCGCGCTTCTTACTGCCAACAATATTATTACTACCAGTTGTTATTAATGCTCGTCATCAAATTAAAAAGGTACCGATAAAATACTTAATCGGTATTTTTATTGGCAGTGGCCTCCCCTACTTATTAGTAGCCAGTCATGCTATGCAGTATGCACCAGTTGCTCATGCAAGCGCCTTAATTCCTGGAACCTTACCGCTATTTGTTACTGGTATCGCCATTACCTGTTATAAACAACCTTCAGGATTACATAGACGAGTTGGATTGATACTAATAGGCTTTGGCATTGTTCTGTTTTTGTTCAATAGCTTAGCAACGTCTAACAATAGCTTGTTCACCGGTCAGCTCATGTTTCTTGGTGCCAGTTTTATGTGGGCGCTGTTTACCATCAGTGCACGAGTAGCAGGCTTACCCCCTTTGGTTTGTGCGGGTTTGGTCGCTTGTATATCAACATTATGTTTGTTTGCTGCTATCGCCAGTCAACAATTAAACAGTTCGTTAATAAGCAGCAACATTGTGCACTGGCCATGGCAAGAGGTAATTGGACATATATTACTGCAAGGGATTGGAGCTGGATTACTGGCATCGTTCACATATCTGTATGCGATAAAACAGCTAGGAGCAGAGCGTTGTGCGGCGTTTGCAGCAAGCACACCAATCGTAGCTGCGTTGCTTGCCTTTGCCGTTTTCTCTGAAAGGTTGGATGTTGTGACGACACTAGCTTTACTTGCAGTATGTCTTGGCAGCATTGTGGCAAGCACCATACTAGAAAAGAAGCAACCATCTAACAGATTATCTGTTTCCAATTAATTAGGTTTTAATTTTCTAATATAACCTCAACTCGGGATAAGAAAGTCAAAATTCCATATTTAATAATAAGTTAAGCTTTAACTAGGCGCAGTGCTGCTATTTTAGATGAATGACAAGGCAAAATTATAAGTGATAGTTATTCTATCACGTTGATTTTAACGAAGTCAGACGCTATAAGAGCAGTACTGAGCGGCTTAAATTATCCCGAGCTGAGGTTAATATATATCAGTATGCCCTAATTCTTACTTGGTCATTAGTTAGCAAAGAAAATAAAGACGTTTTATACTCCATAAATACTATTTCACTGTTTTACATGACATTTTTGTCAGTTCGAGTTGGTACATTCTTAGAACTTGCTATATATTATGATTAAGAATAAAAACATATAATAAATTTATGGCTAAGTTAAAACAGAAAATCTGGGCTATTTTTGCACTCATATTTATCATTTCATTATTGGCTTTTGGCTTTGTTACTGTTTATTTGCACGATAATACGGTAGAACGCTTTCACAATGAGCAAAAAAGCAGCATTACTCTGTTTTCTAATTCCGTTCACGCTTTCTTTCGAACACAAGATGCTCTGCTGCATATTTTAGGGTTACAAATGGTAGCAGAGTACCCAACTCTTACTCATCCAGTTCACGATAAGACATTAGATGAGATCATGGTGAACTACCCAGCTCTATTAGGACTTGGTCTTGTGGCCTATGATGGCACACCTTTAGTTGCCAGCTCGAACTTTGCTCTTAATAAGCTGCCAAACCTTATGGAGCTTCCACAAACCAAGCCATCATTTCAAATAGCTCGTAGTATCGACAAAATATCCATTGGCCCAACTTATTTAGTCAATGCTTTAAAAACAAAAACTTATGCAATGCCAATACGTCGTTCAATCTATGCTGGTAAAGACCGAACTCAACCTATTGCAGTCATGACGGCTGGTATCCGAATTGATAATTCACCTCTATTTGGTGTAGGAGATGAGCTAAATAGTTATCACAATATCCAGATTATTCGTAAAGATGGCTATAATCAGTACTCTTCTGATTCTGATATAAATTACTCACAGAAAAGTAACCAAGACTTGCTCCCGTTACTTAACTCTACCTTCTCTGAAGCAATCAGCAATGAATTGCCATCTATCCAATCTATTAATTACATTATTGGTGATAAAAACCAACACTTAGTCGTGAAATACGATCCATATTCTGAACTGTTTTTTGTATCAAACATTAAACAGCAGTATATCAATCAAATTTTTATATCCAGATTTATGGTTATCTTGGGCTTCTTTGTTAGCTCAATGTTTATTCTATTTATTCTTATCCGTTCAATTGCCAACAGTGAAATTAAAACTAACAGTAAGTTGGTTTATCAAGCTCAACATGACTCTTTAACCAATCTACCCAATCGGCAGTATTTACGCTCTTGTATCAATGAATGGATTAACTCAGAGTCCGGCAATAACCCACCTTTCGCCTTGATGTATATCGATATAGACAATTTTAAAAGCGTAAATGATAGTTATGGTCATGAATTTGGAGACAAAGTATTAATCCAAGCAACACAAAGATTGAGCCAAATTTTAGCTTCAGATGGCTTACTAATTCGAGAATCCAGCGACGAATTTATCTTTTTAACCTATTCATGCGAACATGCACAATTGCAATATACCACCAAACTTATCTCAACCAGTTTAGCCGAACCTTACATAGTCAAAAATAGCAGTATTCTCTTAGGCAGTTGCATCGGTGTCTCTCGCTATCCAGAGAATGGCGTAAAACTAAATGATTTACTTAGTGCTGCTGACATAGCACTTCATAGTGCGAAAAAGAAACGTAACTCTACCTGTTTCTTCTCCAGTCAGATGCAAGAAGAGCATTATCAACATGTCCAACTTGAACAAAAACTGAGAGTCGCCATAGAGCAAGAAACGCCATTTATGGTCTATCAGCCACAGGTTGACAAAAACGGTGAGATTTATGGCGTTGAGGCACTCGTTCGTTGGATAGATGAAACACTTGGCTTTGTCAGCCCTGAGAAGTTTATCGCCATTGCAGAATCGACCGGATTAATGAGTAAACTAGGACAACTCATTATCGACAAATCTTTAACAGACCTATCCAAATTAAACCGAACCCTTGATAAGCCACTTAAGCTTTCAATCAATATTTCCGTACGTCAATTTACGGAAGAGCTGTTCGCAGAAAGGATACTCGCCAGTATAAAAGCGTTTGGACTCAGTCCCGAAACCATCACTTTAGAGATCACAGAAAACCTATTCATCGAGGATCTCAATAAAATTAAACCTATTTGTGCTTATTTACAGAAGCAAGGCATACAGATATCACTAGATGATTTTGGTACCGGATACTCTTCATTGAGTATGTTAAATGAGCTTGTTATTGATGAACTTAAAATCGATAAGAGTTTTGTTGATAAGATTGACGAAGATTCTCGCTCGCTGGCCATGATTACCAATGTTATTTCTATTGGTCAGCGTTTAGGCATGACCATAATTGCGGAAGGAGTAGAAACCTCAGCTCAGAAACAGTTACTGATAGATAATGACTGCTTCCAGTTCCAAGGCTACTACTTCTCTAAACCGCTGCCCTATGATCAACTGTGTCAGTATATGAACGAGAAGTAATCCATTACTGAAATCTGTCTTTATCCACTAGTGACAAGTAAAATAGAGATTGGTTGTACAGCATTGTGTGATAATCAAGCATAAAACAGTACCCTTCGGTGCCGTGTTTATGGGGTTGGAAACCAATGCTCTTCAACAATCTGCATATTGGAGACAACTTGTTTGAGGAGAAATAGACGATATTTTCCACTTCTCTCGATGTTAAATTGGCGATCAAGAAAGCCACCATATCTAATAAAATACTTTTTCTCGTGCAGTAGATACTGTTAATGGTCAATATGGATTGGCTAAACAGCTCTTCTCTCTCTTTTAGGTCGTAATCAAGTTTACCTAGCAAGTTTCCAGAATCTTCATAATAAATCGAGTATTCTAGTTTCTGTCTATCTGATTTAACTGACGTCTTTACCGTGGTGTCATTTGAAATAAAATAGTCATCCCCTTCATCACAAGCAAAATCCCAATGGCAATTTTCAAATAAACTCTGTTTAAAATATCGCTCCAAAGCTTCGCCATCTATATTGAAAAAACGACTTCCTTTGAGGTATTCAAAATCAAGATTCAATTCAGTAAATATTTCTATCTGCTTTTTGTGGGGAGGAACAACACCACCACCCTCCCAGCGACTAATAGTACTTGTATCACAAACACTACCCGTTCGAGGTTTAGAGATAATATCGGCCACTTGTGCTTGAGTTAATCCTAGAACTTTTCGTGCGAGCTTTAAAGCCTCAAAAAATTTAAATATTTTCATATCATTCAACCTAGTTACTATTGCAACAAATCCTCTCAACGATTGATACTAACTCTGAATTTTTATAAAAATATCAGATTAAACTTAATCAGTATTTTCTTATAACAAAACAACATCTCTTTTAATTGTCTACAGTGACTATTGAGTTGCTCAGCATTACAGTCTCGAAATTTATTTAAATAATGAAGACACTCATTAAACCCTCCGGTAGCCATACTCCCTTTTATTTTATGAATGATATCTCTTCTTTGTTGAGGAACTTCTATTGATGACAACGCCTCAATATCAGAAACCGTGTTATCAAATAGCTCTTTATACATTGATGAAAGTTCAGACACATCAATATATTTTAAAAGTTCATTTATTCTTGTTATAAATAAGTTGTACAAGATACTATCGATGTCGAAATAAGGTTTAGGACAAGAATAATAAAAGCCTTGCACTTCAGTACACCGCGTCGTTTTTAAAGTATTTAACGTCGATATATGCTCGACACCTTCTGCTACAACACTTTTACCTATATCAACCAGGTAATTGATTACCGTAAAAACCAACTGCTTATCTGAAACAGAGTGTTCTATAGCGCATATTAGTTTTCGATCAATTTTTACTTCGTCATAAGGTAGAGATTTGATTCTATTTAAGTTAGAAAAGCCTTTTCCAAAGTCATCAATTGAGATTTTAAAGCCTTTCATTTTCAGTTGTGCCAGCTTAAGGTTGCAATCTGATCCGATTAACTCCGATGTCTCCGTTAGCTCAAAAGTAACCCAACGACTCAACATCGGTTTGTTTTCTATAATTTTGTCTAAATCTTCGATAAAACTAGGATAAGAGATCGCCATTGGATCGATGTTTATGGAGTAATTAAAGCGGTAGCCCTCCGTTAAGAGCTCTTCAATCACTAACATAAATCGTTCAATCACCTTAATATTGAAAATGTACTGCTTTTCTATACTGTTTATTTCTGGCAAAAATGTAAAAGGAAGGACAACACCGTGCTCAGGGTCGATTATTCTCGCGAGCAGTTCAAAACCACTTACGCAATCATTCTTTATATTCACTTTGGGCTGAATGAAGGGGACAAGGCACTCATCTATATAATGTGCAAAATCTGATAAATCAGTGCTCATTAAGCGAGGTATTTTGGGACCATCAAACGACTCGCATTCACTCTTAAAACCATGGATTATCTGTTTTTTATATCTCTCTATTTCCTTATATAAGCTTCCCGGTGAGTTTTTGGAAACCACTTGCACAATATTAAGCTTGGAATCAGAAAGGGACTCAACAATATAATTCACTAAGCTCTCCTCTAATGCTGTCAAAATAAACAGCGGCACTTCATTCTTATGAAGAGAAGAGAGCTTATTGAGAACACTAACACCATCGCCATCATCCATCTTCATGTCTAGAAATACGATGTCTAGTTCTTCTTCATCCAAATCCAAATATTCAGAAAATTGATTACCACTTGAAAAATATCTAAATTCAAACTCTTCACCAAATAAGCTACTAAAACAAGTTTTAACTAAATCGTTAACAAATCCATGATCATCAACAACGCATACCACTTTCTTTCTCATAGCTAAGCACTCATAAAAAATTAATTTATTAGAAATAACAATGACAGGTGCACATTTTGAAAAAAACTTACGTACAATGCCACGGCATATAAATATCTATTAAATTATTAAATGTCATTGACCAGTATTTAAGAAATAAAAAAAGGCCTGACTTTTCAGTCAGGCCTATGTGGAGCGATTATAATTTAGCTACTTTATAGCATGATTATTTTTACAATTTAGCAAGAAACCCTTCAATTTTTTCTTTATGCATAGCAAGTTTTTCTTCTGTTGGCTCTTTAATTGACTTATGAGTAAAGTAAACCAAAATAGCCATTTGCGCAGTTAAGCGGTTTTCGGCTTCATCGAACGCAACGGAATATTCACTCTCCAATGCTCCACGCGTCACTTCTTCTTTATCATTTGCAGGTAGACAGTGAAGTAACATTGCTCCTGGTTTTGCTTTTGCCATCAACTCTTCACTAATAACATAATCTGGCATAAAGGCAGCTAGACGCTCTTCTTTTTCATCCATTTGTGTTACCCAGTAGAAGCTGTCACCATACACCACATCACAGTCACTAATTCTTTCTACATCATCGGTAATTTCAATATGACCACCAGACTCTTCACAGAAAGATTGTGCCATATCGATCCACTCTTGCTCCATTTGATACTTCTTAGGACCAATTTGCTTAAAGCCCATGCCATATTTAGCACAAGTTAGCATAAGAGAACGACAAACATCGGTAGCGTCACCCATAAATGCCAAAGTTAAATCTGACAACGTACGGCCGTCAGTGATGTGCTCTTTGATTGTGTATAGGTCAGCAAGCATCTGAGTTGGGTGGAATCGGGTATCTAGACCGTTAATGACAGGAACAGTCGACATTTCTAGCAAGCCATCAAGAGTTTCAGGGCTGTTGGTACGCGCCATAATCACATCACACATACGAGACAATACGCGAGAAGTATCATCAATGGACTCTTTGCCACCTAAATGGATATCTTTAGGAGATAAAAACAGGGCATGGCCGCCCAGTAGTGTTGCAGCAACTTCAAATGATACGCGAGTACGAGTAGAACCCGCTTCAAAAATCATACCGACAGACTTGCCTTTAAATAACTGAGGAACAGCATTGTCTTTTCTTGCTTCTTTAAGATAAGTCATCAGCTCCATCATGTCGTCCATCTCTTTTACAGAGAAGTCTTTCATTGAAACCATATGTTCCAGATTAGCTTTGTTTAGATCAGTTGCACTTGAAGATGGCAGTTTCATATTTGTGGTTCCTTGTATACGTTATTCGTGTTGTCGTTAGCACTTAAATGTATGCTGACTATGTTTTAATCTTTGGCTGGTCAATTAAATTCAACAACCAATCTCGATGGATTTAGTATCCATAAATACAAATCTCATTTCTAAAACTAGAATCACTAATCGGCGTATTTGGGACGAGTCTGAAAATTTACATGACAGAGTTCACAAACTAATTTTATCGCTACTCTATTTTTTCGATATTTGATTTTAATAGCGATAAAAAAAGGCGCTGAATAATACAGCGCCTTATATATAACAGAGACAAATTAATTAATTTTTGGTAGATGCTTGGGTAAATAAACCCCTAAATAAGCCTCAGTTAAAACAATCGCTTCTCTTGCCATCTCTGGAGCAATCTCTCCATTTTCACGATAATTCATCGAGTAAACTTTATCTGCAACCTGTAAAGCGATTGCAAAAATATTCACATCTTTAGGCAGTTCTGGCAAGGTGTAAAATTGACGATAAATCGCTTCTACACGTTGACCTAACAGCTGATCATTTTGTGCATCGGCATGACGTACTGTCGCGTAGGTGTGCTGGCCTAATAACGTGTGCTGAGCCAACGGAGTAGACATATAATAGTCAACAAAACTCTGCTCAATCATACGGTTGATATCACTCCAATGTGTCACTTTATCAGACTCTACCGCGGTATCTAAAACACTGAGAAAATCATCAAAAACATCATTCATCAGTTCACAAATCAATGACTCTATATTTGGGTAATGATGGTAAACCGTTGAAGCGGCGATCGCCGCTTCTTTAGCAACATCATAGATAGAGATTGAGTTAACATTTCTTTGTGAAGCTAGTTGAATAGCCGCTTTGTGTATTCTTTCAAGCCTTTGTTCTGTAGACTCTTTTTTCATTTTTCTACCTTATTCTTACCAGTATTTTAGCTTACCAGTTCATACAAATTTATTACGTTTCAGCTTAAACAGCGACCAATCCTGCATTTCTGTTATTACTTACCCAGTGATATAGCTAATCTCAATACCCCGTATCCTACTGCTATCTACCAACTATAGCCATTAAGTATCTCTTTAAATGCCCAAAAAATGCAGAACTCTAAACTGCATAAATTCGCCAACTCTCAATTTACTGGGTATCCAAATATATTGCATATTTATTGTTATAGAAAGATCTTTCCAATCTTGGAAGTGTTGTCTAGCCACTTTAAAGAAAACTTGATCAGAATCAATTTTCTCAACTGAGACAATTCAACCAAGCTTATTTATGGGTGGCGTCACGTCTTTCCCTACAATTAATATATGAACACCGATAAGTGATTCTAATAACATAAGAACCGATTCAAAGTAATTAATATTTATAAGGTCGAATTGTAATTTAAATTTCACTAAGTAAATAATTTACTCGTGTGAATAAACACGGAGAATAATATGGAAACGCAAAGTTCAAGCGGAAAAATGGGTGTAGGTAGTCTAGCCCTATTTAGCTTATGTGCTGTTATTGTTGTTGATACATTAACAGCATCAGCCTCAATTGGGGTTAGCTCTATCGGCTGGTGGTTAGTCACACTGGTTATATTTGTTATCCCTTACGGTTTAATCACTTCTGAACTAGGAACGACTTATCCGGGAGATGGTGGTATCTATGACTGGGTAAAAAAAGCATTTGGCTACAAATGGGCAGTAAGAACAACTTGGTTCTATTGGATTAACGTCGGCTTATGGATGCCAGCGGTATACATAATGTTTGCAGGTATGTTTGCAGAACTTTTCTTCCCTGATCTTTCTCTTATGGCACAAATTGCTATCTGCGTTGTACTCACTTGGTTAACAATCTGGATATGTAACGTTTCTGTCGACGTTGGCGTTTGGGTCACCAATATTGGTGCCATTCTAAAAATCACTGTTATCTCTGTATTGGGTTTTGGTGGCTTTATCTACGCAGCCAAAAACGGTGTTGCAAACGAATTCACTATTCAAGCAATGATGCCAAGCCTGGATACAGGTGCTGCTTTCCTTCCAGCATTGGTCTTTAACTTAATGGGTTTTGAGTTGGTTGCAACCATGACCAAAGAGATGAAAGATGTGCGTGACATGCCTAAGTCTATCTTCTTGGCGGCTGGTATAACTGCGTTCCTATACGTATTTGGTACTGTTGGTATCCTATTAGCACTTCCAGTAGAAGATATCGGTCTCGTTGCCGGTATTATCGATACACTGCACAAGTTATTTGGTGACAGCGCATTTGGTCAATTCATGGTGAATGCGATCGGTGTTATGGCTCTGCTCACTTTCATCGGTAACATGGTGACTTGGACTATGGGTGCAAGCCGTGCAGCAGCTGAAGCGGCCAGCGAAGGTGAACTTCCTGAAATCGTAGGCAAAATGTCTGAGAAACACGACACACCTGTAGGTGCCAACAATATCACAGGTATTATCTCTACTATCGTAATCTTAGCGTATGCCCTGTTTGCTCAAGACAGTGATGAGCTATTCTGGTCAGTATTCGCATTCTCAAGCTGCGTATTCTTACTGCCATACCTATTTATGTTCCCGTCATATCTAAAACTTCGCATTGCAGATGCGGATACAGAAAGACCTTTCCGAGTACCAGGTGGAATGGGTGTTCAATGGGCACTTAGTATTATTTGCTTTATTGTCATTGCTCAAGCTGTAGTATTATTTATCTTCCCTGACTTAATCACTATGAGTGTTGACTGGGTATACAGTGCACCCGTACTAATCGGTGTTATCGCCACCATCTTAATTGGCGAGTATTTACTAAAACTGGCAGTCAATAAAAAGAACAACGCTGCACCTGAAGAATCTGACAATTTAACTCATAGCCATTAATGTAGGAGGCCTGAAAATGAGCAAAAGAATTAATTCAACACCAAGACAAGACGGATTTAGAATGCCGGGTGAACATGAGCCCCAAGCAGCAATTTGGATGGCTTGGCCAGAAAGAACAGATAACTGGCGTTATGGCGGTAAGCCAGCTCAAACAACATTTGTTGAAGTTGCAAAAGCGATAGCCATGACAACACCAGTGATTATGGCAGTGAGCGCTCAGCAGTTTGAGAATGCGCGGACGTTACTCCCTGAACACATTAAATTGGTAGAGATGAGCACAGATGATTCATGGATGCGTGATATCGGCCCTTCATACGTTATTAATGATAAAGGTGAACGCCGAGGCGTAGATTGGCACTTTAACGCTTGGGGAGGCCTAGTTGATGGCTTGTACTTCCCATGGGATAAAGATGATGCTGTAGCACAAAAAATATGTGAAATACATGAAGATAACAGCTACCGCGCTCCTATCGTATTAGAAGGCGGTTCAATTCACGTTGATGGCGAAGGCACTTTATACACAACTGAAGAGTGCCTGTTACACCCAAGCCGTAACCCAGAATTAAGCAAAGCAGAAATCGAGCAAGTTCTTTGTGATTATCTGTCTGTAGATAAGGTCGTCTGGATACCAAACGGGCTGTTCAATGATGAAACCAATGGACACGTTGATAACTTGATCCATATTGTTCGTCCGGGTGAAGTCGTCCTGACTTGGTGTGAAGATGAGAACGACCCTCAGTACGCCATCTCTAGAGCGGCATTAGATAGCTTGTTGAGTCAAACCGATGCAAAAGGTCGACAAATTAAAGTACATAAACTACCAATGCCGGGACCACTGTTTATCTCTGACGACGAAGCAAGTGGCGTTGACGTTTCTGAAGGAATGGAAAGAACACCAGGCGAACGCCTAGCGGGTTCTTATGCTAACTATTTGATCACTAATGATCATATTGTTTACCCATTACTCGACGAAAAACTGGATGCAGACGTAGAAGCACTACTCAATGAACTGTATCCTGGCTACAAAGTAACCGGTGTTAATGCACGAGAGATACTGTTAGGCGGTGGTAACATTCACTGTATTACTCAGCAGGTTCCTGCGGTTTAATACGCTTTAACAAAATTACGTAAACAGCAAAATTACGTAAGCAGCAATATTACGTAAACAGCAATATTACGTAAGCAGCAATATTACGTAAACAGCAATATTACGTAAACAGCAATATTACGTAAACAGCAATATTACGTAAGCAAGAATATTACGTAAACAACAAAGGACTAAACGGCTACTGTCGCTTAGTCCTTTTTATTCGTTATCAAGATCAAACAATCCTTGCTGAATATTCTCCAATTCGGAATCCATCACAGCCTGTTTTTTAATCTTTTTATTTTTACGCAAATACCGTTGACGGCACAGCTTAATAACATGCAGCTGCTGGGCTGGCGTATAAGAGAGCCAATTAAACCGCTCCTCTCTCTTTCTCATGCACCCTTTGCAATACCCTTTCTCATCGCTAGTACAGACTCCGATGCAAGGGCTAACAACAGTAAAAAATTCTAATTGTTCCATACAAGCTCAATTTGCTGGTTATCTTGTTTAATTATATATCAAAGTAATTTTAAGGTTGTTTGAGTGCAATTGCTTACTATTTGTAAACAACAATTGCTCACTATTTGTAAACAAATAGTAACCTAAGCCTTACTTTTTGCTGACATAGGGTTAGACTAAATAAGTACTCTCTATATTTCTTACAGATTGGAATAGTTATGAAAAAGATTTTAGCAATCCTCACCTTACCTCTTCTGCTCGCGGCATGTTCTAAAAGTAGTACAGAACAGAGTAGTATCACAGCAGAAGATCTTCAGCATCACAATTGGACGTTAGTGAAAGTAAATGATGAACCATTTGTAGCCGCAAATAATATGCATGCACCGAATTTAGAGATCGGTGAAGGTTTGATGGCAAATGGTAATGCTGGCTGCAATAACTTCTTTGGTCAAAGCGAACTAAAAGACAACCAATTTCGTATCGAGAAAATGGGAATGACCATGAAAATGTGCGTTGGAAATGCGATGAATACCGAACGCCTATTCGCCGAGTCTATATCGGACTGGAGTGACATTGCTTTAACTGACAAACAGCTAATACTAAAAGGCAAGAGCAACACTCTGGTGTTTGAACTGGCCGACTGGAAACAGTAAGCGTAAATGGCTGACATAAACCAGATATAATCATCATTCTGGTTATTCTAAAATGGGCGTTTAGCCCATTTTACTTTTGTAGCGTTTTTCTGTTCTGGCACCGTTACTTTGCCAAAATCTCGCCGTACTAAAGTGACTTAAATTGATTAGTTAACGGGTCATACTGATAACCCAGCGTATCAAGTTTATCCACTAAGCTATCTACATCCATCTCGTATCGACGAATCAACTCATCAAAACTGTCACACTCTAAACGCAGTTTCTCATTAACAATACCTAACAAAATACTACTATCAAAACGTTTAATATTACTTAAATCCATTGAGTTTACTCTTGCTGCGCATCCTTTATTAAGCGTAGACCTAACTGCTTAGTTTGGAAACCAGATATCCCAGAGTAAACTCAGATGCCGGATTTAGAGTTGCATGATTGGATAAAAACTTAGACATGCCGCGTAGAGCATAACCAGAGCAACAACTAACCGTGCTTTGGTAACCGCGATAGTGCTGGCAAATAGATGAACACTCCAGATCAACAGACCAGAGATAAGCAGCAGTAAGCCGATAGATAGAGGCCAGAGCAACGTGGTTAATATACTTTCTTGAATAGAGAGCAGTTGAACAAACAGTGTGGCAGCGAATGCGATACCACTCGTTAGACCAACAAAAGGCAATAAACGGTGAAATGCGTCTAATCGACTTCTAGCGATTGTTAACGTCAGGTTGGCAAAGACTGCTCCCAATAAAAAGACATAGAGAATCCAGCCGCAATAAGCAGCAATAGAATCAAATTGAGAGAGCTGACTCACGACAAAGGCGATAGCTAATCCGTTGGCAAAATAGAGCATCCAAAGAGGACCTTTGTCTTTGGTTTTACCCACTTTTACCTTTGAGTAAAAATAGAATATTGCACCTGCCACCAAAAATGCCAGCAGCTCCACCGACGTAATTGCCAGCCAAAGAACGCCTAATGCCGGTAGTAGCTTATGAACCCTACCCCTTTGACCAGGACAAATTTCCCCTTTCTGAAGAACTAAGGTAATAATTATTTGAGCGCCCAATAACATTGGTGCAAGAAGAATAAGTGCTGAATAGGTCATAGAATTAGCTAACTAAAAAAAATCAGCGGCGATGATAGCATATCTCCACTTCTATGTGGTCGATTACAGGCGGAGAGCAAATTTAGACTCTAGCAACCGCAGGAAAATGCTAGACGACCAAGCAAGATTTGGTATGATGCCCGCCTGCTAGATTTGAGGTCAAAAAATGCACAAGGCAATACTGCACAAAGAAGTTACTCCCATATTCGATTACAAGCCATTTTGGGCTGAGTGCTTCGGCACAGCACCCTTTCTTCCTACCAGTAGGAAAGAAATGAAACAACTCGGTTGGGATAGCTGTGACATTATAATTGTGACAGGGGATGCCTATGTTGATCATCCAAGCTTTGGTATGGCGATTATTGGCCGACTATTGGAAGCTCAAGGTTTTCGGGTAGGAATCATTGCCCAACCTGATTGGAGCAACAAAGAGGCATTTACTAAGCTAGGTAAACCCAATCTGTTTTTTGGCATCACTGCTGGCAACATGGACTCGATGATCAATCGCTATACAGCAGATAGAAAACTGAGACATGATGACGCTTACACACCAAACAACGAAGGGGGCAAACGCCCAGACAGAGCCGTGCTCGTCTATTCACAACGTTGTCGCGAAGCATTTAAAGAAGCTCCTATCGTTCTTGGTGGTATCGAAGCAAGTTTACGACGAATTGCTCATTATGATTATTGGTCTGACAAAGTACGTCGTTCTGTCCTGTTTGATGCAAAAGCCGATATTTTACTATTTGGAAACGCTGAACGCGCACTTATCGATGTCGCGCACCGTCTTGCAGCAGGCGAGCCTATCTCAGCATTAACGGATATTCGAGGCACTGCGGTTAACCTTGCGCAAGCGCCGGAGCAGTTTAAGATCATTGATTCATCAAGAATCGAAAAACCGGGTAAAGCATTTGTACCGATTAACCCATATCAGGTTGAGAGCAACTGCGATGACAAGGTAGAAGAAAAAGAGCAACAAGCGACTGCAATTACTGTTCGCCCGTCACGACACGATGCAAAAACCACAGCAGTCCGTCTGCCACCTTATGAAAAACTCAACAATGACCGGATATTGTACGCACATGCCAGCCGCGTAATGCATTTAGAGACTAACCCATACTCTGGTCGGGCATTAATCCAAAAACACGGTAATCGAGAGTTGTGGGTTAACCAACCGCCTATTCCATTGACAACCGAAGAGATGGATTACGTGTTTGGTTTGCCTTTTGCTCGCGTGCCTCACCCTATGTATGGCAAAGCTAAAATCCCTGCCTACGACATGATCAAAACGTCAGTCAATATCATGCGTGGATGTTTTGGTGGCTGTTCATTTTGTTCTATCACTGAACATGAAGGGCGTATAATCCAGAACCGTTCAAAAGAGTCTATTCTGACCGAGTTAGAAGAAATTCGCGACAAAGTACCCGGTTTTACAGGCACAATTTCCGATCTTGGTGGCCCAACGGCAAACATGTATCGCCTCGGTTGCTCTGATCCTAAAGCAGAAAAAAACTGCCGACACCCATCTTGTGTATTCCCGAGAATATGTAACAAACTGGATACCGATCACCAGCAGTTAATCGACCTTTATCGTTCTGCACGAAAAGTAAAAGGCATCAAAAAAATAATGATTGCATCGGGCGTCCGATACGATCTCGCCATTCAGTCACCCGAATACGTTAAAGAGTTAGTTACTCACCACGTAGGGGGTTACCTGAAAATTGCCCCAGAACACACGGAAAAATCACCTCTGGATAAGATGATGAAACCGGGTATGGGCAGCTATGACACTTTCAAAGATATGTTCCAGAAGTACAGTGCAGAAGCAGGGAAAAAGCAGTATCTCATCCCCTACTTTATTTCTGCTCATCCGGGAGCAGAAAATGAAGATATGCTTAACCTTGCCTTGTGGTTAAAAGCCAACAATTTTGAGTGTGACCAAGTACAAAACTTCTATCCGTCGCCTATGTGTAATGCAACCGCGATGTATTACTCAGAAACCAATCCTTTAAAAAGAGTGAAGTACAAGAAACGAGAAGATGTTCCCGTTGCTAAAGGGGAAAGACAAAGAAGATTGCATAAAGCACTGCTACGTTACCATGATCCGAAGAACTGGCCATTACTGCGAGAAGCCCTAACAGACATGGGCAAAGCGCATTTAATAGGCGATAAACGGGGCTGCTTAATACCTGCTGAAGATAAAGAGAGTAAAACGCCTGCCCAACGCAGAAAGTCCGGCAGGCATGGTGCCAACCGTTTTGCCACCAAACACAGCAAAGGGCAACCTGATATTCGTACTGATGGAAATAAAAAGCCCAACAGTAAATCCGCTAAGAACCCATCGGAAAGAGGCAAAGGGAAAGGCAATCAGAAGGGTAATCGACAACGCACTCGATAAGCAGCATCAGAACTGGACAGCCGTATAAACTCGCTGTTCAGTTCTATATCACGCACTCTCCTGCCCTTCAGTTCGTGACATTAACTTATCTATAGGCAGCGGGCGGTCAAAATAATAACCTTGGACAAGGTTACAGCCGTAGGACATCAATTGCTGATACTGTTTTTTTGTTTCCACCCCTTCCGCGACAACTTGCATGCCGCACGACTCCCCAATAGCAATAATGGCTTTCACCAAGGTATTACTCTGCTCACTAACCAATAATTTATCCACAAAACAGCGATCTATTTTAATTTCAGTAATGGGTAAACTATTTAAGTAACTTAATGACGAATAACCCGTTCCGAAATCATCCAATGAAATACCAAAACCAAGATTTCTCAGCATATTCAATACCGGAGCCACTTTGTCCATATCATTAATTAATACATTTTCAGTGATCTCAAGGTTAATTCTCTCTACATCAATCCCGACATCATTGGTAATGGTTAGCAACTCTTCGGCGAACGTTTCTCTCATTAACTGTTTAGGGGAAATATTAATAGAGACTTTAATCGCGTGACTGGAGTTCGGTGAATAGCTCAAAATATCTTCACACGCGGTTCTAAATACAAATAAGCCAATTTCATTAATCAGCCCCATATCTTCTGCGATAGCAATAAATTTACTTGGTGATACACAACCCATACGGTCATTATTCCATCGGGCTAATGCCTCGACAGAGACCAATTTTTGCTTCTTAACGTTAATCTGAGGTTGATAGAGAACAGACAACTCACCTTTTCTCAACGCACGCCTTAGCTCTTCTTCAAGCAAGAAATCAAGCTGCACTTGTTGATTGATTTTGTTGTCGTAGAACATCACGTCGCCTTTGCGAATCGATTTTGCTCGATATAACACGATATCCGCTTTACGGATCAATGACTCAGCATCGTCACTGTCATTCGGGTACATACTTATGCCGACACTACAATTACTGGATAATATTTTGCCATTAATAACAAACTGATCTCGAAATACATCCTTAATTTTACTGACTCGTTTCTCCGCCTGAGAAATATCATCCAACATAGGAAAACAAAATATAAACTCATCACCACCAAAACGAGAAACCGTATCATTGTCACCAAGCAAGGTTTCAAACTTACGGCTAATAATTTCTAACAATTTATCACCCGATGAATGTCCATAAAGATCATTTACTTTCTTAAAATCATCTAAATCAACAAAAATAACCGCTAAATAACTGCCATTTTTTCTACTAATATCAATACCTTGATTGATGTTATCCAGCAGTAGCAGTCGATTCGGTAAGCCAGTTAATGCATCGTGTAGCGCCATATGTTGCATTCGATCTCGGGTCACTTCCAGTTCACAAAAATCATCATCAATTCTAGATTGAAAGCGCTCAAAACGTCTCGCCAAATTATTACTAAGCAACATGGACAAGGCCATTAATATACCCGTAAGTAGCACACTTAATATGGTGATTTTTGTTAGTTCAGCTCTATTTTTTTCTTCTAATAAGCCACGCTGTTTCGAGAAGTAGACTTCAAAATCTTTAAGATAAAAACCAGTACCTATATACCAGCCCCATTTCTCCACTTTTTGGATATAGCTTATCTTTTCTTCTTTTTTATCGCTCTCTGGCACAGTAGGAATATCATATCGAACAAAACCACCATCAGCATCGCTGTTCAATATCATTCCCCGCATCTGCAAACCTGCGGGGTCTTTAAAATCCTTTAAATTAATACCGACATAAGAAGGTTCTCGATGCGACAAAATAACGCCGTTATTATCAACAACAAATATGTAACCACGATTGTCGAAGCTATAATTATTTATCCAGTCTAACACCTGCTTCTGAATATCATGTTCAACATCGGCTAAATACTCTCCAGTACCAATTAGCCAATTATAGGGTTCAAACAATTTAGCAAAACCTATCTTTTCAAACTCCATAGTTTCCGGATAATTCGGTTTTGGATACCACCATCGATAATACGCCTCGCCACTTTGACTCACTAAGTTAATATGCTCTTTGAGAATTTTCGTTCCTCGCACATCTTCAGAGTCAATAAGGTTTTTTCCTTCCACATGAGGACGTAAACCATGCATCACATTGGTTCCGTCCATATTAAATACAAAGAAATAACCACGGCCATCAAAAAAGCGTATTGGCCGCAAGGCTTCAGAAATAATTTTGCTTATCTGCTGTTTGGATTTATCTAGATTAGTTTGGTGTAGATTAATTGCGATTTGGTAAGCTTCTTCTACTCGATTTTTTGCTTGGGTCTTAAGCACATTTTCCGCTCGAGATTGATGATAACCAATTTCATTAGTTATTTGATCAACATGTTGTTTGATAATTTCTTTTTGACGACGAACGACTTCAGAACGCAATGTATCAATACTGTGTTCCGCTCTATCCGAATTTTCTTTAATTACAATAAAATTAATCGCGAGGGCGAAGACCCCAAAAAAAATAACTGGCCCATATCGAATTAACTGAAATAACTTATTGTCCTTAACCGCTGCCATAATCCCTCATACGCAGTAACGACTCATTGGTATAATTCTACCTAATGACCTCTAGCTGCCGCATTAAAACTAACAGCTAAAGGTTACTTGGCTATAAGTATAGTTCAAGATAAGCGGTTTACTCGCAAGTATAGGAGCAACCAATAACGAGGTTATAAATTTTTGATCTTTATCGTTATTTAGAGCTTGAGCACTTGTTTTTCCAGTGCTGTTCCGTTCGCTCTTCTAACAGGCCTAATTCAAGAGGTTTATCAAAATAGTAACCTTGGACAAGGTCACATTGGTAGTCTAGCAATTTATGATACTGTTCAATGGTTTCAACACCTTCGGCAACAACCTTCATTCCACAAGACTGTCCAATAGCCAAAATGGCCTTAACCAAAGTATCACTTTGATCACTAATCAAAATCTTATCTATAAATGAGCGATCAATCTTAATCTCATTAATCGGTAAATTATTTAAATAACTTAATGACGAGAAACCTGTACCAAAGTCATCAAGGGAAATGCTAAAGCCTAACTCCCTTAGCTCATGTAAGATAGGGGTAACTGAAGCTTGATCCTCCAGCAGTACATTTTCGGTAATCTCGATGGTTACCCGACTAATATCGATACCTGAGCGCAATATTGTATTGTGAAAATCATCAGCAAAATGTTTCAATTTCAGTTGCTTGGGAGATATGTTAACCGAAAGCTTAACCGCATCTTCTCCATTCGGATACGCAGCGACAATATCACTGCACGCCTTCTCTACCACAAACTGGCCAATAGAGTGAATAAGATCAATACGCTCCGCAACATCAATAAACTCCACCGGAGAAACAAAACCCAAAGCTTGATTATTCCAACGACAAAGAGCCTCTACCCCAATCATTTTACCCGATGAGGTACATATCTGCGGTTGATAAACCAAACTAATTTCGTTTCGACCTAATGCACCTTTTAATTCACTCTCTAACTTAAAGTCATATTCCAACTGCTTAGCAATGGCGGAATTAAAAAAGATGACAGTCCCCTTTTTATCGCTTTTAGCACGGTACAAAGAGATATCGGCATTACTCATCGCTTCCTCTGCGCTAAATGAATCTTCCGGATAGCAAGAAACACCAACAGAACAGCTCGACTTTATCTGCACATTATTTATCAGTTGTGCCTCAGAAAATACGCCTTGAATAACCGCAATTTTCCTTTCAACTTCATCTTTAGAGTGCAAATTCTGAATACAAAAGATGAATTCATCGCCTCCAAAGCGACAAACGCTATCACCTGGATCCAATATAGCCTCAAACTCTCTCGACAAGATGGTCAGTAATTTGTCACCAACAAAGTGTCCGTACAGATCATTAATTTTCTTAAAGTCGTCTAAACCAACCAATATTACAGCCAGTAAATTACCGGTCTTATCTGACTCTGTAATCGCTTGACGCAGTAACTGTGTGAACTGTAATCGGTTAGGTAGGTCGGTAAGAGAGTCATACAAGGCGAGGCGTTGCATCGTATTCTTAGCATTTTCTAATTCGCTAAAATCTTGGCTTATCTTAGATTGAAAGCTCTGAAAGCGCGATGCGACCTTTCGACTTAATAATGCGGCAACCAATGTCATTACAAATGCCAATATGGCACTGTATATCAACAATTTAAGTAATTCATCACTGTTTTGCTGTTTTATGGTTTTCTCTTTAATTGCCAGATAAATTTCTGAGTCTTTAATATAGAAGCCTGTACCTATAGTCCAGTTCCAGTCACCAAACCAGCGGACATAACTTACCTTTTCACTATCATCAATGCTCATAGGTTTAAACAAACTATGATAACGAATAAATCCACCGCCAGACTTGGCCTTGTTAATGATGTTCTTTATATACTCGTTACCTTCTTTATCTCTTAAGTTCATCCTATTAGTATTAATTATCGATTTATCCTGATGAGCCTTTATTACGCCATTTTCATCTAAAACAAAAACATAACCATTGCTGCCGTATCGAATTTCAGAAATCCTAGCTAATAGTTTGTCCTGTATATTTTTCTCAAAGCTATCGACATATTCACCGGTTCCTATCATCCATTTCATTGGTGAAAAATACTTAATAAAGCCGACTTTTTCATGATCTCGCTGCTGATTACCCGGCTTGAAGAACCACCAACTGTGGTAGCCTTCTCCCTTATTTTTAGCAATATTAATAACATCTCGTGTTATATAAGCACCTCGGCTATCTTGCATATCCCAGCGAGACGTTCCTTCCATATGAGGCAAAGGTGGCAGCATTACATTTGTTCCATCCATCTTATAGATGAAGTAATACCCTCTCCCTTCATTAAAGTGCAATGCTCTTAATGCTGTAGTGATCCGTTTAGTAATCTCTTGCTCTGATTTCTCTTTATTCTTCTCATAGATAGCCGTCGCTATCCGATGCGCTTCATAAATTCGCGCTTTAAGATCGAGCTTGAGAGCGTCTTCGGTCTGTTTTTTTTCATAGGAAATTTGTCGATAAACGCTATCAACTTCTTGTTGAATGCGTATTTTTTGCTGTAAAAGGTAGTCTTGTCGGAGGGTCGCTAAGTTCTCATTAGCTTCAAGGCGGTTATCACGAAACATAACAACGATAATAAGAAATGTCGCCACGGCAATAATAACAACAGGCATAACCTGTATAAACCTTAGCAACTTTCTATCATTAATATGAACCATCAATAACAACTCGATACAACATTCAGATTAATGAAGTATATCTAACTTTCTCAGTAAATTCCGGATTGAGAGACATTACAGAATAACCATTTTTTGAAATTGATAGCTTTATCACTATCTTAAAAAACACTTACGACCACCTGTACGGTTAGATTTTAAGCACTTGATTATTATTTACACGATTGTAGCCAAGCCTCCTCCCCCTATTACCAATACTCATACCCTCAGAATTCATTTCCATTGCCACTGTCGCTTTTCTAGCACAGTATAAATTTTGTTCAGCTCAATACAGGAATGGTCCCAATGACACACGTTTTTCATCGGCATTGTCATGCAAGCTTGCCGGTAATATCAAAAGGAATAGGCGCTTATCTATATGATAAGGAAGGAAAACAGTATTTAGATGGATGCGGAGGCGCAGCCGTATCAAACTTGGGGCATAGCCACCCGCATATTAAGCAGGCAATCATCAACCAATTGAACGATATTCCTTACGCTCATACCGGTTTTTTTACCAACACACCCAGTGAAAAATTGGCGGAGTTACTTTGCTCATTAGCGCCCTCCTCGTTAAATCATGTCTATTTTGTTAGCGGTGGTTCTGAGGCAGTAGAATCCGCATTAAAAATGGCAAGACAGTACTTTGTGGAGACAGGACAACCGCAAAAAAAACAGGTAATAGCACGCAGGCAGAGCTATCACGGTAACACTCTGGGTGCATTATCAGTTGGGGGAAATGCTTGGCGAAGAGAGCCATTCAAGCCGTTATTAACTGACGGGCATCACATCGCGCCATGTTACGCCTACCGTGATCAAGATGACAATGAATCAGAACAACAATACTCTCTTCGAGTGGCGAATGAGCTTGAACAAAAGATCTTAGAACTTGGAGCGGAAAATGTGATGGCATTTGTCGCAGAGCCTGTCGTCGGAGCGACATCAGGAGCCTTGCCGGCAACAGAGGGTTATTTTAAACGAATCCGGCAAATCTGTGACCAATATAATGTGCTGCTCATTCTTGATGAAGTGATGTGCGGTGTAGGAAGAACTGGGACATTCTTTGCGTTTGAACAGGAACAAGTGGTGCCGGACATCGTCACCGTTGCCAAAGGATTGGGCGGCGGATACCAACCCATTGGCGCCGTTTTAGCGAGTAAAACAATCTATAACGCCATCGCTCAAGGAAGTGGTTTTTTTCAACATGGTCATACATTTATGGCTCATCCTCTCGCGTGTTGCGCCGCTTTAGCTACCGTACAAACCATTATCAAAGATGATTTACTATCAATTGTAACTAAGCAGGGTGAGCGTCTTAAACAGCAATTAAACGCTCGTCTGTCCGCGCTACCTTATATAGGAGACATAAGAGGAAAAGGACTCTTTTTGGCAATAGAACTGGTTAAAGATAAACGCAGCAAAGCTCCACTCTCGAGTAAAACCCTTGCCCACAAACAGATCAAAGAAATGGCCATGTCGTTTGGCCTACTTTGCTACCCAATGGCCGGAACGATTGATGGAAAACAGGGGCATCATGTGTTACTTGCGCCACCCTTTATTATTACTGATGAACAGATAACCGAGCTGGTAGACAAGCTCCATCATGCAATCACTGAGTCGGCAAAAACATGGGACGTTTAACAATGACAAATCACCAAGATAAAATTGCTATTATTGTTGCTCCTAACGGTGCGAAAAAAACCAAAGAACATCACCCTCGACTGCCAATTTCAGTTAATGAAATTGTAGATGAAGTCATTGCTTGTCAACAAGCGGGAGCGGCAATGGTGCACTTGCATGCAAGAGATGGCAATGGGCATCATTCATTAGATATTGATACCAACCAAAGGCTACTTGACGCGATAAAATCTGAGTTAGCAGACGAGATTATTGTTCAACTCACCACTGAAGCTATCGGCTTATATACGCCAGAACAACAGATGGAATTAATTACTCATACTCAACCAGAAGCGGCGTCTTTTGCGCTTTGTGAACTCATTCCTGATGATTCTTATCTACAAACCGCCGAAAAATTCTTTCATTGGCTAACAGATAAGTCGATTATTCCGCAATATATCCTCTATTCTGAACACGATCTCTTGCGTTACTTCTCACTTATTGAATCTGGTATTCTGCCAAATCACCGTCATCATATCCTATTGGTTCTAGGTCGATATCACAAAGAAATGCAAGCAAACCCAATGGATCTCATCCCTTTTGCTAACCATCCGCTTGATACACTAAAAAATCGCTGGGCGGTATGCGCCTTTGGTCGAATGGAACAGAAATGCCTAATCAGTGCTATGCTAATGGGAGCCGACGTAAGAATAGGCTTTGAAAATAACCATATGAATTGCCATGGATTAGAAGCAGCAAGCAATGCTGAACAGGTGAGCAAATTACTGCAAATAATGACCTTACTTAATATCGAGCAGCACAGCGCTAGCAGCTTTAAAGCGGAATTAATCAAATAGATGATATCCGCAATTCAGAATTCATCGTGGACACGTTCATTTTTAGTAAAAGGAATTATTATGTCACGTTTAAAATCCCTATTAACCGCCACCGCAGCAACCGCTCTGTTGGGTACGTCACTGTACGCCAGCGCACAAGATCGTTTTGTTACCATTGGTACTGGTGGCGTAACGGGCGTGTATTACCCAACAGGTGGCGCAATCTGCCGCTTAGTAAACAAATCGAAAAAAGAGCATGGCATTCGCTGCTCTGTTGAAAGTACTGGTGGTTCAATTTACAACATCAATACCATTCGTGCAGGAGAGTTAGATCTGGGTATCGCACAATCAGACTGGCAATATCACGCCTATAACGGCACAAGCAAATTTGCTGATAAAGGCGCTTTTGGTGATCTACGTGCTGTATTCTCAATCCACCCAGAACCGTTTACCGTTGTTGCTCGCGCCGACTCAGGCATCAATACTTTTGACGACTTAAAAGGCAAACGCGTCAACATTGGTAACCCAGGTTCAGGCCAACGCGGCACCATGGAAGTACTTATGGAGCGCTATGGCTGGACTGAGAAAGACTTTAAACTGGTCTCTGAGTTAAAAGCTTCTGAGCAGTCTAAAGCCTTGTGTGATAACAAAATCGATGCAATGGTGTACGTTGTAGGTCACCCAAGTGGTGCTATCAAAGAAGCAACCACTTCATGTGACAGTAAGATTGTTGCGGTTGACAGCAGCACAGTGAAGAAACTTGTGGACGATAAGAGCTTTTACCGTACCGCAACAGTACCTGGTGGCATGTACAATGGTAACCCAGATGACACTGCTACATTTGGTGTAGGGGCAACCTTTGTTTCTTCTACTCAAGTACCAGATGATGTCGTGTATCAAATCGTTAAAGCAGTATTTGAAAACTTCGATACCTTTAGAAAACTGCACCCTGCTTTTGCTCACTTGAAGAAAGAAGAGATGATCAAAGATGGTCTTTCTGCACCCCTTCATCCTGGCGCAGTTAAGTACTACAAAGAAGCAGGATTAATGTAATTATACTCAAGTAACCAAACGGTATTTGTTTATAAAAATAATTAGACCAGCCCTAGTGGCTGGTTTGTTTTTTTAACCAATAATTTTTAAAATGCTCCGCCACCGAAGAGGCTTTGCCTTGAGGTTGATAATATAAATTCAAACTCCAACTACTGGTCTGGTACTCCGTTAACAGCTGTTCAAGCTCACCATTTTCAACTTTCTCTCTGACAAGAAAGTCGGGTAGATAACCAATACCAGCGCCATTACACACACCTTGTAACAATAAATCACTGTCGTTTACTTCAATTGATTTGGGAATTTTGACAATTTGCGATTCATTTTCCTTAGTAAACACCCAGTCATTACTCCCTGTTAAACTGGTAGCAAATAAACAGAGATGCTCCTTTAGTTCGCTTGGCTCCATCGGTGCCCCTCGTAATTGCAGATACGCCTTGGAGGTAACCACAACAAACGGACAAGCAATCAATTCACGACGTACAAGCAACACGTCGCGCTCCCGATACCCTTGATAATTGGCAATCGCACTCACAGCAAAATCAACGTTGGTGGCATCATCAAGTGCCCATGGAGTGATATTTAAGTTAAATGTAATACCGGGATGCTCACGCAGATACTCACTCACAATCGGCATTAAAAAATGATTGGCATAAACGGGCGTACAGCTAATATCTATATGCCCTTTCTGGCTTGACTGAAATCCTTGTACTTCACGAACAATCACCTCGGAACGGTCAACAATAGGCGCGTACTCTTCAAACAGTTTAATCCCCGCTGGCGTTGGAGTGAGCAAGCGATTATTTCGACGATAAAGAGGTGTTCCCATCTGCTGCTCTAGCTCTTTGAGCCAACGGCTACCAGCAGAAACCGAAATATCAAACTGCTTAGAAGCAGCAGAAATTGAGTTGAGCCTAACCACATAAACAAAAAATGCCATTTTATCTAACATACATCACCTTTTGCAGCTTTTGCTGCTGGAATAAGCGTCTCATTAAGCCATTGATTAAATTCGTATATTTTTCGCGATGCCAGCCGGTAGTTGGGTACGATTAGGTAATAACCATACCCACTCTCAATAGACAGATTTAATGGATTAATAAGATGGCCACTTGTGAGCGATTTAGCCACCATAAAATCCGGTAGCAGAGCGACTCCACCGTGGTTATTTACCGCTTCTAAAGACATATAGAAATGCTCAAAACCCACGCCATAAAAGCGATTCAGTTTTGGTAATTGCTGTTCTGTTTTAAACTGTTCCCACAGTTGTGGTCTGGTAATCTGAGGAATAAACACCATATCATCAAGAGGCGTTTTCCCTCCCTCAGGATCGATGTTCATTTGGCTATTTGCACTTATAAGCAACAAGGTCTCTTTCTGTAATAGCGAGGCATTTTCATAGTGTTTAGAGAGAGGTAAACAACGAATATATAGGTCACTATCACTGTTAATACTCTTTACCATGCCATCCCCTGTTTTCACCCTGACTTGAATATTGGGGTGTTTCTGATTAAAACTTTCGATAGCAGGGATCAACCAAAGACTCGCAAATGAAGGGGTTACATTCACGGTTAACACTTCTTCCACTTGCTCAGTTTGTAACAAGCTGGATGTTGAGTACTGAATAATCTCCAAAGCTTGAGAAATTTTTGGCAAATAGCGCTTACCCGCATTAGAAAGGACAATTCCGTTAATGTGTCTTTCAAATAAAGGCTGCCCTAACTGCTGCTCAAGAGCCGCAATTTGTTTGCTAACCGCCCCTTGCGTTACGGATAGCTCATTAGCCGCTTTCGAAAAGCTCATATGATTTGCCACTGCAATAAAGGTTCTCAACGCCTTGATTGAAGGGAGCTCACTTCCTTTAAGCATGGTCCCACCTATTCCTCTGGTTCATACAGGCAAGAATATTCTTTCTAATTTCTGTTTGCAAAATAATCAGTTAATTAAATGTAATCTGAATAAAAAGCTTACCAAACAAGCGATGCAAGTCCACATTGCAAATATGCAAAGCCTGTTCCTGAATGTGTCCCTATGCTAAATATGAGTTTTGCTCATACACTGTACAAAATAGCGACATGAATTAACTGGGATAAACGATGAAAAAAATAACCGATACTGACATCGTTACGTCACACCTTAAAAGCGGAATGACAGTAATGATTGGTGGCTTTATGGCCAACGGTGCGCCGGAAACATTGATCGATGCCATTCTTGACAGTGATATTCGTGAATTAACCTTAATCAGTACCGATACAGGTATGCCTGAGTCTGGTTCCGGTCGGTTAATTTCTGATAAAAGAATTAAAAAACTCTACGCCTCTCATATCGGCTTAAACCCGTTAACCGGACAGCAGATGAACAGCGGAGAACTTGACGTTGAACTTGTTCCACAAGGGACATTAGCTGAACGAATTCGAGCCGCTGGAGCAGGTCTAGGTGGTGTATTAACACCAACAGGCCTTGGAACTATCGTCGCAGAAGGGAAAGAAATTATTGAAGTCGATGGAAAGCCTTACATATTGGAAAAGCCACTACACGCCGATGTTGCATTAATCAGAGGCTCCATTGTCGATACATCTGGTAATGTTTTTTATAAAAAAACCACCCAGAACTTTAATCCACTGATGGCAACCGCAGCCGACACTGTTATCGCCGAAGCTGAAACAATAGTAGATATCGGCCAAATACAGCCAGAGTCTGTACACACGCCTTCTATCTTTGTTGATTTCATTCTTCAAAGCCGCCACTCAGAGGAGCGATAAAAATGAACACTAACAAAACTATTGAGCCGAGAGAGCGGATCGCCAAAAGAGTGGCTAAAGAACTCAAAGATGGCTATGTGGTTAATTTGGGCATCGGATTACCAACAATGGTGGCTGATCAAATCGACAATGACGTTACTGTATTATTTCAATCGGAGAATGGCTTACTTGGCATAAAAGGAATGGCCACTGAAGCTGACTCTGATCCCGATCTCGTTAACGCTGGCGGCCAAGCAATTACGGCTATTGAGGGTGCCGCTTACTTCAACAGCTCTGAGTCATTCGCCATTATTCGCGGCGGTCATGTTGATGCTACCGTACTAGGCGCCTTACAAGTGGACCAACATGGCAACTTGGCAAACTGGATCATACCGGGAAAAATGGTTCCGGGTATGGGCGGAGCCATGGACTTAGTGGTTGGCGCTAAAAAGGTTATTGTGGCAATGGAACACACAGTGAAAGGAAAACCAAAGCTACTTAATCACTGTACACTGCCTCTCACCGCGCAGGGGCAAGTCAACTTGATCGTCACAGAGTTAGCAGTGATCGAGATTACCGCAAACGGCATGACCTTAATTGAGATAGCAGAAGACACAAGCGTTGAAGAAGTACAAAGCGTCACCGAAGCGACGCTTATTATTGCCGATGACCTTAAAGTGATGGCGTGATCATCGCTCCACTTAAGTGAGCAGATTTATCACTCACTCTATTGCTGTAATATCTTAGGGCCAATTCTCACCCTAAGATATTACAGGCTATTTAGCAGGCCATAGCCAAGCTGCGCCGCGCACACCACTAGAGTCACCATGGACAGCAGGTTTTATTGGTGTATGACATTCACCACCAAACGTATGCTCTTCAAGCAACTTAGGCACATTCTGATATAAACGTGAAATATTGCATGCACCACCCGCCAAAACAACCACATCTGGATCAAGTAGGTTAATAACGCCAGCAATGGATTTTGCTAAACGTCGTTCAAATGCTTCTAATGAGAGCAACGCCGTTGCATCTCCTTGTTCTGCAAGATCTGAAATCTCTTTACCAGTAATCAACTGACCTGTTCGGCGCTGATAATCTGCACACAAGCCCGTTCCAGAGACAAACTGCTCAACACAGCCACTCTTACCGCAATAACAAGGGGTTGAACGAGAAAATGCTTGTTCTTCATCATCCTGCCACGGCATAGGGTTATGTCCCCACTCCCCACCAATGCCATTACCACCACGATGCGGGATGCCATTAATAACAATGCCGGCACCCGCGCCAGTGCCTAAAATTAACGCTAACACAACACCGTAGCCTTTCCCTGCACCATCAGTTGCTTCAGATACGGCCATGCAGTTGGCATCATTCGCTACTCTCACTTCTCTATCAAGCAGAGCAGACAAATCAACATCTAATGGCTGGCCGTTTAACCATACTGAGTTAGCATTTTTTACTTTTTTAGAGTATGGCGAGATGGTTCCCGGAATTCCGATGCCAACCGTACCCGTTTGACCCGTTGCCGATTCTGCATCTTCTACCAAACCTTTTATAGCGTTGAGAGTCTCTGGATACGATCCTTTTGGCGTACTCACTCTTTTACGAAACAGCTCTTCACCGGAATCCGATAGTGCAATAACTTCTATTTTCGTCCCGCCCAGATCAATACCTATTCTCATTACTTATCTCTCTAAATTAGTGAAGTCTCAATGGTCTGTTGACCTGCGTTTAGTTTGAATAATCTTGATGCAAGTGTCTGTGCTAGCGGTCAAAAGATAATAAAAAGCTCTAAAGCCGCTAAGCTAAAGAGCTGGGGTTTAACGCCGTAAATTGAAACTCAGTGATGCAGAGATAACTTGAACTTATAGATCTCTTAACAATAAAAACTCATCGATATTATCCAGTAACAGTCGGGTGAGTTGAGGATCAAATTGCTCACCACTCTGCTCCTCAAAATAGTCCATTACATCGGTTATGCTCCATGGTTCTCGATAGCAACGCGGGCTGAGTAACGCATCAAACACATCCACTATCGCCGTAATTCGAGCAAAAATATGAATGCTACTGCCAACTTTATTATTTGGATACCCTTTACCATTCCAGTACTCGTGATGATCCAAAGCGATCATAGCCGCTAACCCCATCAACTCCCCTTCACTATTGGAGAGCAATTGATGCCCAATGACGGTATGTGTTTCAACAATCAGTCTTTCATTATCCGTGAGTGCCCCCGCTTTCATCAAAATCTCCCGCGGTACACCGATTTTTCCAATATCGTGCATAGGACTAAGCTTCTCGATCACACGCTGTTCATGCTTTGTTAAACCAGCATATCGCGCTAGTAGCCCCGTCATTTCTGCCACACTATTAATGTGATGACCAATGCCCCCTGAATGCGCCTCTATCGCATCACTCAATAGATGAATGAAGTTCTTCTGTTCTGCCAGATTCTGTTCCTGAATTTCGATTAGCTGCTGTTTATGCCTGTTGATTTTACGTTTTCTCTTTAATGAAATAGACAAGATCAAGATGACGATCATCAATAAGACCAGCACCACCAGCAAGAACGAAAGTATCCGTATATTTTTTCTACATAAGACTTAGGCTTGCCAATTACATAAGCCTCTTCAGGCAGCAACGACATAGGAATTTGGTAACGATCAATTGAAGAGAAGTTAAAAACGGCTGCATGTTCTTTTTCTACCGACATGGTGACATTAATAGACTCGGGCAGTTTCGCCCCTAACAACTCCACCGCCTGTACCCCCATTTTATAAGAACGATTTACATAACCACCCAGCACATCTCCCTGAATATAAAACTCCCAGAAAACAAAGATTGGTGCCGCACTTTTTGCAGAAAGCCGTCTCGCCACTTCCTCGTATCCATAGTAGGTACCCGTATCTAATTCGGTATTGAAGTGCGTCAGCAATACTGCATCATCCGGGGAGATTTTCGATAACGTATTTCCTGCTTGAGCTAAGCTTTCACTGCGGATTTCAGCCAAAGAGATATCCGTATGTTTAGCCAGTTCAGTCAATATTTTTTCACGAGTGATTTTTGAGGTAACACTATAGTCAGAGAGAAAATAGAGTGTTTTGAGGTTGGGTCGTAGTCGTTTTATTAAGCGAATATTTTCGACAATATAATCATTTTCATAGATAACCGTTCCTTTACTGGTTGATGAGTAAAGGCTGGCTTCTATATTGTTGATACCCACAGCAACCGTAGGTAAGCCTTTTAAATTATCTAGCTTCAGACTATTAAAAAAGGTCAAGGCATTGTCGTCTGTGAGTATTACACCATCAAACTCGTAGCTATTGTATTTGTACTTAATGTACTCCCTCATGTATTTATAATATTCAGGGTTGCTAATGCGCTTAGTATCCAAATACTCTACCGAGAGCTTAATCGGTTGTGATGCGGTTTTAATTGCGTCTTCTATGCCATGCTGTGAATCTACCGTCCAGCCATAGGATGCATCGTAAGAGTGCAAAACCAATATATTTTGCATACTTTTAGCAAATAAAACCGCAGGTGAAAGCAGTAACCATAAAGTTAAAAAGCCATATACTGTTTTACAACATCTAACCCTTAACCTATTGTCCATACTTATCACATTCCTTGCTGTATGCTCCTTTTTAGTATAGTTCGATATTCAACGAGTTCACCATGAAAGCGCATAACTAGATGAATTTTTTATTAATCAGCAAAGAATTAAGGCAGCATGTAGGCCATTGATGTACCAAAACGCTTTATGTGTCGCCACTTTCTTGCCAACGTGGATGAGGTAGAATAATAGCGTTCAGAGAACTTCTGCGTTCCACTCTCCAGCTCTTCAACACTCATCTTACTTGGCTGATAAACAGCATGAACACCGTCATACAGAGACCAGTCTCGTGTCAAAATTCGCCCTTGTTGTTCAAGATCTTGATACAGAGGTGTTCCTGGAAATGGAATCATGATTACCGGATGACAAACATCCAGATCCACATCGTGAATATAGTCCCATGTTTGATCGAAAATATCCGTCTCGTGCTCATCAAAACCAAACAACATGCAGGAGTCTACCACTATGTTGTGTTGATGAAGCTTGTCGATATACTCTTTCGATTTATGGATATTATTAAAGCCTTTCGCCGCTTCTTTAAGTGCCCCTTTAGAAGGGGTTTCTAATCCCACTAATAGATAACTCAGACCGCTTTTGCTGGCGGCAACCAACAACTCTTCATCGTCAGCAAAGCGTAGGTTAGTTTCCGCCACCCATTGAATATTTAAAGGTGTCATCGCCTCAAATAACTCCAAGCAGTATTCTCTATCTGACGATAAATTATCCGCTTTGAGCTCAATATATTGTGCACCACTACGCTTAATCTCATCCACCACTTGTCCGATAGGTCGATAAGTCTGACTATCAAAAAAACGCGGAATGGTGCAGTAGTTACATTTAAAACGACAGCCGCGAGAAACCATAACCGACCAGATATTCTTATACACTCCGGCAGATAGGTATCGCGTTGGGTAAGGGTTAAGCTGAGCGAGATCGTAAGGTGACGACGACTGATAAATAGGTTGCATTTTATTGGCAGAGACATCCAATAAAATCTGCGGCCATAAAGCATCAGATTCGCCTTTAATAATAGCGTGAGCGTGCAACAAGGCTTCTTGTGGCATAAACGTTGTGTGCAGCCCAGCCAAAATAACTTTTACTCCGTTCGACATCAGATTGTCCGCAAGAGAATATGCTCTTATCGCATCAGGAGTGGACATAAAAATAACCGCAAGATCAACAGACAGCTTGTCAGGGCATTTCTTTGCTGATGTCTCATCGTACATTACGATATCGGCAATACCTTCCAACACAGCAGCGGCAGAAAAGATACTCTGTGGCGGCGCACCCACATACTTTTTATACTCTTTAAAATCACTCTGCTGGCTTGCTTTAATCAGTGCAATTTTCATGGTCGTCTCCAAATCTCGTTCTATATCGAAGCACAACTTACACCCCAAATCGTTAAGATTTCGTTATCTAGCAATGCAAGCACATCAAAAGGCATTTACCTCATATTCACCTTTCAATTGGCAAAATAGCATAACCAAACATATCTAAACTGAATAAAAAACAATAATGAGCCGCTCTAAATTAGTTACGAATATTGCAGAATTATCATCCCACCTAAACCTATCACCGGTGAAAAACAAAAAACCATTTAAAGACATCGAATACCAGCTGAAATATATAATTCGTTTCCTTTTTTACTATGGTGCAATGAAAAATTACTTAGAGCAGATATCCCCAGAGACATTAGAGCTCGCAAAACAAGCTCATCAAGTTTCAGAAAAACACCAGCCATTTATTGTCAAAGCCTTTTATCCTTATTTGGTATCAAAAGGCTCGGTTAAATCAAATGTTCGACGAATTGTAAACCACTATCAATTTGTAGAGAGCTATTTATCAAAGCCTATAATTGATCATATCTACAATCCAAAAACTCCACCTTTAAATATTATGAAAATATGCGTGGAAGATGCCTATTACTCAGTCGTATTAGTTAGTGATGGCTGGTGTAAACAAGAGGGTGAAATGTCTTTACGATTACTTGCTCCTGACGGTGAGAAAATCTATATGCTGCATTTTATTATCGGCTCTATCAATGGTCAGCGAACTATGAAGATTGGTGCTCTTCAAGGCCCTAAAAGTAGCAGTGAAAACAAGCAAAAAATCAAACAGCTAACTAAGACTGTATACGGGCTTAGACCAAAGGATCTCATTGTTAGAACTGGGCTTTATATTGCTAAAAGCTGGGACGTAAAAACTGTTGTTGCCATTAAAAACAATCAGCACATTTGGTTTAACAAACGTTATAAAAAACGCAACAAAGGCGAACAAGTACTGGCAGATTTTGAAAAACACTGGAAAGAGTTAGGTGGCAAAGCATTTAATTCAAATTTTATGGAATTGCCTATTGAAGAAACTCGAAAAGATCTTCAGTTAGTAAAAAGAACTAAACGGTCGATGTATAAGAAGCGATATGACTGGCTTGATGACTTGCAACAAAATATCAATAAACTCATGTCATAAGTACATTGAGTATACTTAAACATAAGCGCCAACTTACATTGGCGCTTAATTAATACTGACTAAGGCTTATTCTGACCGTTACACTTCTTCTCCAAGCGCCACCCAAGTATCCAATACCGTATCGGGGTTTAGAGATAAGGAGTTAATACCTTCACTGATCAACCATTGAGCGAAATCTTGGTGGTCTGAAGGACCTTGCCCACATATGCCAACATACTTCCCTGCTCGGTTAGCAGCGTCGATGGCCAGCTTGAGCATCGCTTTCACTGCCAAGTTACGTTCGTCGAAAAGATGGGCGACGTCGCCAGAATCTCTATCCAAACCAAGAGTTAACTGAGTCATGTCGTTAGAGCCGATAGAAAAACCATCAAAGTACTTTAGAAACTCATCCGCCAGTACCGCGTTGGAAGGTAGCTCACACATCATAATGACCTTCAGTCCGTTATCAGCGCGTTTTAAGCCATATTTAGCCAGCAAATCAATCACTGATGAAGCTTCTGATGGCGTTCGAACAAATGGGATCATGATCTCGACATTATTCAATCCCATGTCATTACGAACTCGCTTAATCGCGGCGGTTTCCAGTTCAAAACAGTCCTCAAACTCAGGAGAAACATAACGAGATGCGCCCCTAAAACCGAGCATTGGGTTCTCTTCATGCGGTTCGTACTGCTTACCGCCAATCAAGTTACTGTACTCGTTAGATTTAAAATCCGACATTCTCACTATCACGCGCTTAGGCCAGAACGCTCCTGCAATGGTAGCGATACCTTCGGTCAGCTTAGCAATATAAAACTCAACCGGATCCGCATAGCCGGCAATCATCTGGTCAATTTTCTGTTTGATTTCACTAGGCTGTTGTTGGTAGTTAAGCAAGGCTTTAGGGTGAATACCTATCATTTTATTGATAATGAACTCTAAGCGAGCTAACCCCACCCCTTCATTCGGAATACAAGCAAAATCAAATGCTCTGTCAGGATTACCCACGTTCATCATCATCTTGGCGGGCAGTTGCGGCAGTTTCCCAACTTCTGAGCGACGAATATCAAACTGCAACTCCCCTTGATAAACATGGCCTGTTTCACCTTCCGCGCATGAAACCGTCACCCGTTGTTGATCTTGTAACTGCTCCGTTGCGTCATGACAACCTACAATAGCTGGAATGCCAAGTTCACGAGCGATTATCGCCGCATGACAAGTTCTTCCTCCTCGGTTTGTCACAATAGCGGACGCTTTTTTCATGACCGGTTCCCAATCAGGATCCGTCATGTCTGTCACCAATACGTCCCCTTTTTGCACCAGTTCCATCTCGCTCAGGTCACTCACTAACCTTACTGGGCCAACTCCAACTCTCTGGCCTATCGCTCGCCCTTCAACAAGCACTTCGGCTTTGTCTTTCAGTTGGAAACGTTCAATTACATCGGCACTATTTTGCGAGCACACAGTCTCTGGACGAGCCTGAACAATAAACAGCTCGTTACTGACACCATCTTTAGCCCACTCAATATCCATGGCACAACCGTAATGTTGCTCAATAATCAGCGCTTGCTTGGCAAGAGAAAGAACGTCTTGGTCATCAAGTGAGAATTGAGTTTGTTCATTAGCGTCGGTGTCACAAATGGCGACTTGCTTCCCTAGTGCGCTGCTATCGCCATAAATCATCTTACTTCGCTTCGAACCGAGTGTTTTTCTCAAAATGGCGTCGTTACCCATTTTAAGCATCGGCTTATGTACATAAAACTCATCAGGATTGACCGCCCCCTGAACCACCATCTCTCCAAGACCCCATGATGAGGTGATAAACACCACTTGATCAAAACCAGATTCAGTATCAAGAGTAAACATAACTCCTGATGCTCCTCTGTCCGACCGCACCATTCGCTGGATCCCTGCAGAGAGCGCAACACCGCGATGATCAAAACCTTGGTGAACGCGATATGAGATTGCCCTATCGTTAAACAGTGAAGCAAAAACGTGTTTGGTCGCTTCAATGACGGATTCTATGCCTGAAACATTTAAAAATGTTTCTTGCTGACCGGCAAAAGAGGCGTCCGGTAAATCTTCCGCGGTAGCAGATGAACGAACAGCAACAGAAATCGATTGGTCACCATCCAACAACTGCGTGTAGCAGTCGCGTATATCCTGCTCTAACGCAGGTGGAAAAGGAGCTTGTAGAATCCACTCTCTGATGGTTTCTCCCGCCTGCCTTAGCGCGGCGACGTCATCCACATCCAGCGTATCTAAAATGCTATGAATTCGTTCATCCAATCCTTCAAAATCTAAGAACTGATTAAACGCATACGATGTTGTTGCAAATCCATTTGGGACAGACACTCCGGCCTTTGCCAAACTAGATACCATTTCACCAAGTGACGCATTTTTTCCGCCAACCTTATCAACATCCTTCATTGATAGAGTGTTGAACCAAAGTACGTTCTTTTCCACGTTTTTCTCCTATGCTTAACAGCAAATGATGTAGGGGGTAAGCAACGAAAATGAGACGTTTCTCTTATTCCAATATTGAGAAGTGTGACCATTAATCCGATTGCTTGATAGAGTTATCAGTATTATCCTTATACAAATATAAAATATTTTTGAAAGATTCAACAAAATATGCAAAAAACTATCGAAAGACGTGACGTGTTTTATATTTCTGATGGAACAGCCATCACATGTGAAACATTAGGAAACGCTGTATTAGGCCAATTTTCATTTAAAATTCACGAGCAAACGATTCCCTTTGTGGAAAACAGCGAAATGGCGTATCAGGCGTTGCAACATATTAAACAGGCGAAAGAAAAGACCGGCACTTCTCCCGTGGTGTTTCTTTCTACCGTGATTCCAGAAGTGAAAGCAATTATCATGACGGCGGATGCTCACATTTATGATATTTTGAGCATGTTGACTAAGCCTATTCAGCAAGATCTTCAGCTAGAAGCCAAACCTAAGCTTCAGCGTTCGCGTAGCGTAGGAAAAGATGAGAAAGCCTACTATGACCGAATTTCTGCCATTGAGTACACGTTAAGCCATGATGACGGCGTATCTTTGAAAGGAATTGAGCAAGCGGACATTATTTTGCTGGGTGTCTCTAGAAGTGGCAAAACACCAACCAGTTTATATATGGCACTTCATTTTGGATTGCGGGTTATCAACTACCCATTTATTAGTGACGATATACCCTCTTTAGCGTTAGCAGATATTTTTCAAGTCTATCGGCATAAACTGTTTGGTTTAACCATCAATAAAGAGAGATTGGCTGAGATTAGAAATGAACGTTTAGCCAACAGCGTCTACGCCAGTGAAAAGCAGTGTGCCGAAGAGCTACACAGCGTTGAGCAACTGTTCCGTCGTGAAGCGATCCCCTATATCAATACCTCTTCACTATCGGTAGAAGAGATCTCTGCGCGAATATTGCAGCAAACGGGACTAAAAGGACGTCTTTACTAGCAAAAAATGGGCGAGCGCCCATTTTAATTTATATATTCAGATAAATGGCAATCATTAACAAGGTAAAGAGTCTATATAAAACTCTTCAACAAACATGTAGTGTTTATTAGTTAATGCACCTTCTATACGACTATAGTAACTATTTGGAATATCAGGATAAACTGTTTTTAATTTATGATAAGCATTAGCAGAACCTAAATGCTTTAATTCATCAACGCTTTTAATACCAATATTATGTAAAGATAGCGCCAAGCTTTTAGTAATATTGGTCATGTTTTCTATAGAGGCCACACGAGGTGATTCACCTAAATTATACCAGTAGTACATCACTCGCTTTAGTAACTCTAAACAACTGTTAGAGATTGGTAATGAACAATCTTCATGAATCGATAAATAGGACATGGTTTTGGTCACTGTTGAATAGTCACAAACTACCTGACCATTCTCTTGCAACAGTCGCTCTTTAAGCTGTTTACTATTACCGTATTTAAGCGCTAGTCGGCCATCGATAACCATTGCAAAAGCATGACCATTTAGGCTTAAAACATGATACTTAAACATGTAGTGTACTTGAATGTTGCTTCGAGAGATCTCGCAAAAATCCGCGATACTATCTAAAACAAAATCTTCATTGGGAAAGGGTACGATATTTTCCATATTGACAAATATATTACCTAGTAATTAATAAGAACAGGCCGTCATTCCTTTAAAAAAGAAAAATAGAGCGCGGCGATTAACAACAAAGATATAATAAATCACCTCGGCAGCTCAATAGCGACACACTATATTTTTATATTAACAATTATTATTGTGAGATATCTCACCTGAGTAATAATAGACTAATTAAATAAATATCAGCATATAGAAATATCAATGGTAATTTTCACACACCTTATTCATATTTTTTAATAAAACTTAATACTATTTAAAAGAATAAAAGGCAGCTAATGCTGCCTTTTCCATTACTCTTGCAAAACATTACTCTCGCAAAAGTTTGCCTAGAGTGTCTCTCAGCTAAAAGAATCCTAGCGGATTAACATCATAGCTAACCAGTAAGTTTTTGGTGTTTTGGTAATGATCTAGCATCATCTTGTGCGTCTCGCGACCAATACCTGATTTCTTGTAGCCACCAAACGCGGCATGAGCAGGATAAGCGTGGTAACAGTTAATCCATATTCTTCCCGCTTCTATATTGCGCCCCATTCGATAAGCTAGGTTTTGATCTCGTGTCCATACACCCGCACCTAAACCATATTCCGTATCATTTGCGATGGCTAACGCTTCTTGCTCATCTTTAAAGGTCGTGATTGCAATCACGGGTCCAAAAATCTCTTCTTGGAACACGCGCATTGAGTTATCACCTTTTAACATGGTTGGCTGGATATAGTAACCAGAATCAAGGTCACCCTCCTGCACCGCAGGCTCTCCACCGACTAACACTTCTGCACCTTCTTGGCGACCTATCTCTAAGTAGCTAAGAATCTTATCAAATTGCTCTTGAGACGCTTGTGCACCAACCTGCGTGGATACATCCAGAGGATCTCCCTGTACGATGGTTTTAGCACGCTCTACCACCTTCGCGATAAACTTATCGTAAATGGACTCCTGCACAAGAACACGCGATGGACAAGTACACACTTCCCCTTGGTTAAAGAACGCTAGTAACATCCCTTCGACACATTTATCCAAATAATCATCTTCATGATCAAACACATCGGCAAAATAGATATTCGGGGATTTACCCCCTAGCTCAACGGTAGACGGAATCAAGCTTTCTGCCGCACACTTCAATATATGGTGACCAATTTCCGTAGAACCAGTAAAGGCAAGCTTTGCGACTCGCTCACTGGTTGCCAACGCTTGTCCCGCTTCATGGCCAAAGCCATTAACCACGTTCACCACACCCGCTGGTAATATATCGGCGATTTTTTCAATCAAAACGAGAATAGAAGTCGGCGTCTGTTCTGCAGGTTTCAGCACCACACAACACCCCGCAGCAAGTGCTGGAGCAAGTTTCCAAGCTGCCATAAGCATAGGGAAGTTCCACGGAATAATCTGCCCTACAACCCCAACAGGTTCAGGAAAATGGTAACTCGCGGTGTTAACATCTAGCTCAGCCGCAGAACCTTCTTGAGCACGAATGCATCCAGCAAAGTAGCGGAAGTGATCCACCACCAATGGCAGATCCGCCGCTAGGGTTTCTCTAACTGGCTTACCGTTTTCCCAAGTTTCAGCCACTGCGAGCTCTTCTAAATGCTGCTCTACTCTATCGGCTATTTTCAATAAGATATTTGAGCGCTCTGCAACGCTGGTAGATCCCCATGATGCTCTCGCTGCATGAGCGGCATCAAGCGCTAAATTGATATCTTCTTCCGTAGAGCGAGCCACTTTACAAAATGCTTTGCCATTAACTGGCGAAAGGTTATCAAAATATTCTCCTTTTACCGGTGCTACCCATTCACCACCAATAAAATTATTGTAAGTCGAGTTGAAGCTAACGACTGAACCTTCCGTTCCTGGTTGAGCATAGATCATAAAATATTCCCTTGTTTTAGCTGAGTTAGACACACTCCACATCCGGAGTATGACCTCACCTAACGCAAGTCACAGGCCAACTTTACAAAACTTGATCACAACAACATGTAACACTATGATTACATTTCATTAACAAGCCGTATGAATTTAACTAGGCAAGGATCGTTATCAGTCAAGCCGTGTTCAAGTGTCACCAATTGACACACCCTTATTGTTACAAAATGGAACAGTTATGCAGCTCCCTACAAATGAAACAACTGATTGGCTTAATTGCTCATGGATGAGAAGCAGTGATGCAGGTTTACACGAACGGCGTTTACCTCAGGAAGCGAGAGTCAAAAAATCACAGCTCAACGAACGCAGAGCGATGTTAGCGACGTTGATTAGTGCAGTTGAAAAGCTGGCACTTCCTTTCTTCAATCAGCTGTTCGCCAGAACCAATAGTCGGCTCATTTTAACCGATACCGATGGCGTGATTATTGGATCATGGGGACAAAAACAGTTTCAAAGTAAGCTCACCACCATAGCATTGGAAAGTGGCGTTTGCTGGAGAGAGAACTTAAAAGGCACCAACGCCATTGGCACCGCTATCGTAGAGGAAAAACCGATCTCCATTATTGGTGACCAACACTTTATTCATCAACACCGCTTTATCAGCTGTACCGCTAGCCCTATCTTCGACCACAATAACAATATGTTAGCGATATTAGATATCACCAGTGAACAGCAAGTTCACCATGCCAATACCCAGCACCTTATTCAAAATATGGTACAAAACATTGAGAGTGAGCTGTTATGTCAGTTGCCACAAGGCACATTGCGGGTTGATCTTGCCATGGATAACTCCATTCTAAATAGCGGCTGGCAAGGTATTGTTATTGCTGACCAGCAAGGGCAGATCATCGCGCACAATAAAGTCGCCTCACAACTGCTTGAACATGAACAGATGATAGGCAGGCCGATTGAACACCTCCTGCAACAAGAACAGCAAAGCTTTGTGTTTAAAATTCACCCTCTTTCAGAACAGAAGAAACAGAGTTCCACCACCTACTCTCAAGCTTGTTCTCTCCACTACGGTGATGAGAGAGTTGAGCACGGCTGGCAACAAGCAAGCAAGGTCATAAATAAACAGATTAATCTCCTCATTTTAGGTGAAACGGGTGTCGGCAAAGGCGAATTTGTTAAAGCACTGCATAAACAGAGCAACCGCAAACAAGGACCGTTAGTGGTGGTTAACTGCGGTGCTTTACCAAAGGACTTGGTTGAATCTGAACTGTTTGGTTACGCTCCCGGCGCGTTTACAGGTGCTAACAGTAAAGGCTATCAAGGCAAGGTGCGTCAGGCAGACAAAGGCATACTCTTTTTAGATGAAATCGCCGACATGCCCTTAGATGCTCAGTGCCGATTACTGCACGTATTACAAGACAAGGAGGTGGTTCCTGTTGGTTCAAACAAGAAGATTGATGTGGATATTCAGGTCATCGCGGCGACGCACAAAAACCTAGAGCAGCAAGTAGAACTTGGTTTATTTCGGCAAGATCTCTACTACCGACTTAATGGTTTGTTAATTGAAATCCCATCGTTAAGGAACCGAAAGGACAAAGTGGCGCTAATCAACAAACTACACCAGAAACACGCATTAACAGAACAAACGCTTAGCCCTGATCTTGTCGAGCTATTAACGCAATATCCATGGCCGGGGAATATTCGCCAATTGGATAATGTTATTAAAGTGGCATCACTTTTAGCCAGTGACGAAACGGTTCTCTGCCTTAAACATATACCCGATAACATCGCCCGTGAGATAACCGCCACCACACCCAATAACACGACTGCAGAGACAAATTTGCAAACCACAATTGAAGACAAGTTACTTGCGACTTACCAAGCAAACCAAGGCAACATAAGCCGCACCTCTAAAATATTGGGAGTAAGCAGGAATACCATCTACCGAAAGCTAAAGAAGCTTGGGATGTAGTTTAATATTCTCAAACATAGTGATAAAGACTGATACGCAAAAATAATCAGGAAAGAATTCGTGGTTTTGCTCGTTTGGAAGTACATGAGTAGGCTTAGTTGCGTTACGGCGCGTTATCACCAGCCTTAATCACCTAACTGTATTTACACTATGGCTGTGTTCTTATACTCAAGTGACATCAAGGTGCTTGCGTATATAGTAATAACGATAATAACCGACCAAATTACTGGTAATAAAAAGCACCTCCATCACAACCGCTGTTGGAGAGCCAACCATATAGTTGTGTATTAACCACAGAGCAGTACCGATTATCATTAACTCTCTTAAACGACGGTCATCTTTATTAAATGCAGCAACCGTCTGAAAAACCGATGCGAAGCAACTAATAACACTTACTAATCCAGAATAAGTAACAACGGCAGAAATAACGGAAGCAGTACAAAAGGCATATTTTAACTTTTGAGAAGTAGAGAATATGCTCACCAAATACCTGACTGTAGCAATGATCATAAGACTTGCCGCCGTCCATTGTTCAAGCAAAATGAAATGGCTGGAAATCAAACTACCCGCAAAAAATAGGCAAGTTACAATTTTTTTTCTATCTTTGAATTGGAATGACATCAAATCAAACCCAATAGCCACTGCAACTAAAATCTGAGATAAGAAAAATGGTGTCACAAAAACTCCTATTGATATATCGCCGCAGCTAAGTGTGAGTCAGGCAAACTTCATACTGACGACTCGCTAGATGGTTCATACTACTCATAATTAAAATGCCACTCAGGACATTTCTATCGTAAACGCTTAGTTATGTTTGTTTCTCAAGTTTGAGTTCACCGGTCACCTTAGCCAAACGTAACGCTACGGCAAAACAGACCAAGTATGGGCTGATATACCAAAAGACTTGCTCCATAGGATGCTTTACTTGCGCTGAAATCGTTTTGTTATACTGATTTTTTTGCTGATTGTACTGCTCAAGCATACCCTTGACCCAAACTACATCATCTTCAATCCATTCCAGACTAAGACCATCGGTTGGGAAGCTTCGACGACTCACTTGGGGCAATGAACTAAAATCTAACGACTTTATCTGCTTGGCTATGGATAGATACCAACCACAAGGGTCTGAATATATGTCTTCTCCACTAACTGATGTGATTCCCGAGCACATATCACCTCTGATCTGTCGAACAGAGAAGTCATGAATAGATTCAAGAGTAGTCACTGCGCGGGTTTGTTCAGTTGCCGCCCAGTTTCCGGCTACAACGGAGCGAATTTCAGACACGGCACCCAACATACCAATACCAGCTAACAAAGGCCAAAGATAATCTATGTATTTCCATCTACGTTTACAGAGGTTAAATCCACACCAAATAGGCAAATGAAATGCTAACACCAAAGCACTGGTAAGCAACACAAAGTGTAAAGAGTTAGAGAGCATAAACTCACTCTCAAAAAAGCTTCCCATAGACTATCAACTCCTCCATAAACAGATGCTGCGGTAAGTCGTTTTCAACGCGGTCATCTAGCCTAAACTATTGCCGCTTAAATACCAAAACCTAGCCTTAAGTTAAAAGATCCAATCTCAACCTAACTCACCGACAATGCCTTGTTAGCCGTTTTTATCGTCTAGCAGCGACTTCGACACTAACCAACGTAATGCTACCAATGCCGCAACAGAACAGACACCTTCATCATTAGAATCAATAAACCTGAGCTCTTCAATTTCGGCATCAGCCGCTAACTCTCCTGAGAACTTGGCAAAATAACAAGTTAGTTTGACAGATACACCTTCTGATTTGCCATCAGCTTGAGCAACGAAAGTCTCCATGTATTCGATGCTATCTGCAGACAGTTCAACAGACAACTCTTCTCTGATTTCACGTATTAGTGCTTCACTGTCACTTTCACCGAGTTCACGTTTACCACCGGGAAGATAGAAAAGATCTTTCCCCTTAGATCGAACAGCCAACAACTTGCCATCTTGAACCAAAATCCACGCCAGCTTATCAATAACCTTACTCATTTTACCGCCTCAAACTGAAATATAATGCCAATCACCCAATGCCGCGTTAATACATAAGCAACGCGGCCACTGAGTCTAACCTATTGTGCTGCCATCACTAAAGCTGATTCAAAGCAAAATTGCAGTGCGTTGCCAATCTCCATTAAATTTTTTACTAGCCGATACTCTCAAGAGCAATCCTCGATGCTTTTAATTGATGTTACTATACGCTATTCGATACCAACAACAGCCAATGAGACACGATTAATGTCAGCTCAAAAACCTCGATTAGATGAAGTAATGCTCGCTTTCCAAGTTATCCCAAGAGTTAAAGAAGGGAACAATTTTGAAGTCGTCGATAAGGCGATTCAAGTTGTTAAAGCATCTGGTGTTCCATTCCAAGTGAGTGCAATGGAAACCACATTAAAAGGTGAGTTAAACCAATTGCTTGAAATCGTAAAAGACGCACAACAAGCGTGTTACGATGCGGGTGCTGTAGAAGTAATAACCAACATTAAGATTCACAGTAAAACCGACGCTGCTACCGACACTTTTTGCACTTATGACAGAGGTGTAACCAAAGCCAACCACATGTTTGTAGACAATTAAACTGATTGTTATGCCGTCACTGATGTTTTCGACGTGACGGCTAATGTCCTATTAAGGCGTGAACGATGCTGCCATCTGACAAAAACCATTGGCTGTAAACACTCAAACCGATACAAAATATAATTGCCAAGCTTTGCTGACCTGTCTTAATCGTTTGTATAAATCAGGCTGCCGATTGTCCAATTGATATTTGCAATAAATAATGCTCAAGTTCAGAATCTGTAACAATCTCAAAGTCAGTAAATAGAGCAACAGGTTTTACCGACTTACCCTTACCTTGTTCTAAACGTACAAAACCTTTTTCACTTAGTGTCTTCAAGGTATTTGAAAGATTGGACTTCGCACGACCTGTAAGTTCTGCCAGTTGAGTCAAGCTATCAGGTCGTTCCGAATCCATCAAACGTAGTAACTCAATATTCTCTGGACGAAGAATCTGTGAAATAGCATTGAATGATGTATACCAAACCTTAGGCTCACTTTCTTGAGGTTTATATTTACCTTGCGCTATTGCCAATAGCCTCATACGAATGAGCTTTTCAGACATAATTCCGATTCTTGCTTTCATATTATTTACCCTCTATTGCAGCAATAGTTTCATCTACACCCTCAAAGAAGTCCTGAAGTAATGTATAACAATCAGAAAACTCATAAGGTGTGCCTTGATCAATAGCTGACTTATGCAAATGATCGTACTCGTAACGGTTACCACTAAATTTTTTACTTTTCGGTGGCTTGACGGCATGAGCATTATCGTGCCCAAAGACTCGCTTATTGAACTTATTATGTAGAGTAAGATTATAGCGAATGCCATGAGGACGCTCTTTTGTTGGTGGTACAGTCCATGCCTCTATTTTCCACCAATAACCGTCATCACGATGAACTTGCTCACCATGCATACTTAATAAAACATCAATCTCGTCCACATTTCTAACCTCAAATCAATGTTATGAGCAGAGTATAACACCATTCCTAAATAGTGCGAAACTTGAGCAATTTATAACTCCCAGTTATGTGGCTAACTACTTATTACAATAGGCAAGAAAGCCACCATCATATGAAGTTAAGATAGGTTTCGTAGCAGCCCTATAGTCAGAATAAATATCATTACTTGAAACGGCTAGACCGACTAAAAACTCATACATTGTATTGCCTACGATGTTTAATACCAAACAGTCTCAACTCGATATTTTATAAACATAATTTTAAAACTAGATTCATCAAAAAGGACCTGCTTTGCATTCCCTTAACTCGCCAATCAAGAAACAAACCAAACTGTTATTGCACGCTACTCTGCATTTTTATACCCTAACGAAGCACTGGAAAAATCCAGTGTCGGGATTAGGACACCGTTTGTAAAACATACAATACATAACAATTTTTATATGTGACTTTGGCATATCTAAATTTGTGGTAATTAATGAATTACATATGGAGATCTCTATGACCCATCAAACCCATCCAGATTTTTATCAACAAGTAGAAGACTTTATTCTTTGTGCCGTGGCAGATAACTCAACAGAGGATCACGCCACCAATACCGAGATCGCCCTATTTCTCTTAACGCTGCTTTCTAGCTACAAAAAAGAAGAGCTAGCGCAACCGCATCGAGGTAGAGATAAAGCTTAAACTATCAATTTGTACAGCTCGTTTTGGGACTAAAATAAGACGTTCTTGGCGCTAAATGAGCTGTACGGTTGAAGTAAAACTAGATTCATTTCCCTTATTAATTTTTCTACTTATTTTAGTTTTAACTCATTTTTGGACATTTTCGTGTTAGTGTAGTGGCCAGTATTACTTGACCACTACACACTCACAGCAATCAAATTCATACGACAACTCGTATATGCATTCTTCGCCCATGCCTCTTTCAGAGCCACCGATACAATCATTGTTGAAATCGCTTATCGGTATAAGATCACTGTCGCCACAATTTTCACACGTATATTCAATATCACCACAAAATTGCCACATATGTTCGTATTTCCTTCTTGACGCTAAGCGCGTTCTTCGAAATCATCAATCATGATTATTTTCCCAGACTCGGTATCTCTCCACATTTTATTTAACTTTATATGCATGTCCCGTAGCTCTGAAATCCTATTGATAGCATTAACGTCTGGACTAAGAACCGATCAGCTTATCTAGTGTATATAGATATCTTAGTTAGCTGGTTGCCAGAGAACATCGTCAAAATGCTTGTCGTTGACTATGAAAGCGACGCTGAACCTGGCTCTAGTAATAGCGACATACAGTTTATTTTGACTAGTTTGCTTATCGGCAAAAGCGCCATTTTGTCCTTTCAGAAACTTTGTAAAGCGGTCTGTCGGATGAATTAGCACATGGTCAACCGTTTGGCCTTTGGAGTCACCAAAGGTCATCAAGTTTTCATATATATCTAACTCTTTACCTGAGTTAGCAGAGTGCCTGAGTATCAGGGGAGTATGTTGTTTGACATACTTTGAGACATCTTTTTTGGAAACGAAATGTATACCTGTATGTATGCCTATGTCAGGGACTTCTACTTTAGATACTGTTTCGGAATACCCTTCTCCCTTGTGAACTGTATCTGCAAATTCACATATTGGCTGTATTGAGCGCCAACACTCGTTGAGGGCGCTAGAAACAAACCCCATTTTCCTGTAAGCCTCTAGTTTTTGTTGGCTATCAGATGGCGCTTTGGGCTTTGAGGAAGTGTGGTATATAGTTTGTCTAAAGTCCCCGACAGCATGAATCTCAAGCTCTTTAGATTTTGCAATTAGCTTGATTAAGTCAAAATCCCAGCCAGCAAAGTCTTGAGTTTCATCGAGATAAACACGGCTATATATCGAGCTGATTCGCTCAGAAATAGCAATGTTGTCTTCTTTTACAATCCTGCATCCTAGCTTTGAGAGAAACTCTGTATGGGCACGATTTTGGCTGGTCAGAAAATGCTTTTCATTGTATTTCGCTCCTAACTTTTCTTTCCTGCCCGGAATATTCATTCGCCCTCTCTTGTGGGGGTTACTGCTATTGAGGTTGATGCCATCAATGCGAGTGGTGAAAATACATCTCTGATATGGCCTCACTACATCTTCTAATATGAAGGAATACCAGCCCTTGACTATGAACAAGTCCCTTCGCTGCCCGCCAAGCTCATCAAATTTCTTGTAAAGCTCATTTTGGTTACTACGTGTGTAAGTAATAACCAAAACCTTCTTGCCTTCATCAGTCAGTTCTATTGATTCCTTAACTATTCGAGTTGTCTTGCCTGCCCCAGCGCAGGCAATAAAGAGTTTCTTAGTCAAACTTCAATGCCTCCAACAGGTAGTTTGGATACTGAATGACGTCTGCGCTATCGAATATGCGTACAGCAGAATCTACTTTTTTAGAACCGTAGTTCTTGTCTCCTTTTTCACCTACGTAGACAGCCTTGAAGTATTTAATCTTCTCGTCCAAACTTTTAATCTCTTTGTATTCGTTGTAGGCGATTTTTGATAAGGCTATTTCTGCGAATTCATCTAAAGTTTTTTCATCTTTTCCATTAGCAGCGATTAGTGAAGGCTCTAGTGATTTTAGTTCGTCGTTTGGTTCAGAGAAGAACTCAATGTTTTTGAACTTGAAGTTATTTGCATAATCAACAATGTTGGTTTGGTATGAACCATCATTATCTTTTACCACGTTTACCTTGGTTCCGATGAGTTTGGCTATTTGAAGGTAGTGCTTGAAACCTATACCTCTCACGACGATGATATCAATGCCATCTTCTTCTGGTAACCTTTTGTTATCTTGTAAGTATTTCTTCTTCAGAATCAACTCATCAGAAGGCCCTTCAACTAGAATGACTTTTTTGGAGAGAACAATTCTCAATGTGTCATATCCCGGTAATCTTTGAAGGGTTTTGGCTGTACCAGAATCAATTTCTTTTAGCCTAAGATAGTCATCAGAAATCAAGCATAAATGGTTAAGGCTAAGCTTGTTAAGAACATAAGAGCTGTGGGTGGTAATAAATATTTGGTTATTGGTATTGTCTGAAATGAATTTTACCAACCTGCTTAGGTTTGTATGAGAGAGGTGATTCTCTGGTTCCTCTACAGTAACAAAGTTGACATTGCCACCTTTGTTTAAGAGAGCTAGCTTAACCTGTATTTTATTTTGCTCCCCTTTACCTATATGGTTAAACGATATTTCGTCTACCGCTAGCTGGAGCCCAGCTTCGACAGTTCCCGAGTTAGTGTCAGCTATTATCGAGAGGTTTTGCTCGGTGACCTGATTCTCAGAGTCAAGGTCATTGTTGAGCTCTTGAATTTGCTGCTGCTCTTCAAAGGAGTTTTTCAATTGACGATAGTTTAGATGAAGTAAAGCTTGCTGCTCTTTGTTTAGGGACGAGTTAATGATGTTGGATAAATATTGAGTCTTACCATAAGTGGGATGAAGTCTAGTGGGGTCGATAAATAGGCCCTTTACTTTTCTGCTCAAAAACTTAATTGGCTCCCAAGCAAAACTAAACCACTCGACTTTATAGAACTCTGTTGGGATGCTGTCGACTTTAGCGTTTTTGCAAAACTCTTCATATGTGGGGGTTAAATCATCATCGAAGCAGATTTTGATAAATAAGCCTTCATGCTCTTTATTTTGTGAATTGTTCTTACCTCTGTATTCAGGGCAGTCAAATAAGTATGCTTCGATAAGAATTTCAGGCAGAGAGCCTTTGGATAGGTCCCCATCAAGGTATGTTCTAACCGCCTTACTATTGAATAACTGTGGAGATAGTGAGGAATTTATAGATTTACCTCTGTAGTTAGAGCTTGAAACAAGCTCTAAAGCTTCCAGTATTGTAGTTTTACCTGAATCGTTGTCTCCAACGAGTATATTCACTTTCTCATTAAACTCGTATTCACCTGATTCGATTTTCTTAAAGTTCTTGATAGTTAGTTTTTCGATGTACACAAGATTACCCATACTAAATTACATGCTTATTAAATGACTATAACTTAATGAAAATCGGAAAAAGATGATGTAAAGCATATATTTAGGGTTAGTTATAGAGTTTTGAGAAAAATCCTCACAGGGTGGGATTTAGAAGAGCAAGGTAATGTGTACGGAAGAGTCTTATAAGTATCTCTATCAGCAAGGCTATGTACCGAGTGCAGCAGGGCATGTATCGCTCGCTCCTTACACATTAGAAAAGCTAAGCCAAAAAATTTCGTCAGCTAAACCATAGAACTCTTGTTCTAACCCGAAAAGGGGCAGAAGTCTGTTAGCAGCTCCATTGCTATAACAAACCTTTGGTCAAAAATGATCTAACGTAATGCCGATTAGAACTGACTACTCTCGCCTGATAATCTGATGAATATTGAACAAATCACTATTGATAACGGCGATCGTGTATTCAAATGGCGAGCCATCATCAAAACAGACAATTTCGCGCAACTCAATCATCGCCTGATCGATATCCACTTTTAAAAGGCCAGCTGTTTCTTCATCTCTTAAATTGAATGCGGCAATATCCTGTTCACGAGTAAATATTTTCTTTCCTGTTAACTCTTCAATGTAACCATACTTAGATTTTTCAATATTATTAAACTGAAATCCATCCGCAACGGTAGAAGGAATATGAATACGCCAATTGATAATGGCCGCAGATTGTACTTGGCGACGCCCTTTTTCCCGCATTCTCGGCCTGATAATCAAAAGGAGACTGTAAATTGTAACTACTGCCTATTTACGATCAGAATAAAAAAGGGCAAAAACCGCAGTTCTCACCCTTTATACAACTAAATGTTATCTAATCAGTTCAAGCTACTTATCATGGTAATAATATTTAACACATTGATCAGCAAGTAGATCTAAAGAATCTAGCGAGATGGCTTTTTTGTACTCTTCCATATCATCAAATGCCAATGGAATTTCAGTACAACCCAAGATAACGCCTTGTGCTCCCCGTGCGATTAACCGATCAAATACCGGTTCCATCAGCATTTTTCCTTTCGCTATATTTCCCGCTTTAACCGCGTATATTCCTTCCATCACTCGCTTTTGTTCGCTATCTGTTGGAATCATTGCTTCCATTGCGTTTGCCGCAATAGCATCGGCATATATGCCGGTTTTAATAGTGGCATCCGTTGCCATAACGCCAATTCGAGTCATCTCTCTTCTTCTGGCTTCGTTGAGTACCGTCTCAATAATGCTGATAAATGAGACATTGCTATTGTCCAGCTTATCTAACCAGTAGTGAGCAGTATTGCAGGGAATCACCACCTTTGTTGCGCCAGATTCTTTTAAACTCATCAGGTTATTGAGCATAGTATTAAGCGGATCTTCGCCATTATTCAGGATGCAGTCGGTCCGGTCAGGTGTAACTGGATTATTCGAAATTATCATAGCCATATGTTCTTGGTCAGAGCTTGCTGGGCTTTTCTCAACCACTCGTCTAACAAAATCCACTGTTGCCATCGGGCCCATGCCCCCTAATACACCTAACTTCTTATTCATACCGACTCCTTTGTTAGTCAAGAATCTAACAAAAAAATCGGTTGCCAAGAAATGAAATAACTGGCATAACGATGCATAAATTGCATAGCCTTATCTAACTAGAGCCGCCTATATGTTAAATATTGAGACCAAATGGTTGCAGGACTTCCTTACCCTTGCCGAGATCGGAAACTTCTCTAAAGCCGCACAAAAGAGAAACGTTACTCAGTCCACTTTTAGTCGTCGTATTCAAGCATTAGAAGGTGCGGTAGGCTGCCAACTGTTTGATAGAGATAAAACCCCAATAGCCCTAACACAAAGTGGCAGCGAATTTAGAAGTAGCGCCCGCAGTTTAATGATCCAGTTAGAATATGAGTTAGAGCGGTTAAATGATCTATCAGTATTAGGAAATCAAAAGGTTAGCCTCGTGGCCGGACACTCCATTGCAACGGATATTTTGCCGCAGTTTCGATTTAACCTATTTGCAGAAGAGAAAGAAGTCATCCTTGATGTACGTGCAATCGACATTGATGATGCGGTAAATACTTTGCAACAGAGTGCTTGTGATATCGTACTTAGCTATAAAATTGACCAGCTCCACTCTCAACCCTATCTCGCTCATAAAATTGGGGAATCTAAAATCTATTGTGTTTCCGCACTAAATGAAGAAGGAACCGCTAAATACCAGCTATCGAAAAATCAGCTATCTCCTTGGATTATGCACTCAACTAGCAGCTATATGGGGCGATTGACCCGAGAAATAAGCAATCAGTACGCTTTAAGGCCAATTTTCTCTTCCGCAATGACGGACTTGGTTAAAGCGTTAGTTTTACGAGGAGAAGGTATTGGCTGGCTGCCTGATTACGCCATAACCGAAGAGTTACGAACCAAACAGCTTGTCATTTTGCAGCAACAACAAGCATCCACAATCACCGAGCTTTACGCCTATCGATCACGAGCAAAGTTACACCCTGCTGGGGAGCAGGTGTGGCAAACGTTGTGTGAGCATCACAGTATCTGTCAGTGTGAATAACTCACTGTTGCCAAGACTCATTTACTGGCAAACAAGTGTTCATTGGAAGCGTGTCGTTTCTCGATGTACAAAATAAGCTCCCCCACTTTAAAGCCGAATTTGCTCATCTCGGTTTTATTGAACAATCGATGTTCATCCATCAGGAACATCCAGTCATCAAGGGTGACTTGATAAGTGGTCGAGTCTACCTCTATCTCCATCTGGTAACGCCAATAAAGTGCAGAGCCACTAGTCTCTCCTTTTGCGGTGCCAATAACATCGCTAGCGGTACCAATGTAGTTATTTTCTGCGGTTTTTTCTAAGTACCACGTTCGGGTTGAAGTTTCACCATCATCAAAGACAAACCACTCTTTTAACTCGCCTTTATTGCCCTGCCAGCTACCGACCAACTTCACGTCGAACCGTCTTAGCAAATTGCCTGAGCGGTCTAACACCATGCCATATGCGACCAACTCGCCATCAAAAAACTGTTCCAACTTTAACTCGGGTTTGATTTGGCTATGTTCTTGCAAACTGGCAGAGCCACAACCGACTAGGGTAATCAGCACCAATGTCATGACTATCTGTTTCATGGTATTCATCATTGCAGCTCTCCTAATAGTTGCCTTCTTAGCTCTGGCTCTGAGGTGTTCTCAGACAACCAAATCGAAAGAAAAGCGGAAGAAAATCCATTGTCATCTATACGTCCAATGGCTTGGTCAGCAAAGTAAAACTCCCCTGCACCATTGGCTAGCTGAACAAAAGTAAGCTGATCTCCCTTGCTGACATCTGGCCAGATTTGTTTTAACGGCTCCAGCCACAACAAAATATCCATCGGTTTATAGCCAAGCTCTCGCCATTGATCTTCTGTTGCTTCAATAAGAGCCTGCTTAGATATTGATTTGTAATAGGTAATACGAAGTGCGGATGTCTGTTCATTAACCGCGTGTTGCGGCTCGATAAAGTACTCCGCTTTATACAGCGTCCAAAAAAGATAGTTCATCTCACCTTCGCCCTGCTTGTCCAGCAAAGCCACCGAAGAGGCAGACAGGTTATGGCTAAAAAACAGCACGATTAGCCACACTTTTGCCAGAATAAGCTTTGCCAAAACGAGCTTTATCAAAACAGGCTCTGCCGATATTTGTCGCATTGATACAAATTGCCAGTTCATAACTCACCTCGTGGTTTGTTTTCCCTCTGTCTACCACAGAGTGATTCGATTAAGAGTGGTTGTTTTTGGAATGATTCATTTTGCAGTACTCGGTATTCAAAACGCCTCTTGATGATAAAAACGTTGAGAACGTTCGGTAACTCACAATCAATAACGGAAATAGCAGTCCCCAAGAAAGAGCAAGTGAGGCAATGAGCGTGGCATCCTGCAAGCCGGACTGCAAAGCGCCTGCCTGCATACCCGCCCAGTAGCTACTTGTTCCACCCACGGCACCAAACGCCATGAGCAACCAGATAGGCTTGTTCACAAACCAGCTCAAACTGTGGTTGAAACTGATCACAAACAGTGACCAGAGCAGTGCCAACCAGAGAGGAAAGCCACCTAACTGGCTAGAGAAGCTGCCAATATTAAAATGGATAACATCCACCGCTATACCAATTAATGCCAGTGGTAATACCGCCAAGTCTTTTTTAGCCGAGGGCGACAATAAGAAATGAACGCCAAGCAAAGCGGCCAGTATTATGTTGGCATTGACCGTTAAAAATGCCGCACTGAACCAGCTTGCTTGAAACAGTACTAGGTTAATAATCCAAAACCGTTTCATGCTCTTCTCCCACAAATCGAGGTTTTCTCGCCACTATGTGATGAGTGCTGATCACTCTTTCTATAAATGCCCCTTCGCAGTAACAAAAATAGAAGTGCCACAAGCGTTTAAAGCTTTGGTTATATTCGCGCTGCGAAGGATCATATTGCGGCTTGGTTGAATCACTCTGCTGCTGTTCTAGCTGCGGCCAATGCTTAATAAAACGCTGATCCCAGTCATGTAGCGTCCGAGCATAGTGCAAACCAATATCATCAACCTGCTCTATCACCATATCGGTATTCTCTGCCATCTGCTGGCTAATAACCGCAATCGAAGGCAAGCATCCGCCGGGAAAAATATACTTTTGGATAAAATCGGTACTTTTGCGGTACTTCTCGTATCGAGCATCTGCAATAGTGATGGACTGGATCAGCATCTTACCGGTTGGCTTTAATAGTGTTGAGCAGGTGGTAAAAAAGCTATTAAGGTAATCATGACCCACGGCCTCAATCATCTCTATTGATACCAACTTGTCATATTGTCCTGTTAGCTCACGATAATCTTGTTTCAGCAGCGTTATATGATCTTCAAGGCCCAGTTGCTTAATCCGTTGCTGGGTGTAGTCATGCTGCTTATCAGAAATCGTGGTCGTGGTCACTTTGCAACCGATGGTTTGAGCCATATAAATAGCCAACCCACCCCAGCCTGTACCAATTTCAATCACATGATCGGTCTCATTCAACTGCAACCTTTGACAAATAATGGCCATTTTCTGTTGCTGGGCCTGTTCAAGTGTTGACGCGCCATTGGCATAAATGGCCGAGGAGTATTGCATCGCAGGATCTAAGAAGCCTTGATACAGTTCATTACCAATGTCGTAGTGGGCTAATATATTGCGCTTAGATCCTTGCTTGGAGTTGCTATTTCGTCGTTGCAGTAAAAAGTTACTGAGTTTATTTATCCAACGAGTTTTACTGTCTAGTGCATCAAGTTGAGACTGATTACGCGCCATAATCTGAATAACCTGAGTTAACTGAGGGGATGACCACTTACCATCAATATAGGCTTCAGCAGCACCAATGCTTCCCCCAGAAACAATATCTTTGTAGAAGCTATCATCGTGTACCACGATGGTTGCCATCAACGTTGAGCAAGAGTGTTCATCACTTGATGAGGCCGCCAACCGGTCGCCAAACAAAGTGCGGTTATCTCCTTCAATCACCTCTAATTTGGCGTCTTTTAACTGCTTAAGGACGCTAAAGATCATTTGGCGATAAGCGCTGTTTTTGCTGCTAATCATTTGATAAGCGTGATTATCGTCACCCTGCGTCTTTGCATTTAAAGGGACAACATTTGCAGAGAAGAGATTGGCGGAAGGCATATCGATTGCCGCTAGATCCTGTGCAGATAATTCATGCTCAGCGAGTTTCTGTGCAGACATGTCCTGAGAAGAAATAGCGTGATTTCGTTTGGCAATGTGACCCATAAACACCTCAATATCCTTATTAATGTTTTCTAAACTAGTCTGTTACTTAGCTAACCATTCCCTGCACTGTTGGAGCCTTTTTTGTAAGGAACAAATGGCACTTTTTTCAAATACAGCTTCATCGCCTGCCAGTAAATCCCCACAACAATATCAATGCCATAAAAGGCAGAGACGTCAGTGTTTTGGCTAAGTTCCGTCTATTAATGACTCGTTTTTTAAGCGCTAACGTGGCATCAAACACCTTGTTATTTTTATGGTTCTCAATATGTATAATGGTTTTGTCACTGGGCGATGTTATGCGCCAGTGATAGGTCATATCCATCTGCATAAACGGTGACACATGGAAGTTCTTTTTCACCTTTTCGCCTTTCTCAGCGCGGACAAGGTAGTAGTGTCTCTCGTTCCATGGCGTGTTGCTCACTTCCGCCAGCATGCATTGATAATCACCATTTTGGTCGTAGCAGAAGTAAAAATTAACCGGACTAAAATAGAGACCAAAGCATCGGCACTGTGCCAGCATGATGACTCTATTTGAGCTCTGCCACTCTTCTCCTAACGACTGTACTTTTAAGGCAATACGTTGTTTCAGTTCACCAGGATCACTTTTTAAATAATCTTTTTCACAAAATCGTATTGGGTTAAACCAATGGGTTCCAAATAGACCACTACGCCTAGTCACCACTGGTACTTCATCAAGATCGAGCGCCATCATATAAATAGGATAACTAAAGCTATGCTCAACGGCGCCAAAGCGACGATGACGAACATCACCTATGTAGATGCCGCTATAGTCACTTTCCGTAACATCTGCATTGCTTGCATCTGGTTGGCTCATAACGATACTCCAAACCTTTGAGTTACATCTAATGCGCTACGTACACCGTCTTCATGAAAACCGTTGTACCAATAAGCGCCAACAAAATGCGTCTGGTTTTTGCCACAGATCTGCTCACGCTGCTTTTGTGCCGCAACACTCTGGCTGTTAAGTACAGGGTGGTGATAAACAAAACGGCGAATCACCTTATCTGGTTCAATATCACTACTCTGATTTAACGTGACACAAAAAGTAGTGCTGTCGTTGAGCCCTTGAAGAATATTCATATTGTAGGTGACGCAAGCGGGACGCGTGTTCTCTTGGTGCAACATATAATTCCAGCTTGCCCAAGCCAGTTTTCGTTTCGGCAATAAATTGATATCCGTATGCAATACCACCTCATTCCGACTAAATGGAATCGCCGATAATATTTGTTGCTCCTCGTCAGTTGGGTCTGCCAGCAAGGCAAGCGCTTGATCAGAATGACAAGAAAAAATCACTTCATCAAAATGCTGCGTTTCCCCCTCTTGCATCTCAATTACCACCCCTTGTTCCGTTCGTTTTACCGCACGAATGTCACTCTTTAGCTGAACAGGTTGCTTAAGATGAGAAAGGATTTTATTGACATAACTTCTTGAACCTCCGGGAACCACGTACCATTGAGGTCGGTCAGTACTATTGAGTAATCCATGGTTATAAAAAAACTGAATAAAGAACTTAAGCTCAAACGTTTCCATCTCTTTTAAACTTGTCGACCATATCGCCGCTCCCATTGGCAAAATATAGTGCTGACTAAAAAAGTCCGAAAAGCCATGTTGATTTAAAAACTGTCCCAGTTTTTGCTGTTCATCAATACTGTCTTGTTGGTATAGCCGCTTGCACAGTTTGTTAAATCGAATGATCTCAACAATAAAGCGCCAAAATTGCACACTAAACAAGTTACTTCTCTGAGCAAACAGAGCATTTATGCCATGACCATTATATTCAAAGCCACTATCACGATTGTGTACACTAAAGCTCATCTCTGTGGCTTGTCGTTCTATTCCTAGCTGTTGCAACAAACGGTTGAAATTGGGGTAAGTTCGGTCATTAAACACAATAAAACCGGTGTCAATGGCGTATTCTTTATGGTTGTGAACAATATCAACCGTTGCCGTATGTCCACCGACATAGTCATTTTTTTCAAACACAGTTACATGGTGTTTTTTGCTCAATAAGTAGGCGCAAGTCAGCCCAGATATACCACTTCCAATGATTGCAATTTTCTTCATTTTTAGGCCATCCTTGTCGCAACGTGCTGCCAAACCTTGGCAGGTAAAAAACGAAACAGCTTCATGATAAATACAAACAGCAGTGGGAAATTGATCTCAGTTTTTCCCTTTTCTATTCCAGCCATGATTTTGTTTGCCGCTTGGTGACTATCCATTAGCATCGGCATAGCAAAGGTGTTTCTTTCGGTAAGTGGCGTGTCTACAAAGCCCGGTTGAACTAAGGTAACGCCAATATTATGGGGTTTTAAGGTTATGGATAAGGTGTTGGCTAAATAACTTAAAGCCGCTTTCGATGCCCCATAAGCTTCCGCTCTTGGCAATGGAATAATGGCCGCGCTGGAGCTGATTAATACCAACCTTCCCCCTTGTTTAAGGTTATTTAACCAAGCCTGCAAACAGTAACCAATGGAGATAAGGTTAATGTTGATCACTCGTTCAAATAGCTTGGCATCAAAGCCTAAAGGAGAGTCAATATATTCACAGTCTCCGGCATTTAAAATAAGCAGGTCGATCTCTTGATCAATAGACGGGTAATGATCAACCTCGGTTAAGTCAAAACAGAGTGGCGTAATACGCTCCCCTTGCTCAGCCAAAGCTGACAGCTTTGCCCTGTTTCGCCCACACGCGATAACATCAGCACCTTGACGGTCATAAGCTATCGCCAGTTTCTCTCCAATTCCTGATGTACAGCCAGTAATCATTACTCTCATCATTGACCTACCCGATTATTGATTAACTTGACCAGCGTGCCGACGACTGGAACATGTTGATAAACCATCGCCCCCACATCGAAATAATCCCGGTGATAAATCACCAAACCATCTTTCTCTTCTAGGCGCGAGTGACCTTCAATTGAGATAGGCTGCTGGCGGTTAAGCTTGTTGTGGCTAAATGTCATAGTCCAGTACACCGCCGCTTGATCATTGCCGGCAATCACATCAGTAATAATAAACTGGCAAGAGATTACATTAAGGTAGCTCTGCTTAAAGTACGCTAACAACGACTCTCTTCCCGAGACTCTATGCATAGGGTCAATAAACTCCACCTCGGAGTGATAAATAGCAGACAACGAATCCAGATTATCAGTGCCAAGCTCACTGTAAACGGTGCAAAATTTGTCTATCCATAGTGCTTTTTCCATACTGCTATCCCTAAAGCTGCTTAAAAAATGCCAACGCTCTATTGCGAGCAAAGTTATGATCAACAATCGCGGGCCAATAACGGTCAGAGCTTTGCTTCTCTTCTATCACTTGCTGCTGCAGTAAAACCTGTTCGCTCTGCAAATACTGATGAGGAAAGTGAATGTACTTATCAGGCACTTCCTCTAGCTCTGGTAAATAACTACGTATGAACTCGCCATTTGGATCAAATTTTTTGCTCTGCAAGATGGGATTAAACATTCGAAAATAGGGTTGAGCATCGCACCCCGTGCTCGCTGCCCACTGCCAGCCGCCGTTGTTGGCGCTGTAATCACCGTCAATAAGGTGCGACATAAAAAAGCGCTCTCCCCAGCGCCAATCAATTAATAGATGCTTGGTTAAAAAGCTCGCTACGATCATTCGTAGTCGGTTGTGCATCCATCCTGTACTGATCAGTTGCCTCATTGCGGCATCAACTATTGGGTAGCCCGTTCGACCTGTACACCACGCCTCAAACTCTGATGGCTGATTTAACCACGGTAGAGATTGATATTTAGTCACAAAGCATTCTCCGCGAATTAACCTCGGAAAATGGACAAGTAAGTACTTATAGAAGTCACGCCAAATGAGTTCGTTTAACCAGGAAAATGCCTCATGTGTTTGGTCATAGAGAACATCCGGATCGCGCTCGATCAACTCTTTTGCCAACCAACGGACACTCATGGCACCAATCGCCAGATAAGGAGAACAGCCAGAGGTTCCTTTAATGGCCGGATAATCTCGATCTACTGCGTATTGCGGCAATTTCTCAGCAAAAAAATGGGGCAAAACACGCGCCATTACCACAGAGCTCAAAGGCCACTTCGATGAGTCACTTAGCGGATAATCAACATTAAACTGTTGCAACAGGCTTTTGTCATGGCAAGTGTTGGGAGTGGTACTCATATTAGGAGGGGAAACGCACTCTATTCCCGTTAACTGCACCTGTTTTAGCCACGCTTTCTTATAAGCGCTAAACACCTTAAATGGACTATTTTGCTGCGTTAACACTCTGTCAGCAGAGACCATCATTTGGCAGTCAAACAGCTGCAAATGGATGCCCTGCTCGCTAACAGCTTGGTCTCGCTTCGTTTCGTACAACTCTAACTCACGATTAGCAAATACCAACTTGGTCTGTTGTTGCCGACAATAGTCAACCAAAACGCCGACCTGCTGGTCATAGTCTTCGGCTTGCAAATGAACCAGCTCAATACCAAGCAATTCAAGTTCTTGATATAGCTGGATTAGATGCCGCTTTAACAGGTCAATTTTAATCCCAGCGCTATTATGCTTATGCCACTGTTGGGGGGTAGAAATAAAGACCGCTTTCGTTACACCCTGCTTCAGGGACTCCGCTAACGCGGGGTTATCATGCAGCCGAACATCATTGCGAACCCATAAAATACCGCCACTCAATATCCATACCTCAGTTTTAACTCTGTTGGATGTGGCGAAAGATAAGCCTGAAGAGTTAAGTATTCATTAGGGTATTCACGTAAGTAGTGTTTTATCAAGGTTAACGGCACCAATAGCGGGGTGTGCCCGTGCCGATAAGCTGCAATCTCATCGGTTAACTCTTTGGTGCGCTCTTTATTTAACTGCTTCTTAAAATAGCCTTGAATATGCTGCAAGGTATTAGTGTGAGTGGCTCGAGTGGCTTTGTGTTTTAGCGCCAACATTAACTGCTCGATATACTGTTCCGCCAGTTCTTGCAGTGGTAAGTCTGAATGAGCGAGAAAACGCCCAATCGTTCGATAACTTTCAACATGGTGACTCATCAACAGATATTTATGAGCACTGTGAAATTGAAGGACTTTATGTTTTGTCAGTCCACCATTCACCAGATCTAACCACTTCTGATAAGTAAACACGCGAGTGATGAAGTTCTCTCTGATTACCGGATCATTTAACCGACCATTTTCCTCTACTGGCAGTGCGGGGTTTCCTTGCATAATTTGCTGGGCAAAGATGCCAACACCGTTAGACTCTGATCCTTTGCCGTGATGGTGGTACACTTTCACCCGTTCCATGCCACAAGTCGGACTTTTAGCACAAAAGATAAAGCCCGCTAAGTCGCTGCTATTGCTGGAAATCTGCTTGCCATAAGCTTTAAGGGCGTCGGTAACATCACCACTGCCGTCAGGGCGTGACACCGTAATGATGTTATCTGTTTTTATCTGTCTAATGGTGGGCCTAGGAATAGGTAGTCCCACAGCAACCTCTGGGCAAACAGGACGAAAATCAGCAAATTCCCCTAGCTGTTCCATGCAAAATGCTGAACGTTTATGACCGCTGTCATAGCGAACCTTTTGTCCTGATACACAAGCACTAATGCCTATCGTGAGTTTCCTTTCCATGATGCTCTCCTTCTACGCTCTGCCAGTTAATAGATAAATTTCCCCATTGGGTTAATTAACTGAGAAAGTCCTTTAGTAAAGTGCAGGCTGTCGCTCGATACCGTTAAACAAACGCACCCTTCTTGCGTGACAGGTGTATGGTTATGCTCTCCATCCAGCCAGATAAAATCGCCCGCGGCATAGTGCCCCATTTCATCATCAAAGCTACCTTGCAATAACAGGGTAATTTCAAAACCGTTATGGCTATGGCTAGGGATCCCGCCACCCGATTCAATAGATAGCAGACTCATTCTTAAATTGTCATCTTCCAGTGCCAGTCGAGATCGAGATAGCTTACCCAACGTCTGCCACTCTTTTAACGCAATTGAACGCATCGCCTGAGGCAAGACTAATCGCTTACCTGCTACATCTATTTCCTGTCTCTCTGGTAATTTATCTTGTGACTGCAGTTCAATAGAGGTGCTATCCTCCTGCTCACTAATAATACTATTGATCATTGCCAACGCATCACTATCAGCTATAGGGTCTTCTATAGCTATTTGATCCGCCAGATGTTCTTGGCTGGAAATTGTGTTGTAGGGTACATCGACCAAGCTTGTTTGTTCGGCAGCACTCTCTTGGGAAAAAAGTTGTTGTGCCATCTCAGCGGTAATGGCCTCTACCTGTTCGCGGCAATCGGCGCATGTCTCAACATGGCTAGCAACTATAATAGAGACAGATGCGGGCAGTTCCCCCGCGGCAAAACGTTGCAATACTTCTGTTGTGGGGTGATATTTAATCATTGTGCTGTCCTCCCATATGCTGTTTTAGCTTAGCCAATGCCAACCTCAATCTCGATTTCACTGTTCCTATCGGGACATCAAGCTGTTGCGCTAACTGCTCTTGAGATAACTCCTGAAAATAGACCCCTTTAATCACCGCTTGCTGAGCATCTGGCAAGCTATCAACATGCGCAAGAAGTTTGTTAGACATTAGATGGTCTTTAAACACATCACTCTCTTGCTGCGTCGACTCTACAATGGAGTCCACAGGCCAGATATCGTCAGCCAACGAGAGCTCATTACGATGTTGCATCTTTCGCAACATATCAAATGCGGCATTGCGCATTATAGTGTAGACCCAAGTGGTCGCTGCACCTTTATCGTCACTGTACATATGCGCTTTCTTCCAAATAGAAGTCATGGTCTCTTGAACCAACTCTTTAGCCTGCATTTCGTTATTAAACTTTTGCATGCCAAAACGCTGAATTTTGGGCGAGAAAAACTGAAACAGGTGGGTAAATGCCTGCTTGCATCTCTGCTCCGCCACTCGATTTAGCCAGTGAGAAAGCTCTATTGGCACCAGAGAATCAACGCTGATAATCTGCTCCTTTTGGATCTGTTGAGAACTTACATTCTGCCGCATACCGCTCACCAGTTAGTGGATGTTTTACGGCAATACGCGTTAACAGTAATAATGGATCACTTATTTTTAGTTTTCATTAAAAATAATGGTTAGGCACTCAATGGCGGCGTCAAAACTATCGTCGGCCAGAAAATGTCGTTTGGCTTGAAACGGCATTGGTGTTAGTTCTAAAAGCCTTGCGCATACCCACTCAATACTCTGAAACTGCTTTTGTGAATAGAGCGCTGACACCTCTATCTTTTTTTCAAACAGCTTCTGCAAACTCTTTACCAGTATCGGCAGCGAATTATCAAGATGGCCATTACCACGGTTATCGCTATTAATAGTAGTCCAATGTGGTAACGCTTGCGCTTCTGCATACATTAGTCCATTCTCGTTTTTCTCTATTTTAGAGAGTGAAACCAAATATTCACCCTGAACATCAATAGTAAGATATTGATTACTATCCAAATCAAAGTTCACCAGACTCACCGATATACCCAGTTTAATCGTATGAGCATCACTTTGAAAAGAGAGAATGAACGGCTGGTCATTCTTCAGACAATCTGCCAGTAAGGTCAAGTATTCAGGTTGGTAAAGGGTTAAGCGTAACCGTCCTTGTGGAAAAAGGATAACAGGTGAAGGTATAACCGTAGCCACTGTCTGGTCTGTTTTATCCACTAGGTTCTGCAGCTCCCCCTTCTCTTTTACTATCATCGCCACTCCTTATCGCTCATTCGCAAACTGTCTCATCAGATAAAATAAAAGCGCAGCTTAAACACACTGCGCTCTATCGATTATTGTTGTTTTGCTCTGGCTTAATTGACTTAACCGTCGTTCTATTTTGGCAAAATGACGCTATCAATGACATGGATGACACCGTTACTCGCTTCTACATCAGTGGCTAAAACTTTTGCTTGGTTTACCATCACACTTCCGTTGTTAACCATTATGCTGACGTCCTGTCCTTGAGCTGTGGTTGCTTTAGAGAGTTTAACCACATCCGATGCCATCACTTTTCCCGGCACAACATGATAGGTAAGAATGGCCACAAGCTGGTCTCTGTTTTCTGGTTTTAATAATGACTCTACCGTGCCAGAAGGCAACTTAGCAAACGCTTCATCCGTTGGAGCAAATACGGTAAACGGCCCATCGCCTTTTAAAGTATCGACCAACCCAGCGGCCTGAACCGCCGCGACTAGCGTGGTAAATGAGCCATTTTCCACCGCAATATCTACGATATCTTTTTTCATCTCACCGTGTTGATTGTTGTTCGAACAAGCCACAATAGCGAAGCTAGCAATCAATAACATAAATGCTTTCATATATTTGTTTAACATAATTGTTCCTCTATATCCTAGTGTCCTAATGTCAGCTAGCAATACGTTAAGATTTTTATAATGGATCATATTAATTAATATTTTTCACCATTCTCAGAAATTACAAAGTTACTTGGTTATATTTTTAACCCACCATTTCTCTCTCAAAAAAATAAACAAACCAGTTAACGTAAAATTAACCATGCCGCACTCATAATCCTTGCCAGAAACAGACAATCTATAAGCAGGATAAATGATGAACAGACAACTAAAGACCTATCTATTAACCATTGCTACCGTTACCAGCTGCAATGTATTTGCGTCTGCTCAAACAGACAGTATGTTTACCGAGTTCGACAGTAATAAAGACAACCAACTCTCGCTACAAGAGTTTAAAAATGGTGGCTTAGACTCAGAAGGTGACAGCTGGTCTGCTGGACTTTCTTCTGTTTGTACCACTAAGTCTCTGCAAATGGTTGAACCAGAACTGATAAAAACCTTTGAATTAATGGACGAAAATAAAGATAAGAAACTAAACAGAGATGAGTTTAATAAAAAAGGGGAAACGGTATACAACGACTACTGGAAGAGCTCTTTTAAACAAGCCGATAGCGATAAAAACAATATGCTGTCTATGAAAGAATATAAAGATCAAGCAAGCGGTTATATAAAACGTCTTGAAGATAGTTATCAAGATAAAAATATTCCCGTAGAGTGCAAAGCAGATATGGAATATTGGCAAGGATACTACTCAGAAGCCAACAAATATGTTGATGAGTCTTTTCAGTACCTTGATGATAATAAAGATAAAAAGCTTACTTTTGATGAGTACTTAGGTAAGCATTTTAACTAATTAATCGGCTCTTTATGCGTTATCACCCTGAATAGGGTGATAACCTATTCTTACGCCGCCCCAATGTCGTCCATTGACATAAATTGGCACCGAAAGGTCATGTACCACCTCCCCAGTATCTCGCTTATAAGTTTGCAATAACATGGTTTTAGTATGTTTGCCGCAACGCAAGCCAACTCGGTCATCAAATATTCGCTTCGTCCGATTTTGAAGTATATCGACGTCAGCATCCCCTGTTAGGGGCTGGCAGAACTGGTTGTTATGGGTAGGAACGTACCCTTTATCGTCCGTCGCAATCGCATAGATAATCTCATTACGTTGCTCAACAACCGGTTCTTGCATCGCGGGCAGTACTTTGTCGCAATAGCTGTCGTACTTAGTATGATATTTCGTTGGAGTACCTGAGCCGGGCGTACTCGTTGCACGATGATGACGGTCAAACAGTTCATTCTCCGTTATTTGACCTGCCGAGATACCATCTTCAAACTGCTTAGAGATAGATAATGCTAAATTACTGGCCATTTTATAGATCTCGCTATGAGTACTTTGCTCATAATGTTCGACCAGTACTGCATTGCTATGCTCCGCCATTTCCATTAAATGTCGAGACTGAGATTGCAGATGCTGCAACTCATGATCGGTTTCCGCCAACGTCTGTTGAATATTGATAATCGATCCGGATATGGCTAATAAACCTTTTTCATTTTCTGATGCGCCGCTAGAGATGGATGACACCTGCTGTTCAACTTGCTGAGCTTGACTAGCGATAACGCCCAAGCGTTTCTCAACACTTTCAACACTGCTAGCACCTTGATCAACTCGATTAGAAAGGGTCTGAATTGTGTCGGTTACCTCATGGGTTTCGGCTAAAATCTGACTGACAATTTGAGTAACCTCATCGGTACTCTGCGCTGTTCGCTTTGCCAATACTCGCACCTCATCGGCAACAACAGCGAACCCTCGTCCCGACTCTCCTGCTCTCGCCGCTTCTATAGCAGCATTCAGTGCCAATAAATTTGTTTGAGAGGCGATATCTTCTATCACCTTTGTCACACTTTGAATACGAGTGACTTGAGCATCAAGGCTGCTTATTTGCTCTACCGAAGCTGTTGTGTAAGTGGTTATCTGCTGCATATTCTGTACTGCTGAGTGCAGTTCAGCCAAACCTAGCCGGCTTGTCTCATGCATATCTTTTGATGCGGTCAATGTTTGCAAAGCGGAGGAAGAGGTCAGTGTTACTGTATCTGCAATCTCTTTTGTGGTGTCACTAATATGTTCAACAGATTGCAGCTGATTCCCTACTCTCTCTTTCAGATGATCCGTAGCAAAAGAGACTTCTGCCGAGCTCACAGCACTACTGTTCATCTCATCAGCAATCAATGAGGCTATATGTTTGTTGTCTCTATTCTCTTCAGGTTTAATCTCACTATTACTCTGCTTTTCAGTATACAAAACGACAATGATAAGACTTACGACAATAGTAATGAGTGCCGCCGCCGCTAAGCCCCAAAAATAAAATGCCACCACAGCAGCAGTAACCCAAATAGCCGCCAATGTTACTTTACGATTTGTAGATAATACCACCACCAACTCCTAACTAGTGAACCTGCCTAAATAGCATAGCAACTCTTATCATCGGTAGTAGGAGCTATATACCGTTGTGACCAAAGTATAATAGCTCTAGTTATACTCACGTAATCTAATGAATCCATTTTAAAGGACTGTATAATTCTTGCCGTAGAATGACGATGCCTTCAAATCAGTGCCTTAATCAGCAGCCAATACATTCTCGCTGAACAAGCAGCTTGAGATCACTTGAGTCTATCTACTGTGAAAAATAGCCAGACGACGATCTTCCAGCCTTAATTGATTGAATCGCTGTAATGAAACAATTACTCTTGAGTAATGATACTAATTGCACCGTTAGCGTGGTTAATATGGACAATACTCCTCACATAAATAACAACATTGAGCTTGAATCATCGATGGAACAGATACTTGCCAAACAACGAGCACGTTTTCTATCTCAGGCTAATCCAAGTTACCACGTTAGGGTTGAACAACTTACCAAGCTAAAGTCGGCTCTACTCGCCAATAAAGAAAAATTGGTTACAGCACTTAATCAGGACTACCGTCATCGCTCTGTGGATGACAGTTTAATATCCGATATTTTGCCGTGTATAAATAACATCAATTACACCATCAAACAGCTAAAGAAATGGATGAAACCAAGTCGTCGCCATGCAGGGCTGCTGCTCGCTCCTGCTAAAGTGACGGTTCATTATCAACCCGTTGGGGTTGTCGGTATTATTGCGCCCTGGAATTTTCCGGTGATGCTCTCTATTGGACCTTTGATCACCGCGCTTGCCGCAGGTAACCGAGCAATGATTAAGTTATCTGAGTTTACCCCTCAAACTAATGCCGTCATTGTGGCGATGCTCAAGGATATATTTGAACCCGATCATGTGGCATGTATTGAAGGCGAAGCTGAGATCGCAGCCCAGTTCTCCTCACTGCCGTTTGATCACCTACTCTTTACCGGCTCAACGACCGTTGGACGACATGTAATGAAGAGCGCGGCGGACAACCTGACGCCTGTCACCTTAGAGCTTGGTGGTAAATCTCCGGTTATTATTGCCGATGATATGGACCTAACGACGGCCGTGGAACGAATGATTTACGGGAAATGCCTCAATGCAGGGCAGATCTGCGTTGCCCCAGACTATGTATTAGTGCCAGAAGGCAAAGAGCAGGCATTTATTCAAGCCTACAGCGCTAAATTTAATCGCATGTATGGCGATGTTGACAATAACGACGATTACGGCAGCATTATTAATCAACGTCAGTTTGACCGAATCAAACAGCTACTGGATGATGCCCGAGAAAAAGGAGCCGAGGTCATCAGCGCTAATGGTCATGAAATCAATGATCAGCAACGCAAGATTCCGACACAGTTGGTCACAAACACCAATGACGATATGCTAATCCGGCAACAAGAGATATTTGGCCCGCTGCTTCCCGTTATTGGTTATAAAGATATCCAGCAAGCGATACAACATATCAATGATCGACCTAGACCTCTCGCGTTATATTTAATGAGCTTTGATGAAGCCGTTCAACAAGAGGTATTAAATAACACCCATTCAGGTGGGGTCTGTATCAATGAGACTGTATTTCATGTGGCGGCAGATGATGCCCCATTTGGCGGTATTGGCCCTTCTGGAATGGGGCATTACCACGGAAAAGAAGGATTTTTGACCTTTAGTCACGCAAAAACTGTACTGACAAGAGGGAATTTCAACAGCGGTAAATTCATTCACCCTCCTTACGGCGGCTGGATGCAAAAACTACTTATGCGATTCTTTATGCGTTGATTACCAACATATAAGCATTAGAGCAGTTCGCATTTCACATACGGAATTCAAGTCGCTTCTAGGGTCTGTTGATCTTTCGAGAACAGGCCATAGGTACTTGTTTATTAAGAATCTATAACAAAGGATGAGTTATGTTCAGTCACGTAATGCTAGGTGCTAATGACATCGAGCAATCAAAAAAGTTTTATGATGCCATTTTGCAAGTTCTGGGGTATTCCGAAGGGGTCATCGATCATAAAGGTCGCTACTTCTATCTCAGTGATCATGGTGTTTTCTCCATCACAGCACCGCTCAACGGTGAAGCAGCAACGGCAGGTAATGGTATGACTATCGGCTTTAAAGCCAGCAGCCAAGAACTCGTTGATACTTGGCATAAAGTAGGACTAGAAAATGGTGGAACAATATGCGAAGAGCCTCCGGGTGTAAGAGATAGCGGTAAAAGAAAACTCTATTTAGCCTATCTACGCGATCCTTCAGGAAATAAAATCTGCGCAACACATTTTATGTGGTAACCATTGATCGGGTTACCTGTTAGTGATGCTAATGCTTGACCGGATTGCGATTATTCCGCCGGAGAGAGCTCTACTCGACACCTAAGGCCAGCCGTGAGTTGGCCTTTTTTATTGTCTAACTGCACAATGATAGCAAAGGTGTTGCTGGCAGCATCTATCACAGGATCCACGGTTTTTATCTTACCCTTAAACCTCGCATTATCTCCAGATGTTATTAGGGTAACGTCTCTACCTCGGTTAATCTCTCCATAATACTCGGCAGGCAATACCACTTCTGCATGCATTGGGTTTAAACTTACGATTCGCAAAAAGGGAGTCTCATCCACAAACTCTCCCGGCTCTTTTAATTTCTCTATCACAACCCCGTCCAGCGGACTCATGGTTTTGCGCTGCTGCAATCTTACTCTGACTTCTGTTAGTTGAAAGGCCGCTAAGCGCTGTTCTGTCAACATTTCATCTTGTTCATTGTCAGAGATAAGGTTCTTTTTAAATAAATCTGCGTTTCGCTCTACTTTCCGAGAAGCAAATTCAAGTCTCGCCTTCACCGTATTTAAAGCTGCTTGCTCAACGGTTGAGTCTAAGGTCATCACTACTTGCCCTTTTTTTACTCGGTCTCCAAGCTCAACAGGTAATGATTTCACCACACCTTGTACCGCACTGCTTAACTCCACCTCTCGACTAGGTGCCAACAGGCAACTTAGCTGTGCATCATTGATAAGGTTAATATCCATGGTATCGGCAGTGACACTATCCGCGTAGGTAATATGACTAAACAAAACGGCGAACAGAGCTGTTAAGTTACATCCCCGAAAAGACAATACTTGTTTAATCGCGACGGGCCGTCTCACTGTAAACATCCATTTCATTTAATCTATGTCCTTTGATTGGTGAAGGAGAGAAGTTCGTTCTGTTTGTCATCTCGTTTCAATAGCTCTTTGCGAACTCTCTGATGATCATTCTCAATTCGGCGCTGACAATAACGAATACAGAGTAATAGTAACCTGCTTTTAATTGGTTGATAAAGAGGGATAAACATGATTTTACTCAATATCTTTGACCATCGATCACTGAGGATACTGTCTTGCAGTGACAGAATATACTCATAGCTACCGGCATCTCCCTGACGAGCACAACGCCCTTGCAACTGTCTATCTATTCGCGATGAGTCATGCAATCCAGTAATAATGACATGCAGACCGCCGAGGAATTCTACCTGTTTGGTTAACTTAATATCGGTTCCTCTACCCGCCATACTCGTAGCAATCGTGACTCTTGCGGCCTCTCCTGCTTTCGCTACAATGTCTGCTTCCATTTTGTCTTGCCGGGCATTCAACACCTGATGTTCAATTGCAGAGTCATGTAAAATTGAGCTTAGCTGTTCCGATGCAGCTAAGGATTGTGTTCCTACCAGAACAGGACGATTGAGCTTAAGCATTGCCAAAATTCGCTCTGTCACGACTTGCCATTTTTCACTGTCGCTGCGAGTCACCACTTTTTGCAGCAATACCCTCTTACTGCGCTTATGGGTCGGAATCGTCACGACGGGCAAAGCATAAACATTCCACATCTCAGCTTTTACTTCTTCCGCTGTTCCTGTCATTCCAGAAAGATGATGATAATGACGGAAGAAGTTTTGAAAACTAATACTGGCCAAAGTTTCTCTCGGAGCGCTAAGTTGGCACCCTTCTTTAATCTCAATCAGTTGATGAAGTCCTTGCTGCCATGTTCTATCCGGCATCAAACGACCCGTATGCTCATCAATGATCACCACTTTGTTATCATCAACTAAGTACTGTTTATCGCGCAGAAATAGGTGCTGTGCCGTTAATGCCTGCCTTAATAACTCCAATCGCCTTACCCGGCCTTGCCATAATGGTCCCAGCTCTTTTGTGATGGTTAACGCTTGCTCTTCTCCTTGAGGCGTAAGTTCAATTTGCCGCTGTTGCCGAAGAATTTGGTAGTGCTTTCCTTCCTGCATATAGCTCGCCAGAGACATGGCCTCTTTATAAACCTGTTGTTGAGCCTGTTGAGGAACTTCATTACCTGAAATGATCAACGGAGTATTAGCTTCATCCAGTAACACGCCATCTGCCTCGTCCACCACCGCAAAATGTAGGCCTCGTAGCATCAGCTTAGAAAGCGGCTGTATACGCTCTTCTCCTTGTAATTGCAGACCATAAAGGTGTAACGCATGATTTTTCCCATCCAAAACGATGGCATCTTTTAAATAGTCAAACGCCAATTCATTGTTGGTGCAATAGACAATGTCTTTGGCATACTCTTGTTGACGCTGAGGTAGAGATAGACCTTGCACAATTACTCCTACGCTCAATTTTAGTCTTTGATATACCGGTTTCATTAACTCGGCATCCCGAGCGGTCAAATAGTCGTTAACCGTCACTAAATGAGTGGGAACTCCCGCTAACGAAGCCGCCGCAACGGGTAAAGTAGCCGTAAGGGTTTTTCCTTCTCCTGTCTGCATCTGGCCAATATTGCCATGCAGTATCGCTAACCCACCCAGTATTTGGCTATCGAAGTGCCACATTGATAGCTCTCTTCCTGCAACTTCTCTTATTATCGCAAAGCTTTCTACAACCAGCGAGGTGGTTAAACCCTGCTGACGCAGCTTTTTACCAAGCAGCACAATCTCTTCGTCCAGTTGTTGTTCACTGATGTTAAGCAATGATTTTCCACGCCGCTTAATACGCCATAATAGAGGCCTATAAAACCAACTGGACGCTCGAACCGGGCGGCTAACATAAGCGGTAATAGCTCGCCACCAACGAATCATCAGAAGCTGTCGCTCTATATTATTTTGTGGGCGGTCAAGCGTGGTCGCTGGCCTTCTTTGCGGACGTTTATACATCGAAGTTTCTTAAAAATACGCGTCGAACATTTCGATACCAGCGCCAAATTAACGGCTCTGGCGGATGCTCAAACAGAACATAAACTCGTTCATCGAATCGCTGTTTGGGAATACTCTCTATATCCAGCTCAATACGAAAGTAACGTTGATAACTTTGCAGTCCATGCTCTCCGTTAGGGTCCAGTATAATGTCACCTCCGCCCTTGGTACTTAACACTTCGCTAGGTAGCTGCTGGGTTGAAACCGAAATATCGTTATGTTTTTGCGCCAGATAGACTTGATTAGGATCAGATGCAAATCTCAGTTCAATCCCTAATGTTTGGTGGTTGACCCTATCTATATCATCTTCAGCGATCATCACCATCAAAGGTAATTTCTGGTAATCAATCACATAACCTATCATTTCGCCACGAGATAAATAGCGCCCTTCCAAGCCAACTCGATTGGCAATTACCCACTCTCCTTGCGCTTTACTCTCGACAGTTAATGCCGCTAATTCTTGAGTAGAACGATGCAAATCTTGCTCGATAAAATGTATCTCTTGCAACAAAATGTCCGAACTACTGCGGTCACCAACACTGGCTTGGTAACGAACCTTAGCCTCGTTTAACTGCGCCCGCAGTACATCTACTTTTGCCTGTATGTCGGCATCTTGCATCTCAACCAGAGGTTGTTTGTTAACGACTTGGCTGCCCGTCTCTTGCAAAATTGAGGTAACAAATCCGGACACACTTGCCTTTACATAAGCTTGAGAAGGAACATAAAGCACACCCTGAGAATAGGTTTTATAAGGGAAAGGGACGAGACATACCAATACAAAACAGGACACCAATAGCAATGCCAACGAGCTATATATTCGGCTACGCTTACGCCTCAACTGCGGATCTGTCATAGGTTTCGACACCACTTTTATTACAGGTAAAAATAGACCGGACCACACTGACCACGTAGCCAAGAGCACTCCTACAAAAAAATACTGTAAGGCAATAAACATAGATATCGCCATCATCACAAATAGACGATAAATATAAGCCACCACCGCGTAGCTCACTAACCAGATAGATTCTGATACGGTTTGCGCGGATGATTTCAAGCCAGTCATGGCAAAGCAATATCGTTTCAGCAAGTAAGCCACCTGCGCGTTGCCTCTATTACCAAGGTTGGGGATCTCTAGATAATCAGACAAAACATAATAAGCATCAAACCTCAATAATGGATTGCCATTAAAAAGTAAGGTTGAGAAACCGCCAATCACCATCACATTGAGCGCAATGGCTCGAACCATTCCCGGCTCTACCGATGCCCATACAATCATGGCTAATGCCGCCATCAAAAGTTCGCCTAAAACGCCAACAGCACCAACTAGCATGCGTTGATACTTATGTCTAAAGGCTGACGCAGACGACGCATCCACATAGGGCACAGGCATAAATAACAGCAGCATGACACCCATTTCATGGACTTCACCACCCCATCGTTTTACCGCGTAACCATGTCCGAGTTCATGGGCTAACTTAACTGGCGGATAGACAAACATCATCAATAACAGATTATCCACCGCCAGCAGACGATCACTGACATTTTCAGTCAATGATGGCCAATTCAGCGTGGCTAACACAAGTGCAAACAACACGGTGACTAACCACAAAGCGCCACCAAACCACGAGTAAATCCAGCGAACAAATGGCATGGTAGCGGTTAAAAAGGCGTCAGGATCTATCAAGGGGATTTTTATACTAAGAGGAGATTTTAGCTGCTGTATCAATTTGTTGCGTTTCTGCTTGGTTTGTCTTCTCTGCAGCTCCTCGATATTTGGCAAGGCATCCGTTTGTACTAAATTGGCGCTATTTAGCTGTCCTACCAAAGCGATGACTTCATCTTGGGTTGGCAGTTCGTCCGCAAGCTGATGGCACGCGATGTCCCAAATCTGCTGAAGAGTTTTGTGCCCATCCATTAATCCGATTAACTGATATGCTTGGGGAGTAAATCGTTGAAACTGCCCTGTGACATGATCTTGAAGAACGTACCACACCGTCTCTCGGTACACATGGCGATGAATAGTGGCATGTTTTCTTAAGCGCACTTTCAAATCCGACACTTTGTACCACGACGAGCTGAACAAGGAGGCTGACATTTAAGCTTTTATCCCCACCAAGACCATACTTTTAGGCGCATCCACTCCGTCGCCTCTCTAAACCAGATACTGGCAAGAGCTCGGTTATCTATATAAATTTTACCAATCCCTTCCATTCCCGGTTCAATGTTCAATGTGTCGTCAGTAAACTCTCCTTCAACAATAAAGTAGCTCTGACCATCTTTCGATATGGTTAAAGGCGTCAACTTACTAATGGAAAATGAGTAATTCTGCTCCGGTAGTGCCGAAAGTAATAGGTTCCCCTGTTGGCCGAGTTCAATATCCGCAATACGGCTCTCTCTCACCAACATTTTAAGACGGTAATTATCTTGTGGAGCCACCATCAACAAACCATCCCCTTTACTTACTGCACTGCCTAAACGCTGGCTTAAATCTCCATCTATGACAAAGCCGTCAAATGGCGCCACAAGTTGCCCACGTTCAAGTTGGCTGGAAACCAGGTTAATCTGCGCCTTAACTTGCTCCGCTTGGGCGTTAATAATGTTGATTTTAGCGCGGTCGCGCAGCGCTAGTGCCTCTTGATACTGTCGATTCAATTTGGCTTGTTCTGTTAACCACTTTAATCGCTCTAATCGCAGGTCTCGATCATCCATGGTCACAAGAATCTGACCTTGTTCAACGGTGTCACCAGCGCGAGCACTAGCCGACTGAATGTAGCCGTCATAAGGAGAAACAATGGCTCGTTGAATAGCACTCTCTACCATAGCATCAGTGGATAATCGATACTCTCCTGTTGCAGAAGATAAAAATCCGACCGCCGCGACCACGGAAATAAACAACAGCTTGCGCCCCAGATATCCAGCACCTAAAAGGCGAGACAGCTGTTTTGCCAATGAATCACTCGCCACTTTCCACAGTGGACGTTCACTGATTCTTTTATCTTCCAATGCGGGCATAACTAAGTGAACAATACCCTGACATGCATTGATCTGCTGCTGGGTTAAGGGGGCTTGGGGGTTAGCTTCAAGCACCATGGCGCCATAAGTGCTACCAGCAAGATAGATGGGAATAGAGAGAACATAGCTGTCTCCCTGACTTTCTGACAACAGCTGATGAGCGAGCAATATGTCTGCGCCAGCAGCCTGACTATCGGATTGATCGTTAACAGGAAAAGTCATCACCTTACCCTGATCAAGGCACTCATCCATGGTCTTTTCGATTGCACGAGTGAGGTTCATTTTTTTGCCAAACTGAGTGCTATGGGAAAGATGTTTTAGATGGCAAGCTTTGTTCTTATACTCTCCCAAACTGACTCGATCACAATTAAACAGCACAGCCAACTCAGTAACCAGACGAATAACCGCATTCGGATAAGAGGGTTCAGCCAATACCCGAGCCAAAATATCCACTCGATCACTCAAATCTTGTTGGCCATCATCAATCTTCTGCAGGCGCTGTTGGTACTCAATGACCTCTAAACCGGCAACACTCCACTGAACAAGAGATAATGCTTGTTGTAACCCTTGCTGATCGTCCACCTCTATCGCCATCGACACCAAAGCAAAAAACTGCCCTTGCTCATCACGTAATGGATAGAGCAGTGCAAATTGCTTATTGTAGGCTAATTGCGCAACCTGTGGCTGCTCACTCTGCAACTCTTGTTGTGACAAGTTTACTAACGCTGCATAGCTATCATCCCCCTCATTTAATGAGGCGGTAACTACGATGGCGTCATCCAGCATGACCTGTACTTGTGCCGATAATAGACCGGGTATAAAAGAGCGGTGCTTTTCAAGCCACTGCTGATAATAGTGATCAATTACCTTATCTTTAGCTTCACTCGTCAGTTCGGAAAATGCCAACTGAGACTCAGTTGTACCGAGCTGCTCTTTCATAATTCCATATACCTTATTATCCTATTCCGTTCGTAATCAAAGTAAGAATTAAGACTTAACCCTACTTATCATTAGCTTAAGCCACTTTTTCTTTCTCTTTGCTCTTTTTCTGCTGTCCTTGCGGATTATTCGTCATCATTACCCAGCCACCAACACTGGCTAAGGCAACATTAAGATTGATACCCGATTGTTGACTCTGTTGTTCATTATCAGCATCACGGTTTTCATTCTGTTGGTGATGGTCATCTTCGGTAGATTCGCTATTTGGTGTCATTTGTGGCTTGTTTTCAGCCTCTTCACCACAAAGTTCACCTTCGGCACTGCTTTGACATTCAACGTCGTCCTGCTGAGGCTCGCTCTGTTGTGGTTCACTCTGTTGTGGTTCAACCTCCCGTTCAGCCGCCGCATCCGTCGACAACTCGACGTCATCCGCGGTAATGACTTGAACATTATCTTTACCTTCAGCCGAAGGAACCTCACTGACGACACCAGCAGCAGTCGGTGCGGTAGGAATTACGAAATCTGCCCCCTCACTTGCGCCGGAACCTAAGCTTTGGAAAGTGCCATCTAACTGATCAAAGGCATTTTGCGCCTGACTAGTAAACACTGTGGTTACTGCCACACGACTTCGAGCAGCCTGACCCAGATTGGATTCAGCAAAGATCTGCTTAGCATAACCAGTAAAGAGATTTAGCTGTGTTTGGCGAATCAGGTCTAAACCGCCTTGTGCCAAAGAGATGACCGACGTTGCTTGTTCATTATCCGATCGAGCATTAAAGGTAAATCGGCCGTAGTCTCCCAGTAGAACATCCTCATTAAAGTTGGCAAAGAAGAGATCACCACCGAACTGCCCTTGCATACGGTCGAAACCATCTCCACCTAGCAAGGTGTCATCCCCTCCAGTAAAGAGGTCTACAGCTTCAAAGATGATGGTGTCATCATTTCGAGTGATTTGAGAGCCGTCGCCACCGATAACATCATTTCCTGCACGACCATCCAGATAATCACTGCCAACGCCGCCGAAGATAATATCTTGTCCGCTACCACCAGTAACGACATCTCTACCACCCAAGTTGGTTTGCCCTGTTCTAGCCAAGACATATCGGCCACTAGCGTTACTAACAATACGACCGTTATCACCAAGAATTACACTCTCACCAGAAGTGTTGATAATGGTATCACTGCCAACACCAGCGATAAGTTGATCATCGCCAGTACCAAGGTATATGGTGTCATTGCCTCCGGTCGCTTCAGTGACATCGGTGCTCGTTAATGAGATACGAACGCCTTGCAGCACGTCGATGGAGCCATTATCTGCGATAATAGAGTCCGAACCTTGATTGCCTTCAATTCGGTCATTGCCATTACCGGCAATAATGAAGTCATCACCTTCATTGCCATAAATTTGATCGTTACTTCCTTGGTCGATTTCTACCGTGCGAATATTGATAACGTCGCCAGTCGTTTTAATGCGGTTGGTTTGTGGGGTCAAACTGATTACCCCTTTATCACCAATAATAATATCGTTGCCTTGATTACCATAAATAATATCTTGGCCCGTTACTAATGTATCCGCCGTTTCTGGGTTATCGCTATCACTACCACTATTTACCACGGTAAGCACTTGGCTTGAACGGTCTAAACGCGTCGAGATATCAACATTAAATCCTGCATCCCCGTATATATGATCATCGCCCGCTAATCCCGTTATAGTGTCATTACCTGAACCACCTGCAATATGATCACCATATTGACTACCTATGATGATGTCATCGCCTTTACCACCATAAATAACAACTGACCCTCCGGCACCAGAGGCATCGATATGGTCACCTGCAGCATTATCATATTCTCGGGCACGGTCGGTTTTTTGGTCCGATGTCGCGTTGTAACTGCTGCCGTCCTGTACCGTATCACCCAATAAAATCAAAGCTCCGTCACTGTCACTGCCGGTAACGGTCAGTTTATCAACACCACCGCCACCATGAACCAGAGTAATGGCACCTTTCGCCGTACCAGAAACAGTAAACTTGTCTTCTCCGCTACCTAGTAGGGTCTCAACAACTTCCACATTGTGATACTCAACGCCAGCCCCCATTCCTAAACCAGTAATGGTTGATGCGGTAAGCTCACCCGTTGAGGACTCAACACTGCCGTCATTAAACAGGGTTAACGTATCGGTTTGATTATTCTCATCGATCTGAATATCCACAATCGGCAGTTCCGTATCGCTCTCAGAAGGAAGCATTACCGATTGAGTCAACGTACGTTCTTTACCTTCAGGCACGCCACCATGGATGTTAAGTTTACCCCGAATTTGAGTAAGCAAATGAGGTTGTAGCGGTGGTTTCTGAACCGGTTGACTGGTTGATTGCGCATCGTAGTCTGGATTAACGTTTAACGTAATCGTAATCGCTTCATTCCAGTTTTCTGCGGTAAAGGTGACGCTGTTATCTTCAGCATTAAAACGTTTATCATCACAGCTAAATAGCGTCTGACCATCATTTAACAGATTCACTGTAACAGGAGCCTTAGGCGCTCGACTTAACACCAAGCTATAGCTATCACTCTTCTCACTATTCACAACCGTTGAGCCGTGGCTAGCAGTCACCAATACTGCGCCTTTATCATTATCTTCAACGATAATATTGATCTCAGATTCTGCTGTATTCAAACTGGAGAACCCTGAATCGGCGATATTGCTACTGGTTTCAAACTGGACAGTAGCGCGATAACTGTTTTCAGTATCACTATCATCAATGGCATTAGCTAATACCGTTTGAGTTAAGTTCCAGTTGCTATGAGTAAAGGTCAAAGTTTGATCAACAAAAGAGAGCTGATTTTTATTATCCCCTGTAACAATTTCACTCACTTTAACGGTAACAACCTCTCCCACATCGGGTTGCTTAGTTAGCGTCACATTAACTTCGGTTCCTTTGCTTCCTTCGGCAATGGAAGCAGGACCTTTTTGCACAACAATCACGCCAGCCTGATCATTGTCATAAGTGGTCAACTCAACATTATTGATGTTCAAGTTATCAAACTCAGGGTTAGTACTGCGGATGCTATGACTCACTACGTACTGACGAACACCTTCCGCAACACCATCGTCTATCGCTTTTACATGAATAGTAAAGTCATCACCCCAGTTAGTTTCAGAGTCATAAGTCAATACCAGCGACTCATAGAAATTTACCCCATCAGTAGAGATCAATACCCCACCCGTTGGATTGCTGCTATTGCCTCTGTTTCGATCGCTGGAAGAGACTCTTGCCGCCGACACAGTGATATAAGCGACAGTTGCAACGTCTGGTTTCGGCACATCTAACGACACTTTATAACTGCTTTCTAGGCCGTTCTCACTAACCGTCATATCCCCTTCAGTGTCGATGGTAACGGCACCGGTATCTTTATTGGCGACATTAAGAGGTAAGCCATTAACAAAGATACCGTTATAAGCAGGATCATCACTAAATACACTGTGATTAATAAAGCTGCTGCGCCCTTCTACGGAGTATGAAACAACAGGTTTGGTTACATCGCCAGCCACATGGAAGTTATCAGAACCTAATCCACCTATGATGGTGGTCGTTACATCTTCATTGGTGCTAAGTACATAGAAGGTATCATCCCCTTCTAATCCATCCACTTCGGCAATTTCTACTCCTTGATAACCGACATTAAGTCCGGCACCAAATATGCCATTTTCGGTAATAATAAAGTTATCATCCGCTTCAGTACCCAGTACCACAACGGTATCCACTCCTGCACCACCATCAATTTTCAGCGGAGCATTAATACTGTATTCAATATTATCGGCACCATCGCCACCAAATAACTCGACATCGACACTGTTGGTGGTGTTATTGGAGCCTTTTTGAAGGAAAGCACGCACAACAAAGTTATCGTCCCCATCCTCACCATATAGTTTGGTAATGGCCTTGTTCGAGTAAACCGTTATCTGATCTTCTCCGTCACCACCGTACACCACCATTGGCAAGCTGTTACCTTTACTGAGGAAGCCAAGAGTTGTTTCGGTGGTTTCAATATCATCCCCTTGGGCAACCACGCCGAGATGGTGTTTACGATCCGAGCCAAATAGTTGTCCAATTTGGAAACTATCATTACCGTTACCCCCATCCAGTGTCGTGATGCTGCTATTGTCATCGCTATAGAAAGCATCATCCCCCTGCAACCCATTAACCGTTAAGCGGGCATTAATATTTCGGTTGTAGTTAATACGCTCTACGTTGCTACTGTATCCGGCAGTGCTATCACCATGTAAAGCAGCAACAAAGTTGGCACGTAACAAGAAGGTATCATTAAGCTCAGTACCATTAATCGTTAAGGTATCTGCGCCTTGGTTCTCTAAGCCACTATCAACGACATCAATAACATAGTCAGCATCATTGCCAGTTCGGTTTATGGTGTAACGGTCGGTGTCTGCTCCACCATCCAGCACCATTTTTCCACTGCGACTGTGTAGCTGAGAAATGGTGATTCTATCTTCACCCTGATAGCTATTCACATAAACGTCACCACCAATATTTTGAACATGAATATCAACGCTGTCGTCTTGCGTATTACCATGAATGTTAATACGTTCACCCGCGTAAAGGTGCCCGGCTAGATCCACATGACCGCCCGAGTCATCCACGCTGTTGTTTAACCCTTTATCTACATGAATATTAATATCTGTTTTGGCAGAAAGTTGACCATTTTGCTCAACAATGACGTCATCACCGGCGTTGATATTGATTTCACTCAATCTAGATTTCACCACAAAACCATCTTTAATGGTGATGGATTCATTGTCGCTTTCACTATCTCTATCAATCGTGGTTAAGTTTACTTCGCTACCCGCAACAATATTTTTAGAAACCGTTAAGCTATTTTTCGTCACAATGGAGACACTGCCACCAGCAGTAATGCCATCAGGAATACTCTCCAAGACACCACCGATATTTAATGAACGGTCATTAACGATATAAGCATTACCTGACGTGGACTTCCCTTGCAGATGTCCCACTCGAGTGGTTATCGCCCGACCAAACTCGCCGATATCACTTGCCGCGAACAGATACGCTTTGCCTGACTCTAAGTTTTGCCCCGATTTATTGTCATTGAGAATGCGCCCTGTCGGTACAGCAATGAAGGCCGTTGCAGTCAAACCGGACTTGATGCTATTTAGGTATAAATCACCCATAGTTTCTATCACATAGCTACTAAGCTCGCTATCGATAGTCAAGTTGTCACCGGCTTTTGAACCGCTGTCGATCTCTATATCTTCACCAAACGCCCCGACACTACCAGTACGAGCAGTAAGAGAGATGCTTGCCCCCACAATATCGGCTTGCTCACCAACTTGATCATCGATGGCATCTATAATGGAATATTGTGCGTGAAGATCTACGTCACCAGATAGCGACTCAATATGATCAATATTCATACTGATATCTGTTTCATTTAGCCTAATATCATCACGGCTATTGGCGGTGATATTTCCTCCAGTGAGGTGGATATCCAACCTATCGCCGGTCTCACCAATCGCGCCATGCAGGGCGGTGAGTTCAATATCTTTGGCACGGATATTTTCATAATCGTGGTTAAGAGCATCCACAATGGAGCCATTGCTCGCCAGCAAATCTACTTTGCCATTGGCAGAGTACAAGGTGCCAACATTAATCGTTGAGTTTACTTCTGTTAATACGATGCTGTTTTTTGCTCTTGCCGTTAGAAGGCCATCGGTCCCTAAATCAATAGTGAATCGTTGTGCCTCACTACCAATTGCACCATAACCTGCCTCCAAGACTAAACTGGATGTTGCGGTTACCGCTGCGTTAGAACTGGCTGCATCGATTAACGACTCTTTACTCTTAATTCGTACATTGTCGGCAGAGACATGAGCAATAATCAACGCCTTTTCAGAGCCAAGATACAGATTACGGCTCGCAGAAACATTTACATCTGATACCGCTAAAATATCGATATCTTCACGCTGGTCGATCAGCACTTTCTCTACTTCAATTTCATGATATTTAGAAGCCGAGACAATCACAGCACCTGCCGCTTGTTCACCATCAACTTGCTTGAGATCCATTACTTGACCAGAAATACGTTGGATTTGGTAGAAGTTGCCTTCGGTCTCAATATAGTCATTGAGTTGATAGGTTGAATTATCCCACCCATTAACATCATTACTCACAATCGTGGTTAATGTTGGGCTATTACTAATTGCGGCAATATCTAAATCTACTGAAGATTCGGAGGTTAGATCTGTAGACGTTAAAATTAACCTAGTTCCATCACTGGATATCGACGCGATTTCATAGAATGTTCCTTCGTTATTGCTATTAGCACTATCTCCCGCAATACGAATTTGCATACCTGCGACAAAACCATCTTCTCGCCAACTTCCTGACTGACGAACGATTTGATCCCCTGCCACCGAGTCAACGACATCAACAGTAATATTGGTTACTCGTTGAGAAAATAGGAAGTAAACATCGTTGCGTTCTGCCGCAGCCAATTGGACTCGCTGCTGCTCTGAGTAATTATTACCTAATACTATTTCGACACTACCATTAGCAGAGCCAACATCGGTTTTCGCTTGAATGTGAACGCCTTTACCTGCGGTAATATTCGCACCTTCAATGGTCGCTTGGGTATTGGTAACCGGTTTTAGCAGACTGCCACTGATTAGGTTAAGCAGATCATTTTCACTCCATTTAACTATATGTCCGGTTAATTTAGCGATTTCTGACTCTGACAGTTCTGCGGTGTAATCAGCGTCATACGCCCCTGTACCAGCATACCGATCATGCAACTGCTGAAACTCTGCATCTCGTTTGTTGTTCAGTGTTTCAATACCGTCAGTAACAAATGCCTCAAGTTCTGCGCCACTTTTTCCGTCGGCAATACCTTGTTGAGTAAATTGCTCAGTAAAATAGCTTTTTTCACTATCGCTGATCACCGCTTTTTGGCCAGCACTGTATTCGCCACCAAACTGACTGTTTATTATCTGCCAATATTGGTGGTACTGACTCTGTTTAGCATTTTTTGCTGCATCTAAAATCTGTTGGCGTTTAATTTCAGCGGCATCGCTACCATCAATAAGTCCGAGGTTTTTCCATAGTCCGGTACTCAACTCGCTATAACTGCGTTCATCTCTAACCACATTGGTGTTCGCGTCAATAAGTGAACCATGTGCAACATTGATGTGGACACTACCGGCACTTGATTGAATAGAGTTAACACGTAAGTCACCATCCGTTTCACTGACATATATATTGCTATTCGCTTTGATAGAGAGAGCGTCTTTATTGAGCGAGCCTCCATCTATATTTAGTGCAAGAGTATCGCGGCCAACATGGGCTTCGGTGTTGAGGTCAATAACCCCACCACGTACTACGCTACCGCTCGTTGCCGCCTCAATACCACCTATTGCAGAAAGGAATATTTTTCCTCCGCTATCTAAACTATCGCGCTCATAATCGGAAGCAGAAGTGATATTACCAGCCATCAAAGGACCATCATTTTCGACAATATTAATGCGTCCGCCATAGGTTCTTGCGGACAAACTTGCTGATGAATCATTGGTTAAGTTGGTGCGTAGTGCGGTTCTCGCAGCATTAATACTTTTATCGATATTGATAGCAGGTGCATAGCCAATTTCATCGGCTGTCAGGTCAATAATTTTGCCACCAACACTGGCGGTTTCACTGCTGTAAATGCCAGAGCCTGCGGCTTCAATAATGGTTGTGCCGTGCTCATTACTAATATTGCCTTGAACAATCACATCGCCACCACGATTAGACTTCACTGTTACAGAGCCTTGCTCTGCTCCAGTGAAATTAATGGCGATGCCATAATCAGCTTTAATGGAATGGGTGGCAACATTGCGGTACTTTCTCTCTCGAGTGAACTCGGTATAGTAGGTTTTTTTGCCCCACCAAGTACTTTTTTTCCATTTGTCGGTAACAAAAGTTTGATCCGATAGCTTTACTTTCTCGTAAAAGTACTGATAAGGGGCATCATTATCATTTTTAGGGTCGATTAACTCAAAGTAAGCGCCTTTTCCTGTCAATTGCGCTGGGCTTAGTGTTTTTTCATCCTCTGGATCAAAATCGATATCATCAGGATCCGCAGACAAAGCGTCTATACCCGCCCAAGACGATTTAGACTCCACCGTTCTATTACGCGTGTATTCTTCTTCTGCCATTGACCACTTATAGCGCCAGCCCTGTTTAGGTGTGTAAGTTAAATCAACATCATCTCCGGATGCAGAGGAAACAATCTCTTCACCGTACCTCTGAATGGTGTTTAGACCATCTTTGCTTTTGGTATAAATTGTCTCGAGTATCTCACCGTCTCGACTCTTAGACTTATCTTTGATAATTAACGTGCCTTCACCACGTTGAGACGCGTCTAGACCCATAATCTTAACGTCTAGCTGAGTATTATTTATCACCTCAATACCGGCATACCCACCAAGCAACTCAATTTGTGAGTTTTTGTTGGTATTCATGATATTGCCTTCTAAGCGAATATAGCCACCGGAGACACGCATATCTCCTACGACAATCTGATCATTTCCCACATCGTAATAAACAGAAAAGTCTTTGTTTTCGATATTTAAACGCACCAAACCAGAGGCGCCAGACCGTTTTATATTATTAACTTGAGTTTCAATACTGTCATCAATGGTTAATTCAAAGCTTTCAGTTCCACTCTGAATTTTTCCGTTAATATTGATAAATTCTGCGGTAATAGAAATACTATCCGCGTAGATGCTGGCTTTCTTAGCATTACGGTTAATCATATCATCAATCGCTTCTGGGCTAGCTCTGTCCAAGCCATAGTTACCAATAACGCTGTTCCATTTATTGTACTCTTCGCCAGAAGTCGAGAAAGTTGACCCCGGAGGTAAGCCAATGGTTGCCGAACCTCCGGTATAAATTTCGTTCTCTTTGGTGTCAATCTTGCCGTTGATGGTGATATCACCCGTTCCTTTAGGTCCATCAACGCCTTTTAAGCTACGTAGTGTCAAAGAGCCTGTTCGGTTCTCAATATTGCCTGCAACTGTAATCGATGGAACCACCAAGCTCTGCTGAAACGAGGTCTCATTGTCATCAGGGTCATTAACCAGCAATTGATCAGCAAATCTCTCCGCCAGCGCTTTTTTGGCAAGATCAATATCCACATCATTGGTGATAACGATTGATGGATCGGTTGTACCACCATCTTGTAGTACCTCACCATTTAAGTAACTGCCTCCATTCTCTTGGGGTATGGTGATATTGTTAACCACTAACGCTGCAATGGTATGATTGGTGATCTTAATTGATGCGTCGCCAGGAACAACTATCTCACTTGATACTTTCTGTTCAAAGTCATCTGCCCGAACATCTACCCGGCCCGCTTCTGCATGAATATCATTAACCACAATAACCGGAGTGCGCACTTCATTACGAATAAACACATTTGGTTTAACCTCTTCCAGCAAGCCTCTCTCTTTTAGTTGCTGTTGAAGTCGTTTAACCTCTTTTTCATAAAAGGCCACCAGTTTTTCACTCTCACCTCCTGCAACTGAACCTCTAAACAAAATTAACTGACGCTCAGCGTCTTCCAATGCATGCAACAAACTAGAATTAAGAGCGGCAACCGTACTGCTATAAGTGATACCTTTGAGTATTTCGTTATCTTGAAGACCAAAGCCATCCAATACGGTATTTTCATTTCGTACTACATGAGCATCATCAACCAAGCCATTATCATCTAACTGATTAAACTCTATCGATAAATGTCGCTGTATACCGGTTTCCAATTTACCTGCATTGATAACCTTGCCTTCAGCACTACTGTGCAAGTCACCACCAAGATCTGCGGTTCCTCCTAATTTAGAAGCCCAATTGACGGTTTTTGTTTGCGATGCCATATCAGCAAAACCAAATCGCTCTGCATGCAGATTCATCCGTTTAGCGGTTTGTAAATGTGCCCCCGTACCCACAGTTATGGTATTACTCTGAACCAGTCTTGCGTCCGATTTAACAATGTCAACGGGAATAACACTGGCGGCAAAACTGTCTACGCTGGCATGTACTTTATACTGATCGCGATTAAATAAAGTATCGGTTCCCGCGGAAATATTTAGATCACCATAGGCTGCGATTTTTGCTTTTTCATCGACGACTACCGTATTGGTCGGGGTAATATCGGCTATTGCACTGGTTTTAGTTACCGATACCGCACCAGCTGAATCGGATTCAACACTGGCAACAAACTCGCCTTTTCCTCGTGCAGAAATTTGCACATCTCCAGATGAGAAAATCCTTGCTCCTTCAGCAATTTCAACGGTTGCATTTAACGCTGAGTCTTTAATTTTTACTTTAGCAAAGGTTCCAGCTGCCGCTCCCACCGCATTCATCACTACTTCGTCTTTCACGACAACATCATTGAGTGCATTGAGTGCAATACCATTATTATCATCACCACTAATGGCATAGATATCGTTATATTTGCCAACGCGTACTTTGGTATCTAAATTCAGTTCTGTGCGACTGTCTGCCCCAGCTGCAGAATATATTCCCGCTGCTACCGCATAAATGCGTCCATCATCATCTTTTCGAACACGATTGATCGCATCAACCGTAATATTCTCTGCTTTAATGGCGACATTCTTTCCGCTATCTGATGCCGCCTTAGTGCTATCGTCCCCTAAATTGACATGAACGTTAGCGGAAATTTCGTTGTCAGCGATAGCTCCAGAGCCAGATAAAACCCCACCTGATGCTGCTTTTACATCTGCATCAAAAGCAGTCACGTGCTCAGCTTTTATCGACAATTGACCTGATTTGGCTGCGCTGTTTTTCTCTGCACCATCGGCCTCTACATCATTGTTAACGTGGCGTTCAAGTGTAATGCGACTGCCTTTTGTAATATCAACTTGGGTGTTACTGCTACTCGTCACACTGGCAGAAACGCCTGCACCTGCAACGAGTCCACCACTGCCTGCTATAGCGACAAGATCATGATCTTCATTGCTATAAGCACTAATTGAAAGGTTGTTACCTGAGTAATCAGAGTTTTCGAAGGTAACCAAGGTATCTAGCTTCGTCTCTACTTCAGATAAAACAATGCCTGCTGCGATAAACCCAACGGAGAGACCATAACCATGTACGCTCTGAGACATATCTGATAGTGCTTTGATGTTGCCTGTATTGCCTACTTTCAATGTGCTGTTAATAACGTCAGCTCGGCTGTACCCTTTAATATCACTATTAACAATGACACCCGCTCCGGAGAAGCCTATTCCACCAGCAATCGACACTGCATAGCCTTTTGCTTCTAGGTTCGCTTTTGCATCTGAAACTAGATCAAACTTATTATTGCTCGTTATCTTAGCGCTATCTATATAACTTCTCACCCGCATATCCGCTAGGTTTGAGACCTTAGATATTCCGATAGAGACAGCCGCGCCTTTAGGTGCAAAACTAGCCGCCACTGACGCGGCTATGGCTGTTACTTTTATGTTAGATGTATTACTAGACCCAACCGATACATTATTTGCCTTAAGTTCATTACTGTTCTTGATATAACTTGTTGTTAGAGAGTAAACCTCATTAGAGACTCCAATACCTGACGCAGACAGAGCTAAACCACCCCCACCGGATCCAGTGACTGCCATACTCGCAACAGTTACATCTGCATCCACAGTGAGATTAGATGTAGCAACGACATCCACATCCCCTTTGACGTTAATATTACTGTTCTCTATGTAGCTGTATACCTGAAGACGGTCGTCATCATTACCGATATAGTTGTTTGCCTTACCAACCCCTATTGATACACCAATCCCGGCTTTAGCCCCAACAGCAACAGACGCTGATGCCGCTATAACACTGGCGTCAATATCTGAGATATTGCTAGCACTAACAGTAATATCTCGACTGTTTAACAACACAAGGTCAGGTAAGTCATTACCTTCACTATCTTTTCCTTGAGGCTTTATGGTAGTACTGGATATGTCGCTATTAGTTATATAGGCTTTCGTATCACCCGTAATTATGTTCTCAGCTACCGCACCTGCCCCGCTTAATGCAACGCTTAACTTAGAACTCACCGCCACAGCAAGAGATGCGGCGGCAGAAACAGCATTAATGTTGTTGTCCGCGACAGAACTGACGGTGATATCACCACTGTCTATTTTGAGCTTAGAGCTAGCACTATCGCCTGCTATATAAGCTATTGTGTCATTGTGAATACTGTTTTTCGCGATTGATGCGGCAATGTTCAGAGAAGCACTTACATCTTTACCCACAGCCGCAACGAGAACTGCTGTGGCCACCGTCGCATCGATACTCGCTTTACTCGTACTTGCTACCGAGAGCTCTCTGCTAGTTATCTCTCCCCCTTCAACATAACTCTGTACATTGGTATAAACTGAGTTGTCGCTCTTAGCTCCCACACCCGACAAACCAACCGCTGCTTTACCTGCTACTACAGCGACACTCGCCGCAACGACTGTCGCATCAATGGAGGTGGTACTTTTCGCAGAAATATTTAAACTACCAGAGGTGTTGAAATGGCTATCTTTAGCATAAGCTCTCACTAACGAAGGCTTATCACTATCGCCAATATTATTTTCAGCTAAACTCACCCCTAACGCTAAGGATGCAGCCACTCCGTTTTGAGTTTTTGCTAACCCAGCGCTTCCTGCCAAGACAACTGAAGAAATCGCGCTGCTGTCTTCTGCTTCAATGGTAATTCCAATGTGCTCTGCTAACGCTTCTTCACTGCTCAACTGCTCTTTAATGGTAGAACCAACCACTGATGCTTCAGTATCACTGAATATGTTATTTTTTGCTTCAGCACCCGCACCAGACAATGAAATTTTGAAGGTTTGATCATTTGCTTCCGCAAGCTGGGCACTAACTGAAGCGGCCGTGACATAGCTCTGTATCTCTGCATCATTTTTAGCGGTAATATTAATTTTTGACCCCGCTTGATCTGCTGACGCTAAACGGATAACACTATCTCTGTTCACCTTTGCCCGAGTCGTACTACGAACGGTATTCAAACTAAGAGCAGCACCAACAGACAAGCCAAGAGATGACCCCTTAGTAAGGCTTGCTCCTAATGCTACAGCTAGAATACTGCTGCTGTTATCAGCTTCGACCCTAACCTTACCTTGAGCTAACGTTATGTCACTATGACTAATATGAGCATTAATATCGCTGGTAATGCTGTTTTCTGCTGTGGTTAAATCAACCGCCACATTGCCCGCATACGCTACCCCTAACGCACCCGCGTACACTTTAGATTGATCCAGTGCGACAATGTCCACACCATACCCTTGACCGTTCTGCTCACGAACGACTAAAGAGTTCACGTCACTAACATGAGCATTAATGGTGCTGGTTACCTTATTCAGGGAGATATTGCCGGCAATTGCAGCACTTGCTTTAGAACCATTGGAAGTGTTGGTGGTTTTAGCATAGGCAGCCGCAGTTGAGACAGCGATAACTTGGCTATCATTCGTGGCGTTTACAGTAACCGCGTTTAGATTGGCACTGTTTATATTCTCCATGCTGGCGATTACAGTAATATCCACCGTATTTAGTAACCCGACACCAGCAGCCGCTAATGAAAAGTTCTGTGAGGATGCTTTGGAGTAAGCGAGAGGGAAAGCGATAACATTGCTCTGCTCTTTAGCGTTCAAACTTAAATCATCACTGGTAAAACTGGCGACATTCCGTAGCGATGAAGAGACATTACTGGTTAGTTTATTGGCAATATAAGTACCAGATATTCCAATACCTAAACGACTTTCACTCTGACCTGACGAGGTTTGTGTCGGTGCGACACTACGACCAATTTTCGCGCCGCTCATAGCAGTAGCAATAATGCTTCCATCACTGACGGCCTCTATATGGCTATCACCATGTACTGTGATATTGCCGACATTGGCACCGTCACTACCCACTACGGCGTCAGTTGTTTTACTTACATCATTAATAACATGAGCCGTGCCCAACCCAAGGGTATTTGCTTTGCTTTTACCTAAGCCTAGTGCAAACACATCAACCGTATTACTGGCCTCTACTCGTAACTGTTGAGCAGAATCTGACGATAACAAAGGATCCGAACCAATATTGGCAGTAACACCTGATTCTATCTGAGCACGAGATGTACTATCAATGGTGTTACGCATGCTTAAACCCGCAACGCCCAGTAAACCTCGTCCTGAACCGTGGGAATTTCCGTAGTTAACAACCAGTGCTTTACTCTCTGCATTAACCGTTAATGTATCGGCATCCACTTTAGCGCCACTTTCAATGACTGATTGACTAACAGTAACGACTTTATTAGAAAAACGACTCGCCCCTACTCCGTTCTCACTGCTTGATGATCCCAACATCGAATCAAATAATTTAGTTTTTGTTGATGAGGTATTGCCAATGGTATCGACCGATTGATTAAGTGAGAACGATGTTAAATGAACACTACGACTACTGCTGTTAGGAACTGCTTCTAACAGTTTACTGGCACTGCTCGCCGCTTGCGTTGTTGCCGCCCCATCTTCGTCAACAAAGCTATTACTTAGCTGTGAGCGCTGATTTATTTTCACATTTCCTTTTACTCGCGAGTCAGAAATTTGTTTACTCTCGAGCTGAGCAAAATTTAGAGCCAACGACACTTTAGCTCCAGCGGCAACGGCTTTAACACTGTTATCCGCAAGATAGAAGTCGTTATTACCGTTAAGTAAATGATTAGGAAGGTAGGTAACTTTATCACCTAACAATAGCCATCGGCTGGCATCACTAAAGTCTTCTGTTGCTAAAACAACGTTACTATCATCACCAATAAATTTATATATCGCATCAAGCTTAGAAATGGCCGGTTTTTTATCATCTGTACTCTGCTGCCAGACATACCCTTTGCCATCAACAAACTGCAACAAATCTCCCTTTTTCACGGCATAGTTCGAGCCAATATCGTCTTTGTTTACCACGCTCGGTTTATTATTAAGCAGAGCGATATCATCGCTATTTTTTCCTGCAATGCCGGTTTGATTTTTTGCTACTGATTGAACAGACAAGCTCTTCAGCACATCTAGCTGGGTGTTTCCTTGAATGTGTGCCTCTGCACTATTGCTCAACTCACCTATAGATACAGAGACTGCGCCGCCAAATGGCACTTGCTTAAATGAACTGCCCGTTCCTGCCGAACCAGCAACTTGCTGATATTGAGAAGGAGTACTCGCCGATGATGACGTGGATGTAATTAATCGAGCATTTACTGTGGCCGATTGAGAGAGATCACCAGCAACTTGGATATCACTACTCTGGCCAACTTGACCAATGTAAGAGTTTACAGTGTTGCTTTCGTTTGCATAAACAAATGCCAGACCGGCAGTCAATTTGGTAGGAGCAAGACGATTACCAGGCATCAACTTAGAAGCCATGCTTTTCGGTGCCTTTTTCGCCGCTTTCTCTTTTAGACCATCTTTAATTTTATCAATTTTGCTTGGAACACGGTCAATTTCAGCTTTGGCTTTTGTTCCCCAATGACCATTCACTTTGCCTTGAATATGTTCAGCATTAACTTTTGCGTCTCCGGCCACCAATACCGTCCCCGCAAGGGTCGCTACTGTTTCGTTGTTGGTGAGTTTAACCGCGGCACTGGCTGCTTGTTTGCCTTCATTTCCGCCATCGCTAATGGCAGCCACGTAACTAAAATCAAAGTTACGACTTTGCACGGTCAGATCACCGCCCGCCACGATATTGGCTGAGCTGGATACCGTCGCTGAACTTTTTGAGTCGATAACACCAATAGCAACACTTTCAGAAAACCCGGTGGCTATTATTGGTTTAGCTACCACATTGAGATAATTGTCGGTTCTAGTTGTGATAGAGACATCGCCACTAGCAATGATGTTGCCGTTCATATTGACTGTTGCAGAAGCATCTAGTTTACCCAGAGCGACGCTAACCCCTGCCGAGAGAGGCTTAGCATCAACTTTGGCAATAGTCGACGCATCAATAGTCACTTGACTGCCTTTGATCTCGGCACTTTCTGCCACTGATATGGTGGCAGAAACGTCAGAGTGGGAATACCCTGCAAACAGGCTCAAACTATCTAATGCATTTTTAATCTCATCACTTTCAACATCATCAGCAAATTTGGCAGGAGGCTTGCTCAAACTGCTCTGGTTATGGCTCAAATTGGAGTAAGGATTGGATACCGCTTTTGCCAGCAAGGTAATATTTTTGCCGTTAATAGCGACATCGCTATTAATAGTAATACTCGCTGTTAGCTTATCTATGTTATAGAAGCCTCCACCCACCAGACTGTTCTCTGAGTGAGTGGCCAAAAGAGAGATATCACCACCGTTTTGTTCTGTACTGCCAACTGCCAACAAGGAAACACCATCAGAAATGGTAATATTTTGTGCAATTAAACGAATGTTACCCGCACCACCCGCCTCGTTTCCTGTGTCGATGTTACTTTTTATAACGATATCACTGCCGTTTGTCGCTTTTAGTTCAACGGAGATGCCTTTAAATGTCACATCGGTATTCAGGTTAATGCCATTGGCATTCTCTTTAACTAGAGTGAAATCCGCACTTTCATTGATAGTCACCCATGAGAAATCAGACTTGCTTAGCTCAGAGTCCCCCCCATAAGCAACCACTCTATTCTCAGCATCATTATTAAGTAATGCTGACACTTTCTGCTTATCTATATCGGTTCTATTGCTAATATCTACACGAAACTCAACCGCGCCACTTCCGCCTTTTAATGTGGCGTTGCTATCACCAGCATCTAACACTTGCTGCATCGAGCTGGCGCTACCATCAAGTAGAATGGCATTGTCATTTGCTTTTAACAGTGCACTAAATTTCTGAGCTTCAGAACCAATTAGCTGAGTGGTAACAAGAGCCCCATCGCTGTCTTTCCAGCTTACGCTATCGTCAGTGATGATCAGCGAAGTATGACTATCATTTGTCGCGGCTACGATCGTGTCATTGCCGCTATTACCGGTAACTGTTTGATCACCCGCAGCAAGGTTAAATCGATCATTACCGCTGGAACCATAGTAAGAGTCTTTGCCGCCATTCCCCGTAAATGACACTCTCTGGGCCGATGCTAACAAGCTAAGGCCAATTCCGTTTAGTGTTGAAGAAGAGACCACCTCTGACAAGCCAAGAATCGTTAATAGCTGTTCGGAGCCCGCCTCAGCGTCAATCGCAGACAATCCAGTTAAGGTTAATCCACCTTTGTTCTGATCAAAGGTCGCGGTTAACTTACCATCCGTACGCGAGTCTGACTCATTGATAAGCTGTATAAGATCCGCTAGCGTTGCCACTTCACTAACGTCAATATCTATTTTGCTTTGCTCGCTATCATCAAGCTGAATATGAAGCGTTTTAGTCGCGACTTGTTGCCAACCTTTCACATCAACGAGTTTTGTTTCACGGGTCACGCCATGAAATGCGCTCGCATCGAGATGATCATCACCATCACCACCAATGAGAGAGGCCAATTCAACACCATCAATGGTAGACTCTGCCTCTGTTATGGAAAGTGTATCGCCAGTCAATACGACTTTTTGCGTGCCATCTCCCTCGGTAGAAAGGTCCACAACCAGCTTATCGGTGCCGGTTCCTGCATCAATTTTATCTTGACGGGCACTGTTTATAACAATGGTGTCGTTCCCCTCTCCTGAAGAGATGACATTACCTGCTTGTGCCCCTGTAATGCTGTCATTGCCGGCATGGGTATGGATAATACCGTGACCAGAGAACGCCGAAATATCAATGACATCGTTGTAGGCGCTACCAGAGAGAGAGAGGGTATCCTTGCTATCAAATTGGTGTAGGTTGACTTGGTGCATTACGGAACTTTCTTCGGATAATGGCTGCAACTTTGTTAGCGTCAGTTGATACCCCGGTGACGAAAGCGCTTTTACCTCTGCTTTACCGACGTTATTAGCGTAAAATATATCGTGTCCAACACCTCCGGTTACCTCATCACTCCCGCCAAAACCGATCAACATATCACCATATTTTGACGCTTTGATGGTGTCTTTTAACTCTGTCCCTACCAGTGTAATAGAATAAGAGTTTTCGGCGTCACCGGCCTCAGATGCATCCAAACGTTTACCCGTCGTATCACCTTCAGCGGACAATGCTTTTAAATATACTCGGTTAATATTCTCTAAAGTATCCTGCTCAGAACTCCCAATAAGAACGGCATTGCCTTTCATGACAAAGTCTGCAGTTCGTATTGAAACAACCTCATCATCGCCTTCATTGCCATTTATGAGATCGTTTCCTGCTCCCCCTGTCAAAATATCATTACCGCTGCCTCCCAGTAGAGTATCCTCACCGGAACGGCCATCGAGATGAACCGCTATCTTAGCTGCAGAAAAATCGAGTTTATTATCTTGTTCATTACCATAAGTGAAGAGCAGCTGAATATTTTCTATATCGATGGTGTGGTTGCTCGTGAAACCACCCTCAGAACCAAACTGACCAATCTGATACAGATAACGGTTCTCGCTCGCTCCAGCGGTCAATTTAATATCTTTACCATCAGTCTTATCTAATTTATAAACCGTGTTATTTACACCGCCTTGACCCTTTATTTTGTCTCCCACTCCGGCTACAAAGGTATTATTGTTGTCATCACCAATAAGGGTATCTGCTTTACTGGAACCTATGACGGTATTAATACCAAACACAGCATCAAAGCCTGTCGCCTTGCCCTCTTCTAGATTGACGGTAACAGATTGATTATGTTGAGAGTAATCGAGATAATCGCTACCGCTGCCATTGATATGGTCAATGCCTGAAAATTCAATCCCTTTATAAGCAGGGGTTTTAATAAGGCTATCCGAATTGTCCTGCAATAGAGACAGAGTCCCTTTACCACTGCCTGTTATATGCCAATTAAAACGGTGGTTGATGGTCGTTATGCTGTGCTCTGAATCTTCACTCGTTGTCGCATTGATCTTCTCAATATTTTCAAAGCGTACTAACCCATTGCTTCCCATGGCGCCAGAATGCTCACCATCTATTTGCCACTTGCTTGCCGTAACATTTCCGGCGGTTTGAACTCTGTCGTTACCTTCACCACCATCAAACTGCAGCACAAAATCTCTGTCACCCAGATCTAGAAACGACTGGTCAACCGTTAAAGTATCATTACCATTACCACCATTGACTTGAATGATGCTGTCGGACGGAATATCACTGATTTTTTTGCTGCCGATCACCTTGCTATCAGAGCCCGTGGTGTCCACCAATTGAATGATCTGCTCATTCGCTTCATTGGTGACCACCTCTAATGTTAACTGGGCATTGTCATTATCACTGGAAAAGGTCGCAATAGGATCTGCTGAAAGTAGTAACCTTGGCTCAAGCTGCTCTAGACGGAAGTTATCCATCGGCACCTTAATTGCGTCTCTATTTTTGTTGCTTAATACAGAAGAAATACCTTTAACCAACTGACGTAACTGAGGCAGTCTTCCACTACGACGTGAATGAAATAATTTACCGCGAGTGTTGTTTCCGCGTCGATGCAATTTAGTAACCATAGGATTAACCTAAACGTGTGTGGCTCTACATCATCCAAAGAGCCACTAGTTTAATTTTTGTTACCATCCAAACATCCACGCCTTCATACAACATTTTCGGCTTTGGTTAGTAACCGCTTAGAGTGCAATACATCCATTACGTTCAATCAATTAATGAACGCTTTCACTGAGTTCTTCTGAAACGGATTCATCAGCTCTGTGTTGTGGCAATTTTTGCAAAACCTTAGTTAGGTTTCTCATGGATTGGAGATGCAGATAAATCAACTCCAAACCATCATTAGCCATCAGTAAGGCAAGCTGTTCTGCTTCTACCGCTTTTAGCTTTTCACGACTCACCACTTTAAAGCCGGTTAAGGTTTTTTCTTCACCAGACGGTAGGGTAAATTTGGCACCCATCTCTTCAAATAGGTCGAGCTCATTAAGCTTCTGGCAAAACGCTTGTGTACGCTGATAGTGCGTCTGGTAGTCTTGTAAAAAATCAACCACGCCTGATAGATACTGAGTTTGCTCACCATCAGAATCAAATAAACGCTCGCCACGTCCCTCTTGATTACAGCCTTGATACTGCTCATCCAAACAGAGCGTCAGCGTTTTTCCTTCATCTGTTGTCGCAAAAACAAAAGGATAACGACGAATAAAAGCTGGAATATAGTCCGCTTTCCATCCGCCTGCGGTATCAATATACAAGTTTTCATCTTCGCGAATACCCATAATGGCAACTGGCAAAATGTCATCGCCATTACCCGCGAATACGATGGAATACTCTTCAGACGCATTGGGAAACTCCACCGCCATTAAAGGAACAGAATTCACTGAATTAGCGAAGCTATAATCACTCTTCGCTTTAATCGACCAGTCTGCATGACGTTGTTTGTTTACCGCTTCTACTTGTCCGTAAATTAATAGTTGTGTGGCCACAGGGCTCTCCTAATCTTTCTCTATCACTAATGGATATACTCTCTTTAATGGCGACATTATTGGTCTTTGTCGACTATCGTTGCGCCAATTTCGCTAGCTCAGCATTTTGCAACATCACATCAACGTCTGTTGACACATCGGCGCCATTGAGAGCAGCGTTTATCTGTTCTATGTCACGCGTATTTAAGGTACCAATCGCGCGTTTTAGTCGTAAGTTATTAAGTAGGTAATCGTAGCGAGCAGCCGAGTATTCAGTACGCGCAATAAAGAGATCTCTTACTGCATCCAATACCGTGACACTTGTTGCCACACCGGATTCAAAAGAGGTCTGTTTCACTTCTACCGCCATTTCATAGGCATCGACCGATTTTTCCAACGCATTCACTTTGCTAATGGTGCTGGTCACCCCAGTGTAGGCAGATCGTGTTTCCCTCGCGGTTTCCCGAGAGACGAGTTCAAGGTCATCTTTGGTTTTATTGTATAGCGCTTCGGTTTCTCTCACTTTTGATGAGACGGCACCACCGGCATAAATAGGAACTGTCATTTTTAGCATGACGCTTTGAGTATCAACTTCACTGCCACCACCAAATAGTGAACCGTCGGTATCATTTTTGTTTTGTGATAAAACCAGATCTAACGTTGGATAATGGCCACCTTGTTGACGACGAATCTCTTCGCGAGCTGCCGCGTACTCACTCTGCTTCTGCAAAATCTTAGGATTATTTTGTTGCGCGTTTTCCAGCCAAGATTCAATGCGATAAGGATCGGGACGAGCTAATACCATCTCTTCACCCAAGGTTAGCAATGACGCAGGCAGAGCTCCGGTGATCTCCCGAATGCCTTGTAATGAATCTTGCAAATTATTGCTAATTTCTATCTGACGAGCTTGAGCTTGCAAATAACGCGCTTCTGAATCTAAAAGATCGGTTGTACGAGCCAAACCATTGGACACTTTCAGCTCTACTAGCTCAAAGTGTTTTTGCAATGCGGTCACTTCCGCATTAATACCAAGATAGTTATCTCGTTTCTTCAGTACGGTGAAATACGCTTCTGCAACACGCATTATCAACTGTTGGCGCACATCTTCTAGCTCATATGCCGCTCGTTTAACTTCTTCTTTTGATTGCGCAAAATAGGCCCAGTTGCTATAGCTATAGAGAGACTGTGTAAGAGAGAGATTGAGCTCATCGGTGGGATATCTGGTGCTACCTTTGTTATAGACCTTGTTGTCTGAACTAACAATTTTCTGCTTATTTTCTGTTCTACTAGCATCAAACTTAATGGTAGGAAGCAATACAGCCATTGCTTGGTCATAAATCTCTTTAGACGCATCGTGCTGATAAATACCTGCTCGATAAACAGGATCATTTTCCAAGGCCTGATGATAAACTTGCATCAAGTCTTCAGCTTGCACTGGCATAGCAAAACAACCCACTAACGCCGCGATTGTCGTAATTCTACTTGTTATAAATTCCATTTTATTCACACGCCATATCTGACTAAACTAAGAGTTATTGATACTTTTAACAATATGACATCAATTACATATCTACAGTTAAGTCTACCCTGCAAATTCATTAATATATGTGATATTAAATCGCTATTAATCACTAATTAGATTAAAAGCACTAAATGAGATTTTTTGCATTAGAATTGCAGTAATAGGTGATTTTTGTCAGGTTTTATTTGAAGTAAGTTTAGCTTTGCACTGCGTGTTGTTTTATAATTTGTCAGGTACAGTGCTATAACCGAATTAGAATTAACTTTGTTACCCCGTTTATTGAAAAACTCCTGAACGAAAACAGATTTATAAGGGAAGGCAGCCCTGCCTCGTTCGGCTAGAGAAATGTACGATAAATGCTTTGGGTTCTAGCGAACTCAAAGCATTTATTTTTAACCTCAATAAGATTGAATATCATGGCCCATTATTTGTGGTTCGGGCAGCAAATCTTTCAAAACGTCGCTCTGCTTAGCTCACCTTAAATAGACTCAAAATAGTCGTTTGTTCTTCTGACAGACGGGCTAGCTCTTCACTCGCTTCACTGCTCTGATTAATGCCTGCGACATTTTGGTTTACTAGATCAAAGGTATGCATAATGCTCTTTGCCACCTCTTCCGTCACTACCGACTGCTCACTTGACGCACTAGTCACTAATGAATTCATATCGGAAATATCAGTAACATGTTCGGTAATATTGCTAAAACAGTGCTGCATATCCGCTGAAATGACGGTGGACTTTTCAATCAACTCAACATTGTTCATCATTGAAGCGTCTGCTTTTTCAGACTGTTCTTGCAGTTTTAAAATGATCGCTTCTATATTGCCGGTTGATTGCTGAGTTTTACCCGCTAGAGAACGAACTTCATCTGCAACCACCGCAAAACCACGCCCTTGCTCTCCCGCTCTTGCGGCTTCTATCGCCGCATTCAACGCCAATAAGTTGGTCTGCTCAGATATGGTTTTAATCACATCAATAATGCCACCGATTTCTATCGCATAACTCCTTAGCTCGGCCACAATGCCAGTGGAATCCAAAATGGACGTATTTATCTGTTCTGAAATGCTGTTTGATGTTGCTAATGCCTGCGAGCCTTCTTTAAGGCTTCCTATCGCTTTCATTACTGCACTTTCAGCATTCCCTGCACTGCTATTAACCTCATTAGCAGTGCTAGATAGCTCGCTAATTGCGGTCGTTATCTGTTCTATCTGTTGCAACTCAGTTCGTGAATTAACCGCAGATTCAGACATAACACTAGAAAGCTCGACAGAGGCAGAAGAGACACTTTCCGAAATCGCGCTCGTTTTCGAAACAATACCTTTCAGCTCCGTTGAAAACTTGAGCATAGAGCGATAAATACCAGTCTCTTTCCCCGTTGCAGGAGGCAAAACTAAATGACCTTGACTCATCTTGTGCATTAACTGAGATATTTCGCTCGGCTCCCCTCCAATAGGTTTATAGATGTTATTAACAACGAAGTAGAAGATGGCAAACACAGACGAACAGACCAAAACAACCAGCATGACCAAACTAAAATACAAGTTGTGGTTACTCTCTTGTTTAATCTGACTTTCATAATCAAACAACACTAACATCCAATCAATATTGGTGAGTTCTTTTGCTATCGCGGTGAATTTTTCTCCCTCCAGATCATAACTATCTAGCCGTGATTTGCTATCCGACATAGTATCAATACCGGGCAGCGCTTCTGAGACATCTTTTGAAATGAGGCTCATATCATGACTCGCTATGATGGTATTGTTACTCTGAGAGATGAGGTAATACTGACTATTGCCGCGCATTTCACTGTTTACCAACCGATTGACGCCATCAATCATCACATCAATCGCCGCGACAGCTTTCATCTCTCCTTTATAGATAACAGGAATACTGAGCGTAATCATTTGAGAATTGGTGGTGTTATCTAAATAGATATCGCTAATGGCATACTTCTTACCGTCTTGTACTATCGAGGTAAACCACTCTCTCTTGCTGGTTAACGCATTGAATCCTTCTTCAATACCACTATCTAAAATAACGCTACCATCGAGTAGAGCAATGTATAAATCATACACGTCACTGGCTTGTTTCCTTACCTGAATCTCCTCAACAATGTCATCGATTAAATTCTCATTGTTGTCATCAAACTCTATAGAGTATGTTTCAAGAACATCAAAAATCTGTTCTATTTCTTCATCAAGTAAACTTGAGATCATTTTGGTTTCAAACTGACTCGACTGTATAAATACATCGCTACTATAAGTAGAAAAATTCCAGTAACTTACCGCTGAAATGATGCTACTGGCCGCGAACAGCAAAGCAGAGAAGAAAACAATTATTTTCGTTTTTAGCGTCATAACTAACCCTACATTTAAATAATGAAATTATATGGTTCGCTAGCTAATGATTTGATGGGTAAAGACTTAGACGTCTGTAAGTAGATTCTTATTTTCTCTCTGGTGAGATAAAAGACAGAGCTTGATATCAGCGGAAAAGAGTTAAAAAAATGCATCCGTCATAAATCATCATAACGACGACCATGACGAATGCATCACCGAGCCCTGGACAGCTTTTTGTTACAAAAGCAGACCGAAAAGCTCAACAAGCTCGAATAACAAACCTGCTTAAAAAGAGATAACCCCTTTCAGCAGTTGCTGATTATTAACCACACTATTCTGGTAATCTAACCCGACGGTATGAAAGTCAAAATGATGAGTTAACATCATGTTAGCGGTTAGTTTGCCTTCTGCCATCAAGCGTTGTACTTTAACAAAATCCTCTTTGGTGGCATTACGGCTGCCCATCATTGTGGTCTCTTTCTTATGAAAGTCTGGATCACTAAACTCCAAATTACCTTTAAACAAACCGACAAAGACAATTTTGCCTCCGTGTCTGATTAAATTAACCGCGTTGTTCATTGCATGTGGATTACCCGTTGCATCAATAATGGTTTGCGCCAATGAACCATCAAACTGTTGCAGCAGTTGTGACTCAAAATCTTCAGCAAGAGGATCAATCGCCAATAAACCCAGCTCTTTTTCAACATGCGCTCGACGTTCCGCTTGTGTATCCGCAACAATCACTTTAGCACCATCAGCCGCGGCGATGGCAGCTGCGCCTAACCCAATAGGTCCAGCGCCAACGACTAGCACATGTTCGTTTTCCACCATCTGAGCACGACACACCGAGTGAGCACTGATGGCAAATGGTTCAATCAAAGCGGCGGTGTTGTCATCCACACCGTTGACTTTAAGTACATTGCCTTTAGGAACGGCAAGGTACTCACAAAAACCACCGTCCTGATGAACCCCTATCACAGAGATGTTTTCACAACAGTTGGTTTTTCCGCTCTGACAAGATGCACATTTAAAGCAAGCCACATAAGGGATAAGAGCCACTTTGTCCCCAACCACAAACTCACCTTCGGCAGCGGAACCCATTTCGGTAATGGTGCCACACAGTTCATGACCTAAAACACGAGGATAACTAAAGAAAGGTTGGTTACCGGTAAAGGCGTGAATATCTGTACCGCATATTCCCACCGCTGCCACTTTAACAAGTACCTCATCATCCTTAACGGATGGTAGTTCTTTCTCGATATATTTCATCTCGAATGGTTTTTCACATACTAACGATTTCATCATTAATCTCTATTTCTTGTGGAGTTGAGTTAATTTTATTCGCTCTGTTTTTTAATTATAAAATTAACCACATATTCGTGATCAAGTACTCTTTATTGTGTTTTTAAATGGTATTTAATACCTGTGGAGGAGAAATATGGCCAGAAATAAAAACCTACGAGAAAGCACAGCGAATCAATTGTTAGACGCAATATCCATGGGACACATTCAATCCCCTTTGCCTTCTCAATCCTCATTAGCGGAGTTATTTGGGGTAAGCAGAACCACCATACGACATGTGGTCAATGATTTGTGCGACAAAGGTATATTGCAACTCTCAGATGGAGAGTGTGTGGTGCATCGGCAACCCGATGAAGCAGACACATTTGAGCAACCTGCATCCACAGATGAACTACAAACGTTAGAATTTGAACTGTTTTTTAATCAGTGCGTAAAAAACCGAGATATCATGCCCGGTAACGAGTTTACTGAGTTAGAAATGTCCAAGCGATCCAACTGCTCTACTCGTGTGGTCCGCGAATTCTTAATTAAGTTCTCTCGATTTAACCTGATTGAAAACATCTCGCGTGGTAAATGGCGAATGGTTCGTTTCGAGCACGGCTATGCGGCCAACCTTATTGAATTGAGAGAGATGCTTGAAAGTCATGCGCTGAATAAGTTCATGAACTTACCAAAAGATGATGCGCGCTGGAAAGAAGCTAAAATTCTGTTGCAATCTCACCGAGAGTTGCGAGAAGAAGTCGTCAATGAATACCAAGCGTTTTCTGATCTTGACCGTTCATTTCACTATTTGATCTTATCTGCAGCAAACAACCCGTTTATGGAACAGTTTTACGAGATCATGTCGGTAATATTTCACTATCACTACCAGTGGGACAATAGTGATCTGCGTAAACGAAATATGGTTGCCATTGAAGAGCATATGGCGGTGTTAAGCAAGATGCTTATTGGCGATGACATAGGGGCGATTGGTGCTTTAAGTCACCATTTGCAGACCGCCAGAAGAAATATGGAACACAGTCTGATTACCGATAAAACAGAGCCAGCGTAATGCTGGCTTTGGTGATCGTTAAGTAGGCTTATTGATTGACTAACGCCACCGCCTCTTTTGTTAGTCGTCCTATCTCTTGCCACTCTCCTCGGGCGATCATTCCTTTATCCACCATCCAAGAACCACCGCAAGCAACCACTCGCGGGATAGCTAAGTAGTCATTGATATTGTTGGCGTTAATGCCGCCAGTTGGCATTATTTCAATATCAGTGTACGGCGCTAACAATGACTTAATCATGTTTATACCACCAGACGCTTCCGCCGGAAAAAACTTAAGGGTTGTCAATCCCATCTCTAAAGCCGCTTCCACACCACTTGGGTTATTAATGCCAGGAATAATATCAATTCCCAATTCACGGCACGCCTTTACTGTATTTGGATTAAAACCCGGAGATACCACAAACGTCGCTCCGGCCTCTTTAGCGGCGATAACCTGATCGCGATTTAATACCGTTCCAGCACCAATTAACATCTGCGGATATTCGGCTCGTAATAATCTAATAGCCTCAATTGCAGCGTCAGAGCGAAATGTAATCTCGGCAACGGGCAAACCATTTTCCACTAAAACTTTGCCCAATGGCACAATATCTTCGGCATTTTCTATCGCGATAACAGGGACAACTTTATAGGCCTTAAGCTGTTCAGTAATGGTACTCATCGGTTTTCCTTTTATTTTTTAACTATTTGATAAATTGGAGCTTTATATTAAAACAGTGACTCGGTAATCGCTTTGGGCACGATGGCCCCAGCATGCTGAATGACCACGCCAGCCAACGCATTTCCTCTTTGGCAGGCAGCGGTTATCTCCTCATCTTCAAGATAAGCCGCTAGGAAACCGCCATTAAATGAATCGCCAGCAGAAGTCGTATCAACAACATGTTCAACCACTTCGGTGGTCACTTCGGTAACACTATTTGTGGCTAGTTCACTGTATACACACCCTCGACTGCCGAGCTTTATCACCGTCTTCTTAGTCCCCGCAGCATATAAGCGAGCCAATGTGTCACCATAGTGGCTATCGGACCAGATGAGCTGTTCATCATCAAACGTCAGCAAGGCTAATGAACAGAGGGGTAATATGGCAGAGTAGACTTGCCGTACGGTTTTACATTCGTCATCAGGCCAAAGTGCAGGTCGATAGTTGCTATCAAATGCAATCTCAACCCCTTGCTCTGCCAACTCAGCTAACAGAACGATCAGCTTTTCTCTGTCTTGAGGTTCGAGAATGGCTAAAGAGATGCCACTTAAAAACACCATGTCCATTTCTCTAAGCGATTGGGCAACCTGTTCAAAGTCTGGATGTTGAAAAAGATACTTAGCCGCAGATTGATTTCGCCAATACAGAAACGTTCGCTCACCCTGAGCGTCTAACTGAATCAGGTAAAGACCGGGAGAGCGTTTATTGTCAGTTAACACCAGTTCCGTTGAGATACCTTCATCTTGCCATCGCTTTATCATCTCTTGGCTCAAGGCATCACTACCCATAGCAGAGACAAAATGAACATTTAACGGAGCTTTAGCCGCTCGTTGCAAGTAGACAGCAGCATTAAGTGTGTCACCGCCAAATGTTTGCGTCATAGCGCCAAACGGCTCTCCGTTCAGCTCTATCATGCATTCGCCAATGATTGCTATTTTTTTCACAAAGCCGCCTTTATTAACCGAATACTAGATTTGGTAGGCCAATAGAGATAACCGGTACATAGGTGATCAATAACAGCGCGACAATAAGCAGCAACCAAAATGGCAGTATCTCTTTTACAAAGTCTTCAATGGCGACCTTGGTAATGGAACAGGTGGTAAACATGACTGTACCTAACGGTGGTGTTACCGTGCCTATTGCACTGTTAAAGATAAACACAATGCCAAAGTGAACAGGATCGATACCGTACGACTTGGCCACAGGAGCAAGCAATGGCGCCAGTACAATCATTACCGCATTGCCTTCCAAGAACATGCCGACAATAAGGAGGAAAACATTCACCAACAGTAAGAATGAGAACGGACTTTCCACCGCATTCGTTAGCCACATAGCCAAACTTTGTGGAACACGCTCCCAAGTCAGGAACTTAGAAAAGCCCACCGCGACACAAATAATAAGCAGTACGTTTGCAGCCGACATCACCGACTCTTTAGTCGCATCCCACAAAAGTCGCGAGTTCATCTCCTTGTAAAAGAACACCCCTAATACCAATGCATAAAGTACCGCCGCTGCACCCGCTTCTGTCGGTGTAAATACACCAAAACGTATCCCACCAATAATAATGACAGGCAATAACAGCGCTAAAAACGCATCTTTGGCAGAAACAATCACTTCTTTAGCAGACGCTCGTTTTTCACGAATCGGGGCGTAATTGCGTTTCTTCGCAATGTAGGAGACCAACGCCATCATCATCATGCAGAGCATCACGCCCGGTACCACACCAGCCAAAAACAGTTTTCCGATGGAGACGTTATTTACGTAGCCGTAGATAATCAACGCAATGCCGGGTGGGATAATTGGCGTAATTAACGCAGAAGCCGCCGTTACCGCTGATGAAAATGATGCACTGTAACCACGAGCAACCATTTGAGGAACCAACAGTTTTGATCCCATTGCGGCATCCGCGATATTGGATCCTGAAAGCCCACCCATTAATGTACTTAACACCACATTCACTTGCGCCAAGCCACCGTTCATATGGCCCGTTAGTACCTCACTAAAGCGCAACAGACGCTTACTGATCCCTGAGTGATTCATAAAAACACCCGCCATGACGAAAAATGGAATCGCCAGCAAGGTCACAGACTCAAGACCTCCAGCCAGTCTCTGTATCAATATCATCATGGGTAGATGATCGTTAATCAAAAAATAACTTAAAGTGGCCAGAAAAATACAGAACGCCACGGGTATACCAATAGTAAATAGGATCAGCAGCGTAGAAATTGGAATAAGAACAGACATAATTACACTTCCTCGTTGCTAGAGGTAAAGAAAAAATAGATTTGACGAAGCTGGTGATAACTCATAAACAGAGCACTCACCGGCACCGCAGAATAGATATAGATATAAGGAATTTTTAATGCAGGTGTAAATCTCACCTGTGAATGAGGCAGCAATTTAAAACCCCAATAGATCATAAAAGCGATGGCAGTCATTACCAATATAGGCCTTAATAGACCATCCATAAACCGTGCTGCACCTTGTGGTAATTTTCTTATCAAGTAGTCAATTCTCACGACTTCATCATGGCGCATCAGAGCGCTTGCGCCCATAAAGGTCATCCATATAAATAGCGCAATGCAGATCTCTTCCACCCAAGAGCTTGGTGCATTGAAAACATAGCGAGTAACTACTCCGTAGCCCATCAATATAACAATAACTGCTAGCAGTATTGAGGCGACAATTTCGTCCAAACGACTGAATTTATCTACGTACTGAATAAAGGTTTTTAAAAAAGATTTCTCAGTGCCTTTTATAGACGTTTGTGAATGCATTATTTTCTCCGACTGAATCAACTAAGGGGCTCAAAAAGAGCCCCTTAACAGATTACATATTTGCTAGTTTGCTCTGGATGTTTTTGTAAAGGTTAGGAGACCACTCAGGGAAGGCTTCTTGAACCACGTCGCCAGCGGATTCTGCAAATGCAGCTGCGTCAACTTCGTTCATCTGCACACCTTCCGCTTTTAACTTAGCGAATGCGTCTTGCTCTAACTCATTAATCAGGTTCGCGCCATATTTGACCATATCACGGCTGCTATCAGTAATGATTTTCTGCTCTTCTGCAGATAGGTTGTTCCAGAATGTGGTGCCTGCAACAAATGGCGATAGCATTTTAATATGCCCTGTCATGCTTAAGTTTTGAGCAACTTCATGGAATTTACCACCATAAAGCACTACTGCTGGGTTTTCTACGCCGTCAATAACACCTTGAGACAATCCAGGGTAGACATCAGAAAGTGACATTGGCGTTGGTACACCACCCATTGCTTTTACTGTTGCAACCATTAAACGAGAATGCTGAACACGAACTTTCACACCCTTAAGATCACTTGGTTTTTCTACTTTCTTATTTGAAAGTAGGTGACGTGTACCATACACAACATCCGGCACGACCATTTGCAGCCCTTTGTCAGCTAACTGATCCGTTAAGCCTTTGAACCACTCCGTTTTCATTAGCTTGGATTTTTTCTCAAAAGATTGAGTGATGTAAGGCGCATTAACAACACCAAAATCAGGGATAGTGTCCATTAGGTAACCGTAAGAAGCGATGGCAATAATGTTGGCACCAAACTTGGCTTGCTCCAGTACTTCTGTTTCGCTGCCTAACTGACTAGATGGGAACAGTTGGAAGATAATCTCACCATTTGAACGCTCTTTAACTTGATCCGCCCAGTAGTGCATCGCCTGATCAATTGGCTCTCCCGGTTGGTTTCCATATGCAATCATAACTTCTGTTGCAGCTTGAGCAGCAAAGCTAACGCCAATAGATAGGCCGACAACAGCAGATAGCTTCTTAATTTTGGTGTGTAAGGTAGTCATAGGTTTCCCTTTTATTATTTGGTAGATATTTATCTCTATGTTGCAATTATAAAGAGTTCAGCGCATCTCGCATGCCCATTCTCTGAATATTGCTAACATGTTGGTTTACTTGAGAATTAAGATTAGCCAATGTGGTTAAGTCCATTCCCCAGTGCTCTTTCATCGCCAGAAACTGATAAACAGATTGAGAGATATCACTGTTTTCTTGCTTCCAGTCGGTAAATTTATCCAGTAATTCTGGTTGATCGTTAAGTGGAATTGCTTCATCTCCTCGCTTACCAAGATAGAAACAAAATAGTGCGGCAAGGCTAAAACTTAACTTGTTCGGTGCTTGGTTATTCAGCTCGATATAACGAACGAGTTGAGGCAACAAACGAGTTTTAAATTTCGTCAGAGAGTTCAAGGCAATCGATATTAAGTAGTGTTTGATGTATGGGTTTTCAAAACGCTGAATAACGCTCTCTTTAAACGCCTCAAGTTCGTCTTTATCCATTGATAGCGTGGGTATTACCTCTTCATCTAGCATGGATTGAACAAACTCGGTCACATCAGCGTCTTTCATTGATTCGCCAACGGTATCCAGCCCCATTAAATAGGCAACCGGAACTAAAGCCGTATGAGCCCCATTTAATATGCCGACCTTGCGCTGCTTATAAGGTTTAATATCTTCCACTACCTTGATATTAAGGGCGCATTGAGACAGTTTTAATTTCTCTTTAAGCCAGTCAGGCCCTTGAATAACAAACAGGTAAAAGTACTCAGCTGCCGCAATAAAGTCATCCTGATACCCTAACGATTCAGCGAGCTGCGCGGCTTCATCTTTTGGATACCCTGTCACAATACGGTCAACCAAGGTTGAACAAAATGTATTGCAGTTGTTTAACCACTGTTTGTACTCCTCACCAAGTTGCCATAAATCAGCATATTGATTGAGAGTCTCTTTCAACATCTCGCCGTTGTAATCAATCAACTCACAAGGTAGGAATATCAGTCCTTTATCTTTGTCACCGTGAAATGTCTCAAAACGACGTAATAGAAATAGAGTTAACTTGGCAGGGAAACTTGCCGGTGGGAAATCACTGGCGCTGTCGCTATCACGAAACTCAATGCCTGCTTCAGTGGTATTAGACACCACCCATTCCAACATCGGGTTCTCAGCGACTTTTAGTACCTGCTCAAACTCACCGTAGGCCATTAATTCGCGATTAACACTGGTGATCACTTTCGGCTCTGATACCGCTTCACCCGCACCATTAATGCCCCGAATCAAAGCGGTAAACAAACCATCTTGTTTGTTTAACGTTGGATGACCGGCATCTATTGGTCTCACTACGGTAATACCGGCATTAAAGTCAGTCTGCTCATTCAATAACTGAACCTGCCAATCAAAAAATGCTCTGAGGAAGTTTCCTTCACCAAACTGAATTATTTTTTCCGGATAACAGTGATGCTCCGAATCGACTCTTTTTAACGCTTGTATCATTACTTAATCCTTAACGATAATTTTCTCTGTATGTCGGACAGGTGTTATCGACTGAAATGAAGTTTATGAGCTTAAAATGCATTTTTTATAAAAAAGAGTCTTAAACGTGTTTGTGATCATCCTTAACTGTATTTTATCGGTATTTTATTCAGTAAAAAGCCATTTTAAGGTCAATTATTATTCAATAAAGCGCCTAATTGGCGCTGTTTCTACGGTTTTTTTTGAAGAGAGATGTTTTTTATTGCTTAAAATACAAATTAGTCATAGCATTAACAACTGTCGGACAGGGTAACTATTAAGAGATACCCTATGAAAAAGCTAATTAAAATCAATGTCACTGATAATGTTGTCGTTACCCTTGAAGACATCTATCAAGGAGACTGCTTTGACATTGATGGCACAACCATTACTGCATCAGCAGATATTGCTCGTGGCAATAAAATGGCGATTGAAGAGATTGCCGCAAAACAAAACGTGATTAAATATGGTAACGCCATAGGTTACGCAACGGAATTTATCCCTTGTGGCGCTTTGGTTCATACTCATAATGTCAAAACTAATCTATCCACAACCGATGACTATCGTTACCTACCCAACTTTCCTCAACAAGATGAAACTGGCTTGGCTGATCGGTCATTTTTAGGCTACCCAAGAGAAGATGGACAAGTAGGTATACGAAACGAAATATGGGTGATTCCCACCGTCGGCTGTGTAAACGGCATCGCTAAACAAGCGATCAAGCAGTTTACCGCTCAGTTCAGTAAACTCGAATGTGATGGCGTCTACCTATTCCCCCACAACTACGGCTGCTCTCAATTGGGTGATGATCATGAAAATACCCGCAACATACTGGCAGATATGGTAAAGCATCCAAATGCCGGTGGCGTTTTAGTCATTGGACTTGGCTGTGAAAATAACCAGATTGCTCCTTTTAAAGAACTTGTAGGCGAAGTTGACGACCGTCGAGTTAAGTTTATGGTTGCTCAGCAAGAAGACAATGAAATCGAGGCCGCAAACAAGCTGCTCGATGAGATTTATCAAACCGTAAGACAAGATACGAGGCAGACAACACCGATCAGCAAGCTAAACGTTGGCCTAGAGTGCGGAGGCTCTGACGGCTTGTCCGGCATCACGGCAAACCCATTACTTGGTCTGTTCTCTGACTACCTGATTGAGAAAGGGGGAACATCGGTACTAACTGAAGTACCCGAAATGTTCGGTGCTGAACATATTTTATTTGAGCGCTGTATAAACCAGCAGACATTCGATAAAGCCGTTGCCATGGTTAACGACTTTAAGCAGTACTTTATCGATCACAATCAGCCTATTTATGAGAATCCATCCCCCGGCAATAAAAAGGGCGGCATTACCACCTTAGAAGACAAGTCTATCGGTTGTACGCAAAAAGCAGGTTCAAGCAAGGTCGTCGATGTACTCCATTACGCTGATAGGTTGAGTCAATCGGGTTTAAACTTGCTCAGTGCCCCGGGTAATGATGCAGTTGCGACTTCAGCATTAGCCGCAAGTGGCTGCCATATGGTGCTATTCTCGACAGGTAGAGGGACACCTTATGGTGGTTTTGTACCGACGGTAAAACTGGCCACCAATACTGAACTGGCCAACAAGAAAAAGCATTGGATAGATTTCAACGCTGGACAATTAATCGATGGTATCCCTATGGAAGAGTTGCTGCAACAGTTCATTGAGTTGGTTATTGACATTGCGAGTGGAAAACAGACGAAAAATGAGTGCAACGAGATTCGAGAACTGGCTATTTTTAAATCTGGAGTGACAATGTAACGCTGTTGAATAGCATCTTTTAGTCATTGAAAAATAATAAAATTAATATCAATAAATCACCCTATACTCAAGTAACGTCAAGCTGCTTGAGTATATTGTTTAATAGAACACACACTGCTCTGCTATGTGTGTTCTATCTTATCTGTTTAGCACAAATTTGCCTTCTGGGCATTGAAACAACTCGGTCTCATTTCTATGGTGCAAACGGATTTCACTCACTTTTCAAGCCATAACTTTTAAACTTCTCTAGCACGATGGCCATCTCCTCTTTCGACAAGGTAGCGACCTCCGATTGAACAGACAACACCTTTAAATACATCTTCGCGAGCGTTTCAACTTCATTGGCCAGCCATAATGCTTTCTCTAGGTTCACTTCCATCGCTAACATGCCATGATGCTGCATTATTATCGCCTTACTTGTTTTAATCCCTGACGCCACACTATCTGCCAAAGCTTGTGTACCGAACGTAGAATAAGGAATGCAGGGCACATGATCCCGTCCGGTGACCGCGACCATGTAATGAATCGCCGGGATAGGCTGATTTAAAATGGAGACAACGGTTGAGTTAACAGCGTGATTGTGAACCACTGCATTGAGTTCAGGTCGAGCTAAAAAACAACTTAAATGAAAATGCCATTCACTAGACGGCACCTTGTCACTATCAAAATGGCCAGTGTTATCAACATAGACGATCATATCTGGGGTAAGCTTCTGGTACGGAATGCCACTTGGCGTGATCAGCATACCCTCTTTATAGCGGACACTGACATTGCCTGATGTACCTTGATTTAGCCCCAACGCATTCATCTCTAAGCAGGTATCAATCACCTGTTGAGACAGAGATTCACGATTCATAACATCTCCTAAATTAAAGGGGCTTTACGCCCCTATACAGCTCTATAATCTCACTTTAAATCCGCAAACAGTTCAGAGAGAGCCTGTTCACTGGCTTCGCATATCCCACGTTCAGTAATTAAGCCCGTCACGTAACGTGCCGGCGTCACATCAAATGCATAATTACCACACTGAGTTCCCTCTGGGGCGGTGTTTACCCAACTGCGCTGCCCATTGGCATCAACGCCATAGACATGAGATTGCTCTTCACCGGCTCGCTGTTCAATAGGGATCTCTTTTACTCCGTCTGATACCGTGAAATCTATGGTTGGAGAAGGAAGAGCCACATAAAATGGTACGCCGTTATCCTTAGCAGCCAATGCTTTAAGGTAGGTCCCTATTTTATTGCACACATCACCATTAGCGGTGGTACGATCGGTACCGACTATGCATAAATCCACCTCACCATGTTGCATCAAATGTCCGCCTGCATTATCGGCGATCAGAGTATGAGGAACGCCATGAGAACCTAATTCAAACGCCGTTAGCAATCCTTGATTTCTTGGTCGGGTTTCATCTACCCACACATGGATATTGATACCCGCTTCATGGGCTTTATAAATAGGAGAAATAGCCGTGCCCCAATCAACCGTCGCTAACCAACCGGCATTACAGTGAGTGAGAACATTCACCACCGAACCCTCAGGCTTTGTGGCGGCAATTTTTTTAATAATTTCTAGACCGTTTTCTCCAATTCGTTCACATAACTGAACATCTTCATCGGCTATCTCTGCGGCAAGAATATAAGCCGCGGTTTCTCGTTGATAGGGAGGCACATCTAACAGATGTTTGCGTACTCTATCCAATGCCCATTTTAAGTTGATGGCGGTAGGACGAGTCTCCACCAAGACGTCGTAGCAATTGTGCAGATTTTTATCACTCGGATCTTCTTTCATACCTAGCGCAACACCATAGGCGGCAACAGCACCAATAAGCGGTGCACCACGAACCCACATATCTTTAATGGCTGTCGCGGCAAGTTCCATTGACGTTAATTGAATCACTTCCAGATCAAACGGCAATTTGGTCTGATCGAGAATTTCCACTGTGCGACCATCGTCCGCCACCCAGACAGTACGATAATGTTTACCTTTTATTTTCATAACGACCTCTTAACACTGCTTCGCATAGGATTGAATTGAAGCAAAACTGCTGTAATCTTTCGCGTTAACAATAAGCTCTCTTGCCAGTTTTAGAGCTTTACGTTCGCAACTGGCTCGCAGATCTTGATCTTCTATCTCTTTAAAATCGGCCACACCAGCAAAGCCGATAATTCGGCGGTTAATCTCTAAACCAGCGTTCACTAATGTCTCTTCTAATAGCTGCGCCATAAAATCTCGCTGAGCATATTCCAGTGCTTGTGAGCCCAAGCCGTTTTGGTATATTTCGAGAGGATAAGCGTCTCCTTCGACTTTCTCGTTCCATAACTGAATAAAGTGAGAAGAGAACACACTCCATGTTGTTTCCATCTGCTCAATCAACCATTGTTGGTCATTAGCACACGCTTTCTCATCTGGCTCCCAACCCGGTCTGGCAAAATATGAGAACCATAAATTCCCCATATAATTACCGATATCAAATGCCATCGGTCCCATAAAACCAAACTCTGGATCTATTACTTTGGTTTCTGTTTCCGTCACCATGATGGAACCGGAATGCAAATCACCATGTAATAACGCTTGAGACTCGGTCATAAACTTATATTTGTACTTCATTGCCACCTGAATCATCTCAGCATCTTGCCAAACACGTTTGATGTCTTCATCAAGCTGAGGAGTTGTCCAGTTATTACGTTCTGCTTGGTAATAAGGCTCTGTAAAAATAAGATCTTCGGTGATTTTGCATAGCTCATGGTTGACCGCAAACATCGACACTAAGGCTTTTTTCTCTTTAGCATTCATTCCTATATCTGAGGTATGGAACAGTGTTTTTGCCAAAAATATTCCGACATCCTCAGATAAACTTGCAAATCTCTTACCTGCAATGAGCTCTTTTCTTAAAATGACGTAAGGAGTTAAAAACTCCATGGCAAACACCGCCATGGTGGGATCGTAAAAGTAGACTTGAGGCACCAATTTATGTCCAGCAACCCGCGCTTCTACTTCAAGAACATTGTATTCAAAGTAGGCTCTTGTTAATGACAGTTGCCACCCCTCGCCTGCCGCTCTCACATAAGGTAATGCTTGTTTAACGATAATGGTGCGCTCTAACCCTTCAACAATAAACACTAGATTGAGGTTTCCATCACCGACTTCTTTTACCGTCCATTGGCTTGCGGAACCACCAAGACAAATACTGTCAGGAAGTTTTTTTTCTAAATAAAAAGGCAGAGACTCACAAGTTTGAGGTACATACCCTTCTGGCACGATATTTGGCATAACGACCATCCTTACAACTAAATGATTTGATATAAGGACGAGAGAGCTCTCGTCCTACTTTCAAGTGACTCGTTTTAATTTGTTGGCATTGGCATCCATGCAGGTGCTAATACGGTTGACTTGGAGAATGATGGGATTTTATTTACAAGATCATCCATATTTTTAATGTCTTGCTCATTCAACATGTCTTGAGTAATAAGCACGGGTGGTACTGTTACTTGCTTGTCGACCGACTCACCTTTCATCAGCATTGCTAACGCTCGAACACTCACCTCTCCCATGATAGAAGGGTTCGTTGCCACGGTAGCGACCCATGCACTGTTTTTCTCTCTCATGGCTTGAATATCAGAGTTAGAGATATCGGCACTATAGATTTTCACTTGTTTAGATAACCCAGCTTCATCTACTGCAATCTTGATCCCTTTAGCAAACTCATCGTAAGGGGAGAATGCCACGGTAATATCTGGGTTCGCTCTAAATACAGCCGCTGCCTGATCCGCTACCTGATTAGGAATCGGATTGTTCATGGTTCCAAAACGAGCAATTTCGGTAATATTTGGATATTTGCCTTTAAATTCAGTAAACACTTCGTCACGTCTATCTAATGGCGGAATACCGGGAACATACACGTACGCGGCTTTCCAATCTTGGCCGTTGTCTTGCACTGCCTGCTCTAAAGAGAGACGAGCAATAAGGTGGTCATCTTGGTTGATCTGAGGAATCGCAGGGTTATCGGCATTTACGTCGAATGCCACCACTTTAATTCCGTTTTGCACGGCCATATCTGCCAGATCTTTAATGGAATCAGTAAAGCCGTGTTGAAGTACAATACCGTCGTAACCTTTCATAATCGCTTGTTCAAGTTGGTTACGTTGCAGTGCTGCATCTTGTCTTGCATCATAAACATCTAACTTTAGACCCAGTGCTTCAGCCTGACGTTTGACTCCTTTAAGGTAAAGTTCTGGGAAGTCCCCCTGAGACAGATAGCGAACATGCGCTATTTTCATCTCTTTACCTTCAAATGGAGAAGTGGTTTCCGCAGTGACTGAATTTGCTGCTAGCGCACCTATAATAGATGCACCTAAAGCAAGTTTTTGTAGGGTTTTCATTATAATTTCCTTATCTTTATGCACGTTTATTGGATAGGCCAAAGGTAAACATTAACGCTGCTACCAAAACTAAGCCTTTTATAAAGTCTTGCGTGTAATAGGGAGTATTCATCATGGTTAAACCGTTTAATAACACCCCCACAAATAGTGCTCCAATGGCAGATCCTTGAGCATTTGGTCGTGCTGCACCCAGTACAGCAAAACCGATCAACGCCCCTGCAACGCCATCCATTAGCAATGAGTTTCCTGAACTTACGTCTCCGCGTCCGATACGAGCAGCCAGAAGTATTCCACCAATTGAGGCGTATACACCGGACATCACATAGGCGACATAGCGGTAAAACTTAACCCGAGCACCCGCAAGTTTCGCAGCCTGCTCATTTGAACCAATGGCATACATCACCCGGCCATGACGAGTACGTTCTAAAAACAGGTAAGTAATCACCGCTAAAATCAGCATGATAATGACGGGGACCGGAATAATGTCGAAAACCCGAGCTCGTCCTAGGAAAAGGAAGCTATCTGAAAAAGTACCTGTCGCTGTTTCACCGTTGCCCAAGCTCATACCGGTCGAAATTGAACGACCTTGAGTCGGAATAAGCTGTAACCCCAACAACAGAAACATCATGCCTAATGTGGTGAGAAGATCCGGCACTTTCATCTGTACGGTCATAAAGCCATTCACTAACCCCACCAGCACACCAACCGTGATAGCCGCAATAATTGCCATTGTTGTGCCGCCATCAAACACCACCATGACATAACTGGCCGTCATCATTGAAAACGCAGCCGTGGAACCAATTGAGAGGTCAAAACCGTCAACAGCCAAGGTTGCCGTTACCCCTAAAGCAAGAATGGCAACGATAGAAACCGACTGCAGAATGATCATCATATTAATGGTGCTAAGAAAAGCGGGTTCTGCCAGGGAGAAAATGGTTAGCATCAGAGCTAACAAAATTAATAAGCCGTATTTAATGGCAAACTCACGCATATTTTTCATTGTTAACATCCTCTGTTGAAATGGTTTTCTGTATCGATTTTTCAGGAGCGGCCGCTATTTGATTAATAAGCGTTGGCATATGTATCGTGTCAATTAAGTGCTCTCCAACCATATTGCCGTGGTTAAACACAATAATTCGGTCTGCAATCTCTAACGCTTCTTCAACATCGGTACAGACCGCAATGGTGGTTCTATTTTGTGCTGTCGCCCGGAGTAATTCTCCAATCTGGCGTCTGGATGATATGTCTACACCTTGGAAAGGTTCGTTTAGTAACAACACGTTGCAATCATTAAGCATCCATCGAGCAACCATGGCTTTTTGTTGATTGCCTCCCGATAGCGTCAAAATAAGATCAGCCTGATCGGTATATTTTACTTTGGTGGTTTCAATGGCCTGCTCCACCTGTTTCTTTTCGGCGTCTCTATGGATAAAGCCAAAAGTGGAGACCTTTTTTAAAAATGGCAAGCTGACGTTCTGTTCAATGGAAAAGTCGGGAATAAGTGCGTTGTTACCACGGTCTTCTTGCACCATGTAAATACCACTATCAATGGCGTGGTGCGGGTTCTTTGGTTGCCAGCTATTTTCTTCTAGCTTAAGTTGACCATGAACAAACTTATTCATACCGAAGATGCCTTCCACCACAGAAGCACAACCCGAGGAGAGTAATCCTGTCAGGACTACGATCTCACCGGTTTTAAACGATAGATCAAAGGGCGTTGAGTGTTCCGTTAGCTGAACCTGCTCTAGCTCTAGCATCGGTTTTTGTCCCGCAACAAATGAGTGTCTTACCTCACCAACTGCATGGCCTAGCATGGAGTCTACCGCGGCATCATAGTCTAAAGGGGGTTCAAACCAGCCAACAATCTTACCTTCTCGAAGTGCGGCTATTTGGTCCGAAAGCAGGCGGATATCCGACATGCGATGGGAGATATAAACAATCGCCACACCCTGTTCACGCATTGCTTTAACGGCTTCAAATAGTTTGACTGCTTCCGTTTCCGATAAGCTAGAAGTGGGTTCATCTAAAATAAGTAACTTAGGAGTGTCAGAAATAGCACGGGCGATGGCCACCAATTGCTTGTCCGCCTGAGATAACTCTGAAACAGGTGTATCTAGTGGCAGATCAAGACCAATTTTTTCCGCCAAAGGCTTAGCTTGTTGGTGAAGTTCTTTCTTTGAAATAAAGGTGGCAAACCGACCGTCACAAAGTTTATCTAAAAGCAGATTTTCAGCAATCGTCAGCTCTTGTACTACCCCATCATTAATAATCTGATGAACAGTAATAATCCCTGCTTCTCGCGCATTTTGAGGGCTAGAGATATCAATAGACTCACCATTGATAAAAACACTGCCCTCGTCGGCTTGATAAACACCGCTTAATATTTTCACGAGTGTCGATTTACCCGCACCGTTAGCACCAAGTAATGCCAGTACTTTACCGCCTTCAATTTTAAAGCTCACATCATGCAAAACCGTATTGCTTGCAAACTTCTTTTTTATGGCTCTTATCTCAATAGTATTCGCTACTTCTGACATGGACCACTCCATTTATCCGTGAATGGAATTAACAAAAGTAATCCTAATAGATCATATGTAAAGAAAACTGTGATGTGACCAACAGTTTAAAAACTGAACAATTATTATGGTGCTGTATGATTGATTTTTATGAACTCAGTCAAATATTACCCCTTTCTGCAATATTAAACAGGCATACGGTCTTAAATCGCTGGTTGATATGATCACTTGGCACTGTCGAGCTTGCTTATAAAAATCCATCCTATCGACTAAAGATTCAGTATGTTCTGACTCATCAGATTGATTAATTGTATGCAGAAAATCCTTTGCTGCATCAGTAGGTTGGTCACTGTTGTCTTGTGCCATGATAGAGATAGGATGTGAAGTGAAAGCGTCTAGCGGCATATGATAAATAACCGCCTCCAACATTTGAGTTACGTCTACTCCGGGCATAGAAATATGCCGGTGTTCACTGGTCGATTCAGCAGGAAAATTAGCATCTACAATGGCCAACGTATCACCGTGTCCCATAGACTGAAGGGTATAAAGTAAATCTGCCGATAGAAGAGTATGTATGTGCTTAAGCATAATGTTTACCTTTGTATTTACAATAATTCAAAAGTATATTACGCTCATTTTAGTTTCATGTGTGTCTGTTATTTTCTATAATTGCAAAAAATGAGACCACATACAGAAGTTAAATAATGAAAAGAGGTAAGGCGAATGCCAAGCTCTGTGCTCAATAATATCAGCGCATTTAACCGCGATCCCATGCTACATGCGACCTGGTTATACTATCAAGAAGGCTTAAGCCAGACAGATGTAGCCAAGTTGATGGGTGTTTCTAGAGTAACAGTGGTGAAATATTTACAATCTGCGCGAGAAAAAGGATTGGTGCAGATTGATCTTGATTTGGAAGCCTTTTCCTCTATACAAAATTCATTAACGATAAAAGAAAAGTTTCAATTAGATAGCGTCATCATTGTCGCTGATGGACAAGATGCGGCTCAAAGGGATAACTCCCAGCTCATGCGGAAGCGATTAGCCAATGCTGGCGGAATGTATCTCAATCAAACCATTGAAGACAATGACGTTCTTGGTGTCGCGTGGGGAAGAACCATTCATCAGATGGGGAATATGATGACACCTCGCAACTGCAAAAACGTGACCGTTTTGCAGATGTTAGGCTCAATGCCTTGTCAGCCTGACTTTACCACCATTGAGTCATCTTCCCAGATCGCCAATAAACTGTCAGGAAAAGTCGTCAACTTGCATGTTCCTGCTGTGGTTTCTAGCTCTCGTTTAGCAATGGAGCTTCAAGCGGAACCAATTATTCGTTCTAATTTTGAAACCCTAACGAAATGCAATAAAGCACTGTTTGTCGTTGGCAATGTATTTGATGAAAACCCATTAATTCGGGTTGGTGTTATCTCAAAACAGCAGATGCAACACTACCGAGAATTGGGCGCCGTAGGGGTTATCTGTGGTCGATTTTATGATAAGTACGGTAATCCTGTCGTGGCGGAAGTGGACCTTCGCATTTTGGGTATCAGTCTTGCGCAGCTTAGACAAATCGACAAGCGTATTTTTGTTGCTGGAGGAGAACGTAACTTTGAAGCGACATTAGGTGCAATTCTTGGCGGATACGTTTCAAGCCTTATTATTGATGAAGCCACCGCTGAATTTTTGCTTAAATGTGATATTCCCGTGGAGTAAACTCAGTAAACATCATAGCCAAGTAACCTAGAGGTGCTAAAGGTCAGGTTGATTTGGCTAATAGCAATCTTGCGGTATTTATAGTCGATTTGGCAAACATAAATAGCATTATTTATATTGGCGCTTACTGCTTAATCAATAACAGTAAGCGCCAAATAGTAACAACCTCTACTGTCCAGATGAGAGCAAATCAGGATTGATAACAAGGTTTCTAACCCCGTGAGCATGCTCTTCATCAAAATCGTTCTCCGTTAGCCACTCCACCACCGAGGCAATATTAACTTTCACGACTTTGGAGCGAACACTCCAGGTAACTTGAAAAGGAGATCCTTTTTCATTGTAGCTAGGGCCAGTTGTGGAACCGGCATATTGAACGGGTTTTCCGCTATTGCTCGGAATATTTAAAGCTTGGTAAAAACCACCTTTTTGACCATATTCAGTTAATTGACCAAAATCGAGCGCTTTTCCATCATTCACTAATACCATCACCTGTGTCTCAACACGTAACTGCGGGTTAGCTAATGAGTCTGATAGACAGGCACCCAATGTCGCGCCGGGTTCTACTTTCGCCGATGAATGAACATAATGCACTTCAATGGTATCACCAGACTGCAAGGTTCCTTTATTGTGTTGGTATGATGTTAGCTCCGCTTTACTAAGTTTACCGCTATAAACATAGCCACTATTGTAGCCCTTGCCATCACCATTTCCCGCATAGGTATTAAATTCGCCGCCCTTATGCTCTGCATTCTTATGTAAGTGAATGTTACATAGATTCATTTGATTAAATGCAGGAGCCGCACCAAATAGACGTTGGTTATTCCCGTTCAAACTGTCGATATCTCGAGGTGACTGAGGGCCAAATCCTTTGTTTTCAGTGTTTTTTGCCAAGGCCGCTCTTTGAGCGGCAATCACACTGTCGTCAACAGGTTTATCATAAGCAGCAAAGGCTGACGTTGAGCTAACAAATAAAACGGAGGCAACAAGTAGTTTCATGTTCATAAAAATAGTATCCCTATTGATAAAAATATTTTTACGAAGATAAACTAACATTGGAAATTAGCGAACTGATAAACTGTAACGAAATATATAACTAAATCAGCTTGTTATTACTTACACACGTGTGTTCATTAAGACTCATGTTGCTGCAACCATTGCGTAGCGGGCCGCCAATTATCTACCCAATTAACCATGTTTTTGGCCGGCATTGGTCGAGCAATACCATAACCTTGAGCATATTCGCAGCCCATAGAGAGCAACTGAGTACCGTGTTCTATACTCTCAACCCCTTCTGCCGTCACATCACGGTTAAAGGCCGATGCCAAGCTGATAACTCCCTTAACAATTTCTCGGTCATCAGGGTCTTCAAGCATATCTCGAACAAAACTTTGATCAATTTTCAGCACCTTAACTGGTAGACGTTTTAGATAGGTTAATGAGGAAAATCCAGTACCAAAATCATCAAGGGCAAAACTGACTCCCATATCGATACAGGCATTCATTGTCTTTAATACATCTTCTAGATCACCCAGCTCATTGGTCTCTAGTATTTCTAATCGCAATAAACCCGGCTTAACCATTGGCCAAGCTGCCAACGCAGCGGCTAATCTATCCACAAAATCTTTTTGTTGTAACTGAAATGCATCGATATTGACACTAACAGGAAGCTCCAACCCTTCTGTTTGCCACTCCGCCATCTGGGCTAACGCACTATCAATTACCCACTCACCCAACTGCAAACTGATTGAATGGTTTTCTATAGAAGGCAAAAACGCCATTGGGTATACCAAGCCACGCTCAGGGTGATGCCATCGAATCAAGGCTTCCGCTCCGACCACCGCACCAGTTCTCATATTAACTTTTGGCTGAAAATATAGTTCAAACTGATTACTCTCTAGCGCTTGCTTAACTTCTTTTATCACTCTACGTTGTGTTTTCTTAGACTTATCTTTATTGATATCAAAGAAATGATAACGATTTTTGCCCGTCTGTTTCGCTACATACATGGCTTGGTCAGCATGACGCATCAACAGATCCGCATCAACTCCATCCTGAGGGTACAATGTCACGCCAATACTGGTTGAAACTTGCAATCGGTGCCCATCAATATTTATAGGTCTCATCGCGGCTTGAAGTAACCGTTGTAACACCAGCTCACAATCGGCTACTTTCTCGATTTCACCCATGACAACAACAAACTCATCGCCACCTATTCGAGCTAGGGTGTCCCCTTCTCGCAAACTACGATCCATATTCTGAGACAATTTGATCAGTAACTCGTCCCCAACATCGTGACCATAGCAATCATTAATCTTTTTAAATCCATCCAGATCAAGATACGCCACCGCCACTGACAAACCAAGCTGCTGACTATCCTCCATAGAGCAGCTTAGTCGTTCTGCTAGCAGAACGCGGTTAGGTAAACTGGTTAAAGGATCGTAAAGAGCAATATGTTCAAGCTGCTGCTGATGTTGTTTCATCGGTGTGATATCAATGAATAGCGAGACATAATTTTTTGTATTGTCATGGGCATCTGATACCGCACTTATTGTTGCCAGTACTGCATAAACCTCTCCACTTTTCTTGCTGTTCCAGATTTCACCGGTCCACTGTCGTTCATCCAGTAGCGCTCCCCACATTTCTCTATAAAACTGAGCATTATGCTTACCCGAACTTAACAGCCGTGGATTTTTACCGATAACCTCGTCTCGGCTGTAACCGGTAATCTGACTAAAGGTTTCATTAACCTCAACGATCTGCCCTGCACTATTAGTGATCATGATGCCTTCTCGGGCATGAGTGAACACGCTAGCTGCTAGCCTTAACTGCTCTTCGGTCTTTTTTCGATCAGTGATGTCATTAATCTCAATAACTCTCGCTTCTTTACCTTTATAGGTAATATTTTTTCCCTTAATAGAGAGTGGGTATCGCGTTCCATCTTTTCGTATTCCAATCGACTCATAAGCATCGGCAAAGCCGCTATGAATATAGCGGAGTACCTGTTTCACTTCCTCTGGAGCAATAAGAGTCAGGCCATTAATACCAATCAACTCTTGATAACTAAATCCGGTAATAACCGATAGGCCTTCATTACATTCAAGTACAACACCATTGTCATGTATAACAATCCCACCATAGGTTGCCGCACTAATTGCTTTGAATCGTTGCTCACTCTCTTGTAATGTTTTTTGAGTTAATGCCAATTGGCGATTAAAACGGTGAAGATAGAATGTAATTGAACTAATGAGTAGTAACAGCGTTAATGCTGCGATGAGGGTAACAACAATCCAACGAGGCAATTGGATGGGATTATCGGTATAAACAAACCCTTCTAAATTTTCATCCGAGTCAATAAGACCTGCCTTAATAAAGGTATCCGCCATATGCTGCCAACGCTTCGGATTCATATGGCCAATCTGTATAAGATTAGGAAGAATCAATTTACGCATCTCTTCAGCTTCATAACGTAAATGATCTCGAGATTTTTTTACATGGTACTTCTCTTTTAATATATCGATAATCTCATCGGTGTTTTCCATTGCATAGAGCCAACCTTTTAAGGTCGCTCTTAACATGGCTTTCACTCTTTCTGGATGTTGTTCAACTTCCTGTTCAGATGTAAAAAAGATATCACTATAAAAGTCCACACTATATGAGACGGGGTCAATAACGTTATATTCAATATTTTTCTGCTTTAAAACATAAGGTTCATTAGTGATATATGAGTTAAATGCATCTACGTTTCCATTAATAAGATCATTCAAGTCATAACTACTAGGAACAACATTCAATTGAGAGAACGCGACCCCTTCATTAAGTAGCATGGTTAAGAAGTCAGCATCTTCCAGCTTGTTCGCCAGCATCACCTTCTTACCAATAAGATCATGAACTGAACGTATTCCGGAGCTTTTTCGCGTTAACAGTACCGATGGAGAGTGCTGAAAAATAGAGGCAAGCGCAATCAGTGGCTCCCCTTGCAACCTTTGATAGAGCACTTCGCTATTTCCCACCGCATACTGCGCCCTCTCCGACAGCACCTCAGAAACGGGTTGATGTAAAGGGTCACCATTGCGAATTTGAACGTCTATTCCTTCTTGTTTATAAAACCCTTTCTCCAATGCTGCGTAATAGCCAGCAAACTGAAATTGATGATGCCAACGAAGCTGAACATAGACAACGTCTTGCTCTGATGGATGAGAAGCTTCTGCAACAAAAGAGTACGGTCCCCCGACCAACAATAAACCGATTAATACTATTCTACGACAGATAAGGCGTGTCACATTTTTAATTAGTGTCACTCTTTTACCTAAAGCTATAACGTTCAAATTAGACCTTGTTTACTAAGATGGTAGGCTTTCACCCAATAAGCACTAAGGCACATAATATATCGTACACACGCCGATATACAAAGGCGGAGTACCGTAAAGACCGCATTTGTCACTATAACTTTAGGCCAATAGAGCATTGCTTAATCAAGTTTACATGCCTTTTTGCTTTCGATTTACCCACGCTTGTTGATGAAAGATCGGTGACTTTTATAATTTGAATAGGAATTAATATCAACAAACTGGTCCATCCAGTTGATTTGTGTCTATACTCAGCCAATGTCAATAAAACAGAACTGTAGAATGAACGTTCATCATATCCAAGGTTACATACAATCCCTTTATCTTATCGAGTACCCAGACAAACTACTGCTGCTAGATGGGGGATGCCGCGAAGACGCAGAGGTAATTTGTTCATTTATTGTGGATGAGCTGAATCGCTCCATTACTGATCTTAAGGTTGTAATCGTCACGCACATGCACCCAGATCATGCTGGCGCAGCCAACACATTAAGAAAACGGACGGGTTGTGACATCGTCTCTTCAAAACATTTACATCATTGGTATAGCGGCTGGGACGGTTGGCTTATGTACCTAACAGACCTCTGTCTAGCAAAGTGGGTAGCAAAAAGACAAAACAAACCACGAGCATTTCTCTATTACTGGCCTTGGTTAAAGCCCGATATCCGACTAACCAATGAAGAGAACGTCCCCGGATTTGAGGAGTGGCAGATTATTGAGACACCAGGACATACGGATAGAGATCTCTCAGTACGACATATCCCTAGTAACCGTATCTACGTCGCCGACCTGATGGTACGAGTAAAAGGACGTTATATACCGCCATTTCCTGTGTTTTATACCAATAATTACCGTAAGTCCATCGACCGAGTTATGAGTTACCAGCCAGATTCGTTATGGTTAGCTCATGCGGGTGAGATACAGCTTGATGAAGATGACCTAGTTTATTTAATCAACTCGATTCCTAAAAGACCCACCACTCATTGGCGAGCAGTAAAATACAAGCTATCAAAAACGTTTGGCTTAATACGAAACCGATAGCCCTGTTTTTCTTACAGAGTATATTTGCTCAGCATGGTTTGCTGATATCTCGCAATATTCGCTACCTGCTCAGATTGCTGAACCATTTCTTCAATGTGCGATTTGGTTTCTATACTCTGTTCCGTAATTCGTCCTAAGCTCTGATGTACTTCTTGTGTCGCTTTCTCTTGCTGCTCAGTGGCTATCGACACATGTTCAAATCGATCTTTAATTTGATTCACTGCTGAGTCTATATCGCTAAACACCTGATCAATATCGACATTTGAGCGATTGACCTGCTCCATTTCTGCTCTACAACTTTTTGCTGTGTTATACGATGTTTTCACAGCAGTCACCAAATCAGACATTATCGTCCGAATGCTCTCCGTTTGATCACTGGTGCTACGAGCCAATTGGCGAACTTCATCCGCAACAACAGCAAAACCTCGTCCTTGCTCGCCTGCACGCGCAGCCTCTATAGCAGCATTAAGGGCCAGTAAATTAGTACTATCAGCAATACCACTAATCAGCTCAACCATCTGGCTTATTTTATCAACATTGTCATCCAATACCCTCATTAACGCCGTATTTTGATCAAGAGAACTTTCTAATGAAGATAACTTGGAACGGTTATCATTAATGACGTCGTTTCCTCTATTAACGCACTCTTTTGCTGATTGGGATTGCAGATAACATAAATGTGATGTCTTACTAATGTCGGTAATCGATTGTTGAAGTTGCTCTAAAGTCGCTGAAATAGCCGTTAAAGCATCATTTTGAATATCAAGGCTAGAATTGCTGTGTTCAAGAGCGTGATGGCTAGCTTCCACAGAGCTATTTAAAGTTGTGCAATTGTCACTAACCAGCGCAACCGAATCATGAGTAGTTGTAATCACTTGATTCAACTGCGACGCCAATAACTTCATCTCATAAGGACCAACGATATCCGTACTGAGTGACAAATCATGCTTACTCACTCGCACCATCTGATTTAATAAATTTACTAGCCCTTTATTAATCCAGCGTCGTAATAAAAACCCTGAAGCCACAACAAAACCAGCCAATACTGCAGCACAAATAATGATCAATAAGCTCACGTTATCCATGGTTTCTTTAACCACCAGTCGGCTTTGATTCAACATAGATACACTGGCGTCAGACATTAAGTTCAAGTGATTAATGGTCTGGTTTGCGAGTAATGTTATCGCTTGTAAGTCATTCACACTGTTTTGCTTAATTTGCTGACGATGCATAATAAGTGTCAAGATTCCCTGTTCTGCAAAGCCTTCTTTTACCATTTCATAAGGTGTCAATAAGCTAGAGAAATCGACAATTTCTGGATGCCACTCTGCAAAATCTTCGTATGCTAATCTTATTCCTGCGAAGCGATTTTTCATTTCACGAAATTGTGCTTTTGCCTTCTTCTGTTCAGTTTGCATCATTAACATTAAAAACGCGCTTTCCATTTCACTCGCTTGCGCTGAAAAACGATTTGCGGCATCAGATGCTTCTGGATTTTGTTGTACAAGAAATGAGGCTATCCTTGTCATCTCAGGTCCAATAGAACTTAATCCATAACGAAATGAAGAATTCAGTTCGTCAATTTTGTCTTTGAGCAAAACAATTTGTTCTTGCTGATCAAGGATAGCTAATGATTGTTTCTTTAAGTCATTAACCGCAACCAGCAAACCTTCATCATTTTCTATTGATGATGGCTCAATACTATTACCATTAAGGCTTTGCAGATCAATTAACAATCGCAAAACTTCATCCGAAAGTTGTTCAACTGATTGAACTGTAGAGCTTAGTCCTTCAGCGCTGCTTACGTGCAAACCTTCGTTAAGCACTTTAATTTGCTGTAATACATTTTTTGTTAGTTTTGCATTAGTCAGTGCAGACGGTAACGCGTGCTCAGATAGCAAAGAAAACTCTCGGCCAATATCATCAACACCTCGCTTACTGACCACCGATAACAACGTCACCAGCAACAAGATAGTGGCGAATATAATCACAATTGTTTGTACAACAGAAGTTGATAACTCAAACTTTTTTAAAAGGCTCATACGATAGTTCTTTAAAACATTGATGACTTGTTACGCAGTCTAGTAGGGCAATATGACAATAGTGTTTCATTAATGCAGCCAAGCCTTACCCCTTAATGGCTGTTTTTTCATTCGAATTTTATTTAGTACATTAATAATTAAAGGTCAAATGAATTTATATTTAAATGAATTTTGCTTTGTTATCTAAACACTTGTTACGCATAACAGTTTAAAACTCACCCCTATATATCAACGGGTTAGCACTGATATTTGTATTTTCAGGTTTAAGGCTCCCTGCAAAAATGGAAAACAATCAAATACAGCATCACGACATTCAATTACCCCTAATCATTTGAACACTAATCAAATTATCTGTATGGTAGCTTCGATAGTTAGGAAATTTAATAAAAAGGGATATTTATGAAATACAAAATCGCAGCTCTCACTATGCTTGCTAGCGTCGGTGTTCAAGCAAACGAATGTGGTTCTGTCACTATCGCGGATATGAACTGGAACTCCGCAAGCCTCCTCGCCAATATTGATCAGTTTATTCTTGAAAACGGCTTCGGCTGTGACGCTGAGTTGGTACCTGGTGATACCATGCCAACAACCAGTTCTATGATTGAAAAAGGCCAGCCAGATATCGCACCTGAAATCTGGACTAACGCAGTAAAAGAAGCCATTGAAACCGGCGTTGCAGAAGGTCGACTGGCCTATGCTGGTTACTCTCTTAGCGATGGTGGTGAAGAGGGATTCTGGGTACCAGAATACCTAGTTAAACAGTATCCTGAGCTAAGTACCATTGAAGGGGTAATTAAACATAAAGAATTATTTAAGCACCCTGAAAACCCAGACGTTTCAGGTATCTATGGTTGCCCTGCCGGCTGGGGTTGTCAGATCTCTTCCGCGAACCTATATAAAGCACTAAAACTGGAAGATGCAGGATTTGAACTGGTAGACCCAGGTTCAGCTGCAGGACTTTCTGGCTCAATAGCTAAAGCTTACGAAAGAGAGCAAGGTTGGTTTGGTTACTACTGGGCACCAACCGCTATTCTTGGTAAATACAAAATGACCAAGGTAGATTTTGGTTCAGGGATTGATACTGAAGAGTATCTAACATGTACCACTATGGAAGGCTGTGAAAACCCGAAAGTGACTATGTTCCCTAAAGCACCAGTGAGAACGGTAGTTGCGGCAGACTTCAATAAAAACAACCCAATGTTAGTGGAATATTTAAACAATCGTAGTTTAACAAACAGCGACTTAAATACCTTACTCGCATGGATGGAAGAAGAGCAAGCAAGTGCGGAAGACGCCATGTTCTACTTCTTTGAAAACTATCCAACTATTTGGAAATCATGGTTACCGGCTGAAACAGTAGAAAAAGTGAGTTCTAAACTGTAATTCAGTCAGATTCGTATCTATATTTGTTAATGTTGTACTCAAAAGAGTAACAGGGTTTGTTGGGGCTTTATACAAAGCAGCACCTGTGCAGTGTAGTCATCTACACAAATCAGGTGATAACACAGTAGAAAGTACCAACAAACGCTGCCCGAAGGGTTCATCTGAAAAAAATCTGTTTTCGAAAGATCAACAGCCCCTTACGACTTGGTTACTCTTTTATTATTTAAGGAAAAAATAGATGGCTACCACCAGTTGGTTTAGCAGCTTCCCCGAAATGGATCGTTCGACTCTGCGTTTAATCCGCAAAACTCTAGACGGTGCTTACAAAGACTTTTCTCGCGAATATGGCGATGCTATCGAATCACTCTTCGATCCACTCCTCTCATTTTTAGTATGGTTTGAAAAGCTTCTTCTAAGCACTCCATGGTTAGTTGTTCTAGTTATCGCCAGTGGCATAGTCTACTTAGCGAGCCGCTCAGTTAAGCTCGCGGCTGCCTGTGTTATTTCACTCTTACTTATTGGTTACTTTGGGATGTGGGAAGACACCATGCGCACCCTTAGTATCATTACCGTCTGTACCTTTGTCTCCATCGCTTTAGGTGTGCCAATTGGTATTATGATGGCTCGCTCAAATCGCATTCAATCCATCGTCACTCCGATACTCGATATCATGCAAACCATGCCAGCGTTCGTTTATCTGATCCCAGTGGTCATGCTGCTGGGCATAGGTAAAGTTCCGGGACTCATTGCAGTGGTTATCTATGCCGTACCTCCTGTTATCCGTTTAACCAACTTAGGCATTCGCTTGGTTGATAAAGAGGTGATGGAAGCCGCAACCGCATTTGGTGCCAGCCCATGGCAACGTTTAACGGGCGTGCAGTTACCCCTTGCTATGCCAACAATCATGGCTGGGATTAATCAGACTATTATGATGGCACTATCCATGGTTGTTATTGCGTCCATGATAGGGGTAAAAGGACTGGGACAACCTGTTTTAAAATCGATTACTAACCAATACTTTACTTTAGGCTTATTAAATGGCTTTGCCATTGTCGCATTAGCCATTCTGTTTGACCGTGCATCACAAGCTTATGCCAAACGAACTCAAGCACATTTAGGAGATCAAAAGCATGACTAAGCCACTCATCGAAGTATCCGGTCTATATAAGATATTTGGTTCAAACCCTAAAAGTGTTATGTCTCAAGTAAAGTCTGGGGCAAGCAAAGATGATGTTTTGTCCCAAACGGGACATACAGTGGGTTTAAAAGAGATAAATCTACAGATTAATAAAGGCGAAATCTTCGTTATTATGGGGCTATCTGGCTCGGGCAAGTCCACATTGATTCGTCACTTTAACCGCCTTATCGACCCGACTGAAGGGCAAATTATTGTCGAGGGAACCGACGTAATGAAGCTTAATAATGAAGAGCTTCAGAATTTCCGTCGTCATAAAATGTCCATGGTGTTTCAGCGCTTTGGCCTACTCCCTCACAGAAAAGTCATTGATAACGTTGCCTATGGTTTAGAAATTCAAAAGTTAGACAAATCTAAGCGATTAGAAAAAGCTCAAGAGTGGTTAGAGACCGTTGGGTTAAAAGGATATGAAGATCAGTACCCTTCGCAACTATCTGGTGGTCAGCAACAACGCGTAGGTTTAGCTCGTGCCTTATGCACCGATGCTGAAATACTGCTGATGGATGAAGCATTTTCAGCGTTAGATCCACTGATTAGAAGTGAAATGCAAGATCAGCTCATCGAACTACAAGACAAACTGCATAAAACCATTATTTTTATCACCCACGACCTTGATGAAGCGCTTCGTCTAGGCGATAGAATCGCAATACTAAAAGATGGTTTATTAGTGCAGCAAGGCACACCAGAAACCATTCTTCTCAACCCTGCGGATGACTATGTTGAAGCCTTTGTTAAAGATGTAAACCGAGCGCGTGCATTGACAGTAGAAACCGTTATGCAACCGCCAACTATGCGTATTACTGTAGAGAAAATCGATGAAGCGTTAGCACAGATGAAACGTTCATCTCACGACTATGGTTACCATATTACAGAAGATGGCTTCCAAGGGATCCTCACAGAAGAGGCGTTATCAGACGCCGCTGATGACACTAGACACGAAGAGATACACGCCGAATTATACGAAGACGTGCCAACCATCTCTCCAGAGTCACCAATTGAAGAAGTTCTTACTGACAGTATCGCCTCTGACTACTCATTGCCAGTTGTCGATGAAGAAGGCAACTTAAAGGGCTCGCTAAAACGAGAAAAAGTGGCGGATATTTTCTCTGAAAAATAATATGTGTCACTCTAAAACACCGGTTTAACAAGTTGTGATAAGCAAAATAGAAAATGGCCTGAATAACTCAGGCCATTTTCTTAATTTATCTTCACTCTTTCGCTGCAATTATAAAAAGTCCTCAGTGACTTTTTCGTGGAACAGAGAAATACGACTCACGACATTTTTTAAGTTTTTCTGCTCTAGATAGGTTAAATCATTAATAGCCAGAACGTCATTCACCTTACGTAAATCCGTATACTCAATAATCTGATTAATAAATCTTAGCTGCCAGATATGGTCAAAAATGTACACCATCTCACGAAACGTTTTTGCGTCTATCTCCTCTTGGGCTAACAAAAACTTCAATCGCGCCATGGTATTGGCTTCTCGTATATCATTTTTAAGCGCGTAGATACGACAAAATATCTCCATCGGCCTTAAGCACTCTTTTAAATTAAGAGATTGTCTACCATCATACGACTCCGTTTTAATCTCCTGTCTGGTATTTAAAGGCACCTCATGAGACAAGCAGTTTTGTGCGTAGGTCGCCAAAAACTCTGGCTGTTGCTGCAATACTGTCTGTATATGAGATTGAATACCATCGACCAAGGTTCCATCACCGTATGTGGAGCGAATATCGAAAAACACATTTAGCTCTAAAATAGAGTCCGGTAAGGCCTGCTCTATCCATGTAGAAAAGTTATCTTGCCACTCCTGTTGACTAAGACACCACTGATGATTCGACGCCATGATTAAGCCTTCACAATAGCTATAGCCTGCTTGATTGAGCATGGCGCACACTTTCTCCGCCAAATGCAAAAAGTAACGGCGGATAGATTTAAGATCTGCATCGTCAGGCGTCTCAAACACAATTGCGTTATCTTGGTCCGAGAATAGCGTCATATCATGGCGAGCATTGCTGCCAAATGAAATAAACGAAAAAGGTACAGGAGGCTCGCCAATATCATCAATAGTCAGCTCAATAAATCGACATATTGCCGCATCATATGTGCTGCCTATTAATCGGCGAAGATAATCTGGCCGAGTTCCCGTTTCTATCATTTCGCGGATAAGATCTGGTAGCTGATTAAGAGACTCTACCACTTGACCATGGCTAACACCTTGCTCTATTTCAGTCACGATATTGGCGCTAATCATCTGGTAATTAGAGGTTCGAACCGCAGCACCAAAACGGCCGCCGTAAACTTTACGAACAATGGGACGAAATGAAATAACGTGTCCCAGCTTTTCCGATAAAAAGATCTTAGAAGTACTTAAAATGATATCGATCTGTTTACCGCCTTTTGTTTGCAGCTGCGCCTCAAATTCTCCCGGTTCACTTTCATGATTAAACAGCTGTAAAAGATGGTGCAGCACATCGGTATTTTGAGGGCTAGAAGAGAACAACTTCTTCCAGATAGACTTTGATTTTAGCTCCGTATCGGTATAACCAAGCAGTTGATGCAATCGGCTATTGGAAAAGATAATCTTACCATCGGCTTCCAGAATATACCCCTCGTTAGAAGAGTCTACCAAAGCGCGATACCTATCTTTTGCTTCATGCAATGCCATTTCGGCGCGCTTTTTGCGGTTTTCGATCACTTTTGACTGAATAATCACGTAACCCATGATCACCACCAACCCAAGAGTAATGACAAAAAAGACGCGAAATAGAGTGCTTTCTAACCGATCGATGCCTTGCTGAACATCATCAAAATACGCCCCTGTTCCAATAATCCACTGCCACTCTTCTACCCCTTCAACATAGGTGATTTTTGGCGCGGTAATCGTTGGGTCATCTTTCCATTGCCAGCGATACTCTAAAAATCCGTGCTGGCTGGCTCGAACCATTTTAGTTATCTCAACAAATACAGGGAAGCCAGTGGTGTTTTCGCTATCGGTATATTGAGTTAAATCCTGTCCCGTTAGATCATTCCTATATGGGTGCATCACCATTTTAGGAAACATATCCGTAATAAAGAAGTAGTCTTTATTTTCGTCACCGTAACGCATGGCTTTTACTTCTGTCATCGCTCTTCGCTGCGCTTCTTCTAAGCTCAATATTCCTCTTTGTTCCAATGCGACATAACTATCAACAATACTCACTGCGGTTGAGGTCAGCTCTTTAAGCATCTGCCGCTTTTGCCCCAACATCGACTCTTCCACCAAAGGAACAATGACATAAATGATATTGGTAATAAAAAGTATGATGGCCGCTACCGTGGGCAGCACAATGCGAAAACTAAAACTTGTAAGAGATTTTTTACTCTCTTGCTGTGACGGCTGCAAACCATCAAAATAGTCTGCCAGTTCATTAGCATCGAGTACTTCACTCAATGCCTCATCATGGGTTGAGTCGTGGTATTTGGCTGTGAACGTGCCATTTTCAAAATCGGCTCGGGATGGAAGATAACCGTCGTAGTCATCTCGTACATGGGTTTCAAATACATCTTTGATCTGCTGGCTGGTGTATTTGTCACCAAACTCCTTAATGGCTTCCCCTAACGCTTCCTTACAATGGCGAAAACGACGGTGGTCATAAGGGTCATAGCCCAGCTTTCCCGTTACTCTAAGCGAGTGATCATTGCCGTTCTGATCAAAAAATCCATCAATCCATTTATGAATATCTTCTGCACGAACACCAAAGAGTTGTTCGGTACGAGTTGCATGTTCAGTTATTTTCATAATGTATTCTTATTCTCATCAATGATGATTATTGACAAATCAGTCAAATTTGTGCGCTGAATAACAAGTCTGTTCAAAACACCCACATTACACCCTAACTTTTTTTGAAAAATTAACCTAAATCAATAATCATTGCGAATGAGTTTTATAGACTCATCGAATTATTATGTAAATCGAATTCTGTCAGGAAGAAGATCTCTTCCTGATTTACATCATCGAGAAAAACTAACCGTTATATTCCCTCTTTATTATAGTAATAGAGATGCATGGTAGCGTCTGGGATGTCGTCTAGTACTGGTTGAAGATCAGTATATCACGCGCAAGTGGAACATGATTGGTGTGGTCTATCTCGATAATCCTTATAGGAATGACTACATGTCTAACAAAAATAAGAAGTTTTACAGAGATATGCGCCGAAAAGCGCAAGAGTTTGGAAGTAGAGAGGAGTTTCTAAATCATGATCTAAAGATCATGAACTTCAAACGTTGGGGTATCCACCTTCCTTCACGTGACTACAGTATTGAAATAGAAGATTTTGTACCTGCACTTGCTGCAACAATTGGTAAAGTAGTAATGGTAACCGCAATGGTTGCCGTATTTGCTGCTCAGTTCGGACTATCACCAGAATTTGTAGCGGAAAACGTTCGTTATGAACTGCTTATTGCCGGTGCACTTTTTGTTATCTTATTCTCTGCTATCTTGAACCCTAACTCCAACCTTGCCGGTACGCATGGTCCAATGATTCCATTGATACCACTGATTGCTTCAGCCGGTGGACACCCACTCGCTCTCGGGGTGATGGTGTGTCTGTTTGGTCTGATACTTGCGTACACCAAAGGGGGCTCCAAACTGATGACTCTCACCGGGGTCGGAGTTCGAGGGGGCTTGCTTATTTACCTAGGCGCGGTTGGGTTAATTGGTCAAATTAACAAGACTGAAGCATGGGCAGCAAGCACTGACCAAGGCTATATCTCGTTTGCCGTCATTGGTATTACTGTTTTGGTTTACGCTTATCTAGCAAAAGTCAATAAACGCTGGTTAGCGATCCCATTATGTTCACTTATCGCGGGTGTTGTTGCCTTTGCGTTAGGTGCGGAATTTAGCTTTACAACAGAACCCGGTCTACCGCACTTCAGCCCATTTTACTGGTGGGGTGAAGACACAGGTTGGCAACTAGGTTGGCCTAACGTTGAACACTTCATCGCAGTAACGCCTTTTGCCATTCTCGCAGTGGCAATGTGGTCTCCAGACTACTTAGGTCACCGTGTATTCCAAGAGCTCAACTACCCTAAAGAAGCGAAAGGCGTATTAATGGATGTTGATGACACCATGACAGTTGCGTCTATTCGTCAAGGTGTAGGTACCCTACTTGGTGGTGGTAACTTAGCATCATCTTGGGGCACATATATGATCCCTGCTGCGATTGCTAAACGCCCTATCCCGGGTGGCGCAATGCTGACTGGTATTATGTGTATTCTAGCCGCTGTAATTGGTTACCCAATGGATCTTGCCATGTGGGAACCGGTTCTTCGTATCGCGCTAATCGTAGGTGTTTTCCTGCCGTTACTTGAAGCCGGTATGCAGATGATCCATAAACACAAAGACTCGCTAAGTGCTGGTATCTGTATCTTTGCTTGTGCATTTGTTAACCCAGTATTTGGCTGGGCGGCGACCATGCTGCTAGACAACATGGGCCTTATTGGTGACCACGAACGTGCAAAAACCCTATCAGCAAAAGACAAGTATCTGATTCCGGGAATCGCATTTGTTATTTGTGTGGGCTCACTAGCCGTTGTAGGACAACTACCAGGCATCCCAGCATTAATTGGTAACTAATATAATCCACATATAAAATACCAAGGGTACGACTTGATCGAACCCTTGGTATATCTCTTTATTAAACGCCATCCTCAAACCAACACTTTCTGACTCTCATTACTTTCCACTCGCAGCTCCATAAAATGCAATAACAGCATCAACTCTTCCTGCCTCCTAAAAAGCTAAGTAATAGATAAAATACGCTTCTGTAATTAATGCGTATTGAGATTAATTAACCTCGTTCTAGCGGATAAAACCAATAAGCCGCAATCAATAAACCACTTTAAGTATGATTAAAAGGGCTTCCGCCACCTTCCCTCTCTCACGTAGAAATTAAATTTTACCACCAACACCCAACAAAACATCCATTTTACATAAAAACGACAACTTACCGCCAAAAGTAAATATAAATCGAAAAAAAGGTTGCGATTACGATAATAAATTATGCTAACATCAAAAATATAAACTATTGGTTTCATTTTATCTTATTTATAGAAACATATGTTTCGCTCATTATGATTAAAACAATTACGTGTTCATGCTTAGCAGGCTAGGACGATACAACATCAATCTTAAGCGTATAACAGAAACCTAAATTGCTGAGCAGCTAAAAAAGTCAACTTGGAGAACAAAATGGAAATAGTCCAAAATTTCATTAACGGTCATATTAGTGAAAGTCACAGCCAGCGTTTTGCATCGATTTACAATCCTGCAACAGGCCAAGAAAGCCGCAAAGTGGTACTTAGTTCCGCAGCAGAAACAGCAGAAGCAGTCGTAGTAGCAGAAAAAGCATTTTCTACTTGGTCGAAAACCTCACCACTAAAACGTGCTCGTATTCTTTTCAAATTCAAATCATTACTTGAGGAGAATATGGAGCAGTTAGCAAAAGTGATATCTAACGAGCATGGTAAAGTTTTTTCTGATGCGGTAGGAGAACTAACCCGAGGTCTTGAAGTTGTCGAGTTTGCCTGCGGAATCCCTCATCTACAAAAAGGTGAACACTCCGCAAATGTCGGTACAGGTGTTGATAGCCATTCATTAATGCAGCCACTTGGTGTGTGTGTTGGTATCACTCCATTTAACTTTCCGGCAATGGTTCCTATGTGGATGTTCCCAATTGCATTAGCAACAGGTAACACTTTTATACTTAAGCCTTCAGAAAAAGACCCATCACTTGCAATCATGATCGCTAATTTGCTTAAGGAAGCAGGGTTGCCTGACGGCGTGTTTAATGTTGTTAATGGTGATAAAGAATCAGTCGATCAACTATTAACCGATCCACGCGTACAAGCTGTAAGTTTTGTTGGTTCAACTCCTATTGCGGAATATATATATGCAACTGCTTCGGCTAATGGCAAACGATGTCAAGCGCTTGGTGGTGCAAAAAACCACTGTATTTTAATGCCTGATGCAGATCTCGACATGGCAGCAAATGCCATTATGGGAGCCGCGTATGGCGCCGCTGGTGAGCGCTGTATGGCACTATCAGTCGTTATTGCTGTCGGGGATGAAACCGCAGATCAACTCATTGATAAATTAAGCGCACATATTAGCAAAATGAAAGTCGGTCCCGGCCTTGTCGATGGGCCAGAAAATGATATGGGACCAGTCATTTCAGCTCCACACAAAGAGAAAATATGTTCTTATATCGCTTCAGGTGTCGAACAAGGAGCAACGTTACACATTGATGGACGTACACTGACAGTGCAAGACCACGAACAGGGGTACTTTGTGGGTCCAACACTGTTTGACAATGTTTCTCCAGAAATGACCATCTACAAAGAAGAGATATTCGGCCCAGTACTAGCCGTAGTTCGTGTACCTGACTACCAAAGTGGTTTAGAGCTAATAAACAAACATGAGTACGGCAATGGTACCGCCATCTTTACACGAGACGGCGAAACCGCCAGACAATTTAGTGAAGACGTTCTAGCTGGTATGGTGGGGGTAAATGTTCCAATTCCTGTACCTATGGCATTCCATAGTTTTGGCGGCTGGAAACGTTCAGTTTTTGGTCCACTAAATGTTCACGGTAACGATGGTGTTCGTTTTTACACTAAGATGAAAACGGTAACAAGTCGTTGGCCTGCAAGTATTCGTTTAGAACAGCATGCCAGTTCATTTGTGATGCCAACAATGGATTAACCTGCTATTTCCTTAATTATCAGGGTGGCATAGCAATGTCGCCCTTTTTACTTTCTCTTTGTCCCTCTAACAACGAATCCTCTGTCATAACAAACAAGATGACATACATTACAGAAGTCCATTTTTACATCATTAAAGAACTACTCGCTGATTCAATACCAGAATGTACAGCCATTCTGGCATTGTTAATTCGTTTCTCACGACTAAATCTTACATATTCAGGGTAAACGAGGGTTAGTTCATATATAAGATTTATAGCCATCTAACTCATTGTTTCTAAGACACTGTCTCTAAACTACTGTCTCTAGGCCACTATCTCTAAGTGATTGCCTTCAGGATCCAGCAGCACACTTTCATAATAACCATCTCCCGTCCAACGTGGCTCGCCTATAACCTCAAAACCATCGGCAATAAAGCGATTGGTCATCTCATCCACTTTTTCTACAGAACCAACAGAAAAAGCAATATGAGCCAGCCCAGTAAACTGTTTATACGCTTCAACAGAAAGTACTTCTACGGAATCCATTTTCATCAATTCCAGACGAGCCCCTTCCGGCAACGTTAAAAAATAGGAAGAGAATCCCTTATTCTGATTAACATATTTATTGTTACTGACGGCAGCAAAATACTTCTCATAAAAATGTTTCATCCGCTCTAAGTCTTGACACCAAATTGCTACGTGCTCAATTTTCATTTCTGTTCCTCTTCACTGGATGACTCATCCATCTCATACAATGACATTAGTGATTGTGTATACCGCTCTAGCGTCGTTTTGCTTCTCTCAAGGCGAGACTGATAATACCGAGCAAGAGAGCGAGAACCTAGCGCAACAAATAAACGTCTAATTACTGTTAGCATGCGTACCTCCATCTGATAGTCAGATTATCAACAGAAATAAGGATATTTAAAACAGAGATTATTTTGTTGTTTAGTTCCGTATTTTGACCTAACCTAAAGAAATTCTGCCAAAATGACCAACAAAGCACTAAACAAGGAACTAGAATCAAAAAGGAGTGCCTATTTTGAGTGACAACAGACAACTTCTCTATTTTTCTCGCCTAGCTGAATTAGGCGTCAATAAAGAGATCTTTATTACTCTTCCTGAAGTAGCAGAGATTATGTTTACCAGTAATCGGCACTGCCGGACCCTGCTAAACCAGTTGAATCAATTAGGTTGGATTGAATGGAAGCCAAAGTCCGGGCGAAATCAACGCTCACAGCTCTATCTCAATTACACTGTTAACAATATAAAAAACCAACTTGCCCAGCAGCTGATATCTAAAGGGAAGTATGAAAAAGCACTCGACCTGATAGACAATGATCAACAGCTCTTTGCCCAGCTTCTTAAAAACACCTCTGGCCCTCAACGAAGAGAAGGAAGACTGCATGTACAGCTTACCTATGACAGAGCGTTCTCTTTACTGTTACCTCACTGCCCACTAAGAAACAGTGAGCGTTTTCTTCTTCGTCAAGTATACAGTTGCCTTGTTCAGTGCGATGAAAATGGAAACATCAAACCAGAGCTCGCTCACAACTGGACCTACAACAAATCAGAACTCAGCTGGAAGTTTTACCTTCGCCCTCAGCTTAAGTTTCATGATGGCAGCGACATCACCGCCAGCGTAATTACTGATTTATTCAAACAACTAAAACATATGCTTTTATATAAAAATGAGTTATCTCATATAGAGAGTATATGTGAGCTTAATCCGCTCTGTATTCAATTCAAACTAACCAAACCCGATGAAGGATTTGCCGCATTACTTTCCGATGTAAAGTATGCAATTCAGCCACCTAAGCAGCTGTCAGAAACAAATATCACCACAAATAATCGCTCCGTTACAGGAAGTGGAGTATTTCAGGTTCAGGAGCACAGTGAGCAAAAGCTGACGCTGCAAGCCTATGATCACTTCCATGGCTTTCGTGCGCTAACCGATACCGTGACCATCTGGCAACTACCCAAACAGGAAAACAGTACCTTTGGTGACACCAAATTAGAAACCGCCAGAGTGACACCGGCAGGATCGATGTGTTCTAACTACCTCTCGGTCGAAGGGGCAAGTGATGAGAATGGCCAACTTATCGCCAGCAGTGAACAAACAAGTCGGATTGAAGATGGTTGCTTACTGGCTATGGTCAACAGTCAGGCAGAACTATCACTGCTTCAGCGAAAATACTTAAGCCAACTTATTGGTAGCGAAAGTCTACTAAAACAGCTCACTCAGTCTGATGACGACATTGCGGCAGTCGCGGCTTATAACTTGCTTCCAGGTTGGTTAACACTGTTACCTTCAGTTCCTGTTGCCCACCCACTACCAGATAGCTTAACTATCGCCATATTTGAACACCACGCCCTAAAACAATGTGCCGAAGCAATGATGACTCTACTCAACAGCGCTGGCGTTCATTGCACTATAAATATCTACTCTTTTAATGATTTTTATGAAAAAGCCCAAAACCAATCACTAAATGAGGACATTATTCTTACCAGTATGAACTTAGATGACAATCGGCCTATATCTGCGTTTTGCTGGATGTTATCCAATCCTTTCTTACAGCAAAGCTTGTCTTATCAAGATAAAGAGTGGCTAGCGAGTAAATTATATTACCTAAGAGAACAGCAACCCGTTTCCAGTTATATGCGAGAACTAGAGTCTGTAGCTTCTGCTCTCATTACTTCTCACAAATTGATACCAATCTTTCACCATAAGCAAACTTTGCGCTTTGAAGATGTTTTAAAAAGCGTCTCCATCAACACTTGGGGTTGGCCTGAGTTACGAGATATCTGGACAGATGAATAGACCATAACCCCATATCTCATCTCCTGACCCGATGCGGCTAGATCGTAAAAATAAAGCGCTTATAACATCACAAAGTTAAGCGATTTCACTCTACCTCTAGCAGCCATTTTTGTGCTGGTGTTAAACGACTAGCGGTAGATTGCGTTAGCCACTTTTTCTGGTCTTGCTGTGCGTCATCTTCTCTATCAATGTAGAGGCCATGCAGCACTCTACGGCGAGTACCAAGTTTGTTGGTTGTACCACCATGCCATGTATGAGCATTGAATATCATCACGCTACCTGCTGGACATTCTAAATACACTTCATCTGGATGAGGTCCATTTAAATCGGTCAACAACTGTTCTGGCAATTCTGCTCTAAGGTGTGTACCTGGAATGATACGTGGTGCTCCGTTCTCTTTCGTTAAGTCATCTATCGCCCAAATTGAATTAACTAAATGAACATGAGGAAAATCAGGTCGCGGCTTTTTCCAGTCAGCATGTAAAGGCTGATGGCCACCTTGATGATGCGCTTCACGGGCATTGAGACTTGATATCTTAAATTCACCGTTAAACAAATGTTTACAGGCAGACAAAACCAAAGGATGAGCCCATACTTTTTCCCATACCGTTCCTTTGTTTATCAAATTGGCAATTCGGGTCACTGTCTCTTCTTGGTGGTGTTCTATCGCCAATTGATCGCCCTCTTTTTCAACTAAGGTATCAAAGGTTCGACGCATTTCAGCCAACCACTCTTTATCCACAACATCATGAATAACTGTAAAGCCATGAGTATCAAGTTCATCTATCATTTTTGCTGTCAACGTCATATTGGCACCAAGAGCATTGAGGTATGTTCCAGAGTCGCTATTCATAATTCTTCCTTTTGAGCTTTCTTGTTTTAGTCTGTTTAGTTGTAAAAGGCCGACACCTTATTACTTCAAACTACTCAACAAAAAGAAAAAAATATGCAGGTAAATTGTTCGATTTACTGGATATTTGTTATCTAAAATAGGAATTGTGAACCATAACCCATATCCTAGCATTCAATAAAAAAGTTTAGCCTTAAACAAGGTAATATAAGCAGTAGGCATGTTATTTCATTATCAAAATACAAGTTTCAACCAACGGGAGAATCTTAAAAGTGCTGGATAAAAAACAATTGTTAGACACATTACGTCGCTACGCAAAATCTGCCGATAATATAGGTGATGTTTTTTACGCGGGTAACTTGCCATCTCCTCCTCCATTGGCTTATCAAGTCCATTTCCCTCGCATTGAAATGGTGTTAAGTGGTGAGCTAAACATGGACGTTGGTAACAATCTTGGAGTCGATACAAAATACACGCTTAAACAGGGAGGTGTCCTATTTTTACCTGCTGAAAGTTGGAACAAACCAGAGTGGGACAAACCGGTGCAGACACTAACGGTGATGGCAGGAAAACAGAGCTTTGGTATGAGTTTGTTGAGTTGGGATGGAGAACAATTTGATTCAGCAGTAAAAGAGAGTGTACTGCGTCGCGGGCCTCGTGTCGGCACATTCATTCTTAACGCGATTGAAGAGTTAACAAAACAAACCGAGCATCAAGAAACCAAACGGCTATTAATTACCTCACTTTTTAGCCATATCATCGATCTTATTGAGAAGCCTCTGGAAACACCATCAAAAAGCCATGCACTGTTTGAAGCGGTAAGAGATTATTTAGAACAGCATTATCATGAGCCATTAAGCCGAGAGTCGGTAGCAAAACATTTCTATGTTTCAGCAAACTACCTTTCACAACTCTTTCAAAAGGAAGGGAAAATCAAATTTAATGAGTATCTGAATCAAATTCGATTAGAGCGAGCAAAATATCTATTAATTGAATACGATATGAAAATAAAAGAGGTAGCCCACCGCTGTGGATTTAAGGACAGCAACTATTTTTGCCGAATTTTTCGAAACCAAACTGAACGCTCTCCATCTGAGTATCGCGCTCAATATTTAAGTTCTCATACAGAATAAGTTCTCATACTGAAATATGACAGCTAGAGCACAATCTCAGAATTGGGTGGCGCTAAACGCACTTTTTCTATAGCCAACATCACGTCATCAGCGTTTCGCAGATAATAGGCAATTGAACAACGCACTATACGCATCTGATTAAAGCGCTCAATCCCTTCAATATTAATATCAGAGATGATCACCGCTACAGATGCGTTCTCAATTTGTTGTTCGGTCAACTGGTTCTCACTGCCCAATGCGCCTTGAGTTTCAACATTGATCTTATAGCCCGCTTTCTTGCTAGATTTCTCCAACAATTCTGCTGCCATGTAGGTATGCGCAACACCACTGATACACGCTGTAACTCCAACAATTTCCATATAGATTTCATACTTAGCAATAAACCAGATGGAGTCTACCTCCACCGGGTTCTATTAATAATATTCTCAATCAGCTTTTGTGCATTCTTTCACATTTAACATTCTGTATATAACCAGCATAATTGGAGCAATGCCATTTAATATAAGCTAATTAGAGTACGTCCAATACGTTACTACCTATACCATAGACGTTTTCCCAGTCAGATACAAAACCAGCAACGCCAGAGTCAGTCAGTGGATGAAGCAATAGTTGCTCAAAAACCTCTGGTGCAATCGTTACTGAATGAGCGCCTGCTAGTGCCACCTGATGAACTTGCTGCACGTTCTTAAAAGAAGCGGCAAGCACTTTAGCATCCAATTGATATTGTTCGATTAACTGGACCATCTCAGCTGCAACCATAGCGCCATCCGAACAGATATTATCTAATCGGTTAACGTACGGTGCTAAAAACTCTGCTCCTGCCATTGCTGCCATTAATGCTTGTTGAGGCGTTAAAATTGCGGTGGCTGTAATCCGGATACCTTCAGCATCAATCAATTTCATCGCTTTAATGCCCTGAGGAGTGACAGGGACTTTGACAATAATTTTTGGATCTAGTCTACGGAGAGCTTTAGCCTCTTCCAACATGGTTTCGGCTTGTTTGCCCATGACCTGCGCATGCAGCATACGATCTTCGCCAATGACTTCGCGAATATCCATTAGAATCTCTTTTAACGGACGATTTTCCTTGGCGATAATGGATGGGTTAGTAGTCACACCAACGAGCGGATAAAGATCAATCGCGTTTTTGATTGCATCTAAATCTGCGGTATCTAACATGTAAATCATTAAGTACTCCTAAATTTTAATGTAGTCATTACCTTGGATTAAACTGAATAATCAAAGGCAATAGCATCTCTTCTCAGCGAATAAAGCCAAACTCTTTTAAACACTTGCTAATCGCTTGTTTGCTTTCGGTAAACACAATGCCCTGCTCTGCCAGCTTCGAAGTGTCCAATCGTACATCCCGTGTTTTCGGCGCGTCATTTACCGACAATAAACTCTCCAGCCGATCCTGTTGACCAAGCTCAGTTAAAATATGTTTAGCAATGTCATAACGACTGGCGGTATTAACAGCACCAGTATGGTAAGTGCCATAAGGAATAGTGAAGATGCGAGGGAACTGTTCGATCAACTCATGGACATAAGTTAAACCGCGAAACTCATTGGTACGTTCAGCCATCACATTACCATTAATGAATGCCTGTAGCGTGTTCCATACCACATTAGGGTTTATGCTGGTATTTCGTTCTGGTAGTCCAAACAACCAAGTGAAACGTAAAATCCACATCTCATCGAGAATGCTCTTTAGCTCAGCTTCTGCTTGTAACTTATTCTGTCCATATACAGTGTCAGGTAGTGGCGTATCCAACTCGTTGTATGGCCCCTCTTCTTGATTGCCATTAAACAGTTGCTCAGTCGATATAAACACCAATTTGCTGCCTTGAGCTTTACAGGCCTTGGCTACGTTTATGGCACCTTGCACATTGACTTTATGTGCAATATCCGGATGTTGGTTACAAAAATCGGTTACAGCAATTGCTGCAGCATGAATAACATAATCTGGTTTGAACTCAGCAAAAGCACTCTCGACACGCGTTTCATCCGTAATATCGAGTTGTTCCACATCCAAACCCAGCACATCAAACTCAGTGCAAAATCGGTTTATAAATCGAGTACCAAAAAATCCATTTGCGCCAGTAATAAGTATTCTCTTTTTCACATTTAACCTCCAATAATTACTCGGTATCCGCTAGCCTGAATGTGGTGACGAATAGCTTCGATTTCAGTGTCACTTGGTACTGGTACATCTTGCAGACGATACTCCAGTCCTAACGTTTGATATTTATTTGCTCCATATTGATGAAATGGCAGAAGATGGATCTCTTCAAGATGAAACGGTTTTAAAAATGCAAGAACCTTATCTACATTAATAATGTCGAGGGTATAACCGGGAATCAGGGGCAATCGAGGAATAACTCGACAGTGGTTCTCCATCAATAGAGCAAAACTCTCAAGTACTCTCTGTAGATCTAAACCAATATGTTCTTTTGCTTTAATCGGGTCCATTATTTTGAAATCAAACAGCACTTCATCGCATAGCTGTGCAATCTTCAGTAGTTGACGACGACTACCATGGCCGGACGTTTCAACCGCCGTGCGATAGCCAAGTGACTTCAGTCGAATCAGCAACTCAATAGCAAAATGAGATTGGCTGAGCACCTCACCTCCCGACAACGTAACGCCACCATTTGAGGTTTCAAAAAACAGGTCATCTTTTGCTATCTGATTAAGTACTTCATCCAGTGTCATGTCAGTGCCAACCTGCTCCCATGCGCCTGTTGGGCACTCTTCAGTATCCATGGCACATTCATCGCAATCAATACACTTCACCTCCCGACGAATGTAAGTTGTTCGATGAGAGCGAGACTCTGGGTTAGAACACCACGGACAACGTAGCGGACAGCCTTTAAAAAAGACCACCGTGCGTATGCCAGAACCATCATGCAGAGAGTAACGCTGGATATTAAACACTCGTCCAGTTTCAACATTACTCTCTGGGATTGGCGATGATTTACAGTTCATGCGCGGTTCTTCGAATAATGTCATCTTGAATTTCTTTCGATAATTCAACAAAAAAGGCACTGTACCCTGCAACCCTAACAACCAAGCCGGCATAATCTTCTGGAGATTTCTGAGCAAGTTTCAAAGTCTCAGCATTCAACACATTAAACTGTACGTGTTGGAGTTTTAACTTCATAAAGGCTCGGATAAAGTCCGCCAGCTTATTGATGCCTTGCTGTCCCTCTAGTGTTGCAGGAGTAAACTTAACGTTAAGCAAGCTGCCATTAGAAAGCAGATAATTGTCCAATTTACTCACCGATTTAAGTACCGCTGTTGGACCTAACATATCTTTGCCCAGCATAGGTGACAATCCACCATCCGCAAGCTGCTCACCCGCTAAGCGACCATCCGCCGTAGCACCAACCACTTCTCCAAGAGGGACATGAGCCGACACCGTATAAGATCCAGGAGTAAACTGGCCGCCACGAGGGTTTTGATAGGTTTCCACTTCTTTACAAAACACTCGTAGTAGCTCAGAACCAAGGCTATCCACTTCATCAATATCGTTGCCATACTTTTCGTACTTGTTCATTAGGCGAGCACGAACTTTCTCACCATCAGGCACATCAAAATTGCTGGTTAATATGGTAACAAACTGCTTAAAGCTGCAACGTTGATCTTCAAACACATAGCGTTTTAACGCATGCAACGAATCCGATAAATTAGCAATTCCAATACCTTGAACCCCAGAAAAATTATAACGGCTGCCTCCATAAGTAATGTCTTTACCATTGGCAACGCAATCGCTAACGAATGATGAAAGCAAAGGAACAGGCGCCCAATCACGGTGGCCAACATCACAAATATTGGATCCTTCTACCATCAATTTCACGTAGTAACGGATATCTGAACGAATCTCTTCCAGCAGAAAATCAAAAGTGGCGTTCGGGTTATCACCATGACGTTGCATGGTCAGCTCTAGTATTTTCAGTAGGTTGAACATAGCAATATCGTGAAGCCCATATGTCTTACCCGGTATTGAGAGTTCGACACAACCCACTACTGCATAATCACGGGCATCTTCTAATGAAACTCCGCGATTTAAGAAGGCAGGAATCACCACCTCGTCATTAAATATCTGTGGAATGCCAGTGCCTAATCGAATGGTCTCTGCAGTTTTAATTAAAAAACTACGATCTATAAACTCATTAACCCGTACGCCAAGGTTTGGCTGCGGCAGTTGTACACTTTGGTAGGCATCAAGGCACAAGCTCGACAGTGGGTTAACGGCACTCTGACCAATATGATCTAGGCCACCAAGAATAATAGTGTAACCTGTTGGAAAGCCAGCAAAGAACTTAGCACTGCTGGAAGAGCGCAATAACACAATATCATTGGTTTTTATCCAAAGACTTTCCAATAGTTCACGAATAAAGGCCGGAGATTCACCGTGCTCTAATGAGTATTGATAAAACGGCATCATATACTGATCAAACCGGCCCAGAGATAATGAGCTGGCATTCGATTCATATTGCAAAATAATATTCATATACCAAAACAACTGACTCGCTTCATAGAATGATTTTGGCGCTTCAGTGGACATTCTCTCTGAGATATCAGCAATGACATCTAACTCATGACGTCGCTGTGGGTCGACTTCAACTGCCGATAATTGCTTAGCAAGCTGCGCATAGCGGCCAATATGTTTGATAGATGCATCAAGTAGAATGACAACCGCTTGATAAAATTCGTTTTCTGGCGACGCATGGCTTAGCGTGCGCATATCATCCAACTGCTTACCCAACCCATTCTTTAGCAGGCATTCAAAATCAATAATGATATGTCCTTGCCCTTTATCCGTCTGATTAACACTGAAAATCTTTTCCGCAACAGCCTCTTTCACGTTGGCTGGAATCTGTTGGTTGATAAAATCTTTCATTGACCTTGTAGACCAATAACTGAGCAGTTCATTGCGATAAATCTCTTTATCTTCCTCAGAGATAAAAAACTTATCCTGTGGGCGAGACTCAAACGTCTCCAGCTCTTTCTCTATCCAATAAGGATCCATTTCAGGAGAGACAATACCCGCACGAGGTTGAACAGTCCGGTTACCGGCAATCAGCTCATTTTCTCTAATGGCGATCTCCACTCTGTCTAATACATGTGCTGTCGCTTTAGCACGACGAATGAGAGTCGGCTCACCTTCCGTCTGCTTATGGCTTTCGGTATAAAGTAATGCACGTTCTAGAGAGATTTCGCGCTGAGATTGAAATAATGCGCTCTTTAGCTGTTCTATTCTTGGGGTACTCATTTTGGGCTCCTTTATCAACTGCCAATTAGCTAGCGATCTCTTGTTAGCTATGTTTAATTAACATCTGTTTGCGTAGAGGTGGTTTACTGTTGAGCAGTCGCCTCTTTTTTTGCAACGTGTTAAGCAGTTGTTTTATCGTTATTTTGTATATCAAAATCACCTACTCCGCTATTTGCAGACAAAGTCACTTTGATAAACATTTAAGTACGCTAGCGCTTAACAAAAGGGGATTTCCCCTTTTGTTACACAAAGCTAACTAAGGCTAGGCTGTTGCTTTAGCAAGGTGCGCTTCAATTTTTTCCATCACTGCAGCCGCTCGTTTAACGGCATCACTCACACCTATTTTTACAACGGTTTTTCCAGAAAATCGCTCTGAATTCTTGATATCAATATCTTTGGTTAAAATAACCACATCAGCAGTTTCAATAAGCTCCGCGGTCAATTCATTTTCCACACCAATTGAGCCTTGTGTCTCTACTTGGCACTGCCAACCTTTCGCTTTAGCAGCTGACTCAATTGCCTCTGCTGCCATATAAGTATGAGCAACACCAGACGGGCACGCGGTTACGGCTACGATACTAGTCATAATAAAATCCTCGAAAATAGGTAAATATTTAAATTTTGGGGGAGAGAGTGAAGGCTAAATCCGGAAAAAATAACCGCCCACTCTCAGAAATATTGTGGATTAGCCAATGTCGATATCTAGGTCAAGGTCATCTACACCCTGCTCTACTTTATCAACCACTTTACGGCGAGATTTCAAGAAGTTAACCATAAATGCAGTAACTAATGAGCCGACAAGTAACGCAATAATAAAACTAAAACGCCCTTCGACTACTGGCAGCACAATTAGGCCACCCCATGCTGCATAACTTTTTACACCTAGAACGGCAGCGGTAACAGAACCTGCAGCGGTACCAATCATAATGGATGGAAGTACTCGCAAAGGATCCCCAGCAGCAAATGGAATAGCACCTTCAGTAATACCCATTGTCCCCATCAAGATCGATGCTCGACCTGCTTCTTGCTCACTTGGGTCATACAGCTTTTTGTTTAAGAAGGTCGCAAGTCCCATACCAACAGACGGAACAGCCACGGCAACTGAAGAGATACCGGCAACGTTGTAGATACCTTCACCAACACAGAGAATAACAAATGCATACGCCACTTTGTTTACCGGGCCGCCCATATCAAAGGCAATCATCAAGCCCATAATTATGGCTAGAGCAACGATACTTTCGTCTTGCATGCCTTTAAGAAAGTCCGTCAGGCCTGCTGTTGCAGCACCAATTGGCTCACCAATACCCCAAACAATGGCACCTGCGGTGATCAAAGTACCAACAATTGGAATGACAAAAATGGGCATGATAGAACGGGCAAACGCCGGAACTTTGATTTTCTTAAGATAGAAAACAACGATACCACCGAGTAGACCTGCGAAAATCGCACCAAAGAAGCCGGTGTTATACATGTTAGCGCCAATAAAGGCAGCGATAGCTGATGGTGCTAGTGCTGAACGGTCGGCAATTGAGTAACCTATGTATGCAGCCAAAATTGGCACCATTAATTGGAATCCAGCAACACCAATAAAAAATAGATCATGTAACCAGGTTCCTTCTTCAGGAACCGCTCCTTCACCGTATAACATCACTGATGCAGCAAGCAAAATACCACCGGCAACCACAAAAGGAATCATGTGCGACACACCAGTCATTAAGTGCTGTCGAGTACCTTTTAGAATCGAGATTAAATCTTTCATTGATCTCTCCTTTGAGATAAATGTTCTAATGTTTTAATTATAGAGTGCGTTTCACGCTCATGTTTAATCCAAGCCAGCTGAGCTTTGTCTATACTATAGTGAGCAAATCTACTACTCAGTTAGAGGACAAAACTGCTTTTTACTGGAATTTTGTAAGGTAGAATGAAAATATTGATCTCTCGCACACTTTTACTTCCCATACCATATCCAAGCAAGACAAATAACACTAAACCCTTATAATTCAATCACCTACTTATTCCGAGACATTAAGCAGCAATGAACAAAACAATATCAACGTCACAAAAAAAGCAGGATATTTGACGAGTGTCACAGGGAAGAACAAATATAACAAAAATCCAGTCTTTCGAACTTTTATCCAATAGAAGTAATCGCTGGCTTTGGCTATTGTGAATGACATAGCGACAACAAATTAACCCTAGCTCGAACACATTCACGAGCACGCCGTTTTGATGTATAAGGACAACGCGCAATGAAATCTTTTTCTTTCTCTTGTGAACTGCCAAATGGCGTTCATGCAAGACCCGCAAGCCACGTTGAATCACTATGTAATCAGTTTGATTCCGAGATCAATTGGCAAAATCAGAGAACCGGGCTTGTTGGTAATGCAAAAAGCGTCCTGTCTCTTATTGGTACAGATACTCTGCTTGGAGATGAATGCTTATTAACTATTGATGGTCAAGATGAAGAAGCCGCGCTAGAGCAACTTAAGCAGTTTATTGGCAACGAATTTTTGCATTGTGATGAACCATTACAAACCAACCAACAAGAGAACAGTGAACTGGTCCCATTACCACGCAACTTCTCTAAACTAGATGCTAACTACATACGCGGACATGCGGTAAGTGATGGATTTGGTCAGGGTCGACTCACCGCAATGGGAGCCATTAACTTTGATAACCTGGTCGATCTACCTACGGCTCTTAGTGAGCAGCAAGAAAAACAGAATTTAGCTTCCGGCATTGAAGCCGTAATTAAATCACTCAATATTCAGCTTTCGACCGCACAACATACTGAAAGTGAAGTACTCAAAGCGCACTTATCCATTGCCCGAGATCAAGAGTATCAACAGACCCTACATGACAACCTCATTGAAGGACGCAGTTGCTCTGACGCTATTGTGGCAACAGCAAAGCACTTTGGCGAACGTATGAAAAACTCATCCAGCAGTTATATGCGTGAGCGTGAGCTAGATATTCGTGATGTTAGTTATCAACTACTACAAAGTATTTATGGTACTGACACGTTTTCTGGTCAAAACACATTAACTGAAGCGACGGTATGTTTGGCGGATGACCTTACACCTAGCCAGTTTCTTGAATTAGATAAATCCTTGTTAAAAGGGTTGATACTCTCTCATGGGGGAAGCACCTCACACACTGTTATCCTAGCGCGTTCTTTCGCTATTCCAACCATAGTTGGCGTAGACGCTAGCTTATTGAGTACTCAATTAGATACACAGGTAATAGTAGACGGACAGTTAGGTTTAGTGGTGAACGACATCACTACTGCTGTTGAACGTTACTACGCTCAAGAGCACAAAGTAAAAGAGATTGTTCAGCAACGACAGGCGGCATTTCGCGATATGGCCGCGAAATCTCTAGATGATAAAGCCATTGAAGTTGCCGCCAATATTGCTCATTCAGTAGAAGCAAAACAAGCCTTTGCTAATGGTGCTGAAGCGATTGGACTTTTTAGAACCGAGATGCTCTACATGGACCGCACCAGCGCCCCAGATGAGAATGAGTTATACAATATCTTCTGCCAAGCGTGTGATGCAGCTGAAGGTAAGTCCGTTATCATTCGCACCATAGATATCGGTGGAGATAAACCCGTTGACTATTTGAACATTCCTGCAGAAAACAACCCGTTTCTTGGTTATCGAGCAGTTCGTATCTATCCTGAGTTTATCGAGCTATTCAAAACTCAACTAAGAGCCATTTTGCGTGCCTCTGCTCATGGAAGTATCAAGATCATGATCCCCATGATTTCGTCACTTGAAGAGATTTTATGGGTAAAAGATGTGTTAGCAGAAGTTCGCCAAGAATTACGAAGAGAGAACATACCATTCTCAGAAAAAGTGCCGTTAGGTATTATGCTAGAAGTACCATCTGTAGCCTTTATTATTGACCAATGCTGTGAAGAGATTGATTTCTTCTCAATTGGCTCTAATGATCTGACTCAATATCTAATGGCCGTTGACCGTGATAATGCCAAAGTTGCGAATAATTATAACAGCTTGAATCCAGCATTTTTGCGCACCCTAGATCATGTGGTTCGTGAAGTTCACCGCCATGGTAAATGGATTGGCTTATGTGGCGAGTTAGGAGCCAAAGGCTCTGTTTTACCACTGCTTATTGGACTTGGCCTAGACGAAATAAGTATGAGCTCACCTAGCATTGCTGCAACAAAAGAACATGTTGCAAAGCTCGATAGCAGAGAGTGTCGTCAACTGTTAAACAAAGCCATGCAGTGTAGAACCGTTCAAGAAGTAGAACACCTATTGGCCCAGTTTCGCATGAACCAAACTGAAGCGCCGATGGTTGCCAAAGAGTGCATCTCGTTAGATCGCGATTTACGAAGCAAAGAAGAGGTGATTAAAGCGTTGGCAGACAACCTTTACCTCACAGGCCGTTGTCGATATCCCAATAAACTCGCGGATGATCTATGGGCTCGTGAAGATGTGTTTTCTACCGGATTAGGGTTTGGTTTTGCTATTCCACACACCAAGAGCGAACATATTGAGCAGTCTGCAATCAGTGTATGCCGACTTGCCAATCCAATTCAATGGGGAGATGAAGAGGCTCAGTTTATTATTATGCTCACCCTAAATAAGCACGCTGCGGGTGATCAACACATGAAAATATTTTCAAAACTCGCCAGAAAAATCATGCATGCGGATTTTAGAGAGCAGTTAATGACAGCGGTTGATGCAGAACAAGTAGAAGCATTATTAAAGCAAGAACTAGAACTAAGTTAACCCCCGACTTTGGCAGTGTTTACTTGCGTGGTAATTAAGTAACACTGCCTTTTTTCCTCATCGCCATATCAACTGCAAATCAATTTGAGAGCAGCCAATGAATACCGAATTGAATCAATTACTAGATGAAGAGCACCAGCTGCAGTTTAGCCAATTTAACAACGAAACCGCTTGGCAACTCGGAAGCATAATTAAAAACAATGCTGAACAACTGGATGCAAAAATCGCCATAGACATAACAGTTAACGGCCAACAGCTATTTGGTTACGCTATGCAAGGCAGCACTATTGATAACCTAGCATGGATAAAAAGGAAGCAAAATGTCGTACATCGCTACCAACACAGCTCTTGGTATATGGGGCTCTACTACAAAAATAAAGGTAAAAGTATAGAAGAAGCATCCTTTGTAGATAGCAAGCACTACGCTCCATTTGGTGGCAGCTTCCCGCTTTCAGTTCGTAGTGTCGGAGTGATCGGTAGCATTACCGTCTCTGGTTTACCGCAATACCAAGACCACCTATTACTCACCCAGAGCATCCGCCAGTTGCTCGAACTTGAAAAAGACACCGATCTTAGGCAATAAAAAAGAGTGGCATATTTGAAGGTGCTCAAAAAATTTACAAAATTGTCATGTGGGTATTTACTTAGTCACAAATGATAACGATAATAATTATCATTTGTGACTAAAGAGAACCATTCGTATGACGGCATCGCACCAACCAGCAATGGACAACGCTTACCTATCTATCTCTCAACACAGTTCCAGTGAAGAACGCCATTACAGAGACAGTATCTTCTCCCTAGAGGAAAGACTGATGGCAAATCCAACCTGTATCGAATCCATCAAAGCTTGGATAAGCGGATATCACCAGCTTGCTACAATCTATCAACTCCGTGGTCAGTATTTATTGGCGCAAAAGTGTTTGCTTATTCCTCATCAATCCATGCTTTATATGGCCCACAACTGTCATGATGAAGAGGTTGAACTTATCGCGATTCGAGCAATTAACATCACTCTGCCAAAGCTTATTGAATTTGCCAAAGTTCGTCCCCCTTGCAAAAACTGTATGAATGAACTGAGAGAGCAGATGAGCGCCATTGAGCAGCAAAATAGACAATTTCACTGACATTAACGTGAGGACAATTTATGGAAAATATCACTCCCCTATTTCGCTGGATAGGCTTGTTTGCTTTCGTGATGCTATTTATGCCCATAGTACTCTTATCTTAACAGCCACATTTGCAGACTAATCCAAACGGATGGCAATACAGAAATGAGCGGGCATGTCTACTGGGTAGCACCAGAACGATCAGCGGTGCGTTTTAGTTCATTCTCCAGTATCGCTTTCTCATGTGCGAGGAAAAAAGGTCGATAGATAAAGTACGCGTTTACCATGGCCAGCAGCACCATCAGGGCATTAACCATGCTGCCGTTAGACGCCCATGCCGCACCAATCGGTGCCGGTACTGACCATGGAATCATCATCACAACTCTATCCAAAAGCCCCGCAGAGGTGAGATACCAAGCAATGGTGGCATTTATCATCGGCACCAATATAAAAGGAATAATAAACAGAGGGTTCATAATGATAGGAAAGCCAAATAAAATCGGTTCATTAATGTTAAATATTGAAGGAATAACACTGATTTTCCCTACCGATTTCAGATGATTTGAACGACTTCTGATGGCTAAATAAACCAATGGAAGCGTCGAACCAACACCACCAATAAGAATAAAGAAGTCCCAGAATGCCGGCAGATAAATGTGCGGTAACATCTGTTGTCCAGCCTCCATTGTCTGCTGATTAACTAACAGATTAGATATCCAAAACGGATTCATGATTCCCGTGACAATCAAAGCACCATGAATACCAACAAACCACAATAACTGACACACCAATATCGAGATCAACACCGCGGCCAAGCTGTCCGACGCCAACACAAGAGGCTGAAATGCTTGCTCGATCAGTTGAGGAAATAGATAGCCCGTGGACAGTACCAAATAATGATTAAACAGAGAGAGACTAAGCATTATCGCCATAATCGGCAGCATAAATTTAAAGCTCTGCATGGTGAGCATTGGCACATCTTCAGGCATAGAGATCACCCACCCCTTACGCATAAATAATCGAATAACTTCAATGGCATAAAAGGCGGATAGAATCGCAGTAAATAATCCCGCGCTACTTAAATAACGTATGCTTTGTTCGTCACCAGTATGAAAACCCGCCAGCATTAAGAATGCCATGCACCCCGTTAACCCTGCCAAGGTTTCATGTAAGGCGTACTGCTTAGCGAGTGATGCCGCAATTCCAAACGAAACAATCAAACCAACAACGCCGAGTGTCAGCTGGTAGGTAGGCAATAGCACCGGACGAAGATAGTTCGAAAGGTCAATCCAAGCGACAGCGAGAAATGAGGTCTGGTCAGATATCGGTGGAAAGATTAACGGCACAAACATACAACCAACAAAAATAAAAGGCATAGCCAGTTGAAAGCCGTCACGCAGAGCACCAAGATGCGAGTTCCTAGAGAGTACCCTAGCAAGGGGAGTCATATATTGCTCTACATTACTGGCAAGCAGCCTGATAAATGAATAGTTCATCTCTATATCCAAAACCTGATCTGCCTGAAGAATAGCCAATTTGCAGAGCAAACAGAAACCGGTTTATCAATTGTGCTGACTTGAGCACAGTTTGTTTCCATATCAAAGGCAAACCGTTAACAACATCACAAAATTATGACACTTCCAGTTCAATCTAATGATCATTTTCACAATAAAACGGAAATAAAATGGAAACCGGTTTCCATTTTATTTCCAAAGAGGCATAGTTGCATCCGTTGATACAAAACGTGAAAGACAAAACAGGAGAGACAAAATGAAAAAAATAATGCTTTGCTGCTCAGCAGGAATGTCCACATCCATGCTGGTAAAAAAAATGCAGGCCTCGGCTGACGAGAGAGGTATTGCGGCGGAAATTAATGCCTTTGGTGCATCAGAATTTAACGAACAGTTTTCTAACTTTCAAGTGGTATTGCTAGGCCCACAAATCAAATATATGCAACCAGACTTGCAGCAGGTGGCTAGCGCTCACGGAATAAAAGTAGAGCCGATAGACATGATGGATTACGGCATGCAGAGAGGGGATAAAGTCCTTGATTTTGCTATAGAACTTATCGGCTAAGGCATTTACATTCACACAAGTAACGGAAAAAATTATGAGTACTTTATACAATAGAATGGTTGACGTTATCGAGCAAAAGGTCACCCCAATTGCCGGAAAACTGGGCCAACAAAAATATGTCACATCAATCCGTGACGGATTTATCGCCGCACTGCCGTTTATGATCGTTGGGTCGTTTATGTTGGTGTTTATTTTCCCTCCTTTCTCGGCAGACACCACCTGGGGATTTGCCAGAGCGTGGCTGGATTTTTCTAATACCTATCGCGAACAACTCATGCTGCCATTTAACCTCAGTATGGGGATCATGACGCTGTTTATTTCGGTGGGAATCGCCTCTAGCCTAGCGCGCCATCATAATCTTGACCCGGTAACCACTGGCCTACTTTCTATGATGTCTTTTTTGCTGGTTGCCGCTCCACTTGAAGGTGGACAAATCTCTATGCAGTACTTCTCAGGTCAAGGTATATTCACCGCGATCATTACTGCTATTTACTCCACAGAAGTCTATGCATTTTTAAAACGTAAAAACGTCACGATTAAACTTCCTCCTGAAGTACCATCTGGTGTTGCTCGCTCATTTGAAATATTGATTCCGGTATTGGCGATTATCTTAACATTGCACCCGCTTAACCTATTCATCGAGACACAAACAGGCATGATCATCCCTCAAGCGATCATGTCATTAGTTCAACCATTAGTGGCTGCGTCTGATTCATTACCCGCCGTTCTTCTAGCGGTACTTGTCTGTCAAATTTTATGGTTTGCCGGTATCCATGGCGCGCTAATCGTCACTGGCATCATGAACCCATTCTGGATGGCGAACTTATCCGTTAACCAAGCAGCAATGACCGCAGGTGAAGCGATTCCTCATATTTTTGTTCAAGGGTTTTGGGATCATTACCTACTCATTGGTGGCGTGGGGTCAACACTGCCGCTGGCTTTCTTGCTTATGCGTAGCAAAGCTGTACACCTGAGAACCATTGGTAAAATGGGGGTCGTACCGGGCTTGTTTAACATTAACGAACCCATCTTATTTGGTGCGCCAATCATCATGAACCCAGTGTTCTTCCTACCATTCATATTTGTTCCAATGATCAACGCCACACTGGCATGGTTTGCTACCGACTGGGGTCTTATTGAACGCGTCGTTTCATTAACACCATGGACAACTCCGGGACCAATCGGTGCCTCTTGGGCTGCGAACTGGGCCTTTAGCCCCGTGATTATGTGCTTACTTTGTATGGTCATGGCAGCAATGATGTACCTACCATTCTTAAAAGCTTACGAAAAACAGCTGCTAGAACAAGATGCAGCTAAAGAGAAAGAAGCCAACGCACAAGCGCAGCCTATCACCGCTTAAACTGTCGCTATGGTATTGATAACCAGTTTGTTTATGACGAACTCGCATCACTAATAACTCTTACTGATCAGTAATACAGAGCAGCTTTGGCTGCTCTTTAATAAGGAAAAACCATGAAATATACATTTCCAAACAATTTCTACTGGGGAAGTGCCGCCTCTGCTACTCAAACCGAAGGGGCGGCTTTTATAAATGGCAAAGGTGAGAATATTTGGGACCATTGGTTTAAAGCTCAGCCAAATCGATTCCACAACGGCATCTCTGCAACAGAGGCATCGACCTTCTACCAAAACTATCAAAGCGATATCCAACTTATGAAGGATATTGGCCACAATAGTTTTCGCACCTCTATTTCATGGGCTCGATTAATTCCGACAGGGTCAGGAGAAGTAAACCAAGAAGCGGTCGACTTTTACAACGGCGTCATAAACGAGTTAATCAAGCACAACATAGAGCCATTTATCTGCCTGTTCCATTTTGACATGCCGATGGTCATGCAAGAGATCGGTGGATTTGAAAACCGTGAAGTATTAGACGCATACCAATACTATGCTGAAACCTGCTTCAAACTGTTTGGTGACCGAGTCAAGCATTGGTTCACTTTTAACGAGCCCATTGTTCCCGTTGAAGGTGGCTACCTTTATGATTTCCACTACCCTAACGTTGTGGACTTTAAACGCGCCGCTACTGTGGCTTATCACACTATTCTTGCACACGCTAAAGCGGTCAAAACTTACCGCAAACTTGGTCTTGATGGACAGATAGGTATTATTTTAAACCTTACTCCTTCTTATCCTCGTTCTGATAACAAAGCAGATTTAAAAGCTTCCAATATTTGTGACTTATTGTTTAACCGTAGTTTCCTTGATCCCGCGGTAAAGGGAAGCTATCCACAAGCGCTGGTTGATCTACTTACAGAGCATGACCAACTACCCGATATTCAGGCTGGAGATTGTGAACTCATTGCAGAAGGAAAAATCGATCTGCTTGGCGTGAACTACTACATGCCAAGACGCGTAAAAGCCAGAGACAATGCCGTTAACCCTGATGCACCGTTTATGCCAGAACACTTTTTTGATTATTACGAAATGCCGGGGAGAAAAATGAATCCACACCGCGGCTGGGAGATCTACGAAAAAGGCGTTTATGACATATTAACTAACTTACGTGACAACTACGGCAACCTACCTTGTTACATCTCTGAAAACGGCATGGGTGTTGAAGGGGAAGAGAAGTTTTTAGTTAATGGTCAAATTCAAGATGACTATCGCATCGACTTTATTCGCGGACACCTTAGCTGGCTTCATCAAGGTATCGAAGAAGGCGCCAATTGCATTGGCTATCATCTATGGACTTTTATCGACAACTGGTCATGGAGCAATGCTTACAAAAATCGATACGGATTTTATCGCCTCGATTTGGAGACTCAACAACGTAGCATGAAAAAAAGTGGCGAGTGGTATGCCCAGGTGTCACGAGACAACGGTTTTAACTAGAGTCAATTGACTCAACTTCCCTACTTTGGGGAATTTTGAACAACTTACGGGAGAGAATGATGGACTTAGAAGAGCAAGTAATGGGGATCATTATTAATGCAGGCCAATCAAGAAGTTTGTGTTATGAAGCACTGCGTCACGCTAAGAAAAACCAATTTAGTGAAGCAGAAAGCTTAATGAAAGAGGCTCAAGAATACGCCAACAAAGCACACCTTGTGCAAACTCAACTCATTGAAGCAGATGAAGGAGAAGGCAAAGCCAAAATGACATTAGTCATGGTTCATGCACAAGATCACTTAATGACATCCATGTTGGCCAAAGAGTTAGTTGCAGAACTTATTGAGCTTCATAAACGTTGCCAATAAGCGATTAATACGCTTGTGGTTATTTTATGGCGCTGTAAAATGGAGAGAAATTGGGAACCGTTTTCCCATAACATCAACAATTTTTCCAATACAGGTGTACTTAGATGGTAACCATTACAGACGTATCTCGCCTTGCCAATGTATCCAAAGCGACTGTCTCTCGTGTCATGAGTGGCAGTCGTGGGGTAAAGACAGAGAGCCGAGACGCGGTAATTAGAGCGGCAGAGGAGCTAAATTATCGCCCCAATGCTGCCGCTCAAAATTTAGCCAATAAGCGCACTGATTATATCGGCGTCATACTCTCTTCTACTGACGCAGGCCAAGTCTCTACTTACTTGCCGTTACTAGCAAAGGCGCTAAAACAGAAAAGTAAGCATATGTTGGTGCATTTTGCCGACAGCACTCAAGAACGAGCACGACTGATAGAAGAGCTAAATGGGCGTCACTGTGATGCAATTATAGTGTTAGGTGGCGAACTACCAGACTCCATCAATAGTAACGCGATGGATGACAATGTTATCGCCATAGACACCAAAGCCAACTCACAACATAGAGCGATTGGCTACGACTACCATTTTGCTTGTGAAAGTGCTTGCCGCTATTTGTCTAGTCAAGGTCACAGCAGTATCGCCATTGTATTGGACGACAAAGGAAGTGCCTCAAGTCAGACGTTAGATGGCTACAAAACCTCGCTGCACAATATGGCCATTCCCATTAACCGCCAATTGATTGTTGAAGCCAATGGTGACGCAGAGCAAGCCATGCTCACACTGTTAAACAGCTATCACCCATTTACCGCTATTATTGTTATGCGTGATAGTCAGGCGGCGATTGCCATGAAGTTGTTAAAAGATTTTAATCTAGCCACTCCACAAGAAGTTTCTATTATGTCACTAGAGAACTCACCTCTGGCTAGCCAATTAACCCCGGCACTGACGTGTATTAGCTATCCATCAGATAAACTGGTTGAAGCCGCTATAAACCAATTAGATGAAGTTATTAATGATAAACCGGCATCTGAAATACCTTTAATAATGGGAAAACTCGTCGCACGAGAGTCGGTGACTAATCGTAAGTAATCATTATCTCCTAGCCTGTTTAATGACCTTGATAAACTTAGCTGAAAATAATCTGCTTACAGGAGAAATCCACACAAGCCAAAAGAACCTTAGCTTGTGTGGAAAAATAATACTTAAGCCATTGCGACCTGAATAACCAACATTATCGCGCCAAAACCTAATACAAACACCACCATTGGCCAGACAAATTTTAGCCACTTATTGTAAGACATACCTAGCATTTGCAACGTTGCCAATACCAATCCTGTTGGTGTCAAATATAACATCGCATACTGACCCCAATTATAAGCAGATACAACAATCTCACGAGGAATACCAACCGTATCCGCTAGAGGTGCCATAATAGGCATGGATAGCACAGCAAGGCCTGATGAGGATGGAACAATAAAACCAAGCAGAGCAAATACCAACATTTGTGCCACAATAAATACGCCCCCCTCCATTCCGGATACAAAATCCGACGCAGCGAAGAGAATAGTGTCAGAGATCATACCTTGTTCGAGTACTAAGTTAACACCACGAGCAAGCCCAATAATCAAAGAGACTCCAACCAGTTCTGACGCTCCCTTAGTAAAAGATTCAACCAATGTTTTTTCTGAAAGGCCAGAAATAAACATGATTAGAATAGTGATTGCCAAAAAGGAAGCCGCCATCGTAGGGAACCACCATCCACCAACGGATACCCCCCAAATCATCAATGGAAAGGCCAATATAAACATTGCCAAAATAATCTTACGTCGAAGTGTAAATGGAATTTCATGACTCATATCCACGTCACTCATATAACGCGCTTCGAATTCTTCATGGTCATCATAAGTGTAAGAGAAACTAGGATCTGCCTTGACCTTTTTGCAATACCAATACATATAAGCACTCAACACGGCAAAGCCCACAATCAAACCAATAATTCGAAACTCAATACCTTCGGTAAATGGAATACCGGCAGCGTTTGACGCTATAACAACCGAAAATGGATTAATGGTTGAAAAGGTTGTGCCCATTGAGCCAGCCATAAAAATAGCACCAACACAGACAATTGAGTCGTAGCCTAGTGACAGAAAGATAGGAACCAAGATTGGGTAAAAAGCAACAGCCTCTTCTTCTAGCCCGCATGTTGTCCCTCCCAATGCCATAACTAGGCAAACCGAAAAGACCAAGCCAAACTCTCGGCCTTTACTCTTTTTGGATAATGCGATCAATCCAGAATTAAATGCCCCGGTAGCATTTACCACGCCAATCATACCGCCAAGAACCAGTATGAAGACGATAACATCAGCTCCTTCTATGGTGCCTTCAACCATACTCTTGGTTATATCTCCAAGCCCCTTATGAACCGAAGGGACACGTTCATAGGTTCCCGGAACAGCAATAGGTTTACGAATAATACCGTTGGTAAACTGGTCAATCTTAATATTTACCCCTAGATTGTCCAACTCTTGTTGACTCGCTGCAATACTCGTAACAGCGCCGGAAGGCGTTGCGATCGACAAGGTGCCAGACTCAGCACTATAAATAAGTTTTGAGTACGCCCCAGCGGGGATCATCCAAGTACACGCGACGGCCAATAAAGTAATGATAAATAAAATGGTAAAGGCACTCGGAAACGTTTTAAATCTTAAACGAGGTAAAGCTATACTTGTCATTGTTTAATCTCCATTTCGTTGATCCAGCACTTTCCGCACCAGAGCAATATCGGATGTTTCAGTTATTTTTTAAAGAATTCAGAACACAGAAAAAGTAAGAGTTAAGTTATTACCTAACCTTTTTAAGTTATCAATTTAATATATTAAACACTGGAAAGATTAACGACAAAAATCAACCTTCCCTTTCTGAAAGATAATATACTCCTGACAAAATATAATAATTTGATTACCTTCACAAAAATATAATCATATAGAAAAGCACCAAAAATAACATCTAACTACCTGAAAACAATAACAACGTCAAAAAATCACTTCTTTTTGTCACTTCCATCCAACCCGTTTTGAATAGTTATCTACCTCCAATAGATATTAATATGAAAATTAAAAAATAAATATATACACGAAAGAAAATCCAAGTTAATTAAAAGATCATTAACGTAACAATTTAAATATTTACAACTTTAAACTGAACACCGTTAAAATTACATAAACATTATATTTTACCGGTTAGGATTAATATCATTCTGCTCTAGCCCTTGAGAAAGGTGACAGAGAAGATATTTTAAATCCATCGCGCTCTAAAAGAAATTCACTAAAAACTAACCAGAAAACCAGCATATACACCCAGTTTTATAAATTTTTGTGCCATATTCCACTGAAACCGCTTTTTCTCGGCGTTAAACTAGAGAAACTCAACTCATTAAGCTATCAACTCATGTCAAAAAATACTCAATCTGATGAAATTGCTAAAACAGTAAAAGAGATAATTCTCAACGAAACTGTCCACTCACAAGCTCAATTGATTTCTATGCTTGAGCAACAGGGTTTTGGCAAGCTTCATCAATCTATGATGTCACGTATTTTGACTAAGTTAGGTGCGGTTCGGGTACTCGATAGTGACCATCATCTGTTTTATCAAATACCTCATGAACTCGATATGCCCTCAACCAAAACGAATATCGAACAAATGGTTAACGATATCGACTGGAATCATGCCTTTATAATTATCAAAACAACGCCTTCTGCAGCAGAGCTGGTCGCTCGATTAGTCGATTCTGTTCGTTATAATCTGGGTATTATGGGGGTAGTTTCTGGTGATGACACCATTTTCATCACTCCACAAACCGGAGTGAATCCACAACAACTTTCAGAAAAACTGAACCGTTTTTTTAACCTAACTATACCCAAGTAACCTTAAAGAGCTTGAGTGTACATTTCTGCCAACACAAAAAAAGTGGAGTGCGTTGGCATCTCCACTTTCTTAGTTTGTCTTTAGAAGCTAATGAATAGATACGGCTAAATATCATCCTCACGTTTAATCGTTGCATGGTATGCATGCCATGTTCCATAACCTAATATCGGCATGGTAAAGAGCATCCCTACACCAAATGTTGCAAAGCCAATCAAGATACCGCCGCATATAGTGGCAGCCCAGACTATCATCGCCGGAATGTTAGACTTAACCGCATTAAAACTAGTAAACACAGCACTCATCATATCTACATTTTTTTCCATCATTAGCGGGATAGAAAAAGCAGAAATAGAAAAGATGATCGCCGCGATAACGAAACCAACTATTGATCCGATGACTAAGAAAGGGAGAAACTCAGCTAATGGCGCTCCCTGAACAGACGGGTAAAGTGCGTGCAATAGCGCTGCGATACGCATCCAAAATATCATGGCAACGGTGAGCAATACCGCAAATGCCCATTGTGACGACGAGTTTCTGCCAATGGCTTTCATTGAATGCCATAAACTGGCACTTTTGCCCTGCTCTCTCTCCCAGCTTGCGTCATATAAGCCGAGAGCAAGGAATGGCCCAATAAGCATATAAACCACTAACGCAGGCATCACCACTAAATGCGTACCCTGCCACTGTATCAGCAACACAATACTGATTGCAGCACCCATAAAGCATAAGCCATAAAATGCGCTAATCAGTGGCATTCGTATAAAGTCGTGTAAGCCTAAGGCTAACCAGTGAAAAGGAGCAGAGACACTTAGTTGATTACATGGAATGGTGCGAGCATATTGGCTGTTCGGCACCTCTTTTTTTTTGGCATGCATGTCCGAGGGGTTCAGTGTACGCGGCATACATCCTCCTTGATCGATTCTCGTTAATCGCACCTGTTGTTGATGCGTTGAAATTCGATGCCCAGCCTAAAACTACTCAATCATAAAGCGATGCATCACATTTAGTCATACGCAGGCTCACGGCCAACTATCTTTAACTCACAGCTACACGTCGCGCATTAACATATTGTTAACTATTGACCAGTTAGATAGCATTTGCAAACTGTCTATTTTATAAACGCATCACCACTCTGCTTCCGATCCAAACAGAAACCATAAAATACAATACGTTATACCAAAGTTCTATTTACAAAATTTATTCTACCAAAGCACTTTTTTGTTAATAAAACTATTAAATCTTGAACATCCAATGATCTGATACTAGCCTTTCGTTAACAAATAAATAACATTTAACTGCCATGTGTGACTGCGTCAACGTCACACATCAGGACAACTTGGTCAACGTAACTCAGTTTGCTTTATGTGGTCGTACTTAAGGATGTAGTAGAACTTAAAGTGGAATACGCACTTAAAGGTAAAAAAGCACTTAGGTTTATATTGCAACATGTCAGGGAGAGATCGTGTGCATCGTTTTTCGATTCTACGAACACTGGTTAGCTGCGCTCTATTTTTACATTTAAGCTCTGTTGCGAATGCGGCAACGGAGTTCAATTTAACGCAGGGCGTCACTCGGATCAGTGAAGAGGTTTATCACCTCCATATGCTGATTTTTTATATCTGTTGCGCCATTGCTGCGGTTGTCTTTGGCATTATGTTCTACTCCATCATTCATCACCGAAAATCCAAAGGCGCCGTTGCTGCCGACTTTCATGAAAGTACTAAGGTCGAAATCATCTGGACGGTAATCCCCGTAATCATTCTTATCGCAATGGCAATCCCTGCGACCAAAACCTTGGTCGCAATGGAAGACACCAGTAAATCGGACATTACGATAAAAGTGACCGGGTCACAGTGGAAATGGCATTACCACTATTTTGGCGAAGATATTGAGTTTTTAAGTTTACTCAGCACAGCCGTAGAACAGATTGAAGGGGACGAAGAGAAAGGCGAACACTACCTGCTAGAAGTGAATAATCCTCTGGTTCTGCCTATCAATAAAAAAATCCGATTTCTGCTGACCTCTGATGATGTTATCCACTCTTGGTGGGTGCCCGACTTTGCTGTGAAAAAAGACACTATTCCCGGATTTATTAACGAAGCATGGACAAGAATCGATAAACCCGGCATCTATCGAGGCCAATGCGCAGAACTATGTGGACGCGCTCATGGCTTCATGCCGATTGTGGTTCACGCCATGACAGAAGAGAACTACCAGCAGTGGTTAGTGGACAAAAAACAGCAAATGGCCGAAGAAAAAGCCAAAGCTGAACTAGCCCTGTCCAGCAGCATGCCAATGGAACAATTAATGGCGATTGGAGAACAAGCTTACCTAGAACGCTGCGCAGTATGTCATCAAACCACCGGATTAGGCATTCCTAGCGTTTTCCCAGCCATTAAGGGAAGCAAAATCGCAACGGGAGATCTCTCTACCCATATCGACACCGTTGTTAATGGTCGGCCGGGAACCGCTATGCAGGCGTTTATTAACCAAATGACTCAGCAAGAACTCGCCGCGATCATCACCTACCAACGTAACGCTTGGGGCAATGATACTGGCGATGTGATTCAGGCTTCAGACATAAACAACTTTATAAATGCTGCAACAGAGCCAGATAAAGAATCAGAAATCAGCTCGGAGGACAAACAATGAGACCTTCAACCGAGAGTCATAAGAAGATGTCACCTGTAGAGTCTCAATCAAGCGTGAGCGGAACAATGCCTGATGGAACAATACCTGATTCGCCAGTGGACTCTCATGACCATCACGTACCAACAGGTTGGGCTCGCTGGGTCTATTCCACCAACCACAAAGATATCGGTACGCTGTATTTGCTTTTCAGTCTTGCCATGTTCTTTATTGGTGGTGCAATGGCAATGATCATTCGTGCCGAACTGTTTCAGCCGGGATTACAACTTGTTGATCCGGAGTTTTTTAACCAGATGACCACCGTTCATGGTCTTATCATGGTGTTTGGTGCCGTAATGCCTGCCTTTACCGGCCTTGCTAACTGGATGATACCCATGATGATTGGTGCTCCAGATATGGCATTGCCGCGAATGAACAACCTAAGTTTCTGGATACTGCCTTTCGCCTTTCTTATTTTACTGGCCTCTCTATTTACTGAAGGGGGCGGGCCCAATTTTGGTTGGACGTTTTACGCACCACTCTCCACTACTTATGGACCAGACAGTACCGCTCTGTTTGTCTTCTCTGTTCACATAATGGGCATCAGTTCCATCATGGGGGCGATTAACGTTATCGTCACCATATTTAATATGCGCGCACCGGGTATGACATTGATGAAAATGCCCATGTTCGTTTGGACTTGGCTCATCACTGCATTTTTACTTATCGCGGTAATGCCTGTTTTGGCGGGTGCGGTAACCATGGTGTTAACCGATAAATATTTTGGCACCAGTTTTTTTGATGCTGCCGGAGGGGGCGACCCCGTTATGTTTCAGCATATATTCTGGTTCTTTGGTCACCCTGAAGTGTACATCATGATCTTACCCTCTTTTGGCATTATGTCGGCCATAATTCCCGCCTTCTCGGGTAAAAAACTGTTCGGTTATCACTCCATGGTGTACGCCACTGTAAGCATTGCACTACTGTCATTTTTAGTATGGGCGCACCATATGTTCACCACTGGTATGCCGGTGTTTGCTGAGTTGTTCTTTATGTACTGCACCATGCTTATTTCCGTCCCTACCGGAGTAAAAGTGTTTAACTGGGTCGCGACCATGTGGCGAGGTGCACTCACCTTTGAGACTCCAATGTTATTTGCCATCGCCTTTATTGTGCTGTTTACCATTGGTGGTTTCTCTGGGTTAATGCTGGCCATTGTTCCGGCGGATTTTCAGTACCACGACACCTACTTTGTGGTGGCTCATTTCCACTATGTTCTCGTCTCCGGTGCGGTTTTCTCCATTATGGCAGCAGCGTATTACTGGCTGCCTAAGTGGACAGGAAACATGTATAACCAAACCCTAAGCTTATGGCACTTTTGGACTTCGGTTATCTCGGTCAATATTTTGTTTTTTCCAATGCACTTTCTCGGTCTTGCCGGTATGCCAAGACGAATCCCCGACTATGCTATTCAGTTTGCCGATGTGAATCAGGTGGTCTCTATTGGTGGCTTTGCTTTTGGTATTTCTCAACTGCTGTTTTTGTGGGTAGTAATTAAGTGCATCCGTGGTGGCGAAAAAGCGCCCGCCAAACCATGGGATAGAGCCGAAGGACTAGAGTGGACCGTCCCCAGTCCTGCCCCTCATCACACCTTTGAACAACCACCTAAAGTGGATTAGGTAGCGACTATGACTATGCCAAACAATCAATCACCACCAGACGACCAGAAGCCAGTCAGTCAACGCTCGCAAGGGGAGCAAAAAAACCGAAAACTGACGGCTAAGCTCATCGTGGCCACGGTAGCCATGTTCGGATTTGGCTACGCGTTAGTGCCCCTTTATGATGTTATGTGTGACGTGCTAGGTATTAACGGTAAAACCAATGAGGTAGCCGCAGTCCAACCATTGGGAATGCAAATTGATAAATCGCGTCGCATCGACGTTGAGCTAATGGCGCATATTCCAGCCAATATGCCTTGGCAGCTAAAACCCGCCAACAGAGTGCTAACCGTTCACCCCGGTCAAGTTATTCAAACGGTCTATTACGCCACCAACCTTTCAAAAAGAGATTTAGTTGGTCAAGCGGTGCCCTCGGTTTCCCCCGGTTTGGCAGCCAGTTACTTTAACAAAATGGAATGCTTCTGTTTTAGCAAACAACCGCTAAAAGCCGGCGAAAGTGCCGAACTCGCACTGATGTTTTATATCGAACCCACGATTCCAGATTCCGTCCACACTCTGACACTCTCCTATACCCTATTTGATATCAGCGACCAACAAGCATCATCACAGGACGGTTCCATAGTCGTGACAAAGAGAGAAACCGATCCGTCAACAAACCATGATATCGCAATGACGAAAACCGAACTTACTTTAAGGAGCATGCAATGAGCGCAAATTCAGAGCATTCAAACCTTCCCAGTTATTATGTACCAGCCCAGAGTAACTGGCCTATTGTAGGTGCCATTGCGTTATTTTTAATTGCTGTCGGTGCTGGTGTAACAGTGCAAAACATGGGGAGTAATGGCGCCAGTAGTGTGGTGGGCAAATGGATACTCTCTACTGGCGTGATCGTTTTATTGTATATGCTGGCAGGCTGGTTTCGAAATGTCATTAGCGAGTCTCTCGCTGGGCTTTACTCAGACCAGATAAACCGGTCATTTAAACAGGGAATGAGTTGGTTTATTTTTTCTGAAATCATGTTTTTTGCCGCCTTTTTCGGTGCGCTTTTCTACGCCCGAATGATAGCAGTGCCATGGCTTGCCGGCGCAGACAATAACGCCATGACTCATGAGGTATTGTGGCCCGCTTTTGAAGCAATATGGCCCCTCACGTTAACCCCTTCAGGAGTAACAACCGAGGCGATGCCATGGCAAGGCTTACCGTTAACCAACACCATTATTTTGCTTACTTCTTCTATTACTCTGCATTTTGCACACATTAGCTTAGAGAAGAACCACCGAACCGCCTTAGTATTTTGGTTAGAGATCACTATTATTCTGGCTGTGTTGTTCTTGTTTTATCAAGTTGAAGAGTACGTTCACGCTTATCAGGAGATGGGATTAACCCTGCAGTCAGGCATTTACGGTAACACCTTCTTCATGTTAACCGGGTTTCACGGTTTGCACGTACTGCTTGGGACTATTTTTCTTTCAGTATTATTGGCACGAATCGCCTACAACCACTTTACACCAGATAACCATTTCGCTTTTCAAGCTGGCAGTTGGTACTGGCACTTTGTAGATGTGGTATGGCTTTGCCTGTTTGTCTTTGTTTATGTTTTGTAGTGAGCAAAAAAGGAAACGGAAGAGAAAGTTAAGTAACTGACTAGCTAATAATAACCGCTAATACGGGCGTGAGTTTGGCTCTATTAGCCCTGATGATAAGGCGATAATGAGCAACACAACCACTAAAGCCGAAAACATCAATCGACGTCCTAAAAAGTGGCTCATTGGACGCCTTTCTCCCCTCTCCGACGAAGAGGGCTCTTTCACCATATGAAAAAGGGCACGCGCAAGGTTAAAAATGATGAAAAACAGCATCACCACCAAAGTGATTTTAAGTAACAGAGTCATAAGCTCTCCTTTACGAACGTTGAGTAAGTCAGCGTCGTGGGTGTTTGGCACTCTGTTAACTTTGGTTGTATTTGCTCTATTGGTCAACCTTGGACTTTGGCAACTGGGTCGAGGCGAAGAGAAACTAAAAATAGAACACGACTTATCTGCAAGAAAACAGATTCCTGCTATTCCGTTAACGGAATTAAAGCAACAAATGCTGTTGCGTGCGAATAAAAATGTCGTTGGCATTAATGTCGTCGCGTCGCTGAGCAGCACCTCGCTGCCACTCATCTACTTAGATAACCAAACCTTTGAAGGAAAAGCGGGATATTTGGTTTATCAAGCATTTGACCACTCTCCCAACAATAGCATGCTATTAGTGGAGTTGGGGTTTGTTCAAACAGGTAACAATCGTGCACGATTACCAGAGATATCAAAACGGTTACCTTCAGGAGTCCAGCAAGGGCGTCTGTACCAACGTTCTCTTAATCCTCTTAGTTCAGACCTTATGCAGGAAGAAATGACGACGAGTCATCCACAAATACGTATTCAAAACTTAAATTTTGATCAGCTAAGTGAGTCACTGGATAAGGTTTTTTATCCATTTGCATTACAGCCATTTAATCCGCTATCGAAAACCTCAGATAAAGCCGCCGCACAACCACAAGATGCAGGTCAATTTATTATTGGTTCACTTCCTCAACCTTGGAAACCGTTACCGATGTCATCTAGCAAACATTTTGCTTATGCCTTCCAGTGGTTTGCTATGGCAGGCGTTTGGCTACTGCTTATGCTTATTCTGCTGTTTAAAACACGCCGTCAACAACAAAGGAGCGCGTTATGAAACCCTCTCCCCTTGCAGGTGATCATTCTGCCATGCCGTCAGATAGCATCCCCCTAAAGCAGCGTCAATCTAAGGGGCGCTGGATGCTTATTGGTCTGTTTTTTATCTTTGCCCTACCCGCCATTATGGCAAAAACCATTTTATCTCAGCATTGGTATCAATCGGGCGTCACCAATAAAGGGCAGCTTATTGAACCTAGGCTCACCTATGCAGATCTAAATATACAGCTTCCTGCCATTATTAATGACGCGGATCCGAGTTGGCATTTAGGTTATGTGCTTCCCTCTGATTGCCAACAACACTGCCAACAACAACTTCACCTTCTCAAACAGTCCCATACCGCGCTGGGTAAATACCAGCCACGAGTTCTACCTACGGTATTTGTCGCCAGCAACAGCGACACAAGTGTTGCCTTGGATGGCTTTACATCGATCGTCATCAATGACGCTTTTTTGCAGCAGGTTTCTTCCATGGAGTACCTTATTACCGATCCATTAGGCCAGCTAGTAATGAAGTACCCAGCCACACATTCTGCAACGGAGTTAGTCGCCCAAAATAAAGGACTGTTATCGGACTTGCGTAAGCTACTTAAACTTTCTCGGGTTGGCTAGGAGAACGACGAATGAATGCTAAGGAACAGCAAAAGACAAACTTAATCCCGTTGGATCGGTTTAGATTGAGACTGACCAGAGGCGCGATTTTACTCACCATCGCGGTCATCGCATTAGGCGCATATACTCGATTATCGGATGCAGGCTTAGGCTGTCCAGACTGGCCGGGATGCTATGGCCAACTGACTGTTCCTGAAAGCGAGTTAGAGTTACAAAAAGCCAACGAGTTATACCCAAACCAAGGGGTAGAAGCCAGTAAAGCATGGGCAGAGATGATACATCGCTATTTTGCGGGTTCACTGGGCTTAGTGGTCTTTGCTATTACCCTACTGTTCCTCAAAAAATCCGCCGTTCATCGACAAGATCATACTGCACAAGCGGTGGGAACCATACTCCCCTTGGCGTTAACCATATTGGTGATAGCCCAAGCACTACTTGGTATGTGGACGGTAACTTTAAAGTTAATGCCGGTCATTGTGCTCGCTCACCTTTTAGGAGGGTTTACTCTGCTCAGTTTGTTAGTGTTACTCCATACACGTCAATGCGCGGTGCAACAACTCCCTCAACCGCCGATTCAATCACCGCCATCAAATGCAAGCACCACACCTTTACTCAAGTCTTTATCTGTACTAGCGCTCATTGTTGTGGTTTTACAGATATGTTTAGGGGGCTGGACCTCTTCTAACTACGCGGCGCTAATGTGTACCAGCTTACCCATTTGTCAGGGAGACTGGACAAGCCAGCTTGATTTCAAAACCGCATTTTCACTTTATCAACCGGGTTTCGACAACTACGAATTTGGTGTGCTCGATTATGCCGGACGAATGACCATCCACGTTAGCCACAGGATAGGCGCACTGATAACTAGCCTTGTGATGATCTTGCTCTGTTGGCAACTTACAAAGTCCACATCGAATACGCACAAACAAGCGGCACAACAGCTGTTTGTACTACTTATCATTCAAGTCAGTTTGGGGATTAGTAACGTGGTGTTTACTTTACCTCTTACCATTGCCGTACTACATAACGTTTGCGGCGCACTGCTGCTAGCCACGACGGTGCGTATTAACTATCTATTGTTCTCCAAGCCACTATCCACCAGCGATTTAGCACATTCACCAACAGTAAGGCCCCCACTACACAACACCTTATTTGCCCGAAAAGAAACAGGAGATAGCCATGAGTAAAACCTTATTGGCCGAAGGCTCAGCAGAGTTAACTCAATCTAAATTTAAAGTCTATCTGGCGCTGACCAAACCCAAAGTGGTTGCGCTAATGTTGCTTACCGCTCTTGTTGGCATGTGTTTAGCGCTCCCCGGCAGTTTACCGTTGCAGCAAAGTCTTTTAGGCATGATCGGCATAGCCCTTATGGCGGGTTCTGCCGCCGCGTTCAACCACCTGATTGATCGCAGGATTGATGCCATAATGGCACGTACTCATAAACGGCCACTACCATCCGGTGCGGTGAATTCTACCGACGTATTTTTATTTGCTACATCCATTGGAGCCGTTGGTTTTATTACTCTGTTTTGGGGAGTAAACGCCCTTACCGCTTGGCTTACGTTTGCCAGTCTGCTTGGCTATGCAGTGGTGTACACCATGTTCCTTAAACGCTCCACGCCACAAAACATTGTAATTGCAGGAATTGCTGGGGCAATGCCACCGCTACTGGGATGGACAGCGGTAACTGGAGAATTGCACGGTAACGCATGGTTACTGGTGATGATTATTTTTACATGGACGCCGCCCCATTTCTGGGCCTTAGCCATTCACCGTAAAGATGATTACGCCAAAGCAGACATTCCAATGCTGCCTGTGACCCATGGCGTTGAGTACACCAAAACCAGTATTTTGCTTTATACCATTTTGCTGTTCATTGTCTGTATGCTGCCCGCCTTAGTTGGCATGAGTGGCATGATCTACTTAAGCTCTGCGGTAGTATTAAGCGCTGGGTTTATTTACCACGCCTGGAAACTGAAGTACCAAAGCAACGACAAAACCGCCATGGAGACATTTAAATTCTCTATTTATCACTTAATGTTGCTGTTTGTTGCCCTGCTGATTGATCATTATTGGGGATGACAGAAAGGATTTACCAAAAATTCAGTCTTTGATTAGCTGCGGTTGATTGAAATAAGGAGAAGGTTGCTAAAGTGACCCTCTCCTTAAACTAGGGCAAAATCATTAACCCAGTATGGGTCTAGCTCTGATGAGATCATTTATAAATTTTCAATGCGTCCACCAACATATACTGTCCATCCACTTTTTTAACTTGAATCGTATGAATGCCTCTTGATAACTCATTTACCGAGTAAACAACTTTGCCAGACTCCCTGCTAGTAGCATATGTGTCTACTCTAACAGTGGCTTGATTATCCAAAGTTACGTCCATTTTTCCTTGATCAGAGTTGACCTCAGATATAATTTCGATACCTGTACCTTCAAACGTTAGCTCATAATAATCCCCATTTACACGAGTATAAGCGACGTCATCCAAGTAATCAGATAATCCTCTGTTGCTGGAAGTAAACCAAGATCCGGCATACAAGAATTCATTATTATCATTGTTTAGAAGCACAGGTTGATTAGTGTATTTAATTGCATCCAGTTGCATCCAATTACCATCGAGCTTAGTTAATTTTATTGTATGCTCTTTTTGTTCAAGCCCATTAAGAGCAAAAATTACTTTTTGGGGATGATATCCGGATTGGTATGTATTAACTACCCCCTGAGAAACGCCATCTAGTGATACTGCTATTTTCCCTTGAGAGTGACTTTTCGGCCCAATTATAGAGATATCGCTACCAACAAATTTAAACTCAAAATTTGCTCCATTCTCTCCGGTGTAATGTACATCATCACCGAAATCTCCTGCCCCACGATCATTCGATTCTTGCCAGTTGCCAGTATAGCCAATGCTTTGGTTGTCATTGTTTAAAACAACATCACTTTGCTCATTAAACAACCGAGCTTTCAATCCCATTAATACCCGTAATGAATCTGGAGAAACAGTGCCATCTTCATACATCATTAAATTAAATGAAGTTGGTACTTTTCTCTGTGAATGATCAACAACGGTCGAATATGCAGAGTCAACGGTAAATCTCGGAGTACCTATAGCTTGGTTGGCGAACCTAATACCCCAATCATTTTCCATTCTCAGCATACAATGTCCTTGAAGACCAAGATCACCAGTTGTGGTATACACTCCACTTCCTCCAATCGGTGCTCCCTCCGCTTTACACTCTTCACCAAAGGAAAGATCTTCAAAATCCGTATAATGAGCAATAATCCAAGGATTATAAGAAATTAAACGATTAGGATTGCCCTTTTTGGCTGCCTCCCCCAATGCTTCGAACGGTGCAGGATAGTAAACTAGCCCATCATCAAAAAACCAACCATCGAGCCTCTCTCCATAGCGTTCGCCCATCTCTCCGATGACTGTCTTCCAATAATCGAAAAACGTCGCCCTATCTCCTGTTCCGTTATACATAAACTCTGATGGCCACTCATTAAGCTGCCACCAATCCGTTGAGTTGTAGCCCAAATGACTGTCTTGGCCCGTATGATAATAAAGATAGAAACCAATACCCTCTCTATCTAGCGCATCGGCAACATCACCAATTAGATCACGCATTGAAGTGCGATCTGAGTTACCTAGTAGTTGCTCCAAAGCTGATATCGGAGCGTTAATCTCATAAGTCCACCATGTCGCAGACCAAATAACATATTGCGCGCCTGTTTCAGTCACCATGTTAACAAACCTAGCTACATCAAAGTCATCTGCCTGAGCATTTAGTGATTTTTCTGGACCGTTTTGTGGATATCCCCATGCCCCATACTGAAACATCAAACCATATTTATATTGGCTAAACTCGCTGGTATCAGATTTAAACTGAGCCACTCGCTGGTCATAAGCTTGTTTTTTATCTACTTCGATTAGCTCTATTGACTTTAAATCAATATCACCTGAATTTGATGTACGGGTAAATCGCAGAGTATTAACACCAGCAGGAATAGTGATTATGCCTGACGAGTGTCTCTGCCAACCTGCCTTTGATATCGTGTACTTTAAGGAACTTGAAGTGCCTATCACTTCTAACTCAAAAGATTGATTGTCTCGTAGTGGCTTCAATAATGTCGTCACGAAATAACTATTATCAACATCACTTTTTACCTGCCACTCTAGGGGCTCTGATGAGTCAATACTCTGAAGCCATGCATGCTTAGGCTGGCTAAAGGTTTTAACCGAGGTCGAACTGGGTCGTCTGGCTGCAGAAGCCATTAAATAAACGACATTGTCCTTAACTCTAGTATGGTCAATAATAATGGGCATTGGTCCAGTCTGTTCAATGACTCCAGCATAGCTGATGCTAATAGTCGCTACAGACGCCCATAACAAAATTAACAACTTTTTCATGCTTCTTACCTCTTTTCCATTGACGCCATTCGCGTGACCTCAAGATGCAGGGCTCAGAGCATCTTGAGGCTATTTGAATACACGTTCTAATTAAACCGTCGCATTTTTAGAGTGGTTTCCAGATTCAAGTTCTATTTTTTTCTGGTTAGTTTTATTTTTCTCTAGGGTTTGTTTTACTTCATCTAGATAATCTCCTTTTAATTTATAAAAGCGAGAATAGATGTAATATGAAATAGCCGCGACAAAAACAGGGAAAGCTAAAAATAGAAAGCGCATACTTGCTATTGTCTCAGGTGATTGAGTTTCGTTAGGGATATAACCGCTAACGGTCAACACTATACCCATAATAAATCCGGTTGCCGCATTACCCAGTTTAAATTGCATTGGCATTGCTGCAAATATTACTCCTTCAGCGCGTTTACCGGTTTTAAGCTCTCCATAGTCCATACAGTCAGTAAGCATAATAATCATCAAAACCAACATAAAACCATGTCCAGCACGAACCAGTATTGAACCAATAGCAATTAATACAACATTATGTAGTGCGTAAAAGCTTGAATAAGCCAACACTGCACAACCTAATATAGGCAATAAATAGGCAATCTTAGTTAATGCTTCGCGACTTATTTTCTTAAGCACAAAAGGAATAGTTAGCTGGGTTATCACTTCAGCGATACCGGCTACCAGCATAAAAGTGCCAAATAACTCTTGACTCTCTACTACATAGGTAAAATAGTAAACAGCAAAGTACAAAATGGTTCCAACAATATTAAAAAAGAAGAATAAGGCTAAAAAGATAATAATTAGCTGATCATTACTTTTTAACATATTCCAAAAATCTTTTAAGGTGTATTGAGGTTTATCTTCTGCCTCTTGATTCTCTTTAAAATTAGTTAAAAGAACCATCATAGCAATAAAGAAAAGAACCGCTGCCAATGTAGCAGTCAGGCTAAATCCACGCCCTTGATCACCATCACCTAAATAATCGACTACCACAAAAAAGAATGAACCTATCACCATCCACGCGACACTAATCATACTGCGCGGCCAAATAACTAAACTCGCCTTCTCTTCGTCTGACTTAGCAACATTTGGCAAAATACACCAGAAAGGAATTTCAATAGCCGTAAATGCCATACCCCATAATATATAGGTTACTGTGATATAAACATATAACATACTTCCTTCTAGCCATTGAGCATTAAACATAGCAATAATCAATAATGTGTTGAGCAACGCGCCAGTAAAAAGCCATATTTTTATACGACCAAACCGACTTTTAGTTTTGTCTACTAAAATACCCATCAGTGGGTCATTAAATGCATCCCATATTCGGGCAATCAAAAATAATGTACCAACAAATGCGGGGGACACTCCCAATATATCCGTAAAATAAAACATAGCGTATAATAAAACAACGCCACAGGTTATATCTTTACCGAATGCTCCTATCCCATAGGACAGCTTTGTATTTAATGAAATAGTACTCATACCATCACCTTTCATGTAAATTTAATTTTATGAAAAAGAAATTAATATTGAATTTCTACCATTTGATGGCCTGTCAATTTTCGTACTGAAAAAATAACTCTATCTTTTTCTTTCCTAAATTCTAATTCAATATTTTGCGGGACTAAATTTATTGATTTGATGTCAGCATCATATTTAATAGAGATATCCAAGTTATAAATCGGAATAACATCTTCAATGATTAAAGTATCATCCGATTTACGTTCAGGAATATAATGAAGTAGATGCAATACATCTCGATGTTGGTCCTGTTGGGTATTTAATGCAGCAATCAAGCTACTAGGACCGTTGTGGCGTAGTAATGGTTCTGGCAATAAATTATCAATTGCATCCAAAACCATGTGTTTCACCCAAATGGGCGCGTTTTGCACAAATTGGTTAAATACAGGATGACAAAAGTAGATAACATTGCCGCTTTTCACTACACCAGGATAACCTACCTGACCAGAGGAAGGCGTATGCATATGAGAGCAAAAATGCTGCCATGTACGATTGAAATAGGGCGTAATCACATTACATAGAACTTCGCTAGTGGGTAGCATCGACACCTCTAGACCTTTCTGATACATAACATGCTCAGTTTTTTGAAGATGCTTGCCTATTGAATCGCTCGGTAACAGATAATCTGGGCTAAATGGCGCATCTCCAATGTAAGATACTCCAAATAAATCACTACTAAATGCTTGCTCCTCTGGTTTTAAGCCCGACTTATATGTAGCTATAACCTTGCCCCCTTGTTCACAGAAATGACGAAGCTGTCGATCTAAAGTTTCATCTACCGGCACCTCATCAGGCAATATCAGTAATTTGTACTGTTCAAAGTCAGCTTTACTATCGATGATGTCAAATTGATGGCCTCCTTCTACCAATATACGTGTCACGCCATGAAGTACCTTAGCTTGATCCCAAAACTCAACGGTCAAGGTAAATTCTTCAGGATTAAGTACACCAATATCTGTTTTGGCTTTTGCTGCAACACACCATGGCTCAACGTCTTTTACTTGTCGATATACCTCACCAATAAGATCATAGGTTGCTTTTGAAGGCTGACCATTAGGGTGTAGCTGATCACCTATTGAACACTTACCATTCATTGCCAGCATATGGAATACTTCAAACTCCAACGCGGCTTGGTTTTTAAACGAGTGCATGTCTCCCCAAGAGGTATGGAACTTGCCCGTCATACCAATAAAATCATGACCTAAGGTTCTTGCATAACGAACAACAGCAGGAAAATGGCCATATCCCCACTCCCCGGTTGGCAAAGACTCAACTTCAAGATGGCTGTAGTGTTCAATCGACTCTCTTATGTCAGGAGCGATGTGACCTTGATTATAGAAAATCTCACAATCTTGATTAAAGCTACGAATATGAGCGGACATATCCTGTTTAAACTCTTTCATCATCGTAACGGCAAATACCATTCGGTCATCTTTTTGGCTGGGATTTAATCCTTTCGCTTTCATATCAGCTCGACACCAACGACACGAACAATCAATCACTTTTACAATATCGAGAAAAAGCCCTGTCACTGGAAAAGTTTCAAATAGCTCAACAATATGCTCTTTTAGCCATGCTCGATATGGCGTGTTAACACACAATGCACGACGAAAAGTAGGCTCATACAACCCTTCTGTCATTTCTCCTTGCTCACCGATAACGTGCCATTCTGGATTATGTATCGAGATATATTCGTCCCACTGAACCGTGGTATAAATAGGTACTCGAATGCCCTTATCCCTCAAGGCCTGAATTTGATCTACTAATAAGCTTTTATTAGTTAAAGTAGGATGAATACGCTCAGAATTGCGCTTTGATGGATAATACATATAACCATGATGACAGCGGGCAAAGCACGTAACTGAATTGACACACGCATCAACAAACACATTAGCAAACTGCTGTTTATCAAATGCAGCGCCTACATTGGGGATGTGCTGGCTAGTATGAAAGTCAAGATGAACTTGACGATAAGCAATATCTCTCATAAATAATACCTTATTAAATTAATAGTTAGTGTTTATGATGTTCAGCCACAAAATTATCTGCAGGCGCGGCTATCGATAATGGTCGTATGTTTTATCTGTCAGTAATCACGTTTGTTAACGAATTAATGCCACATACTTTGAACAAACTCTTTTTTCCATATTTTGATTTATCAGCAATCAACACCACCTCTTTAGAAATAGCCATTAACGTCTGTTTTATTTGATAGTTATATTCATTAGAGTCCCACACACCTGACTCTTCATCGAAACCGACACAAGAGATAAAACTGACATCTGCGGACATATTTGACAGCGAATTAATTGCGACCGATCCATAAAAGCTGCCATATTTGGCGGAATATCGCCCGCCAGAGCAGATAACACGAATATTGCTCTTTCTTTCCAACGCCAAAATATTTTTTAGCGAGTTTGTAATTACTGTGCAGTTAATGTTTGGCATTTGCTGAGACAAACACCAACTTGACGAACTCGCGTCTAAACCAATAACCATATGTTCTTTAATTTGAGCTAGCGCTTTTTTAACCAAGCTTTCTTTTACTTTTAAGTTATCTTTGGAGCGCTCAGAAAAAGGACGGCCAACATCGGTACTACTCGCTTTGATGTTCATGACACTGCCATGTATTCTTCTTATTTCACCCTGCTCATCCAGTTTTCTCAAATCACGGCGCATGGTTTCCACCGAAACATCAAACTTGTCAGCAAGTTCACGTACCGAAACCTTTTCAGATGCATTAATAAACTCTAATACTTTGGTTTTTCTCATAAAATGCCTCCTACAACTGTTCTTTAAATTATCAGTAACATACATGACCGTTAGTGATAATGATCTTTCTACAGTTAAAATTGGTCATTTTTTATGCATTTTTGCGACCGAACGGTCAAACGGTCAAACGGTCATGTGAATGGACTAAGAAAGTAGCATCAGCTCTACAAAGTATCTGTTCAGGTAAGATGAAATTCGGCGAGATAAACGCAAATAGATAGGACTGAAGTTGATGAACAACAGAGTGTGGAGAAAGTGGCCTAGTTCTAAACAAAAAACCGCTCTAGCGAATATCTAGAGCGGTTTAGTTAATTATAAATTAACAGTTAAACTTATTATGTTATTTGCTTGGCATCGGTAAAATTTCAAATAAACCATCAAACTCATCCAATGTGGCGGCCAGTTGCCCAAGTAACTCACTCTCACCTTTTACACTTGCTTGCCCTGACTCAAATAACGCTTCCAGTGTCGTCTCTCCCAGTACCACTTTAGTGAAGTCTGTTTTGTTGATAATCAGTTCAAAGTCTACGCTTGGTAGCTGTTCAACTTGGATATTGGCCATATTGGCATTCGACACTTCACCATAATAGAGCTCCTCAACATCTGGGTGGTTAACCGCAAAACTAAAGTTAAGACCCGCTTGCTCTGCCTTAGTCGCATTTAAACTAACCGCAACAAAATCTAAAAACATCCCCGTTGGTGTGTTGGCAATCACGTCCGCTGATGCCAGTTTAATTGACGGCTGTATCTCACCAGTTCTGAGCTCCGCCGCACCTTGTAAGTAGCTATTTCTCCATGCCATTGTCTCTGACTGGTAGCCTTGCTGCTCAAAGCTGTCGGCTAAAGCAAAGCGGTATTCAATGTTGCTTGGCTGACACTGCACTAAATCATTAAATAGCTGTGAGGCCTGCTGATACTCTCCCTGTTTAAAGTGAGATTGGCCGGCATTAAACAGCGTATCTGCCCCGGCCGCATTGACGTATACACATGATTTATCAATGGTTTGTAGTGGGTTGGTGTTTACCGGATTCATATCATGATATCCAAGGTATAAATTAACTACCGCACGGGCATTGTGGCTGTATGAGCCGTGATAACCGTTGGTGTGCCATGTATCTAGCTGAGACTGAGGGATAATCTTCTCGATCTCTCTTCCTACATCATTAATCGTTACACCATGATTCGCTAAACGCATTGCCTGATTATGGATAAAGCCGTAATTATCACGTTGTAGCGTCATATACTGCGAGATTTCATTCACGTCAGTCTCTGCATCATTCCAAACTGGAGCCGAATGAGCAGCATGAATATTGTCGACCAAGCCACTGTCAACAAAGCGCAGTTTTAATTCTGTGAGGTACTTAGTCCAAACTAATGCGTCACGCACTTTGGCTCCACGGAAAGTATAGATATTATGCATACCATCGTAGGTCAACTCCGCCGTATTCAATGAACGATACTCAGGTACATAAAGGACAATCTCGGCAGGCGCTTCAGCACCAGGCATGTTAATCGCATGGAAATCCAATCCATCAATGGTGATCACTTTTTCACGCTGTTGAATTTCATCTGTTGGTGCCACCAACGTAACCTTGCCGCGAGAGGTACCTAAACCTAATGCATTATCAACGATTCCCTTGGTATTATTATCAAGCGTAGTGCCGTACTGGTAATTAGCGCGACGTCCCATGGCAGCACCGGCAATCACATTCTCATCTGCCAGTTCTTTTATAAAGTCTTTTGGTGCATAAATTTTAGCCTCTGCATCGAAGTCTCCCGACTCAAAAATACCGCGAGATCCTCCAAAATGATCCGCATGCATGTGTGAGTAAATCATGCCGGTAATTTTGTGCTCGCCATTGATAGCGGGTAAATGCTCTTTGGCAAACGCCCACGAAGCTTGTGCTGCCTCTTTGGATAACAGCGGGTCATGAATTACATAGCCATTATCGGTGCGATAGATTGTCATGTTAGAAATGTCAGCCCCACGAATTTGGTACACCCCATCCGTTACTTGATACAAACCACCAGCGGCGTAGTTAAGCATGCCTTGGCGCCAGATCGATGGGTTAACCGTAGCAGGCAAGTCTTCTACTGACATCTCGGTCATATATTCGAAACGATTTTTTAGCTCACCCGCTTCATGAGTACCAAACTCAGCAATCAAGCCATGGCTTGTTCTGTTAAATGCGGAGGTATCTTGCCAAGGCAGTTGTTTAGACAGTTGCGTATTTGCCTTTGCAGTATGTGCTGTTGCTGGCTTTCCCTCATAAGTGTCGATTGACGCGTAATCGTTCGCCGCTGCGCTAAATGACATCACAACTGCTAAAGAAAGTAGTGAAGGTGCAAATTTCGTTTTCATGCTGAGCCTCTTTGTATCTCAATTGGTATAGCGCTAATTTAGCCAATTGACACATAATGATATATAAATGAAACTACATTTAAGACATCACATTTTGTTATGAGTTAAAGCATGATAGATAAAATAGATCTAAATCTTCTTAAAGTATTCTCAACGGTTTATCGTCACCAATCGATCACGCTTGCCGCAGAAGAGATGGAGATGACCCAACCTGGAGTGAGTGGATTGTTAAAGCGCTTACAGCAACAAGTGGGGAGTCAGCTGTTTATTCGCTCTGGCCGAGGCATCGCCCCAACTCGTCACGCGCAAGAACTGATCCGTCAGGTTGAACCAGCTTTAGAGCAAATTAACAACGCGTTAGAAAATCTAGACGGGTTTAATACCGATTATCCACATCGATTTAGGGTGTATACCTCTGAGCCGATTATGTTAATGCTATTACCAAAGATTGAGGCCGATAACGAGCTAGGAAAAGTCACTATCGAGTTGCACCCAACCCGCTCGAACGAAGAACAATTGATCAACGATCTCCATCAACGCCGAGCCGATTTAGCCATTGAGTTCTCTAACTACTCTTCCAACTCTTTTTTTACAGAAGATCTGTTTATTGATGAGATGTGTATTATTGCTAGGAAAGGACACCCAAGGATTCGCAGAACGCTATCTGAAGATCAGTTTTATCAAGAAAAACACATCACTCTGAAGCTCCGCCGAGAGCAGGTCTATCTCGCGGACTACTTTACAACTGAAAACCTAAAAGAGAGAGCCGTAGCCGCTGAATGCACCTCATTGGTTTCACAAATGTCGATGGTCTCAACCAGTGATTGCATAGGCACTATGACCAAAAGCATTGCCGATATGTTTGCAGATAAGATGGAAATTCAAGTACTGTCTATGCCGTTCACAACCACCGCGATTAATCATCGTTTAATGGTTCATAACCGTGATAAAAAAAGCCCCGCAAGCATCTGGTTAAGAGAGAAGTTAAAGTCATATTTTAAGTAATCGATCTAACCGCTATAAAGTCACTAATACGCCTTTTCGATTCAAAAACCAAACTATCTAGCCAAAACAAAAAATTATATTTCGACTTTTATAGAAATAATTATTGACTTTAAAATTACAGAGACTATTATTTCCACATATTTAGAAATATCGATATAGGAAAACAACATGAGTCCCGAATTCATCACAATGGCTAAAGAAACGCTGGATATGTTCGCGTTTTTAGCAACCGAACTTATCATTCTATTCTTGGCAATCAGCTACCTTGTTGGTGTGCTGCAAGAGTTTATTACCCCGGAGAAAATTCAATCCATACTTAGCTCACGCAATGGTAAAGGATATATAATCTCCGCACTGTTAGGCTCCATCACACCATTCTGTTCATGTTCAACAATACCTTTCCTTAAAGGTTTGCTAAGAGCAAGAGCTGGTTTTGGTCCAATGATGGTCTTTTTGTTCTCAAGCCCTTTACTTAACCCCGTTATTATTGGCTTGTTTGTCATCACTTTCGGCATCAAAGTCGCGGCATTTTATTTTGCTATGGCGATGATTGTCTCGGTATCTGCTGGCTATGCGTTAGAAAAGCTCGGCTTCGAGAAATACGTAAAACCTGAAGCGTACGAAGTCGCGAACGCCACGTCAGGTTGTGGCGCATCAACATCAGATTCATCGTCTAGTTGTGGTTCAACCGCAAAACCGGCCACTGCGTCTAGCTGTAGCTCTAAACCAGAACCAGTTATGGCGTCGACCTCTTGCTGTAACAGCGAACCAACACCTGCGATGGCATCAGCGTCTTGTTGTGACAGTACCGCTGCCATCGCGCCAGTGACTGATAATCGTTGGTTACGTATTTGGCGTGCAACGTGGAAAGACTTTAAACAAGTTCTGCCTTATTTAATGTTAGGTATTACCCTTGGCTCCGTAATTTACGGTTTCATGCCAACGGATCTTGTTGCTAAGTACGCGGGCAACGGCAACTGGTTTGCAGTGCCAATTGCAGCGGTTATCGGCATTCCTCTATACATTCGCGCAGAAGCAGTGATTCCACTTAGTGCGGCATTGGTGTCAAAAGGGATGGCGTTAGGGTCGGTAATGGCGTTAATTATTGGTAGTGCTGGAGCGAGTCTTACTGAAGTTATCTTGCTTAAGTCTATCTTTAAAAATCAAATGATCGCCGCCTTCCTAGTTGTCATTCTTGGTATGGCCATTAGCGCAGGTTACCTCTACACCGTTATTTTTGGTTAATAGCAAACAAGTCGCGTTGCATGTTGCATGCAGCGCGACTTGTATTTCTAGCGAACTGGAGAAGTTATGATTAAACATCCTTTATTACTTATGCAATTACTACTGGTTTCCACAGCTCTTGTTGTAGCAACACAAAACAGCGAACTATCAACTAGCTATCCGCTACAAACCGCTATAGTAATCGCAGCTTTCACCGTTTTTCTTGTCAGCATATTCAACCTTGCTGTCACTGTGTTCAAAAAAAGACTCCACCGATAATGACAAAGGTTTTTGCATTTCTAACAACCAAGCAGCAACGAAAAATACACTTTATCATGTGATTCACTCTGCTCCGTTTTGCTCTCGGTCAATTGCCAGCGATGGGTTCGTAGTATGTTTTCAACCTCACTTTTAAAAATATTGGGAATATAAACAGCGATCCTGTTTAACAAGTTTCCCTCATCGCTAAACTGAGCGACCAAAAAGCCTTTTTGTAAATACGTAGAGTTAGCGAGACAATGTGCGGAAGAGAACTCTTCCACCACTACAGGAGAGTACTTCTCTATCTCATTAAGAATACTCATAAAACTACAAAGGTCAGAGTCACTATCCGCTGTTGCTCGTGTTAGTGTGATTACCTTGTCTACCTCTTTGAGTTTCTCCTCCATGTTGGCTCTTGGTCTTTTGCCATAATGGATAAGCTCACGAATACTCGATTTAACGGGCTTATAACAGCTCTTTTTAATAGCAGACTTTAAATAGCGTATTACACAGCGATTTCTCTGCTCTAAGTTTAACTTCCTAATCGAATAGGCCATATCGAGGTACAGCTTGATCATTCCGTGATCCACCAACCTCGATAGCGCATCCAACTTAATAGACTCTGAACTGTTATTTATCATTTTCAAGACCATACTCTTTTATATACCAACTATACTGTAAACTTCTCTAGCTCCTTTCGTAGCCCAATACTCATCTCATTTAATGATTCGCTATGGCTTTTAATGCCCTGGACATTTGAAGCGACAAGTTGGCTTTTTGATAATATATTCGTTACGTTTTTGCTTACCTCTTCTGCCACAACTGCCTGCTCGTCAGTGGCAGTAGCAACTTGGGTATTCATGTCATTTATTTCTAATGTGGTCTCTCGGATCTGTGCCAATACAGAGCCCGACTGCGTTGAGAGCTCAACGGTTTCTGCCATCTTTTCTTCACTCTTTTGCATAGACTCGTGAGCCGTCACCGAAGCCGTTTGCAAATAGCCAATGATATTTTCTATTTCTGTTGTAGATTCTTGGGTACGCCGTGCCAGGTTTCTCACCTCATCAGCTACAACGGCAAAGCCACGTCCCATTTCTCCTGCTCTTGCAGCTTCAATTGCAGCATTAAGAGCAAGAAGATTAGTCTGCTCAGCAATCCCTTTTATCACTTCTAAAATACTGCCAATATCATTGCTGCGACCACGCAGTTCCGTAATTCGTTCTAGCGCCACTCCCATCTCTTCACCAAGCTGATGAACACAGCCAGTTGACCGATCCACTACTACGCTTCCATTCTCAGCTTTCTCAGCCGAGTCTCTGGTGCTTTGAGAAGTGGTATTGGCGGTTTGAGCCACTTCTTGAATCGTCGCCGACATTTCATTAATCGCCGTGGATGCTAGCTCTGTTTCACGAAGTTGTTCTTGAACGGTAGCTTCAGTTTGCATTGCAAAGTCTGCAACTTCTTGTGAATGCTTCTGTACCTGCTCAGATGATGTTCGCACTGATTGAACAATGGTCTGTATCTCTGCAATAAAATGGTTAAATGACTTCGCAACCTGACAGAACTCATCCTTAGTGTTTTCATCTAAACGGGCTCGCAGATCAGCATCACCACTGGCAACATCCGTCATTGCGGTGGCTATCCAGTTTATTCGGTTAAAAATCCCCTTAGCAACAAAGTATAAAAGGCTAGACAGTAGCGCTGTCAGCGCCAATACCACCATGCCTAATTCGAAAGCGAATTCTTTAAATAATTCGTTAATGTTGTCAAAGTAAAGCCCTGTTCCTACATAGAGGCCCCAAGGTTCATAACCCATAACATAAGCGACTTTTGGCTCAGGGTCTGTCTCTCCTGCTTTTGGCCAGTTATGGTCATAAAACCCACCGCCACTTCTTGCCAACGCAATCAAATCCCGAGTCATCGGTTTGCCAGTGCCAGGATCTTTCATGTTAATGATGTTGGCACCAACCAGTTCAGGCGCACCACCCATGGCGATAAAGGTGCCATCGTAATCGACCACAAAAAAGAACTCTTGCCCATCGTCATAGCGCATATTATGTACAACTTGCCGATACTGGTTCTTTGCTTGATCCAAAGTTAACTCACCAGATTCCACTCGCAGGTTAAATGCATCCGCAACCCCCACGGTCACTTCGGTCAAAGAACGAATTTTATCCTCAAGCAGATACATCATAAAATTGTTGCTTTGATAAAGAGCCACTGCACTCAGGGTACAAATCGAGATAATAGTGGAGAGTACAACCAACCAAATACGAGTTTTAACAGACATACAACCTCTCTTGTCTTGGGAACCAGTGATAATGAGTAAACCCTTTCTAACTAGCGTCTAGCGTGCAAATACACGGTTTGCATTTGCGCTAGCCGTTTAGCTTCGCTTCAATAAGTAAAATCATGATATGAATAATCTTGATGTGAACTTCTTGGATTCTGTCGGCATAACCCAAATGAGGAACTCGAATTTCAACGTCACAATAATCCTTGAGCTCACCACCATCTTTGCCCGTTAGCGCGACAACTTTCATTCCTTTAGATTTCGCTTCTTTACAAGCACGAATCACGGTTTCAGAGTGGCCTGAAGTAGAAATGCCCAATAGCGCATCACCACGACAACCAACCGCTTCTACATATCTTGAAAACGCACTGTCATAGCCATAATCATTGCCCACACAAGTAAGATGACTGGAGTCTGAGATGGCAATGGCCGCATATCCCGGACGATTTTCTCTATAACGACCAGTAAGCTCTTCTGCAAAATGCATAGCATCACAGTGAGAACCACCATTACCACAAGAGAGAATTTTGCCGTTTTCAGACAGAGTGTTAGCAAATAGATTGGCTGCCTGTTCAATGTTGATTAGGCTAGTTTGGTCTTGCAGAAAATCTGAAAGGACATTGTGAGCTTCAATCAGCTCATTTTTTATTGTTTCTATACTCATAAAAAAACAAACGGCGCCTTAATAGCGCCGCCTTAGTTGAGTTATGCTGCGTTACGTTCAGCAATAACTTGGTTGGAAATTTCGCGAAGCTTCTTAACACTGATGCGAACTGCTTCTTCTTCTAAGCCTGTCCACTCTGTGTGCGGGAAGTCAATTTCAACCGCCATAAAGCCTTGGAAATCGGCTTTATCAAGGATACGAGCAAGCTCTAAGTTATCCACTAAGCCCATTCCAACGGGTACTCCAGCAAAGAAATGCCATGATGTAGGCGGCTCATTGGTATCAACCATCAGATCTTTTGTATGTGTCGCCATTACGTACGGTGCCAGCTTGCGCATACCTTCAATTGGATCATCCAATAAACGTAGGAAGTTACCTGTATCAAAGTTCACACCAAAGAACGTCGAATCAACACCATTTAAAATTTGCAGAATCTCATCTGCGGTGTAATCGATATGGTTTTCAATCGCCAACCTAACTCCCGCTTCTTCAGCAATAACCACCGCTTCTCTGAACTGAGCGATTAGCGCTTCAATTTGCGGTTGATGATCTTCATGACGGAACATTAAAGATGAACCACATACACGCATTACATCAGCGCCAATCGCAACCGCACAACGAATCTGCTCTTTCATATCTGCAAACGCTTCAGGGTTTTGACCTCGCTCTAAGCCGTCTGGGTGACCCCAAGCGTATACACGGTCAAGGCCATGCTCATCAAGTTTTGCTTTGATCCTAGCCAGGGTTTCGTCATCACGACCCGGTAAGAAACAAGACTCAAGAGACACACCGTCACAACCAACACTTGCTGCAAAGTCGATAAATTCAAAGACCGTCAGATTTTTTTCTGGCACTTGTTGCCCCGGATAAACTTCTCCAAAAAAGCGATGGAAACAGTAACTATCAATTCCGATTTTCATTTTATTTCACCTTATGATTTTGATTAGGTGGATGGCTCTTCTGGCCACCCTGCCTTTACTATCTTTTAATACCTTAACAATGCGATTTAGCTAAGAATTACTCAGGGATCTTAATCCACTTACCTTCTACGCTCGACTGATAGAAGCCTTCCAGAACCTTCATCAGGTGCAGACCATCTTCAAAAGTTGCGTACTCTACTTCACCATCAAAATCTTTCTCTAGAGAAGCATAGAATTTAGTGAAGTTGTGTTTGAATGCATCTGGGAAACCTTCAACGTGACCATTCGGATAAGTAGAAACAGCCATACTCTCTGGAGATACGTTTGCAGACTTAGTCGCAATCTCATTGTGCTTATCACGATGCCCAACCCAAAGCTCAGTGATAGAATCTGTATCCCAGTGAACTGAAAGTTCAGTACCAGATACAATCAAGTCTGTCTTATTTTTACGACCAGGCATTACCTGAGAGATAACCGCTGTACCGATAGCACCGTTGTCGAAACGCATCATCAGGTTACCGTGATCTTCAGTGTTGATAGGACGTTTTGTGTAAGTTATGTCGTCAGAAGCTTCTGCGAAAGTCTCTACTTCACCTTCTGGTTGTAAGCGCTCTTCCCAAACTGTTGCGTACTGAGCCATAACTTCTACAATACGAGAACCCGTTACGTTTTCAGCAAGATCAGCCCAGTGCAGACCAATATCAGCGACACAACGAGAGTTACCTGTATTTTCACGCTCTACGTGCCAAGAGTAATCGGTCTGCTTAGACATCCAATCTTGAACATAGCCACCATGAACATTAAAAATACGACCCAATTTGCCGTCTTTAACCAGTTGACGCATTTCAGTTGGCATTGGGTAAAAACGGTTGTGGAAATTGATACCACCAACCATACCCGTTTCGTTCTTGACCTTAACCATCTCTTCCGCTTCTTCAGGGTTAAGACACAGTGGTTTTTCACACATTACGTTAATGCCAGCGTGCATTGCGTCAACAGTAATTCGGTAGTGAGTGTTATTCGGAGTACACACGTGTACCACATCTAACTCTTCCTTCTCGAACATCTCTTTATAGTCGTAGTAGTACTTCTCTACATGCATCAATTCTGCTTTTTCTTTTGCATTAAAGCTGTCGCAAACTGCAACCACCTCAACGTTGCCTAAACGGCGTAATGCTTCTACGTGACCAAGTCCGATAAAACCGGTGCCAATAACGGCAGCTCTAAATTTTTTCATTTGTTTCATCCTTATTCAGTATTATGGTTCTGATGCCGGCCTAGGGAGCTCGCTCTACACTAGGCCGGCATCAGTTATAAGTTGTTATTAGTCGATAACTTTGGCATTCCAGTTAAATACGCGAGCCATCTGTTGTAGCTTCACTTTCTGATCGCCAGTAATGATCATTTGATGGTGGCTCGACAGCTCATCCATCACTTTTTCACCATCGTTGTAGCGAATGAGTGATGCGTTACGAGCATCGGTTCCTGGGAACTGAAGGTAATCATCAATTTGTGCGGGGATGATTGCTATTTCATTGAAATCTTGGTGAATTTTCGCAAGAGTCACTTCACCCGTTGGCAGCTCACAATCAATCATGTAGGCATTATCATCAACGATTCCCAACACCTTAGGCACCATTTTCCACTTAGAGCAGAAACTACGGTTTGCAAGGCCACCGTAACCACAGTGAACGCCAAGCGCACAGTTGTCTGGCTCAGGTACATCAGGGAATGCATCCATTTTCTCGTGAGCGATGGCCGCCATACCAACAAGGAATGGGTAGATGTTCGTCATCATGATTGGCTCGTATAAGGAACGGTACATGATGTAAGTACTAAGCATGGTCAGCGTATCGCCTTCACAACAACCTATTATGTCTTCTTTCTCAAATAGCATGTTCCAAACAAGGCACGGTGTTGTTGCACAACTTGCCGATTCATTCAGACAGTTAGCTCCAATACCTTCGATATCACCCACTTCATCGATAACTTCTTTAATTGCAATGTACAATTTGGCAGGAAGAAGTTGTTGATGTTGATTAAGACCTTCATTTTCTACATCCCAAGAATCCCAAAGGGCTTTTGCCTCTTCATCTGAGATTTCTGCTGCACGTTCATTAACAGCTTTCCAGCTACGATAAATTATCTGAACACCGGTGGCTTCTTCCATGCGTTGGGTACATTCTTGCTCCCACCAGTAAAAACGTTTAAAGATTCCCGGCTGCATACCTTCGCCTGGGTCATCCTGAAACATTAGGAACTTAGCACCTTGTTGTAGGTGAGTTTTAACTCCGATTGAACGAAGAACTACTTTACCCAGCTCTACGTTGTATGGAGAAAACACATTCATACCGCGAGCACGCAGATAGGAAACAATTTCCCAGTCCCACATTTCAACAGTGCCAAACTTAGAGGTTAAAACCACCATTGGCAGGTCATATTTGCTTAGCTCTTCTTGATGGCGAAAAGCAGCAAAGATTAATTGAGGGAACACAATTGCATCGGCTTCTTTTGGTAACTCTTCACCCACTACAATAGGGTCAAGAAACTCAGCTTCCTTTCCGTACATTTCTTTTAAACGAAGCATCTGCTCGTCAAATTCCAGTTTTTCTCGGTCATTAGTTTCACTGAAAGTAACAGGTACTAATTTTGCTCTAATATCTAATTTCATTGCTCCCGCCTTCTTTTTTCGAAAACAGCCATAGGAAACGTTTTATCCGCTAACAACTCGGCTCTTCCAACAGACTGTTAAATCACTTCATGAGCACACTATACCCTCAATTTTTATTATGAAAATATCATTTTCGAATATTTGTGTGTTAGCTCATATTTTTATTGTTTATTTTCGATAAAAGGATTTATTTTCATAATAAAAACGAAAGTTATCACACCAAAATAACAAATAGAGTCATAGAAGAACCAGTTAAACCCTCTCTTGCCGCAAGGGATTCGATAATGTCGAACGGAAATGTGATAACAGAACAAAACAAAAAATCAGAACAAAGAGTCAAAAGAATAAATTTTCATTATGAAAGGTAGCAGAGACTGTTTTTGCGATAAAACAAAGAAACAAAGAAAAGAAAAGAGAAAAAAGATGAAAGCAGAAGCCTGTAACAACCACTTTCATCGGAGGTGAGGGAGATCACTTATTAAGGTCATTTGCTATTGCAGCGCTGACCAACAAGTAAAATGTTACCTAAATATTGTTCAGCTCAACATAGTAGTCATTCATATCGCTACACAGTTTGCAGTACAAGCTTCGGTACTTCTTATATTTTTCTTTATTATCCGCAATGGGTTCATAGCTACGCTTTACTTCTATATGCGCTTTTGCGGTGGCCGCAATATCATCTATTGCTCCTATCGCATTGCCAGCCAATAGTGCAGTTCCCCAAAGGGCTTCATCATGTCGAGACATAATATCAACCTTGAGGCCACATACATCAGCAATGATCTGAGGCCAAACAGACGAATTCGCTCCTCCTCCAATCATCTTAATTGAATCCATTTTAATATGCGGATAAAGCTCACGGATAGAGTCTACCGTCAGTGAAATCTCATAAGCATAAGACTCCAGCAAAGATCGGTAAAAGTGTGCAGGTTTGTGCAGTAAAGTATGACCAAGGAACATGCCTTTAATATCCTCGTTAAAAGGCATATTACTACCACTTAATAAACCTATGCACATTAGAGCATCAGAGCCGGCTTTAAGATCTTTTGCGTCCAAATCGATCTCTTCAAACGTACGACCTTCACAAAAATTATCTTTGAACCACTTAATAATGATGCCTGATCCTGGAATATATTTATGCAAAATATAATTATTGTCCGTGGCATTTAACAGTGCATCGTAATTCATCGATTTTAAATTGGGGATATACTTATCAACCATGCAGCTAACGGCACCATATGATGACGCTTCAAACACTAAGTCATTGATCTCAGAAACATTCGCGCCTACGATTCCGGCAACTTTATCTCCTGAGCCTGATACTAACGTCACGTTAGGATCCAAACCTAGCATTTCAGAATACTCTGTTGCCAATGTAGCGACTTTTTCGTTTGATTTTGTAATACGTGGAAGTTTATCAATAGAAATACCGACAAGATCGCACAACCTTTTGCTCCATGAACAGTTAGCAATATCAGCAAGGCCAGTCCATGTAATAAATGAGCTATCAATAGTGGTGTCTTCTACACGGCTTTTTGCCAGCTTAGCGATGATGTAGCTGCTAATCATCATGTATTTTTTAACGCGGGCGGCATCATCAGGAAATTCTTTTTCGAACCACTCAATTTTTGGTGCCATTAATGGCGAGTTAGTACCTGAAATCTCTACCAGCAAGCGGCTGTGCTTTTTCAGCATAGTTTTAGCGTATGGATAATAACGCGTATCTAATGAGCAAGACCAAGACGTGATGTCGTTTAGCGATTCATCCACACCCATAACGCCAGCCATTTGTCCTGTAAAGGCAATAGATTTAACGTTCGCTGGTTTATCAATTTTGGCTAATGCTCCTTTAAAACAGGTCAATACAGAGTCGAAAATATACTCACCACTTTGCAGGAATACTCCAGCACTTGGGTTGTCGATTTTCATTTCTTTTGTTGATAGCGCGAGACAATGTCCAGACGTGTCGTAGATACCAACTTTTATATAACTTGTCCCTAAATCAATCGCTGCAAGTAGTGTCGGCTCCATAGACTGCCTCCTTTGTAGTAATACATGATGTTCTGTGTTCATTATTATTTCTGTTTCGACCTCCCCATTTTAAGAGGAGGCTGGCAGGATTATTATTGCGATCGCTTAATCAAAAGTGATCACATGTTTAAGGCCTCTCGCAGCCGCAGCATTATCAAGCGCCTTATCAAACTCATTAAGCGAGTATGTTTCTGAAACAATCAGATGAAGCGGAATACGCTTGTCATTAACCAGTTTGCTGCAAAGTCGATAGTCATAAACACTCTGCTTGGTACAACCGTGAATGCTCAACTGCTTGTAGTGGATAGTATTCGAATTTAACAGAATATTCTCTTTATCTTTTGGTAATCCACCAAAGAACAAAATCTTACCATTCATATTCATGTACTCGGTCGATTGCGACTGAGCAATCGCGGCTGGTGCAGCAATAATACTGACGTCTACGCCTTTACCCGTGATGGCTTTAATACCTTCTGTTAAATCGCCCGTCACTGTGTATACATCAGGGAACAGCTCTTTCGCTTTCGCTAACCGCTCCTCACTAAGATCAGCAACAATCACTTTTGCTGCACCAAAAAGTTTGCATACCATGACATGCATAAGACCAATCGGTCCCATACCAACAACCAGTACGTCATCACCAGGAAGAATGTTAATACGCTTCTGACCGTTATAAACACAACTAAGAGGCTCAACTAACGATGCTTCAGCAAATGAAATATCGTCATCCAAAGGAGCAATATTACCCTGCTCTATCGCAAAAGAAGGTATACGAACATATTCAGCGAAACCGCCATCCATTGTTACGCCCCATGCATCATAGTCATCACAAAGATGAGTTTGACCACTTACACAAAGATCACACGTTCCACAACCGATATTAGGAGCAATCGCGACCTTTTGACCAGCATGGTAGCCCTTCACCTGTGAACCAACTTTCTCGATAATCCCAGCGAACTCATGACCAATGGTCAATGGATTTTCAGAAGAGACATCTTTGTAACCATTCATGTACATACGTACATCGGTGCCACATAAAGAAGATGATTTTACTTTCAATAGCATCTCATTTTCAGCAATTTCAGGAACTGCTACATCTTCTACTTGAATATCTAACTTACCTTTAAGACGGGCTGCTTTCATAGTACTCATCTTACTCTTCTCCAATATAAACAGGACGTTTTTCAAGTAGAGACTTCAAACCTTCCTGAACTAGAATTAATGCCATTTTACCGTCGTAACCAGTCACTTCCGTTTCTGTATCATTTTGAATTGCTTCAACAAACGCTTTCGCTTCAGCGATATAAGCGTCTTTGTACAGCTTAGTCCAAGACGGCATTGAATCGGTGTGTAACAACTTCTCTTTCGTTACTAACTCCACATTGTTATTCTTTTGGCAACCTACTTTAGCAATACCGTGCGTACCTAAAATCTCGGCGCGCGCGTCGTAGCCGTACTGCACATATTGAGCACCATCTACCATACCTAATACACCGTTTTCAAACTCGAGTAACACAGCGCAAGTATCGTAATAATCTGGATAATCAGACGCGATTTCAGGTGAGCGGAAATTGCGGCCAATAGCATGAATCATTTTCACTTCTGAGCCGGCATACCAGCGTAAGGTATCGAGATCGTGGCTATTTACCTCACCAATAGGACCAGCACTGTCTGAGATATCGAACATCCAAGCTTTTGGCTCACTTGGGCCGTGAGTCAATGACTTAATCATTGTGACTTCACCAACTTGCTTGTTCTCGATGATCTCTTTGCCTTTTTGAAAGCTCTCATCAAAGCGACGCATAAAGCCAAGCTGAAGCTTAACGTTATTTGCCTTACACGCTTCAATCATTGCGTCACACTCTTCTGCACTACCAGCCATCGGTTTTTCACAGAAAACATGCTTACCTGCATTAGCAGCAGCAACAACAATATCTTTATGAAATTGAGTTGGCGTTACAACAACAATTGCATCAACTTCATCATTGAGAAGAACATCGTTATAGTCGGTGTACTGATATTTAACGTTTAACTCTGCTTGTGCTGTTTTCAAGTTCTCTTCAAACGGATCGCAGATCGCGATAAGCTGAGCACCTGCTACATTACCGTTGTAACTTCTGGCGTGGATCATGCCAGCTCGACCACAACCGATAAGACAAACATTAATTTTATCTTTCATTTTCATTCAACCTTCATTGCGTTGAACCGATGTCCATTGACCATTTTGGTGTCTATAACCATTACTTTGTTAACAACTTCATTAGAAACTATTGCTTTAGAAATAATTTCTTTAGAAACAAATAGGTTATAAACAAACCGTTAATAAACAGGCTTCGACATCGGCAGTTAATTCAATAGTCGTTATAAGCCGAGATTACTCGCCTAGTTCAGCTTTTAGTTCTTCAACGATTTTGATACCAGAAGTACTACCAATACGTGTCGCGCCCGCTTCTACCATTGCACGAGCAGCAGCAAGTGTACGTACACCGCCAGATGCTTTAACTTCAACACCAGAGTATTGCTTCATGATCGCAATGTGCTCTGGTTTTGCACCGTCAGTACCAAAACCAGTAGAAGTCTTAACAAAATCAGGCTTAACCTCTGCAGCGATTTTTGATACTTCGATAATCTCCTCTTCACTCAAGTAGCATGTTTCATAAATCACTTTACATACGATGCCACCTTTGCGAGCAACAGATACCAGAGATTCCATCTCACGCCTAATGTAATCCCAATCATGCTCACGAACCTTGCCTACGTTTAGCAAGTAATCAAATTCTTCAGCGCCTTTATCTACTGCATCTTGTGCTTCAAATGTTTTCGCTTCAATTGTCGTTTGACCCAGAGGGAAGCCAATTGCAGCACCCGTAAGAACACCGGAACCACGTAACATTTCGCGACACATTTCTACTGGGTAAGAGTTGATAGCAACGGATGCAAAGCCGTATTCACTTGCTTCATCACATAACTTCTGAAAATCTTCTTTCGTTGCGTAAGCGTGAAGGTTGGTGTGGTCAAATAGTGCTGCTAGCTCTTTAACTGTTAAGCTCATTGTTCTCTCCGATTTTTGTTTAAACAAGCCTTGCTTTTATATAATTTCGAAAGCAAGCCTTTATCTTCATTTCGAAAATACTATAACCACATTTTTTCGTTTTGAAAAGTTATATTTTTATTTGCTTGTGATAAATATCATGCTTTTTCATATTTTTCGTTTGTAATTTGCAAATAGACAACGAAATAGGAGCAGTAAAAGGCGTTATAAAGCCAACATTTGAGTATCACTTGCTGATCTCGTTGAAATACATTGATTTTTCGTATTCATGCTTTTCATTTTGTTTTAAAACCTTATTTTTTAATTGGTTGTAATCTGCAAGTTGCACTCATATAATGAAAACAAATAAAAATAGATGTAGAACGAGTTAATTAATTGAGGTCTGAACAACATGTCTAAAAAGGTGATGTACGGGGAACAGCGTAAACAGCAAATCCTCGGCTTAATAAAAGAGAAAATAAGTGTCAGCGTGAATGAGTTAGCGCAGTATTTTGATGTTACAACTGCGACGATCCGTACCGATTTAACCGAGCTTGAAAAAGCGGGAGATGTCATCCGTACCCATGGTGGCGCGATCCTTAAGTCTGATATAGCCCATGAAAAATTCCTTAATGAAAGGGAAAACGAAGACAAAAAGATCAAAGTCGCATTTAAAGCGGTTGAGTTAATTGAAGAAGAAGACTCCATACTCATCGATACCGGAACCAGTACCGCTGCTCTGGCGCGTATTCTGACAAACTCTGATATTAAACGACTGAGAATTTTCACCAATGATTTCGAAATCGCAAAATTACTTGAAAGCAAAAGTGAATTTGACGTTAACGTATTAGGTGGAAAAATCCGTAAAGGGTTTCACTACAGCTATGGCGGCACAGCGACCTCTGAACTAAGTAAATATAAGTTCGATAAGCTGTTTCTTGCCACTTCATCACTGAGCTTTGATAACGGGTTAACCACGTTCCACACGGAAACTGCACACCTAAAAGCTGAAATGATAAATTCTGCCACCAAGAAAGTATTGCTGCTGGATTCGACAAAGTTTAATAAAGATTCTTTCGCCAAGTTTGCTGATTTAAAAGATATTGATACCGTTGTTGTTGATAGTGAAATATCTAAATTTGATTACGAAAACCTGACTGGTGAAGTCGATAAAGTGATTATGGCCTAGCTGGGTATTTTTCAGTCTCATTATGATTTAGTCACAGCTCAAGCCAAGCATTGACCACTAAAGGCGACAAAAGCTGGCACAACCTCCTAAGGTTAGCCAGCTTTTTTTATCAGTTTGTTAGTTAGTAACTAAAACTCAAATTTATACGAGGTTTGATATTGATAGCAATCGCTAGGTTGTAGAATCGAACAAGGAGTTGGCCATTCAGGGTGGTTAGGAGCATCTGGTAACAACTGCGTTTCTAGAGCAATTGCGGAATAATCACAGTACTCACCCACCAAACGTCTCGGTGTTCCTCCGTTCCAATTACCCGTATAAAACTGCATGGCAGGTTTGTCAGTATAGACGCTCATTTTGATCGAACAATCACTATTTGTCAGTACTGCCACCGGCTCTTTAAGGTCTCTCACAGGTGTAAAGATATAACAGTGATCATAACCTTTCGCAGCTCGTTGCTGTTCATCGCTTAAGAAATCACGAGACACGGCTTTCTGATTTCTAAAATCAAAGCTAGTTTCTTCTACGGACACGAAACGGCCCAAAGGTATTCCCTGTGCATCTATCGGTAAATAGAAATCCGCTGCAATAGCTAACTTATGATTACGACAGTCACTCCCTTGTTCTGCATCCTCTAAATTGAAATATGCGTGATTTGTTAAGTTAACCGGCGTCGCTTTATCTGTTTTTGCAGTATAGCGAATGGTAAGTTCATTTGATTCCGTTAGTGTATACGTCACTGTGACTGCTAGATTACCGGGAAACCCTTGATCATTATCTGGCGACAGTAACGAGAAACAGACACTAGCATCACTTAGTTTGTCGATACTCCAGCGTCTTTTGTTGAATCCTTCAGGGCCACCGTGCAGCACATTGTCACCCTGATTGATTAATACTTGGTAACTCTCTTCACCAATAGTAAATCGGCCACCAGCAATTCTATTGGCAAAACGACCGACCGTTGCACCAAGGTACGTCGTGTGACTTTCAAAATCGGCCATGTTAGAAACACCAAGTATGACCTCGTGCTCTTTATCGTTAATAGGTAGTCTACAACTGAGCCAAGTCGCACCTATATCCATAAAGGTCACTTTCATCCCACTACTATTGCTAAGTTCGATCACATTAGCCCGTTCACCATCATAGGCTGGATCCTGTGTCATTGATTGCATCAAGTTAACTGCCATTATTCCCTCTTCTGAGCTTGTTATCGCCTTTCGTCTTACCGGTATCCGTTCAATAAATCACACGATTGAAGACGATGACCTTATGTTTTTATCTTGGTGATGATGGTATCTTTTTAATTTCATTTCGAAAATACAGTTTTTAAATATTTTTGATAACGATCCTTCTTTTCTGAATTAAACAAGCTAAACGCTCAGTTCCGCAAGGTATCTTTATCGATTCAGTTTCATATTTATTTCGATATAAAAGCCTGTTCGCTACTATTGCTTCTGACACACTAGTCGCGGTCATAACAACAAAAAAATTAATTTTAACTAATTGTATTTAATAATAAAAAGAAAAGGAAAATACACATAAGAGCTTAGTGAACAACAGAAAAATCATCACATCACCCTCGCTACAACCTTATTGTTCTGGCAATAAAGTGTTCTAGATCACGCTTTAACCCTAAAAAGTATTTTTGCATTGAAAAAACATGACGGATAACACAAACACACAAAAGTTTAGTTTTTCAAATCAAAAACTAGGTGTATGTTATTTTCGAAACAAAAATTCTTAACTACATATCGCTCTTTTAGCTAACACTTTTAACGACCAATGATGTTGAGAATTTTACAACTTAATGGCGTTGCTGCTTACACAGGGGAATAACAGCAACCCTTAGAAACATTAATTACCCTACTAATTAGGAAATGGATTATGACTAAAGAACTTGATAAAAAGTTACTGTTTAGAATCGGTAACCTGTCTATCTTTATGATAGGTTTAGGTTTCGCCGTTCGAGCTAACATCGCACCGGATCTACAAGCGGATATTTACGACAAGATCGACATTCTAAGCTCGGCTTCAATGGTTGGTGAAGCATTAGGGGCAACCTTCACAGGCTTTGCTCTTACACTACTGTTCGGTAGTGCTATGGTTGACTGGATGGGCATGAAACGCATGCTACTTTGCTCTGCTTTTGGTTATATTGCCAGTACTGCGGGTCTACTTGCTGCCGCGGTAATGCCGGTTTCTGATATGTCTGTTTATATCGTTTGGTGTAGTTTATTGTTAACCGGCCTCGGTTGGGGTGCAGTAGAAGCTGCATCGAATCCAATGATTGCAGCGCTTTTCCCAGAAGAAAAAGCACATAGACTAAACGTTCTTCATTCATGGTGGCCTGCCGGTATCGTTGTAGGTGGATTGGCTGGTGTTCTATTTAGTGGCATGGGTCTTCCTTGGCAGCTTAACTTATCTCTACTTTTCCTTCCGGCACTGTTGATGATCAAATGGACACTAGCGACTGAGTTCCCTGTAACGGAACGTGTTGCTAACGGTGTAAGCTACAAAGATATGGTGCTTGAACTCATCCGTCGTCCTCTATTCTGGGTATTCTGGGGCTGTATGTTCCTAACAGCAGCATCAGAGCTTGCTCCGGGGCAATGGGTAAACGTTGCACTATCTAACATTGTTGGTATGCAAGGGATTCTGCTTTTGGTTTACGTAAGTGCGCTAATGTTTGTTATGCGTAACTTCGCTGGCGTAGTATTCAAACACATCTCTTCTGTTGGCCTGATGACAATAAGTTGTGTCTTTGCAGCGGGTGGTCTTTACATGCTAAGCCTTGCTGACTCTCCGCTTCCAGCATTCCTTGCTGCAACGGTTTGGGGCATCGGTGTATGTTACATGTGGCCAACAATGCAGGGAATCATCTCTGAGCGTTTCCCTAACGGTGGTGCTTTAGCACTTGGTTTACTCGGTTTCGCTGGCGGTCTCTCAATTCAGTTCGTTCTTCCACAAATGGGGTCTATTTTTGATGCCGCCCGCGCAGAAGCAGCTGGTGGTGCAGACAAACTAGCTTCTTTATCACCTGAAATGATGGAAGAAGTGACTCGTGTAGCATCAGTTGAGTCATTCCAAGCGGTATCTGTTGTGCCTCTAGTTATCCTGCCAATCTTCGCAATTATCTGGTTATACGACATCGTTAAAAAGAGAAACAATAAAAGCGTAGCAACATCTGCTGAGTAAAACACTCTGTTTCCAATACCGTTGTAAATAACGACAACATTAAAAAGAGGCTGGTCATCACTAGCCTCTTTCTACTTATCTCATATCGAACAATTAGACGTTCAACTCAAACACCCCATTACTAGTTTTATTTACCGTTATTTCCGCCATTGATCGAATATATCCATCTGCCCTTGGTAACTCGTTTTGTTCAAACTGACTTAATACTGCTACCGTTTTTGCCCCCGATGCATTGCCAGCGTTCAAACCTGATGGCGCATCTTCAAATACTACGCAATCTGATGCCATTAGACCCAACTCACTTGCCCCACGTATAAAAGGTTCTGGATCTGGCTTACCATTTTTCACCCGTTCAGGGGTAATTAATACCAAGGGTGCTGGTATACCGGCAGCTTTGATTCGTGCACTAGCGACAGGTAATGTCCCAGAGGTAACAATTGCCCATGGAATACTCATCTCATTGGCTTTTTGTAAAAAAGCGATCGCACCCGGCAGTGCTTCCACTCCCTCTACATCGGTACTTTCTTGATTTTGCAGCCATAAAATCTCTTGCTGAATTTTCTCTGCACTAACATCTTGTAGTAGTTCCTTAATCGTATCGCCCGCAGGTCGGCCATGATATACCTTTGCAGCAAGCAAAAAATCAATATTGTTTCGTTCACACCAACTCTGCCATGAGCGATCAACAGCAGCATTCGAATCAACCAATGTTCCATCTAAATCAAACAAAAACCCTTTACATTGCATTGTACACCTCAGTACTGATATTTAATTACGTTCAATAATAAACAAAAATAATAAAAAACCAATCATTTCATTATGAAAATACTGAGAGCTCATCTAACCTATAGTTCGACAATATCAAACAACTAGATCTAGCTATCAAATCCATCTAAACATGCTGGAATAGATAGTCAAAATAACGTTATATAGCAGGACATATTATTATTAATAGAACTCTTTTTAATACTGCAAACCATCAGGTTGATAGATGATTAACGAAACCAAAAAAATACAATCAGTCGAACGAAGCTTTCTTATCCTAGAAGCTCTGGCGGCCAGTGGTGGTGCGGTTCCCCTTCAACAGCTTTCTGAAGAACTGGCAATTAACAAAACGACTCTGCACGGATTGCTGAATACCATGGCTGCAATGGGATATATCAGTAATACTCCTGAAGGATATCGTCTTGGACTAAGACTTAGCGAGCTGTCTCGTTCTTTAGAGAAAACCTATGATAACTTGCGCCTTCAATACAGCACACTCATCCGCTATATGGCAATGACCACAGGACAAACCGCGTATTTGGCCGTTTTATGTGGCACCCGAGAGTACATTTATATTGATGCGATTGAAGGTAATAACCCCCTAACGATCCGTAGCCCCCGAGGCAAACGAGAAGGATTAACCACGTCTGCCATTGGCAAGTTATTTGTTGCATTAGATGATGAACAAGACATAAGACGAAGCCTGCGCAAAGCGGGAAAATTGGATACCACCATTGAGCAAAAATTGGATACCATTGTAGGGCAAGGGTACTCCATTGATCATGGTGGAGCGCAAGAAGGTTTGAGTTGCATGTCTATTCCACTTTATAAAGATGGAAAACTGGTCGCTGCGGCCGGGATGAGCGGTCCAACTCAGGAGCTGACCACAGAAAGACTCTCCCACTTTGCCACAATATTTAAAAAACAGTCTAACGAATGTAACAAACTATAATTTCTTCATGCTAAAGATAAACTTCTAGATATGAGAATAAATCATACCCTCTATCCTTTCATCAACTGTTCATATTATAAAAACGTCAATAATCAGCATTAACTCCAATTATTCTCTCCTTATTTTTTCAGCCCATTTTTTTATTAATAAACCTTAGCGATTATATTAATTACCCATAGAACACTTTTTCGTTTGACATTATCAAACAAATATCGTTTTTCGCTTGTTTTTGTTTATTTCTTTTCGATAAAAACATCTAATAGAACCTGCTAAAGAGATAGCAACAAAATAACTCTAAAAAGGAAACCTACAATGAAATTTAGAAAACATTTTGCAGTGTTAGCAGCACTTCTATTCAGTATGACCGCTTTTTCTGCATCCGCAAAAACAGCACCAACAGGGCAAGTATGGCAAGAACATATTGATGCTTGGGTAGCAAGAGACCTTGATGGAATCGCCGTTCACTACGACCAAAACTCTCTTATGATCGTAAACAATGTTATGTTCAGAGGCCCACAAGAAATTCGTAAAGTATTCGAATATCTCTTCCACAGATTCGACAATGGTTCAAACGCAATTGACCCTGCCATTGTTGATGACCGCACTATTTACATTACTTGGAACTTTACACCTTCAGAAAAGAAAGAAGCGATTTACGGTACTGATACTTTCTTTGTTGAAGACGGCATCATCAAAGTTCAAACAATTGCTTCAAAGCTATATGAAAAACCAACTTTATTAATTCTTGGTGGCAAAGAGCAGAAATAATTTAATTATTATTTATCCGTCACTTTTCAGCAGTAAATACATTATTTACTGCTGAATTCGTCGTCCTGACAATTATTAATTATCAACTAACTCCCAAACCTTTAGATAACGTTACTTCATAAAATCCACAAACTTCTTGAGGGAGGAATTTTTAAGTCATGCATACCGTATTGTTACCTGTTCATTAATAATGAGCATCATTGAACAAATACATACATCCATATATTTTAATTATTTACTTTAGATAATTTTTCTTATGAGGCAGAACGCTTGTACTCTCTATAAACAGGCTTCCAAAATTGCATTTCAAGTTTTTCGGCAACTCTTTCATCCGTTCGCATTGGAGCGACTTTTTGCTTCATCGCTTTTTTTGCTACAGCGAAAGCAATATGTTTTGAAACTTGAGTAATCTCCTCTAATGGGGGAAGCACTGCTCCATTCTTATCTTTTAGCAAGGGAGAGCAGTCTGCTAAAGCCCGACTAGATTCCATCAACATTTCCTTGGTAACACGCTTAGCTCCTACAGCCAATACCCCTAAACCAATACCGGGAAATATATAGCTGTTGTTACACTGCGCAATGTCAATAACCTTGTCTGCGACTTTAACTGGCTCAAATGGACTACCTGTTGCTACCAAAGCTTCACCATTAGTCCAGTTGAGGATATCTTCTGGGGTCGCTTCAACACGGCTTGTCGGGTTTGATAATGGAAACACAATTGGACGAGTACAGTTCTGGTGCATCTTCTTTATGATCTCTTCGGTAAATAGACCGGGTTGCCCAGACACTCCTACCAATACCGTTGGTTTTGCATTAACGACAACATCTAAAAGTGATATTGATGGGCTCTCGATGTCCCAACCCGTCAAGTCCTGTTTTTGCTGAACCAGTTTTGCTTGAAAATCTCTTAAGTTAGGCATGCCATTGGTCAGCAACCCCCAGCGGTCAACCATAAAGACTCTTTGTCTCGCTTCTTGGTCCGTCAAACCTTCAGCCACCATTTGGGCAATAATTGCCTCCGCAATACCACAGCCGGCGGATCCTGCACCAAGAAAGGTAATGGTCTGATCACGTAGCATCTCACCGGAGGCGCTACAGGCAGCGAGCAAAGTACCAACGGTGACCGCAGCTGTACCCTGAATATCATCGTTAAAACAGCACACTTCATTCTGATATTTTTGTAATAGCGGCATTGCGTTTCTTTGTGCAAAATCTTCAAATTGAATCAAGGCATCAGGCCAGCTTCCTTTTACCCCCTGTATAAACTGACTAACAAATATATCGTACTCTTCTCCACGAATACGAGGATGTCTCCATCCCATATACATAGGATCAGATAGTAACCTAGGGTTGTCTGTACCAACATCGAGCACTACAGCAAGCGTATTTGATGGATTAATCCCACCACAGGCCGTGTATAGAGAAAGTTTGCCAATAGGGATCCCCATGCCGCCAATACCCTGATCACCTAAACCCAAAATACGCTCACCATCAGTAACGACAATAATTCTCACATCTTTATTGGCTACATTATTCAATATGTCGTCTATGCAATCGATATTAGGATAGGAAACAATTAATCCTCTGGCTCTTCTATATATACTTGAAAAATTCTCACAAGCGGCCCCGACAGTTGGGGTATATATAATCGGCATCATTTCGCTTAAATGATTTTGGATAAGCGAATAGAACAGAGTTTCATTGGTATCTTGAATCGTTCTTAGGTAGATATGTTTTGTCATATCACCTTCAAACTCTTGATACTGCAAGTATGCTCTCTCGACTTGCTCTTCTATGGTTTCAATCGCTTCAGGAAGTAAACCATTTAAATTAAATGATTTCCTCTCTTGTAAGGTAAAAGCACTACCCTTATTTAGAACTGGAGTTTCAAGCAGGGAAGATCCTGCCTGCGAGACGTAGTACGGCAATTGTTTGTTATTCATATTTATCACTTGATATAATATCTAATTGATAAGCAATGTAATTGATATTTAACAGAGTCTAATCTTAACAAAGAGAACAATTAAAAGTTAAATACTATCAATAAGAAATCGACACTCCTTGTCACGCATCATTACTTATTTAATTGTATTAGTTACTTTATCTAATCGCTTATTTAGTATAGATTACTTTCTTTTCATTACTTCTATTTAAAGCGTTCAGCAGTATATTTAGGAGAAATCAAATTCTCTACAGATAAGATATTATCTAGCTCTTCTCTATTCAGTAAGCCTCTTTCCAATACCACTTCTTTAACACTCTTGCCTGTCTCTGCGCATATCTTACCAATTACGTCGCCCTCATGGTGGCCGATATATGGGTTTAAGTAAGTGATAATACCTATCGAATTGTGTACAAAATCTTCACATACTTTTTTATTCACAGTGATACCGGATACACATTTCTCATCAAGAGCAATACAGGCGTTACCAAGCAGCTCAATCGACTCAAACATAGCTTGAGCAATAACGGGTTCCATCACATTTAACTGTAACTGGCCCGCTTCCGCAGCAAACGTAACCGTCGTATCATTACCAAATACTTTAAAACAGACCTGGTTTACAACTTCAGGAATAACTGGGTTCACTTTAGCAGGCATTATTGAAGAACCCGCTTGAAGCTCAGGTAAGTTGATTTCATTTAAACCCGTACGAGGACCAGACGACAACAGCCTTAAATCATTACTTACCTTAGATAACTTAACTGCTAAACGTTTCAGCGTACTATGAACCATTACATAAGCACCACAATCACTTGTCGCTTCGATCAAGTTCTCCGCTGGTTTACACGAATAGCCACTGATCACTGTTAAGTAACTAACTGCGGTTTCTTGGTAGCCTTCAACTGCATTCAGCCCTGTACCAATAGCAGTTGCACCAAGGTTCAATTCCAGTAAGAGCTCAGCGCTATAGTTAATGTTCTTAATCTCTTCCCGTAATAAAACCGCAAAACCTAAAAACTCACTGCCAACGGTCATTGGTACTGCGTCTTGAAGTTGAGTTCTACCCATTTTTAATACATCTTTGTATTGAAAAGATTTGCGCTCAAACGCATCGGCAACCTGAGCTATTTTCTCGCATAGTTTTTGTAGCGAACTGTACAATGCAATACGAAAACCTGTCGGATACGCACAGTTAGTAGACTGGCTTTTATTAACATGATCATTGGGATTAATAGTGTCATAGCTACCGAGTTCTTTACCCATATGCTCAAGAGCAATATTGGCAATCACTTCATTGGTATTCATATTAATTGACGTACCAGCGCCACCTTGGTAAATGTCAGAGATGAAGCTATCCATCCCTTTTCCTTCAATTAAAATATCATCACAGGCTCTGATGATTGCATTTGAAACATCTACCGGGAGAACACCCAAATCTCTGTTTGCTAAAGCCGCTGCTTTTTTTGTCATAACCATGCCACGAACAAATTCAGGCACATCAGAAACGGTGACATTCGAAATATTAAAGTTATTTTTAGCTCTTAAAGAGTGGATACCATAATAAGCATCAGCAGGAACTTCTAATTCGCCTAAAAGATCTTCTTCAACACGAACATTTTTCATAATTCTAAACCCCATGATAGTAATAATTCACAAATCGACCATAAGGATCAATTTATGTTAATAATGCAAAAACCTTTATCTAACTCGACAGAAAAAATAAACCACCCGATAATAACAGGAAGTATAATAATTAGATTCGCCCTGAATAAAACAATACAAAGATACAGAAAATACATTTCAAACATAAAAAACAAATAGTCACTAACCAAAAAATAGTTATTAGTATTTATTTTCTATAATGAACATAACAAATACCCAGTAATCATAAACATAAACATAAATTAGCTGGCATCATCATGCATATATTGCATACTCTTATAACAATATATGCATGGTAAATTTCAAATACTAAATATAGAAACCAAGCGGTTTTTTCCATATAAGTATAAATGATTGAACTCTATCGAACACAAACAGTGAATAGAGCTCGATCCGCATAATTTAATGTAAGTTTTCCATATCTTCAGGCGCATAGAGTTGGCCATCAAATGCAATATATACCCCCGGTTCTACATACTGCGCTGCCATTATTGCTGAACCTAGGTTAAAACCGGCATCGTTGGGAGAAAAACCTTCAAGTGGAAGCATTGATCCAGTAAACACGATAACTTGGCCATGATCTTCTGCTAACAAAGTTTGTAAATGTCGCGCACTAGAAAACATTGTAAATGTGCCATGAGTGACAACGTGGCCTGAGAGCTCACTTTGCATGATTGCTTGATAAACATCATTTATGTCTTCTGTCGTAACATCACGGCTGTCTTTCATACATACTTCAGTAATATCGATTTTTGAACTTCCTACTCGTGCGTACTTTTCCAAAAACGCCCCGAGAACGCTTTTTGAGTTGGGGGTCGTTGTGCATTTTTCAGTATCATAATAGGAGTCGATCGTTCCACCAGTGAGAACCAATTGTACTTTTTTTATATTATTCTTCATTACTCAGCCTTCAATCTCTTTAATCATCTGTAGGCAACTAAAAATAGTTTGAATCTAATATTGCTCTTCATTAAAAGAGCAATAAACTAATTATAAGTATTATCGTTCTAATACTATTTCATCTTCTGCTTTATCAGAGTCCGTTACTTTATCTGTATACTCGCATCCCCAACCGGTGATAATCGCGAACATCATGACCAATAGTAAGAACCATGCATATAACACGTAAGGTGTAAGCTCCAAAGGAGAAAGACCTGGAACACCTTCAAAACTTGCTGCTGCTTGTTGTGACAAACTTGCGGCTAACAACAATGCAGCTGACCAAGGTAGAGAATAAACAAGTGTACAAGCTAGGTTGCCAATAACATTTGCACGTCGATGAGGATGAACACCAAACTTCTCACCCATTGGCTTAGCAAACGATAAACCCACAGCTAAAATTGCTGGGGCATTAATACTCATTAATGCTGATAAGATCAGAGCCAACATTCCTGAAATAAACTCATACGCACGTGCAGATTTTATGTTCTTAAATGTCTCTAGTAATCGTTGACTACCACCACCATCTAACATCATCTGAATACCAGCAGACAATAGTACAACCAAGATACATAAGTCAGCCATCCAACCAGAAACACCACGAAGAAGTAAGCCATTTTCTACCGAAATGATGTTATCAACTGTATTTAACCCAGTCACCACAGAAACGACCGAGCCCAGTAAAATGCCGATAATGGTGGCAAACACAATATCGCCTTTTTTAATTGCAGTATAGATAGTTGCGATAGCAGGTATAAGCATCCACAGTCCACGAGGGTCCATCATTTCAGCAATACGTTCTTGTGGAACCGGTGTTGAAACAGCATCACTAGATGTTGCAAGAACCAACATTGTTACTACTGTCATAATAGCTGCTGGGACTATATATCGAACTCGGTGTTTAACAACCCCACCTATATCTGTATTTTGAGATGTTGCAGCTGAAATTGTTGTATCGGAGATAGGAGCTAAATTATCACCAAACGCACCACCGCCAACAATGGCTCCAGCAAGTACTAGAGGATCGGCGCCTAACAATACGCCAGCAGGATATAGCATCCCCATACCTGCTGTGATGGTGCCAAATCCAGTTCCTGCCGCTGTGGCGAATAATGCACTAGCAAAAAAAGTAATAATAATAAAAGTCGTGCCAGATGTTCCAGTATGATATGCAGCCCATAGAATCCCATCGACTAATCCTGAGTCTCTAAGAACTGTTGCAAAAATACCAGCAAAAATCCAACATGCTACCGGAGCAATTGCAGTTTCCGCTCTCATACCTTTAAGAACTGTTTTACCGAATATCGCTTTGTCTTTAGCAACAATAAAGCTAACTAATAAACCTATGATTGCACCTACCCACATTCCTTCTATTGTTGCAGATGCCATACTAGTAGCAACGTAAATTGCGACAACAACAAATATCATAATTGGCAAAAATGAGACCCATGGCCCCCCGTAAAATTCCAACTTATCTTTTGTATTCATATTATTTCTCTTATATTTTGACTTGCAGTTGTAAGGTCCTAAACAGTTCATCACATAATTAAATTTTGAGAAATTTCGCGAAGTAACGCACATAAAATAAACCGTAATCACAAAGTGCTTCACTTTACGAAGGGGCTTATGTAACGTTACGTTTTCTATGGTTTTTTGCGAGTAAAATTGAAATGGGGCTAGGTCACAATTTAAAGTTTCTATGTTCATTTCACCCTTCGATCGCTAGCGTATGTCGTGATTTATCAATAAATCGTCAACAGTTTAATCGCTATTTAAGGGGTGATAACTACCCTAGAGGTTATAACCTGAAACGAATATGTGACTATTTTAATGTCACTGAATCGCAATTAAATCTCCCCCGAAAAGAATTTGAAACTAATTATAGTTTCGATAATAAAACATCAAGCAATGAGTTTTCCCTTGTTGAATCTGCATTAACAACACTAAATGAAAAAAGCGCATCTAATCTTAATAAGTACCTTGGTTATTATTACGAATACTACTATTCAATGTCTTCACCAGAGCATATTTTAAAAGGCTTAGTGTGTATAAAAAGCGTAGGAAATTCAGTCTATTATGAACGATTTGAAAGACTTGCCGATAAAGAAGAGCGTGGACAGATCAGTTACTGCTATTACAAAGGATTAGCTCTGTTTTTAAATGAACGAATATTTATGGTCGACTATGAAAGCCTGACCAATAATGAAGTAGTCGAAATAGTGCTCTACCCAAGTTTTAAACAAAAAGTAAGCACGCTTGAAGGAAGCATCATTGGAGTTGCAGCGAACAGTAGCCGTAAACCGTTAACAAGGGACATTGTATTAGAGTACATTGGTTCAGATGTGAGTTTGAAAAGCTCTCTTAAAAGCTGTTTTTTATATGATCCTGACTCAGATCTAATCCCCAAAAATATAAAACGTAAGCTAACGCCTCCTGCCGTATAATTTGTTATTTTTAAATAGATTAAAATAACAAATTATCCTCTCGGGCTGTTAAAAACAAAGTGCCACCCCATCTCTCGGTAACACCTTTATTAATTACCTTTCTCGCCTCTTTATCTGCTCGAAATAACAATAGAGACGATAAAAGAAGGGCTTAGGAATTCACTAATTTAACTTGATACTGCTTTATAGAAATATCACTATTGCTGGCTAGACTAACCGTCCACTCTTCGTTCACCAAAATATCGACAACTTCACCAGTAAAAGTCTCAGCCGTTAGCTGTATCCGTAGATCGATACCATATTTGCCGTTGTCTTTATCATTAATTTGCACTTGCCGCACGTCATGAACACAGTTTGGCTTAAACAACTTACGGATATCGCCATACCAATCACGGAATCCCGCATGACCAGTGAACTCGCCTTCAATCATGTCTAACACAACATCATCCTCTAACTGCTTAACAAAAAACGAGTCATCTTCTGGCAGTAGATCGAACTGCTGGAACCATTTGCGCACAAATTGATTGATTTGACTTTCAGCAGAGTGAAGCGAAGCACCAATTTGCTTAACCAAACGCGAAGCATGCTCCTGAGCTTTTGCTTGTACATCTTCTAATTTATTATAGACACCCGGAACATAAACCATGCCATGAGTGTAAACAGGCTTCTGATAGTTCATGTTCGACAAATAGGCTAGTTGTTCTAGTGGATGAAGTGTCTGTTCAACAGTGAAGTGGTTATAACCAAGAGGACGATAGGAATCTTCTGGGCCACCAATGGTTAAGGAGAGAATAAACTGCTTGCCTTTAAGCTTGTCACCCTCGGGACCAAATGCAAAATTAAACGCAAATACATCATCAATCCACTTTTTAAGCAAAGCAGGCACTGAATACCAATAATAAGGGAACTGAAATACAATCGCGTCCGCTTTCAACAGCGCCGCCTGTTCTTTCTCAATATCTATTTGATAATCAGGATATAAATCGTCCAGTCGACGTATATCAACACCATCTATACTCTTTTCTAACTCCCGCAAAATGACTTTATTGGTATGAGACTGCTCTAAATCTGGGTGACCAGAAATTACTACTACCTTACTCATCGAATACACCTCGTGATTGGTTAATTCGGTGATAATAAATAATAGTTATCATGAAAAAAACCATCATAAAACCAATACACTCTTGTCATCTTCGGCAATAATATAATGGTTTATGAGGCTTTTCTTGCTATGCTAGATGCCCCCCTTGTCTAGTGGCAGAATAAGCAATGAATGACAGCAAACAGTTATTAGTCTTTTTAGATGTGGTTGATCAAGGAAGCTTTGTTAATGCAGCTAAACTACGCAACACCGATCCCGGACGAGTAACAAAGCAAATAAAAAATCTAGAGAACCAGTTAGGTGCAGTACTACTCAACCGTTCAACCCGCTCCATGTCGCTTACCGAAGTTGGAGAGAAAATCTATGCCAAAGCGAGTCAAATAAAGACGCTATTAGATGACGTCAGCGAAATTCCTCATGAGTACCAACAAAAAGTTCAAGGGGTGGTTCGAGTGACTTCGCCAACCTTCATTGGTCGAAAATTTGTTGAGCCAGCTATACGCACTATTCAGCAACAGTACCCTGATGTTGTCTTTGAACTGGAAGTAACCGATGGGAAAAGTGACATCATTAAAGAAGGCTATGACGTTGCAATTAGACAGTGGCAGCCTCAAGACTCAAACTTAATCGCCACCAAGCTTAGAGATGTACAACTTAAACTGGTCGCCAGCCCTGAATTCATAAATATACATGGAGGATTCAGCTCTATAGAAGAGTTACTCCCCTTGCCCGCTTCACTTTATCGGAGAAAAAATCATTTTCGCGATAAAATCCAATATTTTAATGACCAACAAGAGCTAGTAACGAGAAGCTTAAATGGCTACTTTATTGTCAACGACGCGGATCTTATTCTTAATGCTACTTTGGCAGCAAATGCGTATAGTTTAGTGGCCGACTATATGGCAGAAGATCACCTAAAGTCCGGAGATTTAGTGGAGTTGCTGCCAGATTTACAACTGCCGCCAGAAAACTCGGTCTATGCGGTTTACCCCCACCGAGCCAGCACAAAAGGAACGAAACTGTTAATCGAAAAGCTAAAGCAGGCGCTGGTTGCCGAATAGATTTTTCTAATATTTTCCTCACCTGACTCAGCCACTAATGTCGTGACGACTCCCCCCTTCGTGCCAATCAACGCATTCTTGGCTTCAATCTGCTGACTTCACACCTAACCCACTATGATTATTGCCTTTTTAGACAAAACTATAGTGTCTTTTTGGTTATTTAAAGTCCACGAACTTGGAGTTAAATTGTGTCTGGAAATACACACTGGCTGATACTCAGTCTTAAGATCGCGAATACTCTATCGACGGCAATGCTTTTACTCTTACAACACCACCATTTTTTATTGCGGGGTAAGAAGGTTTTGCTTAGGTCATGTATGAAGAATTAAAGGGATTATTATGAAAAAATACTTTGCACAAGCTGCGCTTATTTCTGTTTTGGGTTTCTCTTTTAGCGCACTATGCAGTGACACTATTCACCTAGCGGCTTATCACGGTAACGAAGAAAAAGTTATCGAACTACTTGCAACAAATCCTAATGTCGATGAGCGTGACTCTTATGGTGGCACAGCTCTACATGCGGCTATGTTTCAAGACAACATGCGTATTGTGCAGTTGCTGATCGACAATGAATACGACGTTAACGCTGTAGGCCCAAGTAATGGTTATACCCCTTTACATGATGCTGTATGGGCAAACAATTTGCCCGCTCTAAAAATATTAATTGCCAATGGGGGCGATGCGACCATTGAAGGTTTAGACGGCAATACACCTTTAGAAAAAGCGCAAAAAGAAGGAAGAGACAACATCGTTTCTTTCCTATTAAATCAGTAACAACGCCCTCGGACAGCTGTCTATTAAACAGCAGACTGTCCGTTTTATTATCAACCAATTACAAAACACCTAATAGCCGTAATAAGTCATCAAGATGACCGGTAGATCCCTACAACATGCTCTTTCTCTATGGTAAAACGAAAGTGTCGTCTTAGCATCCACCACGCATTTCCCCCTGCAAGAAGGTTAGCGCCCATGGCGGCAATAACTATATACGTTATGTTGCCACCTTGCGTGCCTAGCCAGATGGCTGGAATGTAAAAAATAAACAACCGAACAAAAGAGATGGTTGCCGCTCTTTTTGGTAGACCTAACGCATTAAAAGCAGAGACCACAACCATACATAACCCCAATGGGCCATAGCTAAATGGAATGACCAACAACGCAAACGCCATCTTGCTGTTTAGCTCAGGGACATCACTAAGCAGGGGTGCAAGCAGATGAGAGCTTGACGCAATAATAATCGCGATAACCAGATGAAAACCCAGTAAAAATTTAGCAGTTACACTCAGCAGTTCAGGAATACGATCAAGACTTCCTTCCCCTAAATAGCGAGCAACAATAGGTGGAATCGACATGGTTAGCGATAATGAGAGAACCAAAATAAAGGTTTCTATCCGCATCATCAAGCTCCAAAACGCGATGGCGTCGGTACCTAAACTGGAGATTAAATACATACCCAAAACAGCACTTACCGAAGGCAATATCTGATTAACGGTGGTCACCGCAGCCATTTTAAATAATTGAAAAATGTAACCTAGATGGCCTGCAGAGAACCTCGCCACACTAAACCAGTTTTTACTTCTGGCCTCAGACAATAAATACCCTATGCAGATAAAAAATGCGGTACTGGTCGCCAAAGCGGCACCATTAATACCCCAACCCATAACAAATATAAATATAGGATCCAGAACAAGGTTTATCATACTGGCCACAACAAGCATCATGCCGGGAGTTTTGGTGTCATCATTGGCACGATAGACCGCAGAAATAAGGTAAAGCAACGCACCCAACGTAGAGCTGCATAACCAAATCGGCCAATAACTAAGATAAGTACTTTGTAGGTTAGAGAGTTGTTCCGCGCTTATTTCACTAGAAATAAATAGCGAAAATACCACCGATTTTAAAAACCATAGCAACAAACAAACTGCCGCGATTAGGGCGATGCCATACACCACAGCAATAAATGCGGTTACGGTAGCTTCTTGTTGATTTTTGTTGCCAATCGCACGAGAGATAATACAGGTCGCAGCAACGCCCATTCCGACCTGAAAACCGATAATGACCGTATAAAAAGGCAGAGTAATCCCTTGCACTGCCAATTGGTCTACACCCAATTGCCCTATAAAAATAGTATCAACTAGTTGCACCAACATAATGGCAAATACGCCAATAGTTAATGGCAAAGTACGATTTAGAATTAAAGACAGTGTTGCAGGTAAAACCGGCATAGAGAGATCCAGATAAGTCAATATGACAAATGCGATTATCTCTCAACAAGTAGCAACAGATAAAGACAGTATTTGGCAATTCATTATTGTACAAATACACAATAATGAACTCTTTTGCCTAACCAGCTTCTTAATTGAATCGGTTATTGCATGGATTTACAACAAAACTTAAAAATAGTAATTGTAATACATCGCCAACTCGGTAGTAATTTGATGAGTGAGGTTTACTCTTATGTCCGAGTTGTTATTAATACTAACTCTATTACTCCACTGGTAGTCTAGATCGACACGGTTACTAGCGTGAGACCAAACGGGTGTAATTTGTAAATGTGTTTTCCAACCAAATGAGCTGGTATAAAGCATACCCAGAGGAACTTGCAGTTGAGAGTCGTCAAAATAGGCGGCATCTAACTCCGCCCCAGTCATAAAATAGACGGACAGATCCTTTTGCCACTTACTTGCGAAGCCGACAAAACCACCCAATTTAGGCCTAAGACAGTGCGTACAGGACAAATCTTTCTGCTCTACCGTTGCTTTTACCTGCCACGCAACGCGGTCGTTGGGAAACAGATCTACATCATTAGTATTTAATGCCGCAACGTTGAACAGTTCAATTTTGTTAATCCACAAATTATCGTCACTTTTGCGAATTTCAGTATCCAGCACAGTAATAGAAGAGTCTTTGAACCTTGCGGTATCGAGTGCCAAAAAATCATAATAAGCCGCGTAGCCTCTAAGACTGACATAGCTGCCTTGCTCATCGCTATAGCCAACACCAGTACCAATATTTATTGGCATTTGCGCTTTATGCGGCGGCTGTGCAACCTCAAACGACCACTCTACAGGTTCGTGTTCATAGCTTAACCGTGCCAACAGCAACAACCGCTTATTCTCTTTAGCGGCACTCACCTCTTCTTCACCGCTCTCTGTAACAATAATCAGCTCTGAGTACTCAGTTAAAATATCCAACACTTTGGATCTAGACTCCATGGATAACATTGAATCATCGAACTGCTTTAACGCAGAGATATCGTCATTAATGGCCAGCGTCCAGCGCTGCTCTTCCTCTGACAATAACAGGTACTTTTGGTGGATACGGGTGTATTTTGATTGACGTTGATGGATAGCTTTCACAAGTGGCTTATTATGGTGCAGCACCATAGTTAGGCGGTTAAAGACGTTTATTGGCATATCCCAAGGTTGGTATTCAATCAGCAGCGATTCATCCAACACAATACCGATAAAATAGGCCATGGCGGTTGAACAGTTTTCTGTCAAAAAATAGTAATCGAATACCGCGTCTCTTAACTCCCACAAGTGCGCCTGTAAAAGCGACACTTCCCACTCGGTTAAATCTAACTCATATTCCCACAATTCTCGTTGTTCGTTTTCAGCGTAAGTATTTGTGTGTCGGTAATAGTTAGTATTGCTAAAACTGGCGTTGTAACCACCAAACAGACCATAGGTAACATATTTTAGTGGGTTATCATCAGGATCCGCATCTGCACCAAAATTGATCCCCACATCTAATAACTCCACCTCTTTATTCGCGTCATTTTTCTGATTGAACTTCATCAGTAAATGGCCAAAAAACGAGGCGGGATTACCAAGGTATCCGGTTACATATATCAAGCTAATACTGTCTGCTGGATTCTCTTCTTTCCAGCGATTGAAATCGCCACACGATTCTAAAGACAAACCAAAATCTGTCGCTAGCTTCTGTGTTAGCCATAAATAACGAGCCGGATATTGACACTGAATATTCGACTTGGCTTCCGAAGAAGATATAGATTGAGCCTGAGAAAACGCCAATAGCGTAGATTGGTACTCCTCTTGAGGAGAGTGATTACCATTGGGGGAAAGGAAAAACGATTGCGATTCAATAGCACTTTTATTGCCGCGGTAATGCAGCAGTTTCAACCACTGAGGATCTGAGCTTAAATCTGGATATTGGCGATGACTTACCGTTTCGGCGTAAGCGATACCTGAAACAAACAGCATCGAAACAGCGCAAAATAGTAAAGCAGTAATGATAAAAGCAAATCTAGCTGATAAATATCGAACAGGTAAATATCGAATAAACAAACTTAAAAGGTTAAATGGCGTCTTCATTACTGCTTTTATTACTCTGGCTTAAGAAATATTACACTGGGTGCTAGAGTGCTTAATCACAATGTTGTAATAACTTTCTGCTTTCGCACTATTACCAAGAGTCGAGTAGTTCGCTTTTGATACTTGTTCTGCAAAATCACTGCGAATAGCCTTTGACACAGCAGGTTGCACCGATTGCTCACAACCCAAAATATCCATTACTGCAACCAAATGCTCTCCACTTCCTTGAACTGTCTCTTGCTCTAACGACGGATAACTTTCATTGATAAATTTAGCTGCGGCAAAAGAGGGACCAGAACAGCTACCCGGGCTAGATACATGTGAGGTGGTTGCCGTGGTTCCTAAATCCCACGTGACATTGGTGGTAATAGCCAATCCACCATTCCAAGTACCTCCCGCTATCCATTGGCCAAGACCACAATCCTTATATAAGTTTGCAGCTTGCACTGGTGAAGCAAGGCTGGCTAAAACAAACAAACTCGTAAACAAACTTTTTTTCATATTTTGCTACCTCTAATAATGGAAATCCATCTGACAAATAATCAGCCATCAATAATAGCCTCACTAAATGTATTAGTGTGTATTGGTATGTAACGGAGTGTCCGGATATGCTTGTTTAATGACACATTATGTAGGTAAACTTGTTAAAAATGACCTGAATTTTCGTTGGCTAATTTATTTATTAATGGCTGACTTTTTTGCGAATGCATTCATATGAATGTCTATTATTTTTATCATTACCTTTATTTCTCATAATCTATACCATGACATTAAAGTACATACAACTCGTTCGCTTACCAAAAATAACAAAGAGAAATCAATATGTTAAAGCAAAAAATGATTATTGTAGAAGACGATCCAAAACTGCAACTCATGCTAAAAACTTATTTTGATAAAGAGAACTTCAATACCTTTGTGGTGAGTGATGGAAGTGCTGCTTCTAAAGTAATTTTGGAAAATAATCCGGATATCGTGCTACTCGATCTTATGTTGCCAGGTCAGGATGGCCTGACAATTTGCAGACAGATAAGAAACCAGTATCAAGGTAAGATTCTCATGCTAACAGCAAGCGATGACGACTTTGACCATGTTGCCGCTTTAGAAATAGGTGCAGACGACTTTGTGACAAAGCCGATAAAACCAAGAGTACTGCTTGCCCGAATCCGTATGCTACTACGTAGATCGGAAGCCTCGGTGAGCAACAGCGATGCTAGTATTCTACAGTTTGGTAGCTTGATCTTAAATAAATCAAGGCGGCGCTGTGAGTATATTGGCCAAGAAGTAGTGATAACAGATAGCGAGTTTGACCTTTTATGGCTGCTCGCCTCTTCTAATGAAGAAGTGTTATCTCGAGATGTATTAACAAGAGCCCTGCGAGGCATTGAATACAATGGTATTGACCGTTCAATTGACAACAGAATCGTCAACCTAAGGAAAAAACTTGGCGATGATGCCATACCACCGAAAAAAATTGTCACGGTGCGAGGTAAAGGATATTTGTTTATCCCAGAAGCGTGGGACTAGTTTTTGTAGTTGTAGTTGTAGTTGTAACGGTAAGTATTGAACAAACTAAGGGTTGAAATGCGACGAATATATTTAGAATCCTTTATCGGGGTCATCATATTTTTTGTTCTAGCGATTGGTTGCTGGGACTATATGATTAATAAAGTAACCCCCGATAATGAGTATATTTTAGAAGAGCATAAAGCAGAAGCACTACAAGATTTGGTAAACACTATTGTTGATACACAAGGAATAGAGGTTGCCGTTGAACACCTACAAAATTACGCAGATAAAACCAAACATATATTGGCTGTTTATGAGCTTGTAGATGCACCCAAGTACGTGAAGGAAGCGTTCTCAATGCCGGACAGAAAAGTGCTCTTTGAGGACGACGACATTAGAGGTATTTGGTTCTACATCAATGACAGTTCAAGTATTTTTAGTATTTACGAGAATAACGAAGATCCACTAAGAAAGAGCATTATGTTAGATGGGGGGCTATTATTCGTCTCTTTCATTTCCGGTTTTGCTTTGTACTGCTTTGCTTTCATTACTCTTATTAGCTATCGAGTGCGCGCTTTAGAAAAAACCACCTACCTATTTGCCGGTGGTGACTTTACAGCCAGAGCCTCCGTAAAAGGGTATAAACGTGTTGGTACGCTCAATCAAAGCTTCAACTACATGGCAGATAAAGTGTCTGGTTTAATCACCAGTAATAGGTCCCTGACTAACGCCGTGGCTCATGAACTCAGAACCCCTATTTTTCGCATCCAATGGCAAGCGGACATACTCAACAGCTCAACACTTTCGGCAGAACAGCAAAGCTATGTAGCCAGCATCATTGAAGATAGCGAAGAGATGGAAGAGATGGTTGAAGAACTGCTGTATTACGCCCGAGTAGAACGACCAGATGCAGAACTAAATGTACAATCGATTAATATAAACCAATGGTTAGAGAAGCAAGTTTTACGATGGAATAAAGAAACATCGACATATTTAGACATTACACCACCGACTGAAACTGTATATATTGAAGCCGATATTAAGTTGCTAAAACGAGCCATAGATAATCTGGTGAGAAATGCCTATAAACACGCACAAAATCATATTCAAATAGTAATATCCAAAGATAATGATTCTATATCGATAACGGTAAACGATGATGGCGAAGGCGTTGATGAAAAGCATTGGCCGTTCCTGTTTGATGCTTTTTATAGTGCTAATGAATCTCGAAACAAGAAGCAGTCCGGACACGGTTTAGGCCTTGCGATTGTTAAACAAATTGCGCTTTGTCACAACGCAAGCGTAGAGGTAGGACACAGTGAACTCGGCGGGGCAAGCTTCCAGTTCTCTATGCCTATAACACAGCAACCAGAAACGAGTTAATTGATTTGTTGATTAACGACAGTAAAATGGTCGGCCTTATTTACATTGCTTTATTAACATATAAAACTTTGTCATTGTTTTATATTTTCACCAAATACAAAGGCCGACATTTCGTTACACAAGATTAATAGCCAAAAATATAAAACAGCGTACATTAAAGACACCATAAATAACCATTTATACGCCGATGCCTGTCATTCACACTCAAATAAATAGAATTAGAACAAACAATCGTTTTGTTCGCTTATCTCTATTTTTTATCACCCATACTTTACTTATATTAAGTACATTATTCTCTATATCAGCTAACTCTCAATCCGTTGCTTGGGATCAAAAAGACGATGTTTGGCTCACTCAACAAACAGAGCACTTTAGCATTAACTTTCGCCAAGGTCATGAAGAGCAAGCCAATCGTGTATTAGATATCGCTGAGCAAGTTCATCTAGAACTTGAGCCCTTTTTCGGCTACGCACCATCTGACAAAACAGAAATTGTCTTAGTAGACGACTACGATTACTCAAACGGCTGGGCAACACCACTGCCATTTGCTCAAATTCGCTTGATCATGAGCCCACCTGAAGATGTAAACAGCTTAGAAGCCAATGACGAGTGGATGCACATGCTCATTCGCCACGAATACACTCATATTATGCATATGGAAATGGGTGAAGGCTTGGTGAAAAGTTTAAGAAATGTCTTAGGTCGTAACCCATTACTGTTTCCACACGCTTTAACGCCTTCATTTATGCTTGAGGGTCTAGCCGTATACCAAGAAACCAATAAAGAACGTGGTTATGGCCGTTTACAAGGCAGCAATTATGCCATGCAAATGCGTATGGAAGTGGCCAATAAAGATCTTAAAGAGCTAGACGAAGCAGCCATAGCCTCACGCAAATGGCCATACGGTTATAACTACTTGTACGGCGCTTACTTTACCCAGTACTTAGCCGAAACCTATGGAGAAGAAAAACTTCAACTGTTCTTAAAAGAGTACAGCTTAAAAGTACTGCCCTACTTTGTTCTACAAAGCACAGCAGAAAAAGTCTACGGCAAAGATTTTGATGAACTCTGGTCTGGTTTTCAAAGCTATTTAAATGACAAATTCGACGGTGATTTAACACAACTGGTCGATCAAGCAGTCAGTGGTAAAGCCCTGTTGAATACACCATTTTTGCAAGTGACCGCGACAAGCAATCAAGGTCTGCTTGTTGACGTCAATAATGGTGAAGATCGAAACGCAATAAAGCAACTGGTATCTCCCCCTCAACAAGAACACGACAGTAATTGGGTAACTCAAGAGCACGCCAAAAACATTATCGCCATGGATTATGACGAGAAAAATGGTTTAGTGGTTTCACGACTTAATCTTTATGCCAACGGTCGAGTTCTCGCAGATCTTTATCTATTTAAAGACAATAATTGGACTAGGCTCACCGAACAAGAGCGCTTAAGAAAAGTTAGTTGGTCCCAAAATGGTCACTATGTTATTGCAAGTAAAAAGCAAGATGGCTTAAGCGAGTTGTGGCTTGTTGATACTAGCATGCAAAAGAGCTCAGAACGCCTATGGCAAGGGGATGTTGATGTAGTTTTAGGCGCATTTGATGTCTCTCCAGACGGGAAGACTCTTATTGCCAGCGTAAAACGTCCGCAACAAGGCTGGAATTTAGAAAGTCTTAACTTAGATGATATCAATACCACACAAACCAAGCCCTCATTGCAAATCAAACCTCTAGCTAACGCAAAACTTTGGACACAGCTAACACACTCCAAAGCGACTGAAAACTCACCAACATTTATGTCTGATAATCGAGTCATGTACAGCGCCGATTATGGCGGTATTTACAACATTTACTCTCTTGAGCTGAACTCAGGCAAAGTGAAAAAATTAACTCAAGAAGTGGGTGGCGCCTTTGAGCCAAAGTGGCAAGACAAGCTGGGTTTGGTATACCAATCGTATGATCAGAAAAACTATACGTTGCGTAACATTGAAGAACCCAAACCGTTAAAGGAGTTTGATATTAAATCAACACAAGCAAACTTCAACTACCCTGATCCGGTGGAACGCCCTGCGGCTAAATCAACACCTAAAGAGTACAGCCCGTGGTCAAGTCTACGCCCACGTTCTTGGTTACCGATCATTACGATGGATGACCAGCAAACCCTTACAGGCATTACGACTAATGGTTCTGATGCATTGGCAAGACACCAATACCAAGTAAGTGGTTCATGGGACTTCAAAAACGACTTGGCGGCTTACAATGTCGCATATCAATACGATAATCGCTGGTTATTGCAAGCCAGTCGCGAGCATGAGTTCACCACATTTACTAATGCAGGTAAAGAGACGTACCGTATTGAGCAGGACGACACAGTGCGACTACAACGAGACCATATTTTTACAGCACTAGAAGATCACTTGAGCTTACATGCGGGATTAGTTTGGGATAAAGACAGCGAAGTTAAAGCACCAAAATTTGGGACTACAACTCGCTATATTGAGAAAGAACAAACACTGACTGGCCTAGCGCTTACCTTCGATAACCGTGAAAGCTACGTCAACACTCCCGGTGTTGGTTGGGGTCACTATTTGGATTTTGTGGTAGAAACAAATGAGTTACTTAACAGTGATTACAGTGGTGAAAAATATCAAGGGCAATGGGCATCTACATGGGATTTGCCTGGCAGAACAACCGCGACACTGCATTTGGCAGGAGGTTATGCCGATAGCGACGCTAAGCACTTCAAGTTAGGTGGCAATGATCTTAGTAAAAGTACCGCGTTGTTTGGCCGCGATACACAAGCGTTACGAGGCTACGATGAATCTGCTCAAGTTGGAAACCGTTACATGACTCAACGTGCAACGGTAACCACATGGTTAGGCCGAGTAGAACGAAACTGGGGCTTAAACCCAATAGGCATTGGAGATATTTCTGGCTCTCTCTTCATTGACTCTGGCGCTACATGGAGCAAGAAACAATCAAAAAAGCAGTTAACCAGTGCGGGAGCTTCAATAACAGTGGAAGCCAAGTTTGGCTACAACTTTACCTTACCAATAACCATGGGTTATGCACACGGTTTTGATACTAAGCTAGGTAAAGACAAGTTTTACGTCAGCGTGGTAAGTTACTTCTAACATAAAAGACAAAAGAAAAGATGCCCTAGGGCTAATGCCGATCAGTTAAGGCATTAATTACAAGATCAATTGAACGATCCTGTCAGTGTGTAAGAATCCGATATCGGTTAATTGATATCGGATTTTTTTATGCGTTTTGAGAGCGAACTAGCAACAGCTTTTAAGTCTTGTAATACCTTCAGTACATTTGAAAAATATGCTGAGTTATTATCTCCAGAGCTTATTCAACAAGGTTTTGAGAAGGCTGGAGTAGCTACTATTAGAAAGCGACGCTTACCACTGGAAACAGTTCTGTGGTCAATTATTGGAATGGCTCTGTACCGACAGAAATCGGTCTGGGATATTGCTACTCAGATGGATATTATGTTGCCAGATAAAAAACCACTTGTCGCTCCTAGCGCTTTAGTTCAGGCAAGACAGCGCTTAGGCTCTGACGCTGTAAAAGAAGTTTTTAAAGCTGTTTCTCAGCATGGATACGAGACGAACTCATTCGAAACGTGGGCTGGGCTCAATCTTCTCGCTGTTGACGGTGTTGTATGGCGAACTGCTGATACAGCAGAAAATCATAAGGTGTTCGAAACTCAAAGTAATCAACATCGCGAGAATACTTATCCTCAAATCCGTATGGTCTGTCATATGGAACTCACCAGTCATCAGCTTATCAACAGTGCGTTCTCAGGTTATCGTACCAATGAAATGGTACTGGCAGAGCAACTTATTGAAGCTACGCCAGAGCATTCATTAACCATATTTGATAAAGGTTACTACTCATTAGGACTACTCAATCGCTGGCATCAAAGCGGAGTGGAACGGCACTGGCTCATTCCGGCACGAAAAGATTTAAATTATGAAATCGTGCATCGAGCAGGGAAGAATGACTGCCGTGTTCGCCTTAAAACAACTCCGCAATCTCGTAAAAAGTTCAATGAGTTACCGGAGTATGTTGATGCACGCCTTGTAAGTAAAATCATTAACGGAAAAGAATATCGAATACTCACTTCTATGATAGATGAAATGCGCTTTCCCGGAGATGAGATAGTTGAACTTTACCGTTATCGCTGGGAGATTGAGCTAGGTTATCGGGAAATGAAGCAGTCACTGTTAAACAGTGAATATACGCTGAGAAGTAAGAGACCAGACATGATAGAGCAGGAACTATGGGGGGTACTGCTTTGTTACAACTTGATACGTCTAGGAATGACCGCAGCAGCGAAAAAGCTTGATAGTGTATGGCCAAATCAACTCAGCTTTACCAGTTGCTCGATGGCTATTACTCAGTTTTTTGCCACACTTCCCCTAACGAGCCCGGGAAATATCCCTAAACACTATGAACTATTATTAGAACAGATGGGTTATTTTAAGCTTCCCCCAGGCGAGAAGATAGGTCTTACCCAAGGCGGGTAAAGTCGAAACCGAGGAAGTATCCAGTTAATAAGAAAAATGCCAATCAGCTTAACTGACTGGCATTAGCCCTAGGGCATCTTTTCTTTCATTAGTAGAGCTCACTTAAATAAGTACGACTGCTAGTTAATTTATGTATCGACTTATAACTGGCAACCCCATGGCTAAGAATTAGCAGATTCAGTATGAAGTGACGCTTTATATTCACTTGAATCCATTTGAGTTAACGCGTCGGTTAATAAAAACTCATTCTCCATATTTGCTTCCATAAATTCTGCAAATCGAACAGTTTTATAATAACTCGCTTTCGAAAATGGGTCAGATGCCACTAAACTTCTGGCATGTTGTTCGGTATCGACATTGAAGATCATGATGGCGGTACCATCCAACAGTGGCCCACATAGCTTTAGCTCACCTGTATTCGTAATCTCTTTTAGATAACTAACATGTGCTTTGAGTAGATTTTTTGTCATCAATTCTCGTTGCTTATCAGATAAAAACGCTATCCAACTCATGTATAAATTCCTTATGTTTTTGATTTGTTTACATTGGGATTAATTTTCTTTGAGGCTTATTGTTTTGAGGGAGGATCTCACTACACCTTTTCAACAATGATATAAGCATGTAATTCTGGTGGTTGATCAAACTCAACATGTTTTATCTTGCACCCTAAATTCATAAACAGAGTTAGAAAACCATTCATTCCCAAAGTGGAATAATACACCGTTGGGCCCATGGTATCGTCTCTGTGTTCATCTTCGTCTTCTACGCCACCAAAAGAGAAAATGAAAACACCACCTTTGTTTAAGCTATCAACTATTTTGGTTATCACTGACCGCTGCTGCTGCAATGGAATATGCCAAATACTGTCCCATGCGGTGATAAAGTCGTACTTGTCGGAGAGTTGGTAATCGCAAATATCCGCATGAAAAAACGCCACATCAGGGTTGCGTTGCTTAGCTATGGCTAACATTTCGGATGATACATCTAGGCCAGTAATCTCTATACTTTCGCTTTGCAGTAAATCGATGAAACGTCCCGTACAACCGCAACCGATATCCAGTGCTTTTGTTTTCTCATGCCTTGTTTTCGTTTTATTTGCATTAAAAAAGGTCAAGGCTTTCTTGTGTTGTTGTATACCGTTTGTTTGATCAAACCCTTTATCCTGCCAGATGTGTGTGATTTGATCGTACGCTTTACCTATGTCTGATGGACTCATGCCTGTACTCCTTAATGCTTGTTTCTATCTGGTTTCCTAATTGCATCATCTCAGTTTCATTCCCAATGTTAACGCTTAACACCAAACATCACGCTAAACAAATAGAACCGCCTGACAATCTCATAAAACAGAAAACAACCTAACAGTGTCGCGATTATCATCACTATGGGCTCAACAACCGGGCCAAGATGGTAATTCGCTATATTTGCTGCAAACACAATAATGATAGTTTGATGGACAATATACCAAGGTAATATGGCATCATTCATATAGCTCAATACTGGATGTTGTTTTGATTTTAGTAAACCTGCATAACCTATCGCGGCATAAACCCAACAAAACATATTGATATAAACCACCGTCTCTTTTATCCATGTGTTAATCGTGCTATCAAACTCAGAAATCGATGTATCGTACTGTGGTAAATAACCGTGAAAACGCAGTAGAAAAACCACAAATGATACACACGCCATAACTAACCACATTCTTCGATGGCGAATTATGCTGTCCCAAATGTTAGGTGATTTAGCCAACACATAACCCATAAAAAATGTCGTCAAATAAAGGGCATGATTGTACCAATCACCAAAAAGTTGATTGGTCTGTGGATAGTATGGTTTAAGCAGTACGCCATAAAGAGTGCATAAAACCAAAGGAGCAAAAATCAAAATACAGGGGTTTACTCGGCGAAGTAGCTCATTCCACGGTACGCCTTTAATCAATGGTTTAATCAGAATATAGAGCAAGGTGTAATGCCATAAATACGCCAAATACCACAAGTGATTCCACGTCAATATCCCCATCGGAGTTTGATAATCAACAAAATGAATGGTGTTTATATTCAAATAGATAGAATAGAAGTCACCATAGGTTCCGCTAAACCCTTCTTTTTGGATAAGTTCATAATACAACTGTGGAGGCACAATAATAAGCATGCCAATAACAATAGGCAGATATAACCGCATAAAACGCGTTTTTACTAATTGCCAACTGCTTAGCTTGGCTTCTACCAGCGCTAAAGATAAACCTGAGACTAAAAACACCAAAGGCATGCGCCATTGGTTACTGAGTAGCATTAGGTTTTTGAGAAAACTGCTCTGGTGTTCACTCTTAACGTGCCACTCCCAATCTGCAACATAATATTGGCCGATATGATAAAAAATCAGCAACATAAAAACGGACACTCTTAACCAGTCAACGTCATGTCTGCGTTCTCTTACGGTGTTAAATTGCATTATGTTTCGCCTATATGGAACGAGCTAATATTAGACTCAACAAATGATGGATTATCGTCACAATCAAAACTGATCACTATTCGCCCTTTGACTCTGTGAGTGGTTAAGTGATGAATAGCATTAGATACGCTCTCCAACTGGAAAGGAATAATCCTGTCGATGGGCATCTTAATACCCTTCTCAACCAGCACTTGGAAAGCTTCGTCTATGATCTCTTTAGGGTAGGTTGCAGCAAATTTATAGACTGGCCCTTTTCCAAATCGTGTCGTTAACATGCGTGTACCGATGTGCCACAACACCGAACACAGCTCACGCCAACTCAATTTCTCTTCGCCTATGTACTGCTTAGGACCAACAAGGGTGGCAAATACCCCCGTTTTTTTGAGTACTTTAAACGCGCTTTTCTCTATCTCTTTACCACCAATACAATCAAATACCGCATCATAATGAACGGAATTGTACCTCGCCAAACTGGCGAAATCATTGATGGTATAATCGACAACTTCATGAGCCCCCAACTTGCGAACATAGCTTTCATTTGTTGGTCCACATACCGCTGTGATGTGACAATCCAGACTTTTTAGAAACTGCACCATCATGCTGCCAATGGCACCCGACGCTCCGACTACCACACAGTCGTCTCGTGGTTTGATTCTCGCAACTTTTATTGCACCCCACGCAACACATGCCGCCATGGTAGAAGCTGCAGCTTCAATATGGTTTAAATCTTCTGGTTTATGTATCACCATGCTTTTATCTAGCACTCGATAATTAGCCCAAGAACCTCTTTCTACATGCTCTGACGGTATGGCAACCACCTCGTCGCCAATAGCGATATTGGTGACTGTGTCACCCGTTTTCACTACGATTCCAGACACCGATGAACCAAGGATACAAGGTGAGTTAATAGAGATATCTTTTGGGCCGTAAAAACGACCCAATGCCGACCCTTGTGCGGCATAAATTTCATCAATATGCATAGCAGATGCAGAGAGCTTAACCAGTACTTCGTCTTTTCCCGGCAATGGAATCGGCATTTTTTTCATGCTGATAAACTCGTGCACTTTGCCAATTTGGGGTATTTCGGTAAGGCAAATTGCGTCCATATCTAAGCTAGGGAGTGAGTTATTAATGAGAACGTTATCCATTAATCGCTCCTCTTTTGTTATATCTCAACGCCAATAAAGATGGGGTGATCAACAAAGTTAGCACTGTCGCAAAGATTAAACCTCCGGCAACCGTCGAAGCCAATTGCACCCAAAACTTGGCAATGGGTGCACCAAATTCAATACTGCGATTGAACAAGTCAATATTCATCTCCAGTACCATAGGTAACAATCCCAAAACCGTGGTGACAGTTGTCATCAATACCGGACGTAACCTTTGTAAGCCAGTGGTCACAATCGCGTCGTGTACTGACTTACCCTCTTTCACAAATTGGTTAAAGGTATCTATCAATACAATATTGTTGTTCACAACAATACCCGCCAAAGAGATGATACCGAGGCCGCCCATCACAATACCAAAAGGTTGCTGAGACACCAGCAATCCTAAGAACACACCAACTGTCGAGAACAACACGGCACTTAGAATAAGAAACGCCTGATAAAATGAGTTAAACTGGGTCACCAGTATCAATCCCATCATAAATAACGCCCCCAGAAAAGCTTTGACTAAGAAGGTTTGTGACTCTTGCTGATCTTCATTTTCACCTTTAAAAGAGATCTGTACGTCAGGGTCACTGTCTCTCGTTATTAGTTCGGAACTAATTTTAGAAAGTACCGAATCTAACTGAACACCTTCAGCGAGATCTGCCTGAATAGTTAGCACTTGTTCGCCATCCACTTTATGAATCGAAGGTTGGCGTCTATCAGGAGTAACATCGGCAAAATTGCTGATGGGTACCATTCCTTGCGGAGTATTCACTCTGATATTTTCAAGGTTATCGAGATGACGAAACTGTTTAGGGTATCTAACCCTAATATCCAGCTCTTCTTCGCTGTCGTCAGGTCGGTAACTGCCAACAACCAATCCCGTCGTCAACATTTGTACACTCGATCCAACAATGGTTGGATCTGCCCCAAATGACGATGCTTTTTCTCTATCAACAAGGATCTTCCACTCAATACTCGGCTGCTCACCGTCGTCTGTCACATTAACTAACTCAGACATCGAGTTAAGTTGTCGCTTTAGCTGATTTAACGCTGGTTGCAGCTTATTTAGATTCGTCGCACTCACTTCCAGCATTAATGCTTTACCATTATTTGGACCATTGCTTTTGCCGCGAACTTCCACTTTAATCCCAGAGATGCCATCTAAACGGCGACGGACTTCTGCGACAATCACATCAAGATGTTCTCTCTCTTGCCACGGCACTAAGTTTCCTCTGATCATGCCAACCTTATTGTCGGTGCTGACTCTGGAGTACAAAGATTCGATACTATCAATGTCCAAAAGACGCATTTCCACTTCTCTCATTAAGTCACTTTTTTCGTAGATAGATAGATCAGCAGGTGAACGAATGGTGAGGTTAAACGTGCCAGTATCGATTTTTGGAAAAAACACCACACCCTTGCCATAATTTGAATAGAGCATAATAACGGACACCGAAAACAGTAGTGCAACTATCAATGTCGCCAAGGGGCTTCTCACTACTGCAGTTAATGCTCGGCCATACACTCGCAAGACTATATTGTTGCCCTCAAAGCTGTCATTAGCGGTCTCAGCAGCACACGATTTATCTAGATGAGCTTGTAACACCTGTTGCACCGGAGCATTGACTTCAACCTTTTGACATTGCTCAACAACCTTGGAGTTGCCCGCAAAGACAGCGCCAAGAGTAGGTACAAAAATAAGAGCCATAAATAAAGATGCAACTAAAGTAAAAATCAAAGTTAGAGGCAAATACTTCATAAAGTCGCCCATAATTCCCGGCCAAAACAGTAGTGGGAAAAACGCTGCAAGCGTGGTAGCGGTTGAGGCGATGATCGGCCAAGACATCCTTCTCGCCGCAGTTTGGTAAGCAACTTTTTTGTCCTCACCAGAAGCCATCTCTTTTACGGCATATTCGGTGACCACAATAGCCCCATCAACGAGCATACCCACGGCCATAATTAGACCAAATAGCACCACAATATTTATTGTCATACCGAAGGCGACCAATAAGATAATGCCAGTTAAAAACGCACCGGGTATTGCCACGCCAACAAAAGCGGCACTTCGCCAACCTAAAATAACAACAATAACTAACACAACTAAAATGACGGCACTGGCTACGTTATTTTGTAGATCAGAGAGCATGTTTTTGACGTCAACAGAGGTGTCACCTACGTAACTCACTTCAATACTGTTTGGCCAACTTTGCGACAAGTCGCCAATTAACTGACGAACCTTACTCACCGTTTCTATAGTGTTTTCACCCGCTCGTTTTTTAACATCTAAAGTAATGGCGTATTCACCGTTAAGACGAGCAATGCTTATTGGGTCTTCCAATACTCGACGAATAGTTCCAATGTCACCAAACGTAACCACTTTATCGCCAGACACTTTAATCGGCATGGACAAAATGTCGGATATGTTCTCAAATACAGATGGAACTTTAATGGCGAGTCGACCTTTACCGTTGTCCATATTCCCTGCTGCAATCAATCTGTTATTGCGCGATAAAAGACCGAGAATGTAGGCGTGATCCAGTTGATAACTTTCCAATAACATAGGGTCCAGTAACACCTCTACCGACTCTTTCCTTTCGCCACCGATATCAACGGCTAACACCTCAGGAAACGTCTCAATATCATCTCGAACAGATTTAGACAAAGTGATTAATGTACTTTCTGGTACTGAGCCAGAAAGCACCACTGTAAGAGCGGGAGCCCAAGCCGCCAGCGTAATCTCTTTGACTATCGGAGCATCAGTGCTAGGCGGTAATTCACTTTTTCCCAGCTCTACTTGTTGGCGCACATTTGCCAGCGCCACTTCTTTCTTGATGCTTGGCTCAAACTCCAACGATATGCTTGCTCCCCCTTCATAAGCATCACTCAGCATCTCTTTAATGCCTTCAATATCATTGAGTTTCTTCTCGATAGGACGAAGTAACAACCGTTCGGCATCTTCTGGTGAAATACCATCGTGAGACACTGAAATACTAATGAACGGAAGTGGCACATCAGGATCAGATTCTTTTGGTGCTAAAGCGTAGCTAGCGGCGCCAACGAAAATCAAAATAATGAGAAGTAGAATGAAAGTTCGACTTCTCTCAATAGAGAAACTGATGACACTATTCATGGTTATTACTCTCTACTCGGACAATGTTTACAGACTCTCCTACAGAGACAAAACCCTGTCCCAAGATAATAATATCCGCATGTTGCTCTAACCCCTTTAACCATACTCCGTCATGTTCGGTTTTGAGAATGTCGATGGGCTTAAAATCAACTTTACCGTGAGTTACCGTTTTTACGCCTAAGCCTCCCTCTTTACTCAATACCAAAATTGACGGAGAGACTTTAATAGCCCGCTCAACACTGGTTGGCAGCTCTACTTTCGCGCTTGTGCCAGCAAATAATTTATTATCATGATTGGGGATTTCTATCTCTACAGTAAAGGTGTTGGTTGGTCGGTTAGATACACTAGATAGATAACTAATATGGCCACGAATAGTTTCATTATTTACGGTAGTGACAAGTGCTTGTTGCTCTTTCATTAGCATGTAGACCTCTTTTTCTGTTACCTCAGCAGCAACAATAAGCGGCTGCATTTTTTCTACCCCTGCAACAGTTTGTCCTACCGACACATAGTCTCCCACTTCAACAAAACGCTCGTTCATCACTCCGTCTTGAGGTGAACGTATGGTCGATTTATTAATGGACCGTTTTAATTTGGCAACCTGTGCTTTTACACGCTTATATTCAGTGCGAAGCTTTTCAAGCTGAATCTTTCCTTGGAAGCCACGTACTGCCAGCTTTTGGGCGCTAACTTGCTCAGCTTCTTTTTGCTTTAAGTCTGCCTGTGCATATTCGAGATCATCTTGTAAGCTATCTACATCAATCTTAGCGATCAGATCTCCAGCTTTAAGCACACTCCCCCTCTTTGCATAGACAGCAGTAATCTTACCTTCGATTTCTGAAGCAACCGTAACACTAAGATAAGGCTCAGTTCTGCCATTTAAGGTAATACTCTTTTGCACCATCTCCGCTTCAAACTGTTTAACGCGAACCGTGTAAATGCCCGAATTGTTTGCTTTTGCATTCTCTAGAGAGAACTCTCTCTCTGCCGACATGGTATTTTGTTCTGGCGACACATTTTCGGCTGACGAAAAGCTTCCAGAAATCATCCAGCCTGCAATAGTCAAAACGGAACAAAGGCCAACAAGATTTGATTTATTTAACATGACATATTCTTTCCATCTTTATGTGTATGGTAGCGTTTGACTAGAATTTCAGCTTTAGGCCAAACGAAAGTGCAATTATTGTCTGGTCATAAAAGTTGATATTCGAATCACTTTGAGAAATGGCAGAGAATGAAACAAACGACAAATAGTCGATGTTAAATAATGAAGCGTACTCATAGGCAATGAATGCGCTATAACTGTTATTGGCCTGCGTCTTATCAAACCGAGGGTTAAGTGCATTGTAATCACTGACTGAGTAATCAATATTGAAAGAAAATATGTGATTATCGTACAGGTGAACTAAGCCTAGGCTTGCACCATAGGATTCAAATGACATCGCATCACCTTCTGCATGGTGTTCGATATAGGTAACAGAAGGTGAAATGAAAGCAGAAGCGGACAACTGTCCCTGATAACCGATATTGAAGTAGCGGCTATTACCAGATCGTCTTAGCAATTTCCTATCTTCAACGGCCAACTGACTGCCCGCTTCGTCATTTTTGACCTTATTGTTGCTATAGCCAAAATCAACAGACAAACCAAAACCAGACATAGGCATAACCTGCACTCTGACCCCTTCACTTTCACTGTCTGTGACTTTTCTTTTGCTTCCTGTTAAATAAGGGTCTTGCCAAACTTCAGATGCAGAAAGTTTAGGAATGTAAGACAAGCTCAGCACTGTGTCTTTAAAGATCGCGTTCTTATAACCAAAGGCCATGACAAAGTTTCCCGAAGCGATATCATCCTGAGAAACCCCAGCAAATAACTGTTCTCGACCAAAATTGTATTCCACTCGTCCAAGCGGAAATAACAAGTTTAGTTCATCAGAATCACCTTTTTGGTCAATAGAATTAGCATCCAGAATTTGGTCATTTTCAACGTTTAAATTAGACTCCACAGACATTATTCCAGCGTTGACCCCAACCTCGCCGCTAAAGTGACCATTAAAAAACTCAGATGCTTGAACGTTGTTAGAAAACACGCCCGTAATCACCAAACAAGGCAACAACACGTTCGTTTTAAGACTCTTCACACACTTCTCCTTGGCACTTGCAATCACAATTGAAATGCCACACTAAACAGTAAATCGCGCTTTCATTACGCAGCTTCACTACTATCATAGGGAAGATTAAATTTAATACTGTGTCGCTTTGTCGGGGTTTGTCGAGAGCTCTAGCTAAGAGATCTGGCCATAAAACAAGTATCTATGAGAGGTTCACTCAGCGATTAAACTAAGGCGTTGATGATATAAAATAAAAAATTGGACGAATGATTAAAAACTTTGCATAAACTCAATCAATAACTCACACAGTTCGGGACAAATTTATGGTCAGCCGGACAATTCCTGACAATAGCCTACATAACTAGACGGTGTTCGACCTACTGAGTGCTACTATATACAGACGCCATTCTGTTTATTCTTATAGCTTTAGTGGAAATCTCGTATATGAAACTGGCTTTAATCATCTTAACTGCCTTGTTGATGCTCTCTCTGGCTTTGATTCAAATTGTTATCTTCCCCACTTTCCAATCAAGATTTACCGAAAGCTCAGAAACGTGGGAGTTAAATTACCTAACTGACGGCCAAATAACCTTATTAGCTGAAAGCCTTAAATCACTGACGCCTCAACAACGTATGATTAAATTGGAAGAGATCCGCACTGAGTTCGGCTTTACTTTGCAACTTCAATCGTTAGACGATCATACATTTACAAACGAGCAATTAGACACTTTGCTAGCAGGAGAAACCGCTGTCGATTTACCCAACAGATCAAGTTATCACCTCATCGATGACAACCAATTCATTGCTTTTATCTCACTCGAAGAACTACCCAAACACTTAGTGAGTAAAGCGGAGCGATACGTTATGGGTTCGTTGTACTTGATCAACAATGAGCTAACCGCCTTGCCTATAAACCAATGGGATGAACACTTTCTCACTATCCAACAACGCTACGCGCACCCAATAGCTCTAAAACATATTGACGACACCGAACTCTCTGAGCAGAACATAAAACGACTTCATCAGGGTGAACTGGTAATCATTAAAACGGAAGAGTCGGAAAGAATTGGTTACCCAGCAGACCTTGCTGTTCAAAAAGTTGGAGAGTCCGACAGAGTGATTTATATGGGGCCTTTTGTCGATACTGTGTTAGATCGTATGATGTTTTTATTAACCATCTATTACGTCTGCTTTGGCTTGTTTATTCTCGTTCCAGTTTTATTGTGGCTACTGCCAGCATGGTTCTCGATGAAGGAGCTTAAAACTGCCACCAGCTCCTTTGGCCAAGGAAAATTTAATACCCGAGCAAAGCTAATTCCCCTTAGCCAACTCAATCATCTATCACAAACATACAACGAAATGGCAGAAAGAATTCAAGGCTTAATCTCTTCACACAAGACGTTAACCAATACAGTGTCACATGAACTACGCACTCCAATTGCGCGTATTGAATTTAATATTGAGTTACTCAGAGGGCATATCCATAGCGATTACGCGATAGGACAATTAGGACAGATCGAGAACTCAGTAGATGAGTTAAATAAGCTCGTCTCTGAAATGCTTACCTACGCCAGATTTGACCGAGAAGCGCCTGTACTCAAGTTAACAAATACCAACCTTTCTACATGGTTAGAAGACCAAGCATCGACATGGCGAGAAGCTAACCCAGAGATGCAAATTCTAGTAAATATAAACACACCTATCGAAGCTCAAATCGATGTTTTTTATATGAACAGAGTAATCAACAATCTAATAAAAAACGCCATTTGCTATGGTAATAAACAAGTGGTTATTTCGGCCATAAAGTTTAACCATCATTATCGTATTACGGTAGAAGATGATGGTGTTGGTGTTAACTACATTGAACGGCACGATATATTCACCCCTTTTTACCGTAGCAACGACCATAAAGAGAGAGATAAAGGTGGTTCTGGGTTAGGCTTATCAATAGTCAAACTGATTGTTGATTGGCACAAGGGCGAAGTCAGTGTCAAAAGGTCGCTGTTAGGGGGAGCCAGTTTTCGCATAACCCTACCACACTCCATAAGCAGATCGGCACAATAAACTGAGCAGGCAAAAATGAATTCCAAAGTGATGATTGTAGAAGATGATGCGCCACTCGCGCAGTCCATCAAAGAGTACCTAACCATAGAGCAATTTAATGCCAAAATAGTATCTAAAGGCTCAGATGCTGAAGAGGCGGTTTTAGAATGGCAACCAGATATTGTATTACTTGATGTTATGTTGCCCGGAAAAGATGGCATATCTATCTGTCGAGATCTAAGGCTCAAATTTGATGGCATCATCATCATGTTTACGGCTAAGGATGAAGAGATCGATCAAGTGGTGGGGCTAGAGATTGGTGCAGACGACTACCTAACCAAACCAGTGAAACCGAGAATATTGCTAGCTAAGCTCAAAGCATTTTTGCGAAAGCAGGAGCGGCTTTCAAACCTATTACCTGAAAAATCAAACTCATTAACTGCTGGCGATATTCACGTTGATTTAGCCCTACGCCAAGCATTTTTAAACACTGAGCTGCTCAGCTTAACCGATGCAGAGTATGACTTGTTGGTACTGCTGGCAGAAAATGCTGGCACAGTGCTATCACGCAACACTATCGTAAAAAAAACCCGCGGATACGAGTATGACGGTATAGATCGAAGCGTTGATAACCTGATAAGCCAGCTAAGAAAAAAACTCGGAGATGACCCAAAGCAACCAGTCAAGTTAAAAACCATACGTTCTAAAGGCTATATATTACTGGATAGGTAATCTGTACCTTTAAAACGGTACCTTTTACTGCATCACTTGTTACTCTTCACCAGTTAAAAGAACTTATCTGAGCGTGGGAAGTGACTTATCACTTCCCAACTTAGAAACTATCGCTAAACAAGCGGCCTTACACGGTTAAGACACTTAAGCACTAAAGATATTTTGCAATAATCTCCAAAAGATCATCGACTTGGTAGGCGATGTGATCAGGTTTGACAGTCCAAGTTGAAGGCTCTGAACGGCTGTAACCTGCCGCGACAGACACTACTTTATTATTTCCGCCAAGCGCCGTCTGCAAGTTGCGGGCGAACTGAGTGTCAGCTTCGTGATCGCCAATATACATTAGCAATTTATCGTTAGCCTCTCCCAACATAGACGCCACACACTTTGTGCCACCAAAAGGGTGAGGTTTTTGATTTCCATTAGAGACATCGTCATAGCCAACTATCGCCTTAAACGGTGCTTCGATGCCATTGCTGTTGAGCACGCGACGAATATTATTCTGCGAGTTTTGCGAGCAAATGCCATGGGGCAACTGAGAATACTTCTCTACCACATGTTTAATTCCGTCGAACAATTGAACCTCTGTGGTGTTTTTTTCTTGATGTTCTGCCCACATGCCACCAGCGACAATCATCTCATCATGAGTTAAGCCATAGTAATCCACATAAAGCTGTTGCCAGTTCTTCGCACCGTGATTGGCTTCATGGTAGGACTCTTCACTACGTAAATACTTAGGTAAATTGTCACCCGTTAAACGAGGAGCAACAATGGATAAAATTGTTTTAGTAATGTCTATATTTTTGGGAACAGAATTAACTAAGGTTCCATCATAATCCCAAAGAATTGCGTCTAACTTCATCATTACCTCATTACGATTAAAACTGCTGGCGATCATACTCCATGGAGCTAACCGCATACTAATTATTTAAGCCAAATAGTCATAAAATTCTTCTTACAATCAATGTTCGCTTCACAACCGAGTCTTTTACCACTCTGACTTGAGCGGGACAGATTAAATATGCGTTATAAGATTTTAATCGCAAATAACAAACTTGATGCATAGTAAGCTTTACAACCTCATAATGATAAATGGAGTTAATTATGCCTGGTGCTTTTGCCCACATAACCGCCGTTAATGTGGCCTCTGCCAACACTGCATTACAGGGATTAAGTATGCCTAACAATGCCAAAAAAGCGTTGGCTCAAAACAAACGGTACATAGAGCTTGGTTGTGTAAGCCCCGACTACCCTTACCTCGCGATCATGGACTCGGCACAAAACAAATGGGCCGACGAAATGCATTACAACAACGTCGGCAAACTCATTAATGCCCTCATCCAGCAAGTCAAAACGGTGGATAGCGAACAGTTCGATAAAGCCTTCGCGTGGCTCTGCGGGTTTGTTGCACACGTAGCAGCCGATATCACCATTCATCCGGTTGTTGAAATGAAAGTTGGCCCCTATGCAGAAAATGCCAAACAGCATCGAATTTGCGAGATGAATCAAGATGCGTACATCTGGCCTTTAAGAATGCAGCTGGGCGACATTGGCTTCGCTGACCGAGTAAAAGAGAATATTGGCAGTTGCGTCGACAGCAATGACGACCGTTTGATAGACCCTGTTATCAATACCATCTGGTGTGCCGCCCTTTCTCGTATCTACCCCGAATACGCACAACAGTGCCAACCCGACATTAATGTGTGGCACAAAGGCTTCCAACTGGTTGTAGACCACGCCGAAGAATCTCATCGCTTATTCCCATGGGCAAGGCATGTCGCGTCTAAACAGGGGCTCACATACCCGCTTCATGAAGATGTAAACAGCACATTTATCGAAGGTTTAGAAACACCAATTGGTCATAAACATTACGATGAGATTTTTGACAAAGCAGTTGAAACAATTCAACTGTTTTGGGAACAGACAGCAAACGCTGTTTTTGCAGAGCAAACAAATCCGTTTTTCAAAAACTGGGATTTAGATACTGGACGCTGTGAGGATGGACATCTTACCGCTTGGGAGAACCTATGAGATTAATAACACAAATCGCCTTGATACTGGCGCTAACTTCCTGCGCGACTCAGGCAAAATACTCTGATGAAGTCATGTACGATTTAGCTTCCGTGTTAAAGGATGTTAGCCAAGCGGTGGATGGTGAACTTAAGTTTGGCAATACCGCCAACCTAACCAATGACGCGATCATCAAAAATGCCACTTCGTCAAACCCCAAGCAGTTAACTCGACTTGTGGAGTTAGCAAAAGAAGGCAACATTACTGATTATCGAATCATTTCCCAGTTCCAAGGTGACAATGCCGTCATGATGATATGCGACGGTGAAGTGGCGTTAATGGAAGACGCCGGTTGCAACGCTGAGTTCGATAACCCCTACTGGAACAACCCTCAACCAAACAGCTGCGCAATCACATTAAATGCTGCTGAGGTGTGTTCAAACTAGAAGTAGGTAGTTAGGTGATATTGCGTAATATCGTAAAGACGCCATCAGGCGTCTTTCTAGCAACATAGGTTAAGTGCTTCTACTGTTACTCTGGTAACTTACTTTCTAGAGCCCAAAGATCGGCTATGTTTTCGCGCTTTCTAACCAAATAAGCTTTATCTCCATCAACCATAACTTCGGCAGATCTAACACGAGCATTATAGTTTGATGACATTGAAAAGCAGTATGCTCCAACGGAACGTACCGCCAATAAATCACCTTCTTCAACAATCAAATCCCTTTCTTTCCCTAAAAAATCCGCCGTTTCACAAACTGGACCAACAATGTCATAAACGCGAGGTTCACCATTACGTGGAATAATAGCAACTATATCCTGCCAGGCAGAATATAGCGCCGGACGCATAAGATCATTCATTGCAGCATCTACGATAACAAAATTTTTATAGTCAGCATGCTTTAGATACTCGACTTTCGTTACCATCATTCCTGCATTCGCAGCGATCGCTCGTCCAGGTTCAAAAATCATTTCTATTTCAGGGTAGTTAGCCATCCTAGCACTTAAAGCAGAAATGTATTCAAAAGGCAGTGGTGGCTGCTCATCTTTATAAGTCACTCCTAGACCACCACCAAAATCGAGATGTTTAATATTAATATCGTCCGTTATTAGTTCGTCGATGAGATCCAATAACCTATCCGTTGCATCAATAAATGGAGCTAATTCAGTGATCTGAGAACCTATATGGTAGTCAATACCTTGAATGCTAATATTCTCCAATGTACTTGCATACCTATAGACTTCTCTAGCTCTATCAAAATCAATACCAAATTTATTTTCACGAAGACCTGTAGAGATATATGGATGTGTTTTAGCATCGACACCGGGATTAACCCTTAGTGCGATTGGCGCTTTTTTCCCAAGTTGCTCAGCGACCTTATTCAAGCGTACTAGCTCAGACACTGACTCAATATTAAAACAACGTATATTCACTTCTAGAGCACGTGTCATTTCCGCTTCGGTTTTACCCACACCAGAAAATACGACTTTTTTAGCATCACCTCCTGCTGCAAGCACGCGTTCAAGCTCCCCACCAGAAACAATATCAAACCCTGAACCTAGCCTTGCCAGTATATTCAAGACTCCAATATTTCCATTTGCCTTAACCGCAAAACAAATTAAGTGAGGATGATCACCGACTGAATTATTAAATGCATTCCACTGGCGTTCTAGTGCTGCTCTAGAATAAACGTAAAGAGGTGTTTGGTACTGTAATGCAAGATCGGCCAATGGAACTTGTTCTGCCCACATTTGCCCGTCATCTAAATACTTAAAGTAGTCCATGGTTTTTGCTCTCAATAAATTTATGACTCTAATTAGTCCTGTTTCTTGAGGCTCTCTACTTAGATCTTTTCAAACCTATTCATCTATTGATCACAGCAGTTAATGAACGCCTCTGAATGCGATGGAGTAACCTTATGCTAAAAAGCTTCCCGGTATCCAAAAAGCCCTTGACTGCCACCAGTATGCAAAAACAACACATTACTATTTGGTTTGAGCTCTTCTTTGGCGCACAGGTCGATCAAACCTGACATGGCTTTTCCTGTATAAACAGGGTCTAGCAATATCCCTTCTAGTCTTGCACAACTTTGTACTGCATCAATCATAGCTGGTGTTGTTATTCCGTATCCTTCACCATAATAATCTCCATTAGCAACCACTCTACCTTTCGCTAACTCGGGGTCTAATTCAAGTTTCGACAAGGTATCTCTTAGTAACGATTCTACTAATTGTTGCTGTTCTACGGCTGATCGACTGACGGTAATGCCAAGTACGGGGATATCTGACTTAGCGGCAATAAGACCTGCGAGTAAACCTGCTTGTGTACCCGCACTTCCTGTTGCTAAAACGATCATATCTATCTGAATATCATCAGTGCGTACTTGTTGTAGTATTTCATTAGCGCAACGTACATAACCAAAACTTCCAAGAACATTAGACCCCCCCATTGGGATAAAATAAGGTCTATGGCCCTGCTCTATTAATTGGCTGATTAAAAAATCGGCATAGCTGTCACAGCTATGTTCTGAGTTTAATGAATGTACTTTTGCACCAAGCAAATTATCGAGTAACACATTACCATTATTGTAATAGTCCGTTTTTGGAGTACCATCGACATCTTCCAAAATTAGCTCACAATTAAACCCAAATTTTGCGGCTGCAGCAGCCGTTTGCCGAGCATGATTTGATTGAAAACCGCCAACCGTCACTAATGTATCTGCTCCTTTATCCTGCGCATCTGCAATGAGATACTCTAACTTACGAGTTTTATTCCCTCCCCCCGCTAACCCAGTGCAGTCATCACGTTTAATATATAAATTACAGCCTAGTTTGTTCGATAATCTCGGTACAAACTCTAACGGCGTTGGTGCATGAGTAATTATCGTTCTTTTTATCTGCTCAAATCTGTTCATTTAAATTGATTTCCATCTTATCTGCTGAGCAAATTTGCAAAGAATTACGTAACGTTTAATCGTCGCAAATAAGCAAACAGTTGAATATAAGTCAGTTTACGTTGGGAGCAAGTGCCCCCAACCTTGGTTCGTTTATATCATTGAAAATCCAACGATTGAGAAAAGCATCGCAGCAATAACGCCAGTAACAATTGCATATGGGAACTGAGTTCGAATATGGTCAATATGGTCATTACCAGTCGCCATAGATGACACAATGCCGGTATCACTAATTGGTGAAGTCATGTCTCCAAAAATAGCGCCAGAAATTGCCGCGCCAATCATCAGCTGTGGCTCAATTCCAACGGCAGCACCAATCTGAATACCGATTGGAATCATTATCGAGAATGTTCCCCAAGAAGTACCCGTAGAAATAGCCATAACGACTGCAATTAAAAACACGAATGCAGCGGAGAATCCGGACGGAATCACTCCATCAATAGAACTTACAATATACGCACCTGTATTTAAGTCACCAGATACATTACCCATTAGGAAGGCTAGTGTCATAATTGCACCCAACGGGATCATTGTTGCGTAGCCACTAAACAAATGTTTAAAGAATGACTCAATAGTAAGAATTTTTTTACCCACAAAGTAAAGTAGCGAACAAGCCGTACCAAACATTACTCCCCAAAAAACCGAAGTAGAACCGGAACCATTAGCAATATCACCATCGCCAGTAATAAACAGACCTAGTGGAACCATAAAGATAGTAGGAACAAGAGGAATAATGAAATTTAGAATAGACTCTTTGCCATTGGCGGTTTCGACTATTTCCACTTCTTCTTCTGATGTAATTGGGAACGCACCTTCACGTAATTCCTGACCAGCAGCAGCACGCTCTTCAGACTCGCCCATCGAGCCCCATTTAAAACCAGAAAAGATATAGAAGAGCACAGACGCCAGTGTGAGCCATGCCATGAAGTTATACACCATGGAACCAGCGAGAATTCCAAACGGTTCTCCATCGACAAAGCCTTTACTAACTTGTACGCCAATAACTCCCATCATTGCAGCGCCCCAGCCGTTTATCATCACGCTTGAACAGACCGATACGCAAGACCCTTGAATGACATAAGCCATCTTTTCACGGGAAACGCCGTAGCGTTTAGCAAGTTCTTTAGTTGATGTTCCTGCCGCCATTATTGAGATAGAAGACTCAATAAAAATGATGCTGGTAATGAACATCGCTAACAACTGAACCGCTTTTTTGTTATTAATGATGTTAGCTTTTTCCGTCAGGTAACGCACAAGAGCCTTTGTACCACCAGTCACTTGAATGAGGCGAATCAACCCTCCCACCATAAAGCAGAATAGAATAGTTCGCGTATTACCTGCGGATCCGAAGATTCCGATGATGCCGTCCAGTGTTGTCGCTACTCCAGTAAATGGATTAAAACCATTCATGACTGTAAAGCCAACAAAGATACCAGCAAGAAGTGACAAGATTACTTGTCTTGTATAGATAGCTAAGCCAATTGTTACCAATGGAGTAATTATTGTCCAAATGCCATAATCAGTCATGAGATTATCCTTTTAATGCTTGTTTTAAGTCGTCAATTAGATCATTTGAGTCTTCAAGACCAATAGAAAGTCTTAAGGTTGTTTGATACACACCCATCGCTTCACGTTCCTCTTTTTTCATTGAGCCATGAGACATTGATGCAGAATGATTTATCATGCTTTCGACGCCACCCAATGATTCAGCTAATACAAAATAGTTAAGCTTTCCAATGAAGCTTTTAAGATCTTGAAGATCACCATCCAGCCGAACAGTTACCACTGCACCACCAGTTCGCATCTGCTTTAAACAAAGCTCATATTGAGGGTGTGAGGGCAATTTGGGATAGTGCACATCAATAACCTTCGGATGCGACTCTAAGTACTCAGCAACAACTTGTGCATTTTCACATTGCCTATGCATTCTTACATCTAATGTTTTTAATCCTCGCAATGCTAAATAACAATCAAAAGGAGAGGCAATTGCACCAACGGTTGTTTTATTAAAATCAATGATTTCAGCCAGTTTTTCATTATTAGTAATTAAGGCGCCACCAATTAGATCTGAATGGCCACCGATATATTTACTAGTCGATAACATAACCATATCTGCACCCAGATCTAAAGGGCGCTGATTCCATGCGGTTGAGAAAGTATTATCAACACAAGTTATAATTTTCCTCTCCTTAGCTAACTTACATACAGATTCGACATCAACCAGTTCCAAAAGAGGATTCGTTGGTGTTTCAATCCATATCATTCTAGTGTTTTCTTTTATACAACTATTAACGAGCTCTATATCATTTAGATCAACATACTCAAATTGCGTTCCAGAACTGTTTTTGCGTAGTTTCTCAAATAGTCGATACGTACCACCATAAACACCACACATCACAATCACATGAGAATCTTTCGGTAATAACTCCATCGCCAGTGCAGTGGCAGCCATTCCTGAAGCGGTTGCCGTCGCAAACACACCGCCTTCTAGTTCTGCCAGAGCAGACTCATATGCATATCGTGTTGGATTTGCACAGCGGCTATAACAAAAGTCACCACCTTCGTGTAAGTTAGGTTGAATAAAGGAACTTGCCGTAGTGATAGGAGGGAAAATAGCATTGTTTCCCTTATCATGTTGGTCGCCCCCATGAATTACGCTTGTTGCAATCTTATTACTTTTCATTTTTTCGCCATTATTTATCTTTTGTAAAATCATATTTGATAAAATTATTATTAATAATTTCCATGCGATACAGACACTTAGTGGAATGTCACTAAAATATTAATAACTTGGATTTCAACGAATATCACAATCATCAACACAAGTTAAAAACAAATACAAACTTGAAGTTAATTGTTAATTCATAATTAGACTACCTTCAAACAAAGAGAAAAAAATTATTTATTTTGCCATAACAACACACTAACAGGGGAAATTTTTCTATAAAAACCAACTAAAGAAAAATTATATTTTTCACCTTGATTAATATCAACACAAATATCAATAAAACACGATCAACTTCAATATAATAAATAAAATTCACCCATAAAAAACAACATCAAATAATAAAAAACGACGATCAAAGTCTCAATAAATGAATTTTAAATCCGAACAAACAAAACGAACTCACATCGAAAACGAAGAAAACCTAAATATATATCAAATAGGTAACACAGAGATAGAAATTAAAGGAAACCACAGAAATAAACTTATATTAAACAGATAAAAACAGCTCAATAACAGGAGCGTTAAATATCGTATGAAGAAAATAAACGAGCAAAATTCAGGCAAGAGGAGAAAGAAAACATCAATAAATAACAATGAGTTACAAGGCAATCAGGATTTAACACAAAGAATTCGCTTTACTCACCCCTGCTATACTCACTTAATTACATTGATAAAAGAAGAGACAAAATAGAAGAATAAAACCAAGAGTAGTTATTTAAACAAATCCATAAAGAGTAGACAAGAGCACAACAAAATATATAAAAATAACAATCCAGCCATAAGAAAAAGTTGTAAAATAATTACAAATACAGAAAACAATAAAGCAATGAAAATAATTTAACAACTAGAATTAATTACACAGAAAAAGCATTAAAACCTTAGTAACATATCATTCCAACTAACCCCCCCATGATTAGACGCGGATATACCTTGAAACTCAAAGCCTTGCTGTTGATAAAAATCAACCAAATATTGTTTACACGTTAATACCATTCCTAAGTGGCCTCTGGATTGGCTAACTTCAATAAAGTGTCTAGTTAATAGAGAAGCGTATCCTCTCCTTTGATAACTAGGATCTACCGCCAATCCAAATATGGTTTGGTATTTTCCTTCAGGACAATGTAATGATGCATCAGAGTAGAGTTCATCAGGTAATTCAGGTTTATCGTAAATACAGCCGTTAATATGACCCACTATTTTCCCATCTACTTTAAATACAAAAAAACACTCAGGAAAAGCAGCAAAACGTTGCTTAAACGATTGTAAACTTGCCGCTTCAGCTTCGGGAAAGCAAAGAGCCTCTATTTCATGGATTCTAACAATGTCTTCTGCCTTGGCCGGAAAGAAATGATGCATACTGCCCTCGCTCCAAAAAATAGAGTAATTAACGATCATTTTAGCTCATTCGAGCTTCATTTAATCAATATTGACTGTGAACAACGAAAGTGTATTCTTTAATCACATATTAATGAAATGCATTTTATTCAACTGCCAAATGAATGGAGAACATAATTGCCATTACCTAATATTGATCTAAATTTATTAAAGTTGTTTGCCAGCCTATATCAAACAGGTTCTGTTACTGCCACGGCTATCGAATTAAATCTTTGTCAGTCAGCATGCAGCCATGCATTACAAAGGCTTAGAGAACGGCTGGGGGATGAGCTTTTTGTCAGAGCGGGAAATCGAATGTTACCCACTGACTACTCGATAAGACTAGCTGAGCATCTATTACCCGGCTTAACTATGATCAATAAAGGATTGGAGTCATCACATCCTTTTGAGCCATCGGAGAATCATCAATTTAAAATCTCAGCGACAGATTATACGTGTTGGTGCATGCAACCTTTTGTCTCAAGTTTGAACCAAACATACCCAGAAATAGATGTAGAGTTTGTACAGTTAGATGAGCGAATACCAGAGCACTCATTGAAAGAGCGTGAGTTAGATTTAGTTTGTGGTTTTTCACATCAAAAAGAGTCTTCTGAAAGCATCGCGCATTTAACGTGGTTTGAGGACAAATACGTGTGTACACGCAACCGAAATCATCCCGTGCAAGATGAAATCACACTGGACCAGTTTCTTTCTTTTAAGCATGTACTCGTGACGCCGTGGAATGAACCTAGAGGAATTGTAGACATTTCATTATCAAAACTAAAAAAGAAAAGGCAAATTGCAGTAAAAACCGCAAGCCTCTTAGCCGCACCTTCATTTATACAAAACACACCTTACTTACTAGTGTTACCAGAAAAGTACGCGAATCAGGTTGAAAAACAACTACCAATAACCTTTTCTCCCATTCCGTTTAAAGTGCCAAACTACAAGTTGACACTTTATTGGCATAAAACGCGTCACAACGATCCTAAGATAAATTGGTTTATTCAAAAGTTTTCCGAGTTTCATTCCTTGTAGAAAAGATAAAACAACGATTTTAGCTAGGCAGGATTTCACTGCCTAGCTAAATAGCCACACTGCTTGCTATTAACCATCGCAGGTTCTGTTATCTATAGAATTCAATAGAACTCGATACAGTTTGAAACATAAAGTACAAGCTGTGCTTATTCTTTATAAGCGATGGCTTCTACTTCAATCAGCACACCTAAAGGCAGTTCTTTTACCGCAAAACAGCTTCTTGCAGGGCAGTTATCCGGGAACATCTCGGTATAAACGTCATTAAACAACTGAAAATCTTCAATATTGGCCAAAAAACAGGTTGTTTTTAATACGCTATTTGTAGATGCGCCACCCGCCTCTAAAACAGATTTTAAGTTTTTTAGCGATTGCTTGCTCTGCTCAACAATGCCACCACTCACGACTTTGCCTATGTTTTTATCGATAGGAAGTTGTCCTGATGTAAAGACTAAGCCACCAAAAGCTGTGGCGTGAGAATATGGCCCGATCGCTTCTGGGGCATCACTTGAACTAATGATCTCTTTCATGGTTTTCTCAATAATAATAAATGTGCAGTACATGATAAATCGGCCATATAAGCATATAGCCGTGACTTTCATTCACCTGACATACAAATTAACAAATGATGTATGACAAAAGGCAGAACGCTATAACGTTATCCAGCCAATTGATCTCTAACCAGCTCTACCCAAAACTGAGCGCCAGTCATTAATAGCTCATCATTAAAGTCGTAGTTTGGAAGGTGTAGCGCGACACCGCCTTTGTCACCTGTTTTTCCGTTACCAACAAGCATATAGCAACTCGGCACTTCTCTTTGCATAAACGAAAAGTCTTCCGATATACAATAAGGTTTGCAGTTGGTATTGACTTTATCTTTGCCGACAATGCCTTCTGCTACTCGCGCTGCAATCTTTGACTTCTCTTCATTGTTAACCGTAGATAAAACACAATTTGAAAACTCAAAGTTGTATTGCAAACCGGCAGAACTGCATTGGCCTGCTACGACGCGTTCCATTGAGTGTTTGATCTTTTCCTGTGTCTCGTCAGTAAAACAGCGAGTATCCCCCGACAAAGTCACAACCGTAGGAATAACATTGGCACCGCCATTGGTTTCAATATTAGTAACCGTTAGCACTGCCGGTTGGTGAATTGAATCTAACTCTCTGGTGATTATCGTTTGCAGCGCCACGCCAATGTTACAAGCGGTAATGATTGGGTCTTGGCCTAAATGCGGCATGGCGGCATGGCCGCCACCTGCGAACACTTCAATCTTAAAGTGATTCTCACTTGCCATGACCGAGTTAGGGCTAATTAAGAAGTGACCGACCTCTTCTCCCGGTAAATTATGCATGGCATAGACAGAGTCAATGTTCCAACGAGTGAATAGCCCATCTTCTATCATCGCTTTTGCCCCGGTACCTTGCTCTTCAGCGGGCTGAAAAATAAAGTACACCGTGCCATCAAAATCAATCTCTTTAGCTAACTGAACCGCCGCACCTAATAACATTGCCGTGTGTCCGTCATGGCCACAGCCGTGCATCATGCCCTCGGTTTTAGAACAATAATCTACCTTGTTCTCTTCCTGTATTTTCAGGGCATCAAAGTCAGCTCTCAAGCCGATAGATTTCGTGCTGTTGCCCTTTTTTAAAATGCCAACCAAGCCCGTTTTACCAATATTTCGGTGAACTTCAATACCAAAGCTTTCTAGGGTTTTAGCTACATATTCAGAGGTTACTGTTTCTTCAAATCCAAACTCTGGGTGTTGATGAAAATAGTGTCGCCATTCTATTAATTGTTCTTCTAAGTTCATAAATATCGTCCTTTCATTCGGGTAAAAAGAGAATAACCACCCCCCTTTTTACCCGTATATATTCATCAATAAAGACAATGGCTACTTGCCACTCAGTAATTTGCCATAGCCAGAACAGACGGCCGTTTTTCCACACAACTGCATAGAGTGCCAAAATAGTGCTGAGTTACTCGACACCACAGGAACACCATACTTATCTTCTAAGTACTGAATGTGATCCACGGCGCGAAGGCTAGTGCAAGACATAAAGACAACTTCTGCTCCGGTATCTTTGGTGAGAATCTCAAGGCCTTCCTCAAAGCTACTTAATGGCGCTTTATGGAGAATATTGTCATCCATGATGCCCAAAGAGGTAATGGCAACCACTTCAAAGCCTTCATCTTCCAACTGCTGAACAAGAGCAAAGTTCACCTCTGTTGGATAAGGCGCAAAAACCGCCACTTTTTTAGCATTAAGGTGTTTAAAAGACGCTTTGGCGGCACTCCAAGGATTGGTGGTAGGGATATCACCGCGCCCTTCCGTTAATAATCCAGAGACTTTCTCTTCGCCGATAACAATAGAGGCAGAAGTACAAGCAAACGCCATAACATCCATTGGCAACCCGTCCGCCACTAACAGTGCGCCTTGGCCAATGCTCGCCGCCACATTGTCGAGCGCTTCAGGTGTCATACCATTTTCTTTAAATATGCGAGTGCTAAATAGTGCGGCTTGCTCACCAAGTAAGTGAGACCAGTCGGTTTCGAGCGTATGGTCATTGGCGAGTTGGACTAACCCGATATGCACTTTATCTGGGCGTGGGGCTGGTTCAAATTGGAGTTTAACTTCAAATTCATTGTATTGTTCGAAATTCATATTAATACCCTTTGTTATATCTGTAGTAACTATGCTGTCTGTGGTAGCAATAGGCAGGCACCACATCGGTGCCGTACCTGATATTGCGAAACTCTTTACCTACAGCAGCACAAACCTAACCAGTAAAGATGAGTGTTAAGCATTTAGCCTTAAGCCATTAATTAGTTGTTTACTGCCGACTCTGTCGCAGGTTCAAGGTGAACGTCATCACTCTGACTGGTCACATTAATCTCCTTGTCCTTCTTAATGGCGTAAATGATTCCGGTAATAAACGCCACAGCCGTGACAATAACGATGTACAACTTAATTGATGTGATTGAGTTATAGATAAGGATGCCTTGAACAACACCCGCAAGACCCACCATCACATAGAACCCCCATAGCGGAACATGCTTCCCAAACTCTCGCGTTGCCCATGCATCTGGAAACTTCTTAGGCAGCATTGCAATAGCAACCATCATGAAAATACCGATACAGATATCCGTAAGAATATAAGTGTTGGCAATGGTGCTAATGTCCCAACCAAGAAGGATAGGTAACATAGACGCTAACCAGCAAAGGGTTAGAATTTTCCATGGTGTGCCTCGTCTGTTGGCAACAGCGAAACTCTTAGGGAACCATCCATCGTGCGTTGCCGCCTGAATAGGTTGTACGTAAGAGGCGTAAACACTATTGATGGTTGTGGATAGCGCCATAAATGGACCACAAACCATAAAGAACACAAAGAGTGGAGAAGAAAGAACTTCTCGGGCAACCAGTGTCAAAGGTTGGTTAGCCACTTCATCAATAGGAAGAACGCCACTCGCCACCACAGAGACACCAAGATAAATAAAGATGATCGCGATGGTTGTACCGATCATGCCAAACGGAATGTCTTTCTTTGGACGCTTAGCGTATTTACTGAAATACATTAAGTAGTACTGACAGTAGGTAGCAAAAGAGAGCAAACAAGCCGCTTTAAAGATGCCCATGCTGCCTTGAGACGCAAAGTCAGGATTGGTTTGTGGTGTAAGAACAGCAAAATCGACTTGACCAAATCCAATCAAAATAAAGGTTGCGATACCCACCATTAACAAGGTTGTCATCATGTTTTGGAAGCGAGACAGTGTATCTAAGCCAAACAAGTTAATAATGTAGAACACCGTTAAGCCTGCGATGGCACCAGCAGAAGGAGTAACCGTTGGAAGCAAAGAGTTGATGTAAAACCCTAACGCTAATGCATATATAGCGACGGTAGGGAAATAGAGAAAGAAGCTTACAACATACATCCCTGCATATTTTTTACCCAGTATTCTACTGATGAGAGCGTAAGGCCCGCCATCTAACACAAGCGCACCACTAGCAAATAGCATTGGAATGTTATAAAAAATACCAAATACAATGGCGATGCCAAATGCTAACCACAATGCATGGCCCGTTAAGCCGATGCCCGCACCGACAAGTGAAAACAACCCAGCACCAACCGTGATACCGATCCCCATAGCCAACAGTGTCCATTTACCTAGAACACTGTGGTTCGTATCTGCAGAGTTAGACATTGTAGATCCCCTTGTTATCAACGTTTACTGGGTATGTTTCTTCCCGAGTGACGTTCAAAAATTGTTCATTGTTCATATTTTCGCCCTTTTTATTTCGCTTACTTATGCATGCTCTAATCAATAATGATCAGCTCAGGTTCAGCTCGTCTTGATAGCCACTCTGCACCGTCTTCAGTAATCACAATGTTCTCTTCGTGCAACATCATCTTATTTGGCGCATACGTCATACCCGGCTCTAATGTCATGATCATGCCCGGCTTAAGAACAGTGTTATCGGTAGAGGTATTTGACGGTCTTTCTGTTAACTCCATCCCTAAACCATGACCCACCCTGCCAATGTCGTTACCTAGTGCGCCGTTTTCTTCTAGCACCTTCCACATCGCGTTATAAATATCGGTAGTGGTTGCGCCAGGACGACAAGCAGCTTCAAACCCTTTACTGGTTGCTTCATAAGTCGCACGGTAAGCCGATTTGATTTCTTCACTGGCGTAGCCAAACGCCCAGTTACGGTCGAAATCTGAGAAGTAACCATCCCAAACTGCACCAGTATCAATCAGCATTACGTCACCGGGTTCGATCACTCTGTCTGTTGGCCCCATCAAAATGTCGTAGTAGCCATCTGGCCCAGAACCCGAAATAACAAACGGTGTTTCATCGGCCCCTTCCATTCTCAGATCCAAACTAAACTGCTTACAGATATCACGCTCTGTCATGCCGGGTTGGGCATAGCTCGGTACCTTGTCAAACGCTTCGTTTGTAATGCGGCATATCTCGCGAGTTTTCGCTATCTCTGCTTGGGATTTGATTTGGCGTAACTCATGCACAGCAAGGGAGACATCAACAAACTCACTGCTTACCATGGTGGTGAGTTGCAGGTAGTTATTTACCGGCATACGTAAGTGAGACTCAATGCCAAGAGTCGCGCCAATTCGTCCATGTTTACGAGGAAGCGTATTTAGCGTGTTAGCCAATAGACTGATGCCGTCATCTTCAGGTCTAGGGGAAGACCAAGTGAAAATATCGTCTATCCATGTCTCTGCCATGCCTTTCGCCCCTATTTCGGGAATAACCGCAATAGGCTTGCCTTCTGCAGGGACCACAACGAACCACGGGCGAGTTGGGCTGTGCCAAAACTGGGAAAAGAAGCCAGTAAAATAACGCACGTTTGGTTCTGTGGTAAATATCATTGCGTCAAGCTGCATGTCATGCATGACTTTTTGCGCGCGAGATGTTCTATTTTCAAACTCTTGTACAGTAAAACCACGGCTGGGCTTTTTCATGTGTACCTCTTTTGTTTACTTTTTATATGGATGAGTACTTAATTAATAAACAATTGATTTTTATAAAATTAAAAATCAATATGGGCAAATTAGCGGATAATAATCAAACTAATATTGCTCGATTAATTTATTAATTATGTTTTCATGTTTATTACTGGATTAATTTATGTTGCACTTAAACATATCCAGCTAATGATTTATTAAGTGCAACTTGTAGAGTATTTAATTAATTTATTATTTTTTAATTGAATGTATGGCTTGTTGTAAATCAGAAATTAAATCGTCGGTACTTTCTAAACCTATATTTAATCTCACCAAGCGACCTTCATAATCCTTATTTGGCCTTTCAATTGCTGGATAGACGAGTGCTAAGCTAGTCACCCCACCCCAGCTCATACCTATTTTGAATAGCTCTAAAGTATCGATAAATTCTTCTACTTGAGTGGCATTAAACTCGTCTTTAAAAATAAAGGAGAAAACACTGCTGGAGCCGGTAAAATCACGTTTCCAAAACTCGTGACCTGGGCATGAAGGCAACGCAGGGTGCAGAACTTGCTCTACACTTGGGTGTTTTGCCAACCAATTGGCAACTTCTAGGGTAGATTTTTCAAGATGGTCGAGTCGCACAGCAAGCGTTTGTAAACCTCTTAACGCCAAGCTGCAATCATCTGGGGAAACAGCCAAACCTAACTGCTTAAATGTAGAACCCACTTTCTTTTTAAGCTGTTCAGAGTTAACAGAAACCGTGCCTAACAGTAAATCACTATGCCCGCCCACATATTTAGTCAGTGCTTGCATACTGATATCTACGTTATGCGCAAATGCATCAAAATGAACGCCCGCAGCGTAAGTATTGTCTAACGCGACCACGACATTTTTTTGATGTGCCGCCTCACAAATGGCTGGAATATCTTGCACTTCCATCGTTACTGAGCCCGGGCTCTCAACCCAAATAAGCGTCGTATTTTCTCGAATTAAATGAGCAATATCGGCACCTAGCATAGGGTCGTATGCTTCAACTTCGATACCTAAGTTCTTCAGCATTCCTTGCGCCATTTCTTTGTTTGGGCCATAAGCACTGTGCGGAACTAATGCATGGCTACCACTTGGGCAGTTGGCGAAGTAAATTAATGCGATGGCCGCTTGCCCACCCGGTACAGCAAAGGTGTGATGCGCGTTTTCTAGTTGAGCAATGCGCTCGGTAAGTTCTAGTGTGGTGGGTGTTCCATATAAACCGTAGCTGTAGCCATTCTCTTTTTGTTCCCAACCATCAACAACGTTTGATTGTTTATCAAATAATACAGTAGAACCTCGATACGTTGGGGTGACTAAAGATTTAAACCCCGGAGTCGACAACGTTTGAGGTTGGGCTAGCTTGGTTTTCCAATGCATTATTGTTTCCTTAATTATTTTGTTTGTTTACATTTGAAATAATATCCCTTTTGGCATAATAATGGGCCTCGATATAAAGCATGCAAATGAGAAAATTTCCCAATGAATACACCTAATTCGTTAGATAATTTCGATAGAGAGATATTAATCACACTGCAAGAGGATAATAAAACCCCTTTGAGAGTACTGGCGGATAAAGTTTGTTTATCTGCAGCTTCTGTACAACGAAGAATTAAAAAAATGGAGGACGATGGCGTTATTTGTGCAAATACCGCCGTGGTAGACCCAGAAAAAGTTGGCCAATTAATTACAATTATTGTAGAAGTTCATATTGAAAGGTCGCACACCTCTGATATTGAGAAATTAAAAGAGAGTTTTTCTGGGCCAGCAATACAGCAGTGTTATTACGTAACAGGGGAAGCAGACTTTATTTTAGTCCTTGGCGTTTCTAGCATGGTTGAATATGAAATGATTAGCAAAGGGTTATTTTATAATAATAAAAATGTGAAATGGTTTAGAACAATAATTGCAATGGATCGCGTAAAAACAACGCTGCACCAATCAATAAAATAATATTGGTTTGTCTATTTGGGTAGATAAATTATACCTATTGCAAGTACACAAAAGACGTCTAGGGACGTCTTTTTGGTTTAGTTCAAGACTAATCTAAAGCCTTTGTACTATTAGCTAAACCTGAATTTTTAGCTCGACTTAAAGACATAGTGATCAGATCATCGTTATCATAGAGCCTTACCGAAGTCGAAGTCATACCAAGCTTTTCCAATACTCTAACCGACGGAAAATTCTCTGCGACTGCAACACCATATATTTCACTCAGCTTAGTATTCGCAAAGGTAAACGCTAGCGCTGATTGGGCGGCCTCCAGTGCATAACCTCTGTTTTGAAACTTCGGAAGTAACGCGTAGCGGATATCATTAAGGCCGTTCTCTACTATGGTTTCTACTCCAGCATAACCGATTTTTATGTTCGAATTATCTCTTAAACAGATGATAAAAGTACCGTAACCTTTATCCCAATGTTCAGTTTTCTTTGGCAGATAGTTCGCTATGTACTCCTTACTGAACGGTTGCCCACCGGGGAGGTACTTGGTGATTTCAACACTGGTTAACAGGTCAGTATAAATATCCAGATCTACTGTGGTTACTGGCTTTAAAATCAGCCTATTTGTAATTATTTCCGACAAAACCGTCCCCCTAATTCAACTCTCTCGCTGGCCTTTTCCATAACTAAATAAACATGGTTAATAAACATGACTAGCTAACCACCACCAATTTAGGCCATGTCGTTAACCAATTCTTAGAGCGGACACGCTGATAAAATAGCGCCTGATCTCTTCTCGGATTATGAGTCACTTGCCTATTAAACAAGGAGTCAAATCCAAAAGGCGAGATACACTCGTACTTACCTTCTTTGCACTTACAGATGGCTACCGCAGTCTCTTTTTCTGGCCAATATCCCATGGCATCTAATGTGCTTACATATGGTTTATCACCATTTCGTTTATGCATCGTCGCCTGATTTCGTACTTGCCAGTTAAGCTCCGGCATAATGGCTTTAAGCTGTGCTTCATATTCAGCATATTTGCCCGCTTGCACCTCTAAAGCATCAAAATAGATCACATCAATATCATTTAGAATCGTTGGGCTTTGTTTTTGATGTAAATAATCCCAAACCAAGTTTCTGACAAAGCCCGCAGCGATGTAACATTGCGGTAAACCTAAAGAGAACACCGCATCTAGCGCCTGTTTTCTTAAAGCGTCTTGTAAAAGCAATTCTATTATCTTCTTTTGGTATTGGTCTGTCTCAGTCATTCCATTCATACATTTTGGTTGTCTGACGCGTTAAACGAATACATGCGAACCTCGTCCCGAGGGAACCAGCCTAAAGACTCATAAAACTGCTTGGCGTTAATATTGTCGTTAGCAACAAATAGGTGGGTTTTAGAGATGCCAATTGCCGATAACGCATTAATGGCACTGCTAATTAGTTGTTTACCTATGCCTCCCCCCCGTTGCGATTGAGCAACCGCTAAGTGCTGGACATAACCTCTGCGGCCATCGGTTCCAACTAATATGGCTGCAACTATTTGCCCTTCTCGCTCTACAACAAAACTTAAGCCCGGATTATGGTTGAGATAACGCTCGATACTTTGCCGAGAATCGGCATCTCTTAACAGCATGGCTTCTGTAGTTGACCAAAGCGCAATCACCTGATCGTAATCTGCTATTGTCAATCGTCGAATGGTCACTTGTCTCATGTTGGCTTCTTTACTGGTCATCGTCCTTGTTGTCCTAATATAAAACACTATTTTTGCTACAAACTAGCCATTATGCATTGGGTTATTGCGATTCATCGCCATTTAGCTTTAGCGATAACCTTAGCATATCAATATGTTGCAATCCGTTCTCGAATATTGGCTCGTCATAATGGTCTTTAAAGAAGTTTTTTATCACTCCCTCTACCCGAAAGCCAAGGCTTTGGTAAAACGCAAGCTGATAGCCGAAGGTTCCGGTTCCTAGCACCACTTCCTTAACGCCAGAATCAGTAAGATGTTTAATCACCAAGCTTAACAGTTCTGAGCCGACACCTCGGTTTTGATGCTCCGGAAATACGGCGATGTTATAAACCTCGGTAACGCCCGCTTGTTTTACATTGGTGACACAAGCGCCCAGCAGTTCATCATTATCATATGCGGCAAAACAGAGTGAGCCAGCAAGGTAAGAGCGAATACATGACTCGGATGGGTCGGCCTCTAACAATAAGGCCATCGGTATTAAAGCGGCTTTGATTTGTTTTACTTTCAACTCTTGTTTCCTTATTTGCAGAATCTAACCCTGCCATTCACTTATTGTGACATAAACATGCGTAAACATTTAGGTACGGTAACGCTCTTTTATATCCTCTATTGCGCCATATAATTTGCCCTACCATCATTGAACACAACATAGAACCGCGGCTTTACTCCAATATGGGTTATGTTGAACAAAATCAAACACAAATACGCCATTGCACCACAGCCATTCTTTTTATACTCTACTCCAGCACTGGCAAAATCCAGTGTCGGGATTGGTACCCCTACGAAACCTATGACGTATCAGAACTCTTCTGATTATACGTGGCTTGCTATATCTGTTATTCAGAGAATCGATGAAAAAACAATCGGTTTGAACAACATTATGGTGAGCTGGGCGAGGCAGCTTTGCTGGCCGTTTCATAGGTTGCGGTAGTACCAACCTCGTTCAGTTCACCACCTTTTGATTGGTACCTTCTGTGTGGTGGTTAATGCTCAAAACCTATGGAGGCCATTATGCCTAATTCAAATCCCAACCAAACCGATATTGCCAACATGCCGCTATTAGCGCGCGACTACTTAGTTACCCTACACGCAACGTTAACCGATGCCGACCAAAACGAACTCAATGCCGTGATGGTGTATTTGAATGAGTTGATTACTTTGGATGAGCAGAGGGGTGTTGAGGAGTTTAAGCTTAGCTTTTAAAAGTAGATACAGAAAAGACGTCCTAGGACGTCTTTTCTTAAGAATGTGGCGGGAGTGAGGAAGTCGACTTTCGGGAATATACGCTCTGTCATACAATCACTTTTTTGTGATAAATGTCACTAAAAACAAAGTTTCATGACTCTTCGGCTTCGAAATCGAGACTACTAACAATTGAATCTAGAAGATCACTTTTCAATTTGCCAAGAGGCTCTTCCCATGGAGAGTCAGAGACAAGGTTCTCAACAAATACCCGTTGTAGGGTTTTTGAGTCCTCTTTGACTAGCTCAGCAATAGACGCTATCGCCGACTGAGGATATTGCTTAACTAAATTAAGCGTCCTCTCAATATCTTTATAATGATCGGAATAATAGCCAATCAACCGCTCATCTACCCCATTAAATGCAAGCTTATAAAGTTCCAATGAATTTTTGACCTTAGTTCTTGCTTTGCAATTGCCAGTGATACGTATCTTTCCTCTTAACGAAAAATCGTTTTGCATCAGAAACGTAAGTAAATCCCCTTCTTGTTCAGTCTCAAACATTCTAGTATTCAGCACATTATCTTCGGCTACATTAGGGTGAAGGTGAGTATACTCAACTTTACCATCAGCTATTTTAATAACGTGTTTATCTAGCTTTGCATGGTTACAAGAATGGCAAACTGGAATCAAATTGTATACGGATAGAGCAAAAAACGGAAAAAAAGATTTGGACAAAAAGTGGTCTAACTCAGGGCGGCCACCAAAGATATCATCTTCAAAAACTGAATGCGTATAACTGCGATTACAGTATGGGCACACTGTATTTCTCAGTTCATCGATTAAAGGATATGGTCCCCATCCTTCTCTTTGGCTGGAAAACTTTTTATAATTGAAATGACTAGAACAAAACTGCACAAAATCATAAAAGTTGTTGTTTCCTAAAAAACTTTCCACAGGTATTTTAATATTGCCATCATGGTGAAAATACTTCTTCGCCTTTTGAAACAAGCTATTACCTTCAGTGTTAGATAAAACATTAGTGAATTCATCTAATAACCCTTCAGCCCGCAGAACACTTTCCAGCTCAGAATTAGCCCTTATTGAAGAACGTTTTACGAGTAAACTCTTTATTCTCTGAAATCCAGCCTCTTGGGGCCAACTAAAAACAAAGCAAAAAACATTCTGCTTCTTCTGCAGCTCCCAAAACAAAAAGTTGTTTACAAACAAGGCATTAAATAAAATCGAATTAAGTGTATTACTCCCCCGAATAATGCGAATGAGATTCGATAACTCTTCAATCATATCACCAGGTTTTAGAGTATAAATATCATATTGAATGCTATACAGCCAATCAATAAACACATTCCCTAGATGTGGATTTGGTGTGGGAAGCGCGGAATGAGAGCCACACCATTCGTTGTGTTTTTCCTCAAGGAAATCGTAATCCTTAAAATCAAGATTAAACATTAGTGGTTCCAGCGACTGTATATTTCTGTGTTAACTCCCTTATCTCATGCTTTAAACTAGGGTTTGATTCACTAAAAGCCAGCAGCTCTGCAAGCTCTTTACTTATAGGGGATAAAGACAATTCCAGTTTAGTAATTTTACGCTTCAACTCTTTTTGTAGAACTTTATCCCCTACTTGATTTATCACAACTCTAGCCATCTCAATCTTTTCCGACAAGCTAGTAGCACCAGCAAACTCTTCCTCTGGATTATTTATAAAGCTAACAACTTTTAATACTTCCTTTTGAGCAGCACTACCAATCGTTTGAGTCAAGAAAAAACCATTAGATAAAAGGTCATGAATATTTGCTGCAAAGCAATTTTCCAAACCTCTATTTTCACCTAGAAATACAACTTTTCCAGATAAAGTATCTGAAAGAATAAAAGGGCTATGGGACGAAATAATTGTTTGGGGGCTGACATTTAGTTCTTCATACATCTCGTCTAATATTGAAATCAGTAGTCGTTGCCACTCAGGATGAAAAGAATTCTCAGGCTCATCCAAGATGACAAGAGCTGTTGCACCATACTCCCTGATCTTTTCGTAAAGCTCATTCAAGTAATGGATTGCACTAATCTCTCCAGAGCTTAGTCCGTCTATTTTTAAAGGAATTCCTGCACCTTGAAACCCCCTCTTCTGATTCGATAAATCAAACCAATCGTTGGAACAAATTAGATCTAGAATCCCACTCTCTTCCATGACATCAGATAGAGAAACCGATAAATGACTACCATTAAGCTCATTATATTCTATTGAAAATAGACTTAATCTTTCTCTAAAGTCATTTACGTGAGCAAATATTTCATCTCTGAAATCTTCCCACTGCTGACCTTTTACATACTTTATCAAGTCGCGGTGGTAAGGCTGAATAAAATCAACCTCCTCAGAGAACATACTAAAAGCTACCATCAAAGCCACTAAATAAGGAACATCTGTATAACGTTTATGGTGTTGTACTCCGCTAAACGTAACAAGGAAGGTGTAAATCAATACAAATGAACTTTCGGAATGGTTATCTAGCCTAATATGTTCAAGAAACGCATTGTAGAGCTTTACTTGTGCAGTCCTTTTACTAAAAACTGAAAATTGTTCTTGTAACGATATGTCATTTTCAATCGCAGTTCTAAAATCACTAAATAACAACACTAACTTAGAATGTTTGTTTTCAGATATATGTTTAAAAACATCGAATTTTGCCAGGCTATCGGCATTTATCGCGAACCGTTTGGCCAACTTACTATCTGTCGTTCCTGAAGTTAACTTTTTAAAAGGGTTTGATGCTATTTTTTCACTATTAAAAACCACATTAGATGAGGTTCCAGCTGATAAGTCATTAAGTGGGTGATAAAGGATCGTTTTTCCAAACTCATTGTAGCCCGTTAACACTGAACAAAATGCCACGTTCTCAGAGCTAGATAGTTTTTCATTGTGATACTCTAAGCTGGGCGTTACACAAAAGAAGCTCTTAACACCTTCAACATTTTGTTCAATCAAAGCGTAACTATCATCTCCCTTTCTAGTCAGGCCCTTAGGAAACATGCCTGTAGTGTAGACATAACTTATTAGCTCAATTAAATTGGATTTCCCCGAACCGTTGGCACCAACTAAAGCAGTAAAAGCATCTAAGTGGGATAAAGGGTTCTTACCTAGCTGAGCTGTCTTAGAAAAGTCAGTTTCTTCTATAATCAGCTTTTTGTTTGTCTCATCCTCGACGATATTATAATCGAGTGTAAAATTAACATCTCGATCTATGATATTTTTAAAACGAGCAATCTTTAGATAAATTAAACGATAAGCCACTTCAAAGTCCTTGTAATATTCTACATCCCACCATAAAACGTACTAACAAAAGCTTTCGCCTTTTCAGTTAACCTTGGTATTATTTTTTTACGTTTTAACACACTTGGGGGATACTCCATGGTGGCAATGACATCTTCACGCAATGGTTCTTCATTGGTATAAATCATCTTATTAACTAGTGCTTTAAAGCTATCTGATACTAACGACTCTTCCCTACATATCTCATCTACCGCTTTTACTTTCTCTTTCTCCCAGAAGCTGTCGAATTCATCCATTACCTCGGTTGATGAATCAAGGTTGTTGAGATTCTCTTCAATAAACTGTTCTATCAGCTCTTTCTTAGAGCGTAGCTCTGGGCTGCCCCCCAATAACTGCATGATTTTTTTGTATTGGTACTCGTACTCTTTGTCGTTATCTGCACCTTTCAGTTGCCCTAATAACAGCAAAATGTAACGTACATTTATTTCATCGCGTTGAATCAGCTCAAGCTCAAAATCGACCTCTTCAAGGATGGAAACCTTTTCTTTGCTGTTATCAGTTTTTACCTTGTCGTATAGGTCGAGGTATTTGCTTTTGTAATCTTCAAAACTTTGCTCGTCTAACGCCACATCATCAAAGTCGAAATCCGCAAAGGTGCTTAATACGTTTTTCAGGCGCATCAATTCACGAAACGCTTTTACAAACTCAAGTTCTTGCTCTTCATCACGCAGGTCATCCACACTCTCAATATCGTGTGCGATGGTTTTCATTTTATCGAGCGCTTCATTGAACAAACCAACAAAGTCTTCGTAAGGTGGCATGATCACTGTCTCTTTTGCATCCTTATTTGAAAACAGCGTCAACGCATCGTCTGTTGCCTTTTTAAGATTACGGAAGCTAATAATATTACCCTGCGACTTTTGCTCGCTTAGAATGCGGTTGGTGCGCGAAAATGCTTGAATTAATCCATGGTGTTTGAGGTTCTTATCAACATACAGGGTGTTTAGCGGTTTACTGTCAAAACCTGTTAGGAACATATTCACCACAAGCAGAATATCTACTTTACGCTCACGTACCTTTTTCGAGATATCGTTGTAATAGTTATAAAACGATTCACTGTCTTTGGTGGTGTAACTGGTTTCAAACATGGCGTTATAGTCGCCAATAAACTGCTCTAGCTTGTCTCGACTATGGCTGTGTACTGCTGAGTCCTTACTACCCAACGAATAAGCCGCTTTCGGCTCCGCTACTTTATCAAGCTCAAACTCTTCACCCGCTTCATCTAGGAAGCCATTCGCGTCAGGATCTTCCTCATTAGCCGCATAAGAGAAGATGGTAGCGATACGCAAGTTATGTTCACCCGCTTGTTTTTTCTTTTCAAATAAGTCGTAATATTTAATCAGCGTTTCTACACTGCTCACGCAGAACATACCCGTGAAGGTTTTGCTGTGTGTTTTACGGTTATGGTTGGCAATAATGTAATCGATGATTTTGTTTAATCGTGTTTCAGACTCTAATAGCTCTTTGGTATCAATGCCTTCAACATCAATATCCATCTCATTTTTGCTACTGCCATCTTCACCAATTTTCTTATAACGCCCGACATACTCAATACCAAACTTGAGCACATTTTCATCTTTAATCGCATCAACGATGGTGTACTTATGCAAACACTCATCAAACAGGTCTTTAGTGGTGGTTTTGCGCGATGCCTTGCTGGTTGCGTTATCAACAAAGATAGGCGTGCCAGTGAAACCAAACATTTGATGATTATTAAAGAAGCTGACAATACGTTTATGGGTATCACCAAACTGGCTGCGGTGACACTCATCAAAAATAAACACGATAGACTTATCTTTTAAACGGTCCATACGCGAGGTATAACGCTTATGGCTAATGGCGTTATTGAGCTTTTGAATGGTAGTGACAATCAGCTTGGTATTGCGGTGTTCGTTTACCTTGTTAGCGGCAACAGGCGCATCGGCGAACTGATTCACCAGCAAGTTAGTATTATCCGTGCTATCTACACAACCTTTGGCAAAGCCGTTAAATTCTTTACTGGTTTGATAATCTAAGTCTTTTCTATCCACCACAAACACCACTTTGTGAACCTCTGAAAGCCCCGTGAGTATTTGCGCGGTTTTAAAAGAGGTCAGCGTTTTACCTGAGCCAGTGGTGTGCCAAATATAACCATTAAAGTTTTCTGTTCGTTGCCCTGTGGCTGCAATCTCATTACGCTCAATAACACGTTCAACAATGTTTTCGGTGGCATAAATTTGGTAAGGACGCATCACCATTAAAATGCGATCAGTTTCATTCAGCACTATGTACTTTTGGATCAAGGTAGCAAGTTGTTCGCGTTGTAAGAAGGTATCTGCAAACTTCGACAGCTCGGTATAACGGTGGTTTTCTTCGTCCGCCCAATAGAAGGTTTGTTTGAAGCTTTGGTTTTTGTTGTTGGCGTAATATTTGGTATTCACGCCATTGCTGATCACAAAGGTTTGCACATATTGGAACAAACCGTAACTTGCCCAGTAAGAGTGACGCTGATAACGGTTAATTTGATTAAAAGCTTCTTTAAGCTCTAACCCTCTGCGTTTCAGTTCAATCTGCACCAGTGGTAAACCATTCACCAAAATGGTTACGTCGTAACGGTTTTGATAACGCCCTTCCACGGTCACTTGTTGGGTGACTTGAAACTGATTGTCGTCCCATTTGTCCGCTAAAAATTGGATATACAGCGCAATATTTTTTCCATCACCCGCACTGTCTTTATTGATTTGTAGGCGGTCACGCAGGGTTTTGGCCTTTTCAAACACAGAGCCTTTTGATAACGCATTAAGCACCTGCTTAAACTCGTTGTCAGTTAGTGGCGCTTTTAAACGATTTACTTTTTCAAGCTGCGCTTTTAAATTCGCTAACAGTGACTTTTCATCGGTTATCTGTGCAACTTGATAACCCAATGTTTTAAGTTGAGAAACTAAGTTATCTTCAAGTACCTGCTCTGCCTGTATTGCCAAAATCAATTCCTATCGGTTATTAAACTGTTTTACACAAACATCTGTTGTAATAAACCTTTTTTGAAGGTTTGAGTATGTTCTAATTGTTGAGAAACAAGCTCTACTTTTTTATTTAATGATTGAATAAATTCAACAATTTTAACCATTTCATTTTCAGAAGGGATTGGAATTGGTAAATTGAAGAAGTCACCCATCGTGATATTCATTCGGTCATGGCGAGCACCAAAATTAGCGATGCTATTCATGTACCTATGCCACTGAGTTGTTTCAAAATACAACTCTAAATAATCAAGTACACTTTCATCTTTAAAACGAAATACAGTATACAAAGGCGACATTACGCCTTGCCCTACATGGTTTCGTTTTATTGGGCCAACAGGTGCAAGTTCAGATATTCGAGGGTTATAAACAAAATCATTTTTTTCAACAATTGAATATCCACCTAAATTACTTTGGTTAGCTATATCTTTTTTGAAGTAATCTGTTTGGCTAACAATGCCTGATTTAGCTGAGTTTGTTAGCACATTGGTAACAGATTCATCTTTGTTCTTATTGCTAATCTTGTTTGATAAATCACCTAATGTATATTTAACCCACTCAGGAAAGTTATTACCATCTTCATCTTTAAAACGAATTTCTTGTGAAAACAGCTTTTGCATCACGCCTTTATTGTACTGCACTAACAAGCTATGTTTTTCTTTTAATAGCACGATTTTTTTATCAACGTTCGATAGGAAGTTGGCGATTTTTTGTTGTTCTTCAGGAGCGGGGAACCCCATCTTCATCGACTTTATAATTTCTGTCGTTAAATTATTGAAAACACCACCTTTAGTAGCAGAACCTTGTATCTTTTCATGTAGCCTTTCAAATTGGTTATATAAGAATTCTGTATTAACTTCTTTATAATCTTTAAATGAAAGCCATCCATCGTGTATACAGGCATCTATTCCTAAAATCCCTGGTATAGCAACTCTTGTCCCAGAGCAACTTAAAACTAAACTGCCGGCCTTCAATAGCCTGCTTTTCTTCGCTCCTTCCTCTGTTAGAAAATCGATACAAGGGTAGGCATACTTCCCATCTCGACTAACATCTTGGATCATCAACCTCGGAATATTGCCACCATAGAAACGCGGATCGCCTTTTGGTCTTGGACTAGCTCCTCGAAAAATAGTCATGCGCTCAGACAATTTAGAATAATCCCAATCCCCATCGAACTCTTGAAATCTAATTGAAGGGACAATACTCTTCATGATTCTCTCTCCATTGGGGCTGTAATACCTAGTTCAAGACAGAAGTCACTGATGGATTTATCAATAACATGAATGGAGCTAACATTCTCTGAAAACAAACTTGATACTTTTTCTAAATCAATCAACTCTTCCTCTTCAAAAGTATCAACATACCTTGGCATGTTAAGGTTAAAGTCATTTTTCTTTTTAACTTCTTCCTGTGTAGCAACATAAGAAAATTTATCTACAAACTCACGTTTTTCAACCGCTTCTAAGATACGCTCAAGATCTTCTTCACGCAGGAAGTTTTGATTGGTGGCTTTACCACAATGGGCACTGGCATCGATAAACAAAATGTTATCAGAGGCTTTGCGCTGTTTTTTCAACACTAATATACAGGTAGGAATAGAGGTGCCATAAAAAATATTCGCAGGCAAACCGATCACCGCATCTAAGCAATTCTTCTGCTCTATTAGGTATTTACGTATATGCCCTTCGGCTGCCCCACGAAACAAGACCCCATGCGGTAAAACCACTGCCATGGTGCCGTTATCATCTAACTGATGCAGCATATGTTGCACAAAAGCGAAATCGGCTTTACTTTTAGGTGCTAGCTTACCGTAATCGGCAAAACGCTCATCGGATTTAAAACCATCATTAGCACTCCAGCTAGCTGAAAATGGTGGGTTAGCCACTACTGCTTCAAAGCGTTTCTCAATATGGTGCGGTGTTTCTAGCGTATCGTCCTGCTGAATATCAAAACTACGGTAATGCACCCCGTGCAAAATCATGTTCATACGCGCAAGGTTGTAAGTACTTGGGTTTTTCTCTTGCCCGTAATAGTTGGCAACTTCGCCTCCTTTACTATGGATCTCTTTTGCTACTTGCAATAATAACGAACCCGAACCACAGGTAGGATCATAAGCTGATTTCAGTTGTGTTTTGCCTTTAGTTACTAGCTTGGCTAATAACTTAGAAACCATTGGAGGTGTATAGAACTCACCCGCTTTTTTACCCGCGCCACTGGCAAACTGACCAATCAGGTATTCGTAAGCATCACCTAATACATCAATCTCGGTATCATCAAGGCAGAAGTCAATCTCATCTAAATGCCCTAACACCGACGTAATTAGCTCATTTTTTGCCTTTTCAGTTTTTCCCAGCTTGTTAGATGTAAAATCAATATCATCAAACAAACCATTAAAATCATCTTCACTGGCCGTCCCCATGGTACTTTGCTCAATATGGTTGAGTACCTCGCCTAATGACTCAAGTATAAACTCACCATTCTTACCTCTTTCCGCAATTACATGAAACAGCTCGCTAGGCTTTAAGAAATAACCTAACTCTGCAATTGCTTCTTCTTTTATATCATCAATAACTAAGTCATCATCGATGATTAACTCTTCGTCCAATTTATCAAAATTATCAGTGTCAACTTCGGGGGATTGCCTTAATAGTTTACTTCCATATTTATCCATTTTTTCAGATAGATATTTGTAGAAAATAAAACCTAATATATAGTCCCTAAAATCATCAGGACTCATATTTCCACGTAGTGAATTAGCAATGTCCCACAATTTTTTCTCTAGCTCTTTTTTATGTTGCTCAACCATTTTGTTATTTATTCCTCAAAAAATTCTTCGTCAATTCTTTTCAAATACAATACACTTTCATCTCGACTACCAATATTGTAGCGAAGCATTAGTTTTGCTAACTCTTTGCCGTTTATCAGCACAATACGCATACCAAGGTCTCGTGCGGTTTGGGTAGCATTTGATGTAAAGTCAGATGTTGTGATAAAGATTCCTTTTTGTGCTTTCTTCAGATTAAGCGCACCAAAGAAGTCTCGGATATCACCCGAACCTATATTATTTCCCTCAGCGTATCGTTTTGCTTGAATATAAACCTGATCAACGCCTAATGGATCTTGGTTAATGACTCCATCGACACCGTTATCTCCACTTCCGCCCAAGGTATAGGCCATACTTTCGCCACTGCCGCCATACCCCATAGCAAGCAGTAAATCGATAAGCAGTTGTTCAAAAAAAGCAGGAGATACTTTACGAGTCCTAGACAAAATATCTGACGCTAAAGCATCATTGATTTGTTTGTATGCGGCTCTTAACACTTCATCTGGCGTCGCACCATTATCAGATAAAGTTGTCTCTTCGACTTTGTCTGAATCACCGTTCTTTTGCTTGGTGAACGCATTGAAGTCATCAAAACGTTTAAGATATTGGTTATTGATCTCTTCGCCACTGTTTAGAGCTTCTTTCCCCAAATCTGTTATTACGAAATGACCACGCCGTGTGGAATCCAAAAGCCCAGCTTTGGCTAAATAAGTTTTGGCCCATCCAACTCGGTTGGTGAATGCAGCTTGTCGTCCGCTAGGAAGAAGCTCCGTTCTCTCGTCTTCAGACAGATTGAATTGCTCAGCTAGCAAGTCTATGACGTTGCTAAGCTTAACTTCTGCACTCTTCGTAGCCTCTAATACTGGCTTCATTAAATCTTGATAACTTGGAAGCACTACAAACCCTAACCATTTTGACTTTTAGTTTCGGCAATATACCCGAATATACAATCAGTTACATTGATATCCGTTACGTTTATTTGGACTTGGATGCTAATCCAATAATTAACGCTGTGAGTGCGGCTCCGGCAACGAACGCCGTTCCATTGCCTGTACCACTTTTCGCCTTACTAGCATTTCCCCTGGGCTGGGCCTGTACAACAACTTCTTCATCGGAGTCTAAATTCTTTACCATATTAACTACCAGCTGAAATAGTTCTTCTACCTTCACATTCATGGCTTCGGCACACTGAAACATTTGGTCTACTGAAAAAGTAGATTTCCCTGACTCTAAACGACTATAGCTAGCTTGAGATAGCCCCATTCTTTCAGCCATATCACCTTGTTCAACGCCAACTTCTTTTCGTTTATTGGCGACAACAACACCAAGAACTGAGGAATAAGAAACTAGATTCTTTTGCATTTTTTCCACCTATAGCAAAAAAACACTTGATCATAAAAGTGTATAAGAGTAGATTAATTAACACCAAATACGTTTAACGCAAAATGTTGCAATAAATAACATCTGGTGGTATTTTTTATTAATAACCATACTTTAACCTAAATAGGAATACTAATGAACAAAAATATAAACATCGGCGACACGTTTTACCGTAGCAAGCTTTTTGTCCAGCACGTCGGGCTTTTAGTTCAAGAAGATCAAGTTTTACATAACAGTCCAGACGGCAACATACAGCTCAGTAGCCTTCAGGAATATTCAAACGGAAAAACTGTAAAAGTTGTCTCAAATGACCTCGATCCAATAGAGCAATTGAAGCTACTCAACAAAGCTGAACAAATGCTCCTTCGAGCAAAGCAGTACGGAGTGATTTCTTTCAACTGCGAACATCTTGTTTCTCTAATACAGTCAGGCAAACCTTCCAGTGAACAACTAAAGGGAGCTGGAGTTGGTGCAGCTCTCGGACTCGCATTTGCCTGTGGAACAAAATCAAAAAACACTTCAATGTGTATGCTAGCTGGCGCTTTAATCGGATGTGCAGTCGTAAATGCGAATAGGAAGTATGACTATGAAATCTAGTTAGTTTCCCCATGAGTAACAATTGGTAGGTAGGGACGAATATATAAACTATATCCTTTGGATGATATCTGCTATGTGCTTAACTCTCGAATCAGTCAGTATGGGACCTTTCAGAACTAAAATATGAGCATTTACATGTTTTCTGAAGGTCGCATACTTTCCGATGACTTCATGGGGTACTAATAAAGCCTCTATGACATCAAAATTTTCATCAAAAATAACAGCTACTAAGTAATCAAAATCTTTCTCATCATAGTTTCGAATTGCGCTTAATTGACGAGACTGATTAGTAGGTGTAACACGCCTTCCTTTTATCTGAAATCTAGCGCCCTCTTTATCTACACCGTCATACCCAGCCTTTGAATTGGGCTGAAGAACCAAATTTAAAGCGTTAGCAACTATCCATTCAGTATAATCTCCAAGCGGATTGTTATGTGTTCTAACTATCTTACGATCCATCAACTCTTTGGTTATTGATGCTTGTAATCGCAGTAGCTCTTTTACCGTATAACTAGTCCTATCCATCAATTTTATCTCGTATAATAATTCCTATGCATTTGATTCGTTGTACAATTACTTTGTCTTTGGCTTGCACTTTTTCTTCACCAGTAACAACGGATCTACATCGATTTTAGCTAACGATATTTGATAATTGAGCGCTATTAGTGTTTTAAGTGCGTTTTTCAGTGTGACCTTTGAAAAAAACGGTAGCTCTTCAGGAATCCTTTTGGTCGTAGCTATAGCGTAGACGATACGATAATTACCGGGATCTGGTCTCTCTTTTGGCACCTGCAGTTTTATCGATAGGGGTAATTTAGGATTTAATCTTTCACGGTACCACTCGTCTTTAATAAATGCTTCTGCAGCAACAAAACCCTGAGAAAACAGGTGACTCAGAGTACTGGAACTTCGGTACAGCTTGACATGGATAAACTCATTTCCATTTCGAATCAAATCGCAATGCTCCAATTTGTCGTAAGGGCCCCCGATTTTGATATTCTTTTTATCCATCAAACAAAAGCTATTATCACTATTGGCAACATGAAGGTTGTAATCCTCTTCTCGATCATGAGTATAAAGAGGAAACTGGTAGGGGTGAATATCTAAGCTTTTAAGGTAATCATCTACGCTAGCAGCAAAGTCTTGATTTACCTTGTACCAGACGCCATTCCTCAAAATATATTGATCAGAGCCATAACTAATTTCTGCATATATACACCGATATACTGGCCAACTCTTGACTGATTGATATTCGCTGTTGTTAACATGTACAACATTGTGCTTCATCGCTTCAACAGTTGGTACCGAACCTCCCAGGTAATCAATATAATCACGAAGAGAAAGAACTGTATGCCGAGGAGTTCTTTGATAAATATCGAAGGAATAACCAACCTGCGCTTCCCAATCAACAACTTCCGGCTCACCTAACCAAAAGCCATCATATTTCCCTTGTTCAAAATGGCAATCAAGCTCCATATCAAGAAGCTCTACTTCATCAAGATCTCGCACTCTGTGTATATTTTCAACCCAACTAAACTTCTCGGGTAATTTGGCCCTATATCTTTGTATTGATTCAATTAAAATTTGGGGAAGACCTGCTAATTCAACCTCCACAACCAATGTCAAGGCATCACGCCCAGTCACGTTACTACCAAACACTTTGACCAAAGAAGTTCCTGTGACTGCATAAAGCATCTCACTATCTGAGTCGAGATGAAGATTAAATATATCAACATCTCGTGTACTCTGAGTCCTTGAGTTTAGGGGGTTGTGATCATAGCTTGCTTTATCGAGGCTTCTGAGTTTATCGGGGTCAACTGAATTTAGTGTGACCTTCAATCCAAAGTCTCTTTCGATAGCCTCTTGTTTAATCAAGTGAAATCCTGTTCCAAATGACAAAACAAACGTCGACCCCAACATTTTTACAATAAGAACCGCGCCTACATTTGAGGAAGTACCAAACTCAGTTGCATCAACCTGATTGCTATTTGTGAATACCTTAGTCCAAGGAGGAGCGGACTTGGGGGGCTGAATTTTAATGTACAAATTTGCTGATTCTGCTTCTGGAAGATCTAACGAGATAGGATTCTTAACATTATCCATTTTGATTAGGTCAGCATCCGGTTTTCGACTATCTCGAGCAAGGTAGATTGATAGCTTTTCCTTCCGGACTTTCTTTGAAACAGCCATTTAATATCCTATTAGTTTTATCCCTACTTTCAACGATGTGTTGGAGTCATCGTCTCAGTTAATCGTCGCAGCGCTATCTTTAAATCCCGTAAACAACAAGACCATTCTCATCAAATTAGACTTATAATTGATTACCAAAAAGAACAAGCCAAAAGATAAGTTTTCAGGTGTAATTTACCACTAGAAACACAACCCAAATTGTATGTAACAGTGCGATATGCAACTTTAGTTTACATAAAAAAGAATTAGCTAAGGTGATCTAGATTCACATCTCGTTAAACTCTTGTTTCTTTTCAACATTAAACTGTTGAAAAACTCTATCAACTAAAAAATCCTTTAGCCGCCCTATCTCTCACCTGTACCCGCCATTCCAGCTCGTAAATACGATTGTGTGGTATAAAAAAGAAAGGAGTGGAGTGATATACATCCCACTCCTTTCTTATTCGCTACTAATTACTATTACGCATTAACATTTTGTGTGTATCCGCAATTTTTATCTGCGTCTTTTCGATATGTAGTGCAACTCCAAAACTGTCCATACTTGCCGTTTCTTAACTTCATTTCACTTCCACAGCGCTTGCACAATGGCCTTATATCTCCGCACTCTTCATTAATGCATTCCTGAAAGCCTGGCTTGCTGGTACTACTCATGGGACTACCACATTGATCACAAGGGGTTTCTTTGTGTTTGCAACGTGGATAAAAAGAGCAAGATAGAAATTTGCCATACCGACTTACACGCTCTTTCAAGATTCCGGTTTTACAGCTACTACAAGAAATCTGTTCAAATAGCTTCTGTACAAATGAGGTATCAAATTCATCGGTATCCACAAAATACTTTTGTTTGATGAGCTCTACGACAAAGTCACTAACATCAGTCATATCTACCAATAAGTAAGCTCTATGCTTCGCTCTAGTCAAGGCGACATAAAAAAGCCGCCTTTCCTCGGCAAATTCATAGTCATCCCCTTTAGGCAAAAGCGCATCCACTAACGGTGGAGTTATTTTCTGGGATGGAAAGCCGTGTTTACCTGTAGTCAATCCCATAATGATCACGTAATCCGCTTCTTTACCTTTAGATGCATGAAAAGATTGGCTGACAATGTCTAGAGATGGGTAATGCCGATTAATTTCTTTAAGCTCGTGATAGTCCGGCATTTGATGCCAAAATCTTGCTAAAAGGTACACTTTATTTTGCGTTGGTTTTCTTGAATTGTTCACGCAGGCTACTACCGCATCCAAAGCTTTATTTAACGGTAAGGGTCCTTGCTCATTTCTTCCTTGCCGTAGAATGGATATCGCAGGTTTGTTGACCTTAACCAACGACTGGATGTCCTTTTTAATTTGGACAGGATTCTTCGTAACAAACTGAGTTGCTACTTTCCCAATCGCGCTGTTAAAGCGAAAAGTTAAATCTAGCTTGGTTTCGGAAGTCACTCCAAAGTAATCACTAAAACTCGTAGTTAGCTTTACATCTGCGCCACTAAAACGGTAGATAGCTTGCCAATCGTCTCCAACACAAAACAGTGACGTTCCAGGTAGAGAATCTCTTAAGGCTCTGACAAGCCTTGCCCGTGGCTCTGAAATATCTTGGAACTCATCAACCAAAATATACTTCCAAGGTGACACGAACTGCCCGGTCTGAATATACTTCAATGCTTTCCCAATCATGTCGTTGAAGTCTATCCATTGTTTCTCATAAAGAAACACTTCGTATCGCTGATACAAGGGGTATAAAAGCTCTAATGCCTTTTCAGTCTGTTTTGGATCGATTGAACTACTAATAATACTTTCTATCGCTACTTGATCGAGGCAAGCGGCTTTGTACATATCAACCAATGCACTAAACAGTTTGGCTAATTCTGTTACTTGGCCCAATTGCTTCAAATTATCAAGCAGCTCTTGCTGAGGCTTAGGGTTAAACTCCACCCCTCTTTCCAATAACTGGCTTTCAAGAGCGCTAAGTAAAAGGCCGACTTTATGCTGATAGTAGAACACTTCAACATAGCCAGTTTGATACTGCTCATGAGTTTTACGCTTCCACTCCATCGATGCGTTGTAACGATCCTTATCGATCCATGGCAGCGTATTTCCATGTTCATCAGTACCATAGTATTCGATGTAAATATCGTAATCCGGTAAATAAAAATCTGGATGATACTGTCTATATTCGTCAGTGCTTACATCAATCCGATAACTCGGCTCATACTCATAGTTAATTCCTTTTCTAAATAACCAGTTGGCAATAACGACCTCACCATAACTCTTTACCTGCTCACCCTTAAGCGAACGAATGTCATTGTCCGTGAGATACTGTAAGTACTCCCCCTCAACCTTAAAATCAAAAGGATTTCTATCAACGTAATAATAGGAACTGAAATACTCTAGCAACGACTCGCGATAACTATCATCAAGCATCAACTGCTCTAAGGTATTGTTCATCCAACTTGATTTCGCTTTAGTGTCATCTTCAAATGGTGATAGCGTAGGTTTCGTTCCTTCCACTTGAGCAATAATCTTCATCCCTAAGCTATGGAAGGTGCTGGCTCGAACATCATCAAAACCTAGCTTGTCTCGAATTCGTTCGTCCATTTCCTTTGCAGCGATGTGCCCGTAGGCCAATAAGAGAATATCATTAGCTGTAGCCTGACCGCTTTTAATCAAATACCCAGTTCTACCCACCATTACGCTTGTTTTACCAGTACCAGCTCCGGCTAAGAGTAGATTGTTGTCATTATCAGTAATGCATGCTATTCGCTGTTTCTCGGTTAAAGGATTAGACTCTACACTATCGAAAAATAACTCGTATCTGATAAGCTCATTTTGGATATACTTTTGTCGCATTTGTTCAATACGCATCTGGTTCCATGAGCAAATATCCTCAAGATACTGAGCGACATACAGGGATTGTTCACTAAGCCCTTTAGCTAACCTCCAGTTCTTCCATCTTATTGCCTGTTCATTTGTAATCTGTTGAAAGGATTGTACAGAAGAAGATCTTAGAAACTTGGTCTCGGATTCTTGTCGTACCTTGTCTAAAAACGGTAGTAACTTATTTGAGTTGCTATTAGCCCAATATGGGAAAAAAGTACATTTGTATTGATATGGGAATAAATAACTCAACATCGAAAATGAATATTCGACATCCTTTACCCTAAACAATAAACAACCACCAGTTATACGCCATATTGCTTGAGGAGAGCTATCTATTATTTCCCATTTATACAGTATCTCGCTGTCGCCGTTGCATACAGTAATACCGTCTTCATCTATATGAATAGCTAACTGCTTTTTAAATATTCTAGCTAAAAAATTATATTTGATAATTCGATTCGTCATTAAAGTATACAGTCGTAAAAAATTGTAGATATAAACACATATGAAACTGAATTTTACATAACGAGATATGAACTTAGTTGATCCGAGTTCAAATAATGAGTTTTTCTTATATCTAATTGTTCAGTATAAGTTTAAGGCCCCTTAAACAACTCACACCTATGATAACCAAGATAAGGTTTATGCTCTCGCATGATGTTAAAGGTCATGTTTTCTTGTAGTCCAAGAACTTCAGGGTGCTCTAATTGGCTGGATATCAACACTTTTCCTTGGTCATCGAAAGACATAAAACCAAGGTCAAACGCTTTGTCTAGGTTGGCTAGCAACAACAAGCCGTTAAATTCATCTAAGCGCTCTTTATTATTGGAGCTTCGCCAAGGCTTTATATGAGATGCCAATAGCATTTGAGTATTTCGGTAACCCGTTACCGCACAGCCACCCCACATGTTAACCAACTTAGCTCTAAAATGACCTTGCCCCATTCTGGTATTAACCAAAATGGCTTTTTCAGTTTCGTTGAGCTTATTGTCAGTCATTACTTGCCTAATGTCTGCGTTCACATCTATTTGAGCTAAGTCCGCTAAAAATTTGTGATAATGATTGAGCGCAGCACTGTACATGCCTTTTCCTTTCTTATCACGTAGCTTGAAAATATCGAGATTTCTGGCTTTTTCCGCCAATTGAATAAATTGGCCGAACGATCCAACCTCCGTTAATGGTTCCAATATCACTCCTGCATCCATTAACCAGTTTGAGATTGAGCCGCGTATCGCACCTAAATAATTTGTTGCGGTCTTTTCCGACTTACCAATATCCATCAACCATTGGAAATACAAAGTCGCAAGGTCAGAGAGGTTGGAGACAAGCGCATCTTTTATCTCATTAGAAACGATATAGCTCTTCATATCTTCAAACAGCTGATCGTCCAAATAGGCGTGCGATATTGCTTTGGCAGAGTACCTGTTGGTTGTTGAGGCATCGTAACCGTCATTGTAAGCAAGGAACCAAAACCCATCCTTTCTTAAGTGAAAAAACGGATTCTCAGGGGTATTTTTGTCGTTCCCTTGCGCGAAGCTGTCAAAATGAAAGGTAAACCTCTCTTTTAGCGTTTGGTTAAACTCAATTCTGTTTGACGTAATATTCCCAGCTTGGATTAAATCCATCACAGCCAGCAGCATGCACACTTTGTGGGGGCTTTTTTTCCCCGCTGAACTGTTCATGTTCAGGTTACGAAGTTTATCCAAGTAAAACTGATGAGACATCATTTAGTCCTTTGCGCTTGTAGCCGCAACTTTTTGTAAAACAACAGATTGCCAATGCACTTGATTACGTTGTAATGAGTCATCAGATTCCGAGACATCTTGAACAATAATCCCTTTAGCTTTTGCCAAGTCACTCAGTTCCTCTACAGAGACAGGGTAACCCGTTCTCTCATCATCAAAACCGCCGTGACGTAAAGTAACAACCATTTTTCCGCTATCCGCTAATAGGTTAGAGAGCTGGTTAAATGCATGAGTTCGCTCACTAGACGCAATATGCATCCACACCGCACTAACTAAAATAAGATCAAAACGCATTGCTAGGTTTTGTGCTTTATTTAGGGAAGGAAGCTCGTCATTAAGCCAAGTTACGTTCTCTTTTGTTAGGGCTTTTCCTTGTTCTATCATCTCAAGTGATGGCTCTAATGCGATAACGTCTGCGCCTTGTTCGGCCATCCAGAGAGCATCTCTTCCAGATCCCGCACCAACATCAAGCACCTTGTCTGAGTGTTTAGGCCAATGCGTTTTCCATGACGCATGAGCACTCTCAAATGACACTGAGTTATATTGCTGAGACAGCTTTTGAGCATTTTTATCGTAAAAAGAACAAGTTGAAGACATAACTTAAACCGCATGTGAACCTATATGAATGATATACGGTTTATTTTTAAAGCTCTACAAGCTATTTACAGCAAAGCCAGTATTGTGAAGCATATCTGCGGCCATCGCTTTTAATTGCCTAATTTGAATAAAATCAAAGACAAATAGATCATTGCGCCAAAACGATTCTTTTTATACCCTACCCCTGCACTGGCAAAATCCAGTGTCGGGTTTGGTACCCCGCCTTGTTCATTACTTACGACGCATCAGAGGTTAATTCTCTGTTTATGCGTAGCTTTGGCTTACCTAAATTTCAACGAATTGCTGACAAAACAAGCAGTTTGGACGAACTATGGTGGGCTGAGCGGGGCAGCTTCGCTGGCCGTTTCGTAAGTAGCGGTAGTACCAACCTTGTTCAGTTCACCACCCTTTGATTGGTACCTCTCGGTGGTGTAAATAAAATACTTACGGAGGCCATTATGCCTAACTCAAATTCCAACCAAACCGATATTGCCAATATGCCGCTACTGGCACGTGACTACTTAGTTACCCTACACGCTCGTTTCACCGACGTTAACCAACACGAACTCAACGCCGTGGTGGTGTATTTAAATGAGTTAATCACCCTTGATGAGCAAAGGGGAGTGGAATAAATTAATTAGACCATAATTTAGCCTAGTCAACTCTATAACATAGATTGCTAGGCTAATTTATGACTATTAACTTCAAGCAAGAAGTTTTGAAAGTGATCGAGATGGTGTTCTTAATTCTGTAGTAATGAATAGCTTTATTATAGGTCAAAAAAGGGCTCATTCGAGCTCTTTCTAATTACTAGTCTATCGCCTTAGATTCAAAGCGGATTAATTATTTAAGCCATAAAAACATTCAATCAAGTTGAAAAAAATTCAGAATACGTCAGAGAAGATTAAACTTCGATATTATCCGTTAGCACAAAAATTTTATTACTCACATTGATGCTAAAAGGAAGATAGTGATGAACATAGACTCTTTAAAAGGAAAGACGATCGCTTTTGCTGCTTCAGGAGGGTTAGATAGTTGTACTATTACCCATTGGTTGTCTCAACAAGGGGTGAATGTTATCTGTTTAACAGCTGATTTAGGACAACCTGACGAAAACAACTTCGACGAAATTAAAGAACGAATGCTATCTTCTGGAGCGAAAGAGTTTATTAGTGTTGATCTAAAGAGTGAGATGGCAAAAACAGGTTTAGAAGTTATCCAGTGTGGTGCTAAATATGAAGGTGACTACTGGAACCTTACTGCAGCTGCGCGACAAGTAATAATAAAAGGCTTTATACCAATACTAAAGAAAAAGAAGATAAATATCTTAAGCCATGGAGCTACTGGCCGTGGTAATGATCAATTCAGGTTTCAAATTACTGCTGCTATGTATAACCCAGACCTTAGCTTCTATGTCCCGTGGCGAGACCCAAAATTTTTAGAGAAGTTTAAAGGTCGAAAGGAAATGATAAAGTACTGTACCCAACATTCCATCCCTATTAAAGCTTCAGCTAATCAGCCTTACTCTACCGATGCCAATCTTCTGGGATTAACTCACGAAGGAGGTGAAATAGAAAACTTAGAAACTCCAATGACCGTTGTTAAATCTGGTATGGGAAAATGGCCACTAGAAGCACAGGAACTTCCCAAAAAGATTCGTTTATCTTTCTTAAAAGGTGTTCCGATTAGGCTTAATAATAAAAATCTAGATCTCCAAGATTTATTTGAGACTTTAAATATAGTTGCTGGAGAACATGGGATAGGAATAGCTGAAAATCTTATTGAAAATCGTTTTATCGGCGTTAAGTCTAGAGGAGTATATGAATCGCCAGCTATGACTACTTTAGCGTATGCATATAATCAATTATTACAGCAGATTTTAGATAAGAGAGCTCTTGAGCTATACAGACTACTTAGCACATATTTAGGAACACAATTATATCAAGGTTACTGGGTTGATCTCGGTTCTATTATGGCACGCAACGCCGTTGTTGAACTTACGAACCTAGTGACTGGTGACATAGTTATAGAAATGTACAAGGGAAATCTCATCTATATATCAACAGAAGGAGTCACTTCTGGTTTATATAACGCTGACAGCTCGATGGAAAACGAGGGTAATCTGTCACACGAAGATGCTACTGGGTTATTAAACATATTAACCTTATGCGCGAAAAATATGAGTATTAAAAGAAAGTAACTCCAGAATTACTAATATAAACATTCCAGATACAACGGAGCAGGCAGAATAGTGATTAAAAATAAAACAACTTCAATATTATTTATTGGAGAGCATTCTATTTGGTCAGAAATTGCGTGTAACTTCGTAAAACTGTACTTTGATAAAGTCTCATTTTTAACATGGTCTAAAGAAGATAAGAGACCAGATATAAAGAAAGACTGGTCTGGGGATTGGATAATATCGTTTAAATCTGATCTTGTTTTAGCGAAAGAAGAAATTGAGCTTGCAAAAAAAGGAGCAATCAACTTTCACCCTTCCACGCCTAAATACAGAGGAATCGGTGGATATTTCCACGCTATAAATAATAGAGATGCTCAGTTTGGAGCAACATGCCATATAATGGATAAACATATTGACCACGGACTCATACTCAAAACTGTCATTTTTAATATCAAGAAAAGTGACACAGAAAAATCATTGAGAGAACGTACTGCTATTTATTGTTTAGCCTTACTTCATGATGTCATACAAAACATATTTGAAGGCAACAAGCTAAAACCAAATGGAGAAATTTGGGGAAAAAGACTTTATTTAGAGAGTGAAATACCAAAATCAAACATTAAGACGAGGTAAGAAAATGACGAGTAAATTATGGGGTGGAAGATTTACCAAAGATATTAATAGTGGTGTACTCGATTACACATACACAACTGACATAGATGTGAGAATCATTAAATATGACATATTATGCAGCATTGCGCACAATATAATGCTAATGAGAGAAAATATTATAGATGAACATTCTGCAATAAGCATACTCAATGAACTAGTAAATATATATAATAAGTCATTAGACGACAACGTATTATTAAATAAAGAAAATGAAGATGTTCACCTATGTTTAGAACAAATTATCATTGATAAATTAGGGATAGATATCGGTGGAAAAATGCACACAGCTCGCTCAAGAAACGATCAGGTAGTTACCGATACAAAAATGTATTTGCGTAATGCTCTCTTGGAAATACAAAATAATTTAATTATTTTAGTGGAAACACTAATAACCCAAGCAAAAGAAGAAACTAGCTCTCTTGCCGTCGGATACACTCATTTGCAACCAGCTCAACCAATAACATATGGTTTTTGGTTAACATGCTACGCAAGCATATTTATTAGAGATATAGAACGCTTAAGTCACGCTTATAAAATTACCAACAGAAGCTCTTTGGGGTCATGTGCGCTTGCAGGTACCTCGTTCCCAATTGACAGGGAACTTACAGCTGATCTGTTGGGTTTTGACTCAGTTCAAGAAAACTCTCTAGATGCTACTAGTTCAAGGGATTTCATTATTCAATCCGTATCTGCCCTCTCTATCTTGATGAACAACTTCTCTCGCATAGCAGAAGAAATTGTACTTTGGAATAGTTTTGAGTTTGGTCTATTAGATATAAGCGACTCTTTTGCGACAGGTAGTTCAATAATGCCACAGAAAAAAAATGCTGTTGTAGCTGAGTTAATTAAAAGTAAAGGTGGCCGCGTTAACGGGACTTTAATACAGCTACTTACGATGACCAAGGGTGTAACTATGGGATATAACTGTGATCTTCAAGAAGACAAGCCTATGTTATGGCAAGCGATCGACACTACAATATCAACAACTGGAATATTAATATCCCACATAAACAATATGAAATATAGCTCTGAACGAGCGGAAAACCTTAGCTGGAAAAATTTTTCCACCATTACTGAACTAGCAAATTATCTGGTAAAGAAATATAATATTTCTTTCAGGGAGTCACATAAAATAACAGGAAACCTTACGAGTTACTTAATAAATATAAATTCCAATCTAAAAGACACAGAGACCGTAATTAAATTTCTATCTAAACTAGATATTAACATAACTAGAAATGAGCTTATTGATGTTGTGTCCCCAATGAGTGTAATCAATAAGCAAATTAGCATGGGTTCGACAGGAGAAAAGCCTGTACTAGAAAACATCAAAAAAATTGAACATGAACTGCAATCACTTAAATCATACAATATAAAAAATCAAAACAGACTATTAGATAAAGAGAAACACTTGATTAATATAGCTGTAAATACAATTAATAATACACTATGAACTCAGCTTTATTTTTGCAATCCTATATTCTCGGGTTGAGTCTGATTATAGCTATTGGTTCTCAGAATATTTACATCATAAAACTTGGGCTCCAATACCATAAAAAGTACACTTTAATAGCAGCTTGTATTGCTGCAACTAGTGATACAGTACTGATCACTTTGGGTACTCTCTTTATGAATATATTAACCAATGCTATACCAGCTGTTTTTTCGTATAGTCAATGGATCGGCAGTTTATTTCTACTATTTTATGGTATGAGCGCATTAGTTAACGGAGTACGTAAATACCCTAGAGGTTGGGATAATGTTTTAAAAAGTATCTCTCAGTCTCAAGGGAAACCTGTTGCGTCTGTAAATAAAGTGGTCATAACTACATTGCTATTTTCTCTTTTAAACCCGCATGTTTATTTAGATACTTTTCTGGTGCTAGGTAATATAGGTTCTAAATACAATGGTGCAGACAAGGTGACGTTTGTAATAGGCGCAGGATTAGCTTCCTATTCGTGGTTCATGTTTACGGGACTATGTGCGAATAAAGTGTCAGCGTGGTTAAAGAAGGAAATTCAAGTTAGGCTATTTGACATTACAATCGGCCTAATTACTTTGTCTCTATCCTACAGTATAGCGAATATGGATTTCACCGTTCGTTAATTAATATTTAAGGTGTCTCTTGGCATTCTCTACAAGTTCGGAAGTAAGTGACTGCAACAAAGAAGATGGGATATCCCAATAATGCCAGTAAAGTCGAACATCTAGAGTTCGACCCGGAGCTATATCTATCAGCTTACATTCTAACTCATTTTCTCTCTGTAAATCACTGATCATACCGTAGCCAATTCCTTGCTTTATTGCGATAAAAAAGGATTCTGTGGATGGAAGTGAATGGTAATTACAAGCCTGCTGACTTACTGAAAAGTTGTCATCAATAAATGACAGTTGTAACTGGTCTTTCTCATTGAACACGAGCAAAGGCGCCTTAGTTAACGAGTTTCTGTGTACCCCTTTCTCAAACCACCGCTCGAAAAAAGCTTTACTGCAAAGTAGCCGATATCTCATATAACCCAAGAAAATTGCTTTGCATCCTTTTATTGGCATCGATTCTGAAGATATGGCAGCAACTGTGTGCCCACTCATTACTTTTTCGAGTGTAAAGTCTTGATCATCAGCAACTATGTCCAGAATGATTTTTTTACTCTCGATGAAGTCAACAACAGAAGGCAGAAACCATGTGTTCAAGCTGTCGTTATTTACTGCCACCCTCATTCTCGGGTTTGTCTGCTTGCCTAGGAAGAATTGGCTATTAAACTCTTCGTCAAGTAGCAATTGTTTCCTCAAGTGTTGGTATACTTTCTTCCCTTCTTCGGTCGTTATACATGGTTTTTCCCTTATGACAAGAGGCATTCCCAGCAAGGTTTCTAAAGACTTAACTCGGTGAGATATTGCCGAAGCAGTCAGATTTAGTTTTTTTGCCGCACTTTCAAAACTTCCCGATTCTATAACTGCGAGAAACGCCTGAGTTTTTTTGGTATCAAATATCAATGAGCTCACCCTAAATATAATATGTTATTTATTTGTTAAGCTACCAATTACTAACAAACGATAAAAGTCGCTTATAAGAATTAATTATTTCAGGATGTTTCTTAGCTATATTTATCTACGGAAATACCTAAACCCTACACGCTCGTTTCACCGACGTTAACCAACACGAACTCAACGCCGTGGTGGTGTATTTAAATGAGTTGATTACTCTTGATGAGCAAAGAAGTGATGAGGTGTTGGAGTAGTTTAACTCGGCTCCGTCGGTTTACGGCTGTCGCTCACTGTGAGCTAAAAAACTACACAAACAGCAGCAACCAATAAAAAAATCCCTCACATTGCGCGAGGGATTTCTCAGGTCATTAACTTACTTTACCCTTTTTATTAGCTTTCTAAGCGTACTTCTGTCACTCGGTTAGCCGGTTGTTTTAAATCTGCTTCTGTTACGTCAATGGTGTAATCCCACACTGGCGTTTCGATGCCTTCTTTAATTTGCTCATCGTAGTTTCTCAAGGCGTAGAATACGTATTTGCTTAAGTACATAAGCGCACCCACGTTCACAAGCACCATGATGGCCAGTACAAAGTCAACCAGCGTCCATAGCGAGTCCATTGATACAATGCCACTCACCACAACCAGACACAGCGCAATCACACGATAACCGGTAATAAGGTTCTTGTTCTTGCTAAACCACTGAAGGTTAACTTCGCCGTAGTAAATATCCGCTAGCAGCGTGGTAAAACAGAACAGGGAAATCGAGACAAGAACAATGTATTTACCATTGTCGCCATAACCTAACTTAAACGCTTCCTGAGTCAGCTTAATACCTGTTTCACCTGTGTCGACCGCACCTGTAACGATGATAGTAAACGCCGTACAGCTACACACAACAATCGTGGTAAAGAACACACCTAACATGGCAGAAAAACCTTGGTTTACAGGGTGTTTTACTAAAGCGGTTGCGTGCATACTTGGTGCAGTACCAATACCCGCATCGTTAGAGAACAAGCCACGAGCAATACCGTAACGTAGCGCCACTGCGATTGTGTAACCACCTACACCACCTGCCGCTGAGTCAAACTTAAACGCTTCCGTCATGATCAAAGTAAATACGTCATCAATTAGGCTAAAGTTTGTTGCAAGCACATACATAGTACAGCCGATGTAAATAGCCGCCATAAAAGGAACTAGGTAAGAAGCCACATCAGCAAGGCGTTTAACACCACCAAATATAACAGCACCAACCAAAATCGCAGTAAGGATGCCAGTATGCAGCGGATCCACACCCAAAGCACTTTCCGCAGCCTGAGCGATAGAGTTACCTTGAACCATCAGGTAAACAACACCAATGCCGAAAATAATGCACACCGAGAACACCATAGCAAGGAACTTGTTGTTCATGCCGTAGGTCATGTAGTAAGCCGGACCACCACGGAAGGTTCCGTCGCCATTACTTTTGCGGAACAGTTGTCCCAACACGGCTTCCGCAAATGAGATAACCATGCCCAAAACGGCTGTCATCCACATCCAGAACACCGCACCAGGGCCACCAGAGAATATTGCTGCTGCAACACCCACAAGAGACCCCGTACCCACTTGGCCACCTAATGCAGCACATAAAGCAGCAAAGCCAGAGATACCACCAGAAACCGATTTCTCTTTTTTAAAGTTGGTAAATAAACTGGTGAAATAGCGAATTTGAGGGAATCCACACTTAACTGTGTAGAAAACACCGGAGATAACCAAAAGGGTAAGGATCAGATAACCCCAAAATATACCGTTAAGGTATGACAAAGCATCCATTATCATAAAAGTATCCTCACTCAATTAAGAAAGTTGTTGTTCAACAACCTGACAGAAGAAACCAGCAGCAACCGGTAAGATGTCATCGTTGTAATCGTAATTAGGGTTATGTAAGAAATAACCGTTTGAGCCTTCTGTACCGTTACCTATGAACACAAAGCAGCCTGATACTTTCTCTGCGAAGAAGCCAAAATCTTCAGAGAAGCTTTTCTTCTCGCCGTTGGTATTTACTTTGTCTTCACCCAGTAACGCTATCGCGGCTTTACCTGCTGCAATGGTTTCTGCTTCTGAGTTATAAGAAACAACAAACTCTCTAGAAACGTGTACATCACCTTTAAGGTTGTATGCTTCACAAGCACCTTTCACAATCTCGTTCATACGTTGTTCTACAAGATCCGTGTTCTTAGTCGTGTATGTGCGGTAATCACCTTTAATGGTAATTTTAGTTGGTACCACGTTTCTTGCGCCGTCAGTATGAATCTCGGTAACCGAACAAACAACCGTTTCCATTGGGTTAATGGTACGAGAAACGATAGATTGAAGGCCACTAATCACTTGTGAAAGTGCCACCACTGGGTCGGCAAGCATATGAGGAGAAGAAGCGTGACCGCCTTCACCTATAAGGTTAATGGTAAACAGGTTTTCACTTGCCATTACGCCACCAGCGCACATATGAATCGAGCCAGCTTCAAAGCCCGGTACGTTATGATAACCATACACTTCGTCTGTTGGGAACTTGTCAAACAGGCCATCGTTGATCATCGCCAAAGCGCCTAAACCATGCTCTTCGTCTGGCTGGAATAGGAAGTGTACCGTTCCATTAAAGTTGCCTTCTGTGGCTAAGTACTTAGCGGCACCTAATAGAGAAGCGGTATGACCGTCGTGTCCACAACCGTGCATTTTACCCGGTACGCAAGACTTGTAAGGAACCTCACCAGTTTCTTGAAGGTCGATACAATCCATATCTGCGCGAAGGCCAATGGCTTTCTTACCTTGCCAGTCTCCTTTGCGAAGTACACCGACGACACCTGATTTTCCAATGCCTTCATGTACTTCAATGTCCCACTCTTTTAATTTTTCAGCGACGAAAGCAGAAGTGATTGGCAGGTCAAACATAAATTCAGGATGTTCATGAATTTTGTGTCTCCATTCTGCCATCTCTTTTGCAAGTTCCAATGAGATCTTAACCATTGGTTTTTCCTTTTGTGTTATTAGATTTTTTAAAATTGACAACATTGCCTTTCGTTCAAAGGCAACGTCATCGTTTGATTGGATTAGGCTATTTAGAAGGGTAAGCACCTTGCCAAATAATATTTTGATAGTTCACCGGATCGGTATTGCCTTCCGTGCTTAGGATGTACACCACGGAGTTCTCATCAAAGGCAAATTGCTGCATCACTTTTTTGGCATCTGGGTGAGTGGCCAGTGCGTGAAGCGCTCCCACACCGATGGCACCAGACTCACCGGAAACCACTTTAGGGTCATTGGCAAGCGGGTTAGCCAGTATGCGCATACCGGTGGCCGCTAAGGCGTCGTTGCACGACAAAAAGCCGGATGCGTTATCTTTCAGGATGTCCCAACCGATAGTACAAGGCTCACCGCAGGCAAGGCCTGCCATAATGGTATCGAGATCGTCATTAACAAAAACCATCTCGCCAGTCAGGCCAGAGCGATAAATACAATCCGCTTGTTCTGGCTCGACAATCAGGCTGACTAAGCGCTCAATGCCGTAGTGGTTAACAAATGAGCCCAAAATACCGCCAGCCATGGAGCCAACCCCTGCCTGAAGAATAATATGGGTAGGCACTTCGCCCATCTCTTCTAGCTGCTCAATGCTTTCACTTACAATGGTGGCGTAACCTTGCATAATCCACAGTGGGATGTCGGTGTAGCCTTCCCAAGCGGTGTCTTGGACAAACTCCCAACCATTTTTCTGAGAGGTTTCATACGCAATGCGGACGGTATCGTCGTAGTTGCAGTCGGTAACAATGACTTCTGCACCCAATTTTTGAATGTTTCTGACGCGCTCTTCTGCGGTACCAACGGGCATGTAAATCACCGCGTTCTGGCCAAGTTTTTCAGCCGACCAAGCAATACCACGACCGTGGTTTCCATCCGTAGCGGAGGTGAAGGTCATTGGCTCGGTGATCTGTGCTTTTAAGTTTTCTAGGCTAAGTTCGCTGGCAGACAAGCCATATTTATTACCAAGCAAACGAGCAATGGCGTAAGAACCACCCAAAACTTTAAAAGCATTTAAATCAAAGCGGTAATCTTCGTCTTTCAATAGCACTTTTTTAACGCCTAATTGTTCGGCGAGTGCATCTAACGAGTGAAGGGGGGTTTTGCTGTAGCCCGGTAGTTGACTATGGAATTTTCGAACGTTTTCCAAGTCCAGTGCTTCAAAACCTTTGCTGATAGACGGCGCATAAGATTTGTTTTCAACACTTTTTAATACGTTAGGTATTATATTTTCGTTTAAATTCATTTTTGACTCAGTTCAGGTTATTTCACAAAAGCGATAGCTTCGATTTCAACAAGAGCATCTTTAGGTAGGCGGGCAACCTCAACACATGAACGCGCCGGCGCCGCTTCTGTTCCAAAGATCTCGGTGTACACCTCATTAAAGGCAACAAAGTCATTCATATCAGACAAAAAACAGCTGGTTTTCAGAACCGAATCAAGAGAGGCTCCTGCTTCTTCAAGCACCGCTTTCAGATTTAGCAAAGACTGAAGCGCCTGCTCTTTAATACCGCCTTCAACAAACGCCATTGTTTTTGGATCTAATGGCAATTGTCCTGAAGTAAATACTAAATTTTCGAATCCTGAACCTTGTGAATAAGGGCCAATTGCTTTTGGCGCTAGCTCTGTATTAACTATTTTTCTCATAACTTATCCTAATAAATATTTCTAATATTCTGGCCTAAAATAACCTGACCGAGAGTGATTAGAACTTATCAAGGAGAAAGCTAAAGTTTGAAATAACAAATTTTCATTACCACTATGACGTTTGGTAATAGTGCGGAAAGTTATTGGATAACAGATGGTCGTGTAATAGCGAATTGGCTGTAGCGTAACTATTCTCATTTCGCTGGCATGGGTAAATCAGCAAAGTATCACAGGCAAACAAAAATCATTAATAACAATGCGTTACACAATATCAACAACTGTTCTCATTCTCATTTAATATGCAATATGTAACTCTGAACAGCTTAAAACGAGCCTATTTATATTTCTCGATGTTGAGGGAAAATCGCCATCCATATTCCATTTTGTTTATTGAGATGTGTCACAATAAACAGCGTTTTCTTAAAAAATAAAAATTTAGAATTATGTGATCTATATAGTTAATAAAGAAATATAACCGCTGATACGTCATTTTAAATATGAGTTTCTTTTAAACGAACAATATTTAAGTATAATAAAAAAATAAATTATAATTAACCATCTTGTAACATTAATTATGTGTTCTAATTTTTATCATTCTTTTTGTTAGAAAATAATTTTTTCACTGGATTATTTTTTGTTTACAAAAACTTATAAACGTAAAATGACTATTGGTCTACATTATGAAGAATAATAACCTTAACCTACTACGTACATTGCAAGTACTGCTTGAAGAGTGTCATGTTAGTCATGCAGCTGAGCGTTTGCATATTACCCAGTCTGCGGTGAGTCGCCAGCTTACTCAACTGCGTGAGCTATTTCACGATCCTCTTCTGGTAAGAGAAAAAAACCACCTTGTCCCTACCCCAAGAGCAGAGCTGTTAAAACAGCGGCTAAATAGTGTGTTAACTGAGTGCGATCACCTTTTTGAACCCGAACAGTTTCAGCCCTCTCTTTGGCAAGGGAAAGTCACTATCGCCTCGTCTGATCACGTGGCGCAATACTTTATGCCTGATCTGCTAGACAGTTTGCAGCAAGAAGCGCCGAAGCTAAATATTGTGTACCACTCGTGGTCTCCAAAAAAGTTCGACTTGCTAGGTGAGCTGGATATTCAGTTAATCTCAACAACCGCACCAGAAGTGCCCGACGGCTTGTGTGGGATAATGACGGGAGAGGATCACCCCGTGTGTGTGATGCGTACGGGCCACCCGTTGGCATCGTCCGATAAACTAACATTAGACAACTTTCTCGACTACAGTCATGTCTCCGTTATTGGAGGGGGCGATAAAGACAGTTTTATCGATCTCGCCTTAGCAGAGCAAGGTTTGAGCCGCCAAATTCAGTTTACCGTCCCTTTCTTTTCCGCCGCTCTCACTGCACTCAGCCGTTCCGATATGCTGCTGGTTATCCCAGAGCATATTGCCATTAGCATGCAACGTAACTTTTCTGTCACCTATTTTCCGCTACCGTTGCAGGCACCAAAACAGAAGTACTGGCTAATATGGCACCCAAAATACGAAAACGACCCTTCTCACATCTGGCTAAGAGAAACCGTGTTTGACGTCATGCGCCACTCTCTTCCTTTAAAGGGCATGGTGAATGCTGAGTGATATTACTATTAATGGCAATACAACAAGGTAGTTTGATTATGCAAGGTAGGTTGTTTATGCAACCTACCTTCCTTTGTAATAACATTCGAGAATAAGCAGCTTCATTGTTTCGCTTTTAAACCATCTTCATACGCTGCCGAATAACGACATTCTCATTCACAAATATCTCTACTATCAATGCACTGTAATGTATTGAATTACATAAGAATCCTGTTAATGTAATTCATCAAAGCATAAACAAAACAATCTTATTGGCTACTTATATGAAATTTCTGCCCTATCTTGAAGAAGTAGTACCCTACAATTTAGACGACTCAAATATTCAATCAAAAATCGATAACTCGAAGCTTAAAGGAAGACTCGATAGGTATGGCCTACTCAAATTAGAATACAAATCTTGGTTCTCCAGCGCATTTCGCCCCGTGGCTATTTGCAGTTCAGACTCTAATAGCTCCACAAATCAACTTAAGGTCACCTATCGCCCCAATTTGATGGGAACATTGTTCATTGGATATGTTCTATTCTTTCTGTTTAGTGAACTACTTGACGCTTTATTTAACGGAGTGTTTATCGGAGTCGCAGCTTTGTGTTTATTCATGATTTTGACTTATTGTATGTTGCTTGTCTCTTTTTGGTTAGAGGTACCCAAACTAAAAAGAGAAATCTACCGTCTGTTTGAGTAAAAACTTCTCTTCACTGATTTGATGTAAAAGCTGAGTAAACGAGCTTCAAGATGCTTGGTCAGCTAGCTAGATGCTTGCATCACCCGCACTCATCACGGTGATGCCGAGATTTATAAATACCCGTTATCACGTTCAAAACTACCGTGAGTAAATAGTAAGTTCCGAAGTGAAAACCAATGCCGTACAAGGCGATATAGGCCACTGCGGCAGCACCAAGAACATAGTAGATTGCCGGAAGTATTGTTTTTCTGATGATGTCACCCTCACAACCACTCAGACCTACCGCAGCGGTGATCATAACGACATTCTGAACACAAATCATATTTCCAGCAGCTGCCCCGACAGACTGAACAGCAACAATCCAGGTGGTATCCAGACCGCTCATTTCCGCTACGTTGTACTGAAATAAGCTGAACATCATATTGCAGAGTGTATTACTTCCGGCAATGAATGCGCCCATCGCCCCGATACCTGCCGACATGATGATCCAGACATCACTGAAACGGTCAGCAAAAAACTGTGCGAGTATTCTTGGCATGTCCAGTAACTCGCTATCCCCCATCCCACTGCCGATAAAAATTTTCACCATGGGAACAGCAAACATCAATGCCGTAAATGCGCTCGTCACTACCGGTGCTGAACTTGATATTGCATTGCTAAAGGTGCCTACTGTACCTCTGTGAATCATCACAGCAAACAAAGCAGAAATAATAAAAATGGTTCCGGGTAAATAACCAAGCTCCAGTGACGGGGAAATTTGGCTTCCGAATAGCTCACCAGTTTCAACGGTAAATGACAAAAGCCATGCTTTGACAGGAAGTTCGTCCATCCTGCTGGCAAACAAGATGGTGACCATCAGCAAATAGGGAAGAACCGCTTTGAAGGTCGACATATTTGAGGTGAACGCTTTTTCCTCAATGGTTATCACCCCTTTCCAGCTATCTGCCCATTGCGATTTTTCCGGAAAATCCCACCCTGCGTCATTAGGTAACAGCCAGCCTTTTTTGGCGGCAATGACCACAGGAACTAAACCAACAAGAGAGCCTATAATGTCAGGGAACTCAGGTCCGAGATATCTTGCCGTCAGATAGTAAGGCACAGAAAAACAGACACCAGCGAATATCGCAAACTTCCATACCCGTAATCCGGGTAAAAAAGATCGCTCCGCACCGAAAAAGCGGGTCAACATGCACACCAAAATTAACGGCATTAATACCGCAACGGCGCCGTTAATTGCCGCCACATAATAGCCTAACTGATGAATATACGCGTCCCATGAAAGCCCTATGGTGCCCACACCTTCAAGCTCTCCGCTTCCAAGCCCGACAGATAATCCAACCAGAACAGGAGTGCCCACTGCACCAAATGAAACCGCAGTACTCTGAAAGATCATGCACAATACCGCTGCGGCCATGGCAGGAAAACCCAATCCTAACAGCAATGGCCCTATAATTGCTCCTGTCGAGCCGAACCCCGCTGAACCCTCAAGAAATGCCCCAAATAACCATAAAATAATAATGACCTGAACTCTTCGGTCAGTGGAAATATTGGTAAACATTCTTTTGATAACAGTCAGTGCGCCGGTTTCTTTTAAGGTATTGAGTAATATCAACGCACCAAATACGATATACAGAATGCCTCCGGCGGTAAAAATACCGTCGATAATTTGTGCCAGCAGAATATTTAGCGGAACTTTCCAGACGAGACTGGATGGAATAATGACGGACAATAACGCCAAAGGCATCACTATTTTTGCCGGCCAACGCAAGCCGACTAGCAAGATAGTAATCACCAAGATAGGCAAAGTTGATAACAAAAACAGCGTGTATTCTTGATACATAGTTTCAACTTACCCTTTGCTTTAAACACAACAGAATAGAATGAGTGTACATCTTCGGACGTCAGTAAACATTAATCTGGATACCATAGTTATGCAGACGAAAAAAAGGTAAGAGCGTAAACTCTTACCAAAAAAGACAATAAATAAACATTCCCCGGCAATAGAAAATAGACGTGATCGTTAAGAGACAGGTAAAACGGTTAACTTGTCAGATAAAGCAACTCTGTTTTGCGTTGTATATCAGTTCCACTTTATTTCTTGCATTCAGTAGCGATTTCGCACGATCTAAATGGTAATTCACACCATTTGCCGACAGCGGGATAATCTGCATGATTTCGTTGCAGCTTTTACCAGAAGCCGTCAGGTGCAGTATCTCGGCGGTGCGTTCTTTCATGGAGCCATTATAAAAATTAGGGTTAGTTACTCTTGGATAACGCCTTGTCAGATAAAAATGAAGCGTATCCAATTGCAGCTTAAGTCCGGAGTTTTTGATTTTACTTTCCATGTCATGTTGTTTTAAGGCATTTGAGTACATAAAAAAGAAGCCAGCAAAATCATCTTCATGTTCAGATACCGTCACAGAAAACAGAGAGCTTACTTGGTTGCTGAGCAAAAACTCTTCTTTGTACTCGTTGTGAGGCTCTCCTGTTTTCAAAGCATTTAAGAAATTGCTCTCTAACCAACTAACTAGGTTAGGAGTCTTTGTGCTTCTCCGGCTGTCGGACATATACATATAAATCAACCGAGAAGCGACACAAGCCCCCTTACTACTGGTAGAAAATATTGGGTATTTCAGGAGGTTAACTTCATCGCGATTTCTTGTTGAGTTAAATATTCCAAAATCTTTAGGAAAGACAGCGTACGAGAATTCAAATCCATATACTTTCTTTAACCTTTCAGATAGCTCGCACGACAGTTTGTCCTCGTTAACATAGAAGTGTTTCATAATATCTGCTGCTTATTCCGTTGCTTTGTAAGAGGTTTTCATACAAAGCGATGGAACCTTATTGTTCCATCGCTTGTTATACTGCCGTTGTTACCAAGGTGTCTTCGATAGAACGGAACTATAGAAAGACATACGACCTGCAATCTCGCCCGTAACCATAATAAGAGTAGAGGCAAAGAGTATTTTGTTGTATCGACTCTCATTACGGGTTATCAGCATCATTAGGATAACGCCCCCGATAATGCTCGCGACAACGCGATACCAGATAAGCTCACCATTGGTCTCCAGACCTGCAATCTGGCTCCACATCGCCACGATTATCAATACCAGAGCAATTGCCGCTGCATAAACATTGCATACCATGGTAGGAACAGACTGATTAGATAGCCGTATATAGGTGGTGAGTGAAGCCATTCCCAGTAACAGCGCAGTACCAATAAATGACAGATGGGTGAGTACGGTGTTCCATTCTGGCTGATGCTCTACACTGAAGTAGATTTGCCCGGACATCACGACTCCAGACAAACCTAACACAGAGGCCAGAATACCGAGTGGTTGCTGAAGGCTTCTTTTTGATTCAACAAAATGAGTCATCACCCATAGCGCCACAACACCATTGATGGTACCAAATGCCACCACTTCAAAACTCAGCCATGAACTGCCCAGCCCCCGCAATGCATAGTAGGCTTCGAAAGGACTTCCCAGGTGCGCCAGTGAACAGAGAGAGCCGGTCAAAATAATGCCCCAAATACCCAACACAGCCGGCTTTATTGCCGTTAGCTGACTAGCATGCAGTGAGAAAAACATTCTGTAGAAGGTTAATGCCGCAATGCAACCTATTCCCCACTGTGAAAGTACGGTGAAGAAAACCAGTGAAAATTGAAATTGTTCCATCATTTCCTCCTATACGCTTTTGGTCATAAGTATGATATTTGGATTGGTAATGGTGTGGTCCGGCATACCAAAACGCTTTTCAAGTTCTACCCAGTTGGTGTCACCATACTGTGCCCTTAGCTCATCAATAGGGCCAAACTTAATAACACCGGCAGGACAAGACTCCACACAACGAGGCTGCAAGCCAACATCAAGGCGGGTTGCACACATATCACATTTGCTGGTTTTCCCTTTTGCCGCATCGTATTTGGGAGCATCGTACGGGCAGGCCATGATACACATCTGGCAGCCGACACATTTTTCATGATCCTGAACCACGATACCGTCAGCACGCTTGCTGTAGGTGTTGGCCGGACACACTTCCATACATTTAGGGTCGTCACAGTGATTACATGACATGGTAATGTCGACCAGTGAGTTAGGGTTCTGCGTTTTAAACTCACGTACATTTCGCCATGAAACACCATAAGGGGTCGCATTCTCTGTCTTACATGCCATCGAGCAGGTTTTACAGCCATAACATGCGTCTAAATCTACTAAAAATCCGTATTGCTTAGTCATTTACTTATACCTCCTTCATCGGGCGCACATTGACCAAAGTACTATTACAACACTGGCCATGACCAATAGGCTCCGGCATGTCATTAGTGACGCTACTTGAAGAGCCGCCGTGCCTCTCCATCCAGCCATTTTCAAGACTGATAACGCCCTTCATGATATGGGTTGTCACCTCAGCCCGTGCAGGATGTTCACCGCGATCGTTGTAGGTAATCACCATCTGTCCATCTTCGATGCCGCGGACTTTTGCATCGTCCGGATGGATCATCATCCATGGTTCATTACGCATCAGCTCATCTACGTACTCATTGATGCTGTGGCTGGTATGAACACTACGCTGAAGTTTGCGCTGCACGGCCATTAGCGGATATTTCTTAGCCAGCTCTGGCGAACCGGTCGGAGATTCCTTAATCGGCATATGGTGAGCAATGGGGTTAAACCCTTTTCGCTTCGCTTTATGCAGATAGAAGTTCGCTTTGCCTGTAGAGGTATAGTATTTGCCGCCATCAAACGGAACCCATGGGAACTGTGCTGGTTTCACCGGCCCTTTCTTCAGTTGCTCGATGGTAATGCCTGTGCCTCTTAGTTTGTTTTCTATGTAGTGTTCGATGGGCTGGTTAAAGGCTTCACCAAAGCCGAAACGCTCCGCAAGGCGGGCGAAAATCCAGTAATCCGGTTTCGCTTCACCTGGTGGTTCTACCGCTTTTTCCATCAGCTGAACGTAGTGGCTTCTTGGCCCGGCCATTAAACTCACGTCTTCAAAAATGGTGGTTACCGGCAGCACCAGATCCGCCCATTTCGCTGAGTCCGTCATCAGGTTATCGGCGACCACCACAAAGCGGCAGTTCTTAAAGCCCTCTTTCACCTTATTGGTGTTTGGAAGCTGGGTTAGCGGGGAGAAGGTCATGCTATAGAAGAAGTCGATTTTATGTGGATCTTCTTCCAGCAGCGCACGGCCGATTTCAGCCATTGGAACCTTGGCGATTTTCTGTTTCGGCGTTGGCGGTGGCGGCATTAACGGGCCAAACTTCTGCATCTGTCCTACACCACCGGCATCCAGAATACCGGCGCCTTTTTTACCGATGTTGCCGGTAATTAGCGGAATGTAATGCTGGGTCGCAACGGCATAAGCCCCGTTCTCTACACGCTGGGCACCAGACATATTGAAGATAATCATTGCAGGGTGAATCGTGCCGAAATCACGGGCCAGACGGTGTACAGTGCCTGCCGGTACTGAAGTCTCTTTTTCCGTGGCTTCCAGTGTCCATGGGTCACACTCTGCCCTTACCATTTGCAGAACCGTTGTATACGGAGAGTTTGATGGCAACTGAGAATCCCACAATGCAGGCTCAATATTTGCTGTGTCATGACGAACATAAGACTGGCTCTTCAGGTCATAAACCAAATGGCTGTCTTTATCTTCACTGTTTTCGAAAACCAGCTCTTTTGACTGATCCGCCAGCCATGCTGCACCGGTATGGGCTTTTAGGTATTTCTCGTCTGTCAGACCTTCATCAAAGATGACCTTCATCATGCCCATTGCTAATGCAGTATCGGTTCCCGGAATGATCGGAACCCATTCATCGGCTTTCGCTGCTGTCTCATTAAAACGGGGATCAATAACCACGATACGGGCACCGCGTTCTTTCGCCTTGTTAAACTCTTTCCAGTAAGCGTGAAGGGTTACAGCCGGGTTATTACCCCAACATAAAAGGTATTTACTGTCTGCAATTGTGTCTCGTGTATCGGTAAAGCGATAACCGGTAATATCAGGCACCGTACCGTATGCCGCGCCACAGCAGATGGAACCGGAACGACGGGTACAACCGCCAAGGTAATCAAAGAAAGCACGACCCATACCGTTTTTAATGGAGTCCATATTGCCGGTAAAACCGACAAACATCAGGCCTTTGTTGCCTTGTTCTTTTAAGGTCTGACGAATATTTGATTCAACCAGATCAAGTGCTTCGTCCCAGCTGATTTTCTTAAATTCACCTTTACCTTTTTCACCCACACGCAACAGAGGATGGGTTAAACGCTCTTTATGGTGTACCCATTTAGCACGGCTAAGACCACGGAAACAGCCTTTCACATTAAAGCCTTCCCGCGCCTCAACTTTGATCACTTTTCCTTTATAGCTGTAGGCGGTTAAGTTGCAGTGCAAACACTCCATGGCACAGCTGGAGCTAGCTTTAGTAAAATCTGAATACTTAAAGTTATATTTGTAAGGCGGATTATTAAACTGCATTGCTGCCAGTTCAGGTGCAAAAGGAATCAGGCTTAATATACTGATCCCTTTTAACACACTTCGCCGTTTTACTTCTCTTTCTAGAATTTCTTCCATTGCTTCATCACCTTTTATACTACTTATTAAATACGTTTAATGAACATATCGACGAACAGAAAAACAATTCACAACAAGCTTTCAATAAATACAGAAACCCCTTCACATAAATATCTTTACGCGAACAAATTCCTTTTATTTAAACTTAATAACCTAAGTGCTGATTTTATTTTTATGTCACCTATGATGAGCAGATCATCAAAGGTAAACCACACTAAACAACCTTATCCATACACCAACACTTTCATATAAATCCCCATCAAAGATGGAGTCTTAACGCATAATCTGTGTTCGGTTCTGTGCTCTCGTTGCTATATCCACATTTCCAATATGGAAACATGATACACATATAGTGAACGATCTGCCATATTGAAAATATAATCAAAGCCAGAAAATGAACACAAATCATTAACAACAAAGAAACAAAACAAAAGCAACGCGCTGATTAAATTCATTTTTTAATTTTCATTACATTTAACATATTCCATGGCTAATTGTTTGAATTGTGGATTAGCTCACGATGATAAAAGTGGCAATGCAGGCAAAAACTCGGTTTTGAGGCATTTATTGTGAAGCAGTTCCATTGAAGAAATCAGACTTAACAGCTTGTAATCAATAATAATTATCAATTGCATCACATGTTCTGATTAACGTAATAACAGATAAAGAGATAGGTTTGACAGGAAACAGGAAACGCGCACTCTTACCCCGTTACTTTTAATATAAATAAGGGGAGAAATAGTCGATATGGAGGAAGTGAGCTGTTGAACAATTTTAAATATAGTTATAAAAAAAGCGTTAGCTCTTTATTAATAAAAAACTAACGCTTTAGAATGCTTTTTAAACTCGCGATATTAGCCGATTTCTTATATCTGAGAGGAGTAACCTAACTGAGCAGAAAGAGAAGTACCAAGCTTTTTTAATAACGCTTTATCTTTATCAGGGATTTTATCTGATTTATCAAAACCTAACACCACCAGACTGGCAACAATATTACCTAAACTGTCAAAAACCGGCGCTGCCGCCGCTTTTGAGCCCGGAATGGTGGCGTTTATTGTTACCCGCTCGGCATAGCCTTGTGCCCTGACCTCATTTAACTCCTCACGGAAGCTCTCTGCTGAACCACCGTACTCAACAAACTCGTCTTCCATTAGGTGGCTATAAGCCGATTCCGGAAGATAGCTAGCAAAGCACCTACCAGCGGCACTCTGGGTGACCGGAGCATAAAACCCGACTCTAAACTGCATCGCCATCGGTATGGGGCTTTCAAGGCAACGAATAAACAACGGGCCTTTTGAAGACCAGACGGCTAATGCCACGGCTTCCTGTGTTTCAAAACGCAAGGTGTGCAAAATAGGTTCACAAAGTTTGACCAGATCTGTCTGGCCGACAATTTTTGAACTCAGCTCCAACAGACGTGAACCATTCAGGTAGTTGCCGTTAGAATCCTGAACGACCACCCCTGTCCGCAACAAACTCGCCAGATACTTGTGCAGCCTGCTTTTTGCTATATCCATTTTTTTCGCCGCTTCCCCCAAGGAGATTGGCTCATGGGTATTGGCAAAAAATTCTATAATATCAAAAGCCTGCTCAACTGATTGTATGCCTTGATTTTGTTTTTCCATCGCTTTCTGTTTCGCTAAGTGAGGTACATGTCTTTCAAACAATGTAGAAGTGAAGTCTGTCGGTTATATGTGGCGTACTTTACTATATTCGGGGGGTAAGTTCACCAACTGCCTATTGGTGAATTTCATTGAACTTAAGAAGAGTCATTCGGTTATACGTTTTGGACACTCACTCCCCATTTTTACCATTCACTCCTCATACCGACCGTTTATCGCATTTAAAAGAAAGCTCGCCTGCATCTGAATATGCTTACAACATACTATCAGATGAAAGGAACCCACTATGTTCTGTAAATCAACCATGTTCTGCAAACCGACAAACCTAATGCTTGCTCTTTTTCTGCTTATGACACCTGCGGCTTTCGCGGCGCAAAACCCAGATGATCAAACTATCGCCCTTTATTATCAGGCCGCTCAGGGTGATGACGACGAAACAGAAAAAGCTTATCAAGCTCTTACCACTCACGTTGAAGAGAAAGGCTCGACACCGCTATCAATGATTTTCATTGGTGCAACACAAACCTTGCAAGGCCGTGATGCCTTTTTACCTTGGAACAAAATGAAGTATGTCGAACAAGGTATTGCTTCGATTGATAAAGGGCTAGCTTTGATAGATGCCGATCCTGATAACGAAAACAACCGAGAAACAGTAATGGGATTACCCGGACAAGTGTTGGCGCAAGCCAATGCGGCGACGGTGTTTACCGAACTGCCAGATATGTTTAATCAATTTGATAAAGGTTACGAGATCTACCTCGATTTATTCGCTGACAACCAGTTGCAACTCTTACCGTTCGAAGCCACAAGCTGGATTTACCGCTACGCCATTCAAGCTGCGCTGAAAACTGGAGAGCGTCAGCAAGCTGAGCTTTGGTTTAATGAAATGGAACAGCTTGGCTCAAATCATGCGGATACCTTGGCAGTGCGTAAGCTTCTATCTGATAACGGATAACCAGATAACGGAATAACAATACTATGATCAGTTTTAACTCAATTCAGAAACAATACCAGTTGGGTCAACAGCATGTGCAAGCGCTTGATGGGGTGTCCGGTCAGATCAATGCAGGAGAACTAGTTGCCTTATGCGGCCCGTCTGGTTCGGGCAAAAGCACTCTGCTAAATATTTTTGGCCTACTGGATATGAATTACCAAGGAGAAGTGCTGCTCGGCGACACGCCTTACCCGACCGATTCACTTAAAGCCGCCAGCCTGAGACGTTGCAAATTCGGTTTTGTTTTTCAACGATTTAATCTGGTACCGGTAATGTCAGCGGTAGAAAACGTCGCCTATCCGCTGCTTTTGAACGGTTATAGCCGTGAGCAACAACACGGTATGGCAACGGAAATGCTGGAGCGAGTTGGTCTTGGTGATTTTATTCATCACAGGCCAGATAACCTCTCTGGTGGTCAGCAGCAGCGTGTCGCCATTGCCCGTGCTTTGGTCCATAAGCCGGAGCTAGTCATTGCCGACGAACCAACCGCGGCCTTAGATAGTCAGACCGCACGTCGCATTATTGACATCATGCATGAGCTGGGTCAGCAGATGAACACCACCTTTATTGTTGCCACTCATGATCCACGTATGGCAGAACGTTGCGACCGCACCATACAACTGGTGGATGGTACTATTTCAAATCATTCCGACAGGGAGGCCGCATGATACTTATTACTGGAAAATTGCAGCCTGATTCACTTCGCTTAGCGTGGCTTAATCTGCAACGCAATAAGCGCAGAAGTAGCATGTCCATCATTATTATCATCATTGCGGTGTTCGCTCTGACGAGTGCTGGCGGCTTTGGGCTCTACACTTATGACTCTCTCAAAGAGATGGCTGCTCGTGATTCTGGTCATTTGACCCTTAGCATTCCGGGTTACTTTGAGAAAGAAGAAGAGATGCCGCTAAGCAACGGCCTGTCTGATACTGCTCTACTTACTCGTCAGCTGTTAAACGATGACAAAGTGCGTGCTGTGCAACCGCGAATCTATTTTACCGGCTTGGTTTCTAATGGTAGTAAATCAACCATCTTTGTTGGCAATGGCGTGAATGAACGCGAATTTGAATTGAAAGGGCCGTTTCTCTCTATGGAGAGTGGCCGCAGCCTAATTTCGATGCAGAGCCGCCGCTATGATCCAGCTGAACCACAGGTCATGCTGGGACGAGATCTAGCGCGTAACCTAAGCGTTTCTATCGGTGATTGGGTTACCCTGCTCGCCACCACAAGCGAAGGCGCACTAAACGCTTACGACTTTAAGGTTCAGGGCATTTACTCCACTGGTGTTCCGGAGCTGGATAAACGTCAACTCTATATTCATATTGGCATGGCTCAGGAGCTATTGGTTTCGGATAAAGTCAGCACCCTTTCGCTGTTTCTGTTTGATACCGACCAGACCGCGGAGATGCAGGAAAAAGTGGCGCTCAGCTTGAACAATTTAGCGCTAAATCAACCCGTTCTTAATCAACCTGTTCTTAGTCAAACAGTGCTTAGTCAACCAATAGAGATCACCCCTTGGCAGGAACGGGCTTTTTTCTACGAAAAAGTAAAAAATCTGTATGACCGCATCTTCGGCATTATGGGTGCAGTAATGGCACTGGTGGTGTTTGTGGCTCTCTTTAATACCATGACCATGTCAGTAACTGAGCGTACCCGTGAAATCGGTACTCTCTCAGCATTAGGCGCTTATCCTCGCGAAATCATTGCTGATTTTCTACGAGAATCTGCCCTTATTGCAATAATCGGTACGGTTATCGGTATCACCCTAACTGCCGTGGCCAGCACATTACTGAACCTAGCTGATATTCAAATGCCACCCCCTCCGGGCAGCAGCGAAGGTTACCCGCTCTATGTTTACTTCTCTGGAGAACTGTCACTTTATGCTCTTTTGGGAGTACTGGTTATCTGCCTAAGCAGCGCATTCTTCTCCGCTCAACGTGGGGTACGTAAACCGATCACGGAGGCACTCATTCATGTTTAATTATCTAAAACTATTAGCAACTTACCTTCTTATTCTGCCAGCGTCAGCTCATGCTCAAACGCAAGACGTCGCGGCTATGTTGCAAGATGCTGACAACTACCGCTTACAACAAGATGCAGCTTTGGTGGCCTCTCAGGTCTCACTGTATAAGGACGGAGAATTAGACAGTACCCGTGAGTACCATGTCTATTTGCGGGAAAATCGCGAGTCACTGGTGGTGTTTAAATCAAAAGCAGAAGCCGGACAGAAAATGCTGATGCTGGGTGACAATTACTGGATGCTAATGCCAAAAAGCCGCCGCCCTATCCGCATTACACCAATGCAGAAATTGCTGGGAGAAGCCTCGGTTGGGGATATCTCTACCCTCACCTGGAGCGACGACTACCAAGGAAAATGGCTACGGACCGCATCAGTGAGCAACGGAAAACATCACTACCAAACCAACATGCTGGAGTTGAGCTCTGCCACCAAAGGGGCCAGCTACCACCGTATCGAACTGTGGCTAGAACAAGGCAGTAACTTTCCTGTAAAGGCCAATCTCTACCTCCGTTCTGGCAAACTGGCTAAAGAAGCTTGGTACATCAAAGGTGAACGAGATAACAAGACAGCCGTTGTTTCCATGATGCTGATTGATAAGATCCAGCCCGCTAAACAGACCGAGATCAAGTACCTCGCTGTCGAACCAGTGCGCTTAGAGGATAAGTTCTACAACCCTGCCTATTTGTCACGCAATAAAAACGGGGATCTTTAAGCATGAAAAGAGTCGCGTGGCTGGGTACGCTCCTTGTCTCCCTAAGCTTTCAAATCAATAGCAGTCTGGCAAGCGATGCAGAATATCGCTGGGATTGGACACTTAGCAGCCAATCAATGCAGCCTCGCGACAGTCTGTACACAGCACCAGCGGACTCAGCTCAACAGGTCAATGCCTTGCTGGATCTTGAAATAAATAAGGAGAGCTGGACAGGACTATTTGCCGTAAAAGCTGACAACCTCTACAGCAGTGAGTCCACCAGCCGCGACAGCACTTTTATTATTAGTGAACTGTTTTATCAGGGTGAGTTTCAAATTGGCTCTGAAAACATGGAATATCAGCTTGGTAAAGTCCGACAGGATTGGGGGGTAGGCTATGGTTACCGGCCACTGGATATTCTTAAACCTTTTCGGCGCAACCCTGTTGGTATTCAAGTTGAAGAAGGCACTGGGCTTCTATCTCTTTCTCGTTTTGATATGAACGGAGAGTGGACTCTGTTTTACAGCGACTCAAGCTGGAACAGTCAAGATGGAAATGAGATTGAACAGCAAAGCGAACAACAAGGCTTTGGAGTTCGACGTTACTTGTTAAGCGGTAACAGTGAGTATCAGGCTCTGGCTTATTACGATGATGTTCGCCATGGCCTGCTGGGAGCGAGCTTTATCACGGTACCTGACATCGCTTGGGAACTGCACGGTTCCCTGACTTGGCAGCAGCGCCATTTGGCGTATCAATTACCAAATGAAAACACCAAACCTGTTAGCTTGGATCAACGCGGGAATGCTTGGCAAGCACTGGCTGGCTTCACTTGGACGAGCAACGCCGGCCATCAACTGATTAGCGAATACTGGTATGACAGTCGTTCTTGGCATCGTAGTGACTGGCAACTGGCACACCAACGCACGGAAAACCTAGCTCAGCAACCTGCATTTGATTCACTACGCTACTCTTACGCCAACGGGTTCAATCACATCAACTTAATGGCACACAATCTGATGTTGCACTGGAGTCTGGACACCACGGCATGGTCTACGCTAAACAGTGCGCCAGACTGGATTAGTGATGTCACACCAACCATGGATCTACTCTACTCACCGCAGGACTCTGGGGTTATTGGTACATGGTGGCTTAACTATGAGCTGCACAACTCTGGAAATTCCAGTATCGAACTGGGACTTGCCGCACGTTTTTTCACCGGGGAAAGCGACTCTGTGTATGCCAATCTACCAAACAAGCATATGATTTTATTTGATGTAAAAGGAAGATTTTAATGGATACGGCTCAAATGAGTTCTAGCGGAAATACTTGGAAGCGTAGCATAGTAACCACAACTCTGATCTGCCTAGCAATTGCGGTTGTAACTTGGACTATCTGGTCTGGCTCTTACCTGTTAAATGTGGCTATTAGCTTAAGTTTTGGTTACAGCTCAATACTAAGTTCACTTTTGCTACATAGATGGTTTCCTAGCATACCAAGTCGTATCAATAGCCTATTCTCATTGGTAATAGCCATATGTATTGGTACCGTGAGTGCTCACCTGTTACTCTCTGCCAGTTACACCGACTACCAAGCTAAAACCAGCCTTATCTCTGTGTTTATTCTCGGCCTATTATTTACCGTTGGCTGCTTTACCTATTTTTATGCTCACGAACAGAAATTACTTGCGGAAGCGGAACTGGAAAAATCAAAACGCAAGGAATCGGAGGCGGAGAAAGCGTTATTGCTGGCCAAGCTTGGTCAGTTACAGAGCCAAATTGAACCCCATTTTTTGTTTAACACGTTAGCCAATATCAGCGCACTTATCGAGGCAGATTCTAGCAAAGCGCAGCAGATGCTAAGCCAATTGACTGACCTACTGCGCGCCACATTGAAAGCTGGCCGTGAGAGCATGACCAGCATAGAGCAAGAAACGGCCATGATAAGCGCCTATCTTGGCATTCAGCAGATCCGTCTGGGTGAACGCCTTAACTATACGATAAACTGTGATCATTCCATTAAGTCAATGTCTGTCCCCCCACTGCTTATTCAACCTTTGGTGGAAAACGCCATTGTCCATGGTATCGAGCCTAAAGCTCAGCCCGGCACGCTTAATTTGTCACTAAGGTGTGATGACAAGATGATGATCATTACTGTTTCCGATACTGGTGTCGGGCTAACGGCCACAAACACGTCCACCGGACACGGGATGGGGCTGGACAATATCCGCAGCCGACTAAACATGCTGTTCAACGGTGAAGCGAGCCTCAGCTTGAAAGAGCACGCGAATGGCGGAACAGAAGCGCAATTATTACTGCCGATTGCAGGGCTAAAACAGTTAAAGGAACAGAGAGATGAGCTTAACGCCAACAGCAGTAATAGCTGATGATGAACCACTGCTACGCCACCACCTGAATAAATTACTCGCAGAGGTGTGGCCGGAGCTAGAGATTGTCGCGTCCGTTTCCGACGGTAAAAGCGCCCTTGAGGTGATAGAAAGCCACCAGCCCGATGTGGCGTTTCTTGATATTCGTATGCCAGAGTTAGATGGTATGCAAGTGGCAAGCAAACTCAACAGACTGGATAATATGCCGTATATCGTTTTTATCACTGCCTATGATGAGTATGCCGTGAAAGCCTTCGAGCAGAATGCCGCCGACTATTTGCTTAAGCCTCTCTCTGAAGATCGGTTGCTAAAAACGTGTCAAAAACTGCAACAGAAACTTACAGAGCAAGAAAAAACCGGTAATGGCGACATCAACCAGTTGCTCACTCAATTACAACAGTTTCAGCCACAACATGCACCGGAATACCTTAGCTGGATAAAGGCATGCCGAGGAGAAGATGTGCATCTTATCTCGGTCTCAGAGGTACTCTATTTTAAATCGGAAGATAAGTATGTGTCGGTGTTTCGCAGCAGCGCAGGCAAACTAGAAGAGTTTATCATCCGCCTGTCGCTAAAAGAGCTGCGTAAGCAGTTGAACCCCGATAAATTCTGGCAAATTCACCGCTCTACTGTCATCAATGTCTCAGCAGTAGATAAAGTCAACAAAGGGTTAACCGGCCAAATGCACGTCTGGATTGGTAACGAAAAACTACCAGTAAGCCGCAGCGCCCAGAGCTTATTTAAAGCGCTGTAGAGTGAGATGTTACTAGTTTCTTATAGATGAGAGGGTTGCTCTAAAACGAAGCATTTAAATCTTGAGGTCGAGATCAATATTGTGTGACACAGCTGAAAGATGTTGAATCAAATCAAAGACCAATACGTCATTGCACCACAGCCATTCTTTTTATACTCTACTCCGGCACTGGCAAAATCCAGTGTCGGGTTTAGGACCCCGAATTACTATCTACACGCAGCAGAGTTCCACTCTGATTACTGCGTAGCTTTGTTATACCTGATTTTAATAAATGCACAAAAACTAAGCGTTTATAAAAAATAATGGTGAGCTGGACGGGGCAGCATTTATGCTGGCCGTATGTAGATGGCGGTAGTCCTAACCCTGTTCAGTTCACCACCCGATTGTTTAGGACCTTTCTGTGGTGAACATAATTAGTCATCTACGGAGGCCATTATGCCTAACTCAAATCCCCAAACTTCCGATATTGCCAACATGCCATTACTGGCGCGTGAGTATTTAATCTCCCTTCATGCCACCTCAACCGATGCCGACCAAAACGAACTCAACGCAGTGATGGTTTATTTAAATGAGCTGATTACTCTTGATGAACAACAGAGTGGCGAGGTGTTGGAGTAGTATTATTTTTTGCTCTTTAGCCAAAGATAAATAACAAAAAGCACTGATAAATCAGTGCTTTTCAACTTAGCCAGTTTTTGTAAAAACATGTTAGCCAATAAATAGCGATGCAGGCACGCCAAAACGCGTGGACAGTGCTTTTATATGTTTTATCGTCAAAGAGCGTTTGCCACTTAAAATCATCAATACCGTAGACTTTGCACCAATCTCCTCTTTAAAGTCACTTAACGTTAATTGATGCTGATCGATGATCACTCTTAACATCGCAATACCCGGCTCAAGTTTATCAATCGCTTGGTTAAACTCGCGAAACTGCTCCGCTTCTTCTTCATACTTTTCTATCACCGGAAACATCAAGTCAATTACAGGTTGATGTGCATCGTAGTCTTCGATAAGAACTTCCATTGTGGCAATCAACTCTTGGTATTGCTCAGGTGAAGAGATGCCACTCACCCAAGGCATGACTTGGTTTAGTTGGTTAGCGGCTTTGTCTAATGCTGCGATATCTAACATAAGTTCACCTCTTTAATGTCTTCTCTCGGTATTGCTTGGTAATTCGGTCATATTCAGTATGGCTGTTCACAACATGTAAACACTATGCTCAAATCAATATTGGTTCACAATATGTGAACCTCAAGAAATATCTATATTATGGATCGATCACTAATAACGCATTAGCCAAAACTGATTCAAACGATTCTTGAGGAGATGGTGAAAATTCACTGAGCATAACCATTGGTGTTGGTTAAATATCAGGCACAAAAAAAGACGTCCTAGGACGTCTTTTTTCAAGAATGTGGCGGTGAGTGAGGGAGTCGACAAAACACTATATTCCATTGAAAAATAGCGATTTATAGCAAGTCGACTTTCGGGGATATACACTCTGTCATACACGTTATTTTTGAGATTCACATCACAATTTTAAACCGTTACTTATAACCACGGTGGATTGTCTTTCCGTCTTTTTTTGTCCTTAGGAAGGTCGACGTTAAGTTCACCTATCAAATCTGATTCTCCTAAGTACACTCCATGTTTATCCCATACTTCCACATGGGATTTTAAACCAGAGTGGAGGTTATCTACACTGTGATACCTTCTTGTTAAAGCGCATTGGTATACTACACGTCCTTGGTTAATTTTCTCAGTTTTAATATATCTAGTTGACTCTCTTAAGTACGTTTGACGATCTGTTGGCGGCATGTTTGACTCGCAATCATAATTGAATTCACGAATGTCAAATTCATTCTCCAACCAATTGTTCATGTCTATATAAAGACTTAGCCTTGTAATATATATGTCAGTAGTTTCTTCCTTCGTGACCTTTATTTCATTATCAAAATTTTCGAATGGATATAGAAATATCATCACACCCTTTTCGCCATTAAGCTTTCTCTCTCCAGCTTCAGCAAGCGATCCATCAGTTACACATTCCTCAAAAAACTCATAATAATCTTCTGAACTATGTACTCTATTGGAATCCCAGATTGAATTTTTTTTATCGAAAATTATTTTTTTGAATCGTAACCTTAAATCACTAGGGATTGATTCACTTAACGCTTGTAGAAGTGGTATTTTTGAATATGTATAACTATCTTGATACTGGCTACTTCTTAGCACATTTGTAGTAGTATTTAACGTGTTAAGAATTTTAAATGAACGAATAAATAGTAATATATATTCAATAAGTTCATCACTACCACCTATTTTGCTAATACTAAGTTCATCTAAATATAGTGATAATTTATAAGCCATACAAATTATCCAAATCTATTTCATCTTGGTCAAAAAAACCTTTAGGCCAGTGATTTACTACTCCACCATCTTCAATAATAATTCGTTCTACTTGGTCTTCGCTAGCACTATTTTCACCAAAAAATAGTACTGAAGTATCACTCGAGTTTAATATATTATCTTTTATACTCAACCTGACACCATTAAGAATACTAGGGCTATGAGTTTCGACAATCGTAGTTATACCTGCAGAAGCTAGCCTGCAGAGAAACTTTGTAATCCTATTTTGTGCACTCGGGTGAAGGTGAGCTTCAGGATTCTCGACTATTAAAATATCCCCTGGTTTTGAGGTTAAACCTGCTACTATAATTGGCAAGCAGTAACTAAATCCATATCCAACATTTTCCGGTTTATAGTTATGTATACTTCCATCAGGGCTAATTTCTATTTTTTTTAATGTTTCACTTATTGATTCTATATTTATTGTTCCACTATTAAATATATAACTAACCCAAGCGGAAACTTGATCAGCTAAGAGTACGGTAGTACCAACGTCTAACCTTAAAGATTCAATTACTTCCAACTCTCTATATTTGTATATGGTTAATGCTGTATTTTCTCCATTTTTTCCTACAGAAAATAAACTATTTAGCTTAGACTCATGAAATGTTTTGGGCCCCATTCGGTCCGCAGAAATAAAGGATAGCTCTTCAAAATTAGATACATACTCTTTTAATGGATTAGTATCTATTCTTTCCAAATACTTTTTTAAATTTAATGTGCCTATATCGCTGTTTTCTATATCTGAACCACTTATATGTGAAGAATCTAAATTTAAAATCCCTTCATTTTCAACAGAGCCACTTTTCTCGTCTAAATAGCTTCTTGAAAATTTGGTGTCCCAATAAAGGTACTTATCGTTTTTCTCAAATAGCAAACGAAAACTGATTGTCGAACTAGAAGAGCTTCCCGTTGAGCGAATATCATCAAATGATCCTAAATCAGCAAGAAAAGAATTTAAGTGAAGAGTAGAGTACTCACCCGACTCATGTAATGACTGAGCAATTAACAATAAGGTCTGTACTACTGTTGACTTACCTTTACCATTGACTCCCGTTAATAGAGTTAATTTCCCAACTGGAAATACGACATCTTCTTTGAAGCATTTGAAGTTATTAACTTTTATCTCAGTTAACATTTTGCTCTCCAATATATTTATTAGCCAAGTCTAAACGAGTAAAGAGTTTCTTGACTTGGTTTGTTGAAGTTCTTACAGAGTCAAGATAATCTTCGTTAGCTAGCAAATCATCATATGATGATAATATTTTCATCTTTTTCTTTGATAGACTATTTAAATCTGCATTATGAAAAACACCATATATGCTTTCCATGACAGCTAAATTTATTCTGCCTCTATTGTAGTTCACCTTTATTCTAAACGCGGATGTATCGAATATATTCTTGATCACACTCATGACTTCAATGAATCGACTTTCTATTATTTCCACCTCTATATCATCAAGTTTATTTATATATTTCATAGTAGAGCCTAGGTACTCGTCTAAATCACCTTTATATTCCTTTAACCTCTCTTTATTCGAGAATGCTAAACACCTTAAAATAGCTTCTCTATCTTTCATTCGTTTTGAAGAAATCCCACCATCAATTACATCAATAAAAACTTGATCTTCTGCAAGCCTATTCAACAACTTAGTTGATTTTCCAAGAAATATACAATTACGAATTTCTTGGCGTTCTAACTTGGTTCCCCCAGTATTTATCCTCCTAAAAATGTCATATGTAACTGCCATCGGTACTGAGGGCATAATTGAATAGTAAGGGATATTCTTGTCTTCTATTTTAGAGAGCACTTCGGGATATCTTTTTTCTAAATCTGATTTACTAAAGCCATTCAACCAAGGTAAGGCCTTAAGGCCTTCCAATTGAAACTTATCATCAAAAAAATCCAATATTGCAGTTAATCGTTGAAGGCCATCAATGACAACATGCCTGCCACTGGAATCTCGATTAAAATAAAAGTGAGGCAGCGGCAAGTTTAAAATCAATGATTCTATGAACATAGATTTTTTGTTTGGTTTCCAAGCATTAGGGCTTCTTTGGAAATCTGGATCAAGTACAAATTTCTGTTTTTTAGTCCAGCGCATAATTTCATAAACAGAAATTTTTTCTTCTCTAAGGTTAATTTCTATTTTTGACAAGTCTACATTCTCTGAGTAAGGGTATATGCCTCCATCATCGCTTGTATAGTCTTCAGCATTATCCTCATCAGTCTCTAAAACTTCGCGATCAGTAATATCAGAAGCTGTGTTCAAGTTATCTTTCATTAATAATGCTCCTCTATATAGCTATACGCCTTAGCGAACAGCTCTTTATCTTTTCCTAATCCAAACTGAGCAAGCGTCAGTAGCAGTGCCTTTTGAATCTCTCTAGGGCCACTGTTCGAGCTTTGCCAGCCTTTAAAGCGTTTTGCTTTTACAATCTTGTCTATCTGCTCTACCACATCGCCAATTAGCTTAGGGGTGCTTTCAGGGCGAGTTTCCAGGAACAGTTTAGTTAGTGCTTGTTTGTTATCTTCTTGAGTTACTGGTGAATCACCTGTCTCACGCTCTGCTTGTACAGTATCTTTTGCGGTATCGAGTAGCCCTTTTAACCAGTCTATTGCTTTGATTACGCCTGCTTCATAATCCTGACGTAGTTTTTCTAAACGCTCACCGAGAGCGATAAACTTAGGATTGCCGCTACCACGCAGGCGACCCATTAGATCAATTTCAAGCTGGCTTGCGCGCTTCTCTTGTTCTTTCTCAGTCAACGTGAAGATAGCATGCTCATCCATAACCAATTCATCAATATCATCACGAATGCGATTGATATCAGTATGCTCGTGGATCATCTTAATAGTTTCTGGGCCTAACGCTGCCCACACAAGTGAGCCTGTTTGCCCTACAGGGCGGACTGATTCATAGATTTGTATCAGCCACTTGTAGTCTGCTCTGTAAGGAGTAAGAAAAGCATCTGGGTTAATTGCAGACCAAAGCTTAGACAGCACACCAAAAGAGGCAGCAAACTCATCACGCTTCTCGTTAGTCGGTAAGCAAGCTTGCGCTGCCATAATACCTTCAAAGCCGTCGATGGTTCTGTCAACGTTCGGGAAGAAGTTTAGACACTTATCGAGTTGAGCTGGCAGTAGCTCTTTAAAGGCTTCGATTCCTTCGACTACGCCGTCTATCTCTTCAGGATCGTAAGCAAGTGCGGTACGCAAGTTCTCAAACACACCCAGATAATCAATAATCAGGCCCATTTGCTTACTGACGTTATCTGTCTCGTACAAACGGTTAGTACGACACATTGCCTGCAACAAGGTATGGTCACGTAATGGCTTATCTAGATACATGCAGTAACAGATAGGCGCATCGAATCCGGTCAACAGTTTTGCGGTCACAATCAGCAGTTGAAGTGGTTGTTTTGGATCTTTGTAATCCTCAATCAAACTCTTCTGCTTTTGGTCATTGCCATCAATCTCTTGCCAACGTTCAAAGTCTTCTTCTTTGATAGGCAACTCAAGATCTTGCTTCCATTTGCGCCAGTCTTTATTGACCTTACCTTTCTTACTTGCATCTTCATCTTTGATCGGTGCTTGGTCGACATTCATGACTACTTCAACCGCATCAAAGCCTAGTTTCTTACCGAGTAAGTAATACATCTGAACGCAGGCATCTCGGTCATAGACTACAACCATGCCTTTCATCTGCTTTGGCTTTACATGGCTTACAAAGTGATTGGCAATATCTTCACTTACCGCCGCCATGCGTTTTGGCGCCTTCAACATAATCGCAAGACGACCAGCACGTTTAGACAATGCCATTTTCTCGTCATCGTCTAGGTCGTTATCTTTGACCATTTGTTCAAAGGCTTCATCAATCGCTGCACGATCCACTCGAAGCTCAGCCAAACGAGGCTCAAACTTCACTGCATTGGTTGCTTTATCTCGTATGGATTGCTTATAGCTGTAGCGGTTCATGTAACGTCCTTCATCCTCTTCGGCACCAAAGAGTTTGAAGGTGTTACGGTCGATACCAGAAATCGGCGTACCTGTTAAGCCATAAAAGTGAGCATGAGGTAGCGCCCAGCGCATTTTATCGCCGAGGGAGCCCTCTTGAGTTCGGTGCGCCTCATCCACCAGCACGATAATATTGTCACGACTGTTCAGACCGTTTTCATTGCTCTCTTCAATTTCGACATCTTTAAACTTGAAGACGGTGGTGATCAAAATGCCGCGACTATCTTGTTCTATATGTTCGCCAAGTTTTTTGCAGCTTTGTACTTTGATTAGGTTCTTAACATCGGCCCCACCGAAGGTTTCATTGATTTGACTATCGAGATCTCGACGGTCTACCACAATCAGTACTGTAGGATTTTTTAACTTGTTATCAGCACGAAGCATGCGAGCGGCATAGAGCATAAGCAGAGACTTACCCGAACCTTGGAAGTGCCAGATAAGTCCTTTTTTCGGATAGCCATTTTTTACACGTTCTACAATTTGCTTTGCGGCTTCAAATTGCGGATAACGAGGCAGAATTTTAATGCGTTTAGGTGGTGTGTCTTTACCTGTTTTGACTGTCGAAAAGAGTGCAAAAGACTCTAACATTTGCAGTAAGGTTTCAGGATTCAACAATCCTTCACAGCTATCAAGTACCGTAGCTAAGCTAGCTGGAATTTCATCTCGCTGGTCAGTTTTATGCCAAGGTCCCCAGTCTTTGACTCGGGCATTAATTGCACCATAGGCAAAGGTGCGACCTTCAGATGCAAAACACAAAAGGTTTGGTACAAAGAAAGGCTCTACATTTTTCCAATAGTGCTTTTGACCACCCATAAAATCAGCAGCGCCATCTTGCCAAGTCACACTTGGACGAGTGGCGGATTTGACTTCCCCCACCACCAACGGGATGCCGTTCACATACAGAACGATATCGAAAAACACCTCTGTCGCGGCAATAAAGTGAACCTGCTTCGCCACAACAAAATGGTTGTTTTCGGGAGTATCAAAGTCAATTAGCTTAACGGTGATATGGTCGCCGTTCTCACCAAACGGTAGGCTTTTTTCTGCCATTAACCATTCATGAAAATTCTCATTGGCTTTGACTAAACCTGTGTGTTTCGCTTCCAACATCAAGCCACGAAGTTTGTAGATGACCTCATCTGCATAATCAGGATTTTTACCAATATCAGGGTTTAACGAACAAAGCGCATCTTTCAGCCAAGTATCGACGAAGATATCGTGAGTTTGCTTCGGCAAGCTCTCACCATGGCAATAGTGCCACTGAACTCCGTTTAAGCCTTTTAAACGGTCAATAATTCCATTTTCTGTTACAGTTTGTTCGTTAAACATAATCTACCACTACGCTATGAGATTGTTTATTAAGTTCTGAAACATCAACTTAAGATGTTTACGTTTTTCAACTAATACTTCTTCTGCTTCCTCAATCATTCTAATTTTACAGATATACTCTTCCTGAATAGACAACGGTATCGCGGGAAGCTTTACTCCTAACAAGCTCTTCTGATTGACCTTATATGTTCCATTCGTGGTTTGAGATACTGCATTAATTTGCCTTCTTACAACTGTTGAGTTCCATAACTCAACAAAAAAGCCTGGGATGAATATTTTTTTATCCACCTCAACCTTAATTAAAATATCTGGGTAGATATAGCCACTAGTATCACTTACCGCCCTACCACAAACCCCAACGATATTTGGATTACCATTTCCTCTAACAATAAATACGTCATCTTTCCTAATCTGGTACTTATCCTGAATCTCTACAGGTACAAACACACTTTTTCTGTGCTCTGGTTTTATATTTAAAACACCATTTCTTACTGCAGATATTGAAAAGCTACCATAGTTAGTATTCTTTGCATCTTCCTTTGGTGAATACCCATTCTTCAAATCGTTATTCTCAAAATGGTTTATAGAAACAAATTCACCGTTACATCTAGATACTACCTCGTTAATCAACGAAGCTTTAATAGCAGGGTAAGTATGGATAAGATCTTCCGTGCTATGTATAGCCGTCAAAACTTTACTTAACATTTCAATTACACGGTTCTGTTCCTCAACAGGCGGAAGCTCAAACTCAAACCGTTTTAAATCAACCCATTTCGTAAACAAATTCGTTGAACCGACAGCGACAGACTTCGCGTAATCATGAAATAATTCTGATTGCATCAAATAGGGAAGAAGATCATCAGAAAATAAATCACTCTCTTTTTTCTGATTTAGTATCAATGTCGTATTTGCTGCAACTCCTTCAAAATTAGCTACAGCTCCTTTTTTAAGTCTTGGGTTTCTTGTCATATACAAAAAATCACCAGGAAGGAAGTGCCTAAAAAATGTTGGCCCTGCATCTTCTACCGCTCCTTTACGACAAAACCTTAAAGACTCACTGTCAAAGTCTTCCCCTCGGATACACCATTGAATATGACTATCCATAAAATCTGGGAGCTTTCTTTTTACTTCAAAAGCCAGGTCACCCAAAGAGTATTTCTTTTTCTCTATGCTCATATTAGAAACTCAAAGATTTCTTTATTTATATTGTGAAGTTTTGTTCTTGTGCCATGCCAATTCTCTATGGTGGTAAAAATAGACGAGGCCCTATTTTGTGATGCGGATGATTTAATATATAAGGGAATTGACATATTGTAGTCATTCCCTATTATCTCTTCTATATTGACACACCTTGCAACGCTACCTTCATCATGTTCAATACGATATAAGTTAATGATATTAAAAATATCTTTCTCACTTAAATATGTTTGACCATTTTCTGTGTTGTAATACTGATTTGCATTAATAAATAGTACTTTATCCTTCATGTTTGGAGATTTATTGGTACTAAGTATTATGACGCAGGATTCCATCGGCGAGTTGTAGAAAAGATTTGGTCCTAGCCCTATCACCGCTTCAATGATGTCAGATTCAATCACCTGTTTACGGATCGCTTGCTCTGAATCACGGAACAACACACCATGAGGCCAAAGCATCGCCGCACGGCCAGTATCGGGTTTTAAACTCTTGATGATATGGGTATAGAAACCGTAATCTGCACAACCTTGTGGTGGTACGCCGTACATATTGCGCCCATACGGGTCAGCAGCGAACTTTTCACGGTTCCATTTTTTAATGGAATACGGTGGGTTAGCGAAAATAACATCAAACTGTTTAAGCTGATCATTCTCAATAAACTTAGGGTCGCCTAAGGTATCACCACGCATAACATCGAACTCCTCAATGTCATGCAAGAACATGTTCATACGCGCAATTGCAGAGGTTAGCAGGTTTACTTCTTGACCGTACAAATGAACACCGCGCCACTCTTCACCTTGAGAACGCAGATCCATCACCGCATTAAGCAGCATTCCGCCCGTGCCACAAGTTGGGTCGTACGCACTCTCACCTGGTTTGAGCTTCATAATACGGGTCATCAAATGGACTACGGTACGGTTGGTATAGAACTCAGCAGCCGTATGACCTGAGTCATCCGCAAATTTTTTAATCAGATACTCGTAAGCCTCACCCAAGTCATCTTGAGCAACAGACTTAATGCCTAACGGGATTTTACTGAAATGCTGAATAAGGTCTGATAGCAAGTGATCTGGCAAGCGCTCTTTGTTGGTCCACTGGGCATCACCAAATACACCATGTAGTCGTTCATTCTTTGCCTCAATCAAACGCAATGCATTTTGAATCGCTTCACCAATGTCTTTGCTCGTGTTGCGAACTTTCTCCCAGCTTGCTTCCTCTGGAATATCGAAACGGTGATACATCGACATAGCAGCGTATTCGGCATCACCTTCGTGCAGCTCGAGTGCTTCGTTATACTCTTCTAGATATACATCCGATAGACGCTTAAAGAACAGCAATGGAAATACGTACTGCTTGTAATCAGACGCATCAATTTGGCCACGCAGGAACTCTGCTGCGCCCCACAGTAGGTCTTCTAATTTGTTTTTATTCATAGCTCAAAGCCCTCTTTGATTAACGAGGCTTCTAACTCTTGTTCAGCGACCTCTAAGGCTGCTAATTTTTGCTGGAAATCTTTCAACGCTTCTTCTACGGTAATGGTTTCTTCTTCTAGCGGTTTTTGTACATAACGAGCGATGTTCAAGTTGAAATCGTTCTCTTCAATCTCGCTATGTGGTACCCAACGTGCGACGCCTTCAATGTCGTCTGCTTTAGGGCCTTTGGTACGCATCTTCTGATAGATGTCGTAAATCTCATCAGCTTGAAGCTCTGACAAAGTGTTTTGCGCGCGACCTTTGGTGAAGATCTCTTGCGCATTCACAATCAGCACATGTTCTTTATGCTCTTCTGGTCTTGCTTTACGCAATACGAGAATACAAGCAGGGATGCCTGTACCGTAGAACAGGTTAGAAGCCACGCCAATTACCGCCACGATGCGGTTCTCTTTCAATAGTTTGGTTCTAATTTTACCTTCGGCACCACCACGGAAAAGCACACCATGTGGCAGCACTACCGCCATGCGCCCTTTATCATTCAATGAAGCAAACATATGCTGAACCCAAGCAAAATCCCCGTTGGTTTTTGGTGCTAAACCAAAGCTTGCACGGCCATATGGATCACTTGTCCAATAGTCATAACCCCACTCTTTTAAACTAAATGGTGGGTTTGCGATTACGCAGTCAAAGTTTTCTAGTTGGTCATTTTTCAGGAACTTAGGATCACGAAGTGTATCACCACGAACGATTTCAAAATCTTCTTGTCCATGTAGGAACAAGTTCATGCGGGCAATGGCTTCGGTGGTCAGGTTCTTCTCTTGACCTTTGATTTTAAGAAGACGTGGATCACCACCGTTTTCTTTAACATGGTGGATGGTTTCAAGCAGCATACCGCCTGTACCACAAGCCGGATCATATACACTCTCATTGGCTTGTGGATCTAGAATATTGACCATTAGACGAACAATGGTACGCGGTGTATAGAACTCACCTGCTTTCTTGTTTGCTTTATCAGCAAAACGCTTGATGAGGTATTCGTAAGCGCGGCCCATATCATCATTACGTACACTCGATACGCCAAGGTTAACCTTGTTGAAGTGATTGAGTAATGTCGATAGCAGTTCGTCTGATAGGCGCTCTTTGTTGGTCCAGCTCGCGTCACCAAAAATGCCATGTAACTGTGGGTTTTCTAGCTCAATACCACGGAATGAATCTTTTAGGGCTTGGCCGATATCCTTGGTTTCTGCAAACACATCTTTCCAATGACAGTTAGCTGGTATTTGGATGCGGTGAAACATATCGCCTTTCGCGAGCTCTTCATCACCCACTTGCTCCATCGCCTCTTCGAATTCTTCATCGTAAACATCACAGATACGCTTAAAGAATAGGATTGGGAAGATGTAGGTTTTGTAATCTGAAGCGTCGATTGGGCCAGTGATTATATGGGCTGCATGCCAAAGGTGCGCTTCTAAGTCTTTGAGATTTATTAATGTCATTGCTTGCTCTTATTCTCTTCTATCCACGCTTCAAGGTCTTCACGTTTGAAGCGCCAAGAACCGCCGACTTTGAAACCAGGAAGCTTTCCTTCACTTGCTAATCTATAAGCTGTTTTTTCGGCCAACTTTAAGTAAGCAGCCACCTCTTTCAAGGTTAAAATTTGGTCTACCATTCAGAGTGTTATCTCATATTGGTTAATTTCATTAAAACTGAATGTGAGAGAATATGGGAAAATTGGGGAATGAACAATGACAAAAACTACACAACGTGGCTACTTGATTAATTGGTATGCAATTGTGTGATCTTGCATGAGAGAAATTAAACGAGGAAATATATTACTCTAGTGGACAATAAGCTCTATTCAAACAGCTTTCTTTACAAGTTTGGACGCGTAATAGTTAAGTTGATTCATTTATCTCTTATTACAGTGTGCTAACAAAATTCAGAATCTCCACAATACAGTTTTCAAAATCATTTACATTCATTGAAGCTTTATTAACATCTATAGAAACTCCGTTTCTGATAACGATATCATACCTAATACTTGTAATTTTATTTACGTCAAAAATATCTATGGAAAGAGAGACTCCTGACACTTTAGAAAAAACAGATTTTACAAATAACATTTTATGGGAGAGAAACTTTTTCTATTCAACTATTTCATACTGGGTAAGCCATTTTAAAAAGTTGTCGCCAAAAAGCCCAATGAGTTTTTTCCCTTCTCTCGTTACAGTTAAGTGGTTGTCAGCTATGCATATAGCTTGATACTAACCAAACGTGTTGACTTTAAGTAAGGAGATCAAAATGACTAAAAGCTCAGGAAAATCAAATGGCAGAGGGACTTCCACACACCCAGGTCCTGGAGGAAATTGGCCATCAACTACTGGGAAAAAGTCTGGTGGTGGTAGAGGAAATGCGAAAGGAAAAAAATAGAAAAAGAGCAGACCAAATTGAGCTATAAACAAGTTCAATGTACAGAGTGCTTTTGCGCTCTGTACTTCACTGAAGAAGATGAAACATGGGGTATCACTGGCGAACTTTGTTACGATTGTCAGCGAGAACAAGAAACAAAAGAAGAAGACGATGACTAATTACACCTTTCCAACTCTGGGAGAAGCCGCAAAGATAATATTTGACAGTACTGGTTTGCTTGCACAAAAAAATCATCAATCGAACATTTTAAAATCTGAATCGGAGAAAAAATCACTTCAGACAAAGTTAAGAAGGTTGGCGAAAGAAGAAGGCGATCTTGATGCAACTGTTGATGAACTAGCACTGTATCTGATGGGGTTACTAACAGAAGCTACCCAAGACATTAGAGTTTCACAAGCTTTAATGGACATGTTCAGGGATTTATATGACTCCTTCAGGGAAACAATGAAGGACGAAGGGACTTACCTCTCCAAAAAAGATACCGTCAAGTGGCTAATCGAATACCAATTGTCTGACTTAGCTATCAAGTCAATTCAGAAGTACACTCTAATGCATTCCCTAGCTACAAGCGAACTTTCAACACCACCTACGCCAAACTGGTGGTTACCGAAAATTTCTGAAGGTAAGGTTATCTGGCCTATAGAAACAGCGCTACGGTGGATTTATAACTCAGCAGACATTCCACAAGCCCGTTTCCATAATCCGAGCAACAATGCTTCAGGTCGAGCTAGTCAAAATGCTGAAAATGCCTCGAGATGGTTAAACAGAGATAGACTACCAAAATGGGGAGAACTTCAGGAAAATTTAGATTTCTCGTTATCAGAACTAAAGTCTTGTTCGGAACCAACGTATCATCGTGAATTTGCTGAAAGGGATATTCAGAGCTTCAGAGTAATACTCTTCTTAGCCCGTATGTCTACTGACATATTCAAACGTATAGATAATGCCTTCGGCATAGATTTTACAAAGCAACTCATATTTCAGATGAAAGCTCAAAACCGTAGACTATGGCTTTTTCATCAGCAAATAAAACGAGAGTTAACAGCCAGACAGATATGCGAAGGAATATTTGACAAAATAGACGTTTATCGATTCTGGCACTCAGAAGTTGATTTGTACTGGCGTATGCATGCTGATGTGTGGCATACAAGTGCTTTAGCATTTCAAAAAATATTAAATAGAAAAGGTAATGAGACTTTTACGCTGACCGAACTCAAGGAACTTAGGCAACAATTTGAACCATTCTTTCTGGCAATTGCATTGAGGCCGCTCAAAAGAACGCTTAATGATGATAAGAAAGAATATATGGAACTCTACTTTCAGGGGTGCAAGCTAAGAAAACACGCAAGCCGCGAAGAAATTGCTAACTTTCAAAGTAAAATTCACGAAGCTGGTCACAGTCAAAGCTTAAAGTGGTTGGTTGAATGGATGTACGCTACTTATTGCTATAGGAACAAAAAGCACAAGAGTGCATATACCCATTATAAGAACGCTTTTGACTTGGCAAAACATAGCATTGGCAGAGACACCTATTTGCTTGTAAACCAGTATGCCGAGTCATGTGCAAAAAACGACAAATGGGTGGAATTTAAAAAAGCAGTGACTTGGGCTTGCCATAAGAATATTAAGATTCGTTGGCATAGAGGCTTTGAAGATACAGAAGAAGCGATAAAGGGTTCGTATCAAATGTTAAAAATAGCAAATTACTTTCAACTCTAGATAAAATAACAACGTTATAGGTAAATTATCCATGTTCGAAGAAATAAAAGAAAAACATAAAAAATATTCAGAACAGCTAGAAAAAGCATATAAACAATCCGATGCGTTAGATCTGTCACCCGACATTCTAAAATATAGACATCTGAGCAAGCAAGACTTTGATAAAATCTTCGCTATAGTAGACGCAGTTCAACCTATGCTGAATTACGATCATATGGCTGGAGCATGTATTTTCGTTCACAGCTATTTAAAGAAGGCGTTAGCTAATTATGGCTATGCTTCTGAGCTTATATTTGGTGATGTTATTGTCAACGCTGAAGCTCACATGAAATGCAACTTAGAAGATCTAAAAAAACAGCTAGATAAAGGTATATCTCCCGAAACTCAAAAGGTTCACTGCTGGTTATTATTAGAAAACTATCAAGTATTTGATGCGACACTTTTTCGCGATTTAAGTGGTGGCATCTATGCTGCTGAACTGTATGGGTATGGGTATACAACATTAGATGGCAATACTTTCCAATATGAGCCCATGTTAGCTGGCTTTAAATTTGTTGAAAAAACAAACCCTTCCCCCTCTATAGTATTGTGAGGTATCAATTTTGATTGATATAAGTTCCGAGAAAAAGATAGCGGTATTAATCGATGCCGAAAATGCACAGTACTCTGTATTAGATTCTGTTTTAAAAGAACTTTCCAAATATGGACATATTCTTGCAAAAAAAGCCTACGGCGACTGGAGTTCAGAGCATTTAAAGAATTGGAAACAAACGTTAAATGAACTAGCAATTAACCCTATACAGCAGTTCTCATATACTCAGGGGAAAAACTCATCAGATGCTGCGATGATAATTGATGCTATGGATTTACTATATTCGGATAAATTTGATGCGTTTGCGCTAATAAGTAGTGATAGCGACTTCACCAAGCTAGCATCTCGGCTTAAAGAGTCAGAAATATACGTTTTTGGTGTTGGCGAAAAGAAAACACCAGTCGCTTTCAGAAATGCTTGTGATGACTTTATGTACACTGAAATACTCAAGGAGCGATATGCAATTAAAGATGAAGCTGCTTCAATATCTTCTGAAAAGCCAAAGCTATTAGACTCTCGTAGCGTGCGCAATAAACTTCGCCAAGATACTAAACTTTTGAATATCCTGCGTGGTGCTGTTAGCGAATACCAAGATGAAGATGGGTGGTCATTCTTAGGTCATTGCGGTAGTTTAATAAAAAGGCAATACCCAGACTTCAATTCTAAAAACTATGGCTTTAACACGTTAAGCCAACTTATAGAAGCAACTGAACTTTTTGAGATTGATCGCAGAGATACAGGCACAGGAGCAGTTCATATTTACATAAAAGATCAACGTAAAAATGCTTAGCTCACCCAAAAAATTAGACAGCCATGTAAAACGACATGGCTATTAATTTACCTGTTGCTATGTAATGGTGGGATACAAAATCACCCCACAGTCTCATCGCTATAGTTACTCTGCCACTCTATCATTTTACGTCAACGTTCCAGATGTTCTGTACGGTTATAAGCTGAGCAAATAGTGTTGCGCTTCTGGTGAGCTAAAGCAGCTTCAATAATGTCGAATCAAATCCTTTCTCATTTAACGGAGTGCTTGCCAGAGAGCGCATGCCGTGGGCTGTAGTCCTTGACTTAAAGGCAATATGACCAAGTGTATGACATTTAAAACCGATTTAGTGTATATCTCCCAATCAGGGTTTTATGAGACAGGCTGAGACCAAATGAGATGATAAGCTATTGATTTAACTATATTACAGGCACAAAAAAAGACGTCCTAAGACGTCTTTTTTCAAGAATGTGGCGGTGAGTGAGAGATTCGAACTCTCGATACGTTGCCGTATACACGCTTTCCAGGCGTGCTCCTTCAGCCACTCGGACAACTCACCGTATTTTGATGCTGCTTGGGTAAGCAACGAGGCGCTAATTTAATGATTCTTAGTGCCTTGGTCAAGGAGAAAAGTAGTAAAAGCGCAACTTTTGCGTTCAACTGCTTATAAAATAACTTATTTGCTCGCTCTTGTGCCTCTTTACCGTTAATTGACGCGTCAATGGCGTTTGCTGACGGCTCAAAAGGAATGTCGACAATTGTCACACCTCACAACGGCTTTTTTGATAAAAGCTATTTCTTCTGCGACTATTGGCCTCCTCAACTAACTCCTAACTGTCAATATTACAACTGCATCAATGCTATCCGCTTTTGCTAACGCGGTTAATGGCTCTCTTTCTAACACTATGAAATAGGTGGACTATTCTGCCTCTTATCAGTGAAGTTGTATTGTATCTGGGTAGTAGTTGACTGTAGTAATCAACAAGGAAATAACCAATGATATCTGTTGCCCTAATTGACGATCACGTTATGGTTCGCTCTGGCTTTGCCCAGTTGTTAAGTGTGGAATCTGATATAGAGGTAATAGGTGAATACAGCTCCGCTAAAGAAGCGTTTAGCGCTCTAGCCTCTGTGCCAAATTTAGATGTCGCCGTTATTGATATCTCTATGCCAGACGAAAGCGGCCTCTCCTTACTTGCCCGTTTAAAACACATTAAACCCGAGTTAAAAGCCATTGTATTAAGCATTTACGACTCCGCTTCCTTTGTGAGTAAAGCGATTGATGCGGGCGCACTAGGTTATTTATCTAAACGATGTGGTCCGGGGGAGTTAGTTACGGCCATCCGCACTGTCGCCAATGGTGATCGTTACCTCTGCGCAGACGCTCTATTTAATCTGAGTAATGCCGGAACGCCACCAGCGGTACTGAACGACTTAACGAAAAGAGAAAGAGAGATCTTCGATTATCTAATTCAGGGCAAAGATGTAAAAGAAGTGGCCTTTGAACTGTCGCTAAGCCATAAAACGGTTCATGTTCATCGTGCCAACGTGCTTAGTAAACTAGCACTGTCGAACAATGTTGATCTTATTCGCTTTGCCATTAAAAACAAATTATTACCAGAATGAACAGCCAAACGGAAATGGTTGCCAATCGAGTGTTTGTCAGCCTGTTTACCTTCGTTATTTATGCTATCACTTGGTTCTGCTTATGGGGAATAAGTGGCTATCTGGTGTCCGATATCCATGTAGCAGGGCTATTTTTGCCGGTTGGTTTACGCTTAGCGGTGCTGCTGATTATGCCAATACGCCACTGGTGGGTGGTGCTGCTGAGTGAGGTCTGTATTGCCATCAGTATCATTAACTCTATGGTGTTTAATCCAATAGACTTTTTGTTGATACTGGCTCCGTTTATCTCTTATGCGTTAATTCGTCCTCTTCAATCTTGGTGGAAACAGCTAGAAACCTATTGGCAGCAGCTATTGGCGCTGCTTGGTTTTGTGGTTCTCAATGGTCTTTTGCAGGCGGCCGCCATATTCTTATTGAGTAAACCGCTTGCTCTCTCGATCACGATAATTTATAGCTGCACAGTGGCAACCATTACTGGCGGTATTATCCTTGCTCCGTTTTTTTACCTGCTGCACGACTACTTAAACCGCAAAGTCTGGGTGCCTTTATCGCCAACTCTTATCCATAAAGAAGTGACTCTTCGACCCTCAGCATTTTTGTGGATGATGTTGTTCTTCTGTATTGGCTTAATCGCCGAGCTGAGTTTTAAACAGCAGATGGCGTCATTGCTGCTGATTGTGGTGTTGCTACCTAATATTTTTATGGCTTATCGCTACGGCTGGCAAGGTGGAGTGTTGGCTGCGGTGATGAACAGCATACTGCTTACTTTAGCCAAAAAAGTGATGGGATCTTTTACCACTTACGAAGAGATGCAGCTGTTCTTAATCACACAGGCGATTGTTGGTCTAGGTTTGGGGATCGCCATCAGCCGCCAACACTTACTGTCAGAGAAACTAAAACGGGTCAATACCGAGTTAGCTTATGAGCTAAACAGCAAGCAAAACCTCACTCGACAGTTGGTGCATGTTGAAGAAGACATTCGCAAGTCCGTCGCTCGCGAGCTGCATGATGAGATTGGTCAAAACATTACCGCCATACAAATCCAAGCAACATTAGCCAACCGTATTGCCAACGAAGACCAAACCAAGAACATCGCTAATGCCATCAACGACCTTGCCTTTCAAATTCATAGCGCGACAAGGCAGCTATTAACCCAGTTACGTCCCCATATTTTAGATGAACTCGGGCTAGAAAGTGCCTTAAAACAACTGGCAAATGAGATGAAGTTTGCAGAACGCCATGTTGATTTTCAGCTCAATATTGGTTTTAACACGGAGCTGTTAGACGAGGTCACTTCGGTAACTTTATACCGAATCGTGCAGGAGCTGTTAAACAACGCCACCAAACACTCTGACGCCAACGAAGTTCACCTTACCCTTTTGCCCGGTGCGATCTTTAGTATGGAGTATCGCGATAATGGTATTGGCTTGCCTAACCATTGGCGAACAAAAGGCACCGGTTTAAAAGGGCTAGAAGAACGAGTAACCGCCTTGGGTGGCAATATCACCATTGATGGCACTAAGGGAACACGCATTGTTGTGACGCTTCCTACTAAAGTTGACAACGAAAGAGTCGACAACGAAAAGTCCAACAGCGAAGAGTAACGCTGAAGTTAAATTGATTGTTAGGTCTATTCCCAGACAAGTTTATAGAGCGTATTTATAGAGGACAGGCAGTATGCTTGGTTTTATTTCTCAAAAGCAGCCAACAGAAAAAATCACCGATAAAGAGAGCATAGACGCGACTTATAAGTATTGGCGTCTGCATTTGATGCTTTCTATGTATGTCGGCTATGGGGTGTTTTATTTTACGCGTAAAAGCCTCAACTTTAGCATGCCGGTCATGCTGACGGATCTCGGTTGGGAACCGTCCGATATCGGCGTTATTGCCACCGTTTATTATGTGACTTACGGTACCTCCAAGTTTATCTCCGGCATGATCAGTGATAACTCAAACCCCAAATTTTTTATGGGGTTTGGTTTAATCGCAACCGGAATCGTCAACGTCCTATTCGGTTTTAGCTCTTCCCTTTCGATGATGATTGTCTTATGGATGCTGAACGCTTTTTTCCAAAGCTGGGGCTGGCCCGCATGCGCAAAGCTGCTTACTAGCTGGTACTCGCGTTCGGAACGGGGGTTTTGGTGGTCCATATGGAACACCTGTATTAACGTCAGTGGTGCTTTGCTGCCTATTTTAATTGGCTATATAGCCATTACATGGGGCTGGCGTTTTGGCTTTATTGTTCCCGGCAGTATCGCCATTGTGGTGGGGATAATTCTGACCTTCCGCATGCAAGATAAGCCCAATACCATTGGCTTACCGACTGTTGGGGACTGGCGAAATGATCCGCTGGAAAAACAGCAAGAGAGCGAAGGAAAAGACCTCCCCTTTAAACAGATTTTAAAACGCTACGTGTTGGGCAATAAATACATCTGGCTATTATGCAGCTCTTATTTATTGGTTTATGTGGTAAGAATTGGTGTAAACGATTGGGGCAGTTTGTATCTGGTCGAGCGCCATAATGTCAATTTGCTTACGGCCAACACTGCGGTCTCTATGTTTGAGGTGGGGGGATTCTTAGGTTCTTTATTGGGTGGCTGGGGATCGGATAAATTCTTCCACGGTAACCGAGCACCGATGAACTTAATATTTGCACTGGGTATTTTTATTTCCGTTGCGGCACTTTGGCTTATGCCTTTAAACAATATTTTTGTCTTATCCGGTTGTCTGTTCTCTATTGGCTTTTTTATATTTGGCCCACAGATGATGATTGGCATGGCCGCGGCCGAATGTTCGCATAAAGATCTGGCGGGCACCGCAACTGGCTTTGTTGGCTTGTTCGGCTATTTAGGCGCAGCGCTGGCTGGCTACCCACTCTCAATCATTATCGAACAGTTTCAGTGGGAAGGCTTCTTTACTGCGATAACACTCGCCGCAGCGGCCGTTGGTATGCTGCTGATTCCTTTTCTTAAAGCACAGCAGCGAAACAGTGAACCCCGTTTAAGCTAACGCCTTCTCACACAGTTGTTCCCCAATGGCAAAAGGAGACTAACTGAAAAAGGTGACCAACTCCGCAATGTTGTGTCGCCTTTAATGATTCATTTAACAGTACTTTTGTGAGCATTCTCCCAATCGTAACCAAAGGTACTGAAAACTAGGAATTTTTCCTAGTTGGCTAAAAACCTGTCTCACTCTATTCCCGTTCTGTTTTCTTATTATGCACTCTACCCAACAGCATCTGTGTGCCATTTAATTGGCCATCACCGATGAGAATACTCTACTGAGTCGTTTCATTATCTGGATGTTGGTTAGTAACCAGATATTGGTAAAAAGACTTAACTATAAAAATGGGTCACAAAGAAGTGACGCCGACTCAATATATGAATGTTTTACTTCGACTATTGAGTTAATACCAATAAAGAGGAAACAAAAGATGAAAGGTAATATTAAACGCCATCTACTCGCCGCATGTATCTTAGGCTCTACTGCTTTTGCAGCGCCACAAGTTATGGCTGAAGGTCGTTTGGTTGTTTACTGCAGCGCAACAAACGCAATGTGTGAAGCAGAAACAAAAGCATTCTCTGAAAAATACGATGTTAAAACATCTTTCGTACGTAACGGTTCTGGTAGTACGCTGGCAAAAATCCAAGCGGAACGCAAAAACCCACGTGCTGATGTATGGTATGGCGGTACTTTAGACCCTCAATCTCAAGCTGGCGAAATGGATCTTCTTACTCCATATAAATCTGCACAGCTAGACAACATTATTCCTGAGTTTAAAGATCCTGCAAAACGTAAAGGTAACTACTCTTCTGCGGTTTATATGGGCATTTTAGGTTACGGTGTAAACACAGAACGTTTGGCAGAGAAAGGCTTGGCGATTCCTCGCTGCTGGGAAGATCTGACGAAACCAGAATACAAAGACGAAATTCAAATTGCGGATCCACAAAGTTCTGGTACCGCTTATACCGCTCTAGCAACCTTTATCCAACTTTGGGGTGAAGAAAAAGCGTTTGAATACTTTAAACGTCTAGACAAAAACATTTCTCAGTACACTAAATCAGGTGTGACTCCATCTCGTAACTCAGCTCGTGGCGAAATCGCTATCGGTATCGGCTTCTTGCATGATTACTCTCTAGAGCAATCTCAAGGCGCTCCTTTAGAGCTTATCTCTCCTTGTGAAGGTACTGGTTATGAAATCGGTGGCGTGAGTATGATTAAAGGCGCACGTAACGAAGAGAATGCCAAACTGTTTATTGATTGGGTACTGTCTAAAGAAGGTCAACAACTTGCTTGGCAAAAAGGTAAGTCTTTCCAAATCTTAACAAACGTTGATGCTGAGCAGTCTCCTTATGCTCTAGACCCTAAAAAACTTGATCTTATCGACTACGATATGAGCACTTACGGTGCATCAGACACTCGTAAACGTCTCATCAAGAAGTGGGTAAACGTTGTTAAAATGGGCAACTAAGCCATTCAATATTCAGGCTATGTATGAAGGCTCCAATCTTCTTATCACACTAGCCTGAGTATGAATCGAGCGGCGCTTCGGCGCTGCTCAATCTCCACCTTAAATTTTTTTTGAGGGCTAATTATGTTAGCTCTTAGGTTTCTTTACACTAAATTTTGATTGGTGAATATCATGTCTCAATTAGCAGCAGAGTCAGACTTGAAAAAACGCCTTGAAGATAAGCCACATCGTGACCATATCTTCTATTGGATAATGTCGATTGTCGCCGCTTTCATCCTGTTACCGACTTTCTCACTTGATTATGGGTTACTCGACTCAACGTCTGATGAATTTTTGCAAGCAATGGCATGGAGCAGCACCAACATTGCGTGGCTTTGGTTTGGGCTACCTCTGGTTCTTCTTGTTCGTCCTAAGTACGCTTTGGACAAGTACCATAAATCTCGACATAAGTTTGATATCGGCTATTCCCTGTTTTGTATCCTATTTATTATTGCCTCATCTGCGATAACGGGACATGGTCTGGGTTACTCCACTATTTTCCTTTTTGCCGCGCTCGGCATAGTGCTAACACTTGCATTGGCTCGTTTAGAGTACTTAGGCGGTGACTCGTTTGTCATCGGCTCTTTAGTTACCATTATTGGCTTAATTTCGGCCTTTATTCTTTACCCAAGTATCGCCATTTTTATCCCGATGTTTCAGGACGATATGGGCAACTTTGTCGCTTGGCAATTTATTGAGATTTTATCTCAAGCGCAAATTATCCAAATTATCGGTAACTCCATTCTATTGGGTTCATCCGTTGGGGTGACTGCAACGTTCTTTGGGCTTATTTTTGCTATCTACTCAACTCGTATTGCAGAGAAGTCGGCTTTTATCGCCCGTATATTCTCAATTCTACCGATAGTTACCCCTCCTTTTGTGGTTGGTTTGGGTGTGACCTTAATGCTCGGCCGTTCAGGGTACATTACTGAATTTATGGCGGAGTGGTTTGGTCTACAACAGACAAACTGGTTATACGGTTTTACTGGTATCTGGATGGCTCAGGTACTGGCATTTGCACCTATGTCCTTCATGATCTTGGATGGTGCGATGAAATCACTGCATCCATCGTTAGAAGAAGCATCATATACTTTGCGTGCTAACCGCTATCAAACCTTCTTTGGTGTGGTGATGCCTCTGCTTAAACCGGCACTGGCTAACTCCTTCCTAATTATCTTTGTTCAGTCACTTGCGGACTTCAGTAACCCGTTAGTTCTCGGTGGTAGCTTTGATGTTCTCGCCACACAGATCTACTTTTACATCGCAGGTGCTCAGCTAGATTATGCGTCAGCAAGTACCCTTGGTGCCGTATTGCTGCTGTTCTCTTTGGCTATTTTTGTTATCCAATATATGTGGATAGGCAAACGCTCTTACGTGACCATTTCTGGTAAATCTTACCGCGGTGATGTGCAGCCGTTACCAAACAGCTTACGTACATTTGTTTCCGTAACTCTATATGGTTGGATGGCGTTTAACATTCTACTTTACGGCAGCATTGTATACGGTAGCTTCACTGTTAACTGGGGTGTGGATTATTCACTAACATTAGCCAACTACATCAACCTATTTGGTATGGGCTTTGGCGAAGGTGCATGGCCTTCATTGATTAGTACCATGACCTACGCAGGTATCGCGGCGCCAATCACTGCCACCTTTGGTTTACTGATTGCGTATATCGTTGTTCGCCAGCAGTTCCACGGCAAAAAAGTGGTGGAATTTGTCACCATGCTCTGCTTTGCCGTACCGGGTACAGTAGCGGGTGTTTCGTATATCTTGGCCTTTAATGATGCGCCTATTTACCTAACGGGTACCGCTGCGATTGTGGTTATCTCTATGGTGATGAGAAACGTTCCGGTTGGTATACGTGCCGGAGTTGCTGGCCTAGGTCAATTAGATAAATCCTTAGACGAAGCGTCGCTCAGCTTACGCGCCAACTCGTTTAAGACCATTATGTTTATTCTTATTCCACTGCTTCGTCCTGCTATTTTATCCTCGTTGATTTATAGCTTTGTGCGCGCAATGACGACGGTAAGTGCCATTATTTTCTTGGTCACACCTGAAACACGAGTGGCAACCTCATACATTCTAAACCGAGTAGAAGATGGTGAGTATGGTATTGCTATCGCGTATGGCTCTCTGCTGATTTTCGTCATGTTAGCCATTATTTTAACCTTCGACTATTTTGTCGGCGAAGCCCGAATTTCTCGTTCAAAAGCCAAGAACCAAGAATAAGTATTGGAGAAAAAGAAAATGAAAGATAACAGTTTTGTAGTGCTAAAAAATGTATGCAAGCGCTTTGGAGACAATACGGTCATTGGCAACCTTGATCTGGAGATCGAAAAAGGCAGTTTGGTGACACTATTAGGCCCTTCAGGTTGTGGTAAAACCACGGTGTTACGTCTGGTTGCCGGGTTAGAAAAACCCACCAGCGGACAGATATTTATTGATGGTGAAGACGTGACAAATACCTCGATTCAACATCGTGATATTTGTATGGTATTCCAGTCTTATGCTCTGTTTCCTCATATGTCGTTATATGAAAACGTGGCTTATGGCCTCAAGATGATCAGGCTGCCTGCTAACGAGATCAAACAGCGCGTTGAAGAAGCGTTGGATCTGGTGGACTTAAGCAACATGGGTGACCGTTTTGTTGACCAGATTTCTGGTGGTCAACAGCAACGTGTGGCATTGGCACGTGCATTGGTATTAAAGCCAAAAGTGCTACTGTTTGATGAGCCACTAAGTAACTTGGATGCCAACCTGCGTCGTAGCATGCGCGAAACCATTCGTGATCTACAACAGCGCTTCAATATTACCTCACTTTACGTGACTCACGATCAGGCAGAGGCGTTTGCGGTATCTGATACCGTTATCGTCATGAAAGATGGTGAGATAATGCAAGAAGGCTCGCCAGATGAGCTTTATCGCTCCCCTGCTTCTATGTTTATGGCGAACTTCATGGGTGATGCCAACATCTTCACAGGGGACTACCGTAATGAAACGCTGACCATTAATGGGTACCCGATCCCAGCGGATTCTGCGGTTGTTGAAGGCTTCCCTGAAGGTGACTACCAGATTGGCGTTCGTCCAGAAGCCATTCTGTTAGCAGGAGAAGGCGAAGCGTGCCAACAGTGCCAAGTAAAAGGCATTGTGTATATGGGCTCGATGTATGAAGTGGCGGTTAACTGGCATGGGCAGGAGTTGTTGTTGCAACTTAACTCGTCACAGTTTGATCCAGAGATTTCCGATCACGCTTACTTAACCATTAACCCAACCGGTATCTTCTTGCTACCAGCTTCGGCTTAGTCGTTGTTACCAAAGCATAATTAATAGTCCAAATGGCGGTTACCTTACATTGGTAACCGCCTTTTTTCTCTCCCCGCCTCTCATCATTTCTGTTACCGACAAAAATAACGGTTGCAAATTTTCACCACTGGTATAGTGTTATACTATTATATAACACCAAACATTCTATTCACGCAATTTAAGAGGACACTATGACGGACTGGCACAATAATCAGCCCATTTTTCGTCAGTTGAGTGAGCAGATAACCGATCAAATTTTGCAAGGGGTTTGGCGAGAAGGTCAGGCTCTACCCTCAGTAAGAACCATCGCGGCTGACTTAAAAATCAATCACCTCACGGTGATGAAAGGTTACCAGCTACTGGTTGATGAAGGCTTGATAGAGAAACGACGCGGTCAAGGTATGTTTGTTGCTCAAGGGGCACTCATCACTTTAAAACAGAAACAAAAGAACGATTTTTTACAGCATCAAATTCCAATGATTGCTACAACCCTTAAACAGCTCGATATGTCACTAGGCGATTTTATACAGCAATTAGAAAAACAGATATCAGGTGAACAATGAAACCACTCGTTAGTGTTAACAATGTTTCAAAAAGCTACGCTCAGAAGAACGCGCTACACAGTACCAACTTTACGCTGCATGCAGGGCAAGTCCTAGGCTTACTTGGCCACAATGGTGCAGGGAAATCGACCTTAATTAATGCCCTGCTTGGTGCCCATCATTACCAAGGTGACATTGATATTAATGGTTTCCACCCCATTAAACATCATGCTCAATTGATGGAACAGCTGGCTTATATCTCGGATGTCAATGTTCTACCTTCGTGGATGAGTGTGGCTCAGCTGCTGAAGTACACCTCTGGTGTGCATCCAAGTTTTGATATTGAGAAAGCGAAGCAGACCTTAGCCAATACCGATATTAAGCTGTCCAGTAAGATTGGTAGCCTATCTAAAGGGATGAAGGTTCAGCTTCATTTAGCGGTGGTCATCTCTACCGATACTAATGTATTGATCCTTGATGAACCTACGCTAGGGCTTGATCTTCTCTATCGGGATACTTTTTATCGCCATCTTCTGCAATGGTTTCATGATGGTGAGCGGGCTCTTATTATCACCAGCCATGAAGTTGCTGAGATCGAGCACCTGCTTACCGATGTGTTGATCTTGAAACAGGGCAAAACGGTATTACAAGAGAGCATGGAGAACATTCAACAAAACTACTTTATTCTGGATGCTGCCAATGGCCACAATGCCGCTATTTCTGCATTTCAGCCTCTTTCTAGTCAAGCGGGGCTTGGCACAACCAAGTGGCTATTATCCGCTGAATATCGTGACCAAGTTGAAGGGCTTGGGGAAATACAGCAAGCGAGCCTTGCGGATCTGTTTATTGCACTGCAAAGAGAGGGTGAATAATGCACGCCAGTTTATATATGTTGGAAAAAGAGCTGATAGAGCACAAGCTTGTCACTCGCGTACCCGCTTTTGTATTTGCCTGTTTGTTACTGGTATTTGCCAGCTTCGCATTCCAGTCCGGCGAGAACGTTAGTTATCAAATGCAATTTAGCGGAGATATTAGCCAATCTCTGTCTGTGGATGTCAGTTTGCTTATTGCTTCTGCCAGCGGCCTTCTGTCGCTGCTGCTTACTGCCCTTTATATTCCCAAAACATTACGTAAAGAACGCCAAGAAGGCAGCGCTATGTTTTGGCGTAGCATGCCTGTCTCATTCCAAATGACTCATGGCGTTAAACTGGCCTTTGGTTTAATTGTTATTCCGTTGATCTGTTCGTTATTGGTATTGGCTGCCAACATAATGCTATGGACAATGAGCGCCATGATGGACATTCCTCTCGCGCACATGTTTGAACTCGGCTCGGTTGTCGACATTGTTTTAAACTGGCTAGATTATCTGTTCAGGATGCTATTGGTTGCGCTGGCAATACTTCCGCTAGCTTGTATTGCGTTAATGGTTTCTCAATTGGTTGGTTCCCCTATATTGGTGATGATTGTCGCCAGTTATGCCATTAAATGGTTATCTATTTACCTTGTTGGCTTTTATGGTTTTAGCCAGTTTTTTGATGCCATCGCCTCGTTACCTATGTCGGTATTTTCGAGCCACCCTTTTAGTGGCTTTATCAATGCGGGGGTTGTTCACTTGACTCTCTATTACCTGTGCGGTGCCATCGCCCTTGGCTTGAGTCTAAGACTGAGCCGAACCAACGAAGTCTCCTTGAAAACACTATTTAGGGGCTGATAGTTAGCGGCTGGTGTTTAGTAATGGTTTTTTAGCAACGGGTATTTAGCAAAGAATAGCGCTGCGACAACCGACCCAAGTAACCGGCTCAAGGATGAGCCTGTTGTTATTGACCTATTGTTAATTACCTATTGTTAATTAGTAAATGGGCATTAAGGTAAACAAGAAGTCGTATCACTGAAGCGCCACGATAAAAGCCCTGCATTATCAGTGGCTCTGTAGATCATGAGTTATATCGAAAAATAGTTCCATTTTACTTTTAATCACCCTACAACGTAGTAAACTCACAAAAAACGTTAACTGATGAACCAATGAAGATTTTTATAGCTACTACACTGTTTTACTTTAGTTTTCTCCTTTCTCCAGCCGTAATAGCGATGGAGAAAAACAGTGATGTTGCTGTAGATAAAAAGCCCCCTGCTAAGGCAGCTTTTCGCACTAAAAACTGCAAGGCGAACATTGAGAAAAAAGCCAACGATGTAATTTATACCGTTGGAAATGACTGCTCATTTCATAACTTTGTTACTCTTGTCTTACTTGATTACTGCACAATGAATAAGGCGGCAAATGTCACCATAACCAATGGTCACTCTTCTCGCTCATACACCATCAATGAAGCTAACTGTCGCAAAATATACTCTGCTCTCAATATCACCACGGAAGCAGAAACAAGCAAAGTAGCATCTTCAACAGAGCCGACATCTCGCCATTCCTCGGCAACGGTCAACGCACCAGTTGTCTCAAGCCAACCTGTCAACAAAGCGGCGATTACTCCTCCTCCAACTGCGCCAGAGAAGAAACTGCAAGGAACACACCTTATCCAATTTTATGCCGGCAACAACCGCCCGAATATGGATAAAATAACCTGCAAGACGACTAACGCTTCCCTTGTTTTTCTCGGCAACAAATATTATGTCATCTCTGCGCCTTTATCCTACGACAACGCGAAAGCTGAACTTAAAAGACTGAAACGTTCATGCAACTCAAATGGCTGGATTCGCTCTCTAAGTACGGCTGAGTAATCGCTATAGAAACATTCGTTATCTTATTGATTATCAAACAGCTATCACATTAATAAATGGCTATCTGGTATCATTGTTGAATATGTTTTAGAGTATTTATCCTATAAAACCATTGGGTTAATAATAAGTAATGAGAGCTCTCCCCTCTTATTGCATCTTGTTTGCTATACAAAATAATCGTCAGAGATAACATCAATATGAAGAAACCGCGTGGCTTTACCCTGATTGAACTTGTCGTTGTGATCGTTATTCTTGGAATTTTAGCGGTTACTGCTGCACCTCGCTTTCTTAATATGTCATCGGAAGCAAATACCGCTGCAATTCGTGGTTTGTTTGCCTCTTTTCAAAGCTCAGCGCAACTTGCTCATTCAAAGTCTGTTGTTGATGGTAATGACAGCCAGCCAACGTCTACCATTACACTTGATGGAAAAAGCATAAAGATGGTGTACGGCTATCCTGAAGCTTTTACCGGTATAGTTGACGTTAACCATTTAGGCGACGTTGCCGGATACGGAAGTCAAAACAAAAACAGTGAACATGACTGGGTAACCCATCTGTTAGGGCGCACCTATGACGGTGAAAGTCGTAATACTATCTCCATCGCCTCCGGTGCTCTTGTGGGCGATCCGAACTCAGTAAAAAGTCCTGAACAGACCAAATGTTTTGTCTATTATTATCAAGCCACCAAAACATCGGCGGCACATGTCGCCATAGACACAAGTGGATGTTAATAGAGCTTGATGTGGGTTTATGGCCCTCTGTTTAACTGTTTTCAATTCACAGATAAATAATCTAAACCAGAGAGTTTCAAATCAAAAAAAGCCGGTCATAGGACCGGCAAGATATCTTAAGGGAGGGTTTTTTACGTTTTCCAACGATATTTATTATTCAATATCAATGGCTTCTGCCAGAAGAGAGACAGGGTGAATACACTCTAAATCTGTATTCTCTTCAATTTGCCATTTACAGGTTTCGCAATCGGTAATGGCTAAATCCGCTTTTTCAGAGGCAATTTGACGGAACAGGCCGCTACCAATGGACATGGATGCGTCATAATTCTCTTCTTTAAATCCATACGTTCCCGCAGATCCACAGCACTCACTATTTAATACCACCAGTTGTATGCCAGGAATCGCTTTAAGTAATTCAATGGTAAACATGGTATTGCCACTTCTCTCTAAGTGACACGGTGTGTGATAAACCACTTTTTTATTAATTGGTTTCATTTTCGGCGTATTGCCGTTCATAAACTCTTTTAACAGATAACGAGTGATAAACTGTATTCGATCAGCAACACGCTCATTATTGACGCCAAGCACGTGTGGGTACTCATTTTGTAACGTAAATGCGCAAGTCGATGAGGTTGAAACAATATCACGCTGATAGGTTTCTACTGACTGCTCCAATTGCTTGACGTTAAATTTGGCATTCTGCTGCGCTTTTTTATGAAAACCATTTGCGATTAACGGAACACCACAACATTTTTCACTCTCTAACAGGTGTAAACCTATATTCATCCCATTGAGCACCCGAATAAGATCTTTACCTAATTGTGGGTGGTTATAGTTAACATAACAGCCATGAAAAAAACTCACTGAGCGTTTAAAGCCCGACTGATCAGGGCAGTGTTTTTTATACCATCGACGAAATGTACCATGGGAATATTTCGGCAGTGCTTTATGGTCATGAACTCCCACTGTTTTATGCATGATTTTTTTAACAATCGGCATGCTCGTCGCTGCGTTAACCAGAGGAGCAACGGGTGTCGCCAGTGAACCAAATAAGTCTGTATGGCTAAGAACAAAGTCACGCACTGTTTTTGGGTTTGCTTCTAACTTACCGTACTTACCTCTGGCTACCGCTATAATATCGCCAATTCTGACATTAGACGGACAAGCTGTTTCGCAGCGCTTGCAGTTGGTGCAGTACTTTAGAACATCTTCAAAATACTGTGGGTCTTTAATTCTTAAACGCTCCCCATCTGGCCCACACTGTTTGGGGCCCGGAAAGTCAGGATTTGCTTTTGCTACCGGACAGTAGACGGTGCAAACTGTGCATTTTATGCACTGGTCAAAACTGGTATCGTTCGCTACGTCTAACATTGGCCAATCTCCAGCATCACTTTGTTATTGTCGTTTTGTGTGATTTTGTCTGAAACAAAATAAGCTGTGGAGATGGCGACACCACCACCAGAGCCTTCCGAGACAGGATTGTAGTGGGCTAATATGGAACCACAGCAATATAGATTATCAACGGTTTTTCCCTTTAATCGAGGTTGAAAATGAGCATTTGTTTCAACACCAAAAGAGATAAACGCGTGAGAATTAGGCGAGAAAAATTGTTCATCATGCCAATCGTTACGTGAGCCCGTCGCGCAAATATCCAAACCAAATACCGGCTCGATAATTTCATTATGTCGCGCTTTCAAGCCATTACTGAAGAAGCTACCACTGGCCAGCACAAAGGCGTCCGCCGTTAATGCATAGTCACGTAAATTCTTGGTCCAAATTGATGTCAGCTTCAAGCCGTGCTCTGTCTGCGAAAACTCACCTTCTGTTACGCAATCGCCTTTTAGCAACACGCCACCCAATTTTATAAACTGTTTCTCTAACGTCTCTTCTAAGCGAATCCCCATCAGAGACGGAGGCATGGTGGGCACTTCATGGAAGTTTAATCCTGTGTATATCTTTAGCCTTTGCAACGTCTCTAACCCATCATTAGTTCCCAGAATTGCAGGGATGATCACCAGATCTTTCGCCGTCGCACAACTGCCAATTTGGTTAGCAAAGTTGAAGAAATCTTGATCATTGCTGAGCAACTTAGCGAAATCGGTAGAACGATAGTTATTGGTATGCTGCGTTTGGTTTTGCTTATTTTCCAATGAAATAGTCGCACTAACCATGGGTGTGTTTTTAAATAGAGGGTTGGCGGTTAAGTTATCTGCCACCACATTACTTTGGAAATCACGGAAACCCTCTATGGATAGGATAACAACCCTTTCAAACTGATGCTGAGTGGCGTTGTAGCCAATCTGTTCAACAAAGGGCTGAGACAAAAAGGTACTTTTTAGCGTGCCTAGTGTGGTGATGCGTTGATGGTTTTCGTTATCTTCTCGTTGTTTTAACGCCAGTCCAGCACCGCTCATCATTTCGGTAAACCAGTTGATAGCGTTAGAGACACACTCTCCTCCCACTTTGGCAAATGGATGTTCAGGATATTCGTTAGCAAATCGACTGATCGCTTGAAAAGGGGCTCTAACTGGCGTGCCTGAAGGCGTCACCGAAAGCAGTTCAACAGAGCCTGATGAGAAATGCAGCGCACTTCTACCGTTATTGATGATTGCAGTTTTATAGCCTTTTTCTAAACAGCGAATAGCAGAAGTATATCCCGCCATACCGCCACCAATAACAATCACATCATATTTCATTTTTTCTCTCCTGTTTCAACAGGCGCTTTGCTCGCTGTGGTATTGGATGCACCTAACAGCCCTTCATAAATCCAGTAGCTAAACTCTGCTTCGCGCAATGCATCACCCCAAAGAACAGGTTTGGTTCCTTTCCACCTCTCTTCCATAAAGTCCACCAGTAACTGGCTGCATTCGGTGCCATTCATATCACCGAATTCATTAAACAGACCCGCCGCTCTATAGGTACAGAGCTCACCTTGGCAAGGCCCCATACCCAAACGAGTACGACGACGAAGATCTTCTATGTTTTTCACATCCAGTTGTTTAACGGCGTACTCAACTTCTCCTGCGGTCACCATCTCGCACTCGCAGATGATCGACTGGCTTTTTTTGTCATCTTTCAAAAATGAAAGAGCTCTTTCACCATGACGATATACCGCAGACTCGTACACTGGCTTGGCAATACTGGCATTACGCTTAGGTGGCTTTTGCTGTTCGTTAGACCCTGGTAACGGGCGAGAAGCGGTTGTACAAGGCGTATTGTTACCCAGTTTATTCGCCACAATGTCGGTAGCTTGCTCTGCCATTAACCGATAAGTCATCAGTTTGCCACCAGTGATGGTGGTTAAACCGTTAAGGCCATCTTTTTCTGCGTGGTCGAGCAATACAATGCCGCGGCTTATATTTCGTCCCGATTCATCGCCATCGACGGCGATCAATGGACGAACCCCTGCATAGGCTCTTAGTACTCGGGTATTTTGCATGATCGGAGCGAGTTTGGCGCCTTCTTCGAGCAGGCTATCAATCTCACTTGGTTTAATCTCTAGGTTATTGATCTGGTCATACTCTATCTGCTCAGAGGTGGTACCAATGAGAGAAATCGTATCACCGGGAACGAGAATATCGGCATCAGAAGGTTTTCTGCAGCGGTTAATCACTAAATTGTTGATGCGATAATCTAAAATTAACAACGACCCTTTGGCCGGGAACATCTTGATACTGAGATCGGCATACTCACAAATGTTTTGTCCCCAAATGCCTGCCGCATTGATCACTTCTCTGGCATATATCTCATACGCATGGTGAGACTGTCGATTGAAACACCGAACACCAACAATGGTGTCACCTTCTCGAATAAGAGACGTCACCGTGGTATGTGTGAACAATCGAGCGCCGTGTTCTTTTGCATCTAACACGTTTGATGCGCATAAGCGAAATGGGTCAAGCGTTCCGTCAGGTACTTTTATTGCACCTAACATGTCTGGATTTGCGTTAGGCTCAACCTTCAGAGCTTCTTTAGTGGTTAGCTGTTGTGTCTCGATACCTGCGGCACTACAAGCAGTAATAAATTGCTGCTGAAAGCTAATGTCGTCTTCCGGAAGAGTAATAAAGAGGCCACTGGTATCTTCAACACAATGACGAGCAATGTTTTTTAAAATACGGTTTTCCTGAATACACTCTTTTGCGGAGTGAGGATCCGTCACGGCATATCGCGCCCCTGAGTGAAGCAGCCCATGATTCCGTCCGGTGGTACCTGAGGCTATATCTCCCTGCTCTAATAAGATGCAGTTGATACCTCTTAACGCACAGTCGCGCATAATTCCGGTACCCGTCGCGCCTCCACCAATAATAACAACTTCTGTCTCAAATCGAGTATGTGTATTCATAACGCGCTCAAATATGGTTAATTACTCTTCTAAACGAACATTTTCGCTTTCGTTTATATTCTAGTAAAAGATGAACGAACATTGCAACGTTTATTATTGTCATATTTCTGTAACGAATTTAATAAATTTTAACATACAAAAATTAGCCATTAATACTATTAAGTTACATGTTTACTAGTCATTTAATATTTTTAGCCGTGAAATAAATAAAGTGAATCTAGCTCGCAAATTTTATTTTTCAGTAAGGCATAATTTGCTCGTTCGAACATATACAGTTCGTTTACATCCAATAACTCTAATATAGGTCATTCATAATGTTTGGTATATTTAAGCCTAAAGCTCATATTGAGCGCCTACCTGAGGGTCAAATTGACTCTAGCTATACGCGCCTCAGATGGCAGCTATTTATGGGAATCTTCTTCGGTTACGCTGGGTACTATCTTGTAAGAAAAAACTTTAGCCTCGCAATGCCGTTTCTTATTGAGCAAGGATTTACTCGTGGTCAATTAGGTGTAGCTCTTTCTGCTGTATCTATTGCTTATGGTTTATCTAAGTTCTTAATGGGTAGTGTTTCTGATCGCTCTAATCCTCGTTACTTCTTAAGCTTTGGTCTATTAATGTCCGCCGCTGTAATGTTCTGCTTTGGCTTTATGCCTTGGGCAACTGGCAGTGTGACCGCGATGTTCGTTTTGCTATTCCTGAATGGTTGGTTCCAAGGCATGGGCTGGCCTGCGTGTGGTAGAACCATGGTGCACTGGTGGTCACGTAAAGAGCGTGGTGGCTTAGTTTCTGTTTGGAACGTTGCACATAACATTGGTGGTGGTTTAATTGGTCCTATGTTCATCTTGGGCCTATGGCTATTTAATGATGATTGGCACACGGCATTTTATGTTCCTGCATTCTTTGCCACTCTGGTTGCTATTTTTATCTGGTTCACTTTACGTGATACACCTCAATCTTGTGGTCTTCCTGCAATCGAAGAGTACAAAAATGACTACCCTGATAACTACAGTGAATCCAACGAAATAGAGATGACAGCGAAAGAAATTTTCTTTAAGTATGTCTTCAACAATAAGTTGCTTTGGTCTATCGCTATTGCTAACGCATTTGTATACATGATTCGCTACGGTGTACTGGATTGGGCTCCAACTTATCTTTCTGAAGCAAAAGATTTCAGTGTAGATAAATCTTCTTGGGCTTACTTCTTGTACGAGTGGGCTGGTATTCCAGGAACACTACTGTGTGGTTGGATTTCAGATAAATGGTTTAAAGGTCGTCGTGCTCCAGCTGGTATCCTATTTATGGTACTAGTAACAATTGCGGTACTTGTATACTGGTTTAACCCTGCGGGTAACCCTGGTATCGATATGGCGGCATTGGTTGCTATCGGTTTCTTAATCTATGGTCCTGTAATGCTTATCGGTTTGTACGCTCTAGAGCTAGCACCGAAAAAAGCAGCAGGTACTGCGGCGGGTCTAACTGGTCTATTTGGTTACCTAGGTGGTGCGGTTGCGGCTAACGCCGTGCTAGGTTACACCGTTGACCACTTTGGTTGGGACGGCGGTTTCATCCTTCTAACAGCGTCTTGTGGTATCTCTATCCTATGTCTTGCTTACGCATACTTCGGTGAGAAAAAATTCCATAAAGAAAAAGAAGAGCAAGAAAGATTAGAAGAAGCAAACGCTTCAGCATAATCTCACTTCTCCCTACATAATCAAAAGCTACTATATTCGCTATAGTAGCTTTTTCTTTTTCAGGGCCGAAAAACAGTGAGGCTATTTATTGGGGGCAGCTATACTGATTCTTGCCGTAGAATGACTATGCCTTCAAATCAGTGCCTTGATCAGCAGCCAATACATTCTCGCTGAACAAGCACCTTGAGGTCACTTGATTATATGACTAGCGGTTTACGAAAGGACATAAAAAAGCCCTGATCATTGCCAGAGCTTAGTCTTCTAATTCAGTTTCCCATTAACGCGTTTTACGTTAAATCAGAGCGAACTCAGGCTATAAGTTCACTATTTCAATGATGGTATCACTCTCTTCCAGAATGGACGCCAACGGCTCTGGCGGAGCTTGATCAGTAATCACTAAGTTAATTTCCTTTAGGTTACCCAGTTTTACCATAGCATTACGACCAAATTTCGAATGATCGACACCAAGAATGGTTTGGCGGCTATTCTCGATGATGGCCTTTTTCACTCTTACTTCATGGTAATCAAAATCCAGTAACGAGCCATCAAAATCGATACCACTGATGCCTAAAACACCAAAGTCTAGTCTAAACTGAGAAACGAAATCTAGCGTCGCTTCACCCGTTACACCACCATCAATATTTCTAACTTCTCCACCGGCGAGTATGACTTTAAAATCACTGCGCTCCATCAATATGGTGGCGACATTGATGTTGTTGGTTACCACCCTTAAATCACAATGGCTAACCGTTAATGCACGAGCAACGGCTTCGGGAGTAGTTCCAATATCAATAAACAGCGTTGACCCATTTGGAATATGTCTCGCTAAGGTAGCACCTATTTGTTCTTTCTGCTTCGGGTGCATCACTTTTCGGTTGTTATAACTTGAGTTTTCGGAGCTGGATGAGTTAGTTGCCCCCCCATGGGTACGGCGAAGTTTATTCTCTTCAGCCAACTCATTTAGATCACGACGAATTGTTTGAGGGCTAACATTAAACAACTCAACTAGTTCGTCGGTATTAACCTCTCCATTTAGTTCAACAAGACGTACAATCTCATTGTGTCGCTGTTCTGCTTTCACTACTGTTCCTTCATTATGAAATTTTTAGTTAACTAAGAAATAGTACACCTGTGTCTATTTCAATGCCAATTAATTCCACAATATACTCAAGCAGCTATACTTGCTGATAATATCCCGGTACGCGAAACCAGCGACGACACACATCAAGAAAGTAACCGTAAAGTACACCCAGTACGCTAAACATAGCGATGCTACTCGTTACTGCAGCAATAATCTGCTCCTCACTCGCTCCAACTACCATCAAAATAGCGATATAAACAGGAGACTGAAACGCAACAAATGCAAAAAGGTCTGCGCCATTTTTCATTAATCGAGTTGTCGATAGTTTTGCCGCCAATTTCATTATCTTATCTCGAAATATCCCATACGGTAACGCGATCAAAATATTAACGGGTATGGCGAGTGTGCGTGATGCTAATGAGGTTTCAAAACTTATTCCTGAGATAACCACTTCAGTAATCATTCCTGTCACAAAGCAGAAAACCACCATTGCAAACATGTCTGCTGCGACATTTCTAACGCTAAAAGGACTGCGCGCTTTCATTCTTCACTCACCACCGATATATTTAACTGCATAATATGCAAATAGCCAAAACATTTAACTGGGTTTGTGATTACTACCCAGTCACATGCGCTATTAAAACAGATTTATAGCAGTTTTAAATTCCATTTTTCAACATTTGTTTTGAATTTTTCACTATATTTGAATTGAGAACCAGATAGATTCACTACTTTGACTGATCGATTACAGTTAGATATACCGTCAAAAATTTGTGCTAAGAATGGTTTTTTCTCTTACGCCGAATGAAGAGTGGCTCATGCTTATGCTAGAATCGAATTAATATTCACTCATGGATTAACACTTTGACCTTACAACAACTACTTGAGCAACCAGAACTGCAAGACAAATTACTGAGCGAAGCACAAACCTATGGTTTTGTTACTGCGATGGCAGCAGCGCCAAATGTATTGGATCCGACTGAATGGCTACCGTTTTTATGGGGAGGTGAAGAGATCGCCCCTTTCCAAGAACCGGCACAATTAGAAGATTACGCAGATTGCATTATTGCGATGTGGAATAAAGCTCGCCCTGCCCTACTTGAAGGCACTTGGCAGTGGCCAGAAGGGTGCACGCTCGATGAAGAAGAGATTGTCTCTTCAGCAACAAAAGAGTTTACTGAAGGGGCATTACAAGGCTGGCAGTTGGCGAGAGATGACTGGGAAACATTGATGCCAGAAAATAGTGAAGATAATGCCTTACTTGGCGGTGTGATTCTTTCATTAAGCATGTTGTTTGATCCTGAAACATCATTAATGACATTAAAAGAGCACGGTATGGAAGGATTGGAGCAGTTTGAAGAGATTTACAACGCGATTCCAACCATGTTGTGTGGTTTAACTCAGCGTGGAGTTACGTTAGCAGAGCAGCAATAGTTTTCACTTGTTTTAGCATAATACGAACAATAAAACGCAGTTAAATAAAATGGCCACACTGAATCAGTGTGGCCATTTTTTAATTTAACTTCATTTAACCTTTTTCTCATTCGGCTAAATGTCTAATTGAAAAAAGTGACGCGGCTATGCGTTACCTTTTACTTGCAATTGCAACTGTTCGGCAAAGTCCAGCATTCTATTAAGTGGAATGAGCGATTTCACTCTTATCTCTTCATCGACAAAAATTTCGTGTTCGCTTGCCCCTTCCGTTAAGGCATTTTCTATTGCTGCTAATCCGTTCATTGCCATCCAAGGACAATGAGCACAACTTCTACATGTGGCTCCTGCGCCAGCAGTAGGAGCTTCCATTAACTCTTTCTCCGGAACCAACTGCTGCATCTTGAAGAAGATACCTTTATCTGTCGCAACAATAAGCTTTTTGTGCGGTAACTCTTTCGCCGATTTAATCAGTTGGCTGGTTGATCCCACCGCATCTGCCAGCTCAACAACTGAGGCTGGTGATTCAGGGTGAACAAGAATCGCCGCGTCTGGATGCTGGGCCTTCATATCTTTCAATGCTTTCGCAGAAAACTCATCATGAACAACACACTCCCCTTGCCACAGCAGCATTTCTGCACCGGTTTTATTGGCAATATAGGAGCCTAGGTGACGATCGGGACCCCAGATTATTTTGCTATCTTCTGCATCAAGATGGTCAACAATTTCTAAGGCGATACTTGAGGTGACGACCCAGTCGGCTCTCGCTTTTACTGCAGCAGACGTATTGGCGTACACCACTACGGTATGATCAGGGTGAGCATCACAAAACTCGGTAAACTTGTCCGCTGGGCAACCCAAATCTAGTGAGCATTCCGCTTCAAGGTTCGGCATTAGAATGGTTTTTTCAGGCGTTAAAATTTTGGCCGACTCTCCCATAAAACGCACACCTGCAATAATCAGAGTGCTGGCGGGGTGACGGTTACCAAATTTAGCCATCTCCAAAGAATCACCAACAAAGCCTCCTGTACTTTCAGCTAATGCCTGTATTTCAGGATCAGTGTAATAGTGGGCAATCAGTACCGCATCTTTCTCTTTGAGTAAACGAGAGATGTTTTCAACGTGAGCACTCTTTTGCTCATCTGTAAGAGGGATCGGTTTTGCAGGAAAGGGATATACGGGTGTTTCAATCAAATCAAGTATGTGACTCATTGCTCTTGCTCTATGCAACTTCCTATAATCCGAGCATTGTATACCCAATTTAAACAAAACTTAACTAGATTTAAGTATGAGATAGGGTCAGAGCAACGACTGCTGCTACTGGCCCTATTTTTAATTGGTGATCAATGACACCACGATACTCAAGCAACCTTAAGGAGCTTAAGTGTATACACTACTTTAGTTTATCTTGTGCCGCTTTTGCTGATGCGCTATTCGCGTGCTCTTTAATCACTTGCTGATAATACTGTTTAGCCTGATCAGGCTGGTTGTTTCGTTTAGCAAGATCACCAAGCTTAACCAAAGAATCTGCGCGTTTGGTCGACTTCTCATACGTCACAACTTGAGCAAAGCTCTTAGCTGCTTCTTTGTCCATCTTTTTAGCAAAGTAGAGTTGGCCTAACCAGTAGTGAGAGTTGGGCGTAAAGTTAGAGTTAGGGAAATTTGCTTGGAAAGCCGTAAAGGCTTCGATCGCACCCGTATAATCTTTCTTCTTCAAAATCAAATCAACCGCATTTTTATACGCCGTTTCTTCATCGACATCTGAAGTAAATGTGCCCGTTGTGCCTTCTTCTACTTTTGCAGCATCAACTGGAGCCGCAGTGGTTGGCGTTTTAACTTCATTACGAAGTTTATCGAATTCGATAAATAGCTCTCTTTGACGTTCAAGCATCTGCTTCATGTCATAGCTATTTCGTTCTACCGTGCCTCTTAATTCATCAAGTTCCGCCGTCATATCGTCTATTTGCTGTTGCAATTGAAGTTGCACAGTAGCGCGATTACGAAGTAAGCGCTCTAAACGCTCTACATCAGTTTCAGGGGAAGTCGCTTGATTGGTTACCGAGGAGGTAGAAGTAGTACTGCTTAATTCTGATACTGGAGCAGGTGCGGCGAATGCAATATTCGCCGCACTTACCAGTAACGTAAGCGAAACAGTTCGCTTTAAGTTACTGCTCATGAGGTCTATCCTCAATCTTGATTAGTATACGATAACCGCACGACGGTTTTTCGCATAAGCTTCTTCACTCTGGCCAAGAACTAGTGGCTTCTCTTCGCCATAGCTAGTAATAGCGATTTGGTCAGCCTGAACACCTAGTGCTTGTAGGTACTTAGATACAGCTTCTGCACGACGCTCGCCAAGTACGATGTTGTACTCTGGAGTACCACGCTCATCAGCATGACCTTCTACTGTTACTTTGATAGATGGGTCTTTGCTTAGGAATGCAGCATGTGCAGCTAGCATGTCTTCGTAGTTGCCCGCAACAGTTGCATTATCAAATGCAAAGAATACTGTTTGGTTTTCACGAAGAGCTTGCTCTTTTAGTTCTTTCTCAGAAAGTTGAGAGTCTTGCCCTACTGGCGTTACTACTGTACTGCCATCTTTATTTGTGCTCGAAGATGAAGAACCTGTTGCTTCATTGTTTGAGCTACAAGCTGTAACTGCTAGGATTGGTAGCGCAATTAGTAGCCCTTTAAGAACCTTGTTAAGTTGCATTTTATTTCTTCCTTATTTATCAAAACTTAGTTGCTACAAAAACGGTGACCAGGCGGGAGCTCTAACACGCCCATTTGTTGCCGGTAATCTAGCCTTAAAACGACCATCTATCGATACTAGAGAAAGTATGTTTTTCTTTCTATAGATCGAACTGTATATGACCATTCCACCATTAGGGGCAATGCTTGGAGATTCGTCCAGTAATGTTTTAGTGAGTACTTGAACGGCCCCAGTCTCCAGATCTTGTTTCGCCAAATTAAACCCTGTTGATGAGCGATTCACCATTATCATGAAACGACCATCGGGTGTTATTTGACCACCCAAATTCTGGCTACCTTGCCAAGTTAAACGATTCGTTGAACCGTCCTGTAAATTTACTCGATAAATCTGAGGTTTACCACCCCGATCAGAGGTAAATATAAGAGATCGACCATCTGGATACCAAAATGGTTCTGTATTATTTGATCTACCGCGCGTTATTTGTTTCAGTTTGCGGGTTTTTAAGTCGAGTGTGTAAACCTGAAGGCTGCCTGTCTTTGACAGCACAATGGCCAAGGATTTGCCATCAGGTGAAAATCTCGGTGCGCCGTTGTGGCGAGGAAATGAGGTCAGTTTTTCTCGTTTGCCGGTATAAATATCCATAATGAATATTTCTGCTTGGCCATTTTGGAAACTAACATAAGCCAACTGACGACCGTCTGGCGACCATGCCGGAGACATTAACGGTTGCTTAGAACGAAGTACTAACCTTTCGTCATAACCATCGTAATCTGCAACTCGTAGCTGAAACTTGTACTTGTCATCATCATTTGCAACCACGTAGGCAATACGAGTTAAAAACGCGCCACGCTCACCGGTCAGTTGCTCATAAACAAAGTTCGATATCTTGTGCGAGTATTTACGCAACTGCTTTGCAGTTAATGGGATTGATTTTTTGTGGAATAAAATATGGTCTTTAGACAAAACCAAATTGCCGTTTTCATCCAGCCCTTTACTCTGCCCATTGGTTAATTGGCCACGAACCACATCAACTAGTTGATAATCAATAACGTACTTGCCGTCTGCATTTTGGCTAACGGTGCCCGTCAGCAGAGCATCCACGCCAAGAGAGATCCAAGAAGAGAATTTGATTTCACTATCTGTGTAAGGCGTTTGCGGCATTTTGTTCACCGCCACCGGGCTAAATTTACCACTACGCTGCAAATCGGAAGATATGATCGACGAAATATTTTGTGGTAACGGTTTATTGCCTTGCCACTGAAATGGCACAATGGCGATAGGCCTTGCTGAGTTAACCCCTTCAGTGATCACCAGTTCTAAAGCTGCGTTGGCATAGCCAGCAACAACAATTAGTAATCCTGCAATTATTTTCTTTATCACTACTGTTCCCTCTTCCCTGTTACTCTGGTGCAACAGTTAGATTTATATCTCTCAATTTCGCCACCACATCTTTATCTTCTGGCAGCGGAAAACTGGTTACGTTAGCAACGGCCCGTTTCGTTGCTTTACACACGTTATTATCACCACCCAGCACTTTTACATCACTAAGAATGGCGTCTCTACCCGTTGGAAGCAGTCGCAAATTAACTCGGCATGATTTGCCTCGAAATGACTCTTCCGTTAATAATTTACTTTGAATGAGCTGAGCATAAATCGCCCCATACCTGTCCACTTCAGAAGCGACAAATTTTTGCTTCGCGCTAGAGTTTTGCGACGCTTCTTGTTCAAGACCGGCAAAGATATCCCCTAACGCAGCTTCTTGCTCTTTACGCTCTTTTTCTAGCTGCTTGAGTTTCTCTTGCTCCTTGCGTACTTTTTCTTCCGCAATGGCGCGTTCTTTCTCTTTCGCTATGCGATCGGCTTCAGCTTTGGCGGCTTTCTCTTTTTCGATGCGCGCTTTTTCCTGAGCTTGCTTAACCGCTTTCTCTTTTTCAACACGTTCTTTTTCAGCTTTCGCTACCGCTTTCTGCTTGGCTACACGCTCTTGTTCCGCTTTTTTAACTGCGGCTTCTTTTTTCTTCCGCTCAGCTTCTGCTTTTGCGAGTTGATCTTTCTCTTTACGCAGTTTCTCTTTTTCTTGACGTAATTTTTCTTGTTCAGCCTTGCGCTGCTTTTCTGCTTCTCTTGCCGCTTTATCGGCTTTAGACTTATCTTCTTGTAATTTACGAATTCTGGCTTCTTCCGCTTTTCTGTTCTTCTCTAACTGCTCTGCCTGTTTCCGCAACTTATCTAAACGATCTTGTTCAACTTTGGCTGCTGATTCTCTTTTCTTGCGAATCTCATTTGCCTGCTGTCTCACCATATTAGGGTCGATGACTACCGCTTGCACCAAGCTTCCTGTCGGTTCAGGCTTCGACATATTAAAGTCGGTTCCCCACAGCAAAGCAGCAACAAGCAGAAGGTGCAGTGTCACTGAAATAACGATTGCCGATGTGAAATTTTTATTATTTTTCATCTGCCGCTTAACTTATTCCTTGATATCCGTTAGCAAGCCAACTTTTTCAATTCCAGCCTGATTAAGCTCATCTAGCACCAATACTATTTCTGAATATGGTGTGGCGGCATCGCCTCCGACCGCAACAGGTGACGTCGCTGATATTGAGCGTTCCGCTTTCACTCTGACAATAAGCTCTTGCAATGATAGTCCTCGCTGAACATCTTCATTGTTGACACTCAAACCAAGATTACCGTCTTGGTCTATTTCAACAATAATAAAGCTGGCATTATCATCACCTGCCAATTCTGACGCGGGTTTCGCGGATGCTGTAGCGGGTAGCTCAACATCTACCCCTTGGGTAACAAATGGGGAGGTAACCATGAAGATAATGAGTAGTACCAACATAACGTCGATATAGGGAACAACATTAATTTCCGCGGTTAACTTTCGTTTCTTTGGTTGATAACCCGCCATGCTTAGTCCTTATCGCTCATCGCTTGACGGTGAAGGATACTATGAAACTCTTCAGAGAATGTGGCGTAAGTATGTTCCAACTTACTGACTCGGTTACTCAGGTTGTTATATGCCATTACCGCAGGGATCGCAGCGAATAGCCCCATCGCAGTGGCAACTAGCGCTTCAGCGATACCCGGTGCAACCATGGCTAATGTCGCCTGCTTCACTTCGCCCAAGGCGATAAAGGCGTGCATGATGCCCCAAACTGTACCGAATAGACCAATGTATGGGCTTATGGACCCTACAGTCGCAAGGAAAGGCAAATTGGTTTCTAGTGAGTCGACTTCTCTTGAGACACTCACTCTCATAGCACGACCCGTCCCATCCATAACCGAGTCACCCGATGAGCCGGATGTTCTTCTTAGTCGAGCAAATTCAGTAAAGCCGGAGTAGAAAATCTCTTCCGTACCGGAAATGTCATTTTTTCGCTCTTTTACATTTTGATAAAGCTTAGACAAGTCTTGTGTAGACCAGAACTTATCTTCAAATTCATTTGCTTCTTTTATTGCTGTAGACAACACCTTGCTGCGTTGAATAATCATGGCCCAAGATGCCACTGACATGCCTAGCAAAATAAGCATGACACATTTGACCAACATGCTGGCTTGCAAAAATAGGTCTAGAATTGATATTTCAGCGTTCACTCTGCTATTAGCTCCGCAATTATTGAGTTTGGAATGGCTTGAGGTTTCATTTTTTGACTATTGACGCATGCTACCTTAACCGAGGCTTTGCACAACGTGCGTCCTTCAAGATTGACAATTTGCTGACAAAAAACCAGCGATGCTCGCTTCAATTCGGAGATATTAGTGACCACAGTTAGCTGATCATCCAATTTAGCACCCTGTATAAAATCAATGTCCATATGACGAACAACAAATCCAACTTCTTGTTCAAGTAGTCCTTGTTGAGAGACACCAACTGAGCGTAACAGTTCCGTTCTTGCCCGTTCAAAAAATTTCAAATAGTTTGAATGATAAACGACACCACCAGCATCAGTATCTTCATAATATACCGTTACAGGCCATTGAAAATCGGATGTTGTTATTCCCTGCACTATTCGTACCAAAGCGAAAATAAAAATAATGGATAACTATACCTTATCAAAGGGGATTAGTACGCTACTGAGAAAGTTTTTTTTCTAGAAATGATAAAAAACAGAAGCAAAGCCAAAAACTTTGCTTCTGTTTGCTGTTTTTTTAACCCAACAGAAAGTTGCTACTAGGGTCTATTGATTGTTTAACAACACATTTTGTTCAGGTTATTTATACCCATACATAACGGATAGTAAGGTAGCAGAGCACTGCAAAGGAAAGGTAAGGACTAAAAAACAGTTTCCAAAACCATGCCCTAGGCACAAAACCGATGCCAACAATCACACCAGTACAAACCGACCAAATCAACAAAGGCGCAATCACTGCATTAAAACCACCAATTGCTTGTGCGTAGAGCGTTGGCTCCCACATAACAAGCCCTGCATGGCCAATCGCCAATACAAAGATTAGTGCGCGCAACAGCGCACTATTCTCAATAGGTTGATGCGCTTTGACAACTTGGTCAATCAGCTTACTCACTGTCTTTATCCATCATCTCACTGTGTTCTAACCACAACGCATTCACAATACCAAATGCACATGCCAGTAATACACCTAAAATCCATGCGAAATACCACATATTTTCAGCTCCTTAGTAAAGTGAATTTTTGTTATCTTCAATGTATTGCTCGTCAAGACGACCATACATTTTGTAATAAGACCAAGCAGTATAAGACAAAATGATGGGCACAAAGATCGCCGCAACACCTGTCATAATCTGCAATGTTAACTCACTAGACGTTGAGTCCCACATCGTTAGGCTGTGGCTAGGTTCCAAGCTCGACGGCATCACAAATGGGAACATAGTAAAGCCAGCGGTCAAAATCACACCTGCGACCGTTAAGCTTGAAGCAAGGAAAGCAATTCCTGACTTCTCAAAACGGCTAGCCAGTATCGCGATCAATGGCATAACCGCACCAAGCAGGGGTGCAATCCACATTAACGGATACTTCTCAAAGTTTACCATCCAAGCGCCCGCTTCACGAACCACCTCTTTGTTCAGTGGATTGGAAGCTGCCAAGGTGTCGATTTCACTTTTAATTGAGTAACCATCGATGCCTTGTAGCCAAAAACCGGCAATGACAAACAGGGCTGCGACCACGATTGCCGCAATTTGACTTACTTTACGAGCACGATCATATACCGCATCGGTTGTTTTCATTTGCAACCAGGTCGACCCCATAAGTAAGAACATCGCCAAACTGACAACACCACAAACTAGAGCATATGGATTTAACAAGCCAAAAAATGAGCCATGATAGCTAGGCATCATTAAATCACTTAATACAAATGGCACACCTTGTAGTAGGTTACCGAATGCCACACCAAAGATAATTGGTGGAACAAACCCAGAGATACTAATCGCGATATCCCAGTTGTTACGCCATTTTTGGTTCTCTAGCTTTGAACGGTAATCTAAACCCAATGGGCGTAACCACAATGCCGCTAGTGTAATGACCATAGCAAAGTAAAAACCAGAAAATGATGTCGCATAAACCAGAGGCCATGCTGCAAATAACGCACCGCCCGCGGTAATTAGCCACACCTGATTTCCATCCCAGTGTGGAGCGATAGAGTTAATCATAACTCGGCGTTCATTATCCGTTTTACCGATAATAGGGACCAATGCACCTACACCAAGGTCAAAACCATCAGCAATGGCAAAACCAATTAACAGAACACCCACAAGTGCCCACCAGATAAAACGTAAGACTTCGTAATCAAACATATTCTATTCTCCCTGCTTACGCTTCTACTTGTCGGTTTACGGTATCTTGAACAGAGTTGCCCTCTTGTTCAAAGTGATAACGACCAGTTTTAAGGCTACTTGGGCCTTTACGCGCAAATTTCACCATTAGATATACTTCTGCAATTAAGAACACGGTATAGAGTGCAATAATTGCAAACAGCGAGATCCATAGGTCTGTTTCTGACAGAGCAGAAACCGCGACATCTACAGGTAAAATCTCACCTACAGCCCATGGCTGACGGCCAAATTCCGCAACAAACCATCCCATTTCAATCGCAATCCAAGGAAGTGGAATGGAGAAGAAGGCTGCTTTTAATACCCAAGGTTTATGTTCGATTTTTTGACGACAGGTTTGTAAGAATGCCGCACCGAAGACGAACAACATAATAAAGCCACATGCCACCATGATTCTGAAGGACCAGAACAGTGGCCATACGGTTGGAATAGAGTCATCTACTGCCGCTTGGATCTGCTGCTCAGTAGCGTCAACCACATCATCGGTGTAGCGCTTCAATAACAGACCGTAACCGAGGTCATTTTTAACCGAATCAAACTCGTCAAGGTTCTGTTGTGACTTATCACCACCTCGCAGTTTTTGTAGCAATTCATAAGCGTACATACCATTTCGGATGCGCTCTTCATGCTCAACTTTAAGCTCAGAGATACCCGCGACTTCAGTATCAAATGAACGAGTGGCGATGATACCCATAGCGTAAGGAATTTTTATGGCAAAATCGGTTTTCATTGTTTCTTGATTAGGGAACCCAAATACCGTAAATGCCGCGGGCGCTTCTTCTGTGTGCCACTCAGCTTCTATTGCTGCCAGTTTCACTTTTTGGATGTCACCCAGTTCATAACCAGATTCATCCCCTAGCACAATAACAGACAGTATTGACGCCATACCAAATGAAGCAGCAACCGCAAACGAGCGTCGGGCAAATGCGATGTCACGACCTTTTAATAGATAGTATGAGCTGATACCCAGAACAAACATGGCACCACAAGTGTATCCCGATGCTACGGTATGCACGAACTTAACCTGAGCAACAGGGTTGAGTACTAACTCCGCGAAGCTGACCATTTCCATTCGCATTGATTCAAAGTTGAATTCAGCGCCAACCGGATTTTGCATCCATCCGTTAGCCACCAATATCCACAATGCAGAAAAGTTTGAACCTAGCGCAACTAACCATGTTACCGCCAAGTGCTGCCTTTTTGACAATCGGTCCCAACCAAAGAAGAACAAACCTACAAAAGTGGATTCGAGGAAAAATGCTACGAGGGCTTCAATGGCTAGAGGGGCACCAAATATATCGCCTACATAGTGAGAATAGTAGGACCAGTTAGTACCGAATTGGAACTCCATGGTTAAGCCTGTGGCTACACCTAGAGCAAAGTTGATTCCGAACAGCTTACCCCAGAACTTGGTCATGTCCTTGTAGATCTGCTTGTCGGTCATTACGTAGAGGGACTCCATGATGGCGAGTAAAAATGCCATACCTAAAGTCAATGGAACAAATAGAAAGTGATACATCGCTGTCAATGCAAATTGTAACCGCGATAAATCCACTATGTCGATCATAGTAACTCCTTTTGTGTCGGGCTGAAGACACTAATGCTTATTGCACAAATCCGAAGCACTTTTTCGTCCAGAACGATGACAATGTAACTAAAAGGTTGCCATGTTAAAAACTTGTGCCTTTTCGGTTATTTTTTTGTTAAGTTTTAACTAATATAGCTGCAACTAATATTACTGGTAAAACCTAGCAGATTCAAAATATTTATTTTTATTTTTCGCCTTGATATACATCAATTTTTTTGATTGGCATAGAAAATAGCCGCGCACAATTTGACCACCATCAAATTATCAGCCGTTTTTATAACTTATAGGATCTAAAGAAGATTTTTTTATATCAAAAACAGAGGGGATAAAGGAGGTGAAATATAGTTAATATATTTACTAATTTGTGATATGACTCACTTACCGCAGAGTCTGCTCACAAAGCTAGCCTATTGGGAACATGAAAACCGCTCTGCTCACGACCTGTTCGAGAAAATGAAACGAGATGAAGTAGACATAAATGGACAGCCCCTCCATTTATGTCCTTTTAGAGCTAGATTGAACGGTCAAGCAAAAGCTTGGGTTAGCGCTCTTCACCTTTGACCAAACCAAAGTGCAGATAAGCACGGTTTGTGGCCATTCGTCCTCTAGGGGTTCTTTGCAGGTAACCTTGTTGAATCAAGTACGGCTCTAATACATCTTCGATGGTATCTTTCTCTTCACCGATCGCCGCCGCTAGGTTATCTAGCCCCACCGGTCCACCAGAAAACTTCTCCATAATTGCCAGCAGCAGCTTTCTATCCATATAGTCAAAGCCTTGGCTATCCACATCCAACATATCTAGCGCTTTATCTGCCACATCAGCGGAGATATGGCCATCACCTTTCACTTCAGCATAATCACGCACTCTGCGTAGCAACCGGTTAGCGATCCTAGGTGTTCCGCGAGCTCGTCGTGCCACCTCTAACGCGCCTAATGGATCCATAGATAAGTTGAGGCAATTGGCACTACGTTGAACAATGTGTTGTAAGTCAGCGACTTTGTAATACTCCAACCGCTGAACAATACCGAATCTATCCCTGAGTGGAGAGGTTAAGGAGCCCGCTCTGGTTGTTGCGCCAATAAGCGTAAAAGGTGGTAAATCAATCTTAATGGAACGAGCCGCAGGACCTTCACCAATCATGATATCCAATTGGTAATCTTCCATTGCTGGATAGAGCACTTCTTCGACCACTGGGCTAAGACGGTGGATTTCATCAATAAAGAGTACGTCATTCTCTTCTAAGTTGGTGAGCAGTGCCGCAAGATCGCCCGCTTTCTCCAGTACCGGGCCAGAGGTGGTACGAATATTCACTTCCATTTCGTTAGCGACAATATTTGCTAAGGTGGTTTTACCTAGCCCTGGAGGGCCAAAAATAAGCAAATGATCGAGCGCTTCTTCTCTTTTTTGCGCCGCCTGAATAAAGATTTCCATCTGATCACGGACGTGATCCTGACCTCTATAATCCGCCAGTTTTTTAGGTCGAATCGCTCGGTCTATGACATCTTCATCTTTAAATATCGGATTATCAGGGGCAATGAGACGATCTGCTTCAATCATGTTCTATTCTCTTTTCGCTTAAACCATAGATTTTAGAGCTTCGCGGATAACAGCTTCGCTGGACATATCCGCTTTAATTACCTGCGAGACAACTTTTGATGCTTGCTGTGGTTTATAACCTAGTGCGATTAACGCACTGACTGCTTCATCTTCAGCATTATGACTAACCATACCTTGCGGCGAAGAGTCTACTGGTGCCGCATCAGTGGCAGGGGTAAACAGATCACCCGCTCCCCAGCCTTTTAACCTATCTTTCATTTCTACCACCAAACGTTCAGCGGTCTTCTTGCCTACTCCGGGAAGCTTAATCAAGGTGGAAATATCTTCTCGCTCCACACAGGAAACAAACTGCGCAGCATTCATTCCCGATAAGATGGCCAAACCCAACTTAGGACCAACACCATTTGCTTTAATGACTTCTCGAAACAGCGCTCTCTCTTTCGTGGTATTAAAACCGTATAAAAGCTGTGCATCTTCACGCACGACAAAGTGAGTGTATACAATCGCTTCTTCGCCAATTTCCGGCAATTCATAAAAGCAGCTCATCGGCATTTGTACTTCGTAACCAATGCCACTCACTTCAATAAGTAGCTCCGGTGGTTGCTTTTCAATTAAATTTCCACGAAGACGTCCAATCACAGCTAGGTTCCTTATTCGGTTATCACTTTGCAGAAGTGTATTCGATTACTGGACAAACATCCAGTATCAAGTTTGCAATTAGCTGAAGGTGCGTTTAGCGATATCGTCCTTTTTTGGCACCACTGGCTTTGCCCGCTAGCGCTATCATGGTTTTATTGGTATTGGCGTGACAAATGGCGACAGCAAGTGCGTCCGCCGCATCCGCTTGAGGCTTAGCGGGTAATTTGAGCATGCTCATCACCATGTGCTGAACTTGAGCTTTATCTGCGCCACCGGTACCAACAACTGCCTGTTTGATGAGTCTTGCTGCGTACTCATAAACCGCTAAATCTGCATTGACCGCCGCCACTATGGCACTACCTCTCGCCTGACCCAATTTTAATGCAGAGTCGGCATTTTTTGCCATAAACACTTGTTCTATCGCAAATTCGTCGGGTTGGAACTGAGTAATGATTTCACTCACCCCTGCGTAAATCTGTTTTAACCTTCCCGGTAACTCTTTTTCAGAGATTCGGATACAACCGCTGCCAATATACTGCAAGTGTCGACCTTCTTGTCGTATCACCCCATATCCGGTAATGCGGGAACCTGGATCAATACCAAGAATTATCATTTATAAGCCTATGCGATTTTTCGAACGTCATTAGATTGGGAAAAAGGTGAATGATGCGACACCATGCGCAACTTTATTGATGGTGCGATTGGTTCCGTCTGACACGAGTAGCGCCATCATATCTTGCAAAATAATCATCTGGCCCAACACTCGTTCATAGCTGTAATTCGCAATGCCATTTTTGCCAATGCCATTACTTAGCAACAAGGGCTCGCCATTGTCGTACTTTTGATTATTAAGCTGCCATGACACCGTCTCAAGATTTCGGGCGCTGTTGTACAGTTTCTGCTGATCAATTTCATCAAAGATATAAAAGTCGACTTTGTGGTTGTATGAAGCGCTTAACATGCCGGTTATACCAACCATGAGGGCAAATACCCTGTCCCCTTTAAACTCTTTTGAGAAAGCCAATGGAAGCACATCTACGCCATCCATGTTACCCAGCTCAAGATAGCCATTTTTGGGGCGGTCCACGGTCATTATCTGCGCCAAACGCGCATCGATGGTCATTCCGGAGCTCTTCTTCAACTCTCTCGGATTTCGTTTATACAGCTTAACCGTTAAAGTTCTTAGCAGCTCTCGCAACTGCTTAATATGAACATCGGTAACCAGATCAATGTCCGATTTAGCTAAGTTTTTAATATCGAACGAGTTCTCTTTATCAGCACAAGCGGTCAGAACCAACACCAACAGTGTTATTACTACATAACGCATCAACTCCTCCCTGCTTATCTTTGCCCCATTGAGCCTTTCTGGTTAATCAGTAACTTAACCCAATGGGTATGACTGACATTATTTTACCCAACGACAAATATTAATCAAAAAAAAGCTAGGTAATACCTAGCTTTTCATTGGCCGATTGCGTACTAACGCGGCTATTTTTCTTCTTTTGCTAACTTCACTGCGATCGCTAGCTCTTCTAAAGCAGCAGGATTAGCAAGGCTAGGTGCATCCGTTAACAAACAAGCGGCTGCGGTAGTTTTCGGGAAGGCAATAACATCACGGATGTTCTCTGTTCCACAAAGTAGCATTACAAGACGATCCAGACCAAATGCCAATCCAGCATGTGGAGGTGTGCCGAACTTAAGCGCATCCAGTAGGAAGCCAAACTTCAATCTTTGCTCGGATTCATCAATACCTAAAATGTCGAATACTGTTGATTGCATTTCAGCGTTATGAATACGAACAGAACCACCACCTACTTCGTAGCCGTTTATAACCATGTCGTAAGCATTTGAATTCGCTTTTGCAGGATCCGCTTTAAGCTCTTCAGCGCTCACACCTAGTGGCGATGTAAATGGGTGGTGCATAGCATGAAGATTACCTTCATCGTCTTCTTCAAACATTGGGAAGTCAACGACCCACAATGGTTTCCATGAAGCCAAATCGGTAATTTCAAGGTCAAGCCCCACTTTTAGACGCAGTGCGCCCATTGCTTCCGCAACCACATTGGCTTTATCTGCACCAAATAGGATGATATCACCAGACGCTGCACCTGTACGCTCAAGTAATCCCTTGATAACGTCTTCAGACAAGAACTTAGCCACTGGAGATTGAATGCCTTCCATGCCAGCATCAATATCGTTAACTTTCATCCACGCCAAACCTTTAGCGCCATAAATGCCAACATATTTGCCGTACTCATCAATCTGTTTGCGCGTTAGCTTGGCACCGCCAGGAACACACAGCACAGCAACTCGACCTTTTTCATCATTAGCAGGGCCAGAGAATACTTTAAACTCAACATCTTTAACCAAGTCAGCGACGTCGATCAATTCTAATGGGTTACGCAAATCGGGTTTGTCAGAGCCATAGCGACGAATCGCTTCTGCAAACGGCATCACAGGGAACTGACCTAAATCCACATTGAGTAGCTCTTGCCACATCTCTGTTACCATTCTTTCTGTCACGTCACGAACTTGGTCCGCCGACATAAAAGAGGTTTCGATATCGATTTGAGTAAATTCAGGTTGACGATCTGCGCGCAGGTCTTCATCACGGAAACATTTAACAATTTGGTAGTAACGATCAAATCCAGACATCATTAACAGCTGTTTAAACAGCTGAGGTGACTGAGGTAAAGCGTAAAAACTGCCTTTATGAACACGGCTCGGTACCAGATAGTCACGCGCCCCTTCCGGCGTTGCTTTGGTCAGTACTGGAGTTTCAATATCTAAAAAGTCATTCGAATCTAAGAAACGACGAACAAAGCTAGATGCTTTAGCACGCAATTTAATTCGGTCGCTCATTTCTAAACGACGTAAATCTAAATAACGATACTTAAGACGCTGCTCTTCAGAGTTGTTTTGGTTAAAGTCCAATGGCAACGGCTCTGAGCGGTTAATAATTTCTAGCCCTTTGGCGAGAACTTCCACTTCCCCTGTCGCCATATCTTTGTTGATTTGGCTGTCTGGGCGAGCGCGAACTTCACCGGTAAACTTGATGCAGAATTCGTTTCTTAGTTGGTTAGCAACTTCAAATACGTCTTTCATATCTGGGTCTACCACTACCTGAACGATACCTTCACGATCTCGCATATCAACAAAGATAAGACCGCCTAAGTCGCGACGACGATTAACCCAACCGCAAATTTCTACAGTTTGTCCCACAAGGGACTTGTTCAGGTGACCACAATACTGGGTACGCATAATGAAATTCCCAATCTAAAAATAGTTAGCTAAATGACGACAGCCTAGGCTGCCAACGCAAACCCACATTTATACTCGGAATACGTTCTAAAATCGACCTTTAGTGTGACTTTTTATTGCAAATCATCAAAGCTTGATTCCATTAGCTTATAAATTCATCACTTTTGACGATTTTTCTCCCTATTTCCGGCTTGTGTCACTCCCCTAATCCACCGCTTTTGTCATCGACTGCCACCAGAAATAATCCGACAGATGACACAGCGACGTTTTTTACTTAAAATACGCCACCGTTTTTCTTCAATTTGTGGCAAGGCCAACCATCCATGAGCAATCCAGACGATATATTTTCTTCTCCAATAGATAATATTGGCAATTTCGCTTTCGACGAGCGAGTGGTAGAAGTTTTTCCCGATATGATTCAGCGGTCAGTTCCGGGATACAGTAATATTATCTCTGCCATTGGTATGCTGGCTGAGCGATTTGTTAAGCCAAATAGTAATATTTATGATCTTGGCTGTTCGCTTGGTGCGGCCACACTTTCTATGCGCCGTAGCATTCATCAGGAAGGGTGTAAGATCATCTCCATTGATAACTCCAATGCCATGGTTGAACGCTGCAAACTACACGTCAATGCTTATCGCTCGGATACGCCAGTAGAGGTTATTGAAGCCGATATTCGTAACGTTACCATTGAAAACGCCAGTATGGTTGTGCTGAATTTCACTCTTCAGTTTTTGTCTCCAGAAGATAGACAGAGCTTACTAGAGAAAATCTTCCAAGGATTACGTCCTGGCGGCATTTTGATTCTGTCAGAAAAATATGTCTTCGAAAATAACAAAGCAAATGAATTATTAGTCGATTTACATCATGATTTTAAACGGGCAAATGGCTATAGCGAACTTGAGATAAGCCAAAAGCGCAGTGCGATAGAGAACGTGTTGATCCCGGACTCCATCTCACAACATAAAGAGAGGCTAACAAATATCGGCTTTTCCAGCGTAGAACTCTGGTTCCAATGTTTTAATTTCGGCTCTATGTTCGCCATCAAATAGGCAGAGCGAATACTCTTTGTTGCGATAACTTTTTTAATTATTTCTTACTCCATAACGGGCATAACATGTTCAATTTTGCTAATTTTTTTCAACTCATAGCTCAAGACGCAAATTTACAACCTTGGCTAAATACTCTCCCTCAGCAACTTACGGATTGGCAAAATGCGGATCATGGTGATTTTGATCGATGGCTAAAAGCTTTAAAGAAAATTCCGGCGGACAAACCAGATAATATCGAGTTAGCCTCATCGGTTACCCTATCCAATAACCAAGCTTTACCTGACGGACAGCGCAAGAAGTTAGAAAATTTATTACAAACCTTCCACCCGTGGCGTAAAGGGCCCTATTCTGTCCACGATATTTCAATCGATACCGAATGGCGCTCTGATTGGAAATGGGACCGCGTTCTTCCGCATATCTCCCCTTTGAAAAATCGTGCCGTACTGGATGTTGGCTGCGGTAATGGCTACCACATGTGGCGAATGCTAGGAGAACAAGCTCGTCTCTGTGTCGGTATAGATCCTTCTCATCTATTTTTAATGCAGTTTGAAGCCATCAGAAAGCTGATGGGGAATGATCAACGAGCTCATCTACTGCCCCTAGGTATAGAACAACTTCCTGAACTAAAAGCGTTTGATACCGTATTTAGTATGGGCGTTCTCTATCATCGTCGTTCTCCTCTCGACCATATTATTCAATTAAAGAACCAGCTCGTGTCTGGTGGTGAGTTGGTGCTGGAAACATTAGTGATAGAGGGAGATGAAAACGCAGTACTGGTTCCTGTCGACAGATATGCTCAAATGAGAAATGTCTATTTCTTCCCATCGGCAAAAGCGTTAAAAGTGTGGTTAGAAAAATGTGGCTTTGTCGATGTAAAAATCGTCGATGAAAATGTCACCACAACCGGAGAGCAGAGAACCACGGAATGGATGAAGCACAACTCCTTGCCGGACTACTTAGATCCAAATGACAGCAGTAAAACAATCGAGGGTTATCCTGCCCCAAGACGAGCAATACTGATTGCCAGCAATCCATAGATAGCGGTTGAACGGCTCCTGAGTTAACGCTGATTTAGCTATCATATTGAAACTATGACCAAATGCTGACATTGGGGTGCTTCTCGCACCCCTTTTTGTTGGTTAAACTCTGCAACTTATAAACCATTGAGGACAACAAAGGCTAATGCGACAACTTGCCATCCCATTTCTGTTGGTTGCTTTACTTTCTGGCTGTGTAACCACATCCAATCAGCAACAACAGCTGCAAACTGCAATTACTCAATCAGAACAAAATATAAAACAGAAAATCTCTAAACTAGAACAGCAGGTCAACAGTCAAAACCAGCATTTAGAGACATTAGAAAATCAGTTTTCGCAACTCAAAGAGAGTGTTGAGACAAATTCTGACATTAACAGACGCGGTCACGCTCCCTATAGCAATAACGTGACCATCAATAATCTTTCTCAAGGCGCTATCAGCCAAGAAGGATTATTGCTACTTGGTGAAATTGAAACGGTAGAGATAGATAACATTCCACAACTGTTTGATGCTCGAGTCGACACCGGTGCGGAAACATCTTCCCTAAATGCCGTCGATATTCAGCATTTTGAACGAGATGGTAATAAATGGGTCAAATTTCATCTTCTTGATAAAAATACCAATAAAAACGAAGAGATATGGATAGAAGCACCAGTTATACGGTACGCAAAAGTTCGTCAATCCAGTTCTGACTCTGCAGAAAGGCGAGCTGTGGTTGAATTATGGGTAAAAGTCGGAAAAATTCATGAAAAAGCGCAATTTACGCTGGCAGATCGCTCGCAAATGAGCCACGCTATTCTACTGGGAAGAGAATTTATAAAAGACATCGCTTTAGTGGATGTCAGCAAAAAATACCTTCAGTCCGTTAAAAAACAAAAATAGATTTATACTCAAATAACCTCAAGGTGCGCTCCCAAAGGGCAAGTAGTACTGACTGCTAAACAAACACCTTGAGTGTACTTAGTAAATAAGGATAGTTATGACTTCTAGAATTCCTTTTTATTTTCTTATCGCAATGCTCCTTGTCGCTGGTGTAGCGCTCAGTGTATTACGACACCAAGATTACGGGGTTCCATGGACACCAGGAGAAAAACGTCAGGTTTGGGATATTGAGGCTCGTATTGAATTTAATGGTATTGGAGAGCCTGCAAAAGTTTCTTTGGCCGCGCCAAATACACAACCGGGTTACTCTTTAATCAATGAATCAGCCTCTTCTCCCGGTTATGGTGTCGCTTATCTATCGACCGATACCGGTCGTCGAGCAGAATGGTCTATTCGCTACGCAAATGGCCCACAAACCATCTACTATAAAACCCAATTTTTAGCCGATGAACAAGCGAAAGTAGAGCCGATTCCCCCCTCTGATGAAGAGATCGTTAAGCCTACCTTTGATGGCCCACAAGAGACGGCAGCGAACTCCATAATTGAAAAGGCGTCACAACGCTCGGCAGATAGCATTACCTTTACACGGGAACTGATTAAGGTTCTTAACGACTCCGACAGCCAAAATGCCTCATTGCTACTCGATAGTTCCAGTAAAGCAAAAACAACCTCTCGCCTGTTATCTTATGCAGATATTGCAAATAAAATGGTTGGCGTGGTCTATTTAGAGGATGGCCGCCGAAGACAAAGCATCACTCAAATGATTCAAGTATGGGATGGCAAAGAGTGGGTTTTGTTTGATGCCGAATCCGGCACTCAAGGAAAAGCGGAAGATGCGTTAGTTTGGGACGAATCTAATGTTTCGTTACTCGATGTGATTGGTGGCAAGAACAGTCAGGTTCACTTCTCTATGATTGCTCAGGAGATCTCTCCTCAAGCCGCGACTCAAAACAAAATTGACGCTGAAAACCTAATTAATTTCTCCATTCATAGCTTGCCGCTAGAAGAACAAGCCATGTTTAAGACCATCATGCTGATCCCAATAGGGGCGCTGATCGTGGTTTTCCTAAGGGTAATTATCGGATTAAAAACGTCGGGAACCTTTATGCCGGTCCTGATTGCGGTTGCTTTTGTTCAAACACAGCTAGTTACTGGTATTGTCGGCTTTTTGCTTATTGTCGGGACAGGGTTAATTATTCGAAGTTATCTGTCTAAATTGAACCTGTTGTTAGTGGCAAGGATATCGGCGGTGATCATTACGGTAATCTTGATTATTTCCGTATTTACCATTGTGGCATTCCGTATTGGATTAACCGAAGGATTAAGTATTACTTTCTTCCCTATGATTATTCTCTCTTGGACCATTGAGCGCATGTCCATTCTATGGGAAGAAGAAGGGGCGAAAGAGGTCTTTATTCAAGGCGGCGGCTCTTTATTGACCGCTGTTATCGTCTACCTTGCCATGACCAGTAGTTTTGTTCAGCACCTGACCTTCAACTTTATCGGTGTTCAACTTATCGTGTTAGCGGCAATTTTGGCACTGGGTAATTACACAGGCTACCGTTTAACCGAGCTACGTCGATTTAAGCCTTTGGCGGAGGACTAACATTATGTTACGACGTCTAACTTCGCCAACAAAGTTGAAAGACAAAGGCATCATGGGGATGAATAAGCGAAATCACAGTTATATCGGCCGATATAATGATCGCTCAAAATACCCTCTTGTCGATGATAAGTTAAAAACCAAAGTCATTGCAGAACAAGCGGGGGCAACGGTGCCAAAACTGATTGGCGTCATTAGTCACCAAGCAGAAGTCAAACGCATTCACGCTATGGTAAAACAGTGGCCGGGTTTTGTGATTAAACCGGCGCAAGGCAGTGGTGGCAAAGGGATACTGGTGGTGATATCTCATCAAGATGGTATATATACAAAACCATCGGGAGCCACCATCAATGAACAAGATGTAGAACGCCATATCAGTAACACTTTGGCAGGGCTGTTTTCCCTTGGAGGGAAAAACGATGTGGCTGTTGTTGAAAACCTCATTAAGTTTGATCCATGTTTTGAAGGCTTTAGCTTTGAAGGGGTTCCCGATGTGCGAATCATCGTCTTTAAAGGCTATCCGGTAATGGCAATGATGCGACTGTCCACCTCGGCCTCCGACGGCAAAGCAAACCTCCACCAAGGAGCCGTTGGTGTGGGTATTGATATTGCTACAGGCAAAGCTGTCCGCGCAGTGCAATTTGATCTGCCTATTGAGCAACATCCTGACACAGGTAAAAACCTACTTGAGCTACAAGTTCCTCATTGGCAAAGACTTCTTACCCTTGCATCCAGTGCTTGGGAGATGACAGGGTTAGGCTATATGGGCACAGATATGGTGCTGGACGAAGAAGAGGGCCCAATGGTATTGGAACTGAATGCCAGACCCGGGCTTGCGATTCAAATAGCTAACGGCAGCGGACTATTACCGAGATTACAGCACATAGAGAATTTGGGCATACCTGCCGAGTACCCAAAACCCGAAGAACGGGTCGCCTATGCTGCACAGCAGTTTGGCATCTAATTACGCAGGAAATAGTCACGTAAAAAAAGAGTCAGGCTTATCAAGCCTGACTCTTTTTAAATGATTTAAGCTAATTTCAAGCTCACCAAGAGTTTCTCCTCAGCGAGCGTTATTTACCTAACGCTTCTTTATAGTGCTGACGGCAAACAGAAACATACCTATCGTTACCACCAATCGCCACCTGAGCGCCCTCAGAGATAGGGGTGCCATTTTCGTCAGTACGAATAACCATATTGGCTTTTCGTCCACAATGACAGATGGTTTTTAGCTCGATCAACTTATCGGCCCATGACAACAGATACTGACTTCCTTCGAAAAGCTCACCTAAAAAGTCGGTACGCAATCCATAACACAGCACAGGAATATTGAGTTTATCGACCACTTCCGTTAGTTGATACACTTGAGTTTTAGATAAAAACTGACATTCATCAACCAAAATACAGTGACGCTTCTCTTGCTTATGCAACGCCTCTATCTCTTGATATAGATCGGTCTCTTCGCCATACAATTGCGCATCAGATTGTAGGCCAATTCTTGAACTCACTTTACCAATGCCAAAACGATCATCCAGAGCCGCAGTAAAGATGACTGGGTTCATACCACGCTCTTGGTAGTTAAATGATGATTGCAGTAGTGTTGTCGACTTACCCGCATTCATTGACGAGTAATAGAAATACATTTGTGCCATGGGTTAACCTCGTCTCCATGTTGTTCCTTGCGGACCATCTTCCAGTACAATTCCCATCTCAGTTAGCTTGTTACGTGCTAAATCTGCGTTGGCCCAATCTTTAGAAGCTCGAGAATCGTTTCTTAGTTTAATTAAGGCTTCAATTTCAGCAACTTCATCTGTGCCGCTCTCGCCACCTTGCAAAAACATCTCTGGGTCTTGATGCAAAATACCAATGACATCGGCAAGCTCGCGCATAAGTGAACCAAGTTTTGATGCCAATTCAATATCTTCATTTTTCAGGCGATTAATTTCACGCGCCATATCAAACAGCACCGAATAAGCCTCTGGCGTATTGAAGTCATCATTCATCGCTTCACTAAATCGGCGAACATACTGTTCGTCGCCTGCCGCTTCAGCACTCATATCTAAACCACGAAGTGAAGTGTAAAGACGCTCTAATGACGCACGAGCTTGGTTTAAGTTCTCTTCACTGTAGTTTAGTTGACTGCGGTAATGACCGGACATCAAGAAATAACGCACCGTTTCTGCATCGTAATGTTGTAATACGTCGCGAATCGTAAAGAAGTTGCCTAATGACTTAGACATTTTTTCTCTATCTACCATCACCATTCCGCTGTGCATCCATGTATTTACATACGGAGTATCGTGTGCGCAGCAAGATTGAGCGATTTCATTTTCATGATGTGGGAACTGGAGATCAGAGCCACCACCATGAATATCAAAATGGTCTCCTAAAATAGAGGAGTTCATGGCAGAACATTCAATATGCCAACCTGGTCGGCCTGGTCCCCAAGGAGATTCCCAAGTTGGCTCTCCCGGTTTCGACATTTTCCAAACAACAAAATCTAGTGGGCTGCGTTTCGCATTGTCGACATCGACACGAGCGCCCGCCTGCAACTGCTCCAGATCTTGCTTAGAGAGTTTTCCGTACTGTTCAAACGTGCTTACTTCAAACATGACGTCGCCATTGTCTGCAACGTAAGCGAAGCCTTTTTCGATAAGCTTCTCAACCAGATCAATAATTTCAGCAATAAAATGCGTGGCTCTTGGCTCAACATCAGGACGTTTCATATTAAGTGCATCAAAATCTTGATACATATCCTGAATGAGTCGTTCCGTCAGAGAGTCACAACTTTCGCCATTTTCTGCCGCACGTTTAATTATCTTGTCATCAATGTCGGTGATATTTCGCACAAACGTTAGGTCATAACCTAAAAAACGCAGATAACGAGAAATTACATCAAATGAAACAAATGTACGACCATGGCCAATGTGACAGAGATCATAAATGGTTACCCCACACACATACATGCCCACTTTTCCAGCGGTGATGGGTTTAAATTCCTCTTTTTGTCGGGTAAGCGTGTTATATATCTTCAGCATGATCTCATCTAATTTAAATTGGCTTAATACAGAGCGAGAGTATAACAATTCCCACAGAATTAGGTAATAGTTGTCTTATCAATCCATTGAATTTAATGAGGGTGTTGATTGTCTGCCAACTTCCGCTAGAATTCGCAGTTCAGATCTAACACATTAGAAAGGTAAATATCATGATCATCCTTCACACAAACTTTGGTGACATCAAAGTACAACTAAACGAAGAGAAAGCTCCAGAAACAAGTGCAAACTTCTTACAGTACTGCCGCGACGGCTTTTACAACGATACTCTGTTTCACCGTGTTATTGATGGTTTCATGGTTCAAGGCGGTGGAATGACATCAGGGCTGAAAGAGAAAACGTCTCGTGCAGCGATCAAAAACGAAGCAAACAATGGCCTAAGCAATAAAGTAGGCACATTGGCAATGGCTCGTACTATGGAACCACATTCTGCTAGCTCTCAGTTCTTTATTAACGTCAATGACAATACTTTCCTAGATTTTAAATCTGAAAGTATGGATGGTTGGGGTTACTGTGTATTCGCTGAAGTTGTTGACGGTATGGATGTTGTTAATAAGATTAAAGCGGTTAGCACCGGTTCAATGGGTATGCACCAAGACGTGCCTCTTGAAGAAGTAATTATTACTGGCACTACTATCGAAGAATAAGTGATACTAGGGGGCATTAGCCCCCTATTTTAAAATTATGACAACACTATTTATTTCTGACCTTCACCTCTCCCCTTCTCGACCTGACATTAGCGACTGCTTTTTCTCTTTTATGGAGAATGAGGCTATTCATGCCGATGCCCTTTATGTACTCGGTGATCTGTTTGAATTCTGGATTGGTGATGACGACAACAGTTCATTTAATCAAGCCATCAAAAACGCATTTAAACAACTTGCGGATAAAGGCGTTCCTTGCTTTTTCATTCAAGGAAATCGAGATTTTTTAATCGGTAAACGGTTTGCCATAGAAAGCGCCATGACACTGCTACCCGAAGTGTCCATTATTGATTTATATGGTAAAAAAGCGATGATCATGCACGGCGATACCTTGTGCATTGACGACCATAAATATCAAGCATACAGAGAAAAAGTGCATCTGCCTTGGTTACAGTTTTTATATAACCGCTTGCCTCTTTTTATAAAAAAGAAAATAGTGTCAAAAATTCAAAGTGACATAGGCGAAGATAAGAAAGAAAAATCGTTAGAGATAATGGATGTGAATCAGCAAGAAGTTGAACGCATCATGGATCAATATGGCGTTGATCTGCTTATACATGGGCACACTCACCGACCTGATATACACAATTTTGTCAGCACAAATGGTCATAAGCAACGAATCGTATTGGGAGACTGGTATCAGCAAGGATCTATCTTGTCATTCTCTTCTGCTGAATCCTATCAGTTGACGCATAAAGAGTTTACTAATTAGATTTATTACAAATTCGATCTAATTCCTGTTATATATTGAAAAAAGACGTATTATTAATAAATGGTCTATTTGTTTACACTAATTTTACATATTTCCTGTTCAACAAACATAAAGATCAAGAAAACATACGTTAATACCATTGGTACTGTATAAGGCGATAAATCTAAACCTGTATGAATTACTCTTATGTTGCACGTCAGCCCATACTCGATAGAGAGAAAAAACCATTGCTTATGAGTTGCTATTTCGAGACGGTCCTAAAAACACCTTCCCTGAAGTAGAACCTGAGCTGGCAACCAATAGGCTGCTTTCTGAGCAGTTCTTGGGTACCGAATACAGTTCTATCGGCGATAAGCTTGGTTTCGTCAACTTCCCCTATCAAAGTTTGATTAATCAAATCCCGACCTTATTCCCTAAAGAAAAAATTGTGGTTGAAGTGCTGGAAGATTGCGCTCCCACCGATGAGTTGCTGGATGCCATAAAAAAACTGCATCAGCTAGGCTATACTCTTGCTCTGGATGACTTTATCCCTAGCCCAGAATGGAAACGTTTTTTACCTTTTATCCACCTTATTAAGTTTGATATTCGCATTATTTCTATCGCCAAAGCCGCCACGTTTATCCAGCGTCTAAAAGAGAGTAAAATAGAGTTTCTTGCTGAAAAAGTAGAGACTTATGAGGAATATCAAGAAGCAATTGGAGCTGGTTTTCACTATTTCCAAGGTTACTTTTTTAGTAAGCCTGAAGTATTGCAACAGAAAGCGTTATCTCCCTCTTTCTTGACAGTTATTCAGCTCTGTAAAGCCATCGCCTCTGATGATGTTGATTACAGTGATGTGGAGCGAATCATCTCTTCAGATGTCTCGCTATCATACAAGCTGTTACGCCACGTAAACTCTTCCTCGCAAATTAGCTCAGATATTAAGTCATTTCGCCAAGCTCTTGCCTATATGGGTGAGCAAAAACTGAGAAAATTTGTCTCTCTGGTTGCGATTGCATCTACTCAAGAGTCAAAACCTGAATCTCTGTACAGTTTGTCGATACAGCGTGCCAGATTCAGTGAATTGATCGCTAGCTACTCGGATAAACCCAGCTATAAGAGCCAAGCTTTTTTAACCGGGATCTTTTCTCTACTTGATTCTCTATTGGATCAATCCATTGAAACGGTGATTGAATCTATACCTATCGACAACGAGATCAAGACCGCATTGCTTACACAGCAAGGACATTTAGGTCAGGTTTTGAGTATCGCGATTGCTTATGAAAAAGCGGATTGGACGGAAGTTACGCGTTTAAGCGATGTTTTACATATTAGCACTGAGCAATTAGCACAAAGCTACATTGATTCAACAAACTGGACAGAAGAGTTATTCGCCTCTACGTCCTGAAATCTGTTGACCGTTCCCGTACATTTTTGCAGTGTAATGAGTCGCTGGCATAAAATAACTATGTTACTCTCCTCATGCCTTGCTCAAAACGCTTTTAGATTGAACAAACATTGTATTTGAAAATCAACAGACCCTATATTTTTCTACTTGGAACTCCATATGTCTCATTGCCCATGCGGTAGTCGATTAAATTATGCCGACTGTTGTCAACCTATTCACCAGAATCACCACGAGGCTACAGAGCCCGAACAATTAATGCGAGCGAGGTTTTCTGCTCATAAACTAAAGCTCATCGATTTTGTGGTAGCAACATATCACCCCAGCTGTCATGCCGAGAATGAGCGACAAGGAATAGCAGAGTCTATCAACCTAGATTGGCAGCGGTTAGAGATTGTTGATGCACCAACCGCCTCAGAAGAACAAGGGTGGGTCGAATTTAAAGCTTACGTTAATGATGACGATGGTGAGCACTGCATGCACGAACGCTCTCGTTTTATTAAAGAAAATAGCTTGTGGTACTATCTTGATGGCACATTTCCACAGCAAGCCGTAACAAAAAAAGTGGCTCGAAATGAACCTTGCCCATGTGCTAGCGGAAAAAAATATAAGAAGTGTTGTGGGAAATAGAACCGCAGGTTAAAAGAAACATTGTGTATACATTCTTGCCGTAGAATGACGATGCCTTCAAATCAGTGCTTTGTTCAGCAGCCAATACATTCTCGCTGAACAAGCACTTTGAGGTCACTTGAGTGTAAACAGACCGTGGATTCATCTATTTACACAATGTCATTGCCTAACGTCAACGAAAGTTACTTATGTCGTTCCTTAAGCTTATTAATCACGTCATTCATTGATAGCCCTTGGTCTTGCAACAGCACCAACAAGTGATAGATAAGGTCCGCGGATTCACAGACCAATTCTGCTTTGTCGCCAGATGTTGCAGCAAGTGCAACTTCTACCCCCTCTTCCCCCACTTTTTGCGAGATACGCTTCGTTCCACGGCCATACAAACTTGCAGTATAGGAAGACTCTGGATCGGCATCTTTACGCGAGGCGAGTAGATTTTCTAACTGAGCCAGCCAAACTAGCTGTGAAGCTTCTTGATTATCCGCATCAAAACAGGTCGTGGTACCAGTGTGACACGTTGGACCAATCGGATTAGCCAATACCAACAAGGTGTCATTGTCACAATCCAGCGAAATGTTCTTCAGTTGCAAGACATTGCCTGATGTCTCGCCTTTAGTCCATAACCTCTGCTTGCTTCTAGAAAAGAAGGTAACTTGCTCTGTTTCCATGGTTTTTTGTAGTGCTTCAGGACTCATGTAGCCCAACATAAGCACCTGACTTGATGTGAAGTCCTGCACAATGGCCGGCACCAATCCTTCTACTTTTTTCCAGTCTATTCGGTCAGTAATACTTTTGTTCTCTAACCCGTTGCTCATAGTCGAATCTCCACACCTTTCGATTTAAGGTACTGTTTAAGTTCGCCAATATTGATCACTTGTTTATGAAAAACAGAGGCCGCTAATGCCCCATCAACATTGGTTTTTTTATAGGCTTGTTCAAAATGCTCCATTGCACCCGCGCCACCCGACGCGATAAGAGGAACATGGCAAACTTCTCGCACCATATTGAGTTGCTCTAAATCGTATCCATTTCGAACACCATCTTGGTTCATCATGTTGAGTACAATCTCACCAGCACCCCGCTTTTGGACCTCTTTCACCCAATCGCTAGTTTGCCATTGTGTCGCTTTGGTGCGTGACTCATCACCCGTAAACTGATAAACCTGATACTTTCCTGTCTCTTTATCAAAGTAAGAGTCAATGCCCACAACGATACACTGCACACCAAATTTATCGGCTAAATCAGTAATTAACTGAGGATTGGCAAGTGCAGGAGAGTTGATGGAGACTTTGTCTGCGCCAAACTGCAAAATACGCGCAGCATCTTCCGCAGATTTGATGCCTCCAGCTACACAGAATGGTATATCAATAACTTCTGCGACACGAGCTACCCAGCTTTTGTCTACAACTCGACCATCAGATGACGCAGTAATATCGTAGAAAACCAGCTCATCGGCGCCTTCTTCAGCATAACGCTGGGCAAGTGGCACAATGTCACCAATAATTTCATGGTTACGAAATTGTACCCCTTTTACCACCTGACCATCTCTAACGTCTAAGCAAGGTATTATTCGCTTTGCCAACATTGAAATGCCTCCTCTGCGGTGAATTTACCATCTAGTAGCGCACGACCGACAATAACACCCGCGACACCACTTCCTTTTAATGCTTCTATATCTTGTAGCGAACCGATACCGCCTGATGATTGGAATTGAACCTGTGGATATTGAGCGCATAAATCAACGTAGAGCTCAACGTTGGAACCTTCAAGGGTGCCGTCTCGTGAAATATCGGTACATAACACGTGGGTAAGTCCGACAGTGAGATAATCATCAATCAATGACTCAATTGTCACCCCTGAATCTTCCTGCCAGCCTGAGATGGCCACCTTTCTCACACCATCAGCATCAATATTAATGTCTAAAGCCAGCACGATTTTCTCTGCGCCATACTTTGTCATCCAACTTTTTACCAGCTCTGGTTGCTTAACTGCGGTAGAGCCAATAACGACACGCTGCGCGCCAGCCTCTAATAAGTCTGCTACATCTTTCTCAGAGCGAACGCCGCCACCTATCTGCACATTTGCAGGCGTGCTAGCCAGTATTGTTGCAATTAAGTCTAACTGGCGAGCTGAGGTGTCTTTTGCTCCGGTTAAATCCACTAAATGCAGCCAGTTCGCGCCAGCTTGATGATACAAATTGAACTGTTCTGCCGGTTCTACTTTGTACTCTGTTACTTGTCCGTAATCTCCTTGAAATAATCGGACAACTTGACCTTCAATTAAATCGAGTGCGGGAATAATCACAATAACGTCCTTTTATAATTGTAAGAAGTTTTGAATAAGGCGAGAGCCTGCTTTGGAGGAACGCTCTGGGTGGAACTGAACGCCATAATAGTTGCCGCTCTGTATCGCCGCAGAGAAAGACTCTCCATAACGACATTCAGCGATGGTGTAATCGCCGATAGGCATGGCAAAACTATGCACAAAGTAAAAATACTCCCCTTTTTCAATACCTTTGAATAGAGGATGATTATTAATGGCTTCTACGGTGTTCCATCCCATGTGAGGTAGAGGCAAATCATCGGTTTGCATCTGCTGTACCTCACCATCACAAAGGTTTAAACAAGGCACGATATCTTGTTCTGTTGAACCTTTCTCTTGTGAAAGCTTTCCAAGTAACTGCATACCTAAACAGATTCCAAGTAGCGGCTTTTCTACTTTCTTAACCAGTTCAACAAGGCCTCGTTGCTCAAGGTTTTTCATCGCCTCGCTTGCTGTTCCCACACCGGGAAGAAACAGTTTATCCGCCGCCAAAACGACTTCCGCATCCTTAGAAATCACCACCGAGTAGCCAAGCCTTTCAATCGCAAATTTTACTGACGAGACATTGGCACATCCGGTATCTATGATAACGACTTTTGCACTCATTACAGTACTCCTTTACTGCTAGGGAGCTCGTTCCCTTCAACTCTTATTGCTTGACGCAACGTACGACCAAAGGCTTTAAACAGACTTTCGATAATGTGGTGGTCATTATCACCTGCTGAAGATAAGTGCAGCGTACAAGCTAGAGTGTCCGTTAAGGAGCGGAAGAAGTGTTCCACCATTTCAGTTGACAGGTCCCCTACGATGTCACGGCTAAAACGGGCGTCAAATTTTAAATAAGGTCGTCCAGAAAGATCTAACGCGCACTGAGCCAAACACTCATCCATTGGCAAACTGAAACCAAAACGCCCTATACCTCTCTTATCACCCAAAGCTTCTTTTAGCGCTTGTCCTAATGCTAAAGCTGTATCTTCAACAGAGTGGTGATCATCAATATGCAGATCCCCATCTACATTAATTTGTAGCTGGAAAGCGCCATGTGTCGCGATCTGATCCAACATGTGGTCAAAAAAACCTAAACCGGTGGAGATACTGTTTCCACCTTGAACATCCAGATTAACGGCCACTCGGATATCGGTCTCTTTGGTGGTTCGCACCACTTCTGCTGTTCGCTCTTTGACCGTTAGCTGACGAAGAATCTGCTGCCAGTTCATGGTCTCAGGGTGGTACTGGATACCTCGAATAGCCATATTTTCCGCGAGCTGAAGATCCGTTTGTCGGTCACCAATGACCGCCGATGTTTTAAAGTCTACTTTGCCACTTTGCAGATAGTCCTTCACCATACCCAGTTTGGGTTTCCGGCAACTGCAGTTGTCCTCTTCAAAGTGAGGACAGATAAGAACATCATCAAACTTCACTCCCTGCGACTCAAATATCTCCATCATCATCTGATGTGGAGCATCAAAGTCGTCTTGCGGATAACTCTCTGTCCCTAGACCATCTTGGTTAGTGACCATGACCAAGCGATAACCGGCGTTTTGTAACGCAAGTAAACTTGGTATGACATTGGGTTCAAGTTTGAGTTTGTCTAAACGGTCCACTTGGAAATCAACTGGCGGCTCAACAATAAGCGTACCGTCTCTATCGATAAATAATATTTTTTGCTGATTGCTCACTGTACTGTCCTTATTACGATTCTTTTCCATTACAATTCTTAGCCGACTAACATGCTTCGTATAAATGAAAGGGTTTTATCACACTCTTCGCGACTGCCCACACTAATACGAACACAATTCTCAATCGGTGAATTTCTTAAGATAATTCCGTTATCCCACGCGGCTTTGAATAGAGCATCACCATCACTAAATTTAACCAGCAGATAATTGCCCCATGCCGGATAAACACGTACGCCATTAATCTCTTCAAGCTGTTGTTGCAAATATTCTCTATTAACATTTAATTGAGATACTTGATCAATGGCTCTGGTGAGTCCTTGTCCTGTTAGTGCTTGTACCGCTATATCAACCACCGGGATCGGTACAGGGTATGGCGCGATAACCTTCTGCAAAACTTCTATAATTGATTGATTAGCCAGAGTAAAACCACATCTCAACCCTGCTAATGCAAACGCTTTAGACAAGGTTCTTAATATGGCTAAGTTTTGGTAACGCTCCAGCAAGCCCTTGCTTGAGGCCTCTGGACAAAAATCAATATACGCTTCATCCATAACGACAATGGCCCTATCTTTGGTCATTTCAAGTAGAGCAATAATGTCGTTTGCATCAATCAAGTTGCCGGTAGGATTGTTTGGGCTACAAACAAAGATAAGTTTTACTGAATCAAGCTGCTGTTCAATGGCATCTAGATTTAGCTGCCACTCAGAGGTTAACGGTACAATTTTTCTTTCTACACCTATGGTTTCCGCGCTAATGGCGTACATACCATATGTTGGAGGACAAAATAAGATCGCGTCCTCTCCGGGCTCACAATAGGCACGAATTAACAACTCTATCCCTTCATCCGCCCCTCTGGTGGTCAATACCTGATTCTGTTGCACTGCTGCATAGTTGGCGTACGCTTCTATCAATGGCTTCGGCTGACACTCACCATATCGATTCAAGCCGGACAAATCAGCGTTGTATACGTTGTCAAAAGGAGATTCATTGGCGTTTAACCAGACATCACCAGACCCTCCTATCCGCCGAGCAGAGAGATATGGCGTTAGTTGCTGAACTTGCTTACGAGCTAAACGTTCCATCAGTTAGCTCCTTTCTCTAGTGCTTCCGAACGGCCTAATGCTTCCATACGAATCGTAACCGCACGTTTATGTGCATCTAACCCTTCCGCTTCTGCCATCGTAACCACTGTAGAAGCCAGCCCCTTAAGACCATCCGATGACAACTCTTGAACCGTCATTCGTTTACTGAAGTCTGCCAAGCCTAAACTCGAATAGGTACGTGTATAACCATAAGTTGGCAATACATGGTTAGTTCCAGACGCATAGTCGCCAGCTGACTCTGGTGACCAGTCACCGAGGAAAATAGAACCTGCATTATCTAGCAGAGGCAATAACTCTCGCGGCGCACGCGTCTGCACAATAAGGTGCTCTGGCCCATAAAAGTTTGAAATGGAGATACATTGAGTAAGGGACTCGGCAATAACAATGATACTTGAACCAAGTGCTTGCTGAGCAATATCCCCTCTCGATAGCTCTTTTAACTGAGCGTTTACTGCATCAGCCACTTTATCCGCAATTACTTCAGAGGTTGTTAACAGCACCACTTGAGAATCTGGGCCGTGCTCAGCTTGGCTAAGCAGATCGGCGGCTACAAACTCAGGATTAGCGTACTCATCGGCAATAACCAACACTTCTGATGGACCGGCGGGCATATCAATTGCTGCACCACGAAAATCATTACTGACTTGACGCTTAGCTTCGGTCACATAGGCATTACCCGGACCAAATATTTTCTCTACTTTGGAAACCGTTTCAGTACCATACGCCATAGCGGCAATCGCTTGACCACCGCCAACATTGTAAACTTCATCAATATTACACAGCTTCGCAACGTATAAGATTTCATCGGCTATGGGGGGCGGAGAACAGAGAACGACTTTTCTACAGCCTGCGATTTGCGCCGGTACACCTAGCATTAATACCGTTGACGGTAACGGAGCACTGCCGCCAGGAATGTATAATCCTACTTTATTTATTGGCCGGGTTACTTGCTCACATACCACACCAGGTTGAGTCTCTACTTTTAAAGGCTGTGGCTTTTGTGCTTTATGAAACACTGAGATATTGTTGTACGCTTGCTCTAACGCTTGCTTCATCTCATCAGACAGACGCTGTGATGCTTCATCAATATCCTGCAGAGTCACTCGAATAGAGTCTGGTCGAATACCATCAAACTTTTCCGTTAACTCTAGTAATCCAGCATCGCCTTCTGTCGTTACTTTCTCGATAACAGCGCTAACCGCAGAGGTGATATTCGCCCCTTCCGCTATTGCCGGTCGTTCAAGTACAGACTCTTGCTGAGATTCACTTAATGATTGCCAAACAACAGTTTTCATTTTTTACTCCATCATTTTTTCGATAGGTAAAACCAGTATGGAACTTGCGCCTAACTCTTTGAGTTGCTCCATCGTTTCCCAGAACAGATTCTCTGTACTAACTAAGTGAACCGCGACTCGGTTTTTTTCCGCAGATAATGGCAGTACCGTTGGGTCTTCCGCACCAGGAAGAAGCTGTTTTACTTGCTCTAGTTTGTCAGCTGGAGCGTGCAACATTATGTACTTAGACTCTTTAGCCTGAATCACACCCTGCATACGGGTGAGGATTTTATTGATCAGCGCCTGTTTCTCATCATCAAATTCACCGGCGCGTTGAATCAAGGTGGCTTTAGAACGGAATATCACTTCCGCTTCTTTTAAGCCATTTGCTTCCAGCGTTGCACCTGTTGAAACCAAGTCAGCGATGGCATCTGCTAATCCTGCTCTTGGCGCAACTTCTACCGAGCCCGTTAACATACAAGTGCTAAAGTCGACGCCTTGCTCATCCATAAACGCTTTTAATAGGTGTGGATAGGTAGTGGCAATTCGTTTACCGGCGAGATCCTGAGGGCCGTTATATACTTCATCTTTATCGATAGCGATAGACAGTCGACAGCCACCAAAATCTAAACGACGCAGTGCGACAAAATCATTTGGTTCGTTGAGGGCGATTCTGTCTAAACGTACTTCTTCTAGTTCATTTTCACCAATGAAGCCCATGTCGACAACACCATCCATAACTAAGCCGGGAATGTCATCATCACGAACAAGCAATAGATCCAGTGGCATGTTCTCAACGTGAACCACTAGACGCTCTCCCATTAAACTAAACTGAGCACCACATTTTTTTAGTAGGTCTTGACACTCTTTACTTAAGCGTCCTTTTTTTTGAATGGCGATTCTTAATCTTTGTGCTTGCATAATTGCTAATCCCTGTCTGTCAATTTGGTAAATTTCAATTTTGTTGAACGAAACTATTTTTATAGAGCGAAACTAAAAAACCCCCGGAAAATTATTTCCCGAGGGTCTGAATCTGTTCACTTGATTTCACCTCCGGGATTGTTGTCTCCCGGATATGCGCACATCTCCCGAAAGACTACTCAGGATGATGATGATGAATGTTTGATAATATTCTACGCATAATGTCTTAACTCCGTTTACTTGCTAACCACACTAGCGAAGCTTGCTTCAATTTTCAACATAAAAATTCAGTTTTTTAAAACTATTACCGAATAGCATCCCCAATAGCGCGTATGGCCAATATGCGCTCAACCGTTCTAATCAGCCAATTAATCCAATCAGCGTATGGGAATCATCAATTCAGTTAGATCATTTCAGCGGGCATCACTGTGGGGGCAAAAATAGAGACGTTTACACACTAGCTATCATTGTAGTTCTTGCTTTCAGGATGCAAAACTAAAACAGGAGCCAATAGGCTCCTGTTTTAGTTTCAGCAATAGCGATTTATAGCCTAGAGCTTATTAAACGCTTTGTACTTGACTACGCTGTGATTTCGCTATTGAAGCCATCACAAAACATGCCACAACAAATGCCACTGCTGAAGCAACAAACGCAGAAGTAATTGAAGCAGTAAGTCCAAGTACGACATAACCAATACACGAGATTAATGCCACAATTAAGGCATAAGGTAGCTGAGTAGCAACGTGATCGATATGGTTACACTTAGCACCAGTAGATGACAATATGGTGGTATCTGAAATTGGAGAACAGTGATCACCAAATACAGAACCGGCTAATACCGCACCTAACATTGGTAGCATCAAAGCAATATCTGTTGCTCCGGCCATGTCTCCGGCAATAGGCAACATAATTCCAAATGTTCCCCAAGATGTTCCGGTAGAAAATGCCATTAAACCTGATAGCAAAAATAAAATAACAGGTAACCATTGAGGGCTAATATTACCTTGAGCAAGAGATGATAAATAAGCACCCGTTTTCATGTCACCTATTACTGAACCAATTGACCATGCAAATACTAGAATAAGAATTGCACCAAACATAGATTTAGCACCAATCCAAATAGTTTTACTTATATCGCTAGTTGGTAATTTCTGTTTTATAACAGTAAATAGAGCAGATAAAACCCCTACTAAACCACCATAAACAAGAGACTTACCTACATCGGTATTCTCGAATGCACCAAGTACACTAAAATCAATATTATCAGACGCCAATGCTTGACCACCTGTATATATCATAGAAGCGACGGTAGCTATGATTAAAAATACAATTGGAAGAACAAGATCAGATACTTTACCTGTTTGGCTTTCAATAATATCCAGCTCTTCATTTAAATCGCGAGCACCTTTATCATCTTGCAACGAGTTATCTTCATCGCCATTTAATGCATCTAACTCATGTTTACGCATTGGTCCAATATCTAATTGGAACCACGCCACGGCAAAAACCATTAATAGTGCAAATAGTGCATAGAAGTTCATTGGCACTAAACGTAAATAGGCACCCAGCGCAGTATATTCATTAACTCCATGGGTAACTAAAATACCACTTATAATTGTCATAATATAAGCGCCCCAACTAGAAGCAGGCATCAATACGCACATTGGAGCAGCAGTTGAATCTAGAATATACGCAAGCTTTGCGCGGGAGACATTATATCTATCCGTTACAGGACGCGAAATCGCACCGACCGCAAGACTATTAAAATAGTCATCAACAAATATAAATACACCAAGGAAAGCCGCCAATAATTTAGAACCTCTTCGGTTCTTAACTTTAACTTGAGCCCAAGCTGCGAACGCTCTTGTACCTCCAGATAAAGTTAATAATGCCGTCATCATTCCTAACAACAACAAAAAGGCAACAATACTCATATTCCAAGTATTTATTCCACCATCTTCAATAAACACACCTTTTACGGTTGTTATGATATAGGTGATGGTTTTTCCAATAGAGTAATCAGCTAACAAAAACGCGCCAACAACAATACCAATACCAAGAGAAAGCAACACTCTACGAGTTAGGATAGCTAGGCCTAGGGCCATTATAGGGGGTAACAATGAAAGGGGGGATGTAGCAAATTCTATTAAATTCATGATCTTCTTAAACCAATTGGTTAGAGATCTACTGCAGACATATTACATATACACATGCAATATTCTAATAAATAAGTAAAAGATACTAATTGCACCTTCTAACCTACAGTAGCGCTCCATAGTTAACAACAAATATACTATGGCAGTGTTGTATCTATTTGACACAACCCCAGCAAACAGCTTTGATATGCATATTCACTTCGGCAAAAACTCCTTTCACTACTATTCATTGGCATCACCCCAATAGTAACTACTGATAGTTCTTGCACCTCTACTTCAATTACTCTTTGAAATTGCTAGATTATTCAACAATCTCTCTAGTAACTGACTTACGACTTGCATAATTCTACGGATTTAGGCGTTTTTTGCAACATAAAAATCCATAGACTGACAGAAAAAAGAGACTATAGCTTAGTTTTTACTCAACTATCGAGATATGAATCCGTTAATAATATTAATTTCATCACTAAACAATTTGATAATTGCAATTTCAATATCGTGTTAATAAATTTATATCTACCAGCTATACAATAGCTTTATCAATATAAATTCCCATAAATAATCTATTAATTTCACTATTTTTGTTTGTAATATAAAATTACACTGTTATTATTATAAGCGTTTAATAATGTCAAATGGGATAAATCATGTCAGAACTAACAAAAACACTGCTCAATATTCGCAGTCTGCGTGCATTTGCTCGCGAATTAACTTTTGAACAATTAGAAGAAGCTCTAGAAAAACTAACTCTTGTTGTGGAAGAACGCCGTGAAGCAGCAGAAGAAGAACTTGTAGCGAATCAAGCTCGTGAAGCTAAACTTGCTGAATATGCTCAAATGATTGCTAAAGATGGTATCGATGTTGAAGATCTAATTTCAGCGCTATCTGGTGAAGCAAAAACTAAGACTCGCAAGAAGCGTGAACCACGCCCTGCTAAATATAAGTATGTAGATACAACTGGTGAAGAGAAAACATGGACAGGTCAAGGTAGAACTCCTTCCGCCATTCAATCTCAACTAGATGCCGGCAAATCTTTAGATGATTTCTTAATCTAAGATAAATTGAATATTAAAAAAAAGAGCTCTTAATGAGCTCTTTTTTTATATCTAGTAGTAAGGTTAATATCAATCGCATTAATAACCAAGTCAAATATATAATTGACTAGAGAAACTACCTTTCCCAATATGCCTCTTCTAAGCTATCTTCTTTCTCAGGTAATCCACGAGACAGACGAGGAGAGTGCTGTACCAACACTTCATAACTAGAACGGTTTGCATATTTACACACTTGAGAGAATGATGAGTAAGTCAAATAAGCGTTTTGGTGCTTACTAGAATTAGGCACATTTTCTTTATGGTATTTATTGGCTGCCATATCGTGCAACAGAGCGGATAAAGCCGCGTCCCCTGCTCCGTTAGTATTTTTAATTTTTTCTGGCCCACCCATATACGGCGCAATATGAGAATATATTTTAATCGGTGTCTCACACGACGCCTTTGTCGCTGGACGACTAAACTCGTATTGATTGAACTCAGCAATAGCGCCAGGCAGCAACGGCAGTGATGTCACTCTCTTCGCGCTATCTTCGGTATAACCTGCCATAAACAGGCCAACCGGTCCCGCTGTACATAGCACCATATCAACCCAGTCCAGAGCTTTATCTGACGCCAATAGAGGGTCACTCTCTCCAGTTAAGGCTTCAGCTTCTTCTTCATTCATTGCCACGACAGAGATGTTGTCGCTTAGGAACGCTTGCCAAAATTCTGGATCGTCTTGAATGACAAATTTGGTGCCTAACGTTAATACCACTGGCACATCATATTTCTTAGCATACTCGATCGCCTGCATGGTGGCTTGGGGCATAGTGTCGTCTTCGTTGCATCGAACCAAATAGGCTGTTAATACTAATGCTGAAGCAGTAGCAAAAATGGATTCAGGAATGCTCTCCGGTTTAAGCTTGTTCATCTGCCCTGCACTAATGGCAAATGTTCTTTCACCATCGTCGGATATCAATGCAAAACAGCGACCAATTGCGCCTTCAACACCCTGCAAATAGTTCAAATCCATGCGGCTAGAGGTGTTGCAAATGTAGCGGTAACCATAACTACCGATTTCAATGCTTTTGCTCATCACTCCTAGCAAGGTAGATCTATCATCAGCCAGCACAGAGTAGTTATGTAAGGTATTTCCAATGGTTCCACCGGCAAATTCATTGGTAATCAACTCTTCTCGTTTAAGGTGTTGATAAAGCGCTTCTGCTGTTTGGTCATCAATAACTAAAGAGTGTCCCTTACTCAAGCCATATTGTTCAATAAACTGGTCACTAACACGAGCTTCAATATCCACTAATGTCTGATCAATACCAATGATATGCGTGCGCGCCATTTTTTTACTTGTTTGAGTCTGAGTAACCAATGGATCACGAGCATGGACGGGAAAATAGTGCTTAGATTTACGCTGACCGGGAAATTTCATAGAAGCTATCTGCTAGGTAGTAATTAAAAGGTTAATTTTAGCTGCGTGGATTAATAACAGCAACACAGAAGCAAATAGCAAACGGTTGCCCAATAAAATAACAACGAATATAAAAAGAAAAAGACCTGATACAGTAATATCTGGTCTTCTAAATAAATAGCGATTAAACGAGTCTTTACTCTTGGTCAATCATCCATTTACGGAATTCTTTACGCTCAGCTTTGGTCGCTTTGCTATACCAAAGTTTTAGCTGGGTTGTTGCGTCACCGGTAATCTCAACTTTTCCGGTTTCAGATACGGTTACAGCGGATTCTTTAACTACACCTGTTCCATTGTCGGCGGTTGATAAGATAACGCCTTGAGAGACATTATAATTGCGGATTACCTGCTCTATATCGCTATAAGGAAGAAAGCCCTCTTTACCAGGCAGTAGTTCAACATCTACAGACTTAGATCTACCATTAGTCTCTATTTTCCAATCTAAGTCATCGTTTTTAAAGGCATTTTCTGCGTGACTATAGTTAAAAAAGTGTTTATGACTTAGCTCAAGCTTATCTGAGCTGTTCTTAATATCTACTTCAAAAATATAAGGTTTCGAATTGAGTAATCTTCTTTCTTTACCATCATCAAGGTTGGCGATAAATTCCACTACAAACTGATTACTACCAACAGAAAGCGACTGAAGAGCCTCTTTTTCTACTTCCTTACCATTAAGAGCCATAATATGGATATCTTTAGGTAGTTCTAAGGTTGCGGCAGAAGCCATACTAGACGCAAGCAGCACACCACAAGCTGCAATCATTTTTAGAGCCATTTGCTCTCCTCAATTTTTCTTCACTAATAATAACTATAAGAGCAATGATACCATTGCCAACCACCAGATATGACCTCTATAACCATAAAAAATTCATTTTAGTTCTAACAGTTATAAAAATAGAAATTCATAAAATAAAAAAGGCCACCAAAGGTGACCTTTTTTCAAGCAGTAAAGTTCAATTAGAACTTAACTTGGATACCAGCTACGTAGCCTAGATCGAAATCTTTGCTTGTTGAGCTGTTGTCAACATTGTTGCCTTCGCCGTCAGAGTAACCAGTGTTGCCACCTACTTCGAAGTATAGAGTAGAGCTAGGTGCTACTGTGTATAGTACGTTAGCGTAGTAAGTAGCGTAATCTTTCTCTAGAGCTTCTTTATCAGTAGTTGAGTAACCTAGGTTAAACTGGTAATCACCCATGTTGTATGCACCAGAGATAGCCATGATCTTAGTGTCAGATTTCTTCGCGCCTTTAGCTTGAGAAGAACCGTCTGCGTAAGATGCTTCGATATCGAAGTTACCAAATACGTACTGAGCTTGGATTGAGTATACACCGTAGTCAGTTTCAGCTTTAGCAGCAGTATCTAGTACTGGAGTAGCAGTTGTTGAGCTAGTAGTATCAAACTTGTAAGTTGCATCTGCAGCTGCTGTAGTTGCATCTAAAGCAAATGCACGTAGCTCTAGACCTTCAACTGGACGGAAACCAATTTTACCATCAACAAAAGAAGTATCATCGTTGCCATCAAGAATTGTAGAAACAGCCATGAAGAACATACCCTGATCGTAAGAGTACATTGCTAGGTTTTCAGAGCTAAGACCAGCATCATCAACTTTAGAGTCTAGACCAAACTCCATATCGTTACCAACACCAGCACCATCCATTACTGTATCTTGGATACCGAAAGTTAGTTTACCAAACTTAGTATCAAAACCAGCGTATGCGTTGCCTAGGTTTTTCTCTTTCTTAGCGTTGCCATCAATGCCGTCAAATTCCCAGTAACCTAGAACTTTAACGTTGTCGTTTACTTGACGGATAACTTCAAAGTTAAACTCAGCATCATCAGCTTGTAGCTTAGGGTCTGCATCAGGAGTTTGAGACTTTTTGTATTGTACGTCTAGCTTACCGCCGAAGTTGAACGTGTTGCCATCTTTGTTGTAAATTTCTGCTGCGTTAACAGAACCAGCTGCTACTAGTACTGATAGAGCGATTAGAGTCTTTTTCATAATAATCCACTGCCTTTTCTTAAGAAAATTTCGGGAAATCCTTTTCGGTTCCCTTTTTTATGTTTTATTGGTGATGACGCTAATGAGCAACATCGGTGTCATCGCCACTAAATTTCGAGAGTCATATTGTAAAAGTTTCGTCCACATGTCAATGATCTAAAAAAATAAAACTAAAAATAACTAAAACCATTAAAATCAAGACTTTATATAAGAATACAGTTAAATATTAAACAGATAGAATTGCAATACGACCAGCATTCCAATTAATTGATTACATTTTCAATAAGAATAAAAAACCATCAAACAAGCGTATTGACAAATAAATTGAATATTAACACCAATATTGAAGCAATAAACAGCACAAAACACCAACCAGTAGGTACAGAAAAGCTATTTAATTAAGGTTCAGTTTTTTTTTGTGATTTACATCAAAAAATATTTAAAAAGAGACAGTTTATGTGAGGTGAATCGCTATTAAGCGAATGAAATAGCCAGAAAAAAATGAACTTTATAACTATTTAGCACTCATTAATCTCTCTGATAAAATAACTGTCAATTTAATCAATAGAGAAAAGCATGAACAATGTGTCGATTTTTAAGGTTTATGCTACCATTGCGACCTACTCAATCTCGGCTTTATTATGCTCAATCCAAACGTACAAAAATCTATCCAAAAAAGTTATCAAAATTTACAACATCAACTTGATAACTTTGTTCCCCGTAGAGCTCAAAACTATTTAGTAGCGGAAATCACGAAAACCTTGTCAGGAACGTACCATAAGAAAAACCGAATTATGGTGGCAGAAGCAGGAACTGGCATTGGTAAATCATTGGCGTATTTAATGGCGGTCATTCCTACCGCGGTGCTAAATAATAGAAAGGTGGTGATATCGACCGCCACAGTCGCGTTGCAAGAACAACTGCTCAACAAAGATTTGCCTCTATATAGACGCATCACTGATATAGATTTCTCATTTATCCTAGCAAAAGGACGGCAACGATACTGTTGCGCAGAAAAACTTGCCTCAGCCTGTGGCGCCGACGGTGGCCAACTTGCCATGTTTGAAACCAAACCCAATGTACGAGATAAAGAGCTACTACAAACTATGTACCGCTCATTGCAGCAAGGTAAATGGGATGGCGACAGAGATTCATGGCCAAAAGCCATTAAGAATGCGTTGTGGTCTGCAATTGTCAGCGACAAGCATAGCTGCAATAACAGCTTACCAAACCATAGATCATGTCCTTTTCAAAAAGCTCGGGCAGAATTAGATAAAAACGATGTGGTTATTGCCAATCACAGTTTAGTGATGGCAGATATAGAGTTGGGTGGTGGCGTGATATTGTCCGAGCCAGACAATACCATTTATGTGTTCGATGAAGCACATCATCTGCCTAAAGTCGCCAGAGATCACTCCTCTGCTGCAGCCAGTCTCAAAGGTGTCGCAAGCTGGTTAGAAAAACTCAATCAATCTTGTACTAAGTTTGTTAGCTTAGCGGATGAGAAAAGAGTCATCCGATTTAGAGTAGAACTGCAAGATGCTATTCAGCAGTTAATCCCCTCTCTCAATCAACTGACTCACCAGTTTAATGCCGACCAATTTGAGAATAATATTTATCGCTTTAATAATGGCGAACTTCCTGAATGGTTAGAGACACAATCCAAAGAGCTTAAATTGCAGGCTAAAAAGGCCAATCAATCCTTAGCCAAGATTACTGACCTGATAGCAGAAAGGCTTAAAGATGGTGAGATCAGCAGCAAACTCGCTGAACCCGCATTGGCAGAGGCCGGCTTCTATAACCAAAGATTAGAGAACTTGGCTCAAGTGTGGCGTTTAATGGCATCACCAAACAGAGATAAAGGCGCCCCCTTAGCTAAGTGGCTAGAAATAAGCAGCGAGCGAGACGGGGATTTTATTGTTAACGTCTCCCCTTTAGAAGTTGGCTGGCAGTTAGATCAAAAGATCTGGAGTCGCTGTGTCGGAGCTGTACTTACGTCAGCCACGCTAAGAGCATTAAACTCGTTCAGTTATTTTTGCTTCCAAGCTGGGGTGAGTGAACAGCCTGATCAGGGCGTTCAGTTCTTGGCATTGGCATCGCCTTTTAATTACCTGGAAAACGCGCAACTTGTTGTACCTAAGCTCAACTATGAACCTCAGGCACCTCAATTTACCGATGAACTGTGCGATAAACTGCCAGAGTTAATTAAAGCTAACGCGGCAAACCTCGTACTTTTCGCCTCATATTGGCAGATGAATCAAGTGGCCGAAAAACTCGCCCCGTTGTTAGCAAAAAAGGGATGGTGTATACAAGTTCAGGGCGATAGCGCAAGAAATGACATTCTAAAAAAACATAAAACGCTTATACAGTGCGGAAAAACCAGTATTCTATTCGGTACTGGTAGTTTTTCAGAAGGTTTAGATCTGCCACGGCAACTATTAGAAAACCTGATAATCACCAAAATACCCTTCGCGGTCCCTACTTCACCAGTTGAACAAGCTCATGCAGAGTATATTGAGTCAAAAGGTGGCAATCCGTTTATGCAGATTGCGGTACCTGAAGCGAGTAAAAAATTGATTCAATCCGCAGGTCGTTTACTGCGAACTGAAGAAGATTCTGGTAAAGTCATCCTGCTTGATAGAAGAGTAGTAACAAAACGTTATGGCAAACTATTGCTAGACTCACTACCTCCTTTTAAACGCATAATTGAATAGTATTAAGATCCACCGATCTTTTAAGTACAAATTTTATTTCAGATAAACCTTAGTCAGCTCTCTAAATAATGGACATTCTATGGAAATGATCGAACCAACCATGTTGGTTATCTTGGCATTAGTCGCCTTCGCGGCAGGATTTATTGATGCTGTGGCTGGCGGGGGTGGTATGTTAACTATCCCGGCTTTACTTTCCATTGGATTACCTCCTCATATTGCACTAGGTACGAATAAGCTAGCCGCTAGCTTTGCTTCCTCTACTGCAGCAGTCACCTTTTATCGAAAAAAACTGTTCAAACCTCAGTTTTGGCTACACGCTTTTTTTGCGACTTTAATTGGTGCCACCACAGGAACTTTTATTGTTGATGCCATCAGTACTGAATGGTTAGAAAAAGCCATCCCACTGATAGTACTTGCCACGGCTATTTATACCATCTGGCACAAGTCCCCTCCGACAACAGGTACAACGCTACCGGAAAAATGCAAAAAGTTTACACAAACACAATGGATTCAGGGTATTACTTTAGGCTTTTATGATGGTGTTGCCGGCCCAGGAACAGGGGCATTTTGGATGGTATCAAGCATGGCCGTCTATCGTTTAAATATACTGTTGGCCTCTGGACTATCTAAGGCGATGAACTTTACCAGTAACTTTACCTCTTTTGTCACATTTGCACTATTAGGACATGTTAATTGGGTATTGGGGTTAACTATGGGCGTCTGTTTGATGCTTGGCGCATATGTCGGTGCTCATTCAGCCATCAAATTTGGAGCTAAATTTATTAGACCGGTATTCGTTACCGTTGTTAGTATTATGGCAATAAAGCTCGCCTATGAAGCTTGGTTTCTATGAGTCATTTAAAGCAGATAAAGTCACATTTACAACAACTATTATTGCAGGCTGAACAGATAGATAGCCAGCAAGGAAGAGCAGATAATGCCTTGTTTGATCGTACTCTTTTTAAATGTTCGTCAACATTACTGACGCCTTATGTAAAAGAAGCTTTGTTACTTTATAAAGAGCTTAAAACATTACAAAGCAGACCGAACAGTAGTCAAGCTCAGGCAGAGTATCTTTCTGAACGGTTAATTAATCAGGTAACCGCGGTTCAAAGAGAGTTGGCAACTCATAAACTACAATTTAGCGATTTTTCCACACCACAAGACCAAACTGAATTGTCTGAGCTATATCGAGAGCTGATGCAACACAATGAATGGGAAAGACGATTAATAGAGATGGTCACAACAAAACAGAAGTTGTGGCAATCAGCAAGCAAAAGCACCAAAAATCAGGCTAAAAAAGCGCTAGTTTTGACGGAACAACGGTTAGCGAGATGCCAAAAGTCCAAGTTAGCCATAGAAAAATTAATTGAGAGTAATAAATGACACAAGATAAGAGTCCACAACTGGATAGTGCACCTGAGCAAGTTAAGTTAGCGGTTGACCTAATCTATTTGCTAGAAACGAATAATATAGAACCGGCTACTGCGTTAGAGGCTATCGAAATAGTAAAACAAGATTTGCTACGTAAAGCCGAGCTAGAAAAATAATCCCCTTTATACCCCCAGACATTCTCCCTTATGCTGTCGCGTTATTTTTTTAATCCGATTAACTTTTCTCTATGCGCTGGATACTCGGTACTTGGAGATAACCAAATAGACAAAAACGCGCTATTGAGAGATTCATTGGTAATCTCTCCTAGTTTCTTCGCTGATTGATTATTTTTATAGAAATGAAATTCTCCCGTAACTCCATCGGTAATATAAACCAGTTTTTCACCTCTTTTAACACTAGTATAAATGGCTTCCAATTCTGTTAACCAAGATTGCTGTATTTGGCTATCGTAACCTAGATTTACCCATTGCTCTTTTGTCGCCGCAATTAATTGCTGTTTTGATATGTCTCTTTGGTACACAATTGATAATGCGAGAGGTTGTGATGTTAACTCTGATGAGTCTTGATATTCGCCCGTGGGGGTCTTCAGTTCTGACTGAAATATATTAAGGAAGAACACGCTCAAACTCGATCTGCCCACTGTAGGCCACTTTTCCCACCGCGTTGTATCTTGCCAATTAGGGGCAGATGCCCAGACAGATAAGTGGACATTAAGCATCATTAGTACAGCGACGAACCATTTCATAACAAGCCTCCAGCAATTGAATGTGTTATTCAAAGCTATACAGCAAGTTTTATACCTAATTCTAAATTAGGTATTTTCATTATACTCAAATGACCTCAAGGTGCTTGTTCAGCAAGAATGTATTGGCTGCTGATCAAGGCGGTGGTTTGAAGGCATAGTCATTCTACAGCAAGAATCCGTAACACAGAGCAAAAGCCAATAAAACTCGCCCTTTGGCAGCACATCAACACGCCCATTTCTGCGTCAGATAATCTTGCTATTCCTTCAGTTACCTTTCTTGAACTGAACGTGTTGATGTTGCTCTGAATCCTGCATCTTGAGGTCACTTGAGCATATTAGGTTCATCAATTTATGGGTCATTGAAATAAGCTTCACTGACGTTAGGCAATACCGCGTTCAAATCAAGCGGCAAACTCTTGCAGCGATCAAAAGACAATATTCTGATGCGAAAATATGATGCTTTATAACAACGATATGGGTTAGTTTCAAAATAACAAAGCCTGATAAAAATCAGGCTTTGTACTGTTTAAAGGCCACAGCAATAATCGTTAGCTGTATATATCACCTCTAACTGTTTCTTAACGCATCAATACGCTTATCCAGCGGCGGATGGCTCATCAACAACTGCATCATGGTTGACTTACCATTAATACCAAACGCCATCATAGAACCTTCTAATTGCGGTTCGTGACTGACCTTTAATCGCTCCAACGCTGCTATCATTTTATGTTTACCAACCAAATTCGCCGCGCCTGCATCCGCATGAAACTCACGATGACGGCTATACCACATGGTTAAGAAGCTCGCCAAAAAGCCCAGTACCATCTCTAAAAAGAAGGAAACAGCAAAGTAAAGCATCATACTACTTCCTTGCCCCTCTTCCCGATCACCAGATGCCACGATATTGGCAATAAAACGAGAAAGGAAAATGACAAAGGTATTCACCACACCTTGCATTAGCGTCATTGTGACCATATCACCATTTGATATATGACTTACCTCATGCGCCAGTACGGCTTCCGCTTCATCACGAGTCATATTTCGTAACAAGCCTGTAGATACAGCGACCAAAGAGTCATTTCGTTTCGCACCAGTCGCGAAAGCATTAATATCATCCGCTTGATATATCGCAACGGTCGGCATCCCTATTCCAGCTTGTTGAGCTTGACGAGAAACTGTCTCTAATAGCCAATGCTCGGTTTCATTTCTCGGACTCTCAATTACTTGCCCCCCAACGGAACGCAGTGCCATTTTTTTCGATAGCAACAAAGAAATAAATGATCCACCAAAACCAAACAGGGCCGCCATTAATAACAACCCATTCAAACTTCCTGGTTGCATACCAGTAGTAGCATAAACAATATTTAGAACAACACTTAACACAAGAACAACAGCTAAGTTTGTTGCCAAAAACAGCATAACGCGTTTCATCTTTCTCTCCAGTTCCAGACTCTTTACTTTTATTATCATTTCATTTTAATAGTACGTCGTACTATTTCTAATAGATATAGCCATTAAGTTGAATTACAAGACTCATTAATGAATTGAAACATTTATTAATGTACTCAAGTGGCCTCATGGTGCCGGATTCAGAGCTTAATGGTGAGAAATTGCCGGGAGCGAACAAGCATTAGACCAAGGTCGTATTGAGTACAGAAAAGGATCACCGTACATTCAGACCAATAAAATATTTATGCTGATAAAAGTGAAGCCAAGTTAGTTATAGCAAATAAAATGATGGCAACAAAATTGCATAATAATATACGCAAGTGACCTTCTTTATTTTGCTACGCTAACCAACTAAAGGAATGAATTATGGTTGAAAGCACAAATTACCAAATGGCAATTGACCTACTCTGCTGCCATTTAGGGCTGACTGAAGATGAAGCGAAAGAGCAGCTAGGAATAAGTGAAGCGCATAAAATTCAGCAACAAATTGCTAATGTTCAGCCCTCGTTAATGTCAATTCCAACAGACAGATAAAAAAAGGTTGCCAATTGGCAACCTTTTTTCTTAACTCTATAAACAGAGTATCAACCATTCAATATTGGTGTTATATCCATAAACTTACCAATATCTCGCTTCTTCACACTTGGTACATAGGGAATTTCACCCAGTTTAGGGGCTGGAATTTTTTCTTCTAACATCCTAATAATTTCTGAGTAATTTTCTGTTCCAGGATTAATTCGATTTGCCGCCCAACCGATTATCTCTAACCCATCATTTTGAATCGCCTCAACCGAGAGCATCGCATGGCTTAAACAGCCCAGTTTAATACCAACGACTAGAACCACAGGCATCTTTTCTTGTTTAACCCAAGTCGACAAACAGTCTGTTTGCGAAATGGGAACTCGCCATCCGCCCGCGCCTTCAACTAATACCACATCAGCCGTTTGTTTGTGTTGCTGAAGTTTGTCACTAAGCACAGAGTAATCAATCACTACCTCTTCTTGCTTAGCCGCAATATGCGGTGATGTCGGGCTTAACAGCGCATAAGGGTTAACATCATCGTAAGCTATCTCTCTTGTCGCAGCCTGTTGCAGATGAAGAGCATCCGAGTTCCTTCTTCCATCTTCACTATCTTTACAACCAGCGGCAACAGGTTTATACCCGATCGTGGTTAAACCATGAGCAGCAAGTGCCTGTAAAATTGCTTTAGATACTACGGTTTTACCCACTTCTGTATCTGTGCCAGCAATAAAAAAAGTATCAATCATAAATCTATTGTCCCAAAACATACCTGATAGGTTGCAGGTAATCGTTTTTCGCTATTACTAAATGCTTGGTATTCCTTTTCCACTCGTTTTAACGCTGTGTTCTTAGTCAAACCAACAGAGCGGTCGCTAACATATGTCGCACCAATGCCTTTTAGATCTTTCATTAGCTGAAGTGCGGAAGAATACCAGTACTGAATTGACCGTAAGTCTAGTTGATGACTAACAGAACCAGATTGCGCTAACGCAAGATTTATCTGTTTCATGGTTAAAAAACCATTTACGTGTTGATATGCATCAATTTTAGCCCACGCCTGTTTAAGCTCCGTTAGAGACCCATCAGCTAAAGTAGAAAAGTAAATTTTTCCACCCGGTTTGGTTACTCGTTGTAGCTCTTTAAGTGGCACAGACAAATCGAGGCACCATTGCAAAGCAAGACTGGAAAAGACCACATCAAACTGATTATCTGAAAATGGTAGCGATTCTGCATCAGCAACTTGATACAGTTCCACTTTATTGAGACAGCGACACCGAGCTTGCTGCAACATCTCAGCAGACAGGTCGGCCGCAACGACTTTGGCTCCTTTATCCGCTAACCTATTGGAAAAATATCCCGTACCGCAGCCAATATCTAGCACCTTCAAACCTTGCAACGACTCCGGCATTTTTTCCATTAACCGTTCTCCAACTTCTCGTTGAAACTCTGCGTGCTTATCGTATTTCTTTGCTGCTTTACCAAACGCATCAGCAATCGCTACTTTTCTATGGGATGGTGCAGAAACATTACTACTCACTATCTACATCTCTTAACTGTTAATAATATGCTGAGCTAATTCACTTACCTGCTGGTGAGTGTGGTTTGCATTGAGGGTGATGCGAATCCGACAGCTCTCTTTGGCCACTGTTGGTGGTCTAATTGGAGTCACCCAGAAACCGTATTGCTTAAGCTTGCTTGCTAGTGCCATGGTTTTATCGACTGAACCACAGATAAAAGGTTTGATCGGCGTTGTTGTTGCGACATAACCTGCTTGCTCTTGGAGTTTTTGATCATAAGTCAACTGGAGCTCCGCTAAGTACTCTCTTCGCCACTGTTGTTGTTGCAACATATTAGCGGCTTCTGTTAACGCATAAGCTTGAGAAGGCGGCATAGCTGTTGAGTAAACATGATGACGAGAAAACTGTGTAAGGTAGTTACCCACACGCTGATCACATAATATCGCAGCACCGGACAACCCAAACGCTTTACCAAAGGTGACAACCAATAACTGAGGTTTAATCTCCATACCCGCTATGCTACCAACACCTCTCCCTCCTAACACACCAACACCATGCGCATCATCAACCATCAACCAGCTATCACTCTGTTGACATGCCGTTGCAATATCATCTAGGGGCGCGCAATCACCATCCATGCTAAATACCCCTTCAGTGACAACTAAGGCAGGGTTATTAGCAATAATACGGTTTAAATCAGCAACATCATTGTGTTTAAAACGCTTCATTTGAGCCGGAGACAAGATACCCGCCTCCATCAAAGAAGCATGATTCAACTTATCCTGAACTAAAAAGTCTGCCTTACCAAGCAGTGAAAACAGAACCGCCTGATTGGCCGCGAAACCAGAATTAAATAGAATAGCCCTATCATAACCAAACCATTCACAAAGAGTCTCTTCTAAGGTTTGGTGAGCCACTGAATGCCCAGTCACCATTGGAGAGGCAGCGCTGCCTGCTCCATATTTATCAATCCCTTCCTGCCATGCTTTTGCTAGTTGTTTAGAGCTCGCTAGCCCAAGGTAATCATTACTGGAAAAATTGATATAGCTTTTGCCTGAAACGCTAAACTCAACGCTGTTGGCGCCTTCCAGCGACAACAGTGAACGTTCTAATCCTAGCTGTTTTCTCTTCCCTAACTCGGTATCAATCCTATAACTAAACGCTGGCATCGTAGAATAAATCATCTTTATTAGGACGTGCTGCCACTCTTTCTACTACTTGGTCAAGCAACTCATTTTCTTGGATTTGATCCGGCTTCTGACTGACTTCAACACTATTAATGCCGAGTTTCTTAAACAATTGCATATCACTATCTTCATCCGGATTCGGCGTTGTCAGTAATTTACAACCATAAAAAACCGAGTTAGCTCCAGCCATAAAGCTCAGTGCTTGCATCTGTTCGTTCATACTTTCTCGCCCAGCAGATAAACGCACTGCAGATTTCGGCATCATAATACGCGCGACAGCAATCAATTTTATAAAATCAAATGGGTCAACATCATCCACCTCTTCAAGAGGGGTCCCTTTTACTTTAACCAGCATATTAATAGGAACACTTTCTGGATGAACGGGTAAGTTAGCGAGCTCAACAAAGAGGCTGGCGCGATCACTGACACTCTCTCCCATTCCGATAATGCCACCAGAGCATATCTTCATACCGGAATCTCGCACATGCGACAAAGTATCCAGACGGTCTTGATAGGTTCGGGTGGTAATAATATTTCCATAAAACTCAGGCGAGGTATCTAAGTTGTGATTGTAGTAATCCAACCCAGCACCAGCTAGCTCATTGGCTTGTTGAGGTGAAAGCATGCCCAACGTCATGCAGGTTTCCAACCCCATCTCTTTCACGCCTTTAATCATATCGAGTAGATAAGGCATGTCTCTCTCTTTAGGGTTCTTCCACGCGGCCCCCATACAGAAGCGGGTTGAGCCTGACTTTTTGGCTTTCTCTGCGGCATTTAATACACTTTCGACTTCCATCAGCCTTTCACGATCTACATCGGTTCTATAGTGCGCGCTCTGAGGGCAGTATTTGCAATCTTCTGGGCATGCCCCAGTTTTTATTGAGAGCAACGTACTAACTTGCACATAGTTATGCTGTTGAAATTGACGATGAACCAATTGAGCTTCAAACATCAGGTCCATAAACGGTTTTTCTAGTAATAAACGGACTTCTTCTACCGTCCAGTTATGGCGAACTTCCACGTGTCGATCCTTTAATTATTTTTTATTTCTTGGCTAGTCTACCGTCAGCCAGTAAACTGTCAACAAAACTAAATAGTTTTAAGTTTACATCTGTTTATTTATTAACCGACGGAATTAAAAATGGACTTAGAGTTTGATCGACAGCACATCTGGCACCCTTACACTTCAACCATTGATCCACTCACCTGTTATCCAGTTGATCGGGCGGAAGGTGTACATCTCTATTTAGAAACAGGTGAAGAGCTGGTCGATGGTATGTCATCTTGGTGGTCCACCATTCACGGTTATAACCATCCTGATTTAAACCAAGCGGCTGAAGCTCAAATAAGCAAAATGTCACACGTGATGTTCGGTGGTATCACTCATCAGCCCGCGATTGATCTAGCAAAAAAGCTGATAAAGCTCACCCCAAGCCAACTACAACATCTGTTTTTAGCAGACTCTGGCTCCGTTGCTGTGGAAGTAAGCTTAAAAATGGCACTACAGTACTGGCACGCTAAAGGAGAAAGACGCAGCAAGTTTCTTACATTACGGGACGGTTATCATGGTGATACATTTGCAGCAATGTCGGTTACTGACCCTGATAATTCGATGCATAGCTTATACAAAGGTTTTCTCCCTGAACATATCTTTGCCCGCTCGCCGAAAACAGGTTATTGGCAAGATTGGGACCCATCGGACATAGACGACTTTAAACAAAAAATGTCTCAACATCATAGCGATATTGCAGCGGTTATTCTTGAACCTATCGTTCAAGGCGCCGGCGGAATGAGAATCTACCATCCTGAGTTTTTAAAACAGGTGCGTATCCTCTGCGATCAATACGGTGTACTTCTTATTGTGGATGAAATTGCTACCGGGTTTGGCAGAACAGGTAAGCTGTTCGCATGCGAGCATGCCAATATCCAGCCCGATATAATGTGCCTAGGTAAAGCCATCACTGGTGGCTATATGACCCTTTCTGCCACACTCACCACTAAATTGGTCGCGGATACCGTTTGCAGTGGAGAAGCAGGATGCTTCATGCATGGACCGACATTTATGGCAAACCCTCTTGCATGTGCGGTGGCCAATGCAAGCCTATCCATTATAGAAACGGGTAAATGGAAACAACAAACCGCGAATATCGAAGCATTATTATCACAGCAGTTGCCTAGACTTGAGCAGTATGAATTGGTAAAGGAGATTCGTTGGCTTGGCGCCATAGGCGTTGTAGAAACTCATGCCCCAGTTAATATGGAGGTCATTCAAGCGCATTTTGTAGAGCAAGGGGTGTGGATTCGACCGTTTGGTAAACTTATCTATATTATGCCTCCATATATTTGTCAGCCAGAACATATAGAGTCATTAATATCCGCAATTGAAACCGCGCTTCTAGATCACAACTGTTTTAACAATAAGCAAGTTTAGTATTCTCGCTCGTTGAGATAAATAACCTCAGCTCGGGATAATTTAAGCCGCTCAGTACTGCTCTTATAGCGTCTGACTTCTTTAAAATCAACGTGATAGAATAACTATCACTTATAATTTTGCCTTGTCATTCATCTAAAATAGCAGCACTGCGCCTAGTTAAAGCTTCACTTATTATTAAATATGGAATTTTGACTTTCTTATCCCGAGTTGAGGTTAAATACAAAAACGCCGACCCTGAGGTCGGCGTTCTCACTTAAACAGACAATTAACCAATATGGCTCAGTCCATTCATATATTTGCGCAGTACTTGTGGAATTTCGATTTTACCATCAGCTTGTTGATTGTTTTCCAAAATCGCAACCATAGTACGACCAACCGCAAGACCAGAACCATTTAAGGTGTGTACTAGCTCAGGCTTCTTCTCGCCCTTACGACGGAATCGCGCCTGCATTCTACGTGCTTGGAAATCCCACATATTAGAACAAGATGAGATCTCACGGTAGGTTTCTTGAGCAGGAACCCAGACTTCTAAATCGTAAGTCTTACGCGCACCAAATCCCATATCACCAGTACAAAGTACTACTTTTCGATACGGCAGCTCTAGCAATTGCAGTACTTTCTCTGCGTGGCCCGTTAGCTCTTCAAGTGCATCCATAGAGTGCTCTGGTTTGGTAATTTGTACTAGCTCTACTTTATCAAACTGGTGCATACGAATAAGACCACGTGTGTCTCGGCCATATGATCCCGCTTCAGACCGGAAACACGGTGTATGCGCGGTCATTTTTAACGGCAAATCCGCTTCTTCAGTAATGGTGTTGCGCACCATATTGGTCACCGGCACTTCTGCGGTTGGAATTAAACACATTCCTTGACCTTCTTCTGTAGCAGGTTTGGTATGAAATAGATCTTCACCAAATTTTGGCAACTGACCAGTGCCGTATAAGCTGTCATGATTCACTAAGTAAGGCACATACATTTCTGTATAACCGTGCTGCTCTGTATGCAAATCAAGCATAAACTGTGCAATTGCACGATGCAGTCGGGCAAATTGGCCTTTCATCACGATAAAACGAGAGCCTGAAATTTTAACCGCACTAGAGAAATCAAGACCATCACCCATTTCACCTAGGTCAACGTGATCTTTCAGTTCAAAGTCGTATGACTTTGGCTCACCCCAACGTGAAATTTCAACATTCTCATCTTCATCTTTACCTGTTGGTACCGATTCATCTGGTACGTTTGGAACAGAAAGAGTAATCGCTTCTAACTGAGTTTGTAACTCAGCGAGCGCTTTCTTGGCGTCATCAAGTTCGTTACCCAAGTTACCCACTTCAGCCAGAATACGCTCTGCTTCTTCATGGTCACCTTTTGCTTTAGCTTGACCGATGGACTTCGAACGGGAATTACGTAGCGCTTGTAGCTCTTCTGTCTTAACTTGAAGGGACTTTCGACTCTCCTCAAGTTCACGAATTTTTTCTACGTCAAGAGTAAACCCTCGACGGGCTAGTTTTTCAGCTGTTTCATCCAGCTCAGTTCGAAGTAATTTAGAATCCAGCATTGCTAATCCTATGCTTTGTAGTTGTGAAAAAACACCTTAAATCAATTTAAGGTGTTATTGAGAATTTAACCGAGTAAAGATATCCAAAAAGCACTACTTTTCATAGCGTTTTTGTCTGCTTTTTTCATCTAATGAGGTGAGATACTGTAACTTTTCGCCAATTTTGGTTTCCAAACCGCGATTAGTCGGAAAATAGTAGCGCGTTTGGGCCATCGGTTGTGGAAAATAGTTCTCGCCCGCAGCATACGCTCCGGGTTCATCATGAGCATAACGATACTCTTCACCATATCCCATCTCTTTCATTAGTTTGGTCGGTGCATTACGCAAATGAACAGGCACTTCGTATTCAGGTTGATTTTGAGCATCATTCAACGCTTGCTTCCAAGCGGTATAAACAGCATTGCTTTTAGGAGCACAAGCCAAATACACCACAGCCTGAGCAATTGCCCGTTCGCCTTCTGCAGGGCCAATTCGTGTAAAACAGTCCCATGCAGACATGGCCACTTGCATCGCTCTTGGATCGGCATTGCCTATATCCTCTGAAGCGATAGCAAGAAGTCGACGTACAATATATAAAGGGTCACATCCCGCCGTGATCATCCGCGCAGACCAATAGAGTGCGGCATCAGGATCTGAACCACGAATTGACTTGTGCACCGCCGAGATTAAGTCGTACCAAATATCACCCTTATTATCAAAACGAGATACTTTCTCTCCCGCCACCTCAGCAAGCAGCGGCAAAGTAATGAGCTTACTCCCCTCTTCATCTTCTTCTGCCATATCATAGAGAAGTTCAAGATAATTAAGGGACATTCGAGCGTCACCATTAACCAGTTCAGCCAGCCGTTCTACCACCTCATCAGAGAAAATTGCCGCCGTTTTGCCTAAACCACGCTCACTATCACTGATCGCTTGGTTAAGCACTAACTGAATATCGGCATGATTTAATGAGGTTAACTTATATACTCTTGCTCGGGACAACAGGGCGTTATTGAGTTCAAAAGATGGGTTCTCTGTGGTCGCGCCGATAAAGGTTACAGTACCATCTTCAATATGAGGTAAAAAGGCATCCTGCTGACTCTTATTGAAGCGATGAACTTCGTCAACAAAAAGTATAGTGCGACGACCCGTCTGCTTATTTTCTCTGGCTTTTTCTATTGCAGCTCGAATATCTTTAACACCAGACGTCACCGCCGACACTCGTTCCACTTCCGCATTTACGTAATTTGCCGCCACTTCCGCCAGAGTGGTTTTCCCCGTTCCGGGAGGCCCCCAGAGAATCATCGAGTGTATTTGCCCAGCTTGTAACGCACGTCTAAGCGGTTTGCCATCACCAAGGATATGTTTTTGCCCAATATACTGCTCAACCGTCATCGGACGCATTCGAGCAGCTAATGGACGAAAGTCTTCATCTCCGGCAAAATTTAAACTGTAATTGCTCAAGCTGCCTTTCCACCTCTAATAACAAGAAACCACAAAACTAGTTTCTTTGGTCATCAATTTCAACACCGTCTGGAATAACAAAAGTGAATTTGTCCTGTGTAGGCACTTTGTTCTGATAGTCATTAAAAACAAATTGGCCTTGCTGACCATCTTGCTCAATTATTGTGAAACCATTAATCGTGCCTTGGGCATCAATATCAATTTCAAATTGACCCTGATTAGAATCAATGGCGGTTGGCGTTAAGGTGAAAATATCTTTATTTTGCGATACCAGATAGTTATCCCAATCACTGGCACGATTATGTGTTAACAACACAAATGGCGTCTGCTCCATCGCTTGTTGTTGCCAATAAATACTGACCTGTTCAATAAAAGGGCTGTAATACCACAGGCTTTTCCCATCAGATACGATGATGCTTTCATCAGGTAAAGTCGTCGTCCAACGAAACAGACTCGGTCTGGCGATATCCACCTCACCTTTACCTTGCAAAATTACTTCTTTTTCAGGGCTTAACACGGTTTGCTGAAAAGAGGCACTAAACCCTTTTGTCATCGCTAAGCGCTCACTTAGCACATCTTTGGGCGCAGCCAATACTGAACTGCTAACCGCAAGCAAAGTAATAAGTAGTTTTTTCATTTATAGGCTCATTTTTTAAACTTACTATGTCTGACGACACAGCAAAGAAAAGGTTCATTCAATCACGGGCTAATCTTTTATTGGCGGAGGCGCAAGCACTTCTCTATTACCATTGTGCCCCGGAGCACTCACTATTCCCTGAGCTTCTAACTGCTCGACAATACGAGCGGCTCGGTTATAACCAATTTTGAATTTACGCTGAACCCCAGATACCGAACCACGTCTTGTCTCCGTAACATGAACAACAACCTGATCAAATAATGGGTCAGTATCTTCATCACCTTCCATTGTCTCGCCAGGTAACAAAGTATCCGGTGACTGATCTCCATGGGTAATCGCATCAATATACTGAGGCTTGCCTCGAGCCTTCCAATCATTAACCACTGAATGGACATCATCGTCGGAAGCAAACGCCCCGTGAACGCGTATTGTATGACTTGAACCAGGAGGAAGATATAACATATCCCCCATACCCAATAGAGACTCAGCTCCGCCTTGATCCAATATGGTTCTTGAATCCGTCTTGGTTGAAACCGTAAAGGCGACACGGGTAGGAATATTAGCTTTAATCAATCCGGTAATAACATCAACTGACGGACGCTGCGTAGCAAGGATTAAGTGAACACCTGCTGCACGTGCTTTTTGAGCAAGACGAGCAATCAACTCTTCGACTTTTTTACCGACAACCATCATTAGGTCAGCAAATTCATCCACCACCACCACAATGTATGGCAGTTTCTCTAATAGTGGCGGCTCAGTATCCATGCTATCGCCAGCATTCCAGAGCGGGTCATGGATAGGATGGCCTGCATCTGCTGCCATTTTTAGTTTTTCATTGAATCCTTTAACATTTCTCACCCCCAAAGCTGACATTAGCTTGTAGCGGCGTTCCATCTCTCCTACACACCAACGCAGAGCGTTAGAAGCGTCCTTCATATCGGTGACCACTTCCGACAACAGATGAGGAATACCTTCGTAAATCGACAGTTCGAGCATTTTAGGGTCAATCATGATAAATCGAACATCTTCTGGTGTTGATTTATACAACATGCTCAATATCATTACATTAACACCAACCGATTTACCGGAGCCGGTAGTACCCGCGACCAACACGTGAGGCATCTTCGCGAGGTCAGCGACCACAGCTTCCCCGGCAATATCTTGTCCTAGTACGACTGTTGTAGGCGATTTCGCTTGAATAAACTGCTCACTACTCACTACATCAGAAAGATAAACCGTTTGTCGGCTCATATTAGGCAACTCAAGCCCAACATAAGGTTTGCCAGGAATAACTTCCACCACCCTAACGGCCATGGCAGAGAGAGAACGAGCTAAATCCATCGATAAGCTTGATATACGACTAACTTTTACCCCTGGTGCTAAATCTAGCTCAAAACGTGTAATCACCGGACCGGGGAAAATGTCCACCACTCTAGCAGTGATCTTATAGTCAGCCAGTTTTGCTTCTACCAAGCTGGCGATCTCTTCCAAAGCCGCTCTATCTATATGGTTCTCTCGTTTTTCTGGATGATACAGCAGCTCCAGTGTCGGCATAGGAGAAGTTGGAACCGGCAAATTCTGTTCTTTCTTCTGCAAGAATGGATTATCAGCACCAGCCATATTTTTTTGTGCTTCTTCAACCAAGTCCTGAAAAGCAACAACATCGGGATCACTCTGTTGTTCAATATTTTGTTCATCAACTGTTGGCTCAACCGCTAGCGAGTCCAGATCAGAAATTGTTGGCGTTGATCTATCCTGAGGAAGATCCGTTTCATCGATAACCGTATCAATATCACCAACATTCATCGTTGGCTCAACAAGATGCTCAATAGTTGAAGTCTGATTAGCAAGCGACTCTTGCTCTTCAACCTGCATAGGTGCATAGCTGGCGGAGGATGACTTGGCGAGATCATCCGCGTCAAAGGCTTCCTGTTCTAGCTCTTCGATTGTGGCAGACAAATGTTCTGTTCGATTAACTTCAACCTCAACAGCAGCTTCAGCAGTCAAGCTAACCTCCGTCTCTACTTTCTCTGATGTTGTTTGTTGAGGGATATGAATATTAAAGCGAGAAGATGGCTCTTCTCCACTGACAGAAACGTCAGCATGACTATCATCAACGTCAATGATGCAATGACGATCATCAGACAATGTAATTTGTTCCGATTGAGCAGTAACAAGAGGGTTATCAACGGAGAGATCAGCAGTGAGAGTATTTGCTGGGGTTCCTCTTAATTTATTCACAATGGCGGTAACAATACTTAGTGTGCTATCACCTAACCATTCCACAATAGCCAACCAAGAAATTCCAGTCAGTAAGGTTAATCCTGCCCCCCACATAAATAGAAAAACAATGGTACTGCCCAGTACATTGAGGGATGGTAAAGCAAAACTAGTGAGTACATCTCCAATAACACCACCAGATGAAAAATACCAAATATCATCAAAATTGATATTCGCTAAACCACAGCTGGTCAGCATCACGACAACAAGCCCCAACAATCGGGCTCCCCATAGCATTAAATCTATCGGTTCATCTTCCGCTCTTTTCTTAAAAAACGCCCAAGTGGCCATCAGCGTAATAATTGGCAGAGTGAAAGCCAAAGTACCGAAAGTAAATAACAGTGAGTCAGCAAACAATGCACCTATGGTTCCTGCTGCATTTTTTACTTCCCCTCCCCATGAGGTTTGTGACCAAGATGGATCGGCGGGATCAAAACTATACAGAGATATTGCTAAAAACATCGCTAATGAGATGCCAAGAATGAAACAACACTCTCTTAAACGCTGGACACCGTTCAGTTGAACCTGAGGGCTCTGCTCTCCAGTCTTTATTATGGTTTCGACTTTATTATTGTTCTCTTTGAACATAGATACTTCTAACGTTGTATAAACAGTCCGAGCGGCTAAAGCCGCTCGGTTTATTAAAATGATTTAATCATATATAGAGCAAAAACCCAATGATAGACAAGCCTTAATTGAATACTGCTCTCAGGCTTGCTCAATGATTCTTGACTTTACAATTGATTATCGTGTTTTGATAACCAATTGATTAGATTGTTTTACTTCTTCCATCACAACATAAGTTCGAGTGTCGTTTACTCCTGGTAATCTCAATAGAGTATCACCTAGCAGTTTACGATACGCCCCCATATCTGACACGCGTGTTTTAAGAAGATAGTCAAAATCACCTGAAACTAAATGACACTCTTGAATGTCATCAAGTTTTTGTACTGCTACATTAAACTGCTCAAAAACATCTGGTGCACCACGATTTAATGTTATCTCTACAAAAACCAGTAGAGATGCATCTAAATATTGCGGGTTTAACAGAGCGGTATAACCATTTATATACCCTTGACGTTCTAATCGTCTCACCCTCTCTAAGCAAGGTGTAGGCGAAAGCCCTACTCGCTTAGACAGTTCAACATTAGAAATACGTCCGTCTTTCTGCAGCTCATTCAATATATTTCGATCTATACGATCGAGTTCCTTGGACGGTTTTTTATAGTTGTCTGCCATTTTTTATTCCACCTTATTACTTCCTTGCAAAAAAATATTCTACAACTTCTTAATATTCAGCACCATATATTAACATTTAGCCGATATAATCAACTTCAAGTCGAAATGTTAGAGTTATATTCGACAAAATTCCCTACACACCAGTCAATACAACCAATAATACTTAAGGAGTCAGGATGATCATTGGCGTACCAAAAGAAATCAAGAACCACGAATACCGCGTGGGCATGATACCAGCAAGTGTAAGAGAACTAATCTCTCATGGTCACCAAGTCTTCGTTGAAACTAGCGCCGGTTCAGGCATTGGCTTCTCAGATGATGACTATATCGCTGCAGGTGCATCCATTCTTCCTACTGCTTCCGATATATTCGATAAAGCAGAAATGATTGTTAAGGTTAAAGAACCTCAGTCTGTCGAGCGTGCTATGCTGCGCGAAGGGCAAATATTGTTCACTTATCTACACCTTGCACCAGATTTTCCACAGACAGAAGAGCTTATCAAGAGTAAAGCTGTCTGTATAGCCTATGAGACTGTAACAGATTATATGGGTCGTCTTCCACTATTAGCACCAATGTCTGAAGTTGCCGGCCGAATGTCTATCCAAGCTGGCGCTCAAACATTAGAGAAATCTCACGGTGGTCGAGGACTATTATTAGGTGGCGTACCGGGTGTTGAACCAGCAAAAGTTGTGGTTATTGGCGGCGGTGTTGTTGGATCAAATGCGGCGAGAATGGCAGTAGGACTTCGTGCCGACGTAACCATCCTTGATCGCAACATCGATACATTACGAGCACTAGATGAAGAGTTCCAAGGTCAGGCAAAAGTGGTTTATTCTACCAAAGACGCATTAGACAAGCATATTCTAGAAGCGGATCTAGTGATTGGCGCGGTTCTAATTCCGGGTGCGGCGGCACCTAAACTGGTCACTAAAGAACATATCGCCAAAATGAAGTCTGGGGCGGCGGTTGTTGACGTTGCTATTGACCAAGGTGGTTGTTTTGAAACATCACACGCAACAACTCACGCGGATCCAACTTACATTGTTGATGAAGTAGTGCACTACTGTGTTGCGAATATGCCAGGTGCCGTAGCAAGAACCTCCACATTCGCCTTAAACAACGCAACACTACCTTATATCATCAAACTGGCTAACAAAGGTTACAGAGAAGCTTTACTTGCAGATAAAGGTTTCTTGGACGGCTTGAATGTGATTCACGGTAAAGTAACTTGCAAAGAAGTCGCAGAAAGCTTTGATCTTGAGTACGTAGCACCAGAAACCGCTATTACTATGTTCAGCTAAAAAACGTTAGAGTTATTTCAATAAGCCCAATCATCTTCACTATGGTTGGGCTTATTGCTGTATAGGATAATTGAAAGTGGCTACCCTTCTTTCAATTATTTTTCTTTAACTGAACTTGTTGCTGTTGCTGTTGCTGTTGCTGTTGCTGTTGCTGTTGCTTAGGATCCTACATCTTGAGATCACTTGAGCACAGCGTGTATCAAAATATTTCTAGGGGTCATCTCCCGACAACAAAATTGATGTAACGACACATGGTAGCCATGTTGCTGCAGATATAGCCCTCTATCCAGCACTAACCACACTTCTAATAGACGACGAAATAACTGCTGAACAAGGTTCATTTTTTCCATCTTCCAAAACCGTTGCTGCCCAACTTCTAGCCAGTGATCATAATCAGCATCAGGCAAGGTTAACCGTTTTTTCTCTGCTGCCCACTGACAGAAATAAACAAAACCCTTAGATAACTCTGATTTCTTGATGCTTGGCACAGGTATGTAGTCCTGAACATGAAGTGATTCTCTTAGTAAGCTGTCTAGCCCTAATCTAAAAACCATCTCTTGCTCTCTATGTCGAGCGACTCGTTTCCCCCCAGTAACCGTTTCTTGCAATGGAATTCGCAGCATATCTCTTGAGAGTATTAATCTCGAACATTTAGCAACGGGAGAGAGCGGCTGATAATAATCTTCAGCGACCAAATGGTAGCAGCAAGGAGAAATAGTAATAGCTGCCGTTTTTGCATCGGCTGCATGCTGCATTAACTTTGTATGTAAATCACCGCATGCATGAAGTGCGACGGCGTGTTGATCTTCTTTTAGCAACTCCCTAGAAGAAGCTGCTAATGCATCACCCTGAACAAAATGCATGGGTAGTTGTTGTTTGTCAGCCTCTATCTGCCCTTGTGAACACAAGGCTTCTTGCCATTCAAAACTGGTTACTGGCTGTTGAGAATTAACCGCCAATATACGTCCTAAGTAACCTTTACCAGAACACCATTCTAGCCACTCATTACCCTGATGGTTTGCTAGAACATAAGCCCCCATAGCGCTAATTTGTGCTAATTTCCTACCGGGAATTCCCTGATGTAAACGGGGTGAACAGTCTAAATTAATGTTTTGATGCGACCAATCATCAAGCTGGGTTAAAGAAGGAAAAGATGCCGCTGATGGGAATACTTTAGAGATATCTCTGATTAACGCAGAACTATTGCTCTTGTAGATCTCTATTTGTTGAGGTGTTATCTGTTCTAACCAATGACAAATATCAGCAAAACTGGTTTCCCATGGTAAGGAGGAGTGGCGACTTAAATGAAAAGGTTCAGTTTGCCAAAGCGACTTGTACTGGCAAAGTGTAGCGTCAATTTGCTCAAATAAATGCTGCATATATCCCCCTGATAGCAGGGCCGAATTGTAGGGGGATATGAGGGCAAATAAAAGTGTTAACTTATCGAACAGGTAGGTCGATATCTTTAAACATCTCTTCTATTTCAGCACTGTTCCTTAAAGAGATCGCTTGCTCAACAACAGGTCTTGTTAAATGAGGTGCAAATCTTTCCATAAAATCAAACATATAACTGCGTAAGAATGTGCCTCTTCGGAAACCGATACTCGTGGTACTTGCACCGAAAATATGGCTAGCATCAATTACCACTAGATCCGAGTCTTGCACTTGATCAATCGCCATACTGGCAATAACACCGACACCAATACCCATTCTCACATAGGTTTTAATCACATCGGCATCTGTTGCAGTAAAGACAATTTTTGGTGTTAATCCTGCGCTATTAAATGCCGTATCCAGTTCAGATCGTCCGGTGAAACCAAAGACATAGGTCACCAGTGGAAATGATGCTAAATCTTCAATTGTTAACTCTGCTTTTTGAGCGAGTGGGTGATCTTTCATCACCACAATAGAGCGATTCCAGTGATAGCAAGGCAACATAATGGCATCTTGATATAAATGCAGTGCTTCTGTGGCTATAGCAAAATTTGCCGTACCTTTGGCAACAGCCTCAGACATTTGTGATGGCGTGCCTTGATGCATATGCAAAGAGACTTTTGGATATCGGGCAGTAAAGCCTTTTATGACTTCAGGCAAAGCATAACGAGCTTGGGTATGAGTCGTCGAAATATTTAATGTTCCCATCTCCGGATGCGTATGTTCTCCAGCTACGGATTTAATCCCTTCGACTCTGGATAATATCTCTCTGGAAATTCGGACAATATCCTCACCCGCCGTAGTCACTTGAGTAAGATGCTTACCACTTCGCTCAAATATCTGGATACCAAGCTCATCTTCTAGCAGGCGAACTTGTTTACTAATGCCCGGTTGAGACGTATAGAGACTTTCTGCTGTAGCCGATACATTTAAGTTATGGTTGACCACCTCAACAATATATTTCAGTTGTTGTAATTTCATTTGACTACCCGCATTCCTTTACTATAGTACTTATACCTACTAGTTATAAATTATAGTTATAACGCTTAATGGCAATAAATGAAAGTAGAAACAAAAATGGAGTCGGATAAAATCACTAGTTATATAAGATACAAGTGATGAAATAAGGTTTCATATTATGCCATTAAGTACACAAGGCTAAATTTTGTAAGCGACCACACATAATTAATGACTGAATAGCTTTTTTTCCTAATATTACAAATGCATTGATAGATAATGGCTGTAGTCAGCTTTTAGAATCGTGTATGCTAGTGATTGACTTACCATTCTCAAAATAGATATAGATATATGAATATTGGTTTAATTATTGTTCTTGTTGCCGTGTTGTTGGTTCTCGTTATCGGTTATAACGTGATGCTGCAATACAAAACAAAAATTGAAATGTCTAGAAAGCAAGAGTCATCTCGCTATATCGCAATTATTGATGCGACGGAAGATTTGATCGGTAACGCCCATCACCTTCCTTATAGCCAAGATCTGTTGATTTGTTTGAATCAACGTATTCTTGACTCACTAGAAAGTATGTTTGAGCTAGATCCCAAGAGTAAGCAACTTGCTCAACGCATTGAGAATATGAAGGGGCAGATTGCCCAATTAAAAGCCAATAGCGGCAGTGGCGAAAGCACGCCATTTAAAACACCAAGCAGTGACAAACAAGCCATTGTCATGCTGAAACTGGTTAAACGCTTAAGAGATACCATTAGAAGCGAGCACAATAAAGGACGTTTTAACACTCAAGCTTATGTAGCAGAAAACGCTCGTTTAGAAACCATTCAACTTCGTATCAATATCGAAAATGTAATTAAGCGTACTAATGAAGCCATGGTTCGTGGTCAGGCTGGTACTGCTCGTCAATTATTGAAGAAAGGCATCGATGTCCTTGCGCCTAAGAATGACAGTTACTCAAATCAAGCAAGAGATAAACTGCAAGCAATGCTTGGTGAACTTGAGTCCAACTCTAAGAGCAAAGGCTCTGAAGAGATGTTGGCTCAAGAAGAGAAAGAGCGTGATAACGATATGAAAGCTTTGTTCGGTGAAAAGAAAAAGTGGTAACGACACAAACCCTGTTCACCATAGTCTAAACCGTAAAGATAGAAATCAAGGTCGCATAACGCGGCCTTTTCTTTATCCATACCACGGCTCTCTCTAACATTCTCAACTAAAATGTGCCGCTCAAACTACAGACGTGTTTAGCGTGTTATCATTGCTGGCAAGTTTTTACTGAAGCAATGACAAATGTGCCATCATAAATTATTAGAACCCATCAATAACTTTCTTAACTGCTCAACACCTGATTCTTGGATCGATGAAGCTCGTAAGCCAGAAAATCTATCTGTGATTTTACGGGATCATCTGCTCTGCGAATTAAAAGCATCACAGAGTGCGGTATTCCTATTAAAACGCTACGTTCTAACTGATGAAGGTATACAACAAATCAATGAACTTGTTGAACCCTACGAGCAGTTTGCATATAAGCGTATTGGTAACCTTGAATCGCTCAGAGGCAAGAGCAATATATCTAAATCCATCAAGCCAAAAGACAACTGTCCATACGGGCAAGATATGATAGATAAGATGGTTCTACTTATTCGGGAGGAGTTACACCACTTCTATCAAGTATTAGAAATTATTGAGGAGCAAGGTTTAAAGTATCGCCCGATTACTGCTAGTCGCTATGCAAAAGGCTTAATTAAGCACGTCCGCACTTTTGAGCCAGCCGCGCTGATTGATAAGCTGATAATAGGCGCATTTATTGAAGCTCGTTCTTGCGAGCGTTTTGCCAAACTGGCACCACATTTAAATGCTGATATTGGTAAGTTTTATATTTCACTGTTGCGGTCAGAAGCAAGACACTATCAAGATTATTTAACACTTGCGCAGCAGATAGCCGCTGATGATATTTCAGAACGAGTCGAGTATTTTGCCAAAGTAGAAGCAGAGTTAATCAAGCAAACGGATACGGAGTTTCGATTCCACAGTGGCGTGCCGAACATTAAAAATGATCAATTGCCGAGCCGTTAATTAGCAAAAGTGCCGTTAAAGAACAAATAGTTAATGCTATAAACAATGCCAATAGCATTAACTATCTAATCCAGAAGAAGCTCAATTATAGTAAGGTGGCGTTAATTTGCGCTAAGACGTCTGAAGGATGTTCAGCTTGTGTTATAGGTCGGCCTATTACTAAATAGTCAGAACCTGCTCTAATAGCCTCTACTGGCGTCATAATTCGCTTTTGATCACCAACCGCACTTCCAGCTGGACGAATCCCCGGAGTAACCAGTTTAAAGTCACTTCCTAGTTCGTTTTTAAGCATCAGTGATTCTTGTGCAGAACAGACCACACCATCCAATCCGCTGTTTTTGCTTAATTGAGCTAAACGCTTAACCTGCTGCTCCGGTGTAACATCCAGCCCAAGGGAAACTAAATCATGCTGCTCCATGCTGGTTAATACTGTCACTCCGATAAGCAGTGGTCGATCATTGCCATAAGGCTGAAGAATGTCGCGTGATGCTGACATCATTCGTTCTCCACCACTAGCATGAACATTCACCATCCATACACCAAGCTCAGCCGCTGCTCTTACCGCCTTTGAGCATGTATTGGGAATATCATGAAATTTTAGGTCAAGAAATACCGAAAAACCACGCTGGTGAAGTTGCTTTACAAACTCTGGACCAAACAGGGTAAACATCTCTTTACCCACTTTTAGACGACATGAATTAGCATCGATTTTATCTACAAAAGCGAGTGCATCTTTTTGATTATCATAATCCAGCGCCACTATAACTTTTTGGTCCAACATTTTATCTCCTGTTATGTTTATCTCTATTCACCATCCAACCCTCGTATTGGCTTTATTGTTCCCCAACCTTTGCATGATGGGCAGTGCCAATAGAGAGAATGAGTGGAAAAGCCGCACTTTCGACATCGGTGATGCGGTTTTATCTTAAGTTGTTCGCCAACAAGAGAGCGCAACGTCGTCAAACTCTCTTTTGCTCGTCCTTCTTCGGCCTCAGCCAAATGATAATCCATTAAACGGTGAAACCCTTTCATGGTTGGATTTCTTAAAAGGTGCCTTGTTAGCAGCATCTGGGCCGATGCGACGCCTTCGTGATGAGCCACCATTTGTGCCAACATCAATTCCGCTGATACCCCTGCTTTTTTATCTATGCAGGCACGTAAGAATTCCACCAGTTGCTCTTCTTGGCCTAGGTGGTGATAGCAGTCAGCTAATGTTGGTAGCACCTCACCGATAAAGTCGATATCTTGATCCAACACCATTTCCATATAACGAATGGTATTTTTATAATCTTCTTTGTCTAGATACAGCTTACCTAAAGAGATACTGGCACGAACGCACATGGCATCTTCTGATAACGCACGTTTAAAATAGAGAATCGCTTTCGGTATTTTCTCTTCATTCTGTTCAATGCTTGCCAACTCACACCAGAAGTGGGCAATATTGGTCGACATACGTTTTCGACCTAATTTAACCAGCGCCGTCGCATAATGGATCGCTTTGCTCCACTCCCGAGTTTGCTGATATATAGCGACTAACTGCGTTAACGCAGCTTCGCGATGTGAAGGCTCATCAACAAGTTGTTCAAATATTTTTTCCGCACGGTCGAGGAAACCCGACACCATATAGTCTTTAGCTAACTGTTGTAGTGCTATGTGTTTTTGGTCAATGGTTAGACCTTGTCGGGATATTAAGTTTTGGTGGATACGGATGGCTCTGTCTACCTCTCCTCGTGAACGAAAGAGGTTTCCCAAAGCAAGGTGAGTATCAATGGTTTCATTATCGACTTGCAGCAGCTCAATAAAATGGTCTACTGCCTTATCTGATTGATCAGATAAAAGCAGGTTTAGACCTGCTACATACTGTCTGGATATTTGATGTGACTGTTCTTGTTTATCATGCCGCGCACTACGATTGCCCATGTACCAGCCATAGGCAGCCGCAATTGGTAATAGCAAGAAAAGTAGTTCTAACATCTAACAAGTCTGCATATCTACTAGGCTTTTGCCTCTGTAGAAAGTTGTTTAGTTTGAGATTTTTTCAATTGGCGGTTTAAACGTCGAATAGTGAGTTTAGATTTAAGTTGAACACTACCCACAATCAACCATGCCAATGCAAAGCCAGAAACAAATACCACACCTAATAACGTAGAGAGATGGAACTCACCTTTTGCTAACAGATAATTGAAACTAACAACTTCTTGGTTTTGAGCACCTAATGCAAGCGCTACCAAAAACAGGGCGATAATTAGAATAGTTTTTATAATTTTCACGGCTTATTACTCCTGAAGAATTCGCTAACCTCTGATTATGCAGTAAATCGCATCGACAAACCATGGCTATAGCTTTATTCCGTTCATAAAAAAGCGGCATATCAAAATATGCCGCTTTTTTATAACTCTAAACAGAGCGTTTTAGCTAATATCTACGCGTTCACGTAGCTCTTTGCCTGGTTTAAAATGAGGTACATATTTACCATCAAGTTCAACCTTCTCCCCTGTTTTAGGGTTGCGTCCGACTCTAGGCTCGCGATAATGCAATGAGAAGCTACCAAAACCACGAATTTCTATGCGATCTCCACTTTCTAAAGTAGACGCCATATGCTCTAAAATATCTTTCACAGCATCTTCAATCTCTTTTGCAGACAGGTGAGTTTGCTCAGCACAGAGTCTTTCTATTAATTCAGACTTAGTCATATTTACCCTCATCACTTATATCGTAAAAGTCCCAATCGAAAAAAGGGAGCCAATTAAGGCTCCCTCTAGCGATTATTCGCCTTTAGCAGCCTTGAATGCGTCTGCCATAGCATTTGTGAACCCGCCGTCTTCTTGCTTGTTCAGTGATGCCATTGCTTCTTGCTCTTCAGCTTCATCCTTCGCTTTAACAGAAAGGTTGATTACGCGATTCTTACGGTCAACACCAGTAAATTTCGCTTCAACACTATCGCCAACACTTAGGATTAGAGATGCATCTTCAACGCGGTCACGTGATACTTCAGCAGTACGGATGTAACCTTCAACGCCCTCTACAATTTCAATTGTAGCACCTTTTGCGTCAACTGCAGTTACAGTACCGTTAACTAGAGTACCTTTTTTGTTGTCAGCAACAAATGCGTTGAACGGGTCGTTTTCCATTTGCTTAACGCCAAGAGAAATACGCTCACGCTCTGCATCAACTGCAAGAACAACTGCAGAGATTTCATCGCCTTTCTTATAATCACGAACCGCTTCTTCACCAGCAACGTTCCATGAAATATCAGATAGGTGTACAAGACCGTCAATGCCGCCTTCAAGACCGATAAAGATACCAAAGTCAGTAATAGACTTGATCTTACCAGTTACTTTGTCGCCTTTCGCTTGTGCTTCAGCGAATGACTGCCAAGGGTTAGCTTTACATTGTTTCAGGCCTAGAGAAATACGACGACGCTCTTCGTCGATTTCAAGAACCATAACTTCAGCTTCGTCGCCTACGTTAACCACTTTAGATGGGTGGATGTTCTTGTTAGTCCAATCCATTTCTGAAACGTGAACTAGACCTTCAACGCCTTCTTCGATTTCTACGAAGCAGCCGTAATCAGTCAGGTTAGTTACACGACCAGTTAGTTTATGGCCTTCAGGGTAACGCTTAGCGATAGCTACCCATGGATCTTCACCTAGTTGCTTAAGACCTAGAGATACGCGAGTACGCTCACGGTCAAACTTAAGAACTTTAACTAGGATTTCATCACCAACATTTACGATCTCAGAAGGGTGCTTAACACGCTTCCAAGCCATATCTGTAATGTGAAGAAGACCGTCTACACCACCAAGGTCAACGAACGCACCGTAGTCAGTAAGGTTCTTAACGATACCTTTAACTTCGCTGCCTTCTTGTAGAGTTTCAAGAAGCTCATCACGCTCAACACTGTTTTCAGATTCGATAACAGCACGGCGAGAAACAACAACGTTGTTGCGTTTTTGATCTAGCTTAATTACTTTAAACTCTAGCTCTTTGTTCTCTAGGTGAGCAGTGTCGCGGATTGGGCGAACATCTACTAGTGAACCAGGTAGGAACGCACGGATACCGTTAAGTTCTACAGTGAAACCACCTTTAACTTTACCGTTGATGATACCAACAACAGTTTCAGCTTCTTCGTATGCTTTTTCAAGTACGATCCAAGCTTCGTGACGCTTAGCTTTCTCACGAGAAAGTTGAGTTTCACCAAAGCCGTCTTCTACTGCGTCAAGAGCTACGTCGATTGCAGAACCGATTTCAACTTCAAGTTCGCCAGCAGCGTTCTTGAATTGTTCAGCAGGGATAGCAGACTCAGACTTAAGGCCAGCGTCAACAAGAACGAAACCGTTCTCGATTGCTACAACAGTACCTTTAACAATAGTACCAGGGCGGAATTCTAGTTCGTTTAGAGACTCTTCAAAGAGTTGAGCGAAAGATTCAGTCATTAATTTGATCTTCAATAGTAAACTTCCACGGGCATCCTACCGCGTGGGGTTGATAAAATAGCCGGTCATCATCCATGCGACCAACCTCCTATTGCCTCTTATTGAGACAATTTAGATTCGATATATTTCATTGCTTCTTCTACCACTTTTTCAATAGAAAGTGATGTAGAATCAAGCACTAAAGCGCCTTCAGCAGGGCGTAACGGAGCTACCGCTCGGTTGCGGTCTCGGTCATCGCGCTCCTGTATCTCGCGCAAAAGGTGGTCAAATTTAACACTTAACCCCTTGTCTTGCAACTGCTTAAGGCGTCGATTTGCCCTTTCTTCAGCACTTGCATCTAAGAATATTTTCACTTCAGCTTGAGGGAATACAACGGTTCCCATATCTCGCCCATCAGCGACTAAACCCGCTTCACTACTAAAAGAGCGCTGACGACGTAGCAATGCTTCTCGAACTCTTGGAAATGCTGCAACTTTAGAAGCCGCGTTGCCCGTTTCTTCTTTTCGAAGTTCAGAAGAAACATCTTCACCTTCTAGGATAACTTTGACCAAATCACCTTCAGCAATAAACTGAACATCTAGGTGAGCAGCTAAAGGTACTAAATCATCTTCTGATTCAGTATTAACACCATGATGAATAGCCGCAAGTGCAAGTACTCGGTAAATTGCACCGGAATCCAACAAATGAAAGCCTAACTTTTCTGCTAGCAACATACATAGTGTGCCTTTACCTGCACCACTAGGCCCATCAACAGTTACAACTGGTGTGTTCGACGACATTAATTACTCCAATTAGTGAATACATACAGCAATAAAATATTGAAATAACTTAGAAAATTTAAATTTAAAAAACCGTTCAAATTCCAAAGTGTCACAAATAGACATGCTATATCCACGTCGTTGCAAACTATGTTGCTATAGTGTAGTTGAATTATTTCACTTATCTATAACGGTGATAGGCAGCCGACGTAATTTTCAGCGGCGTATTATAAAAGGAAATGCAGTTGAGGGCGAGTACATTAAAGGCAAAAGAGAGAATTAATCAGCAAATCCTGATATGTCTAGTCTACTATGGTGAAAAATAAACAAACCCAGCAAGCTGGGTTTGTTTAAATTCCATCGTTAACCATAAGCGATTAAAGGTTACATCATTGGTCGCTGACCGCGAGACAACCATTTCATTAATAGGTGATCAGCAGCATCACCGCCTATTCGAGCCAGTTTATCTGTCATTTTTTTCTTTTGTACATAACGCACAGACAATACCGTTTTTTCATTACACGCTGCTACAACAATATCATCAGAGGTCATGATCTCATCAACCAAACCTAACTCTTTAGCTTGTGTACCGAACCAATGTTCACCTGTCGCCACTTTTTCTAGCTCAAGCTCTGGCCGATGGTCACGAATAAAGTCTTTAAACAGAACATGCGTTTCTTCTAGCTCCTGTTTAAACTTATCTCTCGCTTTATCTGTGTTTTCACCAAACATAGTAATGGTTCGCTTGTACTCTCCCGCAGTAAGCTGCTCATACTCAATATCATGTTTTTTCAACAATTTATTAAAGTTCGGCAGTTGGGCAATAACACCGATTGAACCAACTATAGCAAAAGGCGCTGAAACAATTTTGTCCGCAATACATGCCATCATATAACCGCCGCTAGCTGCGACCTTATCAACCGAAATCGTTAATGGGATATTGGCTGATTTAATTCTATCGAGCTGAGACGAGGCCAAACCATAAGCGTGGACCATGCCACCGCCAGACTCTAATTTAAGCAGTACCTCATCACCTTCACGCGCCACGGACAGTATTGCCGTGACTTCTTCACGAAGTGACGTTACTTCTTTTGCATCAATACTACCGTTAAATTCCAAAACAAACAGATGAGGCTCTCGGGTGAGTTCTAACGTGCCTTCCTTTGCGGCTTTCTTAACTTCTTTATTACGTTTCTTTGTTTTCTCTTTTTCTGCTTTCTTTTCTGCTTTGTCACGCTCTTTAATGAAGGTGCCATCATGTAAATGATGTTCCATCACATCAATATTCTCTTTGTGCTTCTCGGTTAAATTAGTAATTTCCAATTCACCTTTAGAGGCGCCTTGTTTACCACTTACCACTTTAGCCACAATTAAAATGGCAGCGATAGCGACAACAAACGTCGCAATCTTGGCTAAAAACAGGCCATAGTCCAACAAAAATTCCAATCTGATATCCCCAATGGTTTGAATTGGTGTATTGTAACTAAGTTGTCACGATTACCAATAAAAAGTTAATAAAAATAGGAAAAAATCATAGTGAATTATTCAGTTTCATTAGACTCTCTTAAGGATAAAGTCATATTAGTTACTGGCGCCGGAGCCGGAATTGGAAAACAAGCTGCGATAAGCTTCGCTCAACACGGTGCAACGGTTATTTTACTCGGCCGCACCGTAAAAAAACTTGAACAAACTTATGACGAAATTGAAGCCGCAGGTTACGCTCAGCCCGCCATCATCCCATTGGATATGAAAGGGGCCACTAAACAAAATTATCTAGATATGGCAGAAACAATAGAGCAGCAATTTGGCCGATTAGATGGTGTGTTACACAATGCAGGCCTGCTAGGTGTCATTAGTCCATTTGATCAAATTAGTGAAGACAATTTTGACGATATTATGCAAGTCAATGTAAAGGCTCAATTTTTAATGACTCAAGCCATACTACCGAGTTTGCGCAAATCAAAAGATGCTCGCATTATCTTTACATCGTCAACCGTTGGTCACAGTGGTAGAGCGTATTGGGGAACCTACTCTATATCTAAATTCGCCACTGAGGGGATGATGCAAATATTGGCGGATGAGTTATCAGATAGCCATATCAGAGTGAATGCCATCAACCCCGGTGCCACACGAACAGGAATGCGCGCAAAAGCCTACCCTGCTGAAGACAGTGAAGAGCTAAAAACACCATTAGATATTATACCTCTCTACCTTTACTTAATGGCTCCAGAAGGCAAAGAAATTCACGGCCAATGTATTGATGCACAACCAAAATAACATTGCTTAATTCAGTTGATATAAAACGGCGCTAATCTGCTGATTCAGATTAGCGCCGTTTTAGTAGAAAGCATTTAAAGGGACTATAAATACTCGACAAACTTACTCAAATCTCTTTCTGGTACTTTTAGTGGTGTGCAGCCCGCACTACCCAAATAGAGAAAACCGACGATTTGATCCTCTCCTTCTAGTCCTAACGCTTTATGTACTTCCGGATGAAACATCCAACTACCTGAGCGCCAAAAACCTTGAAAGCCTTGTGCAACAGCAGCCATCTGCATTGCCTGTGCAGCACAACCTGCAGATAAGTACTGCTCAATCATGGGGACTTTATTATGCTCCGTCACTTTAGCAATCACAGTAATCACCATAGGAGCTCTAAAGGGTGCTTTCGACAATTTATCAAGCACTGCCGATGAACTATCTTCAGATTGAGCCGCATTAACCAAAATATCCGCTAATTTCGCTAGCCCCTCTCCTTGGGAAATAACAAATCGCCATGGTGTTAATCCACCATGATCTGGAGCTCTCAGCCCTGCTTTAATGATATTTTCTAATGCTACACCTTCAGGCGCAGGCGCTGCTAATCGAGCAATAGAACGACGATTAAGTAACAGATCCAGTGCGTCCATGTTCATCCTTTTACTGGCTAAATGAGAATTACTATCACTTTACCACGTTCTATTCACAATTTCATTACAATGCAATGGCGATTTCCATGCCTTGACGAATCGCTCTAACCGCATCCAGTTCACCCGCTTTATCCGCTCCACCGATAATATGCAGTTTATCGCCCAGCTCTTTCCATCTATCTGCAAATGGTTTGACCGATTCCTGCCCAGCACAGATAACGATGGTATCGGCATCAAGCAGCTGCTCTGCACCATTATTTTTAATGTGCAGGCCTTGATCATCGATGGATTCATAGCTAACACCGCCCATAAGGTGGACGCCTCTTTTTTCTAATGTGCGTTTATGAATCCAGCCAGTGGTTTTTCCGGGGCCTTTACCGACTCGACTCTTACGTCTTTGTAATACCCAGACTGTTTTATCGGTGACGGCATCAAGGTGCGGATATAAACCTCCAGGGTGTGTCAGCTCGGTATCCACTCCCCATTCATGTAGCCAGTCAAATAAACTGTGATTCTCTGGCTCTGTTAGCATAGTGGCGATATCTATACCTATGCCTCCAGCACCAACAATCGCCACCTTCTCACCGACCGGGGTCTTCTCACGTATTAACGTCTGATAATCGATCACTTTCTGCTTGTTAGTGATACCTTTGATTTCTGGCAGCCTTGGTTCAACACCTGAAGCCATAATAATCTCATCGTAGCCTTTGAGATCATCAAACTTTGCTTCGCAATTTAATTTGAGATTAACCCCTGTAGTTTCGATTAAATTCGCGAAATAACGAATGGTTTCTCTAAACTCTTCTTTACCCGGAATTTGCATAGCCAATCTAAACTGACCACCAATTCGATCGCTTTTTTCATAGAGATCGACGTAATGGCCTCTTTCAGCTGCAACCGTCGCCGCAGAAAGACCTGCAGGCCCCGCCCCTATTACCGCCACTCTCTTTTTGTCTTCGACAGTTTTAACCTTGATTTCGGTCTCATAACAAGCTCTTGGGTTAACCAAACAGCTCGCTCTTTTACCTTGAAATATATTGTCTAAACAAGCCTGATTACAGCCAATACAGGTATTTATCAGCTGTGGCGTCTGCTGTGCGGCTTTATTTACAAACTCAGCATCCGCCAGAAATGGTCTTGCCATGGAAACCATATCTGAATGACCTGAAGCCAGCACTCTCTCGGCCTCTTCAGGAGTATTAATTCTATTACAAGTGACAACGGGCACGTTGACATGAGGCTTAAGTTTTTCGGTTACCCAGGTAAACGCGGCACGAGGAACTTGAGTCGCGATGGTGGGAATTCTCGCTTCATGCCAACCGATACCACTATTAATGATCGTCACACCTGCATCTTCTAATGCTTTTGCCAGCATAATGACGTCATCAAACGTACTTCCGTCTTCCACTAAGTCCAGCATCGAAAGTCGGAATATAATAATAAATTCTTCGCCAACTATTTTTCTAATGGCTTTAACAATCTCAATAGGGAAACGCATGCGCTTCTTGTAATTACCCCCCCATTGATCGTAACGCATATTGGTTCGTTTACAGATGAACTGATTTATTAGGTACCCTTCCGAGCCCATCACCTCTACGCCATCATACCCCGCCAACTGAGCTAAGGCGGCACTATTAGCAAACGCATCTATGGTCTTTTTAATTTGGCGTTCACTCATCTCGCTAGGAGCAAATTTGGAAATAGGTGCTTTCATTCCAGAGGCACTTTGCGAGAAAGGGTGCATGGCGTAACGCCCAGCATGCAAAATCTGCAATGCTATTTTTGCGTCGTGTTTATGAACCGCTTCTGTAACAACTTTATGTGCTTTAGCATGCTTTGGTTTACTAAATTCAGCACTTAGCGGATGAAGACGTCCGCGCAAATTAGGTGAAAAACCCCCAGTCACAATAAGCCCAACACCACCTTTCGCTCGCTCTTCATAGAAAGCAGCAAGCTTTTGCAGCCCCTCTTTGTGCTCTTCTAGCCCGGTATGCATTGACCCCATCAATACTCTGTTTTTTAACTGAGTAAACCCTAGGTCTAATGGTTGCAATAAATTTGGATACATAGCGACATTCACATTCTTTTTGTAGTTATGGTCAGACCAGAATATTCACAATGAGATCAAAAATCAAACAAGCGTTTACATTTATGCAACATTGATCAATCTTGAGTGTATTTTTTTTATTTATCAAGTAGGATAAGTTTCAAACGTTTTATCGCGACAAGTTTTATATCTGTGGAGAACACATGAGAAAAGTTTTTAAATTTATAGGCATGATTTTTAAAGGTATTTGGAAGGTTATTAACTTTATCCGCTTGGCCATTTTTAATCTGTTTTTCTTTTTTGTCCTCGCGATGATCTATTTTGGTTACCAACAATCCCAAAAACTACCTTCTGCTCCTGCAATCCAAGAGGCCAGCGCATTGGTACTGAATCTGTCTGGCCCGATCGTGGAGCAGAGAAGATATATTAATCCAATGGATTCATTAACGGGCTCGCTATTTGGTCAAGATATGCCAAAAGAATCGGTTCTCTTTGATATTGTCGAGACCATACGCCATGCAGCAAAAGATGACAACATCTCAGGCTTAGTATTAAGCCTGAGAGAAATGCCCGAAACGAACTTAACTAAATTGCGTTATATCGCTAAAGCCATTAACCAATTTAAGGCATCCGGGAAACCAGTCTACGCTATTGGCGAGTTTTATAGTCAAAGCCAATACTATTTGGCCAGTTATGCCGACAAAATATATCTCTCACCCATTGGTGCAGTGATGCTTAGAGGGTACGGCAGCTACCCGCTTTATTATAAAACTTTGCTCGAAAAGCTAGACATAAATACACACGTTTTCAGGGTTGGTACGTATAAATCAGCGATTGAGCCATTTATTCGCGACAATATGTCAGAAGAAGCCAAGCAATCTGCATCCGCGTGGCTATCTCAACTGTGGGGAGCATATGTGTCAGATGTCGCCTCAAACAGGCAGATAAATCACAATGCCATTAACCCATCAATGGCAGAGTTTCTTGAGAAACTGCAAGCAACCAATGGTGATTTAGCCAAATTCGCAGTAGATAATGGCTTAGTCGATGCACTCGCTACTCGCCAACAAATACGTGCTGAACTTGCCGATGCATTTGGTAAGGAAGGAAAAGATAGCTATAAAGCCATTAGCTACTACGACTATCAATTGACCCAAAACAGTAATTACGATTCTGATGCCGATGATATTGCAGTAGTTGTTGCTAGCGGAACCATAATTGACGGCAAACAACCAAGAGGGTCTGTTGGTGGTGACACTGTAGCCGCACTTCTTCGACAAGCGCGCAATGACGATGACATTAAAGCCGTTGTTCTTCGAGTTGATAGCCCCGGTGGAAGTGTGTTTGCCTCCGAAGTCATTCGCAACGAAGTCGCCGCAATTAAAGCCGCCGGAAAACCTATCGTGGTTTCAATGTCTAGCGTCGCAGCTTCTGGGGGATACTGGATTTCCATGAACGCTGATCGCATTATTGCTCAGCCCACCACCCTAACGGGCTCTATAGGTATATTTAGTGTCATAACAACCTTTGAAAAAAGCCTCAACGAACTTGGTGTTTATAGTGACGGCGTAGGCACGACTCCGTTTTCAGGGGTTGGCATTACAAGAGGAATATCAGAACAAGCAGGCCAAGCTATTCAACTTGGTATTGAAAACGGTTATCAACGATTCATATCATTAGTAAGTGACAGCCGAAACCTTGCCATTGAAAAGGTCGATGCCGTTGCACAAGGCAGAGTTTGGACTGGCTTTGATGCGATGAGTGCGGGCCTAGTTGATCAGATGGGCGATTTTGATGATGCCATTAGCACTGCAGCAGAATTAGCCAATATGGAAGAGTACAATCTCTACTGGGTGGAAGAGCCTCTTTCAACCACAGAGCAGTTCCTTCAGGAGTTAACTGATAATATTCGTATTACTACAGGTATAGATATCACTCAGCATTTACCAGAGGCGTTAGTGCCGTTATCTAAGCAAGTGATTGCAGACAGCGAACTGTTATCCACACTCAATGATCCGAAAGGGTTTTATTCCGTCTGCTTAACCTGCAGTGTGGAGTAATTAGGCTTTATACAAATTTTGCTAACTCATCCCTAAAATAGCGGCTTAGGTCGCTATTTTTTATATCATCAGTTACGTTATAATCCCGCTCTCTTTCCATCTGAAGATTTTCTATCATCATGATTAAAAAACACATCTATATTGCCTATACTGGTGGCACCATTGGCATGCAAAAATCCAAAAATGGCTACGTTCCTGTAGCAAATTATATGGAAAAAGAGCTTGCCTGGATGCCAGAGTTTCATCGTCCAGAAATGCCTGAATACACTATCCATGAATATGAACCATTGATAGATTCATCAGATATGTCTCCAGCAGATTGGCAGCAAATTGCTGACGATATCAAAGCGAACTACCATAAATATGATGGCTTTGTGATTTTGCATGGCACTGACACCATGGCCTATACGGCATCAGCTCTCTCCTTTATGTTAGAGAATTTAGCCAAACCCGTTATTGTAACTGGCTCTCAAATCCCATTAGCGGAAATGCGTTCGGACGGCCAAGCAAATCTATTAAATGCACTCCACATTGCGGCCAATTACCCAATCAATGAAGTCACTCTCTTTTTTAATAATCAGCTTCTACGCGGAAACCGCAGTACAAAATCTCATGCTGATGGCTTTAATGCGTTCACCTCTCCAAATGAACCGCCGCTATTGGAGGCAAGAATTAACATTCAGGTAAATAGCCACGCCGAAGTCGATAAAAAGCCTCTAGGTGACTTTAAACTGCATGATATTACTCCACAGCCTATTGGTGTGATCACCATGTATCCAGGCATCTCTCATGAGGTAATACGCAATACATTGATGCAACCTGTCAATGCCATGATTCTACTGACCTTTGGTGTTGGCAATGCGCCTCAGAATCCAGAGCTATTAGGGCATTTAAAAGAGGCATCAGAGAGAGGGGTCATCGTGGTAAATCTCACTCAATGTTTAGCTGGAAAAGTGAACATGGGAGGGTACGCTACAGGGTGTGCGTTAGCTGAAGCGGGAGTTATTAGCGGCTTCGACATGACACCTGAAGCTGCGCTAGCTAAATTGCACTTTTTATTAAGTCAAAATTTAAGCTATGAAGAAGTAAAAGTTGAAATGCAAAAAGTACTAAGAAACGAAATGAGCCTGTAAGAACCATCTTGTAATGATGTCAGGCGTCTGCATGAAAAGTGATACTGGCCACATAATAATGTGGCCAACGGCTATCATCTTACGAATCGTGCAGCTTGCTACGAACAATATCGGCTTCTGTTTTAGAGAAGGTTTTTTTTAGTTCAGACTTAGATTTAAAGCTGATTTCACCTCCTGCAGCAACCGTCATATGCTCAGGATTCGTATTATGCTTGGATTGATAAAGCATCATCGCTTGCATGCAATTATCTCTTTGTTCTTGAGATAACAGAGTTCCATCAGGCCATTTGCCTGTTTCAACAGCATATAGTAATCTTTCGTACGCTTCTGGAGTAATGGCATTAACCAGTTGTTCAGTATTCACTTAAAGAGGTCCTGTTCCTTGGAAATAAATCTTTTGTGACGTTAACGGGCAATAAAACTTAGTCAATACTAACACGCTGAAATAGCGTATTTGATCACAGGCACAAGAATAAAATATGAATATTACCCCCCTTATCATAGTCGTCAGTAGCTCAATACTTTTATCTGGTTGTCTAGAAGGTAGAGTCAATACCAAAGAGTTATGCGCAAAAACACCAGCCCTTCGTTGCGAACCTTTGAATATGAATGATGGGCAATGTCGGGTGCCTAGAACCGACCTCGTTTGGCACCGAAAAGAAGTTCTTGCTTCTCCTACTGATGAAAACAAAATTAAAGAGTTTCAATACGTTCATGCATATCAAAAATGTTTGGATCTTGCTGCTCAAATTGAACCTAGCAAAGTCGGCAATAAAAAAGAGCAACGATTTACTGCCCTTATGCATACTTACGATGAAAAAAAGCGCATTCTTGAAGAGCTTAAACAGTCCGACTCACCACAAGCCCTCTATTTCTTGTGGACTCAAGGTGACAGCCACGCATTAAGACAGTTCCTTAAGTTAGAAAACTCCAGACAGGTACAAACCGCAGAGCTGCAATATGCTCTAGCAACCTATTATGTCACCCGAGATAGGGAAAAGAGTATTCGCCTGCTAAATAACGCATTAACATTAAGTGACCCCGATAATTTTAATACTCATATTATTGAATCGTTGGCCAGTACAAACCACGCGTTGAAACGAAAAGAGCATGCCTATATTTGGGTTTTGGTCGGAAAAGAGTTTGAATTACCCGTGGCCTCTGAACGCAACTTAATGGTGTTGTATCAATTTAGTGATGAGAAAAAAGAGAAGCTGAAAAAAATTGCCGATACCATTGTCGATGCCATCGAGGAAGGCAATTACCGTCATTCGCTATTACCCAAGTTTTAACAAGTAAACAACTTCAGACACCAGCAAAATTATGTATTATTTATTTTGCTGGTGTAATTTTTAACCTATTTTGAAAAAAAAATACAAAATGACGGTTAGTTAACAACATTCAGCTATTCATTGGAGAAATTTAACGACACAGAATTAACGCAAAAACGTTCTCCTGTCGTTGCTGGGCCATCTGGAAATATATGACCCAAGTGACTATCACATTGAGCGCAACGTATCTCTACCCTCTCCATACCATGACTTGAGTCCTTCAAGTAACGTATTGCTTTATCATTTATCGCTGCATCGAAGCTAGGCCAGCCGCACCCTGAGTCATACTTATTACGTGAGTGAAATAGCGCTGCCTTACAACATGTACATAGATATTCGCCAGACTCTTTATTGTGTAGCAGCTTTCCAGAAAACGGCGCTTCTGTACCTTGTTGGCGACAAACCAAAAACTCCTCACTAGTCAATTGGTTACGCCAATAATCTTCGCTTTTTTTATCATCAATAGCCATCTTATTTCTACTTCCTTTATTGTCGACCTTTTATACTATGACCCGATTTTGTCACAAAAACTTGCTAAATTGTCAGTTTGTAGCACATACTTTGTCACTCAACGTAATGATCCATTTATTTATGTGAGTAAAAAATTCTTTTTTGGTCAGTAGACAACAGTTTTTCGCGGTAAAAGCACAATTTTTAATCGCTCATAGGTAAATGTTGAAAAAAGCATACGATTTTTTTGACATTAAACAAGTAAAGACCGATTATCTGTTGCAGACAATTACTGGATTCTGTAATTTTACTACCAGTTTATCTTTCATCAGAAATTAAAGTTGTGGAGCAACAATAATGACTATCAAAGTAGGTATTAACGGTTTTGGCCGTATCGGTCGTTTCGTATTCCGTGCTGCAGTAGAGCGCAATGACATCGAAGTTGTAGGTATTAATGACCTTATCGACGTAGAATACATGGCATACATGCTTAAGTACGATTCAACTCACGGCCGTTTCAACGGTACTGTTGAAGTTGAAGGCGGTAACCTAATCGTTAACGGTAAAACTGTACGTGTAACTGCTGAGCGTAACCCAACTGACCTTAAGTGGGACGAAATTGGTGTTGACGTTGTTGCTGAAGCAACAGGTATTTTCCTAACTGACGAAACTGCACGTCAGCACATCACTGCTGGTGCTAAGAAAGTTGTTCTTACAGGTCCTTCTAAAGACGCAACTCCAATGTTCGTTATGGGCGTAAACCACGCGACTTACGCTGGCCAAGACATCGTTTCTAACGCTTCTTGTACTACTAACTGCCTAGCGCCAATCGCTAAAGTTCTTAACGACAAGTTCGGTATCGAATCTGGTCTTATGACAACAGTTCACGCAACTACAGCAACTCAAAAAACTGTAGATGGTCCTTCAGCTAAAGACTGGCGTGGTGGTCGTGGTGCTTCTCAGAACATCATCCCATCATCAACTGGTGCAGCTAAAGCAGTAGGCGTTGTTCTTCCTGAGCTAAACGGCAAACTAACTGGTATGGCTATGCGTGTACCAACTGCTAACGTTTCTGTAGTTGACCTAACAGTTAACCTAGAGAAAGGCGCATCTTACGAAACTATCTGTGCAGCAATGAAAGAAGCTTCTGAAGGTGAACTAGCAGGCGTTCTTGGCTACACTGAAGATGCTGTTGTTTCTCAAGACTTCATCGGTGAAGTACAAACTTCTGTATTCGATGCTAAAGCAGGTATCGCACTAACTGACAAATTCGTTAAAGTTGTATCTTGGTACGATAACGAAATCGGTTATTCAAACAAAGTTCTTGACCTAGTTGCTCACATCTCTAAGTAAGCATTAGTTAAAGACTTTCTTTGAAAGAGTGAAAAGGCGGCCATTGTGTCGCCTTTTTTGTATTTAAATTATGCGACTTGTATAAGCAGATTATTAAGCAAGAAAAGTCATAAAGAGCAAGGAACCAGATACCATGGAAAATCATCCATCGACTGTCAGCGTGTTGGCTGATTGTGTAACCATTGTAGAAATGGACGATATTAAAGTTGTTCGTGTTTCTCACCCCAAGGCAACGGCTGATATCTCTCTTCACGGAGGCCATCTTCTGTCATTTAAACCAGCAGGACAAGAAGATGTCATCTGGTTGAGTGAGAAGGCAGAGTTTCACTCAGATAAAGCCATTCGTGGAGGCATCCCTATCTGTTGGCCTTGGTTTGGCCGAATTGCTGCACCAGCACATGGCTTTGCTCGTACAACTCAATGGCATTTAGTTGAACATAGAGAAAACGATCATGGCGTTATGATCTGTTTAGGGCTAGAAGAAGATGAAAATACATTAGCCGTATGGCCATTTTCATTTCAGGCCAGATTGTATATCGATATTTCCGATAAACTAAAAGTCACTCTTGATGTTCGTAACACTGATGATAAGCCATGGCGTTTTTCTGCTGCATTACATAGTTATTTCAACATCGCCAATATAGCCGACTCTGTCACGACAGGAATGGGGCTAGAGTATCGCGACAGCCTACAAGACGGGAAAATGTGTCAGGGATTACAACAGTTACAGCTGACTGATACCGTTGATCGCGTCTATACAAAACCAACTGAAACCATCCAAATTTCTGATCCACAACATGCTCGAAGCATTGTAATAAAGAACCAAGGGCATAACAGCGCTGTTATATGGAACCCTTGGCAACAAGGTTCACAAGGAATGGCAGATATGGCCGATGACGGCTACCAAACCATGCTTTGCGTGGAGTCTACCTATCACGCGACTAGCCTAGAAACAGGCTTAGAGCTGCAGCCGGAACAGAGCTACCAGTTAAGTACTGAAATATCGGTACAGTAAAGAGATTAAGCATGAGAGTCATAACGGTGTGACTCTCGTGTTGATATCTTTAAACACCTAGCAATAGTGCTCGCATCTCTATTTTACAAGCTTTACAATTCGCGTTTTATCGCTATTTACCATTGAGTTTTACTATGTCTTATCAGTGCCCTTTATGTTCAAACATTTTATATCAATCAGGAAACTGTTTTAAATGCAGTAATAACCATCAGTTTGATATTGCTAAAGAAGGGTATATCAACCTGATTCCTGCCAATAAAAAACGATCAAAAAACCCTGGCGACAATGTTGAGATGATGCAAGCCAGACGGCGATTTCTTGACTCAGGTGCTTATCACCCATTAAGAGAGAAGGTGAGTCAGTTATGCCTTCAATTACTTGAGGAGCAGCTACTTGAAGAGAGTCCAGCTCGGGTACTGGATATAGGTTGTGGTGAAGGCTATTACACTCACCACCTGCAATCGACGCTAAATAGTACCAAGGTATCAGGTATTGATATTTCTAAAGTCGCTATTCGTTATGCGGCGAAACGATACCCAAATTGCGCCTTTGCTGTTGCATCGAGCCAAACGCTGCCATTTTCATCTCAATCTCTCGATTTGGTGCTGCGCATTTATGCACCTTGTAACAGCGATGAATTATACCGTTGCGTTGATACAGACGGTTACATCGTTACCGTCACACCCGCAGCACGACACTTGTTCCAACTAAGAGAGCTGATCTATCAAGATGTAAGGTTACATTCAGAGCACGCTGAAGTTCTGACAGGTTTTGCTCTAGAACATGAAGAGAAGCTCAACTACCCACTCTCTCTCTCTGGCTCAAAGGCTATAGACCTATTGCAAATGACACCTTTTGCTTGGAAAGCGTCAGAACAGCTCAAAGCCTCACTGGCTCAAATGCCCCATTTCTCTTGCGAAGCTGACTTTATGATTCGGATTTACAAAAAATCATCATAAAGCCAAGTGACTCCTGTGTAATATTGGTCTATTTCTTGCTTAATCTTTCCTCTAAACCCTAAGCGGCAATTTTTTTCTAAACATTTTGTCACTTAGGCCGATATTCTATCTGTAAGCATAAATCGTTGAGGCAAGATATGACACCAGTAGGAATGAACACCGCTTCAACCTTGAGTTCAGCTCAAGCTAATACGGCAAATAAGCAGCCGCAAAATCCAGAAGCACAGCAAGCACCAAAAGCACTGCATGTTGAGCAAAATAAAGTCACTCTCTCTGAAGAGGGTAAAGCCTTGCTTGCCGCATTATCACAAATAGACGAAGAGGCAAAAAATGCAGAGGGTGAGCCAAACAAAGTCACTTCCTTTGCTCATGGCGCTCTGGGCTTAGATCGACCAGAAGAAATTGAAAAAGAAGAAGATACTAGTTACTCCGCAGGACAATATGTTAAAGGCGCATTGTCTGTTGGTGCTATCTTACTTGCTGTACTCTAGCTAGAATAATCTGACTCTATTGATACTTCATCACTAGTTGCTCTCGCAACTGGCCGCTTCCCCATTGCTTCTATTTTCAATTAATCATGCTTAATGGCCAATTCTTGCCGCCTACCTTAGTACTATTTTTTCTACACTAGGATCTGTTGACCTTCTGCGACGATTTGATCTTGATCCTTTATCTCGATCAATTATACTGTATATACGTACAGTACATTTTCGAGGCGTACATGCATCCTGTTATCGATTTACTTCAAACTAAGCAGTTGATTTGGCGAGGAAGCCAGCAAAAGATAAATGCCACTACGCACACATCTGGCTATAGTGAATTAGATAAACAGCTTAAGGGTGGTTTCCCTACCTATGGCGTGATTGAAGTTAACTCTCCGCAAGGTATTGGCGAGCTACGATTGCTAACACCCTATATAAAGCAAAAAGGACAACAACGCCTTTCTGTTTTTATTAATCCTCCGGGTTATCTCTGTAGCGAATACTTTGTTCAACAAGAAATAGAGTTAAATAAGTTAATATTGCTATTTCCTAAAACAGCCAAGGAAGCGCTATGGGCCGCAGAGCAATGTCTTAAAAGTGGCAGTTGCGGTAGTGTCACACTTTGGCATCCTTCGTTAGAAATCCACCAAGCAAAAAGATTACAAGTTGCCAGCGAAACTGGCCAGTGTCTAAACTTCTTATTTAAAATGGATACCCGTTGTCAACTGACCTTACCCATTTCACTTAGCTTAACCTTGCAACCAGACAGCAATGGTTTAACTGTCACGGTTCACCGACGAAAAGGAGGCTGGTTAAAGACCCGTTTCACTATTGATGTCCATCAGAAGTGGCCTCACCTTGCTCCTTACACACACACCAATAGTGTTATCCCATTTCCTATTGGAAATAGGGGCACAGCATGACGCTCTGGTTGTACTTACACTTCCCTACTCTACAATTAGACAGCCTCTTTTCTGATATTCAGCAGGCCCCAATTTGCATTTTAAATAAACAGTACATTGTACAAATAAATAGCGTAGCAGAAGAGAAAGGAATAAAGCTTGGCATGGGATTAGGTAGTGCGGCATCACTGTGTGCCGATCTACAAGTACACCCTTATAATCAACAAGTTGAAGAGCAGAAATTAACCGAAATTGCTCACTGGCTTTATATGGTGACCTCCGATATCTCTCTGTTTTCCCCTTCAGGAATATTGCTTAAAGTGAGCAATATGCTGACTCTTTACGATGGCTTAGCTTCCTACTGGAGTGTGGTTTTTGAGCACCTTACAAGCTTAAATATTCAGTTTAGTTTCTCAACAGGAAGCTCTCCTTTATCCGCAAAATTACTCGCACAACAACAAATTAACCGTATCTCTGATGATCCCATCTGGTTACAAAATACATTAAAGCAACAACCACTGCATGCTACCGAGCTAACAGATAAAACTGTCGAGCAACTAAATAGAGTTGGCGTTCGCTATTTACAAGATTTACTCACTTTAGAGCTAGCAGATATCGCGCGCCGATTTGATATTGAGCTGGTTAATTATATGGGCCGTTTAACCGGACAACTTAAACACCCTGTAAGCAACTATCATCCCGCTGAGACATTTAAACGTCACCTTGAATTGTTATTTGAAATCGATAATGTTCAATGGTTAATAAAGCCTCTATTTACACTATTAACTCAACTAGAGGCATTTTTACTTCTACGGGATAAAGTCGCCTACCAACTCACCTTACAGCTGCATCAAAGAGGTGACCTAACGCAGAGTGTGACTTTTTCCTCCGCTCAAGGAGATTATCTTGCCACTAAATGGCAGCAGTTAAGCAAGCTAACTCTTGAGTCCTGCACTTTAAATGCCCCTATTACTGCAATTACATTGTATGCGACACAAACCCATCAAAAACAATCTGATGGCCATGATCTATTTGACGGTCAACAAGGGCAAACTTCACCGCTAGAGCTAATTAGCATTCTTCAAGCCAAGTTAGGTAAAGAGCAGGTCACAGGTGTGAGTAAAACCAGAGATCCTCGACCAGAGTTAGCCACTCGACTCTCTGTACCTTTTGCTCCGCAACACGATGATCAGAGAGTCGACCAATCAGAAAAAACAGCCTCTGCTCGTCCCAGTATCTTATTCCCTTCCCCTGTTCCTCTTGCTGAAAAGGTCACTATATTACAAGGGCCAGAAAGGCTCACAACAGGCTGGTGGGATGCAGAAACAATAATGCGAGACTATTTTGTGGCCAAAAGTGATCAAGGGCGATGGCTATGGGTTTTTCGTGATCAACAAAAACAGTGGTTCATCCACGGACTATTCGCATGAGTGACAGTAATCCTCAATATGCTGAACTATTTTGCCAAAGCAACTTCTCGTTTTTAACGGGCGCCTCTCATGCAGAAGAGTTAATTACTCAAGCCAATTTTTTACGCTATTCTGCTTTAGCTATCACCGACGAATGTTCTCTTGCTGGCGTGGTAAAAGCTCATGCCACCATTAAAAACCACCATTTATCCATTAAACTCATCATTGGTAGCATGTTCTGGCTCAGTGCCGAGTGCCAAATTGTACTCCTGTGCCCAAATCAGCAAGCTTATACCGAACTGTGCCGTATTATTACCAATGCCCGAAGACGAGCAGAAAAAGGAGAATACAACTTATCTGAATGGGACCTAATGTCATTAAAACACTGTTTGATCATTTGGTTACCTTGCCATAAACACGCCGACCTTCATTGGGGAGACTGGCTTAATAAACATCATAAAAAACGGCTATGGATTGGAGTACAGAAGCATTTACAAGGAAACGACAGAGCGTATTCAGCTTACTGCCAGTCACTCGCTTCACAATTTGATCTAGCAATAACTGCTTGTGGGGGGGTGTTGATGCACAGTGCTACCCGCCAACCATTACAACATACGCTAACGGCCATCCGCGAAAACAAACCCATCAGCGAAATCAAACACCAACTACTGACAAATAGTGAAAGAAGTCTCAGACCAAAAGAGAAGTTAGCCAAAATCTTTGACCAAAAATGGTTAAATGAGAGTAACAATATCGCTCAGCAATGCACTTTTTCTCTGGATACACTGCGCTACTGTTACCCGTCAGAGTTGGTTCCTGACGGTTATACACCGATGAGTTACTTAATCGAACTGGTAGAAAAAGGCAAAAAAGCCCGTTTTCCCAACGGAGTGCCTAATGACATTGATCAGCTACTCACTAAAGAGCTCAACCTTGTTGAAGAACTCGACTATCCCTTTTACTTTCTGACCATTCACGACATCGTCATGTTTGCCAAAAGTCAGAGTATCCTTTATCAGGGAAGAGGGTCCGCGGCCAATTCTATTATCTGTTACTGCTTAGAGATCACCTCCGTTGATCCTAGGCAGATATCGGTACTTTTTGAACGTTTCATTAGTAAAGAACGTCAAGAACCACCCGATATCGATGTGGATTTTGAACATGAACGGCGTGAAGAAGTTATCCAATATATCTACAAAAAGTACGGAAGAGAGCGTGCTGCGCTAGCCGCTACCGTCATTAGCTATCGTTTTAAAAGTGCTTTGCGAGATGTAGGCAAAGCTTTAGGCATATCTGAAACCCAACTGGATTTTTTCATTAAAAATATAAACAGACGCGATCGCTCCCTCGGTTGGCAAGCGCAATTAACGGAGTTGGGTATAAAGCCTGACTCCTTAAAAGGACAGCAACTTATCCAATTGGTTAATGACATTATCGGCTTCCCGCGTCATCTTTCTCAGCACGTAGGCGGTTTTGTCATTTCTGCCGGCCCATTATATGAATTGGTTCCCATTGAGAACGCCGCCATGCCCAATAGAACCGTCATTCAATGGGATAAAGATGACCTAGAAAGCCTTAAACTACTAAAAGTGGATATTCTGGCACTGGGTATGCTCACCGCCATTAGAAAGTGCTTTGATCTTATTAAACAACATAAAGGTGAAGAGCTTACGATTGCAGATATTACCCGAAAACAAGATGACCAAGCGGTTTACAAAATGCTGCAAAAGGCCGACACCGTGGGCGTATTTCAAATAGAATCACGGGCACAAATGAGTATGTTGCCGCGCTTAAAACCTCGCTGCTATTACGATTTAGTTATCCAGATAGCCATTGTGCGTCCAGGCCCAATTCAGGGGGATATGGTGCACCCTTTTCTAAAGCGTAGAGATGGATTAGAAGCGGTCACTTATCCATCTGAAGAGGTCAAAGAGGTGCTTTCTCGAACCATGGGGGTGCCTATTTTTCAAGAACAAGTAATTAAGCTCGCGATGGTTGCGGCAGGTTTTTCTGGTGGCGAAGCAGATCAGTTGCGACGAGCAATGGCCTCATGGAAAAAAAATGGTGATCTATTTAAATTTAAATCCAAGCTCATTAACGGCATGCTGGATAGAGGCTACCAAGCCGAATTTGCCGAACGTATTTTCGACCAAATATGCGGTTTTGGTGAGTATGGTTTTCCGGAAAGTCATTCAGCATCGTTTGCTGTCTTAGCATACTGTTCTGCATGGTTAAAACATTACCACCCAGAGCTATTTTATACTTCGTTATTGAATAGCTTGCCAATGGGCTTTTATAGCGCCTCTCAGCTTATTCAGGACGCCAAACGACATCACGTTACTGTCTTGCCCGTATCGGTTAACCACTCTCAATACATACACTCAATCGTACCTTCAGCACAAGGCTATGCTATTCAGTTAGGTTTAACACTGATTAAAGGGCTATCTCAAAAAGGGGCCGAGCAGCTACTTCACAACCGACCAAGCCGTGGCTTCACCAGCAGTCAGCAGATAAAACATATTGGACTGAACAAAAAAGACATTGCCGCCTTAGCCTCAGCCGATGCGCTAAAAAGCCTCAGTGGAGACCGTTATCACACTCGTTGGCAAGTTATGGACTCTATACATGACCTGCCTCTTTTTCAGTCGCAGCAGGCTTCTTCTGAGCCATTTTTGTTTACAGAAAGTCCAACAGAAGCACTACTCGAAGATTACGCAGCAACAGGACTATCGTTAGATCAACATCCCATCACTATATTGGATAAAGCGCAGAAATTAGGTCGGTTCACTCGGCAAACGGAGCTATTAAACAGAGCACACCGCTCTATGGTCACGGTTGTTGGGGTCGTAACAGGAAGACAATCTCCGGGAACAGCAGCAGGTGTCACCTTTTTTACCTTAGAAGATGACACAGGCAATGTTAATGTGGTGGTTTGGGCTAAAACAGCAAGAGCACAAAAGCAGAGCTATTTAACCGCTAAAATACTTAAAGTGGACGGTATTCTCGAACACGATGGACAAGTTACTCATGTCATTGCGGGTAAGCTAACGGACCTGACAGAATCCCTAAATGGCTTGATCACTTCATCCCGAGATTTTCATTAAAGAATCGTTTTATAAAAAGCTACACAGCCCTTATTGAACCTTGATCAGGCCGTCTTCAGATTGAGAAAATGTGTGTTCGAAAAATCGGCGGTTGCCTCGTCCTATAGACCCAATATCTGTTTCATTCTTTGCTGGGCAACATCCACCAGCAAATCCGGTTGGAACTTAGAAATAAACCGATCGCAACCCACTTTTTTCACCATGGCTTCATTAAAGCTGCCACTTAATGAGGTATTTAAAGTGATGAACAGATCACCCATTCTAGAATCATTACGAACTTCATGAGTTAGACGATAACCGTCCATTTCAGGCATTTCAGCATCAGTAATCATCATCATGATCTCATCCGTAACGGTTTTACCTTCATCACACCAACCTTTTAACAAGTTCAGCGCTTCTAACCCGTCACTACACTCAATAATATTGATACCTAACTGTTCTAAAGTGCCTCTCACCTGCCCACGGGCAGTAGAAGAGTCATCGACAATCAACACATTTCGTCCAATCATCTGCTGAGACAGCTCTTCGTCTAACACACCTTCAGAGATTGAAATATCGTAATCAATAATCTGTGCAAGAACTTTCTCTACATCGATAATTTCAACAATTTTCTTATCGCCTTCATCTTCAATCTGAGTAATGGCGGTTAGGTAGTTTGCCTTACCTGCTGTTTTAGGTGGAGGAGCAATTTCGGTCCAAGCTGTATTGACAATATTTCTTACTTGACCAACAAGAAAGCCCTGAACACTGCGGTTATACTCAGTGATAATCAGGTTTTGTTCTTCATCAGGGTGCATTGGACGAAAGCCGATTGCCGCTCGCAGATCTATCACTGGAACCGATTCACCACGAAGAGAAGCCACGCCAACCACATGACCATGTGCTCCGGGCATCTTAGTCAGAATAGGCATCTTAAGTACTTCTTTGACCTTAAATACATTAATCGCAAACAGTTGCCGATTGTTTAATTTAAACATCAAAAGCTCTAAGCGGTTTTCACCAACTAAGTTCGTTCTTTGATCGACAGTACTTAATACTCCGGACATACGGCTTCTCACTGAGTCTTTATCTGTGGGTTAGATTTAAAAACAAAACAATACAATAAGCAAATAATTAATAACTACATGCATAAAACATATATATCAGTATCGTTCATATTTTTAAGATAGTGTACCAAATTACGAATAAATCAACCTTCCACTACTTTCATCAACAATTGCCCGTCATACATGGCTTGTTTGATTAATGCTGCACCTGGCATGGTTGCTTGCTTATAAAAACGGCTTTCAACGATCTGTAACTCTTGGTGATAAGCGGCAATACATTGCTGTTTAACACACTGTTCAATAGCAGGGTAAAGCACTGACTTTGCTCTATTAATAACCCCTCCTATCAATATCTTCTCTGGGTTAAATAGATTCACCACTATGGCTATCGCTTTACCCAAATAAAGACCAAGGTTCTCAATAACTTCCACCGCTAAAGGGTCCCCTTCAGCCGCAGCGGAACAGATATTTTCAATGGTGATACGATCAGGGTCAATGGAGGAGTCCTCTCCTGCGCTCAATCGCTTGGCAACTTGATCTCTAATTGCTTGTGAGCTCGCCAATGTTTCAAGACAACCTCGGTTACCACAATGGCAAAGCTCACCATTTGGATCTATTTGAATATGTCCCAACTCACCGATATTACCATGGCGGCCTTGCAATACTCTGCCGTCTAGCACTATTCCCGCTCCAACACCATGGTGGATTGAAATCAGAATCGAACTTTCATTCTCTTTTGAATGGCCAAATAGTTTTTCAGCTAATGCCCAGGCCCTTGTGTCGTTGGCAATAAATACCGGCAGCCCCGTAGACTCATGAATTTCAGGGCCCAGAGGCAAATTTTTGACATTATAGTGAGGCATCTGTAAGACAATGCCTTTCTCTGGATTCACCAAGCCAGGCAACGTCACCGCAATGCTGGTTACCCGATCGAGTTGATCAGAATACGTTTCAAAGAACTCATCAATCTCATGAAGTAAACGAGCAAGTACGTCCTCTTGCTCTATTTCATGAATATCAATTTTAGTATCGATAAGCACTGAGCCACCATGCTCGTGCAAAGCAATAACGAGATAACCTCGACCTAAACGAGCCGATAAAAACTGCCAGCCTTCATTGTCAGTTTGTAAACCCACAGCAGGTCGCCCACGACTTGTCGCTTCTTGTACCGTTGTTTCATGAATGAGGTGTGCATCAATCAGTTCACGAGTGATTTTCGTGATACTTGCAGGAGCTAACCCACTGACTTTAGAAAGATCAATGCGAGATATTGGCCCGTTTAAATCTATCAATTTATACACACGACCAGCATTGACCTGCTTGATATGGTCAATATGGCCAGGTTGAGCCATGTACATTTTACACTCCAAAATGACGTCGTTGGCTAATTTTTTTACTTTGCGAACTAATTGTGAAGTCACTTGATAGATTGCCGTGACGGGTATCACGCACAAAACTAATTTAGCCAATAAAAGCGGAAATAGCGGCGATTAAACCAAAGTAATTATTGATCTAAAACAGGTTTTTTTTAATCATGAAAAATCTTTTTACAACACCGTTTTACCCAGTGTTCTGCAATTACTGGATTGAGGCGCACGCTAAGAATCAAGTTTCATCGGTTAGGCGACTCAACAAATCCTAATCTGGCTAAATAGCACATAATCGCCATATACTAAGTAGTACATAATGACGCCACAGGAAGAAAAATATGAGCAAACGGTTAAGAAGAACAAAAATTGTTACGACTCTAGGACCCGCAACGGATCGCGACAATAATTTGGAGCGCATTATTCAGGCAGGTGTCAACGTAGTAAGAATGAACTTCTCTCATGGCAGCGCTCAGGATCACATTGACAGAGCCCAACAGGTACGCTCAATTGCCGCTCGACTAGGCATGCACGTTGCCATTTTAGGTGATTTACAAGGGCCTAAAATTCGGGTGTCTACCTTTACAAATGAAAAAGTCATACTCAACAAAGGGGACAAATTTACCCTAGACAGCGACCTTCCAGCCGGCCAAGGGGATCAAGATGTTGTTGGCTTAGACTACAAAGAGCTACCGCAAGACGTTGTTAACGGTGATGTACTGCTATTAGACGATGGTAGAGTTCAACTTAAAGTCATCTCAGTAAAAGGCAACAAGGTACATACAGAAGTCGTGATAGGCGGCGCGCTCTCTAACAATAAAGGAATCAACAAACAAGGAGGCGGCCTCTCAGCGGACGCACTTACCGATAAAGACAAAAACGATATTTTAACTGCGGCAAAAATCAAGGTGGACTACTTAGCCGTTTCATTTCCGCGTAATGGTGAAGATATGAAGTACGCCCGCAGACTCGCCCGAGATGCAGGCTTAGAAGCAAAACTCGTCGCCAAAGTAGAGCGAGCGGAAACGGTGGCCAATGTAGAGAACATTGATGACATTATTTTAGCATCCGACGCCATTATGGTCGCTCGTGGCGATTTAGGGGTAGAGATTGGCGATCCGGAATTAATTGCAGTGCAAAAACAATTAATTAGCCGTACCCGAAGTTTAAACCGCGTAGTGATCACTGCAACGCAAATGATGGAGTCCATGATCACGAATCCTATGCCTACCCGAGCTGAAGTGATGGACGTCGCTAACGCCGTGCTGGATGGTACAGATGCCGTTATGCTATCGGGAGAAACCGCCGTCGGTGCTTATCCAATAGAAACGGTCGAGTCGATGGCAAGCGTCTGTATGGGAGCAGAGAAAATGCCATCGTTGAATGCATCCAGCTACCGTATAGATAGTCAGTTTGACTCTACAGAAGAGACCATTGCCATGGCGACCATGTACGCGGCCAATCACCTTCATGGCGTGAAAGCGATGATTACCCTAACTGAATCAGGCAGAACGCCATTGATGATGTCTCGCTTAAGTTCCGGGCTTCCTATCTTCGCCTTATCTAGAAACGAAAGCACCTTAAATAGAGCCTCACTCTATCGAGGAGTCACACCTGTATTTTTTGAATGTCAGGCCGATGCAGGGATTACATTTGCACAAGAAGCCATTATCACATTAAAAGAGAAAGGTTTAGTGGACACAGGGGATAAAGTCATCATTACTCAAGGTGATGTTATGGATATCATCGGCTCAACTAACTGCATGCGTATAATGTCAGTAGAATAATTCTCCGTTTATCACTGTAAACCCTAACAACTAATTTATGTTAGGGTTTTCATCACCATGTACTCAGCTTCAGCACGATTAACTTAATTTTTTAGTCAAAGAAAACTGTTCAATAAAATGATAACCCGCATCTAAGCCAAGCTGATAGTCATGTAATAGCTCCTCTTTCTTGCTTAATAACGCTGATGATTTCAAAGGTTGCGCTGGGCAAATCTGTACAATAAAACAATCATCCGGTGGATTAAGCAAAAACTGTTGGGTTAAAGCATACGTTTGGTAATGAACCATCAAATAATCGGCCAAGCCTGAATCAAATTTGTCCCCCAGCAGATGACTTAAACGATAAACATCGTCACCACCAAACAACCAACGACCACCATTTAACAAGTCAAGGTGCTTGAACGACATTTTCTTCTGTTTGGACTTATCTATTTGTTCCTGCCAGAACTCACTCCACTCCCCTTTCCACTTATTCAGAGTCTGTTCCCAGTGCTGCTGCACAAACAACAGAGGATCAACTTCATCGGTTCTCTTTTCTGTCGTGATGTTTTTAGCAAATAGATCATTATTACCAACAGCGTCTTTGCTAATGAAAAAAGCATCACCATTCTGCTCTGGTTCTTCAGCCACATCCGTCCGAATTACCATTATGTTACGATGGCCTTGCCTCCACGCTTCTTGAACAGGAATCGCAGCAGTAACACCACCATCAACATAACTTTTCTCTGCAATAGAGACCTCACCATCATACAGCGCGGGTATGGCGCATGTCGCTCGCATCACATCAAACCACTCTTCCCCTAGAATCGGCAGGTATTCATCACGAATATGAGAGACTTCCGTAACAGAGGCATACGCTCCTCGATCCGCCAATATCATTCGGCCTAAATCCAAATCAAGTTTATAAGGGAACTGGCTAATTTTACGTATTGCCCAGTCGATATCCATGCTCTGTTTACGCCGAATATAACTAAACAAATTAAAGAATTGAGGGTCAGTGGTAAGATCCACTAAGAATGATTTGCCAAGTCCCGTTTGGCGACAAAGATAAGCACAAATATTCAATGCGCCAGCAGAGGTACCATAAAATACATCAAAGGGATCAAAATTAGACAAAATAAACGCATCTAAAACCCCAGAGGTAAAAATACCCCGCTGCCCTCCACCTTGAGCAATGAGAGCAGAGGAGCCATTGATGTATTTCGCATATTTAGCGTGTTGCAAAGTGGAGTGGGTTCCACTAACAACGCCCCGATTGGACATCCCCCCTCCTTAATTCTGACGATTTGACGTCTGCAATGCCTAATTTACATTAATGATGTTTAGGTTATGAATCTCTCTCTTAAAGTAACTTCAGCTACTTCTATCACGAGAGTACATTAGCTTCTGATCAAGACACCGGCATGCAGCTATCACCGCGATTTGGCATCAATCAACTGACTACGGCAATAACACCCGACACGATAATTAAAGAAAATGCTGCAACAACAATAGACAGTGCCAGTTTTAAATCGTATTCCATTACGTTTCCTTACTTAAAAATAGACGCCCCTTCATTTGCATAATCAAGCTGTTGAAGAAGTCGTACCGTTAATAAAAATATCTCTCTTAATAAACATAATTCATATAACAGAGAAACCCCAAGAGCAAACAAATCAATATGCAGTAAAAATCACACAAAACTTATCGTCTATGCCATCTCTGAGCTTTGTTGTGTTCCGTAGTCATAACAAAATGGGGAAATTTGAACATTTTTCAGTCGAACTCTCTATTAGCAACAACAGACATATAAACCACCACTAACTCTCAAGCAGGAATTAATAACCATGTATTAATATTTTTACCACTCATAACACTACTCACTAAGTAGTTTTAACATTTAAAGCACCACTTGTTATCATTTTTTAAACATCGCCTTTCTATTGCACTCATCAGATTAAAATTGTAATCTGCCCATAATGCGCAGCTGAATGTTTCAGTTTTCGCAAACACACATCGCAAAATTTAGATACATACTCTGAGTTTTACCGTTATCAGCAGAATAAAAAACCATAACATTTAAAAATGAGAGCTAGTTCAAACTGCTAACTTGTCATTTTCAGAGAATTTAATTTCATCATAAATGTTAACAATCCATTAATACAATATCTGCTTGATACCAGTAAAGCTTCATATCTCAGAGTCAAGTTGTAAGGAGTAATTATGAAGCGTGAACAATGGGGGTCCCGTGCAGGATTTATACTTGCCGCAGTAGGGTCCGCAATCGGCCTAGGAAACATATGGCGTTTTCCATACATGGCTTATGAGAATGGTGGTGGCGCCTTTTTTATCCCTTATCTTTTTGCCATGATCACCGCTGGTATCCCATTTATGATCTTAGAATTCAGTATGGGACAGAAGAACCGAGGCTCAGCACCAATTACGCTTAGCCGCATCAACGCAAAGTTTGAGTGGTTAGGTTGGTTCCAAATTGGTATTGCAGCCGTCATCGCCGTCTACTATGTTGCGGTTATCGGCTGGGCAATTTCCTACTTTGGCATGTCATTTACCCAAGCTTGGGGAACCGACACCAACGCCTTCTTCTTTAGTGAGTATTTAGCACTTGGCGACAACTCACCAACGAACCTTGGTAGCATCCAATGGGGTATTGCTGGCGCAATGCTTATTGCTTGGGGTATTACTTATTCGGCTATCGCCGGTGGTGTAAAAGCAGGTATTGAACGTGCATCTAAAATCATGATGCCGATTCTTTTCCTAATGGTGCTTTTCCTTATTGGTAGAATGATCTTCCTTCCTGGTGCACTAAATGGTGTTAACTATCTATTTGAACCTGACTTTAGCAAAATTATGGATGTTAAAGTTTGGGCAGCAGCATATGGACAGATATTCTTCACATTGAGTTTAGGCTTCGCCATCATGCTGGCTTATTCTAGCTATCTTCCTGAAAAGTCGGATATCACAAATAACGCCTTTATGACGGTGCTTATCAACTGTGGCTTCTCTATTCTTGCAGGTATCATGATCTTCTCTGTATTAGGCTACATGGCTGCAGAACAAGGTAAACCACTAACTGAAGTTGTTAGTGCAGGTGTCGGTCTAGCGTTTGTTACGCTTCCAGCGGCGATCAATCTTCTGCCAGCGCCTTATATCCTTGGGCCTCTATTCTTCCTAGCTTTGGTTGTTGCAGGTTTAAGCTCGCATATCTCTATTATCGAAGCGGTAACCTCAGCCATTATCGATAAGTTAGAAATGAGCCGTAAGAAAGCCGCGACCATTGTATGTGGTACAGGTTTTGTTATCTCACTAGCATTTGCAACTAACGGCGGATTACTACTACTTGATCTTGTTGACCACTTTGTAAACAACGTTGGTATCTTAACAAGCTGCCTAATTGAAATTGTACTGATGGCTTGGCTCGTTAAACTGTCTGACATTCGTCAATACGTGAACAAAGTATCCGATTTCACAGTCGGTGTTTGGTTTGAAATGTGTCTACGTTTTGTATCGCCAATCATGTTAGCCATTATTGTCGCCACTAAGTTTATCCACCTTATTAATGAAGGCTATGGTGGTTATGCTCAGTTTGAACTAATGACTCTAGGTTGGGGACTTATCGTCGCTTTAATCGCTGTTGGTGTCATTATCAACATGAACAGCCAACCACAAAAACCACTAGCGGAGGCACAATAATGACTACTGGTGCAATTATAATGATGATTATCGGCCTTGGTGTTACTTGGGGTGGAGCAGCATTTTGTATTAAGAAAGCGATGGACAAGCAGTAAATCCATCGGCTAATAGCGCAATGAAAAAAACCTCAATAGTATGACTATTGAGGTTTTTTATTTGAGGCGACTGAGGTATCAACCAAATAGATAACAGTTACATGGCGGCTTTTATTGCCCGAGCCAATCTATCCGGCGCCTTTTTAGGGTCGGCATCGGCATCGTTGAAAAAGTCTGAAACAACGCTAAAAATGGCATCTCGAACAAAGCTGGTAGTGGACATATTAGCAGACAAACTTGGTAACAAATTCTGTGAACCTTCAGACTGGCGAAAAGCTTCCATCGAAGCCACTGAACACTGATCAAATCGATCTAATGAGATATCAGCTCTAGCCGGTAATGAGCCTTTATTGAAGTTAAATGCTTCTTGGAAAGATTTAGACATGATCGTTTGAGCGAGTTGTGCTTTACCCTCTTTTGCCAGTTTGTTGTAGTGCTTAAAAAAGACAAAACTATCGATGTTATAACTGAACATATCTACTGTTCCAGGTGCTGGGACACAAAGGTAATCTTCACCCGGTACTTTTCCTGCCGCAGTAAACTCACCTTTCACCCAGTCTCCCATTAGCTGCATTGCTGCTTTACCTTCTATAACCATATCTGTCGCAGCATTCCATGTTCGTCCAAAAGAGGCTTTATCTATATAATTACGTAGTTGATGGAAACGACTGAACACCTCCACCATTTTTTCTCCCGATAAAGTATCCATGTCTAAATCTACAAAAGCTTTACGATAATCTTCTGCCCCCAAAACAGCCAATGCTATCGCTTCAAACAAGGTCGTGTCTTGCCACGGTTGTCCTCCGTGAGCTAATGGGATATATCCCGCCGCTTTGATTTTTTCAGCAACGGTAAAAAACTCTTCCAACGTCGTCGGGATGGATACACCGACTTCTGCAAATACATCAGGGTTTGCCCATAACCAGTTCACTCTATGTAAGTTGATAGGAACCGCGACATATTTCCCTTTAAACTTCATGATATCGGCTACAGATTTAGGCAGGACATTATCCCAATGCTCAGCGATAGCGACATCCTCGACATTGGTTAAAAAGCCTAGTTGCGCCCACTCTTGAATATCGTAACCTTTAATTTGAGCCGCAGTAGGAGGATTACCGGATACGGCTCTCGCTTTAAGCACCATCATGGCGCTTTCACCGCCACCACCTGCCACGGCAAAGTCTTTCCATGTGTAACCTTTGCTTTCCATGACCTCTTTGAGTAACTCTGCTGAACGAGCTTCTCCTCCAGACGTCCACCAGTGCAGAACTTCCAGTTCATTGGCAACAGCCAGATTTGTCGCTAACAGTAATCCGCCTAGAGATATGCCACTTAGCGATAAAAGCTTTCTATACATGTTACTTTTCCTCAAGTGCTCGCACCTTTTTCATTTAACTACGAGCTAACGTACAGCTGCAATAGGGAGGCTAACGCAAACTCGTAAGCCCCCTTGTTGTAAATTGCATATGGTTAGGTCCCCGCCATGGGCATGAGCAATACTTCTCGCGATCCCCATACCTAGACCATGCCCTTCATCATCTTTTGCCAAGCGAAAATAGGGCTTAAAAACATCTTCGATTAACGTGTCTGGGATCCCCGGACCTTTATCATCAATAATAATCTCTACTGAGTCATCCGACTTTGTTAACACGATATTGACTTCATTTCCGTATTTGACGCCATTATTAATAATATTGGTCAAACAACGTTTTAATGCTAATGGTTTGCATACAAATGGAAGCGCATCAACCGACGCGATCTGAACATTTTCTCTATCGCGATTATGATGCTCTGCTATGCCCTCTATCATGTCCACTAAATCAACTTCATCCAGGTTCTCATGAATGTCAGTATCCTTAACGGTTTGTAACGCGCCTTTTACCATTAATTCCAACTCATCCAGATCTCGATTAAATTTTAAACCTCTCTGGTCATCTTCAATTAACTCTGAACGTATTCTAAGGCGAGTAATGGGTGTTTTTAAATCGTGAGAAATAGCACTAAATAGCCTTTCTCTGTCCTCTATATGCCTTCCAAGTCGCATTTGCATTCGGTTGAAAGCTCGTGTTGCCGTCACTAACTCCGATGCCCCCTCTTCCACTAGCGGAGGTTGATCAATATCCATACTTAGCGCATTCGCAGCCTGTGCGAGACGTTTTAGCGGTTTAACCTGCAGGCGTATCATAAAATAAGTTAAGGTCATCAATAGTGCTGTAATAAACAGGATAAAGAATACTTGTTGATTAGAGAGCACTTCATCTTCCAGCATGACATACGGTGAAGGAAGTAATGCGGCAATATAGAGCCATTCATTCTTTGCCAGTTCAATTTGCACCACCAATATTGGTGGATTAAGAGGCTCTAAACTCAAGGTATAATGAGCCCACGATTTAGGAAGATCGCTGAGTAAGGTATCGTTACTAAGAACATGTAAATTATCCGGCAGAGAAAATTGAACATTAATTTGGTTTAGACCCGGTAATTTTTCCATCAATATAGTTTCGAACACCTCAATGGCTGTACGTTTCATCTCATTATTTGCTACAGGATCGATCGTAATCTCTTCTTCATTGAAAGAGACAAAAAACCGCGTGCCACCCATATTCCGCAATTGGTCCAGAACAATATGACGATATTGTTGTGGTAGAGACTGAAAAAAATTTGCCGTTGACGCAAAGTTATTCGCCATACTTATAGAGGTCGATTTTAACCCTTCTAGTTCCCGATATTTAGATTGGGTATACCAAATAGCCGTAGCAATAAGCTGAGCAAATATGACAGAGAGTAACGTAAGCCAAAGAGTACGAGACACCAATGAACGCGGAACGATTCGCCTTAAACGCTCTTTGCTCGCTTGATACACTGTTTTTAGCCAATGAACAGGCTCATTAACTGTCATATATGACATCCGCCGCCAATATGTAGCCATCACCACGCATGGTTTTAATCAATTTAGGTTTTTTACCACTATCACCGAGTTGATTACGAAGTCGGCTTAACTGCACATCTAAACCTCGTTCTGTCGGCAGTGCATTACGTCCCTTCATCACTTGCGAAATACTGTCTCTATCTAAAATTTGGTTAGGATGATCTAGGAACAACATCAACAAAGTAAAATCTTTACCCGACAATTCAATTTCATTGCCGGTATCTATATCCGTTAACGTATGAGTTCGGACATGGAGAGTCCAGTTTGAAAACGTAATGCGCTGCGGTTTCGCTTTAGGCACTTCCACTGCACGAGTACGCCGTAGCATGGCTTTAATTCTGGCGGTTAATTGACGAGGACTGAATGGTTTTGCCACATAATCATCCGCACCAATTTCCAAACCCACTATTTGATCGGTTTCATCTGAAACAGCCGTAAGCATAATGATAGGCACATTAGAAGAACGACGAATATACTGGCAAAGGGAGAAACCGTCTTCTCCAGGCAGCATTACATCTAACAAAATAAGATCAGGCTCCCCTTCTAATAAGTGGCGTTTCATCTCTTCACCTTCAGAGGCTAAGACAACCGTATATCCTGCTCGTGTCAAATACTCATCGAGTAATTCACGAATTTCCTGATCATCATCGACAACTAGAATTCGTTTCTTTGCATACATGCTTATGTTCTCCTCCAATGCGTCAACAAATTATATAGATAATCTCGAAAGGAGATGCCATTCATTCGATTATCTTTCTTGAACTGACCCTATTGATGCCACTCTGAATCCTGCACCTTGAGGTCACTTGAGTATAATCATTACTTATGCTTTCGTCAGCGGCAAGACAAACTACCTAATCTAACCATCCGCTAACCTTGCCATATAAACCTCATTATTCACTATAATGAGCATGATAAATAACTAAAACATCTCAAAACTGGAATATCATTCTGTATAAAAATGCGTAATTTCACCCTATAACCTAAATTTACCACATTATTACCGTCGCATTGCGCTATGTTACCTTTTGTTACATCCAGCGTGACCACCGACCCGAAAAAATATTTCAAGAACCACTATTATATTCTCAGTCGGTGAACATATTCATTTAAAGAAATCTAAAAAGAAACCTTCAATAAATAAGAAAGTTTATTTTTGGACTATATAAATATGCCAACTATTATTTAATTAATTACTAACAATAGTTATATCCACATTTTTGATAAGTAATTAACAAAAACACATTTTATTATTATCTCAGAAAGTTATAACGGGGGTTATATGGACTTTTTTAGTACTATGCAAAAAATGGGGCGCAGCCTCATGCTACCTGTGGCGTGTATGCCTGCAGCTGGTATTTTACTCGGTATTGGTGGTAACTCAGAAGTTGCTAAGTTTTTACCTGAAATCGTAGCACAAGTAATGACCGAGGCCGGTCTGGGTGTGTTTGCAAACATGGCACTGTTGTTTGCAATCGGTGTAGCTCTTGGTTTTACAAAAAATGATGGCGTAGCGGCTCTAGCAGCGGCACTAGGTTACCTAACAATGACTCGCGTATTGGGTGTTGTTGCTGAAGGTACTGATACTGGGGTATTTGGTGGTGTCATTATGGGTCTGGTTGCGGCCGAACTCTTTAACCGTTACCACACTATCAAGCTTCCTACTTACTTAGGATTCTTCGGTGGTAAACGTTTTGTTCCTATCGTCACCTCTCTAGCTGCGTGTATTGTTGCTGCTATCCTAGCGGTTGTATGGCAACCAATTGGTGCAGGTATCGCTCTATTCTCTGAGTGGGCTGCATATCAGTCTCCAGAAGTAGCCTTTGGTATCTACGGTATTGTTGAACGCTCTCTAATCCCATTCGGCCTACACCACATCTGGAACGCACCTTTCTTCTATGAAGTTGGTGAATTCACAACAGCAGCTGGTGAAGTTGTTCGCGGTGAAATCCCTCGCTACCTTGCTGGTGACCCAACTGCTGGTAACCTAGCTGGTGGTTACATGTTCAAGATGTTTGGTCTACCTGCTGCGTGTCTAGCAATGTATGTAACAGCGAAAAGCGATAAGCAAAAACTGGTTGCTTCTATCCTTGGCTCTGCTGCTCTAACATCATTCCTAACTGGTATTACTGAACCAATCGAATTTGCGTTCCTATTCGTTGCGCCTCTACTATATGTTGTTCACGCTCTACTTGCGGGTTCTGCTTTCGTAGTAATGATTGTTCTTGGTATCAAACACGGTACTACTTTCAGCCACGGTCTATTTGACTTCACGCTACTGTTCGGTCACTCAACTAACGGTTGGATGCTACCTCTTGTTGGTCTTGTTTATGCTGCAATCTACTTCACAGTATTTGTGTTCTTGATTAAAGCCTTTAATCTTCAAACTCCAGGACGTGAAGATGAAAGCGAGTCAAAAGTACAAGCAGACACAAGCAGCGATGAGCTTGCTATGAACATCACAGCGGCATTTGGTGGTAAAGAGAACATCAAAGACCTAGAAGCATGTATCACTCGTCTACGTGTTACTGTAAATGATGGTTCTAAAGTTGATACAGATAAACTGAAACAACTTGGTGCTGCTGGTGTATTTGTTAAAGGTGATAACTTCCAAGCGGTATTTGGTACTCACTCAGAGATTATCAAAGGTCAAATGGAAGCACTTGCTTAATTTGAAATAATAAAAGGCCAGTATCCCTATAACTGGTCTTTTAAATTATAAGCCCAAGTATTATTTATACTTGGGCTTTTATTTATATGGGAAATAAAAAATATAATATTACTCACTAATGCAATATACAGAAAACCGATTTTTAATAAGTGAATTATCAGAAAAACTGTAGTATCAAAAAATAAAAAACCGCGATTTACGTCGCGGCTATATTTTTAAGTAACAGACCCTAGTTAGTTGTTTAGCGAGAGTTTATCGCCATGAGTTCAAGCATTGATTGAAAACATAATCACTCTAGGATAAGAACAATTTTCTAAAATTGTCAGTGGTTTTTTGTGCAACTTCTGTAAGAGAGATATTTTTCAATTGAGCAATATACTGAGCAACCTCAACAACATAAGCCGGTTGATTCTGCTTTCCTCTATGAGGAACGGGGGCCAGATAAGGCGAATCCGTTTCAATTAACAAGCGTTCTATCGGCAGTGCTTTTACAACGTCTTTGAGCTGCGTCGCTTGTCGGAAAGTAACAATACCTGAGATAGAAATATAAAAACCGAGCGACATCGCTTGCTCTGCAAATGCCATATCTTCGGTAAAACAGTGGATAACGCCGCCACAGTTCTGCGCATTACCCTCTCTAAGTATTGCTAATGTATCTTCTCTGGCATCACGAGTATGAATAATCAGCGGTTTATTCAGTTTCACCGCCAGAGCAACTTGCTGTTCAAATCGTTCTCTTTGTAACACAGCAGTTTCAGGTTGATAATGGTAATCCAGCCCGGTCTCACCGATCGCCACAACTTTACTATGATTGGCGTACTCTTCTAACATCTGCAATGAAAAATCGCTTTCCACGTCCAGTGGATGAACCCCACAAGAAGCATAAACATTACTATGCGGTTCAATCATTTCTATCATGGCAGGGAATGCATCTAATGTAACGCCAACAGACAGCAGCTCTGTCACCTTCGCCTGTTGTGCTTTACTTATAACGTCATTCACGTCGCTATGTAACGACTCATAGTTAAGCTTATCGAGATGACAATGGGAATCTACGAACATAAGTCCTCTTGAAGTTCTATTAACCAATTGGTGAGCAATAACTCCTGATTGAGACCAGAAAAAGTAGTGAACTGATGAGTTAACTCAGCTAGAGCAGTTGACGCTTTGTAAGCCGATTGATAAGGAACAACGGTCATCAACTCTTTACTAAGGGAGCACAAACCTATCTCTTCAATTGCAAAGTGCCTTTTCTGGATATCTGACAGAATAATCGCCAGCCAATTTAAACGTGCTAAAAAATCGTCCTTAAGCAGGAGATAAATAGATGAATAATGACAACTATCACCGGCAAGCAGATCAAATAGTGCCTGTTGCAACGTTAAAAAATGTTGATATTGGCCACTTTCAAAAAATTGCAGCGATTGTAACGGTGCGTAATTATTAAGACGAATACCGGTGTGGTTGATCTCTACATCACTTTCCGACTTGAGCCATAAGTAAACTTGTTCTATATCTGGCTGAGCGACCTGCCATTTCTGACAACGACTTATAATGGTTGGCAACAAAGCATTCTTATTGGTCGTCAGTAGTAAAAAGACACAGTTTTCCGAGGGCGATTCAAGGGTTTTTAGTAATGCGTTAGACGCCGACTCATTCATTGCTTCAGCAGGAGAGATGATAATGACTCGCTTACCGCCAAGCTGAGATGACTGCTGAGCCCATTTATTGCATTCTCTAACTTGGTCTACGGTAATAGATTTACCCGATTTTTCAGCAACAACCCAATGCACATCAGGATGATTTCCTGATTGAGTAAGCGCACAAGAGTGACAAAAACCGCATGGTTCAGATGTCGAATGGCTACACACTAACGTGTGCGCAAAATGTTTAGCTAACTCAGGCAACCCCGTTCCTTTTGGCGCACTACAAAGCATCGCACCAGAAACAGAGTCTGTTTCACTCAAGTTCTGCCATTTTAACCAAACCGGCTCTAGCCAAGGATAGACATTTTGCATAAAGGAAGTTACCCGTTGTCCTTTAACCATAAGTTCAAGGCCTGATATATGCTCGCTTCTACTTGCTCAATACTCTGGCTAGCATCGATCACTTTTACTGAGTCATCATTGGCTGCCAACTCTAGGTAGCGAGCTCTAGAGCGATCAAAAAAGCTGATATCCATCTTTTCTATTCTGTCTAGTTCACCACGGCCTCTCGCTCTCTCAAGCCCTAATCGAGGGTCGAGATCTAAATAAAGAGTAAAGTCTGGCTTAAATGCGCCAAGTGTTGCTTGCTTCAGATTACTCATCACTTTAGGGTCAATTTGGCGACCTCCGCCCTGATAAGCTTGAGAAGACATATCATGCCTATCTCCAACAACCCAATGCCCTTTATCAAGCGCGGGTTTAATCACATTTTCCACCAGTTGTACCCGAGCGGCATAAATAAGAAGCAGTTCCGTCATATCCTGCAGAACTTCGCCTTCATGCTCCTCTTTTACCAAGGCTCGCATTTTTTCGGCCAACACAGTACCGCCCGGCTCGCGAGTATTAACAATATTGGAAATACCGTGCTGAGATAATGTCTCTTTAATAGCAGCAATGGCGGTGCTTTTTCCAGCCCCTTCAAGGCCTTCTACAACGATAAATTTGGCGTTATTCATTTTTTCTTTCTTAATTGTTTTAGGTACTGTTGTACAGCACGATTATGATCTTTTAAGTTTTTCGAAAACACATGACCACCAAGACCACTGGCAACAAAATAGAGGTAGTTACTGCTAATAGGCTGGAGTGCTGCTTCTATGGATGATTTACCCACCATGGCAATAGGCGTTGGTGGTAATCCATTAATAACATAGGTGTTATACGCAGTACGAGTTTGAAGATCTTTTTTGCGAATATTGCCGTTATATTTATCACCCATGCCATAGATAACCGTAGGATCCGTTTGCAAACGCATACCTCGTTTTAGACGATTGATAAAGACAGAGGATACAGTGGCTCTTTCAGACTCTATTGCTGTTTCTTTCTCAATAATAGACGCCAAAATTAGCGCCTCATACTCTGATGCTAGAGGTAACCCTTCTTGGCGTCCATCCCAGCTAGCCGCCAGCACCTCTTTTAAATCTCGATGTGCTCGTTTTAGAATATCTAAATCAGACATACCAGCAGTGTAATGGTAGGTCTCAGCAAGAAATAGCCCCTCTAACTTCTTCTGCGGTATCGCTAACCGTTCCGCTATCTCCTGCTCTGTTAATTGTTCAATTTTCTGCTGCAAGTATTCAGCTTGCTTCAAGCTTTCACGCCATTCGGTAAATCGGCTACCTTCTACAAACGTAATGGCAAATTGATGCTCTTTACCTTTGGCGATAAACAACAGCATATCAGCCAGTGTCATCTCAGGCTGTATGAGAAAAGTGCCCGCCTTAATATGAGTCAGTTCCGGCTGAAAACGACGCAGCAAACTCGAGTACTGATTAGCTACAATCCAACTCTGTTGCTCTAACTGCTTAAGTAATGAGGAAAAGCTGCTACCACTTTTAATGGTAATAATGGTGGCTTCAGTGATTTGTATACTCTGATTGGCATACTCTTCTGTCTGCTTTTTGACAAAAAGATAACCGCCGCCTGCAAGTAACACAGCCAGCAGCAAAAGTAATGTAATTTTTTTAATCACGAAGTTAACGTCTCCTGAAAATATCGTGTTTTGCTTCCTACAACGAAGCTTTGATGATCAATATTAATAATGGGGGCAACCGTCAACAAAGCATTGGTCATAAATACTTCGTCAGCCGCCATAATATCAGCCAAAACATAGTCCGCCACGTTAACCGTTAGACCTATCGCTTTAGCCTCTTGCAGCACTTTATAACGAGCGATACCTGTTACTCCACATAAAGAGAGATTTGGGGTATATAGCACTTCATCTTTTAGCCAAAAAAGATTCGCCATTGTTGTTTCAATGACATTATCTTGAATATCTAACACCAGCGCGTCTTGATGACCAAGCTTGTCGGCTTCAGCTTTAAGGAGTACTTGTTCTAAACGGTTATTGTGCTTGTGGCCCGCCAATAATGGTGAGTGACCTAACCTCGATGGACAAATACCAAGGCTGACACCTTGTTGCTGCCAGTTAAGATAGTGTGCAGGATAAGCAAACGAACTAATGGTTACCACCACATTATGTGCGCCTGTCGGGCTGTATCCACGTCCCCCACTTCCTCGGCTAACATGCAACTTTACACCAGCCCTTAATGCTGAATTAGCTGCCTTCTTTACCCACAGCTTAACTCGCTCCCAGTCCGGCGACGCAATATTTAACAGATCCAAACAAGATTGCATCCGCTGAGTATGTAGCGCCCAATCGAGAGGCTCTCCTGTGGCGGTTAGTATGGTGGTAAAACAACCATCACCGTATTGAAATGAACGATCATCCGCAGGAATTGTGGCTGATGGTTCTCCATTTACCCAAATCATTCCTTTCTACCCTATTGGCTACAGACCGCTAGCCAATACTTTAACTAAGCAGCCGCTGGTCGATTTTGTACAGCGGCTAATGTTAACAGAAAATGCGCCTACCCTATGCAAAAAAAAACGGCTCGATATTTTTAATCGGCCGTTCTTTCATCAACAGATAGGGAAACTTGGTTAGATTTTCTTAAAAATCAATGAACCGTTTGTGCCACCAAAACCAAACGAGTTACAAAGCGCATATTCCATATCGACTTTACGAGCAGTATGAGGCACTAAGTCTAGATCACAACCTTCGTCAGGATTATCTAAGTTAATAGTTGGCGGTACAATTTGATCAACCAATGCCATTGCCGTAATAATCGCTTCTACCGAACCTGCGGCACCCAATAAGTGACCCGTCATAGATTTGGTTGATGATACTAATACCGTTTTCGCTGCTTCTTCACCGATTGCACGTTTAACACCACGCAATTCAGCCACATCACCAGCAGGGGTAGAGGTACCATGAGCATTGATATAACCGATTTGCTCGCCAGTAATACCAGCATCGCGCATCGCCGCTTCCATGGCTAACGCACCACCAGAGCCGTCTTCACTCGGCGCTGTCATATGGTAAGCATCACCACTCATTCCAAAACCAACCACTTCGCAGTAAATTTTAGCGCCACGTGCTTTAGCGTGTTGGTACTCTTCAAGTACCATTACACCAGCTCCATCACCAAGAACAAAGCCGTCACGGTCTTTATCCCAAGGACGAGACGCTTTCTGCGGTTCATCATTACGGCTAGAAAGAGCTTTAGCGGCAGCAAAACCACCCATACCTAATGGCGTCGATGCTTTCTCTGCACCACCTGCCACCATCGCATCAGCATCGCCATAAGCGATCATACGAGCAGCATGGCCGATATTGTGTAAACCTGTAGTACAAGCGGTAGAGATAGCGATATTAGGGCCACGTAAACCTTTCATGATCGACAAATGACCAGCGATCATATTGACGATTGTGGAAGGCACAAAAAATGGGCTGATCTTACGGGGACCTTTATTGACTAACGCAGCGTGACCTGTTTCGATCAGACCTAGGCCACCAATGCCTGAGCCAATCGCAACACCAACACGTGCTGCACTCTCTTCTGTGACAGACAAGCCTGAATCATCTAGCGCTTGTATTCCTGCAGCAATGCCGTATTGGATAAACAGATCCATCTTACGAGCATCTTTTTTGGACATATACTCTTCGCTGTTAAAGTCTTTAACTAAACCAGCAAAACGAGTAGTGAATTCGGATGTATCAAAGTGTTCGATATTTACAATACCACTTTGACCTTCTAGCAGGGCCTTCCATGAAGATTCTACGCTGTTACCTACCGGTGACAACATACCCATGCCAGTGACAACGACACGACGCTTGGACACGATTTTACTCTCCGGGATTGAATAAATGATAAGTGAGGATAAAAGAATTTTAGATAAAACTCAGGCGGTCTAGAGCGACCGCCTGGGAGAGAACTATTACTGAGCGCTGTTTACGTAGTCGATAGCAGCTTGAACAGTAGTGATTTTCTCAGCTTCTTCATCTGGGATTTCAGTGTCGAACTCTTCTTCTAGAGCCATTACAAGCTCAACAGTGTCTAGAGAATCAGCACCTAGATCATCAACGAAAGAAGCTTCGTTCTTAACTTCAGCTTCGTCTACACCTAGTTGTTCAACAATGATTTTCTTTACGCGTTCTTCGATGTTGCTCATTTTTTCTTTTCCTTTACAGACTTCGCACTATGCGACGTTTTTCCGTAGTTTATTCAAACTATAAAAAGTTGCAAGACTGACCATGCTGGTCAAACCACAATCTTCACGATTTTAACTGAAATTTTTACTAAAGTTGACTTAAATCATGCATAAATACGCATAAATTTAAACCATGTACATTCCGCCATTCACATGAAGCGTCTCGCCAGTAATATAGGCGGCCTCTGGAGAAGCTAAAAATGCAACCGCTGCTGCGATTTCACGTGGGTCACCCAAGCGACCACTTGGCACTTGAGATAATGTAGCAGCACGCTGCTCATCATTCAGTGCTTTTGTCATATCGGTTTCAATAAAACCCGGTGCAACAGTATTTACCGTCACACCACGAGAAGCGACTTCTCTCGCCATAGATTTAGTGAAGCCAATAACACCTGCTTTTGCTGCTGCGTAATTGGTTTGGCCAGCGTTGCCCATAGTACCAACAACAGAACCAACATTAATGATACGCCCGTTACGTTTTTTCATCATTCCACGCAAAACTGCTTTAGAAAGACGGAAAATCGCCGTCAGGTTAGTATCCATGATATCTGTCCACTCGTCATCTTTCATACGCATCAACAAGTTATCGCGGGTAATACCTGCATTATTAACCAGAATATCTAAACCACCAAATTCATCAGTGATTTTTTTCAATACTAATTGTATTGATTCAGGTTCAGTCACATTTAAGGCCAAACCTTTACCATTTTCGCCCAAATACTCGCTAATAGCATTTGCACCATTTTCACTAGTAGCCGTGCCAATAACTATGGCACCACGTTCTACAAGAAGTTCCGCAATAGCACGGCCAATACCACGACTGGCTCCGGTTACTAACGCAATTTTACCTTCAAGATTATTCATCTGTTTCTCACACTTATTTTGCAGCATCAAAGCCAGCAGGGTCATTAACCGCAGCAGCTGTCATAGATTTAACAATTCGCTTAGTCAAACCAGTCAATACTTTGCCCGGACCAAGTTCATACAGTTTTTCTACTCCAGACTCGTTCATTTTCACTACACCCTCAGTCCAACGTACTGGGCTGTATAGTTGACGAACAAGCGCATCTTTAATTTTGGCAGGATCCGTTTCTGCAATAACATCAACGTTATTAATCACTGGGATCTGCGCTGGTTTTACTTCAATCTCTTCCAATGCAATGGCAAGCTTTTCTGCCGCTGGCTTCATTAAAGCACAGTGAGATGGAACAGACACAGGCAACGGTAATGCGCGCTTAGCGCCCGCTTCTTTACATAGAGCACCAGCTCGTTCAACAGCCGCTTTATTACCTGCAATCACAACTTGCCCAGGTGAGTTGTAGTTTACCGGAGAAACCACTTCACCTTGCGCTGCCTCTTCACACGCTTTAGCGATACTTGCGTCATCCAAACCAATGATGGCATACATGGCACCAACACCTGCTGGAACTGCTTCTTGCATTAACTGGCCACGAAGCTCAACTAATTTTATCGCTTGTTTAAAATCTAATACGCCAGCACAAACCAGAGCTGAGTATTCACCTAGGCTGTGACCCGCCAAATTTTCAGGTTGTGCCAGCCCTTGCTCTTGCCATACACGCCAGATAGCAACAGAAGACGCTAACAGTGCAGGTTGAGTACGGAATGTTTCATTTAAATCTTCTACCGGGCCTTGTTGAATTAATGCCCATAAATCGTATCCCAGCGCTTCCGATGCTTCAGCAAAGGTCTGTTTCACGATTTCAAATTGTTCACCTAACTCCGCAAGCATACCTAGGGCTTGAGAGCCTTGGCCTGGGAATACGATAGCAAACTTGCTCATAGCTTTATTTCCTTAAGCAAATAATAATGAAAAGAGGAGCTGTTTCTCAACTCATCTAAAACTTAATTAGTGCAGAGCCCCAAGTGAAGCCGCCACCAAACGCTTCTAACAATACCGTTTGACCACGTTTAATTCGTCCGTCTCGAACCGCTTCATCCAATGCCGTTGGCACGGTTGCAGCCGAGGTATTTCCGTGACGATCTAACGTTACAACCACTTGTTCCATTGGCAGTGACAGTTTTTTCGCCGTAGCTGAAATAATACGGTAATTGGCTTGATGAGGAACGAGCCAGTCGAGTTCCGACTTATCCATGCCGTTGGCTTTTAATGTCTCTTTTACTAAGCGAGACAATTGGGTAACCGCCACTTTAAACACTTCATTTCCCGCCATGTGAAGCCACGTATTGATGTCTTCCTGATTGCGGCGAGATGGGTACCTCAGACTGAGTAGTTCGCCAAAGCGACCATCAGCATTGATGTGAGTGGATAAAATACCTGGCTCTTCGCTGGCAGAGATAACAACCGCACCAGCACCATCACCAAATAAAATAATGGTAGAACGATCACTTGGATCACAGGTTTTAGAGAGTGTATCTGAGCCAACAACAAGAATATTTTTACATATACCCGATTTAATGTGTTGATCAGCCACTGAAAGCGCATAAACAAAACCAGAACAGGCGGCAGCCATATCAAATGCAGGACAATGCTTAATCCCAAGATTAGCTTGAACCTGACACGCAGCAGATGGGAATGCGTGTGAACCACTGGTCGTCGCGACAATAATCATATCAATATCGTCTTTGTCTAGCCCTGCCATATCAATCGCATTTTGCGCCGCTATAGTAGCCATATCGGCAACAGTTTCGTCTGGAGCTGAAATACGACGTTCTTTGATACCCGTTCTTGCGACAATCCACGCATCGTCGGTGTCTACCATTTTCTCTAAATCTGCATTTGAACGCACTTGAGATGGCAGATAGCTGCCTGTTCCTAAAATTCTACTAAACATGAAGACTAATAATGCCTCTCGAGTAAAACCGCTTCTAAGCGATCGCTAATACGGCTTGGTACTTGTCTTTTGACTTCGTGTACCGCCTCACCAATAGCATTGATAATAGCAGTAACATCTGCACTTCCGTGACTTTTTATCACAATGCCGCGCAATCCTAACAAACTTGCGCCATTATACTGGTCGGGGTTCAGGGTTTTTAGCTCATTAAATAACTCTGAAAACAGTTTTCTTGCTACCCAACCTTTAAAACTTGACGCCATCATATGAGCTTTAAGCTTGCCTAAAAACAGATGGGCAACCCCTTCCGAGGTTTTTAAGCATACATTGCCGACAAAGCCATCACATACAACCACATCAGCAGCATCATCAAATAACTGATCACCTTCAATGTAACCAGTAAAGTTAATGGATTTTGTTTGGCTGAGCATCTCTGCACAACGTTTTACCAAGTCATTGCCTTTTATCTCTTCTTCTCCAATGTTAAGAATTGCCACTCTAGGAGGAGAAGATAAATGCTCTTGTGCCAGCGCGCTGCCCATCACGGCAAACTGGAATAAAGTATCCGCGTCCACGGACACATTGGCCCCTAAATCTAACATCCAGGTTTTCCTAGCCTGTGCGGTAGGTAGAGCAGACACCAATGCTGGTCTCTCTATGCCGGGAAGCAATTTAAGTCGAAAACGAGAAAGGGCCATCAAAGCCCCGGTATTGCCACCACTAAGGCATGCATCAGCGCCACCATCGGCAACAAGATCTAACGCAATACGCATGGATGTGCCATCACTGTTACGTAAGGCTAAAGAGGGTTTTTCTGAATTGGCAATAATACGTTCGCTATGCTGAATAGCCAAACGTTGATTCGGTGACTGTCCTAATTGGGTAAGTTGAGATGTGATCGAAGATTGATCACCAACTAGGATCACTTTTAGCTCTGGGAAATGTGACAATGCCTGCACGGCGGCAGGCACTGTTACGCGAGGACCAAAGTCCCCGCCCATTGCATCAAGTGCAACGGTAATAGTTTGCAAAGGTTAACCTTACTTATTGATAACCTTTTTGCCACGGTAGTAACCGTCAGCTGTCATATTATGACGTAGGTGAGTTTCACCTGAAGTTGCGTCTACAGATACTGCTGCTGTAGTTAGCGCATCGTGTGAACGACGCATGCCACGCATTGAACGTGATTTCTTGCTCTTTTGTACGGCCATTGACCCTACTCCTTTGTCCTAACTTTAAACGACTTATCGTTTTAAGTTCTTTAAAACTTCGAAGGGATTCGGTTTTTCTTCCTCAACTTCTTCAGGAAGATCGCCAAATACCAAGTTGTTTGAGTTAACGCTACAGTTCGCTTCATCATGCATCGCAATTTGAGGTAAACCTAAAATGAACTCGTCTTCAACTAATTGTATGAGGTCTACTTCACCGTACTCGTTCAGATCTACCAAATCGTACTCTTCCGGTGCTTCTTCTTCACTTTTCTCACTATAATAGGGAGTATAAGTAAATTGGACATCGCACTGATGTGCGAAAACTTCATTACAACGTTGACACTCTAAATCGACTTCGACGTTAGCTTTACCAGAGATAACGACTAATCGCTGTTCATCAAGCTCAAATGACAATGAGACTTCTGCGTCGCGTTTTACGCTGACAACTGATTCAGCTAATCGCTTAAAAAGACTGATTTGAATGATACCATTGTAATCAAGTCGCTTTTGAGCTGTCTTAGCAGGATCAACCGAGCGCGGTATTTTTACTTTTTGCATAGGGCGCGAATATTATCTTTCAAATCGTCTTGAGTCAAAGAAAAAGATTAAAAACTTACTATTTTTCTTAGCATAGATATCCCTGTTTACCAATCACGACGATCTCGCTATCCTGCTAAGCTACACGTAACCATTAACACACGATTATGACTCAATTAGACTTGGTATTGGCATCCACATCTCGCTATAGAAAATCCATTTTGGATAAACTCTCGATTCCATTTTCTGTCGCCGCTCCACAATGTGATGAAACGCCATTGGAAAACGAAACGCCACAAGAGTTAGTAATGCGTTTAGCTCTTAATAAAGCTCAAAGTTGTTCACTCGATAAACCATCGCTCGTCATTGGCTCAGATCAAGTGTGTGTGATAGATGGAAATATCGTTGGTAAACCGCATAGCAGAGAGAAAGCGATCGAACAGTTAACCTCCGCCAGTGGTAAAATCATTACCTTTTATACAGGCTTAGCGCTTTACAACACTCATTCACAACAATATCAGCAGCAATTAGATACTTTTCGAGTTCACTTTCGCCAATTAACTCAACAAAAAATTGAGTGTTATATTGATAAAGAGTTACCGCTGGACTGTGCAGGAAGTTTTAAAAGTGAAGGGTTAGGTATTGCTTTATTTAACAAACTTGAAGGGGATGATCCAAACGCCCTCATCGGTTTACCATTAATAACGCTGATTACCATGCTAGAGCAACAAGGCATCGATGTATTACAGTAATTTCCTATACTAGGGTCTGTTTTCAAATTAAATGGTGCCAACAGCAGACAAACTGCATACTGTTGGCAACACACGATTTACTCGCCGTTCAGGATTAATTTCTATCCAGCTTACTTAGTACGCTGTTTAGTTTGTCTTCCATTTCAGCGGCTATTTCCATCCACTCTTCTGTTGCGGGGTGGACAAACTTAATATGTGCAGCATGTAAAAATAGACGATTTAATCCTACTGCACCCGTATAAGCATCAAAACGTCGGTCGCCATACCTATCGTCCCATGCAATAGGATGTCCGGCATACTGAGTATGCACTCGAATTTGATGCGTACGACCGGTGATTGGGCTAGCTTGAACCAAGGTCGCTTCTTTAAATTTCTCTATAATTTTGAAACGTGTTTCTGAGGCTTTGCCATTAGGGTTAACACGCACAATACTATTCACTTCGTTTTTTAGCAGGGGCGCATTAACCGCCTTACAACTTGCCTTCCACTGCCCCATCACCAAAGCAAAATAGTACTTCTGTACTGTTTTGTTTCTAAACTGAGCTTGTAGATGTCTTAGTGCAGAGCGTTTTTTAGCTACCAACAAAATTCCAGAAGTGTCTCTGTCGATTCGATGCACCAGCTCTAAAAAGCGAGCATCAGGACGCAAAGACCTCAACGCTTCGATAGCGCCGAACTTTAATCCACTTCCACCATGAACCGCAGTACCCGATGGCTTATTTAATATAAGCAAATGCTCATCTTCATAAATAATGCACTGCTCTAATTCTGCGACTTTATTGAGTTTTGTGCTTGGTGCTTCAGGTGTATTGCTCTGGTCAATTTTTACTGGTGGCACGCGTACTATATCATCGGCTTTTAACTTATATTCAGCTTTTACCCGCTTCTTATTTACGCGCACTTCTCCCTTACGAATGATTCTATAAATCAAACTCTTAGGTACATTTTTTAATTGGTTTTTAAGAAAGTTGTCGATCCGTTGTCCCGCTATATCAGCGTCAATATCAACAAATTTCACTTGGGTTTTTATCTCTGTCATAGCAGCTATTCTAACACTCAAAAACAGGAATACTTACTTTTTCTTGGCAACAAGCAATAAAGGGAAATAATTTCAACATTAATTGTAGCAAAAACAGTAAAAAGCGGATTGATAAGCTTATCAGAATGAGTTGTGCATAAAATTTGGGATTAAAATTGGACAAATGTTATTAACGCCTAAGTTTTAAGATAAATATCAAAGAGTTATGACGATGCCATTTTTAGCAAACTTCAAAAAACAGCCTGTTTATAACAAAGCAGATTGCTGAATTTCCCCTTCACTGCTATAGTTCACTCCTATAACGGATAAATTGATTATATTTTGAACTTTTTAGTTTTCCGTAATAAGCGAAAATGAGTAGATGGCTTTATATCAAAATGCAGCATATGGCGTAAGACATTAAGAATAGAGCTGCTTGTCGCACTACTCACCGATTACTAATGTTGAGTATTTACCACTTAAAATGTGGATCAGGGGTTAAACAACTCCTGATGACTGGAGTGTCCGCGAGCATCCCTTCCAGCCGTGAGGTTGCAACGATTAAACCATGGGATCTGACACCATTAGTAACGACGCGAAGCGACAAGTAAAAACACTAAAATAAAGAAAAGACAACGAGAATTTCTACAATGAAAAGAATGTTAATCAACGCAACTCAAAAAGAAGAGTTGCGTGTTGCTTTGGTCGATGGACAGCGACTATTCGATCTTGATATCGAAAGTCCTGGACATGAATCCAAAAAAGCGAATATCTACAAAGGACGTATCACTCGTATTGAACCAAGTTTAGAAGCTGCATTTGTAGACTATGGTGCAGAACGACACGGTTTCCTCCCTCTTAAAGAAGTCGCCCGCGATTATTTTCCTAAAGGTTATACCTACCAAGGCCGCCCAAGCATTAAAGAAGTGCTTGAAGAAGGTCAGGAAGTAATTGTACAGGTTGAAAAAGAAGAGCGCGGTAGCAAAGGTGCGGCCTTAACTACATTTATCTCTCTAGCTGGTAGCTATTTAGTATTGATGCCAAATAACCCTCGTGCAGGCGGAATTTCTCGTCGAATCGAAGGTGATGAGCGTACTCAACTAAAAGCGGCGCTAAGTACATTAGACCTTCCTCAAGGTATGGGCTTAATTGTTCGTACTGCGGGTGTTGGTAAAAGTGCTGAAGAGTTAGAGTGGGATTTAAACTTACTGTTAAATCGCTATGGCGCGATCAAAGAAACGGCAGATTCAAGACCTGCTCCTTTCTTAATTCACCAAGAAAGTAACGTTATTGTACGTGCTATTCGTGACTATTTACGTCGTGATATTGGTGAGATACTGATCGACAGCAACAGTATTTATGAACGCGCACGTGAGCATATACAATTTGTACGTCCTGACTTTTTAAACCGCGTTAAAAAATACGATGGCGACGTTCCTCTGTTTACCCATTACCAAATCGAAACTCAAATTGAGTCAGCATTCCAGCGTGAAGTTCGTCTTCCTTCTGGTGGTTCAATTGTTATCGACCCAACAGAAGCGTTAACGTCTATCGATATTAACTCTGCCAGAGCAACAAAAGGTGGAGATATTGAAGAGACAGCTCTGAATACCAACCTAGAAGCCGCCGATGAGATTGCACGTCAGTTACGTCTGCGTGATTTAGGTGGTTTAGTGGTAATCGACTTTATCGATATGACGCCAGTACGTCACCAAAGAGAAGTTGAAAATCGTCTTCGCGAAGCGGTACGTATGGACCGTGCTCGTGTTCAGATTGGTCGTATTTCTCGCTTTGGATTGTTGGAAATGTCGCGTCAGCGCTTGAGCCCTTCTTTAGCGGAAGCAAGCCACCATATTTGCCCTCGCTGTATGGGGACAGGTGTCGTTCGTGATAATGAGTCATTAGCGCTATCTGTTCTTCGTCTTATTGAAGAAGAAGCACTAAAAGACAACAGTTCTCAAGTCATGGCGGTGGTACCTGTGGCCATTGCTTCGTATCTGCTCAATGAGAAACGTCGTTCAATTAACCACATTGAAAAGTCACAAAATGTGAAAATCATTATTGTGCCTAATTCGGACATGGAAACACCTCACTTTGAGGTTATTCGTATTCGTGAAGGTGAAGAGCAAGAGCTGCTTTCTTATTTAGTACCGAAGAAACTAGAAGCACTCAAAGAAGCAGAAGCGGCTGAGCAAGAAGAAGTTGATATTAAGCCTCGTAAGATCGAAGAACCAGCACTACAAGGTTTTGCCGGTCCTGCGCAGTCAGCTCCAACGCCAGCACCGACTCCAGCTCCTCAACCTGCCGCGAAGAAAGAACCAAGCCAGCCGGGTATGATTTCTCGCTTCTTAACCGCGTTAGGCAAAATGTTCTCTGGCGCAGAAGAAGAAGTTAAAGAAGAAGTTAAAGAAGAGAAACCACGAAATAATCGTAATAATCGCAATCGCCGTGATAGAAACGATAATCGTCGTCGCAACAACCGTGACGGCAATCGTGAGCAAGGTAACCGAGATCAAAACCGCCGTAATAAACGTAAGCCTAATCAAACTGATGGTGAACAAGTTTCTACGGATAAACAAGATCCTCGTAAAGAGCAAAATCGTAAACCTAAGCAAGATAAGAGAACCAATAAGAACAATTCTAAACTTGCGGCTCAAGGAAAACAGTTAGCTGAAGACGCGCAGACTGAATCACCAGCAGAAGAAAAAACGGCTCAAGTGAAACAGCGCCGCCAACGTCGTCAGCTTAAAAAGCAAGTGCGCGTGAACAGTCAGTCAAATGAGCAAGAGAATATTACCGCTGTTGCCGTTGACGAACCTATCGCACCAAGTGTCGATGTTCAGAAACCTGAAGTAGAGAAAGAAGAAGGGAAACGTCGCAGTCGTCGCTCTCCTCGTCATCTACGCGCCAGCGGACAGCGTCGTCGTCGTAGTCGTGACCGCAGACCAAACCCATTCCGCCTACGTAAAGGTGGGGTTGCTTCTCCTGAGATGGCAATGGGTAAAGTGATGCCTAAATATGACTTGGCGAAACCGAAACGTAAAGATCGTTCACGTAACAGAAAGTCTAACGTAGAAACATTGGCACTAGGTGGCTTCTCATGTCCTGAAATGGCAATGGGTAAAGTGATCATCTTGAAAGCTGTTGATGAAAATATTATCGACACACCAATGACAGCTGAAACTCACGTGGTAGAAAAAACGGTTGAGCAAACTAAACCTGCTGTTGCAGAAACGAGTACTCCACAGGCCGTAGCCTCAGAGTCCATCGTTTCAGAAACAGCTGCAACTACCGAACCTGCGGTTTCAGAACCTGTTATTTCTGAGAAAACGGCTTCTGAGAAAGTTATTGCTGAAAAAGTTGTTTCTGAGCCGGTTATTGCTGAAGCAGCAGTGACTGAGGTCAGTGAGCCAGTCGCAGAAGTTAAAGCTGACATTGCACCAGTTGAAGTGGCTGCTAAAGCAGCTGTAGTAAAATCCGTAAGCAAAGCTAAACCCGCTAAGCTTAAGGCACATGCAAGCTCAGCGATGACAAAAGCCCCTGGTCCTCAAGAAATTAAAGAGATCGACGTGGTCGCTGCACCTTTACGCCAAGATAGCTATCTAGCGAAAGGCGCGGGTAGTCAAGTTGCCACAAGCAAAGCTTCTGCAGCGATGACTAAGCCTAACTTCAACTAAACGAACGTTAAGCAACATTACGTTAAGTAACATTAAAAAGGCCAGATAGTTAACCACTATCTGGCCTTTTTTTATCTGTTCCTCACCGCGACAAAAGCTCGACGACATAAAAACAAATAGACAATACGCTTTATATAAACCCTTAAGATATCTTAAATGGGCAGCAGGATTAAATGATTACCCCGCTTGAAGCGACCCATACAGAGTCTGATATAGCCCTTCAGTATTCACAAGTTCGTGATGCTGCCCCGACTGAATCACCTTGCCATCTTCCAGCACATAAATAAGATCCGCCTGTTTCACCGCAGATAACCTATGCGCCACAATTAATGTTGTTCTGCCATCCAAAAACTGGTTGAGTGCCGAATGTAACGCTGCTTCTGTTGTCGTGTCTAATGCAGATGTCGCCTCATCAAGAATGACAAAATCTGGATTAGCCAGTACCATTCTCGCAATGGCCAGCCGCTGCCGTTGACCACCTGATAACCGGACACCTTGTCGACCTAAAGCCGAATCTAACTGCTCGGTTAAGCCCAACACAAACTCTTTTAACTGCGCAACTTGTAGAGCGTGCCACAGCCGTTCATCATCAATATCTTCACCCAGTGTTAAGTTTTCTCTTAGCGTATCGTTGAATATCATCGGTTGTTGCAACACCACCGCCAATTTTGACCGCAAATTATCGTAGCCGACATTCTCTACTGGATGACCATTAATGAATATCTCCCCGGCATCTTTTTGATAGATACCAAGTAACAGCTGAATAAGCGTAGACTTCCCACCTCCCGAGGCGCCAACGAGTGCCACCCGTTTTCCTTTAGGAATATGTAGAGTTAAGCCGTCTATAACCTTGCGCTCTTCATTGTATGAAAATTGTAGATTTGAAATAGTAATATCAAATGAACCGTTCTTTTCAAATGGGTTAACAGTTACTGGGGTTTTATGTTCTTCCTCTAACTGCAGTATCACATTTAACCGCTTCATCGCCGCAGAGGCACTAAACCAAGAATATTGAATACTGAGCAAATCTTGTATCGGCGACAGCAAAAACCACAAGTAACCAAACACTGCGATAATTTGCCCTACGGTGAGATCTCCCCACAACACCATAACCATAGAGACGGCGCGAAAGATTTCAAAACCAAGCAAGAACAGCAAAAACGACAACCGATTGGCGGCATCTGATTGCCAAGCAAAGCTGTCAGCGTCTTTACGAATGGCCTCGGAGTCTTGTTGTAAGCGATGTAAATACTCTCGCTCTCTGTTGGATGCTCGCAACTGATATAAGCCATCCAGTGTCTCAACCAGGCGTTGCTGAAAGCGTTCAAATGACTGGTTTTCTCTCTTTTTAAGAACTTTTACCTTCTGCCCCATTTTTTTTGACAGATAGATAATCACCGGATTAAGCAAAACAATAAACAGCGCTAGCTTCCAATCCAGCCAAAAAAGCACAGCAGAAATACCAATGGTACTCAGTACGCTAACGACAAAACGACTTAAGCTAGAACTAATAAAATTATCTATCGTCTCAATGTCTGTCACCAGATGGGAGGTCAATGCACCGCTGCCACGCTCTTCATACTGGCGCATACTAATCCGGCCCAATTTACTCAATAACTGTTGACGTAAAAAACAGGTTAGCGATTTAGATATCAAAGTAAATTGACGTGTTTGAAGAATATTCAGGGCCTGACTCGTCACGCGCATAACGATAACCATAATCAGAACCAACACGATGTAGCCTTGAGGTGTTTGCCACATTTGCGGCAATAACTGGTTAAGGAATGCTAAGCCGCCAGCTGGCTGCCCCAGCAACACTTCATCAACCAGCAAAGGTAACAATAAAGGAATTGGAATACTGATGAGCGCCGCCAACAGAGCTACGCAATTGGCAAAAATAAGTGTTTTTTTATGCTTGCGCGCTTCACTAAGCAGCCACTTAGTATTTATTTCTATAAAAGAGTGGGATGACAAAATGGACGTCCATATAAAAAGCCATCTTATAGCTATAGCATGTTAAGACGGCTTAGAAAAACAAATCAAAGAAATTAACATTGATTACACAAACCGCTCATGACATTCTGTTTCGTCAGAAATGAATCACCTCTCACTCTCTATTGATGCGATAAGCACCAATTTTTAGTCAAAACATTAATAAATTTAACTAAGAGACTGTGATTAACAATTCATACTCGCGACACAAACGATTATTAGGTTTATGAAAATAAAAACCAACGGACGGATCTCTATCCGTTTTCTACTCCCAATAGGATTGATAGCACTCTATATCGCCATTGCGACATCGGTCGCTGTAGGACCGATGGACATTGCATTAACAGATAGCTTAAGAGCCATCATTCCAAGCTGGATCTATCAAAGTCAGTTTAGTGCCGATCATGTTCAATTGATCATTCAAGAAGTACGTTTACCCCGAACTCTTCTTGCTGTGGCCGTTGGGGCGATATTGGCGCTCTGTGGTGCGGTGATGCAGGGATTATTTAGAAATCCATTAGCTGATCCAGGAATAATTGGCGTATCTGCTGGAGCCGCATTGGGCGCAGCCATTGCCATTGTTCTATTTGGGAACCTAGCAGCAAGTTATCCTAACATACTGTTATTTGGTACTTTGCCTGTTTTCTCATTTATCGGAGGAACCCTCACCACGTTAGTTGTCTATCGGCTGGGTACAAGCCAAACGGGTACATCTGTTTCAGTGATGCTGTTGGCTGGTGTCGCCATGAGCGCCTTGGCCGGAGCTGGGTTAGGGCTTATGAACTATTTTGCCGACGATCAGGCGTTAAGGGATTTATCTCTCTGGACTATGGGTTCATTAGCAGGAGCAAGTTGGAATGGCATCGCCCTTGCTTTCATCAGTTTACTTATACTGATGTTTTTCTTTTATCGCGATGCCAATAAGCTCAATGCGTTACTGTTAGGCGAACCAGAAGCAAAACATATGGGCATCAATGTTCAATCACTAAAGCGACGTTTAATCTTGCTTAGCGCTGCTGGTGTTGGCGTCACTGTCTCTCTCGCTGGCATGATAGGCTTTATAGGGCTCATCGTGCCTCATCTTGGCCGCATGATATCAGGCCCCAATCATCGCTCTCTCCTGCCCCTCTCCATGATTTTGGGCGGATTACTGTTGTTGATTGCCGATATCATTGCGCGAACCATAAAACCACCATTGGATATGCCTGTGGGTATTGTTACCGCCTTAATCGGAGCCCCTTTCTTTATCTGGTTACTGGTAAAACAGAAGGGCCGTTTATGAGTTCTAAAATCGCAATTAGTATAAAAAATATAAACCTGACTCTGGGTAATAAAGTCATACTTGATAACGTCTCTGTCGACCTCAATTGTGGCGAACTAACCGTATTACTAGGCCCGAACGGAACGGGTAAAAGTAGTTTATTAAAGGTTATCACTCAAGAGTGGCCCTGTTCTGGTGAAGTTTCGTTTTTTGATCAACCTTATCATCAATGGGACGCAGCGGAGCTAGCAAAGCATCTTGGTGTATTGCCTCAAGCGAGCAGTTTAACGTTTAATTTCACCGTAGAAGAGGTGGTTGAACTCGGCGCATTAGCCTTAAGTGAAACTCAACAACAAATTAACAACATTGCGCAAGATAACATGGCAAAGACCGATATTCTCAACCTTGCTCAGCGGCTATACCCCAGCTTGTCTGGAGGTGAAAAGCAACGCGTACATTTAGCAAGAGTACTGACACAATTGGCACAAAGTGGCAACCAAACGGCGCTACTGCTGGATGAACCCACTTCTTCACTAGATCTCTCTCACCAGCACCAAACCTTGTCCCTAGCGAAATCGTTAGCTCAGGCAGGTGCTTGTGTCATTGCCGTTATACACGACCTTAATTTGGCCGCTCAATATGCAGATCGAGTGCTGATGTTAAACGGAGGAAAGATCGTAGCAGATGGCACGCCGTGGCAAACATTAACAGCAGAAACCATCGAAGGCGTTTATCAGTGGCCGGTACAAATAGTAGAGCATCCTAAAAGGGACTGTCCTGTTATCCTTAGCTAAAGTCAGTATTTGCAGGCATCACGTTAAGTGTTTGTCTGCACTACAATGCCTTATCATTTAGAGTTTTATTCCTTGTACACTCAAGTGACCTCAAGGTGCTTGTTCAGCGAAAACTTATTGGCTGCTGATCAACACGCCCATTTCTGCGTCAGATCATCTTGAAAGGGAATGCCATTCCTTCCATTATCTTTCTTGAACTGAACTTGTTGATGTTGCTCTGAATCCTGCATCTTGAGGTCACTTGAGTGTAGATCTTAAACTCCCCCCTTTATTACTTTTTATTTAATTTCTGGCTCTTAATAATTGATTATTCTTGAACTTAGTCACACTTTTCTGTAGCATGCGCCACCTTAGTGGGTGTCCGATCACAATTGGTTTTAAAGCGTCTTTTTAAATACGGTTTGGCTTTAGCTTCAATTAAAGATTGGTATTGCGTCTTTATCTTATTAGAAAGAGCCAACATGTTTGAATTTCCTCAATTTTCTAGTCATTCTGCCAAGAATGATATCTTATCAGGCCTTACTGTAGCACTTGCTTTGGTACCAGAAGCCGTCGCATTTGCTTTTGTTGCAGGTGTTGACCCTATGGTTGGCTTATATGCGGCGTTTATCGTCGGCTTGATTACCTCTATTTTTGGTGGTCGCCCAGGTATGATTTCTGGTGCTACAGGCGCGATGGCCGTCGTTATGGTTAGTCTTGTCGCGACTCATGGCATACAGTACCTATTTGCCGCAATATTACTGGCTGGTGTACTGCAAATATCCGCTGGGGTGTTTAAGCTCGGTAAATTCATCCGTATGGTGCCGCATCCTGTGATGATAGGATTTGTAAACGGCTTAGCGATTGTTATCTTCTTAGCTCAGTTGGGTCAGTTTAAAGCCCCAGACCTTAATGGTATTGTCACTTGGCTGCCACAAGGTCAAATGCTGATCATGCTTGGTTTAATCGGCTTAACAATGGCAATCATCCATTTTCTTCCAAAATTTACCACAGCAGTGCCTTCATCTCTGGTTGCCATCGTATCGGTAACACTCATTGTGCAACTGCTTGGCTTAGAAACCCGCACTGTTGTTGACTTCCTTCGCACCATGTCTGGTGACGAAGCCGCCACTCTTGCTGGTAGCTTACCCACGTTTTCAATCCCGTTTGTGCCATTCAGTTTAGAAACGCTACAAATTATCCTACCTTACGCCATCATTCTTGCGGCGGTAGGTCTTATCGAATCTCTACTGACTTTAACGGTCATTGATGAAATGACAAACTCTCGTGGTCAAGCGAACCGCGAATGTGTTGGTCAAGGTATTGCTAACGTTACCTGTTCTTTCTTTGGCGCCATGGGCGGTTGTGCCATGATTGGTCAGTCAATGATAAACGTGAACTCAGGTGGTCGTGGTCGACTTTCTGGTATCGTTGCAGCATTAGCGCTGTTGTCATTCATTTTGTTTGCCTCATCGCTAATTGAGATGATTCCACTCGCTGCGCTAGTTGGTGTTATGTTTATGGTGGTTATCGGGACCTTTGAATGGGCAACCTTCAAGCTCGCACGCCGTGTACCTAAGCAAGACTTCTTCGTTATTGTTCTGGTTACAGTTGTGACTGTGTTAACTGACTTAGCCGTTGCTGTTGCTGTTGGTGTCATTACTTCTGCATTAATGTTTGCATGGCAGCATGCTAAGCACATTTATGCGAGCAGCCAAATGAATAAAGAAGGCTCTAAAGAGTACCATGTTAATGGCCCTATCTTTTTTGGTTCTGCTGCAAACTTCTTAGAGTTATTTGATGCCAAGAACGATCCAAATGACGTTATTGTTGATTTTGGTAACTCGCGTGTTGCAGACCACTCAGCGATTGAAGCGATTGAGACCTTAGCAGAACGCTATACTGCACTAGGCAAAACTCTGCACCTTCGTCACTTGAGCCCAGACTGTCGTACCCTACTTGAAAAAGCAGGCAGCTTGGTTGAAATCAACGTGAAAGAAGATCCAAGCTACAAGGTTGCAACCGACGTACTAGCGGGTTAATCAACCAAAACAAGTATCATTACTTTGACACTAAAAAACCAGTTCATCATGAACTGGTTTTTTTATATTCTTCAACTCTATCAAACAAGCTAAGCTTTACTATTTCAGCTTATCCAAAAGATGCTGGCTGGCATCTTCTATAAGATCTAACACTAATTCAAAACCCGAATTACCACCATAGTATGGGTCTGGTATTTCATTATAGGCCGACTGTGAGTAACTCAAAAATAGCTTAACTTTATGAGCATATTCATCGGGACAGATCTTCATTAACTCACTAATATTGTCATTGTCTGCGGCCAGTATCAGGTCGAAATAGGCAAAATCCTCTAAGCAGACTTGCCTAGACGTAATTCCAGCAAATGAATAGCCACGCTTCTCGCCTGCCGCCTTAGCCCGTGAGTCAGGAGCGTCCCCAACGTGATAGTCAATGGTGCCTGCTGAATCAACTTCTATTGCCACATTTTTTTGGGCTGCAATGGCTTTAAGTACCGCCTCTCCTGTTGGAGAACGACAGATATTACCCATGCAAATAATCAACACTTTTTTCATTGGGTTCACCTTAGCTAAAGTAACCATTATCAATTCGTGGTTTTTACTCAACTATACTTCAATTATACTCAACTAACCTCAAAATGCTTGTTCAGCGAAAATTTATTGAACGACAGTCAATATCACCTTAGACCATCAAAAAGGATATGTATGTCTTCGCAGGAAATGAAAGAGACACGCCATAAAGAACGACAGCAAAAAGTAAAACAGAAAGTAGACGCAAAAATTGAAGCCGCTCAGCAAGAAAAAGGGCTACTTATTGTGATTACAGGCAATGGCAAAGGAAAGTCTACTTCAGGCTTTGGCACCATTGCACGAGCGGTTGGTCATGAGTTACGTTGCTCTGTGGCTCAATTTATTAAAGGTACATGGGATAACGGAGAGCGAAACCTTTTAGAAAAACTGGGAGTTGAGTTTCAAGTTATGGCGACCGGTTTTACCTGGGAAACACAAAATAAAGAGACCGACACTCAAGCTGCACAACTGGTTTGGCAACAATGTAAACGCATGCTCAGCGACCCCTCTATTGATGTTGTTCTCTTTGATGAACTCACCTATATGGTTAACTATGGCTATATAGAGTTAGAAGAGGTTCTTGCCGCACTCGATGCTCGTCCTCATATGCAGTCAGTCATCATTACAGGCCGCGCAGCACACCGATCGTTAATTGAAGCCGCAGATACAGTGTCTGAGGTTAAAAACGTTAAACACGCATTTGAGTCTGGCGTAAAAGCCCTTAAAGGGGTGGACTGGTAATACGCAAGGTAACAGGTTATCTGATACAGAGGTGAACGTGATTCACCTCTTTGATCCCGTTTACTGGAAAGTATCTAGGGTCTGTTGATCTTTCAAGAACAGATTTTGTTCAATCTGAAAGCGGTTTGAGCAAGGCATTAGGAGAGCAGCATAGTTATTCTATGTAAACAACTCATAACACAGCTCAAGACGTTTTCAGATGAACCCTTCGGGCAGCGTTTGTTGGCACTTTCTACTGCGTTATCACCTGATTTGTGTAGATGGCTACACTTCACAGGCGCTGCCTTGTATAAAGCACCAACAAACTGCTGCAAAAATAGTCGCGAAAGGTCAACAGACCCTAGTAAACTATCGCTCGCTTCTATTTTTCATTAATCGATACTCATTGATAGCAGCAATTAATTCGGAAGTGTTAATGTACTTTGCAATAAAGTAGGGAGGAATCAAGAAAACAAATAAATACAAAGATTCATGAAAAAATAACCTCATAATCATCTCTTCATGGTCAAAGTAAGCAAAAATCGCCAGTACATCTAGCAAGATACCAAGTCCAACCATAACAATAGAGACAATCAATACCAATCCCAGCATATCTCTTATAAAAATTATCCTTTTCATCACACTATTGCTCTTAAAACAGCCGTTTTTCAAAATTACTCTTCGAGCGACAGATAAAAGTTGATTGAGATCACATAATTATCGACGTGAGTAAAAACTAAGATTTTAAGACTGATCTGTTTTAGCTTCCGTTTGGCGCTTTAACATGACTTGATTAACGGACAATTATCACTTCTTTTCTTCAAACCATTTTTTTCGATCCGCCGTATCTTTAAAGGTCCAAGCAATAAAGCGACTGACTTTCTGACCTTGGCTCATCTCAACTATTTGTATCTCTTTTGCGGCTACTTTTTGTAAGTTTTTCTTCATACCTCTGACATTATCTTTTTTGGACACTAAGGTAGAAAACCAGAGCACCTGCTCAGCAAACTGTTTGCTTTCAAACGCCATATTTTTAATAAATGCAGCTTCTCCACCAGCGCACCATAATTCAGCTTGCTGACCACCAAAGTTGAGCCCCGACTTAGGATTGTTCTGTTGTGCCCCCTGTTTACCACGCTTAACCCGGTTAGCCGCTAAATTAACCAGCTTTCGCTTAGTACCTTGTTGCGCTTCTTGTAACGACTTATGAAAAGGAGGGTTGCACATGGTGATGTCATAAAACTCATTCGGCTGGATAATATTAGTAAACAGGTGACGACTGTTACTTTGCAAACGGCATTCAACCTTCCCCTTAAGTACCCTATTGCTTTTGACTATGGAATTAACAACCTTGACGGAAACAGGATCCACATCACTGGAAACATAACGCCAGCCATAATCCACGGCTCCAACAATCGGATAAACACAGTTAGCCCCTACCCCAATATCCAGCGCTTTAACCAATGAGTGTTTTATATCTTCACACTCACTGATTAATAGATCCGCCAGCCTATGAACATAATCGGCTCGACCGGGTATAGGAGGACAAAGATAATTGTCCGGTATATCCCAAGTTGTCAGCTGATAAAAATGAGAGAGTAACGCTTTATTGAGCAATTTAACCGCAACAGGATCGGAGAAATTGATGCTCCAGTCCCCTTTAGGATTTTTGATCAGGTGCGACTTTAAGGCAGGTAGCGATTTAACCAAAGCAACAAAGTCATAACGTCCTATATGTTTATTACGGGGATGCAATCCAACGTTATTACTAATAGTGACAATTTTACAATTTGCTGAGCCCACTTTAGCAGCCGGCGTTCTAGAGTGTTGTTTAGCGTTGTTCATATAATGCGTCTGCCTAACGTCTACAGCGATGATTTAATTTGAGCTTTCAGTTGCCATAGATGTTCAATGGCAACCATATAATCTGGATAGTCACAAAAGAACTCGCGTTGTTGTTCTGTCATCTCATCCAGTTCACCCTTAAGCTTCCAGTAGAGAGTTGACGTGTGCAGCATGGCTGAGAGAGGCTTATAAACAAATTTTTGATACAAGTCAGCCAGACTCTCTTCCAACTGATCCTGCTGCTCTTGATGTTCTACCGGAGTCTTAATGTTGGTAATAAAAAGTAGATACTCTTCACTTGTGGTCAAACTCTCCATGACCGGCTTATTCTCTTTTGCCAACAGTTCCAGCTGTTGATTAATTAACATCAACCAGCTCTCTTTCGTCAAATCGTCCTGCTCAACGTGAACAAAATCATTAGCAATCTTTTGTTCTACTCTCTTTTGTGACGTTTTGAGTACCTTTCGTACTGCTTGAAACGGTAATTGATACTGTTTGCAAAGCTCAATAATAAGTGTGTGGAAACCACCACCGGGAAGGTGAAGGTTCTCTTTAAAAAGTGCTATCGCACGCTTCTGCTTTTCGGTCAACTGACTCATTTTCAGTACTTATTCCAATATCTGTTCCAAAATAGTAAAGGAGCATTTCTGCTCCTTTAAATAACCAAATGACAGCGGCTTAGTTAAATAAGCTTTTTAACAGCTGCTTGGTACTGTCATCTTTAATTTTATCATCCAGAAGTTTATTCAGCTCTTTTTCTGCTTTTTTCTCTAGCTGCTTCTTCTTCTCTTTCTCTAATTTCTTCCACAACTTATCAAACTCTATTTCATATTGTGGCTTGGCCCATTGACCATATAGATGAACAGGAATAGTAATGTCTTTTAGCTCGTTAATATCCTTACCGCCTTGCCCTTCTAACGAGCCGACGAGAGAGGTATCCAAGTTCATGTCCATGGTCTCTTCAATATAGTTGACCTTACCCTCACCATGAACACGAAGTAGAGGAGAAGAAACCGTTAGATCATTCGTGGTCATCTGCCCTTTAGATAGCTTCAACGTTGCTTTCATCGCACTAAAGTCTGTTTTTTGAGACTCTTGAGCACTTTGTTCAACCGTCTCTCCTTTGATCTTGGCGTAATTAACGCGAATGATCTGCGCAATATTGATGCCATTTACCGCACCATCCGCAAAGTTAATTTTGACCACACCGGCTAAATTCTTCTTCAGCCCAGTTGGCGTCAAACTCATACCTTTCACATTGACATCAATATTCCCGGTACCTTCCACCATGTTGTTATCCACTGCGTCTTTTAATAGAGGTTGTACTTGTACACCCACTATTTTTTTCTTTGCCCAGTAACTGGCGGGTGACTTACGAGCATCTAACTGTGCTGATGCCGAAATCGAACCTTGATATAAGTTGGAAGTGAAAGAGTTTAAATCTACAACACCACGATCAACAGCGAACGAAGTCGTAACCTTCTGCATACGCACATTATTCGCTTTAAACTTATCTATGGTCACTTTACCCTGAATATCTAGGGTTTTAAGTGCCGATAAATCCGGTTCGACTTCTTGTTTCGGTGCAGTTGCTCCCCCCTCTTTTTGACCACTGCCACTACCACTATCTGTTGGTGCAGGTTGAGAGGCGGTTTTGTTTAAACCTAAAAACGCATCTAAATCAATCTCTGGGCTATGAAGCGAAAATCGAACTTTAGCAATCGTCGCCAATTGTACTGTCGCACTGCCATCTAGCTGAATGGCATTTAAAGCCAATTTGTTCAACGTCAAGGCAATAAACTGCTTGTTCAAATCAAAGCTAAAAGTAGACTCACCAACAATCTTCATTGGAGACTGCGGCAATGATGCCCCTTTTAGCTCCGTATTTAGCTGCATGTTTTCCAGAAGTACTCCGCTTATCGCCTTATCAATCATAAGGTCGGACGTTAACGACATATCAATATCTAACTCAGCCGCCTTACCTTTCACTGCCAGTTTCAACTTATTGACTTGATCGAATACAAAAGTATCTAAGTGAATAGAAGCATTGGAAATCGATGTAGTTGGATCCTCAAATGTGGCATCAAAAGCGATGTTTCTTAGTTGATAATTGGCCAAGTCTTTGGATAAGGTAAATTCAGCCAATCCTTTCGCGGTAAAAGATTGCTCGTTATTATTGCCTTTCGCTTCAAAATTAACCGTCGTCCACTGATCAAATACAAACTCAGACACAGATAGACCAACATCATATAACTTGGTATGACTGCCTTTTGCGTCATCGGTTATTTCGAGTAAAGCATTGGTAATGGAAATACCGGCCAAGTTAATATCCCACTGCTGGGTATTAGCCACAGTATCTGTGCTCTTTGCCGCTTCAGCTGGTGCAGACTCTACTTTCGGCTCAGCAGCATTTGTGCTGCTAGCTGTCTCGGACGATTTATTGCTCAAGGCATCTAAATTGCTTCGTCCATCTTTTAAAGTCTCTAAATAAATTTCTGCGCCATCCAATGCCACATTACCGATCATCAGTTGCTGGCTAAATAGCGGAAGTACCGAAACATCGACGCCAATCTCGCTGATTTTTAATAGATTGTCATTGCTAAACCCTTGCGGGTTTTTTAATTCAGTTTGACCTAGTGACAAACCAACAGATGGAAAAAATCGCCAACCTATATCCCCTTCAATCACCAAATCCAGTCCAGTTTGTTTCTTGGTTTGCTCTACAATAAGAGGCTTGAACTGATTGGGGTCGACAAATAAAAGAAGGGCTGCAATAGCGATAACCACCGCTAATACAGGAATGCCTATAATGAGAAACAGTTTTTTCATTGTTTTATCCCTGCTAAATGAAAATAACGTATAGCTGAAGAGTTGTAATTGCTATAACGAATCAAACTACTAAGACTAAAAATGGCACATAAAGTGCCATTTTTTCAATAAGGTATTGTACTTTTTTATCTTAATTGACAAAAAATCAATCGAAACTGCCGTTCAATTAAGACTTAAGCAACTTAGCGATATGCGCTTTTAGCACATCTATAGCAATTCTATTTTTACCACCACGAGGAACAATAATGTCTGCATATTGTTTAGACGGCTCGATAAACTGCATAAACATTGGACGTACTGTTTTCTGATACTGCTTCAGTACCGACTCCATTGTTCTACCACGCTCTTGTACATCGCGAGTCACACGACGCAATAAACAGATATCCAACGGTGTATCCATAAAGATCGATGCATGCATCAAGTCACGTAAACGTGGATCAGTTAACAACAAAATACCTTCTAAAATAATCACTTTTTTAGGAGTCATCGTCACCGTATTATCGGTACGAGTATGATCGGTATAGCTGTACTCCGGCACTTCAACTGAATTACCTGCAATAAGTTGTTCAAGATGTTGGCAGAGTAAGTCATGATCCAGTGCACTTGGATGGTCATAGTTGGTTTTGACGCGTTCATCCATGCTTAGATGACTTTGATCTTGATAGTAGCAATCTTCCGTAATGACACCTATTTGATGGTCACCTACTTTTTCAAGCAACTCTCCATAAATAGTACTGGCGATTAAACTTTTTCCAGAAGCCGATGCGCCGGCTATGCCGACAATGACGCATTGATTATTTTCAGACATGATTCGCACTTGGTGATGGTTGAATAAACCGCCCGATTATAAGGCCTTCGATAGCGAGTTACTAGGATTTGTATCAAGAGATTTCAGCTTTTTCTCGCTAATTTATGATGAGCGCGTGAAAAGTGTCCAGCACAGAATGCTCCTACTATTGATAACTCACCAGCCAAACAGAGTGCAGCACATACTTCTGCTAACGCTTGTGACTTTCCTTGGCCATATAAGCCCATCAATTCTAAACACGCTTTCTGGCTTGGTAACCCCGTTCCACCACCTACAGACCCCACCATTAAGTTAGGTAAAGTCACGCTGGCGTATAGATCACCATTGCGATCCACTTCCATTCGCGTCATGCCTATAGCAGATTCCGCTACACACGCCGCATCTTGACCACACGCTATATAAAAAGCGGCGAGCGCATTAGCATAGTGTGCGTTAATACCAATTGTGCCACTTAGTGCACCACCAACGGTGGTCATCAGACCAAACTGCATCATTTTTTCCGGCGTGGTATGAAGATATTTTTGGATTAATTTAGCTGGAATATGGGCTTCAGCAGTCACTTTTTTGCCGCGTACACTTCGCAACGTTTGGCTATTGGCTTTTTTATCACCCGACAAGTTTCCATCCAAGAATGCGTACTCTGGCTCCACTGGCGTATTCGCCAAAATAAACTCAAATACCGCGTTGGTGGCGATGGTCACCATGTTTTGCCCTGAGGCATCACCGGTCAAAAATTCGAAGACTAAGTAAACATGATTGCCTTCAATATTGATATTGACATCGGTTAGTTTACCGTGTGATGTTGTGGACTCGGCAATCTGCTTAAATTGATCATATTGATTAACGGCCCAAGCAACAAATTGTCCCGCTTCTGCTAACCCATAAAAAGCAAAACCGGGAGTTCTCGTTACTCCCTCATTGAGCAACATAGCGCTCACACCACCCGCTTCAGTTAACAGTTTCGCCCCACGATTATAAGAGGCCACTAACGCCGCCTCAGTCGTTGCCAATGGAACCAAAAAGTCGTCTTTGGCGAATAGACCATTTACTCTTAAAGGCCCAGCAAGCCCGACAGGAACTTTCACCGTTCCAATAAAATGCTCGATGTTTCTGTAATAAGCGTCAGTTTGCTGTTGCGTATGAGGATCAAGCAGCTCTGCTTTTGCTGGTAAGTTATCCAACACTTGCCAGCGCCGTTCAAGATTCTTTTCTGTTAAAAAAGGACTTGGCGTTAACTTGTTGTGAACGGGCTGGAACTTACCAGATAAAGTTTGTTGCAGTTGTTCTGAGGTGATTCCATCACCGAGAATGGATACATAGTCACGACGATGCAAATCAAGTTTAGACATAGCACTATAAGATTAAAAATTTTTGCTGATTCTACCGACTTATCATCGGGACACAAGCGTTAGCTCACCTTAACTTGGTTACGCCCCGACTGTTTCGCCAGATAAAGAGCTTCATCAGCACGTTTAAATATCTCCTGCTGATCCAGCCGTTCATCTCGCACAGTAAAACAGCCAACGGAAACAGAATAAGGTATCTCTTCGTTATCAGACAGATAAGGACGCCTTTGTAAATTGCTACGAATTCTATCGCCAATAGCAAAGGCATCCGCTTCATTGGTATTTGGCAGCAAAATAGCAAACTCTTCCCCACCAATACGCGCTAAGTAATCCACACTTCTAAGCACCTGTTGGCACAACTGCGTAAAATGACACAGCACCTTGTCACCAACATGATGTCCGTAATTATCGTTGATACGCTTAAAGTAGTCTAAATCCATAAAGATAAGAGAGAAAGAGTGCTTATTTTTCCTGTATTCAAGGATATGTTGATAAATGAGTGAATCTATCTTTCTGCGGTTTAGAACACCAGTCAATGGATCCGTCGAGGCTTCATACCGTAATCGCTCTTCTTCTTCTTTTCGTTGAGTGATGTCCAGCAATATTCCGGCGATAAAATCCCCTTTTTTCTGTGGATTCTTATCCACCGTTGCCGACACTTCTACCCAACGCTCATCTCGGCTCTCCGTGGCTATTTTTAAATCACATTGAAACGAGTCACTTCCTGAGCGAATAAATTGACGAATAGCATCAAAAAATACACATCTGTAGTCAGGGTGTATCAATCTCAGCCACTGTCTAAAGGAGAACTGTAAGTTATGGTGTTTCTCTGGAGTACGGCTTAACAGCTCTGAAGTACACCATAAATGTCCCCTACGAATATCCAGTTCCCACGCACTAAAAGCGGTGATTTTCTTTAATACCTCAAGTTGTCTTGTCTTCGCACTAAGACTGTCCCGTAATACCGCACCAGAAATCAGAAAACTGGCGGTTCGCAATAACGCAATTTCACTAGCCGACCACTGATAGTCTCGCTCGCAATCATCAAAACCTAATGTTCCCCACCACTTATTCTCCACGAATATCGGAATAGTGAGCATAGATAAAATCCGCTGACCTTCTAGATAGGTTTTTAGCCAGGTATCAGGTAACAGACTTGTGGTGACATCTTGATATTCACCTCGCATCCGACTTTCGATTAACGATTGATATTCTGGCTCATTTCTATTGGACTTAAAGCGATTAAAGCTGGGTAAACCGATCTGCACATATTTCTCGTCTGACGCCCACTCAAATACATAATCCTGCAGAACAAATTGCGCTTGCAACTCGAGAGTTTGAAATATCCATACACGGCTTACTTTGGTGATTTTGCCAAGATCTTGCAAAAGTGCGTTAACGCCTTCTGGCCATCCTCTACCTGTGGTGAGATCTTCAGCGCTGCGGGCTATTGCCGCCAGCAACTCATTTTCTAGATTATTAGCTTGAGCGTGGTCTAAATTGTCAAAGCTACCTGTCTGGATCGTCATACACTCTCTATTTAACTAAAATGTCGAAAAGGCTTTCCGTTATCTCTTTTGAGCTGAAGCCACTTTCTTTCATTAAACTCACCTTCTTCCATTGAACCCATTGATACCACTGTGAGTCCTGCACCTTAAGGTCACTTGCCTATATTCTAGTACCAATATAAAAAAAGTGTGGTTATTAATGCATAAACCGATTATAAGTGAATAAGAATACATTTACGAATACGTATAGTTATTACTTCACCTTAGTTCGGGATAACAAAGCAAAAAGGATTTCGATGAATCGTAATGTCTGGCTTTTATCACTTTGCCAAGCTCTATTAATGACGGGAAACATATTGCTTGTTTCTGTTATCGGTTTAATTGGTAAAGAGATATCCCCAAGCCCAAGCTTGATAACCCTACCCGTTGCTCTACAGTTTTTAGGGCTAATGGCCGCAACCATTCCAGCCTCATTGATCATGGGAAAAATAGGTCGAAAACGCGGGTTTAGTATCGGTAATCTTGTTGGCATTTCCGGTGCTTCATTAGCCACCTATTCTCTGATGAACCAAAACTTCTTTCTATTTTGTTGCGCCACTTTCTTATTAGGTATCGGCATCGGCTTTGGAACCCTATACCGTTTTGCCGCGATTGAAGTCTGTGATCAAAGTGCGCGACATAGAGCGATTTCTATCTCTATGGCTGGCGGAGTCCTTGCCGCCATGCTGGGACCAAACCTCGCTATCTACTCGCAAAACTGGTCAGATAATGGACTCTATGTCGGCGCATTTGCCTGTTTGGTTCTATTAAACATCATCGCTTTAGCGGTTCTACAAACCATTAATTTTCCCAAACAACATAAAGAACACAGCAACGAAAAACCGGATGATCTAAAAACGATCATCCTCCAGCCAAATTTTCTCGTTGCGGTATTCGCTGCCATCGTTTCCTATGCAGTAATGAATATCCTGATGACCGCTACACCATTAGCGATGATTGGCTGCGGTTTTAGTTTTACTAAAGCAGCAGGGGTCATCGAATGGCACGTACTTGGCATGTATGTGCCCGCCTTTTTTACGGGTAGGCTGATTGAAAAATATGGTGCCAGAACCATGATACTGATGGGCGGCATTCTGTTTGTCTGTTGTGTTGCCATTAATATCCATGGTCAGTCAATTTGGCATTTTAAGACCGCACTGGTACTACTAGGAGTCGGCTGGAACTTTATGTTCATTGCCGCAACAGGATTATTCAGCCAATCGTATTCGGTACATAACAAGTCAAAAGCTCAGGCCTTTAATGAGTTTTGTGTCTTTAGTTGCGTTACCGTTACCGCGCTGCTTTCTGGTTGGCTAGAGTCAACCATCGGCTGGCAGAAACTAAATCTTTATGTGCTACCTTTTGTTATTGCTGTAATAGTCGTATTTATACGACAAGTAAAAAAGGCTAGGTTTGAAGCTAAAGCCACTAAAACCTAACCTTTTCATTTAGCTTGCAGCTAAAGAATAATTTGCCACTGTAAATTGATATTTATAGCACGGTAATTACATCGTCCATCGCTAAACGCGCTTTTGGCAAACCATGGTTATAATCTTGCTCATCTTTGTGGTAACCCATGGCTAGTGCCACGTCACACACATAGCCATCTAGCTCATCTTTAAAAATTTCGCCAATCAGCTCAGAGTCAACACCTTCCATTGGAGTAGAGTCAATACCCAGCCTAGCCAGCACATGCATGGTGTTACCTAATGCAATATAAGTCTGAGATTTAGTCCAGTTGCCGTTAAAGCCACTCTCATCTGTGTTGGCTTCAACAAAAGTAAATGCACCGTTTAACATGGTGTCGAACATATCTTGTGGTAAGTGACCTGAGGTTACTTCTGCATCAACCACTCTCTTATACTGCTCTTTATCAAAACGAGGATTATGAGCGAACAAAATGGTATGCGACGCTTCTTTAGCATGTGGTTGATTAAACTGATGCTTGTTAGCAAACGTGTCGTGAAAACGCTGTTTAGCCGCATCACTTTCAATGATAATAAATTTCCATGGTTGAGAATTAATAGAAGAAGCAGATAAACGAATCGCCTCCTTAATCACATTCATATCGTCTGCTGAAATACGTTTTTCTGCGTCATATTTTTTAGCGGTATAGCGATTATTAAGATCTTGAATAATTTGATGAGACACCTTGCTCTCCTAGTTACAATTTTAAAAATAGCGCGCTCAGTTTTATAAATGCCGTTATGCGCGAATTGCCTTTGCAACAGATAGTATGAGAAATACTAAAAGAGAAAAAGTGCCAAAATAGACAATCATTATGGACATATACATCCATAATAACTCTCTATGACCGCCGTCTTTACAGGTTTTTAGTAGTAGAAGTAGAGAATAATAGAAATAGAGAATAGTAGAAAAAGATTGCAGAGAGATGGAACAACAGAGGGGCCGAATGTTTAGCCGCACTCTGTTCTATTTCATCATTAACTAAGGTCGGTTAAAGGTATCCTGACTGGCTTCGCTTTTCCTGTCCAAAATAATTGGCTAGCTATTTGCTCCGCTAATGCCATATATATATGTGAATGCTCACTATCTGGACGAGATACCACTGTTGGTTTTCCTTTATCAATATCCTCTCGCATACTGATATGTAATGGCACCTGTGCGAGCAATTTTGCTGAAAATTCCTTGGCCATTTTAGCAGCACCATTGGAACCAAAAATATGTTCTTTCTCACCACAATGACTGCATATGTGATAACTCATATTTTCAACAATACCTAATACTGGTACATCAACCTTGTCAAACATAGCGAGCCCTTTGCGAACATCAGCTAATGCAAGATCTTGTGGCGTCGTCACAATAATTGCGCCAGTAACCGGTATGTTTTGAGACAAGGTTAACTGAACATCGCCCGTACCCGGCGGCATATCAATCACTAAGTAATCAAGTTCTGGCCAGTCAGTTTCATTAAGCAACTGTCCTAACGCTTTAGATGCCATAGGACCACGCCAAATAGCCGCTTCCGACTTATCAACAAGGTAACCAATCGAGTTAGTGTGTAGACCAAAAGATTCAATCGGGATCATGTACTGGCTATCACGAACATCTGGTGTTTGATCTTCTTTCCCCAGCATCATAGGAACAGACGGACCATAGATATCCGCATCCAGCAAACCAACACTTGCTCCTTGCGCTTTTAACGCTAATGCCAAATTCACGGCAGATGTTGACTTACCAACACCTCCTTTAGCAGACGTAACCGCGATAACATTTTTAACCGTTGCCAGCTCTGATTTAACCTGTGTCTCCATAGCAACCACATCAGTGACCAAGCGGATAGAGGAACTGTCTTCGGCTTGACTGTCTAACCAATGTTGCAATGACTCCATCAAAGAGTTCGATACAAAGGGAATTGAAATTAAAATCTCACCACTTTTAAGTAACTTAACAACGCCATCATGCTCACTCCAGTTTTCAATTAACAACGGATGTTGAAACTGATTTAACCAGTGACATAACGTCTGCTTCGAATCAAATGTAGCCATGTTTCTCACTCCTAGCTTAGGGCTGCTACTTTTATGTAAACGGTTGACGGTGTTCCATGCTAACACCACCACGACATGATCAAAACCATTAATATATTAAGGAGATTAAAGCCGACTCAAGCATCTGAAAACTATTTTTTCACCCAGTTTGGCGCTTTCCCTTCTTGGAGTACGCTTGCTCATAAGGTAGTATTGGTTCCTATTTTCTTCTTCCAACTAAAGCGAATTATTAAGTATGGCAACTGATCCAAGAAAACTTTTGGTAACTTGTGCCCTTCCGTACGCTAACGGCTCCATCCACCTAGGACATATGCTTGAGCATATTCAGGCAGATATTTGGGTACGTTATCAGCGACTAAGAGGCAACTCGGTAAACTTCATCTGTGCAGACGATGCTCACGGCACACCAATAATGCTAAAAGCACAGCAGATGGGAATAACACCAGAAGAGATGATCGCTGCGGTAAGTGAAGAACACCAAAAGGATTTTGCTGGCTTTGATATTAGCTTCGATAACTATCACAGCACGCACAGCGACGAGAACCGTGAGCTGGCATCACTTATTTATCTTCGCCTAAAAGAGAACGGCTTTATTACTAGTCGTACTATCTCTCAACTGTTTGATCCAGAAAAAGAGATGTTCTTACCGGACCGCTTTGTAAAGGGAACTTGCCCTAAATGTAAGTCTGAAGAACAGTATGGCGATAACTGTGACAACTGCGGTGAAACTTATAGCCCAACGGATTTAATCAATCCTAAGTCGGCGGTTTCTGGCGCAACACCAGTAATGAAAGACTCTGAACACTTCTTCTTTGATCTGCCACAATTTGAAAGCATGCTAAAAGAGTGGACTCGCTCAGGTTCATTGCAGTCGGAAACGGCGAACAAAATGCAAGAGTGGTTCGAATCAGGATTGCAGCAGTGGGATATTTCTCGCGACGCACCTTATTTTGGATTCGAAATTCCAGGAGAGAAAAATAAGTTTTTCTATGTTTGGTTAGACGCGCCTATCGGCTACATGGGTTCTTTTAAAAACCTATGTGACAAACGTAGTGATCTCGATTTTGATGAATACTGGAAAAAAGACAGTGCGACAGAGCTTTACCACTTTATTGGTAAAGATATCGTTTATTTCCACAGCCTATTCTGGCCTGCCATGCTAGAAGGCGCCGGTTTCCGTAAACCAAACAATGTGTTTGTTCATGGTTATGTGACGGTTAATGGCGCAAAAATGTCCAAGTCAAAAGGCACCTTTATCAAGGCTGCGACTTATCTAGAACACCTAGACCCTGAATGTCTGCGTTACTACTATGCCGCTAAGCTAAATAGCCGTATCGACGATTTGGATCTAAACCTAGAAGACTTTACTCAACGCGTAAACTCTGACGTGGTTAACAAGATTGTTAACCTAGCCTCACGTAATGCTGGCTTCATTAGCAAACGCTTTGACGGCAAGTTATCTGCGAATTTCGCTGAACCAGAGCTTTATCAAGAGTTTGTTGCTGCTGCTGATAATATTGCAGAACTTTTCGAAAGCCGCGAGTTTAGCCGCGCCATTAGAGAGATCACCGCATTAGCGGATAAAGCAAACCAGTATGTCGATGAAAAAGCACCTTGGGTTGTTGCTAAGCAAGAAGGTCAAGATCAACAGCTTCAAGACATCTGCTCTGTGGGAATTAACTTATTCCGCGTATTAATGACTTACCTAAAACCAGTAATGCCAGAGCTTGCTAGCCGTACAGAAGCTTTCCTAAATCAAGAGCTGACTTGGCATGCTATCGCAGAGCCATTAACCGATCATGAAATTACTAAGTTTAAGGCTTTGTTTAATCGCATCGATCCGAAGAAAGTGGAAGCCATGGTTGAAGCATCAAAAGAAGATGCAGCAGCGGAGAAAGCGGCTGTTGAAAAAGCGGCTGAAACAGAACTTAGTAAAGATCCTATTGCCGATGAAATTGAGTTTGATGATTTTGCAAAAGTAGATTTACGCATTGCTAAAATTATCTCTTGTGAAGAAGTGCCAAAAGCCAACAAGTTATTAAAACTTCAGCTGGATATTGGCGGTGAAACTCGTCAAGTATTTGCTGGTATCAAATCTGCCTATAAAGCTGAAGAGCTAGTTGGAAAACACACTGTCATGGTGGCAAACCTGAAAGCACGCAAGATGAAGTTTGGCATGTCTGAAGGTATGGTTTTAGCCGCTGGTCCTGGAGGTGAAGAGCTGTGGATTTTAGAACCTCATGAAGGGGCTAAGCCAGGAATGCGTGTAATGTAATCCTATTACTCTGCGATTTAAACCACTTACATCTGTAGGTGGTTTTATTTTGCAGTCGCTCTTTATTAATACTAAGAGTCTTAATTAATACTGAGAGCCCAAAAGCAGAAAGCCCGCATACCATAAGGTTGCGGGCTTTTTTATTCGCTACAGAAAATCAATCAATATTAATGATCATCTTCTGTAAAGTCGGTCGGTAACGAAAGTTTCATTTCGTTCCAAATCTGTCCACTCGCTAGACCGTAGCTTCTGATCACCAATGGCAATTTATCTCGATCGCCGTTTTGACACACTTCTAGCAGCTCACTGTAAAAAGAGAGAGCCAGAGAGCGTGATTCAGGATTGGAGAAATAGAAATTTCCAACACGGTCATACAGTTTTTTCAATCCATTAAATATCAAACCATAAATCTGGTTACCGGAATGGAATGCCAATCTCTGGAACAGCATGTAATCATAAAAGTTAAACGTCTTAGCGATTAGCATCGATTGACGTTTTTTCTCATCTTTCTCGCCATCGTCTTTTATCATTTGAGAAATCTTCTCACCATAAGGTGACGTCGCGATAAAAGAATCCCAAGACTCTGCTGCCAACAAACTTTCACACGACTCGATAACACTCTGAATAGTGCGCTCAGATGTCTCTTTATTGGCTTTAAATGCGTAGCGCATAAAAATTGGACTAATGTTAGAACGTGCCGCAAGTAAATCTTCAACAATGCCAGTGGCATTATCTGCATCCAAGGTCATCAATGTATCTAAAATATGCAGACCAGAGGTCTCCATAAACTGATTCACTTTGGTTGGTTTGCCATGTTGAATTGTCAACCAGCCATCTCTTGCTAATCTTTGAAGGACTTCACGCAGCGTAGTACGTGTTACTCCGATAAGTTCTGACAGCTCACGCTCTGCTGGTAAAATGGAACCGGGTGCAAAGCGACCATTCCAGATACTTTCAATAATGTATTTTTCTGCAAATCCTGCTGGACTTTTTGCCTTAATGACCATGTATTAATTTATCCGAATCGTTTTTTTAAGGTCGAATGACTCATCATACCACTAGTTATATACTCAAGTAACCTCAAGATGCTTGTTCTGCGAGAATTTATTGACTTCTAATCAAGGCACTGATTTGAAGCCATAGTTATTCTACGGTAAGAATCCGTAACACAGAAAATGAGCAGCGCAACACATCTCGTCTTGGTAATAAAATCAGTAATCAAATTTTTATCTAAATATATTAATTCAGTCACATTTTGAAACATCTTCAGCCTCGCTATTTCGCCATTATGCAACCAAGCAACATCAATGTAACCAACTGATTTTATTGCAACTATTATCGAAATCTAACATCTCGGTGTGTGAGCTAACATAACCTTAAGAAATTTGTAAGAATTCGTAACCTTCCATGCTATGCTATGCGCGTTTTGTTTGTGGTATTAGGAAAATTTTACGTCTTTAAGAATTTAAATGAGTCAAATTCTTAAAAATGGAAGAGCCTAATCGGATAGTAATAAACAAGACATGGAGTGTTTGCCTATCTCGATAGTACTAGTTATAAATACCGCTTTTAAAGCTTCATTTATAACCGCAAAGATGTTGTCCATAATGGATTGGTTTAAATAATAACAACTAAACGCAAGCATACTTTACGTAAATTTTAAATATTAAGAGTATTACCATGCCGATTTCACTCGGAAACGCTTTTATCAAGAACTTTCTTGGTAAAGCACCTGACTGGTACAAACTTACCATTGTCGCTTTCCTAGCTATTAACCCAATTGTTTTCTTTTTATTTGACCCATTTTTTGCCGGTTGGTTGTTGGTGGTTGAATTTATCTTCACTCTCGCTATGGCCCTAAAATGCTACCCTCTTCAACCGGGTGGTTTGCTAGCGATTCAAGCCGTTGCCATGGGGATGACCTCTCCTGCGCAAGTGATGCATGAAATTGAAGGTAACTTAGAAGTATTATTACTACTGATCTTTATGGTCGCTGGTATCTACTTTATGAAACAGCTATTGCTGTTTATCTTTACCAAGATATTACTGGGCATTCGTTCAAAAGCGCTGCTTTCTGCGGCTTTCTGTTTTACTGCTGCCTTTCTTTCTGCGTTTTTAGATGCATTAACCGTAATTGCCGTTGTTATAAGTGTCGCGGTTGGTTTTTACTCTATTTACCACAAAGTGGTTTCTGGTAAAGGTTCAAGCTCGTCTCATGACCATACGACTGACGAACACCTCTCTGAACTGACGCGTGATGACTTAGATAACTACCGTGCATTCTTGCGTTCTCTATTAATGCACGCAGGGGTAGGTACAGCACTCGGTGGTGTAACTACTATGGTTGGAGAGCCACAAAACTTAATCATTGCGGATCAAGCGGGTTGGTTATTTGGTGAGTTTATTATTCGCATGTTGCCAGTGACGCTACCGGTATTTATTTGCGGCATGATCACGTGTGTACTGGTTGAGAAATTTAAAGTCTTTGGCTACGGCAAAGAGCTACCGGAGCATGTACGTAATATTCTCAATGACTACGATACGGCAGAAAAGAAAAAACGCACCAAACAAGATGTTGCCAAATTATATGTTCAAGGCGCTATCGCTATCTGGTTAATCGTTGGCTTGGCACTGCACCTTGCAGCGGTTGGCTTGATTGGTCTGTCTGTCATTATCTTAGCAACGGCATTCACTGGGGTAATCGAAGAGCACTCCCTTGGTAAAGCATTTGAAGAGGCACTGCCCTTCACCGCACTACTGGCGGTGTTCTTTGCTATCGTTGCGGTAATCATAGACCAGCACCTATTTGCGCCAATTATTAACGCCGTGCTAGAGATGGAAGGTGATGCTCAGTTAAGCATGTTCTATCTCGCTAATGGTGTTCTTTCTATGGTTTCAGATAACGTGTTTGTTGGTACTGTATATATTAATGAAGTGAAAACAGCATTGATTGAAGGACGCATCACCAGAGATCAGTTCGATCTATTGGCTGTCGCCATCAACACAGGTACAAACTTACCTTCTGTCGCGACACCAAATGGACAAGCTGCATTCCTATTCTTGCTGACTTCAGCCTTAGCTCCACTGGTACGTTTATCTTATGGCACCATGGTTTATATGGCACTGCCTTATACCATTGTGTTGGCGGTTGTGGGTCTATTTGGCATTGCCTACTTACTCGACCCTATGACAGCATGGATGTACGACATGGGTTGGATAACGCACCATATCGCGACAGCGGCGGATGCGGTAAGTTCATCTGCACATTAATGGTTGCACTAATACATTGAACTAATTAATAATTAAAAGCTCTGAATTATCAGAGCTTTTTTATTTAGGACGGAAATTGTGAATTTTTTACACCCTGTTAAGTTGTTCTCCAAATCGCGACTCTCTTGGTTTCTACTTTTTCTTTTTAGCTTTTTCTTCTTATTGTGTGCGCTCTATTTTCAGCACGGCATGAACCTTGAGCCTTGCGTAATGTGTATATACGAACGCGTGGCCATGATCGCCATTGGCTTTGCTGCTCTGCTGGGTATGATTAAACCAAACAACACCTTTTTCCGCTGGGGAGGGTTAATTGCATGGGGCGCTTCCGCTTATAAAGGCCTAACATTAGCAATGGAACATGTGGGCTACCAAACGAATATCTTTGCCACTTGTGAACCGTTACGATTTCCAGAATGGGCGCCGCTAAATAAGTGGGTTCCTTGGTACTTTGAAGCACCGGGAAATTGCAGCGAAATTGTCTGGCAGTTTGTTACGCTCTCAATGCCACAATGGTTGGTGATTATCTTTGCTGGAAACTTAATTGCCCTAGCGATAGTGGTTATTGCACAGTTTACAAAAAGCCGTCGCCTATTCAGTTAAGCAATTGCCGGTAACTCGGTTTAATATCTCTATAGCAATAAACAGAAAAAGACGTAAATGGGATTATCCATTTACGTCTTTTTTATAAGCCATTTAGCTACTTAGCTACTTAGCTACTTAGCTACTTAGCACAACACTGTTTAAACTTTTTGCCACTACCGCAAGGGCAACTGTCGTTACGACCAACATCTTTATATGGATTAACACTTTTCACCTTGCCCCCCACCATTAACTCGTCTGCCGCTAACGCCACTTCCATGATCATGCTATCCAGTTGTGGAACCATATCACCCAGTGAAGGTGGTTGTTCAATACCTGCTGACTTCATCTCAGATTGTGTCTGTTGTTCATCGATAACAAGCATAAAAGTCGTAAGCAAGGCTTGCAGCATCCGCAACGCCCCGTCATTTAAATTCACATCATGGTATTGAGGCTCAATACTAGGCCATACTGTCAGAAAGCCTTGCGAAAATGCCAACAAAGCTTCTTCATCTAAATCCCCAATGCAATACTCACTACGCTGTAACAGATTGTGTTGCTGGTTTATATGAGGTACCAGCAGAGCGGTAACTTCAGCACTTTCAACACCAACATCCAAGCACCATGATTCTGGCGATAATGGTTTTACTGCTAAATTGGACGCCAATACTGCCCCTTCAAGAAAAACCGCAGACTCTCCCTGCCAATCTTGAGGTAAGGTTAATAACTTCATACTAGATTACTTAATAATGTTTAATGTGCAGAGTATATCAGACTTGGGTTTAATAACATTCCTAGGTACAATGCCCGCCCACATTTAAGCGAGTTATAAACATGCGAGTCATACTTGGCCCTATGCAGGGCGTACTTGATCACTTAATGCGCGAGATTCTTACCGAGATCAATGACTATGATCTCTGCGTGACTGAATTTGTGCGAGTTATCGATCAAAAATTACCTGAGCATGTGTTTACCCGCTTATGCCCTGAGTTAAGCACTGGAGCAAAAACGGCTTCCGGCACTCCGGTTCATGTTCAATTGCTTGGTCAAGAGCCAAACTGGATGGCAGAAAATGCCATTCAAGCTCAAAATCTAGGGGCTAAAGGCATTGACCTCAACTTTGGTTGCCCGGCAAAAATGGTGAATAAAAGTCGTGGCGGCGCGGCGCTGCTGAAAGACCCTCAACAAATCTACAAGATAGTAAAAGCTTGCCGAGATGCTGTTGATGAACAAATTCCTGTCAGTGCAAAAATTCGCCTTGGATGGGATAACCCGAACGACTGCTTTGAGATTGTTGATGCGATAGAACAAGCAGGCGCAGATGAAATAACCATCCACGCGAGAACCAAAGCTGGAGGTTACAAAGCCGACCAAATAAAATGGAGTTACATAAAAGAGATCAAACAACGCACATCCGTACCACTTATTGCGAATGGTGAAATTTGGAATTACCAAGATGGTCAGGCGTGTATTAACACAACGGGGGTTGATTCTCTGATGGTCTGCCGCGGTGCATTCAATGTTCCTAACTTAGGCAACGTTGTTAAGCACAATCATCAAGCGATGAAATGGCAACAAGTCGTGGCGCTGTTATTACGTTACTCTCAATACGAAATTAAGGGTGATAAAGGCTTATATTATCCAAATAGAGTAAAACAGTGGTTAGCTTACCTGCGTAATGAATACCAACAAGCCGATGATCTTTTTCGAGATATTAGGAAGTTTAACAAGGCCGCCCCTATCGTGGCACATATTGAGCAGTATCAAGCACAAATTTAGTATTTAACCGCCTTGTTGATAACGCCACCCCGCCATTAAATTGGCGAGGTAAACATGGGCACTAACGCCCATGTTTAAGGTTTTAATTAAGCAGCAGGCTATCGTCTGCCAACTCTTCGCCTCTTACTTTCGAGAACATCTCTAATAAGTCAGGCACACGCATATTAGCGCGTTGATCCCCTGCCACATCCAGTACAATTTCTCCCTGATGAAGCATAACGGTTCTGTCCCCACACGCGAGTGCATCTTTCATTGAGTGAGTAACCATCATTACCGTCAAGTTAAACTCTTTAACGATCTTATTGGTTAAATCAATGATAAACGCGGCCATGCGCGGATCCAGAGCGGCGGTATGTTCATCCAAAAGAAGTAACTTACTTTCGGAAAGCGTGGCCATCACTAAGCTGACCGCTTGACGTTGTCCGCCAGACAGCAAACCAATGTTGTCCCCGAGCCTATCTTCTAATCCTAGGCCTAATATACTGATTCTTTCCTGAAAGAGTTTACGTCTTTTACTGGATAAACTGTGATGCCAACTGCGACGTTTCCCTCGCATATAAGCGAGAGCCATATTCTCTTCTATGGTTAAGTCTGCACAGGTACCCGCTAAGGGGTCTTGGAATACTCTGGCGCATTGACTCGCACGTTGATCCACCGTTTTACGTGTCACGTCTAGATCATCAATACGTACCTTTCCGCCTACCATAGGCGTTTCACCCGTTACAGCCCCAAGCAAGGTTGATTTTCCGGCCCCATTAGAACCAATCACCGTTAAAAACTGGTGTTCTGGAACTTCAATAGAGACGCCTCTTAATGCTCGGTTTTCTAAAATGGTACCAGGATTAAACGTAACCTGAATATCGTCTAAATGGATCATGCTACTTCTCCTGATTGTTTAGCCTGCTTAGATACAGCATCACTCTTTGCCGGCTTTGCCACCTTTTTTGCTTTGAGGTTTCCTTTTACTTTTGGCGCGATCAATGCCACCGCCACCAACACCGCAGTGACTAAATTTAAATCTGATGCTTGCAGACCAAACATGCCAGAGCTCAATGCAAAGGCTACCGCTAGACGGTAAAGCACCGAACCAACAATAACTGCCACTACCGCAATCCAAATCTTGCGGCCGGGAATAATAGTCTGACCTAAAATAACAGCGGCGAGTCCAACCACGATGGTTCCCACCCCAGAGGTAACATCAGCAAAACTATTGGTTTGAGCAAATAACGCCCCCGCGAAACCAACAAATGCATTGGATAATGCCAAACAGAAATAGGTATAAAAAGAGGTACTTGCACCTTGAGAACGCACCATTCGTGCATTAACACCAGTGGCCCGCAGCCCTAGACCAAAGTCGCTATTAAGCAGTCGAACTATAAATATCGCGGAAAGTAATACCAAGATACCCACCACCAACGGGCGAATATAGACCGTATCACCGAGAGATTCGAATGGTGTAAGAATGGTATCGGAACCCAGTAGAGCAATATTTGGACGCCCCATGATACGGATATTAATAGAGAACGCCGCAATCATAGTGAGTATCGATGCCAGTAGATGCAGGATGCCACACTTAACAGCTAAAAATGCCGTGACTAATCCAGTCATTGCGCTTGCGAGGATTGCTAACAATGTAGCGATCCAAGGGTCAATACCGGCAACAATAGCAGTGGCGGCTACCGCGGCTCCCATTGGAAAACTACCATCCACCGTAAGGTCAGGAAAGTCCAACACCCTAAATGTTAAATATACACCGAGGGCAACTAATCCGTAAATCAGTCCAATTTCCAGTGCGCCAAAAAATGCAAAAGCAGACATACCTACTCCTTCTCTGCTTACTTCAAATCACTCGAACAACATAAATATCGAGTTATTTATTTAACTTAACCGCCCCAAATTAGGGGCGGTTAAGGTTGTAGCTTGTCGCCATAAAAAATGACGTTTACTTAATCTCTGTTGCACGGTCCAGAACAGACTGCGGGATAACAATACCAAGCTTGTCTGCGGCGGTTTTGTTGATCACAATATCAGACCCTTTCGCAACGCGTACTGGAATGTCACCCGGATTTTTTCCTTGAAGAACATCAGCAACGTAATCGGCAGTTTGCACACCAATTTGGTAGTAATCAAAACCTAGAGCGGCAATAGAACCGGCATCAATGTATGTCGTCGTCGCAGCAAATACAGGTGTTTTTGCTTGATTCGCAGCAATAGTCATACCTTCAATAGCACTTGCAACGGTATTATCAATCATGGCGTAAATGACGTCAGATTTTGCAGAGATAGCTTGTGTCGCACTCTGTACATCTGCACTTTTCAGTGCTGTAGCTTCAACCAGTTCAAGACCGTGTTTCGCTACACTCTCTTTAAGCAGCGTCATTAAACTAATTGAGTTAGCTTCACCCGGGTTATAAACCACACCGACTGTTTTTATGTTTGGTAGAATCTCTTTCATTAACTCTACATGCTGCTCAATTGGAGACAAATCAGAAAGGCCCGTTACATTCTTACCTGGTTTTTCTGCGTTACTGACCAATTTAGCGCCCACGGGATCCGTTACGGCAGTAAATACGATTGGGATGTCACGAGTAGCGGAAACAAGTGCTTGCGCTGTTGGAGTGGCAATACCAACCAAAACATCGGGTCTTTCACCAACATACTGACGTGCTATTTGCACCGCAATGGCAGGATTTCCCTGTGCTGTTTTGTAATCAAATTCTAAATTCTTACCTTGTTCATAACCTTTGGCTTTTAGTCCATCAATTAAGCCTTGGCGAGTTGCATCTAGAGCTGGGTGTTCTACAATTTGAGAGACAGCCACTTTCACGGTTTTTGCAATAACACCTGTAGAAGATAGCAATGCTACTCCAGTCAAACATGCCGTTGCGATAATTCTGCTTGCCTTCATCTTAACTCCTTGATCAGCAATTTTTTAGTTTCAATCCTGCAAATAAACTTTTTTATTTCTCACGTTGTACGCATTTATTTACGATACGTAAACATTTTTACCAGTATCAGCCTCAGAATGGAAGAAGCTTTTTAAATTATTGTTAAAAAATAGAGGATTTACTCGGTAGATTGACAGAGAGGGTGAATAAAATAGTGGATAATTATTCATTTTCCATAGGTTATGCCTTTAGAGACAAAGCAGCGATAAGCAAGAAAGGGACGATAAAAAAACCAAAAAAGAAAAGAGTCTCAGTAGAAAATTCACATCAATAAAAATTCAATGCAGCCGTATTAAAAACAAAAACAGGACGCCTTAGCGTCCTGTTTTTCGAATCTTAGCAATAATACCGATTACTCTAATACTTAAAACCAGCGTTCAAGGGCATTTTTATCAAGTTGACGAAATGCTCGGTTAAGGATGACAGCCAGCTCTTTATATCTCGGTTTGGCTTTAATGGGCTCTAATGCAAAACCTGTCTCAACGATTTTTTGATGCAGCTCTCTGTACCAACCAGCTAAAGCCGGTGGCAAATTTGTATTGGCTCGATTACCTAACCACCACATACCCTGCAACGGCATACTTATAGCGAATATAGCAATAACAATTGCTTGCGGCATAGCCTGCATGTTTTGAAAACTCATCTGCACAAGCACACTTATTGCTGCTACTGCAGGCATCACCTTGATACCAAAACGAGTTGCTTTAATTATGCGTTGTTCTGGAAAAATAGGAGACAACTCTTTACGCATCGGCCAAATATCCATGTATTTTTGCCCGTTTCTCAAATTTTTTACCAAACCAGACTCACTACTCATTAACGCCCTCTTCACTAAAAAAAAGTTGAATCATTCAACAAAAACTATAAAAAACTTGATGAAAGTTAATATTCCTTCAAAAAATTTTTGTTATATTGGCCTATAATCGCTATCCTTTGCAGACCCTTAATGTCATTGTTGACTTTATTTCTGAATATAGCAACCAAATGACATTTTTTAGCAAGGAATGCTGCCAGGATCACAGTTATGCGATCTTGTTTCATATAAAGGATATAATTTTTATAACCAAGAAAGTAGCAGGTTTATGACCCCTTCTACTATTCTTGAGGTTGATTTTAACCCTTGATTAGCAGGTAATCACTCATGTCCAAGCTGGTTTTAGTTTTAAACTGCGGTAGTTCTTCTCTTAAATTCGCTATTGTTGATGCAGAAAACGGTAACGAACACCTTACAGGTCTTGCGGAATGTCTTCACCTTCCTGAAGCCCGTATCAAGTGGAAACTTGATGGCAAGCACGAAGCACAATTAGGCGACGGTGGCGCTCACGAGCAAGCTCTATCTTTTATCGTAGAAACTATTCTAGCTTCTAAGCCTGAGCTATCTAACGCGCTAGCCGCTGTTGGTCACCGTGTAGTACACGGCGGCGAGAAATTTACTCAATCAGTATTGATTGACGAAGATGTCGTAAAAGGTATCGAAGATTGTGCCGCACTAGCACCACTTCATAACCCAGCGGCTATCGTTGGTATTAAAGCGGCTCAAAAAGCATTCCCGGGCTTACCAATGTCTGCTGTATTTGATACCGCATTCCACCAAACAATGCCTGAAGAAGCATTCCTTTATGCTCTTCCGTATGATCTATACACAGATCACAGCATTCGTCGTTACGGCATGCACGGTACTTCTCACCTATTTATCGCTCGTGAAGCAGCAGAGCGTTTAGGCAAGCCAGAAAACGAACTAAACATTATCAACTGTCACCTAGGTAACGGTGCATCAGTTTGTGCTATTAAAAATGGCCAATCTGTCGATACTTCAATGGGTCTAACTCCTCTTGAAGGTCTGGTAATGGGTACTCGTTGTGGCGATATCGACCCTGCTATCATTTTCCACCTGCATGACACGCTAGGTTACTCTGTTGACAAGATCAACACCATGCTAACTAAAGAGTCTGGCCTACAAGGTCTAACTCAAGTAACGTCTGACTGCCGTTTTGTAGAAGACAACTACGGTGAGAAAGAAGAAGCCACTCGTGCAATGGATGTTTTCTGTCACCGCCTAGCAAAATACGTTGCTGGTTACACTGCCACTCTTGAAGGTCGTCTAGACGCTATCGTATTTACTGGTGGTATCGGTGAGAACTCTGCACCTATTCGTGAAATGGTTCTTAACCGTCTTGGCGTATTTGGCATCGAAGTTGATAGTGAAGCTAACCTTAAAGCTCGTTTCGGCGGCGAAGGTACTATCACTACTGCTGACAGCCGTGTTCCTGCATTAGTTATCTCAACCAACGAAGAGTTGGTTATCGCAGAAGACACTGCCAAACTAGCAAACTTATAAAAATGACTGGCTAACGAAAGTTAGCCAGTTTTGTTTTAGGGCTCAATAAGTCATTCCTAATATCCATTGAGCCATCTCCCTGTAATTAGAGGTACTCTACACATGTCCCGTACTATTATGCTTGTACCAATTAGCGCTGGTGTTGGTTTAACCAGTGTTAGTTTAGGTGTAATTCGCGCGATGGAACGAAAAGGTGTTAACGTTTCTTTCCTTAAGCCTATTGCTCAACCGCGCCACGGTGGTAACCAACCAGACTTAACGTCTACTATCATCAACGCTAACAGCGATATTAAAACAGCAAGCCCAACACCAATGCACGAAGCTGAATCTTTGATCGGCAACGAGAAAATGGATGTATTGCTTGAATCAATCGTTGAGCGTTACAACCAAGTTAATGATGCAGAAGTCACATTAATCGAAGGCTTGGTACCAACACGCAAACACCCATTTGCTAACCAAGTAAACCAAGAAGTTGCCAAAACTTTAGGTGCTGAAATTGTTTTTGTTGCGACTCCGGGTACATATAATGTCACTCAACTTAGAGAACGCATTGAACTAGCTGTTTCTAACTTTGGTGGTGCCAAGAATAAGAACATCTCTGGTGTGATTATTAACAAGCTGAATGCACCTGTTGACGATGCTGGCCGTACTCGCCCTGACTTGTCAGAAATATTTGATGAAGCAGATGCAGCACAGCAAGCTGATATCCGTACAATGGAAATCATCAACAACAGTCCTATTCGTGTACTTGGCTGCGTACCTTGGAAAATCGATTTAATCGCTACTCGTGCGATCGATATGGCGAAACACCTAGGCGCCGAGATTGTTAGCGAAGGTGATATGATGACTCGCCGTATTAAGAGCATCACTTTCTGTGCCCGTTCTGTACCACACATGATAGAGCACTTTAGAGCTGGCTCACTGCTAGTGACTTCTGCAGACCGTCCTGATGTTATTGTTGCAGCAGCCCTTGCCGCAATGAATGGTGTTGAGATTGGTGCAATGTTGCTTACTGGTGGCTATGATCTTCCTGTAGAGATTCAAAAACTGTGTCAACGCGCCTTTGATACTGGCTTGCCTATCTTCAAAGCAGAAGGCAACACATGGCAGACGTCTCTTAACCTTCAAAGCTTTAGCTTAGAAGTACCGGCTGATGATAAAGAACGTATCGAATACGTTAACGACCACGTAGCAAGTCACATCGATGGCCCTTGGATAGACTCATTATCTGAAGGCAGCGAAGGTATACGCCGTTTAAGCCCACCAGCATTCCGTTACCAGTTAACTGAGTTTGCTCGTCGTGCAGCTAAGCGTATTGTTCTTCCTGAAGGTGATGAACCACGTACCGTTAAAGCAGCTGCTATCTGTGCAGAGCGTGGTATTGCTAACTGTGTACTTTTGGGTAACCCTGAAGAGATTCGCCGCGTTGCAGAACAACAAGGTGTTGAATTAGGTACAGGCGTAGAAATCATCGACTCTGATGCCGTTCGTGAAAAATACGTTCCTCGTCTTGTTGAGCTTCGTGAGAAGAAAGGCATGACAGAAGTTGTGGCTCGCGAGAAACTAGAAGACTCTGTATTCCTTGGTACCATGATGCTAGAGAATGATGAAGTCGATGGGTTGGTTTCTGGTGCAGTACACACCACTGCCAACACGATTGTTCCACCATTCCAGATCATTAAAACCGCACCAGATGCTTCGATTGTTTCTTCGGTATTCTTTATGCTGTTGCCTGATCAAGTACTTGTTTATGGTGACTGTGCAATCAACCCAGATCCAACCGCTGAACAGCTAGCGGAAATTGCCATTCAATCGGCAGATTCAGCTGCAGCATTTGGCATTGACCCACGAGTAGCCATGATCTCTTACTCTACTGGTGAGTCAGGTAAAGGCGCTGATGTTGATAAAGTTCGTGAAGCAACCAAACTTGCTAAAGCAAAACGTCCTGATCTCGTCATTGATGGTCCACTTCAGTACGATGCTGCCATTATGGAAAATGTTGCTGCTTCTAAAGCGCCAAACTCTCCTGTAGCAGGTAAAGCGACTGTATTTGTATTCCCAGACCTAAATACCGGTAATACTACTTACAAAGCCGTACAGCGTTCTGCTGACCTAGTCTCTATTGGTCCTATGCTTCAAGGTATGCGTAAACCTGTAAACGACTTGTCTCGTGGTGCATTGGTTGACGATATTGTGTATACCATCGCATTAACAGCCATTCAGGCCGATCAAGCTTAACCTCTGCACTGTTAGTAACATAACGTTCAGTGAACACGAAAACGGGACCATTAGGTCCCGTTTTTATTTGCAAATAGCTCAGTCGTTAGTTAATGACCAAATGACACTCTAATCAGGTGACATGAGCGACTCAGCTTGATAGTCATTATCCTTGAATACCAATAATCAACCACGGTGCATTGTCGACAGTAAGATCGCGCTCTAGATGCCACACATCTTCGATATCTTCTTCGATACCTTCAACCGCATCGCGGTAACGGCCTTTAAATTGAAGGCTTAGTTGCGCTTTACTCGCATCACAATCTGCACGAACAATTTCCGCATCGACATACATGACATCGGTATGCTGCTCACCGCTTAGTTTTGCTCTTTCAGCAGAGAGGTCAGCAAATAGATCGGCAGAAACATACTCTTCAATAGTATGAAGTTCATTGTGGTTCCATGCGCCTTGAATCACTCTATAGTGTTCTCTAGAGCCATTCACAAAGGCAACTTGATCAAACCCCGCAGGGAAACGAAACGGAACATCACTGTGTCCATTGGCACCGAAACCACCGCCAGTTTGCGACTGTTGTTCAAACTGCTGGTTGTTGGTTTGCTGTTGACTCTCTTGCTGGTACTGCTGATAGTTTGCACCATCATAAGCCCGTTGATTCATACTGCCCATTTTGGCCCCTAACATTCCGCGAAGGAACTTAAAGGCAAAGTAAGCAACAAGACCGATAATAAGGATATCCATAAACTGAATACCCTCAAACGCGCCACCAAAGAATGCTGCTAACAAACCGCCAGCCAACAAACCACCCATCAAGCCTCCCATCAAACCGCGCTTGGTACCTGATTGCGCCGTTGTTTGATCTTTCTTTAATGTGCTGGTGTTGGTTGTTTTCTGTTTAGGTGCAGGAGCCGTTTTAAATAATTTACCGAACGACTTACCACCACCGAATTTCTTTGCTTCAGCAACGGGAGAAGTCGATACAGCAAAGATCACTAATGCGACCATAGCTAACAATCGTTTCATTTTGTTCCTTTTGATATAACTAACATTATTATTGGAGTAACTATAAATATGCGGCTTGAGCATGGATAATTCAAGTTACATCCGTACAGCGTACCTTATTTAAGGAGGATATTACTGGATAAAACAAGTTTTAATACTCGCCAAGCTCACTTGTACTGGGGATAGAGAGTAAAAATCGCTCTTTTTTGCTGTATTTTGACTCATTTCCAGCTCGGTAGATTCATTTTTAATAGATAACAAAACGTAATCATAAGTTAAATATATATCTATTAGGTTGATTTTAAAGAGGTTAAAATTTCAACTCGTCATATTGCAGGACTGTAATCTTGCCAAACTGAAATTAAGTAGAAAAAACTGTATCAGAATATTACAAGATAGCCGCTTGAATACTTGACCCCCAGTAGCAGGGTCAATAAAATAATGAACATTGTTCATTATTAGAAACCATCATGGCGCGTAGAAACGATCATACCCGTGAAGAGTTAATCTCTCTTACCCTCGATAAAGTGCGGGAATTCTTAGATCACAATCCCCATCATGACCTTAGCTTAAGAAAGGTCGCCAACATGATTGGCTATGTTCCCAGTACCCTAGTTAATATCTTCGGTAATTATAATCTATTGCTATTACAAGCGGTTGCTCAAACCGTAGATCAGCTAAAAATAGAAGCGTCTAACGCCATTCGCTCCACCACTGATCCTGAAGAAGCATTATATAAGTTAGCCTACTGTTACCACGATTTCGCTAAAGCTCACCCTCACCGCTGGCAACTTATTTTTCAACACACGATGAATGGTGAAGAACTGCCTCAATGGCAAGTTGAACGTATTGATAATATGACGGGTATGCTAGAGCAGTTAATGATGCAACTCGCTCCTACAAAATCAACCGAGCAAGCCATTGAAGCTAGCCGGGTATTATGGGCGGGCGTACACGGTATTACGCTGTTAAGTGTGGACGATATGTTTTTTACCTCCACGCCAATCGATGGTAAAGCACTGATATCCAACCTTATATCCAGCTACTTAAAAAGCTGGAACTAAGGAAGACTCATGTCAAAAAGCGGTACATTTTCACTGTTAACCCAAAGACGCTTTCTTCCCTACTTTCTTACCCAGTTTTTAGGTGCATTTAACGATAATATCTTTAAAAATGTTCTGCTGATCTTAGTCGCCTTCGTCGGTAGCGGCGCGCTGCCTATCTCTAGCAATTTATTTATTAATTTAGCGGCGGGGCTATTCATTTTGCCTTTTTTTCTGTTTTCCGCAACCGCAGGTGAATTGGCAGATAAGTACGATAAAGATTGGTTTATTCGCAAAGTTAAGCTGGTAGAAATTATCATCATGGTAATTGCAGCCATTGGATTTATCACACAAAGCTACCAAGTTTTGCTGTTGCTACTTTTTTTAATGGGTTGCCAATCCGCATTCTTTGGCCCAGTAAAGTATGCATTACTTCCCCAACATTTAAGCGAAGATGAACTTGTTCCCGGAAATGCACTGGTAGAAACAGGCACATTCTTAGCCATTTTATTAGGAACCATAGGTGCCGGCATTATCGCATCTACCGAGCATGCTCATTATATCGCGGCTCTAGCGGTGGTTATTTTTTCCTTGTCTGGTTATCTAACCAGTCGCTTTATACCTAAAACTCCGGCAGCTAACCCCTCAGCAAAGTTACGTTGGAAACCCGTTGCTCAAACTCGGCACACTTTGTCTATCGCGAAAAATGACAACATGATTCATAAAACCATATTGGCTATTAGCTGGTTTTGGTTCTTAGGTGCCTGTTATCTTACTCAGTTCCCCAATTTTACTAAAATCTATTTAAATGGCGGGGAGAGCGCAGTCTCTTTTCTTCTGGCACTTTTTTCTATCGGTATCGCTATTGGTTCTCTACTGTGTGACTTCCTTTCAAAACACCGAATTGAATTAGGTATTGTGCCGATTGGCAGTATTGGAATAACCCTGTTTGGTGTGCTGATGGTCAACAGTATTCCGGCACAACTGCCGCTTCTCACCAGTTTTAATGACTTTGTTTCTCACACTGCTTTATGGCCAATGTTTAGCTACTTACTGCTGATTGGCGCTTCTGGTGGGCTATTTATCGTGCCGCTCTACTCGCTAATTCAATCTAGAGCCAAAGCAACTGAACGCGCTCAGGTTATTGCGGCCAATAATATTTACAACTCTCTATTTATGGTGGGCAGCGCCCTTGTCGCCATTATTTCCCTTTCGGTCATCGAACTGAGCATACCGCAACTCTTTCTATTGATGGCCGTTCTTAACCTACTGGTTGCGACTTACCTATTTTGCCAACTGCCTATTTTTGTTGTTCGTTTTTTGCTTTGGATGATCACGCATACCGTGTATCGAATCACGCATAAAAATCTACACCATCTACCTAAACAAGGGCCGGCACTGATTGTCTGCAACCATGTTAGTTATCTAGATGCTCTATTGCTCAGCGCTGTCTGTCCTCGATTGATCCGCTTTGTTATGCAAAAAGAGTATGCCAGCCTACCATTGCTAAACCGCTTCTTAAGACGGGCAGGTGTCATCCCTATTTCAGCGGATAATCGCTCATCCATTAAGAGAGCTTTTAAAGAGGTAGAACAGGCGCTAGATAATGGTGAGCTGGTGTGTATCTTCCCAGAAGGTCAACTCACTAATGATGGTGAAGTCCATCAGTTTATGCGCGGTATTGATCTCATCATCAAGCGCACATCCGTTGATGTTATTCCAATGGCATTAAAAGGACTGTGGGGCAGCTATTTTAGCCGCTACAAAGGCAGAGCCTGCAAAGGTGTCCCTAACAGAGTGTGGTCCAAGCTAGAAATTGAAGCAGGAACACCTCTCCCGGCCAAAGGCCTTAACGCATCAATGTTAAGAGACAAAGTCCTTGCACTACGAGGTGACCGTCGCTAGTTGTTCACTTTAATTGAACAGGCGTAACAAAACATGCGACAGACTCAAACGAAAAGACGCGGTACACTAGCCGCGTTTAATCCTTGTTTGAATGAATAACCTCAGTTCGGAAAATCAACAACCATTATGAACGCAAAAATATTACTCTTCTTTCTCGCCGCTGCATTTTGTTTAACCCCTTGGGTATCTTCCCCTACAGCGCTCGTTATTGGCTTTTTACTCTCCAGTCTTGGCTTGGTACCTTCACATATCCCTGTGGCAAAACTAACCAAGAAGTTATTGGCCTACTCCATTATAGGGCTAGGGTTTGGCATCCATTTTCAGCAAGCACTCGAGGTCACCGGAGATGGCATAGGACTGATTGTATTCACTATTTTGGGGACGCTGGTTCTTGGCTCATTGCTAACAAGGAAAATTGGATTAGATCGACACACTGGTTATCTGATTTCTGCGGGCACCTCCATATGTGGAGGAAGTGCGATTGCAGCGGTTTCACCCGCCATTAAAGCCAATGATGAGCAGACAGGCTTAGCTTTAGCGACGGTATTTGTACTCAACTCCGTCGCCCTATTTATCTTTCCGGTCATTGGTCATAGTTTAGGATTGGACCAACACACTTTTGGTACTTGGGCGGCCATCGCCATCCATGATACTTCTTCTGTTGTTGGCGCGGCTTCAGCTTATGGAGAAGAAGCTCTAAAAACCGCCACAACACTCAAACTTGCACGGGCTTTATGGATCATACCTGTAGCGTTTATTAGTGCCATGCTGTTTAAAAGTGATAATAAAAAAATCACCATTCCCTATTTTATTCTTTTCTACTGTGCCGCCATAGTAGTAAGTGATTACTTACCACAATTTGAAGCGTTATATGATGGCATCTTTTCCATCGCGCAAAAAACATTGGTTCTCTGTCTATTCTTTATTGGTAGCGGTATATCGGTAGAGAAGCTACGAAAAGCCGGCGCTAAGCCACTACTATTCGGCGTCTTTTTGTGGGTAGTGATTTCTAGCTTGTCCCTTAGCTGGTTGGTGTTTTCTTAACACAAAGTAAGCAATAGTGACGAAGGCGAGCAGCTCAGCAATAGCCTGAACAAGTCCTTCGCTCACTATGGCAAACAGCACGCAACTACTCACTAATACGATTAATAATTTCATTTATCGACACGTTTCTAACTAATCCTTTATAGCGGTATTATTAGCCAGAACTGTCTATAAAATAAATTCCGATTGGAACTATCACATAACCAATTGATAGGTACTCTGGTATTCAACAAACCATTTAGCCACCCGTTGTCGAGACACTTTAATACCATTAGTTTGCAAAAGATCTCGCGGCAATAAGTAGTAATCAATAGGCCATTTAAACTTCTCCAACTGCTGCTGTAACAGCCCCTGATAGCAACTAGGTTGTAGAGGTTGATGACTGGATATTAGCGCGACAGGACGAGCGCCAAATTCACTGTCTTTGACGGCGACAACAAACACTAAATCAATATCTTGATGCTGAATTAGAACCTGTTCTATCTCTTCGCAATGGATATTCTCACCACCGGAAATAAACTGATTGTCAGCCCGACCTAAAATGTGCAGTTCACCCTGCCGCCACTCACCAAGATCACCACTATCAAACCAGCCATCATTGTCAAACGCTTGCAGTTTCCCTTTAACAAACTGCCCTTTAGCTAAGGTTTCACCAGCAATATATATACGCTGATCTACCAGCTTCAACTGTCGGTGAGATAGCACCTTCCCCACACCGCTCTGACCATCAACCACCTTTGCCGTTACTGTAGAAGCAGCTTCTGTCATGCCATAACCTAACCATGTTTCAATGCCCCGCTCTTTAGCCTGCAAAGCCAACGGTAATGGAATCGCACTGCCACCAAGTAATACATGCGTTAACGTCAATGGTTGGTTACTATCTAGCAATCGCTGAAGTTGTGTCGCCACCAAAGAGGCGTGAGTCGCCCCATTTAGATCATCATAAAGTGATACGCCATCACCGACTTTAAGTGACGCTCCAACAGCTAACCAGCGCCATACAATAGCCAGCCCCGACACATGAAATAAAGGTAAGCTAAGCTGCCAAGTATCGGTAGAAGTAAATGAAAAAACCTCTAATAACCCCGTTGCCGATGACAAATGATTGCTAGCACTATGTGCTATCGCTTTAGGTTGCCCTGTTGATCCGGAGGTAAAAATAATACTGACAATTGCGTCATCTTTCATTATCTCTAGATCATCGACGACTGACATATCGAGATCTATTTCTGCGCCACAAGCCTTTGAACTAATTCGAGGTAACACATCTGACACAAAATGGTAATCACTGCATTCAAAACTGGTTTTATCCAGATGCTCTGCACCTTTACCTAGCCAGATAAAATGACAGGCGAGTTGTTGAAACTTTTGCTGTAAAGGTACTGTTGGCTGAGGCGCGACCATTGCCGGAATAACACCAAGCCGAGTAGCGGCTAAATAAACGATCAACAACTCAACATCATTTTTTCCAATACAAGCCAGAACATCAAAAGGCTTAAGCCCCTGCTGAACCATCAAATTGCTTGTATTCGTCACTTGTTGATTTAGCTGTTGCCAACTGTACTGGTGATGGGAAGTGATTAAGGCCGGAGAGTCGCCCTGACTCTCCGCCCAGAAGGTTAATGGATCCTTCGCTGACATTTACTCACTCTGCCAAACAATGGTTTGGTGACTAACAGGCTCAACAGGCAGATCACAATCAGGCCATGGAGTCTCAAGTTGAGCCGCAAACATCTTAATGGTATCTAATCCGGGAATGCTATTAGGCGTTAACCAATGTGCCATTCTTGCCACCTGACAAAGGCCTAAACTGGATTCAAGACTAGAACTAAATATGACCGTAATCCCCAGTCGTTTCGCAGCCTCTACCAGTCCAACACATCGAGCCACTGAACCAATCAGAGTCGGCTTAATAATGATCACTTTTGATCCCGTCATGTTGCCAAGATCAAAATCATCATCTCGTACCGACTCTTGCAAGGTTTCATCCCAGGCAATCGCGATTCCAGTGTCGATGGCAAACGAAAAGCTATCACCGGGCTTTCTACAAGGTTCTTCGATAAACTCAATGCGTTGGCGATAAGAAGGATTGATGTAAGAAGCAAATTTCTCTGCTTTCTCTATTGTCCAAGCTCTATTTGCGTCTAGCCTCAGTTTTAAGTCCGGAATAGTTTCCAAGAATAGGTTAGTGATCATCCCATCACGAATAGGCTCGTATAAACCCACTTTAACCTTAGCGACTTTATTATCCTTTGGCATCGCCTCTAAAACAGGCAATAAATCATCCGGATCACCAGTACATAGAGGAGCACTGTGATAACTTCCTTCCGCAGGTAAATTACCTGCTAATTCAAACTGAGCCATTGAAAGCCCAAAAGCAACCGATGGATACAGGGCGTCAAAATCTATCTCTTCTCCTGCGACCCAACGTTCTAATTCGGCCTGAGCCTGAATGCCCGCTTCACTGGTAGATTCCTGACTGAAACCAGTAAGCGGAGCAATTTCTCCAAAAGAACTATTATCGCCATCGTGAAGTTCCACGATCCAGCCTTCTCTCTCCGTCAATTTTTCATCACGAAGAATCACACCACTATCCATGGGTAATTGATATTTGTATAACTTTGCTTTACGCATTAACTCTCTTCCTAGAAATATTTATTTATCCCAATAACTAAAACTTTGCCTAATCGACTTTATGGGTTTCTAGGAAACTTGGAGAAATCAGGACGACGTTTCTCATTAAATGAGTTACGACCTTCTTGCCCTTCATCCGTCATATAGAACATCATGGTGGCATTGCCCGCTAACTCTTGAAGACCCGCCTGACCATCACAATCTGCGTTTAATGCCGCTTTCAAGCAGCGGAGAGCCATCGGGCTATGTTGTAGTACTTCACGACACCAACGTACCGTCTCTCTTTCTAATTGGTCGACCGGAACGACAGTATTCACTAATCCCATATCCACCGCTTCTTGCGCATCATAAAAGCGGCATAAGAACCAGATTTCTCGCGCTTTTTTCTGGCCAACGATACGAGCCATGTAAGACGCACCCCAACCACCATCAAACGATCCTACTTTAGGTCCCGTTTGACCAAATTGAGCATTCTCAGCAGCAATAGTTAAGTCACACATCATATGTAAAACATGGCCACCACCAACAGCATAACCAGCCACTGCCGCGATAACAGGTTTAGGACAAGTACGGATTTGGCGCTGGAAATCCAGCACATTCAAATGATGTGTGCCACTCTCATCACGATAGCCACCATAATCACCACGAATTTTCTGATCGCCACCAGAGCAAAATGCATCTTCACCCAATCCAGTGAGAATAATCACCCCCACGCTTTCATCATAACGAGCATCCGCTAAAGCACTGATCATCTCTTTTACGGTTTGAGGACGAAAGGCGTTTCTCACCTGTGGACGCGCAATGGTAATCTTAGCGATACCATCCGCTGTTTTATGATAATGAATATCTTGATATTCAGAACTGCAGTCCTGCCAATTTACTGGTGCGTATAGTTCTTCTTCAGTCATTCCGATGGTTCTTGCCATGATTCATTCCAATTAGTTATAAACTGTTCTGTTTGAGTCCGAATTAGCGACGCAAATTGAGCTGGCTGTTCATGATGAACATTATGTCCAGCCTCTTTAATAGCAGTGAAAACTAACCCACTACTGGTTGCTAATTGATAAAATTTTAGATCGTTTTCACCACAAACATAATGAAAATGCATTTTATATTGTAGTAGTCGATCTAATAAAAAAGGTTGTTTTGCTAACGATGTCGCTAGCAACATACGGCCAATCGCGACGCCACTATTGTCTTGACGCTGCTCTACCAAGTGCGCCCTCTGTCTGTCAGTTAATGAAACAAACACCGGCTGCTGATACCACTTTTGTAACACATGTGTCATTGGTTTATCAGTAAAACATTCCGCCCAACGTTGATCATTTTGCAAGCGTAATTGTTTCTCTGATTGGCTGGTTAAACCAAAGTTACCACCTTCAACCACACAACCTACCACCTTAACGCTGGCAAAATAGCTATTAACGATGCCATACATAAGTAGGCGTGCTCCTAACGAGTACCCCACTAACAGTATTGGTGACTGCTGTGCTGGCGACTCAGCAATAGCGCCAGCGATCATCTTACAAGTATCATCAAAACCAGTAACAATACTGTCGCGACTTGTTCCATGCCCCGGAAGATCAATAAACAACCGGTTGTAGTCGCTCAGTTGTTCGCTCACCTGTAACCAATCGTTGCTACATCCAAGCAAACCATGCAGAAAAACTAAGGTAGGCTTCTCCGTCGAAAATTCCGCTGGAACAAATTTAGTGGTAAGCATTGATAGACTTAACCAAAGCTTTGATATCGCTGGACGCTTGCTCAGACGGTGTTATCACCTCTATCAACAGGCTACCTTGACCCGAGGTTAAATGCTCTTGAGCGCAAGTGATGAGCTCTGCCAAACTATCAGGCTTCAGGTAAGCCAACCCAAATTGCAGAGCTGCGTACTTAAACTGATATCCATGAGGCATCTTATACAGATTCTGTTTCTGCTGCTCAGGAACAGGCAGAAGATCAAATATCGCGCCACCATCGTTGTTGGTAACAACGATCACCAATGGCACACCACGGCTACACAAGGAGAGCGAATTTAAATCATAAAGTAGCGAGGTATCCCCCACCAACATCAGCATAGGTTGCTGATTTACCGCTTGAACACCCGTTGCAGTCGCAACCAGTCCATCTATTCCTGATGCACCACGATTGGTATAAACTTGATTCGCAGATAGAGCGGTAACCATATCCACTAAGCGTACGATTAAGCTATTACCGATAAACAGGTCATGATTCGCCGCAATCTCATTCAATCTCGCCGCCAATCTCAGTTCCGACAGCTCGTTAGCGGGCATAGCGTGCTCGGAAGCATCATTACCGCTCAAACCTGAGCAATTTACCGCAAGCTGCTTTACCTGCTTAGAAAAACGAATAAGCTCATCAGCCCAACCAAAATAACAGCCGCGCTTATCAGCCAGCCGCTTTTGCTGTTGCTTTGCCCATTGCAAAGGTTGTGCACTAATTCTGGTTAATGGCAGATGATTTGGATTTAAGCGATCATCACCCTCTGAAACTAAAATATAGTCACATTCACTATTTTTAATAAATGCATGTATTCTTTTCGAAACAAACCTAGCACCAAACTGTAAGATGACGTCACATTGAGCCAACTCTCGGTGAGCCTGCTGATTTTGAAGCCAAATATCATAATGCTGCCAGTCACTCGATATACCGGATTGAGGGTCACACAATAATGGCCACCCTAATGTTGATGCGAGTTGAGCTACCGCTTGTGCCGTAGCCAGATCAACTTGTCCTACCGCAATGACGCCTTTGCGATCTTGCAACGGTTCTAGAACATCACAACTCTCTATACGACAAGAGTGATACTGACAATAACTGTCTTGTTGTTTAAGCCATGGTTCAATTGGCGCAAGATAGTCACTCTCTTCTGAGATGATCTGATCCGAATAGAGAGGTTCCGGGAAAGGGCAATTAATATGAATTGCTCCCCCTTCTAACTGCTGCTTCACCATCAATTGATCTATTGAGGTAAGCAGCCATTGAGGAGAGACTTGTCTATTTGGTGACGGTAAATTCAATGATGCCGTAATATGTTGAGCAAATATATCCACCTGTGAAATCGCCTGATTGGCCCCACAATCGATCAGTTCGATAGGACGATCAGCCGTTAACAGCAGTAATTTCTCTTTGGTTAATCCCGACTCGGCAATTGCCGGCAGTAAATTAGCAACCGCGGTTCCAGAAGTAACAATCACAGCAACCGGCTTATTGCTGGTTTTCGCCATACCTAGCGCGTGAAAAGCTAACCCTCTCTCATCAAAATGAGTATGCAAGGTCAACTTGTTATTGCTATCCGCTTCTAGCGTCAACGGTGTAGAGCGTGATCCCGGTGCAATGCAGACATGCTCAACACCAAATCGGCACAACTCTTCGATAATGATTCGACACCACAATCTATTCAGTACTGCTTGGTCTGTAGATGAGTCACTCATGAGGCGACACCAAAAGATGCACTATTCTGGTTAGAACTTGCCGACATCGCCTCATCCTGCATTGAATCATCTTGTGGCTGCCTATCTTTCAATAAGCAGAGCAAGGTGGACATTTTTTTATCTAATTCTTGCCATTCATATTCAGCCTGAGAGCCTTCAACAATACCGGCACCAGCGTACAAATTAACCTGATCACCGTTGACTAAAGCGCTGCGTATTGCGACACAAAACTCCGCTTTATGATGACTAATATAACCGATAGAACCGCTGTACCAACCTCGCGAAAAAGGTTGATGTTGCAATATGTATTTCATCGCTTCTTCTCTAGGCAACCCTGCTACAGCTGCAGTAGGTTGAAGTGCAGATAACAACTGAACACCATTTACCCCGGATTTAAGAGAAGCACGAATCTCTCGTTTTAAGTGTTGAACTTTACGCAAACGAATCAACCTCGCTTCGTTTTGCGCCTCAATGGCAGTAGAATGCGGTTCAAGCCTTGCTACAATATCGTCCACCACATACTGATTTTCACAAAGATTCTTTTTATCCTGCGCCAACCAGTTAGCCAGATCCAAATCTTTTCGTGCAGTTTTTCCTCTACCAATGGTTCCAGCCAACGCTTCTGTTTCCAGCTCTTGACCGTTACGGCTATACAAACGCTCAGGAGTCGACCCCACAAAACTTTGGCTAGCATCCAATGCAAATAGAAAGTGAAAACTGTGATGGTTATGAGCGACACTTGCTTTTAATAACTGTGCAGGAGAAAGTTGTCCATCAAGCTGCACAATGCTCTTACGCGCCAATACGACTTTTTTAAACTGATCCTGCTTAATTTTATCTAACACATCCTCTATTTGATCATTCCAATCACTTTGTTCAGGGATATGGCTAATACTCTGAATATTGGTTGAAATAGAAGGAAGTTCTAAATAGTCACAACAGAGTTGCTTTAAGGCAGAAATAATTGTCGATTTGTTGTTATCTAAATTAACGCTAATGGACCATTGGTCATCAAAACGTACCAACTCTATTTGTGGCAGAAAAAACAGAGAACTAGGTAGACCATCATCTTCAGATGATTGAAATGCTCTCCCCCCCCACACACGTTGGCCATCAGCCAAAATAGTATATGCAGGTGCTGGGTCAGAAAAGGCATGAACTTTTCCCAACGCGACCACTTCTTCTCTGGTATCGCGGGACTGCCAGTAAAATTTAGGAAAATGAGGCTGTGCTTCAAGCCAATCAACGCAGGAGAACCCTGCTAATGTATCTATAGCTTGGGTAAGTTTACTATCATGCTCGTTTGCATCTTTTATTTGTTGAATTAACTCAGCAATAGCTTGACTAAATTGGGACAAATCAACCTCTAGTATGTCAATAGAAAAATTCACACTAAAAACACTTAAAACCTTACATTTTATAAGGGATTGCTAAGCGATCACGTATGCCCGATACTCTATTGTCTGAAAGGGCTCAAATCAAGTAGACAACGTCAGTTTTGAGGCTAGAGCGCGTTGATCTTTCATATATCCTCCTGCTGAGAGCCATTTTTTCTGATAACAAGGCAGAAATTGCAGTTACTAGTGGGCTAATTTCAAAATTTCTAACGCAGTTAGCGGGAAATATGATCTCAGCCCGTAGGGTGATACCTAACACTTTTTTCAGGCATCACAGACTCGACATTGAAAGACCAACACGCCCTGAATACATGGATATTCTTGCAACCTTTTTCTTTTCACCAATTAAAAGTTCATATATGACAGATTTTTATACTAAAAATTAGATTTATGGTGTACTTTGATAAAGTAAAATAGGAATTATCAGGATCTAAACCATGCAAAATATCGGGATGTCATCAAAACTCGATAATGTCTGCTATGACATTAGGGGCCCAGTACTTAAACATGCTAAGCGCATGGAAGAAGAAGGGCATAAAATTCTAAAACTGAACATCGGTAATCCAGCCCCTTTTGGTTTCGATGCCCCTGACGAAATTCTAGTGGATGTTATTCGTAACCTTCCAACATCTCAGGGCTATGCCGACTCCAAAGGTATTTATTCTGCCCGTAAAGCCGTCGTTCAACACTATCAAAAACGAGGCATTCGCAGCTTTGATGTAGAAGATGTCTACATTGGTAATGGTGTGTCAGAGTTGATTGTAATGGCGATGCAAGCGCTACTAAACAACGGCGATGAACTGCTGGTTCCAGCTCCTGACTACCCATTATGGACAGCCGCTGTCTCTCTGTCTGGAGGAAACCCCGTTCACTATATTTGTGATGAAGAGTCCGATTGGTATCCAGATTTAGACGATATTAAAAGCAAAATAACCAGCAAAACCCGTGGTATTGTTTTGATTAACCCAAACAATCCAACTGGTGCGGTATATAGCAGAGACTTTTTACAAGACGTATTAGAGATTGCCAGACAGCATAACTTGATTGTGTTCGCCGACGAGATATACGACAAAGTTCTCTATGATGGCGCAACTCATACCTCTATCGCCTCCCTTGCCGATGATGTACTCATCATGACCTTTAACGGACTATCCAAAGCTTACCGTGTTTGTGGTTTCCGTAGTGGTTGGATGTTCTTAACCGGGCCTAAACATTTGGCAAAAGGTTATTCTGATGGTTTAGATATGCTCGCTTCAATGCGTTTATGCGCAAATGTGGCCATGCAACACGCAATCCAAACCGCGCTTGGTGGCTATCAAAGTATTAACGAACTGATTCTTCCGGGTGGTCGCTTACTAGAACAGCGTGATAGAGCATTTGAGCTCATCACTCAAATCCCCGGCATTACTTGTAAGAAACCTAAGGGAGCGATGTACTTGTTCCCTAAAATTGACACCAAAATGTACAATATCAAAGACGACCAAAAAATGGTGTTGGATTTCTTGGTTCAAGAAAAAGTGCTTTTAGTACAAGGAACCGGCTTTAATTGGCCCAAACCAGACCATTTCCGAATTGTCACCCTGCCTCATGTTGAGGATCTAGAGCTTGCTATTGGGCGATTTGAGCGATTTTTATCTACCTATAGTCAATAATCTTCTTTAAACTAAAGGCTCCTATGGGGCCTTTTTCAATTGCCAAAAGTAAACCCAATTCGACTTACTATCTGGTCAGATAAAATGGAACTCGACGGAATAGACCTGAATGGACAAACGTCCATTTACAAACGCATAGGGATATCTTAAGCCGTCTAGGAAATCGAACTCATTTTGATCATTTAGCTAATACGATTGGTATAAGGAGTAAAGATGGAACAGAGCACGTTTATTGCTTGGATTACCCGAATGCCGCTAATAAAAAGATGGTCATTGATGCACTGTTTTCAGGAAGAGAACGTATCAGAGCATTGTCACCAAGTCGCTGTTATTGCCCATTTACTCACCGTCATTAAAAACAAACGTTTCGGAGCTGAGTTAAGCCCTGAAAGAGCCGCAACCGTTGCCATATACCATGAAGTATCAGAAACAAAACTTCAGGATATTAACACTCGAACAAAGTACCACAATCCCGAATTCACCAAAGCATTCAAAAAACTAGAGGCCATCGCGGAAGAAGAGTGTTTGGCGACCATTCCCCAAGATTTACGAGACGAGTTTGAAAGCCTGCTGGTACAAGAGAAGGTAGATGCCGAGTATAAAGCCATTGTAAAAGCCGCGGATATACTATCTGCCTATATAAAAACCATGAACGAGTTGCGCTTTAATAACGATGAATTTTTACACGTAAAAGAGCACTTAGATGAGAAGATCGAACAGCTAAGTAAAGATCACCCTGAAGTAAAAGTATTTATGGCTATTTTTTGTGATAGTTGCACCACCACACTGGATAAAATATCCGGGTAATCTCAAGCAGAACAGAGTAGCGACTCCTCTTGCTTGGGATTACCGATATTTTGCAATCAATACACCTGATTAAAACAGTGGTGATAAAGATGCATAGAGCGAGCGGAACCGTTCACGTTTAACCTTATACAGTTCAGCTCTCTCTGCATTTGGTGTATGTCGCTGCTTTAGCTCCGGTATTGGACAACAGTCACTTACCGTTAATCCTTCCGTTACCGCAAGTCTCGCTAACCGAGCCGCACCGAGAGCGGGGCCCACTTCTCCACCCACTCGATAGACCAAATTCATATTCGTGATCTCCGCCAGCATTTGTCGCCAAAACTCACTTTTAGCGCCACCACCAATTAGGTTCACTTCCTCAGGCACTAACGAAGTTGCATGTAATGCATCTAATCCATCTGCCAACGCAAAGCCCACACCCTCGAGTACCGCTAAGGCCAACTCTAATTTGGTGGTAGAGTGCGTCATGCCAAAGAATACACCTTTAGCATTGGGATCATTATGAGGAGTACGCTCTCCGGATAAGTAAGGTAAAAAGATGACATTCGATTCTCTATCTGCACTCTGTTCAACCTCTTTCAACATAGAACCAACATCTGGTTGACCCGTTAATGAGGCAACCCAATCCAAACAGGATGCGGCACTTAAGATAACCGACATGGCATGCCATGTTCGAGGTAATGCGTGACAAAAACTGTGCAACGCAGACTCTGGATTACCCACAAAACCATCACTCACTGCAAAATACACCCCCGATGTTCCTAGTGACAACATGGCTTGTTTAGGTTGAGTGATCCCTACCCCGATTGCACCAGCGGCATTATCTCCAGCTCCAGCCACAATGGGCACAGATGACATCCCCCATTGTTCTGCAATCTCCTCAGACAAAATCCCCGTAATTTCATCACCTTCAAACAGATCTGGCATATGTTTCCGAGTCAGCCCTGTCGCTGATAGCAGAGCATCATCCCAATCACGTTTTGCTACATTTAGCCACATGGTGCCCGCTGAGTCAGACATGTCAGAAGCAAAGTCACCAGACATCTTGTATCTAAGATAATCTTTTGGAAGCAGTACTTTATTAACCTTGTCAAAAATATCAGGCTCATTGTTTTTCACCCATAATAACTTAGGCGCAGTAAAGCCCGGCATCATGATATTTCCGGTAAGTTCTCGACTGTTAGCGACCTGATGTTCTAGTGCTTGGCACTCAGCAAAACTCCGTCCATCGTTCCATAAAATAGCCGGCCTCAATAGCTCGCCATTTTTGTCTAATAGAGTCGCGCCGTGCATCTGTCCAGATAAACCTATCGCTTTAACTCTGCTTAGATCATGCTGCTGTTGTAGCTTCTTCATCCCCTTGTCAGTCGCACTCCACCAGTGAGACGCATCTTGCTCAGACCATAAAGGTTGAGGTCGAGAGACGGTTAAAGGCTCAGAATGCGTTGCAACTATCTGATCTTCATTATCGAGCAGCAACACCTTTACTCCAGATGTGCCCAAATCAATTCCTATATACATACCTTTTCCTTTGCTTCAGAAACCTGCCGTGGGTTTTAATATCAACTATCGTCGTCCAGTTTCATTAGAGGAACAATTACGTTTTTTATTAGTGAAATTCTCGGATTTCACTAACGAGTATTAGATCACATAGAGAAAGCCAACCGCCTGATAAGATTTATGCACATTGACATGGAAGACTCGGAAGCTATGGATAAACGTTTTAGAATCACCTTGCTATTTAACGCCAATAAAGTCTACGACCGACAGGTAATAGAAGGGATTGGTGAGTATCTACAAGCGTCACAATGTGAATGGGATATTTTCTTAGAAGAAGATTTCATCACCCACTTGGAGCACTTTGAAGACTGGAAAGGTGACGGCATTATTGCTGATTTTGATAACCCCGACATCGTCAAAATGCTTGAGAATACCGATATTCCTGTTATTGGCGTGGGGGGGTCTTATGAAGATAATCATGATTACCCAGACGTCCCCTATGTCGCGACAGATAACCATGCTCTTGTTGAGCTGGCCTTTCAGCATCTTAAACAAAAAGGACTAGAAAACTTCGCATTTTATGGTATTCCAGCCGATTCTTGGAAACAGTGGGCGCATGAAAGAGAGAAAGCTTTCAACAAATTAGTGAAAGCGGATGGTTACACGGGATCGGTATACCGCGGTAGTAATACCTCATCACAAACATGGCAATACGATATGAACCGCTTAGCGGACTGGCTGCAAAGCCTTCCCACTCCAACAGGCATTATTGCAGTCACAGACTCCAGAGCCCGTCACTTACTTCAAGTGTGTGAGCATCTTAATATTATGGTGCCAGACAAGGTCGCTATTATCGGTATTGATAATGAAGAGTTAGCTCGCTACTTAACGCGTGTATCGCTTAGCTCTGTCGGGCAAGGGTGCAAAGAGATGGGTTATAGGGCCGCCAAAATGCTACATAAGCGCTTGGTCCATACAGAAAAGGCACATTCTGACCAGAGTGAGACGGAAAAAACGTCCCATAATGGTCAACCAATTCAACACGTTTTGGTCGCCCCAACGAAAGTCTATGAAAGGCAAAGTACCGATTATCAGGCTTTAAATGATCCTTATGTTATACAGGCCATGCATTACATTCGACACCACGCTTTTAAAGGGATCAAAGTCGATCAGGTATTAAGTCATGTGGGCATCTCTCGCTCTAATATGGAAAACCGCTTCAAAGAAGAGCGAGGACACTCCATTCACCAAGAAATTCATAACTCCAAGCTCAACAGAGCATGCAGCTTATTGAGAAATACTGACCTACCTATTCAAGAAATATCGGAGCTTTGTGGCTACCCATCTCTGCAATATATGTACACGGTGTTTAAAAAAGACATCAATCACACCCCAAAAGAGTATCGGGATAAAGAGCGCAGTTCTCGTTAATTTTCCCAGATAAAGTGACCCAATATTAAAAATCCGCCATAACCTATCAGCTATGGCGGATTTCTATTTTTCTCTCTAACTAACTTGACGTTAAGAGATAGCAAGCAACATCAATACGTTCAGTTCAAGAATGGAACCGAAGGATTAGACGTATTGATGTGCTCACTATGAACGAATCTTTTTGAGGTTACTCACAACATTAACGACGCTGTTTTGTTGCACTGTCCATCCATACTGCCAACAACAATATTCCGCCTTTAACAATGTATTGCCAGAAGGTGGGAACATCCATCATGCTCATACCGTTATCCAGAGAGGCCATAATAAAAGCACCAATAACTGCACCGATAACCGTACCCACACCACCCGCCATACTGGTTCCACCAATCACACAGGCTGCGATGGCATCTAACTCAGCAATATTCCCCGCAGAAGGCGAACCTGCCCCTAAACGAGAGCTCAGAATAAGCGCGGCGATGGCCACAAGAAAACCATTCATGGCATACACTGACAGCTTGGTCTTCTCTACATTTATCCCAGAGAGACGACTCGCTTCGATATTACCGCCAATGGCGTAAATTCGACGGCCAAAGCGAGTTTTAGTAGCAATAAAAGAGCCTGCAATAAGAAATATCGACAACAACAGAACAGGTGTAGGAACGCCACGGTAATCATTAAGCAGGGCGATAATAGTAAGCACTGCGATACCAATTAAAGCACTTTTTGCTAATGTTGACGAAGTGGAGCCCACCTCTAACTGATACTTTCTCTTGGTTACATTGCGTTTTTGCTGCCAAGCAAAATAGAGAGCTAAACCTGCCATCGCACAAACCAAACTGACCATATCAGGAAGATAACTTTGTCCAATAAGCGCCATAGACTCTGAAGTAGGCGCGACCGTTGTACCATCCGTAATACCAATCAATATCCCACGAAATGCCAACATACCGGCTAGAGTTACTATGAATGAAGGCACCTTGCGATAGGCCACCCACCAACCATTCCAAACACCTAAAGCAAAACCCGCCACTAATGTTATCACTATCGTGACAGGCAAAGGCAGACCAAACCAAACATCTAAAATAGCGGCCACACCACCCAATAGTCCCATCATTGAGCCAACAGACAGGTCAATTTCGCCACTAATAATGACAAAAACCATACCAATCGCCAGAATACCGGTAATTGCAGTTTGTCTAAATAAATTGGATATGTTTCTTGGGGTTAGATAGCTCCAGTCTGTCATAATGCTGAAGAACAGCATGATAAATACAATCGCCGCTGCCATCACCAGCAACTGAACATTCATCGATTTAATCTTGCCCAATAGATCTATGCTGCTTGTTTTGTTTAACTGATCCGATTGTTCAATCATGCTGCTACTCCTTCTGATAACGCACAATCCATAATAATTTCCTGAGTAAGGTTCTCGTTCACTAAGTCGCCTTTGATGATCCCTTCGTGCATAACGAGTACACGGTCGCTAATGCCCAGAACTTCAGGTAGTTCAGAAGAGACCATGATGATACTGATGCCTGCTTTAACCAGTTTGAACATCAGCTTATAAATTTCGTATTTGGCACCAACATCAATACCTCGAGTAGGCTCATCCAAAATCAAAACCGTCGGTTTCACCATTAAGAAACGCGCTAAAATGGCTTTCTGTTGGTTACCTCCAGAAAGGTTTCTAATGGGGAGAACGCTATTTGGTGTTTTCACGGTTAGGTCAGTTAGCGATTGTTGAATCGCTTTGGCTTCATTTATGTCATCCAATACGCCGGCGTTGGAGAACTGATCTAATGCCGCTAAAGATATATTTTGTCCAACCCCCATAATGGGAACAATGCCGTTACGTTTTCTATCTTCCGGCACCATAGCAATGCCTGCCTGCAAAGCATCTCGGCTGCTGCTTATCTGCAGTTCCTGACCTTTTAGATAGTAACGACCTTGGTGTTTACCTTGGTAACATCCATAAAGGCACTCCATCAACTCGGTTCTACCTGCTCCCACTAGCCCAGAGATGCCTAATATCTCGCCTTTTCTCAGCTCAAATCCGGCATTATTGACTTTTACAATGGAAGCATTAGATTTATCCCATGCACTCACGTCTCTGACAGACAAAACGAGCTCGCCAATATCATGCTCTTCTCGAGGAAATAGCTGTTTCATCTCGCGGCCAACCATCATGGTTATGATGTCATCGGTTGTCATTCCCGCAGCCTGTCTCGTGCCAATGTGAGCACCATCTCGAATAACACAAATATGGTCAGAAATGGCTTTAACTTCTGCCAGCTTATGAGAGATATAAATGCAACTTACCCCCGAATCTCGCAGTTCAATAACCAGATTCAGCAGTATTTCGGTTTCAGACTCTGTTAATGGAGCGGTAGGTTCGTCAAGCACCAATAACTTAGCGTTTTTTGACATGGCTTTTGCTATTTCTACGAGCTGTTGCTGACCCACTCCCAAGTCACCAACTATCGTCTCAGGAGAGACGGACAGATTCACTTTCTGCAGTAACTTTTCCGCTTCAAAATGCATCAATTCATAGTTCATCACCCCAAAATCACACAGCTCAGCACCAAGAAAGAGGTTTTCTAAAATGGATAGCTCTTTGACCAAAGTCAGCTCTTGGTGAATGATAGCAATGCCTAGAGCTTCTGTGTCTGCGATGTTTTTTGGCGTTATTTTATTACCTTTAAAAATGATATCGCCTTGATAATCACCAGCTGGATAAATACCACACAACACTTTCATTAAGGTTGATTTACCTGACCCATTTTCCCCACATAGAGAAAGAATTTCACCTTGCTCTAAGCGAATACTGACTCCGTCTAGCGCTTTAACTGGGCCAAACTTTTTGACGATATCGCGCATTTCTAGTAATGGAGACATACAAACTTACTCCTTATTAAGACAGTGGTGCTAGATACAATCCAGCACCAGCATGTCATTCATAGTTACTTACGATAAACGTCTTTTTCGCTGTGGAAGCCATCAGCAATAACTGTTTTCTTTAGGTTATTGATATCAACAGCAATAGGCTCTAACAACCAAGAAGGAACGTCTTTCAACCCATTGTTTAACTGAGCATTCCAACGTGGTTCATCGTCATTACCTAATACCACAGAGATCTCAGCTGCACGTTGTGCTAGCGCCACGATAGGCTTATAAATGGTCATCGTTTGTGTACCATCAACAATTCGACGTACCGCGGCCAAATCTGCATCCTGCCCCGAAATGGCAACTTTGCCTGCCAATCCTTGTGCGTCTAAAGCCTGAATCGCACCACCAGCAGTGGAGTCATTTGACGCTACAACCACATCAATATTGTTGCTGTTTGCCGTTAGCGCATTTTCCATAATTTTCAGCGCATTCTCAGCTAACCAGTAATCCGCCCATTGGTCACCAACAACCTGTACGTCACCACTATCAATTTTCGGCTGTAAAATGTTCATTTGGCCTTGTCTAAATAGTTTGGCGTTATGGTCAAAAGAAGACCCACCTAACAGAAAGTAACGACCCGACGGCTTAGCTTCTAACATAGCTGTAGCCTGCATTTCACCAACTTTTTCATTATCAAAAGAGAGGTAAAAATCAATATCTGCATTACTGATTAAGCGGTCGTAAGCAAGTACCTTAATGCCATCTTGTTTTGCTTCCTTAATCACATTTGATAGCACCTCTCCGTTGGTTGGAATAATAACCAACACATCCACGCCACGAGATATCATGTTTTCTATCTGAGAGATCTGAGTTTGTTCGTTACCATTGGCAGATTGAACATAAATTTTGGCGCCCAGTTTTTCTGCTGTATTAACAAAGATATCTCTATCTTTTTGCCATCTCTCTAAACGCAAGTCATCAATTACCATGCCTATTTTTACTGTTTTTGCAAAAACAGGTGCACTAATACTAATTAGAACAGCGCATAGAAGGGTTATAATCTTTTTCATTCTACTATCCTTTGTATCACGTCATATTTAATTTTATGTATACCAATTCACTTGTACTGTGAATATTCAAAACTCTAACCTATTATTTGAAAAAATCTCTTCATGGATTTTATTTAACATTTATGATTTTTTGTTTTTTTAACTAACTGTGATCAAGATATAAATAAGCAACAGCTAAAGAAGAGCATAGAGCTAGTTCACCCAACCGCTTAAAGCAATTAATTTTCAACAAGTTAACACAACAACCAAGGCGATAAAGCGATATTTACTACCATGAAAATATGATTTTCTTAGCTAAATATCACTATTTAACGATTTATGAGAGCCAAAGCACAATAAGTAAAAACATGAAATTTATTACCAAATTTCATAATTGAATGAATTTAAATTAAAGCTAAATATAAATTAACCAAGCACACTGATCGTTAATTGAAATTTAATCTCCAATATAGTTAACATCTAAATAATTCAATCTCAAAAACAATTAATACGGAATTTATGGCCATGACTGAGTTTTTTAAAAACATAAGTAATATTAAATATGAAGGGACAGAATCCAATAACCCTTTAGCCTTCAAACATTATGACCCTGAAGCCATCGTGCTTGGTAAATCCATGAAGGAACATCTTAGATTTGCTGCATGCTACTGGCACAATTTCTGTTGGCCAGGGTCGGATGTTTTTGGTGCCAGTACCTTCGATCGCGCTTGGCATAAAAATGGTAGCGCCATGGAGATGGCAAAAATGAAAGCGGATGCCGCATTTGAATTCTTTACCAAGTTAGGCGTGCCATATTACTGTTTTCATGACATCGACGTGTCACCTGAAGGAAACTCGTTAAAAGAGTATGTTAGAAATTTCGCTGAAATGACTGACGTACTAGAGAGAAAACAACAGGAAACAGGTATGAAATTACTTTGGGGAACAGCCAATGTCTTTTCTAACCCACGCTTTATGTCTGGAGCCAGCACCAATCCAGATCCTCAAGTATTCGCCTACGCATGCGCTCAAATATTTAATGCCATGAACGCTACCCAGCAATTAGGTGGGGAAAACTATGTACTCTGGGGAGGACGTGAAGGTTACGAAACCTTATTAAACACCGATCTGCGCCAAGAGAGAGAGCAACTAGGTCGATTAATGCAGATGGTAGTGGAACACAAACATAAAATCGGTTTTAAAGGCACAATATTAATTGAGCCAAAGCCACAAGAACCCACCAAGCATCAATATGATTATGACACCGCAACGGTATACGGATTTCTAAAACAGTTTGGTCTTGAGAAAGAGATCAAAGTGAATATTGAAGCTAACCACGCGACACTCGCAGGACATAGTTTCCAGCATGAAATTGCCACCGCTATCTCTTTGGGATTATTTGGTTCCATCGATGCCAACCGAGGCGATCCTCAACTAGGCTGGGATACCGACCAATTCCCGAATAGTGTAGAGGAAAACTCGTTAATAATGTATGAGATCCTTAAAGCGGGCGGCTTCACCACTGGAGGTTTCAACTTTGATTCCAAATTGAGACGACCTTCTATTGATGCAGAAGATCTCTTCTACGGCCACATTGGCGGCATGGACACCATGGCGAAATCACTACAGATAGCCGCCACTATGATTGAAAATGACTTACTGTCGCAGAATATTGCCAATCGTTATGCAGGCTGGAACCGTGACTTAGGCCGACAAATTCTTAATGGTGACCTGAACCTAGAAGATATCGCTAAGTACGCAATGAGTAACAATATTCAGCCAAACAGAGAATCTGGCAAGCAGGAGTTGTTAGAAAATATAGTCAACAGCTATTTATACAAGTAAACCTCTTACACCAGAAGTTTAAACAACTGGCTGTGACTCAAGAGTAGCTTCCCCCGAGCTACTCTTTTTTTATTCTCTTTGCACACTTCTCGGTCTCGTTTTCTACTATCCACTATTTAACACAGCAGCAACTGCTTGCTTTTCCAGCGCTTATTTCGCATATTATATTCAAGGATTTACCTTAGATAACTTTGGCTTGGAGTCGTTATGGATGACAAACAACAAACGCTTTGGCAGCAAAGAATCAATAACGAACACAAACTAAGACGTAAAGATCACCGAGATCCTTATCAACGTGACCGCGCAAGAATTTTGCACTCTGCTGCATTTCGACGCTTACAAGCCAAAACTCAAGTACATGGCACCGGGGTAAATGACTTTCACCGAACTCGACTCACACACTCATTAGAAGCGGCGCAAATAGGCTCTGGCATTTTGGCTCAATTGGAACAAAAACAGCCTAACAACCAAGCATTACTGCCTTCCGCCAGCTTAATTGAGTCTCTCTGCCTTGCCCACGATATTGGTCACCCTCCTTTTGGTCACGGTGGAGAAGTGGCGCTCAATTATGCCATGCGTGACCATGGTGGGTTTGAAGGCAATGCTCAAACATTTCGCATCATGACTCAATTGGAGCCATACACAAAATCTCACGGAATGAATCTGTCGAGACGAACACTACTTGGCTTATTAAAGTATCCATCATTATTGAGTGAAGTACGAAGTGAGCACTTACCTAATCCGGTATCTCATCAACGTAAGCTAAAAGCAAAAGAGTGGACACCAGCCAAAGGCATCTACAATTGTGACAAACCGGATTTTGAATGGGTACTAGAGCCTTTATCTGACAATGATAAACAACAGTTCTGTTCTAGCCGTAAAGTGGATGATTCTCCTTTAAGCCACCGGAAAACTAATTTCAAATCCCTCGACTGCTCAATTATGGAACTGGCAGATGACATCGCTTATGGTGTTCATGATCTTGAGGACGCCATTGTGCTGGGAATGGTGAACCACCATCAATGGCAGGAAGCCGCCGCCAGTCAATTAGCCGAATGTGGCGATGCATGGTTTGAAAGCAATATCAGTACCATTGGAGAGATGCTGTTTTCCGGAGAACATTACCAGCGCAAAGATGCCATTGGCGGCATCGTCAATACCTTCTTAACCAGTGTCAACGTACAGCAGGTTCACCATGCTGAGTTCGACAGCCAATTGCTAAGTAGCAACGCCTATTTAGAAGGCGACTTAGCAAAAGCGTTGGCGGTATTTAAACACTTTGTCAGTGACTATGTTATTCAGATTCCAGAAGTTCAAATTGTAGAGTACAAAGGACAACAAATAGTGATGGATCTTTTTGAGGCACTAAGTGCTGATCCAGAGCGTCTACTCCCCGATGCAACCAAGCAGAAATGGTTGCTGGCAAATGAACACGATGGCAATGGTATGCGAGTAATATGTGATTATATTGCGGCAATGACCGACGGCTATGCACAAAAACTTCACCAACAGCTGTTCTCATATCATGGATAATAATCAACAATTTCAACTGCTGGTAGAAACACTAGAAGCATCAGAAGCATCAGCGAATCTGGATAATGCGGAGAAAATGAGAGCTTATGTAAAAGATAAGTTTCTATTTTTGGGTATCAAGACACCGCTACGTAGAACGATAACTCGTCCATGGTTAGCATTACAGCAAGCAAATATCTTTAACTTCTTCCGTTCTTCTCTTTAGTTAATCGCTATTTTCTATCGGTTATATCGCTGCTTAACCAGTTCTGCTGGAACCTGCTGCAAATACGCCTCAACAAACTGCTCGAACGCGAACAGTAAGGGAGTAAAATCACCATCTGGCTCGATAACCGATAAGGCGTGATAACCTGCTTCAACCGTAGACAAACTATTGCTGTCAGGTGCTTTCCGTATTGTATACTGCCCTTGAACACTATTTGCTAATCGGTAGCTTGGCAAATGATGTAGGTTTGTTGAAAGCTGATACATTTTAAACGCCTTTTTCCACGTACCATCTAGCAATATTAAACGCACACTGTTTTTATCAGCTTTAGTCTGCCTTGATGATTTATGCTTTGCTGAGGGTATATTCTGTAGCGACAACTCCATGGCATTCTCAGCAGGGTAAAGCAATAAATTATCGTATCCGGGCTGCTGCAGTAGCTCATTAAATGGCGAATGTTGCGAAAAATCTTCGCCAATAAAACAGTGACAGTTTGACAAAGATAAGGTAAGAATTTTTGCCGTCCCTTTGGCTCGCTTCACTTCTGTCGGATGTTGTAAAATGATAAGCTGCGTTTTCGCCTGCACTGTCTGTATCATTGAACAGATACACGCTTTTTTTGCTCTACCGCATTGAGCACAATATCGAGACATATAGTGAATAGATACCTTCTGTTAGCCATCATTACTGTTATCAGCGCCATTTTACAACTGCCTCAAATTCAGGCAACCGTTATATGGCATGCCACTCTTATTGAGCAAGGAGAATGGTGGCGAATCCTAACAGGAAACTTTACTCATACTAACGTGACTCACCTAATTATGAACATGGCAGCGTTATGGATCATAACCTATCTTTTTCGCCCTACAGCCAGCAGCTTATTATTCATCTTAATCAGCAGTGCCATTTTTGTTGGTGGAAGTTTGCTCTTTGATAATTTAACAATCTATGCCGGATTGTCAGGAGTACTGCACAGTATATTTGCCTATTACGCCCTCTGTGAAGCGTTATCCGGGCGACGCTCCAGTTGGTTACTTGTGATTGGGGTCATTGCAAAAATCGCTTATGAGCAGTGGTTTGGCCCATCATCGAGTACCGCAGCATTAATTGAAGCCAATGTCGCGATTGAGGCGCATCTCGCTGGCGGCGTGTTTGGTACTGCGTGTGCGATACTGGTGAACTTGAGCCGAAAATGGTCTTTAATAAACAAACCACGCAAATGAACAGATAATAAAGACAATTTGATTATCTATCTAAGCCACCTCAGCCCGGAGCAATACTAAGTAATTTAACCTCAGCTCGAGATAATTTAGGTGATTCCGAACCGAGGTTAAACACTACAACTCTATTCTAGAACGGTTCTTTTCGATAAATGCGGGGCCGATTCCTTTTACATTCATTAACTCATCCACCGTTTTAAAAAGACCAACTTTCTCTCGATAGTCAATAATCCGCTGCGCTTTAGCTTCTCCGATGCCGGTTAAAAGCGTGGAGAGCTCTTCTAAGCCTGCAGTATTAACATTGACGGTGATTGTTATGCCCTGATGCTCTTTATCCGTTAGCTGCCCTTCTGGCGTAGCGTAGCTGGGGAGAGTAAAAGTAAAACAGAGTAAAAATAGAGATAATCGTTGATACATTCGCATATTCGTTCCTCCATAGTATTGAAATGCAGCAGTATCATCAGCCACTCATCGTGCTTTTGTCGTTGTTACTGCGACAAAAATAGAACGGGCCGCTAAAGCGGCCCGTTTGATTTACTATGATTGAACATTAATTTACGGCTGAGCGCTCACAACGTAGTATTCAATGTCAGCATCTACACGAAGCGTTTTCACCACAGCATCTATATCTTGCTGAGAATTTGAACGTGCAAGCTGAGCAGTAATCTGTGTTGTAAAGTCAGCATTATCAGACGTCATTACTTTATCTAGCTCAACAACAATAATGTTACCTTGCAAGTCCGTTGTCTGAGTATATGTGGCTTGTTCTTCTGTTGGCTTAGCCATAGCAAAGACTGCTTGCGCCAATGGGTTGCCACGATCAATGGTTTCTAACTCACTAAATGATACGCCATTGTCGGCCATGACTTTGTCGTCGCCTTGTTTAAGTGCTTCAACAACCGTAGTTGCAATTTCCATTGCTTGCTGCTCACCTTTAACCGCTGACAACTGAGCAACCACTTGCGATTTTACCTCTTCAAACGGTAGTACTGTCGCATCACGCGTCTCTTCAACACGCACAACAATAACGTGCTCAGGGGCAACTTCTATCACTTCAGAGTTAAGTCCGTCTTCTCTTACTTCTGGGCTTAAAATTGCCTGCATTACGGTTGGGTTAAGCAGTAATGCTGGAGCATCAGCCTGAGAAACAAAGTCGGTAGTTACAATGCTTGCGTTGATCGTCTCAGCAGCATCATCTAACGAATCAGGATACTCAAACGCCACTGTTTCTAGCTTAGTTTGTAACGCATAAAACTGCTCAATAGCTTCTTGCTCTGCCATCTCAGTTTTAATTTCCGCTGCAACATCAGCAAATGCTTTTGCTTGAGAGGCTTTCAGAGCGTCCAGCTTGATAATATGATAACCAAAAGCGGACTTAACTAAACCTGTGGTTTCACCTTCTTTGCTTAGCGCAAATGCTGCCGCTTCAAATTCTGGGTCCATCACATCTTTTTCTACCCAGCCTAGAGAACCGCCCTCTTCTGAACTGCCGATATCTTCGGATTTCGCTTTTGCCAGTTCTGCAAAGTCGGCACCAGCGTTGAGTTCATCCAGAATCGCTTGTGCTTTCGCTTCATCGTCCCCTTCAACCAGAATATGGCTTAGCTGACGCTGTTCTGCTGACGAGTACTTATCAATATTTTCGTAGTAGTACTGTTCAGCTTTCTCATCACTAATTTCAATTTGATCTTTCAACGCTTGGGCAGAAAGTTCGATATAGGCAACTTTTGCTTGTTCAGGGCGAGTATAGCTTGATGAATTCGCGTCGTAGTATTCTTGTAATTCGCTGTCTGTTAACTCAACATTTTTAGCGTAATCTTCGATATTGAAAACGATGGTGCGAACGTCACGGGTTTGAGTCAATAATGCATTTTGAGCATCGACTTCAGCAGCCAAAGAGAATTCACTGTTTTGCAACGCAGACAATACTTGCTGACGTGTCATATCACGGCGAAGGTATTCTGCGAAACTGTCTACTGAGAAACCGGCTCTTCTTAATGTGGCGGCATAGATATCTTGATCAAACTTGCCATCATTCTGGAATTCTTGCATACGCAGAATTTGGCTTCTGATTTGCTCATCACTAATACGCATGCCAAGAGACTCTGCGTACTGTTCTAAAAGAACTTGGTTAATCATCCGATCTAGGATTGATTTTCGGAAAGATTGAACATATGCCGGATCAGCAAGAAGGTTAGCAAAATAGTCCCCCATTTGCGATTGCATTCGGTTACGTTCACTTGTGTACTCTTGCTCAAAAGCCCCGCGACCAATTTCTGTATTATTTACTTTTGCCGCGGCATTGTTGCCACCACCAGTAATATAGCTGCCAACACCGGCAAATACGAAAGAGAGGATAATTAACCCAAGGATAATCTTAACCGCGATGCTGTTCACGCCTTCGCGTAATCGATCCATCATAATCTTACTTGTCTCCACAGATTGAGCCAGAAGAAGGTTCTTCGCTCACTAAAAGTTGAATAGCCGAATAATATCAGAAAAAGAAATGCGCACCAATGTGATGCGCATATTTACAATCTTTAGTTAGACAAAAGTTGTCTAGACTTGCTTAGTTACAAGCTTCTTTAAGAGCTTTACCTGCTTTAAATGCTGGTACTTTAGCTTCTGCGATTTGGATTTCTTCGCCAGTTTTAGGGTTACGACCTGTGCGAGCAGCACGAGTACGAACGCTAAATGTACCAAAACCAACTAGAGCAACTTGCTCTTCAGCGGTTAAAGTTTCTGTCACTGCTTCAATGAAAGCATCAAGTGCACGACCAGCTGACGCTTTTGAAATATCGGCATTTTCTGCGATTTTTTCTACTAATTGTGTTTTATTCACGTTTATTCCCCTTGTCGTTACCTGTTATTTTTTGAATAGGTAACATTCGTTCCATATAAAATATAAATTCTGCGCTAAGCCTTTAGGAATATAGCTTAAAGCAACAGTTGCCTAACTTAGCGCCCAAAAAAAACGCTGACAAGTATTTTTCCACTCTGTCAGCGTAATTCTTTACTTATTTTTGCAGCAGGTCACTATTTTGCGGACTCTACAGTAAAGCCCGACGGGTCTTTCTCTAGTGCAACGCTCAATACTTCATCAATCCACTGCACCGGTTTAATCACTAAATCAGCAATAACGTTGTCCGGAATCTCTTCTAAATCACGTTCGTTGTCTTTAGGAATCAATACCGTCTTAATTCCGCCACGATGTGCCGCAAGTAATTTCTCTTTCAGTCCACCAATCGGTAATACTTCACCTCGAAGAGTAATTTCTCCGGTCATAGCCACTTCTGCTCGAACGGGATTACCCGTTAAGCTAGAAACCAGCGCGGTACACATTGCAATACCCGCACTAGGGCCATCTTTCGGTGTTGCACCTTCAGGAACGTGAACGTGTATGTCACGCTTCTCATAGAAGTCTTCATTGATGCCTAACTTACCAGCACGACTACGCACAACCGTCATCGCAGCCTGAATCGACTCCTGCATAACATCGCCCAGAGAACCTGTTTGCGTCAGCTTGCCTTTACCCGGCATCGCTTCAGTCTCGATAGTCAGCAAATCACCGCCTACTTCGGTCCACGCTAGGCCAGTGACTTGACCAACGCGATTGCTTTCATCTGCTTTACCGTAATCAAAACGTTGAACACCTAAATACTCTTTTAGGTTATCCATATTCACCGTTAGCTGCTTAAGGTTTTTATCCAGCAGGATGTTTTTCACCGCTTTACGGCAGATCTTAGAGATTTCACGCTCTAGACCACGTACACCCGCTTCACGCGTGTAGTAACGGATAATGCCAATAATCGCTGAATCTTCGATGTCAACTTCACCAACTTTCAATCCATTGCGTTTCATCTGTTTTTCAACAAGATGTCGCTTAGCGATATTCAACTTCTCATCTTCGGTGTAACCAGAAAGACGAATAACTTCCATACGGTCTAAAAGTGGCCCTGGAATGTTCATCGAGTTCGATGTAGCAACAAACATAACGTCAGAAAGATCATAATCCACTTCTAAGTAGTGATCGTTAAAGGCGTTATTCTGTTCTGGATCAAGAACTTCCAATAGCGCTGATGACGGGTCACCACGCATATCAGATGACATTTTGTCTATCTCATCTAGCAAGAATAGTGGGTTTTTAACCCCAACTTTAGACATTTTCTGGATAAGCTTGCCCGGTAACGAACCGATATATGTGCGTCTATGACCACGTATTTCAGCTTCATCACGGACACCACCTAATGCCATACGAACATATTTACGACCTGTCGCAGAAGCAATAGATTGACCAAGTGATGTTTTACCAACACCTGGAGGACCAACCAAACAAAGTATTGGACCTTTTAGCTTATTAATACGGTTTTGAACCGCCAAGTATTCTAAGATTCGTTCTTTCACTCGCTCCAGACCATAATGGTCGTGGTTAAGCACTTGTTCTGCTTTTGCTAAGTCTTTTTTCACTTTAGAACGTTTTGCCCAAGGTACGCCAACCATCCAATCGATGTAACTTCTAACCACGGTCGCTTCTGCCGACATTGGTGACATCATTTTCAGTTTTTGCAGTTCTTGCTCGGTTTTTTCACGAGCTTCCTGAGGCATTTTTGATTCTTCAATTTTTTTCTTCAGCGTTTCAAACTCGTCAGGCGCATCATCCATGTCACCGAGTTCTTTTTGAATCGCTTTCATCTGCTCGTTCAGATAGTACTCGCGTTGAGATTTTTCCATCTGTTTTTTCACGCGACCACGAATGCGTTTTTCAACTTGCAGTATGTCGATTTCCGATTCCATTTGTCCCATCAGGAACTCGAGACGTTCGTTAACATCTACAATTTCAAGCACTTGTTGCTTTTCTGCCAATTTCAATGGCATATGCGCGGCGATGGTATCTGCCAAACGCGCAGCATCATCTATACCTGATAGAGACGTTAGCACTTCTGGTGGGATTTTTTTGTTGAGTTTTATAAAGCCTTCGAACTGATTGATAGCACTGCGAACAATCACTTCTTGCTCTTTCTCATCAAGATCCGGGGTGATCTGATATTCGGCATCCGCTAAGAAAAAGTCATTTTCTTTAAATTGGTGAATTTTGGCTCTTTGCTGACCTTCAACCAACACCTTTACCGTTCCATCAGGAAGCTTCAACAACTGCAAAATAGTTGCAATCGTTCCTATACCAAATAGATCGTCGATGGTTGGCTCATCGGTGTCTGCTTCTTTTTGAGCGACAAGAAGGACTTGTTTGTTGTTATCCATTGCTGATTCCAAGCAACTGATCGATTTTTCACGACCAACAAACAAAGGAATGACCATATGCGGATAAACCACAACATCACGCAGTGGTAGCACTGGAATCTCGATACGTTCGGAACGTTCCAAGTTCATATTTTTCTCTCTATCCGTTTGTTCTTATGAGAAGTATACTCAAGTAACCTCAAAATATTTGTTCAGCGAGAATTTATTGGCTTCTGATCAAGGCACTGATTTGAAGGCATAGTCATTCTACGGCAAGAATCTGTAACACAGAGCAGGAGCCAATAAAACTCGCCCTTTGGGAGCACATCAACATGCCCACTTCTGCGTCAGATAACCTTGAAAGGGGACACCATTCCTTCGGTTATCTTTCTTGAACTGAACCTGTTGATGCTGCTCTGAATCCTACATCTTGAGGTCACTTGAGTATATATGGGGTCTTTTTAAAGGTATTCAATAAGGGAACAAAAAAAAGGAGGTAATTACTTACCTCCTTGGTTAATCGCTATTTGTAGACTACTCAGCGCCAGCAGCTTGGCTCTCTTTGCCGTTATAGATAAGCAAAGGCTCTGATTCACCGTTAATCACGGATTCATCAATCACCACTTTGCTTACATCTTCTGATGATGGTAGTTCATACATAGTTTCAAGAAGCACACCTTCAAGAATTGAACGAAGACCACGAGCACCGGTTTTACGTTCCATCGCTTTTTTAGCAATCGCTTTTAACGCATCTTCACGGAACTCTAACTCAGCATCTTCCAACTCAAACAGTGCAGAGTACTGTTTTGTTAGTGCATTCTTTGGCTCACACAAAATTTGGATTAGTGCATCTTCATCAAGTTCAGTTAACGTCGTTGTCACTGGAAGACGGCCAATAAATTCTGGAATCAAACCATATTTAACTAGGTCTTCAGGTTGCACCTGCTTAAATAGCTCACCCACGGTTTTGCTTTCGTCTTTTGAACGAACTTCTGCGCCAAAACCAATACCGGTTCCTGTCGCAACACGCTGTTCAATAACTTTGTCCAAACCTGCGAATGCGCCACCACAAATGAAGAGAATCTTTGAAGTATCGACTTGCAAAAACTCTTGTTGTGGATGTTTGCGTCCGCCTTGGGGAGGTACGGATGCAACGGTACCTTCAACCAGTTTTAGTAACGCTTGCTGAACACCTTCACCGGATACATCACGAGTAATTGAAGGGTTCTCGGCTTTGCGTGAAATCTTGTCTATTTCATCGATATAAACAATACCACGCTCAGCTTTCGCTACGTCATAATCGCATTTTTGTAGCAGTTTCTGGATGATATTTTCAACATCTTCACCCACATAACCTGCTTCAGTTAGCGTTGTTGCGTCTGCCATAGTAAACGGAACATCGAGGAAACGTGCTAGCGTTTCTGCAAGCAATGTTTTACCGCTACCCGTTGGACCAATCAAAAGAATATTACTTTTGCCTAACTCAACGCCTTCTGCTGTAGTATCACCATTGCGTAAACGCTTGTAGTGGTTATATACCGCAACCGCTAACACTTTTTTCGCGTATTCCTGACCGATTACATAGTCATCTAGATGCTCGCTAATATTGCGAGGAGTCGGAAGGGCTTCTGACTCTTTCTTAGGAAGAACATCTTTGATTTCTTCACGAATAATGTCGTTACAAAGATCGACACATTCATCACAAATGTAAACAGAAGGACCTGCAATTAGCTTGCGAACTTCGTGCTGGCTTTTACCGCAGAAAGAGCAATATAGCAATTTTCCACTGCTGCCCTCTTTGCTTTTATCTGTCATTCGCTAACCTCTTAGCCTTTACTTGATTGATTTGAGTGTATATCAATTTTGACCGCTTTTCTCGAAAAAGGTGGTTTTACCTGTTATTCGCCGCGGTGATTCAATACTGCATCCACCAAACCATACTCTACCGCCTGATCCGCAGACATAAAGTTGTCTCGATCAGTATCTTGTTCAACCACTTCAAGAGGTTGTCCAGTATGTTCAGCAAGCAATTTATTTAATTTTTGCTTGATGGTTAAAATTTCTTGCGCATGTATCTGAATATCCGACGCTTGTCCTTGGAAACCACCTAATGGCTGGTGAATCATGACACGAGAATTAGGTAAGCAATAACGTTTACCTTCAGCGCCACCGGCCAATAAAAATGCACCCATTGAACAAGCTTGTCCCATACATACCGTGCTCACATTTGGCTTGATAAACTGCATAGTATCGTAAATCGACATACCAGCCGTAACACTGCCACCTGGAGAGTTAATATACAGGAAGATATCTTTATCTGGGTTTTCTGACTCAAGGAAAAGCAGCTGAGCCACAACAAGATTCGCCATATGGTCTTCTACTTGACCAGTCAGGAAAATCACTCGCTCTTTTAATAGACGAGAATAAATATCGTAGGAACGCTCACCACGAGAAGTTTGCTCAACAACCATTGGAACTAAAGCATCAATAATTGGAGACATTGCGTTTTTATCTTGGTAGCTCATTTTCTTATTTTCCCTAAATAATACCAATCTATATAAGTATCTATCTATTTTGTCTGATTTAACAAGGTTTAGATGAAAAAAGTTAAGCAACTGCTTAACTTATAGTCAAGTAATAACAAATTGTTTGTTCACTAGCTCACCTCAGCCCGGGATAACTTAAGTCTCTCTTATCCTGAGATTAGGTACTTATATAGAGTGGTAAAAATATGGTCCGGATGAATGTTCATACGGACCATAATTATTACTTTAACAAGATTTTACCTTACAACCTGCTTATTATGCTGGTTGTTGGTTCATTAGCTCGCTGAAGTTTGTTTCTTTATCAGAAACTTTAGCTTTCTCGATGATTACGTCTACCGCTTGCTCTTCTAGAGCTACGTTACGCATGTTGTTCATCATCTCTTCATTCTGCTCGTAGTATGCAACTACTTCAGAAGGATCTTCGTAAGCTGTTGCCATCTCTTCGATTAGCGCTTTCACTTTGTCGTCGTCTGCTTTTAGCTCTTCAGTCTTGATTACTTCACCAAGTAGTAGGCCAACAGTTACGCGACGGCGTGCTTGCTCTTCAAACAGTTCACGAGGAAGTTGCTCTGCAGCTTCTGGGTTACCACCAAAACGTTGAGCAGCTTGCTGACGTAGAACACCAATTTCTTGATCAACAACCGCTGTCGGTACGTCGATTGCGTTCTCTTTTACAAGACCGTCAATTGCTTGCTCTTTGATTTTGTTCTTAACAGCTTGAGCCAGTTCACGCTCCATGTTCTTACGAACTTCAGCTTTAAGAGCATCGATACCGCCTTCAGCAACACCAAACTTAGCAACAAACTCGTCGTTCACTTCTGGAAGCTCACGAGATTCAACTTTGTTTACTTTAATTTGGAATTTCGCATCTTTACCTTTTAGGTTTTCAGCGTGGTAATCTTCTGGGAAAGCAACGTCGATTTCAAACTCAGTACCTGCGCGTTTGCCCATGATTCCGTCTTCAAAACCAGGGATCATACGACCTTGGCCCATTTCTAGAGGGAAGTTGTCAGCTTTACCGCCTTCAAATTCTTCGCCATCAATAGAACCGATGAAGTCGATAGTTGCACGAGAACCGTCTTCTGCTGCTGCATCAACTTCAGTCCAAGTTGCTTGTTGCTTACGAAGTGTTTCGATCATTTCATCAACATCAGCGTCTTCAACAGATACAACTGGTTTCTCAACAACGATGTTTTCTAGACCTTTTAGCTCAACTTCTGGGTAAACTTCAAAAGTTGCAGCGAAAACAAGATCTTTACCTGCTTCGTTCTCTACAGGAGCAAACGTTGGTGCACCTGCTGGATTAATTTTTTCTTTAACAATCGCTTCGATGAAGTGGCGTTGCATTACTTCACCCATCACGTCTTGACGTACTGCTTTGCCGTACATTTGCGCAACCATCTTCATAGGAACTTTGCCCTTACGGAAACCATCAAAACGACGGTTTTTCGCGATGTTGCGAAGTTCTGCTGTTACTGCATCTTCGATGTTAGCAGCAGGAACAGTGATGTTTAGACGGCGTTCTAGGCCTTCTAGAGTTTCAACAGTAGCTTGCATTATTTATAAACCTCAAAAAAAACTCAGAACTCTGAGTATTTAGCCATATCACATACAGTTATGACTATATCCGTGTGTTGAGTCTCAAAACGAGACACAAATTCAAATTGAGCTTAGATGACTGAATAACTTCAGACATCTGACTAATAAGCGATATCTTGGCAAAAATGGTCAAGGTATCTCCGATTAGTCTCAGAATCAAAAATTTAGACGCGACATTCTAGCGGCATGACCCATGTCTGTCGAGTGATGTCCTAAAAACTCAATAGAAGATGATACAAAGTCGACAAAAAACGGCATTTTTCTATCGTTTCAGCTCAAAAAAACTTAACTTTGCATCAAAAACATAACTTCGACTCAGAAATGGGGGCAAATTAAGGGTTTTCAATGGAAAACAGATTTTTTTTTGTATAAAGAAGCAAAAAGAGATCTCAGTCTTGTTTTACTATTGAGTCATTAGACCGATTTATGGATATACGGATAACCTTGGAAGGAGATGCCATCTCTTCGGCGATCTTGATTTCAAAAAAATATACTCAAGTGACCTCAAGGTGCTTGTTCAGCGAGAATTTATTGGCTGCTGGTCAAGACACTGATTTGAGGGCATAGTCATTCTACGGCAAGAATCCGTAACACAGAGCAGCAGCCAATAAAACCAGTATTCAACCATAAACAGGGAGTGAGAATGGTTAAACAGCGGCGCATATCATTTATCATTTTTGTTGCTTATGTATTGTGTGTCATCATTAGCGGCCAATGGTATTGGTCAACCCAATACCAACAGCAGGTTGAGCGCAATATTGCTCAACTACAACGCGCCACAAGCCAACTTAATAGCCAGCTCGAAAAGTACGCTTACATTCCTCAGTTGCTCGCCAAAGATCGGGAACTGATCGATGCATTGAAAAACGCCCAAAATAGTGCCCAAATTGAGCTTACTAACCGTTATCTAAAAAGTGTAAACCAGATAATTGAAGCCGCCGATACCTATTTATTAGATATTAACGGAACGACTATTGCAGCAAGTAATTGGGACAGTGATAAAACCTTTATCGGTAGAAACTTTGCTTTTCGCCCCTACTTTCAACATGCATTAAATAAAGGTTCAGGACAATACTTCGCGCTCGGTTCCACTTCTGGCAAACGGGGGTTCTATTACTCTTTTCCTGTTACTTATGCCGCAGAAAAAATTGGCGTGGTGGTGGTCAAGACCAATATCACCGATATAGAAAAGGGCTGGTCCAGCGATAAAAGTTATTTTGTCGCCAATGACCGCAACGGGGTGATCTTTATGTCTAGCAACCCCAAATGGTTGTACAAGAACTTATTTACCCTCTCACCATCACAAGCAGAACAGATCAGAGAGAGTCGACAATATCTTGATAAACAGATCGACAATCTTGATTTTATTCAAGACCACGATGGCTTAAATGGTGAATTAAACAAATCACACTCTGTCTTTTTTAGAGATACTTATATCAGCGCAAAGAAACGTACTGCGGTGCAACCTTTAGAGATTCGTATCCTGACTCCTAAAGTATGGATATTTTGGCAACTATTCGGCTACCTGATTATTTTGAGCCTGATTTTCGCCTTAATATTGATGGTATGGCTATTGATTCGACACCGGCAGATAAAACAGCGGCAGATAGCTCAAATTGAGCATGAAGCATTGCAGAAGCTTGAGTTTCAGGTAATGGAGCGCACTGCAGAGCTACAAATGGAGATAGATGAGAGAGAGAAAACGGAACTGATGCTACGTCAAACTCAAGAAGAGTTGATACAGGCAGCAAAACTGGCGGTATTGGGGCAGATGTCTGCCAGCATTAGTCATGAACTCAATAACCCATTGGCGGCAATACGAAGCTTTGCAGAAAATGGCAAACGCTTTCTCGATAAAGGACAACCAGAAAGAACCATCGACAATCTAAGTCGAATCTCTGCCCTTACCGATCGAATGGCCAAGATCAGTCAACAATTGAAGTCTTTAGCGAGGAAAACCGCCAGTGATGAGTTGGTGGACGCACTTATCCAACCTGTCATCATAACGTCGATAGAACTACTTAAACCACAATTAAGAGCCCGTCAGATCAAGTTAGATATGCAGATAGACAACGAGTCATTGCAAGGTAGGATTAATTTAATTCAATTGGAACAAGTACTCATCAACCTTATTACTAACGCCATTGATGAACTGGAGAAGCGAGAAAAAAGACAGATTTCAATCACACTTACCGAACAAGGTAATGCCATCCAAATTCATATCGACGATACTGGACATGGTTTATCAACCACAAAACAGAGCCAACTGTTTGCTCCATTTTATACCACCAAGCAACATGGGTTAGGATTAGGTCTGTCCATCTCGCTACAGATTATGCAGGCGATGGGTGGCGATTTAACCGCGGAGCCATCCCCTCTTGGTGGAGCTAGATTTACCATAACCATGCCCAAAACAGTAACAGAGGATAACAAAGCCCAGCATGTGTGATGTATTTTTTATTGATGATGAAAGTGATATGCGCCTAGCACATGAACAGAGTTTTGAGCTGGAGGATATTACTGCACAGTTTTTTCCTGACGCAGAAACGGCACTACTCGAAATTAAAAACAGTGGCTACCCTTCTGTCATCGTCAGTGATATTTGTCTACCAGGCATATCTGGCCACGACTTGCTCAATACGGTAATGAGCAATGATCGAGATATTCCCGTCATATTAATTACTGGCCACGGTGATATATCGATGGCGGTTCAAGCCATGCACAGTGGAGCCTATGACTTTATTGAAAAACCTTTCTCCAACGATCGCCTCATTGATACGGTTAAACGAGCAATAGAAAAACGTCAATTAACAGAAGAGAATAAACAGTTAAAACAGGCGCTGAAAGTAAAACAACCTTTAGGTCCGCGGATTATTGGTGAAACCAACTGCGTTCAGCAATTAAGAGAGACCATTTCCCATATTGCTGATACCGGCGCAGATGTGCTGCTGTTTGGTGAAACAGGCACAGGTAAAGAGCTTATTGCTCGCTCGCTGCATGAACAAAGTAGCCGAAGAGAGAACAACTTTGTCGCGGTAAACTGTGGAGCAGTGCCAGAAAACCTAATTGAGAGTGAGTTGTACGGCCATGAAAAAGGGGCATTTACTGGTGCTGAAAGTAAGCGTATTGGTAAATTTGAATATGCGCAGGGAGGGACGCTTTTTTTAGACGAAATTGAATCCATGCCAATGCAAGCACAAATTCGCCTGCTTAGAGTATTGCAAGAGCGCGTAATCGAACGCGTTGGGTCTAACCAAGCCCTTCCTCTAGACATTCGAGTAATAGGCGCCACAAAGGTAGACTTAAAATTGGCGGCCGTTGAAGGGACATTTAGGCAAGATCTCTATTATCGTTTAAACGTAGTGACTCTTGATTTACCCCCACTAAGAGAGCGTAAGGAGGATATTCCTGCCCTTTTCCATCACTTTTTACTGGTTGCCGCCGCTCGCTATAAAAAAGCGGCCACCTCTTTAGCGCCAACCGATTTACAAACATTATTAGCGCACAACTGGCCGGGAAATGTGCGAGAACTTCGCAATGCCGCAGAGCGATACGTGTTATTAGGAAAACTCTCGCAATTAAGTGATAACGTTGAAAGAGAAACGCTATTAGCAAGTTTAGCTGAGCAAGTCGCAGAATTTGAAAAGTCGGCCATTGAACAAGCGCTTATTGAGTGTGGCGGAAGCATAAAAAATACCATGGAGCGACTCAACCTCGCCCGTAAAACTCTCTACGATAAGATGCAACGGTATGAGCTAGATAAAGAGAACTACAAGAGCCTATAAATACGGTCCCGCTATATAGGCTCTTGAGATGATTAATGGGCAACAGATAACGCGTAGCTCAATGTTTTATCCACTTTATCGGTCGTTCTTAAATACCCTCGGAAATTATCCGCTTCAACATAACGTTTTTTCTGATGATAAACATATTTAAGAGTAAACTCATTCGTCGCCGCAGACAGCAACTTGCCTAATGAACTTCTACTGGCAAGCACTTCAAAACTAAAATCAAATTCATCGGATTTAAGCTCTGTTTTTTCATCTTGAATCGTAAATGAATCGTCCAAAGTCACCTTTATATTTTGCGAAATCTCTATTTCCGCTCCCAAATTATAAGGTGATTTACGTCGTTTCATTTGAGGGAAATTGATAAAAGAACTGATCATATCGCCATATATTAATGCCTCACGTCTGTTTTCCTCAATATTTTCCCATATTTGGTCAATAACATAAGTTTCATGAAAGGTGATGACATTGGCGTTACGATCGTCATCGACAAAAATATCTTCATCCAAATAAATATCTGGGTATTGCTTAGTATAATACTCTTCATAATCTCTAGATATTGTAGCCAATGAATTAGAGACAATATAACGACGCATACGATCAGCTTGCTTACCCGAATATTTGGTACTTACTATCATCAAAGAGGGTTTATCGCTATTAATAGTAAATGTTGTTGAACTATCGATTTTATTGACAGAACTTGATTCAATATTGGTTAATTGATCATTGCCCTTTTCTATAATCAACGCATAACCCATCGATGGTGTAGTTACATTTGCTAACTTTGTTGCCTGAAGTTCATTCGTGGCATCTATCCAGTACGGCTTTCCTAAATACTCAAAATAGACGATGACATGGTTAAAAACAGACGCCCCTGGATTTTTAGTATCTAGCGTATGGGTCAAATAAGTATCTACCAATGCCGGGTAGGCATCAATTCCAATGGCGGAAAGTAATGACACCAGCAGTAACGCTTTATCCTTACAGTCGCCATAACCTTGCTCTAAGATAAGCTCAGGTTGGCGTGGCGCATGAGAACCAATACTATTTTCAATACCCAGATACCGAACTTCTTCTTGAGCAATCTGGATCGCTTTAATAATCTGTTTCTCTTTATCTTGCACCGATTCAACTCGATCTAATGCACGGCTAAACAGCTTGCCTGCTGTGTCTTTTTGGTAAAGCGGTAACGCCCAATTAACCACCGACTCCCACTTGTTGAATGTATTAATGTTGATATAAGGATAAGGTGTGTACCAACTAGGCTGGTCACTTTCGTGATAATTATATACCCGTCTTTTATCTGAATAGTAAACCCGAGAAAACTCTTCATCTTGTTCAAAAATAAGCGATGTTTCTGTTTTACCATCAAGCTGGACTGAATAATCGCTGTCATTCGGGTGCTGTATTTCTACATAAGTAGAGAGCACGGGGACGCTCCAGCCAACAGAAATATGGTCGTCGGTCTTGCCGTCGAAAACGGGATTGACGCCAGTTCGAGAAAAGCTGTAGTCAAGAATATCGCCGACTTTTACATCTTTAAGTATTAAGTAATAAGTCTCTTCGCCATTATAAAGAAGCCTATCTAGATCAGCTTCTCTTTTTAATTGTTTAAACTCGACATCGTTTGATTTATCGATGACAGCACCATCTCTAATAATATTAAGACGATGAAATGCTATTTTTTCGTAGCTAGGATCAAAATCAAAACTCAATTGAGAAATGCTTTCTACCCCTTCTAAACTAATCACTTTAGTTGCGTAATGAAAATACTTCGGCGCCCCCTGTTGACGATAATTATATTGTTTATCGACCAGCAGGTATATTTGCCCATCGACATGATTAGATAGAGAATCAGAATCTATCGCATCAACAGGTGTTACCCAACCAGGAGTAGGTGTTAAAGAAAATGACTCTACTGCTAGAGCCTGAAACGAACTAAGCAAACCAAATAGAAATATAACAACCAACTTCATTATAATAAGTGTCCAACTGACTTTTTATTGTGCCGCTATCATAAATGATTCGCCGCTACAGGGCGAATTTCATTAGAACTCGTGCTCTACTATTAATACTTGCCAATGAGTAGCAGAGCCTTCAAATTAAGATTTTGCATACGTAAAGAACGAAAAAGCGACATAAGATTTATCACCTTATGTCGCTTTAATTTTATTAAGAACTGATATTACTTGGTAATTATCTCTGGTCCCATCAAGGATGTTGGTAACCAAGTAGATACCCATGGAACATACGTAACGATAATTAAGAATAGGAACATAACCGCTACCCACGGTAGTGCCGCTTTAACAACATTAATCATCGACATTTTGGCCACGCCGGCGGTAACAAATAGGTTTAGCCCTACCGGTGGCGTAATCATCCCTATCTCCATATTCACCACCATAATGATACCAAGGTGAATAGGGTCAATACCCAAAGCAATAGCAATTGGGAATACTAGCGGTGCCACAATAATCAAAAGACCTGATGGCTCCATAAACTGACCACCAATTAACAACAGCACGTTAACCACAATTAAGAAAGTAATAGGTCCTAAGCCCGCTGACAGCATCGACTCAGTAATCATTTGTGGAATACGTTCTTCTGTTAATACATGTTTGAGTATTAATGCGTTGGCAATAATAAACAGCAACATAATAGTGAGCTTACCAGCCTCAAACAGTGTTGCTTTGGTGTCTTTGTGAACAAAGGTTTGAACCGCTTTTGCAAACCAAGGCAGTGTGTTCTCTTTGTCCGCAAATGGTCCCATATCTTTATAGATAAAGTTTGCGATGAAGAATGAGTAAACAGCAGCGACTGCGGCAGCCTCGGTTGGGGTGAATATACCGCCATAAATCCCCCCTAAGATAATGACCACCAGCAACAAACCCCAACTGGCGTCTTTTGCTGCTAGAATCGCTTCTTTCCAACCGACAAATGGCTGTTTAGGCAGGTTTTTTACCCGTGCGGTAATGTAAATAGCGATCATTAGCATTAGTCCCGCTAACAACCCTGGAATCACCCCACCCAAGAACATACGCCCAACAGAAACATCTGTCGCAGCAGCGTATACCACCATGACGATTGAAGGAGGAATCAAAATACCAAGAGTACCTGCATTACAGATAACCCCTGCGGCGAACTCTTTGCTATAGCCGTTTTTCACCATACCGGCAATAACAATACTACCGATGGCGACTACGGTTGCAGGAGACGAACCTGACAAAGCCGCAAACATCATACATGCAACAACTGACGCCATTGCCAACCCGCCACGGAACCAACCGACCATAGCGATAGCAAATCGAATGATTCTACGCGCTACACCACCTGTAGACATAAAGCTTGAAGCGAGAATAAAAAATGGAATCGCTAATAAAGTGTAATGTCCCGCAAAGGCATTAAATAGGGTTTGTGCCACTGACGCTAGCGAAGCATCGGAATGAAGCAGCAAGAAGAACATACTTGCCAAACCAAGAGAGATCGCAATGGGTACGCCGATAAGCATAAAGGCAATAACCATGATAAAGAGAAATAGAATTGCCATAATTTAGTCTTCCTTCATTTCTGCTTTTAATGCATCTAAATCTTCTTCCGCTTCATGACTCGCAATCATGCGATCCAGCTTGCCAGTAAAGATTTGCAATGCAATTTGTAAAAACCTAAACGTCAGCATCGCCATACCAATAGGCAGAGCCGCATAGGGAATAAAACGAGGCAATTTCTCGTAACGTTCACCTTCATTCAGAACATCGGCCAAAAACTGAAACATTTCGGGCATAGGGATATCATCGGTTTCATACCATGCACGCTCTGTGACAAAAGGAAACCAGTAGTTCCACGATCCGATAAGAAGTAAGATAGAAAAAGTGAGACAGAGTAAAACCGCAACAATAGCGTACGCTTTTCGTAGCCCTTGGGGGGCCATATTAATAACAACGTCTACGCCAATATGAAAATGTTTTTTTACACCATACGATGCACCGACTAAAACCATCCATGCAAACATAAATACCGTAAGTTCTAAGGCCCATAAAATATTGTCATTCAGCACATAACGAAAGACAACATTGGCAAAAGTAAGTAGAGTCATCGCGCCGAGAAAGAAGGCGATTAACGTCTCTTCGAATGCATCGGTGATTTTTCCTACTTTAGTAATAAATGATTGTTCCATTTGAATACTCCCGCTTATTTTTATTGATGCTTCTAGGGTCTGTTGACCCTAAAGTCTGCTGAACTTTAGCGACTAGTTTGTGCTTAAAAGATCAACAGCTGTTAAATATGGGTAGAAATCTACCCATATTTAATTTTCTAGCGGTTATTGTTTATTTGACGCAACTGCAGCTTCGATAAGTTCTGCACCAATGTCTTTTTCAAACTTCTTCCATACTGGTTTAAGAGCCGTCACCCAAGCAGCGCGTTGCTCTGGTGTTAGTGTACGAACCACACCACCTGCATCGATGATATTTTGCTTATTACTTTGGTTAACTTTGGCTGATTCAGAGTTACGAGTTTGAGCCACTTCATTAACAATGGTGTTTAACTGATCACGAACATCAGCAGGTAGCTTGTCCCAAAAGTTGTTAGACGTTACAACTAGGTAATCCAAAATACCGTGGTTGGTTTCTGTTACACCATCTTGAACTTCAAAGAACTTTTTACCGTAGATGTTTGACCAAGAGTTCTCTTGTCCATCGATAACTTTAGTTTGTAGGCCGCCATACACTTCTTTGAATGACATTTTTTGAGGGTTAGCACCCAACTGTTCAAATTGCGCAACCAAAACATCAGATGCTTGTACTCGGAATTTCAGTCCATTAGCATCTTCTGGCAGAATCAATGGTTTGTTTGCTGACATCTGCTTCATACCGTTGTGCCAGAAGGTAAGTCCTTTCAAACCACGACGATTCATCGCATTTTTAAGCTTCTCACCCGATTCTGAGTTTTGGAAACGATCAACGGCATTAATATCTTCAAATAGGAAAGGAAGGTCAAAAATACGATACTTCTTCGTTATTTTTTCAAATTTAGACAGAGAAGGTGCAGCCATTTGAACATCGCCATTAAGCAGTGCTTCGAGGACTTTATCATCATCATAAAGTGTTGAGTTTGGGAAAACCTGCATACAAGCTTTACCATTCATCTCTTCGTTAACACGACTTTCCAATAATGACGCTGCAATACCTTTAGGGTGTTTATCGGCATTAGTTACGTGGCTGAACTTGATAACAATTTCACCAGGGTCACATTGTGCAGCAGCATTGAAACTGGTTAGAGCGATAGCAGATACTGATAGTAGGGTCAGTGGCTTAAACATTTGTTATTCTCCTTAATGATTAAACAGCCCCATCTGTGGGTGCTGTGTAATTAACATAAGGCAAACATCGAGCCAACTTTTAACAATTAAGTTACAACCCTTTCTGCATATAGGCTTAGCGCGGGTTATCTAATAAACCACAGGTTAGACAACGTATAGAATGGGTGGAAAATGACACATTAAAATCACCCTAATGTGTCATTTTTTACATATTATTAACTAAATTAATTCACCAGTAATTAAGCGTGTTCTATCCATGGCTGTTAACTGTTGAACAAACCACTGCAACGCCTTACCTTGATTGCTCTTCACCCAAGCAATATTCACTGAGTTCACTCTATTTTGATTAGAGGTAACTTCTATGGCCACCAACTCACCACTCTGCAACTCGTCTTTTATTCGGTGTATCGGAAGATATCCAACACCCAGACCTTTGCATTGCGTTGCTATTTTTTTCTCTATGCTGGGTACTGTAATACGGTGCTGCCCTTCCAATATTCGAATGGATCGCGGAGGCAATACTCTAGAACTGTCAGCCACGACGACCGAAGGGTATCGTTTAATCTGTTCAGAAGAGATAGGTGGAACAAGCTGAGTAAGAGGATGCCCTTTCGCAACGGCAAAAACGAACTCTATCTCGCCAATTGACATACTCTGATACTTATTGCTGATGGGATCTTCCGGAACGCCAATCACCAGATCACAACGGTCGGACTCTATCGCATCCCAATTTCCGGCCATCGTCTCTTCAATCAACTTAATTTCAACATGAGGGTGCTGCTGCTGAAACTGCTCAATTAATTGATATATCGGTGCAAAATGAAGGATATTATCAATACAAATTCTAAACTCCAATTCCCACCCTTTATCAATTTGCACCACATGGTGAGTAAGATCATCTGCAGCTTGCAGTATCAACCGCCCTTGAGTCAGCAACAGTGCACCTGTTTGAGTGAACTCTGCTTTACGATTGCTACGGTCGAAAATCACCACACCAAGATCCTCTTCCAGCTTTTTTACTGTATATGAAATAGCAGAAGGAACTCTAAATAGCTCATCAGCCGCCGCTGCAAAGCTCTTTTTTCTATCGATTGCATCTAAAATACGCAGTGCATCTAAGGTAATTGGATTAGCCATTTATCATTTACTCTCCCAGCCAAAAAACGAATTATCAAACGTATAAAGTTACTTCAATTTTTTTGAATTAATTCGTCAAATTCCATCGTTATTTATTACACACACTAGTCTCTATAATCAATTTAGTCATCAAAAAATATCTACCAGGAGCATGTTATGAGTCAACCACATCGAATAAAGAGAGCCAGCGACTTACACTATTTGCCACATAGTCATATGCATCCATCTAATACCTATTTTCATTTCTCATTTGCCAATTACTACGATCCAGAGAATGTGAATTTTGGCTTACTACGTGTACTAAATGATGACACCGTTATGGCAAGAAAGGGGTTTGACAAACACTCTCACAAAGATATGCAGATTGTTAGCTACATTATTGATGGTCACCTGACGCACTGGGATAATGTCACGAATCGTGAAGAGACCATTGGCAGAGGACACGTGCAAGCCATTTCTGCTGGTTCCGGTGTTTGGCATTCAGAGAAAAACACTCAAGATCACCCGTGTCGATTGTTACAGATCTGGCTACTTCCTCCGTACTCAGGAGGTGAAGTACGTTACACCAACCAAAAATTTTCCGCGAGTGAGCGTGAGAATCGACTACTGCATATAATAGGTAACCCAAGTAACAAACATCAGGTTCCGCTTTATGTACACTCTGACGTCAATATTTATGTAAGTGAAATCACTGACAAAGATGCGTTAGTAACGTATGAGCTGCCATCAGGAAGAGAAGCTTATATAAACTGTATTGAAGGTGAACTACTGGTAGAAGGTTACGGCACTCTAGAACAGAGAGATTCTCTGCTAATTAGCCAACCGGATACTCTCTGTTTTTCTCAGGTAAGTCAAAAAGAGACGAACAGTCAAAGTCACTTTATTATCATTGAAATGGCTAAGCAATAGCATAGCCATTTCACTTAACTTAACTGGTTAAATCACTCTGTTCTTTGCCTATCTCGTATTTCTTAAGTTTACGCCAGAGTGTCGTGCGGCCAATTTTTAATGCTGCAGCAATATCATTGATTCGGCCATCAAACACTTCCCAAGCTTCTTTGATTGCACGGCGCTCAATCGCTTCTAAACTCTGGATCGACGAGTCCCATGATTCTGAGTCGTTATCCACTTTATTACTCAATAGCTGTTCTGGTAGATCGTCAATATCAATTAGATTCCGTCGTCTATTAAGCACTATTTTTTCGACTTTATTGTGAAGCTCTGCGATATTTCCAGGCCATGAATAGGCGCACAAAACTTCCATCGCTTGATCGGTAATCGCAATATCATCTCCAAAGCGTTTTTTCATCCGACGCATCTGTCGATCAATATATCCGCTAATATCATCTTTGCGCTGCCTAACGGGTGGAATCATCAGTTCAATCGCACCGATTGCGTAATAAAGCTGCCGACGAAAATTTTGCTTACTCACATATTGCTCTAAGTCAGCACTAGTACTGGTAATAAGTTGAAAATTAACGGGTATCATCCGGCTGCTATTATCTCTGACCAAAATATTGGTTTTCAATGTTTGTAGCAATGCAGACTGAGCTTCCCCAGATAAATATTCCACCCTCTCCAGATACAAAGTTCCACCATTGACCAGTTCAATCTTAGATGCAACCCCTTCTCCTTCATCGGTTCCAAAAAGCGTTCGCAACATGTTTTCAGGAGCAATACTTTTACAGTTAACGGTTAAGAATGGGCCTTTATTAAACAAACTATGATTATGCAAGGCCATTGCAATTTGTCCTTTGCCTACACCACTTTCACCACGAAGTAATACCGGATCTTTTACTTTTGCGGCTCGCTTAGCCAGCGTGATCACCTGCTTCATTTTTTTTGAATTCGCTACTAACGAGTCAAAACTCAAGTCTGCATTAGCTCCTAATTGACGTTGCGCCAATCTTCTTATCGCTTCAAGCGGGTGAATAAATAATTGGCAGCCTCCATCGCTTAATGGTCGTAAAGTAACCAGTAGTTCTACAAAATCACTTTGGCATTCAATAATTACATCGAGATGAGATAGTTTTTTGCGAGTCTCTAAACCATTTTTTAACGCTGGCGGCAAAGTAATTACTTCTCTTAACGGTCGATACAGTACTTCGTCTTTTTTCAGTTGAAGTTTCTCAGAGGCCACTAGGTTAACAAATGTAATTCGCTCATCTTTGTCCCAAGAAATTACCCCATCATCCATACACTCCAACACAGCATTGCGTTGACACAATATCTGATTAGATTCTGTTAAGGTCTTATCGATTAGTAATTGACTGGCGACTTCTTTTGCACAAGAGTTAACGAGTGCCGCATCTGAATCACGATGATCTTCTACCCGGGTAAACATCATTAAAGAAGCTCTGGCCCGGCCTTCTTCATCAAATACAGGTGAGCCATGACAGCTATAATCGTGTAATTTTATATTGAAATGCTGTGCCGCAAAAAGCGATGTTGTTTCATGTGTGTGTAAGCATAAATTAACAGCATTGGTACCTAAACGGCCTTCGCTCCAAAAAGCCCCTTGACGGATCCCCAATGTGCGTAGTTCATCAATTAATTGCTGACTACCTATAATCGACAAGGTACACCCCGTCTCATCCGTCACCAATAAACAACAGTTACGTGATTCCAAGTACTCATATGCATCTTCTAATATCGCTTCAGCTATACAAGTAATGGTTGAATTTCTTTTCAAAAATGATTGCAGTGTCGTTCCAGAAGCAACGTGCGGTTTTAACCACTCATATGGATTACTTTGGCGAAGGCAACGCTCCCAAGACTCTAAGATAGGTGATGTGGCAAACTGTGGAGCGACCCAATGATGCTTCTGAAAAAAATCCCAACGGGTTAGATTATCAGCTACCATCTCTTCAATCATGTTTTGATTCAACATGGCTATCCCCTTTAAACCCATTTTGACTCGTCACTTCATATTAAACGATATTTATATAGCACTCTGTCCTATATAACATCTCCACATAAGACCAAGTAACGAGTGACAAACAGCAAAATACTGAGTTTGTCAAAACCCTTCTTTGATACACAACAAACGTCGAATTAAATGTGCTACAAATGTTTCAAAATGAGACATCACAGACAAAATAACGTTAATCTTCACCTGCTCACTTAATTCAAAAATGATTCATAATGAAACTAGTTATTTCTGTATAGAGCGGTGACTATTCCTGCTAAATTCTGTGCAGATAAACGAACATTCTCTTCTGCGTTTTCTAGAGCTTCGGTTAAAGTACAAGGTTTACTCAATACGGAGAAGCAACCGGCAATACCAGCGCTACGTAAACTACGACACCCCTCGCCAAGTGCTCCGGCTAAAGCAACGGTCGGAATACCTTTAGATTGTGCTAATCGAGAAACTCCCACTGGAGTTTTACCATGTATAGTCTGACCATCTATTCGTCCTTCACCTGTAATAACAATATCGGCATTTTCCAGATGTTTTTCTAATTCAACCGCTTGTAAAACAATATCAATACCCGGTTTTAATTCAGCATTTAAGAATGCAAGTAATGCCGCACCGAGCCCTCCGGCAGCACCTGACCCTGGAACAAATTCAACATCTTTGCCCAACTGATGATGAATACGCTGAGCGTAATTTTTCAGACCTAAATCAAGCTGTTCTACCATTTCTGAACTTGCCCCTTTTTGCGGACCAAATACAGCACTCGCGCCTTTTTCACCGGTAAGTGGGTTATCAACATCACACGCGCAAATGAACTCAACATCATTAAGTCTTGCATCCAATTGATCGCTTTCAATAGACACAATATTGTGTAAACCATTTCCACCGTAAGCAACTTGATGACCATCGCTATCGTTAAATCGAGCACCTAGCGCCGTCATCATCCCAATGCCACCATCGTTAGTCGCACTGCCTCCAATAGCAACGATAATCTTTTTAACACCCATTTCCAGTGCAGCTAATATAAGTTGTCCTGTACCGTAACTAGTAGTCACCATAGGATTTCGTTGGCTTGCTTCCAACAGCTCTATACCCGAAGCACTAGCCATTTCTATTACGGCTGTTTCCCCATCCCCCAAAACACCAAACTGCGCACTGATTTTTCTCTGTAAAGGATCCATAACCTCAACATCAAAATAGCGACCTCCAGTTGCATCAATTAAAGCAACCATTGTACCCTCGCCACCATCGGCAACAGGAATACAGCAGCATTCCACATTTGACATAACATCCTGCAAACCTTCGGCAATAGCGTTTGCTACCTGTTTTGCACTCAAGCTATCTTTAAATGAGTCTGGGGCGATGACAATTTTCATGAAAACTAATCCTTAAGTGGGCGTAATGAGGATAAAAAAGGGCTGAGACCGGAGAATCATCAGCCCAAACGAGGGTTAATCTCTAATAGAATGATTGCTCATATGTTCAATAGCTTTGATCATTGCAGAGTGATCCCAGTTTGAACCATCAAGTGCAGCGCATGTATTGAATAGTTGCTGTGCATTAGCCGTATTCGGTAGATTCACATTAAGTGCTCGTGCACCTTCCAATGCTAGATTTAAATCTTTCTGGTGCAGAGAAATTCTAAAGCCTGGGTCAAATGTCCCTTTCACCATTCTCTCACCATGAACTTCTAAGATTTTAGAAGAAGCGAATCCCCCCATTAATGCTTCACGAATTTTTGCTGGGTCTGCACCCGCTTTCGACGCAAACACTAATGCTTCAGATACTGCTTCAATGTTTAAAGCAACAATGATTTGGTTAGCCACTTTGCACGTTTGACCATCGCCATTACTGCCAACTAAAGTGACATTTTTACCCATAACATCAAATAGAGGTTTCACTTGGTCAAAACTTGCTTGGTGACCGCCTACCATGATGGATAATGTACCAGCAACGGCTCCAACTTCACCGCCAGATACTGGAGCATCTAAATACCATGCACCTTTTTCTTCAACGCGCTTAGCAAATTCTTTTGTTGCGATTGGAGAAATAGAACTCATATCTACAACAATTTTATCCTTTGCTAATCCCTTTTCAATCCCGATTTCATTAAACAACACATCTTCAACTTGTGGTGTATCAGGAACCATAATCACAATAATGTCTGATGCTTCAGCTACTGCAGCGGGTGTCGGACAAGCGATACCTTTCTCACCTATTAACTCAGCTGGTGCCGCTTCAAAATGTTCACTGAAATACAACGTGTAGCCAGCATCCTGAAGGTTTTTCGCCATCGGCTTACCCATGATACCTGTGCCAATAAATCCAATATTCATCATTTAAACTCCAAAATCTTATACTAAATTATACTTTTTCAACCAACCTAAGCCTGCTTCCGTACCATTAGCAGGAACATACTCACATCCAATCCAACCTTGGTAGCCAATGCTGTCGATATGCTTAAACAAAAACTCATAATTGAGCTCTCCTGTTCCTGGTTCATGCCGTCCCGGATTATCAGCCAATTGCACATGACCAATTGATGTAAGGTGATCCGTCATGGTTCTGGCGATATTTCCTTCCATAATTTGCATATGATAGATATCGTACTGGCTGCGTAAGTTATCGCTGCCTACGCGTTCAATAATGTCCAAAGTTTGCATTGTGGTGCTAACGCAAAAACCAGGCATATCTTGTGTATTAATCGCTTCTAATACTAAACAGATGTCTTGTTGAGCTAACTTGTCGGCCGCGTATTTTAAGTTGGCGACCAACGTCTCTTCTGCAACATCCTGTGGCAGATCTTGTGGAACAATACCGGATAGGCAATTGACTTGTTTACAACCTAAAGCGTGGGCATACTCAATCGCACTGTCTACACCATGACGAAACTCTTCTACTCGGTCGGGTAGGCAAGCAATTCCTCGCTCACCTTTGGCCCAATCTCCCGCAGGAAGATTAAATAGCACTTGAGTTAATTGATATTGTTCCAACTTTTCTTTGATCTTCTCAGCAGAGAAGTCATAAGGAAATAGATACTCCACACCTTTAAAACCAGCATTGCTCGCAGCTTCAAAACGAGCCATGAAATCCAGTTCCGTAAATAGCATTGATAAGTTTGCTGCTAACTTTGGCATAATTAAATTACTCCTATAAATCTGTACGACATGATCCACTATTTAAGATCTAAAACTTCTTCCCACTCATTCACTTTATCCAGATCAGGTCCCATCGATACATTGGTTTTTCTATCAACAATCACTTCAACAACAACGGGTACTTGATATTTATCACGCAGTACTTTTGCTTCTTCAAGTGCCGGAGCTATTTGCTCTGGGTCAAAGACACGTATCGCTTTACAGCCGAGTCCTTGAGCGACAGCAACGTGATCCACACCATAGCCATCATTGTCTGTGCCATTAACATTTTCAAAAGCCAAATCTAGGCAGTAGTCAATCTTAAATGCCATTTGAGACATGCGAATAAGACCTAAATAGGCATTGTTTACCAGTACATGGATATAAGGGATTTTGTGCTGAGCGGCTACCGCTAGCTCTTCTAACATGAACTGAAAATCATAATCACCAGAGATAGCAACAACAGGCTTACTTGGATCTGCTTTTGCCACCCCAATAGCGGCAGGCATTGTCCAGCCAAGAGGACCAGCCTGACATGAGTTAATCCAATGTAGCGGCTGTTGCACATGCAAAAACTGATTGGCCTGAATTTGTGTATTACCAATCGTAGCTACGTAGCGGGTATTACCATCAAACACTTTATTCATTTCATGGAATACACGCTGCTGCTTAATTGGTGTTTGAGTAAAGTCGCCACGGCGGTGCATAGTTCGTTTACGTTCCAAACACTCAGCAACCCATTGGCTTCGATCTTTTAATTCACCAGAATCACGCATCTCTTTGGCTACTTGGATAAATAACTCAAGAGCTGCATATGCGTCAGATACAATGCCTAAATCTGGAGAGAAAATACGCCCAATTTGCGTCGTTTCAATATCTACATGAATAAACTTTCTACCTTTGCAGTACGTCTCTAATTGACCAGTATGGCGATTGGCAAAACGGTTACCGATACCAAATACAAAATCACTTTCAAGATAGTTTGCATTACCATAACGTTGGTTCGCTTGAATCCCTACGCGGCCAATCATTAAATCGTGATCATCAGGAATCGCTCCCCAGCCTCGTAGCGTTGGTATCACAGGCACGCCAGTTAGCTCAGCAAACTCCTGCAGCAAACCAGACGCATCAGCGCTGAGAACACCACCACCAGAAACAATAACTGGCTTCTCTGCTTCGTTCATCATTTCAATCGCGCGTTTTGCCTGAGCTAATGTTGCTTTTGGCTTAGATGGTTCTAATGGCTCATACAAGTCGATATCAAACTCAATTTCTGTCATTTGAACATCAACAGGCAAATCTAGAAGAACAGGACCCGGACGACCTGAACGCATTTCGTAAAATGCTTTTTGAAAAAAGCCTGGCATTTGAGCACCATCACGAATGGTCTTCGATAGCTTAGTAACAGGCTTAGCGATAGACTCAATATCTACCGCTTGAAAATCTTCTTTATCCAGTTTGGCAACAGGTGCTTGTCCTGTTAAACATAAAAATGGGATCGAATCTGCCATAGCAGAATAAAGACCAGTAATCATATCAGTGCCAGCCGGCCCCGATGTACCGACACACAGCCCAATATTACCGACTTCAGCACGAGTGAAACCTTCTGCCATATGGCTTGCGCCTTCAACATGTCGACAAATTACATGTTCAATACCACCTAGTTTTTCCATCGCGGCATAAAATGGATTAATCGCAGCTCCCGGAACACCAAATGCTGTATCAATACCTTCTTTTTTTAATATTAGAACTGCTGCCTCTATCGCGCGCATTCTAGCCATAATTTCAATCTCCAAAGTCTATTTTTGTTGTAGAAGTTCAATTACATTTAGCATTGCTACAATGTATTTAGGACAAATTTTTTCAGCACAAAATGTTTTCAGAACAAAGCATTTCAGCCCTCAATGCTTTCAAGGCTTTTTGTTTTCGAAATCAATTCATTCAGTGTGATTTTTGTCGCTTCCTTAACGGTCTCGTAATCAATATTAAGTCGATACAATTTCTTGGCAATAAACGTCATTTTGGTTTCAATTCGAACCGCATTCACCCAAGCAATGTTTCACATTGAAACAATCAATAGGTCGTTAAATTGTTTATTTGATGAAGTCCGTTGTTACGCTATTAGCGTTGAACTACTTGCCAACATAGTCAGGAAATAGTTCAAGTATATGAGTCGATTCAAAACAACTAAATTAAGAAATTACTGTCCACCTCAATCTGTATACTTAAATGAAGATAAAATACTAGATTGTTCATTTGATATATTAGATAAGTTCTCACTTGTTAAACTGCATTTATTTATCGAAGATGCATTTTTACTTATTAAATCGTTAGTCATTGATACATTTTTAAATATCTCTTGAGTTACTCTTGACTGTTCTTCTGACGCTGTTGCAACAGACGCATTAATTTCAGATATTTTTTCTACAGACTCAGTAATTTTATTAAATGAATCTTTTACCATGCTAGATATTTCTTTTGATTGAATAACTAATTGGGAATTAGCTAACATACTGGTATTAGCGTCCATCGACTGTTTTTGTAAACTTTCAATTAAGTTTTGTATATTTACCGTTGAATTTTGAGTTTTCGCTGCTAAGTTTCTCACTTCATCAGCAACCACGGCAAAGCCTCGACCCGACTCTCCTGCTCTCGCTGCTTCAATCGCAGCATTTAATGCAAGTAAGTTAGTCTGCTCAGCAACGCCATTAATTACATCAATCACCATACCAATTTCGGTAGAGAACTCATTTAACTTATGCACCACTGCCAATGAGTCTTGTATTGAAAGATCGATTTGATTTGAAATATCTTCAAGCTTATCTAAGGACTGCTGACCAGAATGAACATTATTGAGTGCGTGCTGAGCCGAGCTATCAGCCACTGAAGCATTGCTACTCACTTCATCTGCGGTGCTAGATAACTCACTTACCGCTGTCGACACTAAGGTCACCTGATCCACTTCTAACTGAGCATTTTCTTTTGTCGCCGTCATACTTTCAACTAAGTCTTGTGACGAACAAGAAACATCATTAGAAACCGACAGTAATTTCTTAGTGACATCTGATAACGCGGCAGTGGTTCTATTAAAGCTTTCACTGAGTTTCACAAACTCATTCTCTGTTTTTTGTTGTTGATTTAGTTGAATATTGGCAGTGAAATCTCCCTGAGACATGGCTTGTATTTTACTGCTAATACGATTAATCCAATTAACCAACCAACGATTAATCATGGTGGTTAAAAGTAGCGAAATGGTCAGCAATACCGAAATGGCAATAATCTTTACAATTAACAAATAATTAGACAGCGCACTATAATCTTGCACTAATTGAGATAGTTGCTGCTCTTTATTCTCACGCTCGTTCTGCAATACTTCTATGACTTGGCTAATAGTGTTATACAAGGTCAATTGTAATGCATACTGTTGATCTCGATTCGCTAAAATCTGGTTGGTTGCCACTCGATAGTCGACAATAAACTGTAAGTACTTTTTATCGCTACTGACTTGCGATACAACGGCTTCCAATTGGGCCAGTTCATTTTTGAGTTTATCTTTAGGGTCAGGAATATTGATGGTAAATAAATTAGCTACTCTATCTTGTATATGCGAACTTAAAATCAACATATCATCTCTGGCTGACTGCCACTTAGCATCATCACCGGTCGCATAATGAGTAATATTTACAAACTTATCGGCTAACCAAGGTAAATTAAGATAGGCGTTTACTGAGTCTATTGTCAGTGTATTTTTTTGTTCTAGCAGAGTTTCAAATATGGCTAAGTCATTATCAATTTTTATTTTTAACTCAGGACTTAGTCTTGTATTATTCGCTTTAACTTCATTAATTTTATTTAATAACAGTCGTTGTGTTTTTTCTAAATCAGACACATCTACTGTTTTCTTATTAAAACTCCCGAAGACATGCGACAAAAAAACTAAATTCTTATCTATTTCAGCAACATCATCATTAATAACAGATAAAGAATTAGTTACATTATTTATTTTAACAAATTCATAATAGAATACACTAGCAAAACAAATAAGTAATAGAGTAAGAACCAATATAGGTAATTGAATTATTTTTTTTAGTCGAAAACGGTTAAAGGACAGCATAGATTCCCTCTATATACTATTTATTATAAAACTTATTTTCGTGATAGTTCATTTCATTAGCTCCTGTCTTTGTAGGGAAAAGACAGAGCTAACTCGCCAAGACACTATTTATGTTTTTAGTCTAACTTCAATTTGAGAGTTATCGGTGACTCTCGCTAATATAGTTACGTCACCTAATAACTTACCAACCACATTTACCGCAGAAGCTGCTTGTGGTTTGCCATTTTGACTACACGGTGTTGGCCCAAAGAACAGACAAAGAGCTTGATCCGGAGGCCAAAACGCAACATCACCAACCTCTACAATTTCTTGAGCATCAGCTGAAACATCCATATCAACCGGAGTGGGAAAATAAATTTCATCACCCCAGCGTCTTACTCTGGATCTGATTGGCAATTCTGATAATAATTCTGAGGCGGTATCACTTTCATTTAGCTGGATATCCAATGTAATGGTTCCTACTTTTACCTCAATAACCTCCATATTTTTCTCCTATTTACAACGCTACTGCGCCATGTTCTACGGTTAAATCAACAATATCCGCAGGGGATACGTCACGAGAATAGATACCTTTTTTCACGGCTAGAGCTGCCGCTGCACCTATGGCTTGCCCCATCGCCATGCAGGTACATTGCGCTCTTATGCCTGCCAGAGACTTACGATCAGACGACAAAATACGTCCTGCAACTAACAGACGATTACTATCTTTAGGTATCAACGCCGACATAGGCACTTTAGGAATGAGTTCATCAGATTCATGAAATATTTCATCACAACCATTATCTTCATTGTGTAAATCAATGTAGTTGAATGCATTGCAAATACTGTCTTGATAGTTTTCTGCACGCATAAACTCATCAAGTGACACAGTATGCTCACCAACAATACGACAACCTTCTCTTGATAGAGCTCGGTTATACATGGTTTTCAATACTGCTCTCTCAGCCCCAGGTATTTTATCTTTTACAAACTCATACATTCGCAGCATGCGTTTTCGACCTTCGATATTAGCCTTTGTTTGGCCATCAGCGTCGGTAGTATCACAGCCATAAATATGTGTTGCATTATGTCCCCCCATCTGCAAAAACCAGATAAAGTCATAGATACCAAAGTAGGCCCAATCACCTTTTTCCAAACGGCCAGAATCCATAGCCTCTTGGTACAGTTTTTGTACCTCACCTTGCCAGACCTGCTGAAGATCAATACCTTCAATACGGTACTGGAGTGTACCCGGTTGTCGTTTTGGCGCTTTAACAACGGGAAGTTCTAAAGCACGAACCACATCTGCATCACCGGAACAATCCAATAACTCTCTGCAACGAGTGATTCTTTTTATTCCTCTGGCATACGAGATCACTTCCCACCAGTTTCCATCCGCTTTTACTTCACCAATAAATTCGTGATAATGGATCTCTACGCCAGCTTCAACCGCCGCTTGCTCCGCTACAGTGGCATAAACAGGCACATTAATATTGCTGTAATATCCTGGGGTGTCTACTGCACGTCTTTCAGAAAACGGTTTGATAGGAAGTCCTTCAATCTGTTTAGAACGACTAAACAGTTCCCAGCCAATACCTTGCACCACCGCTTGCTTAGGGGTATGCCAATGGTTTGGCATAAATACCCCACCATCCGTCATAGTCCCCCCCATCATAGAACTGGCTTCAATGACACTCACTTTGACACCAGCGCGAGCGGCCTGAATCGCGGCAACATGGCCAGCAGTTCCCCCACCAGCAACAACAACATCCACTGTTTCTCTAATTTCTTTCATTCCAATCACCTTTCTTTAAAGTCAAATTTAATCAATTAAATTCGCTCACTAAGCGACTCTGGCACCTTGTTCTACTAACGATTTTTGCAGCAGATTAATATCAAGATCATCTAATTCAACCCCCTCCATCACAGAGAGTGCCGCTGCCGTTCCTGCTCCTTGGCCAGTTACCGTACAACACATCATATTGCGCATAGAAGTATGACCCACCACGTCAGCAGAAATACAACGTCCCGCCACTAGAAGGTTTTTGACATTTTGAGGTTTCAAGCATCCAAATGGGATCTGATAATAGTTACCAGTGGTTGGTAGGATCAAATAGCCACTGCCATCAATAAACTCAGGAAATATACCAATAGAATCACTGCATCGACCTTGGTTTAGTACATAGTCCTTATCAACACGTACATCCCCAACTATTTGCCGAGACTCTCGGGTCCCCAAAGTCATTCCAAAATTTCGCAACCTTGCGTTTTCGAAGCCTGGTATGTAATGGCGTAATGCATCGATCGCCCACAATGCTTGTTGACGACCCCACTTCTCACCACGCGTCAAGTCCAAGACGTCTGTACAATCGTAACCCGGCTCATAAACAACATTTAATTGGATAGCCTCACCACTTTGTGTGAAAGTACTGAATGAACCAGCGATAGCTGAAGCATCGCCTGGTATAACTCCTTCCTCCTGAGCTTTACTAAATACTTCCTCCAAGTAAGGACTGAACATATCATCTTCCTTACCTGTGGTTTCCATCGACCAGTTTTTTCCCCAGTCTGCATAGGTGGGTTTTAACTCTTCTTCAATATATTTATGGAACTTGTCAACATTAACACCGGCACAATGGAACATTTGAGTAACACCCATTAGATCCTTTTTGTCACGCTGAGTGAATGGAGCACCAGCTCTAGCGGCAACATCAGCATCACCAGAACAATCTACAACTCTTTTTGCAAGTATGGCCTGACGACCCGATTTACTTTCAATGATAACACCGCGAAGTGACTGTTCTTCTTTTATGACATCAACAACTTGCGAGTGAAATAGTGTCGTCACATTCGCTTCATCCGTCATGCAATCAGCAATATATTTAAAACCTTCTGGATCGACAGCCTGACTAATTGACTGAGGCTCTGGCCTTGTAAATCCTATCGCCTCGGCTCTTTTCTCAAACTCTCGTCCGATACCTTCACAATCTATTGTTCCTTCATGGCGATACCAAGCAAAGCTCTCCACACCAACCTGAGTCAGGACGCCACCTAAACAACCGTAGCGCTCTACTAAAACTGTATCGACCCCCATTCTTCCTGATGCAACTGCGGCACTCAAGCCTGCTGGGCCGCCACCAATGACGAGCACATCGGTTTCCATTAATACCGGTAATTCTCTTTGAGGTTCAATTATTTTTTTCATTTGTTCGTCTCCAAACATCAACACTATTCTTAGGCGTACTAAAAAATCATGAGCTAACTTATCGGTTAGTATTCTCTGCTTGTTTTTTAGGCAAAAGAAAACTGTCATCGATTTACATCAATGATCAATTCACTTCTGGACAGTGATTTAAATGAACATCCAGACTCACCTATTAAGATATTTCTGGATGTAGTATGGCTTAGTCGATTCGAACACCTTGATCTAACAATGCTTTATGCAATAACGAGATATCGAGAGAGCGAATACTGGTATTTTGTTGAACAGATAATGCAGCCGCTACACCTGCACCTTGACCGGTGACTGTACAGCACATCATGTTTCTCATAGAAGTATGAGCCACAACGTCCGCAGAAATACAACGACCAGCGACAATCAAATTATCGACTTTTTGCGGTAGCAAACAGCTTAATGGGATCTGAAAATAACGTCCTGTCGTCGGAAGGATCAGATAGCCACTACCATCAATAAATTCTGGGAAAATACCCACACTATCTGCACAACGGCCTTGATTAAGTACGTAATCTTTTTCGACACGACTATCACCCACAATCAAGCGAGATTCGCGAGTACCTAGTGTCATACCAAAATTACGCAGGCGTGCATCTTCAAAACCAGGTACATAATGACGCAATGCATCTATCGCCCAAATAGCTTGTTGACGCCCTTCTATTTCAGCACGACTTAAATCCCATACATCTGTACAGTCGTAGCCATAGGCGTAAACCATATTCAACTGTAGGGCTTCTCCTGTTTCCGTGAAGCTACTCCAGGTACCACCGATAGCTTGTGCATCACCAGGAATGATCCCTTCTTCCTGAGCTTTGTTAAAAATCTCTTCCATATAAGGACTGAACATATCATCTTCTTTTTCATCTGTGATGATGCTCCAGTTCTTACCCCAATCTGAATAAGTTGGTTTAAGATCTTCTTCGACAAACTTATTAAATTTTGCGACATCTACACCCGCGCAATTAAACATGACGGTCACGCCCATCAGTTCATCTTTTTTACGTTTGGTATAGGGGGCACCTGCTTTATAAGCGACATCCGCATCCCCTGAACAGTCGATAATTCGCTCAGCCAGTATCGCTTGTCGACCGGATTTTCCTTCAACAATCACGCCACATAACGTATCCGCTTCCATGATGACATCAACAACCTGAGAATGAAGTAAAGGTGTCACACCCGCTTCGACAGCCATTCTGTCCGCCACGTATTTGAAACCTTCGGTATCAATGACTTCACTAATAGATTGAGGTTCTGGTCGAGTGAAACCAAGTTCCTTAGCACGACGTTCGTATTCTCTACCGATGCCTTCACAATCTTCCGTTCCCTCATGACGATACCAAGCAAAGCTTTCCACCCCAACTTGTGTTAATACTCCACCCAGACAACCAAATCGCTCAACAAGAACTGTCTTTACTCCCATTCTTGCTGACGCAATAGCCGCACTTAACCCTGCAGGTCCACCACCTATAACCAATACTTCGGTTTCAGTTAAAATTGGGGTTTCTCTTTGAGGTTCAGTCATCATTTTCATTATTAGTACTCCAGATAGCTACGCAGACATCACTTTGCGGTTGGTAGCGTTGTAACATTAATTCATTTCTCTAAGGTTGTTCTTTGTTTGTGCATAACCTAACGTTGCTTTGCCCCTGACTTAGTATAAAGTCAGGGACTCTTCGTTAGCTTTGTGTAGCCAACACCTCTTCTTCCTCTTGCACTTCAGGCTCTTTCATCTCTTGAATCACATTAAGGTAGATTTTTCCTTGGTTATCCGCTTGAGGTAATCCTTCCGGTAAATCTTGCTTAAGCTGTTTCATAAAGCTAGCAACAAGAACATAAACAACGAAAACTAGAGGGAAGCCAGTCAAAATAGATACCGTTTGCAGAGGCTTCAAACTCTCAGGGTTGATGAAATATAGCCCAAGTGAAACAACACCAGCCAGAATCAACCAGAATGCAACGTTCCATTTTGCTGGATCTTCATCTTGGCCCATCTCTTCTTGAGTAGCAGCAGCTAACGAATAACCTACCGCACAGTGACCCGTAATATAAGAAACAAGAGTGATGATGCCGAATGCTGGAACAAACAACCATGCAACTGGCAAGTGCTGAAGCATCTCAATAACAACTTGGCCACGACCGCTCTCATTCAATATGGTCATTAAGTCAGCTTGACCAGACATTTGAAGTTCAATACCAAATCCTGGCAGAATCATATAGAACACCATACAACCTAGAGAACCAGCGATTAAACCACCCATTACCATTTCTCTGATAGTACGACCTTTAGAGATTTTTGCGATAAACAGACCAAATGGCATTGCATAAACTACCCACCATGCGAAGTAGAATACTGTCCAACCTTGTGGGAAACCTGTTTCGCGAATCACATCAGTTACAAAGCTCATATAGATGAAGTTTTGTAGCATCAAACCTAAACCATCTACGGCTTGGTTTAGAATAAATGAGGTAGGTCCTAAAATAACGATCAACACTAGCATGACGACATCCATGCGCACGTTCCATTCACTCAGTTTAGAAACACCGCGTTTAAGACCAAAAATCAGAGCGACTAACGGAATGAATGTCCAAAGGAAGATCACTAAAGTATCGATAAAGGCATTGCTTTGCTCAAGACCGAGGAAGTAGACGATAGTTCCTGAAATCAAAGGAGTTCCAAGCGCTAGCGAAGTCATTACACCACCAATCATACCGAACATATAAAGGAAGTTAATGGTCTGGCCGCCAACTTTGTCAGCATTATCGCCGATTAACGGACGAGCAAATTCACTCATTTTTAGTGATTTTTGTTTGCGTACAAAGAAGAAATAAGCAATAGGAATAGCACAAGAAATGTACCAAGCCCAGGCAGATGGTCCCCAGTGGAACATACCGTAAGCTGAAGCCCAGCGAGCCGCATCAGCAGAGCCAGATTCGATACCAAATGGTGGAGACTGCATAATCCAAATCCACTCTACAGCACCTAAATAAAGCACACTACCACCAGTACCTGATGTGAAAATCATACCTAGCCAAGTTAAAGTAGAGTATTCTGGTTTCTCTCCTTCAGTTCCCAGCACTATGCTTCCAAAACGTGACATTCCCATATAAATACAAAAGCCAAGTGCTGCAACAGTAGCAAGTAGGAAAAACCATCCTAATTCATGGGTAGTAAATGCATGGATTTTTCCCAAAAGGGTGGCACTTCCTTTTGGATCATATAGGAAATAAATTCCCATGACTAAAGTAACAATCAAAGCAGGAAAAAATACTGCTTTATCGATTGCACCTTTTTTATGTTCAATAGTTTTCGACATAACCTAATCCTTGATAATATTTTTTGTAGGGCACAAAATACCTTTCGCAGCTAATTTAACAAATAGAGACACATTGGTATGAGTAAATAAGGTGTTTGATGAACGGTTCTTTGAACACATACACACAGCGTCACAATTTATATATTCTTTGCCAATAAAAAGTGATCAAGGTCGATATTCTTTTCATTCTTCAGCCCGTCATTCCAATTAGAAACATGGCAAATCATAAATGTTCCACATTGAAACCTTGATTGAAACAGAAGAATATAGGCCCATTAGAAATGGAAATAAAAAACCTAAATAACAACAAGTTAAAGATAGACCCATATAATGATCAAACAATCACATTCTGCCATCTAAGGCGAAAGTAACCCGATTGACATGCTCAAAACTAATTCTCAACCTAACAAGGGTTTTGATTTACTCACAAAAAATATAAGTCGATAAGATTGCGACCTGCTATATATGCAACAACATTTATTTTTCGTTATTTTAGATAATAACATTCATATCTAAAGGCAATATATAAAATCACTATAGAAGTCATAATTTCATTTAACTCATTAATTATAGTGAATTATTTTTATCATCATCAAAGAAAAACATAATATAGATATGAAAAACAAACATTACCTAACCAGTAGATATTTGTATAAAAAAAGAGCTGGCTAATTGCCAGCTCTTTTCAACAGTAAAACCTATTTTAAATACTGATCATATCTAATTTGGTATCTAATGTGCGTACTTTTGCTTTAAGAGCAGGGATCATGCTTGCACTGGCACTCAACTTAACCAGCCCCATTTGTACTAACTGCTCAGTCACTTGTTCATCACCAGCCATTTCACCACACATACTTATAGGTATGTTGGCTTTAATTGCTGCATCACAAGCGAATGCTATCGCTTTAATGACTGCCGGTTGATGATAATTAACCAACTCACTAAGAGCTGGGTTTCCTCGATCCGCCGCCATTACGTATTGAGTAAGATCATTAGTACCAATTGAAAAGAAGTCTGCTTCTTTGGCTAAGTCACCTGCGCATAGCACCGCAGAAGGTACTTCGATCATGATTCCCAGTTTCATTGGATAACGTTCTGCTGGCAATTTAAGCTCAACACGACACTCCTCCACGAGTGACTTGACCTCTATCAACTCATCCACCGTAGCTATCATTGGTATCATCAATTGAATATTTGGGTACTCACTTGCTGCCCGAATAACGGCTTTTAACTGAGTTTTAAACAACGCTTCATCAGCAAGACATAAACGGACTCCCCTTAAACCGAGGAAAGGGTTTTCTTCTTGTTCAACAGGATAAGCAGGCATTGGCTTATCACCACCAACATCCAAGCTTCTTATCGTCAGAGGGCGTCCTTCAAGCGCAGATGCAATGTCAGTATATGTTTGATATTGCTCTTGCTCAGTAGGAAGTACTTGGCAGTCCTGAAACAAGAATTCAGTTCGCAACAATCCAACACCTTCAGCACCGGACTTAATCGCTTGCGCCACATCCTCTAAGCCACCAATGTTCGCCAAAACATCAACCTTTAAACCACCTTTTGTCAACGCAGGTTGTTGAGCTAACTGTTTTTGCTTTTTGGATTGCTCAAGCCAACTGATTCGTTTCTCTTCCAGTTTACTTTTCGTATCGCTGTCCGGGCTCAACCATAACAGACCTCCAAAACCATCTAGCGTGACAATTTGATCATCTTTAATCTCTTCTAAACCTGCCACTTTTACTAATGCAGGTATACCCATTGCTCGAGCCAAGATAGCGCTATGCGATGTCTTTCCACCCCCACTTAAGCATATCGCCAACACCTTTTCTGGGTTTAGTTTTGCAGTATCAGAAGGAGACAGGTCATCCGCAATAAGAATTGAGGGTTTATCTAACTCAAATTCCGTAGCCGATTCACCACATAACGCAACCATTAGCTGACGACCTACATCCCATACGTCCGCTTGACGCTCTCTAAGATAAACACTCTCTGAGTTGGCATAGGTAGCGGCTAACTCTTTGATTGCGGTTAACCATGCTTGCTCTACAATCATCGATTGGTCGATATAAGCCTGAACCGATGTCTCTAATTCTGGATCAGTAAGCAACATGATATGTGCTTGAAAAATGCTTGAATGCTCGCCACCCACTTTTGCTTTCGCGTGCTGCTCTTGCTGTAATAATTGCTGTTTTACTTTATCAACAGCTGAAGAAAAACACGTCAGCTCATTCTCTACAGTTACAAATGGGCGTTCTGGAACATCAGGCATGGTATTGGTGTATTTCACTACTGGCCCCGTGGCGATACCAGCACATACGGACAAGCCCGACAACGCACCTTCAATGCTTTGAATATTATTGTTTTCTTCCATCTCTGGCTGACAAGGAGCGCGAGCCGTAATGTCCTCATCAAAATGACGATTTGCTAATTGCATAAAAGCATTAATTGCTTTTTCAGCTTCTAATCCTTCGGCAAGTAATTTAATTGAGTCTCCCAGCAACACACCCAAAGATGCAATGGCGTTTAGACTTTTTGCATTAACCTTTTTGTCAGCTTTTACTAGCCATATTGTGGCGTCATAGCCAGCCAGCTCAGACACCATCGCAGCAGAAGGACGCGCATGCAAACCGTGTGGGTTTTGTACTGTCCAGCTCTCACTTTCCACCATACATTCACTATCGATTGATGGCATGGTAATGGCTTCGGCGGGATCTTCTTCTCCTAAATGAGAGCGTTTCGCCATTAATGCACTGTTCGCTTCAGCTTTAACGACCTCAAGAGACTGGCCTGTCATCGCTGCAACTGATGCTGCCATAGTTCCTTCAACAATTGGCGCTGCACAAAGCGCGACTTTGCTAGAGATCTCTTCAGGTAATAACTCTAGTGCCATTTCTGTACTTAACAGAGCACTGCCCATATCCATCAGTACAAGTACACCAGAATCGTCAAACACCTGCTCAATCGCGTCCATGACTTTAACACCATCAGTACCGATTGGGTTATCAGGGTCATCTACTCCCCCCGCTACCGCAATCGCCGCTTTTCCCTGAGTCATTTGGGTCGCTAACTCAGCGACCCCTTCGGCAAGAAGTTGACTATGAGAAACAACAACTATACCAACCATGTTATTTTCCCCCTAGAACAACACTTTGAAGCTCTTTAAGCATCATCATGCTCGATGTCGCTCCTGGGTCTTGATGTCCTATGCTTCTTTCACCTAAATAACTTGCTCGTCCTTTTCTTGCCTGCATCGCAATAGTTGAATGAACACACTCTTCCGCAGTTTTGGCAGACAATTCAAGTAATGCATGCGTGTCTAGACCTGCCGCAACGCCCTTCTCACATGCATCAACAACAGGAATCCAAACATCACACATCGTTTTGTCACCTAGCTCCGCCTTGCCCCTAGCGACAACACCTTCCATCGCTGCACGGAACATAGCAGCAACATCTTCACTGCTTAGTGAATCTTTTGCATCTACTATGCCTGCTGCACGAATAAAAAACGTACCATATAGTGGTCCGCTAGCCCCTCCAACGCTTGACATTAAAGTCATACCTGTTGTTTTCAAAATTGTACCAATACTCTGTTTTTCCATCGTTGGTACTTTTTCCGCTACACGGGTAAAGCCGCGGTTCATATTTAACCCATGATCTGCGTCACCAATATCCGCATCCAATTGAGTCAGGTAATCCTGTTCACGAGCAAAAGTTTCGGCGCAATTGGCTAGCCAAACTAGAATGTGCTTTTTTTCAATGGTCATAATTTACTCCTTAACATCCCCAACGTAATGATGGTGTATTCACGGGAGCGTCCCACAGCTCCAACATTTCACTGTCTGCTTGAACAAGTGTAATTGAAAAACCTTCCATATTAAGTGATGTGCAGTAATCGCCAACCAGACTTCTCGCAACTTTATAACCTGCATTTTCACAACATTGGTGTACTTTTCGATAAGCACCATACAGTTCAGAGCTAGGTGTTCCACCTAATCCATTAACCATTACAATTAACTCACTACCAATCTCAAACTCCTCAGTAGTCACTTCTTGACTCTTCCAAACACCTTGTTCACGATCCCACTGATTCAAAGTACGAGTGTATGGAGGACAATCAATAAGCTCTGCAAACATTTGATTAACTAAAGTATCAACGTCAGTGTATTCTCTTCGTTCTATGCCTGGTTCGCCATGAATACCTACACCAAATTCCACTTCATTATCTTCTAATACAAAAGAGGGCTTTCCAGCAGCAGGAACGACACATGCTGACAGAGCGACACCAAATGAACGAGCATTATTATTAATACGTGCTGCTAATGCTTCACATTCATCTAAGTTATGACCTTTTTCAATTGCAGCCCCAACCATCTTCTCAATAAGTACAGTTGCGCCAACACCACGACGGCCTGCTGTATACAAACTATCTTTTACAGCTACATCATCGTCAATAACAACAGAACCCACTTTTACCTCATCAGCGTGTAACAACTCGACCGCTGTTTCAAAGTTAAGCACATCACCGGTATAGTTTTTCACTAATAGCAATACACCGTTTCCACTATCAACTTGTTTACCACACTCATACATCTGATCGGGAGTGGGAGAGGTAAATACCTCACCAGGACAAGCCGCAGTTAACATACCTTTGCCAATAAACCCTGCATGCATTGGTTCATGTCCATTACCACCACCAGAGAGCAAAGCTACTTTTCCCTGATTATCATTGCGCCATACGTACCGAGGTTCAAAAGATACTTTTAACTCAGGGTGTGCGGCTATTAACCCCTGTAACTGCTCAGTTACCACATTCTCAACTTTATTGATTAGCTTCTTCATTGATATGTTCTCTACATTTAATGATTAAAATCTGTCGCAACGACAATCGTTACTTTTCAATTAGCTTCAGTATCTGTGTTTTTTATCACTTCGCAACGTTGCTAGTTTTCGTTTCAAATCGAAACAATTAGATTTAAGAAACTTTTCAAGTTGGAACAATCGCCATCACAAAAGCGCGTTATGTGAGAGCGATCAAAATAGCGCTCCGGCAAGCAGAGTTTTTCCAATAGTTTGTGCCTGTCTTCATGAATGTTTGCATTATTTCCAATCTCTTCGTTACCTTTTCACTATGTCGACTTATCTTTATTCGCACCTTACTTAGCTCACTAAGAAGTTGATTACTCATCTTTATGGGCTACCTCAATACGTTATACTTTTTTTGAAAGAGAGACTGTAGCAATGGATAAAATCATCATTTCCCCAAGTAAGTATGTTCAAGGCGCCAATGTTTTAGAAAGTATTGGTCAATACGTAAAACCATTAGGTCAGAAAGTGTTAGCAATTGCCGACGGATTTGTCACTGAATTAGTTGGTGTCACTGTTTCTAATAGCTGCGAAAAGGCTGATGTTGCGCTTCGAATGGCTGAATTTGTTGGCGAGTGTAGCCGCCCAGAAATTGAACGACTAATGACCATAGCAAAAGAGTATGGTGCAGATGCAATCATAGGCATTGGTGGAGGTAAAACGCTTGATACCGCTAAAGCTATTGCATTTTATAGTGACATTCCTGTTGTCGTGGTACCAACTATCGCTTCAACAGACGCACCAACCAGTGCCCTTTCGGTAATATATACCCCTGAAGGCGAGTTCAGTGAGTACCTGCTCTACCCATCTAACCCTAACATGGTCATCATGGATACACAGATCATTGCCGGCGCCCCAACAAGGCTTTTGGTTGCAGGTATGGGTGACGCTTTATCCACCTATTTTGAAGCACGCGCAAACGGTATTTCTGGCAAAGCGACAATGGCCGGTGGTGCACCAACGCGTTCAGCTCAAGCCCTAGCAAAACTATGTTACCAAACACTTATTGCTGACGGACTAAAAGCCAAAATTGCTTGTGAGCAAAACTTATCAAATATTGCGGTTGAAAATATTATTGAAGCCAACACCTACTTATCCGGTATTGGCTTTGAAAGCTCCGGTCTAGCTGCAGCACACGCCATTCATAATGGTCTTACCAAGTTAGAAGAGTGCCATCACTTATATCATGGTGAAAAAGTGGCTTTTGGTACGCTTTCTCAGCTAGTGCTAGAGAATGCACCAATGGAAGAGATCAATGAAGTTCTTAACTTTTGCCGTTCAGTTGGATTACCAACCAACCTATTCGACATGGGCGTAAAAGAGATTGATCGTGAGAAACTAATGGAAGTGGCCGTTGCGTCATGTGCGGATGGCGAAACAATTCACAACATGCCATTCGAAGTCACTCCTGAACTTGTCCTTGCCGCGATGCTAACTGCACACGAGTTAGGCCAGTAACAAGTTATCTATTGATTTAGAAACGTAATCACATTTCATGCGGTTACGTTTCTATTTTTCTTTAATAATCCAGCAGATAGTAAACATCTTCATTAAATTACTCCCTTAGTTCATTCGATCTAGTTCACAATTATCCAACTTATCATTACTCAATCTTCACCCCTTACCGTTAATCGATTGAACTCGGTTTTTACTCCATCTATTATTTGCTTTTTTGTCAATTGCACTCGGCTAAACTCGTGTAGCAATAGCCAGAGCAATGAGCCCAGCAATTAGAATTTCGCTGTGAATTACTTTATGATGAGCAGCAATCGACCTTGTAATATCACACACTTTTGTTCACACAACATTCACCTGTTATGTGCTATTAAAGTTCTCGTTAATATTTGAGTAAATGGTAAATTAATTTGTCTACAGAAATGAACCACGGTAAGCCGGGTTATACCGGAATAAAGCGCGTAATCAAAGCAACGGGCTATTCTATCCAAGGCTTAAAAGCCGCCATTAAATACGAAGCTGCGGTTCGCCAAGAATTGATGCTATTGATCATATTTACTCCTATTGCACTGATGCTCGATGTTACTGTTGTTGAGAAAATCCTGCTGATTGGCGTACTGGTTATTGTGCTTCTGTGTGAGTTACTTAATTCCGCAATTGAAGCCATTGTTGACCGGGTTGGTACCGAATACCACGAGCTCAGCGGTCGAGCCAAAGACATTGGCTCTGCATCAGTCTTTGTTGCGCTAACATTCGCCTCCTTTACTTGGATCGGGATACTGTTTTTCTCATGAGTAATATCTTCTCTAAAAAGAAGGCAAGGCTTTCTATAAGCTCGTCGGCATTTATTATTTTAATCTCTTTATATTTTGGCTTTGTGCTGAACTACCCAGTTGTAGATAAATTGATTACTCTCGCTGCAGAGACTGGAGATGGGTATTTTGCTTACTCAAGTCCATTACTCTTATCTGCTGCTTTTGCCATTATATTTTCATTGTTCACATGGCCATTTATAACAAAACCATTTTTTATCCTTTTGGTTTCCAGTTCAGCCATGGCGAGCTTTGCCACGCTGCAGTATGGTGTGATTTTTGATTACTCCATGATAGAGAACATTTTTGAGACCAACACAGGGGAAGCTTTATCCTATGTAAATCTCTCCTCTATCGGTTTTAGTGTGGTATTTGGGGTTATACCTTCTATCTTAATTGCATTAGTAAGCTTTGATCGAAGTGCATCATTAAAAGTAAGAATAATTAAACGCGTAGCCGTCATCATAGGTGCGGTTGTTGTTATCTCCGCGATATATCTCTCTTCCTATAAAGAATATGCTTCAGTAGGCCGCAATAACTCATACTTAAACCAGCTTATTGTGCCTACTCATATTTTCAATTCTGTAAAATATGTTGATAGAACCTATTTCACCGAGCCTTTGGAATATAAGATTATTGGTGAAGATGCAACTGCAATGACGGCTGAGAACAATAAACCATTGCTTGTGGTTCTGATTGTTGGTGAAACCGCACGTTCTGCCAATATCAATTACAACGGTTATGAACGAAATACCAATCCCTACACTGAAAATCAGGGCATTATCTCGATTCAAGATGTTTCGTCATGTGGCACTGCAACCGCTCACTCCTTGCCTTGTATGTTCTCTAATTTAAACCGTAAAGGTTATAATAAGTTACGAGCAAACAGCCAAGATAATGCCTTAGACATTATTCAACGTGCGGGTGTTAAGGTGCTTTGGAAAGAGAACGATGGTGGGGACAAAGCCGTTGCCAAAAACATCAATAATCTATTGATTACTCCAAGTGAAAACCCTGAATATTGCGGCAGCATTTACTGTTTTGATGAGGTGATGCTCAAGAACTTTGATCAAGAGATCAGCGAAAATCAAAACAGCAATCAATTGTTTGCCTTTCATATTATAGGCAGTCATGGACCAACGTACTGGAAACGCTATCCGAAAGAGAAAGAGCTGTTTACCCCATCATGTAACCAGAGTGATATTGAAAACTGTAGCGACGAAGAGATTGTTAATGTCTATGACAATACCATCGCATACACCGATTTTGTTATCTCAGAAACCATCAAAAAACTAGAGTCCTATAAAGAGGAGTATAACGTTGCTTTGATGTATATTTCTGACCATGGGGAATCTCTAGGCGAGAATGGCCTTTATCTGCATGGAACGCCTTACGCGCTGGCGCCAGAGGAACAAACCAAAATTCCTTGGTTCTTATGGATGGATGCCTCTTTTGAGCAGGCGTATAACATTGACAGACAGTGTGTCGAAGAGAAAGCACAGAAAGGGGGCTTCTCTCATGACAACTTATTCCATACTCTGATCGACTTCTCGGCTGTTACTACCTCTGCAATCAACCCAGAGATGAGCATTATTGCCAGTTGCCGCGACTAAATTAACGGATCTTTACCATCAAAAATCCCAGAGCATTTTGTGTTCTGGGATTTTTTATCGGCACCCTAGTAAATAGCTGTACATATAAACAGTAGTTAGTCATAATCCCATCTCATCACTGTAGGGAGAGTATGAGATGAAAACCGACTATCACCAAAAACTTAAACCTGTTATTCGCTACCTTGAACAAAACTATAACTCACCTTTTAACCTACACGATGTAGCAAAAATGGCTATGCTCTCCCCTTATCACTTTCATCGTGTTTTTAAAGCCGTTACCGGAGAAACTCTTAATGAGTACTTAAGACGGCTTAGATTGCAGCAAGCCGCTCAGGATCTCTTCTACAAAAAACCACCTATTACTGCCGTTGCTCTTGATTATGGGTTTTCCAGCTCACAAAATTTTTCTAAAGCTTTTCGTAAATACTTTGGCTTATCTCCAACCGATATTCGCAACTGTGAAAATTTGCAGCTATTTTCAGAGGTTTTGCAAAATAGCAATATTGGAAACCAACAGCGCAACACTGGAAACGACTCTGAAAACATCAATGAATATACTTCTCCTATACCAAAACAGAGGAGAATAACCATGGAAAGAAAACAATTTGAATCAGGAACCCTTGCTTTTATTCGAGTAACAGGGCCTTACGGAGAAAACTACCCACCCGCGTTGGATAAGCTTTATCAGTGGGCAGCATCTCAAGATGTCGCGGATTCTACTTGTCTATTTATCTATCACGATAATCCAGAGATCACCCCTTCGGACAAGTGCCGTACCGATATCTGTTTGATGCTTTCTAAGCCGGTCACTGTTTCAGGAGAAGTGGAACTGCAAGAATTTGTCGGTGGTGAGTACGGCACGATGCGTAAAACCATTACCAACAAAGAACAATATGGTCCTGCGTGGAATGAGCACATCTCGCAAATTGTCGATCTCGGTTTGGAAATGGACGATAGACCATGCTTTGAGCTGTACCACAGCTATGACAAAGAAAAGGATATTGCCGATGTAAGTTTTTGTAGTGCTATAAAATAGAACGTATCTGGCTAGCGTGCCCTGCATGGTTAAAACGACCATCAGGGCATGAAATATATTCTTTATTTTTCATATAGATAGTCACTTTCTGATTTTATTTTGTGATCCACCCGTAATTTTTTCTTCTTATCCCCTTTCTATATACTCAAGTGACTTCAAGGTGCCGGATTCAAAGCGACATCAACGAGGTCAGCTCAACAAAAATAAATCAAAGAGATAACTCGAAAAGGGATAATAATGACAAAACTATCTAAAATACTGATCTCTATTGGTATCTCATTACCAATTGTATTGGCTCTATTTAGTCCTTCAGGCACCGCCAACGCCGTTGATAAAAAAGCAAACGTAAGCAATGTTGCTGTCGCGACTCTGGCTGGAGGCTGTTTCTGGTGTACAGAATCCGATCTAGAACAGCTTGATGGTGTGGTTGATGTTGTTTCAGGCTACTCTGGCGGTCATCTAGACAACCCACAATATAAACAAGTTTCTTCTGGCAAATCGGGACATATTGAAGTCATTCAAGTGAGCTATGATGCGGATACGTTAAGCTACGAACAAGTGTTAGATCACTTCTTTCGTCATATCGATCCTACCGATAATAAAGGCTCTTTTGTCGACCGAGGTCCACAATACCGCCCTGCTATTTTCTTCCATAACCAAGAGCAACAACAAATCGCTGAACAGTTTATGCAAGAAATTGACCAGTCAGGCATTTTCTTAAAGCCGCTAGCAACAGAATTGATCGCTTTTGAAAAATTTTGGCCGGCAGAGGATTATCACCAAGACTACTATAAGAAAAGTAAAATTCGTTATAAGTACTATCGTAACGCGTCAGGACGAGACAGATACCTAGATAAAATTTTTGGTTCAGATCGCAAAGAGCAGCCAAAAACATTACGTCAGATAATTAATGAGAAAAATGGCCTTGCTAGTGTAAAACAATACAGCAAACCATCGGATAACGAACTTAAAGAGCAACTCACCAAGTTACAGTATTATGTCACTCAAAAAGAGGGGACAGAAAAACCCTTTAATAATGAGTACTGGGACAATAAACAACAAGGGATCTATGTCGATGTAGTGTCAGGCGAACCTCTATTCTCTTCGACTGACAAGTACAAATCTGGTACAGGCTGGCCAAGTTTTACTAAGCCACTAAACGATGCCTATATTGTAGAAGAAACAGATTTTAAACTGCTTTACCCTCGTACCGAAGTGCGAAGCCGTTTTGCTGACTCTCACTTAGGCCACGTGTTTAAAGATGGACCTGCACCAACAGGGTTAAGATACTGCATGAACTCAGCAGCAATGACATTCATCCCATTAGATAAGATGAAAGAGTTGGGTTACGAAGAGTACCTTCACCTTTTTGAAAGCTAAAAAGTGATAGCTGAAAAGTAATACACGACTCACCAGTTGCAAAAAGCCCCTTTCGGGGCTTTTTTATTATCTGTTTAATACTATTTTCTAGTACAAGAAGTAATTTCACCTATTACGCAGCAATTGTGTGATCACCTTCACTGCATAAACATGGTCATCCTATACTGTGTCACTGTGCTCAGAGGCTCACGTTGTAATGGTATTTAATTGCCATTCGTCATATATAAGCGTCAGATGCCTCTTGCCAGAGACGACCCAAGTTCCTCTCTGCAATCTAGAGTACATAACCGTGGTGGTTGCTACCCCTACCATGTAGCCACTAAAAACATCCGTTTTTTATAATAGTTTAACCTATTGATATTAATCAATATTTAGACTTGGCCTCAGTGCGCCATATTGATTGTTATTAATAATGATAACTATTAGACAGTAAAACCCACAACACACTTCCAATCTGGATAACAAGCTATTGCGATCATTGCCCAACAGCAATAAGCAGAGAGCTATCTAGATCGGTTTAGAATCCTCTGTATAAATTAAAAGGAACCTATCCTATGAGCGGTATCATTAAACTTTCAAGAAACACTGAAAACGCACCAATGAGTGACCTATCCACACAGACTGTGGCTTTTTCTCACTACAATAACTTCTCTGCTCAATTACCTGTTGACCCTAAAACAGGCATGATTGTGACTGGTGGCGTTAAAGAGCAAGCAAAACAGTGCTTAGAAAATATTAAAGCTATCGTTGAAAGCGTTGACCATGTAATGGACGACGTTGTTAAAATCAATGTATTCCTTAAAGATATCGCTGACCTTGAAGCGGTTAATGAAGTCTACGCAACTTTCTTCCAAGCATACTTACCTACACGTACTGCGGTTCAGGTAGCGGCTCTTCCTATGTCTGATGCATTGGTTCAAATGGATGCACTTATCTCTAACGGCGAAGGTACGGCCCCACAAGAGCCATGCCCGCTAGTTAAAGTAGCGAAAAGCAGTGACAAAGCGCCAAAATGTGCCATGTCTACTCACACGGTTGCTTTCTCTCACTACAACAACCTATCTGCTCAACTTCCTATCGATCCTAAAACTGGTGAAATGGTATCTGGCGGTGTGAAAGAGCAAGCAGCTCAATGTCTTAGCAACGTAAAAGGCATTTTAGAAAGCATCGATGTACCATTTGATGACATCGTGAAAGTAACGGTTTACCTAAAAGAGTTGTCTGACCTAGACGCAGTAAACGAAGTGTACAGCACGTTCTTCCCTGACTCAGCGATTGCTAGAACCGTTGCTTACGTTCCGGCTCGTACTATTGTTTCTGCGGCAGCACTGCCAATGGACGCACGCGTACAGATGGACGTTGTTGTTTCTCACGGTGACGGCACACCACCGCAAGAGATAGAAGACAGACACGGTATTGTTATCAAAGCGAACAACACAGACAACGCACCAAGAAATGCGCTGCACACACAAACTGTTGCCTTCTCTCACTACAACCACATTGCAGCTCAATTGCCAGTAGACGCAAAAACAGACAGCATGGTTGCAGGTGGCGTGAAAGAGCAAGCCGCACAATGTCTAAACAATATCAAAGCTATCGTAGAGAGCATTAACCATGTAATGGACGATATTGTTAAAGTGAACATTCAACTTAAAGATGTTGCAGACCTTGATGCAGTAAACGAAGTGTACACAACCTTCTTCAAAGGTGACCTTCCAGCAAGAACCGTTGTCGGTGTTTCTGAAGTATCTATGGGTGCGCTAGTACAAATTGATGCCGTGGTTTCTAACGGTGAAGGTACGCCTCCACAAGCATAATCGTTATCATCATTAATTTTAGATAACCGTTATCCATAAACGGCTAAGGGCTTACAAAGAGCGTTTAGCCGTTTTTTTACTAATTGACTCTAGTGATCTGATGATGCTTGAGTATAACCTTTATATTGGCAAACGTTTTTCGGTGGTGTATTCTTGTCGCAGGCTGATTGGACGCCTACCTCGCAAAAGCAAACGTACCAATGTCTTAGCAAAAAAATACAATCTATTCAGTTAATACGCTGAACAACTTCTGAAACCGATAGCGAGCAGGTTCAATAAAGGAGACAATTATGCGTATTGAACAAGCAAACCTTGCAGAACTTTGGCTATATGAAGCTAAGTTATTGCACAAATCAACCAAATCAGAACAACTTAGTCGCTCTCTACCAACTCTACGTAGATTACTTAGTTTTAATGTACTTGTTGGAATATCACTTCCTGAATTGCAAAAAAACAGCGCTATTATTCAGAGAAAGCATCTCTTACAGCTTGTAGCAAAAGAGAACGGTTTTAATAGCTGGGTTGAATTTAAACAAATTCTTGAAACAGAATCCGGTACATCTGAAAAGTACCTGCCGCAGCGATTAAAGCTTAAGAATATTGGTTATCCCGCACTGTGGTTTTCAACCATGGATGAGGCCGTCCTATACGCAAAAGAGCATGGTGGTGAGGTTGTTCCTGTCGGAACCCAAGCGGTAATCGCCACAAGCCATGTAGAATAAGTTATTGCCAGACACTAATCGCGACCATAACTTACCCCATTAGCGACAAACGCAAAAAAGCCGTAGCAAGTACTAACTTGTTACGGCTTCTCGTATATGGCACGCCCTAGAGGATTTGAACCTCTGACCACATGCTTAGAAATCTAACTTCAACCTATATTTTCATTGGTTTCATTTAACTTTACAACTAATTTCTTTTTTATTATCAATAATTTAATAGAATTTTGAGCACTTCATACGCTATCATTAAACGACGTTAAGTAACATTAAATAACACACCAGCCAGAAACAATTAACGATAAAAATTAATTCACCTCTTATTCTTAAATAGATTAAATTTCTTATTAAAATCCGTTTTAAATGTTTTGCCTACCGGAATGCTATGAGAATGAATAACTAATAAATTCCCTTTAACTTCTTTAATGTGCTTAAGAGAGACAATATAGGACTTATGAACACGAACAAAATCATCAGAAGGTAACTGTTTCTCCAACTCCTTAAGAGAATACAAGCCTAAATAATGCCTGCTTTGTGTTTGAAAACTGACATACTCCAGAGCACCCTCAACAAAAAGGATATCGTCATAGAAAACTTTGTATTCTTTCCTGTTATCTCTGACAAACAGGAATCTCTGTGTGTCGGTATTCTGTCTGGTCGTTATATCAGCAGTGATTTTTGCAGGTTTATCATGCTCCAGTTTCCTTAATCGAATGATCTCAGTTGCTTTGTTAACAGCACTTATAAACCTCGGTAAGGAGAAAGGTTTGAGTAAATAATCCACTACATTAAGTTCATATCCTTGTAATGCAAACTCTTCATAAGCCGTTGTAAATATAATTGCGGAATTACCATTTATGCTTTTAACAAAATCAATTCCAGACAAATCTGGCATTTCTATATCGCTAAATACTAAATCAACATCGTGACTTTGAATGTAATCAAGCGCATCTATGGCATTGTCAAAACTTTCTTTCAATTCCAGCTTCGGCATTTTATTGATATACTTCCCTAATAAATCTCTAGCCAAAGATTCGTCATCAACAATTATACACTTTACTATACTCATACTATTCAACATCCATCATTAGTTTGACCGAATATTCATCTTTAGATTTTTCAACCAACAATGTATATTTATCCGGATATAAGATATCTAATCGCTTTTTGACATTACTCAATCCAATACCACCGCTTGATATTAATAAATTATGCGAATCTAATCTGGGTATTGAATTTTTAGCAAAAAACACCAATTTATTATCCGTCATCTTAATTTCAAATTTAATCCAAGCAGACTTATCCCTGTCAATCCTGCTGTGCTTAAAGCAGTTTTCAACAAACGGCATAAGCAACATTGGAGATATTTTTATACTCTCTTCAAATTTATCCAATTCAAATGTAATGTTTTTTTCATCATTTGATTTTAACTTTTGGAAAATGATATAAGAGTTTAAATAACTAATTTCTCTCGACACCGACACTTTTTCATTGTTGCAATCATAAAGAACGTACCTAAGCATATCCGAAAGCATTAATATTTTTTCAGGCGTTGACTTATCTTCAAGAAAGCTCATTGTATAAACACTATTCAAAGCATTAAAAAGAAAATGAGGGTTTATCTGATGCTTAAGAAAATCCAGCTCCGTCTTTAATTGCAACTTCTCTAAAGCTTCAATTTTTTCCCGTTGTTCTCTTTCTTTTACTAGTATGAAAAAAAATGTGCTGAGAAAAAACGGAAAACCTAATACAACTAAACCCAATACCACCAAGCCTAGTATGGGAATTTCTGTTGCATTTTCAGTGGGCCTAGGCAAGAAACCGTAATTCACACATAACGCAGTAACTGAGATAGAAAAAAAGACAAATAGTATTAGGGTGGCTAAAGAAAAGGCCACATATTTTACAGATGAGTAATTGTACCTACTAAGCAGAACTCTTGTGTTTACTTGTATAAGAAGTGCCTGTAAGAGAGTGTAATGAATCGAAAAATAGAGTACCTCTTTAAATAAATCTTCACCTGTAGATAGGCTAGATAAAATAGAGAAGTATAACAAGGCTAATAATGGATAATAGACCAATGGTTTTTTGAGACTTTGAACATGCATATATTCACTCTTACAAAAAGTCAGGACTGTAGCAAAAAAAACCATCAAGTCAATATAGTATAGCCTAATTTCAATAAACCGCCCTATTTTTTCAATCTATGGACTTTCATGCTGCATAGATACTTTCAACACATTTAATTATTCAATTAAGTTTGTTTATTCATAAAACATTGAATAATTCATGCGGGACATTGATATTGCATTGGGTAGTTCTTTATTTATAAGTATTCTTACATAAATCAAATAATCATTTAAAAATAACCAGTGCCATAGAGAGTTTATGATGTTACAGAAAGCAGTAATAACTATTAATCATCGTGCAATATGGTTTCTATTGTGTCTAATCTGCTCTGGATGTTCCGTCGTTAAAGTAATGGATGTTGGCAGTAATATCCCTTATGGCATATTAAACAGTGATGACCTAGAAACGACTAAGGCTGGACTGCCTTCCTATTTACTTATGCTAGACGGTCTTCTTGAAACTTACCCGGAAAGTAAATCACTTTTAATGGCGGCTTCCTCTCTTAACGGTGCTTATGCCGGGGTATTTGTTGAAGATGAAGTAAGAGCCCGACGAATGGCAAATAAGGCATTTAATCTTGCAGTGAGAGCCATGTGTGTTCACAACAAGAAAGCATGTAATCCGAAAAGTATGTCGTTTTCAGACTTTGAGGACGTCATAGGGGAGATGAGAAACCAGAAAAAAGATGTGCCTGTTCTGTACTCACTAGGGACGGCTTGGGCCGGATATGTTCAGTCCAATAGTTCTGACTGGAATGTCATTGCTGATTTGGCAAAAGTTTCATTATTAATGGAACATATTTATGAACTGGATATGAGCTATGAAAATGGCATGGTTCCTCTCTATTTGGGCGTCTTGAATAGCCTTCTTCCTCCTGCTTTGGGCGGCAAGCCAGAAATCGCCAAAACGTATTTCGAACAGGGTATAGAGCTGTCACAAGGACAGAACTTAATGATTAAAGTCCTTTATGCTGAGAAATACGCGAAGTTAACATTTAACCGCCAATTGCACGACAAACTGCTTAACGAAGTCCTTAACACTACTCCTCACGTCCACGGTTTAACACTTCAGAATGTCTTTGCTCAAAAAGAAGCGCAAAGGTTGCTGGAACAAGCTGACGAATATTTTTAATTATATATAGAACACAAAATTATGTTTAAACAAAACCTTAAAACACTGATTACTTTTTTTCTTCTGTTGACTTGCTTTCCAGCATTTTCGCAGACATTTAAAATATCTACCCTTTACCCGGATGGTACAGAAATCCTCGTCGAACTAAAAAAGGCAGCGAAGGAAATACAAACAAAAACAGACGGACGAGTTAAGTTTAAGTTTTATCCTGGCGGCGTGATGGGTGATGACAAAGCCGTATTCCGAAAGATACGTATTGGTCAGCTACACGGAGCAATTTTGCAAAGTGGCGCTGTTGCCCAGTTTTACAAAGACAGCCAGATCTATGTATCACCTCTTCTGTTTAAGAACTTTGAAGAAGTCGATTATGTTCGGTCAAAGATGGACCAGAAAATTATCGATGGATTGGATAAATCAGGTTGGACTACGTTTGGCTTAATTGATGGAGGCTTTGCGTATGCAATGTCCGGTCGTCCAGTAAAGAATATTGGCGATTTGAGAAAGCAAAAGCTGTGGCTACCTGCCAATGATCCGATTTCTGAAAAGATAGCAGAATCTATTGATGTTAATCCTATCGTATTAAATATTGGAGAAGTTCATACCGCTCTTCAGACTAATGCTATTAATGCTTTCGCTGCGCCTCCGATAGCTGCTCTTACTTTAAGATGGTCTTCCAAGGTGAGTTACATTACTGATATTCCCTTGATGTATGCATATGGCCTGATGACTATTCAAAAAAAGAGTTTTTCTAAGTTAAGTCAGGAAGATCAGATATTGACACAGAACATTCTTTCTCAAGTATTCCAAAAACTCGATACCAACAGCCGTAAAGACAGTATTAAAGCCTTTAGCGCAGTACTAGGTCAAGGAGTCGAGCCTGTTGTTCCTGACGAGAAAGATCAAATGGAATGGAAATTTTACGCTGAGAAAGTAACCAGAGATTTAGTCGCCAAAAAAGAATATTCACAAGAAATTCTCGATGAAGTTAGCCAACTTTTAGAAGACTTTCGAAATAAACAGCAGAAAATCTGATGCAAAATAACGCCAAAACTGTATCGGCTCATCCGGTAATCAAATATATACATGCAATCGAGGATGCTTTATTAGTTGTTATCCTGCTTGCTATGATTATTCTTGCCACCTTTCAAGTTGGTATTCGCAACTTGTTTGATGTCAGCATTCTATGGATAGATCCTGTTTTACGTATAAGCGTCCTATGGATAGGGCTGATCGGAGCAATGATTGCTAGCAGAAATAACGAGCATATTTCTATCGATATAGCCCAACTCTACCTTAGTAAAAAAAACAGACAGATAGTTGCAGTTTTTAATTCGTTCTTTACCTGCGTAATTAGCGTAATGGTTTGCTGGTACAGCTCTCATTTTGTCTGTGACGAATACATCTATGAAACGGTCGTATTTGGCAATGTTCCTTCTTGGTACTTCCAGATTATTATTCCTGTTGCATTTTTGGTTATCGCTGTCCGGTATGCCACTTTATTTATTTTTACACTACTAAGCATATTGCCAATAAACAGATATAAGGAGGCCTCCTTATGAGTTCATTGCTAGCCATCCCTCTTATCTTTATTGGAGGTCTTGGAGTTCCGCTATTTGCCATTATTTTGGCCGCCGCGGCTATAGGATTTTATTGCTCAGATATTCATTTGTCTGTTCTTGCCATTGAACTATATCGAATAACTGATTCTACGGTATTAATGGCGCTCCCGTTATTTACTTTTACAGGTTATCTTCTTAGCAAGAGTAATACCGCTGACCGATTAGTACGTGTATCTGAAGCTTCTCTAGGATGGATGCGCGGAGGTATGGTTATTATTGGCCTGCTAACTTGCGCCTTTTTTACCATGCTAACTGGCGGTTCTGGAGTGACAATAGTTGCTTTAGGAGGGCTTCTTTACCCTGCTCTTGTTAAATCCGGTTATTCCGACAAATTCAGTCTGGGACTCATTACTACGTCTGGTAGTTTAGGGCTGCTTTTGCCACCGGCCATTCCGCTTTTACTATACGGTATTATTGCTCAGCAATTGGATGTGCCCGGAGTTGAAATTATTGATCTATATAAGGCAGGAGCACTTCCTTTCCTCCTTATGATTACGGTACTTTTTCTTTATGGCCTATATGCGATAAGGCATAAAGAAATACCTCTGATACCATTTAATAAGCGAAAATTAACCTCTTCCCTTAAAGATATAATTTGGGAAGCAGCTATTCCAGTTGTCGTCATCTTAGGCGTGGGTTCCGGTATTCTGGTCATATCTGAAGTGGCCGCTGTTATTGCTCTATACGTGCTCATTATTGAAGTGTTTGTATACAAAGATATCAAGATCCGGCAGCTCCCCGGCATTATGAAAGAATCAATGGTGATGGTTGGAGGTATATTATTGATTCTTGGTTGCGCCTTGGCATTTACCAATTTTTTAGTTGATGCTCAAGTTCCAGATCAATTATTTAGACTAATTAACGAACATGTTCACAGTAAGGTTACGTTTCTCATTCTGTTAAATATTCTCCTTCTTGTTCTGGGAGCCATATTAGATATTTTTGCAGCACTGGTCATTATGGTTCCGATAATTTTGCCGGTAAGCCAAAATTACGGAGTAGATCCTATCCATTTGGGCATCATATTCGTTGCCAATATGCAAATCGGCTATTTCACACCTCCAGTAGGAATGAATCTCTTTCTGGCTAGTTACCGTTTTAATAAATCAATCACACAGCTTTACGCAGCGACACTTCCATTTATGGCAGTTTTACTTTTAGCGTTGTTATTTATCACCTATGTACCTTGGCTAAGTCTGGTTTTCGTAAGATAAGTCGGAGAAAAAATGAAAATTTTCAAAAAGCTAGCAGCAGTGATCTTTTTGGTGTTCTGCCCGCTAACCATTCTTAATGCAAAGCCCTTAGATCTAAATAATCATGATCTTATAGAGGCTTTTATTGATGGCTACGTAAAACCCACAATGCAACGAAAGAAAAGTGCTTCTGGTACAGTCACTATTGCCCATAAAGGTAGAGTTATTTTTGCTAAAGGTTATGGTTTTCAGGACAGGAAAACACGAACGCCAGTAATTGCAGATAAAACTCTTTTCCGTCCGGGTTCTGCATCCAAAATATTCACATGGATAGCGGTAATGCAATTGGTAGAGAAGGGAAAACTTGATTTAGATACTAACGTTAACTCCTATCTAAAAACATTCCAGCTTGAAGATACCTGGCCTTCACAACCCATAACATTACGCCATCTTTTAACGCATACGGCGGGATTTGAAGATGTTGGCCTTGGATATTTAATGGTTACAAATCCAAATCGTGTTATGCCGCTATCCAAATCATTAAAGCTTTTTGAACCAAAACGTATTACTCCACCGGGAGAGGTCACTGCTTACTCCAATTATGGTACTGCGTTAGCAGGACTTATTGTGGCTAACGTATCTGGTTTAGACTTTAAAGCCTATATTCAACATAACATCCTTGATGTGCTTGGCATGAGCCGAACTAGCTTCGAAGAGCCATTACCTTCGCACCTAAAGGCGAGTATGGCTGTTGGATATCAGGCAGAAGCAACTGAATATGTGGCACAGCCATTCGAAATACTCGCTAACTTTGCTCCGGCGGGTAGCGCTTCGGCAACATCAACGGATATGGTCAAGTTAGGATTAGCGATGTTGAATGGTGGTCAATATCAAGGAAAAAGGATTCTGGAGAAAGACACGGTTCAGCAGATGCTGAGTCAGCAGTTTAGTATGGATAACCGATTACCGGGTATGGGATTAGGGATATATAGCACTCTAGCCAATGGAAACTTAGTTTATGGTCATGAAGGAGATACCGCTCAATTCCATTCGGAGTTAGTCATAGATCCAGAGCATGACCTAACCTATTTTGTCTCTTTCTCAGGCGCTGGTGGTGGGCAAGTGAGAACTGATTTTAAACAAGCATTTTATAAAAAGTTCTTTCCTGTTAAACACGAGTTGCTAAGCGGCCCAAAGAATTTTTCTAATCGTGCAGACAAGTATTCAGGCAGTTATAAATTCTGGCGTAGTAACGTTTCAAGAGTTGGAAAAGTATTAGGCATTTCATCAACAATTAACGTCAAACCGGGAAAAGACAATACATTGATAATAGCATCTGGATCAGACGCAGCGCACTACGTAGAAATAGATAAAAACCTCTTCAAGCTGCCAGACTCCACTGGCCCTAGTGGTTTTGCTACACTAATTGCATTTCAGGAAAACCAAAAACAAGAGATTATTGGTATAACACTCGATAGCCTACCGTTTATGTCAGCCTATAAGGCGAAGTTTTATGAGCGCGGCAGCTTTAGTGGTTATCTTTTATTAATCTCTATGCTGTTGTTTGTTTTTAGCTTCTTACGCTACGTTTATCAACGCAATTTAGTAAAACACTGTTCTGTTCCAGAAAAAACGGCACATAAATCAGTCGCACTATTCTCTGCATTTAATCTGGTTGTATTTATTTCTGGACTTATCGTTTTTACTTCGCAAGCAAGTAAGTTTATGGGAATAATTCCTCTGGTATTTAAAGTTTGGTTAATCATGCCAATCTTGTCTATCATCATTCTTATACATCAAATATTGAAAACTATTCATGTCTGGAAGGTAAAGTTATTACCCGGTGTATTTTCCCGTATTCGCTATAGTATGGTAACGCTAGCCGGCGTGATTATGCTTTGGTTTTATTGGTATTGGAACCTCTTAGGATTCCAGTACCTGTAAAACTGTTCACGTACTCAAACTAAAAAAATCAGATGCTATTATCAGCAGCATCTGATTTTTCAATCAAAGCCCTAAAAATTTCAATCAACCGCAAAATAATCCATCTCCATCAATGAAAATACAATAGCAATCAGTGAACTCCAAATAGAAACCTATCATTGATTATGTTGAGTGCTTAATTGATATTGAATTGATGCCATTCTCTTATATATGTAACCTCCCAATCAGACATTCAATTAAAGAAAACAATCAACCAAATACATATTTAGTAACAAGAAATTATTATGATTAAAAAAGCAAAATACACAATTTACACTATATGGCTAACATGTATTGTCACACTGTTAATTTCATATGTAATCAACCCTAACTTATTTACCCCACAAAATATTAAGCTATTAGTGGAAACATATAGTAATGAACTGATGATTACCTATATTTCCGCAAGTTTAATAAGAGGGTTATTCTTAATCCCAAGCACACCTTTTGTAATAGTAGGGGCATTATTGTTTCCGGATGACCTGCTAAGTGTTCTGTTAATTTCTATCATCAGCGTGATGTTTTCAGCGACTTTATTGTACTACTTTTCAGATTTATTAGGCTTTAGCCAATATTTGGAAAGAAAGCACCCAGTATCAGTAAAGAAATGGAGATCGCGACTAAATAGCCGTAAGTCCATATTAGTCACTACAGGATGGGCATTTTTCCCATTAGTACCTACAGACTTGATTTGCTATGTCTCAGGAATTGTGGCAATGCCATTTACTCATATGTTTATCGGCATTTTCTTAGGTGAAGTTTCAATAATCAGCATCTATTTATTTCTAATTTAATTCCTATCGAAAGAATACAATTAAGGGCAGAAAATGAAATCATTTTTTAAAGAAGCGTTCCGTACGATTAAAACCAGTGGAACAATTAGACCAAGCTCTAATCGTTTAGTACAAAATTGTCTTAAAGGATTGGATTTCGATGGCGCAAAAACAGTTTTTGAATTTGGCCCGGGAGATGGCTGTTTCACTAAAAAAATATTGGACAACTTAAATGATGACGCTAAATTAATATCACTAGAAATTAACCAAAGCTTTTACCAACATTGCATTGAAAAGTTCTCAACAAATAAAACTGTGAAATTTGTAAAGAAATCGGCACTAGATTTTGATAAAGAGCTTAACACTTTAGCCGCACGTAATATTGATATTATCATTTCAAGCTTACCTTTAAGCCTTCTAGAAGATTCTGAAGTTGATGAACTTATGAATAAAGTATACAAACATTTAAAAGATGGAGGCATGTTCGTTCAATATCAATATAGCTTAGGAAAGTATAGTAAATTAAAAGAGATTTTTGACCGTGTAGATGTAAATTTAACTATTCAAAATTTACCTCCTGCTTTTGTATATAAGTGCCACAAGTTTGGCAAAACATTATCAGCTAACTCATTAGAGCTAAATCAAGAGTTTAAGCTTGATGACTTGGGGGTATAGTCAGTTATGGCAAATAAAAAGTGGATGGCAAAGATAGGTGTAATCACTATCACATTTTTTTTCGAATGGATTATTTTGCTCTTATTTTTTTATCCATAGGTTTTCAGAGACAAGGGTGAATTGAAATATGACTGAATATCACTGCAAGTATGGTAATTCGGATGATGTTTAACATTCATTAATCCAACCTCAGTGCAACCATTTCTAAGCATTTTAATATAACCACTCATATACTACTCAGGGCCGGTGGATAAGCTTTATCCGATGCCACCGTCCTACTCTTTAAATAAATTTGTATCAGAAATCAAATTGTCAGAAACCACCCAGTCTAGTGACCACACCGTTGGGTCGCCTGTTGTTATAGATGAAGTTCCTTCGCATCCAACTTTAAGCAACCCATTTTATACACAATAAAATTCTTCACATGATTTATTTTAATGCAAAATCTTGATTAAAGGATTCACTAACTTGACCCATTAGCGACAAACGAAAAAAAGCCGTAGCAAGTACTAACTTGTTACGGCTTCTCGTATATGGCACGCCCTAGAGGATTTGAACCTCTGACCACATGCTTAGAAGGCACGTGCTCTATCCAACTGAGCTAAGGGCGCGTTGTAGGGTCGAATTATACGAGAAGCACTGGTCAGGTCAATCGCTTTCTTTTACTTTCTGATTTAACTGACTAAAAAAAAGCCAAGTGTTTGATATTTATTCTGCGCAATCGTTTGCGTTATAGCTATTCCATTCATTTTTTGCGACAATGCGCACGCTTAGTAATTCTACAGTAAAGGGAAGATATGGCTGCTCAAAATATAGATGGAAAATTAATATCACAAACCGTTCGTTCTGAAGTTGCTGCACGTGTTAAAGCACGTACGGAAGCGGGATTACGAGCCCCCGGCCTTGCTGTAATTTTAGTTGGTGAAGATCCTGCATCTCAGGTTTATGTCGGTAGCAAACGCAAAGCTTGTGATGAAGTTGGCTTTGTTTCTAAATCTTTTGATTTACCGGCAACAGCCAGTGAATCAGAACTACTTGAACTGGTCGACAAACTTAATAGTGATAATGAGATTGACGGCATTTTAGTCCAGCTTCCACTGCCTGCTGGTATTGATACTACCAAAGTGCTTGAGCGTATTTTGCCAGAAAAAGATGTCGATGGATTTCACCCATACAATGTGGGTCGATTGGCTCAGCGAATCCCTAAGCTTCGCTCTTGTACCCCAAAGGGCATTATCACTCTATTAGAGCGTTACAACATTGAGTTACGCGGAAAGCACGCGGTTATCGTTGGCGCTTCCAACATTGTTGGTCGACCAATGACATTAGAGCTGCTATTGGCTGGCTGTACCACAACAACTTGCCACCGATTTACCACTGAGCTTGAGACGCATGTACGCCTTGCTGATGTTGTGGTTGTTGCGGTGGGTAAACCTGGCTTTATTCCGGGCAACTGGGTCAAAGAGGGAGCGATAGTGGTTGATGTAGGTATTAATCGTCTTGAATCAGGTAAGCTGGTTGGTGATGTCGATTATGAAGGTGCTAAACAGAGAGCCAAGTTTATCACTCCTGTACCGGGAGGCGTTGGTCCTATGACGGTAGCCAGTCTAATCGAAAATACGATGATTGCGTGTGAACAATACCGTTAATCACGGCGAATAAACTCGATTTACCAAATCATAAAATTAAGGCCGCATTAGCGGCCTTAAAAATAGGTTACTTGAGTATATAAACTCAATCGAGATTATTTAAGTTTGTCTGCTAAATGGCTCACCGCCAAACCAAAGTAATACGAACGATTCCACTTCATCAACACCTGATAGTTATTGTAGATAAGATACGCTCTACCATTTTCGTCATCAGGCATGATTAACCAAGCATCAATATCTTCATCAAGAACAGGGAGCACATTGCCGTTAAGACGCCTGACACCAAGTTCATTCCACTGCTGCAATGATTTAGCATTCTCTTTCGACCGGCCTAACAAAGAAGAAGATAGCCCTTTAGGAACATGAACTTGTCGTCCCCAAGTATAGTTATCATCCCAGCCAGATTGGCTTAGATAATTAGCAGCGGAAGCAAAGACATCCTCTTTATTATTCCAGATATCTTTTTTACCATCGCCATTACCGTCAACCGCAAAATTAAGGAAAGAGCTTGGCATAAATTGGCACTGACCCATCGCCCCAGCCCACGAACCTTTCATCTTAGAAGCGGTAATATGGCCTTGGTCCAGTATAGTTAACGCTGCCATTGCCTCTTTACGGAAAAAGTCTTCTCTTCTACCGTCATAAGCCAGAGTGGTCAACGCATCAATAACATTGTAACCGCCGGTTAGTTTACCAAAGTTACTTTCTACCCCCCAAAGGGCAACAATAAACCTTGGTTGAACGCCATATTGTTTACCAATGCGGTTCAACTCAGTGTAATGCTTATCATAAAGTGATTGAGCTTGCTTTACTTTCCAATCGGGCACTGCTCGTGGAATATACTCATCCAAAGTGAGTTTTTTCTCTGGTTGATTTTTATCTGCCTTTACCGCTTTAGGTTTAAATTTTACATTAGAGAAAGCTTCTTCAACTACCGAAGATGAAATACCATTCTCTATTGCTTGCTTCTTTAATCCTTCCACATAGTTGGCAAAATCGGCATTGTTGGCATAGGCCGATGCGCTTAACGCAAAACCAATAAACAAACTGACTACTTTTTTCACTTCCTTTCTCCGTTAGCCAATCGATGCACATCCCTTTAAGTTGTTATTATGTTAGGCGTCACCTTGGTGTTTGGCTTTTTCTTTTTTATATGTTTCCAGCAAATTCTCTGGTGGGGGTGGCAATTGCAAAAAGAAACCATCACTTTGCAACGACGCTTTCACTTTCTCAATATCAACTTGAGCGAGTTTTCTTCCATCAAGTTTGATTACCATAACAAAAAAAGGTTTCCCAAACATCTCCATCAAACTATCAGGAACATCAGAAAAATCATCTTTCTTTGGGATATATAGGTAAGCGCCCTCTTTTTTGTTACTTTTATATATAGAACAAAGCATAGGTCTATTACCCTTTTATTAAACTATCTAATTTATTACCAAACAGATCTCTTCGCCACCCTTGAAGAACATCAGGTAGCTTGGCGGCATCTCGCTGCTTAACCCATACCCAACGAAGCAGCTGATTTAACTGTTTTTTCGACGCCAAAAATTCTGTGGCCAAACCGGAGTTTTGTGAAGCTACTTTTACCTCATCTTTCAACGCTTTAAACTGCTGTTTATAACCCGGATAATCCATTAGACGTTCAATTTTCTCTGGCCACTCATCTTCAGAAATAAGCTGGGCTTTCTTAACCATAGTGATGATCTTTTCACCATGACGACGAATAGAGCGATGATCAACATCATTCTCTTCCATCTTCTTTAAGCTCTTTAATTCGTAACGAGCAACAGACCATAGATCTTGCTCTTTAAAGACAAAGTTTAGTGCTAAATCTCTCTTCAAAGCCTCTTTTACACGCCATGTTGCAAGAGGCTTCAAAATAGCTAACTGATTAGGGGTAAGCTGCCACGCACCTTTAATCGACAGATAAGCTTTCTCAGGTTCAACCTCAACACTACGCTTCTCAATCAGTAATTCTGACTCTTGCAACGCTGCATCCCACCAACCTGCTTTGGTGATTTTACTCTCTAACTGTTCATACATTGGCTTGAGATAAAACACATCTGCTGCGGCATACTGCAACTGTTTCTCGGTAAGAGGTCTCGCCAACCAGTCGGTTCTCGATTCACTTTTATCCAGCTCAACATCAAGATACTCACTGACCAATGCTGCAAAGCCCGTTGATAACCCGTGCCCCAAGAATGCGGCCATGATTTGAGTATCAACCATAGGAAATGGGGTACAGTTAAAACTCTGTTTGAATACTTCTAAATCTTCACCACAAGCATGCAGTACTTTTAACACCCCTGCATTTTTTAACAGACGTTCAAAAGAAGACAGATCATCAATAAGTGTGGGGTCAATCAGTGACAGGTTTTCACCATCATACAACTGGACAAGACCCAATTGCGGAAAGAATGTACGTGTTCTGACAAATTCAGTATCCAACATAATGGTGTCATGTTGGCTGGCTTTCTGACAAATCTCTTCTAATGCTGAGGTGGTATCAATTATTTGGTAGTTCACAAAAATCTCTACTTATTTATATTCAAGTCACTTACTGACCCTATCAGGCCAACACCACTTGATTTAAAGATAAGGCTCTGTGTTTAAAACATAGCAGATCTACATAGACATAACTCTTTTATACGCATTCAATCATTCTGTTGAAACTCACTGTTCCATAGAATTAGAAAATCTCCCGCCATAGAGTTTACACAGTAAAAAATGACTCAAACGATAGATACCGATTGAGTCATTCAATGATAATAGCACTGCTAGAAAAACTATTCTTGTTTATCTTCAGCGTTTGTGGCGTCGGCTTCTGCACGTTTTGCATCAGCCTCTTCACGAAGCTCACGACGCAATATTTTACCTACATTGGTTTTAGGCAGTTCATCCCTAAACTCCACAATTTTAGGAACTTTATAACCAGTGAGGTACTTACGGCAATGCTCAATAATCTCATGTGCGGTGACACTTGGGTCTCGTTTTACAACACAGATTTTCACCATCTCACCTGAGACTTCATGTGGTTCGCCAATGGCGGCAACTTCTAACACTTTACCGTGCAGGGCAACAATATCTTCGATCTCATTAGGGTAGACATTAAAACCAGAGACCAAAATCATATCTTTTTTACGGTCAACAATATGCAAAAAGCCTTCATCATCGAACTTAACAATGTCACCGGTTGATAGCCAGCCATCTTCATCAATGGTGTTTCTGGTCGCTTCTGCTCGCTGCCAATAACCTTGCATAACCTGCGGTCCACGAACTTGCAGTTCACCGACTTGGTCATTTGCCAATGGCTTACTTTCATCGTCTACAATACGAACCTCTGTTGAGGATACAGGCAAACCGATGGAGCCATTATAGTCTTCTAGATTATATGGGTTAACCGAGACTAAAGGTGCACATTCCGTTAGGCCGTAGCCTTCAGCGAGTGGAACTCGAGTGGTCTTTTTCCACTTATCAGCAACGGCTTTTTGAACCGCCATACCGCCACCGATGGTTAACTTCAAATTACTAAAGTTAAGCTCTTGGAAATCTTCATTGTTTACCAAAGCATTAAACAAGGTGTTCACGCCGGTAATTGCAGTAAATTGATACTTTTGCAGCTCTTTAATAAAACCGGGAATGTCTCTTGGGTTGGTAATGAGTAGGTTGCGTCCGCCAACTTCCAAAAAGAGTAAGCAGTTTACTGTTAAAGCAAAAATATGATACAGAGGCAGTGCAGTTACTACGGTTTCTCGGCCATCTTTCAAGACAGGACGATAAACCGCTTTGGCTTGCATGACATTAGCGATCATATTGCGATGAGTCAGTATCGCCCCTTTAGCCACCCCAGTTGTTCCACCGGTGTACTGCAAGAACGCAATGTCTTCACCAGACATAAATGGTTTGACGTACTGCAGTCTTCGACCTTTATGCAGAGCCTTCTTAAAAGAGATAGCTCCCGGTAAATCATACTTAGGTACCATGCCTTTGACGTACTTAACGACAAAATCGACAACCGTCCCTTTAGCAGTTGGCAGCATCTGCCCTAAGCTGGTCAACACAACATGTTTTACTGGTGTGTTATCTACAATTTGCTCTAAGGTATTAGCAAAATTCGACACGATCACAATAGTCGAAGCGTCGGCATCATTTAATTGATGCTCTAACTCTCTTGGCGTATATAAAGGGTTAACATTTACGGCGATCATACCGGCTCTTAATACCCCAAATAACGCAACAGGATATTGCAGCAAGTTAGGCATCATTAATGCAACACGATCGCCTTTTTTCAGTTTTAAATCATTTTGTAAGTATGCAGCAAAGGCACGGCTTCGCTCCTCTAACTTACGGAAGGTCATGACTGAACCCATATTGACGAACGCGGGTTGATCAGCAAAGTTCCTTACTGCATTCTCAAACATCTCAACCAGAGATGGGTACTCATCAGGGTTAATTGTAGCTGGTACATCGCTTGGATAGCGTGAAAGCCAAGGTTTCTCCACGACTTGTCTCCTTGTTGCACGAATTTAGCAAATATCAATTTGCTTTTATGATTGTGATTGCCACTTATTACAGCACAAGCATATAAGTGGACGCACTAAAGTATTAAACAGTTGTTTAAATTTTGTTAACTAAATCCAAAATAATTTTCGATGTTAACTTAGGCTGTTGAATATGGCAGTGATGTCCACCAGACAAACGCTCAACCTTAACCTTTTGATTATTAATGTTTTCACCCTCTTCCAGATAGGATAAAACTTGTTCAGAGAGATAAGAAAAGCCTTCATCACCTAAAATGATGATCTGCGGACATGTTACACTTTTCATAAATGTGTCTGCATGCAAAAATGACATTCTATATAGTGAGTCAGCCTGAAGTTTTACATCATGCCGCCATTGCCATTTTTCGCCTTTAGCAAAACTCGCTCGCTCTACCAACGGGGATATTTGCTGCTCTGTTACGCCGTTCAGGTTTGCTCGCAAACTAACCATATCAGCCAGTGATGAAAACTCTCGTTGTCTCTTTTTAGCAATTTGTCTGCGGCTTAGAATGCCTTTTCGCAACCTTGCCACACTGTTATCTTCTTTCTCTGCCAAGGGTCCAAAGCCTTCAATCTGAATTAGCCCGTCAACCTGCTCAGGAAACGCAGCACTATAGCAGCAGCCTATTAACGCGCCAAGAGAATGGCCGACAATGATCAACTTATTGGCAGACAATTTGGCTAAAAGTTGATGAACGTCGTCAATATAGTCATGAAATGGATAAAAGTTGTCCGATTGTCGATGTGCCGATTTCCCATGCCCAGGCAGATCGATGGCAATGTAATGCACATTTGACCGTAGCGTCGCACACTCAGCCAATACCGAAGAGAAGCTGGCTGCATTGTCCAACCAACCGTGTAAAAAAACCACCGTTAGTTCGGCATCCGCCGCATGGCCCAGTTGTAGAGTCGCCAGTTCATAATTTGCCAGTTGTATGGTCTGCTCTCGAATCACTTTTTTTCCCTATCCCTAACGACTAATGACGCCTCTAAATACTATTTCAACTCTCTTACTACTCGGCCGGTATTCGATGAGGGGGAACTGCTTCGGCAATGTATCCCGCCCCAACACGGATGAAGAATACTACCGCTTTCATTAACGATAACTTTCTCCTCGATCCGCCATAGGTAATAGCTGGTCACATTAATAACCGGAAAATCCGTGTCAAAATCCCCTACCTTTCCCTGCTCAATGCCATCACTGACGCCAAGGAACGTCACCAATCTACCATTGGCCAATGACATAGATTCAACGTAGCCATCAATATAGGCGACATATCGTCCCGTTGGCTCTGAGAGCAAGTCTGGCCGACCTGAGCTGCTAATTGGCATGTTAACCATCTCAATACGAGTTTTGTCCGCTAAGTTGGTGACACTGGCCACTACTCCCCCAAGCCGAACCTCATTTGCGACATTAAGGTCAGTACCTTTCCACTGTGTAAAATCGGTTATGACATTTTTATTAGCAGTAGCAAGATTGTCAGGAAGAGAGGAGCAAGCGGAAAGAAAGAGAGTAAAAAATAGAACAAACGTTGCTTTATACATAGCTAGCCGCCTTTTAAATTAACTTGGGTCGTTTGACCTTTCAGATATTTTAGACCCTATATATACAGGTCAACGCCTATTAACTGGGCAAGTTCCTCTTTACGCGCTTGATTGAGTACATCCATATACTCTTCCATCGCTTTTCGTGATCCTCCCGGAGGAAGATCATATTGTATCTGTGCCCTTTCGATTTCAGATTCGTCTACATGGCGTATAGAGTGTGCAACAGCGTCTGCAACCTTAGTGGTTTGGGCAATTTGGCTTCTGTTTTGTTGTTTTTTAGCCGGGCTGTTTTTTTGTGCTTTGCTAGTATTTGCCACTGTTGTGGCAGGCAAACCGTTTATCATCACCATATATCACCTACCATTCATAACACGCGTTTAAAATCCTATTTGCCATACCGTTTTATTACATATCACCAGCTAAAATATGTCCGAATAAAACAAATTATTCACGTCCGGGCAGTTTTTTCCAAGCTACCTTATCTCTTAAGTAAACAGGGCTGGCTTGCTCAGCCGTTACCGTGTTGCCTTTTTGTAGCTCAAACTGCGCAAGAAAAGCAATATCTTCTGCTTCGGGGTAAAGTACATCACCCTCTTCAACAGAAATAGCCAATGATTCTAGTGATTGCTGATACGCTTGCCAGCCCGTCCCGGCTTGCGTCCAAGTCACATCGTCAGACTCTACTTGAGAAAGCAAATTTTCCGGTGCAATAACACACTCTTCATCAATCGCAATCCAATCGCCACTTTCTTGACGCTGGTATCTTCCCCAATAGACTTCACTCATTCTGGCATCAATAGCACAAGCGACAGATGCTTTAGCCTGTTTACGATACGTTGCTTGCGCCATGGTTTTTAACGTCGACACACCAATCATCGGTAAATCTGCACCAAATGCTAAACCTTGTGCAATACCAATGCCAATTCTTACACCAGTAAAACTGCCGGGACCTCGTCCAAAAGCAAGAGCATCAACGTCATTAAGGGTGAGCCCTGCTTCAGATAATACCTCGTCCACCATTGGTAATATTTTCTGTGTATGGCCACGCGGTGATACTTCACTACGGGTATAGCAGGTATTCCCCACCAATAATGCAACAGAACAGTTTTCAGTAGATGTGTCTAAGGCAAGAATTTTCGTACTCATGAATGTCTCAAATTTTTCGTTAGTTTGTTAAGTCTAATTAGCTAGGGTCTGTTCTAAAAACTGGGAGATCTGGCTCAGATCTCTGGTTCTCGGAATTGGCGGCAAACTCTGTAAAAACGTTCCACCGTAATCACGAGTGACCAACCGATTATCGCATATAATCAATGCGCCTCGATCTGTCTTGTCTCGTATCAAACGCCCTACCCCTTGTTTAAGGGTAATAACGGCATCCGGTAATTGAACCTGGGTAAAGGGTTCTCCGCCACTTATTCGACAATCCTCTATACGCGCTTTTAATAGTGGGTCATCAGGGGCAGTGAACGGCAATTTATCGATAATAACACAGCTTAAGCTGTCACCTCTAACGTCAATCCCTTCCCAAAAAGCTCCGGTGGCGACCAATAGAGCATTTCCTAGCTCCATAAATTCAGCCAATAACTTCTGTTTACTGGTTTCCCCCTGCATCAGCACTGGTACAGACAAATTGTCCCGAAAACCATCCGCCAACTCTTTCATCATACTGTGTGAAGTACAAAGGAAAAAGCAGCGGCCATTGTTTTTCTCTATAACAGGCGACAACATAGTCACTAGCTTTTTCGCCAAACCGGGACTGTTAGGCTCAGGGAGATACCTAGGCACGCACAGCTTTGCTTGAAGCTGATAATCGAACGGGCTAGGCAATGAAAACTGCTGAGGTGGTTGCAAACCCAACCGATGAGTAAAGTGACTAAAATCGTTAGAGACAGACAAGGTTGCAGAAGTAAAAATCCATGCACCAGGCTTGAGTTCGATTTGCTGGCTAAACTTATCCGCCACAGAAAGCGGTGTAATGTGAATACTAAAGTGACGGGGTGACGTATCAAACCAATATGAATATCCAGTTATTGAAACATCGCAAACGCGTTCTAAGCGTGACTTTAACAGCGTCGCTCTTTCAAACGCGGTATCGAGTAGCTGACTTCGCCCCAGAACCAACTTAAGTACTTCAATCGCCAACTCTAAGCCATCGAGTATACGTCTGACATTATTTTTGATTGGATCTGATTTTATTGCGTCACGCCAATTGCCACGAAAATGCTGTTCACCAAACACTATTCTCATGTCCATTGCTGACTGGCTTATGCGGGTCGCCACTTTTTCTAGTTGGCGCATATCTCGAGCTTCAGTTCGATAGCCAATTTCAATATCCTTAGCTAACTCTAACATCTGTCGACTAGAGACTGATTGACCAAAATACTGGCTAGCAATATCTGGTATTTGATGTGCTTCATCAAAGATAAACACATCGGCTTCAGGAATAAGTTCTCCAAAACCTGTCTCTTTGATGGCAAGATCGGCCATAAACAGATGATGGTTTACCACCACAACATCGGACTCTAATGCTCTTTTTCTCGCTTTTAATACAAAGCACTCTTGAAAACTTGGGCACTCTTTCCCTAAACAATTATCATTGGTCGAAGTAATAGATGATATAACTGGGCTGTCTTCCGCAATATCATCGCAGTCACCCAAATCACCCGTCTTGCTTTCCGATGACCAGCTACGAACCTTGATTAACTGAGTTAACATTGTTGGATCGGATTCGTTACTATGGCTCTCTACTAATTGTCGACTTAAACGGTCTAAACAGAGGTAATTTGAACGGCCTTTCAGCAAGGCTATCTGCCCAAAATAGCCTAAAGCGTCCACCATTAAAGGAAGGTCACGATGAAATAACTGCTCTTGAAGGTTTTTAGAGCCGGTACTAATGATGGTTTTTTTACCACTTAACAGCGCTGGAACCAAATATGCAAATGTTTTACCCGTCCCAGTTCCTGCTTCCACCACTAACTGAGATTTTTCCTTAATGGCTTTCTCTACAGCTTCTGCCATATCCAGTTGGGCTTGCCTAGGTTGAAAACCCGGAATGGCTTTTCCTAACGCACCCTCTGCCGAAAATGTTTTGTTCATCATCTATACTCAAGTAACCTCATGGGGCTTGTTCAGCGAGAATTCATTGGCAGCTCATCAATATGCTCTTTTCTGCGTCAGATAACCTTGAAAGGGAATGCCATTCCTTCGATTATCTTTCTTGAACTGAACCTGTTGATGCAGTTCTGAATCCTGCATCTTGAGGTCACTTGAGTGTAAATGCGACATTTTGCCAATCTTTAATGAAGCAGATTATGGCAGGTTTGTTAGGGTGACGCGATAATCAATCAAATTAATTTATTGAAACCAAATTAAGAATGGATTAATTATAGAGGTAACGAATATAACCAAGTAACCTCAAGGTGCTTGTTCAGCAAGAATTTATAAATACGGAAGTAACAGAAAATGGAAAAAAAGACTTTGCTCACTCACTGCAGTGACGCACCTGGCCTGATCGCTAAAATAACCAATATATGCTACAAGCATCAGCTCAATATTATTCATAACAATGAATTTGTTGATAACACCAATGGCCATTTTTTTATGCGAACAGAATTAGAGGGGATATTTAACGATGACACCTTTCTATTTGATCTAGACCAAGCACTACCACAAGGCACAAAGCGTTCGCTAGTAAGCTCAAAATCAAGAAAGAAAGTGGTTATTTTGGTGACCAAAGAGGCCCACTGCTTAGGGGACATTTTAATTAAGAGCTACGATGGCAGTTTAAATATTGATATTGCTGCGGTCGTTGGAAATTATGATGTTCTACAAAGCTTAACGGAAAAATTTGATATTCCGTACCACCATGTGGATCATCAAGGCCTCACTAGAGAAGAGCATGAAGAGAAAATGCTGGCGGTAATTGACTCTTACCAAGCCGATTATTTAGTACTGGCAAAATATATGCGAGTTCTGACACCACAATTTGTCGAAAAATATCATCATAAGATCATTAATATTCACCACAGCTTTTTGCCCGCTTTCATCGGTGCAAAACCCTACCAGCAAGCTTATGACCGCGGTGTAAAAATCATCGGTGCGACCGCGCATTTTGTGACTAATGACCTCGATGAGGGGCCAATTATTAAACAAGATGTTATCCCGGTAGATCATAACTTTAGCGCCAAAGATATGGCTCAAGCTGGACGGGATGTTGAAAAGAACATTTTAAGTCGCGCCATCAATAAAGTGGTGAACGATCATGTTTTTGTCAATGGCAACAAAACCGTTATTCTCTAGCCACAGCTTCTTCTAGCTTAATTCAATGCAGCGATACTGAGTCCATCGTGTCGCTGCTACATTACGCATTTACATGATAATAATTATCATTTACAATTCACTTTCATCAATATTTCACCTTAATTAAACCGAGTGTTAGTAATCAGTGACGATAATTGATCGTCACCCTTACTCATAAGTTTTAATCAACGGTATATCGCTAGTGAGTCGTAAAGGAGAGTTACCATGAGCATAGATAAATGGGAAGAACACACACTACTGGCCGATAGTGCACTACAGCAAAAAGATTACCTTCGTAGTATATTACATTACCAACAAGCACTTAATGTGTCGGATAAACTCATCGATGAAGAACAGGTTAATATTGATGATCTGCTGACCATTAATGTTATCTCTTGCCACAACTTAGCCAACTTCTGGCGTACAAATGGCGATCAAGAGTATGAGTTAAAATACCTACAGTTGGCATCAGAAAAATTATTGATGCTAGTACCGCAATGCCCACAAAAGTCATGTCACGCGTTTATCGATTCATTAGGCTGCTGCCAAAAAGCGCTAATCAATTTTATGAAAAGACACCCAGACACTAGCATCGCGCAAAGAGTTCAGCACATTAATACCGTTAGCAATTGCGAAATAATCGCTCGATTTAAACTGAACTAAGCTGAGATAAAAAATGCCGCCATTTGGCCGCATTTTAATATTCTATACTTGGGTTCTTCCGAGCGAGATAACCACCCTACGGTTTTTATCTTTACCAATAGGCGTCCCATTGTCTGCAATCGGGCGACGTTTACCATATCCTTGGATTTCGATTCTATTCCCCGGTAAACCAATAGACTTGAAGTAATCACGCAACACCACCGCTCTTCTTTCTGACAAACTTTGATTCGCAGTCTTGTCACCACTTGAATCGGTATAAGTCGAGATGAGCACTAAATCGATATCAGTATTGTATTTCACATATTCTGCTATCTGCGCTAAGCGTTTTTGCGATGCTTTATTTAACTGATCACTGTTGCGGTTGTAATGCAAAATAGTAAAAGAGATATCTTCAAAACTGTACGGCAATAACTGGCTGATACAGAGTGAAAATGCATTGTATTTATCTTGGAATGTAACCGACGATAACGCGACTTCAACGCGCTGATCTCGGCTAAGCCAATCAGAATAGCTGAAGGTAGGAGAACGACCTTTTTCTAGCTCAGACAAAATACTCCATGCGGTTTGTCCACCCACATAGCCATCGAACTGTTTAAAGAATTTCATCGTATTCATGCGATCAGCGCTCTCGCCTGCTCGCCATGAAGGTGGCATAGAAACCAAATTAACGCTGCGTGTCTCTCCCATTGGCCGACGCATTTTAAGCTCAAAATCTAAGTTGATTTTTTTGCTCGCAATCGAAGAAAACTCACCCTGACCATAATTGGGAATAGGATGAACAAGACGACACTCTAACGGTGTGTTCACCACCATTTGCCACTCAGATTGCTCAGGTGTTGCGGCATAACGGATCGACACCGCCTCTGATACCGGAGATATCATTGCTGATGACAAACATACACTTAACGCAATCAACTTTTTCATAATCATAAAACTCTTAAATAGCGACAACGGCATATCATTGCCGCCTTCTAGGAAAAAACGCTCCTTTCTCGCTCACTTTCTACAAATAGTCAGTACTTCTGGGTAGCCATTGCAAGAAGTTAGCCACAATTGGTAATAAACACACTGTCGTCATCAATTTAAGCTCGCTAGTCCCTCTTTTGTCGACTCTTATATCTTTAAAAACATTAACATCCATCCTACAAAAGAAAAATAGTTGCTATATCAGTAGATAGATTTGACTTTAACCATTTTGCTCTGAGTTAGAATCTGCAATAATGCGTGCCTTATCACATTTATAATTTTAAGACATGACAGTAGAAAACGAACAACTCACATTAAAAAAACGCTTTCGTGGTTATTTTCCCGTTGTTATTGATGTAGAGACCGCTGGATTTAATGCAAAAACCGATGCACTTTTGGAAATTTGTGCCGTCACATTAAAAATGGACGACAATGGAGACCTTCATCCAGCCTCAACCATTCACTTTCATGTCACACCATTTGAAGGAGCGAATCTTGAAAAAGAAGCTCTGGAGTTTAATGGCATCAGAGATCCTTTTAGCCCACTACGCGGTGCGGTAACAGAAAGCGAAGCGCTAAAAGAGATCTATAAACTGGTACGAAAAGAACAGAAGCAAGCCGATTGTAGCCGTGCAATCATGGTTGCTCACAATGCTAACTTCGATCATAGCTTTGTTATGCAAGCGAGCGAACGCAGCGCATTAAAACGAGTCCCTTTTCATCCCTTTGCTACTTTTGATACCGCTGCATTAAGTGGTCTTGCTTATGGTCAAACCGTTTTGGCCAAAGCATGTAAAACAGCCGGGATGGATTTTGACAATAAAGAAGCCCACTCTGCACTATACGATACACAAAAAACAGCAGAGTTATTTTGCGGAATTGTAAATAAATGGAAAGCCCTTGGCGGCTGGCCATTAGTCGATTCCGAATAACAATAAATCGAGCCATCTCGCTTATTTTATAGGCCATAGTGGTTTGAACAAATAAACAAACACAACCCAATCGAGAATAATATGAATCCGGTAGTAATCTCAGTATGTATCATGCTGCTACTGGCACTAATGAGAGTCAACGTTGTCGTTGCGCTTACCTTTAGTGCTATTGTTGGTGGCATAGTGTCAGGTATGAGCCTGAACGAATCAATCTCTGCATTTGAAAGTGGTTTAGGCGGTGGTGCAACTATCGCATTGAGCTACGCGATGTTAGGTACATTTGCAGTGGCCATTTCTAAATCTGGTTTAACTGACCTTCTAGCACAAAACGTTATTAAGCGTATTCATGGCAATGAAAATGCTGCTGCGTCAACAGGGCTAAAGTACCTAATCATTTGTGCATTAGTACTTGTGACTATGTCTTCACAAAACGTCATCCCTGTTCATATCGCCTTTATTCCAATTTTAATTCCACCTCTTCTGGGCGTTTTTGCAAAACTGAAACTGGACCGTCGACTGATCGCATGTGTACTCACATTCGGTTTGGTGACCCCTTATATGGTATTGCCAATCGGCTTTGGTGGTATTTTCTTAAACAACATTTTGCTTAAGAACTTACACGACAATGGCCTTCCAGAAGTTGTTGCTAGCCAAGTTCCAACCGCGATGCTACTACCCGGTTTAGGTATGATTTCAGGACTCCTGTTTGCGATATTTTTCTCCTATCGTAAACCTCGCGAATATAAAGAGACCGAGCTAACAACCGTTCACAGTGAAGTTAGCATAGATAAGCGCAATATTATGGTGGCTCTTGTTGCCATTGCTGCGGCTCTAGGTGCACAGTTGAGCACTGGTTCGATGATTATTGGTGGTTTAGCTGGCTTTATGGTGTTCACATTTGGAGGTGTGATTAAATATAAAGAGACACACGATGTCTTCACCAAAGGTGTACATATGATGGCGATGATCGGTTTTATCATGATCTCTGCCGCAGGTTTTGCCGCTGTGATGAAACAGAGCGGTGGCGTAGAAACGTTAGTTGAAGCACTTGCGACCAGCATAGGTGACAACAAAGCGTTAGCTGCGTTACTTATGCTTATCGTGGGATTATTGGTCACCATGGGCATCGGTTCTTCTTTCTCAACCATCCCTATTCTGGCAACCATTTATGTACCATTGGCTGCTGCTTTTGGTTTCTCTCCAATGGCAACTATTGCTCTGGTAGGTACTGCTGCGGCTCTAGGTGACGCAGGTTCACCGGCTTCCGACTCAACCCTTGGTCCAACATCCGGACTCAACGCTGACGGCCAACACGAGCACGTATGGGAAACGGTAGTCCCTACATTTATCCACTACAATATTCCATTAATTGTATTTGGATGGATTGCTGCGATGGTGCTGTAACACGACGCCATATAACAGACATAAAAAACCCGGCCAGTAGCCGGGTTTTCTTTTGCAGCAATATCTACTCTGCGTCTTCAATCTTAGCAGCCGCTTCTTTAATCAATGGCTGAAGCTCACCTTTTTGGAACATCTCCAAAATAATGTCACAACCACCAATTAGCTCACCTTCAATCCATAATTGTGGGAATGTAGGCCACTGTGCATAAGCAGGTAATTCAGCACGAATATCTGGGTTTTGTAGGATGTCTACATAAGCAAACTTTTCACCACACGCCATAAGCGCTTGAGATGCCTGAGATGAAAAACCACAGCTTGGTAGTTTAGGGGATCCCTTCATATATAAAAGGATAGCGTTCTCTTCCAGCTGTTTCTTAATTTTATCGATCGTTTCCATTGTGTTCTCACATGACTTTTACTTCACTTCAGGCTCTCATTCTACGTATTTATACAAGAATAAAAAGCACAATATCTGTAGGGTTAACTATACTAAACTAGCTTCATTAGTTAAGCCTAGAGAGCAGTAACCTGATAAATAAATGATTTTTTTTTGTTAATAGGGTTTTAATAAAGTAAAAACTTGATAAAATACCTACAAGTCAGTCATTTTGACGAATAATTACAATTAATTGGAAGCAATAGAAAGAGGTAACTCTTTCAAATCAATGGAGAATACGGCAATGGCATTTGAACTACCTGCACTTCCTTATGCAAAAGATGCACTAGAACCACATATCTCAGCTGAGACACTAGATTTTCACCACGGTAAACATCACAACACCTACGTAGTGAAACTAAATGGTCTTATCCCAGGAACTGAGTTTGAAAACAAATCACTAGAAGAGATCGTTAAAACTTCTACTGGTGGCGTATTTAACAACGCAGCTCAGATTTGGAACCACACTTTCTACTGGCACTGTCTAGCGCCAAACGCAGGTGGCGAACCAACAGGTGCCGTAGCAGAAGCGATTAACGCTGCATTCGGTTCATTTGATGAGTTCAAAGCGAAGTTCACTGATTCAGCGATTAACAACTTTGGTTCTTCTTGGACTTGGTTGGTTAAGAAAGCAGATGGTTCTTTGGATATTGTTAACACATCTAATGCAGCGACTCCGCTAACAGAAGAAGGCATCACTCCTCTACTAACAGTAGACCTTTGGGAGCACGCTTACTACATTGACTACCGCAATGTACGTCCTGATTACATGAATGGTTTCTGGGCACTAGTTAACTGGGCATTTGTTGCTGAAAACTTAGCGAAATAAGCTCAATTTAACAAATAGATAAAGCTGGCGATGACTTATATGTTCGCCAGCTTTTTTATTGCTTACTGCACACTAAACTGTGCTCTAAAGACTAATATTGCGTATAGATTGTTGTGTTGCCATGACGATCAAAAGCCACCACATCAAACCCTTTATACTGCCCTTCTATACCAGCCATCCCGGGAGAATGCGCAGGCATGCCAGGCGCAGATAGCCCAACAATACCTTCTGGCTTTTCTGCCAATAAACGAGCGATATCAGCCTCAGGTACATGGCCTTCTATCAAGTAGCCATCAATAACGGCACTGTGACAAGAGACCAGTTGCGAAGGCAGCTTATGTTGCTGTTTAATGTCGTTCCATTGCTGCTGATGATGCACCTTAACCTGATAACCTTTCTCTTCAAGTATGTTCATCCATTGCGTACAGCAACCGCAACTTGGTGACTTATATAAGTCAACCATAGCGTTGGCGAGTACTCCTGTACTAAATAGGCATGTCGATAGAATAACGGCGGTTAGTTTACGTTTCATTTCTCTCTCCAAATACTGGAAATTCTGTTGATCTGTATAGCGACCAAACTCAGTTGTGGTGCTTTACGACTATAAAAATATCAAGCGACGAACAGAATGGGAGGGCGTAAATATCGGCTTTCATAGCCTGTTAAAACGTTTTTTTGAGAGATAATAAATGGCAGACGAACATACAGAATATTACCACTAAGTAAGCAGCAAGTTGACATCATTGGATAAGCGTTGGGAGTGATACAACAAGCCATGTTAGCGGCTTTTAGCATAGTGTCGCAATGAACACCATCAGCCGCAGCAGCAAGCTCTGCACAATCTACATGATGTGATTCCAACGTGGTACTCGCACCATTAACATCCAATAGACTTGCCATGGCTACCCTTGTTTGGCTCGCCATTATAACGCTCAATGTTAGTATGAATAAAAACAAACCACTAAGCCATTTAGCCATCGGTGGTCTGTTGCAGTTTCGTTTCATAGCTATCTTTGTCTATTAAGATATACACACGTTAAACGCTAACCTAAGGGTAAGGTCAACTGTTTTGTGCTTATTAGCCATTATTTTTGTTAAACCCGCTATGAATAAACGAACGCTGTGCTGGTAAAACCATTAAGGCAACAACAACCATCACCACTGCCAACATGCCGAAAAATGACTTATCTGACCATCCCATCTCAATAAAGAGGCCAAATATCCATGGAGCCGCAGCGGTAGAAAGAATCATTAATGAAGTCATCATGGAGCGAATAGCACCAATATGCTCAGTACCATACACCTCAGCCCAAAGCGCGTTAATGACAGGTCCAGATGCGCCAATACCAAGCCCAAACAGGGTCATAAACAACATAGCCGACCAACTTTGGTTAAAGTAGGCCAATACTGCAAGGCCACTGATAAGTGGCAACATAAAGTAAGCGAGTAAGCGCTTAGCTCCGTACTTATCTACCAAGGTTCCTGCAATCATGGAACTTACCCAGTGCATGATTCCGTATGCAACAAAGCTATTTGCCAGTAAGGTAGGCGACCACACTTTTTGCGTTAATAAAAAGTTTTGTTGAATAAAAACACCCGTTACTACAAAAGGAGCAGCTAATGTTGAAGGTAAAATAGACCAGAAACGCCAATCTGATAGTACTTCTCGTCGACCACTCTTATTTACACCTGTCACTTTTGCTCGCGCCGTTTTGGCTAAGATTTTGACTTGATCGGTTTTAGACAATAAGTAATAAGCGATGGGAAGGTATATGAATACCACTACAGCAGATAACGCCAACCAACTGCTGCGCCAGCCTAACCAGCCAATCAAAATAACCACCAAGGTGGGCAATATTACTTCACCAATAGCCACGCCACTTCCCGCAATACTGATAGCTTTGCCCCGCTGATGAGTGTAACAACGGATCATAGTTGTCTGTGCGGTATGCGGCAGCAAGCCCTGACCAGTCAGCCTTAGTAGATAAAATGCAAAAAAGAGCATGATTGGAGAGGCAACATTTGCCATTGCCAAGCAGGCACTCGCCAAGACGAACGCAACTAACGTGGTAAAACGACGAACCGCCCAGCGATCCACCATACCACCAACAAACATAATGGTAATGCTACTACACAGCGTCGCAATCGCGTATGTCATACCATAATCAATAGCAGATATAGAGAGATCTCTTTGAATATCCGCGCCAAACCAGCTAAGGAAAAAAGACTGTCCCAAGTTACCTGCAAAAACGGTAAGGAGACCAAATGATAGTAGAGGCCATTGCTGACCAATAAAATAACGATAACTGTTCATATTTCTCATTTTTTATTTATGCCGAGCCTGACGACACTAGGCTAAAATGCGAGTGTTCAAGCGCCACACGAATTGTCACGCGAATTATCTATAAGAAACCACGGCTAGATGGGCTGCATTAAGCTTAAAAAATCAGAAAATTGCAATCAAAATTATAGATTTTCCACTTATTTCAGCCGTTATCTCTTCCCCATCACTTCACCAGAAATCACACTGCTCTCGCTAAACATGCCGCGTAAAATTACTTGTGTATAATCAAAATTCATATTCAAATTAGTGTATACTGATGCAGCTGAACCCCGCTGAGCAAATCAAACAATTCCAATATTAAGCTCATGGTATTACTCCGGTAAATGTCTCCACCGTTATTCAATTTGGATTATCAATGTCATCGGTTTTTAAATGGAAACCCGTTTTACTCGCTTGCCTCATAGTGAGTATCGGTCAATTTAGCATGGGACTCGTTTTCCCTTCATTGCCATGGATCGCGCAAGATTTTTCAATCAGTTCTGATCAAGCTCAGTTGCTTATTTCAATCTACTTACTTGGTTTTGGTCCATCTCAATTTCTTTATGGCCCTATTTCTGACGCGCTGGGGAGAAAACCGGTATTGCTGACAGGGTTAACACTTGCACTTATTGGCTTAACATTGGCGATATTTGCTAGCCAATCATTTGAAATGCTGGTACTTGGTCGGTTTATTCAAGGACTTGGTGCTGGATGCTGCGCGGTGCTATCTCGCGCTTCACTGCGTGACTCTTATGATCAACACGAGCTACCAAAGGCATTATCATGGGTTGCAATTGTTGCGTCATTTACCCCCATTATCGCTCCTGTATTAGGTGGTTTTATTAACCATAGCTTTGGCTGGCTGGCGGTATTTATCTCACTTTTTTCTTATATCTTAACGTTACTCGTCTCTTTGCTGTTTCTATTTTCAGAAACACTGCCAGCGAAACAGCCGTTACCAAACCCAAAGACGATACTGACAACATATCAGCAGTTAATTCAATCTAAGTACTTCTTAAGTTTTGCCAGCCTAGGTTGGTATAATTTTAGCTTGGTTGTACTTTCTATCTCTGTCATGCCTTTCATTATGCAGATTCATATAGGCATGACCTCTGATCAATATGCGGTTTGGGCGCTGATTCCTGCTTTCGGTTTATTGGCTGGCGGTTTTACCTGTAATCGACTCCGTCCCATTATTGGTAGTAAGAGGATGCTCTACCTAGTACCCGTGGTGCATCTTAGCGCCGCAATCTGGTTAATCATTGCCCCTCTTCACCCTGCCGCCATGATGGCAGGTCAGTTTGTGTTAAACATGGGCAATGGCATGGCGTTTCCTTGCGCCCAATCTCAGCTGTTAATCCCTTATAAAAGAAAGGCTGGCTCCGTTGCGGCATTATCTGGCGGGGGACAGATGATATTCTCTGCTTTATCAAGTATGTTGCTGGTGAAAATAGGCATAAGTGAAGCGTGGCATTTGGGCGTGGTTATTATGGTTTTTGCTACTCTTAGCAGCATTAGCATGCGAGCTGGATTTGCATCTAAACCGGTATAATAAGACAGGTATAAAAAAGAGATGTTGAATAACATCTCTTAATCATTATCACGTTAGACGTCGCTAGGATCTGTTGACCTTTCCAATATATTTTTGCCGCTTTTTGTTGGTGTTTATACAAGGCAGCGTCTATGCCGTGTAGCCAACGACACAATCAGGCGATAACGCTGTAGAAAATGCCAACAAATGCTGCCCGAAGGGTTCATCTAAAAGCGTCCTGAGCTGTGTTATGGATCATTAACCAAGCAATGGCATACCGATTAGCATTCCATGCAGAGAGAATAACAGTGCCACAGTTGCGCCAAGCCCAATAACAATGGCAATCACATCGTTTATTCCCGCAGGTTTAAGACCAGGCAGCGGACGTTGTGAACGTTTTTTCATCGAAATTCTATCAACCACAGCCCAAGCTAAGAAAGCACCAAATAGCACGATATCCGCCAGAGTGCCATTCACTAATAGATGGCTAAGAGCCCAAATTTTAACCGCCACCAATTGTGGATGCTTGAGAGTTTGGCTAATTCTTCCAGGGAAGTAAGGCGCAACAAAAAAAATCATCGCAGGCAGCATTAACAAAAAGGCCAGATGTCTAAGCCACAAAGGTGCATTATAAACAATCACAGGATCCAGTCGTGCAGCGGCATACCCTTTCGCTATTAAAATCACCCCAAGCAAAGAGACAATTGAGTAAAATGCTTTCCACCCTAGTGCACTTTTTGCCGCCATACTATCGCGGAATGAGACAGAAATAATCGAAACAGAATGTATTCCCAAAAATAGCAGCAACCCTAATACCAACATTGTCATTTAATTGTTTCCTTTTAATTATTTTAATTATCAACAAGACATAAAAAAGCCCAGATATTACTCTGAGCTTTTCGTCGTCAAATGGCAGTTATGTTTACCAACCTGTCACTTCACGTAGTGCTGAACCGATATCCGCTAAACTTTTTACCGTTTTAACGCCTGCCGCTTCTAATGCAGCAAATTTATCTTCAGCCGTTCCTTTACCGCCAGAGATAATTGCCCCAGCGTGACCCATTCGTTTACCAGGAGGTGCCGTAACACCAGCGATATAAGAAACAACAGGTTTAGTGACATTATCTTTAATAAATGCCGCAGCTTCCTCTTCTGCTGTACCACCAATCTCACCGATCATTACGATGGCTTCTGTTTCTGGATCTTCTTGGAACAGTTTCAGGATGTCGATAAAGTTAGAACCCGGGATAGGGTCACCACCAATACCAACACACGTAGACTGGCCAAAGCCTTCATCCGTCGTCTGCTTAACTGCTTCATAAGTTAATGTACCAGAACGAGAAACAATACCCACTTTACCTTTCTTATGAATGTGACCCGGCATGATGCCAATTTTACATTCATCAGGAGTAATAACACCTGGGCAGTTAGGACCAATCATGACCACACCAGCTTCATCAAGAAGTACTTTAACATCCAGTAAGTCTAATGTTGGAATGCCTTCGGTAATAGTTACGATAAGCTTAATGCCTGCATCGATAGCTTCAAGAATGGCATCTTTGCAGAACGGTGCTGGTACATAAATGACCGATGCTGTAGCACCTGTCTCTTCAACGGCATCACGTACCGTATTGAAAACAGGTAGTCCTAAGTGAGTTTGACCGCCTTTACCCGGAGATACACCACCCACCATTTGTGTTCCGTAGTCAATCGCTTGCTCTGAGTGGAACGTACCCTGTCCACCAGTGAAACCTTGGCAGATAACTTTAGTATTTTTATCAATTAATACAGACATTATTTGCCCTCCGCTGCAGCAACTACTTTTTCTGCGGCTTCTTTTAGGGAATTCGCAGCAATGATGTTCAATCCACTTTCGGCTAATTTCTTCGAGCCTAATGGGGCATTGTTACCTTCTAATCGAACAACAACAGGGACTTTTACACCAACCTCTTCTACTGCACCGATAATACCGTCTGCAATAAGATCACAGCGAACTATTCCGCCGAAGATATTCACTAGAACGGCTTTTACATTATCGTCAGACAGGATGATCTTAAATGCTTCGGTCACGCGCTCTTTCGTCGCGCCGCCGCCCACATCTAGGAAGTTTGCAGGTTGGCCACCATGCAAGTTAACGATATCCATCGTACCCATCGCTAGGCCGGCACCGTTAACCATACAACCAATGCTGCCATCAAGTGCAACATAGTTCAGCTCCCACTGTGCGGCATGAGCTTCACGCTCATCTTCTTGTGAAGGATCGTGCATTTCACGAAGTTTAGGCTGACGATACATAGCATTGGAATCAATGTTAATCTTGCCATCAAGACATAGTAGATTGCCTTCACCAGTGATCACCAATGGGTTGATTTCTAGCAGAGCTAAATCATATTGAGCAAACATGTTGCCCAGACCCATGAAGATCTTAGTAAACTGCTTAATTTGATCCCCTTCAAGACCCAATTTAAACGCCAGCTCTCTACCTTGGTACGCTTGTGGACCAACCAACGGATCAATTGCCGCTTTATGGATTAGCTCTGGAGTCTCTTCAGCTACTTTTTCAATCTCAACGCCACCTTCAGTCGAGGCCATAAAGACGATGCGACGGGTAGAACGATCGACTACAGCACCAAGATAGAGCTCATTGGCGATGTTAGATGCTTCTTCAACCAAAATCTTTGTAACAGGCTGTCCATTGGCATCTGTTTGATAAGTCACTAAGTTCTTACCTAGCCACTTTTGAGCAAAGGCTTTAACACCATCTTTAGTGTCGTGCAGTTCAACACCACCAGCTTTACCACGTCCACCTGCGTGCACTTGGCATTTAACGACTTTTTTCTCGGTACTTATGCGGCCAGCTGCTTCAAATGCTTCTTGTGGAGTATCACAAGCAAAGCCTTCTGGGACAGGCAAACCGAACTCAGCAAACAGCTGTTTGGCTTGATATTCATGCAAATTCATTACGCTATTCCGTATGTTTATCCCTTGGGGGAATTATTATTTCCATTAAGGTTCACCTAATTCATTTAGGGACCTTTACCTTTTGAGGTACTTTTAACTAGCCGTTATTGGATAACTAGTTAGGGTATCAGAGTGGCTCTCCCCTGATACCCAGTGAATAGGACTAAAAGCCCAACTCAATTTTTTATCTATACATTCAGCAATAGTCTTGCTGGATCTTCTAGCAGTTCTTTGATGGTCACCAAGAAACCAACCGACTCGCGTCCATCGATTAATCTGTGATCATAAGAGAGTGCCAGATACATCATTGGCAAGATTTCTACTTTTCCATCAACCGCCATTGGACGGTCTTGAATTTTATGCATACCAAGTATTGCCGCTTGAGGCGGGTTGATAATTGGTGTCGACATTAATGAACCAAATACACCACCATTGGTGATGGTGAAGTTTCCGCCAATAAGTTCGTCGACAGTGAGTTTTCCATCACGACCTTTAATAGCAAGCTCTTTGATGCCTTTCTCAATATCAGCCATACCCAATGAATCACAATCTTTTAGTACAGGAGTCACCAACCCACGAGGAGTAGATACTGCCATGCTAATATCAAAGTAATTGTGATAAACAATATCAGTACCATCAATTGACGCGTTCACTTCAGGGTAGCGTTTTAGCGCTTCTGTCACTGCTTTTACATAGAAGGACATAAAGCCAAGACGCACGCCGTGGCGCTCTTCAAATTGGTCTTTATACTGCTTACGAAGATCCATAATCGGTTTCATGTTCACTTCGTTAAACGTGGTCAGCATCGCGGTGCTATTTTTCGCTTCTAGCAGTCGGTTTGCCACTGTTTTACGTAGACGAGTCATAGGAACACGTTTTTGACTACGTGCTGCCGCTGGAACTTCAACCGCTGGCTCTTGCTCTTTTTTCTCAACTTGAGCAGGTTTGTTAGCAAGGTAAGCCTCTACGTCTTCACGAGTGATACGCCCACCAACACCAGTGCCTTTTACTTGGCTAGCTTCAAGTCCATGCTCACCAAGCAGGCGACGAACTGCTGGGCTTAACCAGTCATTACTCTCTTCATCCAGAGAGGCTTTATGGCGCTTATCTGGCGATGCCTCTGTTGATTCAGTGGTATCTGAAGTCGGTTGGCCTGCGACTGCTCCCGGCTTTAACCTAGCAATCAATTGTTTAGACAGTACTGTGGCACCCTCTTCTTCAATGATCGCTTCTAACACACCCGCTTCTGGTGCAGGAACTTCCAGCACCACTTTGTCGGTTTCTATATCAACAATAACTTCATCACGAGCTATCGCTTCTCCAGGTTGCTTATGCCATGTCGCAACAGTGGCGTCAGCAACGGATTCAGGCAAATCTGGAACCAGAATTTCAATTGTCATAATCTCTTCTTCCTTAACTTCTAGAACTTTTAAAAGTCTAGATTTAAAGCATCATCAACTAACGCTTTCTGTTGTTTCATGTGTACGGACATATATCCTACGGCAGGTGAAGCAGAGGCTGGACGACCAGCGTATTTCAATGTCGCTCCCTGTATAGCATTGAGGAAATTGTGCTGGCTACAATACCAAGCGCCTTGGTTTTGAGGCTCTTCTTGGCACCAGACAAAATCTTGCACATTTTCGTAGGCGGCAATAATGTCGCGAACTTCAAATAGTGGGAATGGATAAAGCTGTTCAATACGGACAATAGCAACATCGTCCTGCTCATTCTTACGTCTCTGCTCAAGTAAGTCGTAATAAACTTTACCGGAACAGAATACAACTCGCTTCACTTTGCTGGCGTCTAAACTATCCACCTCTGGAATTGCAGGTTGGAAAGTGCCATCAGAAAGCTCTTCTAGCGTTGATGTACATAACGGGTGTCGTAGTAGCGATTTAGGCGACATCACAATAAGCGGTCGACGCATAGGTCGAACAACTTGGCGACGTAACATATGGTATACCTGCGCCGGAGTCGACGGGACAACGACCTGTATATTTTGCTCCGCACACAACTGTAGATAACGTTCAAGACGCGCAGATGAGTGCTCTGGACCCTGACCTTCATAGCCGTGTGGCAATAGCATCGTTAGTCCACACAAGCGTCCCCATTTCTGTTCACCAGAAGAGATAAACTGGTCAATAACCACTTGGGCACCATTAGCAAAGTCACCAAACTGTGCTTCCCAAATCGTTAATCCACCAGGTTCAGCCGTTGCATAGCCATATTCAAAAGCTAACACCGCTTCTTCAGACAATACCGAATCAAAGACTTCAAATGGCCCCTGCTTATTGTGTACATTTTGTAGAGGTACAAAGGTACTCGCGTCATCCTGATTATGTAGAACAGAGTGACGATGGAAGAAGGTGCCACGGCCAGAGTCCTGACCAGATAGTCGAATACGTCGGCTATCATCAACAAGCGTACCGTATGCCAAGATTTCAGCCATACCCCAATCTAATGGTTTTTCACCATTAAGCATGGAACGTCTATCGTTATAAATCTTGTTCACACGACTTTGTAGTTTATGACTTTCTGGATGCTGACACAGTTTTTCACCAAGCTTTTTAAGACGCTCAAATTCAAACTTGCTGTCCCATTCAATATTCCAGTCATGACCTAAGTAAGGGTTCCAGTCTACCGAGTGCATCTCCATTGGACGCCACTCTTTAACCACAACTTCTCCATGGTCAAGCGCATCACGGTACCCATTTACCAGCTCAGTTGCCGTTTCAATATCAAACTCACCACGATCAATTAACACGTCTGCATATAGCTTACGAGGTGTTGGGTGCTTTTTGATTTTTTGATACATCAAAGGCTGAGTCGCATTTGGTTCGTCCGCTTCATTATGGCCATGTCGGCGATAACAGACTAAGTCAATAACCACGTCACGCTTAAAGGTGTTGCGGTAGTCCAATGCAATGCGTGTGATGAAAGCAACCGCTTCTGGATCATCGGCATTAACATGGAAAATAGGTGCCTGAACCATCTTAGCGATGTCAGTACAGTACATCGTTGAACGCGTATCTTGCGGGTTAGATGTAGTAAAGCCAACTTGGTTATTGACTACGATACGTACTGTACCGCCTACTTGGAAACCACGAGTTCGAGACATGTTGAAGGTTTCTTGAACCACCCCTTGTCCCGCAATAGCTGAGTCACCATGGATGGTAATAGGTAATACTTTGCTCCCATCATCATCACCAAGTCTATCTTGACGAGCTCTTACAGACCCCATCACTACTGGGTTGACTATCTCTAAGTGAGAAGGGTTAAACGCCAAAGCTAGGTGAACATCGCCACCTGGAGTAGCAAAGTCGGCTGAAAAACCTTGGTGATATTTCACGTCACCGGTTCCCCAACTTTCACCATGTTTACCTGCAAACTCATCGAATAGATCTTGTGGTTTCTTACCCAATACATTAACCAACATATTGAGACGACCACGGTGAGCCATTCCTATAACGACTTCGCGCATTTCCGATTTACCTGCATGACGAATTAACTCTTTCATCATGGGTATTAGGGCATCACCACCTTCCAAAGAAAATCGTTTTGCTCCAGGGAACTTAGCACCTAAATATCGTTCCAAACCTTCCGCTGCGGTAAGCTCTTCTAAAAACGTCTTCTTCTCGTCAGCAGTAAATGATGGCTGGCCTAATACTGATTCCAAACGTTGTTGAACCCAACGTTTCTGCTCAGTATTGATCATATGCATATATTCTGCGCCGATAGAACCACAATAGGTTTTCTTTAATGCACCATAGAGATCTTTTAGTTGCATGGTCTCTTGCGAAACCGCAAAGGAACCTACGTTAAACGTCTCTTCAAAGTCGTCTTCAGTAAGATTATGGAAGGCAGGGTCAAGATCAGGACCGGGGTCTCTTTGCCAGATTCCCAGTGGATCTAAATTGGCAGCTTGATGCCCTCGGAAACGATAGGCATTAATTAACTGCAGTACTTTTACTTGTTTTGCATCGACATCAGGATCACTAACTTGGACATTGTAATGCTTTGTCTCTTGAGCGAGTCGCCGGAAGTAATCTCGAACTCGTGAATGAGACTGCTCTGCAATCTCAGATGTCTGCATAGGCAGCTCATCAAATACACGTTTCCACTCATCACTTACTAAATCGGGGTCACTTAGATACAGTTCGTAGAGTTCCTCTACATAAGTTGCATTGGCACCAGCCAAGTGTGAAGACTCGAGCCATGCCTTCATCACGCCGTTGTGCATATTTTCCCTTAAACAGTAGGTTATATTAATCCAACATTCCGTTGGCCTGTTTTAGCCGGCTATCTTAAAAAGAAGCCGGCAATACTTATATGTTAAACCGATTTATTCACCAGCATGGTCTTAATGTGACCAATGGCTTTGGTCGGATTTAATCCTTTAGGACATACACTTACACAATTCATGATGCCATGACAACGAAAAACACTGAAAGCATCATCAAGATCGGATAGGCGTTCGTCCCTAGCTGTATCACGACTGTCTATCAACCAACGATAAGCAGCTAGTAATCCCGCAGGGCCAATAAATTTGTCCGGATTCCACCAGAAGGATGGGCAGGATGTGGTACAGCAAGCACACATAATACATTCGTAAAGACCATCAAGATGAGCACGATCTTCAGGGGCTTGAAGATGTTCTCTCGAAGGTGGTAGGGCACCATCCGATATTAAATATGGTTTTACCTTTGCATAATTATCATAAAACTGCGTCATGTCCACTATTAAATCACGAACAACAGGTAATCCTGGTAATGGCCTAATTACAATAGGATTCTTCTCCATTAAGTCGGATAATGGAGTGATACATGCTAGACCATTTTTGCCATTCATGTTTAGGCCATCAGAGCCACACACACCTTCGCGGCAAGAACGTCTAAACGAGATCGAGGAATCTTGCTCTTTTAATAGAATAAGAGCATCCAAAACCATCATATCGGAGCCCTCTTCCACTTCAAGAGTGTACTCCTTCATGTGTGGTTTGTTATCCACATCAGGATTATAACGGTAAAGAGAGAAAGTTAGTTTCATCATTGTTTTAGTCTCCCTTTAGTATGTACGTACTTTTGGAGGAAACGCTTCACGATGAACCGGCTCCATGTTTACATCACGCTTAGACATCTCTTCTGTTTCCGGATTAAAGATTGAGTGGCATAGCCATTGCTCATCATCACGGTCAGGATAATCAAAACGAGCATGCGCACCGCGACTTTCTGTGCGGTAATTTGCCGCGACTGCGGTAGCAAATGCTGTTTCCATTAAGTTGTCTAATTCCAAACATTCGATACGTTGGGTATTGAACTCTGATGACTTGTCAGAAAGGTGGGCATTTTGTAAACGCTCACGAATCACTTTCAATTCATTAAGTCCATTCGCCATAGCATCTCCTTCACGGAATACAGAGAAGCTATTTTGCATACAAGATTGTAGATCTTTGCGAATCTGAACTGGATCTTCACCAGTGCTGCTATTTTCCCATCGCATTGTACGAGCCAATGACTCTTCAATATCTGATTCAGTTGCAGGGCGAGCTTCAGCTTGCGCTTGTAATGTTTCACCAAGGTGTAAGCCTGTTGCACGGCCGAATACCACCAAATCAAGCAGTGAGTTACCGCCTAATCGGTTCGCACCATGTACTGATACAGATGCAATTTCACCACAAGCAAACAGGCCTTGTACTTCTACATCATTACCGCTGCCATCAAGCTTAATGGCTTGACCAGAAACCTGAGTAGGTACACCACCCATCATGTAGTGACACGTTGGAATAACAGGGATTGGCTCTTTAACAGGATCGACGTGAGCGAATGTTCTCGACAGCTCACAAATACCCGGTAAACGAGACTCAAGAACATCTTTACCAAGATGATCAAGCTTAAGCTTAATATGAGGTCCCCATGGGCCATCGCAACCACGACCTTCACGGATTTCTATCATCATAGAACGAGCGACAACGTCACGACCTGCAAGGTCTTTCGCATTTGGAGCGTAACGCTCCATGAATCTTTCGCCATCTTTATTGAGGAGATAACCACCTTCACCACGACAACCTTCTGTTACCAATACCCCGGCACCAGCGATTCCCGTTGGGTGGAACTGCCACATTTCAATATCTTGCATTGGTACGCCAGCACGCAACGCCATACCAACACCATCACCAGTATTAATATGAGCATTAGTGGTCGAGGCGTAAATACGTCCTGCGCCACCTGTGGCTAAAATAGTTGCTTTAGATTTGAAGTAACAAATCTCACCACTTTCCATACAGATAGCAGTACAGCCCATGATTGCGCCGTCTTGGTTCTTCACTAAGTCCAACGCATACCACTCAGAGAAGATGGTGGTTTTATGCTTAATATTTTGTTGATACAGAGTATGCAGCAATGCGTGACCTGTGCGGTCTGCCGCCGCCGCTGTACGTGCTGCTTGCTCGCCACCAAACTCTTTTGATTGACCACCAAACGGACGTTGATATATTGAACCATCTTCAAAACGAGAGAACGGTAAACCCATTTTCTCTAGTTCAATCACAGACTCTGGACCGTTCTTACACATATATTCAATGGCATTCTGGTCACCGATATAATCGGAACCTTTTACTGTGTCATACATATGCCACTGCCAATTGTCTTGGTGAGAGTTACCAAGCGCAACCGTAATACCGCCTTGAGCAGATACAGTGTGAGAACGGGTTGGAAATACTTTTGATAACAAGGCACAACTTAGGCCCTGCTCTGAAATTTGTAATGCGGCACGCATACCTGCGCCACCGGCACCGATTACAACGGCATCGAATTCACGAACTGGAATAGTCACTTACGCACCCCACAGAATAAATAGGCCAGAGAAGAAATAGACGAACAGTACTGCTACAAATGCGAATTGAAGCAAACCGCGTACTAAATTTGGCTTGATATAGTCAGTTAACACTTGCCAGATACCAATCCATGCATGGATCAATATAGAGGTCAGTGCCAACATGGAAAACGCTTTGGTAAAGGTTCCACCAAAAAAAGCTGTCCATGTGTGGTAAGTGATTTCGCCACCAAAAGCACAAAACCCAACAATGTATATGGTATACAAAGTCAGGATAATAGCTGTGGCACGAATCAGTAGGAAGTCGTGGATACCATTACGACCAAACGATGATACATGCTTTACCATACCAAAATTCCTCCAAGTAACGACAATACTGCAGTAGCAGCAAAAGTAACCTTGGCCGTCATTGTGCCGGATTCAAAATCTTCATAATGACCTAAGTCCATTATAAGATGACGAATACCACCAACAATATGGTAGGCAAGTGCAGTTAAGATTCCCCACAAGATAAACTTCACTAAAAAGCTATCGACTAGATCAGCGGCTTGCATAAAGCCTTGTGGTGAGGAGAGGGATAATGACAACAACCAAAGCAAAATACCGACAGCTACAAATGTAATCACACCTGACACGCGATGGACGATGGACGCGATTGCAGTAATCGGAAAATGAATGGTCTGTAAATCGAGATTAACAGGTCTTGGCTTTCTTTCTTTCACGGGCTTGCTCACTCAGCTCCTTTGAGCATTTATTGTTATGATCAATTTAAGATGTCAACCCCGCAAAACTTAACTTTAATTTAACATTTATAGCCGTTAAGCGGGACTTTAAATGTAAATTTTTTGTTAAATGACTAGTGAAATTTTAATGACGTTATTTCTTTCTAGCCTTGAATTTATAAGGAGTTAACAACAAAATTCTTGGTCACTATACGGCTGGCAACATATTAATACAATTGTCTTAACAAAAACTGCTACACAGAACATGTTTTTTCAACGAAAAATGATGAAAATCTTAACAAGTGCACACAAAAAGTTAGAAAAATTGACTTTAGTTATGATCATGAGTACAAATTGTCACACTAATAAAGTCCTGGATGGATAAAATTATAATCAAAGGAGATTGTTATGGCAGATAAGAATGCGACCCTTCATATTGAAGGTAAAGCACCAATTGAACTGCCGATTATGGATGGTACTTTAGGCCCTGAGGTAATCGATGTTCGTAAGCTAGGCTCAAATGGCTACTTTACTTTTGACCCTGGTTTTCTTGCCACTGCATCTTGTGAGTCCCAAATCACTTTTATTGATGGTGGAAAAGGTGTACTTCTACACCGAGGCTACCCAATTGATCAGCTTGCTAACAATGCAGATTACCTGGAAGTCTGCTACATACTGCTATACGGCGAAGCCCCTAATCGTAAGGAATATGAAGAGTTTAAGAAAATCGTAACCAAGCACACTATGGTTCACGAACAGATCGCAAGCTTCTTCCACGGTTTCCGACGTGATGCTCACCCAATGGCGATAATGGTAGGCGTAGTAGGTGCTCTAGCGGCCTTCTATCATGACTCATTAGATATTAATAACGACACACACCGTGAAATTGCGGCATACCGTCTACTATCTAAAATGCCGACTTTGGCGTCAATGTGTTACAAGTACTCTATTGGCCAGCCATTTATTTACCCAAGAAACGATTTAAGCTACGCAGAGAACTTCTTACATATGATGTTCGCAAACCCATGCGAAGATTATAATGTAAACCCTGTTGTTGCTCGTGCAATGGACAAAATCTTAACCTTGCATGCAGACCACGAACAGAACGCATCAACGTCAACTGTGCGTTTAGCGGGTTCTTCTGGTGCTAACCCATTTGCATGTATTGCGGCGGGTATTGCGTCATTATGGGGTCCTGCTCATGGTGGTGCTAACGAAGCATGTCTTCGTATGCTAGAAGAAATTGGTTCAGTGGATAACATCCCAACTTACGTGAAGAAAGCCAAAGATAAAGATGACCCATTCCGTCTAATGGGCTTCGGTCACCGTGTTTATAAGAACTATGACCCACGTGCAACGGTTATGCGTGAAGCATGTCACGAAGTACTAAAAGAGCTTAACATTGAAGATCCATTGTTAGATGTTGCTATGGAGCTTGAGAAAATTGCACTGTCTGATGAATACTTCGTTGAGAAGAAACTGTACCCGAACGTAGATTTCTACTCAGGTATCATCCTCAAAGCGATCGGTATTCCAGTGTCTATGTTTACTGTAATTTTTGCTATGGCTCGTACTATCGGTTGGATCGCTCACTGGAATGAGATGCACGGAGATCCGGATAACCGTATTGGTCGTCCACGTCAGCTTTACACAGGTCAAGAAATGCGTGAGTTTAACCCTCTGCATGAACGTGAGTAACGAATAACAGCAAGTAAAGAGCGTATGAGAATATGACTCCTTGCTAGATAAAAGGTTGGCTTATGCCAACCTTTTTTATTGCGTAACCATCAGCGAATAAGAGTCACTATACTGGATTATCGATATCAATAAACTGAACATCTAAGCCATGTTCTTCCGCTAACCACTCTCCTAGCGCTTTTACACCATATCGCTCAGTAGCATGGTGCCCTGCACTAAAGTAGTGAATACCCTGCTCCCTTGCAGAGTATGTTGTTCGCTCGGAAATCTCTCCCGAAATAAACGCGTCTAACCCTCTGGCAGCCGCAAGCTCAATATAGTCTTGTCCACCACCAGTACACCAACCCACTGTTTTTATCGGCTTATCCATATCCGGTGCGATATGTAATGGTTCTCGATTTAATACCGATGCAATTTTCTCAGCCAACTCAGCACCAGACATACTATGGGCTAGCTCTCCATGCAGAGCAACAGACTGAGGTGATGGCTCTAAGCCACCCGTTATTTCAATACCCAACAAACTGGCTAACTTAGCATTGTTACCCAACTCAGGGTGTACATCTAATGGTAAATGATACGCGTACAAGTTGATGTCATTGTGAATCAGTGCTTTTATTCTCGAGCCTTTCATTCCGCGAATGGCTTCTGGTTCACCTTTCCAAAAATAACCGTGATGAACAAGCAAAGCATCGGCTTTTAACTCAATGGCTTTATCAATAAGTGCTTGCGATGCCGTTACTCCGGTAACCATTTTTAACACTTCTTGTCGCCCTTCTACCTGAAGTCCATTTGGGCAATAATCCTTAATTAACTCAGGAGACAATTTTTTATTTAACAGTAACTCTAATTGCAAGTGGTTCATATTGTGTTATACCGTTTATTAACAAGCGTTAATTGAGAATATTACAGGAAATCGGTCATGCAGGCATCACTAGAAAAAGCCGCTCGTTGGATTACTCAACAGCAAACTATTTTATGCCCCGATCAATTACCAATAGCAAGTAACCCTTTTAGTAACCACTCCGTTGATTTTGTCGTCAATTACTCTGGCAATAAACGCCTAGGGTTTGTCTACCAAGCCCTGTGTAAACAGTTATTCGAACAATCAGAACAGTATCAAGTTGTGGCGGAAGAGATTCAGCTAATCGCCAATAAAAGAACCTTAGGTGCCATTGATTTTATCGTACAGCACCAGAGTAACTATCAGCATTGGGAAGTTGCCATTAAATTTTATCTTCTACACGATGATCATTGGTATGGTCCAGATAGCCGTGATCGGCTAGATCTAAAACTGAATCATATGCTGAATCATCAGTTAGCGATGTCAGCAACAGACACATTTAAGCAGCGATATCCTTATATTAGCAACATCACTTCACATCTATTTATGCAAGGCCGGCTTTATATTAATCCATTTGAACAAAACAGCCTTCCTCAGCACTGCTTAGGACACCGCATCAACCACCACTCCATTACTGGCTTTTGGTGTTATCAACATCAGTGGAAACAGATAACAGAGCCCCTTTATCGATTAGATAAAATTAACTGGATAGCAGGAAACGTTGGCCAAGCCGAACGCTATATTCTGCCAAATAATCCATTGCAATATACCGTACACTGCCAAGATCAAACAGGGCAATTTTGGATGATTGTTCCGGATAACTGGCCTCAAATTAAACAACCTTGAAAGGGTTAGTCATTCCTCCCACTCTCTTTTTGAACTATATACACTGCTATCGTTTTAAGTTCTGCATTTTGAAATAGTTTGATTTTAATAAAAAAAGAAGTGGCATAACATATAAAATGCTCAATAGTAATTTAACAGCCAGCTTGCACCTTATAAAAACATTTAGATACAAAAAAGAGAATGACATTCCATCTTAAATTATATTCAAACATAAACACAATTACCTCAAAGAAGAAGATTAAAAAAACACTAGAAAAAAGAAAAGGTTAGAACACACAACCTTCAGTACAACCACCATTAATATCATATTTAACCTAATAAACACCCCTTGCTCAGCACTCCTAAAAATACTTTAAACATCAACAAGTTAAAATATCCCCACTCAAAAAATTGGTAGATGGCTAAATTTAGACTCAGAAAATAAATAAGAAAAATCTTATTACTTACACAAACAAAGAAGACATATCCTCCCATAAAAATAACACAACCAATTAATCCAAGAAATTTAAGTAGATAAAAATATTTACATTTAATCCCAGAAAGCAAAAGAATTTAAGGTTGATTCTTCTATGACAGCTACGAAGTATATAAATTGCCTTCGAAATATGCTCTTTATGGTTATAACGATAGCCTACAACAGCACTGCGAACTCAGAACCGTATATCGGCGCAGGTATCGGAGTTTCGACATACAGCAGCACTTGCAGCAACACCTCGACAAGTTGTAAAGAAAGTACCGCCGTTTACAAGCTGTTGGCTGGCTACACATTACCTTACAACTTTGCCATAGAAAGTGCCTATCACGATTTAGGTTCTCCTACAGCAACGTTCACCGATCGCACCATTGATGTTGCTATCAATGGTGTAGAAGTTTCGATACGTAAGAAGCTTCCGCTTACAGAACAAGAACAAGCATTTGTTTATGGCAAGGCAGGCGGTTTACTTTGGAAAGCACAAAATACCGATGAAAAATCAGGAGCCTCTCCGCTTCTTTCATTAGGAGGAGAATATTTTTTTACCCCTTCGTTATCAATCAATGCTGAATATCAATGGGCAGATGATATCAAGTATGTGGGCGAATCCGATATGCACTTATTCACACTTGGCCTCAATTACTTCTTTAATCAGTCAGAAGGTATTCCAGCCATTTCACAACCTAACCTCTTAGTTGAACCTGAACATGAACGCATTTTTATAAAAGAATACAAAGAGATCATTAGTTCGGAAACAAATGATCTTGTCATGTTTAAGAGCGGAAGCCATCAACTAACAGATTTTATGAAGTCTCGGTTACAAAACATTTTACTAAGACTCAAAAAATATCCGCAATCTACTCTGGAAATTATTGGTCACACTGACAACATCGGTACTGCCGAATCCAATATGACACTGTCTATATCGCGAGCAAGAAGCGTTGCTAACTATCTAAAATATCAAGGAATAAACAAGGATCGTCTCACCATCACAGGTAAAGGTGAGCATTGGCCAAAAGCCAGTAATCGTACCGCTGAAGGACGCATGTTAAATCGACGAGTAGAGCTGATATCTCCTTCGTTTAGCCTTTAATGTAAGAGGTATTCATTATGATTATAAGAACAATTCTACTTGTATTGTGTATGTTCAGCATTGTTGGTTGTAAAAATGACTCTACCAATCCGCTAATATCTGTTTCAAGTGATAAATCTGGCAGAGTCCCCAACACTGATAGTGACGGCGATGGTATTAACGATAGTGACGAAGTGACTAATGGCACCGATCCGAAAGATCCCAATGACCCCATCATTAACGGCGACAAGGACACCGATGGCGATGGCATCACCAATGGCAAAGAGCATATTGATGGTACTGACCCCAATGATCCCAACGACCCCGTCATTAACGGTGACAAGGACAACGATGGTGATGGTATCCCAAATGGCAAAGAGCACATTGATGGCACTGACCCTAACAATCCTGACACCGATGGCGACGGTATTAGCGATGGCGATGAAGCCACCAATGGCACCGACCCGAAAGATCCCAATGACCCTATCACTAACGGCAACAAGGACACCGATGGCGACGGCATCACCAATGGCAAAGAGACCGAGATCGGCACCGATCCCAACAAGCCTGACACTGACGACGATGGCATTAACGATGGTGACGAAGTGACCAATGGCACCGATCCCAAAGCCCCTAATGACCCTGTAGTCAACGGCAACAAGGACACCGACGGCGATGGCATTAATGATGGTGGCGAAGTGACCAATGGCACCGACCCCAAAAACCCCAATGACCCTATCACTAACGGCAATAAGGACACCGATGGCGACGGCATCACCAATGGCAAAGAGACGGTGATCGGCTCCGACCCCAATGATCCCAACGACCCTGTCATTAACGGCGATAAAGACAACGATGGCGACGGCATCCCAAATGGCAAAGAGCACATTGATGGCACTGACCCAAACACGCCTGACACCGATGGTGACGGCATTAGCGATGGCGACGAAGCCACCAATGGCACCGACCCGAAAGATCCCAATGACCCTATCATTAACGGCAACAAGGACACCGATGGCGACGGCATCACCAATGGTAAAGAAAGCGTGATCGGCACCGACCCCAACAAGCCTGACACTGACGGCGATAGCATTAACGATGGTGATGAAGTGACCAAAGGCACCGACCCGAAAGATCCCAATGACCCTATCACTGACGGAAACAAGGACACCGATGGCGATGGTATCACCAATGGCAAAGAGACCGTGATCGGCACCGACCCCAAAGATCCCAACGACCCCGTCATTAACGGCGACAAGGACGACGATGGCGACGGCATCTCAAATGGCAAAGAGCACATTGATGGCACTGACCCTAACAACCCCGATACCGATGGTGATGGCATTAATGATGGTGACGAAGTGACCAATGGCACCGATCCGAAAAAAACCAATAGCCCATTTGTGGATACTGACGGCGATGGTATTTCAGACAGTCAAGAAATTGCTGATGGTACAGATCCAAAAAAACCAACGCCAAATCCAGAGCATGTAGTCTTTGTTAGAGATATACCAATGTGGTTTTCATTCCCACAAACACTGGATGAATATAATGAAGGGATAAATCAAGCAAAAAGCCCACGATATAATAGTGGCTCATACGACGAGAATGACAAAAAATGGCCACTCTTTATGAGACATGATGGCAGTGCGTACTTGTCATCAGCATATTCAGGACCAGCGGCATGGTATTGTCAAACGAATTTAGAGGACATGAAATACAATGGCAATAATCTAGGTTGGCAAATACCGGTTAATGAAGTGTTTGAAGCGATTTTTGATAAGTATGGAGATGTTTCTAATTTAGGCTGGCCAACCGATAAACCATATTGGTCAGCAGCTGTACGTTGGGATGGGGGTGGTACTACCAATGGAACATTTACATATTACAATATGGCTACAGGTAAACAAAGCACTACAAGGAACCAAACACAAAAGTTCTATGCGATATGTTTCGTACACTGCACAGCAAGTAAGTGCGACACCGATCATATTGCGAGACCTTAGTTAGGTTATCGAAGTAAATAAGAGGGTTTACTACTAAACCCTCTTATTTTTTCAACACCGTAATATTATAAACCCGCGTCAGCAAACACTTGATTTACGATTTCTTGTGCTTCTTTTTCTATCGCTTTTAGATGTTCTTCACCTTTAAAGCTCTCACAATAAATCTTATAAATATCTTCAGTACCTGATGGACGAGCAGCAAACCAACCATTTTCAGTGGTTACCTTCAACCCCCCAATTGCTGCACCGTTTCCTGGAGCATTAGTTAAGCGAGCCGTAATTGGCTCCCCTGCGAGTAACTCAGCAGAAACCATGTCTGGTGACATTTTCGCTAGCACCGCCTTTTGTTCAGGATTTGCTACCGCTTGTATACGGTTATAGGCGGACTCGCCATGTTTCGCGGCCAGCTCTTCATAGTACTGTTGAGGATTCTTCCCTGTTACTGCCGTTATTTCCGCAGCAAGTAAACACAAAAGAATACCATCTTTATCGGTCGCCCATGAGGTGCCATCTTTACGTAAGAACGAAGCGCCGGCACTCTCTTCACCACCAAAACCGAATGAACCGTCATACAATCCATCAACAAACCATTTAAAACCAACAGGTACTTCGCACAGTTCACGGCCAAGATCAGCTACCACACGGTCAATCAGTGCGCTAGACACCAAAGTTTTACCAACAGCGACCTCTTTACCCCAACCTTCACGGTGACGGTATAAATAATCAATACAAACCGCCAGATAATGGTTTGGATTCATTAGGCCTTTAGGTGTGACGATGCCATGGCGATCATAATCAGGGTCATTACCAAAAGCCAAATCATAATCGTCTTTTAGAGCCAATAGACCCGCCATCGCATAAGGTGATGAGCAGTCCATTCGAACCACACCATCTTTATCCAATGACATAAATTGGAAAGAAGGATCAATCGCTTCATTCACCAAAGTAAGATCCAACTGATATGTTTCCGCTATCTGACGCCAGTAGTCGATACCTGATCCGCCAAGTGGATCGACACCTATTTTTAAGTTCGCTTTCTGGATCGCTTCCATATCAATGACATTGACCAAATCATCAATGTATGGCTTAACCAAATCCACTTGCAGCAACAGCTCACTTGCTTGTGCTTCTGCTAGCGGCATACGTTTAACACCTTCTAAACCAGCGGCAATCAGTTGATTAGCACGATCTTCAATCGCTTTCGTTAACTCACCTTCTGCTGGGCCACCATGAGGCGGATTGTACTTAATGCCACCGTCTTGAGGTGGGTTATGAGAAGGCGTAATGACAATACCATCCGCTTTTTCTTGTTGCTTAAGGTTATGCGTCAAAATAGCATGAGAAATACCTGGTGTCGGAGTATAGCCATTATCTTGCTGGACAATCACTTGTACTCCGTTGGCAATTAACACCTCAATGGCGGTAAAAATAGCAGCTTCAGAAAGTGCATGGGTATCTTTACCTACAAACAGCGGACCTGTCGTACCTTTACTTTGTCGTACCTCAGCAACGGCTTGGGCAATGGCCAAAATATGGTTCTCATTAAATGTCGACTTATCTGCTGTTCCTCTATGACCAGAGGTTCCAAATTGAACCTTATGAGCAGTGTTACTCGGATCAGGTTGCAATAAAAAATAATTTGCCACTAATGCGGGAATATTGTGTAAATCTTCTTGCTGAGCTTTTTGCCCTGCGCGAGCGTGTATTGCCATACGAATAATCCTTTAAAACAAAAAAATAAAAACTAAAAAAGCCTCATAACGACGTTTGAGGAACTACATCATTATGAGGCTTAAATCTCATATAAAACTACACTGCCGTCTAAAAACTATATGGAACTGCACACTTTTTCGATCAAATCAGCTTGGAACCCCATTCTTGTCATTAGTTGGTCAACCATTTGACGTTTACGATTGGTGTTGTTATTGGTAATTACCCAAAATGGGGTTGCTGGTATCGCTCGTGGTTTGGTGGTTTTACCGCTAGCAAGTAGGACATTTTCATTGTCTGCAAAATAGACTCGTGTTCTACCTTTTACCTGAGTAGCTTCGGCAAAGCTCGGCTTATCAATTTGATACAGCGACGATAGAACAAGCATAAAACGGTCGATCGCTTTATTGCTTGCAGCAAATTCATCAGAGATAAGGAGTGAGCGCATCACTTTAATGCCATCTACTTTCTCTTCATTCCCTGCATCTTTGCTGACCACGATTCCTACAGGTTGGCTCTCAATCGCCGTTGTTGTTTGTTCTTCAACTTCCGGTTCAGTGATTTGGGCAGCAGGCTCTGTACCATCTACATGCAATAGACGTCGAAGGATATCCGACGCACTTTCACCAATATGTTCGGTTTGGCCCGCTATATAACGGTAAAGATCTTCATCAACTTCAATCGTTTTCATTCGCTTTTCACAATCTCACTGTTTTAATATCTTGATAATTATACCCAAGTAACTTCAAGATGCTATATTCAATTTGCTTGAGTACTAAGCCGACACTATACTCAAGTGACCTCAAGGGTCGAGTTTTATTGGCTTCTGCTCTGTGCGACTGATCCTTGCCGTAGAATGACTATGCCTTCAAATCAGTGCCTTGATCAAAAGCCAATTAATGCTCGCTGAACAGGCTCCTTGAGTATAACATTCTTTTAAAACTTCAATAAAATACCTATTATGCATAATCAGTTTAACCATATTCAGCCAGACAATAACCAACCTGACAGCCAGCAACTTAACTACAAACTGCAAGGTAACGGCGATAGCATCGTCTTATTACACGGACTGTTTGGAAACCTAGATAATTTAGGTCTGCTTGCTCGAGATCTTGTCGACGATCACCAAGTTTTAAGTATTGACCTCCGAAATCACGGCCAATCCTTCCATAGCGAAAGTCACAGCTACGCAGAAATGGCCAATGATGTCTATAGACTGCTTGTATCGTTGAACTTGAGTAAGGTAACGTTAATTGGTCACTCTATGGGCGGAAAGGTTGCTATGAAATTGGCCGCTGACCATTGTGAACTGATCAATAAGCTCATTGTTATGGATATGGCTCCGGTGGCCTATACACGCCGAAAACATGATAACGTCTTTGATGGTTTACAAGCGGTTATTAATACGCCGCCAGCGGATCGCAGTTCAGCTTTAGCGCTACTAGCCCAGCATATCGAAATGGAAGGTGTTAGACAGTTTCTTAGTAAATCTTTGTTCAAAAAAGAAGGCAAGCTAGTATGGCGTTTTAATGTCGACTCTATTCTAGAAAACTACTGGAATATTCTTGGCTGGACAGAAAACCCACCTTGTGATGTTAATACTTTGTTCTTAAAAGGAGCAGACTCTGATTACATTACCACACAGTACCAGAAAGATATTCAAAGCCAATTTCCCAATGCTAAAGCTCATGTTATCGCCAATACTGGACACTGGTTACACGCAGAGAAACCTCAAGAAGTATTACGCGCTATAAGGCGCTTTATAAAAAAATAGTGGTGAAAAGGGCTATATACTCTTGCCGTAGTATGACTATGCCTTCAAATCACAACCTTGATCAGCTGCCAATAAATTCTCGCTGAACGAGCACCTTGAGGTCACTTGAGTATACATCCGACAGTTATATAATAATCGTTTACTATGCCAAAATGCCCAAAGAGACTGCCTTAACGAGATCCACAGCCCAAGGTAATAGATCATTAACTTTACATGTTAAGAATGATATAGTGCGTGCACGAAAATGGCATTAGGAAGTGACATGCTCTACGACTACATCGATATACTGGAATCTATCGGATTAGATCTATTATTTGCCGCCATCTTTTTTCTCATTGGTATGGCAATAAAAGACGTTCTAAAGCAAGGTAATGTTCCTATATTTGGTCAGCGTGTTGTTTGGTCTGTTCTATTTTTGGGGTGTGCAGGCTTTATCGCCAAAGGCATTATTCAACTTAGCTGGGAAGGCACAGGGCTAGGTTAAAACCTCAACGCTTCCGCCAACATCAACAATAAATTATAGGTATTCATTTATGGCAAGTGTAGGTCTCTTCTTTGGTAGCGATACTGGTAATACAGAAGCCGTAGCAAAGATGATTCAAAAACAGCTTAGTAAAAAGCTCGTTCATGTTCAGGATATTGCAAAAAGCAGCAAGCAAGATATCGATAACTTTGACCTGCTTATTTTAGGTATCCCAACTTGGTATTACGGTGAAGCACAATGTGACTGGGATGACTTCTTCCCAGAGCTTGAAGATATTGATTTTTCTACCAAGCTTGTTGCGATCTTTGGCTGTGGTGATCAAGAAGACTATGCAGAGTATTTTTGTGACGCAATGGGTAACATTCGTGACATCGTTGAAACAAAAGGTGGCACAGTACTTGGACACTGGCCAACCGAAGGCTATGAGTTTGAAGCGTCAAAAGCGCTAGTCGACGAAAACACATTCGTTGGGCTGTGTATCGATGAAGACCGTCAACCAGAGCTCACCAATGAGCGCGTCACTACATGGGTTAACCAAATCCATGAAGAAATGTGCTTGGCTGAGCTAGAAGACTAACGTCTGCCAACTCAGCTGTTCAAATTCTTACTGGTTATTTTGTACAAGTAACGGCAAAAGCGTTTCATTAAACTGAAACGCTTTTTTCTTCCATTTCTCTATATTTTGGCTTTTTTCTCACATACAGTTTTCGCTGTACCTCTGAAATAACATTGTCATCCTGATCTTTTACATAGATCACAAATTCGGGAAAACACTTTTCACCAGTAGCGGTTTTGGTCAAGATATCATCCAGTACATCCTGACTTATTTGAAATTCGGCATAAAGATCACTCGACCCCGGCTTAATAAAGTTGATGCTCGCCTCTTTATCCCAAACAAAGTACTTCTCACCTAAAATACCCATTAGCATCAATGCGTATATGGGATCCGTCAAAGAGAAAATACTCCCGCCAAACTGAGTTCGATTCGCATTTTTGTTCCACCAGCGTAGTTTCAACCGTACTCTTACGTTCCTAAAATCCTCACTAATGCTTTCAATTTTAATCCCTGCTCCCCAAAAAGGTGGCCAAGCATTAAGCGCAAACCGCACAATTCCCGGTCGATAAATACGCGCTAGTCCCTTATTCATAACTATCCCTGTTAACAAAATGTTATTACCAGAGTACAATATCCGAAATTTCGAGCAAATATTCAAATGTTAATTATTAACCCTTTGAAGTTTGAGGTTTAATGTTATTGCACGCTGACCTATAATGGGGACAATTGTAACTGTCGCATTAACTATGCAGTTCATCTACAGGAAGAGATATGACAGATAATAATAAAGCGCTTAAAGACGCTGGACTTAAAGTGACCTTACCACGTCTTAAAATTCTTGAAGTACTTCAAGAGCCAGCATGTCAGCACATCAGCGCCGAAGAGCTGTATAAAAAACTAATAGACCTTGGTGAAGAGATTGGTTTAGCGACGGTTTACCGTGTTCTGAATCAGTTCGACGATGCAGGTATCGTAACCCGTCACCATTTTGAAGGCGGTAAATCAGTATTTGAATTGTCCACTCAGCATCATCATGATCATTTAGTGTGTCTAGATTGTGGCGAAGTTATTGAGTTTTCAGACGATGTCATTGAGCAGCGCCAAAAAGAGATTGCTCTCTCTTACAATATTGAACTGACCAATCATAGTTTATACCTTTACGGCAAATGTCTTGAAGGAAACTGTAAAGATGATAAGTCTGCGCACATCAAGAAGTAAAGAGTTCAGTTTACTGAGTTGTTAATCACTAGATAAGCAAAAAAAACCAGCTGGCTAACCAGCTGGTTTTTTACTATTCATATTCGGTTTACACCAGTCACATTGCGATAACCGTAACGCCAGTCACCCGACAAAGAGGCGACACTTATTATTTTTCAAGTAGTTACAGGCTAGTTTACTTTCAAATTATCCCTTTAAATAAATACGGTCATCATACCGTTTACCCGCAATACTGTATGCTTGCGGTATAACCTGACTCAGGGTAAAGCCACATTTTTGCAGTACTCGTTCTGAAGCGATATTGCCTTCGGTCACAACCGCTCGAAAACTCACAATTTCATCTAGCGCTAAAGCCCTGTCAATCAGCGCTGACAATGATTCTGTGCCATATTGCCTTCCATGAAACTCAGGTAATAAGAGATAGCCAACCTCGGCTACTGAGTTATCAATGAAAAAGCCTGTTATACCAACGGCCATTGCTGAGTTTTTTTCCCCGAATCACTAAACAGAGCCATTCGTTGGACTGCGAATTCCATAGAGGCAGACGTGATTGAAACTTTGCTCTGATTTCACTTTCACTCGGAATATCAAAACAGAGTGAAATAATACTTGGGTCTGTGTTTAGACGAAGAAAAAGAGGCCAGTCATCGTTAGTTATCTGCGCCATTGTTAGTCGATCAGTTTCAATCAGCATTCTAATTTAAAACCCCTTCAATTATTCGGCATAAAAAAACACCCAAGAGATAAGACTAGTGGGTGTTTAACTCTGGCGCTACAACGGTAGCGTCAGCTGAATTATTCGCTACTTCTCACCACCTAACGCGCGATTAATTTTTTGATCTGTCTTGTATTGGCTTAATGCATAAACAGACCAAATAGCAGCAGGTATCCAGCCAATTAACGTAATTTGTAGCACTAAGCAGATGATGCCAGCGAAAGGTCGGCCTATGGTAAAAAACTGAAACCACGGCAAAAGAATGGCCAATATAAGTCTCATTATTGTATCCCTTGTAGTGTAAATTAGTACTGTTCTAAATTATCTAAAATTGAGGTTAAATTAGTATAATTCTGAGCTTAAAAAACAAGCTACTACATTTTAAAAATTATCGCGAGTAAAAAAAAATGCCCAAGCTTATTCAGCTTGAGCACTCTTCAACAGATTGTCACGTCTACTGGTCTTTTTTAGCCCATGTATCACGTAAACCAACGGTACGGTTAAAAACCAAGGCATCAGGCTTAGAATCTTTAACATCGCTACAGAAATAGCCTGTACGCTCAAACTGATAACCATCTTCAGGTTTCGCGACAGCTAAACTCGGCTCTACCACACCATTAAGTACCACTAAGGACTCAGGATTAATAGTCGCGGCAAAATCATCGGCGGCAGCTGGATTTTCAACCGTGAATAGACGGTCATACAGACGTATTTCTGCTGGTAAGCCTAAATTAGCAGAGACCCAATGGATCACCCCTTTCACTTTCCGACCATCCGCAGGATTCTTACCAAGGGTATCAGCATCATAACTGCAGTAAATAGTTGTAATGTTACCTTGAGCATCTTTCTCAATACGCTCTGCTTTAATCACATAAGCGCCGCGTAAACGAACCTCTTTACCTAAAACAAGTCGTTTGTATTTCTTGTTTGCTTCTTCGCGGAAGTCGTCTCTCTCTATCAACACTTCTCGAGTAAAAGGAACGTCACGGCTACCCATCTCTGGTTTATTTGGGTGATTCGCCAACGATAACGTTTCGGTTTTCTCTGCATCAAAGTTTTCAATCACAACTTTAATCGGATCCAACACAGCCATCGCACGAGGAGCATTTTCATTTAAGTCATCACGAATACAAGATTCTAGCGAGCTAAACTCAATCATGTTTTCTTGTTTTGTCACACCAATACGTTGGCAAAATTCACGAATTGAAGCTGGTGTAAAACCGCGACGACGCAAACCAGAAATGGTCGGCATACGAGGATCATCCCAACCATTAACTAACTGGTCGGTAACCAAAGTATTAAGTTTACGTTTAGACATCACCGTATATTCTAAATTTAGTCGGCTAAATTCATACTGGCGAGGCTGACACTCAATATCAATGTGATCCAATATCCAATCGTAAATACGTCGATTGTCTTGAAACTCAAGAGTACATATTGAGTGCGTTATTCCTTCAATAGCATCCGAAATACAATGAGTAAAATCGTACATAGGATAGATGCACCATTTATCACCGGTCTGATGGTGATGAGCAAAACGCACGCGGTAAATTACCGGATCACGCATGACCATAAATGGTGAAGCCATATCGACTTTCGCTCGAAGGCATATGGTACCTTCTGCAAATTCGCCTAAACGCATTTTTTCAAATAACGCTAGGTTCTCTTCTACACTACGATCACGATAAGGGCTGTTTTTACCAGGTTCTTTAAGAGTACCGCGATACTCACGGATCTGCTCTGGACTTAGCTCATCAACATACGCTAAGCCTTTAGTAATTAATTCAACAGCATATCCATGAAGCGTATCAAAATAGTCCGATGAATAACGAATATCATCTGACCATTCAAAACCCAACCAATGCACATCATTTTTAATCGACTCAACGTATTCGATGTCTTCTTTCTCAGGGTTTGTATCATCAAATCGAAGATTACACTGTCCCTGATAGTCCTGAGCAATACCAAAGTTCAAACAGATAGATTTTGCGTGCCCGATATGCAGGTAACCATTCGGTTCCGGCGGAAATCGAGTATGCACACTTGTGTGTTTGCCATCCGCTAAATCTTTATCAATAATTTGGCGAATGAAATTCGATGGACGAGCCTCAGCTTCACTCATCTAAGCACCTCTAGTTGTTGGGGGCGAGTTATTCACCCGCCTTAGTATTGTCAAAAATAGTGACCAAAATAGACGACAGTTAAGATTTTCGCCTTTTTTAGTTTGAACTGCTAATGATCCACATTTCTCACTATAGACACAACTAAAACTACGCATTAATTAACGATTTTCGCTAGATATTAACGAAAAATGCCTCCCAATCGGGAGGCATTATCAAAAACCGTCTATTCCAGTTACAAAACTTGGAATAACAGAGTTAGCTTGCGTGATTCTTCATCTCGCCTGCAATGATTTCTGCTAGCGGCCCAAGGATAACTTGAAGGTTGTTATTACCTAGTTTAACAACACCCATAGCACCCAATGCTTTAAGCTTACTTTCATCGATAATATCCATGTCGTTTACTGTTAAACGTAGACGAGTAATACATGCATCGATATTTTGTAGGTTAGCGTGACCGCCTAGTACTTCTAGATACTGTTTTGCTAGCTCTGCAGAGTTTTCGCTGCCGTGAGATTTGCTTGTATCTTCCACATCATCATCTTCACGTCCTGGTGTTTTCAACTTGAAGGTTGTAATCGCCCAGCGGAACACAAAGTAGTAGATTGCGAAGAAAACAAAACCTTGAACAATCAGCATGTACCACTTGTTTGCTAGTGGGTTTTGTGCAGAAAGCACCATATCCACTAAACCTGCTGAGAATCCAAAACCAGCCGTCCAGTTCATCATGTCAGCAATAAATAGAGATACACCCGTTAATACGGCGTGTAACACATACAGCATAGGAGCAAGGAACATGAACGAGAATTCTAGAGGCTCTGTAACACCAGTAAAGAATGATGCAAAACCTGCCGCAATCATGATTGAAGCTACGCGTGTTTTGTTCTCAGGACGAGCTGTGTGGTAGATAGCCAAAGCTGCACCCGGTAGACCAAACATCATGATTGGGAAGAAACCAGCCATATAACGACCTGTTTCACCAACAACACCTACACCCGCTTCTACAGCGTTTGGTGTCCACCAGTTACCCAAATCATTAATACCAGCCATATCAAACCAGAACACAGAGTTTAGTGCATGGTGAAGACCAACAGGAATCAATAAACGGTTAAAGAAGCCATAGATACCAGACCCCACTTCTCCAAGTCCAACAATACCTTCACCCAAAGAAATAAGACCATTGAAAATAATAGGCCATACAAACATTAGTACAAATGAAATGACGATAGCCGCAAATGAGGTCAAAATGGGTACTAAACGTTTACCGCTAAAGAAGGCTAGTGCTTTGTGTAACTCTACTTGGTAATAACGGTTGTACAGCTCTGCCGCAACAATACCAGATAGAATACCAACAAATTGGTTACCAATTTTGTTGAAAGCAAGTGTAGAACCTTCATTTAATTCAACAAGACCAATAGCGCCGACTGAACCTGCACTACATAATGTTGTAATTACCATGTAGCCAACAAAGCCAGCAAGTGCTGCTGCACCATCTTTATCTTTAGACATACCGTATGCAACACCAATTGCAAACAGTACAGACATATTGTCTATAATTGCCGCGCCCGCTTTAATTAAAAACGCAGCCAACGCATTGTTACCACCCCAACCGGTTGGATCGATCCAGTAACCGATACCCATTAATATTGCTGCTGCTGGTAATGTAGCAACAGGCACCATTAATGCCTTACCTACTTTTTGAAAATATCCGAGAACATTCACCGTAAAATTCCCCCTATAGAATTTTAATTTTGTTTGGCCGACTTATTTTAGCCTTCCAATTTAGTCATATTCAGTTTAAGTAATTAATTTCGTCCCGCAAATTAAAAGCTCATATAGTGTGATCGATATCGCTCATTTTGGCCATAAAAGCGATATTTTGCTAGCGAGATCATAAAACTTATTTTATGATTCGAATTAACAACCCTTCGGGATTAAACTTTAACCGTATTATCGAACTATTGAGGTGCCACCGTGAGACTCATTCCATTACTTACTGATTATGATGTTAGCCTTTGGTCAGCAAGACATATTATTAATCGTATCAATGCATTCAAGCCAACTGAAGAGCGTCCATTTGTACTCGGATTGCCAACGGGTGGCACTCCACTGAAGACATATGAACGTCTTATTGAACTTTATAAGCTAGGCGAAGTAAGCTTCAAACATGTGGTGACTTTTAACATGGATGAGTATGTAGGGCTTGCATCAGATCACCCTGAATCATATCGCACTTTTATGTATTCAAACTTCTTTGATCATGTTGATATACAAGACAAAAACATCAACTTGCTTAACGGTAACACTGACGACCACGAACTCGAGTGCCAACGTTACGAAGAAAAAATTAAATCTTACGGCCAAATTCATCTCTTTATGGGAGGTGTGGGTAACGATGGTCACATCGCATTTAACGAGCCAGCTTCGTCCCTCTCTTCACGAACTCGTATCAAAACACTGACTGAAGACACACGCATAGCAAATTCACGCTTTTTCGATGGTGATACAAGCCAAGTTCCTAAATACGCATTAACTATCGGTGTCGGTACGCTACTTGAAGCAAAAGAAGTGATGATCTTGATTACTGGCCACAATAAAGCACAAGCACTGCAAGCAGCCGTCGAAGGTTCTGTTAATCATCTTTGGACTGTGTCAGCATTGCAGCTTCATGCAAAATCGGTGATTGTCTGCAATGAACCTGCAACGCAGGAACTAAAAGTGAAAACCGTTAAGTACTTCAGCGAACTTGAAGCTGAAAATATCCGTAATCTTAAGTAATTAGATGGGGCTCCCTGCTATGTATGCGCTAACCAACTGTACCATTTATACCGGTAGTGACGTGCTTGATCGACACGCTGTCATTATTGAGGGTGATACGATTCATTCCATCATTGCTAATGATCAATTGCCAAATGATATTAAGAGCGTCGATCTCAAGGGAGCTAACTTAAGCCCCGGTTTTATAGACTTACAGCTCAATGGATGTGGTGGTGTGATGTTTAACGATGACATTACTCCTGAGACACTGCAAATCATGCATGAAACCAATATAAAATCGGGTTGCACTAGCTTTTTGCCGACACTCATTACGTCATCTGATGACAACATGCGTCAAGCCATTGAAACAGAACGTCAATACCAAGAAAAATATCAACATCAATCTCTTGGTTTACACCTTGAAGGGCCATATTTGAATGTCATGAAAAAAGGCATTCATAACCCTGACTTTATTCGCGCCTCTGAACAAGAGATGATTGATTACATTTGCGATAATAATCAATACGTTAAAAAAGTCACACTGGCACCAGAGCAGAATAATCCAGCTCATATTAAGCAACTTAAAGAAGCAGGAATTATTGTCTCTATTGGACATACCAACGCCACCTACGCAGAAGCACGCAAGGGATTTGAAGCTGGCATCAGTTTCGCAACCCACTTATTCAATGCAATGACACCAATGGTTGGACGGGAACCGGGAGTGATTGGTGCCATTTATGACACCCCTGATGTATATGCGGGTGTTATCGCAGATGGTTTCCACGTTCATTACGCTAATATTCGAATCGCACATAAAGTAAAAGGTGATAAGTTGGTATTAGTGACCGATGCCACAGCTCCAGCGGGCGCAGAGATGGATCACTTTATTTTTGTTGGGAAGAAAGTATATTACCGAGATGGTATGTGCATTGATGAAAACGGCACACTTGGAGGCTCAGCCCTTACCATGATAGAAGCGGTAGAAAATACCGTACAACAAGTTGGCATCGCACTAGATGAAGCTCTAAGAATGGCGACATTATATCCAGCTCGCGCAATTGGCTTGGACAATAAACTCGGCAGGATAAAACAAGGTATGGTTGCAAACTTGACCATATTTGATAGAGATTTCAACGTCTGTGCGACAATAGTAAACGGACAATACGAGCAAACATAAATATGAATGGCGGACAAATAGGTAACGTAGATCTTGTAAAGCAACTTAACAGCGCAGCTGTTTACCGCTTAATTGACCAACAAGGGCCAATTTCTCGAATACAAGTTGCAGACGTTAGCCAATTGGCTCCCGCCAGTGTCACAAAAATAACCCGACAGTTAATAAAGCGCGGCCTAATTAAAGAGGTGGCGCAGCAAGCTTCCACTGGTGGCCGTCGGGCAATTTCACTGACGACAGAGGTTGAAACCTTTCACTCTATCGCGATCCGCTTGGGTCGCGATTATATCCAGTTCAGTTTATTCAATCTAGGTGGTGTTGAACTGGCAAGCGACTCCAATGCCTTTAAATACACCAATCAGGTAGAGCTTCAACAAGGCTTACTCCTTCACATCCGGCATTTTATTGATAGCCAACAGAGCAAAATAAAACAGCTTATTGCTATTGGCGTTGTATTACCCGGCTTAGTGAACCCAGAAACCGGTGTCGTAGACTACATTCCCAATACTGACATTGATAATTTTGCCTTAACTGATCTGATTACCGATAATTTTAACGTCAGTTGTTTCATTGGTAATGACATTCGCGGTAAAGCACTTGCAGAGCATTACTTTGGAGCTAGCCGTGATTGCAACGATTCAATACTGGTCAGCGTTCACCGAGGAACGGGAGCAGGAATAATTGTACATGGGCAAGTGTTCTTAGGAGCTAACCGCAATGTTGGGGAAATTGGCCATATCCAAATTGATCCACTCGGTACACAGTGCCAATGTGGTAACTTTGGATGCTTGGAAACCGTCGCATCAAATCCAGCGATTCTAGAGCGAATAAAACTTTTGCTCGCTCAAGGTTATGATTCCTCATTAGCTGATATTGAAGAACTTACGATGCAGCATGTCTGCCAACACGCTTTAAATGGCGATGAGTTAGCCAAACAGAGCTTGGTTCGTGTAGGTAATAAGTTGGGTAAGGCTATAGCGATTACTATCAACTTATTCAATCCTCAGAAAATCATCATTGCTGGCGATATCACTGCCGCACAAGAACTGATTTTCCCTGCCATTAGACGTAATATCGAAACGCAATCTTTAACGACCTTTCATACTGATTTGCCTATCGTTGCCTCTGAACTTGAAGGAAAACCAACCATCGGCGCATTTGCCATGATCAAACGTTCAATGTTAAATGGTGTTTTGTTACAAAAACTTCTTGAAGAATAAGAGTTTTCCAATAGTCTAGTACTGTTAGTTTTGCATGAATACAGGCTCACTGTAATCTCAGTTAACTAACACCTCTTATTTTAAGGAGAAGTATGGACATCATTTTATTATCAGCCGCTTTCATTTCAGGATTTATCGCATTAAAGTGCCAACTACCTCCATTAGTTGGTTTTCTTGTGGCTGGTTTTGCTCTCAATTTTCTTGGTTTTGAATCTAATAGCACCATTGAGCTACTCGCCGATCTGGGTGTCACACTGCTTCTATTTACCATCGGCTTAAAATTAGATATCAAAACGCTTCTGTCAAAAGAGATATGGGCAGGGGCAAGCATACATAACCTACTTTCCACACTTCTATTTACGGCCTGCCTTATGGCATTAAAGGTCGTTGGAGTATCCAGCTTCGCGGCGCTTGCCTTTGACCAATTACTACTTTTAGCGTTTGCCTTATCTTTCTCCAGTACTGTCTTTGCCATAAAAACCATACAAGAAAAAGGTGAAATGAATGCTATTTACGGCAATATAGCCATCGGCTTTCTTGTCATGCAGGACATTTTTGCGGTGGTCTTTTTAACCATTTCCACAGGGAAAATGCCTGAATGGTACGCTATTTTTCTGTTCCTCTTACCACTATTACGTCCGCTATTTTATCGGTTTCTCACTTGGGTTGGCCATGGCGAAATGCTGGTTATATTTGGTATTTTTTTCGCACTGGTTATGGGGGCAGGTTTATTTGAACTTGTCGGTATCAAAGCGGACTTAGGTGCCCTTATTCTTGGAATGATTCTAGCTGGACATAAAAAATCGTCTGAGCTATCTAAAGCTCTTTTCAACCTTAAAGAGCTATTTCTGGTCTGTTTTTTCCTTAATATTGGTCTTTCGGAACACCCTACTCTGTCGGGATTTATAACCGCTCTGCTCTTTTTGCTGTTATTACCTATCAAAGGCGCTCTCTACTATCTGGTGTTTAATGGTTTTAAATTTCGAGTACGGACCTCTTTTCTTGCCAGTCTATCATTGTTCAACTACAGCGAATTCGGCCTTATTGTTGGCGGTCTAGCGTTTAAGATGGGTTGGTTACCGGGAGATCTATTGGTCTCTATAGCCATCGCGGTTTCCTTATCATTTATTCTAGCGGCACCATTAAATAGATTCGGTCATGGACTTTATCAGCGCTCATCCAATTGGCTAAAAGAGCAGTCAGCAGAAAAACTGAACGCCTTAGATAAGCGAATCAATCCGGGTCAAGCTCAAGTACTGATTTTGGGAATGGGACGAATTGGCAGTGGTGCATATGACGAGCTGACTCATCGACATGGTCCGATTAACCTTGGTATTGAAGTTCGTCAAGATGCCGTTCAACGCCACATACAAAATGGCCGTTCTGTTATTCAAGGTGATGCCACTGACCCCGATTTCTGGGAAAGAATATTAGATACAGGAAAAGTAGAGCTGATACTGTTAGCTATGCCCCACCATTTAGGAAACCAGCTAGCGCTACAACAACTTAAGAAAAAAGGCTATAAAGGGAAGATTGCCGCCATTGCAGAGTACCAAGATCAACTCGACTCGCTGTTAATTGAGGGAGTAGATGCGGCATTTAACATATATAACGAAGCAGGAAGCGGGTTTGCTCGACACGTCTGTGATCAATTGCAACCTCAATTTGAGATAACAGAAAAACAGCAACATTAAAAAGTCGTCTAAAAAAGCAGCGGATTATGGATTTTATTCATTATTCAGCCGATTTATTAAATGAAATCTTTTTAATTGGCATTTTAATTACTTTTTTTATCGTAAAAGGTTGCTTTTTTTAATGACGATGGCAAATTTGTTCTATTGCTACAACGGAATTTAATTAGGGAATAAAAACATATGTGTTCAATATTTGGTATTTTAGACATAAAACATGACGATGCAGCGCTACGACCTATTGCGCTAGAAATGTCTAAAAAACTACGTCATCGCGGACCAGACTGGTCAGGTATCTACGCTTCTAAAAGAGCAATCTTAGCTCATGAACGTTTAGCCATTGTTGGATTGAATAGCGGTGCGCAACCTCTGTATAGCCCTGATAAAAAGTTAGTTTTAGCGGTAAATGGCGAGATTTATAACCATAAAGAGATCCGTGAAAGATACCAAGACAGCTACGATTTCCAAACGGACTCTGACTGTGAAGTTATTTTAGCCCTCTATCAAGATATGGGTGAAAAATTACTCGAAGAACTTAATGGCATTTTCGCCTTTGTTCTGTATGACGAAGAAAAAGATCAATATTTAGTTGGTCGCGACCACATCGGAATCATGCCTCTTTATCAAGGACGCGATAGCCAAGGCAATTACTATGTTGCTTCGGAAATGAAAGCGCTGGTCTCTGTGTGTAAAACCATCAGCGAGTTTCCTCCTGGTAGCTTCTATTCATCAACCAATGAAGAACCTACGCGTTACTATACCCGCGACTGGATGGAATTTGATGCCGTTAAAGATAACGAAGCATCTAAAGAGGAACTTACAGAAGCTCTAGAAGCGGCCGTTAAGCGCCAGCTTATGACCGACGTTCCATACGGTGTATTGCTTTCAGGTGGGTTAGACTCATCCATCACATCCGCAGTTGCTAAGCGATTTGCCGCAATGCGAATTGAAGACGATGAAAAATCCACCGCTTGGTGGCCTCAATTGCACTCATTTGCCATTGGGTTAGAAGGCGCTCCAGACCTTATTGCTGCACGAGATGTTGCCGATAAACTTGGAACGGTTCACCACGAAATGACCTATACCGTTCAAGAAGGTTTAGACGCCATTCGCGATGTCATTTATCACATTGAAACTTATGACGTGACCACCATTCGTGCATCAACTCCGATGTTCTTAATGGGCAGAAAAATTAAAGCCATGGGCATCAAAATGGTTCTTTCTGGTGAAGGTGCCGATGAGATATTTGGTGGTTACTTGTATTTCCACAAAGCACCAAATGCTAAAGAGATGCATGAAGAGCTGGTACGTAAGCTACTAGCACTTAACATGTTCGATTGTGCTCGTGCGAATAAATCACTTGCAGCTTGGGGTGTAGAAGGACGCGTTCCATTCTTAGACAAAGAGTTTATCGATGTCGCGATGCGCATTAACCCTCAAGCAAAAATGTGTGGCAATGGCAAAATGGAAAAACACATATTAAGAGAGTGTTTTGAGCATTACCTACCAGAATCTATCGCATGGCGTCAAAAAGAGCAGTTTTCTGATGGTGTAGGCTACAGCTGGATTGATTCACTTAAAGAGTTAGCTGAAGATAAAGTGTCTGACCAACAACTCAGCACGGCAGAATACCGTTTCCCATACAATACCCCAACCACAAAAGAGGGTTATATGTATCGTGAAATTTTTGAAGAGCTATTCCCACTTCCATCAGCCGCAGAGTGTGTTCCAGGTGGCCCTTCTATCGCCTGCTCATCAGCTAAAGCGATTGAGTGGGATGAGACCTTTAAAAACATGGCAGATCCATCAGGCAGAGCAGTACAGACCGTTCACAACGACTCTTACTAAGACCTATTAGTCACTCCATACTAAAAAGGAGCCGCATCGAAAGACGCGGCTCCTTTTTTATTTATTCGATAAATGATAATTATTGCTCAAAATCCATATTAAGTACGTTCACCGTAATCTTACGAACCGATTAAACCCAACCTAATAACAAAAAGACTAACGCAACTCTACAAACAGTTGCTCCATCATGCTTATATGAGCATCATCATCATTTAAACAAGGGATGTAATGATAATCCTCTCCACCCGCTTCAATAAAAATCTCTTTACACTCTTGGGCTATCTCTTCCAACGTTTCTAAGCAATCGGATGAAAATGCCGGCGTCATGATATCGACTCTTTTAGTGCCGTTTCCGGCCAACTCTTGTAACGTTTTGTCAGTATAGGGTTTCAGCCACTCTTCTTTACCAAAACGAGATTGATAACTCATTCCCATCTGCTGCTCTGTTAAACCAAGCTCAGCCGCAAGAAGTTCCGTTGTCCGTTGACAATGCAGCGGGTAAATATCCCCATTATCAGCAAAACGCTGCGGAATACCATGAAATGAACACAATAGGTAATCCCCTTGCCCATTTTGTTGCCAATACTCTTTTACTTTACCGGCAAGGGCCTTAATGTAGAGTGGATGATCATGGTAGTTATTCACCAAACAACATTCAGGTCGTACTGTGAGTTGCTTCACCGCTCTCTCTAACGCATCTTCAACAGCGCCTGTGGTCGTTCCTGAATATTGAGGGTACAGAGGAATCACCGTGATCTTTTCTACCCCTTGATCCACAAGTTGAGTCAGACCCGAAAGCAAACTTGGCGTGCCATAAGTCATTCCTAACGCAACTGGAACATCCACCAAATCTGTCAGCTTCTTGGCTTGTCTTTGGCTGTACACGAGTAGCGGAGAGCCACCTTCGAACCAGATACTTTGATAAAGTTTGGCCACTTTGGGAGCGCGCACTGGCAAAATGACACCATGTAATAATGGACACCAGATCCAGCGAGACATATCTACTACCCGATGGTCGTGTAAAAACTCACTAAGAAACGCTTTAACTGCTTTCGCACTTGGTTGCTCTGGTGTCCCCAAATTAACCAGCAAAATTCCGTCTTTCATATTACTTGAACGCCATTATCAATGTTATTAACCTCTACTGAGACTGCTTAGCTTAATCTTTCTAAAAACCGCTGACAAAATAATTGTTTAGTTACTGTTATTACAGTTACAAATATTGAAGTTACTTGGTTAAATTTATAGCTGTTCTTCTATAGGAAGTATTCCGCTAAACCATGCCCCAAACCTTCGCCATAGACTCGCATCCGGCTCACTAGAGAGTATTTCATCGGCGGCATTATCAATCCAAACAATATCACCATCTTTAACGGCGACTTTGTAAGCCATTGTCGTTATCTCATGCATCAGTTCGCGATAAACTTTCTGCGCATATTCTGGTTGCTCAATGATGATACCCATCTCAGTATTCAAATGAACAGAACGAGGATCTAAATTCATAGAGCCAACAAAAATCTTCTTTTTATCTATAATGATGGCTTTGGTATGTAGGCTTGAGCGACGACTTCCTGTCAAACTCCAATTTTTTTTCAACTCAGCATTTGGTTTCATTTCCCAAAGTTGCACGCCACCTTCCACCAGATCTTTGCGGTACTTTGCGTACCAGCCATGAACAGCAAAAACATCATTAGACGCTAACGAATTGGTAATAACGGTCACCTCGAACCCCTGTTTTACCGCATCAACCAGTTCTTGAGTACCACGCTCCGTTGGTACGAAGTAAGGAGAGATGAACACTAGAGAGGTCTCAACCTGTTCTAACACTGAGCCTAAGTTATCGATTAATGTACTCTGTTTACTTTCAGGTTTATTGGGAAGGTCATATAAAAGCTCACTCTCTCCCCAATAGAGTGGCAACGTTCCATTAACCAGATCGGTGTAAAATGGCAGCTTTGTAAAATCGTAAATATCTTCAGAGAAGGTAGATTCTAGCCCTTGTTGCTCGATCCAAGTGTCAACGTCAACACTGGTGTAATGTTGTTGATTATCAGAAACCCATTCAACAGGAATGCTGTAGTCACTGTTCCAATATAGGTCAAACTGGCGATTAACTTCCGGTACAGATTTACCCACCATGAGTAAATCAAGATCAGCAAACTCAACATCAGAATTGATAGAATAATATTCATTGCCGACATTTCGCCCACCAATGATGGTCACTACGCCATCGACACTCAATGATTTATTGTGCATTCGATGATTTAGTCGGTCGAAATCACTCATCATAGCAACCCCTCGGGCCGACCTTAAATGGTGAGGATTAAACAGTCGCACTTCAATATTTGGATGGCTACTATAACGTACGAGAGCACTGTCATCATACTTCTGCATATCATCCAAAAGCAGTCTGACTCTGACACCTCTCTCGGCGGCTTCAAACAATCGCCAGCCAATCAAGTTGCCCGCATCATCATCGCGAAAGATATAGTATTGCGCATCAATACTGTACTGAGCACTGCCAATAATAGCGAGTCGGGCAAGTAAAGCATCATGCCCCTTTTCTAATGGATAAAAACCCGTTTCTGCTGCTGATGAATGAGTGGCAATCTCTTGAGAAAAGTAATGTTCTAAACGAGTAGGCTGAGCATTGGTGATAGTGAACGATGGCGATTTTTCATAACGTGCAGGATCAATATTCGATGAAACACAACCTGTTAGAGCGGCAACGAGAAGAGTAGCGAATAGATTCTTGATAGACAAAAAATTGAACATAGTTAATGGGTTACTCTAGTGTGTATTCTTTGAAAATACGAAGAGAAGTTTGCAATACTCGCTCGCTAATTGTGACTTATCCTCAATGTTAGTCGTTATTTCTCATACTTGCTAATCTAAGGCGAATAAATCCTTCAAAGTGCCTAGAGTCTGCTGTTACCTGACGTTCTATGGCCAATTAAACAAAAAATCTGCCTCAGAAGTCATCTGAGACAGATTTTAAAATAACCAACAAGTGTTCAGAAATTTAAATAAACGATACCGCTCATTCAATCACTGAAGCAAGTAAGATTAAGACAGCGCTTTTTCTAACTCAGCGCTAACTTCAGCAACTTTCTTTGTTCCATCAAACTTAAGGTACTTACCGTTACCTTGCTCTGCTTCCTTACCATAGTATGAGATAAGTGGTGCAGTTTGATCATGGTACACACCTAAACGCGCACGTACGGTCTCTTCTTTGTCATCATCGCGAACAACAAGTGCTTCACCAGTAATGTCATCTTTACCTTCTTCTTTCGGCGGGTTGAAAGTAACGTGGTAAGTACGACCAGAAGGAAGGTGTGCACGACGGCCAGCCATACGTTCTACAATAACGCTATCAGCGACGTCAATTTCAATAACGTAATCTACCGCAACACCCATCTCTTTAAGACCATCAGCTTGTGGAATAGTGCGAGGGAAACCATCTAATAAGAAGCCTTTCTCACAATCATCTTCAGCAATTCGCTCTTTGATCAAGCCTAGGATAATGTCATCAGAGACAAGTTGCCCAGCGTCGATTACTGACTTAGCTTTTTTACCTAATTCAGTTCCGGCTTTGATAGCAGCGCGAAGCATGTCACCAGTAGAAATTTGCGGAATACCGTATTTTTCCATGATAAATTGAGCTTGCGTTCCTTTACCTGCACCTGGAGCACCCAGAAGAATGATGCGCATGATATGTCCTCTTAATTATTTGTTTATACCAAAGCTCACTGAATAGTCGGACTTCTGACTGAATACGGTAAGTTTAGGTATAAGATTAGTTTAATTATTTAAATAAATTTTATACTCACACTTCGGGTTGCGAGTTTATCATATTTTTTTGGCTTTATGTGTAGATTAAGACTAAAGAAGCACCAATCATCAAGCTAAAACCAATAAACTTAAATTTACCTAAATTTATTGCATTTTATCGACAATATGGTGCTTTTTCGTGACTTTTCTCTATTAAACCTTAGTCAAAAGAGAGTTGATTGCGCCTAGGAACTGGCTAGGATCTTCCATTGCTCCACGCTCAGCAAGCATCGCTTGACCAAGTAACAGCTCAACCCAACGGCCAAACGCTTCTTCATCAGCTTCATCAGCCATACGCTTAACTAACTCGTGCTCTGGGTTGATTTCAAAGATGTACTTCACTTCAGGAACATCTTGGCCAGCCGCTTCTAACAGCTTCGCCATTTGCGTACCCATTTCGAAATCGTCAGTAACCACAACAGCAGGGGTATTGGCTAGTTTAAAGGTAGTACGAACTTCTTTTACTCGTTCACCTAGGTAGGTTTTAGTTCGCTCAACCACAGACTTAAACTCTTCTTCCGTCTCTTTCTGTTTCTCTTTATCTGACTCATCTTCAAACTTGCTAAGATCCAGACCAGCTTTAGTTATAGATTGGAACTGCTTACCATCAAATTCTGTCAGGTAGTTCATTAGCCACTCATCCATACGATCGTACATCAGAATGACCTCGATACCTTTGGCTTTAAATTGCTCTAAGTGAGGGCTATTTTTTGCAGCGGCATAACTGTCTGCGGTCAAATAGAAGATTTTATCTTGCTCTTCCTTCATACGCTCAACGTATGACGCCAAAGATGTTGTCTGCTCAGAGCTATCCACTTCTGTTGAAGCAAAGCGCATCAAACCAGCAATCTTTTCTTTGTTAGCAAAATCTTCAGCAGGACCTTCTTTTAATACCTGACCGAACTCTTTCCAGAATGACAGGTATTTTTCATCATCATTTTTAGCGAGCTTTTCAAGCATAGTAAGTACACGCTTACTACAAGCATTACGTAATGACTGTGTTACTTTATTATCTTGAAGAATTTCACGAGAAACGTTCAATGGCAGATCATTTGAATCAATTAATCCGCGTACAAATCGTAGATAGGTCGGCATGAACTGCTCAGCGTCATCCATAATAAACACACGTTGAACATACAGTTTCAAGCCGCTTTTATGGTCACGATTCATCATATCCCATGGTGCTTTAGCTGGGATATACAGCAAACTTGTGTAGTCGTTTTTACCTTCTACGCGGTTATGACTCCACAATAGTGGATCAGCAAAATCATGAGATACGTGTTTGTAAAACTCGTGATATTCCTCTGTAGAGATATCTGATTTATTACGAGTCCAAAGCGCTTGAGCTTTGTTGATCTGCTCCCACTTGCCTTCTTCTTTCTCGTTTCCTTCTTCATCTTTCTCTTTTGTCCAGATAGAGACCGGAATACCAATATGATCAGAGTACTTACTAATTACATCACGCAAACGCCACTCAGAAAGGAACTCTTCCCCTTCATCACGCATATGAAGAATGATATCTGTACCACGAGACTCTTTGCTGATGGATTCAATGGTGTACTCACCTTCACCAGACGAGTGCCACTGTACCGCCTCTTCAGCGCTTGTTCCTGCTGCACGAGTACGAACAGTTACTGCATCGGCAACAATAAACGCCGAATAGAATCCAACACCAAATTGACCAATTAACTGAGAGTCTTTGCTTTGATCATCAGAGAGTTTAGAGAAAAACTCCGCAGTACCCGACTTGGCAATCGTGCCAAGATGCTCGATAACATCTTCTCGGCTCATGCCAATACCATTGTCAGAGACTGTCAATGTCTTCGCGTCTGCATCAAAGGTCAGCTTAACGCCTAAATCAGCATCGCCTTGGTATAGTTCTGCATTTGATAATGCTTGAAAACGTAACTTATCAGACGCGTCAGATGCGTTTGAGATAAGTTCACGAAGGAAGATTTCTTTGTTTGAGTAAAGTGAGTGGATCATCAAATGAAGCAGTTGTTTAACTTCAGATTGAAAACCACGAGTTTCTTTATTAGGTGTTGCTGTCTCGCTCATTTTAACTCCATGAGAATGTCGTTCTAAGCAGGGTTTCTCTGCTACTGTTTTGGGTGAGATAAATAACCTCTCTCTATGTGGCTATACATCGGGGTTGCGAATGTAAATTCAAGGTCAAGATTTATAAAAACAGTGTTTTTTTAGCTTTTTTTTGATTATCCTGCGTTATATTCTCTCAAACAATATAAAAACACATAAACTATTATCTAGGTAACTAGTTTCATTTAATCTCGTTTTCAGTTACGACTAATACAAAAAGGCAGCTAAAATCAAATGAGTAGCATAGGTACTAAGTTTGTAATCGCACAACGTTATATATTTAACCCTAATAACAACTCACTGGTTGATCAGAAGGAAAATAATAACGTGACTCGGCTAGGCAGTAATGAAAGCCGTATACTGCTTATGTTGTCAGAACGTCCTAATCAGGTTATTTCTCGAGATGAACTTCATGAGTTTGTATGGCGAGATCAAGGCTTTCAAGTGGATGATTCCAGCTTAACACAAGCAATTTCTACCTTGCGTAAACTTCTAAATGACTCCACTAAAGCTCCTCAGTACGTAAAAACGGTTCCCAAGCGCGGATATCAATTTATTGCCAGTGTAGAACGAAGTGTCCCCCTCTCTTCTGGAGAGGAGAATGTGAATGACACCGAGACGTCAGATAACAGTCAGACAGAAAAGCCTCATCTAGGCGACCATAAAAACGACACAACCCAAGACAGTTCTCTGCTGGAAAAACCGAGTTCGCAAGTTGAAAGCCATCCTACGGCACAAATTGAAGATAAAAGACCGCCTGTCAATGTGGCAAAGAACCCGACAAGTAAGATGCCCATAATGATCCTACTTGTTGCCTTGATGCTACCAATAACGGTGCTATTGGCGCTTGATCCTAGTCCGTCCAGCTTCAGGCTCGTTGAAACAGTAAAAGGGATTCCAGTGAAGACAACTGAGAATCACCCTCCTCTTGATGATTGGCAACCTCTAATTCATGACTGCGTTCAAGCTTACATTAGCAGTAATAAAGCAAAGCCGGTCGAAGTTATTGCCACAACTGGCCCAAGAAGTAACTTCATTCTCAATTATGTATATAGTGAAGAACATTCAATTGAAAATGAAACTATTCAGCTCGTTGCTAACCAAAAAGAGATTGCTAAATTATGCCAATAAAAGGAACCGCCGTGATAAGTCAAAAAGTAGCGCTATTTATTCTGGCTATTTCTGTTGCTGTATCTAGCTGGATTTACTGGAAGTCCGACGTAAAAATTGAGCAAGTGCTTGTTTCCAAAGAGTGGCAATCCAGTACCAGCGCTTACTTATCACCTAAATCCAGTCAAACTGTCGTCAACGACCGTCGTCTACTGCGTAAAATAAGCGCTAAAAGTAGCGTGAAATATTTGCCTAATGGTACTTACTTAAGAGAATCTATCATTGAAATATTTGGCGATGACAACGACATCAGCTCTGAACTGAGTGTGTCAGAAATGGGGCAATGGGAGATAAGTGCTGACTACCTGTTAATTAGTCCAACTGAATTTAAAGATATGGCAACCAACAAAAGTATTGGTGCAGAAGTGGACCTAATTAAACAGCTATTTATAATGGATGCTCAACAGAGCCGTCGTATCGATATTATAAATAATAAGGCCATTTTGTTAACCAGCCTAAATCATGGCTCACGGATTTTATGGTCAAACTAGAAATCAATAAAACAAGGTGAGAATTAGCCATATTCTCACCTTTAATCCGCTTGTTTCAACTGGTGCCCATAAATTTATAAAGTCAGCGCTGAAAGTATCTCACCTTCAAAGCTTAAAACCTCAAATTTACCCTTGCTATATAAGCCATAGCTTGGCAAAAAACCACCTTTTGGATAGGTGACAGAGCCTGGATTGAAGAATATAAAGTCGTTGATGCGCTCGGCGCAAGGCAAGTGGCTATGACCGTGAGCAATAATATCCCCATTCGCTAATGGTGGAACATTATCTTTATTGTACTTATGCCCATGAGTTAAAAAGATTCGGCGACCATTTTCTACCAATACCCAAGCATTACTTTCCATCATAGGGAAAGCCAACAGCATTTGATCCACTTCACTGTCACAGTTACCGCGTACAGCCATTATCTTGTTGCTATATTGATTCAGTAATTCCGCAACTTTTGCTGGCTGATAACCTTCTGGAATAGGGTTTCTAGGGCCGTGATTTAAAATGTCCCCTAGCAGCAACAGCTGGTCGGCATCACTCTTTACAAACTTCTCTATGGTCTTTTCTGTAGCAGGTAAGCTTCCGTGCAAATCGGACGCAAAAAACAGTTTCATACTATCTCTCTTTTTTCGCTTTTCCGAATTGTATACCTAACCTCTGTGTAAGCACCAGCTCAGCACAGCTACGACAATAAAGAAAACCGCAAATAGAGGCTACATATCTTGCTCTAACGCCATACCGTTAACCACGATATTGTTATAACTCACCATGCCAATTATTTTTCCATTTTCAACAACCGGGGCTCGGCTGACACCAAAGCGCTCAAATAACCTAGCACAGTACTTAACATTCATATCAGGGCTAACAGACAGAGCGGGTTTCGTCATAATCTCGTAGATATTTGTTCGATCACTAGAACGGTTTTGAGCAAGCACTTTTTTGGCAATATCGTTCATTAAAACAATGCCATACTCATCATCGTCATTACGCTTATTAACCACTAAAGCTTTTACCACATGCTCTTTGGCTAGCTTAATGCCTTCACGTACCGTTGTTAATCCATCCACCATCACATAAGAGTTAGCCATAACATCACGAACTCTAATTAATTTATGCTGGTTCATAGTTCTTCCTCTACCACTTTGGTCAATGTTTCTACTTGATGCGCAACACCAACAGCATCTTCAATATCAATTTGAATCGCAATACCTTGTCCAGGCTGATCTTCAAATTCACCTACATCATTAATTTTTTCTAAAATTTGTCGGGTTAAATGCTCTTCCACCACAAACAATAATACGTCCCGCTGAACTTCTAGAGTTAACCCGAAGAACGTTGTTTTCTGGTTTAGCCCTTCACCTCTGGCATTATTGATGACTGTAGCACCAGTAGCGCCGGCAGAGCGTGCGGCATTTAATACAGCATCTGTCTTTGTGTCTTCTACAAAGGCTATGATTAATTTAAAGCGCATCCTCACTCTCCTTCGAGTTTGATTTTGAATTTATCCATTGAGTTATCTGGGCATAAGCCATCACTGAAATAATGGGAAACAGACTAGCAAATGCAATTAAGCCAAAGCCATCTATCATTGGATTCCGCCCCGGAACCGTAGACGCTAGTCCTAAACCCAGTGCCGTTACCAGTGGCACTGTCACCGTTGACGTGGTTACCCCACCAGAGTCATACGCCAGCGGAATGATCATTTTAGGTGCAAAATAGGTCTGTATAACTACCACAATGTACCCAAAAATAATGTAATAGTGTATCGGATCTCCCACCACAATTCGGTAACTACCTAATGAAATCCCAATAGCGACACCAAGCGCAACCGCAATTCTCAAGCCATTAACACTGATTGCCCCACCCGATACCTGATTAGCTTTTATTGCCACCGCAATAAGGGAAGGTTCAGCAATGGTGGTACTAAACCCAATCGTGAAGGCAAAAATATAAACCCAATAATAATCAATCCAAGTGAGAGATTCTGTGAGGCTATCTTTAAAAGAGTAGAGAAATTCAGGTGCAGTTAACTGTTCAGCCATGGTTTCCCCTAATGGGAAAAGCGCGAGATCTAAACCAAGTAAAAAGAGCGACAAGCCTAGAATGACATAGAAAAAACCAAGTAGAACCTTACCTAAATTAGCGACAGGTTTTCTCAATATAGCAATTTGAAAGCCAAAAATAATCGTCGCAATGGGTACCACATCGGTTACTGTAGATAAGAAGGTATCAACAAAATGCTCAATACTAATCATGCTAATACCATCCCATAAATCATCACAAACATCATAGGTAGCAAAGAAGCAAACGCTATCAAACCAAAGCCATCCAACATAGGATTTCGGCCTTTTATGACAGACGCTAAGCCAACCCCGAGGGCGGTAACTAAGGGCACGGTGATAGTGGAAGTGGTCACCCCGCCGGAGTCATAAGCAATGCCGATAATGTTTTCTGGCGCAAAGCCGGTTAATACCACGACACCAATATAACCAGAGATGATCATGATATGAATAGGCCAGCCTTTTATAATACGTACCACCCCAAGAACAATAGCAATACCCACAGACAAGGCCACCGTTAGTCGCAGGCCATTCGCGTAGTCATCCATTTCCGCTTCCGTTGCAGGTATCATTCCACCTTCCGCTGCGACTTCGGCTGCCTCCGCAGCAACTGCGGTGAGCGCAGGTTCCGCAATGGTAGTGCCAAACCCCAAACAAAATGCAAATATTACTAGCCAAAAGACACTGCCTTTGTGGGCAAACGCTCTGGCCATAGATTCACCGATAGGGAATAACCCCATCTCTAAACCAAAGATAAAAAAAGTCAGCCCTAGCACCACCAGCAGTAGGCCAAATAAAATAGGAAGGATGTTTGGAAGTGGCTCTTGAAGTACCACTAATTGAAAAAAACCGATAACAAAAACGATAGGCAGCAGATCACGCAAACTTCCTAGCATGGCCTTGAACAACGCAACCACCGCTTTCATATATATCTCCCTTAACTAAAATTCCTTTCTTCTATAACTATATGAAATACCTTCTTTAAAGACATGGCTTTTTTACAAAAATGAGAGATTTACCGTTTTTTCTTAACATATCAAGGCTAATGGTTAGAGATCGCTCTTTGGCAGAAGAAAAACCGATCAAACAAAATGATCATCCACCATTATCGAGTTTTGACATTATCCCAATAGTTACTCAAACTACTCACTACCTTGCAAAGTTTATCAATAGAGTCAACGACAGGAGGTTGTATGCAAATTCTGCTAACCGGAGGAACCGGTTTTATTGGCAGTGAGCTAGTAAAATATTTAGCCACCCATCAGATAGTTCTGCTCACTAGAAATATAGAACACGCTAAAACAAAACTGTATCACGCTGATTTAAGAAACATTACCTACATAGACTCTCTCGATAACTATCAAGACTTTAACCAGTTTGACGCCATTATTAACTTAGCTGGTGAACCAATTGCAGGCAAACGCTGGGGAAAAAAGCAAAAAAAAATCATCTGTCAAAGCCGCTGGCAAGTTACCGAGAAATTAGTGGAGTTGGTCCATGCCAGTACTGAACCTCCTGAAGTATTTATTAGCGGCTCAGCCGTCGGCTATTACGGTGATCAACAACATCACCCTTTTGATGAATCATTGCATGTTTACCATGAAGGTTTTACCCATCATGTCTGCTCATCATGGGAAGCTATTGCCAACAAAGCGGAGTCTGAACAGACCCGCGTATGCATATTGAGAACAGGTCTAGTACTTGGTCAGCAAGGAGGAGCTCTTAAAATGATGGCGCCTTCATTTAAATTAGGCTTTGGCTCTATCCTAGGAAATGGCCAACAATATATGCCATGGATTCACATACAAGATATGGTTAGAGCTATCGTCTATTTACTAGAAACAAAACATGCAAAAGGCTGTTTCAATTTTAATGCCCCTCACCCAGTGACCAACAAACACTTTAGTAAAACATTGGCCAATTCCCTTCACCGTCCACTCTTTTTATCGACACCTAAATGGCTATTAAATGCCATTATGGGCGAGTCCAGTTGCTTGCTATTTGACAGCATACGCTCCAAACCAAAACGGTTAACCGAGCTGGGATTTAGATTTAACTACTCACGTATTGAACCTGCCCTGGGAAATATATTTAACCTCAAGTCAGAATAGGTAAGAAAAACCTGTATTTTCAATTGGTAAGGTATATATTGCTTGTTATGGCCAGTTAAGGGAAAAGCAGATCGAAATCAAATGATGCTGCTTGCAAAGCCTTGGTTATGAACCGTTACACTCATGCAATACCGGCATCTTGAGGTTACTTAGGTAAACAGATTATGACGTCTAAAACGATACTTATTACTGGTTGTTCCACTGGCATTGGTTATACCTGTGCTCATGCTCTGCAGAGCAAAGGCTACAATGTCATTGCATCATGCCGCACTCTCAAAGATGTGAAGCGATTACAAAATGAAGGGTTAACCTGTATTCAGCTCGATTTAGCCTGTAGTAGAAGTATCTCTGACGCCGTCGATAAAACGATGACTCTATGTGATGGAAAGCTATACGCACTATTTAACAATGGAGCCTATGGTCAAGCTGGCGCCTTAGAAGATCTCCCGACTAAAGCTTTAAGAGAACAGTTCGAAAGCAACTTCTTTGGCTGGCATCAGTTGGTGTGTGAAATATTACCTTACATGCGGATACAAAAAGAGGGGCGAATCATCCAAAACAGTTCTGTACTGGGATTCGCGGCAATGAAATACAGAGGCGCATACAACGCGTCTAAATTTGCACTTGAAGGCTGGACGGATACTCTTCGATTGGAGCTTCATGATACTAATATCAAAATTTCCCTTATCCAGCCGGGGCCGATAGAAACCCAATTCCGCGCCAATGCCCTGAAAAAGTTTAATCAATGGATCACCATTGAAGGAAGCCCTCATCAAAACCAGTATCAGCAGCAAATTACTCGCTTAGCAAAAGAGAGTTCTAACAACCAATTTGTGCTGCCAGCTGACGCCATTGTCGCACCACTACTCGATGCTTTAGAGTCAAAAAAACCCAAAATACGCTACCCGGTGACCACCCCAACCAAACTTTTTGCCATTTTACGCCGTATACTGCCAACACGTTGGCTCGATGCAATTTTACGCAAAGCTGCGTAAAACTTTATACCATGAAATAGCACGGTAAAGATTATCTATCGTTCATCCTATTTGAGGCCTTTCTGTTTATAAGCTTCAGCTCAATATGAATAACTCTAAACACGCTTATTCTTCCGGGCTGAGGTTTATTACACATTGTCATAAAATCGTCATACATTGTATATACAATTACAAAACTATCATTAGCGTAGTGTTTTTTAGTATTTTTGGCGAGCGGAAGATCACATGACATTAAATCAACTTAACTGGATTGGCGTAGGCTTAGCGCTGTTATTTATCTTATCTCTATAATCATAGTTGCAAGCCAAAGCCCCTCAACCTCCACGACTTACCTCTGATAAATCACACCTCATCAAGCTGTTATTGTGTCAAACCTTGATTCTTGGCCTATTCACCCATATCTATACTTAAGTAATCTCAAGAAGCTTGTTCAGCGAGAATTTATTGGCTTCTGATCAAGACACTGATTTGAAGGTCACTTGAGTATAATAAAAAACCAATTTAGTTAAGGATTAAACAATGCAGTCTGAGCTTATTGTGGAGCTAAATGAACAAAACTTCCGTCAAACGTTAGAGCAGTCCGTCCAAAAACCAGTATTAATTCATTTTTGGGCACCTATGAGTCCAGAAAGTGCAGAGATTATTCCTCAGCTACAAAACCTAACCCAGCAATACAAAGGTGCTTTTACCCTAGCGCTTCTAAACTGTGAACAGCAACAAGCCATTGCTGGGCAATTTGGTGTTCAAGCTCTGCCTACCATCGCTCTATTTGTTAATGGTCAACCCGTTGATGGCCTTGGTGGACCTCAATCTATTGAAGCAATCACTGCAATGTTGTCAAAACACTTGCCAAGTCAAGATGAGTTAGCCGTACAAGAAGCACAAGAGCTGATTCAAGCAGGTCAACATAAAGAAGCACTCGATATATTAGCGGCATTGCCTGACGAGCTAAAAGGTAAAGGCGACATCAAACTGTTCATGAGTGACTGTTTATTAGCGACACAACAATTCGAACAAGCGAAAGAGATACTGCAACATATACCGTTAGAGTATCAAGACAACTATTACAAAAGTCTTATCGCTAAACTGGACCTTCATGAACAAGCAGCTGATAGCCCGGAAATTCAGGCACTAGAGGCACGATTACAAAAAGATGTACACGACGTTGCTACCGCATTGGAACTAGCGCTTCAATACCATCAAGTGAATCGTAGCGAAGAAGCACTTCGCTTGATATGGGCTTACTTAAGCAAAGATTTAAATGCCTTAGATGGTGAAGTCAAAAAGTCCTTTATGGATATTCTTTCTGCTTTGGGCCAAGGTAACCCTGTCGCATCTAAATTTCGTCGACAACTGTACTCCCTTCTCTACTAAGTAAAACTGTAGTACCGATCGAAAATTTTATAGTGGGCGGCTATCTGCCCACTAATTCTCTGCCTATAATAGCCAATAACATATCCTACTTAACTTCAGACTCAAAAGCTGTCACTCTCTATAGAACTACCTATTCGCGTATTTTTAATGATTATTACAAGGACACAGTATGGCTATCGACATTCTAATTACTATTGGTATTTTAATATTTGTTGTGGTGGCATTTATTGCCGCTGGTGTAAAAACAGTTCCGCAAGGTAACAACTGGACAATCGAACGCTTCGGTCGATACACCCACACATTAAAGCCAGGTTTAAATCTAATTATTCCTTTTATTGATAGAGTCGGCTCCAAGATCAGTATGATGGAGCGAGTGTTAGATATTCCGGCACAAGAAGTGATTTCTAAAGATAATGCTAACGTCACCATTGATGCGGTCTGTTTTGTGCAGGTTGTTGATGCCGCGAAAGCCGCCTATGAAGTGAATGATCTTGAACACGCTATTCGCAACCTAACCTTAACCAACATTCGTACTGTATTAGGCTCTATGGAGCTAGATGAGATGCTCAGTCAACGTGACATGATAAATATAAAGCTCCTCTCTATTGTGGACGAAGCGACTAATCCTTGGGGAGTTAAGGTCACCCGTATCGAAATTAAAGATGTACAACCACCCGCAGATTTAACCGCAGCAATGAACGCTCAAATGAAAGCAGAGCGTAATAAACGTGCAGATGTTCTTGAAGCTGAAGGGGTTAGACAAGCAGAAATCCTCAAGGCAGAAGGACATAAGCAGTCTGAAATCCTAAGAGCCGAAGGCGAAAAGCAAGCGGCAATATTACAAGCAGAAGCGCGTGAACGTGCAGCAGAAGCCGAAGCAAAAGCGACAGAAATGGTGTCTAATGCCATTGCTCAAGGTGATATGCAAGCGGTAAACTACTTTATCGCCCAAGGCTATACCGACGCAATTAAGTCTATTGGTCAGGCTGAAAATGGTAAAATTATTATGCTGCCACTAGAAGCCACCGGACTGATGGGATCAGTCGCTGGAATTGCCGAAATGTTTAAGCAAAGCTCAGATAAAAAGGATAACTCTTGATTGAATTATTAGAACAAGTAAATCATTGGCACTGGATAGCCTTTGGTCTAATTCTACTGCTTGGTGAACTGCTTGGTACCGCAGGTTATTTCTTATGGCTAGGTATCTCAGCCATACTGGTTGGTCTATTGGTGATGGCGTTACCTTTAAGCTGGCAGATGCAATGGGTATCATTTGCCTCCTTTTCTCTTGTTTCTACCTGGGGTTGGTGGCGCTATCAATTTAGCAAAGACAAGAGTTCAGATAATCAGCGAACGCTAAACCAGAAACAGCATCAACTCATTGGTCAAACTACTCGTTTAGATGAAGCCGTATTGCGGGGAAACTGCCGCATTCGGTTAGGTGATACAACATGGTCAGCCAGATGCCACCAAGATATTCCCGCGGGTACAATGGTGGTCATCACTGCAGTTGATGGCATTATTGTTACGATTGAGCCAGAAAACACAAATTAACCACCGTTCTAGAAAAACTCTTTAATGAGAGAGGCACAAAGTCGTTATTTGTGCCTCTTTTATTTCTGTTCAGAGACAAGAGCATCAATGATTGGACAATCGGCATTATCATTGCCGGGACAGGTATCAACCCATTGCTCCAACTGCTGCTTAATCTCTGTTAATTCAGCCAGTTTTTTATTCACTTCGACTAGCTTTTGCTGCGCTTTTCGCTTCACCTCGGCACTGGTTCTCATTGGGTTGTTAGCTAAGCCAACCAGAGCTTTGCACTCATCCAAAGTAAAACCAACGCGTTTTGCTCTTGCGATAATAAGCAGTTCCTCAATATGCTTATCAGTATAAGTACGATAACCATTGCTTGACCTTAACGGAGAAGAAATAAGCCCCTTATCTTCATAAAGACGAATAGATTTCGCTGACAGTTGAGTCAAAGCGGAGACTTGGCTTATATTCATAGTCGTATTTACCTCCAACCGAATAAAAATAAAGCACCTAGTCAGGTGCTTTACTCAATATACTAAAAACTGCTCTCTTTTTGCTAATTAATTAAGTCCACCAGATCCTGCTCATTTTTAATCTCTATGCCTAACTCCTGCGCCTTCGCCAGCTTTGATCCTGCTGCTTCTCCGGCAAAAAGAATGTCTGTTTTTTTAGAAACACTGCCCGTTACTTTAGCGCCCAATGCTTGTAACGCTGCTTTGGCATCATTGCGGTTTAGCTGAGATAAGCTTCCCGTTAATACCACCACTTTACCCGCTAAAGGTTGCGGTGCATCCTCTGCCAGCGTCGCGACTTCCGGCCAATGAACCCCTTTTTCCAATAGTTGTTCAATAACCGTTCTATTGGTCGACTGTTCGAAAAAGTGAACAATATGATTTGCCACAATTTCTCCCACATCACTCACCTTAAGCAAGGCGTCATGTGATGCCGACTGCACCGCGGGTAACGATTTAAAATGCATGGCTAAGTTAAGCGCAGTCGCCTCACCCACCTCACGAATGCCGAGGGAATACAAAAACTTGGCCAGTGTTGTTTGCTTTGATTTCTCCAGCGCATCAACCACATTCTGTGCCGACTTAGGCCCCATTCTCTCCAGCACTGTTAACACTCCAGCGGATAATGAAAACAGATCTGCCGGGGTTTCTACCATTTCACGATCAACAAGCTGTTCTATTACTTTGTCACCCAACCCATCAACATCCAGTGCCTTTCTAGAGACAAAGTGCTTCAATGCCTCTTTACGCTGTGCTTGGCATACCAAGCCTCCTGTACACCTTGCCACTGCCTCTCCGGTAATTCGTTCGACACTAGATTGACATACTGGGCACTGTTCAGGAAAAACAATCTCTTCGGCCTCTTCAGGGCGTCTCTCGTTAACAACAGAGACGATCTGAGGAATAACGTCACCAGCACGGCGAATAATCACAGTGTCACCAATCATTACCCCCAATCGCGCTATCTCGTCGGCGTTATGTAAGGTTGCATTGCTTACCGTTACTCCACCAACAAATACCGGTTCCAACTTCGCGACAGGAGTGATCGCACCGGTACGACCAACTTGGAACTCAACATCATTTAATTTGGTTAGCTCTTCTTGAGCTGGAAATTTATAAGCAATAGCCCAACGAGGTGCTCTGGCAACAAAACCTAACTGCTGTTGAAGAGCGATATCATCCACTTTTATCACGACACCATCAATTTCGTACTGCAACTGATCTCTACGCTGCATAATGTCTTGATAGTACTCCTTCACTTGTTCAAGGCTCTCGAGGCGACGCGTTTCACCACACATAGGAAGTCCCCAACCTTTAAGCTGGACAAAACGTTGATAATGGCTGCTATCTAACTCTCTTCCCTGCACAATGCCTACACTGTAAGCATAAAAATCTAAAGGACGCTTAGCGGTAATTTTAGAATCTAACTGGCGTAAACTTCCTGCCGCGGCATTACGAGGGTTTACAAATACTTTCTCGCCCTTTTTTAATGCCTGTTCATTGAGAGCGTCGAAACCTGCCGATGGCATAAACACTTCGCCACGCACTTCAATTCTCGTCGGCCATCCAGTACCTTGCAGCTTTAGTGGAATCGATTTTATAGTTCTCACATTTTCAGTGATATTTTCACCTGTGGTTCCATCGCCGCGTGTCGCAGCCTGAACAAGTACTCCATCAACATAAAGTAAACTTACGGCTAAACCATCTAATTTAGGCTCACAGCAATACGCCATGACCTTTTGTCCCAACAGCCTGTCGTGAATTCTTTTCTCAAACGAATCCAGATCATCATCACTGAATGCATTATCAAGAGAGAGCATTGGCAGTTCGTGAGTGACCTGACTAAAGCCATCAAGAGGAACGCCACCGACTCGTTGACTTGGAGAATCAACAGAGATGAGCTGCGGATGTTGCGCTTCAATACTCAACAACTCTTTCATCAATCGGTCGTATTCTGCATCCGGAATAGTAGGATTATCTTCTACGTAATATTTAACGCCATGTTCATGCAGAGTTTGCTTAAGTTGCTCGAGTCTTTTTTCTATCGGCTGAGACATAATGGTTGTTACTTCCTAATCATTAAAAAAGGGCTCCGATGGGAACCCTTTAGCATTTAACTATTGTGGGCATTTTTATTAGCATCAAAATCTCTAACTTGGCTACGATATGTCGCAAGCCTATCAGGCGTTAATAGATTTCGTTGGTCATCCAATACATTAGCACCGAGATCGTCGGCAATTTGCTGAGCCGTTTTTAGCATCAGTTTGAAGTTTTGATCCGCTTCACCAAAGCACGGCAAAGTCATAAAGAATGAGATCCCTTTAGTGGTAAAGGTGGCAGGATCGTCGTGCTGAAGCGTACCCGGTTGCATCATATTTGCAACGCTAAACAGCACTTTTCCATTACCCGACAAATCCGCATGGCGATGATATATATCCATCTCACCATAAATCAAACCATTTTGCTGCATGCTGTCGAATAATTTACTGCCGACAAATGGCGCTTCTCCAGAACAATGAACATGCAATACAATAACTTGCATTTCTGGCTCTGCTTCTACTTCATCTTCTACTTGAACATCACTCTCAGAGCCCGTGACTTCTTCTTCACCATTATCAGCGGTTAATGTCACTTTTGGCGTTGGAGTCAAAGATACCTTCCGAGGTTTAGAAATAAACTCTACATCACCATCCGAGAATATAATGTCATCTTCCTTGATAGCGTCATCAACATCTCCAAGCGTCACCGAAGGTAATGGAGCATCATCTTCAAAGTGAGTCTTCTTGGTAGAAAGCGGCTCTATAACATCTGATTCAATACTGGCCGACAAAGGATCAAGCGGGTCATGCTCAAATGACCTTTCAACACCAAACGCAGAATCTTTACTGGTTTTCTTAATCACTACAAAATCATCATTCGCTGTTAAGCTATTTTCCGTCATATCATCGTCTTTAAGCGACTCAGCTGAAAACTTACTGCTTTTCTCTTTCTTACTGGTCCATAAACCATGAAATAACAGTGCCGCAATGGCTAACGCCCCAACAACAATGAGTACTAATCGCAATTCCTGCATTCTTCACTCTCGACTTAACATGGTGATATTGCTACACCAGTTTTATAAATAATGGGTTATTGTGGATACTTTACCAAAAGTCAGCAAAGTTTTTGAACTAATTAATTAAAGATGTTGCTACTAGCTTGTGACAATTACCACGGTTTTTCTCTTTTTCTTTGGATTTACAAAGCATTTATACTCAAGTAACCTCAAAATGCACCTTAAAGTCACTTGAGTATTCTCACTTCTTGTGACCGATAGCTGTCTATATAGATAGAAAAAATTAATTTCATAAGAGAGTTTACTATGACGCAATCTGGCTTTGGCTACTTCTTTCAAGGATTTAAATTAGCGACGACGCCTGGAATACGTCGATTTGTTCTTTTTCCTCTATTAGCCAATATTGTTCTGGTAGGCAGCGCGCTGTTTTATCTTTTCTCCAATATGAATGAGTGGATTACCAACTGGATGAGTTATGTTCCAACTTGGTTAGATTGGCTCTCATACCTCATTTGGCCAATTGTAACTATTACCATACTAGGCACCTTTTCCTACTTTTTTAGCACCATTGCTAACTTTATTGCCGCACCGTTTAACGGCCTGCTAGCGGAAAAGGTAGAAGAAAAACTGTGTGGCAAACCAGACTCAAACCAAAGTCTCCTCAGCGTACTAAAAGACACACCAAGAATTTTGCTAAGGGAATTACAAAAAATTAAATATTTTCTTCCCAAGGCCATTGGCCTGTTTCTGCTGTTACTCATTCCCGCATTAGGCCAAACAGTCGCGCCTATACTTTGGTTTATTTTTTCGGCATGGGTATTAGCCATACAGTACTGCGACTATCCTTTTGATAATCATAAAGTACCCTTTCAATCCATGCGAAATGATTTAAAACAAAATCAGAGTAAAGCATATGGGTTTGGTATGTTAGTTGCCTTCTTTACCGCTATCCCGATTATAAATCTATTTATTATGCCGGTCGCTGTATGCGGCGCGACCGCGATGTGGGTAGGCGAGTTTAAAGACAAGCATTAATAGAAGTCGGGGTATCAAAACAGTCCGTTTAATACCCCAATCTTAATAACCTGTAATCACTTGTTAGTGATACAAATTAATATCATATAACTTTTTCATCTTTCTCATTTTTTCAAAGCAGCATATTCTTCTAAACATATCCCGTGTAATGAATGAAGGAACATAGTCATGAGTAAAATATTCGAAGATAACACCCTAACGATTGGTCAAACTCCTCTCGTTCGTTTAAATCGCGTTAGCAATGGCAACGTATTGGCCAAAATTGAGTCTCGTAACCCGAGCTTTAGTGTAAAAGACCGTATCGGTGCCAATATGGTTTGGGAAGCGGAAAAATCAGGCAAACTAAAAGCCGGTGTAGAAATAGTTGAACCAACAAGTGGTAATACTGGTATTGCACTCGCGTTTGTTGCTGCTGCTCGCGGTTACAAACTAACACTAACCATGCCTGAGTCGATGAGCCTTGAGCGCCGTAAGTTACTTAAAGCCCTTGGCGCAAACCTAGAGCTAACTGAAGCTGCGAAAGGCATGAAAGGAGCCATTGCAAAAGCAGAAGAAATTGTTGCTAGCAATCCTGAAAAATACCTATTACTTCAGCAATTTAATAACCCTGCTAACCCTGCTGTTCACGAACAGACAACGGGACCTGAGATCTGGGATGCGACCGATGGCGAAGTCGATGTCATTATTGCTGGCGTCGGTACAGGCGGAACAATCACGGGAACCAGCCGATTCATTAAGGGAGAAAAAGGCAAAGCCATTACTTCTGTAGCGGTTGAACCTGCTGAGTCTCCGGTTATTGCACAAGTACTGGCTGGTGATGACATTCAACCTGCTCCACACAAAATTCAAGGCATCGGTGCTGGCTTCATTCCTGAGAACCTTGATCTTGAATTACTAGACCGAGTTGAGTCTGTTACTTCAGATGAAGCCATCGAAATGGCGCGTCGATTAATGGAAGAAGAAGGCATTTTAGCCGGAATTTCCTCTGGAGCAGCGGTTGTGGCGGCAAATCGTATTGCTGAGTTGCCCGAGTTCAAAGGTAAAACAATTGTTACAATTTTACCTAGTTCAGGTGAGCGATATCTAAGTACAGCACTATTCTCCGGCTTATTTACAGAAAAAGAGAATCAGCAATAATTCTTTAACATTAATGTGTTCAAATCAAAATTTGACCAAAAAAAGCCCCATTAAGGGGCTTTTTTTATTGATCCTTGCCCAGCCTTTGGTAATATCACCTTAGTTTTATTTCTAGCATCAAAATAAAACATATGAGCTAGTTTAGAATTCTGCCATTTGTTCATTCATGGGACGAGTGGTTAAAAATAAATCAGTCATGTTTGCTTGGTTAAAGCGGTAGGAAAACACCACCAAATAACCGTTGTTATTCAATACTGACTAAAATACATACAAAATATAAATCAATTGGGGTATATCACATGTATCAGAAGCAAGTAGAAATCACTGCAGAAAATGGTCTTCACACTCGTCCAGCAGCTCAGTTTGTTAAAGAAGCTAAGTCATTCGACGCAGACATCACTGTAACGTCAAATGGCAAAAGCGCTAGCGCTAAAAGCCTTTTCAAATTGCAAACGCTTGGCCTAGTTAAAGGCACAGTTGTTACTATTTCAGCAGAAGGCGCTCAAGCTCAAAAAGCTGTTGATCACTTAGTTGCTCTAATGGACACATTAGACTAAGTCATCAGAAATTAATTCACATAGGCCATTTTTCTCCTTGATTAAATGGCCTATGTTGGATATTTCGCACCATCTCAGCTAATACTTAGTTAGCAACCATCTCTTTTATTTCTCAGAAACACTTGACCAATTTAAGGTAAAGCTATGATTTCAGGCATTCTAGCATCTCCAGGTATTGCATTCGGCAAGGCACTACTACTTCAGGAAGATGAAATCGTCCTCAACACACATTCAATCTCAGACGACCAAATTGATACAGAAGTACAGCGATTTTACGACGCTCGTGATAAATCGGCTCGTCAACTGGAAGTCATTAAACAAAAAGCTCTTGAAACCTTTGGCGAAGAAAAAGAAGCCATTTTCGAAGGGCATATAATGTTGCTGGAAGACGAAGAGCTAGAAGAAGAGATTTTAGCCCTAGTCAAAAATGATAAAATGCATGTCGATAACGCAATTCATACCGTTATTGAAGAGCAAGCAACCGCATTAGAATCATTGGATGATGAATACTTAAAAGAACGCGCTACCGATATTCGTGATATTGGTACTCGTTTTGTAAAGAATGCTCTAGGAATCAACATTGTCTCTTTAAGCGATATTGACGAAGAAGTGATACTTGTTGCTTACGATTTAACGCCATCAGAAACAGCGCAAATCAACCTAGACTACGTTTTAGGCTTTGCATGTGATATTGGTGGACGTACGTCTCATACCTCGATTATGGCTCGTTCTTTGGAACTTCCCGCAATCGTTGGCACAAACGATATCACTAAACAAGTTAAGAACGGTGACACCATTATTCTTGACGCAATGAACAACAAAATCATTGTGTCACCAACAGATGCTCAATTGGCCGAAGCACAGCAAGTGCGCGATCAATTTATTGCAGATAAGTTAGAGCTCGCCAAATTAAAAGATTTACCGGCTATCACTCTTGATGAACATAGAGTGGAAGTGTGTGGCAATATTGGTACCGTTAAAGATTGTGACGGAATCTTGCGTAACGGTGGAGAAGGCGTTGGCCTTTATCGTACCGAGTTCCTATTTATGGACCGCACGTCACTACCAACTGAAGAAGAACAGTACCAAGCCTATAAAGAAGTTGCGGAAGCAATGAGTGGCGAAGCCGTTATCATCCGAACAATGGATATTGGTGGTGATAAAGACTTACCTTACTTAGATTTACCAAAAGAGATGAACCCATTCCTAGGATGGCGTGCGGTTCGCATTAGCTTAGATCGTCGTGAAATTTTACGTGACCAACTTCGTGGAATCTTACGTGCATCTGCCCATGGTAAGTTACGCATTATGTTCCCAATGATTATTTCAGTCGAAGAGATTCGCGAACTGAAAGGAGCAATTGAAGAGTATAAAGCTGAGTTACGTGCTGAAAACCTTGATTTTGATGAGGAAATTGAGATTGGTGTAATGGTAGAAACACCAGCAGCTGCGGCAATTGCGCACCATCTAGCAAAAGAAGTTTCCTTCTTTAGTATTGGTACTAACGATTTAACCCAGTATACTCTAGCAGTTGACCGAGGAAATGAGCTGATTTCTCATCTGTACAACCCGTTATCACCTGCGGTACTAACCGTGATCAAGCAAGTGATAGATGCCTCTCACAAAGAAGGTAAATGGACTGGAATGTGTGGTGAGTTAGCAGGTGATGAACGTGCAACACTTCTTCTTCTAGGCATGGGCCTAGATGAGTTTAGTATGAGTGGCATTTCTATACCGAGTATTAAAAAGGTAATTAGGAACGCTAACTTCGCAGAAGTCAAAGTAATGGCGGATGAAGCCCTTGCAATGGCAACGGCTGCAGAAATTGAAGCTCATGTAGAAAAATTTATCGCAGAAAAATCAAACTGCTAATATAATTAACAGAATTATTAAATGTTTAGGAGCACGACATGGGTCTGTTTGACAAACTTAAGAAACTAGTATCAGACGACGGCGCTGACGCAGGGGCTATTGAAATTATCGCACCACTTTCCGGTGAGATTGTTAACATTGAAGATGTGCCAGATGTTGTCTTCGCAGAAAAAATCGTTGGTGACGGCATTGCGATCAAACCCTCTGGTGACAAAATGGTCGCTCCAGTTAACGGTACTATCGGCAAAATCTTTGAAACCAACCACGCTTTCTCTATCGAATCTGAAGATGGCGTAGAGTTGTTCGTTCACTTTGGTATCGACACTGTTGAGTTAAAAGGTGAAGGTTTCACTCGTATTGCTGAAGAAGGTCAAGCAGTAAAAGTAGGTGATACTGTTATTGAATTTGATCTTGCTTTCCTTCAAGAGAATGCAAAGTCAACGCTAACTCCTGTTGTTATCTCTAATATGGACGAAATCAAAGAGCTTAATAAGCTTGCTGGTTCTGTTACCGTTAGCGAAACTCCGGTACTACGCGTAACTAAATAACATTAGTTTAAGCTATATAAAAGCCCGCTAAGAGCACACTTAGCGGGCTTTTTCATATCTACACAGTCCGTTGCCTATCGTTCGCATTAGTAGCTGCAACGTTTAATCACAGGCTGAATACGACAGCTATAGCAACATTACCGAGACAAAAAATAAAACCCCAACATCTCTGTCAGGGTTTATCATTCTCTTCGCGACTCTATCTAGCGAATAACCAAATTCAGTTAGCCTAGTAAGCTTAGTGCTGTATTTGGTGCTTGTTTTGCTTGAGCAAGTACAGAAGTAGATGCTTGTTGCAAAATTTGTGACTTAGTCATAGACGTTGTTTCTTTCGCAAAGTCAGTATCTTTGATTCGGCTCTTAGACGCATTCACATTTTCGTTGATGTTATCTAAGTTGTTGATTGCACTATCAAAGCGGTTCTGGAATGCACCTAGCTCTGCACGGTGACTATCCACATACTTCATCGCTGCATCGACAATCGCTACTGCTTCTTGTGCTCCACCTACGCTACGAACATCAATGGTGTCTACCGATACTGATGTTGGGCCACTCATTCCAAGCTCACCCGCTAGGCTTCCACCAAAGGTCACATTACCTTCAACTGAGTTGTTACCTGCGAATACTTGAAGGTTGCCGCTTTCATCTACTGACGCACTGACTAGGTCTTGTTGACCATTGATGTAAGTTGCTAGCTCTTCAATATCGTCACCTTCTTTCGCATCAATAGTGATTTCGCGAGCCGCACCAAACTGGTCAGTAACACCAATTGTTAGCTGTGCATCTTTCGATACTTCCCAGTTCTTATCAATTTCGCCCGTTGCTTGATACGTTGAGCCACCCATTAGACGGTTGTCTGAACGCATGTCTTTTAGCTCAAGCATTACGGCTTCACCGTTATCCGCACCGATTTGGAACGATTTAGTACCGTGAGTACCGTTAAGTAGCTTGTTACCACCAAAAGACGTGGTTTCAGCGATACGGTTTAACTCATCGTTCAGTGCACCAATCTCTTCTTGAATCGCCACACGCTCTTCTGATGAGTTAGAGCCATTTGATGATTGTAGAGATAGGTCACGCATACGTTGCAGAATATTGGTGGTTTCGTTCATTGCACCTTCTGCGGTTTGTGCGATAGAGATGCCATCGTTAGCATTTCGTACTGCAACATCAAGACCACGGCTTTGTGCATTCAAACGGTTAGAGATTTGAAGACCCGCTGCGTCGTCTTTTGCGCTGTTGATTTTGAAACCTGAAGATAGACGTTCCATTGACCCATTAAGGTCGTTTGCTGCGTTATTCAAATGACGTTGTGCTGTCATTGCCGCTACGTTTGTATTTACATTAACTGCCATGGTGATTTCTCCAATTGATTTTCCGTTATTGCGTTTTCCAATATTCTGGAAAACCAAATAGTTTTTCTAAGTTAATTCTATTAACGGCTAACAATAGAAATTCTTTAGGAAAAATTTGGATAACTTTATAGAAATAGTACTTTGAGAGGGAAAATGTGAATAAGGCGATAAAAACAGTAATTTCTTAAAAAAAAGACTAAAGTTTCGATTTATGCTGCCGATGAACGCCGTCTAGCTTTATCACCGTCATGATATGCTGACTCTTCCCGGCTAATTTGCCAGTAACGTCAACGCTAAATTTGGTGCTTGCTTAGCTTGCGCTAAAACGGTTGTACTGACTTGCTGCAAAATTTGTTGACGGATCAACTTAGTGGTCTCTTTAGCAAAATCAGTATCTTTTATTCTACTGTTAGAGCTGGCTAGGTTTTCATTTATGTTTTCAAGGTTATTTATCGCATGACCAAATCTATTTTGATAAGCACCAAGCTCTGATCTATGACTATCAACAAACTTCATTGCGCCATCAATTAACGCAACCGCACGTTGAGAGCCTCCTACCGTCGTTAAATCTAAATCACTAATGGTTTCAAATACCGGCCCTGACATTTCGAGCTCTTGAGCGAGGCTACCTGCAAAGTTAACCGCCCCACCCGTTTGATTACCAGCCATAACGATTTGCAATTGACCTGTTTCATTTACCGACGCAGAGACCTTATCTGTTTGGCCATTAATGTAGGTAGCCAGCTCTTCGATATCATCACCAGCTTTTGCCTTAATATGAATATTCTCCTGTTTACCCTGCTCATTGGCAAAGCTCATAATAAACATATTTTGACCCGACTTAACTTGCCAATCTTTATCTGCCATCCCGTTTGCAACATAACTTAACGCTCCCATATCAAGAGAGTCTGTTCGCATGTTTTTCAAAGAGATTTGCATCGCCTCGCCTGAAGAGGCTCCTATTTGAAATGACGCTTTAGCAAAATTACCATTTAAGAGTTTCTTACCACCAAACGATGTCGTTTCAGCAATACGATTTAACTCATCTTCTAATGCCGATACTTCTTGTTGGATCGCTACTCGCTCTGATCGACTGTTTGAGCCATTTGAGGATTGTAGGGAGAGGTCTCGCATTCGTTGCAATATATTGGTTGTCTCATTCATTGCGCCTTCTGCAGTCTGCACGATAGAAATACCATCATTGGCATTTCGAATCGCCACATCTAAACCGCGCATCTGAGACTCTAATCGGTTGGAGATTTGCAACCCAGCAGCATCATCCTTAGCACTGTTAATACGGCTTCCCGAAGACAAACGCTCTAAAGACTGGTTCAACTGATGCGTTGCCAGACCTAAGTGTCGTTGTGCCGTCAATGCGGAAACATTGGTATTTACGGTAACAGCCATAGCCCTACTTGATGAAGTTATACCAACCTATACAAGCGCTTGATCATTCTGATCCATTGCTCATCCAGAGAGGTCGTTAATAAATGGGTTTACGACATGATATCGACAGCTAGCTATATTTCTTTAGAAAAAAGAGAGCAATATTGCTCTCTTTTCGAAGGGGGAATAATGAAACGACTATACCGATAAGGATTGAAGCATCTGCTGAGAAGGCGCGAAGAAATACGCACCCGTCACGGCTTTAGTATAATTTAGCAGGTGATCCGGCTTACCATCGAGTTCACCATACATGCTCAACAACATGGTCTCGATATTATGTAAAGTGTTGCAGTAAGCTAAGAACAACAGGCCATGTTCTCCTGTGGCCGTACCATATGGCAGGCTATGACGAACGATCTTTAATCCTTTACCCTGTTCTTTGATATCCACGCGGCCAACATGAGACTGAGCAGGCACATCATCAAGTTCGATAGAGTCGGGTTTTGTGCGTCCAATTACCTTCTCTTGCTGTGCTACAGAAAGCTGGTTCCATGCTGGTAAATTATGAACAAATCGCTGAGCCAGCACATAGCTACCACCGGCAAACTCTCCCTCAGCAATTATTGCCACCTCTTCTCTTTGGCTGCCTTCAGGGTTTTCTGTACCATCAACAAAGTCCGTCATATCTCGAGAGTCTAAATAGCGATACCCATAGGTTTCATCTACAACATCGATATATTCTGCCACTTCCGATAACAGCTTGCGAATGAGGTAAAAATGCAAATCATGACGAGTAGAGTGACAATGCAATAGCACATCAACATCACTACAAGGTGCCACTACATCGCCAGATCCAAGAGTTTTAAATGGAATCAGCTCATCAGGTACACTTTGATTGGTTTTACTCCAAAATTCATGACTAAATGCAATTGCAGCGGTTAAATCCGCCTCAGGCTGCTTTTGATTTAACTCATCAACTAGGGCAGGAACTTTCTTTAGAGCATCAACAACTCGCTGAGGCTCTGATGTAATTTTAAATTGGACATAAAGTGCAAAAGGCCCAGCTTCTGGAACAATTGCAGACTGAAAACACGACATAGTTTACTTCTCCGATTTTGCACTATTTTAGTTGTAGAAAATAACGACCATAAAACTCTACAACAATCTAAACACGATTGTCCCCATTATTACGTCAAATAATGTTTGGTGAACGAAAACAATCTCTTACCCTTCGGCTTTTGCTGATATAAATAAGCAACCACAGCAATAGCACTAATGTAGTAGCAAGCGGCCAGCTAAACTTTCCACTTAACAATACAACCTGCTGACCCGCCAATCCTAATTGCATGACAGTAAGCAGCAATGTCATCCATTGAGCATGGCTGATAAAGCGGCATACTCTTGGCCTATCTTGGTTTCGTAATCCCATCATCCAGATAAGCGCTAGCGCAGGAAAACCTATAGCCAGTCCAATATAAAACGTAGAGTGAATCGGATAAATGATCTCCAACAACTTCGTCCCTTCTTCCCGACTGGCTCCTGCAACAATAAACACCACCCACGCTTTAGCAAGAAACAACCAGCCTAACCACAACCAGACAGGGGGTTTCAAAAAACCTTGTTTATCATATTCATCAATTAAATAACGCACAAAAGCCTACACCAATTACATCAACCGCTTTAGCCATTCACAACACTCCAATCAAGGGGAAAACGCGCCAAACCTTTTCACTCCCGTACATCACCACAATTGTAAGCAGTCATTATGGTTAAGCGGCCATTAAATAACCTCGAAAAGGGGATGCCATTCCTTCGACTATCTTTCTTGAACTGAACCTATTGATACCGCTCTGAATCCTGCTCCTTGAGGTCACTTGAGTATATGTTAAGCTAACGCTAAGTTTATTTTCCAAAAAGATAGTCGCTGTTATGAAAGCAACAAAGAATAAAGTGTCACAAGAAACCCAAGCTGAATCAATGAAAATCGCCAAAGCAACACAACGTCCCGGACAAACCAAAGAGCAAACGAAAATAATTGCTCAAGGAATTGAAAAAGGCATCGCTCAATACAAGAAACAACAGAAAGAGAAAAGTCGACAAGCTGATAAGGCTAAGAAAAAAACACAGAAAGAAAAAATTATACAGGCTAAAACCGATTCAACTGCTGAAAACACACCAACAAACACCACTACCGAACAAAGCAAAGATAACTCCATGCTTCCTTGGATGTTACTACTCGTTAGCTGGATCGGATTTATCACTTATATTCAAGCGAGTTAGCGCTGACAAAAGGCTATCACCACAACGATAGCCTTTTAAAAAACCGATAAGCCGTTAGTACAGATATTGCTAGCTATGGAAACCAAGAGTCAAGGCTATTTCTCCCTTTCTCTCTACTACCCACTGGCTATCAAATGGTCCCCAATCAGACAAATGATAATAACCATCATTGTGTCGCCGTCCGTCTTGAATAAACATCAACTCAATACCTATACCCGGAAGCGCTTTTAACACATCTTGGATGGTACGGCGGGGCCAACCCGTCTCTTCTATAAGTTTAGGTACGTTTGGTCTTTCTAGATCTTCCACCAATAATGCCAGATATAAACGTCGGGCAAAAACAGGACTTAGCTCCATGACAGCTCCCATACAACATTGCGTCGGATAACATTATTTCGCTTTTTCTATGATTAATTTTGAGTTTGATCAATAACATGATAATTTTTCAATCCACATAGTATTTTTGTGCTGCAACGTCAGGTTTATTGCTATTGGACAAGTACTGATAAATACTCATAGACAATCTATAGAAAGGAATAGACATGCGCATTACCATGTATGGTATCCCGAATTGCGACACCATAAAGAAAGCCAAAAAGTGGCTAACGGAACAACAAGTTACCTTTGAGTTTCATGATTATAGAAAACAGGGAATCGATACCGAGCTAGTGACACTTTTTTGTCAACAGTTAGGATGGGAGAATGTGCTTAATAAACGTGGTACAACATACCGTCAGCTCACTCAAGATCAGAAAGATAATTTAAATGAGCAGAGTGCGCTATCTTTACTAGTGGATAACCCCGCCATGATTAAGCGACCGATATTACAGATAGATGACCAGTTTTATATCGGATTTAAAGCAGAACAATACCAAGCAATTTTTAGTTAAAAGGATTTTCAAGGATGAGTGATAGCCCAGTATTGGCGTTAGCAAAAGATTTAATTAGCCGTCAATCGGTAACTCCAGAAGATGCCGGCTGCCAAGTCGTCATGATTGAACGTTTAAAAGCTCTAGGATTTACAATAGAAGAGATGGTATTTGATGATACCACTAACTTTTGGGCTAGAAGAGGAGACACAGCACCGTTGTTTGCCTTTGCTGGCCACACAGATGTTGTCCCTGCAGGACCTCTAGAACAGTGGCACACGCCACCATTTGAACCGACAATAATTGATGGTCACCTACATGGCCGTGGAGCCGCGGACATGAAAGGCTCTCTGGCCTGTATGATCGTTGCGGTGGAACGATTCATTGAACAATACCCTGATCATACTGGCTCTATCGGTTTCTTGATCACTTCCGATGAAGAAGGCCCGTTTATTAATGGTACTGTCAAAGTCGTCGAAACTCTGATGGCACGTGGTGAAAACATCGATATGTGTATTGTCGGTGAGCCTTCCAGTACTCACGAAACCGGTGATGTTGTTAAGAATGGACGTAGAGGTTCCATCACTGGCGATATCACTATCAAAGGCACTCAAGGCCATGTTGCTTATCCTCATTTAGCCAGCAACCCTATTCACCTAGCACTGCCTGCGCTCGCCGAACTAGTCAATACTAAATGGGATGATGGTAATGCCTTCTTCCCGCCAACCAGCTTCCAGATCCCCAACCTATTTGCAGGGACAGGCGCTTCTAATGTCATTCCAGGAGAGTTTAAAGTTCAGTTTAATATGCGCTTTAGTACCGAGCTATGTAACGACGAGATAGTAAAACGTGTTCACTCTACGTTAGATTCCTATGGTCTCGACTATCGCTTGGACTGGACATTTAATGGTGACCCATTCCTAACCGATAATGGCCCTTTGTTGGACGCGGTGGTTGAGTCTATTGAGGAGATTAACCATAAAAAACCTCAACTGCTTACGACTGGCGGTACATCCGACGGCCGCTTTATAGCCCGAATGGAAGGGCAAGTTATAGAGCTGGGCCCAATTAATGCGACAATTCATAAGGTTAACGAATGTGTCAATATCGCTGATTTAGAGAAACTCACCGATATGTATCAAAAAACCCTAGAAAAACTGCTCACTAAATGACACCAGAGCAGCTAACAGGGCGCGTTGATACCCATCTACAACAGATTGATACTGGCTATCAATCTGTTGTGGTACACCACTCTATTATTGATGACGTGCAAGCTCTTGTTAAAGCGGCAACAGCAGAAGGTTTTCACCTTCACATTGCTAGCGGCTTTCGTGACTATCAACGACAGTCCTATATATGGAATCGCAAATACCAAGGTCTTACCCCAATTCTAGACTCAAATAGCCTTCCGTTAGAGGCTGAAAGACTAACCGCCAAAGAGAAAATTTACGCCATATTACGCTGGTCAGCGTTACCCGGAGCCAGTAGGCACCACTGGGGAACAGATTTTGATCTGTTTGCGAAAAACTGCCTTGCTAAAGATGAAACATTAAAGCTTGAACCTTGGGAGTATTTTGATGGGTCACAAAGCGCATTTTACCAATGGCTTATAAGTGAAGCAGGACGCTTTGGCTTTTTCTTTCCTTATGCCAAAGATCAAGGTGGCGTGGCCATTGAACCATGGCATATCAGCCACCGTCTGGTGAGTACACACTGTTTATCTCAGTTATCGTTAACAGATATTAGAGAGTGTTTAGATAAAGAACCTATTTTAGGGGCAGCTCATGTTTTACAACATTTAGAGCATATATACTCAAATTATATTAGTAATATAACCACGGAGATGTAATGGAATTTTTAACCAACCCTTGGGTAATCAGCATCGTCATTGTAAGTGTTGTTATTGGTAATATTGCCGCCTTAAAATACACCGCAAATATGAAATTTGGTAAAAGTCAGTCCGTTAAAGATATTGATAAGTTAACAAAGCAGACTGATGAAAATAACCAACAAAACACCCCTGATAAATAACATATACTGCTCTGCACTTCCCTGCTTATCAAGCACTCCCGTCATCTAACCGTCGCTATATTTTCAGACCTTTCTGAATTGTGCCAACATCTGAGCGCATGATAGCTTTCACCACATATATTGTAAGTTAATAGGTGAAATGAAATATGCGCATTAAAACTATGTTGTTCTCCGGGTTCTCACTTATCATTTTTTTATTGGGTATTATCTCTTACCAAGCGATAAGTTCATTTTCTTCTTTTACAGAAAATGTCATTAGTACAGAACATGTAAATAGCATGTCCATGGATATTAAAGAAACGAGAATCGCAGAGAAAAACTTAACCATTCGGTTGGATCAAGAATATATTGAAGACTTTAAAAGTAATATGGCTAAGCTTACCTCTGCCATAAATGTAGAGAAAGACAACATAGAGCCCACACGTTTTAACATGCTAATTGCCAATCTAAAAAAGTATGAAAACGTATTTCTAAACCGCTCTGAACTATTAATAGAAAAAGCGAGTTTATATGACAGCATTGTTGATGTTGCCCGAGAAATAGAGGTAGCCTCGGTAAAGATAAACCAAAAAGCGGTTGAGAGTGATGAAAATGATACGCTCTCAACCCTAGCTGATAAAGTTAGCGTCTTAATTAGTAACATCAGAGTTGATGAAAAAAACTATATGTTAAGAGCGGATTATTCCGATATAGAAGTAATAAAAGAGAACGTTGCTGAATTGCAAACCACACTTGTCGCGGTAGCCGAGATAGATTATAAGCTTGAGACATTGAGCCGTACTACACAAAATAAACTGGCACTCTATAGCAGCAAAATCAATAAGTTAGCCGAAGACGTTCAACAGTATAATAACTTGGAAAAAGAGATGCTCAAGTATGCTCGAGAAGCCGAAAGCTTACTAAACCAAGTTAACGATAGGAACAACGAAGAACTAGCGCAGTATGCCATGTCGGCAAAAACAACCATTATAATCATTGTCACTATAGGTACCCTTCTATCGCTATTGGTGGCATTTTATATATCGAATCGTATTAACCGTCCTCTTAATCAAATCGTATCTACCATAGATAAAGTGTCTAAAGGTCATTTCTATATCACAGCGGAAATAGACACTAAAGATGAGATTGGTGATATGTCCCGGGCATTAAACAGCCTATTAACCAAACTCCGAGAAGTCATCATTGCTATCAATGAAACATCGGTAAATGTTTCTTCCGCTTCAGAGGAGCTAACCTATGTTATGGGCACCTCTTCTGAAAATGCACAAAATGAACTGTCACAAATAGAACAGATATCAACCGCTATTACCGAATTATCTAGCACATCGCAAGAAGTCAGTAGTAACGCTGAGCATGCAGAGAAAGCAGCACAAGAAGCCATCGGTAATGTACAACAAGGGCATAAAAATCTTGATGATGCCGTTGCGCTGACTCAACACATCAACACATCGTTTCATGAGACGGCACAAATGGTTGAAGAGCTTAAACTCGACGCAGCCAATATTGGTGAAGTGACTAGCGTGATTAGCGCCATCTCAGACCAAACAAACTTATTAGCATTGAATGCCGCAATCGAAGCTGCTAGAGCAGGTGAAGCAGGAAGAGGGTTTGCAGTAGTAGCCGATGAAGTAAGAGAGCTGGCGGCAAAAACACAAAAATCAACAGAAAATATTCAACAAATCATTGCCAAACTGCAAGGGCAATCCGAACGAACCAGTAACAACGTAATGGAGAATGTTTCAGCTATTCAACAGTCGGTCGCTCTATCAGAAAAAGTGAAACTCTCTTTTGATGAAATCGTTAGCTCGGTGCAATCTATTGATGAAGTTAATACCCTTGTTGCTACTGCGTCTCAAGAGCAATTTAGCGTTACAAAAGGAATTTCAGAAAACACCACGTATACCTTCGATCTGGTTAATCAAAATGTCTCTTCGATTGAACAGACCCAGCAAGCCGCAACCGAGCTCGCACAGTTAGCCGAAGCACAAAAGGCCTCTCTAACATTCTTTAAATTAGAAGAAGAAGTCAGGGTGAGTGAAACAGATAACCTCAATTAATAAACAAACCCTCTCCCAGGCTAAGAGAGGGTTTATTATTATTTTTGCTTATCCAGAACCGCACCAATAACTGGCGCAATTGAATTAAGAACTTCTTCCGCTACAGGTTTACCAGAAGAATCCGTGATATTGATGGATGTACGGTTACCTAAGTCACCAAACAAAAACGTCAAAGAACGCTCATCTAACGACAACGGCTTGATACCAATAGACTGCCAAAACTCATCGTCAGGAGAGAAATAGAGTGCCTTAATGATCCCTTGAGACTGGTTACGCTCTTCAAGTTTAAAACCAATTTCAGGCAGCGTTTTAATCATTCGTTGCCAAAACACATTGTATTGAGCTCGAGCAATAATAACGGGTAAGCCACTTCTATCAGTACCCATACTAATAGGAATGCTCTTCACCAACTCTTCCGCTTTTCGTTGCGCTTCTTCACGCAACTTTTGATCGTATGTAGAGGTGATCATGTTGGTAAGAAAGATGTTGTATCTCTCTCTATTGGTTTTGCTTACTTCCGCTTTTTGACCATTCTCTTGCCATTCGATAAGCGCTATTTTAAACCCAAAACGGTTACTTTTCTCAAAACGCTCAATTCGATAGCGGCTACCGATCTCATACTCTTCATCATCAGAAACCCAAGTCAACCAATCGGTCTCTATGGCATTATCACTACTTTCCAGTAACGCAATGTCATTTTCCTGAGTCACTTCTAAAATGGTTTTCCAGATATTATCCACTTCATCTTCACGAAGTAACCACATTAAAACTTCGCCATTACTTATTTCTGAACGAGCACCAGGAATAAGTTCCAATATCTGCTGTGGAGGGCGAATATCTACCGATTGACCAACTGGACCATTAAAGTCACCCTCTGGTATTTGGTAGTTAGGATAGAACTCTCTTTTTGCATCAGGTAACACCACCCAAGGCTCAAAATCTGGCGTATTTAAATACTCAAAATCATCTCTCGCCTGACGTCTTTCCGTTGGGCTACCTGAACATGCGCTTAAAACAAGAACAGCCAGTGAGCTCATCACCAGCTGAGAAGAAAACTTCATTGCTACTCCTAATAAAACCGAGCGACAATTCCACTCGGTTAATTTCAATACTTATAATTTATATAAGGCCAGCTTCCGTTATTGTTTGTAAAACAAGTGGTTGTGCTTGTTCAGAAAGCTCTGTAAGCGGTAAACGCAAATGACCTTCTGAAATCAGCCCCATTTTATGGGCTGCCCACTTAACAGGAATCGGGCTTGATTCAACAAATAAATTTTTATGCAATGCCGCAAGACCATCGTCAATTGCTGCCGCTTCTTCAAATCGGCCTTCTTTAGCCAATTTAAATAAAGTGGCCATTTTCTCTGCAGCAATATTATTGCTTACTGAAATAACACCAGCACCACCTAAACGAACAAATTCTAATCCAGTTGCATCATCACCACTTAGTAAGACGAAATCTTCGCCACAAAGTTCACGATGAATGGCAACTCTTTCTAAATCGCCCGTAGCATCTTTCAATGCAACAATTTTATCTAGCTTAGCAAGACGTGCGACCGTTTCTGGTAATAGGTCTACCGCGGTTCGTCCCGGAACATTGTATAGGATAACAGGAACTTCACTTACTTCAGCAATGGCCTTGTAGTGCTGATATAGGCCTTCTTGGCTTGGTTTATTGTAATACGGAGTCACACTCAATACACCGTCAATACCTGAGTCATTTAACAAGCGACTAAATAGTACCGCTTCATGAGTCGCATTTGCCCCTGTTCCGGCAATAACCCACAGGCGACCAGCCGCATACTCAACCACCTTATTAACCACTTTTACATGTTCTTCAACAGTCAGTGTTGCCGACTCACCAGTTGTACCAACAGCAACGATGCCATCTGTACCAGCTTCCACATGAAATTCGACCAGCCTTTTTAAGCTATCATAATCCACTTCACCATCACTGCTAAATGGTGTTAATAACGCCACAATACTTCCTGAAAACATGTTTTTCTCCTTAATTTACGCTTTCTGAATAGTAATGCATGAAACTTAGAAAAGACAAGCGATTAAAGCACTTAGTTATCACTAAATAAGCAATAATTGAGCTTAATCCATTTTACGCCGCAAACAAGCCACCTCAACAATTTGATTCTCATGAATTTATAAGCTCCAATGCCCCTTACAGCGCATGCTCCGCCATAGTTATTTGTTTAAATAACTGTGCTAGTATTCAAACATAAACCATAAACGAGTGAATCAAAATGTCACAACATTTAGTCATAACGGCCATAGGCACTGACAGACCGGGCATAAGCAATCAAGTTATCCATCTGGTCAGTTCGGCAGGGTGCAATATTGTTGACAGCCGTATCGCTCTTTTTGGCAATGAATTTACCCTCATCATGTTAGTTTCAGGCACAAAAATTCAGATAAGTCGTGTAGAAACAACCCTGCCGCTGTTGGGGCAAGAACACGATTTAATTACCATGATGAAACGAACGCTTCCCCATGAAGAAACCAAGCACAACTATCGTGTAGAAGTGTTTATTCAATCTGATGATAAACAAGGTTTAACAGAACAATTTACCCAGTTTTTTGCGGACAGAGAGATAGGTTTAGCATCGCTCAGTGCTCAAACCATAGATAAAGACATTGTTCAGCAAAAACATAACCAGTTTCATATCTCTATGCGAGCCAGCGTAGATTCAGAATATAACCTGATGCAACTTCAGGAAGAGTTTAATGACCTTTGCCAACTTCTGTCGGCAGAAGGTTCACTGAACTTTATAAAAAACAGCCAATAAAGGAAGAAGACCAACATGAAAACACTAACAGCGGGTGAGTTAGCCCCGGATGTTTCCCTATTAGATCAAGATGGCAATAGCATTAAGATATCTGATTTTGCCGGTAAAAAAGTACTATTTTACTTTTATCCCAAGGCCATGACACCAGGCTGTACTGTACAAGCTCAAGGGTTACGAGACAGTAAAGCAGAGCTTGATGAACTCGGTATTGTTGTTCTAGGCGTTAGTATTGACCCAGTAAAACGTTTAGGAAAGTTTATCGAAAGAGATAACCTTAATTTCACTCTGTTATCGGACGAAGATCATTCTGCTGCTGAGCAATTTGGTGTTTGGGGGGAAAAGAAATTTATGGGTAAGATTTATGACGGCCTTCATCGCATCTCTTTCTTGATTGACGAAAACGGTGTAATTGAACATGTGTTTAATAAGTTCAAAACCAAAACTCACCATGAAGTGGTATTGGATTACTTAAAACAGCAATCATAAAACAACGCCGCCAATAATTGCTCTCAACTATTGGCGGCGCTTTCTAACAAAAAGAAAAGTTACTCAGCCGTGACTTCCGCCACCTCTTGATACTTAATTGCATTCCAGACCGCTTTTACCAGTGTCGCTAAAGGTATCGCAAAAAAGACTCCCCAGAATCCCCATAGGCCACCAAAGACTAACACAGCGCTAATAATTGCAACGGGATGAAGGTTAACGGCTTCAGAAAACAAGATTGGAACCAAAACGTTACCATCTAATGCCTGAACAATACCGTAAGCGGCTAACAACCAATAAAACTGAGGCTCTAGTCCCCACTGAAAAAGCCCCACAATCGCAACCGGAACGGTAACCGCCGCCGCACCAATGTAAGGAATAAGTACAGACAAACCAACAGCAACCCCTAACAAAGCAGAGTAACGCAGATCCAAAATAACGAAGGTGATATAACTAACTCCTCCAACAATTAAGATCTCCATCACTTTGCCGCGAATATAGTTTGAAATCTGCTGGTTCATCTCCTGCCAAACCCGAGTGGCTAACACTCGATCTCTCGGCAACATGCCCGTTAACGTATCCAGCATCTCATCTCTATCTTTCAACAAAAAGAACACCAGTAGAGGCACTAAAATCATATAAACTGCGATTGCCGCAATGCTCACTAGCGATGCCAATGACCCTTTAACAACAGTTTCACCTAAACCGATAACCTTACTTTTGGTGTTATTTACTATCGATTCAACAATCTGCAAGTTGGCGAGCTCTGGATACTTATCCGGCATGGAGTTTAAAAATTCTTGCAGCCCTGCATACATAACAGGAATATCATTAATTAAATTACCGACTTGGTTCCAAACTGTCGGTATAAGCCCAAAGAAGGCCAAAATCATTAAACCGACAAACATAACCAAAACCAAAGCGACTGACAGCGTCCTAGGTAAGCCCAGTTTTGCTAGTTTGTTTACTGGCCACTCCAGTAAATAGGCAAGAACAATTGCCACTAATAGAGGGGCAATCAAGTGACCGAAAAAATAGATAATGACAAAACCAAACAACAGAATGGCAACTAAACTTACCGCATTTGGATCTGAGAAACGTCTTTTATACCAGCGGTTAACCATATCAAACATCGGAACAGGTACTCTTTTTAATTATCGTTAACAGATAGAACTCACGACTATCATCAACATTTACAGAAAAATTATTTTTATCTAAATAACGGAGGATATCCAACATAGAACTTTTGTCAGACACATACACATCTAACTGGCCTGAACCTATTTTTTGGCTTGCTCTTTTAGCAAGCAATAGCGCCATGGGACAGCCTTCTTTACGTAAATCCAAAACACAAGGCATCATGCTACACTTCATCAATATCAATAGAAAAGTAACTTATCTCCTGAGCAAACCGACAAACCTATCGCATTCTCACGTCACCGAGTATAAAGCGTTTTAACAAAAAGGGCTTCACTTTCTCGATTATTTATAACAATCTATACCCAGTCATAGACGCTCAAGTGATTTCAAGGTGCATGATTCACCGCGGCATCAACCCGATCAATTAAAGAAAAACAGACACAAAAGTTACTTAAGCAAAGAGAGACACTATCATCCACATAGGCGATAATAAATAAAGGGCTATTAACCTTATATTAATGATCAAATTATTAATATGAACGAAAAGAAACCATACAAAAATAATGCTGTCAAAGCTATATCGCGTCAGGAGTCATACTACAACCCATGATAAAAAAAACACGCTCTCTCATTGCTCTATTAGTGACAACATCACTAATTACCCCCACGATAGCTAGCGCTAGTGTCGAGCTACCAGATATAGGTACTGCTGCAGCGGGAACGCTAACCATAGATCAAGAAAAAGTCTACGGTGATGCATATATGCGAATGTTGCGGGCAAGTAGCCCTATTATTCATGACCCGGTACTTAACGAATATATAAGCAACTTAGGCCACCAGCTTGTCGGCAACGCCAATGATGTAAAGACGCCTTTTCAGTTCTTCATGATTCAAGATCGGATGATTAATGCATTCGCGTTCTTCGGTGGCTATGTTGCGTTGCATTCAGGCCTCTTTTTACATGCAAACAGCGAAAGTGAACTGGCCTCTGTTATGGCTCACGAAATCGCCCACGTTACCCAAAGACACTTAGCAAGAAGCATGGAGGCACAAGCCCGACGTACCCCAGCGACCATTGCTGCTTTAGCAGGGTCGTTACTGTTAGCCATCGCGGCACCCGAGGCTGGTATTGCGGCGATGACAGCGACAACGGCGGGTTCCATGCAAAGCCAGATTAACTACACCCGAAGTAACGAAAAAGAAGCTGACCGTTTCGGCATCGTCACCTTAGCAAAATCAGGTTTTGACGTACGCGCTATGCCGCAATTTTTTGGTCGTCTTGCGGATCAGTATCGATACGCCAGTACGCCACCTGCAATGTTACTGACTCACCCATTACCTCAAGAACGAATTACTGACTCTCGGGCGCGAGCTCAACAATATCCACCATTAAAATTGGGACCATCTATTGACTATCATTTGGCCAAAGCTCGGGTAGTGGCTCGTCATGCTCAAATTGAACCTGAGGCAGCATTAGATTGGCTAGAGCGTCGCCTGAAAAAGAGCAGCGCAGAGTTAAAACCAACTTATCAGTACGGTCAAGCTCTGGTATATCTTGATACCAAGCAGCTACAGAAAGCAGAAACCCTATTAACCGCCCTGCTCAAACAAGACGCATTGAATACGTTCTATTTAGACGCCTTATCTGATTTATATATTTATAAAAAACAGCCACAACAATCCATCACGCTATTAGAGAATGCTCTAACTAAAAAACCGAACAACCCAGTACTGACCATTAACTACGCCAATGCGCTTATAGAAGCAGAACAGTTTAAGCAAGCGGCCAGTTTGCTGCAGAGATATACACATGAACACGCAAATGATATTAATGGTTGGCAACTGCTTGCTGACGCTTATGGCAAACAAGGAAAATCAGCAGAAAACCTAGCAGCCAAGGGAGAGATTTTCGCTTTACGAGGTGGCTGGAACAAAGCATTACAAAACTTTACTCAGGCAAGTCAACTTGTTGAACTGGGTAGTTTAGAACAAGCAAGGTATGATGCCCGTATTGATCAATTAATGATCCAACGAGATCGTTTCTTAGCATTACAATAAAACCGTGGAACTAAACGGTTACTCAAGGAGAAAACCATGGAAGTCGTGATTTATCACAACCCGAGATGCTCAAAAAGCCGCCAGACCTTACAGCTACTAGAAGAGAAAGGCATTCAACCTAAAATAGTAAAATATTTGGATGAAACACTTTCAGTAGAGACATTAAAAGAGTTATATAGCCAACTCAAATTGACTTCAGTCAGAGATATGATGCGTACCAAAGAAGCATTATATAAAGAGTTGAATTTAGCGGACAGCTCACTCAGTGATGAACAGCTTTTTATGGCTATGGCAAATAATGCCAAGCTAATTGAAAGACCGATTGTGGTGGCAAATGGTCAAGCAAAACATGGTCGCCCACCTGAGCAAGTGTTAGAGATACTTTAGTAGGAAATGTTATGGAACAATTGGATAACAACCGAACCCAACAATTTAGATACCTAGCATTAATTGGTTATTTATCGCTATTCAGTTGGGTCGCGTTGTGGCAAATTTTCATATCCCCACACCCACACGTAAACCCTTACACCACCGCCATTGCATGGTGTATACCACTGCTGTTTCCACTGCGTGGTATATTAACGGGTAAAGCGTATACTCACGCTTGGGCTAACTTTGTATTGATGCTCTACTTTTTACACTCGTTAACAATATTATATGTTGATCAAGGTGAGCGCTGGCTAGCGTTAGTGGAGTTACTGTTAACTTGTATCGCTTTTGTCGGCAATATCCTTTATGCAAGGAGTCGAGGTAGAGAACTTGGTCTCAAGCTAACCAAACTATCAGAAGTAGAAAAGCAAGAGAAAGCGAGTTACGCCGAGAAAAAATAACCATCTCTAAAGAAAGAGCCGCTATTGCGGCTCTTTCTTTATTAATCTATCCATTCAAAAACAATCGGTTTATTCGCCGTTATATCTTCATTGACCAAACCTGAATCAACATCCATTGACGTCTCCTCAACGACGGGTTGAGATACGTTATTATCAACCTGAACGGGTTGAACAGATACCTCGTCAACGCCCTGCTCCGCAACAAGCATATCGCCAGATTGTGTTACATCACTATTTACATCAATACTCGAACCAACAGAAGGCAACGTATCTATTTCAAATTTCTCTATATTGTCACTCTGTAGCAACTCAGCTTCAAACTCTTCAATAGAGCTTAATAAATTCACCGTAAATGTAACTTCATTTCCTACTACTTTCTGCACACTTAAACTGGCAACTGAGTTCTTCTCTTTCAGTAATTTCTCTAACGTGAAAAAGCGGTTTGATGAGGTGATATTAATAAACTGCACATCCACTGTACCCGTTAATTCTCCAGAGTTTCTCACGGCGCTTTTTTCTGCGTAATAATTACTCACTTCATCAACAACTTGTTCTAGTGCAACATGAGTTTCCCCCCGAGAAAAGCCAGATAGCGGTTGACGCTTAGACTCTTCCATAAACGCGGGTTTCTCATCATAAAGAGTCCAACGAATTGTACTTTGACTGGCAGATTGCTGAATTCTTACCACCAGCACAGCATCTCCATTATATCTTTGGCTAGCCATACTAATCGGTGAAACAAAACCACCCCACAACTCTGGAGCGGTGATACTGACCACATCATCAATATCTCCCACCGGAATAGTTACTGGCAGCCCTCTCAAATCAGCAAAATACTTAAACTGGTTCATCGCACTACTGCCAGATTGCTCCCACAGTATCGCACGTTGGTATTGAGACTCTTCAACAATCCAAACCACTAGGTTTGAACGAACATCAGACCAAAAAGGTAATTCAGCTTGCATTAATAGCGACTGAATCTGAGGAGGATTAAACAACATCTTTAAAGTTTTGCCGCCAAGATGCTCACCATAACTGATCTGAGTAAGATACTGGCTACTCTGACGTGATGCTTTTAACACTACCGGATTAGACGCTGAGTTTTTATCACCAGACGCTTTAATAATGACTTGTTGAAAACCAGCAGCTTTTGCTGCCTTTTCTGTATCAACATCATTTTCATCCAGAACAACCTCTGTTCGATACACATCTACTTTGACGGCGGCATAAACAGGTAAAACAAGTAGTCCCATTAAGAAAATAGCGAGATGGCGCATACTGACCCTAATAATATATTGATAGTGAATAGCGATGATAAGCAACTCTTGCTATAGGAGCAAGGTCAACTGATTCAGTTATGGTAGAAATTGGACATAAAATAGCACACCGCGAATTTCGCATTGTTATGATTACCATTTTCATCTTTTATCTTTGCTATTACTTGCATTTTTAAATGTGACATTTATCACACTAGCAAATCAAAAATGATAAGGCAATCGATTACATTGGTGGTAGAATCCTGCGAATTTTGTTTTGCACTTCTTAAAGGATGGATTAATGACTAACATACTTCAGGGTACTCAAATGCTCTTCGTTGCATTTGGTGCACTTGTTCTAGTGCCGCTACTCACTGGACTGGACCCTAATGTTGCACTATTTGGCGCTGGCCTCGGAACCCTTCTCTTTCAACTTATTACTCGACGCTCTGTTCCTATCTTCCTTGCTTCTTCTTTCGCTTTTATAGCTCCTATCATGTTCGGTGTTCAAACCTGGGGTATTGCCAGTACCATGGGTGGCCTAATGGCTGCGGGCTTTGTTTATGTATTACTCGGTGCTCTAATAAAAGCCAAAGGTGTTGAAGTTATTCATAAGTTACTTCCACCTGTTGTGGTAGGCCCGGTCATTATGGTTATCGGTTTAGGTCTTGCTCCTGTGGCAGTAAACATGGCTCTTGGTAAAACCGGAGATGGTGCAGTACAACTAATCAACGCCGATCACGCACTGTGGATTTCTAGTCTCTCATTAATTGCTACTATCGCGATTAGTGTGTTTGCAAAAGGTTTCATGAAGTTACTGCCTATTTTTGGTGGCATTACTGTCGGTTACCTTTTAAGCCTTATGTTTGGTGTCGTTGATTTTTCACCGGTAAGCAATGCCGCATGGTTTGCACTACCTAACTTCACCGCACCAGAGTTCAACATTAATGCCATCCTCTTTATGATCCCAGTCGCTATTGCTCCAGCCGTTGAACACGTTGGGGATATGCTGGCGATATCCAGCGTAACTGGAAAAGATTACCTGAAAAAACCAGGCCTTCACCGCACAATCACAGGTGATGGTGTCGCAACCATGGCTGCCTCAATGTTGGGTGCGCCACCTAACACCACTTACAGTGAAGTAACCGGCGCTGTTATGTTAACCAAAGCTTATAACCCTGCCATCATGACATGGGCTGCGGTTACCGCCATTGTACTTGCATTAGTCGGTAAGCTTGGAGCAATACTGCAAACTATCCCTGTACCTGTTATGGGCGGCATTATGATTCTGCTGTTCGGCTCAATCGCAACCGTTGGTCTAAATACCTTAATCAAAAACAATGTTGATCTACATAAATCCCGTAATTTAGCTATTGTTGCTGTTACGCTAGTATTTGGTATTGGTGGTATGGCATTTGGTATCGGTGAGTTCAGCTTACAAGGCGTAAGCCTATGCGGTATCGTCGCTATTGTGCTTAATCTAGTATTACCAAATGACCTTGGTGAAAACCATGTTGTGGATAATGCTCAAATTGAAGAAGAACAAGCATAATATCCAAGCGGCATGCTATCAGAGTCAATTTGTTAGCATGTCGTTTAAATAGCAAAAAAATAGCGGCGGATGCATTACACATCCGCCGCTATTTTTTTATTAAACCGTTCCAATGCTTCTACTTTATCAAGCCTCTATTTACCTGACTAAATTGAGTAAAATAACTCTCACTGGACGTTAATTAACGTTTATTTTGTACCAAAAATCTTGTCACCAGCGTCCCCTAAACCAGGAACAATGTAACCTTTATCATTTAGCTTCTCATCAATTGCAGCCGTATATAACTCAACATCAGGATGTGCTTTCTCAAGAGCAGCAATACCTTCAGGTGCAGAAACTAAAACCAATACCTTGATGTACTTACAACCTTTATCTTTTAGCAGATCTATCGTAGCGATCATCGAACCACCCGTCGCCAACATAGGATCGACAACCAACGCAATACGCTCATCAATATTTGATGCCAACTTATTAAAGTATGGAATCGGCTCTAATGTCTCTTCATCACGATAAATACCAACAACGCTAATACGAGCACTTGGTACATGTTCCAACACACCATCCATCATACCTAAACCAGCACGAAGAATTGGCACCACAGTCACTTTCTTGCCTTTGATCTGATCAACCTCAACCGGACCATCCCAACCTTCAATTGTCACTTTTTCAGTCTCAAAGTCTGAGGTTGCTTCGTAAGTTAACAAGCTACCAACTTCAGTAGCTAACTCACGAAAACGCTTAGTGCTGATGTCCCCTTCTCGCATTAAACCTACTTTGTGTTTAACCAATGGGTGCATTACTTCAACAACTTTCATTTTCATCTCCGGCAATATTTAAATAAACCTTGTGATTATACGGTTTTTTATTGTTTTTGCCGAGAAAATCTTGCAGATATTTTTTGTTGCGCAAACGTTTTCCTTCTTGCTGTATCTCGGTTAGAATAGCGCCGACTTTCACATCTTAAATGACATGACGAGGACATCCCGTGAGTGCCAATAAATCTTCTTTAAGTTACAAAGACGCCGGTGTAGATATAGACGCAGGTAACGCTTTAGTTGACCGAATTAAAGGTGTGGTAAAACGCACGCGCCGTCCAGAGGTAATGGGTGGGCTTGGTGGATTTGGTGCATTGTGTGAACTGCCAACTAAGTATAAACAACCTTTACTGGTCTCTGGTACCGATGGCGTAGGAACGAAACTTCGACTAGCACTGGATATGAAAAAGCACGATACCATAGGTATTGATTTAGTCGCTATGTGTGTGAACGACTTGATTGTTCAAGGTGCTGAGCCACTGTTTTTTCTAGATTACTACGCAACAGGTAAACTGGATGTAGACACAGCTGCCGACGTAGTGACCGGTATTGGTGAAGGATGTATCCAATCTGGATGTGCCCTTATTGGTGGTGAAACCGCAGAAATGCCTGGGATGTATGAAGGTGAAGACTATGATGTCGCAGGTTTCTGTGTTGGCGTAGTAGAGAAAGCCGACGTTATTGATGGAAGTAAAGTCGCTTGTGGTGATGCCTTAATCGCCGTAGGTTCAAGTGGCCCCCACTCAAATGGCTACTCACTTATCCGCAAAATTCTACAAGTATCGAATGCAAACCTCGATGAAGAGCTGAATGGTAAAACAATTGGCGAACTGCTTTTAGAACCCACCAAAATCTACATAAAATCGGCTCTTAAGTTAATCGAGCAGCATGATATTCATGCTATCTCACACATTACTGGTGGCGGTTTCTGGGAAAATATTCCGAGAGTATTACCGCAAGGCAGCAAAGCTGTGATTGATAAAAATAGCTGGCAATGGCCTGACATCTTCAACTGGTTACAAGAGAAAGGCAATGTTGATACGTTTGAAATGTATCGCACATTTAACTGTGGTGTCGGTTTAGTGATCGCACTTCCTCAACAGCAAGCAGATAAGGCCGTTCAGTTGCTCAATGCTGAGGGAGAGAACGCATGGGTAATAGGTTCCATTGCCGATGCAGATGAAGGTGAAGAACAAGTCGAAATCAAGTAGAGTGATGATAGATACCCCGAATTAAGGTAGTGTAGTATATGCAGAATATTGTGGTGTTAATCTCCGGTAACGGCAGTAATTTACAAGCTATTATCGATACGTTTAATGTTGATGCCTCGGACTCACTCGGCCAAGTTACTGCAGTGTTTTCTAATCGTCGAGACGCTTACGGATTGGAACGAGCAAAGCTGGCAAATATTGACGCTCACTTTGTTGATAGCAAAGGATGTGAGTCTCGTGAAGCATATGATCAACAACTGATGCAGCAGATTGACAGCTATAACCCCGACGTAATCATTCTGGCGGGTTATATGCGTATATTAAGTAGTGAATTTGTGCGCCACTATCGTGGCAAAATGCTCAACATTCACCCCTCATTACTGCCTAAATACCCGGGGTTACACACTCATCAAAGAGCCATCGAAGCGGGTGATAAAGAACATGGAACCAGCGTTCACTTTGTCACCGAAGAGTTAGACGGTGGCCCTGTCATTTTACAAGCCAAAGTACCGGTATTTGCTGACGATGATGTCGACACGTTACAGCAACGTATCCAAGTGCAAGAGCACAGTATTTACCCTTTAACGATACAGTGGTTTTTAGCCGGCAGGCTTTCCATGCAAGAGGGGGATGCGGTTTTGGATGGTGAGCAGTTAGCTGCTAACGGTTACGCCGCAGATTAGCGAATTAACCGTCTCTCAATCCGTTGCTTGAAACGAATCTTTAACGCTTATAAATGGACGTTTCGTCCAATTATAAGCGTTATTTGTTTTTAGTGACAAAAGAATAAAACCTACTCTAATGGTGCCGTTGGCGCCTGAGATTTGGGTTTCGCTTCTGCATATTCAATATGCTGTAAGCTCTCTTTATTGCAATCAATGACTTCACCAAAGTGGAAAAGGTTATACTCTCCCGGCTTCATTCGTCGCCAATTTTCATTATCAGTCAGAGGCTGAGTTGCCACAACAGAAACAACATCATCTGGCGTTGTCTCTTCCTGAAAGTTCACCGTCATATCTTCATCAATCAAGCTCGCTTTGCCGAAAGGAGCTCTTCTAGTGATCCAATAAAGATGATTGGTGCAAAATGTCATTACATACTCACCATCACTCAACAGCATGTTAAAAACACCCAGCGTTTTCAGTTGTTCGCAGCACTCTGCCACGTACTGAAACATGCCACAAAGATCTTGTGGTGGTTCCGGGTATCTCTCTTCTAGCTGATTGAGAAGCCAGCAAAATGCCAGCTCACTATCGGTATTGCCAACCGGACGATGTCTGCCTGTTGCCAAGCTTTCATAATCCGTAAGTTGACCATTGTGAGCAAAAGTCCAATAACGCCCCCACAGCTCTCTTGTGAAAGGATGGGTATTCTCTAAATTCACACCGCCACGATTAGCTTGCCGGATATGACTAATCACAGAGCGACTTTTTATTGGATAATTTTGTACTAATTCGGCAATTTTTGAGTTGCAGCTAGGATTAGGATCCTTAAAAGTACGAAAGCCTTTTCCTTCATAGAAGGTAATCCCCCAGCCATCTCGATGAGGACCCGTTCTTCCTCCTCGTTGCATTAACCCTGCAAAACTAAAACAGATATCGGTGGGCACATTCGCACTCATGCCGAGCAATTCACACATGGTCTATCACTTACCCTTTATTTTTCCATCTCTTTTTCAATTAGCTGAATAATGATATGAATGATCTTGATATGAATCTCTTGAATACGATCAGCGTAGCCAAAATGTGGTACTCGTATCTCAATGTCAGCCAATCCAGCCATTTTTCCACCATCTTTACCTGTTAAAGCAATGGTTGACATTCCTTTTGCTTTAGCAGCATCAATGGCTTTTAGGATATTACCTGAGTTTCCAGATGTCGATAAGCCAAACAATACATCGCCTTTTGAGCCGACAGCTTCTACATAACGAGAAAAAACAAAATCGTAACCAAAATCATTACTCACGCATGAAAGATGGCTTGGATCTGAAATTGCGATACCCGGATAGCCTGGTCGATTCTCTCTATAGCGTCCCGTCAACTCTTCCGCAAAATGCATGGAGTCACAGTGAGAGCCTCCATTACCACAAGAGAGTACTTTGCCCCCTTGCTTAAATGAATCCGCAATCATTTTTGCAGCGGACTCAATCTGCTGAATATTGGCATCGTCACTAAGAAATTTATTGAGAACTTCAGCGGCTTCATTTAACTCTGAACGTATTAGATCCTGATACATGATTTTTCTCTCTAATTCTATTAAAAACTATGTGTGTGCACTGCATAGAGTTTTACCCCATTTGATTTTTGCTGTCGAGCATCAAATGGGGTTTCATCAAACAAAAAGATATTGCTCACATCAATTACTTAGGAGGAGGGGTTAACTGCATTTCTGGCAGCGTCACTTTGCGAGTACGCAACTTCCTAATAATAAACCAGATAATTAGACCGATAACAATGACGACCAGATTACCCACTAGAATCGTTAGCATTCCTTTCATTCTAGCGTCTTCTCTGTCGCGGGTAATTCTCTCTTGCTCTAACCTGCGTTTTTTCTCTTCCTGAATTCGTTGATATTCTTTGGTGGATTTCTCAATATCCAATTTTTGCATGACGCTAAACGCGCTCTGTTCAATATTGAACATCAACTCTCGTTGCGCTGCACCTTCTGTCGCATAAATCTTACCACTCCAGACATGTTTGCCTGGAGACATATCATTTTTTATCGTCAATGAGGTAGATAGAGAATCTTTATCTACCGAAGTTTCAGCAATCACCTTATTATCATCCGGTGAAGTGAGTTCAAAATGTCCGGCAATACTACCCGGAAGAACCATTCCCATCTCGCCTGTAATCATCACGGAATGGTCAACACCCTCTTCATGAGATTGAACAAAAGTGACCTCAACTGGAGTTGGATAAACTAACACTGTCTGCTCGACCGCTCTTAAAAACACACCATTACCAGACGTAATTTGTGCACGATATTTTCCGGCATCCACGCTAATGGGCAACTCTACGGTAAATACGCCATCACCAGCAACCTCATCTAACCCAGTGCCATCATCCTTAAATGTACCAAGGGATACGATCTCAGGCTCTTCTGTTAGTTCTGGGTTTTCCGTGTCTTGAACATAACGTATAAAAGAGACTTTCATCCGAACGCGATCGAGAAAATCTTTTAACACTAAAGGATTTCCCTCTTGGGTGAGTCGCGCAGTAAATTTTAATCTTTCATTGTGATATAGGCGATTTGGAAACGAATCAACGCTTAACTTTAAATTGGAAAGAACAATTATATTATTTCTTGGGGTTACTTTTCCCACCGCCTGCCAAGGTCCCGGCATCGGGTTTTCTATAGAAATAATGTCCAAGCCATTCTCTTCGTACCAAGAGACATTCTCAGGATGATTCCAAGCGTAGTATTTTTTACCATCAGGGCGCACTAGAACAACGGATCGTGAACGTTTCTCACGATAAACAAGAAATGATATTTGATCGACAGTGGGGTCCACTCGAAACCGATTATCCAACAATGACATGGTGGATTCTGTTTGCGACCAACTCAATGGCGTGGCGAAAATAAAAATCAATAAACACAGAATCCTGAACATAGCTTCCTCTATTGACGCCAGAGACAAACACCGGCTTTTTCTACAATATCTAAACGACTTTGGTGGTCATCTAATTCATCGGCCGTTGCCTGTAAAACCTTAAGTGATTTTCGCCCCATCTCAACACGTTTAATGGTTTCTGAACCCGCATCACTATTTGATAGGCTGTTGGCATTAAACTGCAAGGCCGTTTGCCCACCTGTCATTAACAAGTATACGTCAGCTAAAATCTCAGCATCGAGTAAAGCGCCGTGAAGCGTCCGATGAGAGTTATCGATTCCATACCGGTCACACAACGTATCTAGATTATTTCGCTTACCCGGAAATATCTTCTTCGCCATAGCAAGGGTATCGGTAATTTTACAGTATTGCTCTGTCTTACCAATGGCGGAGTCCAGCATGCTAAACTCATTATCCATAAAACCGACATCAAATGGCGCATTGTGTGCAACCAATTCGGCTCCGCTTATGAAATCCAAAAACTCTTGGTGTACGGTGCGATAATTAGGTTTATCTCGCAAAAACTCATCAGTAATACCATGAACTTCAATAGCATCAGGTTGAATCTCACGATCTGGCTTAATGTAGACGTGAAAATGTCGCCCCGTTAATTTGCGGTTAATAATTTCCACGGCACCAATTTCAATAATGCGATGTCCCAAGTATGTTGGGCCGCCTTCTCGGTTCATACCGGTGGTTTCAGTATCGAGAACGATAATACGTTGTTGGTTTGAATTGTTACTAGTATTCATAATGAGTTGTATGTCAGACTATACCGAAGCAAATAGCAATAATAACCAATAGTATCAAATCATGACAAAACAAGTTGAAGTTTTCACTGATGGTTCTTGTTTAGGTAATCCCGGTCCCGGCGGATATGGCATCGTTTTGCGTTACAAACAGAACGAAAAGCAGCTCGCAAAAGGCTTTGAACTTACCACCAATAATCGTATGGAGATGATGGCGGCCGTCGTCGCTTTAAAGTTACTGAAGGAACCATGTCAGGTAACGCTAACCACGGATAGCCAGTATGTAAGACAAGGCATCACTCAATGGATACACAATTGGAAAAAGCGCGGCTGGAAAACCGCCGACAAAAAGCCAGTTAAAAATGCTGACTTATGGCAAGCACTGGACACGGAGTCCGCTCGCCATCAAGTTGAATGGAAATGGGTTAAGGGCCACGCAGGGCATAGAGAAAATGAGATCTGCGATGACATAGCCAGAGCGGCTGCAGAAAACCCTACCGAGATAGACCAAGGCTATATAGCAGCCAATAATAGCTAAAAATCTATCGAATTCGGCAATTTACTCCCACTGGTGACAATCTTCTTTTTAGTCGCCAATGGGGCTTTATGAGTTTAAGCGGATAGGTTCTTTTTCTTGCGACAATAAAATATAAGCTACCGAAAGGTGTTATACAGTCCCCTAGCCCACTCTCTGCCCACGTCCAGACAGGATGATTCCAAGGTAAAACCGCATACTGATCTGAGTGAATCACTTGATAGTTAAGTAATCCCAACCAATCACGTATCCGATTTGGCGTAAACATTCGTCCACTCCAAGGTAAATTATTTTTTCGCCATGGCATTAAGCTATTCACGCCAGTCAGGCTTATTGGATTAAACCCCGTTAATATCAGATAGCCGTCATCAATCATTACCCTATCTATTTCTCTTAATAAACAGTGGGGATCATTGCTGTAATCCAGTTGATGAGCCAGCAAAATGACATCAAAACTTTTCTCTAAAAATGGTAAGTTGCAGCTATCAGCGATAACATTATGCAAAGGGTTTTTTATATCGACATTAACTTGATGTTGTATATTGCACATACTACTGGCAATCTCACAACTTAAACCACCAAGTTTAAGCATATGATAACCAAATAACTTAGGGCACCATTCATCCAATCTCATTTGGATAGATTCGGATACCCATTGGCCATTTTTTAATTGCTGCCATGAGTGTGGTTTCTCAAGTTTTCGTGTAGTACGAGCTGGTTTCATCACTTAATTTCATCATTCCGTAGCTGGAGAACAAAATGTTAACCATCAAGAGCATACCCGCATTTAATGACAATTACATCTGGCTAATTGAAAATCACGATTTACGTTGTGCAATAGTTGATCCCGGAGAGGCTCAACCCGTTTTGAATTACCTCAATGAACATGGGTTAACATTAGAAGCGATACTCATCACTCATCACCATCAAGACCATATTGGTGGTATTCCAGCACTAAGATCTGAATTTCCTCATATCAAGGTGGTTGGTCCTGAAAACGATAATATCGAATCACTCACCCATCCGATGCCGGCAGGAAACCAATTCTCTCTATTCGATGAAACATTTCTGGTTATCGACCTACCTGGCCACACAAGTGGTCATATCGGTTATGTTGGCGATGGAAAACTGTTCTGCGGCGATGTTCTATTCTCAGCAGGCTGTGGCCGTGTTTTTGAAGGCACAAACGAGCAGATGTTCGAGTCGTTAAATAAGATACTCTGTTTGCCAGAAGAGACTGAAATTTATCCTGCTCATGAGTACACCACCAGTAACATCGCTTTCGCGTTAGCGGTAGAACCCGATAACCAACAGCTTCTTCAATACAGAGAAGAAGTTTATCGCCTTAGAAGTGAAAACAAACCCACGCTGCCCACGACATTAAGGCAGGAGAAGTGGATCAACCCATTTTTAAGGGTAGAGCAGCCCAGCATTATAAACTCCGTATCAAACAGAGTTAGGGACACCCGTCCTGTGACTATCTTTAGCGCACTCAGAGAGTGGAAGAACGCATTTTAACATTTTCTGCCTTGTATCAACAATTGAGCACAAGTATCATCAGCAGCCAATTTTGAAAAAGGTTAGATTAATGAGAATTCTATTTAGTTGGGCTGTAGTGCTGCTCTTGGCTGGTTGCCAATCAGTCCAACAAAATGATGCGTCGACACATAGTGCTGAAAATCGCGATACAAATTCTATTAAAAATCAATCTGATGTTATTGACGATAACAGCGGTATTGCGACAACAGAACACTCCGCGTCAGATGCCAATTCGGCCTCTCTCACCGTAGAATCTCCCACTGCTGCAACGCCATGGCAGCAAGAAGATATTTGGCAACGAATTGCAATGCAGCTCTATCTACCTGTGCCAGATCACAAAACGATAGATTACTATCGTGATTGGTATATTAAACACCCCAAACACCTCGCAACGATTTCACAACGCGCTGAGCCTTTTTTATATTTGATTGTTGAGAAAATTGAACAGCGCCAACTGCCATTAGAGCTAGCACTGCTACCTGTGGTTGAAAGTGCCTTCGATGCATTTGCATATTCACACGGCAGTGCTGCTGGGTTATGGCAATTCGTTCCTGGAACAGGAAAGATGTACGGCCTAGAGCAGAATTACTGGTATGACGGCCGTCGCGACGTCGATGCAGCAACCGATGCAGCTCTTAACTACCTTACCTACTTAAATAAACGCTTTAACGGTAATTGGAGCCACGCGATCGCAGCGTATAACAGCGGCGGTGGACGCGTTTCTAGAGCGATTACCAAGAATGAAAAAGCCAACAAACCTATCGATTTCTTCTCATTAGATCTGCCTAAAGAAACCAGTGGTTATGTACCAAAACTACTCGCATTGGCTGATGTTGTCGCAAATCAAGAGAAATACGGTATCACTATTCCTGCCATTGCTAACAAACCCGTTTTGGAGTTAGTCGATCCAAAAGAACAGCTCGATTTAGCCATTGCCGCTAATTATGCTGGCCTAAGCGTGAAACAGTTACAAAGCTACAACCCTGCATATAATCAATGGGCAACAGCACCAGAAGGCCCACACCACTTTTTGATTCCTGCCAGTAATGTTGAACAATTTAATAAATCTGCGCTTGAAAACCGTGGCAAAGGCGTCAAGCTTGTTCGCTACAAAGTAAAAGCTGGTGATTCCATTAGTGTTATTGCCAGAAAACACAATACGACAGCCAAGATTATTCGCACCGCAAATGGTTTAACTAATAACAACATACGCGCCGGAAAATTTTTGATGATCCCTACCTCAACAGGTAGCGACAAAACCTATACCCTGAGTGCCAAAAATAGACTAGCCAAAACTCAGTCTATTGCCAGAGGCAAATATAAAGTCACTCACACGGTGTTATCAGGTGAAAGTTTATGGAGTATCTCTAGAAAAAATAACGTTTCTTATCAGTCACTAGCAAAGTGGAATGGCATGGGACCAAGAGATACATTGCGCGTTGGGCAAAAAATAGTTATCTGGAAAAACAGCAGTGATGGCGCCATCATTCGCACCGTTAATTATAAAGTTCGCAATGGTGATACCATCAGCGCAATAGCCAATAAGTTTAAAGTAAAAAGCTCAGATATTGTTAAATGGAATAACCTTACTAAGCAGAAATATATTCAACCAGGACAAAAACTAAAACTGTACGTCGATGTAACTAAGGTAAGTGTATGATCATTCCATCTAGCAATCCGCTCATTATGTTGCTTGATATATTCCGAGCGCCAACATCCTGTTTTTCCGCACTCTATCAAAAGGGGATGTGGGGATGGCAGATCTACATATTATTGCTTATCAGCCCGTTTCTATTTTGGGGAGCCTATTTCGATGTCGTCGATTTTGAATGGCTAAAAGCCGCTCTTATCAGTCAAACCGATCAAAATATCGTCACTCAATTAGACGCCAACACGTTGATGGCAAGTGAAATTATTAACGATATTTTAAATCGTACTCTTGTGATTGGTTTGCTGGCTTTCTGGTTTATGCTTGCAGCCAAGCCAAGTAAGTATCAGCACGGTTATTGGAAATGGTTTGCAGGGGCATCGGTGGTTATATTCCCTGCTGTTTTAGGGGACCTTGCCAGCTACGTCAATCTATTGGTAAACCATGGACAAGTCATGAATTATGCTGCGGATCTAAATAGCTTGAATGGCTTGCTAAAACTGCCTCTAACCAGTCAATGGTCAGGATTTGCCAGTGCTTTTCCTCTGCTTTTACCTTGGTATATTGTATTAGGCTATGCCGCCATTGGTGCATGGACAGAGTTCACTCAACGCCAAGCATTGTTAATCGCATCCATACCGTGGCTGGGTTACTTTATTATTTGGGCTTTGTATATCCTGATATTCTAAGTTCAACCAGCATAGGGTTATGATCTGAAGCGTCCGTGATGGGCGCTTTTGCGTTGATAACGTCTAAATTAGCGACAAAAATATGGTCAAGGGGCAGACCTGTAATAAAGCGCTTACGATCATCAGGCTTAAACGTCACCTCTTTTAACTTTAAAGATCCCGTCACTTGCCGAACAGACGCCATTCTTGACTCACTCCAAGTATTAAAATCTCCAGCAAGAATAAGCGGACCAGTATGACGCTGAACAATTCGACGTAATGTATCTATCTGCTTTTGGTAGTCAGACACGCCAAAAGTAAAATTGATAGCATGAAGATTAATCACGGCTAAGTATTCGCCATTACTCAGTCGATAACGCGCATAGAGCGCCGATTTTGGCAGACGTAACCAAGGTTCTACTTGAACATACGCACACGCTTCAGACGGCATCTGAGAGGCGAGATTCAATACGCCGGCACTGGTATCAAAAACTTTAAATGCGTTTACGTACTGGCTCCCCCAGGGCTTACTAGACAGCCAAGATGCAAACTCATCGGTTAAACTGACTTCCTGTAACAAAATTAGTTGACGCTGTTGGCTGTAACGGTCTAATTCTGACCGCCAAGAAGAGTTGTTTTGCTTATAGAGATTCCAAACTAACAAGGAGATGGTGCCATTGTCATCAATGGGCTTAGACGTAGGGTTTTTATAACACTGCTTTACCTCTGATGACGGGTTCTCGTTAGGTAACAACAGTTGTGGTTGTTCTGGTATATTAAACAACCCTCGAAATAACAGCAAAAATATCAGTGCCGAGCAGCTCAACACTGCCACTATTCTTGCGTACCACTTTGTCATTAAAATTCTCCTAATAAAAAAGGAGCTTTCGCTCCTTTAAAATAGTGATTGGAGTCACTTGAGGATATCCCCAAGTGACTCTCTATAATCAAAGAACTAAATAGCGTCTTCGTCTTCTTCACCGGTACGGATTCGAACCACTCGTTCAACGTCAGTGACGAAAATTTTACCGTCACCAATTTTTCCAGTTTGCGCCGTTTCAATAATGGTATCAATGCATTGTTCGACCACGTCGCCATTCACTACGATTTCCAGTTTTACCTTAGGTAAAAAGTCCACCATATACTCTGCACCACGATACAGTTCCGTATGGCCTTTTTGACGACCGAAACCTTTTACTTCTGAAACCGTCATACCAGTAATACCAACTTCAGCCAATGCTTCACGTACATCATCTAATTTGAATGGCTTAATGATCGCTTCAATTTTCTTCATTTTAGTCCCTTAATTAATACCTAATCTACTCAAATAACTTCAAGGAGCTTATTCAGCAACGATTACTTTAGTGGCGATTACTTTAATGACGAATAGTAAGCCGCTAAGTTCTCAATATCCTGATCATTTAACAACATAGCTTGAGCTTGCATCACAACGGCTAACCCACCGTTTCTTTGCTTAGAACGATAAGCTTTAAGAGAAGATTGAATGTATGCCGAATTTTGACCTTTAATGTTTGGATAGCCATCAATAAGAGCCATTCCATCCGCACCATGGCAGGCTGCGCATATTGCTGATTTTGCTTTCCCAGCGACAGGATCACCAGCAGCCATTGATGATGCACTAAATAGAGCCGTTGCCAGTAGTAGTCCTGTGGTAATTTTATTCATCGTTATTATCCTTTTAAACATTGCTATTCTTACTTATTTATTTTCTTATACTTTATTCCATACTATTTCACAATCATGACCGTGAAAATTTTTGTCTACAAACAGATCACCTACCATGGCAATTTTGTCGTTATACATAATTATAGGCGTTCTTTTTCTCAGCCAAGTCGGTACGCCATACTCCTGATAAAGTTTTTTTAACTTACGACTGTGAGTTCTGGTCGCAGGATGAGCCAATAGCCCCTCAGGTGCAAAAGTGACAGAGACGGTTTCTTCTTCACTAGGCGTGCGTAGCGTCATTTTCTCTACTCTCTCATTAGCCGTCCCTTCAGCTTGCGATCTTTCTATAGAGACAAACAGCAACTCACCTAAATTGTCAGGTAGCTTAAGAGGCTGTTGCCAGTGAAGCTCTCCAGTCCAATGGCTTACATCGCAATGTGGTGCAACAAAATAGAGCGCATGTTGAAACCGGCGAATGGTGCCACTTGCGATACCAAGTGTTGGATTCGCATCCTTTTTAGCTTGCGCCACTTCCGACCAAATAAGCTCCAACTGTTTATATGAAGGCATCAGACAAGACTGTCTTTTCAGCCACATACGAATAAGCTGTTTACGAGCTAACTCGCTCTGCTGAGACAAAGCATCAATCGCCAAGCTCTTATCAGCTTGTAGACAGAAACTCAGCTTCTCTTCTAACAGTTCGTTTACTAATTGTTCTTGCTCAGCACACAGCTTGGCACTGCGCCCTACTGACTTTTCAATCTCAGGCCAGCGTTCAGTAAGTACTGGAACAACATGATGGCGAAGGAAGTTACGGTCAAATTTTATATCGTTATTACTTTCGTCTTCTAACCAATCAAGCTTCTCATCCTGTGCAAATTGATACACTTGCTGCCTAGATATCGCTAATAAAGGTCGAACAAGATGACCTTGAGAAAATACCGTCGATACAGGCATTGAAGAGAGCCCTTTTGGACCGCTACCTCGTTTTAATGCCAACAAGAATGTCTCTACTTGATCCGTCGCATGCTGACCCGTTAATAGCACATCACCTTCAGCGACATATTTCTCCAGCACCTGATAGCGTTGTACTCTAGCTTCTTGTTCTGTACTTATTTGATTGCCAAGATTGAGGGTTACGCGCTCTACTTTAAAATCAAAACTATACTCTTCACACCATACCGTGCACTGCTCACTCCATGAGTCAGCATTGTCGCTAAGGCCATGATGTACATGAACAACTTGGCATATTAGAGAAGGATGTTTGCTCCGATAATGAGCCAACAAATGCAGCAACACGCGGGAATCCACACCCCCACTAAGAGCCAGCACAACTTTGCCATGTGTGTGCAGGGTAGATGAGTCAAGAACAGAGCTGAAATGCGAATAAATCAATGCAGGGCCTATTATTCAGTAAATTAAATAGCTATCGGGTCAATTATACGGCCAAAATGAACTCAATCACTCGAAAAAGTCCAACAAATAGAAAAACAGCAATAAAAAAGCGGGCTTATCACCCGCTTCACTTTCACTGTTCGTCTATCACAATCGATTTAACAATAGCTAATTTATCAACAGTAGCCGTAGCTCATCAAACGTTGATAGCGACGTTCTAGTAAAGTATCGCTATCGAGTTGCTGCAGATCTTCCAACTGTTTTAAAAGCGTAGCTTTAATATTTTGAGCCATCTGAATTGGATCTCTATGAGCACCGCCTAATGGTTCTTCAATAATCTCATCAATCAGTTCTAACTCTTTAAGACGGTCTGCTGTTAACCCCATAGCTTCTGCAGCTTGTGGGGCTTTATCCGAATCACGCCACAGAATAGAGGCACAACCTTCTGGTGAAATTACCGCATATGTAGAGTACTGCAGCATATTAACGTAATCACCAACGCCGATAGCCAATGCACCACCTGAGCCACCTTCACCAACGACATTACAAATCACCGGAACCGTTAGGCCAGACATAACTTTTAGATTCTTAGCGATAGCTTCGGATTGTCCACGCTCTTCCGCCCCAACGCCTGGGTAAGCACCCGCAGTATCAATGAAGGTGATAATTGGCATGTTAAATCTTTCTGCCATCTCCATTAAACGCAATGCTTTTCTATAACCTTCAGGCTTAGGCATACCAAAGTTTCTAATTACTTTCTCTTTGGTTTCACGTCCTTTTTGATGTCCAATAACCATCACTGGTTGTCCATCTAAGCGAGCGATACCACCAACAATCGCTTTATCATCAGCAAAAGCACGATCACCAGACAAGTTATCAAACTCAGTAAAAACGCTATCGATATAATCTAACGTATATGGTCGCTGCGGATGTCGAGCAAGCTGTGCAACTTGCCACGCGCCCAAATCACTAAATACTTTCTTTTTAAGCTCTAAGCTTTTCTCTTCAAGTTGTGCGATCTCTTTATCCAGATCCACAGATGTATCACCACCGTGGCGTGAAACATCGCGAAGCGCTTCAATTTTTGCTTCCAACTCTGCTATAGGCTTTTCAAATTCTAGAAAATTCAGGCTCATCTTGAATCCTTTTATATTCCGTTGCTCTGTAAGCAGCGGATCTTAGTTAAATTCGAGTTCTACTTGGCTTGATCCAAGTAGCAGTTTCAATTCATCAATTAAATTGTCATTTGGCGTAACACGCCACTCAACCCCCAGAGCGAGCTTCACTCGAGCATCTGGCCGTTGATAATAAACATTAACAGGTATAGTACCCGCTCTATGCGGTTCCAATATTTTGCTAAATTTGTCAAAAAATTGCTCATCTATCTGCGATTGACTTATGGAGATGGAGAGCGCTTGAGCATATCTCTCTCGAGCTTCACCTAATTCCATAACTTCGCGAGCGGACATTTTAAGGCCACCATTGAAGTCATCAAAGCTGACCTGTCCAGAAACCACTAAAATTTTGTCTTTTTCTAGTAGTTCAGCATACTTATCGAGAGAATCAGAGAACAACATTACCTCAATTCGTCCCGAACGGTCATCTAAAGTCATTAAACCAATTCGACTTCCACGTTTAGTGGTCATCACTCTAGCCGCTATAACCAAACCAGATAAAGTAACCGATTGATCTCTGCGAGTCGGTGTCGCATCTTTAAGTCGACAACTGGTGTATTTAGAAAGTTCCTTTATATAGGCATTTATCGGATGTCCGGTTAAATATAAGCCTAGTGTTTCTCGCTCCCCTTCTAACCACACTTTCTCTGGCCACTTTGCCACTTGAGCATAAGCTTGCTCTACCGCTTCGGGTGCGTCAGTTAATACGCCAAACATATCCGCTTGGCCAAACGCTTCTGCTTGGTTGTGCTGACCCGCAGCTTTCACTGCATCATCCACAGAGGCCATCATTGCCGCCCTATGTGGTCCAAGCTTGTCCAACGCGCCTGCTTGAATGAGCTTCTCAATGACTCTTTTATTCACTTTCTTAAGATCAACTCGGGCACAAAAATCGAACAGATCTTTAAAGTGGCCATCCTTTGTTCTTGCATCAATGATGCTTTCAATAGGGCCTTCACCTACACCTTTAATGGCACCGATACCATAAACAACAGCACCATTTTCATCAACATTAAAACGGTATAAGCCAACATTTACATCCGGTGGCGATACAGTAAGGTTCATCCGTATACATTCATCCACCAAACCAACCACTTTTTCAGTGTTATCCATATCCGCCGTCATTACTGCGGCCATAAATTCAGCTGGATAGTGGGTTTTTAGCCACAAGGTTTGGTATGACACTAAAGCATAGGCAGCGGAGTGCGATTTGTTAAATCCATAACCGGCGAATTTCTCCACCAAGTCAAAGATTTTCATCGCCAACTCGCCATCAACGCCATTGTCGATAGAGCCTTGCTCAAAAATAGCACGTTGCTTCGCCATCTCTTCTGGTTTTTTCTTACCCATGGCACGACGAAGCATATCCGCTCCACCCAAGGTATAACCAGCAAGAATCTGAGCGATCTGCATAACCTGTTCTTGGTATAAAATAATGCCGTAGGTAGGTTCCAAGGTCTCTTTTAACGATTCATGTTGCCATGTTTCATCTGGGTACGAGATCGCCTCTCTACCGTGCTTACGATCAATAAAGTTATCTACCATTCCCGACTGCAGAGGGCCGGGACGGAATAGTGCCACCAAGGCGATAATATCTTCAAATGAATCAGGTTGTAGACGCTTAATGAGCTCTTTCATTCCCCGGGATTCCAACTGGAATACCGCAGTAGTTTCGGAGTTTTGCAATATCCTAAAGGAAGCCTCATCTTGCAGAGGAATAGACTCGATACGGACTAAAGGTTTACCCTCTCGCTCCATACGTGGATTGATCAAGCCTAACGCCCAGTCAATGATGGTGAGGGTTCTTAAGCCGAGAAAATCAAACTTAACCAAACCTGCTGTTTCAACATCATTTTTATCAAATTGTGTTACGGGGAAGTTGCCTTCCGCATCGCAATAAATTGGGGCAAAATCGGTAATTGTAGTGGGAGAAATAACCACACCACCAGCATGTTTACCGGCATTTCGCGTCACACCTTCAAGAATGCGACACATATCAATCAGCTCTTTTACCTCTTCATCTGCTTCATAGACTTGAGGTAACTGAGGTTCCGCTTTAAACGCTTTCTCTAACGTCATCCCCGGATCAGGTGGCACCATTTTAGAGATTCGGTCGACAAAACCATATGGATGCCCTAGCACCCTACCCACGTCTCGTATTACTGCTTTTGCCGCCATAGTACCAAAGGTAATGATCTGAGATACCGCATCACGACCATACATTTCTGCCACATGGTCAATAACTTGGTCTCGCTTATCCATACAAAAGTCGATATCAAAATCGGGCATGGAGACACGTTCTGGGTTAAGGAATCGTTCAAATAGCAGGTCATATTCTAACGGATCAAGGTCGGTAATTTTAAGCGCATAAGCCACTAAAGAACCCGCACCAGAACCACGCCCGGGACCAACAGGCACATCGTTATCTTTTGACCACTGGATAAACTCCATTACGATAAGGAAGTAACCGGGGAAGCCCATTTGGTTAACCACATCCAACTCAATTTGCAGTCGCTCATCATATTCTGGACGTTTTTGCAGGCGTGTCTGAGGATCAGGAAAAAGAAACTCTAATCGTTCCTCTAACCCTTCTTGGGACTTTTTAACCAAATAATCCTCTATCTTCATCCCTTCCGTTGGGAAGTTAGGAAGAAAGTACTCCCCTAGGCGCACGGTAACATTACAACGTTTCGCTATCTCAACACTGTTCTGTAACGCTTCTGGAATATCAGAGAAAAGCTGGCACATCTCTTCTTCAGTACGAAGATATTGCTGCGCACTGTAGAGTTTTGGTCGGCGAGGATCGTCAAGGGTAAAGCCATCATGGATGGCAACACGAATTTCATGAGCATCGAACTGGTCTTCTTTTAGAAACATCACCTCATTAGTGGCAACGACTGGCAGTTCCGTCTCTTCAGCTAACTCAACGGCAAAATGGAGATAGCTCTCTTCATCAACTCGACCCGTTCGCGTGACTTCTAGATAATAGTGATCAGGAAAATGATGCTGATAAAAATCAACACACTTATTTACTAGTGCGCGGTTGCCTTTTAACAGCGCTTTTCCGATATCTCCTTGCTTTCCGCCGGACAGCAAAATCAGCCCTTCGGAATGCTCAACTAACCAAGACTTATCAATAACGGGTTGATGCTGTACATGCCCCCTCTGATAGGCTTCAGAGATTAGCAGCGTTAAGTTATTGTAGCCTTTATTATTTTTAGCCAAAACCGTCAAGTTGGTTAGCTCATCACCAAATTCCACTGATTGGACTTTGAAATCAGCTCCGATAATAGGCTTAATACCGCAATTATGAGCGGTATTATAAAATTTCACCAAACCACATAAATTAGTGAAATCTGTCAAAGCCATTGCAGGCATACCAATTTCTGCCACTTTCTTCACTAATGGAGGAACTTTGGATAGTCCATCCACCATGGAAAAGTCACTGTGTACGCGTAAGTGTATAAACTTTGGATCTGACATCTATTTTACTGCTCAATCATTAATTATTGTGGTGGATTAGCTATCGCCTCAAACGTATAGCCAAGCAATGGGATCATTCTAACCCTAAAGCTCTCTTTACCGGTTTAAAACTTTTTCGATGTTGTGCGATAACACCATGTTTCTCAATTGCTTCAAAATGGGCTTTGGTTGGATAGCCTTTATGCTTGGCAAAGCCAAATTGAGGATATTCAATGTCCAGCGCTTCCATCTCTTTATCTCTGACAACTTTTGCGATTATGGATGCCGCACTGATCTCTGCCACTCTGAGATCGCCTTTTACCACAGCTTGAGATGCCATCACCAAATCAGGAGTTCGATTACCATCGATTAATACGAAATCAGGTTGAAGCTTCAACCCTTCTACAGCTCGTGTCATGGCTAACATGGTAGCGTGTAAGATATTTAGCTGATCTATCTCTTCTGGTGAGCAGCGACCCACCGACCAAGCCAGTGCTTTTTGTTGAATTTCTGGAAACAGTGCCAGCCGTTTTTTCTCAGACAGTTTTTTCGAATCTGTCAAACCTTCTATCGGGTTATTAGCATCAAGTATCACAGCAGCAGTAACAACATCGCCCACTAACGGGCCTCTGCCGACTTCATCCACACCCGCAAATAATTGATACCCATTCGGGTATTCAAAAGGAGGAAGCTCTTTAGTCATCTCATTTTCCAATTAAGTTTAATACTGCATTTGCCGCTTGGGTATCGGCATCTTTTTTTATCCATTGATGCATTTCAGTGAACTTGTCTATCAATGGCTGATTATCACTTGTTAGCAATCTATCTACTTCGTCACAAAGATTTTGAGGATGACACTCTTCCAGCAAAAACTCTTTAACCAACGGCTGTTCAGCCAGAATATTTGGTAAGGAAACATAATCTGTCTTTACTAATCGTTTGGCAATAAACGCGGTAATTCGGTTCACATTATAACCGACTACCATTGGTCTTTTTATCAGCATACACTCAAGCGCGACGGTACCTGATGCCAGCATAACGGTATCCGCGGCTTGTATAATATTTCTGGCCGTCTCTTCCACTAAGACAAATGAGAGTTCAGGAGCAATACTTTTCCACACCTGCTCGAATTGAGTTTTGCGTTTGTTATTAATTACCGCAACCACGAAACCTAAATCCGGATGACGCTGGCTCAACATCTGGCACGCCTTAATAAACGGCTCTGCCAGCATAGAGACTTCCGAACCTCGACTTCCGGGAAGAACGGCTAACCAGCGCTTATCTAACTGTAAGCCTAGTTTTAGTCGTGCTTCATTCTTGTCACTTTCAAGTGGAATAGCATCGGCCAACGTATGGCCTATAAACTCACATGGTACGTTAAATTTGTCATAAAATGCTTTTTCAAAAGGTAAGAAAGCCAGTACCAAGTTTGTCGCTGCCGCAATTTTGTAAATTCGCTTCTGCCGCCATGCCCATACCGACGGACTCACGTAATGGACCGTTTTGATGCCGGCATCTTTTAGATCTTTTTCTAATCTCAAATTAAAGTCTGGCGCATCAATACCAATAAATACATCAGGTGGGTTTTGCGTAAAATGACCAACAAGCTCAGCTTTGACTTTAATTAGTCGAGGCAATCGTCCTAACACTTCAACCAGCCCCATCACGGCTAGCTCTTCCATATCAAATAACGATTCACAGCCTAGTGCTTTCATTTTAGGGCCGCCAATACCGACAAATTCAGCATTAGGGTAGCGAAGCTTGATCGCTTTTATAAACCCTTCGCCTAGGGTATCTCCCGATAGCTCACCTGCGACAATACCTATTCTTAATTGAGCGTTATCCGACATTCGCTTTTCCTGCTGTTATTAATCTATCCGATTTGAGATTAGCTTATATCAATCGTATCAAGGGCTGAATGGTAGCTTAATCATAATGACTTTGATTAAGCAGAGTGGATATAAACAAAAAGATCGCAAAAGGGCGATCTTTTTCCATCATGACTGTCAGCCAACGTGTCATTCGTTATTACAACTTCACTACTAATTAACGAATAATTCCACGTTCTGATTTATCTAGGAAGTTTAAGAACAATTTCACACCGTCAAACTGCTCTGCTTCTGCCGCGATATCCAATTTAGCTTCTTCAACGGTTTTTCCACTGCGGTAAAGGGCTTTGTAAGCTCGACGAATGGCATGAATCTCTTTCTTTTCAAAGCCACGTCTCTTCAAACCTTCGATATTAATACCGAATGGTGCGCAATGATTGCCTTGAGCCATAACATATGGAGGGACATCTTGAACAACAATAGACCCACCACCAAGCATGGCATGATCACCTATATGACAAAATTGGTGTATTGCACACATACCACCAATGATGGCATGGTCACCAATTTTCACATGACCGGCTAGCGTAGCGTTATTAGCAAAGATACAGCGATCGCCCACAACACAATCATGAGCAATATGGGCGTTAATCATAAACAGATTATCGCTACCTACGATAGTAATACCTGTATCTTGTACCGTACCACGATGCATTGTGACACTTTCACGAATCGTATTACGGTCACCAATGACAAGTCGAGTATCTTCACCAGCGTATTTTAAATCTTGGCAAGCTTCACCGACAGAAGCAAACTGGAAAATACGGTTATCTTTGCCAATGGTTGTCGGGCCTTTCACCACAACATGAGAAAGCAGTTCAGTTCCTTCTCCAATTTCAACTTTACTATCGACAAAGCAAAACGGGCCAATTTTTACATTCGCTCCAATAACTGCGCCTTCTTCAACAATTGCTGTTGGATGAATCTGAGCTGTTTCATTTATCATATTAAAATTCTCTACGCGCACATTTAAGTTCGGCTGAGCACACGACTTCACCATCTACCTTGGCAACGCCATTAAACATCGCGATGCCTCTGCGCTCTTTCAAAAACTCAACTTCAATTATTAACTGGTCGCCAGGGCTTACTGGCTTACGAAATTTGGCTTTATCAATGCTAGCAAAATAGTATAGTTCATTTTCACTTGGCGCTCCGAATGTCGCGAACGCTAACAAACCTGTAGCTTGAGCCATTGCTTCCAAAATAAGGACACCAGGGAATATTGGAAGTTTCGGAAAGTGGCCTGTAAATTGAGGCTCATTGACCGTCACATTTTTTAAACCAATAAGGTATTTACCTTCTTCATAATCGGTTACGCGATCAATAAGCAAAAATGGATAACGGTGAGGAAGCAATTCCTGAATTCGAGTGATATCCATGGTTTTCTTTTCAGTAGTCAAAGCCAAGTTCCTATTTACATATCAATTTATTGATAATAATACATTTGAATATAATTGAAAAAGGTCCGCGATAAGCAGACCTTGTATGAGAATAAACCCGTTACATCTCCAGTTTCTTCTCTACAGATTTTAGTCGTTTGTTCATTTCATCAATTCGATGAACACGAGTTGCGGTTTTTCGCCACTCTTTATTAGGCTGAAGAGGTACGCCAGAAGAGTATATTCCTTTTTCAGAAATACTTCTCATAACCATACCCATCCCCGTAATCGTAACACCGTCCACAATCTCAATATGACCGTTAATTACGCAAGCACCGCCGATAATACAGTATTTACCAATTGAGGTACTTCCCGCAACCACAGTACCACCAGCCATTGCTGTGCCATAACCGATATGCACGTTATGCGCTATCTGTAATTGATTATCCAGTATGACGTTGTCTTCAATAATGGTGTCGTCTAAAGCCCCTCGATCAATCGTGGTACAAGCGCCGATTTCAACTCGGTTGCCAATTTTTACGCTACCTAATTGAGGAATCTTAACCCACTCACCTTGATCATTTGCATAACCAAAGCCGTCAGCGCCAATGACTGTTCCAGACTGTACCAAACAAGACTCACCAATTTGTACGCCATGGTATATGGTCACATTTGCCCACAGCTGACTATTGGCGGCAATAGTGGCATTTTTACCAACAAAACATCCTGCGCCTATCGTCACGTTATCACCTAACGTAACACCAGACTCAATTGTACTATTGGCACCAACCGCAACATTCTCACCAAGAACGGCGTCAGATGCGATAACAGCAGTGCTATCGATTCCAATAGCGGCAGCTGGAGTGGTATCCAAAGCTTGCGCAACTAGAGCATAAGCAAGATAAGGATCATTCACTACCAATACGTTGCCGTTGCAAAGATCTTTTTCAGACTCTTTCACCATAATGGCTGAAGCAACACACTCACCCAAACGCTTTTTGTATTTAGCATTAGAGAGGAAGGTGATATCACCATCTTTCGCGGTATTCATTCCCGATACCGCAGAAATCATCACCGAACCGTCACCATAAAGTTGGCCGCCGGTGATTGACGCTAATTCTGCAAGAGAGATTTTAGACATAGTAATTACTTAAGTTCAGCGAGTACTTTATCAGTTAAGTTTAGATCCGGATTGGCATATTGCAGCGATTGCGCGTCAATAACCATATCAAACCCTTCTTTTTTAGCGATCTTCTCAACAGCTTTCTGAATCAGCGCCAATGTTTCGTTTCGAGCTTGAAACTCAAGTGCTTGTGCTTTCTGTTGGTACGCGTCCTGCTTGATCTTACCTTCCGCTTGTAAAGAGCTGATCTCAATTTTCAGTTTCTGAACACCTTCAGCACCCAACAAAGCGCCATCACGCTCAATTTTCTGGGCTTTCAAATTGATATCTGCGCTAATTTTTTCTAACTCAGCTCTGTCATCTTTCAGCTCACCTTGGAGCTTACTCATAATCGCCTCACGCTGTGGCATATTTTTAACGATATACGCAGTACCGATATAACCCACTTTTTGTGCTGCTTCTGCTGCATTTGCAAAAAAAGAACAACCAATTACTAGACTAATGCCAGCCGCTTTAACGATATTTTTCAAAATGTATTCCTTTTAGAAGGTTTTACCAATAGTGAATGTGAAGAACTCCTCATCATCCCCTTTGTATTTTTTAACTGGTTTTGCAACAGAGAAAACCAGCGGTCCCATTGGGGACATCCACTGCAATGCAGCTCCATATGACGAACGATAATTCATAGGATCTGAATAATCATAATAATAGTCTTTACCCGACATGTTGGCATCTGGCGTACGATAATTAAACTCCGTATCCCAAACACTTGCCACATCAAAGAACACGCTTGTTCTTACTTGGCTCCTCACCCCTTCAGAGGCAAATGGAGTAGGTACAATTAACTCAACACTGGCAAGCGCGATAGCATTACCACCAACCGAATCGTCGGTCGCTATATAGTTAGGGTTATTACCAACCCCTTCGTTATAGACAGCTTTCGGACCTGCTGAGTTCGAACTAAATCCACGTAAACTGGTAAAGCCACCTGCATAAAAGTTTTCATAAAACGGATACAGGTTATCATTGCCGTCGCTGCCTTTACCATAACCATTGCCATAACCTAAGCGTCCACGTAGCAGTAACGTAAACTCATGCTTTTGAGTTAGTGGAATATACTGTCTAACATCATACTGAGTTTTAAAATACTGAACATCTGAACCCGGTATTGTCATTTTATACGAAGCACTTTGGTGGTTACCCGCCGTTGGGAAAAAGCCTCGGTTTAAATTGTTTCGACTCCAAGAGATTGAGAAATCAAAGTCATCAACCTTCAAATTACCATTACTGTCGATATTACTCTTTTGAGAGGCAAGGAATTGCTCAATCTGCACATAAGCATCGAGGTTAGAGATCTTGTTGTGCTTATACCCAACACCAAACTCAAAGAAGTTTAGCTCATCGAATGGGAAGCCCCAAGTTAACCCCGTTCCGTAGCTCTGGTTGGTATAATCAACGATACCCGCTTTAGCTGCTTCAAATTCACTGAAGAACACCCTGCCACCTAAACTAATACCATCTAAGTTCCAGTATGGGTCACGATATTCTAGTGTTAAATTTTTCTGGTAGTCATTCATCATGGCGCTGATACCAACGCGATCTCCAGAACCGGCAAAGTTATCCTGTTGCAAACCAACTTGGAAACTCATACCCGACTCAGTACCATAACCGATACCGAAGTTGATACTACCTGAGTTCGCTTCTTTAACGTTGTAGACTAAATCAACCTGATCATCAGTACCTGGTACTCTAACCGTTTGAACATCAACCGTTTCAAAGAAGCCAAGACGGTTTAAACGATTTTTACTGGTTTCTAAAGATTTAGAGTTTAACCAGCTGCCTTCCATTTGACGCATTTCACGACGTAAAACTTCATCTTTGGTGGCATTATTACCAGTAAAACGAATATCTCTCACATAAATTCGGTTTCCAGCTTCAACAAAGATCGTTAATTCAACCTGCTGTTTGTCATCATCGAATTTAGGCTGAGTATAGACTTTAGGGTAGGCATAACCAGCTTCACCTAGAACCTTTTTGATGCTCTCTTCAAGTTGAGTAACCAAAGAGCCGTTATAAGTGTCTCCAGACTTGAACGGAACCAGTTTGTTAAACTCCGCTTCCTTACCAATCAGCTCACCTTTAAAACTGACACTGTCTACGGTATATAGCTTTCCTTCATCGATATTCAAGGTGATATAAACACCTTTTTTATCTGGAGAGATCGACACCTGAGTTGAGTCAATTTTAAACTTCAAATAGCCTCGATCCAGATAGTAAGATGTGAGTTTTTCTATATCACCAGCCAGCACTTGCTTTTGATACTTATCATCAGAAAGAAAGTTCCACCAAGAGAGATCAACGTTAAGATCAAATAGGTTTAACAGCTCTTCGTCGCTAAACAGTTCATTGCCAATAAAGTTTATCTGCTGAATTTTTGCAGAAACCCCTTCAGAAAAGACAAATTTAAGATCAGAACGGTTTCTTGGTAAAGGCGTCACAACCGCCTGTACAGAAGCATTGTATTTACCAACACTGTAGTAGAAATCTTCCAGACCCTTTTCAATTTCACTTAGCGTAGTTCGATCGAGCGCCTCTCCGACACGAATGCCTGATGCATCAAGATTTTGCTGCAGTTGCTCTTCTTTAATCGCTTTATTACCCGAAAAAGAGATGCTTGCAATAGTCGGCCGCTCTTTAACCCGAATGACTAATACGTCATTGTCACGTAATACGGTTACGTCTTCAAAATTGCCTGAGGCATACAAGGCTTTGATGATCGCTGAGACATCCGGTGTACCTAAAGAGTCACCAATTCGAACTGGGATTTTTAGCAACGCCGCACCCAGTGCAACACGTTGTAATCCTTCGACCTTAATATCTTTCACGACAAATTGTTCAGCACCACTAACAGCTGAACTCGCAACAATTATAGAGGCGAGTAGTAATTGCTTAATTGCCATACCAGTTATGAATATTCCTTGATATTTCTTTTTGCTATCTGTTAATCCGTTGATATCACAAACGCATAAAATCATTAAAAATCGCGACGGCCATAAGGGAGAAAATAATCGCCCCTCCAACACGAAACCCCATCTCCTGTAGCTTTTCTGGAACAGGACGTCGTATCACAGCTTCAATCATGTAAAACAGTAAATGGCCGCCATCTAAAATAGGCAGCGGCAATAAATTAATAATTCCTAGGTTAACACTGATCAATGCTAAAAAGCCTAAGAAATAGACCAAACCAAATCCGGCGGTAGCACCTGCCCCTTTAGCAATAGAGATTGGGCCACTAAGGTTGTTCAATCCCACGTCACCAAAAATAAGCTTCTTAAGCATATTAAATGTTAAGGCAACGATTTGACCCGTTTTCTCTACCGCTTTACTAACGGACTCAATAGGACCAAATTTTTGCTCAAATTGGTATTGTTCCGGCCACTCTGCTCTAGATGGGCTAATACCCGCAAATCCGATCTCTCGTCCATCCGCTAATGTGCGACTGTTTGGTGTTAATTCTAACGTTAGCTGCTGAGTATCTCGCTCAACCAGCACTTTCATTTCTTTATAAGGAGATTGTTGAATCATATCAACAACCTGCTGCCAGCGGCTAATACTCTCTCCATTTATAGCGAGAATTGTATCCCCTGCCACGAACCCAGCTTTCTCAGCTGCGCCACCTTCAGAAACAACCGAAAGCCGAGTATAGATTTCCGGAGTATAAGGTTCAAACCCTAGCGACGTCATCGCCGATTCTGTTTCAGGGTTAAACTCCCACTGACGAATATCGACAATCTTAGTTTCTTCTAAGCCATATTCATCAGCAGGCTTAACCGTCACTTGTAGCTCATCATCCCCAATATGAGACACCAGCCCCATATTGACTGATTCCCAATCAGGCGTTTTGCTACCAGCAATAGAGGTAAATTCCATTCCCGGTGTGATACCCGCTTGAGCAACGATGGAATTTGGTGTCACTTCTCCGATCACCGGTTTCACTGCCGGAACACCAATCAAGAAAACTAACCAATAAGCAAAAACGGCAAATATAAAATTAAATATAGGGCCAGCAGCAACGATGGAACTTCTCTGCCATAGTGGCTTTTTATCAAATGCCAGATGCTTCATATTGTCGGGAACATCATCTGTTCGACCGTCCAACATTTTGACATAACCGCCTAACGGAATGATAGAAAAGTTATACTCTGTCCCGTCTGAACCTATTTTTTTCCAAATTGACTTACCAAAACCAATAGAAAACTTCTCTACTTTTACGCCACATTTTCGTGCAACCCAAAAGTGACCAAACTCATGAACCGCAACGAGAATACTCAGCGCAATAACAAAACTGGCAAAGTTCCACAAAATATCTATCATAATGAACGTTCTCTAACGGCTTCTTCAGCCAACAATCTAGCCATTCTATCTAGCTCTAACAGGCTTTCCAAGTTATCTAAACTATTGTGGCGCATTTCTTTGCACACTTTGGATAATACTCGTTCATTGACAACAGCAATATCATTAAAGTTCAGCTGACTTTTTAAAAACGCGTCAACAGCGACTTCATTTGCTGCATTTATAGACGTAGTTGCATGCTGACCTTCATAACAAGCATTAATAGCCAGCTCCAGACACGGATAGCGAGCAAAGTCAGGCTGTAAGAATGTCAGCTCCCCTACCTTGGTAAAATCGAGTGCTGAAACACCCGATGAGATTCGCTTAGGATAGGACATAGTCAGTGCGATAGGGGTGCACATATCAGGCTCTCCCATCTGAGCCAATACTGAACCATCTTTATACTGCACCATAGAATGAATCACTGACTGAGGGTGAATAATGACCTTTAATTGAGAACGCTGACAATTAAACAGCCATCGCGCCTCAATATACTCAAGCCCTTTATTCATCATAGTTGCAGAATCAACTGAGATTTTAGGCCCCATAGACCAGTTTGGGTGTGCAATCGCTTGTTCAGGAGTCACTAAAGCAAGCTTTTCTACGTCAGTATAACGAAACGGGCCACCAGACCCGGTAAGCAGTATGCTGTCTATCCCTTCGCTACTTAGATCGCAACGACCCAAAGTTGTCTGAATTGTTTCTGGCAAACATTGAAAAATAGCATTGTGCTCACTGTCGACAGGCAGTAGTTCTGCACCATACTTTTCTACCGCTTCAATAAATAGCTTTCCTGACATAACCAAAGCTTCTTTATTAGCCAGTAATATTCTTTTGCCTGCTTTGACCGCCGACATGGTTGGCACTAACCCAGCCGCACCAACTATCGCAGCCATGACAGTATCAACTTCATCCAGAGAAGCGACATAACACAGCCCCTCTTCACCTGAAACGACGCGGGTAGGAAGCGATAATGCGTGCAACTGCTGTTCAAGCTGTTTCGCTGCTATAGGGTCCGCCATAGCGGCATAAAGGGGACGCCACTGAAGACATAGAGCTTTCATTTGCTCAACATTCGAACCAGCTGCTAACGCAGTCACAGAAAACTGCTGGGGATTTTCGGCGATAACCTTGAGAGTACTGCGACCAATAGAGCCTGTGGCGCCTAAAATCGTTATGTTTCGCATTAAGTATTAACCATTAAATTTAGCTGACTAGAAATAAGAACTAACAAAGTTCTGCCAAAACCACTATAGCGTAAAGTAGAGCAGCGCAAACACAGGAAAGGCCGCGGTTAAACTATCAAGTCTGTCCAGAATGCCTCCGTGTCCGGGAATAATATTACTGCTGTCTTTTACCCCAGAAACTCTCTTAAGCATACTTTCTACCAAATCACCTAACACAGAAATAACCACGGTCACTAGAGTTATAACAATCATAGCGGGTGCACTTGAAAAGGTAATATCGAGCACATCGGCAGCAACCCAACCAACTAACAGTGCTACGATGATTCCACCAACTAAACCTTCAATGGTTTTATTCGGGCTAACATTAGGTGCCATCTTTCGTTTACCAAAACTTTTTCCCGCAAAGTAAGCCCCGCTATCCGCGGCCCATACCAACAGGCAAACAAACAAGACTAAATTAGCACCATGATACGGTTCCGTTTCGATATGTTGAGCTCTAAGTAGCAGCATGCTCCAGAAGAAAGGAATAACGGTAAGCATACCAAACAGTTGACGCAATACTCTTGAGTTCTGCCAGCCGCTAGTTTTGGGATAACTTATGGCTAAGTAACTGGCTATCACCCACCAAATTGTGGCGATAACAAGCATCAAATAGTGAGCGGGTGCAATACGATTAAAGCTATCTACATCAGATGGAACAACAAGATAACTGAGCACAAAAACAGCAACAGTAGGAACCATTGCAAGGTAACGAGAAGGGCTATTTACAAACTGGGCCCATTCCCAAAACGCTATAATACAAATCGCTGCAATCACTAACAAAAAAAGAGGAAATGAAAGTTTAAAAATTGCTAGTGCTGCAAGTGGCGCTAATATTAGTGCCGTAATTATTCTTTGTTTCAAGTGGGTTACCTTAAACTAATCCATTAATGCTTTAATCTGTTCCCCGGTACAACCAAATCGTCGTTCACGACTAACAAACCAAGAAACCGCTTCAGCTAATTTATCTTCATTAAAATCAGGCCAAAATTCAGAGGTAAAATAGATCTCTGCGTAAGCAAGTTGCCAAAGCATAAAATTACTAATTCTACATTCACCGCTTGTTCTAATTAAAAGATCCACTGGTGGCAAGTCGGACATGGTTAAATGTGAGTTAACTATCTCTTCTGAGATATCTTTGGTCTTTAATTCACCATTTTGTACTTTTTCGGCAATCAATCTGGTGGCTTCGGTTATATCCCACTTACCGCCATAATTGGCAGCAATATTCACCACCATGCCGCTATTATTAGCCGTCAACAGTTGTGCTTCTTTGATTTTTTTTTGTAACCGTGGAGGAAATTTAGAGATATCGCCAATAATTCTAAGTTGCAAATTATTGTCATTAAGATTTTTTACTTGTTTGGTTAATGCCGCAACAAAAAGATCCATTAGCAGGCTAACTTCATCTACCGGCCTACGCCAGTTTTCGCTACTAAAAGCAAACAGTGTTATGGCTTTGATACCAAGCTTGGCTGCACCTGCGATGGTTTTCCTAACCGCTTTTGCTCCGGCTTTATGTCCAAATACTCTAGGTTTACCTTGTAGCTTCGCCCAGCGGCCGTTTCCATCCATAATTACAGCAATATGTTCGGGAAGGTGCTCAGTGCTAATTTGAGAGTCAGACATCATTAATATCAATAGGTTTTAACAGGGTGGGAATAATAGCATAAAAAAACGCTGTACCGCAGATACATAATTTCAGTAACTCGCACAGCGTTAATTTTCTAGAAGAGTATCTAAATTGATTACACTTCCATTAGCTCTTTTTCTTTGCTCGCTAATACATCGTCTACACTTTTAACTGCAGCATCTGTTAGCTTTTGAATCTCATCTTGAGCTTTACGATCTTCATCTTCAGAAATTTCTTTCTCTTTTAGAAGACCTTTAAGATCGCTGTTTGCATCACGACGAATGTTACGAATCGCAACACGACCACCTTCAGCTTCACCACGAACAACTTTAACCAAATCACGACGACGCTCTTCAGTTAACGGAGGAAGAGGAACACGGATTACCGTTCCTGCAGACATTGGGTTTAAACCCAGGTCAGATGACATGATTGCTTTCTCTACTAATGGAGTCAGCTCTTTATCAAATACCGTAATAGCCAATGTACGTGCATCTTCTGCAATTACGTTAGCAACCTGATTAAGAGGAGTTGGCGCGCCATAATACTCAACCGTAATACCTGAAAGTAAGCTAGGGTGAGCACGACCAGTTCTTACTTTTAGCAGATTATTTTTAAGTGCTTCAACACTCTTATCCATGCGCTCTTGCGCGTCTTTTTTGATTTCGTTAATCACTTTTTCACCTTAATTCAATCTTCGCTTGGTTTCGCGATTATTACTCGGCATCACTAATTAATGTGCCTTCAGCTTCACCCAACACCACGCGACGTAATGCGCCTGGCTTGTTCATATTAAATACACGGATAGGCATTTTATGGTCACGAGCCAATGTAAATGCAGCTAAATCCATCACTTTTAGTTCTTTTTCAAGAATAGCATTATAAGAGAGCTTATCATACAGCTCTGCATCTGGGTTGGCTACAGGGTCAGCAGTAAATACACCATCTACTTTTGTGGCCTTAAGCACAACATCTGCTTCAATTTCAATACCACGTAAACAAGCAGCAGAATCTGTCGTAAAGAATGGGTTACCTGTGCCAGCAGAGAAGATCACCACTCGACCTTGACGAAGCTGTGCAATAGCATCCGCCCAGTTGTAATCATCACACACACCTTTTAGAGGAATAGCGGACATTACACGTGCATTAACATAAGCACGGTGAAGAGCGTCACGCATTGCAAGCCCGTTCATTACCGTGGCCAACATGCCCATGTGATCACCCACTACTCGATTCATTCCTGCTTCGGCAAGTCCTGCGCCACGGAATAAGTTTCCACCACCAATAACAACACCGACTTGTACACCCAATTCTACAAGCTCTTTAATCTCTTGAGCCATTCTGTCTAAGATAGCTGGGTCTATACCGAAACCTTCATCACCCTGAAGCGCTTCACCACTAAGTTTCAAAAGTATACGTTGATATGCTGGTTTAGGATTTGTTGTCATGGACTATACCTTCCGATGTAGAGTTATCTGTTAACTGTCATAGATAAAAACCATTAATTAGAGTTAAGACGTACTCAATTCTTGATTCTCATTTATCACAACTAACCGCATCTGTAGCAATTGCAAAACCAACTATTCGGTTTTTGTTATCTTGCAATGACTCAACATGATCTTTTTGCCATTATTTTTACAAAAAGACCGCAGCCTTAGCTACGGTCCTTTTAAAGCAAGAGCACAAAAGGATTACCCTTTTTGTACCGCTGCTACTTCATCTGCAAAGCTCATTTCAGCGGCTTTCTCGATGCCTTCACCAACTTCTAAACGAATGAAGTTAGTTACTGTCGCGCCACGCTCTTTAAGAATGTCGCCAACAGTTTTCTTAGGTTCCATAACGAACGCTTGACCAGTCAGAGAGATTTCGCCAGTGAATTTCTTCATACGGCCGATAACCATTTTCTCTGCGATTTCTTGTGGCTTGCCTTCGTTCATTGCGATTTCAACTTGAACCGCTTTCTCTTTCTCTACTACGTCAGCTGGTACGTTAGAAGGGTCAAGATACTCTGGCTTAGATGCCGCAACGTGCATAGCTACGTGCTTAAGAGTTTCAGCTTCGCCTTCACCTGCAACAACTACACCAATTTTCTCACCGTGACGGTAGCTAGCAAGTGCAGCACCTTCAACGTACTCTACGCGACGGATGTTGATGTTTTCGCCGATCTTAGTGATAAGTGCAATGCGAGTCTCTTCAAATTTAGCTTGAAGTGCTTCAATGTCTAGTTTTTCAGCTAGAGCAGCAGTTGCTACTTCATCAGCAAATGCTAGGAAACCAGCATCTTTAGCAACAAAGTCAGTTTGACAGTTAACTTCAAGAAGAACTGCAACGCCGTTTGCATCTTTAATGATGATTGCGCCTTCAGCTGCAACATTACCAGCTTTTTTAGCTGCTTTTGCTGCGCCACTTTTACGCATGTTCTCAATCGCTAGCTCAATATCACCATCAGCAGCAACAAGTGCTTTTTTACATTCCATCATGCCAGCGGCTGTGCGCTCGCGAAGTTCTTTTACTAGAGCAGCAGTAACAGTTGCCATTCTCTATTCCTCAGTTGATTCCGGATAAGATAAAAATCAGGGGCCGAATAATTGGCCCCTGATACTAACTATACCTTAGTTTGCGATATGACCATGTCGTTACAAACTAAGTAGACGTCAGAGTCCGCTATTATTCAGCTTCTTCTACGAAACCGTCTTTTTCTGCAACAGCAGCAACTACGTCTTGGTTACGACCTTCTTTAACAGCATCAGCAGCAGCGTTCAAGTATAGTTGAACAGCGCGGATTGCGTCGTCGTTACCAGGAATGATGAAGTCAACACCATCTGGATCAGAGTTAGTATCAACTACAGCGTAAACTGGGATACCTAGGTTGTTAGCTTCTTTAACTGCAATGTGCTCGTGATCAGCATCGATTACGAATAGTGCGTCCGGTAGGCCGCCCATATCTTTGATACCACCAAGAGATTTCTCTAGCTTCTCCATTTCACGAGTACGCATTAGAGCTTCTTTCTTAGTTAGTTTATCAAAAGTTCCGTCTTGAGCTTGAGCTTCAAGTTCTTTTAGACGCTTGATCGACTGACGAACAGTTTTGTAGTTTGTTAGCATGCCGCCTAACCAGCGGTTGTTAACATAGTACTGGTTGCTGTTGATAGCAGCTTCTTTAACAGCTTCAGATGCAGCGCGTTTAGTACCAACAAAAAGAACTTTACCTTTTTTCTCGCCAACTTTAGCAATTTCAGCTAGAGCGTCGTTGAACATTGGTACCGTTTTTTCTAAGTTGATGATATGAACTTTGTTACGAGCACCAAAGATGAATGGCTTCATTTTTGGGTTCCAGTAACGAGTTTGGTGACCGAAGTGAACACCAGCTTTAAGCATATCGCGCATTGATACAGTTGCCATTTTAAAATCCTCTATGGGGTTAGGCCTCCACATACCCCATGATTCCGACTTTACCCACTATAATAAGATAGTGATTAAGCACCCCGGAACATGTGTCGGTACGTGTGTGAGATAAAAAATATATGTGTATGGAGAAAAAACCGCATCGCCATCTGATGATGAAGACAACAGTTCTGCACTCCGGCGCGCTTTATACCACAAAAATGGCCTTCATTTCCAGCAAAAACACTCTAATGATCTGAGTAATTTGTTAGTTAAATGATAACGGAATTCAATTGCACTTGGGTATCGCACTGGTAGAATAGCCAAATTGCATTAAAAATGCCGACTAGCATCGAGATAGATAGATGACGATTAAAATTAAAAACCAACAAGAAATCGCAAAAATGAGAATTGCCGGTAAGCTCGCTGCCGATGTTCTTGAAATGATTGAACCTCATGTAAAGCCAGGGGTTACAACAGAAGAATTAGATCAAATTTGTTATAAATACATAATTGATAACGGTGCTTACCCTGCACCTTTAGACTATCACGGCTTTCCTAAATCCATCTGCACATCAATTAATCACATTGTTTGTCACGGAATACCCGCCAGCAAAGATGAGATAGGAACAACCGGTAAAGGCAAACCTGCTGTACTGAAAGATGGCGATATTGTTAACGTCGACATCACAGTGATTATTCCTGACGACAGCAATGCCTCTCTTAATAGCCGCCCTGCCGGTTATCACGGTGACACATCAAAAATGTTCTATGTTGGCAATGTTTCAGCCGCAGACAAACGACTCTGCATGGTGGCGCAAGAATCATTGTACGCAGCAATGCGCAAAGTGAAACCCGGTATCACCGTTGGCGACATAGGAACGACTATCCAGAAATACATTAAAGGTGTGACACCACGATTCTCCATCGTAAAAGATTTTTGTGGTCACGGTATAGGTTTTGAGTTTCATGAAGAGCCTCAAGTAGTTCATTACAAAAACAGTGATAAACGCATCTTACAACCTGGGATGATCTTCACCATTGAACCTATGATCAATGCAGGTAAATTTGGCTGTAGCGTCGATTCAGAAGATGACTGGACGGTATATACTGGCGATGGTAAGAACTCTGCACAATGGGAACACACCATATTGGTGACCGAGTCAGGCTGTGAAGTGTTGACACTTCGAGAAGAAGAGACCATTCCTCGGGTTATGATCAACAAGTAGATATTTAAAAGCCTCTGTCATTTTTGCAGAGGCTTTTTCTTATAGAATACTCACGACAATATTAAAAATGACATAGCCCCTTAACAGTACCAACTAAAAGCAACGGATTGCGATTAATGCCTTATTTATCTCCGCTAAAATTTGATGACGCTGACATCACCTGTATCGATATAAAGCAGCAGCTAGACAAATTTACTCATATTCAAAAAGACGCTTTTTTAAAACGAAACTCCGTTACTGAACTAGTTTTTGAGCGTTCAAACTATATGGACCAACTGCTGCAACGATTGTGGCGTTATTATCAGTTTTCCGATCGTGAAGACATCAGTTTAATCGCGGTGGGCGGTTATGGTCGAGGTGAGTTACACCCATTATCCGATATCGATATATTGATACTCACTCAACACCCTATGACCGATGATATCGCCGCTAAAGTTAGCGAGTTCATCACCTTATTGTGGGACTTAAAATTAGAAATTGGCCATGCAGTAAGAACCATTGAAGAGTGCACTTCAGTAGGAAAAGAAGACCTAACGGTTGCCACTAATTTACAAGAAGCGCGCTTTTTATCCGGCAGCGAAGAGACATTTCATCAACTAAAACTACTGATCCACTCAGAAAATTTTTGGCCAAGTGCAACCTTCTATCAAGAGAAAATAAAAGAGCAAAAAAGCCGCCACGCTCGTTACCACGACACCACTTATAATTTAGAACCAGATATCAAGTCTAGCCCCGGTGGCTTACGAGATATTCATACATTAAGCTGGATAGCTCGTCGACACTTTGGCGCAACATCTCTATTGGAAATGAGTAAATACGGTTTCTTAACCGACGGGGAGTATCGAGAGCTTCAAGAGTGTCAGGATTTTCTTTGGCGTGTTCGCTTCGCTCTTCATATCGAACTCAAACGTTACGACAACCGCTTAACATTTGCCCATCAAGCACAAGTTGCAGAAAATCTCGGTTTTACTGGCGAAAACAATATTCCTGTCGAAATGATGATGAAGGAGTTTTACCGAACTCTACGACGAGTGGCTGAGCTCAATAAAATGCTGGTTAAACTGTTTAATCAAGCCATTTTAAGTGAAGGCGAAGAAGTTATCGCTGAAATCATTGATGACGACTTTCAGCGCCGAGGGCCATTAATAGAGGCAAGAAAACCGGCGTTATTTCAAGCTCGACCGGAAACCATACTGGATATGTTTATCCATATTGCTAACGACTCAAGCATTGACAGTGTTGCCCCTTCCACACTAAGGCAACTGAGAACCGCACGACGACGACTCAACAGGTTTCTTCATACCATTCCCGAAGCTAGGGAAAAATTTATGTCGCTGTGTCGCCATCCCAATGCGCTGCATCGAGCCTTTACCTTAATGCATAAACTGGGTGTATTAGCGGCTTACCTACCGCAGTGGAGTCAAATTGTCGGGCAGATGCAGTTCGATCTATTTCATGTCTACACCGTGGATGAGCACAGTATGCGGCTGCTAAAGCATATCCATTCATTTAGCCATGCTGATAATCACCCCAAGCACCCTATTTGCTGTGAATTGTACCCAAGAATTCAAAAGAAAGAATTGCTGATCATTGCAGGGATATTTCATGATATCGGCAAAGGAAAAGGCGGTGACCACTCTAAAATAGGGGCAGTAGAAGCGTATAATTTTTGTATTGAGCACGGCCTTTCCAAACCCGAAGCAAAACTCGTTTCTTGGTTAGTTCTCAATCACCTTTTAATGTCTGTTACGGCGCAGAGAAGAGACATTTACGATCCAGATGTCATTGCTGAATTTGCAAAAACAGTACGTGACGAAGAGTATCTCGACCATCTTGTCTGTTTAACCGTGGCTGATATCTGTGCCACTAACCCAGAGCTCTGGAACAGTTGGAAACGAACACTATTAGCGGAGCTGTATCATTCCACTCAACGAGCATTAAGACGTGGGCTAGAAAACCCTGTTGATGTGCGTGACCGTATCCGCCACAACCAACAACTGGCATCAGCTCTATTACGAAAAGAAGGCTTCTCCGCACGAGAGATCGAACTACTTTGGCAACGTTTTAAAGCGGATTATTTCTTAAGACATACCCATAAACAGATTGCTTGGCACGGTAGCCACTTACTGGGCCCAGACAAAGAGAAACAAACCATTGTTTTAGTAAGTAAAAAGGCCACCCGAGGCGGCTCGGAAATTTTCATTTACTGTCAGGATCAACCTTCTCTCTTTGCTACCGCCGTTGCCGAACTCGATCGACGAAACTTAAACGTCCATGACGCGCAAATTATGACCAGTAAAGATGGCTTTGTTCTCGATACCTTTATGGTGTTGGACCAAAGTGGAGAGCCTATCGATGAGCAGTATCACCAGCAGCTTATCGATAGTTTGCAACAGGTACTGGAAGATACCAGTAAACGAAAAACACGATTACGCAGAACACCACGTAACCTTATGCATTTTAACGTAAAAACCCGTGTTGACTTTATTCCGACCAAAACCAATAAACGAACATTAATGGAGTTCTTTGCATTAGATACCCCAGGTCTTTTAGCGACGGTTGGAGAAACGTTCTCATTATTAAATATTCACCTTCATGCAGCCAAGATTACCACCATGGGTGAAAGAGCTGAAGATCTCTTCATATTGACCTCTCCTGATGGCGGCCGATTGTCAGATGAACAGCAGCAAGAGCTACGGGAAATGTTAGTGAAAAATATCTCTGAACTGGCTCCATAACAGCAGATAATGTTGTGACGAGAATGTAAAAAACGATCTCGTTCACAACTCTCCTTTTTGAGCGAAATATCAACTATCTACCACGCAAATAGGCTGCTACAGTTAGATTAAGTTAACTTAATGAACTGAGCTAACCTACACTTAACTAACACGACTGTTTACGAGGTAAAGTATGTATCCAAACCTAACAGGTCTTGGGATTCATGATCCTAAACAAATAGAGCGTTATTCATTACGCCAAGAAGCTCACAAGGACGTGTTAAAGATTTACTTTCACAAGCAGAAAGGAGAACTGTTTGCGAAAAGCGTCAAATTTAAGTATCCAAGACAGGTTAAAAATGTATTGGTAGACAGTGGTACTCACCATTACAAAGAAGTCACCGAGATCAACCGGAACTTAACCCTTGTCATTGACGAACTCAACAGTATTACTCGGCCTGCCATGCTGAAAGAAAAGGATTTAAAAAAGAAAATTCTTTCAGACTTACGCCACTTAGAAAAAGTCGTCTCGAGTAAGATCCATGAGATTGAATCTGATCTTGAAAAGCTAAAATAACACGCCTTATTTTAGCTTCATTCAGGGTATCTTAGCTAAAAGGCGCTTATTAAAGCGCCTTTTTATATTTACAAACCTAGTTTAATAGCAGATAGCCTCTTCCCAGCCAAACTGATGTAATAAACTCTGCCAAACATCATCTAACCCTGCTTTTATCACGACGGGCTGATCAGTAAACGGGTGAATAAAGGCCAGTTCAGAGGCATGCAATAATAGTCGCTTCGCATCATAGTGCTGGCGAAAGAGACGATTATGTTTACCATCACCATGAGAAGTATCACCCACGATCGGATGCCTTAAATGAGCCATATGCCGTCGCAACTGATGCTTTCGACCTGTCTTAGGTTTCAGCTCCATTAAACAGTAGCGGCTAGTTGGAAACCGTCCTGTGGAATAAGGTACTTCAACCTTAGCCAAAGGACGATACTCTGTCACAGCATCTTTGGCTGGCTGATCGCTGTTTGCAAACTTATCGGCAATCTTATCCAACTCCTCTTTTAGCGGATAATCTAAAACCGCCCCCTCTTCAATCCAACCGCGAACAATCGCATGATAGGTTTTCTGCATCTGATGATTGGCGAACATAGGCATCACCTGAGAGGCAACATCACTAGACAAAGCAAAGACCAAGACACCAGAGGTAGGTCTATCCAAACGATGTAAAGGAAATACATGTTGGCCAATCTGATCTCTCAAAGTCTGCATCACAAATTGAGTTTCATGTTTATCCAACCATGAACGATGCACCAACATGCCAGCTGGTTTATTGACCGCAATAAGAAACTCATCTTGATATAGAACATCCAACATCATCGGCATCCATTATCTATACGGTGTAACACATCCAATATCTCGGTTTTATGATGATCTGATTTCCAAACCTCTTCAAAATAAGGAGAGATTGAAAATCCACTAACGACTTGCTGGTTTTGTAACATCTCGGATATCTTTGGAATAAATACCCATTGCAGCCACTGTTCTGGCAAAAGAGTATCTAAAGCGAATGGTTGTTGGCTATTTAGCGCTTCATCACTAGGAGGTTGACTCTGCCACATTTGACACTGTTTTAACGACTGTTCTAGTTGAAACAACAGATCTACAAGAGGAATTGGCTCTTTCATCGGTTTGATTTAGTTTGCTACCTTGAATTTTGCGATAAGAGTACCATTTATACTCAAGTGACCTCAAGATACAAGATTCAGAGCGCATACAAAGGGCGAGTTTTATAGGCTCCTGCTGAACAGACACTTTACCTGTTACTTGAGTATAAGACCCTAAGACCCCATGTATTAATCAAAGATGAAAGAGTAAATAAGCCGTAGCGATGGAAAACATACAAACCCTGACTCAACTGCTCACCAACAGTGAGTGTGAATATAAGATTTTTGATCTTGGAAGACGAATTCTTCCAATTAGCAATGCACTATTTTCTAATGTTGAGCAAAGCCAGCAAGCTTACCCTTATCCATTGCAACGGCATGCCCACTTAGCCATAGCTTATTGGAATGCAGAGAAGCAGCCTTGGATTTGGTTTCTAAAGTTCCCTTTAGATGAGCGCGGTTTATTTAAGCAATCGGATATCGGCAACTTTATTAAATATGTCGTTGAAGCAATGGGAACTCGATTGGCAAATAATCTTGATGAAAGCCAGCAACAAAAACTGGCCAATAACCCATACACCTTTAAACCGACTGAAGACAAAATGGCTCTATTTCATAGTCATATTAGAGCTTCGCTTGATATGCCTACTAGCCAATACTATGAGCATGCACAACACTACTTCTCTGGCGGCTTAGGTTGGAATAACTGGCAAACCGTTGGTATTCAAGGAATAACTGATATCTGTGCTCGCCTCTCTAGTGAAGAGAATGGCGTGGCAATAAGAAAAGCGCTAAAGCACCTACCTAATGAACCAAAGTATGCCCTTTTAGGCGCACTTGAGCATATCGAACTGCCTAAAAAGCTGGCTTTAACGCTTCAGCAAATGGCGGATGATCAAATAACAAGTTCAGAGCCGGATCTGTTTTTACTTGCGGCTTATAGCAGAGCATTAGCGGGCAGCGACAGCAAGATTCGCGATACAATAGTCACCGATATATTGGCGAGCCCTAGACTCAGCCATCAAGAAGTTCTGATCGCCATTGCAGGGCGTTGCTGGCTGTCACTGGAAAAGCAAGATTTAGCTCAGCAATTTCTACTTCGCTTAGCTCAAACGGGCAATCAAACACTGTTTAACCAAATATTTGCCGATTTAGTCATGCTGCCATCACTAAGAATGGTTTTGCTACCGCTACTTAATAGCAATCCGTCAGAACAGTTAGCTGACGCTCTCATTCAATTACAACAATCTACAAAATCAGGGAAGAGTTAATGATCGATAATTTGCTGGCTATTTTTGCCCTATGTTTTGCTTGCTTTCTTTTTTGGCAACAGAGGCGTCAATCTGAGCTGGCAAAAGCTGCGATATCCAGACGATGCAAACAGTTAGATTTACAGCTACTTAGTGTCTCTCTTGGTGCTCATAAATTTAAAACAGCAGATGGCCGTTGGCGATGGCATACGGTGTACAACTTTGAGTTTTCTGCGCTAGGGGATGACTACTATCAAGCGCGAACAATCATGCAAGGCTTTCGTGTCGTACACTTTGACATTCCCCCTTACCGAATGTAATAACTCATTTCTTCACCTACATAGCGCCTTACTCAACTTAAACAATGAGCAACTAGCGAGAAGTCATTATCGTATTAACCTGACAACCAGTGAACCGGGAGCCCTTACAGACTCAACGTTGTGACTGATAACGGTTCCTTCACTAGGTGACGGGTAGCTGGCTATCTCATCACCAAAACTGTTGTATTGAGTGGCTAACTTCTGCCCTTCAACAACCGTATCTAATAAAGCTACATGGCAGATAACAAACCCGCCTTGCTCTGCCCTCACACTTATTATTTCATTTCCTTCAATACAAGGCGCATCAAGCTCATCAACCGATCCGTCTATTATTTGGTAAGATTTTAGAATATTTAAAATACCGTTACAGGCTCTCTCTACCATAGATAGATCGGAGTAGCGACCAATACCAACTTCAATGGTAATAGAGGCAATACCCGCTCGGTTATATACCGTTTCAAGAATCCCCGGATCACCGGGATCATTTAAAATCACATCTGGGTTCACCAATCTAGCCATTCGAATGGCATCGTCTAGGCGGTAATCAGCAAAAACATACAGTGGGTAAGAGGAGCCGCTGGTTTGAGAGTGTAAATCAATCGCTAAGTCCGCATTAGGCTTTAACAGATTCTGCCACAAACTATGAGCATAACGGTTAGCATCATCCCCGTTAGGGTTACCAGGAAACACTCTATTTAGGTTCGCTGAAGAGCTATCGGGTGCCGCAGAATGAAAATCTCGGCTATGACGGGCAATACCAGAAAGGTTAACCGTAGGCACAATAGTAATAACGCCTGATATCTCTTTTCCTTCCAGCAAGCGAGCTACACGTTGAGCAGTTAAAATACCATTTTGCTCATCGCCATGAACTCCTGCAGTAATCAGGATTCGTTTACCCGCTGAGCGTCCTTTAAATACACGTACTGGCAATGTTTGCGGATGTCCTATTGCATCCGTTGCTACCGCAAACCAAAACTTATGCTCACCCGCGCTTAATGTATCAACATCCAATGACTGAATCGTTGGATACATAGGGACAATAGATTCATTAAGTCGTTTATTCATCATGACCTCTAGCCTAAAGGTATAAGTTAATTTGCAAGTAGGTAGTGTTCTTAAACGAACAGGACAGCGGATAATACCATGTCGCGCCAGAGGTAATAGCAACAGAAAAATCACAAAAAGAAAAGCCCCAATGCTTTCACATTGGGGCTATAGTCTTACTCGCAGCAATCCGGCTACTATTTATGCTCCATGCATCATCCGTAATAGTACTGAATCCTTCAGTATATCCTTCATCGCCGTCCTGACGGTGTCCTGATATTCCGTATCACTAACATCCTAGTTAGTTCACTTCACTTGGTCCTTGAGCGGTGTCCCTTACATCATCCTGATGTTGTCCTATGCCCAGTCCTTTTGGTGTCCTTTGCAGTCCTTGCTGCCAACTTCCCGTTGACGCTAGCTCCAGCTAGTTCCTTCAATCCTTGTAGGTCAATATCCTATCAACCTGCCTTCATCCTGAAGATAACCTATTCCGTGGTTATTCTTAAATCCTAGTCCACTTCCTGTCGACACAAACTAGAATACGTTGAATAGAATCTTATACAAGCCAGTTTTTTATTCATTATTTAACTAACAAACAACCTAATAAAATCTTATCCTTATTAAACAGACAGTTAGAACAAAGCATCATCTAATTCGCCACCATTTACTCGACTTTTCCTACAAGTCTTGTAAGAGATATCTCACAAGAAAAATATCAAATATAACGATCGAGAAATGTCAGCAATTTATTCCGCTTGCCAGTAGAATAGCCAAATAACAACCATGACTTAGGCAACTCACCATTAGGAGCCAATTAATGATGACCAAAGATGTCTCCGCAGAAATAGAAAAAGCTCTGCAACTCCTCACCGACAGCGGTAAACAGCCCACTGTCGCTTTAGTAAAATCTCGCCTAACCAGTAATGTACCAATGCCCGCAATTATCGCTGCAATTAAGAGTTGGAAAGGTAATAAGTCCGTTCCAAAAATTGAAGTGACTGATACACCATTATCCGCAGACGACAAAATCGCCCAATTAGAAGAAAAAATTGTAGCGTTAACGAAACGCATAGAGATGTTAGAGGCCAAACAATGAAAATATGGGTTGATGCCGATGCGTGCCCAAAGGTAACACGCGAAACACTATTTAGAGCAGCAGAACGCACCGGAGTTGAGTGCACATTTGTGGCAAACCATAGGATCCCGCTACCTAATAGAAACAATATTAAATCCATTCAGGTAGAGAGCGGATTTGATATTGCAGATAATGAGATTGTTCAACGAGTTGAAAGTGGAGATTTGGTTATTACCTCAGACATACCACTCGCTGATGAAGTCATCACCAAAGGGGCGCTTGCTTTAAATTCTCGAGGTGAACTTTATACCAAAGAGACCATTAAATCGCGGCTAAACATTAGAGATTTTATGGATACAATGCGCGCCAGTGGTGTGCAAACTGGTGGCCCCAATGCTCTTTCTCAAACAGAACGTCGGGAGTTTGCCAACCATTTAGACCGAATTTTAGCTAAGAGATAAGCGATATTTATTTTTAAGCACACTTACCGTCTTACTACTTGAAGATGCATAGTAGCAGTGTCTTAGCAACTTCAAGTAGCAATCCCCTACTAACGTGTGAGAAGGGAAAAATATCTGCTTACTTTAATATATCCCAAGAAATATTAGACACTATGCGACATGAGTGACATTGAAAATAAAACACATCATGCAATGGTTCATCCAATAACCACTCACCACCACATTTAGGGCATTTTCTCTCTTTCTCTTGCTGCAAGCTCTCTCCACCAACACGATATTGATAGTAATAAGTAGGAATGGCTGTCAAGTACTCGATTCGTCCTCTCAAATCCCATCCACGACGAAAAAGATCACTCGATATATTAGTGATCTCATTAAGTGCCGCATGTTCGGCTTTGCATCCCCCCCCCATTTGCAACTCATCACAAGCTTGCCACTCTGTTTGCCACTTAATCACCGCTTTGTGATCGCCATTTAACGTGGCAGGATTTCTATATAACGGAATAGGCAATAACGACTCACCACTACGTAATGGAGAGCAAGTGTGAACATAAGTTGTATAAAGAACCTGCCATGCTGGTGATGCTTCTTCTGCGGCCTGTTCAGAATTAATATCACGCCCCAACAGACGTACCTTTGGCGATAATAGAGCAGCGTCAGACAGTTTTTCGATACTGAACTTAACGTAATCTGAGTGGTTATCTGGGTGTAAACTATCTTGCTCCGGACACACTAATCTGACAGTAAATGTTCCCTCCCCCATCACCAGAGGAAATTCGCGCCCCAGTATTTGACCATTAAAACGTAATGCTTCCATCAGGCCATTAATGGCTTTATCTACAGCGGAAATCGTCGTGTTATCAAAGCACTCAAACTCAAGTTCAACAACAAACATCGATTAAACCTCTGCCTTTATTTCAGACAAAAATTCCGTCAAATTCTGCGCCAGAACATCTCGCTGACTGGTCCCTAAGCGTTCAAGGATAATATTCCCTGTTAAGTTACAAATTGAGATAACATCCATATCAGCATCCGTGGTGCCAATAAAGACCGTTGGCTTGAGTTTTAGACGACGTTGAGTCACCAAATGACCAAGTATGTTCTCCTGTAAACGAACAAAGTCATCATCACTCCACACTTGCAGTAGCACGAATGGTTTTCCTTGCCACGTTGCCGTCATGTCTGCGCTATATTGGCTGCCATAAAATGTTTTGATGTCTTGCTGTAAAGCGAGATCGATACCCGCCTCTACATTAGAAAAATCAGCAGGTACTTCGCGTATCACAGGTTTCCAATATACGGCATCTTCATCTGTTTTATCCGCACATACAGACGCTAAACCAAACATCTCTTCGCTTTTGGGCAAACTGTTATGATTATCTTGCCATGCATCGACAAATTGTTGAGAGAAAGAATGCAAAGCATCACGGACTGATTGAGTCATGTAAACTCCTTGAATTAATGACAGCGTATAGAGGATTAAGTAGAATTCCCCTATTCTAATCGATATTTGAAATGAAGTATGAGCAAATATTCAAATGCAAAAGCGCTTTCTGGTTTAACCCTTGGTCAAAAAACCGAATACAGCAACCAATATGATGCCTCTCTATTGCAACCTGTACCACGCAGCCTAAATAGAGACGACCTTAATCTCACTGACGATCTTCCTTTTCAAGGAGGAGATATCTGGACTCTGTATGAACTATCATGGTTAAACGACAACGGTCTGCCACAGGTCGCTATTGGTGAAGTCTACATCCCAGCCACCAGCCCGAATTTGATCGAATCCAAATCATTTAAACTATATTTGAACAGCTTTAACCAAAGCCACTTCTCCCACTGGGAACAAGTTCAAGAAACATTAACAAAAGATCTCTCTGCATGTGCGGCAGCAGATGTTGATGTGCAGTTGAAAGCGTTATCTGAGTACAACTCACAACCGATCGCCGACATGAAGGGAGAATGTATCGACAATCAAGATATTGTCATTAGCGACTATACCTTCAACCCGCACTATTTAGAAAATTCGGTAGGCGATGATTGCACAATAGAAACCTTACATAGTCACCTATTAAAATCGAACTGCTTAATTACCAACCAGCCCGACTGGGGCAGTGTAGAGATCCAATATACGGGTAATAAAATCGACCGAGAAGCCTTACTCCGCTATATTATCTCCTTCAGAGAGCACAATGAGTTCCATGAACAGTGCGTTGAACGAATATTCACTGACATAATAAAGTATTGCCAACCAAAAACGTTAACCGTGATGGCACGCTACACGCGACGAGGTGGCTTAGATATCAACCCTTATCGCTCAACGTGCCAGTCTAAACCCAATAATAATGTGCGGTTAGCTCGCCAGTAAAAAAGGTTTGATTGAAGGAATGAACAAAAGATTTGCTACCATAATTTCTCTACTGTTTTTCAGCATCACTGTATCTGCACAAGTTGAAATATCATCCAGCTCAAAAATACTGGTTGAAGCAGAACGACTGGTTGAGGTCGTTCCAGAGCAATCAAAACAGATCGCGCAAAAATTCCTGACATCTCGAACACTGACCAATAAGAAAAAAAATCAATCATCCAACTCAAGAGATGAGGCCAACAATACGTTAAGAACCCCTAACACCAGCATCGATGCGTTACACATCATTGCCAAAGCTATGATGATATTAGGGGACAACAAAGGGGCTATTGATAGTATCGAACAGGCGGAAGTACTGGCTCGAAGCTATCAATTGCCTTATGTGTTATTAGAGACTCAGATCTTAAAGGCCCGGCTATTATGGCAAATAAGCAAAGATAAACTGGAAGTTCAACCTATCATCGATAACCTGGATGATGCTCTGTCTACGGCCAGCGATGTACAGCTTCTAGACAACAGTCTTCACTACCAACTGTTTATGTTAAAAGCAGACATCGCATCTTACTATCAACAAGTTAGTGATGCAGATAAGTTATACCAACAGGCAGAAAGCTACCTAGATGCAAATAGCAATAAGATCATTTATGTCGACTACCAAATTCAGCTTGGTGAGTATTACCTAAGTTATCAGGAGTACAACAAAGCGCTATATCCTCTTCTTTCCGCTTACTGGACTTCCGTAGAGAATGATATGCCCATCCAGCTCGCTAAAATAAATCAGATATTGGCCAAGCTGTTCTATCAAAAACATCTACTCGACAAGTCATTAGAACACCTATCTCAAGCTGCTGATTTTTATGATAATTACCAAGACTCTCCCATTCTTCCCAGCGTTCTTAAGCAGATGGCAGATATCTATTATGATCAAGGAAAATTTAATTTAGCTCTAGTGCATTACTTTAATGTTCTGGATGCCGAAACGATAAGCAGAAATATTGAAGATGTTATTGAACTCCGATTAGATTTGGCAAAAACATATCTGCAACTATATAACTACCCATTAACAGAACAGTATATAAAAAGAGCAAATGCATTATTGTCCTATGCTAATTTAGACAGATTAGATTCACTGTCGTTATTATTACAAGCAAAATTATATTTTCTAAAAGGGCATCATGAAGATGCGATTAAACTGGCTAAAAAGGCATTAAAGATTTCTAGCAATATAAATAATATATCTTTGCAAATTAATGCGTATTACTTGTTAACAAATGTTTATGAAAAGAAAAATGACTTCTCTAATGCTTTTTATTATGGCAAACAATATAACAAGCTTATAACGACTAGCAAAAATCTATTGATTGACCTTTCTGAAAATGATTTCCGTCAACAAAAGCTATTTATTGAACGTTCTTTACACTATAAAGACCAAACCGAAGAACTGGCGATTCGAACGCAAAATATCACTCGATATCGCTACTCAACGACTATCTTGTTCTTCCTGTCGATGCTACTGGTCATTTTATTCATTCATCGCGGTGTAAAAAACCGTCGCATGCATTCACAATTGAAAGGACTCTATCAGGATCACTATACTCATCCTCGTTCCGGCCTACGTAATCTGCGTTTGCTTAACAAGAAACTGCCTTCCTCACTGGAACAGAGCAGCGCAAACTTTGAACAGTGGCAAATCGGTGAACTGATCAATGAGCCGCTGCATGATAAGTTACGATTCATGATGATAGACCTTCCTTTTTTAAGGACAATGTACCTAAGAAAAGGCTACAACGCAGGGTTGGACTTAGAGGGTGAGTTCGGCAAATATATCAGCACAAAAATAGTTAAACCCGCTCGCTTATATCATTTTTCCGACGCCATGTTTTTATATGTTGAGCCAAACACAAATCCAGATAAAACAGCAGAAGAGTTATTCGAACAAATAAAGCAGTGGGTAACAGAATTTGATGCCGATAAAAACATCGCTAAGATAGTTAGAGCTGGTATTGCAGACTATCCATTTTTACCACGAGCATATACCGCCATAAATGATAAGGAATTAATTGATATACTACTTATGGCATCTAATATGGCGAGAAGTTTACATATAGAGCTAGGTGGAAATCAATGGGTTTGCCTACGAGCAATAGAACATGCTCCTGCTGCGAGTTTCGCAAATGAGAATATTCGACAAGCTTGTCAAGATGCGATAGAAAAAGGATTGATTAAAATCGATTCATCTAACAAAATTGAGGACAACATCATAAAATCTAGTATTATTGATTAGTTTGTTAAGAGTTGTTGAATAAATAGAATGACCTTAACTGATATTTTGTTATTATCTTTTAGTTCGATTTAATTAGGATAGTTTTGCCTTTTTTTATATATGAGTGAGAAAAAACTCACTGGTCGCGAAGAAATCTTTGCACAAATAGACCAGTTAAAATTACAACTTGAACGAGCAAAACTAAAACATAGAGACGCTTCGTTCAAGCATACAAGAGAATCAAAGGTTCTAAAGCGGGTAGTTGCTAATCTTAGCGAAGCCTGCCTAGGATATAATGACGATCTTGATAAAGCTGTTCTATCATTAAAAAGTGAATTTGAAAAACGACAAGATGTCTCTAAGCTGATTCCTCGCTTAGCCATTCTTGAACGGATGTTAAAACAAAACTCTTATGCGATGGAAAAGAAAAAAGTTCATTTAGATGAAAGGGTAAAACATAGCGGTGAAACACTGCAGCGAATTCCGGGGCTCCCTGCTCAACTAAAACGTGACTTGAGAAACTTATTAAGTTTTCCATCAATAAAGAATCAAAACCAACTCGATCAAGCAACGCGCCTTTTAGCTATCTATGAGCGCGCCATTAAGATCATCACTTCCAACTCTTCTCACACATTGCAAAATGACCCTGCGCTGAATAAAGAGTTGCTGGCTAAGTTATCTGAAGAGCTGCAACATTTAATCAGTGAACTGGATTTTGATGGAGAGTCTGGAGATCTATTAAGTGATATCCGCATTAAACTCTTGGTTGGTGTCGACAGTGACGCTTTACTTGAACTGACTCTGCAAATATTAAAGTTAGTTATTCAAGGCACTCACTATGAAAGAAAAACATCAGAGCAGTTTCTCAGTCAAGTTAACAGCTCATTAGATAAGAGCATTAAAAGCTCGGTAAAAAATCTAGAACAGAGTGAGTCTTACGCAAAACATCGTCAGCAAATGACCAGTGAGCTTGTTGATATTACGCAAGAGACAGAAACAGCGCTGGAAAACGCAGAAGATCTCGATACCGCAAAATCCGCCATTAAACCTTTGCTAGAGCAGATCAACATGCTCACCGAAAGGTTAAAACACAATGAACAACGAGAGATGGCCATATTAGAGCGTGTTTCTCACAACAATAATCAGCTAGTCGGATTACATCAAGTCACACAAGATCACCGCAGAAGGCTTGAAGAACAATCACATAGAATGTTGATTGACCCACTGACAAAAGTCTTTAACAGAGCCGCTTTCTTAGAAAGACTAGAGCTCGAATACCACCGCTGGATTCGCAATCAGCACAACCTTCGTATTTTGCTGCTGGATATTGATAACTTTAAAGCTCTCAATGATAGTTTTGGTTATGCTGCGGGAGATAAAGCATTAAAAATTATCGCACGTACTATTTCTAAACAGATCAGAGAAGAAGATATACTGGCGCGCTTCTCTGGCGAAGAGTTTATCCTGCTGCTGCCAAACCTTGCCGATAAAGAGTGTCAAAACTTGCTGCAAAATCTACAGCTACAGATCAGCAAGCTGCCGTTTAAGTTTAAAGATCAAAACATTACGGTAACAGCATCAATCGCATTATCACAATTAAAGGACTCTGACACTCCTGAAGAAGTCCTCGATCGTCTAAACCTTGCACTTAACGAAGCCAAGCGTAGAGGCAACAACCAAATCGCTATCAAATAGCCCTCCTTACTTCCGCCACAATACTAATTTTTACTATTTTTCCTTTTTTTTCTTGTAGTTATCACTGAATTACATATAAGGTAGTTATATAACAAAATATTATTTAACCCTTATATTTCTGTGGTTAAATTAATATATAACAAGGAGGAGATGATGATTACACATATTAGTCCTGCTGGTAGTATGGATTTACTCTCTCAGCTCGAAGTACAACGATTAAAAAAAGAAGCCACTAGCGACCTTTATCAGCTATACCGAAACTGCACGCTTGCGGTGCTCAATTCCGGTAGCCACACAGACAACTCACAAGAACTGTTGGATAAACATAAAGACTTTGATGTGGACGTCGTTAGCCGAGAACGAGGCATTAAGCTCGAGTTAACCAACCCGCCAGAAGAAGCCTTTGTGGATGGAACCATCATAAAAGGCATTCAAGAGCACCTCTTTTCCGTTCTTAGAGATATTGTCTACGTAAATATGCATGTAGCTCAGATGCATCAAGAGAACCAACATGACCCGATCCATATTACCAATTTAGTCTTTGCTATTTTGCGTAATGCGGGAGCTCTCCATCCTGGAATAGAACCGAACTTGGTGGTTTGCTGGGGTGGCCACTCCATCAATCCTGTTGAATATCAATACACTCGAGAAGTTGGCCATGAATTAGGCTTACGAGATCTCAATATTTGTACCGGTTGTGGCCCTGGCGCCATGGAAGGACCAATGAAAGGGGCAGCCATTGGCCATGCAAAACAACGTTTTGATGCCCAACGCTATATCGGGTTAACAGAGCCATCAATTATCGCAGCAGAGCCACCTAACCCTATTGTTAATGAACTCATCATTATGCCTGACATAGAGAAGCGTCTAGAAGCTTTTGTTCGTATGACGCATGGCATAGTCATCTTCCCTGGCGGTCCTGGAACCGCAGAAGAGCTGCTCTATATTCTTGGTATCATGATGCACCCAGACAATAAAGATCAGCCTATTCCTATTGTTCTAACGGGTCCAAAAGAGAGCGAAGCCTATTTTCGTTCCATTGATGCTTTTGTTGGCGACACTCTTGGTCCAGAAGCACAGGCACACTATCAGATTGTCATTGATAACCCTGCTAAAGCAGCACAAATAATCAAAGAAGCCATTCCAGATGTGCGTGAGCATCGGAAGCTAACTGAAGATGCCTACAGCTATAACTGGTCACTCACTGTACCTCATGAGTTCCAAGTACCATTCGACCCGACGCATGACAGCATGGCCAATTTAGATTTGCACATGAATCAACCCAAAGAGGCGTTAGCATCTAATCTTAGAAAGGCGTTTTCGGGTATTGTTGCTGGTAATGTGAAAGCAGAAGGGATAAGAGAGATAGAAAAACACGGGCCATTTGTTATCGATGGTGATCCTGAGTTAATGGATAAAATGGACAAGCTGTTGAGTGACTTTGTTAAACAACAAAGAATGAAACTGCCCGGTTCAACTTATACACCATGTTATAAAATCGCAGCAAAGTAATAATGACACTATAGCCAAGCCGTTAGGGTTAATAGTGCCAATTTATAGTTGGTTGGGTGAACCGGTAAATAGGGTTATAATAGGGGCTGATTTAAGCCCCTGTTATTTATTGGAATACTATGTCTATTCATCTTGTGATCATTGATGCGCTAAACCTTATCCGTCGAGTCCACTCTGCTCAACCCGATCCCACCGATATCGCAAGAACAATAGAAACCACAAAGCGTACAATAAACCGTATCACCAGCGAATCACAACCAACCCATATTATCGCCGTATTTGATCACCATCAGCAAGATCGCGGTTGGCGTGCTGATGTTCTGCCCAGTTATAAACAGAATCGTAAACCCATGCCTGAACCACTTAAAGAGGGCTTAGAGTCTATACAGGATGCTTGGTGGAAGCTCGGTATTGATTCTCTGTTATCGGAAGGAGATGAAGCTGACGACTTGATTGCAACGCTTGCGGTTAAGGTCGCCACGCACGGTGAGACAGTGACCATTATCTCTACCGACAAAGGTTACTGCCAACTCCTTGCACCAACATTGCAAATACGTGACTATTTCCAACACCGCTGGTTGGATGCCGATTTTGTCGCAAATGAATTTGGTATCAAGCCACAACAGCTCACCGACTACTGGGGGCTTACGGGCATCAGCTCTAGTCAGGTTTCAGGTATTCCCGGAGTTGGCCCCAAGGCAGCAAAGGAGATACTCACTCAATTTGATGACATTGAATCCGCCTACCAGTCACAAGAGTTAGTAGAAAAATACCGAAAAAAATTGGATGAACATATCGCCTTAGCCAGAACATGCAAAACCATTGCGACATTAAAAACGGATATAGAACTTGGTTTTAACCTACAAGATCTTCGTTATCAACCGAGTTAATTTTACCCAAGACAACTGCCATCTTTCGAGTCTATCTGACTTCACTTGATAACGTTCTAAATTGATTAGGTAAATTTAGGACTAACTAGGTAATGAAAACAGGAATGTAGGTAGAGAGACAGTATCAGCAGAAACATAGAGTTAACCATGCTTCTGCTCACTTAGCGGACAAATTATCTTGGAGAGATATTAGATAAACACTGGATATGAACCGTGATCTCTTCTCGATCATGATATAGGTGCTTCGCTTGAAGCTTATATTTCACATCATTATCAGTCAGAAACTGCTTCAGTGTTTCAATATCTTCCAACACTTCATCATAACGACCTTTCATCGGCAATTTCAGGTTAAAAATGGTCTCTTTTGCCCAACCACGATAAATCCATTCACCAATAAGTTTCGCCACTCTTGATGGCTTTTCTATCATATCGCACACCAACCAAGTTACGTTTTTTCGGGCTGGTTCAAATTTGAAACCATCCACCATATGGTGCTTCACTTGCCCAGTACCCATTAAACTATCTGCCATCATGCCATTATCAATCGCATGAACAAACATGGAACGCTTCACCAACTGATAAGTCCAGCCTCCGGGACACGCCCCCAGATCAACGCCCCACATTCCTGACGCTAATCGTGTCTCCCACTCTTCTTTTGGAATAAACACATGAAATGCTTCTTCTAGCTTTAGAGTCGAACGGCTAGGCGCGTCAGAAGGAAATTTCAATCGCGGTATGCCCATAAAAAATTGAGAGTTATTACTGGTATAAGAGTAACCAACATAACAATGACCGGGAGCGACGAAACAGACATGCAGTACCGGCTTCTTAGCGTTATCTTTCTTATACAGTAACCCTTTACCTCTCATTGCCTGACGCAATGGAACCGTAAATTTACGACAAAACTTCAACAGCTCTTTTGCTTCATTGGTGTCCGGTGTTTCAACTCGCAAGTCACCACAAACAGGAAACGCGTCACGGTCTGCCAGCTCAACCAATATTGGTGAAATACGGTCATCTTTTGGCAACTCACTGAATTCTGCTGCAATGGCAAACATTTGACGGGCAAAAATAAGTGATTGAAAATCGATGTTCTTAATCAGTCGATCAGCATCACCCTGTTGATAACATTCAAACAGCACATAACCGGTGTTATTTTTTACGCGCGGAAACCCAAACACTTCTAGCTGAGTCGCTTTATCTTGAATTTCTCCAGCACACTCTTTTTCAAATCCAGAGCGACAATACAGCATTACCTGTTTCATTGGGTATCCTTAGTAAGCTTTAGGGCAGAGAAGGTAAATACTCCCCAACCTATAATAAACATTAATCCACCAAACGGAGTGATTGGACCAAACCATTTAGCACCAGTTAGTGCTAGCCCATAAAGACTGCCACTAAAACAAAAGATGCCGATGATAAAGCAAATTGACGCGCTGAAAAGCCCTTTTTGCAATTTCGGGCAATTTACTCCTCGAATCAGCACCGCACAGGCGATAACCGCAAAGGTATGCCATGCTTGATACTGAACTCCGGTCTTAAACACCTCTAATAGATAGTCTGACAACACCGATTTCAGTCCATGTGCAGCAAATGCCCCTAGCCCAACCACCATCATTCCGGATAGGCCGGCAAATACAAGAAAATAAGCCCAACGATTACTCATCAATCAACACCTCTTGCTCACTGGCCGCTTTTGCCAACATCCAATCCCTAAATGTCGCGATCCGACCAGATTCCGCTTGCTTATCATGACACACAACGTAAAACGCATTCTTACTCACCAGAACTTCATCAAATGGCGACACCAGACGGCCTGCATCGAGCTCTGGCTGGGCGAGTACGTTATTTCCTAGTGCTACACCTTGTCCGTGTACTGCGGCTTGTAGCACCATTGTAGAGTGGCTAAATATCGGGCCATGATTAACATTAACCCCCTCTATCTGATTCTGCTTAACAAACTGCTTCCACTCTTTTCTTGAGGTATCGTGCAGCAAGGTATGGTCTTTTAAATCCGCTAAACTCATCAGTGGTTTTTTAGCCACCAATAACTTAGGAGAACATAAAGGAACTAAGTACTCCTGATAGAGCTTGTCAGCCTTAAGCCCCGGCCAATGTCCACGACCATAATAGATGGCAACATCCACATCGTCTGTCAACGACCCTTCATCAAGATCAACCGCTTTAATTCGCACATCAATGTCAGGCTCTTGTTGATTAAAGTCTGCCAACCGCGGAACTAACCATTGAATAGCAAAGCTGGGTGATAAACTAATCGTTAACGCCCCCTTCTCATGCCTTTCAAGCACCTTATCCGTCGCTTCGGCAATGGCACTAAAAATATCCTTGATATCCAAAAAGTAGCTCTGCCCCTCTTCGGTTAATAACAGAGAGCGATTGCGGCGCCGAAACAGCTTTATACTCAAAAATTCTTCTAATGCTTTTATTTGATGACTAACCGCTGCCTGAGTCACAAATAACTCCTCTGCAGCACGAGTAAAACTTAAGTGTCGAGCCGCTGCCTCAAAGACTTTCAACGAGTTTAGCGGGGGCAATCTTCTGGACATTTATAACCTCTGGTTAACACATTAGTTTTTTTTATCTGAAACATTATAAAATGTCCATTGCCTGACAGCCAGAGAAATTCTATATTTCGCTTCGCAGCTCATTCCTGAACGGCTTGATTCTTTGAATCAATTGGTTTGATGTTGCGATGTTGTGTTTGCAAAACTCGACTTCGAGTTGAGGTAGAATTCTACCACTGTGTCTTGCTTCAAACCCTTGTGGCCTGATACATACTTCCTGTATAAATTTGACCTGTCTGTCAAAAAATTTATTTTGCACTGCCTTATGGCGGTGCTTTTTTTTGTCTCAATTTCTAACCATAAAAAAACGGCCAACCGAAGTTAGCCGTTCAATATCACAATTTTGCTTTTTAATTAAGGACGATACACTTTCACATTGTTAAATCCTTGATCTTGAAGATAGAGTGCTTGCAAGCGACTCATCACGCCACGATCACAATAAAGCAGATACGATTTAGATTGGTCCAGATCGCCAAACTTTGTCGCTAGCTTATAAAATGGTAGGTGTTTTACTTCAACACCATCCAACAGCAACGGGTTATCGTCTTCTTCATCAGGGCTACGAATATCTAGAACAATGGCGTGCTCTTCAACCGCGGTCACTAACTCCACGTCAGGGACTTGCTGTTGGGTCTCTTTTTCTATATCACGGATATCCATTACCCGAGCGTTGTACACCACGTCATCAAGAATAGAGAAATCGAACTTCTCTTCTTCCGCTTCCAGCTTAGACTTTATCGCTTTAACCGTCGGCTTCTTCGAGATAACACCGCAATACTCAGGCATTACTTTTGCGAAATCTTCGGTACCAATCTTGCGAGCGAGATCAATGATGTCTTCTTTATCCCAGTTAATCAGTGGGCGCAGAATTAAGCTGTCGGTTACTCCATCAATATGGCGTAAGTTAGTCAAAGTCTGGCTGGATACTTGGCCTAATGCTTCACCCGTAACTAATGCTTCAATGCCAAACTTCTCAGCAATCATGCCTCCTGCGCGCATAAACATACGCTTAAGCACAACGCCCATCTGGCCATCGTCAACTTTTTCTAAAATTTCTGCCACTACAGGTTCAAAATCTACCGCAATAAACTTCACCTTGGCCGATGATCCGTACTTATTCCATAAGAAATGAGACACCTGCTTCACGCCAATTTCGTGCGCAGGACCACCCAAGTTAAAGAAGCAGTAATGCGTTTTAGACCCACGCTTAATGTGTAGGTAACTGGAAACACCAGAATCAAAACCACCAGAAATAAGGCTAAGCACATCTTCCTGAGTGCCCAATGGAAAACCACCTAAGCCTTTGTGGCGAGCCAATACCTGATTGAGCTTCTCATTGGCGACCTCAATATTGACCGTCACCTCAGGTTTGTTCAGTCTTACTTTGGCACTTTCTACTGCTTGGTTTAAACCACCACCAACGTAGCGTTCCAGTTCAATAGAGGTAAACTCATGCTTGCCGCGACGCTTAACACGTACAACAAAGGTTTTTCCTTCAATTTTTTTGGCGCTCAGCTGAAGTACTTGCTCATAAATATCATGCATGTCTTTAAATTCAGACTGCTGAACTTCTAGCACATGATGAATCCCGGGAGTATGAGTTAGCACCGTCAGAACTTGCTGATAAAACTCATCACTATTAGCGGTGACTTCAATATGATCACGTCGATTAAAAACGGCAACCGATTCGGCTCGCTTTTGAATAATATTACGAATATTACATTCTAGGATGCGAGTAAATCGCTTACGGACAGATTCGCTTTTAACAAAAATTTCCGGATGAGGTTTAACAATAAATTTCATAAGTGGATTCGCTATAAAACTGAGGCGCAAAATTATACAGAAAAAGGGGGAAGACACCAAGGTATCTTCCCCCTATTAAACAAACTAGCGATAATTTAACTTATCTCCAGCTAAGGTTAATTTGTTTCCGGCTGCTGTACGCTAACTTCATCGCTATATTGTGGTTTACCTTGCAGTATACCAATCTCTACTCGTCGGTTCTGAGAACGTTGAGTCGGCGTTAAGTTACGATTTAACGGCTCTGTGTCTGCCATTCCCCTTACGCGTAATCGCTGATGATCAAACCCTGCCACTTTTTCCATCTCTTGGGCGACGGATACCGCTCGTTGTGACGATAAATCCCAGTTTGAACGATAAAGTTCAGAGTCGAGAGGTTGATTATCGGTATGACCCGATACTCGTATGACACCAGGTACGTCTTTTACTAAATCCGCGATTTGTCTGACCAAAGGTCGGAACTTAGGCTGTAAGAAAGCAGAACCTGCAGGGAATGCACCTTTTTCACGAATGCGGATAATGATCTCTTGCCCTAAGTTTTCTACTTCTAATGCGCCTTGATCTATCTCTCGCTCCAGTGCTTTCTTAATCGTCTCTTCTAACGCATCGGATTCCGTTGCCATAGAATCAGCTTGAGCTTCACCTTGTGACTCTTGGTCTTGCTGTTGCTCAGATTCTGACTGGGTGTTCTGATTCATTTTTGTTGAAACTTCAGGAGATTGACCGCCCGTTTGTTGTCCTGCATCTCTATTCTTACCACCCGCTTTATCTGACTCCCCTTCATGAAAATCAAGAGTGGGCTGAGTGATATCAATCGTTTGCTGCATAATGACATCAATAGGCGTAGGTTCAGGTCGCCCTGGTCGAAACTCCTGTGCAATCACACTCGTTCCTTTAGGAATATCTTTCACTTCAAGGCGATTTTGCACACCAAAAGCAAATTTCATCGAACCCGCGATCTGCTTAAACTTCAGTACATCCATTTCAGAAAAAGAAAGTAAGAGTACAAAAAAGCACATCAACAGTGACATCAGATCAGAGAAGGTAGCCATCCACAATGGCGCGCCGGGGGGCGGACATTTGCAATCTTCTTCTTCCATTACATCTTTTCCTTACTCATTATCGACATCAAGAACACGTTTCTTCTCATTGAGATAGTTCTTCAGATAGCTATCGATAACACGAGGGTTCTGTCCATCCTGAATAGCCAATACACCATCCATAATCAAACGGCGATTTAGCTTTTCTTGTTCGCGACGCAGTGACAATTTGTCCGCGATTGGGAAAAACAGCATGTTTGCCAGCATGGCACCATAAAGTGTGGTTAATAGAGCAACCGCCATTGCAGGACCGATGGATTTTGGATCATCCATGTTTGATAACATGGCAACCAAACCAACCAATGTACCAATCATACCCATCGCTGGTGCTACATCACCATAAGCTCTAAATACACCACTTCCTTGGGTATGACGTTCATCAGTTAATGATATATCTTTCTGCATCGCCGCTCTAACGACTTCAGCATCATGCCCATCTACAAGCAGGTCGATCCCTTTCTGCATAAAACTGCTGCTGATTTCCATCTCTTCAAGAGCCAAAAATCCACCTTTACGAGCAGCGTCAGCCATCTCTACGATCTTCGCAATAAGATCTTCTGGATCATCGGTTTTAAACAGAAATGCTTTACCCGCAATTTTAAAAGCACTAAAGAACTGCGCTAAGGTAAATTTCATCAAGACAACACAACTCGAGCCGCCTACTACGATCAAAACTGACGTAGTATCGAAGAACATACCAAGGCTGCCACCTAAAATCATTGCCATTACGACAAAGGCAAAACCGCCGATTAAACCTATTAATGTTGCTAAATCCACTAAGCACCTCTTATGCTAGTTAGTTGAATGCAGTTAGTGAGGGAATAGTCATGCTATCGGCAATACTCTATGATTATTTAATGATTTGTTTGAAAAATATCATATTTTGCCAATTATTCTTTCGTTTACAGGATAAGCCCAGATAGAGGAATTTCCAAGTAACTCTTTCCCTACTATGCCCTCTCAGAGCACATTCCTGCATATATAAGGAAATAGATTATCGATACTGGCAATCTATACATGCGTACTGAGGCTAAATGGGTATATAATTGACTAACTATACAAGATTATAATTTACAAGACTGTTAACCTTTCTCGTTTGACCCTAATCGTACACTAAGGTAACGTTCTAACACCTCATTAGAAGTAGAAAAATCATGGCAAGCAAAAAACCTGAAAATATGACGTTTGAAGCAACATTAAACGAACTGGACACGATTGTTGAGCAGATGGAATCTGGTGATCTTACCCTCGATGATGCGCTAAAAAACTTTGAACGTGGCATTGCTCTGGCACGTGAAGGGCAAGCAAAATTAACTCAGGCAGAACAGCGTGTCTCTATTTTGTTAGAAAAGAGCGACGATGCCAATCTTGACGCGTTTCAGCATACTCAATCAATAGAAGAGTAATCATGAACGCTAGATACTCCCAATATCAAAACAGAAACAGTGCCGAACTGGAATTTTGGTTGTCTCAATTTGACCATCAACAACAATCATTAATTCAAGCAATGCGCTATGGTCTGTTGCTTGGAGGAAAAAGAGCTCGCCCTTATCTGGTCTATATTACAGGTGAAATGCTAGGCTGTGAGTTAACCGCTCTAGATACACCGGCCTCAGCCATCGAATGCGTGCACGCCTACTCTCTGATACATGATGATCTTCCAGCAATGGATGATGACGAACTTCGTCGTGGTAAAGCAACCTGCCACATTGAGTTTGATGAAGCCACTGCGATATTAACGGGTGACGCGTTACAAACCTTAGCCTTTACTATTCTTTCTGAAGGCAAGCTGTCGCAGCAAGGTGAAGCAAAACGTATAAAAATGATTCAGCTTTTAGCCAAGGCTTCTGGTGCCAGCGGCATGTGTCTTGGACAAGCTTTAGATCTTGAAGCAGAAAACCGCACTGTAGAGTTAGACCAACTAAAAACCATTCATAAAAACAAAACAGGCGCACTCATTAAGTGTGCAATCAGAATGGGCGCCCTCGCAGCGGGTGATGCAGGAGAAGCGATACTTCCTCAACTGGATCGCTACGCAGAGGCATTAGGGCTCGCGTTTCAGGTTCAAGACGATATCTTAGATATTATTAGCGATACTGAAACCCTTGGAAAACCACAAGGCTCAGATCAAGACTTAAATAAGTCCACCTATCCATCACTATTGGGGCTAGAAGGTGCTCAACAAAAAGCACACTCTCTATTGCAGGAAGCACTTCATGCTTTAGAGTCAATCCCATACAATACCTCATTACTTGAAGAGTTCGCCCGATACGTCGTCGAGCGCAAAAACTAACCACCATAAGCGCTGAATACTATGACTCTTGATATTTCAAAATATCCTACACTAGCACTAGCAGATACTCCGGATGAGCTTCGCTCATTACCTAAAGAGACACTGCCTAAATTATGCGATGAACTGCGTACCTACTTGCTCAATTCAGTAAGCCAATCAAGTGGCCACTTAGCCTCAGGGTTAGGTACTGTCGAACTAACCGTAGCACTACATTACGTTTATAATACCCCGTTTGATAAACTTATTTGGGATGTTGGCCACCAAGCCTATCCCCATAAAATTCTAACGGGTCGTCGGGATCAACTTCCAACCATACGACAAAAAGATGGGCTTCACCCATTTCCATGGCGAGAAGAGAGCGAATACGATGTACTTTCTGTAGGCCACTCTTCAACATCCATTAGCGCCGCTTTAGGTTTAGCCATCAGCGCAGGAAAAGAAGATCTCGGCAGAAAAGTGGTTAGTGTGATTGGTGACGGTGCGATTACAGCCGGGATGGCATTTGAAGCGATGAATCACGCCGGAGATGTCCATTCTGATATGTTGGTGATACTCAACGATAATGAGATGTCCATTTCCGAGAATGTTGGCGCTCTCAACAACCACCTAGCGCAAGTATTATCTGGCACTCTCTACACCTCCATTCGTGAGGGGGGTAAAAAAGTACTCTCTGGTGTACCACCTATTAAAGAACTGGTTCGTCGTACTGAAGAACATCTAAAAGGCATGGTTGTTCCGGGAACCATGTTTGAAGAGTTAGGCTTTAACTATATTGGTCCTATTGATGGGCACGATGTCAATGAGTTGGTGAAAACTCTAAAAAATATGCGTGGCCTTAAAGGACCTCAGTTTTTGCATATTATGACCAAGAAAGGCAAAGGCTACGAGCCTGCGGAAAAAGATCCTATTGGTTATCACGGCGTACCACGATTTGACCCTAAAGAGAGCAGCTTGCCAAAAAGTAACGGAAGCAAACCTTCTTTCTCTAAAATATTTGGTGATTTCCTGTGTGATATGGCCGCTCAAGATCCTAAACTCATGGCCATTACTCCTGCCATGCGTGAAGGTTCAGGCATGGTGCGCTTCTCAAAAGAATTTCCAGAACAATACTTCGACACTGCTATTGCGGAACAACATGCTGTAACACTCGCGACAGGCATGGCGATTGCGGGTAACAACCCCATCGTCGCTATTTACTCCACCTTTTTACAACGAGGTTATGACCAGCTAATTCATGATGTCGCCATTATGGATCTACCGGTTATGTTCGCGATCGATCGTGCTGGTATTGTGGGTGCAGATGGTCAAACCCACCAAGGTGCGTTTGACTTAAGCTTTATGCGCTGTATTCCCAACATGGTGATAATGGCGCCAAGTGACGAAAATGAATGTCGGCAAATGCTATACACCGGTCATAAACATACCGGACCGAGTGCTGTTCGTTACCCTAGAGGAACCAGTATAGGGAGCAAAATTGAGCAGCAAATGACCGCACTTGAGATAGGTAAAGGAAGAGTGGTCCGTACTGCTAAGCCAGACACAGATAAAACCAGTGTGGCTATTTTGAGCTTTGGTACCATGCTAGAGCAGACGCTTATCGCCGCGGAAGCAATAGATGCCACCGTTGCAGATATGCGTTTTGTTAAGCCGCTAGATACCGTGCTGATCACTGAATTAGCGAAGCATTACGATGTGCTTATTACAGTAGAAGAAAACACTATCGCTGGCGGTGCTGGTGCTGGCGTGGTTGAGTTCTTAATGAAAGAAAAACTTATTAAGCCAGTATTAAACCTCGGCTTGCCGGATCAGTTCATCGCTCAAGGTTCACAACAAGAGATGCTACACGAACTCGGTTTGGATGCAGAAGGGATTGAACAGTCGATACGCGACTACTTGGTAAAATAATCTCACGCTAGCATAAATTAATGCTGGGAGAACAGAGATAAAAGCCACACAATAACCTGTTTATTGTGTGGCTTTTTTAAAAAATAAACGTTTGAAGATCGTACTAACCAATAAGCGTTTCGCCGCTAATTCATTAAAGAGTTAGACTAACCATCCTGCATAACGACCCACTAGATAAAGTGCTATTGCCGCCATTATTCCGGCAACAACGTCATCTATCATGATCCCTAATCCACCGTGAATGCGCTTATCCAGCCAACCGATTGGCCACGGTTTGACCATATCAAAAAAGCGAAACAGTATGAATCCGGCAATCAACCACTTCCACTCTGTCGCAGGGATTTTAAGCATTGGAACAATACTCATGGTTATCCAAAAACCGACAAACTCATCCCACACTATTGAACCATGATCATGAACGCCCATATCATCTGACGCCACTTGGCAAATTTTCACCCCAACAATACCCGTGATAACAATCACCAGTAAATAAACAGGTAACGAAGCTTGTACCAGTAAAAGATAAAGAGGTATTGAGGCTAACGTCCCCATGGTGCCGGGCACCACTGGAGAAAGGCCACTACCAAATCCTGTCGCCAACAAATGCCAGATATTTGATAAAGAGAGTTTATCTAACGGGTTCATCTAGTTAACCTCAAAATGATCATATCCATTAAGTTCCCAATTAAGACGTTTGCCCTGTTTTGATAGCTCAAATACCCCTTGTGGGCGTATCTGACCGATACAAGTAACCGTAGTGCCAATATGAGAAAGAGAGCTGTCAATGCTACCACGGAATTGCTCTGGCACCGTAAAACAGAGTTCATACTCTTCACCACTGGTGAGCGCCATTTTTTGAGCGGCTTCATGATCGCCACAATATTCAATCAAATATTTAGACAGAGGCAGGTTGTCCACATCAATATATGCCCCTAACTGAGAGCGATGTAAAATATGGCCGAGATCCGCCAATAAGCCATCAGAAATATCAACGCAAGACGAAGCAATGTTCAACAGAGATTGTCCGGCTAAAATTCTCGGAGTGGAAAGATAGTGGGCTTGCTCCAACTGTTCAGCAAATGGACGGCTACGCTTAGTTTCATCTAAAATAACCTGTAAACCGGCCTTACTGCTACCAAGATCGCCAGTCACATATATCCAGTCACCCAATTGAGCGCCATCGCGACGCAAAGCTTGGTTTTCGGGTACAAAACCTTGAACGGTTAAGGTTATCGCTAATGGCCCTTTGGTGGTGTCCCCTCCAATAAGCTGGATGCTAAAATAGTCTGCCAGTTCAAAAAATGCATCACTAAACTTCTGTAACCAGACATCATCTTGTTGTGGAAGAGTAAGGGCCATCGATGCCCAAGCAGGCGTAGCTCCCATTGCAGCAAGATCGCTTAAGTTCGATGCTAAAGCTTTATGTGCAACCCAAGCAGGGTCAGCATCAAACAAAAAGTGAGTACCTGCTACCAAAGTATCCGTAGTAATCGCAATACGTGCATTTTCAGGCGCAGTGACAATGGCACAGTCATCTCCCGCAGCAAGCAGAACATCTTTCCGCTGACTTTGACGATGAGTAAAATACTTTTCTATTAAACTAAATTCACCAGACATAATTTCTTAACGTGTAATGTGGAATAGAAATGAGATCTAAATAACTTTAACTCGGGATAAGAAAGTCAATATATCTTGTATTTTCATTAAGTTATAGGTCAATAAGACTCAATATGGCAATTTTAGCGCTGTTAGACGCTAAAAGGGCTGTGCTGAGAGACTTAAATCATCCCGTGTTGAGGTTAAATAGGTTAGCAAAAAATAAGGCCAGCAAGTGCTGGCCTTATTTCGTTTTATTACTTATTTCTTGCGAACATGTGGTGCGGCTTTATCCAGCACCCCATTAACGAACTTATGACTATCTTCTGCGGCAAACACTTTTGCCAGCTCTATCGCTTCGTTGATAACCACTTTATATGGTACATCGTCACGACGAGTCATTTCATACATTGCTAATCGCAATAACGCTAACTCCATCATATCCAAATCTTGCATAGGGCGAGAAAGATATGGACGAAGTTTGCTATCGAGTTCAGTGTGACTAAGTACAACACCAGTCAACAAATCACGAAAGTAAGTGACGTCTGTTTCTGGAGCAAGTAGTGCAGGCTCATCAGCTTGATGTTCCTCTTCACTATACTTATCACCAGATAAGAACTGTTCTTCAAGTGTGGCAACATTTTCTTTGGTTACTTGCCAAGAATATATTGCTTGCAAAGCAAATTGACGTGCATTACGACGTGCGGCTGGTTTCACACTGGCCCCCATTAGGAATCGATTTCAGAAAGAACGTTGATCATCTCAAGTGCGCTTAGTGCAGCCTCTGCACCTTTATTACCAGCCTTGGTTCCTGCGCGTTCAATGGCTTGATCAATAGTATCAACGGTAAGTACGCCGAAAGCTACTGGAAGACTATATTCCAGAGAAACCTGCGCTAAACCTTTATTACATTCACTACATACATAGTCGAAGTGTGGTGTACCACCACGAATCACAGAGCCCAAAGATACAATTGCATCAAACTTACCTGTTTTGGCAACACGTTGAGCTGTAAGAGGTAGCTCTACTGCACCGGGGCAACGAACAACAGTAATGTTGTCTTCGTTTACTTGTCCATGACGCTTTAAAGTATCGATAGCACCAGAAAGTAAACTTTCATTAATAAAGCTATTGAAACGAGAAATAACGATAGCAATTTTTGCATTTGGAGCCGGGAATCCACCCTCGATCACTTTCATAAGCCTTCCTTCAACTAATCCATAAAGTGAGAATCGCCGGATTCTAGCACAAATTTGTGAGCAATATCTACAAAAACTAGAGGCTCACACCAATCCGGCACGTTCTTTTATTACTCGGTTACGTACTCAACCACTTCCAGCCCAAATCCACCTAAAGCATGGTAACGCTTATCATTAGAAGAGAGCAGTTTCATTTTGCTCACTCCCATGTCTGACAGAATTTGAGAACCGATTCCAACACGGCGTGAAGTACCTTGTTTCTTCGCCATTGTTGGTGCATCACCTTTATCTTGTTGCTCAAACATCTTCACTCGGTGAACCAGAAGATCGGTCTGCTCTTCGTGACCAAGAATCACCAACACACCACCTTCATCCCCAATACGCTTCATGGCAGTATCGAGTGTCCAACTTCGCTCAGCGTTACGATTTGAACGAAGAAGATCAGTAAAGACATCATGTAAGTGAACACGCACCAGACAAGGGTTCTCTGCCACCACTTCTCCTTTGCGAAGAGCATAGTGTATTTCGTTGTCTATAGTGTCGCGGTAGGTCACCAAGTCAAAATCACCAAACTCAGTTGGCAGTTTACACTCAGCGACTCTCTCAATAGTGGTTTCGGTGTTGTTTCGGTACTCAATCAGAGAAGCGATTGTTCCCAATTTAATGTCGTGCTTTTCGGCAAAAATTTCCAAGTCAGGACGACGCGCCATGGTGCCATCATCATTTAAAATTTCCACAATAACCGATGCTGGCTCTAGCCCAGCAAGACGAGCCAAATCACACCCTGCCTCAGTATGCCCTGCGCGAGTTAAAACCCCGCCTTCTTGAGCCGCAAGAGGGAAAATATGACCCGGTTGAACAAGATCAGCGGCTTTTGCATTCTTAGCGACCGCGGCTTGAACAGTGACAGCACGATCCGCAGCAGAAATACCAGTTGTAACACCTTCGGCAGCTTCAATGGATACGGTGAAATTGGTGGTGTATTGAGCATTGTTATCTTGGACCATTGGCGCCAAACCAAGATTAATACAGCGCTCTTTAGTCAAAGTTAAACAGATAAGGCCACGTCCGTGCGTCGCCATAAAGTTAATCGCTTCTGGAGTAATATGCTCCGCGGCCATAATGATATCGCCTTCATTCTCGCGATCTTCATCATCCATGAGGATAACCATTTTTCCTAAACGGATATCTTCGATAATTTCTTGTGGCGTACTAATTGGCATTGTTCTTTGTCCTATATATTTTCGAAAATCGTTACTGGGTACTTCCCCCATAAGAGGTTCACCGCTGATTTTCTCTATTATGCAAACCCGTTTTGTTGCAGAAATTCCATGGTCAGTGCTGACTCTTTTTTTTCTGTACTGCTGTTACCTTGAAGCAGACGTTCCATATATCGAGCAAGAACATCTACTTCTAAATTCACTTTTGTTCCGACCTGAAAATTATTGATGGTCGTCTCATCAGAGGTATGTGGCACTATAGTTAGCTTAAAAGCCTGTTTTCTTAAATCATTCACCGTCAGACTTATGCCATCGACTGTGATTGAACCTTTATGGGCGACATACTTAGTTAGCTCTTCAGGTAGCTCTACCCAAAATTCTATAGAGCGACCCACTTGATTACGTTCAACAATGATGCCGACACCATCTACATGTCCAGAAACAATATGACCGCCAAATCGAGTCGTAGGTAACATGGCTTTTTCTAAATTCACCTTGTCACCCACTTGATAGTCGGTAAATCCCGTCATTTTTAATGTTTCTAATGAAAGATCGGCGGTATAGCTATTTTCTGTCATAGCGACAACCGTTAAGCAAACACCATTAGTCGCAATACTGTCGCCTAATTTAACATCTGACATATCCAGTTTTCCGCTATTCACCGTTATGGAGATATCATCCCCTTTGGGTGTGATGGCAGCTAGCTTACCCACTGTTTCAATAATTCCAGTAAACATATAACTCTTACTTATTCTTTATCTGTGCAATTAATCGGATATCGGTTCCAACCATTCGCATATCTTTAATTGTTAGATCTATCGCTTGATGCATACTTTCTAAGCCAAGGATATTCACCAACCCTCTTCCATCTGCGCCCATTAATTTAGGTGCTAAATAGATAATCAACTCATCCACTAATCCCTGCTCAATAAAGCTTGCAGCCAGTGATGCTCCGGCCTCCACCCAAATATGATTAGTGTTGTATTTGAGACACGCCTGCTGCAATACTTGCGACAGATCTAACTGCCCACTGTTATCCAAATCAACCTGAAGGTCTGCGACTTCTGTATTGGCTACGGTAACTATAGTTCCATCTCCATCAAACAGCTTCAGAGATTCTGTTAACTTATTTTTGCTGCCTAATATGATACGGATAGGTTGTCGCACATCCTTTTGAGGATAGTGATGTTGAATCGAACACGGCAGATCACTCCAGCGAACATTGAGCGAGGCATTATCATCAATAACCGTTTTACTGCTTGAGAGAATAGCGTCTGCTTGGGCACGAAACTGTTGAACGTCTTGTCTTGCCTCTGGAGAGGTTATCCATTGGCTAACACCATTACTCAGCGCAGTGCGCCCGTCTAAACTGGCTGCCAATTTCAATTGAACAAACGGCGTTCCGTGAGTCATGCGTTTAATAAAGGCAGGGTTTAATGCTGCAGAATCCGATGCAAGCAAGCCGACTTCGACCTCTATTTCCGCTTTGCGAAGCATGGAGACTCCTCTGCCCGCCACTTGTGGATTAGGATCTTCCATTGCACAAATAACTTTAGCAACTTTGGCGTTTATTAACGCTTCAGCACAGGGGGGAGTTCGGCCGTAATGCGAACAAGGCTCTAACGTGACATAAGCGGTTGCCCCTTCAGCGTGTTGCGCTGCTTGACGCAGTGCAAACACTTCAGCATGAGGTTGTCCTGCTTGATAGTGATAACCTTCACCGATAACAGCGCCATCTTTAGCGATCACACAACCAACATTTGGATTAGGGGCAGTAGTAAAACGCCCTTTCTTCGCTAAATAAATGGCACGAGACATCATGTCATAATCGAAGCAGGAGAAGCGTTCACTCATGGTTTAATCTTCCAGCTTGGCTATCTCTTCGCCAAACTCTTTAATATCTTCAAAGCTACGATAAACCGAAGCGAAACGAATATAGGCAACTTTATCCAAAATTCTCAGTTGCTCCATAACCAAATTACCGACCATAGCACTTGGAACTTCTCGCTCACCAGTTGCTCTTAATTTGGATTTAATATTACTAATCGACAACTCTATAGAATCTGCGCTAACCGGACGTTTCTCTAATGCTCGCTGAACGCCACCAACCATTTTATCTTCATTAAATGGTTCTCGGTTACCATTAGATTTTATCACCTTAGGCATAACAAGTTCTGCAGTTTCAAACGTGGTAAATCGTTCATTACAAGCTAAACATTGACGACGACGGCGAACTTGATGACCATCTGCAACTAATCGTGAATCAATGACTTTAGTATCATTCTCTGAACAGAACGGGCAATGCATATTACCTCCATGGCACTATTGTTCCCCACTCTGAGAAAGAGCTAGGGGTGATTATTATCGAATTGTCGACACAGTGTAACGGAATAAAAAAACACTGGCGAGAGAAACCAAAAGGGCTCTTGTGATAGAGCCCAATATTTTATCGTTTTTTAAGGTCTTGCCAAGTAATTCGCTTTGCCGACCCACTTGTAACTGGTCAGTTCTTCCAGTCCCATTGGCCCTCTGGCATGCAGCTTTTGTGTTGATACTGCGACTTCCGCACCTAAGCCAAATTGCGCACCATCGGTAAAACGAGTAGAAGCATTAACATACACCGCGGCAGAACCCACGGAGTTAATAAAGCGCTCTGCGTTTTCAAGGTTATTTGTCATGATCGCATCAGAATGACTCGCGTTATGCACTCGCATATGTTCAATCGCATCTTCTATGCCGTCGACCACTTTGACGCCAAGAGTGAAACTTAACCACTCAGTATCAAAGTCACCGTCACCAGCATCACGTAGCAATTCGGTATTGTTAAACTCACAGTGACTTAAGATAGCCTTCGCTCTCGCCTCAGCAACAAACGTCACTTTCTCATTCAACTGACTGGCCAGCATTTGCAAAAATGACTCTGCTACCGTTTTATCGACGAGCAAAGTATCCAAGGAGTTACACGCTGAAGGACGCTGAACTTTTGAGTTCTCGACAACTTTCAGTGACTTTTCTAAATCCGCGCTGCTATCAACAAAGATATGGCTAATACCAAAGCCACCAATAATGACGGGGATTGTGCTGTTCTCTTTACACATTTTGTGCAAACCAGCACCACCGCGAGGAATGATCATATCCACGTAATCATCGAGCTTAAGCAGCTGAGAGACCAACTCACGATCTGGCTTCTCGATATATTGTACCGATGCGGCAGGTAGTTCAGCCTTTTGCAACGCAAACTGTATCACCTTCACCAACGCCATGTTGGAGAAAAAGGTCTCTTTTCCTCCACGTAAAATACTGGCATTACCGGTTTTAAGGCACAAAGCCGCGATATCAATCGTCACATTGGGACGCGCTTCATAGATAACGCCGACAACACCAAGCGGAACGCGGCGGCGAGAGAGAGACATGCCATTATCGAGCACTTTGCTATCTAATTCACTCCCCACAGGATCATTCAAACCAATAACATTCCGAACATCGTTGGCTATACCGTGAATCCTTTCAGGGTTGAGCAACAACCTATCTAGCAGCGCATCAGATAACCCCGCTTCGCGGCCTTTATCAATATCAATTTTATTAGCAGCAAGAATATCTTCAGCGTTAGCTTCAAGTTCATCGGCAATAATCGCTAATGCGCGATTCTTTTGTGCTGTTGGCGCGGTGGCCAGATGAAAAGCGGCATCTTTGCCTGCTTTTCCCATTTGAATGAGTTCCACGTTACTTTCCTTATTCATGAATCACCACCAGATCGTCTCTATGAATCACTTCTGAACCATAGTCATAACCTAGTGTTGAACCAATATCTTTACTGTGCTTTCCAGCAATTTTAACTAAATCTGAACTAGAGTAACTAGACAAACCTTTAGCAATCAGCTCGCCATTACTATTTCGCACTCTTGCCACCTCGCCACGAGCAAAATGACCGGTAATTTTTGTTACCCCTTTAGCTAGCAAGCTACTGCCTCTTTCGACAACCGCCTTTATCGCGCCATCATCAATGGTAATATCACCGGAGGCGATTGGCCCTGCCAGTATCCAGCGTTTTCTATTTTCCAGCGCCTCTGGTAATGGCAAAAATCGAGTCCCTTGAGGTTGTTCGCCCAGCGACTGATAAATCACATTTTCAGCACTACCTGCTGCAATAATAACCTCAATACCTGCTCGACGAGCAATATCTGCCGCTTGAAGTTTGGTCGCCATGCCTCCCGTCCCCAATGACGAGCCACTGCCACCTGCTATTTTGCGTAATGTTTCATCGATGGTGCTCACTTCACGAATAAGCTCAGCATTAGGGTTACTTCTTGGATCTGCGGTGAACAGTCCCGGTTGGTCAGTCAACAGCAACAGTTTATCTGCACTACACAGAATCCCGACTAAAGCGGATAAATTGTCATTGTCACCTACCTTGATTTCGGAGGTAGCCACTGCATCGTTTTCATTCACAATAGGAATGATATCGTTATCGACTAAAGCATTAATGGTGTCTCTGGCATTAAGAAAGCGCTCTCTGTCTTCCAGATCCGCTCGGGTTAACAGCATTTGACCAATCTTAATATTATAGATGGCAAATAACGATTCCCAGACTTGGATTAACTGACTCTGTCCAACCGCAGCCAGCAGTTGTTTGCTAGCCATTGAATTCGGTAATGCGGGGTAAGCTAAATGTTCTCGACCAGCGGCAATCGCACCAGAAGAAACCATAACAACAGAGTGCCCTAGTTTCTTCAATTCCGCACACTGTCTAACAAGCTCGACCATATGAGCTTTATCTAGTTGGAGTGTGCCTCCGGTTAGTACACTGGTACCAAGTTTGACGATAATTGTCTTGGCTTGCGTCGTTTTCTGATTTTGTGCTTTGCTTGTCATACTGATTACATTTTGAGAGCGGCATTAGAAGTGATGTTTTATCAATCAAGCGGTGATTACACAAGCAGAAAAGGCGCTAAAAAGCGCCTTTTGATACAAATAATAACTATTACTTAGAAAATCAGGCAATTTCTTCTGATTCTTTCGCTATTTCCATCTTTAATTCAAAGCGCTCTTGCAGCACCTTATCTAACTTAGCGATAAATTCTGTTTGCGTTCTCGCGGTCTCAACTTGGGCAGCTTTAGGAAGCGTTTTAGCAACCCAATCACCTTGTTGGTTATAAATACCAAACCGAAACATCGCGATATAACTGTTTTGACTCTCTGTTGCCGGAGCCGCATCGAGTTCCATCCACCAACCCCAAAATTCCCGCTCTTCAGGTGATTTTTTGTCATCCACGCAAACCGACAAACAATCAAATAGGTAATGCCCTTCTCTAGAATCTGACTCTCGCAAATATGGCCCTATTGCTCTTAACGCACTAAGCAATCTAAAGTGTGTTGGTGCTGCCGCCAATTCGGTCATATAAAAACTCCATTTTTTTATACTTAAGGTGAATTCCTAATATACTCAAGCAACCTCAATATGTTTGTTCAGCAAAAATAGTAAGGAAAGCCATTCCTTCTGTTATTTTATTGGATCTGAACACATTGATATTGTTATGAATCCTTCATCATGAGGTCACACTGGAATAACTATATTAGTTTCTCACAAAATACTAACATAGTCCCCTATGCTACACACAAAATGAAGAGCCTGTCATTAGATTAATTCATCTTCCAGCCATTTAATCGCTAAATCTAGCGATTGTTCATAACCTACGGAGATGGATTTAGAGGAAATTTGTTTCGCTTTACCGTAGTGACTAAACAGTGCCGCCAACTTATTGTCTGAGTACGGCGAGACGGGATCACCTTCTAAGGCAAGCGCCAATACAGGTACTTTGGTTCTCTTGCTGCTTAAAAACCCTTGCACTTTCAGAGACCAGGCCATCATTTGTCCAGCTAAGCTGTTTACATCCACAACATTTTTTCCTAGACGCGACGCTAGAACATCCAGATACATCTTTGGCATATTCTTCACTTTATCTGCCGAAGAGAGGGTGTCATGAATAGGAGCCCCCAAAGCTACACACGCTTTTATTTTGTCCTGCTCAATAAACGAAAGTCTCAGCATGGCATTTCCACCAAAGCGATAACCCAGCAAACCAACGCTGTGGTGATCAACCCAAGGTAAGTGAGCCAACTCTTCGAGAACAGCCCGATGCAGTTTGCATGAGTCTTCGGTTAACTGCCAATGACTGCTGCTGCCAACCGAAGGCATATCTACCGTCAACATAGCGATCTCTTTCTCTGCTAGATAATCCCGAAAGATTCGCCACAGATCCGTTTGTAAGCTATCCAAACCAGCACTCACAATAACCACAGGAAGTGGACGTTCGGTATGAGGAAGGTGCAGATTGGCTTGAATGCTTTTTCCTTGGAATGGAACACTAATTTGACGCGTAATATAACGGCTATTTTTCATTGCTTCTTCATAAGCAGAGCTCGCTAATACCTGCGCCTGAATAGCCAGATTATCCCCTTTTAAATGTGGGTAACCGGCAATACTAAAACATAAACTCGCAGTGAAAAACTCATCTGAAGCTTCATCCCCAGTAAGATCTGCCGCTTTCTTCTGGTGTCTCATGCCCAAGCTAGTCCACTCATAAGCCCAGTTTCCCGGGCGATAGCCAATCACCGTATCTAACCATTGGTCTTCAGTGCGTGAATGTTCAGAGGAAGCGATGCGTGCTAACACTTCTTCCTGCTCTATCGGGTCAATACCTTGCCATATCCACTGATATCGACGAAGGTTTCGATACCATGAGTACTGTTCCTGCTGCTTTTTTTCCGCTAGAAACTCGAGACTACTAGGCATATATTGCGTCAAACTTGACGTCTCTTTGCCCTGGCGATGTTTCTTAAACAGTTTTTCTGATAGATTTTTTTGATTTTCAGACATGGTAATACATACAAAAATAGCGAAGATAACAATATAATATACCAATGGCATTAATTATCTAGCCAGAATAAACCCAAGCCCACAAACCGTATATCCTTCTGCAACCATTCATTTCATTCAACAAACCACATCTGCTCGAGTAAAGCTGTATTTTGCTTTAACAACATTGTGTTTGTGTCTGCTCAAACGCAGTTAAAGAAGCGCAGTTTTATTTACCGAACAAACAAGTATTAACAGGCTGCACAAATTCGTTGGGCAAAAAAAATGCCCCTAACGGGGCATTGTTAAATTAGTTCAATAAAGTCACAGTTAAGGTTTATTGATAGGATCTACGTATGCGATTTCCATGTCCCACGGCTGTTCAATCCAAGTATCTTGAGGAATAGAAACAATGTATTCATCCACAAGATCAGCACCCGCAGGTTTTGCACATACAGTAATCAGTTTCGCTTTAGGGTACATTTCACGAAGTTGACGAGCGGTATCGCCACTGTCAACTAAGTCATCAACCACTAAGTAACCTTCACCATCACCTTCTGGCGCTTTAAGCACACTCATATCACGTTGATGATCATGGTCGTAACTTGAAATACAAACCGTGTCCACGTAACGAATACCCAATTCACGAGCGAGAATTGCAGCAGGTACTAAACCTCCACGGCTCACACCGATAATACCTTTCCACTGTTCAGCAGGCATTTGACGCTCTGCTAACTGGCGACAATACACTTGCATGTTGTCCCAAGTAATGATGAATTTATTACTCATATTAATAATACCTGTTCTGGCTCGATAAATAGCAAAGCAATAGCAATTACGCTAGAGCAAATTTAAGTGCAAAAATGACAGCTAGAACCCAGACGCTAATAGAAACCTCACGGCCTTTACCACTAAAGCCTTTGATCGCCGCATAAGCAATAAAGCCAAGCGCAATACCATCAGCGATAGAGTAAGTTAACGGCATAAGTAGGCAAATAACCACCACTGGAGCCGCTTCTGTTAAGTCGCGCCAATCGATTGCTACTAAACCTGACATCATCAAAATCGCTACATAAAATAGCGCGCCTGATGTTGCATACGCTGGGATCATACCTGCTAATGGCGAGAAGAATAATGCAAGTAGGAACAAAATGCCAACCACAACTGCAGTTAATCCGGTACGGCCACCCGATGCCACACCAGAAACACTTTCAATATAAGAGGTTGTGTTTGAGGTGCCAAGCAAGGCCCCTACAGAAGTTGCTGTAGAATCAGCGAGTAATGCTCTGTTAAGACGAGGAATTTTTCCATCTTCTTTAATTAGATCCGCTTTGGTTGCAACACCAACTAAGGTTCCTGCAGTATCAAACAAGTCAACAAACAGGAATGCGAATACGACAGAGATCATACCAACATCAAACACAGCAGAAATATCTAGCTGCATAAACGTTGGCGCGATACTTGGTGGTGTAGAGATGATTCCACCAAATTGAACATCACCAAACAACACACCTAATGCGGTAACCACCAAAATTGCAATCATTACCGCCGCTTTAAAGCCACGGTGAACTAAAGCAATCGTTAAAAAGAAACCAATCGCAGCCAAAATACCTTGTAGTGAGGTCACTGAACCCAAAGAAACCAATGTTGCCGGGTTGTCACCAACAATACCTGCGCCTTGAAGAGCAATAAACGCTAAGAAAAGACCGATACCAGCAGAGATACCTGTTCTTAAAGACATAGGAATGGAGTTAATGATCCACTCACGAATTTTGAATACGCTCAACAGGATAAACAAAATACCGGAAAAGAATACTGCCCCTAAAGCCACTTGCCAGGTGTACCCCATGCCAAAAACAACAGAGTAAGTGAAGAAAGCGTTCAACCCCATTCCCGGAGCTTGAGCGATAGGATAATTAGCAATAAGGCCCATGATGAAACAACCAATAGCCGCGGCCAAACAAGTTGCTACAAAAACGGCACCACGATCCATGCCTGTTTCAGACAAAATGGCCGGGTTTACAAAAATTATGTAAGCCATGGTTAGAAAAGTGGTCATCCCTGCGATCACTTCAGTGCGAACATTAGTCCCATTTTCACTGAGCTTAAATAGCTTTTCCAGCATAATAAGTTTTCCCTAAAACTAAATTTTAAATTAAATAGTAAACGATTGCGTAAACGATTGGCGCGAATTATAAAGTTATCAAATTACAAATTCCAGCCTCAATTTATATAAAAGCAGTAAATTTAAAGAAAACAATGTTTAACAACATATCAGTCAATGTTAAAAATCATCATAAGAGACTGATTAAAATCAACATATTGTTATTTATTAGCCTGAGACCACAGTGATGTTTATTTGTTCTATATCAATATTTAAAAGCCATTAAAGGCTAATTAATTGCCGTATAATCGCTTCATTTGGCTCATATCTTCATAGCCAATGCAATAACCCTCATAACAGAACAAAAAATGTAATCCATTACATTTTAAAATAAAAAAAACGCCACTCAAACTGAAGTGGCGTTAGAATATTTTCAACCAAATGGGTTGTAATAAAATTCCAATATATGGGGGTTGAACTTAACGTTCATATCACAAGTAATTGCGAATTTTGCTTAGTATCCGAAGCTAGAAGGATACTGGAAGTTTTGAGTGTAAACTGATGAATTAACCCAAAACTCTGAAGAAACTAAACCTTTCATATTTATCACCTTTTAATCAATTAATGTTGTTTGACTCTCGGTTCCCTGGAGGCGATGTACGGGCTCTTTTCCTTGAGCATTTACTCTTCGTCTCAGAAGATGGTGCTACTATATCACCATGAAATTTAATTACAACAAAAAAGTGACCAAAGTCACATTTATTTTATTGAAACTATATAAAACCGCATTACATGTAAATTAATTACAGAAAGTAACTGGGTAATCAATAATCGTTACAACTTAGTTCAAGACTTTTCCAATCAACCCTTCTGTCGTTAGTTTCTCAGTGATATGATGCAGCCCTTAACAAGTTTGACTATATATAAATAAAGGTTTCAGGCCTTTAAAAGGAGTAATCTGTGTCTAATTATCATTCGGAAATAAGCACTCTTTCGCCAGAGCCTGTTTGGCAGTTTTTCGATAAAATTTGCTCTATTCCCCACCCTTCCAAGCATGAAGAAGCATTAGCACAGTACATTGTTGACTGGGCTAAAGAGCAAAGCCTTGATGTAAGAAGAGACGCCACTGGTAACGTATTTATTAAAAAGCCAGCAACAGAAGGGATGGAGAACCGTAAAGGTGTGGTTTTACAAGCCCATATTGATATGGTTCCTCAAAAGAATGAAGACACAAAACATAACTTCGAAACCGATGCGATTCAACCTTATATCGACGGTGATTGGGTAACAGCAAAAGGAACCACTCTTGGTGCCGACAACGGCATGGGAATGGCATCTTGTTTAGCTGTGCTCGCTTCTAATGAAATTAAACATGGCCCTCTCGAAGTGCTGCTTACCATTGATGAAGAAGCTGGCATGACAGGCGCATTTGGCCTTGAAGAAGGTTGGCTTGAAGGCGACATACTGCTTAACACTGACTCAGAACAGCAAGGCGAAGTTTATATGGGCTGCGCTGGTGGTATCGATGGCACCATCACTTTTGATGTTAAACGTGAAAAAATTCCTGCAGGTTATGTTACTAGAGAACTGTCTTTAAAAGGTCTAAAAGGCGGGCACTCAGGTTGTGATATTCACACTGGTCGTGGTAACGCCAACAAGCTACTTGGCCGATTCTTAGCGGGTCACGCAGAAGAACTAGAATTACGCATTATTGATTTCCGTGGCGGCAGCCTCCGTAACGCTATTCCACGAGAAGCCTTTGTTACTGTAGCGGTACCTATGGTCAATGAGGGGCTGTTAAATGAACTGTTCACCAAGTTCATTAATATTCTTAAATCTGAGTTAGGTAAGATTGAAACCAATATCCTTCCGCTATACGAAATTGTTGAAACTGAAAATCAGATGTTTGCACAAGAATCACAAGATCGTTTTATCGCCGGACTAAACGCCTGTCCTAACGGTGTAATTAGAATGAGTGATGATATCGAAGGTGTTGTAGAAACTTCCTTAAACGTCGGTGTTATCACGACTAAGAAGAGTAAAGTTATTGTTCACTGCTTGATTCGTTCCCTTATCGACTCAGGACGTAGTCAGGTAGAAGGAATGCTCGCTTCTATTGCCAAACTAGCAGGTGCAAAAGTTGAGTTTAACGGCGCTTATCCTGGATGGAAACCTGATGCCGACTCTGAAATCATGCATATCTTCCGCGATGTTTATGAAGGCATTTACGGTAACAAGCCAAACATTATGGTGATTCACGCTGGTCTAGAGTGTGGCCTGTTTAAAGAACCGTATCCAAATATGGATATGATTTCATTTGGCCCAACGATCAAGTTCCCTCACTCTCCTGATGAGAAAGTAGAGATCAGTACAGTGGCACTATTTTGGGAACAGATGGTTGCTATTTTAGAGAATATCCCTAAGAAATAGTCCATTTCTCAATAACCTTAATACTGAATGCAAAAGGGCCTGACATCATTAAATGTCAGGCCCTTTTTTAATCTTTAAGCATTACTCTTGATCAGCTTTACGCATCGCAGATTTGCGTTTATTACGATCAGCTTGCAGAGCAATAAAGTTTGGTAGCTCTTTTTCTGCCCAAGCAATCGCATCGGCTTCTGATTCAAAGCCCATTTCTCTTTTCGATACAACACTACGCTTTGAAGAGACTTGGCGTACAATTTCTGCAGTCCAGCCACTACGTTTTTCAACAACATTATAGCTAAACTTCTTACTGCTACTCATTTTCATTCCCATTACTGTACATAAAAGAGCCAATGCTCCTTTTTATGGGCGCATTTAAACATATCCGTCCGTAAATTGCTGCAAATAAAAACACCAATCAACAATTGCCGCTTTAGAACAAGTGACGACCACCAGTTCAAGGAAAAGGCGCGCAGTTTACAAGTGTAAATGAGCATCTGTTTAAACGGAATTGGTGTCATTACGAGGTTTTTCCAAAAACTTAATATCGGTTTAGAACAAGTGACGGCCACCAGATCAAGGAAAAGGCGCGCAGTTTACAAGTGTAAATGAGCACCTTTGACGCAGAAATGGTGGTCGTCACGCCGTTATCAACCGATATTAACGCGCACGTTACGGAACATCCGCATCCACGGCCCACTCTCACCCCATGAATCAGGAGCCCAAGAGTTAGCAACCGTACGGAACACACGCTCCGGGTGAGGCATCATGATGGTCACTCTGCCATCCTTAGTTGTTAAACCTGTAATAGCATTTGGTGAACCATTCGGGTTATTTGGGTATTGCTGAGTAGCAACACCGTTATTGTCTACATATCGCAGCGCGACCGTTGCCGATTGTTCAATTGCAGATAGATGGTCACTATCGCGAACCTCCACGCGTCCCTCTCCGTGAGAAACCGCAATAGGTAGACGAGAACCTTCCATTCCAGCTAAAAATAGTGAATCTGATTTTTGTACTTCAACTAGACTAAAGCGCGCTTCAAAACGCTCAGACTCATTGCGGACAAATCTTGGCCACAGCTCGGCTCCCGGAATAAGATCATGTAGATTTGAAAGCATCTGACAGCCATTACAGACACCTAATGAGAAGGTATCTTTTCGATTAAAGAAGCCTTCAAACTGATCTCGCGCTTGGGGGTTAAATAGAATGGATTTAGCCCAACCTTCACCAGCCCCTAGAACATCACCATAAGAGAAACCACCACACGCGGCTAATCCATGATATTCATCTAGTACTGCCTGTCCTGTTAAGATATCGCTCATATGGATATCAACACTATCAAAACCGGCACGATTAAATGCAGCGGCCATCTCTACATGAGAGTTGACACCCTGCTCACGTAGTATCGCCATCTTAGGTTTGGCACCTTTAGCTATGTAAGGTGCTGCAACATCTTGGTTTACATCAAAGGTTAAATGTACATTTAAGCCGGGATCATCCTTATCGGATTTAGCGACAAACTCTTGATCTGCGCATTTTGGATTATCCCTAAGCGCTTGCATTTTATGAGTCGTCTCAGCCCAAATCGAACGCAGCTCCGTTCTAGAACGCAACACCACATTTTGACCGTTAACAGCGATGCTTATGCTATCACTCTGCTCCACTTGACCAATTATGTGGCTGCAATCTGCAAGTTCAAATGAGTTAAGCACTGACATAACATAATCCAGTTGGCTGTTTTCAACCTGAATAACCGCCCCTAACTCTTCATTAAATAGTACGCTAAGCGGAGAATCACCTAGTTCTTGGATGTCTATATTTACACCACAATGACCAGCGAACGCCATTTCGGCTAAGGTTACAAACAGACCACCGTCACCTTTATCATGGTATGCCACCACTTTATCTTCACTAACGAGTTTCTGTACTGCGTTAAAAAACGATTTTAATTGCGGTGCATCATCAACATCGGCCGGTTTATCCCCCAGTTGTTTATACACCTGAGCTAACGCAGTGGCTCCCATACGATTTTTGCCGTTACCTAAATCAATAAGTAGCAGGCTAGACTCACCTTTATCGGTACGTAGTTGTGGAGTCACTGTTTTACGAACATCATCAACACGAGCAAAAGCAGTAATCACTAGTGATAAAGGAGAGGTTACCTCTTTATCTTCTCCATCATCCTGCCATTTCGTTTTCATCGACATCGAGTCTTTGCCAACAGGAATCGTTAGCCCTAGCGCAGGACAAAGCTCTTCACCGACCGCCTTAACCGCTTGGTATAATCCGGCATCTTCTCCCGGGTGCCCAGATGGAGACATCCAGTTAGCCGAAAGTTTAATGTGCTTTAAATCACCAATATCAGTAGCCGCAATATTGGTTAGGGATTCACCTACAGCCAGTCTTGCTGACGCCGCAAAGTCGAGCAATGCGACTGGCGTTCGCTCACCCATCGACATAGCTTCACCGTGATAAGTGTCGTAACTAGCAGCCGTTACCGCACAGTTGGCAACTGGAATTTGCCAAGGCCCAACCATTTGGTCTCGCGCAACTAAGCCCGTAACAGAACGGTCACCGATAGTAATTAAGAACGTTTTTTCCGCTACCGCAGGCAAACGTAGAATGCGATCAATAGCCTCATTAATTTCGATATCACCACACTCTAACGCCGCATTACTCGCTTTAAGAGTGGTCGCCTCGCGATGCATTTTTGGCGTCTTACCTAATAAGATTTCCATTGGCATATCAATAGGTGTGTTATCAAAATGGCTATCTTCCAGCGTTAAATGACGCTCTTCTGTTGCCACACCAACAACCGCATAAGGGGTTCGCTCTCTCTGGCATATAGCATCGAATATCTCCATATTTTCAGGTGCAACGGCGAGAACATAACGCTCTTGAGACTCATTACACCAGATCTCTAACGGGCTCATTCCTGGCTCATCATTTGGCACATTTCGAAGCTGGAATCGTCCACCTCGTTCACCATCATCCACTAACTCAGGTAGTGCGTTGGAGATACCACCAGCACCGACATCATGAATAAAGGCAATTGGGTTCTCTTCTCCAAGCTGCCAGCAACGATCGATCACTTCCTGACAACGGCGTTCCATTTCTGGGTTTTCTCGCTGAACAGAAGCAAAATCCAAATCTTCTGCCGACTGTCCTGATGCCATGGAAGAGGCAGCACCACCACCTAAACCGATATTCATAGCAGGCCCACCAAGTACAATTAAGCTGGCTCCCACTGGAATTTCACGCTTTTGAACATGGCCATCTCGAATATTTCCCATACCACCAGCGATCATAATCGGCTTATGGTAACCACGAACCTCTTCACCATTATGGGAGTTTACTTTCTCTTCATAAGTACGGAAGTAACCGAGCAGATTTGGACGACCAAATTCGTTATTAAATGCTGCGCCACCTAATGGCCCTTCTAGCATAATATCTAGCGCAGTAACAATTCGCCCCGGTTTACCAAAATCGCTTTCCCAAGGCTGAACGAAATTCGGAATTTTCAAGTTTGATACGGTAAAACCAACCAATCCCGCTTTTGGTTTCCCCCCAATACCTGTGGCACCTTCGTCTCTAATTTCACCACCAGATCCTGTTGATGCGCCCGGCCACGGAGAAATTGCTGTTGGGTGATTATGAGTTTCGACCTTCATTAAAATATGGGCATCTTCTTGGTGATAACCATATTCACGAGTATCTGGATCAGGGAAGAATCGACCAACTTTAGAGCCTGTCATTACTGCTGCGTTATCTTTATAAGCTGACAACACATGCTCTGGAGTGGTTTCGAAAGTGTTTTTGATCATTTTAAACAGTGATTTATCCTGCTTAACACCATCAATGGTCCAGTCGGCATTAAATATTTTATGACGACAGTGCTCTGAGTTTGCCTGTGCAAACATCATCAGCTCAATATCATTCGGATTTCGCTTTAGCCCTTTAAAGCTATCAACTAGGTAGTCGATTTCATCATCGGCTAAAGCCAAACCTAATTCTGTATTTGCTCGCTCTAATGCGTTTCGGCCACCAGCCAGTACATCAACCTCGACCACAGGGGCAGGTTGTGAAACAGAGAACAGCTGCTGCGCCATCTCTAATGAAGAGAATACCGATTCCATCATACGATCATGAATCAGTGACTCCACCACGCTATTCTGTTGCGGGGACAAAGGGGCACTTGTGACGATATAGTAAGCACAGCCTCGTTCTAAGCGTTTAACTTTATTTAACCCACAGTTATGAGCAATATCGGTCGATTTCGATGACCATGGAGAGATGGTTCCGGGGCGAGGAGTAACAAGAATAAGAGTACCCTGTGGTTTATGCTCTTTTATTGTCGGTCCGTAGGTAAGTAATTTTTCTAACTTCTCCAGTTCAGACTGATGCAAATCTTCACTCAGATCAGCAAAATGGACAAACTCAGCATATAAATCAGTAACAGGTAAGCCTTGCTCCTGACAAAGTTCAATCAGTTTATTCACACGAAACTCTGAAAGAGCTGGGGAACCACGCAAAATTCTCATGTGCTTAGGTCTCTTTAGTTAGGTAATATTGGTATAAATTCAAACAGTTAACTAGAAAACTACGTAAATTCACACCAATGCTACCTATTGGTTCCGGCGTATTATAGATGAAATTGTTTTGTGACGTAACACAAAAGGCAACCGTTTGCGTCATTTTTTCAATTTCATGACCATTCATAGATAAATCAGAAAATAATCACTGTTTTCTTTAATGATTCTTTGCCCCTCGCCTGCGCTCTGATATAAAGAGCTTAGTAAACTAATGAGAATCCACTATTTAATGTTAAGTATTGCCTTTCCACCTAAAGCAAAAGTCCTGTTGCTGCTCTCTCTGGTTGCACTCATTTCCGGCTGTCAGATCGATTCCAATCCTAAGAGTGAACTCGATAAAGTACGCGAAAGAGGTGTATTACGAGTTGGTACCTTAAACAATCAACTCTCTTACTACATTGGCCCAGATGGCCCAACAGGATTGGATTATGAGTTAGCACAAAAATTTGCTAATGATTTAGGGGTAAAACTAGAGATGAAACCCGTCTATCGTTTCTCTGGGCTATTTCCCGCATTAGATAATGATGAAATAGATATCGTGGCTGCTGGGCTAAGCCAAACCTCCAATCGAATAAATCGCTATCGTGCCACTCCCGCCTACTACTATGTTAGCCAACAAGTTGCCTACAAAAAAAATAGTTGGCGGCCAAGAAACAACAAAAAACTGATCGAGAAACTGCAAGAGGGAAATGATCAACTTGTGGTGGTAGCGGACTCTCACTTTGTACCAACGCTAGAAAATCTCCAGCAAGAAATGCCAGAACTCACTTTCTCTGTAGACGCTAACTCTGATGTTAAAGATCTACTCAAAAAAGTATCGACTGGTGAGCTCTCATTTACGGTTGCCGATTCGGTTGAGTTATCTCTGACTCAGCGTCTGTATCCTGATATTGCGGTTGCTTACGAGCTAACAGAAGATCAGCCTATATCTTGGTATATGCGTAAAGGGGATGATGAAAGCCTATACGCTCTAATAATTGAGTATTTTGGCAGCATTAATCAATCTGGCGAGCTTGCTACCCTAGAAGAAAAATACTTTGGTCACGTAGACAGCTTTGATTATGTCGATACTCGCGCCTTTATTCGTGCTCTGGACAGTAAACTGCCAGAATGGGAGCCACTATTTAAAAAGTACTCACAAGAGTTTGATTGGAGACTGATCGCAGCACTCTCTTACCAAGAATCACACTGGAACCCAAATGCCGTCTCACCTACAGGGGTTCGCGGCATGATGATGTTGACCTTACCGACCGCTAAATCTGTTGGAGTGAAAAATCGTCTAGATCCAGAACAGTCCATTCGTGGTGGCGTTGACTACTTACGCAGAATCGTTGATAGAGTGCCAGACTCCATTCCTGCACATGAGAAAATCTGGTTTGCTCTCGCATCATATAACATTGGCTACGGCCATATGATGGATGCGCGACGTTTAACAAAACGACAGAATGGCAATCCGGACGCATGGGGTGACGTTAAAGACCGCTTACCACTTCTTAAAAAGCGTAAATACTACAGCACCACTCGCTACGGTTATGCTCGTGGAGATGAAGCGAGAAACTATGTAGAGAACATTCGCCGCTACTACCAGTCAATCATTGGGCATGTCGAGCAGCAAGAAGCACTTAACTCTGAAATAGACATTAACGGCTTACAAGTTATCGATATACCGCTGGATGAAAATGGGGAAATTATAGGCCCACCAGAAAAAGGGCAAGACAAAATACCATCAGCTGATGTTTCTTCACCGTCTGATGAAAAGCAGAAAACAGATAAGCAGAAAGAAAGCGAACCACCAAAGCAACCAGAACAGAGCGACAGTAAAAAAACAGAGTAACAATCTTGGTTGTCACAGATGGTTTCACACTTTAGTAATAATATTCACCTATACTTTATAGGCAAACGAATACTAAATTATAATAGCGAGAAATCTATGTTTTCCAAGAGACAACAAAATAAGTTGAGTAACAAAGTCGCATCGGCAAATCGCCGTAAACGAATGTTAGCAAATAACAAAAAGAAAATTATCTGGCGTCACAGAGCCTTTGTTCAGAGCGAAACTTTTTCAGAATAGTCTCTCTGATTGACCCGTTATTAATTATCGATGAGTTGTGACGTCTGTTGCTGCTTACAGAGTCGTCATTGGCAACTATTTCTACCGTAAATAAAGCGTGACTAACTTTATGTTAAAGACTGTTTCGCCGCCTTCTTCTCTTTTCTTCTTCGTTTAAAAAATGCTTGCAGCTGAGATTTACACTGTTGCTGCAACAGTCCCGACTCAACATCGGCGTAATGATACGCAGCTTGATGTTCAAACAGATTCAATACCGTACCTGCGGCGCCTGCTTTTAAATCGGGTGCACCAAATACTATACGTTTCACCCTGCTGTGCAGTAAGGCTCCCGCGCACATAGGACACGGCTCCAAGGTGACATATAACGTAGTATCCAACAGACGATAGTTTTGCAACACCTGTCCTGCTTTACGTAGCACTTCAATTTCAGCGTGAGCGGTCGCGTCATGACAGCCGATAGAGCGATTCCACCCTTCTGCGATAATTTCATCATCTTTTACCAGCAACGCACCTACCGGCACTTCGCCTTGCTGCTCAGCCATCGACGCCAGCTCGATTGCTCTCTGCATAAAATAATGATCTTTTTCTGAAAACGTATTGGCGATGTCGTCGCTCACTAGCAATTACCCTATATCAAAACATGCTTATTACTCATTCTGCTCGATATTATATACTCAAGTGACCTCAAGGTGCTTATTCAACGAGAATTTATTGGCGGCCGATCAAGGCACTGATTTGAAGGCATCGTCATTCTACGGCAAGAATCAATAACACAGAGCAACAGCCAATAAAACTCGCCCTTTGGCAGCACATCAACACGCCCATCTCTGCGTCAGATAATCTTGAAAGGGAATTTTGGACAAAAAAAATGGTGATATTGAGGAGTTATATCACCAAATGAGTATCACTTTACTAAATTATTATTACTACTAAACAAGTTCATTTGTACCCTCAGCAAAAAGGTACGGAAGCAATAATACTGGCCGATGTAGGCATTTAGAATGGCAGTTATAACAAATTAATATTTATTAATGCTAAGGTTATGTTCTCTGTTAGCAGAGCCATTTAACCGCTATATTTACCCCTGTGCCATAACGGTCACTTGGCGATCACGGTTTGTAGCTGAATCGTTTGTACTTTTCTTCGCTTGTCATGCCATTTTGCAGATATCACTACTCGTTTCCCTGCTATTTCACTCTGCTTATTCTTTTCACTCTTAAGCCCGGCATCACCTTGCGAATTAACTCGTATAGGAGTGACTTGCCAGCGAATGTCGATTGCCTTCCCTACCGAGCGACTCCCAGCTTGTAGTAGCGCAAAACCGGCCTCTTTATCACCTTCGCTTTTCGAGTAGCTCATAAATTTTTCCAGCTGATTCTCTAACGCAAATAAGGCATATTGACGAGTTAGCGCATCATCAGCACTGTTTAGCAAAGATACCTGCAAGGGAAATAGCGCGATGCTTGCACTGGTTATAATTAAAGATGCCACCATTACTTCTAATAAGCTAAACCCCCAGCTCTGCTTTGCACGATTAGCTTTACTCTTCATACCAACTTCCTTGTAGCCATTTGAGACTGTCCGGCTCATCCTCTATTGAAAAGTAGAAATCCCGATTAAGACTCACCGTCTTGTAGTGGCTGTTGATACGATAAACCGTCTTTGATATAGGGGATATTGTTACGCTAGCAGCAGGCGTTACACCACAATTGTCCAAAGGGTGTTGCAGAGGAAAAGTATGACTAACTTGCAGATAGGCACACTCTAATCCAGCTTCCGCCAGCCAGTAGTTTTGCCGTTCCGCCACTTCATTCATTCCCTGTTTAACCTGCAAATAGACCAATTGGGAGTGAGAAACCGAAATCAACAGTGCCACGCTCATAAGTACGCTAACCACCAAAAGTACCACTGCACCAGCTTGAGTAGACATCTCAACTCCTTGAGAAAACAGTTATCGTCATGGAGAGAGGAAGAGAGTCAGAAACAAGCGCGACCGTTAAAGTAATACTTAGCAATGAGGTCGACATATTAGAATATAAACGCTTTCTCTCGACCTGAAACTGATGCACTTCAATTCTATTTTCGTCAAAAAGCGAGTAAAAATAGCGACAGCTATTAACCACTGGACGTTGTTGCTCTGTTGAAGAGCAGAGAAGTAAGCGTTGCCGCTTACTATCATATTTTATCGCGGTGTAAGCGTAGCCCAGCGGTTTTTTATAGACGTAGCTTATCGATGACGGCTCTATTTCAATCACGCTTGAGGCTGAGAGAAGCTTTAACGGCGCATCTTGCAGCGGATTATAACCCGCCCTTCTTATGTCGTCGGACAAAAAACGCAATATATCGCGGCTACTTTGCTGTAAATAAAGACGATTTGCATCTCGTGACACAACTCTTTGAGTCGATAGCATAATGTTAACCGCAAGTGAAAGCAGAGTGAGTCCTAGAACTGAGGCTAGCAGCACTTCCATAAGAGTAAGGCCGCTTTGACGACGAAACTTAGCAGGAGCTGTAGCCATAGTAACTCCCGTTTACCGAGCAGACACGAACCCTTCCGGTTATATGATGGTAGATCAGTTTAAAGGAGGGCTGCTTGGATCTATTCTGACTAAACTCGATATGGCCCGCAGCGGAAAACTTTCCATTTTTACCAAGCAGCTTAACCACACTGCGGTTTGAAGAGATAAACACGGCCTTACCTTCATAAACAGCAATGGCACCGCTGGACTCTGACTCTGTGCTTTTAGTTTCCTCTTGATGAGTGCTGAGTGTGATGTTCCATTGATACTCTCCGGCTAGGGGATGGACAGAGATATGTAACCAAATATCCTCATTTCTTGTAATCGCTTCCCTTTTCGCAACAACAAATACACCCTGCAGCTGGCTCGCTGTAGACCGTAGCCGAAAACGTTCTACAAACTGATCCCAACTTGGCATGGCAGAATAGAGTAAAACAGCAATCACAGATAAAGTAATCACCAGCTCTAGAAGGGTAAATCCTTTACGCATCTCGTCACTCCACTGACTACCGGCACAAACGAATCTTAATAAACAACAGAGGAAGTTGCAGGAACAAGCGATCGGGATTGGAAACAGATCCAATATTCGTTATTTCTAAACGCAATAGAAACCGAAATAACCAGATATAGATCGAAAAACAGATGAGAAGAAAACAAAAAGCCAGCGTAACGCTGGCTTAGAAAATCAGATGAATTAAATGGCGGATGCCAATTAACTGGTTAGGTCATCAAAGAACTTTTTCACACCATTGAAAAAACCTTCAGATTTAGGATTGTGCTTATTCGCCGCTTCTCCACCACAGGTTTCTTCAAACTCGCGCAACAGTTCTTTTTGGCGAGAACTTAATTTAACTGGGGTTTCAATAACCAGTTTCACAATTAAGTCACCAACACCGCCACCACGAACGCCCTTCACACCCTTACCACGCATACGGAACATACGACCTGTTTGGGTTTCTGTAGGCACTTTCAAATTAACACGGCCATCTAACGTTGGAACTTCAACTTCACCACCCAGTGCGGCTTGAGCAAAGCTCACCGGCACTTCGCAATATAAGTTGTTGCCATCACGCTCAAAGATATGGTGTTCATTAACATGAACCTGAACATAAAGATCACCCGCTGGTGCGCCATGCTCTCCTGCTTCGCCTTCGCCAGATAGACGAATACGGTCACCAGTATCAACACCGGCTGGTATTTTAACATTAAGGGTTTTCGTCTTCTGCTTACGGCCTTGACCATGACACGAGTCACATGGGTCTTTAATGATCTTGCCTTTACCATTACAAGTTGGACACGTTTGTTGAACCGCGAAGAAGCCTTGACGCATCTGTACTTGCCCGTGACCATGACAGGTTCCACAAGTTTGTGCACTTGAGCCTTTTTTCGCGCCAGAACCATCACACACTTCACAGCCAACTAATGTTGGTACTTCAATCTCTTTTTCACAACCACGAACGGCATCTTCAAGAGAGAGTTCCATATTGTAACGAAGATCCGCACCACGCTGAGCACGAGACTGGCCACCGCCACGACGACCACCGCCAAAGATGTCGCCAAATACATCCCCAAAAATGTCACCGAAATCGGCACTACCACTGCCGAAGCCGCCGCCACCCATTCCGCCTTGTTCAAACGCAGCATGACCATATTGATCATACGCCGCTTTCTTTTGCGGATCGGTTAATATTTCATACGCTTCTTTTACTTCTTTAAACTGCTCAGCCGAGCTCTCATCACCCTGGTTGCGATCCGGGTGGTGTTTCATCGCAAGGCGCTTATACGCTTTTTTGATATCTCGCTCAGAGGCATCACGACCAACGCCTAATACTTCGTAAAAATCACGTTTTGACATTTTTTAAATTACCAATTTCTTGCCCCAAATAACCTTGTGTTACTTGGTTTGTTGTATCAATCTAGATAACGGTTCTGTTACCAAACGCTTTATCTAGATTGACTCACTAATTACAAATTTGCGGGCGAAAGAGAAAACTCCGACGCCCGCAACTCATTTGAATAAAAACTAACTAAAAGCAGTCAATTACTTTTTGTCGTCTTCTTTCACTTCTTCGAACTCAGCGTCAACAACATCTTCTTCTGGAGCAGCTTGTTCTTGACCCGCTTCAGCACCACCTTGCGCTTGTTGTGCTTGAGCTTGTTGCTGTGCAATTTCCATCAGCTTTTGAGCGGCTGTCATTAGCGCTTGAACTTTCGCGTCAATGGCTTCTTTGTCATCGCCATTTTTCACTTCTTCTAGCTCTTTGATAGCTGTTTCAATTTTCTCTTTCTCTTCAGCTGGAAGAGCATCACCTGCTTCTTCAATTTGCTTACGAGTGCCGTGAATCATTTGGTCAGCTTGGTTACGAGTTGTTACTAGCTCTTCGAACTTCTTATCAGCTTCTTTGTTCGCTTCTGCTTCTTGTACCATTTTCTCGATATCATCATCACTTAGGCCACCAGACGCTTGGATAGTGATTTTCTGCTCTTTACCTGTTGATTTATCTTTAGCAGATACGTGCAGGATACCATCAGCATCAAGGTCGAAAGTTACTTCGATTTGAGGCATACCACGTGGCGCAGCTTGAATACCTTCTAGGTTAAATTGACCTAGAGATTTGTTGTACATTGCTTGCTTACGCTCACCTTGAAGAACGTGGATAGTTACCGCGTTTTGGTTATCTTCAGCTGTTGAGAAAGTTTGGTTCGCTTTCGTTGGGATAGTGGTGTTTTTCTCTACCAACTTAGTCATTACACCACCCATTGTCTCAATACCTAGAGACAGAGGCGTAACGTCTAGTAGAAGAACGTCTTTCACATCACCCGCAAGTACACCACCTTGAACTGCTGCACCCATAGCAACGGCTTCATCAGGGTTTACATCACGACGTGCATCTTTACCAAAGAACTCAGCAACTTTAGACTGAACCATTGGCATACGTGTTTGACCACCAACCAAGATAACATCATCGATGTCACCAACAGATAGGTCAGCATCTGCTAGAGCCACTTTTAGAGGCTCAAGAGAACGTTGAACTAAATCTTCAACTAGCGACTCAAGTTTGGCACGAGTCACTTTAATGTTCATGTGCTTAGGACCAGTAGCATCAGCAGTAACATACGGTAGGTTTACATCCGTTTGTTGTGCAGAAGAAAGCTCAATCTTCGCTTTTTCAGCAGCTTCTTTCACACGTTGCATTGCTAGTGGATCGTTTTTAAGATCGATACCTTGCTCATTTTTGAACTCATCAACCAAGTAGTTGATCATGCGGTTATCAAAGTCTTCACCACCTAGGTGAGTGTCACCATTGGTTGCTAATACTTCGAATGTTTTCTCGCCTTCAACTTCATCAATCTCGATGATTGAGATATCAAATGTACCGCCACCAAGGTCATAAACAGCGATAGTGCGGTCGCCGCCTTTTTTGTCTAGGCCGTAAGCCAAAGCAGCCGCTGTTGGTTCGTTGATGATACGCTTAACTTCTAGACCCGCGATACGGCCAGCATCTTTTGTTGCTTGACGCTGAGCATCGTTAAAGTATGCAGGAACAGTAATAACCGCGCCTGTTACTTCTTCGCCTAAGAAATCTTCTGCTGTTTTCTTCATTTTCTTAAGAACTTCAGCAGAGATTTGAGGTGCAGCCATTTTTTGGCCTTGCGCTTCAACCCAAGCATCACCATTGTCAGCTTTAACAATGCTAAATGGCATGATTTTAATATCACGCTGAACTTCTTCATCTTCAAAACGACGGCCGATAAGACGCTTAATTGCGTATACCGTGTTTTGTGGGTTTGTTACAGCTTGACGCTTGGCAGGTTGACCAACCAAAGTTTCGCCATCAGTATAAGCAATGACAGATGCCGTGGTGCGCTCACCTTCAGCATTTTCAATTACGCGTGGTGCATCGCCATCTAAAACAGCAACACAAGAGTTGGTAGTACCTAAATCAATACCAATGATTTTACCCATCAGGCTATCTCCAAGAATTCAATTATTCATTTTCTATACCCCCTATGTGGGGGCAATGTGTAAGGTTTCAACCCTACACACAATATGTTTATTACTTCTATGCCCCTTAGATAAGGGCTGTGAATGGGTTTTCAAGGGAAAACACAAAAAAGAAGTGATTTTTTTCTAATTAATTTTTCTGATAGACAAAAAAAAGCTGCCCGAAAGCAGCTTTTATCTGAGATGACGAAACTATTTTGCAACCATAACCATTGCAGGACGAACAACGCGACCGTTTAACTCATAGCCCTTCTGCATAACAAAGATGACTGTGTTAGCTTCATGGTCTTCACTCTCTTGAATAGACATAGCTTGGTGAAGCTCAGGGTTAAAAGTTTCCCCTTCAGGGTTAATCTCTTTTAGACCAAACTTAGCAACCGTATCGATAAAGGTTTTATGAGTAAGCTCTACCCCTTCAAGAACCGGTTTAACTGCTTCATTTTCTGCATCAGCTGCTTGGATAGCACGTTCTAGGTTATCAATAACTGGCAGTAATTCTTCAGCAAATTTATTTAAAGCGTACTTACGCGCTTTATCGATCTCTTGCTCAGTACGACGACGCATGTTTTCCATTTCGGCTTTTGCGCGTAATACAGAGTCTTGCTGATCTTTCACTTTTGCTTCGCTTTGAAGCAATGCAGCTTCTAATTGAGCGATTTTTGCTTCTTGTTCATCTTGTACTGACTCTTCGTTCCAGTCGATATCACCGTCTGTACCTACTGCTTCTACATCTGCTTCTGTCGCTTGCTCTGCGTTTTGCTGTTGTAGCTCTTCTTCATTCATCTTTTTTTCGTCGTTGCTCATGATATCTCCAAACTTAGAAATTCAATTTTCTACGCAAGTTTCGCTGTTGTCTGACCTAAATCAAAAATAAAACTCGCGTATTAGATTTAGTTGCCTTTATTATGGGGATTGATATTAATGATTCAAGCGTTAACCGCTACCTTTACTCTGTATTTGGATTATCTGCATGAAAAAGCCCTTTAAAGTCATCGGAATAATTGGTAAACCCCGAGATCATAAAGCCGTACAAACTCACAAAGAATTGTTCCACTGGCTGATTGCCGAAGGGTATAGCGCCTTAATCGACGATAGATTGGCCGATATTCTTGAGGATATTCCGAGCGAGCACTTTACCAATTTGTTAACCATAGGCGAAAAAGCCGACCTCGCCATTGTGGTTGGGGGTGATGGAAATATGCTAGGAGCAGCAAGAGTGCTGTCTCGCTTTGATGTTTCTGTAATTGGTATTAACCGTGGCAATCTTGGCTTTTTAACCGACTTAAACCCTGAAGACTTTAAACTCATACTCAAAAGTGTATTAGAAGGGCATTACACAGAAGAAGAGCGATTTTTGCTTGAGTCGGAAGTATACCGTCATGGAGAGCGTAAAAGTCATAACTCAGCATTAAACGAAGTTGTGCTGCATCCAGGAAAAATAGCGCACATGATCGAGTTTGAAGTGTACATAGATGACACTTTTGCTTTCTCTCAGCGTTCAGACGGGCTGATTATCTCTACTCCTACAGGCTCTACCGCTTACTCTCTCTCTGGTGGCGGGCCTATATTGTCCCCAAGCTTAAACGCCATCTCTATTGTGCCGATGTTCCCACACACCTTATCCAGCAGACCGTTAGTGGTTGATGGTAACAAGCGCATCAAGTTGGTGGTATCGCCAAACAATCGCGGCACATTAGAAGTAAGCTGCGATGGGCAAGTTTCTCTGCCTGTTTCCTCTCATGACGAGGTGAATATTTTTAAAAGCAACAACGTTTTAAAACTGATACACCCTGAAGAATACAGTTACTATCATGTACTTAGAAATAAGCTAGGCTGGTCAAGCAAGCTTTTTTAAATCGCCCCTGCCAATAAATTAGTAATGAATTTATGAGTCAAAACCTGAGCTCTTGCAACCCAATGCAAGAGCGCACGGTTAGCATTTGTCGCTAAACTAGAGAATGAGAAGTTGCTCATAAAAAAAACAGTCTAACAACTTTACTGTATAAAAAATCAGTATATACTGTTCAAGTATACAGTATTGATTATTTGCACAGGTATCCAACATGCTGGCTGACATAAGCGTTAATAACTTTGCCATTGTAAAATCCCTACAACTTGAGCTTTCTGCAGGAATGACCACCATTACCGGTGAGACTGGCGCAGGTAAATCTATTGCCATTGATGCCCTTGGCTTATGCCTTGGTGGTCGTGCAGAAACAGGAATGGTTCGCCAAGGTGAAGATAAAACCGAAGTATGTGCCACCTTCCAGTTAGATAACAATACTCACGCTACACGCTGGCTAGAAGATAATGAACTGCTTGACGGCAATGATTGCATACTACGTCGTCTGATCACCAAAGATGGTCGTTCTCGCGCTTACATCAATGGCAGCCCTGTTCCTCTCTCTCAATTAAAATCACTAGGGCAACGGCTGATTAATATTCACGGCCAGCACGCTCATCATCAGTTAATGAAAAGTGACCATCAGCTCTCCATGCTGGATCAATATGCCGGACACCTAAACCTACTAGAAAAAGTACGTCACGATTATCAGGCATGGCGACAATGTAAGAATAAGTTAAAAGAGCTGCTACAAAATAGCCAAGAAAACCAAGCGCAAAAACAGCTTTTACAGTACCAAATTAAAGAGCTTAATGAGCTCGCGTTAACAGAAACAGAGTTCTCCGAACTAGAGCAAGAACATAAACGGTTGGCCAATAGTGGTGAACTTGCCAGCAATTGCCAACAAGCCATTGATGTACTTTATGAAGGGGAAGAGACAAACGCGCTAGCGATGCTTCAATCTGCAAGCCAGTCACTAACACAGCTTGCGGAACTAGACAGCAAATTAGCGACACTGCCGAGCATGCTTGATGAAGCGATTATTCAGGTAGAAGAAGCCAGTAGCGAACTTAGAAGCTACGTAGATGGCATAGAGATGAACCCTGAGCGTATGGCATGGGTAGAAGATCGCTTTTCTAAAGTCATGTCGATTTCTCGCAAACATCACGTCATGGCTGAAGATCTGTATCAACATCATCAAGAGCTTTTACAACAAATTGAAGCGCTAGATTGTTCAGACGAGAAACTGCAAGCAATGGAGCAAGAAGTCAGCACGCTAAAACAGACTTTTTTAACCAGCGCTGAAAAACTCAGTAAGTCTCGCAAGCGTTATGCCAAAGAGCTGGATAAGTTGATCAGTAAGAGCATGCACGAACTCAGTATGGAAAAAGCCAAATTCCATATTGATATCAACAGCGACAGCAGCCATGCCTCACCTCTAGGCGTAGACCAAATTACCTTCTTGGTATCAACCAACCCGGGGCAACCTTTACAAGCCATCGCAAAAGTGGCGTCAGGCGGCGAGCTTTCTCGCATATCGTTAGCGATACAAGTTATCACCGCTCAGAAAGTAGATACCCCGAGCCTTATATTTGATGAAGTCGATGTAGGGATCAGTGGTCCAACAGCCGCAGTAGTGGGCAAAATGCTAAGAACATTAGGTGAGTCGACACAAGTTTTGTGTGTTACCCACCTCCCCCAAGTGGCGGGCTGTGGTCACCAACAACTGTTTGTCGCCAAGCAGACCAAAGCCGGCAAAACCGAAACACAAATGCACAAACTTAACCAAGAGCAGAGAGTCTCTGAACTGGCAAGGTTATTAGGTGGTAGCCAAATCACTGACTCAACCCTTGCTAACGCCAAAGAGCTGCTTGCGGCATAATCCTTATATTTTAACTAAGGGAGCAAATACTTCTGCTCCCTTAGAGTGCAGTGGAACTTTACTTTTAAACTCATTGCTATTCTAAAAAAGCCCCAAATATCCTTCTAATTTGTCTATTTGCAGCCTGTAACATTTCTAGAGCTAGTCATCGATAATGCAACAAGTCACTCACTTGGGAGAATAATTTTCTCTATATCAGTAAAATCAAAGCAAATAAGGAAAAATATATCTCCTTAAAAACTCGTATAGTGTGCTCGTTAACTTGTTATCAAACTGGCTCGCCTTATTACTGAATCGGGCTGAGCTTTCTAGCTAGTTTTTGCCAGTTAAAAATTGACGGGATAGTAATGAACACGATACTTGAAGGTGGGTTTACCCACTTGATAAATGGAGGCCAAGTTCCTTCATTCGACCGTACAGAGCCAACTGCTCTTGCCTGTACTATTACAATGCAGCAGCTCAGAGGTGATAAATAAAATGCAGGAGAGATTAAGCGATTTTCTTTTTAACAAAAACTCTGGTTATGCCCTTATTCAATATAACAACTTGCGACTCAAACACCGAAGTAAATCGTTAACTGTGGCATAAAACCAACTGATGCTTAATTTTATTTTCGCCAAACTTAAATGTAACACTTTTACACCTCAGGACCGTTTTACTTGTTAACTTCGTTTATTGCACCAAATTCCTACTTATAATTTCTACTTATAGAATCCAACCATCAACCAATATTAACCCCAACCTCCTGTTATTATAAAAATAGCGAGAAACCATTTCGAACAAATAACAACCAAACGTTAAAGTCGTTAACCCTTAATTACAATAAATTTAACAGGACACAGCACAATAGACATTAAGTTAATTTAAGACAAATAGAGCTAAATGCACCCAACAATAAATAAACATTAAATCAAAATCCCATTCCCCTTTCACATTTAACAAAACAGAGCAATCTCTTTATTTACAATAAGTTAACAGAACCCTTCTATACACCACCTCTAATACTTTATAATTCTACTAAGCAAAACAGCAGACAGACTCAGAACGTAACATTCAAAACTACAATTTGACCTAATTTCTCATTACTTTTTTGTTTCGTGATCAAAGTCAACAGTTTAGAATTTCAAACAGAGAAATTTAAAATGAGAAAATGATATCAACATCATGTTTAATCATTACTAAATAATTACTTAACTTGATCACAATCAAACCAAAGAAATCATTTTATGCTCGCAAATTAAATGGAGATTTAAATTCTCTTATTCGTATATTTTAGGGGTGGAATGAAATTTTTTTCTCCTATATTTCACGTAACCTGTCGCCATCAGCTGAACATCACAGCTTAAAAAACAAACCATATAGCGTTATTTTAAATTCAAGCGGAGACATATAATGACACAAGCTATTGAAGACATTAATTTGCAAGGTGCTATGGCACCACATGAAAAAGCCAATATGTCCATTCAGGAGTGGAAAGAAGCAGTAAAATTCGACAGTGTGGATATTGGTTGGATAGTAATGAGCATCGGCATGGCGATTGGTGCTGGCATTGTATTTTTGCCAGTGCAAGTAGGTGTTATGGGTCTCTGGGTTTTTCTTCTCTCTTCCATTATTGGCTACCCAGCAATGTACCTATTTCAAAAATTGTTCATCAATACACTGGCAGAATCAAAAGAGTGTACCGACTACCCAGGGGTGATCACTGGCTATCTAGGTAAAAACTGGGGCATGGTTCTTGGTGCTCTTTATTTTGTCATGTTGGTTATTTGGGTGCTTGTTTACTCATTAGCGGTAACTAACGACAGTGCTTCCTACTTGCATTCTTTCGGAGTGACAGAAGGTAAACTGAGCGACAACGTGTTTTACGGCCTAGGTCTTATCTGTTTGCTATCCTTCATTGGCTCTAAAGGTGAGAAGTTACTGTTTAAACTGTCTGGATTTATGGCGGTAACAGTGCTTTCTTTGGTTGCTATCATGGGTGTGCTATTGATTGCTAAGTGGGACATGAATAACATCCCTGCGATTGGTGACATGGGACCGATGATCAAAAATGCCATCATTACACTGCCGTTTACACTAACTTCAATTCTATTTATTCAGTCTCTGAGCCCTATGGTGATCTCGTACCGCTCTCATGAAAAGTCGATTGAAGTTGCAAGATACAAAGCAAGCCGTGCGATGAAAATTGCATTCGCAATTCTGTTCGTCATCGTGTTCTTTTTTGCCGTGTCATTTACCTTTGCTATTAGTCAGGAACAAGCTGCTGAAGCGATGAACCAGAACATTTCAGCACTGGCTATCGTTGCTCAATATTTCCCTGGAAGCTGGGCGACTATCGCAGGTATTGTCATCAATATCTTCGCCGTTGTTACTTCTTTCTTTGGTGTATTCCTTGCTTTCAAAGAAGCTTGTACAGGTTTAGCCATGAACATGTTACTGCGCAAATACGATGAATCTCAAATTGACTCTCAGCTAATCAGCAAGCTAGTGACTGTATTTATTATCCTGCTGGCATGGGGCGCAATCGCAATCAACGCACCAATCCTTTCATTCACATCTATCTGTAGCCCTGTGTTTGGACTGGTAGGCTGCCTGATCCCTGCTTATCTTGTTTATAAAGTGCCACACCTACACAAATATAAAGGAATGGCAACTAACCTGATCATTGTGACAGGTATTCTATTGTGTATTTCTCCTATTTTGGCATTTGTATAATCAACACCAAAACACAATACAATCAACTCGTTACTTACTGATTTGTAATGACTAAGACACCCCACTTTTTAGTGGGGTTCTATTTTATAAGTAAACAAAATTGAGACTGTCATGAGTATAATCGTGTCTACAAAGCCTCAACAGAGAGTAACGAAGCCCTCAAACAATCAACTTGTTAGGGTCAGTCACATTACGGATTCCACCAATATCAATGTCATAGTGCTGCACAGCAGATAAAACTCACAACATGATTAAAAGCCAAAATGCTCCCTTTTCTGCCTCAATCGCGACTCTTTTAATTATTTTTGCAACAAATCTCAAATATTGTGGTCTTAATCTACGTCTGTTTAACAGCACCTTTTACTTCTTGGTCAAGCTTGTTTATTATCAGCCGAGTTTTGTTTTATCAATTTACTACATTAAGATTTACCGACTATGCAATTTAAGAAGTGGTTAGTTGCGGTTCCTCTAGCATTGACAATGCTTACGGGCTGTTCCCTTTTAGAAAAACTTGTTTACAGAATAGATATTAATCAGGGTAACTATATCGAGCAGGAATCCATCGACAGACTGAAGTTTGGCATGACGAAAGAACAAGTCCGTTATGTTTTAGGATCGCCTATGTTGATTGAAAATGGCTACCCTGATACGTGGTACTACATTTTCCACCAAACCAAAGGGCACTCAGATCCTGTACAAAAGAACCTAGTGGTAAACTTTAATAACCAAGGTAGCTTGCTAAACCTAACGGGAGACTACCCAGAAGGTGACGGGTTTTACGAAAGTATCAACTAACGAGTATTCCATATTCCAGTTTCAAGAAAGGCTCTATTAAGAGCCTTTTTTATTTTTTGCTCGCCGCTTGCTTTGCTTGCTCAGCCCGTTTACGACGAATCTCTTTCGGATCAGCCAGTAGCGGACGATAAATCTCTATGCGGTCATTATCCTGCACCGTTGCGTCTAACTTAACGTTTCGGCTAAATACTCCCACCTTATTGCTGCTGAGATCTATCTCTGGGTACATCTCCAACACCCCCGACTGAACGATGATCTGTTCAACCGTCAACGATTTATCGATCGTTTGGGTGAGAACTCGCTGCTCATTTGGCAACGCATAAACCACCTCAACGTGGATCATGCTAGAGTCACTGTTCATAAAAAATCCCTACTTTTCATTAGTACACTTGCTTGGCACGTTGAGTAAATGCGTTGACCATATTGCTGGTTAACTCATTAAAAATTTTACCGAACGCCATTTCAATCAACTTGCTAGAAAATTCAAAATCCAACTTTAACTCTACTTTGCAGGCAGACTCATCCAACTCGGTAAAATACCAGCCACCCTTGAGTGATTTAAATGGGCCGTCGACCAACTCCATCAAAATAGCGTTGCTCTTTTGCAAACTGTTTGAAGTGGTAAAAGTTTTGCTAATACCCGCTTTAGAGACATCAACAGACGCCACCATAGCAGAGTCACTCGCCTCAAGTACCTTGGCTCCAGAACAACCGGGTAAGAACTCGGGATAACGGTCAACATCGTTCACTAACTTATACATTTGCTCTGCGCTAAAGGAAACTAACGCTGAACGTCTAACTTGTGGCATACACTTTCTCGTTTCTTAATGCTGCTTTTGGCAACTTTTTCTGACTTATCAAGGTAGATATACAAAATAAGGATTTCCCAAGCAAGGGACTATCCGTATAATGACGCCATTATGGCAAAGAAAAAATCAAAATCCAAAGCAACTAGTAATACTATTGTGCTAAATAAAAAAGTTCGCCACGAATATTTTATCGATGATGAAATAGAAGCGGGGCTTGAGCTTCAGGGCTGGGAAGTAAAATCACTACGCCAAGGCAAAGTTAATATCGCAGAGAGCTATGTCTTTATGCGTGACGGCGAAGCCTATATCAGTGGCATGACGATTACCCCGCTTAATCAGGCATCGACTCACGTTGTTGCTAACCCCACTCGCGTTCGCAAACTATTAATGTCTCGACGTGAACTAGACAACCTATTTGGACGAATCAATAGAGAAGGCATGACATTAGCCGCCTTGGCACTCTACTGGTCTCGCTCTTGGGTAAAAATTAAAGTTGGTGTTGCGAAGGGTAAAAAACTTCACGACAAACGAACTGACATGAAAGAAAAAGATTGGGCTAGAGATAAAGCGCGGATTATGAAGAGTAATTTGCGTTAATCTTAAGCACTTAGACGAGCAAAGCTAGACTCTTAAAGGTTTTCTGTTACTATGCTCGTTAACCACTTGGGGCTGATCCAGGATTCGACGGGAATTTTGCAGTCTGAGGTGCATGCCGTGGGGCGGTTGGCCACGTAAAAAGCCGCAAAAAAATAGTCGCAAACGACGAAAACTACGCACTAGCAGCTTAATAACCTGCTGAGAGCTCTCCTGCCCTAGCTTCCGCTTGTAAGACGGGGAATAACAGGGGATCAAACCCAAACTAGCTAGATCGGATTCTCCCGCCTGAGAGATGAAGTTCGAAATTTAATTCAGGATAGTCATCTACTAGCGTGTCGGTTCGCAGGTATTTGGTGAATGTAAAGATCGACTAAGCATGTAGTACCAATGATGAATGATTTTCGGACGCGGGTTCAACTCCCGCCAGCTCCACCAATCATAAGTTTAAAGACGTCCTAGGGCGTCTTTTTTCTTGCCTGAAATTCATTAAAATCAATAAGTTACAATCCATTAGCGTCCGTAGCGTTCTCTACCTTCCATACTCTTTTGTATTCCAAGTGGTATTCCAAGCAATAAATGCTAGTATTTGGAATACCATTTATTTGAGGAGTTGACCCAATGGGAACCAGAGCAACTAGACTAACAAGTAAAGCGATTACCAACGCAAAGCCTAAAGAGAAGGATTATGTTCTTTCAGACGGTGACGGTTTACAGCTACGAGTTAGGACAAATGGCTCTCGGTTATGGAACTTCAACTACCGCCACCCTATTACTAAAAAACGCATCAATATGGGTTTAGGTGCCTTCCCTGAGTTATCTCTCGCTAATGCCCGTAAAAAGACAATAGAAGCAAGGGAGCTTGTTGCTGATGGCATAGATCCAAAAGAAGCCCGAAACTCAAAACTTTCTGAAATGCAAAAAGAGTTAGAAGACACATTACTCAATTTGGCTAAAGAGTGGTTTGAAAGAAAAAAAGAAAGTGTCACGCCAAACTATGCTGATGATATCTGGCGTTCTTTGGAACTACACATATTTCCTGATTTAGGCAACTACCCTATTTCTAAGATTGATGCTCAAACCGTTATCAAGAAATTAAAACCCTTAGAGGCTAAGGGTAGTCTTGAGACAGTGAAACGCTTATGCCAACGCTTAAACGAGATAATGGTACATGCCGTTAACGTCGGTAAGCTCACCTATAACCCTATTGATAAAATCTATTCTGGATTTAGAAAACCGAAGAAAAAAAATATGGCAGCTCTGAACCCCAATGAGCTACCAGAACTGATGAATGCTATTGCTAATGCGTCTATTAAGAAAGTGACTCGTTTTTTAATTGAGTGGCAACTACACACGATGAGTAGGCCTGCCGAGGCAGCAGGTGCTAAATGGGAAGAAATCGACTTAGAAAACAAACTTTGGATTGTCCCAGCGGAAAGGATGAAAAAAAGAAAAGAGCACAAAGTACCTCTAACTGAGCAAACTATTGCATTATTAGAAGAACTTAAACCAATTAGCGGTCATCGAGATTTTCTGTTCCCTTCAGATAGAGATCCTAAGAAACCTTGTAACAGCCAAACTGCTAATATGGCTTTGAAACGAATGGGATTTGAGAACCGACTAGTGAGCCACGGTTTGAGATCCCTCGCCAGTACAACGCTCAATGAACAAGGGTTTGATCCTGATGAAGTTGAAGCGGCACTAGCTCATGTAGATAAGAACCAAGTAAGAAGCGCATACAATCGCACTGACTACATCGAGCGCAGACGTCCAATGATGAGCTGGTGGAGTGAGCATATTACTGCCGCGGCTGAAGGGAATGTATCATTGGCCGGGAAGAAAGGGTTAAAGCTAGTCGGGTAAAATAATAAGTACGAGAAGCTAGCCATGTAGCTTCCCGTACTTTATCTATCACAATATATCTCAGATAGTTAGTTAACCTGAACCGTTTATCAATAACATTTATGTTTCCACAGGCTTGTTTCTGGACAAAATCAAGTTAATCACCTTCCTTAATTAACATTCGAAGCATTAACCTTGTAAGGTAAGTCTGTTCAACTAATATCCTTTGTACAGTTCATATTTTGTCTGTTCGCATTGTCACTCACAATCATTTGTCATTGATTATTTATTTAATTTGTCATGAAGAACATGGAAGTAGTCGAAAAATAAGTACGTAATTCAAATTAAAACTACTTGCCATGATAAACAGCTATTATTGAACATATTGGTTAAGATCAACTATCATACAATTCCCTGTTTAATATATAGTTTTATGGTTTACCATCTATTACAATTATGCTTTTAGTTGTATATCGGTAACTGAGAACACTATGCATATAGAAGAGCTAATAATTAAGAACTTCCGTAGCTTTGATGAACAAGGCCAGAGTACCTATTTGAGGGATGATTTGATTACTCTGATAGGCGCAAATGGTACGGGCAAGACTGTAGTGATGTTAGCCCTTCAACGATTATTTGGTGTATCAGGTGAACAACGACAAATTCGCCGCCAAGACTTCCATATTCCGTTTAACGAATCTGAACCAGTCAAGGAAAGGCAGTTTACAATCGAAGCCATTATTGCATTTCCAGAGCTAGATGATGAAGATGGCGATCACTCAGCGGTACCCGATTTTTTTTCCCAGATGTGCATTGCAGATGAGGATGGTAAGCTTAAATGTCGATTTAGATTGGATGCTGAATGGGAAGATGACTCTACGAGTGATGGGTACATAACTAGCCAATTCAGAGCAGTTACTACATTTGATGAAAATCTCCAAGACGACGACTATAAAAATGTAAAAGGTTCAGATCGTTCACGTATACAGCTAATTTATATTCCAGCAATTCGCAGTGCCAATATACAAGTTGCAAACTTCCTTAAAAGTCGATTATGGAAAGCGATTAATTGGTCGGAAAGTGTGAAAGATAGTTTTGCCACCAAAGCACAGGAATTGAACACTTCTTTTGATAACGAAAAAGCAATAGATACCGTAAAAAAGTGCTTAACTAGTCGCTGGACAGAGCTTTACTCTGGAGGAACAGACTCATCTCCAAAATTTCAACCAGTGGACATGCGTTTTGAAGAATTTGTTCGTAAAGTTGAAGTGTTACTCCATCCAACAGAAGATGGTAGAGACCGTAGTATCGCAGAATTAAGTGATGGACAAAGTTCTCTGTTTCACATCGCAATGACCTCTGCGACTCTAGATATTGAATCTCAACTTATAAATATGGAGCCTGCAGAGTTTAATATTGAGAATATGAACTTAGCTAGCTTAACTATTTTGGCTATCGAAGAGCCTGAAAATAACCTTGCTCCTTTTTACTTATCCCGAATAGTTGAACAAGTCTTAGAACTAACGAAAAACACTCGCTCCCAAGCAATTTTATCTAGTCATTCCTCTAGCATATTATCCCGAATTGAACCGGCTCAAGTACGGCACTTTCGACTTCAGCAATCAGTATCCAAAGTTAATCCACTCTCACTGCCTAATGATGAAACGGACGAGGCTAAATACGTCCAACAAGCAGTAAAAGCTTACCCTGAGTTATACTTTGCCAAATTTGTTATTTTAGGTGAAGGTGCTTCAGAAGAAGTTATTCTCCCTCGATTGTCAAAAGCTATGGATCTTGAAATAGATCGCTCGTTTGTTGCTATGGTTCCTCTAGGGGGTCGCCATGTTAATCATTTTTGGCGTCTACTTAATGATTTAGATATTCCACATGCTACTTTACTTGACCTTGACTGGGGGAGGCATGGAGGTGGCAAAGGTAGGATAAAGAATGCTATTAAAAACTTAATTGAGTTTGGCACAGCCCCTGATCAATTATTTCAAAATCCTACCGGACCAAACGGTTATGAGGATAGCCTAGCTTACCTTGATTCAACTAACTTAGATAAGCTTGAGGATTTATCTCAATGGATTAAATGCTTACAAAGAAAAAACGTATTCTTTTCAGCCCCACTAGATATTGACTACTCAATGTTTAAAGCATTTCCTGATGTATATAAGAAATCTCTAGATGACAACTCAACTGGCCCCTCAAATAGAGGAGAGCCAAAGAAAGCCGTATTAGGCGATGATGGTTATCATGATTGGTATGACGACGACGAACTAGATAGTTTACGTTGGTATCGTTACCTTTTTCTTGGACGTGGTAAGCCAAGCACACATATCCAAGTCTTAAACAAAATAGATAATAAAACGTTGTCAGATAGTGCTCCTGAAGAATTAAAAGATCTGGTCCGTTGTGTCAATAGATACCTTGTTTAGGCTTATATGATGAGATTTTGTACTCCCGAAAATTGGTTGCCAAAAGGTATAGATGAGCTCGAAGCAAGTGCTTGGTCAGCTCTTAGAGATCAGATGTCCGTATGTTTAATAGCGGGTCCTGGTGCTGGAAAAACGGAATTTTTAGCGCAGAAAGCGGTTTATTTACTTGAAACCGGAATATGCCCTCCAAATCAAAAAATTTTGGCAATTTCCTTCAAAGCAGATGCAGCTAAAAACTTAGAGAATAGAGTTAAAGCACGTTGCCCTAGAGAATTAAGTAACCGTTTTGTATCGATGACATTTGATGCTTTTACAAAAAATATTCTAGATCGCTTTCGTTTAGCATTACCAAGTTATCTTAGACCTAATAAGGATTATGAAATATTCTTTCCGGACAAAAGTGTTTTTAGTAGTTTTATAACTGAAACATATAATAAATACTCTTCATCAGACTCTGGTATAGGTGAGGCCGCTAGATTCTTGAGACAAGATCTGTTTCAATTTGAATCGAGTTTTATTGGTAAATTTAAACTAGGTTTTGACATTACACCTAATACGTATAACTATTTTTATAATGATTGGATTGGAAATCAAATACATCATAAAGATAACTCTCTTCTGAGTTTTATGGTTATTAATAGGTTGGCCGAGTTCATCATTAGAAGCAACAAGAATGTAGCGAGAGCTCTTAAAGCTACTTATCCAGTAGTTTTTATCGATGAGTTTCAAGATACTACTTATGGCCAATATGACTTTTTGAACTCAGCTTTCGATTCCAAAACAACACAAATAACCGCGGTAGGTGATTTTAAGCAACGTATTATGGGGTGGGCTGGAGCAAAAACAGACGTGTTTACACAGTTTAAAGGTGATTTTAGTGCAAAGCAGTATGAGTTGATTTGTAATCATCGCTCTAGCCCGGAACTTGTTAAAATACAACACCATATTAGTCATGTCATTGACCATCAAACTCGTAAAGTAAAGTCCCAAGCTCAAAATAGAATCGCTGGAGAGTCATGTTGGATTTGCAATACAACAACAACAGAACATGAAATTAGGTACCTAGCCGATTTTATTAGTTCTGATCTAAAAAAACGAGACTTGGCACCCAAAGACTATGCCATTTTAGTTAAACAAAAGGCTACAAACTACAATGACGAATTTATTGGTATTTTTTCTGAATACGGTTTGAAATTGTGTAATGCCGATGAAAAGAGAGGGACATTATCCTTACAAGAGCTCTTATCAGAAGAGTTTGTTGTTCTGTTTTCAAATATTTTGCATCTCGGTTTGACGCGTAGATTGCCAAAAGTTTGGGCTCTTGTATCTGAGCAATTGGAATTGATTTGGAATATAAATGAACATGACCATAAGACTCGCAAGAAAATGGAAAATAAATTTGGCGACCTTTTGGAAGTTCTTAGAATAAAAATGAAGAGCAGTTATGATGAGGAATCAATAATTGATGTTTTTAATCTTATCATTAAATTTTTCGAGTTAGATAAGATATCCCAAAGCACTTCGTATTTAGGGGACAAGGATCGTATTATCAATGTATACGATAGTTTAAGAGAGCATTACGCACTTAGCTTTGATAACAGTGGTAGTTGGAATGAACTTATTGAAGAATTTGATAAAGAGAATCATGTTCACATTATGACTATCCATAAAAGTAAAGGCTTAGAGTTTGATACTGTCGTTTTTGCCGGCTTTGATGATAGTGCATGGTGGTCATTCTCAAAAAATCGTGATGAGGGTTTGTGTGTTTTCTTCGTAGCGCTGTCCCGAGCAAAGCAAAGAGCATTATTTTCACACTGTGCTAGTCGTGGTCAAGCTAATTCAATATCAGAATTATTCCAGTTATTGAAAGATGCTGGAGTCCAAGAAATACAAGCTGAAATTCGTACCACCTCAGTTAAAGTTATCGATCAGTCCTTGATAATTTAAGAAGTAGTGATGCGCTCAACTATTGACATAGCTCCTAAAAGCACTGATGGGTTTAACTCTCTCAAAAAAACACTTATACGAAGTGCCTTCACTTATATAAAGGTATCGGGCTTATTCAACTATCAAGATCAAGCATTGGCTTCGCAGCGTTTGATCCTTATTTGTTATGTGTATAATTTTACGTCGCTTAATTTAGTTGTATCTACAACCACTTCAAACTCAACAGATTGATGAGAGAACAAAACATTTTCTCTTAAGTATTTAGCTACCATTACGATTCGATTGGAGCGATCGAACCAATCTTGGCTTTGGTAGTGTTCATATGCGAACGCATTTGCTACTGACAAGGAAGTTGTCCAAGCTTGTCCATATTGACTTGACTCAAACTCACTAACACAGCTGCCACGATAAAGAGTAATCTCTTGATCTAATTTAAATATATCGTTTGGCACAAGAACTTCTTTTAAAACAACCTTAGGGAACCATGCTTCGTTTTCTTGTCTAGTATATAGCTGGTGTAAACCGTTATAGGCAAAACACGTAAAAGCATGCCGCAGAGCGTCGATAACAGCACAGACTTCTTCATCTTCAAATGAACTTGACAGAGCCAGTGCATGACTGTTGATTTTATCTTCTGCCCAGTTGTCAGTAGTAGCGTATAGCTCCCGAGCTTTTCCTGAGGACTCGAACTCCTTTATTACATTAACGAAATGTTCAACAGCATCGATTATTTGGCTGCTATATTTTGCTAAACTTGGCTCCCTCAACTTACTTTCAATAGATTCTATTTCTATTTTCATTTCTTGGATAATGAAGTCAGCTACGGGTCCATTGAACAAGTTTATTTCTCCATTTTATAAACATATTGTCCTGTTGAGGTGTGAGTAACGCAATACCAAAACTGCGACAAACTACCTTGAACACTAAACGCAACGCAACGCTACGCTACGCATAGTAAAAATGACACGCGTTGCGAATAGCCCTTGAAAAGTTTGCTATGTTCGTTTAGAGGCGGTCAAATATCGACCCCGAAGAAGGCGTAAAAATCTTATGGTATAAGCGAGTTGCATAATCATCAGTTGTGCCCGCAATATAGTCACTAATCACTCGAAGATTGTCGTTTTGCGCCTTATACATTTCATAATACTTCTTAGGTAACAACCGTTTAGGATTGTTTGAAATCACATCAAACAACTGCACAATCATTTGCTGCCCTTTGTACTCAAGTGTTTGCACTTCTGGAGTTAAAATTACGTTATTGACAACAAACTCTTGAAAAATATCAAGTTCTTCACGTGCTTTCTTATCGAGTTCACCTTGGTAGTCAAACAACTTATGCGTAAATTTATCTAACACAGCTACTTCTGTTTTGTTAATGAAGTAATTTACCAATTGTCCAACAGCACGTTTTCTAGTCTTGTTTTCACCAGAAAATAGTAATTGAGTTAGCTCATCGATCTTACTAGCCAATGGGTATGTGTTTAAAGGGTCTGTCAGTTTATCAACAACCTCTCGCCGCCACATTGATTGATCAACCAATCGAAGTGCTATTGCATCTTCCAAATCATGGACACCATATGCAATATCATCGGCTAACTCCATAATACTTGAATCGAACGACTTATATTTAGGTTTAGCATGTTTGCCTTTCTTAGGCTCTGACGACATAAATTTAGCACGATCATTTGTGAAAGGCAGTAAGATCCAATCAACTTGATCTTTGTCACAGTTGTAAATACACTTCGGCGGCTTAAAACCATCTAGATTGATGCCACCATTATCAGTATAAAGTTCCTTATTAACTACGTCATTATGATATGCAGGATACTTAATTAGACCGAGTAATGTACGTCGAGTTAAGTTTAACCCTTCTTCTTCGGAATATTCACCAAGCTTAGTACAAATACGAAGTGTTTGAGCGTTCCCTTCAAAACCAGCATCGTTGCGCATTGAATAATTCAATGCAACTTCACCACCATGACCGAAAGGCGGATGACCGATATCATGTGCTAATCCAATAGACTCAATTAAGTTTTGTTCCGGAATCAATTCAAAGATTTCTGGGTTTTCACTTTCAGGATATTTAGTTTTAAGAAACTCAGCAATACCACTGCCCAGTTGAGCAACTTCTAGTGAGTGAGTTAACCGGGTACGATAAAAATCGCTTTCCCCTAACCCGAGAACTTGCGTCTTTCCTTGCAAGCGACGAAACGAAGCCGAATGAATAATCCTTGCACGATCTCGAGAGAATTCATTACGTTTAAAGCCACTATCTATGGCTGATTTGAAGCGACTATCCCACATCATAAACCCCAAAATTAAGATGGATACACACTTAATATGAGGGCAGTTTTACTGCAATCAAGGTAATAAGTACATAATACCGCATTAGGCGCACTAAAATTGTAGGTTATAATGTGTAGAGACGAAGTCTAACTCACTATATTGGTTCCGTTTAAATGCCTTCTATTGGACTTTCAACACAGTTTCTCTATGCCACTTTAAAGACTCTTTTGAAATATCGTGTTTTGGTGAAACATTTAGCTTTCCTTCTTTTCCAATCAAGCTGAAATCATCATTGATACTCCATGCGCCTCTATCAAGTAAGCGGTGATCGTTTGAGCAAATAAGCAACATATTGCTTATAGATGACTCACCACCTGAGATAAATGACTTAATGTGTGCTATTTCCATAACTTGACTATCTTTTAGGCCACAAACTTGGCAAGTTTCATCATACATTTTCAAAAGATAGTGGCGCGTATGGGCTGTTACTTTTCTTGCATTTCGAGTAACGACAAGGCCACGTTCCAGAACAAGTTCGTGGGACTTAAGCTCTTCTTCAATTTCTTTCACTCTATCAATCGAATCTTTCTGTTCTTCTATAGATTGAATGTTGGCTTCTTCTCGCTCTTTTAACTCTTTTTCTAGAGCTTTAGTGCGCCTTTGAAGTACTTGTAAGAGGATGTCGGGTTCTTGGCTTTCATAATCACTTAGCTTTTGGGCTTGAAGATTAATCTGTTGTTTCAAAGATTCAATAGTAGAGTTCTTTGCTGCTACCAGAACTCGATACAAAACAAATAACGCTACAATAAACCCTATTATTGATGATAACTGAGTAACAAATATTGCTTCTAAAGTCATATATATTCCATGGTCAAAACTGGAGCCCTAACGCGGCATTGAGGTGTGAGTAACGCAATACCGAAGTTTCTGCAAATCACCTTAAACACAAAAGTATACACATGGCAAAAATACTACGCGTTACGAATCACTCTTAAATGCTTTTGTTCGTATTAAACTCATGCACTGACAACAAACTGAATGTTAGTAGCTAACAACCAGACTAAAATTGTGAACCCGAAAAAATAAAACACTGAACAGCTATATTGAATTAAAGGAGTTTCATGTTCAAACGCACCTTTGACGTTGGAGAAAGCTTCACTTAAATATTCATTTAGAACTCTACCCTCATCGATCATTTGCCGATGGGATTTACCACCGCGGTCACGGTTTGTCATTGGCACATGATCCCTAAAGTTTTGTGCCAATATTTTTTCATACTCAGGAGCTGACTTATTCAGTAGTGGTTCGAACATATGTTTAATGGCTTCAGAACTACCATCTTTATGCATAAAATCTGTAAACGAATCATAATTTTTAATGATTGCTGGACAAAAAACAGCATAAATAATGTTGGCTAACGTAAAGAGCAATGCTGCAAAATAGAGAGCTTTCCAACTAAAAGGTAACCCCCATGTAAAGCCTAGCTGTTGCTCGAACATAACATAGGTTGTCGATTCAGGAAAACTTTCCAAAAGTTTGGCGAAAATTGGAATAGCGACAAACCAAACGTTAAATGACTTAATGAACTTTGACTTACCTAGCCCGGATAGAATAGGCCAACCAACATGGCTATTTTTTATATTATATTGCCCTAACATACACACCTCAAAAATAGAACTTGTTCATTATATATCAGATAGTTTCATAAGAACCTAACACCTTACTAAGTGGTGAGAAAACGTCTACCACACTTGAGTGGAGCGAAATGGCATACGTTTGGGAATCCGTCTTAGGCAATTTGTTAGGGCTTTTGTTTAATGACGAAATAGACAGGTTTATGCCGCCAGCTTCGGAGAAACCATGCACTATTTCCAGGTTTACGATTTAGCTCAGTCATTATATCTACAGCCTGAACCCAAGTCATAGGGCTACATTGCTGGCGAACTATTTCAGCAACATTTCCAGATAGAACCTGCTCTACAACACTATTTGGGTCAGAAATTACGACATCATTGCAATCAGTTAGGTTAAAGATAACCTCATCATAATCTGGGGCATTAGGTGGGACATAAAACCAGACATTCTCAGAATTGTATATTTCAAACAAATTACGAGCTAAAGGCATACCGCAAAATACAGGAACTCCAGATTTTTTGGCCATACTGTTAAATTCAAAAATGTCAGAGTTGATCTTACCTTGCAATAACCCATCTTTAGTAATTTTTACTTTAGGACGTCGAGCAAAGAACGCAACTAAATACACTTGTTCAGAACCATGTAGTGCGGAAGAAGTCTTATTGCCTTCTCGCGTCTTCCAATACTGAATTGGCACATTCTCTCCACAGTCACTTAACAGTGAAGAAAACGCTGGAACAAGTGAATACTCAGTCGTTTTTTCGGTGCAATAACTAATCATTAATGATTCCTTTATTCTGAGCCCTAACGCTAAGCGGTGAGCAACGCATGCTATGTTTAGAATGCGTTTACGAATCCGACTTAAGTGCCGTGTTATGTAGCTTTGTGGTATTGACCTTGAAAACATACATTCATACCAAATATCCCGCACCAGTTTTCTTCAGAAATTACCAAAGTACCATTATGGAACTGGAATAAAGCTTTATATGGCTCACGAGCTGGATTACCGGAGGTATACTCAATTGTGTCATCATGTAACTCACCAATAAAATCTAAGTCACCAATATTCGGACCATACTCTCTCGTTTTCCCCCATAGTGCTAAACCATCCACATGATATTTCCCGTCAGGAAGCCTTTGAACTTTCACATCAGCACTCTCAAATTCCCCGTCCCTAACATAGTGGCCAGAAATAACGTCAGTCCCTAACGTACTGGCTTCCCCGAAAGCAACTAATCCAGAAAATGCGTTAGAGATATCTGTAATCAGCTCATTTCGAAACTCTAAAACTTCTAGCTTTGTTAAGTTCTTACTCTGCCGAGTAGTACTGTCATACTGGTCATGATGGTCGAAACATAAAAAAGCCAAATTGCTTTCATCATTATTACTAGCGTCATGATCTAAATGTGCAATTTGCCCTTGTTTAATCGTAGTGTCTCTATTCAATCCATAACATATACAACAACGCCGACGAGACTTCAAAAGTACCTCGGCTTGAATTTTTTGAGATATTTGTTTTCTACTCATTTTTTTAGAGCACCTTACATTCTGAGACACATAACGCCTTGCTAAATGACGCTGCCATCTGACTTGCCCAAGCCTACAAAAATCCAAGTCGAGAGTGCCGAGCGTTTGAGCGTCCACTTAAGCAATTTGTGCCGCTTACTTAGGCAGTCATTCGACATTTGACTCGGCCAAACAGAACGCCTTAAGTTGAACGTCAACATCATGAGGTCCCGAAAACTAAATAACGTTGCCAGTTAATCGATGTGACGACAGATACTGAACGAGCCTTAACCTCAATATTTTTCAAAGCATTAATCGACTAACGCTTTATAAATGTAACTTTTCCTTATTTGCATTCCATTTATGTTGCGTTCATTTATTATGAAATTCAACTACTATCAGACTGTTGCCTGAGTTTAAAGTAAACTTCAGTAGAAAAATACGGAAAATCTCTGTATCAGATCCTGACCACATAAATTAGGAAGTGTTTGTCAACTAGGTTGCTCTCATGTTAGCGAAGTTCATCTATTCAAACAACATTTGAGAAAACGAAACTTGCTGGCCTACTACGCCAGCAAGTGTAACCATTTAGACTCTAGTCTAGAGCTGCCTCCATAGCCAAAGCATCAGCCCTTTCATTTCCAAAATGCGCCTTGACCTTAAACACCTCTACATATTTGTCTGAACGAAGTCTATCTACCTGTTGCCATAGAGCGCGATTTGCCACAGGTTTCTTGTCAGATTTACGCCACCCTTTACGCTTCCAGTTATCCAGCCATTCATTAAAGCCTTTCTCGCAATACTCACTATCTGAAAATATCGCATCTCCGTCTTCGGCGTACTCTAGTCCCTCTATGAAAGCCAATAATTTCAGTTCAGAACAATCTATTTTCCCGTGAATAGTAATACTATCTTCGTACACCACTTCATTGTTTTCATCAATAACAACCAGCCCTATTCCACCTTGTTGACATCCGCTTTGATTGTTTGGGGCAGAAGCATTTACATAAATTGAATTACCCATTTTTAACTCTCCATAAATTGAAAAAGGCCAACAATGATTTTTGTCAGCCTTGTTAGAATTGTGTTTCTCGTCTTGCTTATGCTTGTACTGAATTATCACGTTTACTTAGTCGTTCGCTCATCCAATCTTCTATCTCACTTTCTACCCATGCGACAGCGCGCCCACCCAGTGACACCGTTTTAGGAAAGGTATTCTCTTCCATAAATTTATAGATGCTTGAACGACCTAATCCCGTTAACGCTATTACTTCTTTTAGTCTTAAAAATCTCATGGAAAATCTCCTGTTTGTATATACCCATGAGAAAAGCCACCACCGTAAAAAATAAGTTACTGCTCGTGAGTCAGCAGCGGACATCGATTTAAAAAACCTTCAGGCATATGTCATCACTGTGAATATCCACCATTGATTCTCACAAGGAGCCTGAAATGAACCAAGAGACACTCAATTACCAAAAGCAGCAACGCTATCAGGAAAACGAAATACTGGAGCATGCCGCTGAGATACTGGCTAACCGATATGTACGCGGTGATGCCTTCAGTAACCCTGAAGCCACTAAAGAATTTATTCGTTGTAAATTAGGAGGGTGCGAGCGAGAAGTGTTTGCTTTGCTGTTACTGGATAACCAACACCGATTAATTGAGTTTAAGGCATTATTTAAAGGGACGGTAGATGCCGCCACTATCTACCCTCGTGAAGTAATAAAGACCGTATTAGGAGTAAATGCAGCGGCCGTGATAATGGCTCACAACCACCCTTCAGGTGACGCTACTCCCTCACAAGCGGATAAGCGTATTACTGACCGTTTGAAAGATGCCCTCGCCTTAGTCGATGTGCGAGTACTTGACCATATCGTTACAGGTGAACGTTGTTTCTCGTTTGCTGAAAAGGGGTGGCTATGATTACTAAAATGTATGGAGAGATTGCTATCGAGAGCACATTACACTCGTTATTAGAAACAATAGTTGGACGGTTTTCTATTCCTGAGAACGCTTCGCGCATTGTGCTTAACTGCCGACAATCGAGTTACTATCGAACAAGGCAAGGGCTACACCCTATCGAGATACAGTTAAAACGCGACAGTAATCGTAGTTGTTGGCTGGTGGTGTTCTTTGCCAGCTTTTCTTATCCCGATAACGACAGCACATTGGTTGAGCCTGAGCTGTATTTTCACTTAGCCAACCTTTGGTGCTATCAACCCGACATCGGTACCACCGAACTAGCTCACCCTGAAGTACAAGAACTTCTGTTTATCTGGATGAAAGCCCTTGCGAGGCACCTATCAAGAAACATCTTTGATGATGTTCAACTCTCTATGGTGAAAACGTTTAGTTAACGTCTATGATTTCCCTCCTACTCCAAACCATCAAACTGGTTACGGCCCTTATCGCTTTGTTCACGTTGTCCCCTCTCTTTGGTGCAATTGGTAGCCTCACATCTTTGGGCTTTCTCGTTGTGTTATTGGTGGGAGTGATTGTGTTCATAGCTGACCTAAAAGGTAAGTAACGCCACCTGAATGTTAATTGGTTCACGTTTTCATAAAGCCAATTGATGACTATTTCACCGTTGGACATTATGTGTCCGACCCCTCTTTATTCTCACGACATTAAATGTCCACCAGCAACAACGTATCCACCTGTTGATGTATTGAGAGAAAAACCATGAGCAACAAAACCAGCATTGAAGGGTTATCCGCTTTGCTGCACACGCTGATGCTTATTCCTCAACATCGATGGATAACCGTTAAGGAGTTGCAGCAACAATTAGCCAAACTGGATAGCCATAGAACCACACGCAGTATCAAACGTTATCTGGATGAAGTCATTGTGGAGGTGTTTAACGTAGAGTGTGAAACACAAAGCATGCCGCACACTTACCGTAAAACATCGGAGCAATTACTGAAGCTCAACAAGCAGGAAACGTTGCATTGGCACTTGACCAACAAGTACTTAATGCCTGTTATTCCTGATGAACTGAGCAATGGCTTAGGTCGGTCCTCGGAGAGAGACAAATCCTTATGGAATAAAGGCTCAGCCATTTCAAAAGAGCGACTATGGCTGAACAAAGTACACATTAATCTACCTGATATTAGGGGCTGGACTGACGCGCAACAGCACGTCCTCAGCACCGTCCATACAGCATTACTGCACCATCGTATGTTGAAGATATCAAGCCAAGTTATGCAGCAAGAGAAGGCGCTCGTTGAACCTCTGGGACTCTCGGTTCAATGTGACGCGCTCTTGCTGCTTTTTCGATTACCTAACCAACACACGATACACACCATCGCCTTACCGCTTATTGATGAGGCCAGTGTCTCGACATTTTCATTTACTTATCCCTCTGATTTCAATCTTGAACAGTTCATGCATGAGCACGAGGGAGCAGAGTATCCAGAATTTCACTCGCCGATGAGGAGAGCAAACCCATGACAAGTATAAAACACCTATTGAGTCAGTCGGTTCAGTACGCCGTAATGATGTCCCTATTTATAGGAGTCACAGCCTGCACAGAGCAAGAAGAAACTCCTGAAGCAGTTGCTGATATTGAAGTATCGATATCCACCAACTCTCATTGGGGGAGTTTGGTCTTTGACCTACAAGCCATAACCAACAGCACCGTAATAAGCAATGTTGTCATCAATAGAGGTAACTGTCGCCTTCCTGCTGGCACAGCCTCAGAGCTATCTAGAAACGTTCAATTGAAGTTCGGTGAAACCTATACGGGGTACAGCAACAACTGCACCGTAGACAACGTGAAAGAAATCGAAGTGACATCGAACGCTGGAACCTTTGTGTACAGCTTCTAATCCTGACCAACTAAATACCCTTCCAAATATTTACCTAAGACAAGGAATTACTATGAACCTAAATAAAATCATCTTCGCTAGCACTGTCGCCGCATCTTTAACCCTTTCATCAATGGCTTCGGCAGCACTCGGAGGTGCGCCTAACGTAGATAAGGAATATCTAGAAAAGCACTGGAATGGTAAACAAGGCGCTCAATCCACGCTTGTTGCTGGAGTACTTCTGCATTGGACAGCCGATGTTTGTGGAAAACTTAACGGTCAGGTTTCTGATGCAACTAATTGTAACTCTCAAACAAAACCTATCTCCAATTAACTCTACTTCCCCTTTCTTTCATAAATCACAAAGAGATATACACAATGAAAAATACAACAAAAATCACCGCTCTACTTTCTACCTTCATAACGCCTTTTGTTTTGGCTCAAGGTAGTGGCACTCTTGGAGGTAATCCATCTTCTGATTCTGGAGCAGTCAACGTTAGCGTTGGAAAATGCACTCAATACAAGCTGGATGTGAAGACGGCGAAACAGGCAGGAAAGGCAATGTCGAGTATTGAGGTGCCTAAAGGCTGTAAAGCTGCTGAAGAAGATTAGCCATTTGTTATCCAATTAAACGTCTTCCTAAAGGAGCAGATTGTGCTCCTTTCAACCCCTACCAACCCGAACAATGCCAGATCTATCGATTACTAACACCAAACAGTTGAGTCCTTTTGGTTTCGTCATACTCTTGGCTGAAAGCGTCACTAAAATCTTCGAATAGTCTGTCGGTCTCATCCAAATAACCATCGTCATCCAACTCATACCAACCCATCAAATCAATATCGTATTTTGCTACTGATGCTTTGAATTTATACAAAGTATCTTCCCATGCATCCACAATTAGCTGTGCTAACAAACGGTTTTTACCTCCAACTTCTATAAAAAACCTATCACCATCGACAAGTAATACAGCAGTTAGATATTCTGAATACTCCTTTTTTTTATAGCGATTCGATACGCCCGTATATCTCGTGGGGACGATGGTCTCTTCAAGCAAGTAAACAAAGCGGCATAGGTTTGATGATTTTTTTTCATTCGCAGAAGGGAAGATTCGACGTCTAGAGCTAGTATGTCGCGCAATCTCACTTTTCAGAAACTTCACAAACACGGGAAACACATCTTGCCCATCTTTAAATATTGCCTGAAAAGGGTATCGAACACGGAACATTACGGCAGTTGTCTTCTGGTGATTGACTCGCGATTTTCTACATACCTTAATTAGTTCATCTAACCATTGAGTAGGTATCCCCGTTCGATTAGGTGCTATTTCATAACCTCTATACTCTGTATCAAAAGTTCTTTCATGTTCCATTTGTCTTAAGGCTCTTGTTATTAGTTAAATCTATACCCTTCTGAATCGAGGTATAGATATATGTTATCTATAAAAACCATTTAAACACGACTAGCACCAAAGTTCTTCTTACTGTCACCGTAATTTTTACTTCTTAACTTCGCCAGATAACTCATTCGATAAAAGACTCTATTTTTTACCTGCTCCTTGGTTTCATTTTTGTTTGATACCGAATAAACGCCTTGTGTAGGGAAATGTACCATAGCCCTTTCAGTCCCTTCGTAACAAGCCGACACAGAACGTTTCCATGCATTTCTAATTCGGATAGCTAGATTACTTCTACCGTTCTCCAATAACCCTAAGCAGTTATAGATATCCCGATTAAAGAACATCATCACATGATAATGGCTAGATGTTGACGTACAGCATTCTTTTGCCCATACGTATCTAATCGTACAATACCTATATTTGCACCAAGCGTTTTTAGATTTCTTCTTAATGTCCGCTTCTACCTGAGATTTCAAGGAACGAAAGAAGCGAGTTATCACTTCAGAAGAATCGTCATTAAAATCTTTAGGGAGATTTAGATCGACTCTTACCGCTAAACTTCTCGGATGCTCAGCCAGAGCATTATCCAGTACCTGCTCCATACTCTTTAAATACTCTTCCACTAATCCATCTTTATCGTAATAGAGAGGATATCCACTAAAAATTCTTGCTTTGGTGATTGTCAGGTTCTTCGGTTTACTTGTCTTAATAACCATGATGTGTACCTATTCGATTCGTTCCCATAGGTACAGTCATTAACGTAAAATTTTATTTTTTATTTCCTCTATCACTCGAAGTAGGGAGGGTCTGAATGGTAGAGATAGATAGTTCTGTCTGAACGTATAAGTATTATTATTTACCGCACATACAGTTTTTAAGGTGCAGCACTCTAGTAGCCACTTTCAACTCAATTCACTCTTTTCACTGCTAATTAAATCAAAAGCAACAGTACTAGAATGTTAATTTCGGAATATAAATAAATTACAATCACTCACACTTAACATGGAACGAAAAATTTCAATCATGTCGTCGGATTACACTTCATGATAAGATATTTTCTAGTGTTCAACCAAACTTAAAAATTAGAGATGAAAGAGACTTCTAAAGCAGCTGCAAGTAGCGATATTCAAGAAAAGGAACCCCAAGAGTCAGCGATAGAACGTGTAGTAAACTTGATCAATCCTTACGACAAAAAAGGAGAATTCCAAGTATTTTCCGACGGAGAGAGAACATTTAAATTATCCTTTTCTCATCAAAATGATGCTATCGATATGTCAAAAATACTTGCAGCCGACACAGGAGAAAAGTTATTAGATATAGAATATTTTGAGGGCTACAAAAACAATAAGCAGATAGTTCTACTTCCATGTTCACCACTATCACAAAGTCATGTCCTTACTGACTTAGTTGATACGAAAGAAATAAACCATGAAGTTATTGTTCAGACTTTCTGGTCTCAACATACAACCCAAAAATTTGAGAAGACGGAAGCGCTTATCGTGATCTCAATGTTCTTAGCTCAACACGCAGATAAAAACTCAATGGGATTAAGTGTCTCATTAGGTGAGCTAGCAACGCACCTAGGAATGAGTATCCGGCGTGTATCTAATAACATTCAATTGCTAGAAGAACAAAAATATATTTACTTACATACCAGAGTGACTAAGAGAGGTCATACTGGTCTTCAAAGCTTTATCGAACTAACAGAAAAATTCTGGTTGAAATTTACGAGTGTTTTTGCAGATGTAAACGAATATCATAAGCACATGCACCATACTCTGGTTTCAAATGACTCACCATATATCGTCAAGAACTCTATTGATCATTTTCAATTCAGAACCAACCTTCATCACTTGAAGCAAGAATTGATTAAATTTGTTAGACGAAAAGATTGCCCTACAAATGTAAGGACTGCAATATTTCGAGTATTAGGTTAGCCACATACCTAAATTTATAGGTGGTCACTCGCCTCTACATGAACTTCCACTGAAGTAACGGTATGTGCTGTTGGCTCATCAATCTGGACATGCTCATCAGTAAACAAAACAACATTTTTTCCAGATCCATAGGAACTATTAAATACAATACCGTCATATGCCCTGATCGTACGGAGGTACTCGCAAATAAACTGAGTGGGAATATAGTCTAAGTGCGATTTTTCAGGTAAAACTGGCTTTGACAGTTCCTCTGAGAATTGTTGCAATAAATTTAAACACTTAAGAGTAAGCTCTAGCTCTTCTTCTTCACATTTTAACAATGCGATTTTCTGCTTGGGGTCTGTTAGATCGACAAGCCTTAGATCTTTTTTAGCTCGAATTTCAGATACATATATCTTTGACCCATTACTGGGTCTAACTTCCTGACAACAGGTATTCAAGTCTTCAGCCAAATATAAGTATGGGATACCAGCTGGGTTGGCTCTGCCCGCAGAGGAAATTTCTGACGGTGGACTTCCCATTTTTAGGGCTTGAAGTGGCTTTTCTGATACCCTAGCCCTATAAAATAGTTCACCGCTTGCTCTTTGCTTACTCAATGCTTCGACTGTTCTAAGGAATATTGCAGCTTCAACAGATACACTCAACTCATTATTTACGTCAGTTGAAAATATTTTTCCATATAAAGAGTTGTTCGGGAAAAAACGATTTTCTTTAATGAGATGAGATTTAAATGTGCTCCATTCTTCCTGATACTCAGATATTCCTTCCTTGAGTACAAAGCGCTTCCCATCAAAGCCACTTCCTAAGATTTCATTTATAAGTTGAGCGGGATTATTGACAGTATCAGAAACTATCTTAAATTCGTTGGTATAAAACCTATGCAGCTCATCACCTTGCTCACTTTCTAAAATACAACTTAATACAAGCTCAAATAACCCAGTCAAGTTATCTGGTTCTATACACAACACATCACTAGAATTACAAAATGAGCAGTTCCAGAAAGTACCTTCACGTTGAATTATCTCAATAATCGCGAGATCTGAGAAACAATGTAGACAGCATTTAGACATTCTGCTATTCCAAGTAATCACAAACCGTTTCGATATGGTGTTCCATAGATAATTTTTTTACATGCCCTAATCCGGGGAAGTGCCCACTCTCATGCAGCTTTCGAAACTCATCTAATGCATTAGACTGATAAAAAACGCTAGGAGCTACATTAGCATCATCAATATACAAAGCTAAAGCCTCTGCAAACTTACCTGCTGGGTCAGTTGGAGTGCCGTCATCAGTTGAGGAATAATGCCTAACAAACATTTCATCAAACATTCTAGTATTAATATAAGATGAATGGATTGTGACAACATATGCTGGTCCACCAGACTCCGAATACTCGCTTCCAATTAAGGTATAGTCACCAAACCCAATGACATTTTGCTGTGTTCTGTAAGTAGCGTGAAGATGCGAAAATGATGACTCTTTTGTATAGTCTGCATTTCTTTTTTGCTTTTGGAAAAAATCACCAAGCAGCACTACATTGTTTAATCGAGAGATAGCCATTGGTGGTAAATCAGAATCAACAATAACTATTTCTGCATCACTAGAAATATGAATACTCTCCATATCGATACCACCAGTGATCTGGATTGCAAATGCGCCCTGTACTTCTTTAATCAGTTCCTTCACGATCTCTGACTCTCCTCCTTTTATTACTAGGCAAGGTAAAAAATCAATTTCATGCTCTTGAAGTGTTTCAATTAAAGCTCTTGGTTCATCCGAAAATTCACCTACAGAAGGGTTCATGACAATCAAAGGACAAAAGCCATTGTCATTCACATGCTTGATGGTACGTATTAGTGGAGAGATATTTTTTCGTACAGGTTCTATTATTGGTCGGAATATATTTGAGGGGATTTTGTCTGATAATTCTCGTACAGCAATCAGTTCAAACTGCTTCCCTCTAAGGTAGGGTAAATACATCGGCTATCCTTACTAACGGTAAAAATGCGTTTCAATGCATAAATTTGTCCGCTGGAAAACTGATAACTAATAGCTGCATTTATCAGAGAGCGAGGTAACGCATTGACTAAGTTACTATCATTTAACCGCTTTTCTTTCAAAACTTCAATGAAACTAGTTGCAATATGAGTAGGTTCTACAGAATTAAGGAGTGACTTACAGGTTTTTAGCAATAAACTATTAGGAACATCAGGAATTTGCCCTGTAGTTCTTCTAACCAATTCAATGTACTCATCTTTTCTTAAAGATCTAATAAGTACGTCAATATCTATCGGTGCTGTTCTAGTTAAAGCAGCTCGCTTCTCACTTAGATAGTCCTTTTTTGTTAATTCAAGCACCCCTACCCTAGGATCTGTTGCTTCAAGAACTTTGTCTAAATTTTTTGCAGCACACACTACATATACTTCATCAAACAGCTTTAAATAATCGTTTAGTTGCTCACCTAAACGATTTAGATTGTCATACTCGGTTTTTATTTCGTAGCAGGTTGTTTTTCCGTTAATGATGACACAGTCAGCCTTACTTTTTCCGACCCTAAATTCAGACAACATCGCAGCAGTATTTAAAGAATGTCGACCTAACAACCTACGAAGAGCGATTGTGTTTTTAAAGTAATACTCTGAACGGTACTCTACACTCAGTCGTTTGAGCGTATTGTCAAATATTTCACTTAGTTGCAAGCTGTCCATATCTGCTTGTAAGTACTCTCGAGCAATTTTTTCCACATACGACAAATCACCATCAGCAAGCGCTGATAGTTTATTACTATTGAATAACTTAGATGCATCTCTAGCCGTAATTGCCATGGTAACTTGAAGTCTCTAATGTGCAAGGCGAGCAAATATACCCTTTTCTTCCCTTATGATAAACAATAGCGCAAATAGTTTTTAACCACACTAGTGTTTAACACTCCTCATGCCCTACATCCCAATTTTCTATGAAAACTCTGTAGTGAGATAAAACCTATCTTGTTATTGAGGTATCACCCGTTGGCTTCAATTAACTTCATGACAAATTAGACGACTCATTTTTATCGATAGTAACGTGTCTGTAATTTATAAAGTTCATATACTTAGGCATTGATGACCTAAGAATAGTTTTGCCATTCTTTGTAATACCAGCTACTCCGAAAATAATAAAATGTGAACCTTGAAAACGCTCTAAACTTCCAAGCCGATAGACCCTCATAACGTCTTCTTTCAGCCCTTTACTTAATATAAGGCTGGGTTCTTTGTATGAACCATAGTTGAGCCATAAAGAACCATCTTCATTTTCTTTGAAGTTATTAATCTCCCCCCAAAAAATCTTTTCTTCTCTATAGTCCTGCTCGGCAAGGTGAGGAATTTCGACTAGATAGTCCTTCAATGCGCCGTTAATCAACTCTCTTCCTGAATCAGCCGTAATTCGTATATTTTTTCCCTCACCGTAGTTAGGATTTTTTGCTAAGTAACTTAAGATTTGCCTCAAAGACTTATTTGTTGGGAACTCACTAGATTTTGTGCCATTTGCAATAGCTTTTGGGGTTGGATCCCAGTGGTGATCATCTCCAGTATGTTTGTTGGCGGGTGTCGAAACTTCTATAGAGTTATGTTTGGTTTTATCAAGATTTACTAATATATCTGCATTTTTAGCATCAGATGCGTCATCCTGCTCCTCTCCATCTAAGTTTTCAGCAATCAATATAGATGTAGCTCTATCACAACCATCCAAGTGTCGAGCACTGAAGCAAGCTATCCTCTCTATATCTCTGTACGCAAATGACTTTACATACCAAGCTTTTTTCTTACACTCAATACAAACTATCTGTCCAATATACTTCTCCACCGATTTTTCATAGTCTTCTGTTGAAACTCGGCAACCATCAATCTCAAATTCGACTTCTCTCATAGCACCACCAATAAGTAACTACACGCATACAGTTATTCTTATACCTTAACAATAAAATAATGCAAACATCTGGTTATTAAGAATTTTCTGGTAAAACAGTTACATTTAGCTACTATCAAATATATATAGGAGTACTAGAGAAAAGCCACTGAAGTGTCTTTTCTTAGTCAAATTAATAAAAATGAGATCTTAATCACACTGAAGTTACGTATTCCAAAAAGTACTCCATGGAGAAAATTTAATACATTAAATTGTTTTAATTCAATTAGATAAAATATAAATTCAACTCCCGCCAGCCCACCAAACGTTTGGAAAGGCCACCTTCGGGTGGCCTTTTTGTTTTTGTGATAAGTTGAAACTCATACGGAATTAGTTGGAAGCACTCACTCAACTATCAGCTAAATTAACCTCTACCGCACCTTGCTACTTTTTTAGAAACTTCAAACACAGCTCTAATCGAGAAATCTCATAAAAATACGTAGCAAATCTTTATTTTTCCGATCATTTCCAATGAAACCAGATCCAGTATTAATTTAAACTCCTTTTTCCCGATCTGATGAGAACGGTTTATTTGGAGTCTTTTTTAAGATGTATGTCCTCAATAATTTCAATAATTCAATAATTCAATAATTCTTTAAAAACGAACATTCAGTTCAATAAAACCAACTGTTCAATTAAAATGTACATAGAAAAAAAATGAACACGGTGCTATCTTAATGAATAACTGATACATATGAGGCAGGATAAACGTATGAATGAACATGTAACTCTGACGCCAGACAAGGCGCTGTTTGATAGAGCGTTTTTGTTATTGAAAGAAGAGTATAAAATGCCTGTTCACCAACTAAAGGTAGATTTCACTCCTACTCACGGCACTATTGGCATTATTGATTACAAACATTCGAAAACACCTCTATTTGTTCATTGCGTGACTAAAAAGTCACCTTTAACCGTCGTGCAAATAGCAGATTATAAAAATCAATCTCCCTTCCCTCACCAGTACGTTTTTCTCACAGACTACATAAATCCTGCCTTGGCTCAGCGATTAAAAGAAGCTCAAATACAGTTTATTGATCGTAGTGGAAATGCGTACATTGACCAGAATAGGAACTTTATTTTTGTCAAAGGCAACAAGAAATGCGCATCGAAGGTACAGAAAGAACATAAGGTATTAGGAAAGGCATTCGGGAAAAAAGGCCTACAACTCATCTACATCCTATTAAACGAGCCTACGGCCATCGACCTTCCTTACAGAGAGTTAGCCAAAAAAGCCAAGGTGTCGCTTGGGATTATAGGGGATGTTCTAAGTGATTTAGATAATCGGAGATATATTGATAAAAACCAAAAAATCATTCTGAAAAAACATGCTCTTATCAAGGAGTGGGCTAAAGAGTATGGACTCTTATTACTTAAGAACCTACCAGAAACCAAGTACACTACCGATAATATAGACTGGTATGATGAAAGCTTACTGAACCAGTGCAACGCTCTACTGGGTGGTGAAGTTGCGGCCAACCAATATACGCATTTTCTTAGTTCCAACAAAGCACGAGTGTACATCTCACTGGAGAACCAACAGAAGCTTTTACGCTACGGACGTTTGAAGAAAGTTCGTGATGATGAATATTCTCCTGTTCAGATAGAACTAATAGAACCTAGTGTTGAACATGAAGCTTTAAAAGGTCCGATAGGGCATTTAGTAAACCCTTTGGTTGTTTATGCCGAATTACTGGCATCGAACGATGTTCGAAATCTTGAAGTCGCAGAGAAGTTATATGACCAATACCTACATCACCATTAATGAGAAGTTCCCTAGGGGCCTTATTGAACTGTATTTTGATGTTGATACTGAGGCAAAAAAACTAGCTATCCCTTATATGATCGTTGGAGCAATGGCTCGCGACCTAGTGCTCGTTCATGGATTTGACGCAAAAATCGAACGCGGTACTAGAGATGTAGACTTCGGTATCTGTGTTGAATCTTGGGAGCAATTCCATAGTCTAGCTACTAATTTAATTACCGTAGGCTTCATCCAAGATGAGCAGGTAAGTCATCGCTTTTATAGGAATTGTAGTGACGGTTTACCGTGGGAACTAGACATTGTTCCATTCGGAGAAATTGCGGACGATAATAATATAGCTTGGCCTCCGAAAGGAGACTTCGTAATGAATGTATTAGGATTTCAAGAAGCATTAGACCATGTATGGAAAGTACGTGCACAAGAAGATCCTGAGCTGGTTCTACCTGTTTGCTCCCCTGTAGGCATAGCACTACTGAAATTGATTGCCTGGCTTGATAGGGAAAGTGATAAACGCAGAAAGGATGCAACGGACTTACTATATCTAATCTGCACATATAGTAAAATTCCATCGATCTACGATGCCCTTTTCGATGAAGGTTATATGGATGCACAAGATTACGATGATCTAAAAGCAAGTGCTTGTAAGCTTGGTACTGATATCGCTGCCATATCCTCTGCTCAAGCCAAAGACTTTCTCAATCAGAAGCTATTTGACGATGAAGCTCTGATGGATGTACTCGGCAGAGAAATGAAAACTGGCTCTAAATTTTCAAACGAAAAGTCATCTGATTTACTGAAACTATTGGCAAAGCCATTTAAGTGAACCTGAAAATACATATAGATTCTTTTGTTCTTAAGAATAAACAAGGACTGCCACCTCTATAAACACTCTGTATTGGAACGAAAGAGAGCATTATGTGTAACCTATCAAACCTCCACCGACAACGAATGTTCGGTTACCAACTAAATTAGCCTCTGCCGCACCTTACTACTTTCTTAGAAACGTCAAACACAGCTCTAATCGAGAAATCTCATAAAAACACGTAGCAAATCTTTATTTTTCCAATCATTTTCAATGAAACCAGATCCAGTATTAATTTAAACTCCTTTTTCCCGAGCTGATGAGAACGGTTTATTTGGAGTCTTTTTTAAGATGTATGTCCTCAATAATAATACTAAACTCAATTCAACTCCCATATAGGGAGTTGAACTAGTATTGGGCATGGTGACATTGATTAGTTTGCGACCAGCTCGTCAATAACGCCTTTAGTTGCGTTCATTAGCTCCATATCTGTCGGAATTGATACTTGAGGTCGGCATTTAACTTCTGATTCCATCAAAGGCTTTAATAAAGAAAGCGCATATAGTTGCTTATTGTCGGATGCATACATTTCTCTCATCTTTTTCGCCATATCAATTTTCTTAATTTCAGCGACGATATTTTCGGCTTCTGTCTTGTTGAGTAGGTATTCGGAAGCCATGTCACCGAATACCTCATTGACTATCTCAAGCATTTCTTCAGCATCTTCACGAATAAATTCATCTAGAACCACTTGTGCCGCTTTTTGCGAAGCCATTCCACCACCTAACGCTCCAATTAAACCTCCAATGATACCTCCAGCCGCAGTCCCGACAATAGGTACAGCGGTACCCAACGATGCACCGACAGCTGCGCCCCCCATCCAGCCAGCTGTCCCTCCAGCTACGCTAGTGGCTGTGACGGCAACATTTTTGAATAACTGAGCACCAGAGACTTCGTTTTTGAAGAAGCGATAAGCGTCGACGGAAGATAGAACTACAGTAGTAACAACGCCTGTCACAATATTACCACGCAAGAGTTTGCTAAGATGATTAGCTGCCGCAGCCCCGTATATATTTGAGCCTGATCTCATACCATTAGCTAACCATGCAGTTGCTTTTGAACCTAGCTGGTTGACGACCCAATCCGTTGTTGATCTTAAGCTCTGTTCAACTCCTGTACGACTTAGCTGGGCGGTAAGAAGACTTGAAACCCACGTAACCCCGAAAGTTTGCAAGCCAGATAGTGTCGCATTCTTGACTGCTACATCCCACTCTTCTCCATTCCAAATTGAAACAGCAAAAGTAATTACAGCCGAAACTCCCATAGCTGAGGTTGCATGAATAACTCCATTTTTAGCATCGTAAATAAGTGAGTCGACATTACCTGCTTTAGCGATGTTTTTTGCTTGCTCGTACGTATAGTGGCCTTTTCTGACTATCTCTTCAGCTAAATCGGGATCGTTTACTCCGTCTACTTGTCCTCGTTTTATGCGTTCACGCATTGCTTTTACTGCATCAGCATGTAAATCACTTGGGACTTCAACTTGCATCGGTTCACCATTACGATCTAAATACCGAAACTTCCCATCTTGAAAACATTCTGAAATACATTTTGAGCCAGTCTTGCAATACTTGGTCTGAATTTCTTGACCATTTACAAGTCGATCTGCGCCATTTTTTGCGTTGTCATCCCCAATAATTTGAGCATCGCGCCCTAATAAAACATCATCTAAATGATTAGCATCTTCGGCAGCGAAACCATGCCCCCTAGTACCGTGGTATTTAACCTTTCGAATGTACTCTTCAGAGTTATTTGCAGCCCCCATAAAAAGACCACCTTTCTCGATTGAAGAGCTGAAATTAGATTCAACCTTACTTTTGCCAATTTTTTCTGAGTTATCGCTTGTTTCTTGTTCTTGCAGAAGTGTTGTCGAAGTTGATTTCTTTGAATTCGAAGTAGACATATAAAATCTTGGTTATGACATTGAATGTATAGGCATTATACAGTGTAACGTATTGCATAGTAAGTATAGCTTTTGAGTATACTTGAGCGTGATAAACAATAAGAAAGTATTGTCAATATCCTAGTCCAACGCCTAACTGGGAGTTGAACTCACGTCCGAGATTTTATCTAGTGGGTTCTTTTAAAAGCAATTCAGTAACTGTAAGATAATACCTAAGACACGGTACTAAAATACCTTTTCAAAGACTTACAATTACAACTAAGTAATTGAATAGTATGATTTTGGTGATAACTCCCGCCAGCTCCACCAAACGTTTGGAAAAGCCACCTTCGGGTCTGTCTCTCATACACAAATCCCTGAGCATCGCTCAGGGATTTTTTTTGAACTTGTTTTGTATGTTGTGATCTGATCATTTATATATCACATTCGAGACAATTATTATGAGTATGACCAATCCATCACAGTGGGCACAAATACAGTTCGGGAAAGCTAACCTTAATGACCCACGACGCATACAAAGACTGGTTTCTCTCGCTACCTCAATCGCTAAAAATCCAGGAGTCGCTGTGTCTAAATTGCCTCTTTCCCCTGCTGAAATGGAGGGTGCTTACCGCTTTATCCGTAATGACAATATCCCACCTTGTGATATCGCTAGTGCTGGTTTTATGGCTACCGCACAGGAAGCAAGTAAGCATGAAATCCTACTAGCACTTGAAGATACGACTTCCCTTACTTATCAACATAAAAGTGTTCGGGATGAGTTAGGTCACACTAATCAAGGTAATAGAAATCGTGCCATTCAAGCTCACTCTATTTTACTGTTTGCCCCAAAGAGCCAGCAAATTGTCGGACTTATTGAACAACAACGCTGGACTCGAGATATCACTAAACGCGGGCAGCGCTATCAACATGCCTCTCGCCCTTACAAAGAAAAAGAGAGCTATAAATGGGAGCTTGCTTCAACGAATATGGAGATCCGACTAGCCGAAAGCATTAACTAAGTCATTTCAGTCTGTGACCGTGAGGCTGATATATTCGAATATCTCACCTATAAAATCACCAATCAGCAGCGTTTTGTCGTCCGTTCAATGCAAAGCCGCTGTATTCAAGAGCATGATAACAAGCTCTACCATTACTCAACCACATTACCTTTGGCTGGTACCAAGTCTCTCCATATTCCTCAAAAAGGGGGGCGCAAAGCTCGGGATGTAGAATTAGAAATCAGGTATGCCCCAGTAACACTCAAAGCTCCAGCCAACAAATCTTCTCAGCCCGATATTCCTGTGTATTATGTAAGCGTCATAGAGAAAAGAGATGGTAAAAATAAACTCGCTTGGCACTTGTTGACATCAGAGCCAGTAACCAGCTTCGAAAAGGCGTTGCAAATCATCAGTTACTATGAGCGGCGGTGGCTTATAGAAGATTACCATAAAGTGTGGAAAAGCAGTGGTACCGCAGTAGAAGAGCTAAGAATGCAAAGTCGAAAAAATCTAGAACGAATGAGCGTGATATTGGCGTTTATAGCAACGCACTTATTACAACTTCGATTTATTAAAGAGTACGAAAACCAATTAGAAGTACCAAGTTGTGAACACTTGTTAAGCAATAGAGCTTGGAAGCTGCTCTGGCTGAAACTAGAAAGTAATAGCTTACCTCAACGGGCACCTGATACGCTATGGGCGTACAAAGCCCTTGCAAAACTGGGAGGTTGGAAAGATACCAAGCGAACGGGGCGAGCGTCAGTACAAGTGTTATGGGAAGGATGGTTTAAGTTACAAACCATCCTTGAGGGCTACGAATTAGCAATGTCTCTTGACCACGCAGACTTGTGATCAAGAAACAGCCTTCGGGTGGCCTTTTTGTTTTTGTGATAAGTTGAAATCCATAAGGAGTTAGCAGGAAGCACTCCGTCAATTATCAGCTACATTAACCTCTTCGGAACCTTACTACTTTCTTAAAAGCTTCAAATACAGCACCAGTCGAGAAACCTCATAAGAAGCATACGACAAAACTTTATTTTTCAATCAGTTACAACAAAAACAGTTCCAGTATCAGTTGAAATTTCTTTTTACCAAGCAAATAAACAAAGACAGCAACCTCAATAAACACTCAGTCCACACACCAACCTCACCCCCTGAGAGTCCTTCACATAGTAATAATACGAATGAGATGGCAGATACAGAAGTCCATGATTCAATAGATACCGCTGAATCTCAGTTCCTTATGCCCTTTTAGGTCACCAAATATCCCCACTAAAGGATAACCAATCACTCATCCTTTAGTGGGGATAATATAGACTTTATCCTCTTGTGGGGATACACTTTCAATTATCCTCACTAAAGGATAATTAAGTATCTTGAAGGTGTACCTTAACTCTATAGAGAGCCGGAAAAAATGATATATAGTCCAAAACAATTAGCAGATATGATGCTACTGATACGTCAGAAGAATGGCTGGACACAATCAGAACTAGCAAAAAAAGTCGGTATCAAGCAAGCGACGATCTCGAACTTCGAGAACACCCCTAACAAAACAACACTTTCTACCTTCTTTAAGCTTGCTCAGGCAATGGACCTAACATTGAGTATCCAAGAAAAATCACAGATTGTTTCGTTAAATGAAAATGATGATGAGAGTTGGTAATGCAGAAGCTAATCGCATACATGAATGGTGAACTTGTTGGCACTCTAGAGAAGCATAATAATGGTGCTCACACTTTTCAATATGATAAAAATTGGTTAGCTAATTCGGTGACCCGCCCAATATCATTGTCTTTGAAACTTCAGTTACCAGCTATCACTTCTGATGCGGTTATAAACTATTTTGACAATCTCTTGCCGGACAGCCCTCAAGTCAGGGATAGAATCGTTGCAAGGTACAAGGCGTCATCCAAACAACCATTTGATCTCCTGAAAGAAATAGGAAAAGACAGTGTTGGTGCGATTGCTTTACTTCCTCCAGAACGCCTTTATAAAAAAGAACCACTTAACTACGAAGTCCTGAATGACAAAAAACTAGAAACTGTTCTTTCTGCATATAAGTCTGATATCCCGCTAGGGATGCTCGAAGAAGAGGAAGACTTTAGAATCTCCGTGGCAGGTGCTCACGAGAAAACGGCTCTCCTATTCGTTGATGAGCAATGGTGTATACCGAAAGGAAACACCCCCACCACTCACATCATCAAACTGCCAATAGGCGAAATACAACAAGCTAACGCGACACTCGATCTCAAAGATAGCGTAGAAAACGAGTACCTTTGTATTGAGCTAGCTAGAGCTATAGGATTCGCCGTTCCCAACGTCAATATAATCAAAACAGACAGCATTAAAGCTTTAGCTGTGGAGCGCTTTGATAGGCGCTGGACAAAAGACAGAGCTGGATTACTACGCTTGCCTCAGGAAGATATTTGCCAAGTATTTGGTATGCCATCCTCCATTAAATATGAATCTCAAGGTGGCCCCTGCATAGCTCAGATCATGGAACTGTTAATGGGATCAAGTAATGCTCTAGAAGATCGATATAACTTCATGAGATTCCAAGTATTTCAATGGCTCATTGGCGCGACAGATGGACACGCTAAGAATTTTTCGATCTATATTGATAAAGGAGGGAGCTACAGACTCGCTCCATTCTACGATATTTTATCAGCCTACCCACTACTGGGAAGAAAAGGGCTCAATATCAGAAAGCTAAAACTGGCGATGGGATTGACAGCAACGAAAGGCAAGAAGTATGAAATCAGTAAAATCCTGCCTCGTCACTTTTTGGATACAGCTAAAGATGTAAACTTTAGTCAAGAGACGATGCAAGAGATAATTGATGAAATGAAAGATGCCTTACCTAAGGCAATGTTACAAGTAAGAGCTACATTGCCTGAGGGCTTTCCTGAGCATATCGTAGACTCAATTTTTGAGAATACTCAGAAAATAGTTAAGAAGATTTAGCTATATAAAACTAGAATTTTCGGGGGAAATAACATAAGCGGGTTCTGTTCCTTTTTAAGGTTGAAGATTTTCTCTCAAAGTAGTGGAAACACAAAACGTAATCCCCCTATTGCTTAGCATTGCATTTAAAAACCATTATTTCTTCTCTGCCTTCCAACCAGTCGTTGACACTTTCCCCCAAGAGAACATATGCTTACCCTGCACTGGCAAAATCCAGTGTCAGGATTAGGACCCTGCGTAAGTTAACTTCAAGCGTATAAATACCAGCTGTTTTTCTGCTCTATTTGTATGACGCTTTTGCACATCTAAACTATGTGAAATTGTTGAGACAATCGACAATAAACTGAACTATGGTGGGCTGAGCGGGGCAACCTTCGGGTTGGCCGTTACTTGGAGTGCGGTAGTCCTAACCCTGTTCAGTTCACCACCCAATGATTAGGACCTTTGTGTGGTGATTTTATAAAATTACTCCAGGAGGTTCCCATGAACCACGATAGTGAATCCGAATTTTACCTGCAAGTTGAAGATTTTATTTTAAACGCCAGCACAAACAGCAAGCTGAATAGTGCAGAAGAGAATGAAATCCGCCTATTTCTATTAACGTTGTTAAATCACCATAAACAGCAAGATATGGCATAACCATAATATGAATTGCCAGCGAGTTATCTTGGCTGGCAGTTTTTACTCTCTTAAATTGACAGTTCGTAGAGCAACATCTTAGAGAGTAGCCCCACCCTACCCGCATCATCGTTCTACTACTTATCTACTTTTTCGCAAAAAATAGAACCCAATGAAATGGCGAACTGAAAGGTGCCGTTCACTCCCGTCTTTCGTTTGTATCATTTTAGCAGTTTCGTTATCAGCTCATTTCAGCCGACTAGTACAGGATAGAGAGCAAATAAAAACATCTATGCAACAAAACACAGTTATACGTGTAAATGTTAACCAAACGAGTTGAAAATAGAATTATTTATATAATTCAGTGATATAAACAGCATAAATACATTGATTTACGTATTAAAATGCTTACTCAATACCACAAATAGCAACATGTTGCATATTGCTTTGTTTATTTGGAATCAAAAGCATGAAGTTTAATTATAAGATCGTTGCAGCATCATCACTGATGCTGGTTTTAACCGTTGTATTTTTAACGGTAGAACAACTCTATACAGTGAAAGCTCATATCGCAGCTCAGGTGAAAACCGATATCAGTGAAATGCTGACCAGCGTAGAAAACTACACCACCTCAGAATTGTCAGCACAAAAAGCGCTGGCGAAGAGCATCACCGAATTTGCTCAGCTTTCTGCTGAAAACTACCCCCATGTACAGCAAGTGGTCGAACAGCCACAAGTGAAAAAGTCATTCCTCGCAGCAGGTATGGGCTACGAAGCCAACGGAAAAATGCTGGAGAATGTGGACAGCTGGGAAGCGGATGAAAGCTTTAACCCGAGAGTACGCCCATGGTATCAGCTTGCTAAACAGAAGCAGCAGGTCGTACTGACAGAACCGTACTTGAACAATTCAACCGGTGAAATCAACGTTTCCATCGGCAGTCCGGTACAGAGCAACGGCAAATTTATCGGCAGCATGTTCTTTGATGTTTCTCTTACTAACCTGTCTGATGCGGTAAACCAGTTCAACTCTTTTGAATCCGGTTACATTTTTATTGTTACCCGTTCAGGAGGGACTATTGCCCACCCGAAAAATGATTATAACGGCAAAAACTTAGAGGCGTTTCTTCCTGGCGTTGCTATCAAAGAAGGTGTTCAGCGCATCGAACTGGACGGAGACGAACTTCAGATCACCTTTAGCAGAATCCCTGAGTTAGATTGGTATGTGGGTGCCGTTGTTGATGAAGAGCTGGCGTATTCTGCTATCGACGATCTACGTAACAGTTCTATTATTTATTCAATCATTGCGCTGGTACTGAGTATTCTTGCCCTGACGTATCTTATTCGTCGTTTCATGCGTCCGCTAAACGATGTAAATAGCGCGATTGAAGATATCGCCACCGGTGACGGTGACCTAACTCAGCGTCTAAACCCGAATACGGATGAAGAGTTCTCTGTTCTGGCCTCTGGTTTTAATACCTTTGTTGCCAAGCTACAAGATCAACTAAAACAGTCCAAAGAGTTGAGTGTCAGTATCAAGCAAGGTACAGAAATGACCGCAGAAGGTGCTAAGAACTCCTCCATGGCCATGAGCACTCAGCTTAGCGAACTGGAACAATTGGCAACAGCCATGCACCAGATGTCCCTCACCTCTTCAGAAGTCGCGAACAATGCTCAGTCTGCCGCAACCTCAGTGAGAGATGCAGAAGATGCCACTAATAACGGCAGCGAACTGGTCAGTAATACATCTCAGACCATTGAAAGCTTGTCGCTAAAAATTGAACATGCAGTAGACGAAGTCAAATCGCTGGCAATAGCATCAGACAATATCGAGTCCATTTTGAAAGTGATCAACGATATTGCCGATCAAACCAACCTACTGGCACTGAATGCCGCCATTGAAGCCGCTCGTGCCGGTGAATCAGGTCGCGGGTTTGCCGTGGTTGCTGACGAAGTCAGAACACTGGCACAAAAAACCCAGCAGTCGACCACTGAAATTAAAACGATGATCGATCAACTTCAGTCTGGTGCCCGTTCTGTTTCTCAGGCGATGGGTGAAAGTCAGCAGGCTGCACAAATGGCCGTTGAACAGGCATCAGGTGCCAACTCTGCACTAGACGATATCCAGCAATTGATCGTCACCATTAGCGATATGAACACCCACATCGCATCAGCTGCGGAAGAACAGAGCCTTGTTGCTGAAGAGGTAAATACCAATACTCTGAACATCAAAAATCTGTCAGAGCAGGTTGCCAATGCAGCTTCTAACGCAAACGCCGCTATGGTTACTCAAATAGCAAACGTGAACGCGCAAGACAAGCTGCTAAATAGTTTTAAAGTGTAAGTAAACTCCATTCAAAGCCCTCTCCGTTATTAAACTGAGAGGGCTTTTTTATAAGCTCTGCATTCACTCTGTCTGTCGGTTACCGTTCGTTGAGCATTTAGATCATCATGATCGAAATGCTCAATAGGCTGTACAAAGTGATTTATTTACCATCTACAACCTTACTGACTTTCTCCTACGCATACTGTTAACTATGATTTTCTCGAACAAATCGTGCGAAATTATCTGATATTACTTTCATTAATGCAGGACTAGACTTAGGCGTTCGCAAATAATAAGGAATCGAGCATTAACGATGAGAAAAGTATTGTTTCCTAGCAAAGAAGGTGAAAACTTGTCTGACCCTTCTATCTTCCTGAATCACATTCTTGAGAATGAGCTTGCACAGCTAGGAGTAGAAAATGTTTTGTTTTCCATTATTAATAGTGAACGAGTCTCAGTGAAGCAAAAAGTAGTTGGCTTTAGTGAGCATCAAATCAGCATTTATCAAGCGCTTCAAGAGCATGATGTCTATCTACAAACCTACTTAAAACACAAATGCACTAGCCGAATTGTCTATTTGCAGAGTTTGCTTCCGGTACATCACATTAAAAATTCGATATTCAATGATATTTTAATACCTACTATTGGTTTTTCTCACACTTATAGTGGCCTTCACCAATTAGAAGGTGGCTTTATAATGGTTTTGAGTTGCCATAGCCCAGAAGCTCTTTCTTATTCGCAAGAGTTAAAACTGAATGAGATTTGGCTACTGCTCCACAAATGGTCCAATAACTGGTTAACTCAACAATCTCTAGAAAAATCATGGGTTAACTATCAAAGAAACACCATAACGAACACCAAACTAGATCATTTAAGTGATGCCGAATATCAAGTGTATGTTTTGCTACTTAAAGGGTTTAATGGCAGTGAAATTGCCGAACTCAGGAAGGTGTCTAAAGAGACGACGCGAACCCAAATTAAGCAAATATTGCGTAAGTTTGGTGCGCGCCATCAAAACCAACTAATTTGTGATTACTACAATAATAATCCTGTTCTTAATTGGTAATATACTCAAGTGACCTCAAGATGCTGGATTCAGAGCGACATCAACAGGTTCAGTTCAAGAAAGATAATTGAAGGAATGGCATTCCCTTTCAAGATTATCTGACGCAGAAATGGGCGTGTTGATGTGCTCCCAAAGGGCGAGTTTTATTGGCTCCTGCTCTGTGTTACTGATTCTTGCCGTAGAATGACTATGCCTTCAAATCAGTGCCTTGATCAGAAGCCAATAAATTCTCGCAGAACAAGCTCCTTGAGTATACATGTTATGGGTTACAAGTATCATTATCATTACTAACCGGAGGGTTTGTATCTAAACTCGCCTCTGTATCGCCACATATTCGATCAATACGCCCATCAAAATACTCAATCCCTCGGGCCCACTGACCATTCTCATCATGCACATCTTTTACAAGATAGTTTGTTGCTTGGGTATAATCATATCGTGCTCTTGCCCATGCTGAAGCACCGTGACCTTCTTCACTATAAAAATCGACATCAATAAATGAGAGGGAGTTTAGTACCGTATGCGAGATGTTATCTGGGTTATTTCCCAAAGTGAAATGTCCAGAGTACTGAGGGTGAAACCCACCATTCGGATACATTAATCGAGTTTTATTGGTTAAAATATTTCCATTGCGAATACGTACACCAAGCACTTGCCTTGATGGATTGGATGCTAATGTCACTGTCTTACACTCATCCATATCGGCAATAGCTGCTGAAGAAGCGTGATTCTCGATATTGTAGATAACCCCACTGCCAACTTGCTTATAATTCTCTAAATACACGCATGTGTATGTATTGGTATCGGTCGTTCTGTCATCCAGCAAATAGCTAGACTCTAGTTTGATGGTTTTATCGTGATTGTAAATATAGCGCATGATCTCATGGGTTTCCGTGGTAATCACGTTTGTTAAATCATCACTATTCACATGATCATACTTTCTTATATAGCCATCTTCCGTGGTAATGTGCTGATAACGAATAGTATCTCCATCATCTTCAAAGTAACTTACCCGTACATAAGTTGCGTCTGGATTTCCTGCTTTTAACGTGGTTTCATTTTCAAAAGCAACTTTAAGTTTACTCACAGTCTCTTTCGCTTTCGTATGTAACGCATTGTTGCCCGATGCCACGTAGTCAGAGTATAAGTTCAACGAACTGACGGCGTATTTTTCCATCACCTTATCTTCTTCTTTGGCCACTAGCTGTTTGAGTTCCTCTACCTTCGATTCATCTGATACCAGCTCTGAACACCCCATTTCTAAGCCATCTAGATGTAAATTACTGTTTGCACCATTCCAAACTTCTGTTGTGATTGGAGTGACATATACCTCAGATGTTGAATTCTTAAAAGAGAGCGGAGGAAAGGTCATTTTGTAAGGTTCGGTCACTGGTGTATTTGGGGTGTCGCTATCAATCGCGCCAACAGGAACTACCGCGACATACGGTACATGCTTCCAGCATGGCTGAGCACTAATCGTCTCTTTGGTAAACTCAAATGATCCATTTGCCCCTGTTGTCGTTGAAGGCTCTCCAGCATCATGTTGAGAGTTGAAGTTGAGATCCATAAATATCTTGGCTCCTGTAATATAGCCATCGATAAGTTTTCCTGTCACCTTTTGATCCGTTGCACTGTCTGCACTATCTCCGCCACACCCGAATAAACTAGTGCAGCTTAACCATGCCACTATAATTTTGTTTAATGGGATATTCATAACTACCTCGACTTGTTACTGCTTTTAACGTTATTTTCTTAAGGTAAAGTTATGTTTGAGGCACTATTTTTTCATCACCCGTATGGGTGAAAATGACAAATTCAGTAGTAAAAAGCAGTGATGTCTGATTGGATTTATTAGGCTGTTAGAGGGATACAATAAGTTCGAGCAGATAGGACACACAGCAATAAGCATCTCATGTTTACAATTCGTTGAGCATTTGGAACATCATGATCCCATCGCTAAACAAGCCATTAAGAGCAGACTGCATGCTATGTCGTTCAAAACAACTGACTGATTTGATGCTTCTCACCAGACAAATAACAACAATAAGTAAATAATTACTCACACAATTCAATCGAAGTTTCGGTTTAAGAGTCGGCATACTCCCCTCTCCCAGTCTATTAAGTTCTCTAATAAGCGGAACGAAAACTGAATAAAGTTCACTATTGCCAACAAAAGAAAGGCAGATTCATCATTCTTCACCTTTACTAGCCACATGCGTTTCTAGGTAGGTGATACAGGCACAGCGCAATAGAGAGGTGAAGTTTCTCATATCTAAATTATTGTCTAGCGCTTCTATATACAGCTTAGATATAAATAAACCAATTGTTTTTCCTTGAGAATGAGATAACTGGTTTAATATGTCCCAAAATATGTTCTCCAGACGAATGCTGGTAACTTGGCCACAAATTCGAACAGATCGAGTTGTTTTACAGTAGATGGAAGGATTACCTCCAAATAAAAATAAACACATAATAATCATCCTTCTCAGTAGCTTGAGACATGGAATATACCGAACAGCTTTCTCAAATTGAATGATTTAAAAAACAATAAAAATAATAAAACGCACTAGTTATTATACGAAATATCGATAAAACATTTATAATTTATTAGTCAACTTCATATACATCTTTTAATATCAACATTTTCAATTTTGACATTCCCTGCAAAGAAGAAGATACCCCACTTGTACCAAAACCACTCATTTTATGTCCACAAAACGGTATTTCGAAACTTCGATGGAGACTTGCCCCATTAACAACAAACACACCAGACTCTATTCTCTTTGAATAGCTGATGGCTTTTTTGTAATCTTCGGTAAAAACAGAAGCGCTTAATGCGTATATTGAAGAGTTGGCTATATTGATGGCATCTTCTTCATTATCAAATGGAATAATCGCGACAATTGGCCCCAGTATTTCCATGTCGGATGCCACATCTGCCGTTGATGGAATGTTGGTTATTATCGTCGGAGTGTAACGAGAGCCAAACCGTCGGCCACCATACACAAGCTTTCCTCCCTGACTTAAGGTGAGTTTAACCTGTCGCTCCACTTCTCTTGCCGCTTCTTGGCTTATTAAACAACCGATGTTTGTTAATTGATCCTGAGGGGAGCCGTAACGTAACTTGTCCAGTTGCTCAACGCTTTTATCAACAAAGCGTTGAATTTGAGAACTGTGAATAATAAAACGTTTACTGGCTGAGCAGACTTGACCAGTATTGTACATACGCCCCTGTATCATCTCTTTAACAGCGAGATCCGTATCGGCATCTTCACAAACAATAAATGCATCATTGCCACCAAGCTCGAGAGAAACTTGAGCAAGACGATCACTACAACTTTTCGCCACCTTTAAACCTACTCGTGTCGAACCAGTAAAGGAAACCATTTTGATATCGGGATGACGCGTCAGTATCGGTCCTAGTTCTTCACCGTGACCTATCACAACTTGGATAACACTTTGTGGGACACCCGCCTGTTTTAATAAGCCGACTAATTCTCGAACAGCTAATGGTGTTTCAATTGATGGTAAAACAATCACTGCGTTCCCCATCATCAATGCCGGTGCGACTTTTTGGCAAAATAGATCACAAGGAAAGTTAAACGGTAAAATGCAGGCAATAACCCCAAGAGGCTCCCGCGCAGATATCTGAATATTTGCTTGCTGGCCAGCTTCACTTTCGCCAGGAAACGATAAATTATTAAGGTGTTTGGCTTTTTCGATAAATGCAAGAAAGCCGATAATAATATTGTTTATCTCTTTTATCGCTTCAGAAATAGGTTTTCCTGACTCTTGAGAAAGTAGCGAGCCAAGAGCACTTTTATTTATTTTTACTAACTCGACAAATTTATATAATATTTTCGCTCTGTCATTGAGTAGCTTTACTGACCACTCTTGCTGTCCTAAAACGGCATTATGGATACAACGTATAACATCAACCTCTTTAGTTTTCTTTATTTCCTTTACCAGTTCATTGTCATAGGGGTTCACTACTCTTAAATAATTTTCACTTGCCATTTATTATCCCAACATAAGTCGTCGCCATTAAAAAGCTGCCATTAAACAGCTGTCATTAAACAATGGAGCAAATACATTCCATAAAAATCATTTTTAATTTATTTTAATATTTTTATTTATAAGCAAAACAATTAATTTTAGCTTAATATTTTATTATTTAAACAAGAAGAATTTAGAACGATGTAGTAGTTATATATGATCTTTTATTGCTGTGATTTCTGCCAGCTAATAAATAAACTTAGTGAAACAGAAAGAGGTCACAAGGCTTACATGTCACGTTATGACCTTTTATCCACATCACCTGTGACCTACATGACTTAAAGAAGTAAAGTTTAAAGGAGCGTGTTAACACGCTCCCAAACGGCATTAGTAACTTAGCTAGAACACTGTTTCTTAGATCACTCGGGATAGATTAGTTTTCGGAACTCATCAAATGGCACCGGACGGCTAAATAGATAGCCTTGAGCCGCCTGACAATGATTCTCTCGCAAAAAGTGCTGTTGTTCCTCATTCTCCACTCCTTCCGCAATCACTCCCAGTTTTAAACCTTTAGCCATAGCAAGAACGGCCAATACTATCGCACGATTGCTTTCAGATCCCGTTAACTCTTTGATAAAAGAACGGTCGATCTTTAAATGATCGATAGGTAATTTTTGCAAATACGAGAGAGAGCTATAGCCAGTACCAAAGTCATCGATGGCAACGCTAATTCCTAACTTTCTCACCTCTTCTAAAAAGAAGCGTATTTTATCAAAGTCATCCACCAGCACCCCTTCCGTCAACTCTAGTTCTAAGAACGAAGCATCAATATTATTCGCTTGTACGCTTTCGCGAATAAAATCTAGTAAGTTGCTATCACTCACCTGTGCAGGTGATAAGTTAACCGATAATTTGATCTCTAAGTTCTGTTTATGAAGCTCCGCCAATAGCTTACTTGCTTGCTGAATAACCCACTGGCCAATAGCCAGTATCAAGCCTGTTTGCTCTGCAATTGGGATAAATTCATCAGGAGAGACGACACCATAAGAAGGACGAAGCCAACGTATCAGAGCCTCAGCTTTAACAATTTTACGCGTCTCTAAGTCCAGTACTGGCTGCAAATAAAGCTCAAACTGCTGCTCTTTAATTGCTTCTCTTAACGCCGCTTCCAACTCGTTTCGTTGACGTAACTGCTCTTTGAGTTCGGCAGAATAAAACTGAACGGCTCTTTTGCTCTCTCTTTTTACAGTAAATGCCGCAAGATCAGCATATTTCATTAGATCTTCGGCACTTTCACTATCAAGAGGAAAATGAGCAACACCAATGTTAATTTCAACATTACAACGATATTGCGACAACACTTGAAATGGTTCATTGACCGCTTCAACCAAGCGTTCACTCACCAGAGCACAAGCAAGCTCATCATCGTGATGGAATATAGCGGAAAACTCATTTCCACCAATCCGAGCAAGTAGGTTATCACTCCCTAAAATAGGTTGCATACGAGCAACAATGTCTTTAAGGATTTGATCGCCAGCAGAGTAGCCGTAGGTTTCGTTAATGCGTTTCAGATGTTTTACATCAATCTGTAACACATAAAAATCTCTATTAAGCTCAATCGCATTTTGTAGGCACTGCCAAAAATATTGTCTGTTCGGTAATCCGGTTAACACATCAAAATAGGTGAGTTTTTCATTGCTTTGTTGCAGGTACTTTTCTCGGCTTACATCAGTGACTAAAAATACCCAGTAGTTCACAGCATCTTTATCGGTGACAGGGCAGATAGTGACTTGTAACCATCGGCTCAGTTCTGGCGGTTTTAACCAATAAACTTCACCACTCCATCGGCTTGAGGTATCAAATACTCGTTGAAGTTCAGGAGATTGACGTCGGCATAATTCCAATAACATTTTCGCAGGATTGCCACTTTTTGGTTTTGCCGCATCAAACAAGTAGTAGAGGGCAGGGTTTTGCTCTATTGCGTGCATGTCTTTGTCAAAGATAGCGATGCCAAAATCTGCACTTTCTATCACATCCTTTACCGGCAACTTCACATCACTAAGCTGTTGGTTACATACCGTTAATTCTTCTATTCTTGACCGAATTAACTCATGCTGTTCCAAAATAGTGTCGTTAGATATCAGTAACTCTCGAGCGATTTGTAGGGTATTTTGTCGACGGTTATATTCATTTTCTAAATTAAAAATAACCAAAAAGTGCTCACCATTACGACTAATAGCAGAGGCTTCAAGTCGCAACAATTGATTGTCTATCTGTTCACTCCAAATGCCTGAGTTTATCTTCCCCTCGACTCCTTGGTTCCAAAACTCAACAGCATCATAAAGAAAGTCCACTAAGTAGGCAGGTTCTTGCTGAAAGGTAAATGTTTGATCAAGTTGCAAATGCTGATTAGGAAACAGCGAATAGAGCCAGTTTTCATTGGCATAGAGTAATTTATAACGCCCTTCACTCAATCGCTGTACAACCGAGCAATCAAGTATTCCCATATCCTCAAGAAAAGACGCTAACATATCAACCTACCTGTTGATTAACTGTAAATTCCGCTACGCGAAAAAATAACTCTTCAACACCTGCACCTGTTTTTGCGCTGGTTTGGTATTGCTCTCTAAACATTGTGTGCAGTTCACTATGCTCTGCAATGTCCCATGTTTGTGCCATTGGCAAATCACACTTGTTGATAACAAGTGTGATAGGAATATTGCCCGCCGCTCGAACCAAGCGGCATATTTCTAGTCCGTCTAATAGTGATTGAGGTCGAGTTTGATCAACGACAACAATAGCCGCAGCCGCCCCTCGCAGAAACTTAGCGTTAAATCCCGCATAGCGATCAACACCTTCAATATCCCACAACATGAGCAGCACTTCTTGGTCGTCAAGGCTTACGCATTTCTTGTCTATTTTAACCCCTATGCTGGTGAGATATTTTTCTGAAAAAATACCTTCTACATATTGTTTAACTAGACTGGTTTTACCTACACCTGAACCACCTAACATGCATATTTTTTTTTGTATCATCTAATTTTGCACTCTCTCCGAACTTTCAGGTAAAAACTTAATTACCCCAAACGCTACACGTCGAGCACCGTAACTTGAATCTAAAATCCCTAAGCCAACGGATCTCACTATATTTGGATCAACACCTTGTTCTATTAACTTGTCTCTCACCACATCAGCACGTTTTTTACTCAATATTTGATTATAGCCCTTGGTGCCGAGAGGATCGCTAATTCCCATAATTACTATCTGTATACTTTGCTTTAACTTGGATGACATCTCTGTCACGGAAATCACTGTCCCACTTAAACTTTCTAACGCCCGCACTCCTTGCTCGTTCAAACTACTCTGGTCGTTCTCAAAATGAATGCTAACGCCTTCAATTGTGGTAATTAGTTGGTCGAATAAAAACTGATCTAACAAGCCACCATTTATGCTGTGCTGACTCACCGTGACTTGCTGCAATATCTTCGCCATTTCAGGGCTGTCTGGTAATCTATCTATCCGCTTTTGAATTAACCGATAGCGTTGAGGTGACAGCTCTCCAACAAGCTGAGTGTTAGATGATTCATAGGTCAACTCTGGAAAGTCGTTTAATATTGCATTAATTCGGCGTTGCAGTAATTCAGGCTCTAATGACTGAAATGGCTGTTCATTGATCTGCCATGGAACATCAACTGAGGCAGTCTCACCAATCCAGCTAGTCACAGGTTGAGCAATGGGATCTCTTAACACATCGACGCATATTTCATTTTCACAACGTTCAGCATTGAGTAACACGATACCAGCCGCAGGCGGCAACTGGCTGACTTGCCATGCGTAGTAATCTAACTGCCAACGTTCATATAAATAATAGCCGATAAATGAGAATAGACCGAAAAGCAAAACTAACGCCAACCAAGGTCTCTTCTTAACCACATCTTCTTGCTGCTTTTGCTGGGAAAGCAAGCAGTCTGTTAGTTGTTGTTCGGTATTTTCAAATGGCGCTGAGTTTCCATCGTATGTCTCAAGTTCATCACCATAAATTCGGTGAATATCCTCTAAGGTTAACTGTAGCTGCTCACCTAAGTGAGAAGGAACGGTTCCTGACACTGATACTGCGGCGACAAGTATGGCTCTTGGTCCACGCTTTATCAGCAGTGTAAAGTCATCTGTTTTGATCTCGTCTAAGCTTTGCTCACTGCTATCGTCTTGCTGTGAAAAAGAGTCGGAAACAAAGTCATTTATGGCGGTAAGCATCGCCGAGACCATGTCGGCATCGGTGGTTTGAGTTTTATCTTTTACTACCGTATTCAGTAGTAAGCCAGTGTCTTGATGAATAAGAAGTACTTGTTCAACTCGGAACAAAAATGTTTGGCTGACCACATACTGAGAATAACTGACCCCTGCTTGCCACGCTTTAACGCGCCATTTCAGCCCTTTATAGGTCAAACTGCTTTCTAAAAGTGCATTGGTTTGCTCAACAAGTTCAGAAAGAAAGGCGCTAACTGACTTTCGGACTAAACTACCGACCAAAGGATAGAGGTAGCTGACAAATTGCTCTTTTCTTGCGACAACAGACGCCTCCACCGATTTCTCTACTAGCGGCGTAAGTACTTTACTCACCGTACCATCTGATTTTTGGCGATCGTGTAAAGCTTCGGTTAGAACGTTACTCACAATGTCTCGTGCATTCTCCTCCATGGTATCTCGGACAAGTTTATTGTTGTCACCCAAGAGTAAATGGCGAATATGCTTCATCTGTGTATGTTCTTCTGTATCAGTCCCCTTACGGTTACTCATAACTCAACTCAAAAATTTTCGTCAGTTTCAAGATTGTCAGCCACGGTAGCCAGAAGCCTAGCCAGGGTTTTTCTATCTGTCTTAGAGGTGTTGAGTTCTTTTTTCACTTGGTTAAGGAGTTCAATTGTTTGATCATGCTGTTGAGTAAACTTATCTGTTAGCTGATCTATTTCGTTATCTAACCGTTTATGAAGATCGTCATCCTGTTGCTTGCTGTTCGCGTCGTTCATTTCGATTTCAGCCGCAAGTTTGTCAGCATAAGCGCTTAACTGAGATGTTTTTTCGTCGTGTTGATTGTCCACCCATGAAATACGATCTTCTAAGGTGTGAACATTATCTTGGAGGGAAGCTTGCATATCAGCCATCTGCTTTTGCAAACTGTTCGCTGCGTCGTTAAAGCCTTCACGCATCTCTTGTTGAAGAGCCGCAAGACGGGCTTCAAGATCGGCTTTGGCCGAGCCGAATACAATATCTCTAAGTTGATCCAACTCAGAAGTATCCACATCCGCGCTGCTATTCTCTGTTTCTGTGTCTATTTCTTCTACTTGTTCGTTAACCTCAACCTCATCGTGCTCAGCCATTATAATTTCCTTATTCAAACCAACTTACGTTTTGCTGCGATTCAATCGTATCGCACAACTCAAACTCTGGACGAAAATCACTTTTTCCTAATTTAATATACACCTAACTAATAATAAGGAGCTAATTTCATAGGTAATTTGATCTCTTTTATGAGAAATAGAACTGACCTGAAGTACTTGCTACAAAAATAATCTCGATGAAAACAGTGGCTAGCTAAGCACGTTCTCTTCTCTCATTCTGATATTGCTGGCTATCTCTTTTTTTCAGTAGCAAGTTACCCATTAATTAACTATAGGTAACTTGCTTATAAATATACTCAAGTGACCTCAAGGTGCTTGTTCAGCGAGAATTTATTGGCTGCTGATCAAGGCACTGATTTGAAGGCATAGTCATTCTACGGCAAGAATCAGTAACACAGAGCAGGAGCCAATAAAACTCGCCCTTTGGGAGCACATCAACACGCCCATTTCTGCGTCAGATAATCTTGAAAGGGAATGCCATTCCTTCAATTATCTTTCTTGAACTGAACTTGTTGATGTTGCTCTGAATCCTGCATCTTGAGGTCACTTGAGTATAAAAGATTATTTCAGTATAGAAGAGATAGTTGCACTGGGATGGAAGTAAGGAGCGATATATGATCTCTAGCAACGTTTCACTATCAACGCAGTGCCCATTCCACCGCCAATACACAATGAGGCGAGACCATACTGACGTTGAGTTCTTTGAAGCTGATAAACCAGTGTTGTGACGATGCGATTGCCAGAAGCTCCAATAGGATGCCCTAACGCGATGGCTCCTCCACTTAAATTACTGCGTTCCAGTAACCAATTTTTCTCAAGATTATGCTGTTCAGTCAGAGAGTGAATAACACCTAAAGCTTGGGCTGAAAACGCTTCATTCAGTTCAAAAACATCAATATCGGTAATCTTTAACTCCGCTTTTTTTAAGGTATTTTCAATCGCGGATACAGGCCCTAGTCCCATGATTTCAGGGGCTATGGCACTCTGCCCATATTCCACCAGCTCAGCAAGAGGTGTCAGGTTATGGTGTTTCAGTGCCTGTTCAGATACCAATAAAATTGCCGAGGCGCCATCATTAATGCCAGAAGCATTTCCCGCGGTTACGCTCCCTTCCCGTTCAAATACAGTTGGCAGTTTTTCTAGCCCTTCAAGGGTGCAATCCGCTTTCGGGTACTCATCTTGAGCAACGATGGTTTGTTTGCGACGTTTGCTTATGGTTACCGCACTAATTTCGTTATCAAAATGACCATTTGCTATGGCGTAACACGCTTTTCTCTGGCTGCTCAATGCAAAATCATCTTGTTGAGTTCGGCTAATTTGGCACTGCTTAGCAACGTTTTCAGCCGTTACTCCCATGTGATACTGATGAAAAGCATCCGTTAAACCGTCTTTAATAATGCTGTCTTCTACGGTTTGATGTCCCATACGGACACCACGGCGACTCTGTCCTGAAGAGATAAAAGGTGCATTCGACATGCTCTCTGTCCCACACGTCATTACAACCTGCGCATCTCCAGCTCGAATATGGCTAGCGGCATCCATAATCGCTTTCATGCCGCTGCCACAAATCATATTAATGGTATAAGCAGGTACCGTGTTTGGTATCCCTGCGTTTATAGAGACCTGACGACCCGGTCCCATACCACTGCCCCCAGTTAAAACATTACCAACGATGACTTCATCTATCGCTTCTGGATCAATGTTGGCTTGCATCAGCGTGGCATTCACAGCGTGTGCACCTAACTCCACACTAGATAATGACGCCAACGAACCATTAAAGCTGCCAATGGGAGTACGTTTTGCCGCCACAATAAATACTCGTTGCATAATTTTCTCTCCTTGTTTCACTTTTCATTTAGTCTAAAGAGAGGGCGAGAATGAGGATATAGTCAGAAATTCAAACCCGCATTGCAATAATGCAACTAGGATTTAATCGCCTATACGCAACATCAATACTGATGCGCAATGACCTTGGTTATAATCACTGACCCTTTTAGGTTAAATGGCAGGCAATGCGGTTAACCATTCGATTTGAGAAATTGATTGTAATAGTTGATGTCTAAGAAGTTCGTTTCAAATTCATCACTAGGTACAGGTTTGGAGTAGAAATAGCCCTGAGCAACATCACACTGATTTTCCGCTAAAAAATCTAATTGGAATTGAGTTTCGACACCTTCTGCCACCACCGAGATATTTAAGCTTTTAGCCATATTAATAACGGCAGAAGTTAACGCTCTATCAAAATTATCTATCTCAATATCTGATACAAAACTACGATCAATTTTAACCCCATCAAATTCAAACGTTCTTAGATAAGAGAGTGAAGAATAGCCAGTACCAAAATCATCAAGCCAAAGTTGAATACCTAGACTGCGTATATCTGCAAGTGTACTTTTTGCGAGAGACTCATCTTTCATTAAGATGCTTTCGGTTACTTCCACATGTAATCTGTTTGGTAAAATTTGATGTTTACTAAGTATCGCTGAAAACAGTTCCACTGGATTGGAACGGTATATTTGTCGCGCAGAAAGATTTACGGAAATGTAAAAATCTTCAGAATAATGCGCCTGCCAAATTTTTAACTGCCTGCAAGCGGTATCAATAACCCACTCTCCAAGTGAAATGATGACACCACACTCTTCTGCCACTGGAATAAACTCATTAGGGTATATCAGCCCTTTTGTTGGGTGACGCCAACGAATTAAAGCTTCTGCACCGACAAGCTCAGAGGTTTCGACAGAGAATTGTGGCTGATACCATAGTTCAAACTGAGACAAGTCATCCATCGCTCGACGCAAGTCTTGCTCTATCACCATACGAGCTTTAATTTGAACATTTAGTTTTTGGTCAAAATTCGCGTAGATATTTTTCCCCATGCTTTTCGCTTGATACATGGCAATATCGGCGTTTTTAATGAGTTCTTCAGCGGTTGAACCATCTTCAGGAAAGTTGGCGATACCTATGCTACCAGAGATCACGACTTCCTCTTTATCTAATGTTATTGGTACCTGAATAGCATCGATTAATCGTGTTGCGATCTTTGCGGTGCAAATATCGTCGCTAATATCGGGAAGGCAGATCAGAAACTCATCGCCACCGATTCTAGCGACGAGCTCATATTTAGATAAAAATGAAGTACCGCTAACGATAAAATCGTTAACTCGCAAATTATCCGTTATTCGAGTAGCCACTTCACACAACAGTTCATCACCCGCTTTGTGACCATAATTGTCATTCACAAATTTAAATTCATCGAGATCGAGAAAAAGCACAGAAAAACGTTCATTGACTGCTTTTCGGCTGATCAGTTGAGTCAGTTGTTTAATAAACAGTGCTCGATTAGGAAGCTTGGTCAACGAGTCATGATAAGCCAAGAATGAGATTTCATCGGTTTGTACTTTTAAGCTTCTTCCCATTTCATTAAATGCTTCGGCTAATTCGCCCATTTCATCATCACGATCAATCTTGTTCTCTGTTTCAAAATCACCTTTAACAATACTTTTCGTATGCGAAACGAGATCATGAATGGGCGAAACTAGTGATCGAGAAATGAGAATGGAGATAAAAATCCCCCCAACACAAAACAATAGTGCAGTAATGCCTATCGCTATCGTTATTTTCTGCAATCCACTCTGATTCGTTTCTGTTATATGGGACGTAATTTTATTCATGTCTTGATAAATCGGCTCTAAAGATAGAGTTAACACTACTCCACCAAGTAAATCCGTATCGATAAAGATGGGTTTCGCCATGATCAAATATTGGCTATTAATTGAGGTATATACCCGTTTATTGTCTATAACGCTGGTAAGCAGATCCTCATCCTGCAGTTTTTCACCATAGCTAGGAATGGTCTCTTCTCCGTCATGAAAAGTCGCACCACTCTCATCAAAAACAACGATGGATATCACTTCTTCTTTGGTTAACGCTGGCTGTAAAAGGTTGTAAGTCGCATCAAGATCATACTGATAAAATGGATTAACAACAGATTCAGATATGTAATCTAATATGCTATTGCCTCTTTTATAGGCTTGTTTTAGCAGGCTGGCTCTGGTGTCTTTTGTGCTTAGCTCCAAAACTTTTTGCGACGTGGTGTTAAAATTATAAAGTTGCACAATAGAAATCACAGTGATAATTATCGTCACCAATACGATATTAACCACAATAAAACGCCCTTGAATTCCTACTTTTATCTTCTTTATCACCATATGCCAAACCTACCTAGATGATTACGCAACGTATTAGTCGAATAATACGGTTTACAGTTGTTCTGCTACGATTTGCGCTAACTCTTTAGCTCGTCTAACACTGTCAGATGAATCAAACAGTTCATCAAATTTTAAGGTTTTTTGATAAGCTTTAAGTACTCTCTTACCATGTTCATTCTCATGAGCGTTTAGCAGTATTTGTACGATTTGCGTTTTTAAAGCAGGATCCATATCCGCTCTTAGCAACTCAACACCTCTAGGAAAAGGGATGCTTTGATAAATAATGTTATTCACTTGGCGAAAGCTTTCTGGCATATCTTCTTCATTGTTCCAATCTAAGTTGCTTAATGCTCCAGCATCTACAATACCTTTGTTCACCCAAGCTGATATATTTAGCTCCTTATTAGCAAACACATATCCAATGGCGTGTTCAGGGGCAACTTCTCTAGGGCTATCTAGGCGAACTAGCTGGTACCCGTTTTGAATTAAGATAGAGGCTGGTATAAAAAAAGAGGAACTGGACCCCATGTCTTGAAAGGCAATCGTCTTGCCTACCAATCCATCAAGTGAGGTAATGCCACTCTCCTTTTTAGCAAACATAATCGAAGAGTAATCTGCCACGCCTTTTTTCCAACGACGGAGCACAATTTCGGCACCGGCTTTATTTTGAAATTCCGTAGCCGAAAATACGGTTTCAGTGATCAGATCAACCTTGCCCTGCTGTATGAAACGAATCATTTGCTGATTATCTTTAGCAAACAGTACTTTTCCTTCCGTAATGCCAAAATCACTCAAATTGTCCGCCAGATAATCCGCAATAGGTTTAAGGTGCTTAAAGTGCTTTTTAGGATTAGTACTCACTCTCCCAACTACGATAGAGTCTCGAGTAAGCGTGTTCTTTTGATGACTAAGACTGTTGTCGCTGCTATTTGCGAGCCCCCCATTGGCATAGGTAACAGCAAATATAAAAGCCAAAGCTGATGTTAACTGACGAAACATGATTATATTCTCCTAGCCACGGTTTTATCGTTTATTATTGTTACAATACTTAATAATTAAGCTTAGCAGAGTTATATTAATACTGATGAATATTTAAGAAACTAGATGCATTAGCTCGAAAGCTTTTATTATCAATTAGTTAAGATTATAGTCACAACAGAACCCTCTCATTTTAGCGGCACTTTTTGTTGCCAACTAACTTGCTAACTATTTGTCTTCGTTCATCTATTCTGTGACTTACCGCAGTAAATTCGTGGTACTATCCACCTGCAATTCAGAGAGGAAAAAAATGAACTACCAAGCAGCAATTTTTGATATGGATGGACTTTTACTCGATACAGAAAGAGTGTGTCAGCAATCTTTTATAAAAGCGTGCCAAACTCTTTCATTACCATTTTTACGGGAGGTTTATCTGGGGATCATAGGCCAGAACGCACAAGGCATTGAAAAAACCATTCGAGATGGATATGGAGAGACGCTTGACTACACTCAGCTAAGAAAAACATGGATGAGTTATTATCATGAAGTTGTTGAGCATCATGCCATTCCTGTAAAAGAGGGGGTCATCGAACTACTAGAGTGGTTTCAGAGCAAAAAAATACCCATGGCTGTCGCAACCTCTACCGACCAGAAATTAGCAAATGTTAAATTGCAATTAGCAGGATTAAGCCACTATTTTACTGACATAACCAGTGGTTGTGAGGTAACACATGGAAAGCCTCATCCTGAAATTTACTTACTGGCAGCAAAACGTTTAAATATTGCACCACAAGAATGCTTAGGTTTTGAAGACTCTAATAATGGCGTTCGCTCTGGAGTAGCTGCGGGGTTACAGATGTTTCAAATTCCCGATTTAGTCTCTCCTGGGCCAGAAATTGTGTCATTAGAACATGCTATTGAACCATCCTTAACAAAGGTACTTCATCAGTTAAAAAAGTAGATACCTGTTACGTTCACATTGTTAATAACCAATGAAATTTATTGCCAACTAAGCTATCTTAGGTTGTATCCCTTGCATATGAACTCAATTTAATGAATTTACCTCTGTTACGAATCTGCGCGATTTTTTTTACAGCACTGTTCCTCTTTGGTTGTGCTTCAGGAAAACTGCAACACCCAACCAAATTCACCTCATTTGACAACTTTCGCCCCGGCCCAGAAGGGGGAGTTGATTTAGTCTGGACAAGAATTGGTTTATCAAGCGAAGAGAGAATAAAAAATAAACTGAGTCAGTATGACAGCGTTTTAATCGATCGTGTTTACGTTGTCGTTGATAACTCAGAACTGAATGACGAAGAGATCAACGAGCTCACAACCTATTTAGTTGATCGACTAAAACATAAGATATCTTCGACTAAAAAAATAGTCGATCAGCCGAGTGATACAACACTTCGATTAAGCATCGCAATTAGTAATGTTGAGCTGCCTAATCCTATTTTAGCGGTTACCAGCACTATTCTGCCATTTGGTTTAGGTATCTCTACCATTTCTAAACTCACCACGGGCGAACACACCAACGTGGGCAGCGCAACGATTGAGTTGCTCGTCAGCGAATCTATGACAGATACTCCTTTAATTGCTGTCATTGACCGCCAGGCTGGAGAGAAAGATTTTAGTACAATGATCGACTCACTTGACGATGCAAAAGATGCCATTAACTCTTGGGTAGATCGCTTAGCATCAACGTTAACGTCTCGCGATGAGTTGACCAAGAAAGACTAGTGAGCGCTATCTTCACGTTTATTCCTTAGACCCTGTTGATACCACGCTGGGTCCGGCAGCTTGAGGTCACTTGAGTATAAAGCCTTTACTAATAATAAAAATATTAATAGTATATTCAGGCAATTAAACCTTTCTTCCGCTCTGATGACATCATTTTTTCTTCTACCGATGAGCCACAGCTCACAGAGCCAGCAAGAATCAATTACCTCAGGATGCAGATTTCAATGATTGCACTTATTATCATTATGTACACCTAATCACTCTCTAATTAAGTAAATCGTATGCAATACAGGCAAGAAGATTCGATTAAAATAGCGATTAAAAACGTCCAAATAGGGATGTTTGTAACCGCTATTGAACATAGTTCTCGTATTGCGCTGGGAAATGCCGGACGCGTCGCTAATCAAAAAGGCATACAGCAGTTGATAGATAGCGAAGTGAAATTCGTATGGGTAAACGTCAAACTTTCCTCAAGAAAATGCACGTTTATTGAAGAGAAGAAAACTACCTCGGCGAAAAAACCAAAAACTGACGCCAACAAAGTAGCGGATAAACCACACGTTGTTAGCAAGAAAATAGAGGTGAAAGCGGTACCACACTCTTCTCGCTCAGTTAAAAAAGAGAAAGCACAAAAGCTGATAGGTGAAGCCCGAAACCTTGCTGCAAAAATTATGCACGATACCTTCGAAGATACTCCTATCGATGTTGGTATTGTTGAAGAGTGGGCTGATGATGTCGTCGATGCCGTATTGGTAAATCCTGATGCAGTTAAGTTTGTCTCTGCTTTACGAAGTAAAGATACTTACCTACTCGAACACTCCGTTAACGTTGCCTGCCTGCTTGTGACGTTTGGCCAGTACTTAAAGCTCGATAAAGAGATTCTAAAACAGTTAGCCATTGGCGGTATGCTGCATGACATAGGCAAAACCAAAGTAAAAAGCAAAATACTAAACAAGCCAGCTAAGCTTACCGAACAGGAGTTTGATCATATGAAACTCCATCAGGTCTATGCGGCAGAGATGATCCCTCAAATCTCTGGTCTTACTGAGATAAGTAAAATGGTCTGTTTAATGCACCATGAAAAACTGGATGGTAAAGGTTATCCACTCGGCCTCAGTGGTAAAGATATTCCTCTCTACGGACGAATGAGTAGTATTGTCGATATCTATGACGCGCTAACAGCTGAACGTTGTTATAAAACGGGCCTAAGCCCTTCTGATGCCTTTAAAATATTATTAAAAATGACACCAAAACAGTTGGATCAAGATTTGGTGTATAAATTCATCAACTGCATCAGTATTTATCCTGTTGGTTCACTCGTGCAACTTAGCGATGGTAAAGTCGGTTTAGTGGAAGCAAGCAACAAAAAACACCCTCTTAATCCCGAAGTAAAATGTTTTTACTCTAATAAATATGAAAAGTTTATTGAAGTCACTTCGGTTCACCTTAACCAGTCTGATTTAAAGATCGATCACGCTATCTCCCCATCATCTCTTGGTATCGATATTTCTCATTTTTATTAGTGAGTTATTGCTCATCAGCCAACGTTTTCTGACGATATATACTTAGTATACTCAAGTGATCCTAAGGTAAAAAATTAAGAGCAGTATCAACCGGTTCAGTTCAAGAAAGAGAATCTAAGCATGGCATCCCCTTTCAAAGCTATCTGACGAAAATATGGGCATCTTAAAGATAGTTGAGTACAAACTCTTGTTATTTCATCATCGGCAAATTGCGAAAGCATGATACTTCCATTATTATCAAAATATTCTCGCTTTAATATAAAATCGGATAAAAATGAACATTGATGATGTGGCAAAAGCCTTAAAAGAGTTAGGTCACCCTACACGGTTAACCATTTATAAGTGTGTTGTAAAAGCAGGGTTTAAAGGGATTGCTGTTGGAGGGCTTCAGCAGAGACTAGATATTCCCGGCTCAACACTTTCTCACCACATATCTAACCTAGCTTCTGCTGGGCTGATAAGCCAGAGAAGAGAAGGAAGAACGCTCTATTGCGTTGCAGAATACCAAAAGCTAGAAAATGTCATCGGCTTTCTCAATGATGAATGTTGTTCCGATGAGCAGTTAAGCAGCTAAATGCTGTTTTACTGCTCTCTTGACTCATCCCCTACATTCAAGCAATGAATGCCCCCTTAAACAGCCAACGATAAGTTGGAATTTTCCTCGTTTTTTTCCTCGTCTATTTGCTGTTCAAAACTCATTTCCTCAATCCATATCAAAGAAATTCTAAAACTTTGATCGGCAACAAATGATTCATTCACTTCTTTGATTGACGCAACATAATCAGCCAATGAGAGACGATATTTAGCTTATTTATAATATACTCTTTAAGGATTCACTATATAACTACTATAAGTTACGTCATTGGATCGTCCCCCTACCTCACATCCAATAATAGAGGACATCATGAATATAACGATTAGAACCAAGCTTACTTTGATGGTAAGTAGCGCCCTTATTATATTTGGTCTGTTTTTTGTGGTGAACATGTTTATCACAAAAGATGTTGTTCTTGGCACAGAAAAAGAAAATGTTACCGAGAGAGTATCTGAACTCATTGATAATAGTTTAAAAGGTCAAATAGATACCGTTACATTGTCGGTTTCCAACTACTACAACAGTGCCAAATTTGAGAACGTGAAAGCAAGTTTAGCGGATGAAATAAGCACCTTTGCATCCACCGTTGAACAGATTTACCAAAACAGTGGTTCAGAAGATGCCGTGTTCGCCTTTTTGAACAACTATCGTTGGGGGAATGGCCGATATATTTTTGCCTATGATGCGGACTCTATCGTTTATCTTGCCAATGGTGCTAATACAAGCATTATTGGTACCGATGCATCTGAAAGCGAAGATGTAAAAGGCATCTATTTTGCTCAAGATATTGTCTCTTCAGCTAAACAAGAAAAAATAGGATTTTCTAGCTACTATTTTGACAATCCATCCACCGGTAAAGTCGAAGAAAAACTCTCTGCTTCTATCTATTTTGCCCCGATGAATATGGTTATTGCTACTGGTGAGTACATCAATACCTTGAGAAAGGATAAGCTAGATTCTGCATTAGAAACCATTAGGCAATCAAAATATGGCAAAAATGGTTATTTTTGGGTTCAAGATGAAAAAGGGACGATCTTAACTCACCCAAAAAAAGAGATCATCGGGCAGGTATTAGGGAATACCAGCAAAATAGCAAATGATATCAAAGGAAAAACGGAAGCCTTTACCTATATAGAATTTGAAAACCCAGCAACCAAACAGACCGAACAAAAGATTGCCTACTCAAGAACTATTTTCCCTGATTGGGGATGGACAATTGTTACCGGTACTTATGCCAGTGACATAACTGAGATAGAACAGTCTTTAACCACCAGTACAGCGGATATCTTTAATCAGAAAGTCTATCAAGGAATTGGGGTAGGCAGCGTCATCATCATAGTGTCATTAGCAATAACGCTATGGACAATAAACAGCTTAGTTCGAGGGCTTGTTGGCTTACGAACACGAATTGATACCTTATCTACCGGAGAAGCGGATCTTACCTCGAGAGTTGAGATAACCAGTAAAGATGAGCTTGGTGATATTGGAAATTCAGTAAATAATTTTATCATCTATCTGCAGTCGATGATAAAAGATGTCACCGCTGCTTCTACTCACATAACGAGCAGCATTGAAGAGCTTAAAATACAGTCTGAAAATACCAACCAAGCTTTGGTTACACATTCAGCAGAGACCGAGCAAGTTGTTACCGCGATAACCGAGATGAGTGCAACAGCAGAAACAGTGGCACAAAGTGCCGCCGATACCGCTGAAAACACCAAGAAAGCCGGTATCGAAGCGCAATCATCGAAGAAAAGCGTCACGGAAGCCAGTGTTAGCATGTCTTCACTGATGCAGGAAGTGGACTCTGCTGCAACCAATATCCATACAATGAATAACAATACTAAAGAGATTGTTAATGTACTTGGTGTTATTGGCGACATCGCTGAGCAAACTAATTTACTCGCGCTAAATGCCGCAATAGAAGCTGCACGAGCGGGAGAGCAAGGAAGAGGGTTTGCTGTCGTGGCTGATGAAGTAAGAGCCCTCGCCTCTCGAACTCAAACCAGTACTAAAGAAATCAACGATCTGCTAGATCGACTACAACGTGATGCATCACAAGCTGTCTCTGCCATGGATGAAACAAAAATAACTTGTGAGACCACCGCAGAGAATGCCGATAAGGTTGCTCAAGGGCTCGACTCTGTCAGTAACTCGATTGTGGAGATTAATGATCTCAGTACTCAGATTGCAACGGCATCAGAACAACAAAGCTCCGTTACGGAAGAAGTAAATCGTAATATGACGAACATCAGAGAAATGGTTTTAAATCTAACAGATAACGGAAAAGCAACATTAGACAGCACGCAAAGCCTTGCAGCAGCGAACGAGCAGTTAAGTTCATTAGTGAGTAAGTTTAAAGTTTAGATCACTCCAGATTTACGGCCTTGCATCGTAAAGCCTCAATTTTGAGGCTTTATTTATTAGCGCAATAACAATTACAAACAACCGAAAAATTAATCACAGGCACTATCAAAAAACGAGCCAACAATAAAACCAACTTACATTTATAGCTCAATCGTCTCGTTTTTACATGATGGTTACATTTCAATACATAAATGTTTGGGAAGGAGTGTAGAGCTCATCATATTACTGCTCGCTTTTTGAGCAGTTCTCAACTATAACTTATCAAACGTTCATACCTATAAAGGAGTAGACTTATGAATCACTATGATGATGTTTGTTGCTTGATCACAGGTCAGGAACCGGGCAAAGGAAGCTACCTCTGCAAAAATTGTAATATAGTTGTCGATATCGATCAGGAAGACGAAAAGCTACCAACCTGTCCATGCTGCGAACAACAAGTGTTCTATCCTCACGCTTCTTCCGTACATTCCACTGCCGTGCTTGGTACGTTTACCGATCCAACACTACTCACTTTATAGTGGCATAATTTATAGCGGTATAGCTTATAAATACACAGATTATAACAACACAGTTAACCCACTAAAGGTTGACTGTGTTTGTCATTTACCTCAGTCAATGAGTTAACTCTTGCCACTATAGAAGCTTCTTAGTAAATACCCCTAAAAAACAGACACTAATAAACCAAACACTTATTAACCGTTCCCCCAGAGGAATTTTGCTATACAATACCTTTAAAATAGCATATGCCAAAAATAACTCTCATAAATTATTGGCATATGCCAATAATGATCGTATGATAAAATTGAAACGACCAAGGAGAGCTTATGGCTAGACCTAAAAAGTGTCGCCGTATCTGTGGAAGACCAGCTCATAGCTGCTTTAAACCAAACGGCATACCAATGAGTAAACTCACTAAGACCGACTTGCTCTCTGAAGAATTTGAAGCACTAAGACTTGCTGATTATCAGAACCTTAGTCAACAAGAGGCTGCAGATCAAATGGGCGTTTCTAGGCAAACTTTTGGCAATATAGTAAGCCGTGCTCGGTTTAAAGTTGCTGCTAGTTTGGTTGAAGGTAACGCACTTGTTCTAGAAGATAAGGAGTCAGAACAATGATCTATGCGATCCCACATAACCGTAATTGTGTTGCGAATCATTTTATGAAAGCATCACAATTTGCATTTATAAATCAAGAAAACTCATCCATTGACTATATGCATAACCCTGCGGCTCTTGGCAACTCTTCTTGCCAAGATAAAAAATCGCTGCTTTCTCTGATCAGTAGCATGAAAGCAGATGCGGTTATTGTTAGAAATATCGGTGAAAGAGCACTGGGTAAACTACTCAGCTCAGGTATTCGTGTCTTTCAAGTCACTGCACAAACTCCGTTGGCTAATGCTATCAATAGTCCTATGACTGAACTGACAAGCGCAGAGCAAGGTCGCCCCTCGACCAATCACGCTAAGAAGGGAGGATGCTCTCATAAAGGAAGTGGCTGCGGATGTGGAAGTTCAAATGCACACGAACATAAACAAGATGGTGTACACTTACAGCAAGGTGCAGGTAAAGGCCAAATGATGAGAAGAAACCTTCGTTCCATTTCATCAATAAAGCCTTTCAATAAATAACGGGCAAATTATGACTACACTACTTATTACGTTCGGTGTTTTTCTTATTGTGATTTTACTTATGGCAATCGGAGTCATATTAAATAAAAAAACAATCAAAGGCAGTTGTGGAGGCTTAAGCAATGTTGGAGTCGACAAAGCATGTAACTGCGAAGAGACATGTGATGAACATACCTTGTATCAAATCTCTGAGCCGGGAGAGAGCGGTAAGTAACAAAAGTCGTCTGACCCTTGAGGCGCTCCATAGCTAAGAGCGCCTAGTTTATTTTAACTGAGAATCCTTAACAACCTTACCCTAGTTGCTCTTTCTCTAAACGTTGTTTCAAGTAATTTAAGAATAACTGCGTTCGCGTTTGTTGATAATCCAGCTTCGGATAATACGCAAAAACTGTCGCTTCATCAGCTGTCACCTCTGGCAAAATCCTAACCAAAGCACCACTTTTTAACTCTTCTTTAATCATGACATTATTGGTAAGCAAAATACCCATGCCATTTTTTCCTGCATAAAACAGAGCTTCAGGATTAGTGGTGGCAAAATTTCCAGATAAATGAAGTCGCCGACCTTGAGATAACTTTATCTCTCGTTGCGGGCGCTCTCCCCAAATCAACATATTGTGGTAGGCAAGATCATCGATTGTTTTTGGTTCACCGTACGCTTCAATATACTTGGGAGAAACATAGAAGCCCGCTTGGTGTTCAAAAAGTGGCGTGGCTTTAAAGCTTAGTGAGTTTAATTGCTCGATTTCACGGCTTATAAATAGATCCAAACTCAGCTCTGGCAACTGCCCTGGAGTTGTTGTGGTCAACTGAATACGGATGTCTGGATATTGCTGCAAAAAATCATCTAAATACTGGATCAGAAATTTGGATCCTACCGCCAATGTTGCCCCAATGCGCAGTAACCCTACAGGTGCTTGGTTTACACTTCGTGTTTCATCAATAACTGATTGCCAGCTATCTAGCTGACTTTTCGCTCGCTCATAAAACAGGACCCCTGCTTCTGTTTGCGTCACAGATCGTGTTGTTCTCTTCAATAGCTGAACACCAACTCGATCCTCTAACCAGTGTATTCGTTTACTTATCGCTGAGCCGGTCGTATTAAGCTTTCTTGCCGCGCCATTAAAACTGCCCTCTTCAACAACACGAACATAACTTTGCACACTTTGAATCCAATCCATCGCCACCTCAACTAATTCCAGATGGGAATTAATTTAATTCCCAAAGCGGTAATTATCAAACATTGGTTATCAATATACACTGTTAGCATGATAAGAGAAAAGAGAACCACCTTTAAAAAAACACCCATGCTGTTAGCCATGATGATCATTGCTACAGGGCAGGTTGGCGTCAGTATTTATTTGCCATCATTACCGTTAATTAGCGAGTCACTTGCTATCGGACAGGCACAAGTTCAAATGCTTGTTACCCTATTTTTGGTCGGATTTGGCGTATCACAACTTTTTTATGGCCCCATGTCAGACGCCATTGGACGACGGCCTATATTCATTCTTGGCCAAGGCATATATTTACTAGGTACTGTCGTTTGTCTATTTTTTTCTGACCACTTTCAAGCCTTAGAGATAGGACGATTACTGCAAGGGCTTGGAGCAGGAAGCGCCTCAGTGCTGGGGAGAAGTGTGTTGCGAGATAGTTATGATGGTTCACAGTTAACAAAAGCCTTCTCCTACATCTCAATTACCGCCTCTATTATTCCCATCCTCGCCCCTGTATTAGGTGGGTGGATTGCTTTCCATTTTAGTTGGCAGGCTGTGTTCGTTTTTGTATTGTTTTATCTATGCAGCATATACGTATTAGGCTGGTTTATTCTTCCTGAAACTCTGCCATACAATCAAAAACCATTTAAGGTTAAAAAGGTGATGAGCACCTATTGGCAGTTAATCTGTAACCCTCAAGTTATAGGCAGCGCCAGCTACAACTGGTTGAGCTACCTTGCTAGCCTTGTATCGCTATCGCTATTTCCGTTCTTACTACAAAACCAACTTGGTCTCACTACAGCCGAATATGGCTCGGTGATGATCATTCCCTCGGCGGGCCTACTAATTGGTAGTCTCATTCTCAATGTTATTAACCGCTACTTTTCTAACAGCATCTTAATGGCATTTGCCATTGCATTGATGACGTTTTCAGGAGCGTGGTTATTAGCGACGGAGATGACGCTGTTTAATCTTATCTTTGCCTTTACATTACTGGCAGTTGCTCAAGGGATCTCATTTCCTCTTTCTATCAGCATGCTGCTCTCTCCTCACAAACAGCAGGCAGGTTCTGTCTCTGCCTTATCTGGATCGGTACAGATGTGTTTATCCGGTTTGTTTGGAGGTTACTTAGTCGAGGTATGGGTTTCAGATCAAGCTGGATTGGGATTCTTTTATTTAGCCGCGTGCGGTTTAATGGCGTTGGTTCTAATATCGAGTCAACTATCGCAACGTCAGTTAGCAACAGATAACGGATGTTAGCTTACTGCTAGGCTAAATTTCTTCTTGTTGATTAAATGGATAACCACAAACAAAAATCCCCGCCATATCGATGGCGGGGACTGAAAATAGCTATCTACTGAAAACGGATTAGAGCGTCATCTTATGCCGTAACAGGTTGTGTCTCTGCTTCTTCTCCAACTACTTTTACACGACCAATCAGTGGTTTACCTACTGGTAATATTTCGCGACCAAATTCATTATTTAAAACTTGAGCCATGGCAAAATAGATTGCGCTCGCGCCACAGAAAATACCTTCATAACCTGCGATATGACCAATAAACTCGTTACCGGTGAAGTCACGAATAGCAAGTAGAGCAAATAGTATCACCAAAGAACCAAATACAACTTGTTTAGCCGTTGGGTAGCAAAGTGAGCCAATAAACATAAAGGCAGTGAAAACACCCCATAGTGCTAAATACCACCCCATAAATGGCGCTGGGCTCGCGGGTAAGCCCATTTTAGGCATTACAATTAGACCGACTAGGGTTAACCAAAACAAACCGTATGACGTGAAAGCCGTCGTTCCAAAAGTATCGCCACGCTTAAAACACATGATGCCAACAATAACTTGGCTTAATCCACCATAAAAAATACCCATCGCAAGAATCATGGAATCAATAGGGAAATAACCTGCGTTATGAATATTTAGAAGAATAGTCGTCATACCAAAGCCCATTAGGCCTAATGGTGCTGGGTTTGCTAGTTTTGTTGACATCCGATGCGAACCTTACTCAAAATTAGTTGAAAAAATACAGATATTTTTTAGTCGCGCGGATAATAGTTTATTATCAACTTAGTTGCAATACTCAAAATTGATATTCAACAAAAGAATTTTGTGACAACCAACAAAGTAATAACGAGAAGGGTTTGACTGGCATTAATTTAACTGAAAAGAGAGTCATCAAGTAACCCATGTCCGGTTTACTTGATGACTGAATAACCTAGTTTTTTGTTACTTAATCTCTATTATTCCCACTCGATAGTCGCAGGTGGTTTTCCTGAAATATCGTATACCACGCGAGATATGCCTTCGACTTCATTGATAATACGATTAGAAACTTTACCTAAGAAATCATATGGCAGATGAGCCCAGTGAGCGGTCATAAAGTCGATAGTTTCTACGGCGCGCAAAGAGACGACCCAATCGTACTTTCTTCCGTCGCCCATCACGCCGACCGAGCGTACTGGCAAAAATACTGCAAAAGCTTGTGATACTTTGTTGTACAAATCCGCGTTATGCAACTCTTCAATAAAGATGGCGTCAGCACGGCGAAGCAGATCACAATACTCTTTCTTAATCTCACCTAATACACGAACCCCTAGACCAGGGCCTGGGAACGGGTGACGATAAAGCATGTTATATGGTAAACCTAGCTCCAAACCAATTTTACGCACTTCATCTTTAAACAGCTCACGAAGTGGTTCAACTAACCCCATTTCCATATCATCTGGCAAGCCGCCAACATTATGGTGCGACTTAATCACATGCGCTTTACCGGTTTTAGACGCTGCCGACTCAATAACATCTGGATAAATGGTTCCTTGAGCTAACCATTTGGCGTTATCCAATTTTTTCGACTCTTCATCAAAAACATCAATAAACACATGACCAATGGTTTTACGCTTCACTTCAGGATCTTGTTGACCTTTTAGTGCATCTAGGAATCGTTGTTCTGCTTTTACATGAACAATATTCAATCCAAAGTGGTCACCAAACATGTCCATTACTTGTTGGCCTTCGTTTAAACGAAGTAGACCGTTATCAACAAATACACAGGTTAGCTTGTCACCAATAGCGCGGTGAACCAACATAGCGACAACAGATGAGTCAACACCACCAGACAAGCCAAGAATAACTTCGTCATTCCCTACTTGCTCTTTAATACGAGCAACCGCATCATCAATAATTGACTGAGATGTCCATAATTTTTCGCAACCACAAATAGAGATAACAAAGTTCTCAAGCATTCTCATGCCTTGTCTTGTATGGGTTACTTCAGGGTGGAACTGAACGCCATAAAACTGTTTCTCTTCATTCGCCATGGCGGCAAATGGACACGTTTCTGTTTCAGCAATTTTTTTAAAGTCAGATGGAATTTCAACCACTTTATCACCATGGCTCATCCAAACATCAAGCAGCGGGTGACCATTTTCTGCAATGGCGTCTTCTATATTTTTGAACAGTTGGCAGTCATCAACTACCTCTACTTTTGCATAACCAAATTCACGTTCATTTGAACCAGCAACTTTACCGCCTAACTGCTCGGACATAGTTTGCATACCATAACAAACACCAAACACGGGTACACCGGCTTCAAATACATATTCTGGCGCACGTGGAGAGTTATCTTCTGTTACGCTCTCTGGACCACCAGATAAAATGATACCGTTAGGGTTAAAGTCTCTAATATCAGACTCTTCAACATCCCAACTCCACAACTCACAATAAACACCAATTTCACGAATACGACGAGCAATCAGCTGCGTGTACTGAGAACCAAAATCTAAAATCAAAATACGTTGATCATGAATATTTTTTGTCATTTCTAATGTCTCAATTCTTGTGTGTTGACTAGCCTAAACGATAGTTAGGTGCTTCTTTGGTAATCTGGACATCATGAACATGCGACTCCTTCATACCCGCACCAGATATACGAACAAACTCTGCTTTGGTTCTCATCTCTTCTACCGTAGCGCTGCCAGTAAGTCCCATACTTGAGCGTAATCCACCCATTTGCTGGTGCACAATCTCTTTCAAGCGACCTTTATAAGCGATACGACCTTCTATTCCTTCCGGTACTAGCTTGTCTGCTGCATTATCCGTTTGGAAGTAACGGTCCGAAGAGCCTTGCGACATTGCGCCTAGAGAGCCCATTCCGCGATATGATTTGTAAGAGCGACCTTGGTACAAAATAACTTCACCCGGTGCTTCTTCTGTACCGGCGAACATTGAACCAACCATGACACATGATGCTCCGGCAACAATGGCTTTACAGATATCACCAGAGAAACGAATCCCGCCATCAGCAATAACTGGAATACCATATTGATCCGCCACTTCAACAGCATCTGAGATAGCGGTGATTTGTGGAACCCCAACACCAGTAACAATACGCGTCGTACAAATTGAACCAGGGCCAATACCTACTTTTACTGCGCTAACACCTGCATCAATTAATGCTTTAGCACCTGCACCTGTCGCAACATTACCGCCAATAATATCCAGATTTGGATAGGCAGCGCGTGTATCTCGAATTCGAGTTAATACCCCTTCAGAGTGACCATGTGAAGAATCGATAAGTAGTACATCTACCCCTGCTTCAACAAGTGCTGCGACTCTTTCTTCATTACCAGCGCCGGCGCCAACAGCGGCCCCCACTCGTAGACGACCTTGGTCATCTTTACATGCGTGCGGTTTTCTTTCCGCTTTATGGAAGTCTTTAGCAGTAATCATGCCTTTTAGCTGGAATGCATCATTCACAACTAACACTTTCTCTACGCGAGAACGGTGCATCTCTTCTTGCACAACTTCTGGAGCTGCGCCTTCTTTAACCGTTGCCAGACGCTCTTTTGGCGTCATTACTTTATCGACTGTTTTGGATAGATCAGTAACAAATCTAACATCTCGTCCAGTAATAATTCCGACCAGTTCATTGTTCTCACCAACAACAGGATAACCAGCAAAGCCGTTTTTCTCAGTTAAAGCCAACACATCTGCAATGGTAGCCGTCGGTTTCACAGTAACAGGATGAGAAACCACTCCAGCTTCGAATATTTTTACTAAGCGAACTTGTTCTGCTTGTTGTTCAATGGACATGTTTTTATGAATAAAACCAATGCCACCTTCTTGAGCAAGAGCGATTGCAAGACGAGCTTCCGTGACCGTATCCATCGATGCGGAAAGCATCGGGATGTTCATCTCAATATTTTTGGTTAATTTAGTACGCAAGTCCGCGGTATTTGGAAGTACTGTCGAATGTGCAGGGACGAGTAAAACGTCGTCAAAAGTAAGGGCTTCTTTTGCGATTCGTAGCATTGCAATATCTCTCAACATAGGGTTAATACAAAAATTCATCCTTAACAACGAGTCAAAAGGATGAATCTTAGAGTGAATCAATATAAATATTGCAAACGGATTATACGCACGACGCAATCGGTTAGCTACACATTTTTTTGATTTTTATTTGCATTTACCCCCTTGATATGTATTATATTGCCGCTAATTTCCATACTCACGTCTCTGTGGTATCTCTGGTGTCTCTGCAATCCAATTTTCAACAACGAAACGAAAATATTTTCACAGTATCCCGACTCAATTCTGAAGTTCGTCTTCTACTTGAAAACGAAATGGGTGTTGTTTGGCTTGTTGGAGAGATATCAAACTTTTCCGCGCCAGTTTCAGGCCATTGGTACTTTTCTCTAAAAGACGCCCGAGCTCAGGTAAAATGTGCTATGTTTCGCGGTAATAATCGCCGCGTAACATTTAAACCTAGCAGTGGTAACCAAGTATTAGTAAAAGCTCGCCTTTCACTTTATGAACCTCGTGGTGACTACCAGCTTATTGTTGAAAGTATGCAACCGGAAGGCGACGGTAAATTGCAGCAGCAGTTTGATGAACTGAAAATGCAATTAGCGGCCGAAGGACTATTTGCTCAATCCACCAAAAAAAGCTTACCTGAAAACCCACGAACAGTCGGTGTTGTGACATCAAAAACTGGCGCAGCACTTTACGATATTCTAGATGTATTAAAACGACGAGACGCGACCCTGCCGGTGGTTATTTACCCAACCCTTGTGCAAGGAGAAAATGCCGCAATAGAGATTGCTCAAGCCATTGGCAGAGCAAACAGCCGTAATGAATGCGATGTGTTAATAGTTGGTCGTGGTGGTGGTTCAATTGAAGATCTGTGGTGTTTTAATAATGAAATCGTTGCGCGGACAATAGCAGCCAGTCAAATTCCGATTGTTAGCGCCGTCGGACATGAAATCGATGTGACAATCGCTGATTTTGTTGCCGATGTTCGAGCACCAACACCATCCGCAGCCGCAGAGCTGGTCAGTCGAGATCAAAGCCATAAGCAGCAAGCAATTACTCGTCGGGTCTTGGCATTAAAAAACAGCATTCAACATTACTTTTCTGAGCAACAATTTACCTTGCAAAAGCTCTCTCATTTACTAGACAAACAGCACCCTAGTTACCAATTAGAGAAGCAGAATCAACAACTTGATGAGCTAGAATCACGATTAATTTCTGCCATTCAAGCGAGATTTCAACAGCAACAATCATCAATAAGAAAGCTCGATCATCAATTGCAGCTTTTATCGCCAGACAATACCATTAAAAACCAGCAGAACTCTCTATCTCGACTTAATCAGAGCTTAATTGATGCCATGGATAAAAAGCTGATGATTGAGCGTCATAAACTGGCACTCGCCGCAGAAACATTAGATGCAGTGAGCCCGCTGGCAACACTCAAGCGAGGTTATAGTATTAGTAAGCGGGAAGATGGCCAAGTCATTACACAGGCAGAAGAGGTTAGCAAAGGAGATCGCATCATCACTCAGCTAGCCGATGGCAATATTCACTCCATAGTCAGCTAGAATTTAGGGGCCGTTGATCTTTCAAGTAGCCATTTTTTCCTTCGGATAGCACTTGTTGGCATTTTCTACTGCTTTATCGCCTGATTGCGTGTTCAGTAAGGCTAAACTTGTTTTACTCCGTTATGCCTGTTGTTCAAACTGAAATCGTACTCGTGACTTAGATTTAAGCTCATTGCAGCTATTACAAAAATAGTTCGCAGCACCACACGCCTGAAGCTTCTCTAGCTCCGCGTCACAATCCGGACAAAATGCGAGTTTGTTATATTTAGTTAAACACGGCTTACAGTGATAAACACCAGCTTTCCACTCAAGCTCTTGGTTACATTGAGGGCAAATATTTTGTGGCGACATAATGAGTCTCTCTTAATTATGTTCAATCTAATTTAAATAGCTTTATGACTTAGTAAGGTTAGATCGACGTTTCCAATCCCTGACATTCATCAGGATTGCTATTAGGCTACCATGATCTTTTTGCATAAAGAACATGATGATCTTTTTACTGCTTTTAGGTTACTATGATCTTTATCGGATCATCTGCTTAATCTTATCTGATCAGCGATCTGCACCATTAAGAATATTTATATAACCACAACCCGAAAGCATAAGTTACATATCCTGTTTTTGGATTTTAAACAGTTAATTAAACTAATCAACATTGGTATACAACCGAGATCGCGGTATTTTATAAAATCGATCCCTGTTCGCGATTATTCAAGCAACCATTTGTTGTAATCGCTTTTGTGCTGAGTTTAGAGCTCCAGATAGAAATCGACATATATCTTTTCCTATCAAATAGTTAGCCGGATTACTTCCATAATATTTTTTAACTATTTTATTCTATTTCTCATTTTGAGATGGGATCAAATCACTTCTCTAGGCAAATAAAAAGCGCCTAAGGCGCTTTCTATTGCTTTTCGTTCTAGTCGGTCATAGCCGATTATCCGCTAAATCGAATAAGTCTCAGGCGATACTACTTTTTCTTACGGTTCTTCATCATACCTAATACGCGTTTGCGATTACGGTCTTGATAAAGTGTCTCTTTATCGCCTTTCTTTTCAAATGGGTTTTCACTACTTTGAAACTGAATTCGAATGGGTGTGCCCATTATCTCCAAAGAACGACGATAATAGTTCATTAAATATCGTTTATAAGAGTCTGGTAGCTCGTTTACCTGATTACCATGGATAACAATAATTGGCGGGTTATATCCCCCAGCATGGGCGTATTTTAGTTTTACACGACGACCACGAACTAATGGCGGCTGATGATCATCTGTTGCCATCTTCATAATACGGGTAAGTACAGAGGTTCCTACACGAGTTGTCGCTGATTTATAAGCTTCTTGTACTGACTCGAATAAGTGACCAACACCAGTACCGTGCAGAGCGGAAATAAAGTGAATTCGAGCGAAATCAACAAAGCCCAGACGTCTATCCAGCTCTTTTTTAACATGCTCTTTTACATCGCTATCCAGTCCATCCCATTTATTAACGGCTAATACGATGGAACGTCCAGCGTTTAATGCAAAACCCAGTAAGCTTAAATCTTGATCTGAGATATTTTCGCGAGCATCAATTATCAATAGCACTACGTTAGCATCTTCAATGGCTTTTAAAGTTTTCACCACAGAAAATTTTTCTACCGTTTCATTGATACGCTTTCTTCGACGAACACCTGCGGTATCAATCAGTACGTATTCTCGTCCATCACGCTCCATTGGAATATAGATAGAGTCACGTGTTGTTCCGGGCATATCATAAACAACAACACGCTCTTCACCTAGAATACGATTGGTTAGCGTTGATTTACCCACGTTAGGCCGACCAATAATCGCCAGCTTAATCGGCTGGTCTTGAAGCCTCTGAAACTCTTCTTCTGCTTCTTGCTCGGAATACTCAAGTTGCTCTTCTTCCTGCTCAGCCAAATGGGTAAGATCTTCTATCTCACCTTCATTCTTTTCTAACAACTCTTCAGCAAATGGGTTTAACGCTAGATCAATCAACGCACTCACGCCACGACCATGAGCAGCGGCTATTTGGTACATATTGTCCATACCAAGCTGCCAAAACTCAGCACTTGCTGCGTCAGCATCAACGCCATCCACTTTATTGACCACTAACATGGCTGGCTTTTCAATTTTACGCAAATGCTCTGCTATCGCTTCATCTGATACCGTTAGTCCAGCGCGGCCATCAACCATAAATAACACAACATCAGCTTCATCAATAGCCGCTAATGACTGCGCCGCCATTTTGGTTTCTACGCCTTCTTCTGTGCCATCAATACCACCAGTATCAATCACGATGAATTCATGCTCTCCTAGCTTAGCCTGACCATATTTACGATCTCGAGTAAGTCCAGGAAAGTCGGCAACCAATGCATCCCTAGTACGGGTCAATCGGTTAAATAATGTTGATTTACCTACGTTTGGACGCCCAACTAGAGCAACAACAGGAATCATAACAACCTCTACAATTTTTATTCTATATGTAGTTATAGGTAAACATTGCCTATTTACCTATAACCACACTTATTAATGTCAACAAAACGGCTCCTAACCGCTAAGTCAGGAGCCGAACGTGAATTCTATCACACTATTGATCTTAAGTAACACTCACTATGATCAGGTTACTTACGTCAGATTACACAGCTAGTTGACCGTTAATTTCTCAACCCTACCATTGCGAGTCGTGATCAAATATCCATCATCGAGCTCAATGGGTGCAACAGCAAAACCACTATCATTAACAAGTTGTTGAGCAACAAACTCACCACTGTTTTTATCCAGCCAGTGCAGATAGCCTTCTGCATCACCAACAACAATATAATCATCAATAATTGTAGGCGAAGTCAGCAAACGGTTTTCTAACTGTTTGTTTTTCCATAGTTCCGTGCCACTACGAGCATCAACCGCCGCTACGTAATCATTGTCTGTTACCAGATATAATCGCGAACCATCCGTCGACATATCAAGAGCTGAAGAGTAGTTTCGTTTCCATGATGGGCCGCCAGAACGAAGATCAATAGCGATTAACTGGCCATTCACACCAACGGTATACAGCATGGATCCTAGAATAATCGGCGATGAATCAACATCAACAATTCGATCTATTTCTGTTGCGCCTTTTGGTGTACCTACAGGTTGTTGCCAAATTAGCTGGCCACGTTCAACCACTGCTGCCGCCAATCGACCATTGGCGGTTCCCCAAAAGACACCGCCGGATGCGGTTGAAGGGGCGCTGTCACCACGAAGAGTAAGGTTTGGCACCTCTGTGCTGATGCTCCAAGCCTCATCACCTGTCTCTGCATCTAACGCAACCAAAATGCCACGACTGGTATTAATCATGACTAAACTATTGTCAGTTGCAGGTCTAGCAAGAACTTCGCCTAACACGTTTTTACGCCAAACAAGTTCTCCTGATTCGGCGTTTAAGGCGATTAACTGACCGTTTTCTGAGCCAATAAATACTTTGCCATATGAGGCATTTAGGCCACCAGACAATCGTGCAGAAGTGTCACCACTAACATTCGTTGACCAGAGAGTTTCCCCACTAGCGGGATCAAGAGCCTTAACTTCTCCATCTCGGCTAGCAACAAATATTTTTTCATAAGCAAATTCTGGCTGAAGCTTAGAAAAGAAATGCCCAACACCATTTCCAATAGAAGTCGTCCATTGGCTATCTGGCGTAAACTGGCTTGATACTTGTGGAACGGGAGCCATTACCACGGTATCTTCTTCACTAGAGCAACCCACGATAGTGGACAGTGCCAATGAGCCTAGCAAAATTCGGCTGAATAACTTATTCATGGTTTCTGCCCTTATTTCGCCAAGTCATCCAGCTTTAATTGAATACCTTGGTTTGCATCACCAGCTTGCTGAGCTTCAACATAGGCACTATAAGCACCTTCTTTGTCGCCCTTACGTAACAAGATGTCACCTTTAAGCTCGTTTACTCGCCCTTGCCATGCCGATGATGTAATTGCTGAAAGTTGAGCAATAGCTTGATCAAACTGCTGCTGCTGAGCAAACACTCTGGCGATACGAAAGTCGATCAAAGGTTTGACGGTTTCATCTTTAGTATTGGCTTTCGCCCACTCAAGTTGTGCTAATGCCGCAGGAATATCGTTAGCTTCGACTTGAACTCGCGCTAACTGCAGTGCTGCGAGTACTGCGTATTCCGTCTCTTTATTGGCGTCAATATAACTCTGAACCTCGTCACTGGCATCACTTCCTGCGCTAGAGAGCTGAGAAATAACCTTTGTATAGCTGTCTGATGCTGCATCTTTCGCTGCGACTACAGAATCTTGATAATAACGCCATCCAAAAATGCCACCCAATCCAACAACGCCACCTAAAATGACCGCTTTGCCGTTCTCTTTCCACCAATCTTTAATGGCTTCAACTTGTTGTTCTTCGCTATCGTACAGTTCCACGTCCTGTCCTCTTAAATCAAATTTGTTAGGTGTGATGCAACGTCAGTTTGGTCAAGCGTACTTTGCTCACCACCAGCAAGGTCTTTAACCACTACTGTTCCTTCAGACACTTCATTTTCACCTAGCACTAATGCGATTGCTGCACCGACTTTGTCAGCACGCTTAAATTGTTTCTTAAAGTTACCACCCCCAAAGTGGGTCATAACTCGGAGTTCAGGTACTGATTCACGAAGCTGCTCAGCTAACTTCATTCCTGCCATCATTGTCCCTTCTCCCGCGGTGACGATATAAACATCTACCGCACGGCGAACATCATTTAGGCCTAATGTGTCCAGCAGCAATACGAGTCGCTCTAGCCCCATCGCAAACCCTACCGCAGGCGTTGGTTTACCACCTAATTGCTCAACCAAACTGTCGTAACGACCGCCACCACACACTGTTCCTTGCGCGCCTAAGCTTTCAGTGATCCACTCAAATACGGTTCGGTTGTAATAATCTAAACCGCGCACCAATCGTTGGTTAACTTGATATTCGATTCCGGCAGCATCAAGAAGTTCACACAGTCCAGAAAAATGTTGTTTTGACTCTTCATCTAAGAAGGCCGACAGTTCTGGCGCGTCACCTAAAATGGCTTGTACATCTGGATTTTTTGTATCCAATACACGCAGTGGGTTGGTATACATACGACGTTTACAGTCATCATCCAACACATCTTCGTGCTGCTCTAAATAAGCGACCAATGCATCGCGATAATTCGCTCTTGCTTCTAACGAACCGATGGAATTCAGTTCTAATCGAACATGTTCATCAATGCCAAGCTCACGCCACAAGCGCGCAGTCATCATGATCATTTCTGCATCAACGTCAGGTCCATTTAGACCAAAAACTTCTGCACCCACTTGATGAAATTGACGGTAACGTCCTTTTTGTGGTCTTTCATGACGGAACATTGGTCCCATATACCACAAGCGCTGCTCTTGGTTATACAGTAAACCATTTTCGATGCCAGAACGGACACATCCAGCGGTACCTTCTGGGCGAAGCGTTAAACTATCACCATTGCGGTCTTCAAATGTATACATCTCTTTTTCGACAACATCTGTCACTTCACCAATGGCTCGGCTAAATAGATGCGTCTGCTCAACGATTGGCATGCGTACTTCGCTATATCCATACGCACTTATCACTTTTTTTACTGTTCCTTCCACTTTCTGCCAAAGCGGAGAATCTGTAGGAAGGCAGTCGTTCATGCCTCGTATTGCTTGAATTGTTTTTGCCACAATCTTTTACCGTAATCGTTAAGGTTATTTATTATCAATAATTTGGTTTATATCAATACGATTATTCGTATCTAATACTGATGCTTTTGCGCGAATCTTTGCTTCTAACTGGTCGATAAGATTGTCATTATCAAATCGCTCTTTCTGGCGCTGTCCATCATCATAATAGGCACTTTTTCTATTGCCGCCGGCAACACCTAAATGTGAGACTTCAGCTTCACCAGGGCCGTTCACTACACAACCTATAATAGAAACGTCCATCGGAATAACAATATCTTCCAGTCGCTGTTCTAGTTCGTTAACGGTATTGATCACGTCAAACTCTTGTCGAGAGCAGGTAGGACAAGCAATAAAATTAATACCACGAGAGCGGATTCTAAGTGATTTAAGAATATCAAATCCGACTTTAATCTCTTCGACTGGATCCGCGGCTAAAGAGACGCGTAATGTATCGCCGATACCTTCCGACAATAACATTCCTAAGCCTACGGCTGACTTAACCGATCCCGCTCGCGCTCCTCCTGCTTCGGTTATACCTAGGTGGAGCGGCTGATCAATCTGCTTTGCTAATAAGCGATATGAGTCAACTGCGAGGAATACATCCGACGCTTTTACACTCACTTTAAACTGATCAAAATTGAGCCTATCCAAGATATCAACATGACGCATGGCTGATTCAACTAGCGCTTCTGGTGTTGGCTCACCGTACTTAACCTGGATCTCTTTTTCCAGAGAGCCACCGTTAACACCAATACGAATAGGAATATTTTTATCACGGGCACAATCAACAACCGAACGGATACGTTCTTCATTGCCAATATTCCCTGGATTAATTCGTAAGCAATCTACACCATATTCAGCCACTTTTAGCGCAATTCGATAATCAAAATGAATATCGGCAATCAAAGGAATAGAACACTGCTGCTTAATTTGTTTGAATGCCTCAGCGGCATCCATTGTTGGTACGGATACTCGAACAATATCAGCGCCGACTTTCTCTAACGCATGAATCTGCGCTAAGGTGGCTTCTACATCGGTTGTACGAGTATTGGTCATTGACTGCACCGCAATCGGCGCTCCGTCACCAATAGGCACATCGCCCACGTAAATTCTGCTTGATGGGCGACGTTTAATAGGAGATTCGTGTTGCATAATTTGCTTCTAAGGTAGAGTGAATCGGGCTACTTTGCCGGAAGTATAACCAGAAAGGTCGGCGGCTTCACCTGCAATTGTAATTTTAACGCCTTCGGGAGCACCCAGAATAAAGCTAAATGGGGCTTCGCCGACGACGGAAAACTCACGTCCCGCTTTCTTAACACCAGTCGCCAATGTGGCACCACTTGCGTCTTTTACTTGAACCCAGCAATCTGCTGAAAATGCCATGGTGACATCGGTTAATGAACCTTCTGATGGTGCGGGTTGACTAACCGTACTCTCTTCAGCGACAACAGCTTCTGCGTCAGCGGTATTCTCAGCTTCCATCGACGGCTGCTCAGTTGGCGTATTCTCTACGTCAATATTAGTTTGAACATCGCTTTCTGGTGCTTGTGATATCTCTACATCTACAGCTTCAGTTTGTTGCTCTGCTTCTACAGCCTCAAGTTCAACTATAGGTTGCTCAGTTGTATCAGAACTGTTTGTGGCATTTAGCTCGACGGACGGTTCTGAAATGGTTGCTTCTTCTGTTATTAGCTCGATACCATCGGCGGCATCGGTTAATGTGTCTTGCTGATTTTGATACCACCACACTGATGAAATACCAATAATGACGGCAAAAATTGCCCAAGTAAGCTTCATTATCCGGCTATCATTTTTTTCGCGTTTGGTTTTGCGCGAAAAGCTTTGCATTTCTTGCTCTGCGTGTTGAACTTCATTGGCATGATTTAGCGCCGCTAATACCTCCTTTTCATCCAATGACACTGCTTTGGCATAGGAGCGTAAATAACCGCGGGTAAAAGTCGCTACTTGATCAAAATCGTAGTTGTTATTATCGATACTTTCGATAATCGAGACTCTAAGCCTCAATCTATCGGCAATCTCTTTTTGTGACAGACCTAATTTCTCACGTTCTTGACGGAGTAAATCGCCTGCCAATACCTGATTAACTTCTTCTTCTACAATATTGCTGTTTTCTGTATCAGTACTCATAATTCATGTACTTCTAATAGTCTTTGGAGCTCGGATATCTGGCTTCCAATTGCTTAATATACTCATCCGCTAAATGTGCATTTCCAGCACTCTGTTCAACGTGTATAAGCAATTGTAAGCTTTTTCGCTGATAACCAAACTTCTTGTGAATTTTAACTAGTCTATCCCTAGCTTTATCTATCTCTCCCATTTGAAAATCTATCTTAGATAGCTCAAACATTGGAGATAGCCGGTTAGGGTCATAATCCAAACAACGCTCGAAGTAATATGTTGCTTTCTCTTGCTCTTCTGCTTGAAGTGCACACAAAGCTGCATTTTCGTAACTATCCGCGATTCGATAGTACTTTTCTTGCTCAATAGCACGGGTGAATAACACTTCAGCTTGGCTATATTGACCAAGCTCACATAAGAATACACCGTAATTATTAAGCACATCACCGTTATTTGGAGACTGCCTTAATGCCTTTTTATAGTATTTGTCTGCTAAATCAGTTTCTTCAACTTGCTGATAATAATAAGCGATAGAATTCAATGAATGATAGTAGTTTGGCGCATAACTTAACGCTATCTCAAGGTTTTCTTTCGCTTTTGACCAGTTTTCGTTAAAAAGATAGCGCAACCCTAATGAAACACGCGCATTAGCCGCGGCAATTGGATCAATTTCGCTCTCTTTTACTGACTCAACAACTGTAACACAACTTGTTAGAAAACAAATATACAGTAATTTGAATATCCTTGAATACATTACATAAAAACCCTTGAGTTTCGGCAAGGGTTTTTATCAATTCTATTGATATTAGTTCAATCTCTCTGTTCAGATAGATTTTACGGGAATTGGTTCCCCTTGCGAGTTCTGTTTTGTGCGCTTGGTCCTATCAATGACATCACCAACTAGCTGCCCACAGGCCGCATCAATATCATCACCACGAGTTTTACGCACCGTCACCGTATTTTCATATTGCATTAGCGTTTTCATAAACCTGTCAATTCTTGAGTTACTAGGTTTATTGTATGGTGACCCAGGATAAGGGTTAAATGGAATAAGATTTATCTTGCACGGAGTGTCTTTTAGCAGTTCTGCGAGCTGCCTTGCATGCTCCATATCGTCGTTTACATGATCAAGCAAAACATATTCGACGGTTACCTTACCGCGGTTTGCATTTGATGATGCGATGTAACGGTGAATAGAGGTTAGCAGTGTTTCAATATTCCAACGGTCATTGATCGGCATAATTTGACGACGAAGTTCATCCGTTGGTGCATGAAGAGAAACAGCCAGAGCCACATCAATATTGTCTGTCATTTGGTCCAACCCAGATACCACACCAGACGTAGATACCGTGACACGGCGTTTAGACAGGCCAAAACCTAAGTCATCCAGCATGATTTCAAGGGATGGTATCAGGTTTTTCATATTCAGAAGCGGTTCTCCCATTCCCATCATTACCACATTGGTAATTGGGCGACGGCCAGTCTCTTTTTCTAAACCAATTTCACGAGCAGCACGCCAGACTTGACCAATAATTTCTGACACTTTTAGGTTACGATTAAAGCCTTGTTGTGCCGTAGAACAGAACTTGCATTCTAACGCACAGCCAACTTGAGAAGAGACACATAATGTCGCTCTGTCATCTTCAGGAATATAAACCGTTTCAACATCTTGATCCCCAACTCGCATTGCCCACTTAATGGTGCCATCAGAGGAGTGTTGTGCATCAGATACATACGGTGCTTTTATCTCTGCGATATTGATTAGTTTTTCACGCAATTTCTTATTGATATTGGTCATTTTTTCGAAGTCATCAATACCAAAATGATAAATCCACTTCATCACTTGATCTGCACGGAATGCTTTCTCACCAAGTTCTTCAGCAAAATAGTGACGAAGTCCTTTGCGATCAAAATCCATTAAATTAACTTTTGCAGTAGTCATGTGACCTCTTAACGACGGAAAACCAAATAAGGGCGCGAATTGTACAGTGTTTAGGCAGGAGCAACAAGAGCCACAAAACCATATACTCAAGTAACTTCACGATGCAGGGTTGAGAACCATTCCAGTATGTTCATTTGAAAAGTGATTCAACAGCCAATCTAATCCTGCGAAGCTGTCATCTTGGTGTTGATTAGAGTATAACGGAGATGAAGTAAAGGGCGAACAGCTGCTCGCCCTTTATACTCAAGTGACCTCAAGGTGCTTGTTCAGCGAGAATGTATTGGCTGCTGATCAAGGCACTGATTTGAAGGCAATAAATTACTCTGAACGAGGACAGATTTCAGATTGAGGAAAGAAAAATTCAATTTCACGAGCTGCTGAGATTGGGCTATCTGATCCGTGAACTGAATTGTATCGCATGCTCAATGCGTAATCTGAACGAATAGTTCCGCAAGCGGCTTCTTCTGGGTTGGTTTTCCCCATCAATTCGCGATATGACTCAATAGCATTTTCCCCTTCTAACACTTGAACCATAACCGGTCCAGAAGTCATAAACTCTTTAAGGTTTGGGAAAAACGGTTTTCCTTCATGTTCTGCATAAAAACCGCTCGCCTGTTCATCGGTTAAATGAACCATCTTCGCTGCTATTACTCGTAAACCAGCTTTTTCAATACGCTGATATATTTCACCGATTAAATTTCTTTTTACCGCATCGGGTTTCACGATAGAAAACGTTCTTTCTAGAGCCATAAAATATCCTTTTACTACTTTACTTATAGACGACTCACCTTGAGTCGCCAATTTTTATAATTTGTTTTACTTAATCGACCAGAAGTCGGGCTAGTGTCTTCACACCCATACCCGTTGCACCAGCAGACCATTTGTCATTAGCAGTTTTACGATAAGTACCGGCACAGTCAAAATGTAGCCAGCCTTTTTTGTGATCTTCGACAAAATAAGAGAGGAATGCAGCTGCGGTACTTGCACCTGGCGAGTAATCTCCGCTACTAATGTTAGAGAGATCAGCAAAGCTAGACGGCAACATTCCACGATGGAAATCCGCTAAAGGCAGCGGCCAAAGTCCCTCTTTTTCACTCTGAGCACAAGATAGCGCTTTGCTCGACAGTTCATCATCAAAACTAAGTAGAGCGTGGAAATCATTACCCAGGGCGTATTTTGCTGCCCCTGTTAATGTCGCACAATCTACTATCATTTCAGGATCTTGCTCGCTCGCATAGATAAGGCCGTCAGCTAAAACTAATCGACCTTCAGCATCAGTATTCATGATCTCAACCGTCTTACCATTTTTATAGGTAATAACATCACCAAGTTTAAGAGCACGACCTGATACCATATTCTCTGCACAACAAAGAATAAGCTTAACTCTTTTATTTAATCCACGAGAAATAGCCAGTCCTAATCCACCTGTGATGGTTCCAGCTCCCCCCATATCGGCTTTCATCGACGTCATGAAATTAGAGGGTTTTAAGCTATAACCACCAGAGTCAAAGGTTATGCCTTTACCCACTAAACAAGCAAAAACAGGGGCATTCTCATCGCCGGTTGGGTTGTAATCGAGTTGCAGCATCGCTGATGTGCGTTCAGAACCTCGACCAACTGCATAGATACCTTGCCAACCTTCCGTCAACAAATCTTTGTCTTTAACGATTTTATAAGAGACATTTTCTGGCGACAGAGCTTTGATAAATTCTCCCGCCATTGTGGCCAATTGACGAGGAGCAACTTCTTCTGCTGGCAAGTTAATAATATTTCTTACCCAGTTAGTCGCGTGAATTCTCGCTTGTAACTCACTCTGTTCATCGTCTTTAAGAGGTTGCCACTCCATCTTGGAACTATTTTTAGCCGAACGGTAACCTTGATAAAATGCCCAGATCTCTTCTAACTGCCAAGCTTCTCCCTGCAGTTGTACAGATTTAATACCATTGCTTTCAAGTTTACGTGCCGCTTTTTGAATGGCACCAAGATCATGCGTTTCATCTAAGTGAATAACGGCACCATTTTCGGAATAAGAGAGAATGGCTTTTTCTCCCCAATGAGGAGCTGCTGGTGTATTTGAGATACTAACTAACATCTGTGTAGACATGATTTCTCCTTGCCAAATATACAGTTTACTTACCGTATACCTTTTTAATTAACTACGTTGAATCATCGGGCTTATGTTAACCACATAATGATTATCACTTGTATTTCTATGTAAAAATCCGAGTTCGAAAAGCCTTTTCAAGAAAAATAGAAGGGCATAGCCCTTCTATTTCAATAAGATATAGTGTGTTCAAATTCATAATGGTTAAGAACAGATAGTGCAACTAAGCTGCTTTTAATCTACTTCATCTAACCAACAGAGCAACACGGCTTCTAATATCTTCTCATTTGAACGTTGAGGATCGTCATCAAACTCTTCAAGTTCTGTGATCCATTTGTGCATATCTGTAAATCGTACTGTTTTAGGATCAAGATCGGGATACAAATCACACAACTCAATCGCGATGTCACGAGAATCCGTCCATTTCATCATCGTTCCCTCTTTAATTAATGGTCTTCAGATGCGTGGTTTAACGTATATTTAGGAATCTCTACCACTAAATCTTCGTCCATCACTTTAGCTTGGCAGCCTAAACGTGACTCAGGCTCTAAACCCCACGCTTTATCTAACATATCATCTTCTAGTTCATCACTCTCATCTAACGAGTCAAAACCTTCGCGAACAATGACATGGCAAGTGGTGCAGGCACATGATTTCTCACACGCATGCTCAATTCCAATACCGTTTTTAAGGGCAACATCTAATACCGTTTCTCCACTCACTGCATCTAAGACAGCGCCTTCTGGACAAAGTTCTTCATGTGGTAGTACAACAATCTTTGGCATAATTTATCCTTTGTAACCGATATTATAAGTTATCGACAGACTGACCAGAAAGAGCCCTGCGAATAGAGACATCCATTCGACGTGAAGCAAAATCCTGGCTCGCTTTATCGGTTTCTTTAATACCTTGTTCTATCGCATCAGCATTGTCACCATTGCGAAGTTCAATCAACGCTTCGATGGATGACAGTAAAGCTTGACGCTCTTCATTATTCAATAGTTCATCACCATCAGCTTGCATCGCCGCAATCAGACCTTCAATCACCCTATCCGCTTCAACTCGCTGTTCCGCCAGTGCGCGGGCTAACATATCGTCTTTGGCGAATGTCATGGAATCTTTCAGCATATTGGCCATTTCATCATCACTTAGACCATAAGAAGGTTTAACCTGAATCTCAGCTTGAACCCCTGTGCTCTTTTCCATCGCGGTCACGGACAACAAGCCATCAGCATCAACTTGGTAAGTAACGCGTATATGCGCGGCTCCGGCAGTCATAGGGGGAATACCTTTCAGAGAAAATCGGGCCAATGAACGGCAATCATCCACTAACTCTCTCTCCCCTTGAACCGTATGAACTAACATTCCGGTTTGGCCATCTTTAAAGGTGGTAAACTCCTGAGCTCTTGCCACTGGAATGGTGGTGTTGCGAGGGATAATTTTCTCAACTAATCCCCCCATGGTTTCAATACCTAATGACAGAGGAATCACATCCAGCAGCAGCATATCTGAGTCAGGTTTATTGCCAACCAATACATCCGCTTGAATTGCGGCGCCTATCGCGACCACTTCATCAGGGTTAATACTGGTTAATGGTGTGCGTCCAAAAAACTGCTCTACTTTCTCTCTAACAAGAAGTGTTCGTGTCGAGCCACCAACCATGACAACATCGTGTACATCTGAAGCCTCAACCTCGGCGTCTTTCAATGCACGTCGACACGCAAGCAGTGTTTTCTTAACTAAAGGATCGATGAGTTGCTCAAACTCGGTTCGAGTGAGTTCACCTTGCCAACCTAATGCAGAAACAGACACTGAGTTCTGTTTTGCCAATTCAATTTTAGCTTGAGTCGCCGCATCCAACAGTTCTCGATTCTGCTCTGCCGTTAATGGCGTCGGGATAGAGATTTGAGAGAGAATGTGCTCTGCGACTAAATGGTCAAAATCATCGCCACCCAGCGCTGAATCACCGCCAGTAGCCAGAACTTCAAACACCCCTTTAGATAGGCGCAAAATGGAAATATCAAATGTTCCTCCACCCAAATCATAAACCGCAATAACACCTTCTTGACCAGAGTCCAAGCCATAAGCAATCGCAGCAGCGGTTGGCTCATTAAGCAAACGCAGTACGTTCATTCCCGCCAATGTTGCGGCATCTTTGGTGCCTGCTCGTTGCGCATCATCAAAATAGGCAGGAACCGTAATCACCACACCTTCTAATTCTCCACCAAGAGAAGAGACTGCACGTTCATTTAGCGCAGTTAAAATATCAGCAGAGACTTGGATAGGGTTTTTTATTCCCGCAGCGGTTTTCAATAAAGGCAGTCCATTATCACTCTCTTGAAAATGATAAGGCAATGACGGGTAACGTTGCTGAATATCAGCCAACGAACGTCCAATAAGTCGCTTAACCGAAATAACAGTATTGACAGGATCCGACTGCGCATTTTTCCGAGCATCAGCACCAACATCAAATGCGTTCTGTTGATAATGAACCACTGATGGAATTATCGCATTACCACTCTCATCGGCTAAAGGTGAAGCATTACCACTTCTCACAGAGGCCACCAATGAATTAGTCGTACCTAAATCTATTCCGACAGCGAGTTTCTGTTCATGTGGTGCAGGGCTTAGTCCTGGCTCGGAGATTTGAAGTAACATTAAGCTTCCTTATTCTTTCGATATTAACAGCCTTAACCGAATAGACGGTCTTCTGCTTGTTCTATCTCATTTTTTAATTTTGCTATAAATTTAAGCTTTCTTACTTGCTCTGCTGCCTGCTCCCATAAAGAAGCCTCCAGCTGATTTTGTACATCCAGCAAGTATTGTTTATATATCTTGTCTACCTTGGCGTCAAAATCAAACAGCTCATCTTCGCTATTAATCTCTTCTAACTCTTCTCTTAGCTCCATCTGTTCCATTAAAAACAGAGGATCTTGCAGTGTTTTTTGTTCACTACGAATATCAATATCATGGAGAGCGAGTATATATTCAACACGAGAAATAGGTTGTTTTAGAACCTGATAGGCATCGTTAATTTGAGCGGCTTTTTGAACCGACATTAATCGATCTCTTTCTGATGCGGTAGAAAAATTATCGGGGTGGAATTGACGCTGCAACTCTCTAAATTGATTAGAAAGAAGGCTACCATCCAGTTGATACTGGATTGGTAGCCCGAATAATTCAAAATGATTCATTATTTTCTTAACCTAAATGACGATATCAAGTACCGATTAACAAAATTTAGACAGTGAAACTTTCACCACAACCACACTCGTCTTTAACGTTTGGATTGTTAAATTGGAAGCCTTCATTTAGCCCCTCTTTGGCGTAGTCTAATTCTGTTCCATCTAGGTAAGCCAAGCTTTTAGGATCAACGATAAGCTTTAATCCACTAATATCAAAAACTTGATCTTCTTCATTTAATTGGTCAACAAACTCAAGCACATATGCCATGCCCGAACAGCCTGTTGTTTTTACACCAAGACGCAAACCAATGCCCTTTCCTCTGTTTTCAAGGAATGCTCCAACTCTGCTTGCTGCCGCTTCTGTCATGGTGATGGCCATACTACAACCTTTTACATCTTATCGTTAAAATAAGAGGAAGAAGCTATCAGTTCTTCCTCCATTAGCTTATTACTCGTGGTGCTTCTTTTTATAATCAGATACGGCTGCTTTAATCGCATCTTCAGCAAGAATAGAACAGTGCACCTTAACTGGTGGCAGCTCTAACTCTTCTGCAATTTCAGAGTTTTTGATCGCCGCTGCTTCATCAATGCTCTTACCTTTAACCCACTCAGTAACAAGTGAACTTGAAGCAATCGCTGAACCACAACCGTATGTTTTAAACTTTGCGTCTTCGATGATGCCTTCAGGTGTTACCTTAATTTGCAGCTTCATCACATCACCACATGCAGGTGCGCCAACCATACCACTACCAACACTAGGATCTTCTTTATCAAAAGAACCTACGTTACGTGGATTTTCATAGTGATCGATCACTTTTTCACTATAAGCCATAATTAATTCCTCGTTCCTCTATTTTTGACACTTGAGATTAATGATGAGCCCACTCAACGGTGCTCAAATCAACCCCTTCCTTGTACATATCCCATAGAGGAGACATGTCTCTTAACTTATTTACTGCTGCAATTATCTGTTCAACTGCGTAATCAACTTCTTCTTCCGTTGTGTAACGTCCAAAAGAAAAACGCACCGAACTATGTGCTAGCTCATCATCCAAGCCTAGCGCTCTTAACACATAAGAAGGCTCAAGGCTGGCAGAGGTACAAGCAGAACCGGACGAAACAGCCAGATCTTTCAGTGACATCAACAGCGATTCACCTTCAACAAAGGCGAAGCTAACATTTAGGTTATTTGGTAAACGTTGGTCTAAATCACCGTTAATTGTTAACGCTTCAAGCTCTTTTAAACCTTCTAACATACGGTTACGTAACGCTTTCGCATGTTCAAAATCTTTTTGCATATCTTGTTTAGCGACACGAGCAGCTTCACCCATACCAACAATCTGGTGTGTGGCTAAAGTGCCAGAACGGAAACCTCTCTCATGACCACCGCCATGCATCTGAGCTTCTAGGCGGATACGTGGTTTACGACGAACATATAAAGCGCCAACACCTTTCGGGCCATACATTTTGTGACCAGAAATTGAAATAAGATCCACTTTCATCTCTTGGACATCAATAGGCAGTTTGCCTACAGATTGTGCGCCATCAACATGGAAGATGATTTTGCGTTCACGGCATAGCTCTCCAATAGCAGAGATATCTTGAATCACACCAATTTCATTATTTACATGCATGATAGAAACCAAAACCGTATCTTCACGCATAGCGTCTTGAAGCTTGTTAAGGTCAATCAGGCCATTAGCTTCAGGAGCGAGGTAAGTGACTTCATACCCTTCACGCTCTAGTTGGCGACAGGTATCCAGAACGGCTTTATGCTCTGTTTTACACGTAATGATGTGCTTACCTTTTTTGCCATAAAAGTGCGCAGCACCTTTTATCGCAAGGTTATCGGATTCGGTTGCACCAGACGTGATGACTATTTCACGTGGATCGGCATTTAATAAGTCAGCGATCTGCTCTCTGGCAGTATCAACCGCTTCTTCCGCTTGCCAACCGTAACGATGAGAACGAGAGGCTGGGTTGCCAAACGTGCCGTCCATCGTCATACATTGAACCATTTTCTCAGCAACACGCTCATCTACCGGGCAGGTAGCTGCGTAATCAAAATAAATAGGCAGTTTCATTTATTACTCCAATGTAAAACATTGTCGCTATTAGCGAGCATTTGTACTGATGGGGGCAGTACTTGTTATATTTTGTGAAAACCCATTATTAACCACCAAGTTAAGCTCTTGGCGATCTGAAATCTCTAGCACTTCATTGTCATTCATTAGCTGACCAAGAGTGATATTGTTTAAGAAATCACTAATTCGAGAGCTAAGATCACGCCACAATGTGTGCGTTAGGCAGCGAGTGCCTCCCTGACAATCAGCTTTGCCAGAACACTTTGTTGCATCTACTGATTCATCAACAGCCGCAATAACAGTGCCGATAGAAATGCTAAATGCGTCTTTGCCTAGACGGTAACCACCACCTGGGCCTCGAACACTATCTACCAATCCTGCTTTTCGAAGCTTAGAAAATAACTGCTCCAGATATGAAAGCGAAATTCCTTGACGCTCTGAAATATCTGCAAGAGGTACAGGGCTAGTTTGCGAGTGAAGCGCAACGTCAAGCATTGCGGTTACTGCATATCTTCCTTTAGATGTAAGTCTCATACTACACTCTATCCACGTGTTAACATGGACAAAGTTTTTCATACCCGACTAAATTGGTCAAGTATTTATTTGACTAAAACAGTCAAGTATTTAACCTTTCGCAAAAAATGGTTATTTTTTACTCTCTATCTGCTTCTCTATTGACGATAAAATGCCACGCAATATATTTATTTCACCAATTTCTGGTCGTGAACGACTAAATAGTCGTCTCAACTTCGTCATTACTTGGTTTGGTTTGTCTTGAGAGATAAATTGGGTATCTGTTATCACTTTTTCAAGGTGTTGATAAAACATCTCTAGCTCTTTGTGACGTGGGTAGACTTCTTCTTGCTTAGAATCGTTAATCTGGCTGCGATTCAAATAAGCGACTCGAACTTCATAAGCTAAAGTTTGCACCGCCATTGCCAAGTTTAATGAGCTGTATTCTGGGTTTGCAGGAATACAAACATGGTAATGACAACTTTGCAGTTCATCATTGGTTAAACCTGTACGCTCTCTTCCAAAAACAAGAGCCACTGGATGTTGTTCCCCTTCAATGGCAAATTTTTCACCGCACTCTCTTGGCTCTAACATAGGCCATTCCAGTGTGCGAGAGCGAGCGCTAGACCCCACCACTAAACCACAATCACCAATAGCATCCTCAAGGGTAGCTACTACTGTCGCATTTTGAGCGATATCCGCAGCACCAGCAGCTAATGCCACTGTCTGCTCATCCACTTCACATTGAGGGTCAACAAGTACTAATTGATTTAAGCCCATTACCTTCATAGCGCGAGCAGCAGAACCAATATTTCCAGGGTGAGAAGTACCAACTAGGATTACTTTTACATTATTAAGCATGGATATTTACCAAAAAATAGGAGCTGACGAATGTTAACACATACACCGTTGACCTCAAGATACTCCTGCGCTCGCAAGACAATTACTACTCAGAAATGAGCTGGCTGCCAGATCAAGCCAATGAACATCACGACGCTTTTCTTAAATAAAGCAGTAAGCGGATAAAAAATAACCACTTCACATTTTGCTGAACTCTGATATACTCGCCGCCGCTTTCTGTTCTTTAACATCTTTTGGGTATTTTTTTATGCATCCTATGCTAAATATTGCTATTCGTGCTGCACGAAAGGCAGGCAATCATATTGCTAAATCACTAGAAACTACTGATAAAATTGAAGCTTCACAAAAAGGTCTTAACGACTTTGTAACTAACATCGATAATGAAGCCGAAACCATTATTATTGATACAATCAAAAGCTCTTATCCTGATCACAGCATCATTGCAGAAGAGAGTGGCGTTGTAGAAGGTAAAGATACAGGCGTTCAGTGGATCATCGACCCATTAGATGGAACAACCAACTTCCTTAAAGGTTTTCCGCATTTCTCTGTTTCTATTGCCGTTCGTATTAATGGCAAAACAGAAGTCGCTTGCGTATACGATCCAATGCAAAACGAGCTATTTACTGCACAACGTGGTTCTGGCGCTCAGCTTAATAATGCTCGAATTCGAGTAAAACAGCTTAAAGATCTTCAAGGTACTATCCTTGCAACAGGTTTCCCATTTAAGCAAAAGCAACACTCCGAATCTTACATGAAGATCATGACGGCTCTATTTACTGAGTGTGCTGACTTCCGTCGCACTGGTTCTGCTGCCCTTGACCTATGCTACTTAGCTGCTGGTCGCGTAGATGGCTACTTTGAACTGGGACTAAAACCATGGGACATGGCCGCTGGTGAGCTTATTGCTCGTGAAGCAGGCGCTATCTTGACCGATTTCTCTGGTGGCACAAACTATATGGACTCAGGCAACATTGTTGGTTCAAGTGCGCGTGGTGTTAAGACTATCCTTAAACACATCCGTGAAAACGGCAATAATGCCGTTTTAAGATAATCGATTTATTAGCCCGTCACAGCTGATTATACGCACAATAACAAATTCATAGCCCCTATCGAAAGATGGGGGCTTTTTATTAACCTCTTGGCAGACTCTCTTCTACTCGCTGTAGGTAAGTTTTAATATGAGGATATTGAGCAGCAATGTCCGTTAATGGGGTCGGCATATCTTGGTTTAAGATGCTTTTTAGTACTGCATACGCAGAACAATCAAAATAGCTAAACTGTTCCCCGGCTATAAATGATTGCTCAGAGAGCAAGCTGTTAATGGCCATCAGATCTTTGTTGCCCTCAGCCATTATTTGTTCAAAATCAAACCGACCAATTCCTTGAGAATAGAGTGCTTTTTCTACTTTTCTTCTTGAGACCCGAGCGATGATAGAACGAAGTGGCCATTTGAGCCGAGAAAAGAATAGAGTGCTTAATCTCTGCCAACTCTGTTCCGGTATCCAACGGCTGTACACGACAATCCAGTTAAGGTGTTCTTCAATCAGCATCTTCCATGCACGAGCTTGACTGAGCTCTAGCTCGCTTAAACCTACATTGATCTTATAATCCTCTAGCAGCCTCTGAATGATAAGATCCGAGTCAGCTAACACCTCACCTTGATACTCCACAAACGGAATTTTCTTATAGGGACCATGCATTGGAAGTGCATGCTTAATTGAGTAAGGAATTTGATAAAACTGAAGAAAAAGTTCCAGCTTGGCACAAAAAGGACTGGCGTTAATTCCATCTAGACGAACAGCACTCTGCTTTAAAATTAGCATTTTATATTCCATTAGCTTGACAAGTTTTTAGTCCATAGATAACGACTAATTATTTTCAATAAGATCATCAATGTAAAGACTACTTAAAGAAATAACAACATTGCAAAAAAAAACCGCAACTTTCGTTGCGGTTCTCACAGTTCAAAAATGACATTAGCAATGTTTGCTATGGCATCTCATCAAACTCTGCACCTTCTTTCTCAATTTGAGGAGGCATTAAGTGCTCACGTTGAATACCCAGTTTCAATGCCAGTGCCGAAGCAACATAGATTGAAGAGTATGTACCAACAGTGATACCCAATAACAACGCAGTAGCAAAACCATGAATATTCGCACCACCTTGAGTAAACAAGGCAATAACAACAAACAAGGTTGTCGCAGAGGTTATTAATGTACGGCTTAATGTCTGGGTAATTGAGCTGTTCATTACTTCAGCAGAATCACCTTTACGCATTTTACGGAAGTTTTCACGAATACGGTCAAACACAACGATGGTATCGTTCAGTGAGTAACCTACAACCGTTAATAACGCTGCAATAATGGTGAGGTCAACTTCTATCTGCATGATAGAGAAGACACCAAGAGTAATGATGACATCGTGCGTCAGGGCTAAAACAGCACCTGCGGCTAAACGCCACTCAAATCGCATTGATACATAAAGCAAGATACAGATCAGCGACGCAATAATCGCCAGTCCACCCGCTTCTGCCAGTTCATCACCAACATTAGGACCGACAAACTCAATACGGCGCATTTCAACGCTTTCACCAGTACCTTGTTCTAACGCTGTTAAGATCTGGTTACCCAGTTTCTCACCTTGAGCATCATCACGAGGACGAAGACGAACCATTACTTCACGAGCAGAACCGAAGTTTTGCACCGTAGCATCACCAAAGCCTTTGGCTTCTAATGAAGTACGAATTTGTTCTAAATCTGCAGGTTGTTCAAAACCAACTTCAATTAGCGTACCACCGGTAAAATCCAGTCCCCAGTTCAACCATTTCGTTGAAAGAGTGAAAATTGCAGTGGCAATCATTAACACAGAAAACACAGAGGCAATCTTTGACCAACGCATAAAGTCGATGGTCTTGTCTGCTTTCATTATCTGAAACATAACTTTTCCTTAAATCGACAATTTCTTAATACGTTTGCCACCATAAATTAGGTTCACAACAGCACGTGTTCCTATAATAGCGGTAAACATAGAGGTCAAAATACCTATTGATAAAGTAACGGCGAAGCCTTTAATGGCGCCCGTACCAACAGCAAATAGGATAATCGCGGTGATCAATGTCGTGATGTTAGCATCTGCGATAGTACTAAAGGCATTAGCATAACCTTGGTGTATGGCCTGTTGAGGGTTTCTGCCCTCTCTAAGCTCTTCGCGTATACGCTCAAAAATCAGAACGTTAGCATCCACAGCCATACCCACTGTCAGTACAATACCGGCAATACCCGGTAGCGTCATAGTGGCGCCTGGTATCATGGACATAACACCAACAATTAGCACCAAGTTTGCCACCAACGCCAAGTTAGCAATAAAGCCAAACTTACGGTAATAGACCAGCATAAACAACATTACTGCGACCATACCGAAGATACACGCTTGAATACCCATATCGATATTCTGCTGACCCATTGATGGACCAATTGTGCGCTCTTCAACAATTGAGATTGGCGCGATCAATGCACCAGCACGAAGTAGTAGAGCTAAGTTATGCGCTTCGGCTACAGAGTCAATACCAGTAATGCGGAAGTTACGTCCCAAAGCGGTTTGAATGGTCGCTTGGTTAATGACTTCTTCATTTTTAGACAAAATCACTTTGCCTTCAGGTGTCTTACGACCGCTATCTTTATATTCAGCAAATACGGTTGCCATCAACTTGCCCACATTCTTTTTCGAGAATGCTGACATTTTGCTGCCACCTTCACTATCTAGTGAGATATTAACCTGAGGACGTCCATATTCATCGGTACTGGAACTTGCATCAGTAATACTTGCCCCGCCAAGAATAACGCGTTTTTTCAGCACAACAGGGCGACCGTCACGGTCAAGTTTTAGCTCACTGCCTGCTGGCACTCGGCCATTTGCTGCTGCCGCTAAATCTGCTTTTTCATCAACCGCACGGAATTCTAACGTCGCGGTAGCGCCTAAAATTTCTTTCGCTCTGGCAGTATCCTGAACACCTGGAAGTTCGACAACAATGCGGCTAGCGCCTTGACGTTGAACCAAAGGTTCTGCAACACCCAGTTCGTTCACACGGTTACGTAGAATTGTAATGTTCTGTTCAACAGCATAATTACGAACTTCCGCAAGACGAGCTTCAATAAAGCTTGCAGATAAAACAAAGCTTCCGCCTGAATCAACTTCGGTAAAAATCATGTCAGGGTGTTTGCTCGACAATGTCGCTTTGGCTTGAGCCAACTGCTCCGCATTACGAAGAACAACTTCTACAGTCTCTTTACCTTGTTTACGAATAGCACGGTAACGAATTTTTTCTTCACGTAGCTCAGAACGAAATGACTCTTCTTGTTGATCAAGCAATTTAACCATTGCCGCATCCATATCCACTTCCATCAAGAAGTGAACACCACCGCGCAGATCTAAGCCAAGTTTCATTGGAGCCGCACCAACACTTTCTAACCATGTTGGGGTCGCTGGAGCTAAGTTAAGAGCAACAATAATCTCTTTGCCTAACGCTTCGCTAACAAGATCACGAGCACTGATTTGAGTATCAGTATCATTGAAGCGTACGAGAATCGATCCATTTTCTAAAGCTATGGATTTATGAGAAAGGCTCTTTTCATTAAGAGCATTGGTGACAGAATCCAGCGTTGACATATCAACAGCGGCGCCACGCGCCCCTGTAATTTGAATAGCCGGATCTTCACCGTAGATATTTGGAAGGGCATATAATGCACTGATGGCGAGAGTAAATATCACCATCAGGTACTTCCATAAAGGATATCGGTTTAGCACAGCGAGGATCCTTAAGCTGTATTATAGAGATTTAAGAGTACCCTTTGGCAGAACTGCCGTTACGTAGTCTTTCTTAATTGTTACTTCGTTATTGTCATTTAATGCAATTACGATGTAGTCATTATCTTCAGCAATTTTAGCAATTTTTCCTACTAGACCACCGCCAGTAAGAACTTCATCACCTTTGCCCATTGAAGCCATAAGGTTTTTATGTTCTTTCGCACGCTTAGATTGTGGACGGAAAATCATAAAATAGAAAATAACACCAAACATGCCTAGCATGATCAGCATTTCGAAACCACCACCTGGTGCTGCGCCTTCCGCGGCTGCGTGAGCTTGAGAAATGAATAAACTCATTCAGAAACTTCCTCTATTAAGGTTTATGTATCTAACTAAAATTGGGGAGTACTCTGCACTTTTCAAGTGAGTGTTCCCCAAAACTTTAAAAAGAAAACGAGCTCCGGATATGGAAAACTCGTTTTCAACGATTCTTATTTACTTAGAGGCGGTACTTCTCGCTCTCTACGTGCATAAAACTCTTCAACAAATTGTTCAAATCGATCTTCATCAATTGCTTTACGGATACTCTCCATAAGACGCTGATAATAGCGCAAGTTGTGAATAGTATTCAGCCTTGCACCTAAAATTTCGTTACAGCGATCTAAATGATGTAAATATGACTTTGAATAATTTTGACAAGTGTAACAGTCACAGTGAGGATCTAGTGGTCCTGTATCGGTTTTATGTTTCGCATTACGGATCTTGATCACACCACCAGTAACAAATAGGTGTCCATTACGTGCATTTCGAGTTGGCATTACGCAATCAAACATGTCAATCCCGCGACGCACACCTTCAACCAAATCTTCTGGTTTACCTACACCCATAAGGTAACGAGGTTTATCTTCTGGCAATTGCGGACATGTATGTTCCAAAATACGATGCATATCTTCTTTTGGCTCGCCTACCGCCAGTCCACCAACAGCATAACCATCAAAACCTATGTTGGTTAACCCTTCAACGGAGACATCACGAAGGTCTTCAAAAACACCACCTTGAACGATACCAAAAAGAGAATTTGGATTTTCCAGCTTATTGAAATGGTCTCTACTACGTTGAGCCCAGCGAAGTGACATCTCCATCGATTTCTTCGCTTCATCATGTGTCGCAGGGTATGGAGTACATTCGTCAAAAATCATCACGATATCAGAACCAAGGTCTTTCTGAATTTCCATGGATTTTTCTGCATCCATAAAAATTTTGTCGCCGTTTACCGGATTACGAAAATGAACACCCTCTTCAGTGATCTTACGAATATCACCTAGGCTAAACACCTGAAAACCACCTGAATCGGTTAAAATAGGTCCCTGCCAGTTCATAAAGTCATGCAGGTCACCATGCATTTTCATTACTTCTTGCCCTGGGCGTAACCAAAGATGAAAGGTGTTTCCTAATAAGATCTCGGCGCCAGTTCCTTTGACTTCTTCAGGCGTCATACCTTTAACCGTTCCGTAAGTACCTACAGGCATAAATGCAGGTGTTTGTACTGTTCCACGATCAAACGTTAACTGACCGCGACGAGCATTACCTTGTTTTTTAAATAGTTCGTATTCCACGAAGCCTCCAATGTGCCAGAGAAACAGTCTGGCCGTTTTCTACTTTTGTTAGCAAGTTATCTCACTAACATTATCTGCACACCAGTCTGAACCGTTACTTGCTCAGATTGGTGTCACTTGTTTTCTTGCTGATAAACATCGCATCACCATAGCTAAAGAAACGGTACTTTTCCTTAACAGCATGATGATAGGCATTCATAATGTTCTGATAACCGGCAAACGCACTGACTAACATGATTAATGTTGATTCAGGAAGATGAAAATTGGTAATCAAACAATCAATTAATTGATATTCATAACCGGGGTAAATGAAGATCTCTGTGTCATCAAAGAATGGCAGCAACTCTGTGCCATTTTTTATCGCACTCTGAGCCGCGCTTTCTAATGAGCGCACAGAGGTTGTACCAACCGCGATAACTCGTCCGCCTCGCGCTTTTGTTGCCTTAATGGCATCAACCACTTCTTGAGGAACTTCCACATACTCAGCATGCATATGGTGATCGAGAATATTATCGACACGAACAGGTTGAAACGTACCGGCGCCTACATGCAAAGTGACATAAGCGAACTCGACACCTTTTTCTTTAATGCTTGCCATTAGCTTGTCATCAAAATGAAGACCCGCTGTTGGTGCCGCTACCGCTCCCGGTTTTTCGTTGTAGACGGTTTGATACCTTTCTTTATCTGCGTCTTCATCAGGGCGGTCTATATACGGCGGAAGTGGCATGTGGCCGATATCATTCAAAATATCGAGAACCACCTTCTCAGAATTAAAACGGATTTCGAATAGCGCATCATGCCGTGCAACCATCTCAGCTTGATATTGATCCTCTTCACCAAGCAGAAGAGCCGCGCCAACTTTAGGGGATTTTGAACAGCGAACATGAGCCAAGATAGAATGTTCATCCAGCATTCGTTCAACCAGAACTTCTATTTTACCACCTGTGGCTTTTCGGCCAAACATTCTAGCTGGTATCACACGAGTATTATTAAATACCAGCAGATCGCCCTCTTCAACTAGATTGAGCACATCAGTAAAAGTTCCATCAGAGATAGAACCGGCATTACCATTCAGCTGTAATAAACGGCTGGCACTACGCTCGGTTTTTGGGTAACGAGCTATCAACTCATCAGGGAGTTCAAAATTGAAATCAGAAACTTGCATGGCGGTATTCTTTTGCTCTCATGACTAAATTTTTTGCAGTGGAGTAGTATAGGCTTCATCCCCGTAATAGCAAGGTTTGTTAACGATTTTATGGGGATTTTTGCCTGACAAACTTGTTACCGTGTCGTCCCATTGAAATTTTACTATTTCATTCACTTTGCCATGACAATTTATCCCTCAAAACAATGCTGTAGCTCTCAGATATCTTTAAAAAAACCACCTATATTTAACTTAGACAAACAAAAGGAGGTCGGGATGATCAAAGTTGAAGACATGATGACTCGCAACCCTCACACCCTGTTGCGTTCACACTCACTAGCCGACGCTAAACACTTAATGGAAGAGCACGATATTCGTCACGTACCCGTAGTGGATACAGATCATAAATTGCTCGGTGTTGTTACCCAAAGAGATGTTTTAGCTGCACAAGAATCTAGCCTACAAAAAATACCCGAAGAGCAGTCTCATACTCTCACAACAGCACTCGAAGTCGCTATGCGAAAAAACGTCATGACCGCCGATCCGAATGCAGGATTGAAAGAGTGTGCAACCTATATGCAAAAACATAAAGTAGGTTGTTTACCAATAGTTTCTGAAGGTCATCTGGTTGGTATTATTACTGACAGTGATTTCGTTATGATAGCGATTCATCTTTTAGAGTTACAAGAAGAAACCGAGCCTGATAACAACGATATGGCGGATATGGATGAGTTTGATGAGTACGATGACGAGCTTTAACTTTGCATAAAAAAGAGCGGCATTGCCGCTCAGAAGCTCGATAAACTCAAGTGAACCTCATCCGCCCACTTGAGTTTAAATTTCGCCAGTTTAGAACTGGTCTTCTTCTGTTGACCCCGTCAATGCTGTAACCGACGAGTTGCCCCCTTGAATGGTGTTGGTCATCTTATCAAAGTAACCCGTTCCTACTTCTTGTTGGTGCGCTACAAAGGTATAGCCCTTCTCTGCCGCTTCGAACTCAGGTCGCTGAACTTTTTCTACGTAGTGGCGCATGCCTTCACCTTGAGCATAAGCATGAGCCAGCTCAAACATGTTAAACCACATGTTATGAATACCCGCCAGAGTAATAAACTGGTACTTATAACCCATGTCCGATAGCTCTTGCTGGAAGGCGGCGATGGTTTCGGCATCCAGGTTTTTCTCCCAGTTAAACGAAGGCGAACAGTTATAAGCCAAGAGTTGCTCAGGATGCTCAGCCAAAATTGCTTCTGCAAACTTTCTCGCTTCATCCAGATCAGGTTTCGCTGTTTCACACCATACCAAATCAGCATACGGAGCATAAGCCAGTCCTCGAGAAATCGCTTGTTCTATACCTGCATTGACACGGTAGAAACCTTCTTGAGTTCGCTCACCTACAATAAAGTCTTTGTCATAAGAATCACAATCTGACGTTAATAGGTCTGCCGCATTTGCATCGGTACGAGCAATTACCAGTGTGGTTGTTCCTGCAACATCTGCCGCTAAACGAGCCGCCGCCAGTTTTTGCACCGCTTCTTGTGTCGGAACAAGTACCTTACCGCCCATATGACCACACTTCTTAACGGAAGCCAGCTGATCTTCAAAGTGAACCCCGGCAGCACCAGCATCAATCATAGATTTCATTAGCTCATAAGCGTTTAACACTCCACCAAAACCCGCTTCTGCGTCAGCAACGATAGGCAAGAAGTAATCAATACCACCTTCATCTTCAGGGCAGGTTCCGTTTGACCATTGAATCTGATCCGCTCGGCGGAAAGAGTTATTTATACGTTTCACAACGGACGGAACAGAATCTACAGGATAGAGTGACTGATCAGGATACATGCTAGACGCGGTATTGTTATCCGCAGCCACCTGCCAACCAGACAGATAAATCGCTTCGATGCCCGCCTTAGCTTGTTGAACAGCTTGACCACCAGTTAGGGCACCTAAACAGTTCACATACCCTTTTTTTGCTGAGCCGTTAACCAGTTCCCACAGTTTATCAGCGCCGCGTTGTGCAATGGTATTTTCAGGAAGCACAGAGCCACGAAGATCCACCACTTCTGCCGCGGTATAAGTTCGTTTTACGTTTTTCCAGCGTGGGTTTTCAGCCCAGTCTTTTTCAAGTGCATCAATTTGTTGTTGGCGTGTCATAGTCATGATTTGATCCCTCTTTATTGTGTGCTTTAGCACTACATCCTGTATGTTCATTTATGGCCGAATATTAAAATGCCGTTTTGTTAATTCAGTTTAATCATTGAGTTAGGCTAATAATTCGTAGCCCGGTACGGTTAAGAAATTTACTAATTCATCGCTAGTGGTTAAGCGAGCCATAAGCTCAGCCGCTTCATCAAAACGTCTCGCGTCAAATTTATCGGCTCCCCACTCTTGCTTCACTACTTCAAACTCCTGCTGCAAATACTGTTCAAATAGTGCTTTTGTCACCACTTCTCCATTGTCCAATGTCTTACCGTGTTTAATCCATTGCCAGATAGAAGCTCTAGAAATCTCCGCGGTCGCAGCGTCTTCCATTAATCCATAAATAGGGACACAGCCATTACCAGAAATCCACGCTTCGATATATTGCAATGTCACTCGAATATTGTGACGCATCCCCTCTTCACTGCGCACACCTTCACAAGGTGCAAGCAACTCTTCAGCGGTGATTGGAGCATCATCATTACGTCGGATATTAAGTTGGTTACTTCGCTCACCTAATGCCTCATCAAATACTGCTTTAGCAGTATCCGCTAAACCGGGATGAGCAACCCAAGTACCGTCGTGACCGTTATTGACTTCTAGCGTTTTATCGTTACAGATCTTGTCGAGAACCTTTTGATTCTCTACGGGATCTTTAGCGGGAATAAAGGCCGCCATGCCTCCCATCGCAAAAGCTCCTCGCTTGTGACAAGTTCTTACCAGCAATCGAGAATAGGCATTAAGAAAAGGCTTCTCCATAGTGACCGCTTGGCGGTCAGGCAATATTCTGTCTGGATAGTTTCGCAAGGTTTTTATGTAACTGAAGATATAATCCCAACGACCACAATTTAGCCCAACGATATGTTCTTTTAAGTTAAATAGAATTTCATGCATCTGGAAAACCGCAGGCAGTGTTTCTATCAACACCGTGGCTTTTATGGTTCCCGTGTCTAAACCAAAATAGTCCTCTGTAAAGTGAAAAACGTCACTCCACCATTTGGCTTCTTGATGATCTTGCAATTTAGGTAAGTAAAAATAAGGGCCGCTTGATTTCTTTAATAGCGCTTTATAGTTGTTATAAAAATAGAGGGCAAAATCAAACAGTGCACCGGGGATGATCTTTCCATTGAAGGTGACGTGCTTCTCTTTTAAATGCAGTCCACGTACTCGACAAATTAAAACCGCTGGATCCGCAGCCAGTTGATAATGCTTGCCATTGTCTGGATTGATGTAATCGATGGTTCCATTAACGGCATCACGTAAATTTATTTGACCATCAAGAACCTTACTCCAAGCAGGAGACATAGAGTCTTCAAAATCAGCCATAAATACTTTTACATTGGCATTAAGCGCATTAATCACCATTTTTCTATCTGTCGGGCCGGTGATCTCAATGCGGCGATCTTGTAAATCTTTTGGAATGCCCTGAATTTTCCAGCTTCCCTCTCTTATATCTTGAGTTTCCGGAAGAAAGTCTGGAAGTTGACCCGCATCTATTTTTAGCTGTTTCTCTTCACGAGCAGTGAGTAACTCTTCTACTCGAGATGAGTACTGCTCACAAAGATGAGCAAGAAATTCTTGGGCTCCCTTAGGAATAATTTCTTGATGCTCCGCGCTTACATGACCAACAACATTAAGCTGTTCAGCTAAAGAGTCGGGGTTAAATGGCTGTTTCGTGTCTGTCAGCATAATTTCTTCCTTAAAATTACATTTGTAACTTAAACACCAAAAATATAAGCAACGTCAAAATGATTAGATTTGGTCTGTTTTATGGATATCTGTTTTAGAGCAATTCCGATTCACACTGCCATAATAATCGTTTTTACCTTGCAAGATATCCGACATAAGTATTAGTAAAACATACTACTTACGTTACTTTAAACAGAGGATTAGCTAAAGAAAAAATAGAGCTTAGCCGTAAAAACAGTATGATTCTCTGTTTCAAACAAACGATTGAATTATGTTTAATATTTTATGAAAATTACGTTGTAAAATTACAAATGTGTAATTTTGATATGTTAAACGAGCGTTTAAAAAAACACCCTAACCTTATAATTACTATTTAATTAATGAGTGGCTAATGTTTACTTACAAAACGATTAGCACAATTAAAGATGTGACACAGAACATTGTTCTTGTTCTTTGTGGTTGAAAGTGACATAAAAAGAGAGAAATTTTACAGCTGTAAAATTTTACATGTAAAAAAGTACAATCATCTAAAAAGCCCTACAAAACTAGAGAGCTTTTTTAGATGCGTTTACTTATAAAAGGCCTGAAACCACTTCACCAAGTTGTTCGAAAGTCTCATAACGAGATGAACTCGGTCGCCAAACTAGACCAATATCTCGATAGGCTTGCTGTCCGGGAGGATCAACGACAATTAAATTTTGATTATCCAAGAGACCATGCTCAATGGCCATTTGAGGGATAAAGGTGGTTCCAAGACCATTGGCAACCATCTGCACCAAAGTGTGCAAACTTGTCGCGGTGAAAGGGTTTATTTTATCTTTATCCGTTAACTTACAAGCTGACACAGCATGTTCTGTTAAACAGTGTTCATTTTCTAACAAAAACACCGACTCATCAGGAAGATCATCATACTTAATCGGAACTCGTATTGCGCCAGCTTGATTACGGCTGATGACCATTCTAAACGGGTCTTGCCCAACGATTTGGCTCTGCATATTGCCTATATCCATAGGCAACGCCAAAATTAACACGTCAAGATCCCCATGTTTTAGTGCCTGCAGCAAATTACTTGTGGTGTCTTCTCTAAGCAATAGATCAAGCTGTGGGAAGCGCTGATTTATCTCTTGCACCAAATCACACAATAAAAATGGTGCGATGGTAGGAATACAACCCACTTTTAACCGTCCTTGCATTGCGTCACCTTGGCATAGTTGACCTAACTCCATTAAGTCCTGTCCCTTTGCCAACAGTTCTCTACCATGAGTGACCACTTGCTCGCCCGCAGGTGTAAACACCAGTGGGCTTTTTTTGTCCTTCTTTTCATAAAGTGGACAGCCAATCATCTCTTCTAAATTTTGTATTCCTTTGCTCAAAGTAGATTGACTAACAAAACAGCGCTGTGCTGCCTCGCTAAAGTGTCTGGTTTCATGTAGGGTAATTATATAGTGCAGTTGTTTGAGGCTTGGCCACTTGTTCATACTAACCACTTATTCTTAATGGGTAATAACTCAATATAAAGAAAATCAACCTTATCGCTTTTTTCGATTAAATCAATCTATTTAATTCGCTTTTTTCTATCCATGATTATGTACTATAGTTCTGTTATCGAAACACGGAATCAAACATACGTTTGATAATAATTCTATTTAGGAGCAAAAAAATGGTACTAGTTGGTCGTCAAGCCCCAGATTTTACTGCTGCAGCTGTATTGGGTAACGGTGAGATTGTTGATAGCTTTAACTTTGCAGAATTCACTAAAGGTAAAAAAGCAGTTGTATTCTTTTACCCACTAGACTTCACTTTCGTTTGCCCATCAGAGCTTATTGCTTTTGACAAACGTTTCGAAGATTTCCAAGCGAAAGGTGTTGAAGTTATTGGTGTTTCTATCGATTCACAATTCTCACACAACGCATGGCGTAACACTGCAATCGAAGATGGTGGTATTGGTCAAGTTAAATACCCTCTTATTGCTGATGTTAAACATGAAATCTGTAAAGCATACGATGTAGAACATCCAGAAGCAGGTGTTGCTTTCCGTGGTTCATTCCTAATTGATGAAGACGGTCTAGTTCGTCACCAAGTAGTTAATGACCTACCTCTTGGTCGTAACATCGACGAAATGCTTCGCATGGTTGACGCATTAAACTTCCACCAAACAAATGGTGAAGTATGCCCAGCACAGTGGGAAGAAGGTAAAGCAGGTATGGATGCGTCACCAAAAGGTGTTGCTGCGTTCCTATCTGAACATGAAGATGATTTAAAATAAACTATTACTAATTCGCCTGCGCTCACAGGTTGATGGTTGGACACAATATAAAGCGTAAAACGCACGCCAATCAGTTATAAAGTAATAAGTTAGCCAAAACCAAAACCCGGAATATTTCCGGGTTTTTTATTTCCTCCAAACAGTGACCTCTCTTTTGTTATACTTCTCCACTCTCCCATAGAACGATATCCAGTTAGCCTTATCCAGATAAATAACATCAACAAATCACTGAACGGGATAAAATCTAGCGTAGATAAAATGGTGTAACAATGAATGTCCAACTCGAAGTCTGTATTGATAATCTAGAATCTTTACCAAATGCCATTGCAGGTGGCGCAACACGCATCGAACTCTGCTCATCTCTCGCATTAGGTGGTTTAACACCAAGCTATGGCCTTATGAAAAAAGCCGCCGAGCTCTCTACTGTTCCGGTATACGCGATGATCCGTCCAAGACAAGGGGATTTTCTTTATCAAGACTCTGATATTGACTCTATGCTGGAAGATATCCATGTAGCCAAACAGGCAGGACTTCAAGGTATCGTTTTTGGCTTACTTACCGCAGAGGGTGATATCGATATTGAGCGCTCAAAACGCATTATGCAGTCAGCCGCCGGTTTAGGCGTTACCTTCCATCGAGCGATTGATCAATGTAATGACTATAACCAAGCTATTGAAGCGATAGCGGAACTAGGTTGCCAGCGAATTCTCACCTCTGGTCTTGCCGCTTCTGCCGATCAAGGGTGTGAAGTCATAGCGGATATGGTTAAAAAGGCAAATGGCCGTTTTTCAATTATGGCAGGGGCAGGAGTAAATGCTCACAACGTCACCAATATTGTTCGCTGCACAGGGATCACTGAAGTTCATTTATCCGGTAAAACAACTCGCACCAGTCATATGCTCGCCATTGCCGACAATGCAAAAATGGGCGCAAGTGATGTTGACGATTTTGCGATTCCTGTAACCAGTACCGACAAAATCAAGAAGGTTGCCGAGCGTCTTCGTTCTATATCTTGCTGACAAATATATAAACTTTACTGGATCAACCACCTTGAGGATAACTGAGTTTAGCCTAGACTTTAAATGAAAAGATGTGGAGAACAATCATGGCTAAACTGGATAAAAAAGTATATGAGTCAGAACTCAGGCAGCTTCAAATAGAGCTGGTTAAGCTACAATCTTGGGTTCAACATAAAGGGCTCAAAGTTGTCGTTTTATTTGAAGGCCGAGACGCAGCGGGAAAAGGCGGGGCAATAAAACGTATTACCGAGAAGCTAAACCCTCGTATTTGTCGTATTGCCGCACTGCCAGCCCCAACAGAGAAAGAGAAAACACAGTGGTATTTTCAACGTTATGTAGCCCACCTTCCCTCCGCGGGTGAAATTGTGCTTTTCGACCGCAGTTGGTACAACCGTGCCGGTGTCGAAAAAGTAATGGGCTTTTGTAACGATGATGAGTACGAAGATTTTTTACGTTCTTGCCCTGAATTTGAACGTATGCTTATTCGCTCTGGAATTATTTTAATAAAGTATTGGTTCTCTGTTTCCGACGAAGAGCAAGAAAAACGATTCTTAGAACGTATCAACACTCCAGTTAAGCAGTGGAAGTTTAGCCCAATGGATCTTGAATCAAGAAGCCGCTGGGCCGAATATTCTCAAGCTAAAGATAAGATGTTTAATTATACCGACACCAAGCAATCCCCGTGGTGGGTGGTTGCATCTGATGATAAAAAACGGGCTCGATTAAACTGCATTAGCCACTTCCTCTCTTGTATCGACTATCAAGATGTCAAACAGCCTAAAATAGAGCTGCCTGAAATCAATAAAGAGGGCTACATAAGAGCACCAATTGATGAGCAATCTTATGTGCCTGATAAATACTAGCGTTTACTGCTCGTAAATGAAGAGCATTAAATACCAAAAAGCCACCGCTATTATCAAAGTTTTATAAGCTAAACTTGATAGCGATGGCTTGATTATGTCAGCAGTGCAAATCGCTTATCTAGTCTCAGTAGATAACTGAGCTTGCACTTTTTTCTTCACAATCGTTTCGTTTATCCACAGAGAGAGCATAATCACCCCACCACCCAGTAATAAACGAGTCACGTCTACATCTCGGTTCCAGATTAAAATATTCACCACCAGCCCGGCTGGAACCAATGCGTTATTCATCACAGCCAAAGCGCCGGCATTAACTAAACACGCCCCTTTATTCCAGATGAAATAACCAAGGCCAGACGCAACCAACCCTAGGTAAACCAAGATGCCCCACTGTAGATTAGTGGTTGGTAGCTTTTCAATATTGCCCATAAGAAGAAATGCGATACTGGCGACAACCAGAGCGCCTAAATAGAAATAACCAAAAACGGTATGCTGAGGCAATGAGCTTTGTTCATTCTCCATCACAACTTTATAAGCGACCTGCCCAATGGCAAAACAGAGGTTCGCCCCTTGAACAACAATAAAGCCCAATAAGAAGTTCTCATTTACCCCGGAAAATTTAATCACCATCGCGCCAGCAACAGCGATAGCCGCTGTAACCAAGTACCAAAATGAAAAGCGCCCCTTGAATAAATCATAAACTAGAGTGACATAAATGGGAGTCAGTACCGTAAACAGCAGTACTTCTGGAACAGAAAGCAGTAAAAACGATTGATAGTAAAAACAGTACATCAAGCCAAGCTGAATACCACCAATAACCATCAGTTTAATAGCGAGTAACTTGGTAACCTGACGAAACTTTAAGAAAGGCAAAAAAATAACCGCGGCCAGAGCAACACGCACCCATACTGAAAACCATGAATCAACTTGACCTGCGAGATACACACCAATAAGGCTGAAGGAGAAAGCCCAGAGTAGGGTCACGGCTGAAAGATAAAACATAATAAACGTCCATACAAATGAAAATAGATATCATTTGGAATTGTACCCGTTTAAATGAATTAAGTCTCTGAATATAAAGTTAGAATTGCATTCACAGCTATCAACACAGCGAACGACTAGCGAACGACTAGCGAATATACTCATCAATATCGTCCTCATCTAGATGACGAATGTCTTTTCCTTTAACAAAGTAAATGATGTATTCACAAATATTCTGGCAACGGTCACCGACTCGCTCTATCGCTCTAGCTGACCACATCACTTGCAAAATGTTGGGGATATTTTTGGGGTCTTCCATCATATAAGTCATCAGTTGTCGTATGACGGCCTCATACTCTTCATCTAACTTATTATCTAATTTATACACTTCTGCTGCTGCATCGACATCCATACGAGCAAACGCATCTAAAACTTGATGGAGCATAGAGATCGCTTGCCGGCATAATGGTTCTAACGACACATGGAATTTTTGTTCACGTGTGGACGGGGTTTCTATCGCAACTCTCGCGATTCGAGTAGCGACATCGCCAATTCTCTCTAAATCAGTGATGGTCTTAATAATCGCCATTACCAAGCGTAAATCTTTTGCCGTCGGTTGTCGCTTAGCAATAATTCGGGTACACGCTTCGTCAATAGAGACTTCTAACGCGTTCACTTTATGATCGTCTTTTACTACCTTTTTAGCCAACTCAATATCTTCTTTGTTAAGCGCTTGCATAGCAAAAGAGAGTTGCTGTTCGACTAAGCCTCCCATAGTGAGTACATGGGTTCGAATAGATTCTAGCTCTACATTGAACTGTCCTGAAATATGACGACCAAAATGCATAATTGCCCTTGTAACCTTATCCGTATCTTCCGGTGATGTAATCTTCCGTTCGTTTTTTTACCGGTGAGGTAAATATCGAATCGGTATCGTTGTACTCCACTAGCTTACCTAAATGTACAAATGCTGTATAGTCACTCACTCTGGCAGCCTGCTGCATATTATGAGTAACAATCACCACGGTGTATTTGGTTTTTAACTCGTTAATCAACTCTTCTATGGTTAACGTTGAAATAGGGTCCAGCGCAGACGTTGGTTCGTCCAATAACAACACTTCCGGTTCAATCGCAATGGCTCTGGCAATCACCAATCGCTGCTGTTGCCCACCAGATAAACCAAAAGCGCTCTCATGTAACCGATCTTTCACCTCATCCCATAGTGCTGCTGCTTTCAACGACTTCTCAACCGCATCGTCCAATACACGGGCGTTTTTTACACCTTGTAACCTTAAGCCGAACACCACATTTTCGTAAATAGATTTGGGGAACGGATTCGGTCGCTGGAATACCATACCAACCCGTCTTCGCAAGGTCGCTACGTCAACATTTTCATGATAAATATTATTTCCATAAAGACGAACATCACCTTCTATGCGGCAACCTTCAACCAGATCATTCATTCGGTTAAGACACCTTAATAAGGTTGACTTTCCACACCCCGATGGACCGATAAAGGAGGTCACTTTTCCTTTTGGTATACCCATTGAGATATCCACAAGAGCCTGACTATTTTTATAGAATAAGTTCAGGCCATCGATGGCAATAGCAGTATCATCATCAGACAAATTATTGACATCAAGTGGTGGTTCATAACCTAGCGTTGAACTAACCGAATACATAATTAATCTTGTCCTAGAGAGCGATATTTCTCTCGTAAATTATTTCTAATATTAATAGCCGTTAAGTTAAGTCCAACTACAACCATAACCAGTAAAAAAGAAGTAGCATAGACCAATGGCCTCGCCGCTTCAGTATTTGGAGCCTGAAAACCAACATCATAAATATGGTATCCCAGATGCATGAATTTTCGCTCCAAATGGATATAAGGAAAATTGCCATCAACGGGCAAACTAGGCGCAAGCTTTGCTACGCCAACGAGCATTAAAGGGGCAACTTCTCCCGCGGCCCTAGCAACAGCCAATATTAAGCCAGTAATTATAGCTGGGCTCGCCATCGGAATAACAATTCTCCACAAGGTTTCAAATTGCGTCGCGCCTAAGGCATAAGAGCCATGGCGTACTGAAGATGGAATTCGGCTTAACCCCTCTTCTGTAGAGACAATCACCACTGGCAGAGTTAACAGTGCTAATGTCAATGCAGACCACAATATTCCCGGCGTTCCAAATGTTGGTGTGGGCAATTTAGCGCTATAAAAAAACTCATCTATTGAACCACCAATCGTGTACACAAAAAAGCCAAGACCAAATACGCCATATACTATAGATGGAACCCCGGCAAGGTTGATCACCGCGACTCGTATCAAACGAGTAAGGGCATTATTCGCTGCATACTCATGTAAATACACGGCGGCAATAACACCTAGAGGAGTAACAATCACCGACATCATTAATACTAAGAATACCGTGCCAAAAATGGCCGGAAATACGCCACCTTCAGAGTTGGCTTCCCTGGGTTCATCGACGATAAATTTCTTTACCTGAACAGCCCAATGCCACAGTTTTTCACCCATTGACATGGTATTTGGATACCAAGCATCGAGTATAACTTCTAAAGAGAGTTTGCTCTGCTGTCCGGTCATATCCTCAACAAGCAAGTACTCCCCCCTTAATCGAGAGCGAAGTAGTTCTAACTTAGCTTCAGATTCAAACAACAAAGAAGTGAGTACTCGCTTTCTTTCATTGTATTGCTGAATATACTCATCGGTTAAGCTTTGATTGAGTTCTTGCTTGCGTTTTTCCAGTCGTAATTGATTTAGCTCCCAGCCTATTTGCCGTATTTCACCATTAGAAATACGTTCAATTTCTATGCGTAGCGTATTGGCAAAATCAATAGCATGCTCAATATGCGTGGCTATATCTGTAGTATATCGACCATTTTCAGTGATATAGGCTAACGGGCGACCAAAGAAATCACCATTTTGGCTACGTTCAAATACAGCCCACTCTTTAGGCGGTTCTTTCTCGGTAACATCTTCAACCAGCAAAGAGATAAAATCGAGAGAATAGAGTTCACGGTTGGCTATCTTTATACTGAGACGCTCAACTTTTCCTGATGCTAATGCTTGTTCCGATAGCTCGCTTTTATCAATGGAGAGGTAATCAATGGGAACACTATCACGTTGGTAAACCTGACCAACAATCCGCTTACCATTGCTGTCTTGCCACTCCAATAGAGGCGCTGGCCAAAAATAGGTGAGCCCTTTCCAACCGATTAACAACAATAGCCCAAATACCGATATCAAACTGATACTTACTGCACCACCTGATAACCATATCCAAAGTTTTCCTGACATTGCCCACTGCTTAATAGAATTCACTGTTAATACCTACATTGAGCTATATTTGTCTTTTAATCGTTGTCTAACGATTTCGGCCAATGAGTTCACCACGAAAGTAAAGATCAATAGAAGTAACGCAGCCAAAAACAACAAACGATAATGCGTATCTCCCACTTCTGATTCCGGCATTTCAACCGCAATTGTCGCGGATAAACTTCGCATTCCTTCAAACACATTGATATCCATTATTGGCGTATTACCCGTCGCCATAAGAACAATCATTGTTTCCCCCACCGCTCTTCCTAAACCAATCATGATTGCCGAAAATATACCTGGACTAGCCGTAAGCAGTACCACATAGACTAAGGTTTGCCACTGAGTTGCACCTAATGCGAGCGAACCATCAGATAAGTGCTTGGGTACAGAAAAAATGGCATCTTCTGCGATGGTAAATATGGTAGGAATGACCGCAAAACCCATCGCCATACCCACCACCAGCGCGTTACGCTGATCATAATTGAAGCCATGTTCCGCTAAAAATATCCTGACATCCCCATTGAATAACCACTGCTCAATAGTCGCGGACATATTAAGACCAAACACCATAATGGCAAGAAACACAGGAATCAAAATAATGGCATGCCAGCCATTAGGCAGTCGTTTCATTAACTGAGCAGGAAAGGTATTCCAAAGTAAGCCTACCGCTATCGCAGAGATAGGCATCATGATCATCACAACCACCACACCAGATAAATTGTTTTCCACTATAGGAGCAAGCCATAAACCAGCAAGAAAACCAATAATAACCGTCGGTAAAGCTTCCATAAGCTCAACTGCTGGCTTCACCACGCTTCGCATAGGAGAAGACATAAAATAAGCTGTGTATATGGCTCCAAAAACGGCAATTGGCACAGAAAACAGCATCGCATAGAAGGTGGCTTTTAAGGTACCAAAGGCAATAGGTATTAAACTAAACTTTGCTTCGAAATCATCACTAGCGGAAGTTGATTGCCAAACAAATTGCGCTTCAGGATAACTCTCATACCACACTTTCTGCCATAAAGAGCGGAATGAGACTTCTGGGTGCGCATTTTCAATTTGATAAGTAGACAGATGGGATTTAGTCGCGGCAAGCAGGTATTTTTCATTAGCAGAAAGAGCGGCACTCTCCGGTATTGACGTAAATATCTTCTCAGAAAAGAGATGATTCTCACTTGTTGTATAAAAGCTGTTTATTTCACCACTTTGATGAATGGTATAAAAACCTTTACGAAAGGTATCCGGAATAAGTATAGAAACCGCTTCGCCTAATTCAAAGTCACGAATTTTAGTTAACTTTCGCTCACCTTGGCTTAACACATCAAACCATTGCGACGTTGAATTGTCCTTATGAGTGACTAACAGAGATTGAGCTCCTGCAAGAAGCTCTATGTTGTCCACGGACTTACTGCTGTCTCCCTGTGATAAATCAATCACTTCTCTAACCGTATAGCTTTGCGCGGTATACACCATGACCACTAACGCACTGTTAGAAAGTACAAACAGTTGTTGACCATCAGGGGATAGTAATAACTTCTTTATATTATTTGGAAAGTTGGGTAGCGAAATTCGATTCGTTTGCCAGCTAGCTTTGGCTTGATTGTCCGAAAGTGCCTGTACGACTTCCACTGCATTTACCTGCCCCCCTTCACTCACTGACACAAAAAAACCAGAGTGCTGATCGATGGCAAAGGAAAATTGTTCAATCGGGTTTCGATCAGGATCGAGGAGTATTGGTTTACCGTCATAAAAGGCTTGCATATCTGGTGTCAATATTCGGCCTTCCGCAGTAAAAGAGACGCTGTATTTGGGCTTAACGGCTATCACTTCACCTTGCTTACTGGCATAAGCAAACCACCCTTTCGCTCTATCACCTTTGGTGAAGCTATTGGGCTGAACCATAACTTGAGTAGTTAATAATGTATTGGCTTTATTTTGCTCAAACCCAATATAGCTAAGCTCTCCTTGCTCATCGAATAGATAGGCATTTTCACCATACTCACCAACGCCAACGGCGACAATATCATTGCTATATGGGTATGAGTACTGTGCAAGGCGTTCAATGCTGCCACTAGAAAAGACCGGAAGAACAATCATTAGCAGATAGAAGAAAATCAGCATAATGGCGGCTAACACGGCGATCGCGCCACTGATCACTGTAAAGCGAGCCAAACGATCTTTTATATATCGTTTTTTATCCCTCTCTTTCAATGAAAACCCGGCAGTGGCCATTTTATCTTTCTCTCTCTTTATCGCGACTAGGGTCTATTGACCTTAATATATTTCGTTTATATGACAGTTAGATTACACTAAAAGAGAAGAACCAAGTAACTTAAAGGTATAAATCTATACCCAATTTCATACGTAGGCGTCTTTGAAATATTTTTGTAACAAAAAACACCTACCTTTCACTTCAGATCTTTTTATATAAAGTAAAGATCACCGTTAAATGCTAACAAAATCGGAAGGTAACATGAGCGCAGAAAAGCTGTATATAGATAAAGAATTAAGTTGGCTATCCTTTAACGAACGAGTTTTACAAGAAGCGGCAGACAAAAATGTACCGCTCATTGAACGAATTCGCTTCCTAGGTATTTATTCCAATAATCTAGATGAGTTCTACAAAGTTCGCTTTGCCGACGTAAAACGTCGAATCCTTATCTCAAAAGAGAGTGGCGGCAACGATGACGCGAAAATCTTACTATCAAAAATGCAAACGAAAGCGGCGCAGTTAGAGACCGATTTTGATGAACTTTATAGTGAACTATTATTAGAGATGGCTCGTCGACGAATTTTTCTTGTCAATGAAACACAGTTAAATGAAGTTCAACAGCAGTGGGTTACCCAATATTTCCGTAAGGAAGTGCTGCCTCATATAACCCCGCTATTAATGACTGAAGAAATCGATGTCCTACAGTTTCTAAAAGATGAGTACGCTTATTTAACGGTAGAGTTGAAAAAGAAAAAGAAAAAAGATCGCAATCAATACGCGCTATTAGAAATTCCTACCGACCAACTTCCCCGTTTTGTTATGGTGCCAGAGCAGAAAGGTAAACGGCGTAAAACCATCATTCTGCTCGACAATATTATTCGCTACTGTCTTGATGATATTTTTCGAGGGTTCTTTGAGTACGAATCTCTCTCTTGTTACTCAATGAAAATGACCCGTGACTCTGAGTATGATCTCGGTTTTGAAGTTGAACACAGCCTGTTAGAACAAATGTCTGAAGGTGTTGCACAGCGACTAACGGCGATGCCTGTCCGGTTTGTATACGAACGTGAAATGCCAAAAGAGATGCTCTCTTTCTTGTGCGAAACATTACAAATATCGAACTATGACAACCTAATTGCAGGCAGTCGTTATCACAACTTTAAAGATTTTATCGGCTTTCCTAATGTAGGACGCGACTACTTAGAAAACAAACCGCTACCACCATTAACGTGTGCGGATTTTGATGACTATGATAACAGCTTCGATGCCATAAAAGCGAAGGATATCCTTCTTTATTACCCTTATCACACCTTTGATCATATTACGGAATTGGTTCGTCAAGCGTCGTTTGACCCAAAAGTTCGCAGTATAAAAATTAACATCTACCGAGTTGCTAAGCACTCTAAATTGATGAACTCGCTAATTGATGCAGTACACAGTGGCAAAGAGGTCACCGTAGTGGTTGAGCTGCAAGCAAGGTTTGATGAAGAGGCCAATATAGAGTGGTCAAAAGTACTGACCGAAGCAGGTGTACATGTTCAGTTTGGTGCGCCCGGTTTAAAAATTCACTCAAAATTACTGCTTATATCTCGTCGAGAAGGGGACGAAATCGTTCGTTACGCTCATATTGGTACAGGTAACTTCCATGAGAAAACCGCTCGTATTTATACCGACTTTACGTTGCTGACGGCGGATCCTGAAATCACCAATGAAGTAAGGAATGTCTTTGGCTATATTGAAAACCCATACCGGCCAGTTAAGTTTAATCATCTTATTGTTTCACCACGAAACTCACGGAGTCGACTGTACAAATTAATCGACAACGAAATTGCCAATGCAAAAGAGGGCAAAAAGGCCGGTATAACAATAAAAATCAATAACCTAGTAGATAAAGGAATGATCAATAAACTTTATGGTGCCAGTGCTGCTGGGGTAAAAATCAAAATGATTATCCGCGGTATGTGCTCACTGGTTCCTGATGTGAAAATGATCAGTGATAATATAGAAATTATCAGTATTGTTGACCGATTCTTAGAACACCCTAGGGTAATCATCTGCGAGAATGGTGGCGATCCTTCGGTCTATATCTCTTCCGGTGATTGGATGACGCGTAATATCGATTATCGTATTGAAGTCGCCGTTCCTATTAAAGATAGCCGACTGAAAAACCGCATTCAGGATATTATTGATATTCACTTTACTGATACAGTAAAAGCGCGCTGGATAGATAAAGAGATGAGCAATACGTATGTCCCTCGCGGTAACAGAAAGAAAATTCGTTCTCAAATCGCTATATATGATTATATTAAGCAAGCAGAGAAGGATACCCGAGCAGAAAATAAGATACTAAATAATGAATGAAAAACTGGGCCTAAATAGCCGACAAATTGCAGCAATAGATCTTGGTTCTAATAGTTTCCATATGGTCGTCGCATCGGTGGCTGGCAATGACCTTCAAATTATTAGTCGCCATAAACAGCGAGTTCGTTTGGCATCAGGACTAGATAAAAGCCGAATCTTAAGTGAAGAAGCGATTCAGCGAGGACTAGACTGTTTAGCCATGTTTGCAGAACGCTTGCAAGGGTTTGAAATTGGTGATGTAAGAATCGCCGCTACTCATACTCTACGGCAAGCAAGAAACGCCTCGTTTTTCATTCGTCGGGCAAAAGAGATCCTCCCCTTTCCTGTGGAAATTATTCCCGGAACAGAGGAGGCGCGACTGATCTATTTAGGCGTGGCACACACCCAAAGTGAATCAAGATCTAAACTGGTGATTGATATTGGTGGCGGCAGTACCGAAATGATCATTGGTGATGGTTTTGATGCAGAGCTCGTCAACAGCACCTTGATGGGATGCGTAAGCTTTACCGAACAGTACTTTGCAAACGGAAAGCTCTCATCCAAAAACTTTGCTGCGGCCAGTATCGCCAGCCAACAACAGTTTGAGTCTTTGGTGAAACCCTATAAAAGAAAAGGCTGGCAACTCGCTCTTGGCTCTTCTGGCACCATCAAGGCAATTCGAGATGTACTCATCGCGATCGGTTACGACGATGGCGTAATTACGACCAAACGAATCCAGAAGCTCATCGAAACCTTATGCCAGTTTGACTCCATTGACGATATTAAGCTCGATGGTTTAAGTGATGATCGGAAGCCGGTATTTGCCGCAGGAGTGGCCATATTAGATGCCATTATGTCTGGGCTAAATATTAAAGAGATGCACTTTTCTGATGGAGCACTAAGAGAAGGGTTACTGTATGAAATGGAAGAACGTTTTGAGCGTACCGACATTCGTATGAGAACCACAGAGAATCTCGCCCAGAAACATCTAGTCGATCTCAATCATGCCGATAGAGTTCGCCAGCAAGCTTTCTCCTTCCTCAAACAGATAACCAGCAACAAAGTAATAAAGAAAAATCATGAACTGGCCTCTTTACTTGGCTGGAGTGCACTGCTTCATGAAGTAGGATTGAGTATCAGTTATCAAGGCTGCCACCGCCATGCCGCCTACATATTGCGTTATACCAATATGCCCGGCTTTAATGCCGAACAACAACTGATTTTATCCACTCTGGTTCGCTTTCACCGTAAGTCTCTCAAACTCCATGAAATGGAAGAGTTCACTCAATATAAGAAGAAGCAAGTCATTCAGCTTATCCGAATTCTTCGTTTGTCTGTGTTGTTAAATGGTCAACGAAGTGAAGAACCTTTACCTAATTTGCAGTTGGTAGTGGAAAAGGAAGATCACTGGAAATTAACCAGTGATGACAAAAACTGGTTGGAAAACAATAAATTGCTGCATGCTGACTTGGTGTCTGAGCAAGAGAGGTGGCAAAAAGCCGAATGGCTATTGGAGTTCTAGTTACTCCCAACGATTGCATATTCGTCGTTCAACGAGCGTCCACATATTGAATAAACCTTGGCTCAAAACTAAGGTTTATTCGAAACAACGCCACTCAATTGTTCGCAAAACCAACTTTCTCAAGCTCTTTTGCCGCAAGATCTTTTGATATAGCGACATAGCCATCTTTCTCAACTATTTGTTGTCCCTCTTTTGAGTAAATGAAACGAATAAATTCACGCTCAATTAGAGACATCGCTTTCGCTGGGTGTTTATTCACATAAACATATAGGTAACGAGAAAGAGGATAACGGTTTGACAATATATTGCTTTTATTGGCTTCTATATACTGTTCACCCTGATGGGCGATTGGCAGCAGCTTTACACCAGAGACGCGATAACCAACACCAGAATAACCAATGGCATTAATTGAAGAAGCAACAGCTTGAACGACCGATGCAGAGCCGGGTAGTTCATTAACATTTGGAGAGAAATCACCACCACACAAAGCGACTTTCTTAAAATAGCCGTAGGTTCCTGAAACCGAATTTCGCCCAAAAAGTTGAATACGTCGTTTAGCCCAATTCCCTTCTACGGATAGAGCCTGCCAGCTACTGATCTGTTTATTTGCGCCGCAGCGCATAGTACTAGAAAAAATACTGTCGATCTGTTGGAAGTTAAGCCCTTTAATGGGGTTATCTTCGTGCACAAAAATCCCTATGGCATCAATAGCCACTTTTAACTCGACAGGCTTGTAACCGTATTCACGTTCAAACGCTTCAAGCTCTTTTAACCGCATTGGACGACTCATAGGACCAAATTGAGCCGTTCCTTCCGTTAATGCTGGCGTCGCCGTTGATGAACCTGAAGCTTGAACCTGAATATTGACATTGGGGTAGTAGCTATTAAATTTCTCGCTCCACAATGACATCATGCTGGCAAGAGTATCTGAACCAATGGAAGTTAGGTTACCCGTTAGTCCGGGAACTTTTTTATAACTGGAGAGCTCTTTGCTAAGCCCCGATGGACTTGCAATAAGAAGGATGGAATAAACAGCACTCAATATAAATCGATTCACGCCATTACCTAACTATTAAACGTTTTGGCAAAACAAAGGAGAACTGGCTTCCAATACCCACTTCGCTGCTTATTTCTAACGCTGAATCATGATGATTAAGGGCATGTTTAACTATCGCTAACCCTAACCCGCTACCGCCCGTTTCTCTAGAGCGAGCTTTGTCTACTCGATAAAAACGTTCCGTAAGGCGATGCAGATGTTGAGGCTCAATACCGTCGCCACTGTCTTCCACATCAAGATGAGCGCCACGATTGGTTTTATACCAGCGCACATGTATTTGAGCTCCCGCAGGAGTGTATTTCACCGCATTATAAACCAAGTTAGATATTGCACTGCGCAGCTGATCTTCATCACCCAACACTTTAAGAGAGTCATCCACATCAAAATAGAGCTGATGCTTATCTTGTCCACTTAATGTGCTGGCCTCTTTCTCCAATACTTCCAGCATATTGGGTACATTCACCACTTCATCAAGTTCATGCATAGGAGCCGCTTCAATCTTAGACAAAGTAAGGAGTTGATTGACTAACGCATTCATGCGATTTAGCTGTTCCGTCATCACGCCATGAGCTTTTGGCCACATAGGACCTTGCAGCATTTCAACATCTTCCGTCATCTCCAGATAACCTTGTAATACCGTCATAGGTGTACGCAGTTCATGAGACACATTGGCAAAAAAGTTTCTTCTCATCCCTTCGAGTTGCTTTAATTGGCTCACATCACGAACCACCATTAAGTGCTCCCCTTCCATATAAGGCACAATACGTAACTCCAGCATTCTCTCGACATTTAACGGCGAACGCATTTCCAAAGGATCGGAAAAATTACCTTTATTGAGGTACTTAATAAAATCAGGGGTTCGAATAAGATTTGAAATAGGCTGACCTGAATCATCAGGCCAACGGAAACCTAACAGATGCTGGGCCAATTTATTGCACCAAACGATATTGCCTTCGCTTCTAAATACCACAACGGCATCAGGCAATGACTCAGCACCATTGCGGAAACGTCGAATTAAACTAGTCAGCTCTTTACGCTTTCTTCTTTGTCTCTGGCTTAAACGATAGATACCATTAAATAGACCTTCCCAGTGCCCGGTGCCAGAGGGAGGCGTTAATCTTTTTTCGTCCCATAGCCAAGAAGACAAACGAATTTGATTATGGAAGTGCCATAAAAGTTGAATAGCCGTGGCAGCAAGCAGCAACCACGACATATAGCCGAACAACCAACCTATTAGCACCCAAGGAGCGTAAAAAAAAGCCAATGACCACACTAGCTTTTTCCAGGTTAACTTCTCAATCATTCAGCCCCTCGTAACGGTACGTTATGCCTTGGTGGAAAAGCGATAACCCGCACCACGCACAGTTTGAATCAGCTTGTCATGGTTCGCACCTTCCAGTGCTTTACGCAGTCGTCGGATATGCACATCAACCGTGCGGTCCTCAACGTATACGTTGGTTCCCCAGACATTATTTAGTAGCTGTTCTCGGCTATAAACTCTCTCTTGATGAGTCATAAAGAAGTGCAGCATTTTAAACTCGGTAGGTCCCATATCGAGTGGCGCATCATTGGCCGTGACACGATGAGAAACAGGATCGAGTTTCAAACCATGCACATCGATAACATCTTCCAATGCAGTAGGTGATACTCTGCGAATAACCGCTTTTAGTCTCGCCACCAGCTCTTTCGGTGAAAATGGCTTGGTAATATAGTCATCAGCACCCACTTCTAACCCGCGCACTTTATCTTCTTCTTCACCGCGAGCAGTTAGCATAACAACCGGTATGTGTTTGGTTATATCTTCACGCTTTAGATGCTTGATAAGATTGATACCAGAACCACCAGGTAACATCCAATCTAACAGTATAAGATCAGGATAGGGTTCGCACAGCTTATTAAGAGCCATCTCATAATCTTCTGCCTCTACCACTTGATATCCTTTTTGCTCAAGAACAAAGCACAACATTTCACGAATGGGAGCTTCATCTTCAACAACCAAAATCCTTCTCGACATAATTGAGTAACCTTTAAGTTTCTGTCAACACTATGCATTATCTTTACTAAATATGACACTTTTGTGACCATTGCAAACTATTTTTCATACAACTGTCGTCTCAATTTAATGGAACTCATGATCATTAACTTGTTTAGAAGCAGAGTACCGTTTGTTACAACATTCACTACCGTTCGTCGGTGGAACTGGTATTATTACTGCCCTTGATTTTAGAGTAGAGAAATATAATGTGGTTTAAAAACTGTCTAGCCTATCGCTTTAATCGTGATATCGATTTCGACGCAGAAAAACTTGAACAGCAACTCGAAGAGTTTCGCTTTAAGCCTTGCGGAAGCCAAGATAAGAGTAAGTTTGGCTGGACAAATGCCATGGGTAAATTTGGCGACACATTGACGCATCTGAGTGAAGGGCGAATCTTAATCTGTGCCAAAAAAGAGGAAAAAATTCTGCCCGCTTCCGTTGTTAATGACAATATGGCAGAGAAGATAGAAGCGCTGGAGCTGCAAGAAGGCCGCCCAGTTAAGAAAAAAGAGAAAGACAATATTAAAGAAGATATTTTAGTCGATCTGCTTCCTCGCGCATTCAGCCGTAGCCAGTTCACCTACGTACTCATTCTTCCAAAAGAGGGAATGATAGTGGTAGATGCGTCAAGTTATAAGAAAGCTGAAGACGTATTGGCGCTGTTACGTAAAAGCATTGGTAGCTTGCCTGTTGTTCCAGCGATTCCAGAAGCCCCAGTAGAAAATACCTTAACCGAATGGGTAAAAACTGGCGAAACACCAGCAGACATTACTTTACTTCATGAAGCTGAATTACAATCCCTTCAAGAAGAAGGTGGCGTAATTCGCTGTAAAAAGCTGGAATTAAGCTCTGACGATATTGTTAACCATCTTGAAGCCAATAAAATTGTCACCAAGCTTGCTCTAAACTGGCAAGAGCGTATTGATTTTGTACTGGCGGACGATGCTAGCATTAAACGCCTTAAGTTTAGCGATGAGCTAAAAGATCAAAATGAAGATATTCCAAGAGAAGATCGAGCAGCACGTTTTGATGCCGATTTCTCTTTGATGAGCTCAGAACTCAGTAGCTTCTTGCCTAATCTATTTGAGTTACTTGGTGGGTTACCGGCTCAGAACGGATAATTCTTCCATTAACTATAGCGATGCACTGCAATTTGCAAATCGCGACGCAAAGTGCGATGAAGTAAAGAAATTCACTTCATCGCTTTTTATTATCTTCAGTTTCCTCTTCCTTACTTTTCAAGTAGAATTCGCCCTCCATTAAATGCTCATATTTAACGCATATTTTACTATGTAATGAGTATCCGATTGCGCTATTAGGTAGTGCAATTCTGACTTGACATCAGACTAGAGAATAAAAGCAATGTTTAAACCAGAATTACTGTCTCCAGCAGGCAGCTTGAAGAATATGCGATACGCCTTTGCCTATGGTGCAGATGCCGTATACGCAGGACAACCTAGATACAGCCTCCGCGTGAGAAACAACGAGTTTAACCACGAAAATCTGCAAATTGGTATTGATGAAGCTCACGCTCAAGGTAAGAAGCTTTATGTGGTTTGTAATATTCAGCCTCATAATTCAAAGCTGAAGACCTTCATTCGTGACTTAAAGCCCGTTGTCGATATGGGCCCTGATGCCTTAATTATGTCTGATCCAGGCTTAATCATGATGGTTCGTGAAGCCTTTCCTGATATGGCCATTCATCTTTCTGTTCAAGCTAACGCCGTAAACTGGGCGACCGTAAAATTCTGGTCTACTCAAGGTGTGGAAAGGGTCATTCTCTCTCGTGAACTATCATTAGAGGAAATCGAAGAGATTCGTGAGCATTGCCCTGAAACTGAGCTAGAAATTTTTGTTCATGGCGCGCTATGTATGGCTTACTCTGGTCGTTGTCTGCTTTCTGGTTACATCAATAAACGAGATCCTAACCAAGGCACTTGCACCAATGCTTGTCGCTGGGAATATAAAGTAGAAAAAGCACAAGAGAGTGATTCTGGCCAAATTGTGGAAATTCAAGAAGCCGTTGAACGCCCAGACAATACACTAGGCTTAGGCAAGCCAACGGATGAGGTTGTGTTGCTCTCTGAAAGCCACCGACCAGAAGAAAAAATGGCGGCTTTTGAAGATGAACACGGCACGTATATTATGAACTCCAAAGATCTTCGTGCCGTTCAACACGTAGACCGATTAACCAAAATGGGTGTTCACTCTTTAAAAATTGAAGGCCGTACTAAATCATTTTACTACTGCGCAAGAACCGCTCAAGTTTACCGTAAAGCTATCGACGATGCGGTAGAAGGAAAGCCTTTTGACGAAAGCCTATTGGGTACCTTGGAAAGCCTAGCTCACCGTGGATACACAGAAGGCTTCCTACGTCGTCACACTCATGATGCGTATCAAAACTACGACTATGGTTACTCTGTATCCGACACTCAGCAGTTTGTCGGAGAGTTCACTGGCAAACGCCGCGGTGATCTTGTTGAAGTTGACGTAAAAAATAAATTTGTTGTTGGTGATCAATTAGAATTAATGACACCTCAAGGAAACATTACCTTTACGCTAGAAAAAATGGAAAACCGAAAGTCAGAGCAGATCGATGATGCAAAAGGTAACGGTCACTTTGTCTTTATCCCTGTTCCAGAAGAGATAGAGCTAGAATACGCTCTGCTTATGCGCAATTTTACCTCAGGTCAAGATACGCGTAATCCGAACAAAAAATAATCGATGATTTTGTAATAAAAATATTACTAATTATAAAGGCTTACTATGGTAAGCCTTTTTTGTATGTAAAAAATGATATATTTACTATTGAAAATCCGGTATCAATTATGCATATTAATCAAGGTATCAATAATTCGGCAAACTCTTGCCCTGACGAAGGGAATAGCTAAAAGGACGAAATTAAGAGTTTGGCAGACGGTGTAATATGAGTAATTTATATAAAATTGAATCCTACTGTGAAACTAGCGTAAAACGCATAGAAGAGTGTATCAGAAACTCTGGCGGTCAATGTGTCGTAAGAGGTTGGGCGATCATCACAAACTATGTGTTTGATGATCAGCAAAGCAGCCAAATTTTGCATTTGATTTCTAAGATCACAGACGAACTAAGCGATGATGACGTAAACACTTGGTCTAATTATCAGCTTATTGCTGCTTAACCCCTTCACTATTAGCTATTGTGCGATTATTTAGTTAATAATCGTAGCGATTTTCTGCGCTCAATAAGTCTAGAGATTCACAACCAATATGCTAAACTTCGCGCCTCATTATACCCCGAGGCGGACTCCGCTTTTGTTATATCGTAAAGGTAACATTTACTATGGCGCTACTCATTCAAAATAGCTGCATCAACTGTGACATGTGTGAACCAGAATGCCCCAATGGTGCCATCTCTATGGGAGCAGAGATCTATGAGATAGATCCACTTTTATGCACAGAGTGTAAAGGTCACTATGAGAAGCCAACCTGCCAATCCGTTTGCCCTATTACTAAATGTATCATTACTGATCCCCAACATATTGAGTCCGATGAAGAATTATTAGATAAATTTGTTATTATTCAAGGGTTAACATAGTTATCAATCAAGATATTCACTGACTAGATTGTGAGTCGTCACAGGCAAAAATCACCGTAAAAATAACTGTTCACTCATTTTGTGAGCAAAACAAGGTTTTGTAGCTGAGCAACTAGGTTATAAAATGAGCTTCACTTTGCAACCAAAGCCGTTTTATGCCACAAGATAACCTCCACACATTAATTACCTCCTTATCACAGTTGCCTCAAGTTGAAGCTGTAGCGCTTGGCGGTTCCCATACTGTTAATATGCACGATGCACTTTCAGACTACGATTTATACGTCTACACCAGTGCAGAGATCCCAATAAAAATAAGAGAGAAAATAACAGAAGAGAGCTGTGATTACATAGAGTTAAACAATCAGTTTTGGGAAACAGAAGATGATGGAATACTAAAAAACGGCACGGAAATCGACATTATTTATCGCTCTTTAGCTTGTCTAGATCAACAGCTTAGTCATACTGTATTCAACCATCAAGCGTCTGTCGGGTACTCCAGTTGCTTTTGGTTTAATCTACTCAACTCACATATTACCTTTGACAGAGAGCAGCAACTGAATAAACTCAAGTCTAAGTACTCAATTCCTTACCCTGAGGCACTGGCAAAAAATATTGTCGCAAAAAATGCCCCGTTACTCTCTAGCTCTATCGCCTACTACCCTAAACAGATAGAAAAAGCGATAAAGCGAAATGACAGAATCAGTGTCAATCACCGAGTTGCCGCCTACCTTGCTAGCTATTTTGATGTGCTTTTTGCCATCAATAAATTGCCCCATCCAGGGGAGAAAAGAATGCTCACTTATAGTCAGGCAAGATGCTCATTACTCCCTGAAGGCATGAGTGAAGATATCAATGCCATTCTCGATTTGGCAGCCAATAACGACCTTAATCTGATCTCTTTACTAAAAGAAAACAGTGAGAAATTGCTACAATTAGCATAATTTTTTGCCGTATTCACATTGTGTTCACTTAGCCTATTTTAGAGTTTGTCAATAAGAGGTGTTCTCTCCGTTCACCTTCCTTTATTGTTCACACTCTGAGATAAATTATGTCGATACAAGCCTACTGGAAACAGAAACTAAACATTCTCTTTCCAATACTCACTTCGTTTCTCTTATTTACCGCAATCCTCTTTACTTCACGACTGGCGCTAATGCTATGGCAAAGTGAACGTATTGTAGACTCTCCTTGGTGGGCAACCATGCTGCTTAGTGGTTTACGTATTGATATTTCATCTCTCTGCTACCTGTTGATTTTGCCCTCATTATTAACCGTCTTATTTGCTGGAAGATCTGCATTTGGCCGATTTTGGCTGTACTTTTTTCGGTTATGGGTTGTCGCTGGTTTGTGGCTAATTGTCTACATGGAAATGGCGACTCCTCCTTTTATCATCGAATACGACGTAAGACCTAATCGCTTGTTTCTTGAGTATTTAATTTACCCCAAAGAAGTACTCAGCATGCTCTGGACAGGTTATAAATTGGAATTGGCTATCGGAACTCTTGGTAGCGCGCTCACCCTTTATTTGGGGTGGGGATTTAGCAAAAAGATCGTAGATAACTTGCACTTTCCAAAATGGTATTGGCGTCCAGTCCTTGCCATTATTGTATTGGCAGTCGGGGTTATGGGTGCCCGTTCTACTTTGCAAAATAGACCGATGAACCCCGCTCTGGTCTCTTTCTCTACCGACCCGTTGATAAATGATTTGGTACTCAATTCGTCTTATTCAATGATTTTTGCAGCAAAAGGGATGGCGAGCGAAGAAAATGCATTTGATTATTACCCAAAAATGGCGGAAGAAAAAATCATCTCTTTAGTGAGAGAGTCGGCTAATATGCCCGCAACGTATAATCTTAACTCGACGTCACCGACTCTCAGTTATCGGCAAGCCAGTTTTCAAGGGAAGCCCAAAAACTTAGTCATATTGCTACAAGAAAGTTTAGGAGCACGATATGTTGGCGCATTAGGAGGGCTGCCTCTTACTCCAAATCTAGACCAATTAATTAATGAAGGCTGGTCTCTTGATAATCTCTATGCCACGGGAACACGCTCAGTACGAGGCATTGAGGCGGTCACGACAGGATTTTTTCCTACTCCATCTCGCTCAACAGTAAAACTAACAAAAAGCCAAAGTAACTTCTTCTCTATTGCGGATGTATTAAAACAGAATGGCTATATCACACAGTTTATTTATGGTGGAGAAAGTCACTTTGATAATATGAAGTCATTTTTCTTAGGAAATGGCTTCACCGACATTCAAGACCTACCGACCTTTGACTCGCCTTCTTTTGTGGGTTCATGGGGAGCATCAGATGAAGATCTCTATGATAAAGCACATCAACAGTTCTCTATGATGCAGCAGCAAAATAAACCGTTCTTTAGTTTAGTCTTTACCTCATCGAATCATAGTCCGTTTGAGTATCCACAAGGAAAAATCGAACCATATAACCAGCCTTCTGCCACTCGTGAAAACACAGCTAAATATTCAGACTATGCGTTAGGGAAATTTTTTGAAAAGGCTAAGAAATCCAACTATTGGCAAGATACTGTCTTTGTTGTCGTAGCAGATCATGATTCTCGGGCCTATGGTAATCAACTTGTCCCTATTGATCACTTTAAAATTCCAGCTGTATTTATAGGTGAAGGTATTGATGCCAAAAGAGATAATAGGTTAGCCAGCCAAATAGATTTGCCCACAACCATGCTATCCATTATCGGTATCGATGCAGAAACACCGATGCTCGGCTTCGATTTAACTCAACCGATTCCAAAAGAAAAACAGCGTGCAATGATGCAATTTAACAAGAACTTTGCATGGATGGACGCAAATAACAATATAGTTATTCTACAGCCAGATAAAGCAGCTAAAGGTTTTTACTACAATCCACAAGATAAGTCGCTCACGCCTCAGCAACAAGGTATTGAATTGGAACAGATAGCCAACGCGAATGCGCTATGGGGAAGCTTAGCCTATACGAAAGGTTACTATGCTCCAGCGTCTCAGCAACAGTATGTACTTAATAACACAGCCGAAACAGACACAATTAAGCAAACAATAGATAAATAATCATGGTCAAAAAATAGTAATGAACGTAAATAATTTCACACTAAACCCGCAACAACGTATGTATTTAGTCGCCATATCAATGTTTTTATTGATACTTTTTTTTGCCAGCCTTGTACTACCCAATGTGGATTTTTCTTCGCCACTGAATAACGCAACTGGCTTTCTACTCACGACTATCACTCAGTCTGCGGGAAAGCCATTTTTCCCAATAACCATTCTGTTGGGCGTTGCCATCGGATTTTATCATCGAAAATCTTTTGCTCGATGGGTTACAGTTTGCGGACAATTTATGATGCTATTGTTATTGGCCTTTATACTAAAATTTGGACTAAAAGCCATTACAGAAGTACCAAGACCCTATACAGACTTATTGGTTAATGCAGAACTCATTGATAGCTCAGATGCCTTCTATCAATTAAGTGATCAACAGCAATCTCTACTGATTAAAAATAGCAGTGACATATTTGGTCAATGGCGAACAGACAACTGGCTAGATGGGACCAATTACGCGTTCCCTTCAGGACATACCTTGTTTGCTGCAGTATTTGTTGCATTTTGGGGAGGATTTCTACTACAGAATAAACACTATATACTGGCAAGCACTCTTTTGCTGTGGGGTGTATCTGTCGCACTTAGCCGTATTTACTTAGCAATGCACAGTTATACGGATTTATTTGTTGCGTGTGCCTTTGTGGTGCTATTTGGCTTAGTCATTCCTATATTGCAAAAACTGCTGGCACCACTAGAAAGAGCGATAGAACGGTTACAGCATAGTTCCCAGCTTAAAAATTGCTAGCCGTTATCAGTTTCTTCAAGACAATGAGTTTAAAGTGGTCGATAAAAATACAAGGGTGACTAAATGAAGCGCATACTTATCATTGAAGATAACCGCAATATCGCTGGCATCTTATTCGATTATTTTGAAAGTAATGATATTAGCCTTGATTATGCAGACAACGGAGAGTTAGGAGTTAAGCTCGCTCAAGAGGTCAACTTTGATATTATTTTACTGGACTTAATGTTACCCAGAATGAACGGGCTGCAAGTTTGTGAAACGTTAAGGGAGTTAGGTAACAAAACCCCTATCCTTATGCTAACCGCGCTAGACAGTAAAGAAGATATGCTTACGGGTTTTAAGTATGGCGCAGACGATTATGTCACCAAGCCTTTTGATTTATCGATTCTAGAAGCAAGAATGCATGCTTTAATCAATAGATACCGAGAGACTGTGGCTAAATCAATACTCTCTTTTTCAACGATTACTATTGATCAAAAATCGCGTACAGCAACAAGGGAAGGAAAAAGCCTGATACTAAATCCAACAACTTATACCATTTTAGAGCTTTTATGTATAAAGGCGCCGGCAGTGTTAACGAGACAGGAGCTTATTCATACCCTTTGGAAAGAAGATAAAGATTGTGATGCCGTGTTACGGACTCATATTTATCAGCTTAGAAGGCAGCTAGACAAACCATTTGCTAAAGCGATGCTGCTCACTGTACCTAAAGTTGGTTTTAAACTTGAGGCGGATTCCAATGATGCTGCTCCCCTATAACACCAAAAGCCTATCTGGTCGGCTACATATTCTTTTTGTTACCTTATCAATCTGTTTTTCTCTGGTAGTTTTAGGCGTGTTTCTGATGACGCTGAGTTGGGCCGAAGATCAAGTGGGAAAGCGACGTGTTCAATTAGAAAAAGAAGTTGCCATTAAACAGTTTGTCTCTGGAGCACAAAGCCCTATTCAGCTTGATTTATTAACCAGTGCCTACAACGACATATCGCAACTTCCCATCGATATTCAAAACCTTATTAAAGATAAAAATCACTTCATTGGTGAATTCGGCGCTTTTCCCAACGCAAAAATGATCTATTTTGACCAGTATTATCATTCAGAGTCACAGCAAAATAGACCACTAATCATATTAATGGACTTTGATATCTTAGAACTCAGCATAGAAGAGATAGCTTACGGAGCATTTTATGTGTTCATTCTATTGCTTTCACTGTTACTCATTTTTAGACGACTGCTCAAATTATTGTCTCAAAAGCTAATTGACCCATTAAATGATATTGAAAGTCAGCTTAGTAACCAGATTGTAGGTAAAGACGTTCCTTTTGAAATTGAAAAGGAGGCTGCGGATGAGTTTCAGCACCTTATTAGAGAGCTCAATCATTACCGAGATGAGAATAATAAGTTATTAAAACGAGAACAAGCCTTCGCCCGATATGCCAGCCATGAACTAAGAACGCCACTCACAATCATCCAAGGGGCAAACAGTTTATTACGTAAAAAGGCTGAAAAACCGTTTTTACACAAGCAGATCAATCGAATAGATGAAGCGACTACCCAGATGAAAGTCATGGTAGATGCTCTTCTCTCAATCGTACGGTATGAGAACAGCGAAGGTCATCTTTCTGCTAGAGTTCTAACCAAAACAGAACTACAAAGCATCGTGGATAACAACATCAACTATTACGCTCCGATTCCCGTAGAGGTTTATGTCACAGTATTATCTGAACCAACCATTTATGCTTCAGAGGCAATTATTCAAATTTTAGTTGGTAATATTATTAGAAATGCCATCGAAGCATCAGACAAAGAAGACGTTGCCATTACAATGTCAGATTCCATATTGGCTATTAAAGACCAAGGTAATGGATTAATAAAATCCTCCCCCAATGGACATGGGCTAGGCTTACTTATCGTTGATGAATTGTGCAGAAAATTTGGCTGGCGATTTTCGTTAGTAGAAAACCACGATTGTCGAGGATGCTTAGCAACGATACATTTTAATACCATAAGTAACCACAACGAGCAGTAAAAGCAAAAATGGACAACAGGCCAAAGGATACAGGTAGGACAAATAGTGACTTCATATATTAAACATTTCACCATATTAATTTTAGCGGGCTCTATCTGCTATTTTTCATATACCCTTTCAAAATTGGTGATAGAAATAGCAAAGACCAGAGAGGCGATTCCACAACTAGTGGAACAAGCTTCAACGCTGGAACAGTCGATAAAAGTGTCACAGTGGCTAAATGTTGCTAATGATCTCACCCAGCAACTCCCATCGGTTGTGACTCAAATATCTCAGGTAAATAAGCAAATTCCAGACATTGTCTCGCAAATTGATACTCTGCAAAAAACAACCATCCCTTCAGTACTAAGCGAAGTAAAAATCGTGAGAGAACAAGTGGTTCCACCTTTGCTCGAGCAAGTTGAGTTGACCAATAAAACGACGATTCCTCAAGTGCTTGCAGAAAGCAAACAGTTGAGAATAAAAACCATCCCAGAAGTTATTAAAGAGTCTTCCGAGATTAGAGCGTTAACCCCTTCGGTTTTATCTCGAGTAGAAGTCATCTCTGACAACACAGAAAAAATCGTGAGCAAAGCGACAGCAAGTGCAGTGGAAGGAACCGTAAAAGGTGTTATTGCTACTCCCTTTTCTATTCTTGGTGATATTGGCGACAGAGTTATTCCAAATAAGGAAAACGACAATAATGAAGAGTAACCTTGCCACTTCACACACTCTATTGGGATAAAAAAAGAGCACATTAGTGCTCTTTTTCTCAGTTATTGTAATACGGCTTTCTAGCCATTATTGCAATTTAAACTGCCTTACAATAGACGCCAATTGCTGGTTACTTGATGATAAGTTCCCGGTACTTTCCATACTTTGCGCGCTATTCCCTGTTAGCTCTTCAACCATATTTTGAATCGCCACCATATTGCGATTGACCTCTTCAGTTACCGCGCTCTGTTGCTCGGCAGCGGTCGCAATCTCTAAGCCAAGATCATTTATTCTCATCACTGAGTTAGCCATTAGATCTAAGCTCTCATTAACATTTTCAGTTGTTTCTGCCGTCTGTTGACAACGTAGTTTGGTATCATCCATCGCCTTAACGACTGTTTTAGTTCCATCATTCAGGTTGGCAAGCATGGTGTTAATTTCTGAAGTACTTTGCTGAGTTCTTGCGGCTAAAGCCCTTACCTCATCAGCAACAACAGCAAAACCTCTCCCTTGCTCTCCCGCTCTTGCAGCCTCGATAGCGGCATTCAAGGCCAGTAAATTAGTCTGATCAGCAATGTCACCAATCACACTCAATACCGAGCCAATTTTTTGTGAATCCTCGTTCATGGTGTTAATGCTTTCAGCCATCACCTCAACTTCATGGATCAAATCAGCCACACTGGTTACTGCGCCGCTAACAACCCCTTTAGACTGCTCTGCTTCATCGCTCGTTATACGAGTAAACTCCGCAGTTTGAGATGCGCTTTGTGACACACTGTCTGCAGTAGAGCTCATTTCATTGATTGCGGTAACAACCTGATTGGTTTCCATCGCGTGAGATGCTAATACAACATCATTGCTTTCCGATTGAGCGCGTAGCAGTTCAATATCATTAGAAATTCGCTGTGATGAGTCAGAAACTTCCAACATCATCGACTGAAGATTACCAATAAAGGTATTCACCGCATCGGCTATCTGTCCCAGATCATCTTAACTTGTTACCTCAAGGCGACGAGTTAAATCGCCGTTTCCTTGTGATAAATCGACTATGGTGCTTTTTAACGCCAAAATAGGACGATAAGCTAAGTTTAATGTGAAGAAAAGAACAGCAATAGCCACAAGCAATAACATGCAGGCCGTTATCAGTGAGGTATCTACCGCTTCTTCAACTTTTTGATAAGCAATAGATTTATCAACACCAACCAAAAGATGCCAGCTAACATCATTATCTAATTGTATCGAACGGAAAAACGCGACTTTTTCAACGCCACCAAGGGAGTAATCTATCTGACCCCGTTCTTGATTTAATAAGGCGTCGGTAAGTTGGTTCAAGTCCGAAAAGTCCGTAAGCTTGGTTTTTCCCGGAACATCCACTTCACCATTTGATGCAATGGTTAAGCTTTTATCATCATACAGCCCCATCATCGCGCCAGGGAATGGCGGCTCTTTTACCATTTCATCCAGCAAACTAAGCTCAATATCCGCTAATAAAACACCTTCAAACTGACCTTGTCGATAGAAGGGTTCGGCTATGCTAACCATTAAGTTACCAGTCGATGCGCCTGTATATATATCAGTTATAACCGTATCGCCTTTCTGTTTAGCTTGTTGGTACCAACCTCGCGTACGTGGATCGTATTTCGCTAACTCACGTTTGCCACTGCTATCACCATAAGAGCGGCCATCATCAAAACCAACAACGATGCCAGACGCTAGTGAAGAGTGAGCTATTTGTTTAACCATTAACTCAATCTGATCATCACTTCTACTTTCTGAAAAATCAGGTGCATTAGTGACGACCGCTTTTTTAATTGAATCGATCCAACTTAATATACTTTCAGAAGTACTATCAATTTTTAACATTGAGAAGTTATCAACATTTGTTTGGATAGAGGTTGATAATTGTCGGTAGGATAAGTAGGTGGAAACTGCTAAAGAAGAGGTTAGCAGCACTATAACGACAGCAATAATTCTGCCTTTAAAACTAGCCATGACATTCATATTTATTACCACTTTGTTTTATTTTTAATCGTGGTAAATATATCATTTAGCGACTAAGTATCTTTTTCATTAATAATAAAAATTCATTATCGATCACATTATTGATTTCGTTATCACTAAGTGTATCGTTTGCGTCAAATTAATAACAATAACTCATGAGCATTTTGAGCTTTTATTTAAAGCCTCAACTTTGCTGTTAAGGCTTTAAAGTTTAATACACAATTAGCTATTTAGTGGTTAGCGAACGTATTAATTTAGGTACATCGGTATTGTTCAAGACACCTTCAAAATACTGAGAACCTGGACCCGCTGCGAATAGTGGGATCATATTACTTGAGTGACCGCCAGTGCTTGATTCTGCTCTAACGGCTCGATCTATTGCACCCGCTTTATAATGCGCAGCAATAACAGAACCGATTTCCCAGCCAACTTTGTATTGATACTTCAGTTTACCTTTATCTGAGAGCACGTTCTTATTCAATTCTGCTACTTGCTCATCTGTTACTTCAAATCCTGCGTACTTTTTAAATACCGCTTTAATTGATTCAGGAGTGTAACTCTTTCCATCTTCAGCGACGACTAACTGCCCTGCCATGTACTCTGGAGAAACCGTAATCGCTTTTAGTGCAGCGATATCCATTGGTTCTGTCACAGACAAGCCCATTGTTTCATGATCGGCAAGGACAACGACTAATGTGTCTTTACGCGCTTTTGCCCATTCCCATGTTTGTTGGACAGTGCGATCAAACTCCATCAGCTCTTTCCATACACCCGTCACATCTGCAGCATGAGCGGCATGATCAATACGAGCACCTTCAACCATTAAGAAGAATCCATTTTCATCTTTCTTAAGAGTATCAATGGCCATTTCTGTCATTAGCTCAAGGCTTGGTTCTTGGCTGCCTACATCATCACGATCCAACTTGTAGTTCATATATGACTTGTTAAACAGCCCTAGAAGCTTGTCAGAACCTTTTGCATTGGCAAGTTGCTGCTTATCTTTTACGATTGTGTAACCGGCAACTTCAAACTTAGGTAATAGATCAACACCATCTTGTTTTTTGGCACCAAAATATTTCCATCCACCACCGAGTAACACATCATATTGATTGGCTAGCATTTGACGAGCAGCTTCAGGTTGTCCTTGGTAGCGATCTGCAACGCTCGCTGTAAATGCGGCAGGAGTGGCATCTGTAACAGTATTGGTAGAGATTACCCCTACTTTATGACCCGATTTTTGAAAGTCATCTAAGATTGAATCAACTTCAATCCCTTCAGCATTAACTCCGATAGCAGAGTTGTTCGTTTTCACTGCCGTAGCAAGAGCAGTACCCGCTGCTGCAGAATCAGTCACTTGTTTATTCGCAGAATATGTTCTCACCAAAGCAACATTAGGAAGAGACTCAATAAATAAGGTGCCTGCTTTGCCATATTCCATATGACGAGCAATTTCAATTTGACCTAATCCCATACCATCACCGATAAACACGATAACATTGTTAGGTTTTACAGGTTCAGCTTTTGCTTTTTCAAAGTCAGGGGCAGCTAATGCATGCTGAGAACCAAGAAGGGCAAGTGTTGTTGCTAGTGTAAGAGTTTTTAGTTTCATATCATTATCTTTTTTAGAAGTTAATTGCATAACAAAGTTCACGTCAGGCAGTTTACAAAAATATCAAGAATAATATGATACGATCCTCTCATTATTCAGAGGAATTATAATTAGCTGAGGAAATACTAGATAGATCTGTTGAAACTCAATAACCAGTCACAAATTACAGAAAAGCTAAAAAAGATTAACCAATTCGCGATCTTTATCCAGCAGAAGCTTATACAAGATGGTTTCTTGCTAACCCCCGCTTCACATTGGTACACAATTTACCGAAACGAGAAATATCATCAAAATTAGGAGAGTGACCATTAGCAATCGCGCTTTCCCAGTACATGACTTCCGTATCAACTAATTCTAACAACTTCTTTGGGCAGCCAATGCATCCACCTTTAGCTGAACAGATAAACGTATCTGGCTGATATAATGGCAATTCATTTTTCACCTGCTTAATAATTTGTAACATCGCCGTTTGGCGATTCGGTTTTTTGCTCATAAATTTTATAACCATTGTGAAAAACGTGCTAACTGTTATCTTCTAAATCTGATTGTTCATTTTTTAAATTAACATATTGATTTTAAAAATTATTAACTTACTATTCGCATTCTATTCTTTAGATATTAAACAGACTTTTATGACTCGATTACGTCTTACTTTTATACTCATTAGCAGCCTAATTCTTAGCAGCCATAGTTTGGCAAAGTGGAGCAACCCTGTCGATAAGTATTCAGAGGTATATAAGCAGTATCTAACTACAAAATGCCCAATTTCAGCGAATAACATTAAGCACTTTGTCTATTTTGCCCGTGATCGCGAGCAGATCATTGATCATCCATTTTTAGCGAACAAACACTTTATTGGCGCCCAGATCATGTACTCATGGGCTCAGTTAGAGGTTGAAAAAGACAACTATGATTTCTCAATTATTGAAAACGACAGACTTTACTTAGAATCCCAAGGCAAAAAACTTTTTGTTCAGCTTCAAGATGCGACATTTAATCCCAAATACAAAGGCGTCCCTAGTTACCTTCTGACTGAAGAGTATGCCGGAGGTACTATTCTTCAACGAACCGATGATGGGGAACCTGAAGGGTGGGTAGCGAAGCGCTGGAATAAGAACGTTCAGAAAAGATTTGCTCGATTACTTAACGCGTTAGGACAAAAGTTTGATGGCAAGATTGAAGGGATAAACTTACAAGAATCCGCTATTGGTGTTTCTCAGCAATATGATGAAAACTTTACTCCGGCTTTATACAGCGCGTCACTCAAGAGTAATATGCTGGCACTGAAAAGTGCTTTCCCTATATCGGTAACAATGCAATACGCCAACTTTATGCCGGGCGAATGGCTACCTTGGGAAGATGAGGGTTATTTAAAATCGATATACCAGTATGGAGAAGAGATTGGTGTAGGTCTAGGTGCCCCAGATCTGATGGTTCAAAGAAGAGGACAATTAAATCATGCTATCTCAATGATGCACGAAAGTAGCTATCAGGTTCCATTAGGCATTGCGATTCAAGATGGTAACTATATAGGTCAAACTAACTCAGATAAGGTAGTAGAAGAGCGCAAAAACATCGTTCCGTTACTACATGATTTTGCAAAAGACTTTATCAAAGTTGACTATATGTTTTGGGTCAATCAAGAGCCTTATTTTGAAAAAGATGTACTTTCATGTTTTTCTCAAGACTAAAGCAAGCGTAATCAATATTTGAAATACAGCTTACATTAGAGGATTTCACGCGGTGATCTGATCTCTGACGGGTTGATATAACTAATGCAAAAGGAAGCTAGCAAAAATGGCTTCCTTTCAAGGAATCATTGTCAGCTAGTCACTACAACAACAATTTCTTCCCATCGACTTTGCTTTGTATAAAAGCTTATCCGCCTGAGAAAATAGAACCTCAAAATCGTCAGAGTGATGTTCGTTAGAAACGACACCAATACTAACTGAACTGTTTACTTTCTGGTTATTGCAATAGAGAATCAACTCTTCAACTGCTTTGCGGATGTTTTCTGCGATTTCTACGGCTTGCTGTTTATCGGTGTTCTTAAGGAAAACAACAAACTCCTCTCCTCCAATTCGAGCCACATAGTCGCCTTTTCGTAGGGATAACTTTATCGCATTAGCAATACGAATTAATAACTTATCACCAAATTGGTGTCCAAAATTATCATTAACTTGTTTAAAATAATCTACATCGATAATAAGTAAGCTCACTTTTCGCTCTTCATCTAAACAAAAGTAACTTTTACTCATATTTAAAAATGCGCGACGATTAGATAACCCTGTGAGAGAGTCCACTTCTGCTAAATGTTGCATCGCTTGAGACTGTTGTTTGTGAAAATCAACCCAGCGAAAACAAGCCAATATAAATGTAACAAAGCCTACCGATTTAAAAATGTCCTCTGCTATACCTACGTTGTCAGAGACATCTAGAAACTCATCAATAAAATCTAACGCGCTACCTACCGTCAGGATTGAAACAGAGAGAAATAAAAACAGATACACTTGCCTCGACTTCTTAATCTCTTCAATCTTAAACAGCAAGAAAAAACACACCAACATCTGACTCGTTTCAATAACAAGATCAAGTTGGTCATCAGGCTGGATCAAAGGATAGAAAATGGCTAAATATATATTTAATACAACCAATGGCAGTATGAGCATCAGTTGACGTTTGTACCGTAGCATAAAATTCAAATATTTGATTTGTCACGATTCAGCACGACATATGCTGAACTACTCAATAGTGCTGCTAATACTATCACTTATTGATATATTTTTAATCAATTTAATCTTTCTAACAATGGCTAGGTCTATTCACCATCATTAAACAAGATGGAGATTAACCATGGACAGAATAATAAAAGCTCATAACAAGGGCGCTTATTCCTATAATCAAGCTAATTGAAACCATTGTAAGAGCAAGCCAGATCCAGATTCTCCAGCCGTTATAAGATGTTCTCAGCGTCCATATCCCTCTTATAACCAATATCTCTAGCAACACCTCTAGGAGCAATAACCCAACGCTAAGAGGCATACTTTCGCTGTACTCCAAAGTTGCATTAATCGGTATCACTGCAAGAAAATAAAACACCCAGAATGTTATCGGTAGCCCGAACTCACCGTTCATTAATTTTCTAATCATTTTTGTACCTCACCTTTTTGTTCCACAATAGCAAAAAAACCACTCTGAAGAGTGGATTTTTCTTATTGTATATAAATGTACTCAATCGGTTCGTGCTTGGGCGAGTAACAGGGATTAAACACATTCCTGCGCCTCCTTGGATTATACCTTTAAGCCAAAACGTTCCACGATAAAGAACTACATCGATTTGGACAGCCAACAGGCCAACGCTAACTAGTCATTTTCCTTCAAACGCAAAAAAGCCAGCTATACGCTGGCAACCAAATCTTGTAGATTACGCTATGAATTTTTTATATCCCTTATAATTCTAATAATTCCCTTATTTGTCCAGAGCAGTTGAATAGTTTCAAAATCAAGTACTCTTAAATCTTCTTCTTTTGTTTTTATAGAAAACATTTTTCCAGTTTCAACCGCTTCAAATATATCTGTAGCATACCTATATGCGTAATCTCCTGTTATAAAAACAACCTCATCTTTTAAAAGCTGGTGAACTTTCCATGCACTGATAGAGTTTTCACTTTTATACTCTTCACTAAAGAATTTGTAGTCAATTACATAAACATCACCTACTTTCGGAGCCGTTATAAACTGACTCGTCAGCTTCTGGTCGCTAATATTTGCACGATAACTAATGACACTTATCACAATAGCGAACACAGACCAATACTGGATGGGAACAAAGAAAAGAGTATTAGTTCTTCCGGTCAGTAGTCTGAAAGTAAGAGATTTTCCATTAGAATCACTAGCAGTTACTATATTTGCATTACTTTCAGTTCTACTTTTTGTTGTTTGTTTCACATTGACATAATACCCAAAAATACCTAATAAAACGCCCGAAATGAATAAGCTAAATGCTGCGTATGAAAATTTATCAATACCTAAACAGCTATAGATAAATTCTATAGTCATATATGTCCCAAAAACAATAACAGGTATGAGCCAACCAACACCTCGCCAAACGAAAAACATATTATTAACCTTCTTATTATTTAGGTTTTAAACGCAAAAAAGCCCACTCAAAATGAGCGGGCTTTCGAATAAATATCTCTAGTCTGTTTTTTTCTTTTCATCGTCTTAAATGACTTAATTTATTAATAATGCAAAAAAGCCAGCTATAAGCTGGCTTTTCGCATTCTGCATAAGTATGCAGAAATAATGGCAGGGGTGGAGAGATTCGAACTCCCAACACGCGGATTTGGAATCCGCTGCTCTGCCAATTGGAGCTACACCCCTAAAACTATTTGTCTCTTTCTTCTAAAGAAGAAAGTGGCGGAGTGGACGGGACTCGAACCCGCGACCCCCGGCGTGACAGGCCGGTATTCTAACCAACTGAACTACCACTCCACATGGTATCTTTTACTAAATAAAGACTGACAATCTATCTGCTTTATCCAGTTTTGCCTTCAGATTTGTTCAAAATCTAAAAGCAAGTAAATAAGCCTGGCGATGTCCTACTCTCACATGGGGAAACCCCACACTACCATCGGCGCTATTGCGTTTCACTTCTGAGTTCGGCATGGAATCAGGTGGGTCCACAATGCTATGGTCGCCAAGCAAAATTTGGATAAATACCCCTAAAAGGGATATTTAATAATCTGGAAAACTAACTTTAAAAGTTCTTTACACATTCAATGTTCTATTTGAGCCCTTCAAAACCCCTTGGGTGTTGTATGGTTAAGCCTCACGGGCAATTAGTACAGGTTAGCTCAACGCCTCACAACGCTTACACACCCTGCCTATCAACGTCGTAGTCTACGACAACCCTTTAGGATACTTAAAGTATCAGGGAGAACTCATCTCAAGGCTCGCTTCGCGCTTAGATGCTTTCAGCGCTTATCGATTCCGAACTTAGCTACCGGGCAATGCCATTGGCATGACAACCCGAACACCAGAGGTTCGTCCACTCCGGTCCTCTCGTACTAGGAGCAGCCCCTTTCAATTCTCCAACGCCCACGGCAGATAGGGACCGAACTGTCTCACGACGTTCTAAACCCAGCTCGCGTACCACTTTAAATGGCGAACAGCCATACCCTTGGGACCGACTTCAGCCCCAGGATGTGATGAGCCGACATCGAGGTGCCAAACACCGCCGTCGATATGAACTCTTGGGCGGTATCAGCCTGTTATCCCCGGAGTACCTTTTATCCGTTGAGCGATGGCCCTTCCATTCAGAACCACCGGATCACTATGACCTGCTTTCGCACCTGCTCGAATTGTCATTCTCGCAGTCAAGCGGGCTTATGCCATTGCACTAACCACACGATGTCCAACCGTGTTTAGCCCACCTTCGTGCTCCTCCGTTACTCTTTGGGAGGAGACCGCCCCAGTCAAACTACCCACCAGGCACTGTCCTCATCCCCGATTAGGGGACTAAGTTAGAACATCAACACTACAAGGGTGGTATTTCAAGGTTGACTCCACTCCATCTAGCGACGAAGTTTCAAAGTCTCCCACCTATCCTACACATGTAGGGTCAATGTTCAGTGCCAAGCTGTAGTAAAGGTTCACGGGGTCTTTCCGTCTAGCCGCGGGTACACTGCATCTTCACAGCGATTTCAATTTCACTGAGTCTCGGGTGGAGACAGCGTGGCCATCATTACGCCATTCGTGCAGGTCGGAACTTACCCGACAAGGAATTTCGCTACCTTAGGACCGTTATAGTTACGGCCGCCGTTTACCGGGGCTTCGATCAAGAGCTTCGACCTAAGTCTAACCCCATCAATTAACCTTCCGGCACCGGGCAGGCGTCACACCGTATACGTCATCTTGCGATTTTGCACAGTGCTGTGTTTTTAATAAACAGTTGCAGCCACCTGGTATCTGCGACTTCCGATAGCTCCATCCGCGAGGGACTTCACCGTCAGAAGCGTACCTTCTCCCGAAGTTACGGTACCATTTTGCCTAGTTCCTTCACCCGAGTTCTCTCAAGCGCCTTGGTATTCTCTACCCGACCACCTGTGTCGGTTTGGGGTACGATTTCTTACAATCTGAAGCTTAGAGGCTTTTCCTGGAAGCATGGCATCAATGACTTCACGCCCTTGGGCGCTCGACATCGGGTCTCAGCCTTAGTGATTTCCCGGATTTACCTAAGAAATCAGCCTACACCCTTGAACCTGGACAACCGTCGCCAGGCCCACCTAGCCTTCTCCGTCCCCCCATCGCAATTGTAAGAAGTACGGGAATATTAACCCGTTTCCCATCGACTACGCCTTTCGGCCTCGCCTTAGGGGTCGACTTACCCTGCCCCGATTAACGTTGGACAGGAACCCTTGGTCTTCCGGCGTGGGGGTTTTTCACCCCCATTATCGTTACTCATGTCAGCATTCGCACTTCTGATACCTCCAGCAAACCTTACAGTTCACCTTCAACGGCTTACAGAACGCTCCCCTACCCAATACTCAAAAGAGCATTGCCGCAGCTTCGGTGTATAGCTTAGCCCCGTTACATCTTCCGCGCAGGCCGACTCGACCAGTGAGCTATTACGCTTTCTTTAAATGATGGCTGCTTCTAAGCCAACATCCTGGCTGTCTGAGCCTTCCCACATCGTTTCCCACTTAGCTATACTTTGGGACCTTAGCTGGCGGTCTGGGTTGTTTCCCTCTCCACGACGGACGTTAGCACCCGCCGTGTGTCTCCCGGATAGTACTTACTGGTATTCGGAGTTTGCAAAGGGTTGGTAAGTCGGGATGACCCCCTAGCCTTAACAGTGCTCTACCCCCAGTAGTATTCGTCCGAGGCGCTACCTAAATAGCTTTCGGGGAGAACCAGCTATCTCCAGGTTTGATTGGCCTTTCACCCCTAGCCACAAGTCATCCGCTAATTTTTCAACATTAGTCGGTTCGGTCCTCCAGTTGATGTTACTCAACCTTCAACCTGCCCATGGCTAGATCACCTGGTTTCGGGTCTATACCTAGCAACTCGACGCCCAGTTAAGACTCGGTTTCCCTACGGCTCCCCTAATCGGTTAACCTTGCTACTAAATATAAGTCGCTGACCCATTATACAAAAGGTACGCAGTCACACCACGAAGGTGCTCCTACTGCTTGTACGTACACGGTTTCAGGTTCTATTTCACTCCCCTCACAGGGGTTCTTTTCGCCTTTCCCTCACGGTACTGGTTCACTATCGGTCAGTCAGTAGTATTTAGCCTTGGAGGATGGTCCCCCCATATTCAGACAGGATATCACGTGTCCCGCCCTACTCGATTTCACTGATTGTACGTTGTCGGTTACGGGGCTATCACCCTTTATTGCGAGACTTTCCAGACTCTTCACCTGACGCACTAAAAGCTTAAGGGCTAATCCAATTTCGCTCGCCGCTACTTTCGGAATCTCGGTTGATTTCTACTCCTCCGGGTACTTAGATGTTTCAGTTCCCCGGGTTTGCCCTGTTAACCTATGTATTCAGTTAACAGTAACTGCTTATGCAGTTGGGTTTCCCCATTCGGAAATCGTAGACTCAAGTGGCTTTTACTGCCTAATCTACGCTTATCGCAAGTTAATACGTCCTTCATCGCCTCTGACTGCCAAGGCATCCACCGTGTACGCTTAGTCACTTAACCATACAACCCCAAAGGGTCTTATGAGCAACCAAGGTTTCTATCGTTGTCTCATTATTTGAATGAGCGAGACAACATTTCGATTTTGCCGGACTCAAATATAAACAGCATTACTATGTAATGTTGTTTCCAAGAACACTTGAATGTGTGTTGGTACCTAAATCTCTTATGTTTCAAAGAAAATTAGGATTTGAGAACTTTTAAATTAGATAACAATCAATCAAATTGTTATCTGTCAGCTTTCCAAATTGTTAAAGAGCGATGTTTTTTCTACTTAAAGAAATCACATTTTCTAAAGACTTTCGACGACAAAAATCCGAACCAAGATAAACAAACTTATTTGGTTTGGATAATATCCAAAAATATTTAGAGAATGGTGGGCGATACCGGGCTCGAACCAGTGACCCCCTCCTTGTAAGGGAGGTGCTCTCCCAACTGAGCTAATCGCCCACGAATGTTTATCTCTACCTTAAGTAGACATAAAACGTTTTAATTCCTTCGTAGGAAAGAATGGTGGGTCGTGCAGGATTCGAACCTGCGACCAATTGATTAAAAGTCAACTGCTCTACCAGCTGAGCTAACGACCCAATGGTATCCCGTAGGGGAGTCGAACCCCTGTTACCGCCGTGAAAGGGCGGTGTCCTAGGCCTCTAGACGAACGGGACATAGGTGTGAAAGTGTTGGGCACTTTCAAAACATCTCTTTACTTTTCTAAACCATATCAATCTGTGTGGACACTCATAAACGAGCAATCTTCGTATTAAGGAGGTGATCCAGCCCCAGGTTCCCCTAGGGCTACCTTGTTACGACTTCACCCCAGTCATGAACCACAAAGTGGTAAGCGTCCCCCCGAAGGTTAAACTACCTACTTCTTTTGCAGCCCACTCCCATGGTGTGACGGGCGGTGTGTACAAGGCCCGGGAACGTATTCACCGTAGCATTCTGATCTACGATTACTAGCGATTCCGACTTCATGGAGTCGAGTTGCAGACTCCAATCCGGACTACGACGCACTTTTTGGGATTCGCTCACTCTCGCAAGTTGGCTGCCCTCTGTATGCGCCATTGTAGCACGTGTGTAGCCCTACTCGTAAGGGCCATGATGACTTGACGTCGTCCCCACCTTCCTCCGGTTTATCACCGGCAGTCTCCCTGAAGTTCCCACCCGAAGTGCTGGCAATCAAGGATAAGGGTTGCGCTCGTTGCGGGACTTAACCCAACATTTCACAACACGAGCTGACGACAGCCATGCAGCACCTGTCTCAGAGCTCCCGAAGGCACACCTGCGTCTCCGCTGGCTTCTCTGGATGTCAAGAGTAGGTAAGGTTCTTCGCGTTGCATCGAATTAAACCACATGCTCCACCGCTTGTGCGGGCCCCCGTCAATTCATTTGAGTTTTAATCTTGCGACCGTACTCCCCAGGCGGTCTACTTAACGCGTTAGCTCCGAAAGCCACGGCTCAAGGCCACAACCTCCAAGTAGACATCGTTTACGGCGTGGACTACCAGGGTATCTAATCCTGTTTGCTCCCCACGCTTTCGCATCTGAGTGTCAGTATCTGTCCAGGGGGCCGCCTTCGCCACTGGTATTCCTTCAGATCTCTACGCATTTCACCGCTACACCTGAAATTCTACCCCCTCTACAGTACTCTAGTTTGCCAGTTTCAAATGACCTTCCCAGGTTGAGCCTGGGGCTTTCACATCTGACTTAACAAACCACCTGCATGCGCTTTACGCCCAGTAATTCCGATTAACGCTCGCACCCTCCGTATTACCGCGGCTGCTGGCACGGAGTTAGCCGGTGCTTCTTCTGTCGCTAACGTCAAATAATTGCGCTATTAACACAACTACCTTCCTCACGACTGAAAGTGCTTTACAACCCGAAGGCCTTCTTCACACACGCGGCATGGCTGCATCAGGCTTGCGCCCATTGTGCAATATTCCCCACTGCTGCCTCCCGTAGGAGTCTGGACCGTGTCTCAGTTCCAGTGTGGCTGATCATCCTCTCAGACCAGCTAGAGATCGTCGCCTTGGTGAGCCATTACCTCACCAACTAGCTAATCTCACTTAGGCTTATCCAATCGCAGAAGGCCCGAAGGTCCCCTCTTTTCCCCCGTAGGGCGTATGCGGTATTAGCTATCGTTTCCAATAGTTATCCCCCTCGACTGGGCAAATTCCTAAGCATTACTCACCCGTCCGCCGCTCGACGTCCAATAAATCATCCGAAGAATCTTTATTGCCGTTTCCGCTCGACTTGCATGTGTTAGGCCTGCCGCCAGCGTTCAATCTGAGCCATGATCAAACTCTTCAATTTAAAGTTTTGATTTTGTTTCTCTATAAAGAGAAACGGGACTCAACGAATACTGACTTCAAAACTGTTCTTACCCGAAAGTAAGAAGTAATTTTAAAGCTATTACCATTCCAACAGAATGATAATGAATTGACTGTGCTCGATAGCCATTTCTAATAAAAGAAGTGCTATCAAATTGGTCACTCAGTTCATTGAAACCGTTGTTGATTTCGTGCCCGAAAGCAGAGAATCATCTTCGATTGTCATCAACGAGTGCCCACACAGATTGATAGGTTTAAATTGTTAAAGAGCGTTGCTTTAAGTAAGCGGGTTAGCTTCTCAAAGCGGACGGCCATTTTAGCGAGTTAGCCTTCAGTGTCAAACACTTTTTGCAATTTTATTTCACTTAACTAAGAAGGAAATAAAAACCAAACTCATTAACTCTGGCGTCTTGTTATCACTGCGCTTCTTTTCGAAGTTTGCCCTGACAACGGAGGCGCATTATAGGGAGATATTTAGATAGCACAACCCTTAATTTTACTTTTTTTATAAAAAACATTTTGTTCGACTATTATTCGCACAAAATGGCCAATAAAAAGGCGTATCCCCTCTTAATTAGGCCATTTTATTCATTTAGCTGGTTTTATTGATGAGCAACAATGCGGTCTTTGCTCACCTTTAGCTGTATTTTTTTATCAGGATCGACTTTTCCTGCAAGAATAGCTTTTGCTAAAGGATTTTCCACAGCTTGCTGTATTGCCCTTTTTAATGGGCGAGCTCCATAAACCGGATCGAAACCAACTTGAGCGATAAGATCCAACGCTTTGGGCGTTGTCTCCAACTCATATCCAGCTTCGGCCATGCGATAAGAAAGCTTATCTAACTGTATTGAAGCGATAGACTTAATATGTTCTTTGCCTAGAGGATGGAATACCACACTTTCATCAACCCTATTAAGGAACTCAGGTTTAAAATGTTTAGTGACGACGTCCATTACCTCTCGCTTGATACCTTCGTAGTCCAGTAAAGAGAAATTCTCTTGTATGCTAGCCGACCCAAGGTTCGAGGTCATAATAACAACGGTGTTTCTAAAATCGACCGTTCTACCCTGACCATCCGTTAAGCGGCCATCATCTAAAACCTGCAACAGTATATTAAATACATCAGGATGGGCTTTTTCTACCTCATCCAGCAAAATAACCGAATAGGGTTTCCTTCTAACCGCTTCAGTAAGATATCCGCCTTCTTCGTATCCTACATATCCGGGAGGGGCACCAACCAATCTTGCTACTGAATGTTTTTCCATAAATTCGGACATATCGATCCGTACCATGGCATCTTCACTATCAAACATGAAGTTAGCTAAAGTTTTACATAGCTCTGTTTTACCCACACCAGTAGGACCCAAAAACAGAAATGAACCAATCGGTTGATTCGGATCAGACAAACCAGCTCGACTTCTGCGAATCGCGTTAGCCACGACTTCAACCGCTTCCTGTTGTCCTATCACCCGTTTGTGCATTACCTCTTCCATATGAAGTAATTTCTCTTTTTCGGCTTCAAGCATTTTTGAAACAGGTATCCCTGTTTGCTTAGAGAGCACTTCTGCAATTTCTTCATCAGTAACTTTATTACGCAACAGTGTCATCTCTTGCATTTCCGCTTGTGTGGCGAGATCTAACTGCTTCTCAAGTTCAGGAATACGCCCATATTGCAATTCTGACATGCGGTTTAGATCTCCTGCACGTCTTGCAAAATCCATATCCATTCTTGCTTGTTCTAATTCAGACTTTATATGTTGGGTTCCAGAAAGTGCGGCTTTTTCTGCATTCCAAACTTCATCAAGTTCGGCATAGTCACGCTCTTTCTCGCTCAGCTCTTCATTTAGTGAACGTAAGCGCTTGGTGCTGGCATCATCACTCTCATTATTTAGAGCTTGCTGCTCAATCTTTAATTGAATGATTTTTCGTTCTAGCTTATCCAAGGCCTCTGGTTTTGAATCTATTTGCATCCGAATGCTAGATGCAGCCTCATCAATAAGATCGATCGCTTTGTCTGGAAGTTGGCGGTCAGAAACATAACGATGAGACAAACTCGCAGCCGCAACTATAGCAGGGTCGGTAATTTCAACATGATGGTGTAATTCATAACGTTCTTTCAAGCCACGTAATATCGCAACGGTATCTTCTACGGTTGGTTCATCGACAAGCACTTTTTGAAAGCGACGCTCTAAGGCAGGATCTTTTTCAATATATTGACGATACTCATCCAGTGTTGTGGCCCCAACACAGTGAAGCTCACCTCTGGCTAGCGCTGGCTTTAACATATTACCAGCATCCATTGAGCCTTCTCCTTTCCCAGCTCCAACCATGGTATGAAGCTCATCGATAAAGAGGATTATGTTCCCCTCTTCTTTAGAAAGTTCATTCAAAACAGATTTTAAACGTTCTTCAAACTCACCACGGTATTTGGCTCCCGCCACTAATGAGCCCATGTCTAATGAGAGAACTCTACGACCCCGTAATCCTTCTGGAACTTCATTATTGATGATACGTTGAGCCAGACCTTCAACTATCGCGGTCTTACCTACACCAGGTTCACCAATAATAACCGGGTTATTTTTAGTTCTTCGCTGAAGAACTTGAATCGTCCGTCGAATTTCATCATCTCGACCGATAACAGGATCAAGTTTTCCTTGCTCTGCCCGTACCGTAAGGTCAATTGTAAACTTTTCTAATGCTTGGCGTTTCTCTTCAGCATTGGGGTCATCAACTTTTTGCCCCCCTCTAACCTGCTCTATCGCATTAGAGAGCGACTCTTCAGTTAGACCAAACTCTTTTAACAATTCGCCAAGAGGACCTTTATCTTCAATGGCTGCAAGTAAAAACACTTCAGATGATATATAGCTGTCTTGTCGCTGCTGAGCCACTTTATCACACAGATTAAACAGTACCCCCATTCCACTCGACAACTGTACGTCTCCGCCAATCCCACTTACTTTAGGTAGTCGGTCGAGTAACTCTGATAGCTTAGAACGTAATTGAACCACATCAACATCTAACATGGTTAATAGAGGACGAATAGCGCTACCGTCTTGGTTTAGCAACGAAACCATTAAATGGACGGGTTCTATATATTGATGGTCACGCCCAAGAGCCAATGATTGAGCATCAGAAATTGCTACCTGGAACTTACTGGTAAATCTATCTAAGCGCATGGCAACCTCCATAGAGATAAATAACTAATGCTAAAAAGATGGATACAGCTACTTCGTTTTTCAAGGGAGTAAATCTCCCTTAATAAATAAATGAGGGGTTAATCGTCAATCCAGATAAAGGAGGCTTGTCGGCCAGTGATGCCATCTCGTCGGTAAGAGTAGAACTTAGCAGGATCAGAATACGTACACATATCACTGCAAAATACCTGCTCAACACCAACAGCATTTAGCCTTTGTGTCGCGAGAAGATTCATATCAGCAACATATTTTTGATTGCCTTTGCTAATAAATGCCTCTTCTGCTTGAGGGGAGTGTTGAACAAATTGTTGAAACACATCTTGTCCCACTTCAAATGCTTGAGCTCCAATTGCAGGACCAAGCCATGCAATAACTGGCTTATCAAAAGCTTTCACCGCATTTTCTAAAATACCGTCTGCAAGCCCTCGCCAACCGGCATGAACTGCAGCAACTTTTGAACCCTCAATATCGGTTAATAAAACAGGCAAGCAGTCTGCTGTCATTACACAACAGACCACCCCTTTCACCGATGTAACACTCGCATCGGCATCAAGAGCCTTGCTTGTTGGCCCACCAAGCTCTGCAACCTTTACAGAGTGGGTCTGATTTAACCAGACAGGATCAGAAGGAAAACCGGCAGCCTTAGTCAATAAAGATCTATTTTGTAGAACAATAATAGGATCATCCTCAACATGAATCCCTAGATTCAATCCATGATAAGCATTGGTCGACATTCCACCTTGACGTGTTGAGCTGACTGCTTTGACATGACTAGGTGCATTCCAGTTTGGGATGATCAAATCCATTAAATGTCATCTTCCTTATTAAGTCTGGCATCTTCTCTTAACGCTTCAGCCATTACCACCATATCGTCAGGAACAGGAGCATGGAACTCCATCTCTTCCTTTGTGACAGGATGGATAAATCTTAACATCACCGCATGCAAGGCTTGCCGATCAAACTGTCGGATCATATCCGTCAGTTCGTCGCTTGCACCTTTAGGAATACGAGCACGACCACCATAAGCAATATCACCAAGCAATGGATGCTGAAGGTAGGACATATGAACACGAATCTGGTGAGTTCTCCCTGTTTCGAGTCGCAATCTTATTCTAGTGTGCTCACGAAAATGTTCCGCAACACGATAATGAGTAATGGCTGGTTTACCCAACTCATTCACCGCCATTAACGTTCTCTTCGTCGTGTGACGTCCAATCGGCTTTTCTATCATGCCGCCAGCGGTCATTTTACCAATGGCAATGGCTTCATACTCACGAGTAATCTTGCGCTTTTGCAGCGCTCGTACTAAACGAGTTTGGGCAGGAACCGTTTTCGCGACCACCATTAACCCGGTGGTATCTTTATCAAGACGGTGAACTATACCTGCACGCGGCACTTCCGCTATCGAAGGATAGTGGAAAAGCAGTGCGTTTAGCACGGTTCCATCTGGGGTACCCGCTCCCGGATGAACAACAAAATCTCGCGGTTTGTTAATGACAATAATATCGTCATCTTCATAAACAATGTTTAGTGGAATATCTTGAGCTTCCCAACGCTCTTCATCTTCAAGTTCAGCATGCACGACAATTACTTCACCGCCCATCACCTTGACGCGAGGTTTTACAACAACCTCACCATCCACCTGAATTTTACCTTCCAATAGCCATTCTTTTATCCTAGAACGGGAAAAATCAGAAAATAGTTCTGCTACGGCTTGGTCTAATCTTTGACCAAGTTGAGTTTCTTTTACTGTATCGGTTAATTCTATCTGCTGTGCCATATCGAACTTTTTAAAAAACTATGAGACTAATGCTCATGACTGTGAAAAAATACCCTATTGCTTTTTATTCTATCTGTTAACTGCTAGAAAGTAACGGAAGCTTAAGATTTAATTTATATCCAAGGAATCTAATTCGGACATGAAATACCGCACTTTATCAGGCTTATTAACCCTTTCACTGCTTTTTGGTTGCTCTACTAGTGACGAAATCGTTCCTGATGTTCCAGCAGCCGAATTGTATTCAGATGCCCAATCATCACTGAGAAGCGGTGCTTGGCTCAACGCGATCGAGAAATTAGAAGCTCTTGATTCGCGTTATCCGTTTGGCCCTTACTCCGAACAGGTACAGCTCGATCTCATCTATGCTTACTATAAAAATAATGATCTACCTTTAGGTCTTGCCACTATCGAGCGATTTATCCGATTAAATCCAACTCATCCAAAAATGGACTGGGTTCTCTATATGAGAGGCCTATCGTACATGGCTCAAGATAGAAACTATATGCATGATATTTTGAATATCGATAGATTTGATCGTGATCCTGAACCGGCAAAATCGGCTTTTGCTGATTTTAAACGTTTATTGCAACGATACCCTGACAGCGCATTTACGGCGGACGCACAAAAGAGAATGTCTGCTCTAATCAATCGCTTAGCCAACTACGACCTTGCCACAGCGGATTTTTATCTGCGTCGTAAAGCTTGGATAGCAGCGATAAATCGCAGTCAAGAGCTACAAAAAACCTACCCAGATACCGTTGCCGCCAGAAAATCGTTAGAAATTCAGCTAGAAGCTTATCAACAGCTCAACTTGACAGAATCGGTTGAACGCACAAAACGTATGATGGAATTAAACTCGCTTTAATTTCACACCATCATTAAACCGTTAAGCCGCTAATCAATAGCGGCTTTTTTATTTTTGCTGCTATTTGCAATTACAGAGAAAGGATTGATTCGTTAATAGATCAATCTCACAACTTTTAATTGATTAGAATTCAAACAGGAAAGGATTTTAAATCGAACAAAAGCACTAAAAATAGAGGGATTTTCAGTACGCTACTTGTTACTAATGTATAGAGTTTAATTGGGACTACAAGCTTTTTTTATCAAACCAACAATAAAGATTTGTGGCAGATCACATTTACTGATCTATCAATTTCCCCCTTACATTTAGGTGATCAAGATCACATTATTAAATCACTAAAACAGTAATCTGAAGTTAACCCATAAGGGATGCAACAGAGGAAAACATCTATGAAAATAAACATTACTGGTAAAAATATTGAAATCACCTCTGCAATCCGTGCGCATGTTGAAGCGAAATTTAAAAAGCTTGAAAAATGGCAAGTAGACATTATCGGATGCCAAACAAGCGTCAGTGAAGAACCTGGCAAAAAAATGAAATTTGAAGCGAGCATTTCGGTACCCAAAGGCAAACTTGTCGCCTCATCCATTAATGAAGATCTTTATAAAGCTGTGACTGAAGTGGAACAAAAACTTGAGCGTCAGCTAAATAAACTCAGCCATAAGCCCGAATCTCGTCGTGCCTCTCATGCTGAAAAGCCAGAAATGGATGAAATTGAATAATAGTTAAGTATGAATACTGATTTATTAGATAAAGCGCCCTAGGGCGCTTTTTTGCTTGACGGAATAATGCCCCTTGCTTATGGTGTATATTCAAACGCTAACCAATTGCAATAATAACAATGACGCTAAAACCACTGTTTCTTTTTGATTTATTTTTTATCTCCTAATCAGGAGGCTGAGCTCGTTTTAAAAAATAAACCAAAAACGAACAGAAAGCCTCCCAAAGGGAGGCTTTTTTATTACAAGGAAATAGGCAACCAAGATGACGGACAGTAAATACTCTCTCGATGAGATTCGAATTCGATTAAATGACCTAGATGATCAATTATTACAACTTCTTTCAGAAAGAAGAGCTTTAAGTATCGAGGTTGCAAAAAGTAAGATAGAAACAGCAAAGCCAGTTAGAGATGCCAACAGAGAGCAGCAATTGCTGGTAAAACTTATCGAGAATGGTGATAAAAAATACCAACTTGACGCGCAATACATTACCAAACTATTTCACACCATAATTGAAGATTCTGTACTACTTCAGCAATCCTACTTACAAAATATTGCTAATCCAGCACTGAGTCGAAAACCCATCGCTAGGGTCGCTTATCTGGGTTCAAAAGGCTCTTATTCACATCTGGCCAGCCGAGAATACTTCAGCCGAAAAAATACAGAGCTTATCGAGCTAAATTGCCATCACTTTAAAGAAGTGACAAAAACCGTAGAGTCCGGCCACGCTGATTTTGGTGTATTACCCATTGAAAATACGAGCTCAGGCTCTATCAATGAAGTTTACGACTTACTGCAACACACCACTCTCTATATCGTTGGTGAGATAACCCTACCTATCGAGCACTGCATTCTTGCCGATAGCGACATTCGCCTAGAAGAGATTAAAACACTTTACTCCCATCCACAGCCTCACCAACAATGCAGTGAGTTTCTTAGTCGACTTAAAGGGGTATCTTTAGAGTCGTGTGCCAGCACCGCAGACGCGATGAAGAAAGTTAAAGAGATTAATAGCAAGGATGTCGCGGCAATTGGTAACGCCTCTAGCGGCAAACTGTACGGACTGCAACAGATTCAAGGTAACATTGCCAACCAGACAGAAAATCATACTCGCTTTATTGTTGTGGCGCGTAAACCTGTCGAAGTATCCGCACAAATACCAGCAAAAACCACGCTTATTATGTCCACTTCGCAAGAAGCAGGCTCACTAGTGAAAACATTGCTGGTACTACAAAAATATGACATAAACATGCGCAAACTAGAGAACCGCCCAATTATAGGAAACCCTTGGGAAGAGATGTTCTATGTTGATCTTGAAGCTCACTTAGAATCAGAGAGCATGCAACAAGCTATCAGTGAACTGACACAGATCACGCGACATTTAAAAGTTCTTGGCTGCTATCCAAGTGAAAACGTAAAACCGACTCAAGTGAGGTTAGGTCAATGAAAACCGTTATTGTCGCCTCATTAAATCCAGCAAAAATAAACGCCGTAAAAGCGGCCTTTGAAGATGTCTTTAATGATGAACAATTTACCTTTCAAGGTATCAGTGTCGCAAGTGAGGTGCCTGATCAACCTATATCCGACCAAGAAACCAAACAAGGTGCTTTGAACCGAGTTAAAAATGCAAAACTGGCTGATAACAAAGGCGACTTTTATGTGGGATTAGAAGCCGGCAATGAAGGCGATTTTACCTTTGCTTGGATGGTTATTGAATCACACTCACAACGAGGTGAGTCTCGCTCTGCTAGCCTTATGTTGCCGCCCGTTGTGTTAGAAAAACTCCGCACAGGTAAAGAGTTAGGGGATGTGATGGACGAAGTATTTGCGACTGAAAATATCAAACAGAAAGGGGGAGCCATCGGCTTACTAACCAACCATCTTTTGACGCGAAGCTCGGTGTACCATCAAGCATTAATTCTGGCACTGATCCCTTTTATAAATAAAGATCACTTCCCAACAACGTTGTAACGAGACTCAATACAAACGCTATTGATCAATCATCCTTAAATAAAGATATCAGCCTTTGTTGGTATACTAAAGTGACCTCAAGATGCAGGATTCAGAGTGACATCAACAAGTTCAGTTCAAAAAAGATAATTGAAGGAATGGCATTCCCTTTCAAGATTATCTGACGCAGAAATGGGCGTGTTGATGTCACTTGAGTATATCTTTATTCTCAACCAAAAGCTGAAATAAACTCTCTTTTTCTTCATCTGTATGAGACTTAAGCTCGTTAGAACCTCGCGTTATAGTGGCAATGCCAACACCAAGCATTTGGCTTATCTGCCGCTGAGAAATATCCCCTTTAAGTAACTCATTAAAAATATTCACTCTGGCAACAAGTGCGTCTCTTTCATCTTGAGTTAACAATGAGGTCAACAACATCTCATGTTGATCTTTCTCAGCAGCACTTTTCACTAAACGAATGACGTGTTGCCAGTCCGTAAACTCTGGGGATAAAGACATAATTATCACTCTTATTGGCGGTACAAAACTTAATAAAAAACAAAAGCTGGTTAACGTTAAGTGGTTCCGTCAAGCCAGCTCATCTCATTGAGTATATATAATTTTCAGTTTGGTTTTAAATTAATATTTCGTTAGCAGTTCTTGAGGATGAAGAAACTCCCCTTCAACTCTCATCAACTGACGATAATAGGTTTCAAACATCAGGATATTCTGCACATATCCCCGAGTTTCTTTGTAAGGAATAGACTCTATGAAAGCAAAAGCATCCAGTTTACTGTTACTGCGTTTACGCCATGTTTTTACTCGATGAGGTCCCGCATTATACGCTGCCAAAGCAAAAATTCGGTTATTATCATACTGATTTAAAAGGCTATTAAGATATCGGCTGCCTATCTCTATGTTCTTTTTAACATCATAAAGTTCACTGGCACCTTTGTAATTCAACTTAAACTTTTTAGCCGTGTATTTTGCCGTTGTAGGCATGATTTGCATAATACCTCTGGCTCCTACCGGGGAACGAGCCTGCACATCCAGTGCACTCTCTTGTCTTGCTAGAGACATGAGTGTAATCGGATCAACATTGTGTTTGTCGCCATAAAAGTTGAACCACCATTGATGCGCTACAGGGAACCTCAATGCTGTGTGATCCCACATCTCTGCTTCAATGGTCGCTTTTACCGTTAAATGGTGCCAATTTTTCTTTGCCGCATAAAGAGCCAGCGCTTGCTGCTCCTCTTTATCCACTTGCCACAATAACCAATTCCACTCTCGCTTAGCTGCGGCGATTTTATCAACATCAATAAGTTCATTTATCCGCACTAAACTCACTTGATAGGGTTTCAGTATATCTAGCGTGGTGTTAACACGAGACACTTGATAAGTGACAGGCTTATCCAGTGATTTAGCAGCAGCAACACTGTAAAAATTGCGCTTACCTAACAGTTTTTGTAGTCGCTCTATCCCTTCACTCGATGCACCTAACGCCAGTTCACTTCTGCCCAACCAATACTGCCAACGCATAGAGTTTTGATTGGATTCCGGCAGGTAAGCAATCCATACCGGGATCATGGGCCAGTCCGCTTGACGAATCGCCAAACGAATTCTCTGCTCAATCATAGAGACATTAGTGGAGTGTTTTAATACCTCATCTCGCCACACAGCAAGATAAAGCTCCTCGGTCTCCAGCAATCGAATAGCAATAAAATCTGACAACCTTTGCGCTTGTTCTCCAACTATCTGTTGAGCATCAAGCACAATCGGTAACGTACGTTGTGCTAAGGCAGGATCTTTTCTAGCTAATTTTTTTAAAGCAATTTCAGATTTCTTTCGGTTATCCTCGTTTGCCGGATGCTTTTGTGAAAATTCCGTCACATATTGAGGATTTCTTAATAGATACTTTAGCTCTTTGGCAAGAAACTGACTGCGTTCACTGGTCGTCATTTTTGCCAGATAATTCATTAAGGTAGCGCTATTTCTCTCATAGCTAAGCAACATACGCCGCAGTACCAAATCGTCCGTTCTTAATCCTGCTTTCTGCCATTCAAGAAACAGAGGTTCGCAATTATCGGATACGCTGTTACCACTGAGCCAGAGTTCAGTCGCACCTTTATACGCTCTATCTTCATTACCATTTTTCAGCTGAGCATAATAGAAGCTACAACGATACTTCTCCATCCTTGGCTCTGTTGTCTGATATTGATAAAAAGTTTGCCAATCTCCTTTCTTTATCAAAGCATCTAGATACGCCGCACGGATGCTATTAGAGAAAGGGAATGATTGATGCTGACTAACAAACTGATTGACTTCTTCAGGTGTCCTTTTACCTATATTGACCAGAAATGTTCGGTAATCAACATACGGAGTAAGAGGATAATTGGCGATTTGATCGCGAATTTGCATGTACTTTTCTATCTGTTTCTTATCCAGATATTTTTGAGCTTTTTGATATGTGACTCGCTGCTGTTCTAAAGACGCAGGCGCCGCGAATGCGCCTGTAGAAATAGCCAATATAGGCAACACAGCAGATACAAGTTTGTTCATGCGAAACATTGATTACCCATTTCCTAGCCAGTTAGCTGATGATTGATGGTTATAAACACAATACAGCAGACTGTTTAAATACATGTAACGCTAATGTTAGAAAACTATCATGCTATAGATCAAGCCCTATCTCTCATTATTTTGTCACGAAACCAAGCTTTATTAATCTCATTCTCACTTGAGATAATTTGGTATAAAATAATCCCTCATTTTTTCAAAACATAGGATCAATCGGCAATGGCTGAATACGTCTATACCATGTCGCGAGTGAGCAAAGTCGTGCCACCTAAGCGTCAAATTTTAAAAGACATTTCTCTAAGCTTTTTTCCTGGAGCCAAAATTGGTGTTCTAGGTTTAAATGGTGCGGGTAAATCTACCTTACTTCGTATCATGGCAGGTATCGACACTGACATTGATGGTGAAGCTCGTCCACAACCGGGACTCAATGTAGGTTACCTACCTCAAGAACCGAAGCTTGATGAGTCAAAAACCGTACGTGAAATTGTAGAAGAAGCCGTTGCCGATGTTGCAGGCGCTTTATCAAGATTAGATGCCGTTTATGCCGCTTACGCAGAACCAGATGCAGACTTTGATGCTTTGGCCAAAGAGCAAGGTGAGCTTGAAGCGCTCATTCAAGCTAAAGATGGTCACAATCTAGATAACGCATTAGAACGTGCCGCAGATGCACTTCGTCTCCCAGAGTGGGATACCAAAATTGAAGTTCTTTCTGGTGGTGAACGTCGTCGTGTTGCTATTTGTCGTCTATTGCTAGAAAAACCCGATATGCTGTTGCTAGATGAACCTACCAACCACCTTGATGCAGAATCTGTAGGTTGGCTTGAGCGCTTTTTGGTTGACTACAATGGAACCGTTGTGGCAATTACCCACGACCGTTATTTCTTAGATAATGCCGCAGGATGGATTTTAGAACTTGACCGTGGTGAAGGTATTCCATGGGAAGGTAACTACACATCTTGGCTTGAACAAAAAGATGCACGTTTGAAACAGGAAGCTTCTCAAGAGAAAGCGCGTCAAAAAACCATTGAGAAAGAGCTGGAGTGGGTTCGTCAAAACCCTAAAGGCCGACAAGCTAAATCAAAAGCACGTATGGCTCGATTTGAAGAACTGAATACTTCCGATCACCAGAAACGAAACGAGACAAACGAACTGTTTATTCCACCGGGTGAGCGTTTGGGTGACAAAGTGATCGAGGTTAACAACTTAACCAAGTCATTTGGCGATCGCGTACTTATCGATAACCTCTCTTTTAGCATGCCTAAAGGCGCTATTGTCGGCATCATCGGTGCCAACGGTGCAGGTAAGTCGACGCTATTTAAAATGTTAAGTGGTACAGAGCAAGCGGACAGCGGCACCATTGAACTTGGTGATACTGTTCATCTAGCATCAGTGGATCAGTTCCGTGACAGCATGGATGACACTAAAACGGTTTTCCAAGAGATCTCTGAAGGCGCGGACATCATCAAGATCAACAACTTTGAGATTCCGGCTCGTGCATACTGCTCTCGCTTCAACTTCAAAGGTGTTGATCAGCAAAAAGTCATTGGCGAGTTATCCGGTGGTGAACGTAACCGCGTACACTTAGCTAAGTTACTCAAAGCGGGGGGGAATGTACTATTACTCGATGAGCCAACCAATGACCTAGATGTAGAGACCCTACGAGCTCTGGAAGAAGCTTTACTTGAATTCCCGGGCTGTGCCATGGTTATTTCCCATGACCGTTGGTTCTTAGACCGTATCGCGACTCATATTCTTGACTACCGCGATGAAGGACAGGTTAATTTCTATGAAGGTAACTATAGTGAATACACTGAGTGGCTTAAACAGACATTAGGCGCTCAAGCAGCTGAGCCTCATCGTATTAAATATAAACGTATGACTAAATAACTTAGTCACTGTTTCTCATTTAAAGACCGCTTAAATAGCGGTCTTTTTTATTACCTAGAGCAATTTCCTGCGATAAGATCGACAGATCATAACTTTTGTTAACCAAGCGCTCAGTATCTTGAAGTTAGTTAGGTATAGTATTAATCTTATACTAGCTATCCACCATATTAAGAGAGGATATATGAGCGAACGTCGTCGCTTTTCCCGTGTCATCTATCAAGCGCCTGCAGAATTACATCAGGGGCAACTCAAGGTCAGCAGTTCGATCAAAGATCTCTCTTTACACGGTCTGCTACTGGCTACCCCAGATACACCTCTCGACAGCGCACACCCTGTTGATGTCTTTTTCCAAATTCCTGACAGCGACATCATTATCTCATTGCAAGCTGACATCGTCGAAATGACCGATACTTTTATTCGAGTAAGCATTCAGCATATTGATATAGACAGTATTAGCCACTTAAGGCGTTTAGTTGAACTTAATGTCGGTGATGATGAGTTGTTGCACCGAGAGTTAGAACAACTATCAGATCTTGGTGATCACCATTAAACCTTTTAGTTAATGGTAAAAAACTAAATTTAATGGTGATTTTCTATGTTAAAAAAAAGAGCCACTTAACTCAGTTAAGTGGCTCTTTTTTTTAGCTTAAATCTTCTCTAGTTTACGTTATATCTGCTGCTAACATGATTATTGTCACTTAGCCTTATGCTTAGTCAGCATCAATAAGCACGGTGTTAGCACCAGTGTTAACACTGTGGCAAAGGCCAATCCACCAGCAACTGCCGTTGCAAGCTGAGACCACCACTGAGTACTAGGGGCACCAAACTCAATTTTTTGATTAATCAAATCGATATTCATCTCCAGTACCATAGGCAACAAACCTAAAATAGTGGTAACCGTTGTCAGCATTACAGGACGTAAACGCTGAACACCCGTTCTCAATATCGCTTCTTTCCTATCCAAACCTCGGGCTAACAACTGATTATAAGTATCAATCAGTACAATATTGTTGTTAACCACGATGCCCGCCAGAGCGATAACCCCTATTCCCGACATGACAATACCAAAAGGACGCTGGAAAATAAGCAAGCCAGCGAATACACCAACGGTAGAAAATAGCACCGCGCTCAGTATTAAAAATGCCTGATAGAAGCTATTAAATTGCGTAATCAGTATCAACGCCATCACAGCCAACGCAACTAAAAATGCTGATTCCAAAAACGCCGACGACTTCTCTTGATCTTCGTTCTGACCACGTAGCTTAAACTCAACGCCAGATGGCAGCCCGAGCGCGAGTAACTCTTGTTCAATTTTAGGCAACTCTAACGCTAAATTGTGCCCTTCTTTAAGATCCGCCATAACTTGCAGCACTCGACTACCATCAATACGTTTAATGGTGTCCTGCTTTTTGCTTGGCTTAATCTCAGCAAAGTTAGTAATAGGTACTAAGCCTGCGGGTGTTTTCACTCTTAGCTGATCAAAACGACCTATGTCTCTCTGCTCTTGAGGGAAACGAACAAGAATATCCACCTCTTCGTTTGCATCATCCGGTAAGTAATCTCCAATTTTCAGTCCATTAGTGACAAACTGAACCGTGTTGCCCACCAAGGTTGCATCGGCAGCAAAACGACCTGCATCGTCTCTCTTAATGTCAATTTGCCAATCAATACCCGGTTTACTGGAAGAGTCACTTAAATTATTGAAAGCAGAGTAACTGTCCGCCCAATGACGCACTATTTTGGCACTTTCATCCAGTAACATATTGTCTCTAGAGGAGAGTTCAATCACCAAATCGTGATCGCTTGGAGGCCCTGCGTCCGGCTTCTTAAATTCAATTTCAACACCGGCGTAGCCAGAAAGCTTTTCGTCTAACTCAGCAATAATTTCATTTACCGGACGGCGGTACTGCCAATCCACAGGAGTGATCTGAATTTGACCAATGGAATCATCACCACCGGTTTTGGTATAAACACTCTCAAACTCTTTTCCACCAAGTACTGCCGACTCAATATCCACCATAATACGGTCTTTTTCTTGGATAGATAAATCCCCATAAGAACGCACTTTGATGGTAAATGAAGGTGGATCCACTTCAGGGAAGAACTCAGCCCCTAAACCAGCTTTTGCATAGGTAAAGCCCACTCCAATTGAGAGCAAAATAGCACTAAAAAGTATCTTCCACGGGTGGTTAACGGCTAATGCCAAAGTATGATAATAGAGCTTTGTTAGGCCTGTCGCTTTAGAGAAGTCACCATTGTGCAGCGCCACCATTTCTTGTCTAAGTTCAGGTCTAATATACTGTTCTTTACCAATTAAACTGCCTAATACCGGCACAAACAGCAACGCCATAATTAACGATGCCGATAATGTGGCGATCAAAGTCATTGGTAGATACTTCATAAACTCGCCAGTAACATCTGGCCAGAAAAGCAGTGGCGCAAAGGCGGCTAACGTTGTTGCCGTAGAAGCGATAATCGGCCAAGCCATTCGTTTTGCCGCATCGCGATAGGCATCTTGACGCGACATACCTTCATGCATACGCCGATCGGCAAATTCGGTGACAACAATTGCCCCATCCACCAACATACCCACTGCCATAATTAAAGAGAACAGCACGACAATATTGACCGTTAAGCCAAATACAGAAAGAACCAATAAGCCCGTTAAGAAGGAGCCGGGAATAGAGACCCCAACAAGAAACGCGGTACGTACGCCTAAAATGGCAATGATGACAATAACCACCAGAATGATAGCCGACAAGATATTGTTTTGCAGATCACTAAGCATGATCTTGACATCTTTTGACTCATCCCATGTGTATTTAACCATCAAGTTGCTTGGCCAATCTTCACGTTGCTGCGCTTTTTCCATAACCGTTTTAACAAGATCTACGGTTTCAATAATGTTCTCACCAGCGCGTTTTTTAACATCTAACACCACTGCCGACTCACCATCCAAACGAGCAAAACTATCAGGATCTCGGAAAGAGCGTCGTACCGTCGCAATATCACCAAAGGTGATTACCTGTTTACCATCGACTTTAACAGGCATCTCCAGCACATCTTTTAACGATTCAAACACCGATGGCACCTTAATAGAGAAACGTCCATACCCTGTATCAACGAACCCTGCGGCAACGACTCGGTTATTAAGCGCAATAAGATTGTAAATATCACCTTGATCTAAGTTGTAACTCTCCATCAATAATGGGTCGACAACAATCTCGACAATATCTTCACGATCTCCCGCGATATCAACTTCTAAAACCTGCTTATAGCCCTCTAACTTATCTCTTAACTGACGGCCTACTTGTACTATTGTTCTTTCAGGAACGGTTCCATACAGAACCACCGACAAAATCGGTTGATAGCTAGCCAGTGTCACTTCATTAACAGTCGGTTCATCACTATCCGCTGGAAGTTTAGGCTTTGCCTGATCGACAGCATCACGAACATCTGCCATCGCTTTATCTAAGTTCATACCAACATTAAATTCCAACGTCACTGAGGCGTATCCCTCAGAGGCATTGGAACTCATCTCTTTCACCCCTTCGATAGAGCGAAGTTCTTGCTCAATTGGACGAACCAGTAATCGCTCAGCGTCGCTGGGAGAAATCCCCTGATGGCTCACTCCAACATAAATGATTGGGATAGTGATATCTGGGCTCGATTCTTTAGGTATGGTGATATAAGTGACCACTCCTGCCATCAAAATAAGAATCAGCAAGGTGATCATGGTACGTGAGCGGGACAACGCCGCGTCAATAATCGCTAACATCTTGTTTCTCCGCCTATTGACTTACAGAATCGACTTTTACCGCAATAACATCATCACCATCACGAACAAATCCTTGTCCTACAGTAATAATATCAACGCTATCGCCTAATCCAGACAGCCACACTCCATCCTGTACAGCTTTAACCAGTTGAATGGCAACGAACTTAACTCGGTTATCTTGCAGCACCTTAACCCCCAGATTGCCATCCTCATCTAAAGCGAGCATCGCAGGAGAGACTTTAATTGCCTTCTTCATTTCAAGGTCAAGCTCTACCTCTGCACTCACGCCCGCAGGTACTCTCTGGTTAGGGTTTGCGATTTCAATTTCAATGGGGAAGGTATTGGTCGCCACGGAAGAGACACGAGAAAGATAGCGCAATGTACCTTCAATACGTTCACCATTAATGAGACGAATCTTGGCAGTTTGACCACGTTTTAAACTTTGAACATGTCGTTCACTAACATCGGCTTCTATGACTAATACTTGCAAGTCAATTACCGTTGCAACCGGATCACCCACACCAACATAATCGCCCACTTCGATAAACAGGTGATCGACAATGCCGTCAAAAGGTGCTTTCAATAAACTGTTTCGCAGAGAAAGTCGCACCTTGCTCACATCGGTTTTTGCTTTTACTAATGATGCCTGAGCAGAACTATAGGCAACTTCACCCTGTAACCCTTTGCTCTTTAAAGACTTTGCCGCTTTAAACTCTTTCTCTTTTACATTCAAATTGGCAATGGCCTGCTCTAACTGAATCTCAAGATTGTCTTTATCTATCTGAGCGATCGCTTGGCCTTTTTTTACACTTGCCCCTTTCTTAACCAGAAGTTTCACCACTTTTCCGGCGACTTCTGCGCCAAGCTTAGCTTGCTTATCAGGAGCGGTACGACCGTATAGATCCACCGTCTTGGCAGTGAGGATAGCGTCAAAAGTGTCATACTGAACTTTCGCTAAAGGTGCGACTTCTGCTTCACTTTCTGTCTTGCTTTCTTCAGCTCGAAGCATGCCCATACCAAGCCAAATGGAGAGTCCAATTAGGAGGAGCAGTGAGAGTAACCAAGGGCGTTCAGAGAAAAAACGGCTAACATGACGTATAGGCATAACAAGTCCCTTTATTATATTGTTGTTACTATTCAATTCATTTTTATAAAGTACATTTAAATGAATAAAGCCTTACGTAGTTTTCATTACGCAAGGCCTTAAATTAATTCAGCACGTCATTATAACATTAAGAAAATGACGTTATTGTGCTATTGATCAGACAGTAAAGTTGATCAAACAGCAAAATCGATCAATTGGTAAACGGATCAAACACTAAATGATGCACCACAACCACATGTTGTTGTGGCATTCGGGTTATTAACAAAAAAGCGAGCCCCTTCTAGGCCCTCGGTATAATCAACGACGCCACCAATCAGGTATTGTAAGCTCATTGGATCAACAACCAGAGTAACACCACTATTTTCAATTGTGCTATCGCCTTCGTTTACTTTTTCATCAAAAGTAAACCCGTATTGGAAGCCACTACAACCACCACCTGTAATATAAACTCTTAGTTTTAATTCTGGATTTTCTTCCTCAGCAATCAGAGTTTTCACTCGAATGGCTGCTGCATCTGAAAATGATAATGGTATGGCTACTTCACTCACAATGACTTCTCCTATTGCAATACAAGTTCAATTCTTTACTTATATGGCAATTAACTGCTTATATTCTGATTATTTGACGATTATCTAATACCTGAGTAATTCATTCAAGTATTCTTGCTTTCTTTATCTCAGCTTATTATCGTTGTTGTGATTCACTAACCTCAACTAATTTGCAAATTTAGTAAAAAAAGCTAAAGCAAATCGACGAATAATCGTTACAATTCAGACTTATTGCTCCAAATTATAAAGATTAAGGATAAGCCCATGACCAAGTCGTCAGAACTATATCAAAAAGCACAAAAAACCATTCCCGGTGGTGTTAACTCTCCCGTCAGAGCTTTCAATGGCGTAGGTGGATCTCCCATCTTTGTTGAGAAAGCCGATGGCGCATACATGTATGACGCAGATGGTAAAGCTTATATCGATTATGTTGGCTCGTGGGGACCAATGATACTTGGTCATAATCATCCAGATATTCGTCACGCGGTCATTGAAGCGGCGGAACGTGGCCTGAGTTTTGGTGCACCAACAGAAGTTGAAGTTGAAATGGCCGAACTTGTTTCTCAGATCGTTCCTTCGATGGAACAGCTGCGTATGGTGAACTCAGGAACTGAGGCGACAATGAGTGCGATTCGTTTGGCTCGTGGCTACACTGGCCGAGACAAAATCCTCAAGTTCGAAGGCTGCTACCATGGCCATGCCGACAGTCTGCTAGTTAAAGCGGGATCGGGAGCATTAACATTGGGCCAACCAAGCTCTCCTGGTGTGCCTGCCGATTTTGCCAAGTACACACTTACAGCAACCTTTAATGACTTAGCCTCTGTTCAAGAGCTGTTTGATGCCAATAAAGGTGAAATCGCTTGTATTATCGTAGAACCGGTTGCTGGCAATATGAACTGCATTCCGCCACTAAAAGGCTTTCATGAAGGGCTACGAGAGATCTGTGATAAAGAAGGGGCTTTATTGATCTTTGATGAAGTCATGACAGGTTTCCGTGTCGCTCAAGGCTGTGCTCAAGCTCATTACAATATCAAACCCGACCTGACTACATTAGGAAAAGTTCTTGGTGGTGGTATGCCTGTAGGCGCCTTTGGTGGCCGCAAAGAGGTAATGCAACACATCGCTCCAACGGGTCCGGTTTATCAAGCAGGGACGCTATCAGGCAACCCAATTGCCATGGCGGCAGGTCTAGCTTCACTTAAAGCGCTCACGGTAGAAGGTAATGAACAGAAACTTGCGGACATTACCAAACAGCTAGCCGATGGTTTTAAACAGTTGGCAGATAAACACGCGATTCCAATGTTAGTTTCTCAAGTTGGGGGGATGTTTGGCTTCTTCTTTACCGAACAAGAAAAAGTAACTTGCTACCAAGACGTTGCAAAATGCGATGTAGAAAGATTCAAAACGTTCTTCCATCTAATGTTAGAAGAAGGTATCTATCTAGCGCCTTCAGCTTTCGAAGCAAGCTTTACTTCTCTGGCTCACGGAGAGAAAGAGATTCAAGCGACCTTGCAAGCTGCCGATCGCTGCTTTGCTAAACTTGCCAACTAGATTTTAAATCCTTGTCTTAAATAAGCCCTAAAGCATATTGGCTCTAGGGCTTATTTTTTTACTATGTCGATTTCCCAGTGCGTTCAAGATAGATCTTTCACCTGTAAACCGACTTCTTATCCATTTATCGCCAATTAAAAATCACTAACACGACCAAGACGGCAATAAAGCAACGGAACCATGGAACTCTTCTCATTTTCCTTGGTGATTGTTTCGCACAACCTTTATCATTTCCACAGCAAGCCATTATATTTCCAAAGATTTATTGAATAACGGACGGTATCATATACCAAACTAAGCTGAATATGCAGAATTTAGAGCGATACCAGTACCGTTAATTTAAGAAAGATATCGGTGTGATAAGGTTTCCGAGAACCAACCATCTCCTCTGCAACTTCAAGTAACAAGAGTATACTTATAATATACTTAGCGTGATTCACTTTGTTATGCTTACACCACTATTAAATTAAAGAGAATACCCGTGTCAGAAAATAAAAAGATATCGTCTAGCCACTATGTATTGATTGCTGCACTGCTCGTTGCCGCTTATGCCTGTTACCTGATAGTGCAGCCATACATGAACTCAATCATCATGGCATTTATCATCTCTTTACTTATGTTTCCAGTTCATGAATGGATTGAGAAAAAAGTACCTAATAAACCCAACTTAGCCTCTCTTTTTTCTTGTACTGTATTGACTTTTATTATCGTCGTTCCACTTCTGGCAGTCTTTGCAGCCATAGTACAACAAGGCTCCGTTGCGACTCAGGGAATCTATTTGTGGGTGACGAGCGGCGGTATCGATGAGTTTTTCAAACAGCCTTGGATAATCAAAGCGGTCGATCTGGCAAACACCTATTCGCCATTTGACAAAATTGACCCACAAAAAATAGCAGAAAAAATCGCTCAGTTGGCCACCAGCTTTGGTTCAAATTTGGTTGCTATTAGTGCAAAAATACTGGGCGATGCAACCAGTTTTCTAGCCAGTTTCTTGCTGATGCTATTTGTGCTGTTTTTCTTACTACGAGACCATGACAAGATCATCCGTGCATTACGTCATATATTGCCGCTTTCTCGCAGTCAGGAAGATCGGTTACTCAACGAAATTGAGCAAGTTTCCAAATCCGCAGTGTTAGGTTCTTTTTTAACGGCAATAGCACAAGGTATTGCCGGAGGTATCGGCATGTGGATTGTTGGATTCCCGGCGCTATTTTGGGGAACCATGTTTGGATTTGCTTCATTTATTCCTATTGTCGGCACCGCACTGATTTGGATTCCAGCCACCGCATATTTGCTCATCACTGGTGATACCAATTGGGCCATCTTTTTTGCCATATGGAGCATGGCGGTTGTCGGTTCAATCGATAACATTCTTCGCCCTCTGTTAATGCAAGGCAGTGCGGGAATGAACACCTTAATGATTTTCTTCTCTCTATTGGGCGGTATTCAACTATTTGGTCTTATTGGCTTAATATATGGACCACTAATTTTTGCTATCGCCATTGTGCTGTTTAATATTTATGAAGAAGAGTTTCACGGTTTTCTAAAAAATCAAGATAAAAGCTAATATAGTTAAGTCACCTTAAGACGGATGATTCAGTGAGACTGGAAGTTACTTGTCTATAACAGCATAAATCACTTCATGCACCGGCCAGATTATGCGAAAATCTGGCCACTTTTTTGTCACCCATTTTTGGACGTATTATGTCAGCCTATACCACTCCCAGTCAGATCGCTCAACGTCAATTGGCGTTATTCAAAGACAAGAATGTACTCGTAGCGGGAGAAGCGGAAGACCTGTTTCCCGTTGAGTTAAGTGAACATTGCCGCTCTGTTTCGGTATTTACTACCAACTATGGATATTATCGTCAGCTCGCCAGTCATTCCGCCATCTCCTGCGATTTTGCTGTGGAAATCAGTCCCCAAAGCAAAGCTGACTTGGTATTGCTATATTGGCCAAAAGCCAAAGCAGAAGCCGATTATCTATTGGCTATGCTTTTTGCCACCCTCGGCGCTGGTACTGAAATTGTGGTTGTCGGGGAGAATCGCTCTGGAGTCAAAAGCATCGAGAAGATGTTTGCGCCATACGGCCGTGTGATTAAGCATGACTCAGCACGTCGCTGTTCGCTCTATTGGGGGGAATGTGAACATGTCCCAGCTAAATTTGAACTTGAGGATTGGTATAAAAGCTACTCTCTAGATGTGGGTAATCAAAACATCGAGATTCAGAGTCTACCCGGTGTATTTAGCCATGGTCAGTTTGATGTAGGTAGCCAATTACTATTGGACTCCTTACCTAGCTTAAAAGGCAAAGTACTTGATTTCGGCTGTGGAGCGGGCGTTATAGGGTCAATTTTAGCCTTGAAAAACCCCAATATTGAACTAGAAATGTGTGACATAAGTGCTCTAGCGATTGAATCATCAAAGAGAACGCTACAAATCAACGGCGTAAAAGGAAAAGTATTTGCCTCAGATGTTTACTCCGATACCGTAAATAACTACAACTTCCTTATCAGTAACCCCCCTTTTCATGCTGGGCTTGATACCAACTACAGTGCAAGCGAAACTTTACTATCTCAAGCGCCAAAACATCTGGCCCGCAATGGTGAGTTATTTATCGTGGCTAACAGCTTCCTTAAATACCCACCCATCATTCAGCAAGGGTTTTCCAACTGTGAAACCGTCAATAAAACCAACAAATTTGCCATTTACCACGCAGTTAAACAGTAACCCATAAATCTCATTTATCTTCACAGACTAGCGCTCGTTTATTGCTAGTCTGTGAGGTTTAGCTTAAGCGCTAAACACCATAGCACCTTCTTCCGCCACACCAATATGCACTCGATCATTTACGGACAAGCGTTGAGTTGATGTTGCTAATATTTTAATGCCTTCCACTTCAATAGCATAACGACAGTGATCCCCCATAAACTGCTGTTCAATCACTTTAGCGGGACCATCACTGCTTTTACTTAGCAGAATATGTTGCGGGCGCAATAATAGCTGACAACTATCACCTATGGCGATATGCTCACTTTGATCTATATTGATCATCCCCAACGGTGTTTCATAGCTCGACTCTGTTATCTTTTCCGCCGTTAGGTAACTTCCACCACCAAGAAAGTCAGCAACAAACTTACTGGACGGTTGATGATAGAGCTCTGAAGCGCTACCAAACTGCTCAATAACCCCTTTGTTCATTACCGCCATTTTGTCAGAAAAGGCGAAGGCTTCTTCTCGACTATGAGTGACAAAAATAGCAGTGACACCTTGCTGCTTAAAAATCTTACGAATCTGTAAAATAAGTTCATGTCGAACCTGAGTATCAATATTGGAAAAAGGTTCATCCAATAGCAGTAGATCAGGCTTGTAAGCGAGGGAACGTGCAATCGCCACCCGCTGTTGCTGACCACCAGAAAGCTGATGAGGGTATCGCTCTCGGTAATCCGAGAGATGTACCATAGAGAGCATCTCTTTTACTCTCTGTGATGTCTCTTCCGCAGAGTGGTTTCTTAAACCAAATGCAACATTCTCTTCAACGGTGAGGTGGGGAAATAGAGCGTAGTCCTGAAATATCATACCGATATTTCGCTGCTCAGGTGCCAACCAAGTCTTGCCATCATCTAACAAGGTGCCGCTAAGGCTTAATGTGCCGCCACTCAAAGGGAGTAAACCTGCGATCGCTTTTAGCAATGTCGTTTTCCCACAACCACTCGCCCCTAACAGACACACGATTTCCCCTTGATCTACCTTTAATGATAACGACTCTAATACCGTCTGATCATCATAACGACAGATAAGGTTATTAATAAAAAGTTTGCTTTTCATTAGTGGGCTTGCTCCAGAGAACGATTAATAACAATAAGTGGGATAAGGCCAACAAAAACCAGTAGTAAAGCAGGCATTGCCGCTAACTCTAACTGCTCGTCAGAGGCAAAGTTGTATACATAAGTAGCCAGAGTTTCAAAGTTGAAAGGCCTTAACAGCAACGCTGCATTCAGTTCTTTCATTGACTCAATAAATACCAGTAAACCAGCAACTAATATACCTCGTCTTATCAATGGCAAATGAATACGTTTTAACATGGTCGGCGTTGTGCATCCCATGGTTTTACTTGCCATATCCAACGACGGTGAGATCTTATTTAAACTACTTTCAATAGCGCCAATAGCAACCGCAGAAAAACGAACCACCATAGCGAACACTAATGCAAAGATGGAACCAGATAAAACCAGCCCCGGACGGCCCCACTCCATTATTTTGGCTATGTCATTGATCCAATGATCAACAGTCAACACAGGAGCCATCACTCCTATTGCCAATACCGTCCCCGGAACAGCATACCCAAGTGAACCAACTCTAGTAAACATGACGCTGCTTCTATCTGCCCGAATGCGTACGCAAAAATTCATTATCAGCGCGACAAACACCGCGATGATCGCCGCCAGAAATGACACGTTTAAGCTGTTTAAGGCGTATTGCTGAAATTCAGCCGTCCAGCTCTGAGCAAAATATCGATAGGCATAGATAGCCAGTTGCATTAAAGGCAAAGCAAAAGCGACCAACACAATGCCCCAGCACCAAACAAGTGCAAGCCACTTTTTCCAGCCTTTGAGCAAGTAACGAGCATCCTCATGGCTACTAAAAGTGCTCTGATACAGTTTTTGTCTCCGACGGCTATACCGTTCTGCACTAATCAATAGCACAATGACCAATAACATAATGGCAGAGATCTTTGCCGCGGCATTCAGGTTTGAGTAGCCAAGCCAAGTATCGTAAACAGCGGTCGTTAAAGTGTTAACCGCAAAATAACTTACCGTACCAAAATCACCGATGGTTTCCATCGCCACCAGAGAGAGTCCTACCGCAATAGAAGGGCGAGCCAGCGGCAGAGAGATTCGTTTAAAACTTTGCCAAGGCGAGCACTTTAGAAGACGAGCAGACTGTAACAGAGTCACGTTCTGCTCCATAAATGCTGCACGGCACATCAGATAAACATAAGGATATAGCACCAAGGCCAAGATAGTGATTGCGCCGGGAAGAGTACGTAAATCAGGGAACCAATATTCCCCTCCTTGCCAGCCAGTAAACTCCCTTAAATAGAGTTGAATAGGGCCTGCAAAGTCGAACCAATCCGTATAAACATAACCAATAATGTAACCCGGCATGGCGAGAGGTAAAACGAGAGCCCACTGCAAAATCCCTTCTGTCGGCAAACGGCACATAGCCATTAACCAAGCGCAGGGAACACCTATAATAAAAGTAAGTACTAACACACCTAAAACTAAGACAACGGTATTATAAGTGTAAGTCGGTAAAACGGTGGCAAGTAGATGTGGAAACAGCTCTCCAGAGTCACCAAGAGATAAATAGAATATCGCCACAATAGGCAAAACCAGTAGCAGAGCTAGGCTTCCACTACTGGTTGATAACAATAGGTTTTTTTCTTTCATTTACAACATCATAAAAAAGGGAGCGCGCTCCCTAAATGTTACAGGTCAAACTTCACTTCATCCAGTAACTTAACTGCTTTACTGTGGTTCTGTGCAATTTTCTCTAACGGCAGTTCATCCGCTTTAAAGTCACCCCAAGAAGCAACAAGTTCAGAACGTTTAACGCCTTCTTTCACTGGGTACTCATAGTTAACTTCAGCATACATTTGCTGCGCTTTTTCTGCGGTTAAAAATTCCATCAGTTTTTGAGCATTGGCTTTGTTTGGAGAGAATTTCGCCATTGCCATGCCACTAACATTGACGTGTGTGCCAGAGCTCTTTTGGTTAGGGAAGTTAATGTACACCGAATCAGCCCACGCTTTTTGGTCTTTATTATTAACCATTTTTCCTAAGTAATAACTATTACCTAAAGAGACATCACATAACCCCTCTTTAATTGCCTTAACTTGGGCGCGATCATTACCTTGAGGTTTACGAGCTAAATTTGACTTCACACCTTGCAACCAGCTTTTGGTTTCGGCTTCACCTTTGTGAGCAATCATAGAAGCAACAAGTGAAATGTTATACGCGTGCTTACCACTTCTTGTGCAAATTTTGCCTTTATATTCAGGCTTTGCTAAATCTGCATAGTTAAATTCTGATGCCAGTTTGCCAACACGATCACGAGACGAGTAAACATTACGAGAGCGTAACGTTAGTGCAAACCACTCATTATCACTGTCACGATATTGGGCTGGAATATTAGCGGATATCACATCACTTTGAACTGGCTGTACAACTTCTTTATTCACTAAATCCACTAAACGGCTAATGTCAGTCGTCAGTATCACATCAGCTGGGCTATATTCACCTTCTTGAACTAGCTTTTCTGTTAGCCCTTTTTTGGCAAATTTTACGTTTACTTTAATACCCGTCTCTTTGGTGAACTCATTAAACATAGGTTCAACTAAAAATGGTTGACGATATGAATAAACATTTACCTCTTCCGCAGCAAAAGATTGCGGAGCAACAGTCGTTAAAGCAACAGCGGATAGCGCCAGAATTTTCTTCATCATAGATCCTTAAATGTTGATGCGAGTGATAATAATTCTCGTTCGCCATTATATTAAAGAAATACAAAAACGCAATAGTATCTTTATTTTTATCTCTATCAATAAAAAGCCCGCTTAACTATAAGCGGGCTATCAATTTAGCTATAAATATTTCTGTATAGAAAATTCTATTGTTAATCTATCTTACTTTAGAGAAACAAACTCGGGATAAGCACCAACACCACAATCATGCATATCCATCCCTTCAATTTCTTCCTCTTCTGTTACTCGAATACCTACCGTTGCTTTTAGTACTGCCCAAACAACAACACTGGCTGAAAATACCCATGCGAAAATCACCGCAGCACCAAACAGCTGAGAAGTGAACGCAGCATCGGCATTACTTACCGGAACAACCATCAAACCAAAGAAACCACACACACCATGGACAGAGATGGCACCAACTGGATCATCAATTTTTACTTTATCCAGAGCGATAATACTAAACACCACGATAACACCAGCCACACCACCAATAATCACTGAATACACCGGAGATGGAGACAATGGGTCAGCGGTAATAGCAACTAATCCAGCAAGAGCACCATTTAAAATCATGGTTAAGTCAGCTTTACCCCAAGTTGTACGACATACCAAAAGAGATGCGATTGCCCCTGCTGCTGCTGCTGCATTGGTATTTAAGAAAATTTGTCCTACTGCTGTTGCGTTTTCAAAGTCAGATACCATTAACTGCGATCCGCCGTTAAAACCAAACCAGCCAAACCACAAGATAAAGGTGCCGAGAGTAGCAAGTGGCATGTTAGAGCCCGGGATAGGGTGAACTTCACCATTTTTGCCATACTTTCCTTTACGGGCACCAAGCAGTAATACACCAGCTAATGCTGCTGCTGCACCAGCCATATGTACGATACCAGAGCCAGCAAAGTCACTAAATCCTGCTTCAGATAAGAAACCGCCGCCCCAAGTCCAGTAACCTTCAACTGGGTAAATAACGCCGGTTAAAACCACAGAAAACAGTAAGAACGCCCACAATTTCATACGTTCTGCTACGGCCCCAGAAACCACAGACATTGCTGTTGCAACAAACACCACCTGGAAGAAGAAATCAGATTCTAGAGAGTGATCTGCCCCCTCTCCTTGCGTTCCAATCAAAGCACCGATGGATGGAATAACACCCCCTTCAGCGTTATCAACGTACATAATGTTATAACCGACCAATAAGAACATGGTGCAAGCAATAGCGTAGAGCACAAAGTTCTTTGTGAGAATTTCCGTGGTGTTTTTTGAGCGTACAAGTCCTGCCTCTAACATGGCAAATCCCGCCGCCATCCACATCACTAACGCACCAGAGATAAGAAAGAAAAAAGTGTCCAGTGCGTAACGTAGTTCCGTTACTGTAGTTAATAGTTCCATTATATATTCTCCAGTTCCTTAAAGTGCTTCTGTATCCATTTCGCCAGTACGAATTCGAACAACCTGACTTAAGTCATAAACAAAAATCTTACCGTCACCAATTTTTCCGGTATGGGCAGCTCCACTAACTGCTTCAATAACGCGCTCAACATTTTCTGCTTGCGTCGCTATCTCAAGTTTTACTTTCGGTAAAAAATCCACTTGATACTCTGCACCACGGTACAACTCGGTATGGCCTTTTTGACGACCAAATCCTTTTACCTCTGACACTGTCATGCCTTCAATACCAACATCGGAAAGTGCTTCACGCACATCGTCTAATTTAAATGGTTTAATAATTGCGTTAATAAGCTTCATTGCATCCCCTTTGATCGCTAATTCCTGTTAACAGTAAGGTAACAATCAAGAGGCGTGCCAATTAATTAACTCATTGTTTTTATTTATATAATTGAATTTTTTAACACTATTAGAGAATAGAACGCACCATAAAAGTGCGCTTATTTCACTGAAATGAGGCGGGAGTGGTATTTACCTTTCGATGGAGGTAAATAGAAAGTGAGTGGATTGACTAGCATGCTGTTCAATTTGCTCACTACTGGGTTTTTCCATTCCAAGTAGTGCATTTGTTCTTAGTGATAAAAGCATCCCCATCCACAATTGGATAAGCACCTCACTGTTCTCAATACCAAAGCGCTCAGAAAAAAACGTCGCCAATGCGCTATCTGTTTTATCTGGCCCTATGGACATAAAGCTGGCGATCATGTCAGGAGAGTGGCTACTCTCGGCGATCAACAATCGCATAGTCGCAATATGTTCATCAGATAAATGAAAACGGATGAAGTTGTTGGCAAAATCTTGTAAGGCTTGTCGGCTATCATCCAAATCCAGACAATCGAGAAACTGATATTCTTGATGACTGCCCATATGCTCCAAAGTAGCCTTAAATAGCTCGATTTTCGACGGAAAATACCGATATACAGTCTGTTTAGTCATCTCTGCATCACTGGCAATTTGATCCATACTTGCTTGAGCATACCCCTCCGATAGAAATACACCTTTGGCGGCATCAAGAATTGCCTTTCTCTTTCTTTCTTTATTCTGCTCTATTTTTCCCATCGTCTTCATCCTCAAAATAACAATCATACTATACGGTATGATTTTAATTGACACAAGAAACAAAAATAAACATACTCACCAGTATGATTTTATTTCTAAGAGTACAAAACGGTAATGAATTATCTTAAATCTTTAAACAACACGGGGTCTCGTCGCGCTGGTTTTCTGTTGGCAATAACGGGTGTCATACTGATGAGTCTGGATCCTATTTTCATTCGATTTGCTGGGGTCAGTGGCTTTGACACGGCTTTTTTATTTGGTCTGTTTAGTGCCATCTCTATGCCTGTACTGTTAAAACTGAATGATGCTCGAGGCATTAAAAGTGCAGTTAAGGAGAGTGGTTGGCCGCTGTTATTTTCAGGGCTATTAATGCTAGGTAGCGCATCTGGCTTAGTGTTTAGTATTAAAATGACCTCCATCGCCAATACCTTTATCATCTTGAGTGCGACCCCGGCATTAGCCGCTCTATTTAGCTGGCTTTTCCTTAAAGAAAAAGTCACAACTGCGACGTTAGTATCGATCTTATTTGTGATGATTGGCATTGCGATTGTGGTATCCGGCTCTTTCGGATCAGGCAACTGGGTAGGCGATTTACTGGCGGTATTTTCCGTTATCTGTCTATCACTCATGTTTACGCTACTGCGCAAATATCAAAATATCAGCCGCCTTGCCAGCGTGGGCTTAGGAGGCTTGCTACTGGCTATCGTGATGTTCTTCTTTGCCACTCCAACAAGTTTTAGCGCCGAAACTTGGTTCATTATGGCGGTGATGGGGTTATTTACCGCACCCATTGGCAGAGTATTGTCTATGGTAGCCACTCGGCACATTACCGCGGCGGAAGTCTCTATGACCATGATGCTAGAGTCCGTACTCGCTCCCATTTGGGCATTTCTATTTTTTGCTGAAGTACCTCCTCTGGCAAGCATCATAGGTGGCGTCATTATTCTCCTGACCATATTCGTCTATACGTTACTCAATGTTAATAAGGATTAAAAACATGACAAACCTTCAGGAAACGCTGACTTTTATCGGCAACATTGCCACACCTTATCACTCAACAGAGGCGTGTCCATGCAACATAAGTTCTGACGGCCCCTTATGTGAAATCACTCTTTATGATGAATTTACTCAAGGCCTTCAAGGCTTATGCAAAGGAGATGATATTTTAATTTTATATTGGCTCGCAGAAGCGGATAGAAATCAAGTAGAACAATACTCCAGCAGACAAAACGCCTTAATAGGCACCTTCGCTCTGCGCTCACCTCATCGGCCTAATCCTATTGGGGCTGCGGTACTCACAATCGAAGAGATGTATGATGCGACCATTCTAATTAGGGGGATTGACTGTCTTAACAATACTCAACTGATTGATATTAAGCCTGCCATTTTAAAAGAAGTTCTCACCAACTCTGAGAAATGAGCGGATGATGCAATGTTGGTCAGCGACCTACCATTTATGTACCAGCACGATCAAAATAGCCCTTATAAAAGGGCTATTTATTGGTGTAACTTTTCGGTTATTAACAACAAAACACTATTTCCACTTATCACTTACCCACCCGTCAATATGCTCGTCAAAATGATGTCCAACAAAGTGCTGCTGCCTCATATTTACTTCACTCTGAACCGAAGGGCTATCAGTGAGTAAATGTTCAATATGTCGAACCATAGGGTTGTCACTTAAACTGCGTTCACGGTGTTCCACGGTTTCCTTAATTAATTGTAAGCGATAGGTCTTGCTGTTTCTTTTCATCTGGCTATCCTCATTTCCATCTCGGCTAAAAAATCGGTCAATAATTAACCATAGGAAGCAAATTGAAAAGCGTCAAATCTGTTAGATAGCGTTTCAAAAGGAGAGAATCAATAAGCAACATTACGTCCAAATAGGTGGACTCTACAGAGATGCGATGACTGAAAGAGTAAATAGATTACAAATAGATGTCGAGCCTGCGTCAATATCACTCCATTCTTAAAAGTAAGACAAGCTGACAAGCAAAGAGGGACCGTTAGCGAATAAACACCAGCCATGATCGAAGTAACTGCTCAAAGTCTTCCAAACCACAACCTGCGGAGCTTTCACTATTGTAAAAATCAAACTCATTATCATCGAGTTCTTGCTCAGTAGATAATACGTTCTCTTCGATAATTACTTCACCCTGTAACATAGACAATGAGATCTCTTTTCCTCGATAGCAGAACTCTTGACCATCGCCCGCTTTTATCTGTTCAATGGTAGCGAGAATGTCATTAATCTTCGCTTTGTCTGTATACACCTCTTGTTCTAACCAACGTGCAACGACTTCATGATCCATACTGCATTTAATTCGGTACTCGCCCGTTAACGTTCTAGTAAATTGATATTCCAAACTCAACTCCAATCGTTATGTTCATCAAACCATTCATCTTCAAAAATGCTCGTTTGCAAAAACAAATGGGGTCAGACCTTAATAGAGTCTGACCCCATATCTTATACTAGTAAAAATCTCTTACGCTTGTGGTCTCATCGCAGGGAACAAAATCACATCACGAATAGTATGAGTATTGGTAAACAACATCGCCAGACGATCAATACCGATACCTTGACCTGCTGTTGGTGGTAAACCGTGCTCTAGCGCTGTAATGTAGTCAGCATCGTAGTACATCGCTTCATCATCGCCTGCGTCTTTCGCTTCGACTTGTGCTTTAAAGCGTGCATCTTGATCTTCTGCATCATTAAGCTCAGAGAAACCATTAGCCACTTCACGACCACCAATAAAGAACTCAAAACGGTCAGTGATAAACGGGTTTGTATCATTACGACGAGCCAGTGGTGAGATATCCGCTGGGTACTCTGTAATAAATGTTGGTTGAATCAGTTGAGGTTCAGCCGTTTCACCGAAAATCTCTTCGAGCAACTGCCCACATGTCCAAAAGTCTTCTACAGCAACATGCAGTGATTTCGCAATGCCAACCATAAAGTCACGATCTTGCACATTTTCGTATGTCATGCTTTGGATATCTTCGCGATCTGGATTGTATTGCTTAATCGCATCCAACATGCTCATACGTGGATAAGTTCCGCCAAACTCTACCATCTCTTCGCCATAAGGCATTGCTGTAGCGCCTAAAACTTCTACCGCTACAGTGCGAAGCATCTCTTCTGTCAGATCCATAAGATCATTGTAATCAGCGTACGCCATATAGAATTCCATCATGGTAAATTCTGGGTTATGACGTGGAGATAAACCTTCATTACGGAAGTTACGGTTGATTTCAAATACGCGGTCAAAACCACCAACTGTCAAACGCTTCAAGTACAACTCTGGCGCAACACGGAGATACATATCGATATCTAGCGCGTTGTGATGCGTAATAAATGGACGTGCTGTTGCACCGCCAGGAATGACATGCATCATTGGCGTTTCAACTTCCATGAACTGCTTGGAGACCATGAAGTTACGGATAGCCGTAACCAACTTTGAACGGATGATGAAAGCAGTACGAGAATCTTCATTAACAATAAGATCAACGTAACGTTGACGGTAACGCATCTCTTGATCTGTTAAACCGTGGAATTTCTCTGGAAGTGGACGAAGAGCTTTAGTCAGCAGTTCATACTCTTCCATATTCACGTACAAGTCACCTTTACCTGACTTATGCAATGCACCTTTAACACCAACGATATCGCCGATATCCAGCCCTTGATACTGCTCTTTAAGCTCTTTCTGCACAGGTTTTGCTGCATATGCTTGAATGCGGCCAGAGGTCTCTTGAATAACAAGGAATGGACCACGTTTAGCCATTACACGACCAGCAATAGCAACAATTTTATTTAACTCTTCTAGCTCTTCTTTACTTTTATCACCAAACTCAGCCTGCAGATCACCCGCTAAGCTGTCGCGACGAAAGTCATTTGGGTGACCATTCGCTTTACAGTTTTTACGGATGTGCTCTAGTTTTGCACGACGCTCGGCAATCAGTTTGTTTTCTTCTTGTGCATTTACTTCTGAGTGAACTTGTTCAGTCATTTTATTATTACCTTATTACCTTATTAACGCGCTTACAGACCTGATTTCAGGCTGGCTTCGATAAATTTGTCTAGATCACCATCAAGAACCGCTTGAGTGTTACGGTTCTCAACTCCGGTGCGTAAATCTTTAATACGAGAATCATCCAATACATAGGAGCGAATTTGGCTACCCCAACCGATATCAGACTTAGCATCTTCGTTCGCTTGCTTCTCTGCATTTTGTTTTTGCAATTCAAGTTCAAACAGTTTTGCTTTTAGCTGTTTCATCGCTTGATCTTTGTTTTTATGCTGCGAACGATCATTCTGACACTGCACAACAGTATTGGTAGGTAGGTGAGTAATACGTACCGCTGATTCCGTTGTGTTTACGTGCTGACCACCAGCTCCTGACGCACGATAAACATCAATACGCAGATCACTAGGGTTTATGTCGATAGCAATATTGTCATCAATCTCTGGGTAGATAAATGCAGAGGCAAAAGAGGTATGGCGACGGCCACCTGAATCAAATGGCGATTTTCGTACTAAGCGGTGCACACCTGTTTCTGTGCGTAACCAACCATAAGCGTACTCTCCCACGATTCGAATCGTTGCCGATTTCAATCCTGCGACATCCCCTTCCGACACTTCAATGACTTCCGTTTTAAAGCCTTTGGCTTCAGCCCAACGCAAATACATACGAAGTAACATTGATGTCCAGTCTTGTGCTTCTGTCCCACCAGAACCCGACTGTAGGTCGATATAGCAATCAGATTCATCATGATCACCCGAGAACATACGACGAAACTCAAGCTTCTCTAGCTTACCTTCAAGTTCGACAAGTTCAGGGGCAATTTCATCAAACGTTTCTTGGTCTTCGGCTTCAATAGCCAACTCCAACAAACCTTCTACGTCGTCAACACCTTGATCTAACTGATCGATGGTCTCTACAATCGCTTCTAACGACGAACGCTCTTTCCCTAACGCTTGTGCTCGTTCAGGTTCGTTCCAAACATCTGGCTGCTCTAACTCTGCATTAACTTCTTCTAAACGCTCTTTCTTAGCGTCATAGTCAAAGGTACCCCCTCAGGATATCTGTACGTTCAGATACGTCCTGTAAGCGGTTTTTAATAGGATTGATTTCAAACATGTTTGCTCAACAATAAGTGTAGATTTTAACCGCAGAATTCTACTGAAAAATGTGACGAAGATACAGAAAAATATTTAATGAAAGCCGCGACAAAACCCTGATTTTTTCAGCGACTCAAGCATAGTTAAGCGCTATCCCATGCAAATAGCGAATCAACACCTCACCCTCTATCGTTTAAGCATTTGATAAAATAAGTATCGCAAACAACACCCAATACCATAAATTAGATATATGCTTGAATAAATATACCGTGATTTAAAATTGATAAAAATTATGCTTACTCTAAAAAAATGCCTGTTTATCACATTGTTGCTCGTCACAACACCTCTGCTTGCAGAGCCTTTTGCTTACTGGAAATTTGACAGTAACCGTAATGGCATTTCCATCTATTCACGAGAGCATAGTGATGGTTTAGTGGAGATTCGAGCACAGATGTTCACACCCACCAGTTATGGGGCTTTTCTATCTTTATTGGAAGACAGCAAAAACGTGCCAAACTGGATAGCGAATGTGAGCAGTAGCCAAGTTTTAAAGCAGATCTCAGCAACTGAAAATATTGTCTATACTCAGTTTGCCGCACCTTGGCCTGCAACAAATCGAGATATGGTGACCTACTCTAAATACTCTATTGAAGATAGCGCTTTTACCCTGAGTATTAAAGATGCCCCCTTGTCCACATTCCCGCCGCAACAAGGGTATGTACGTATTCATTCCGTCACGGCGACTTGGCTATTACAAAAACTGACTAACGGCTTAACCGTCATTGAATACACCGCGTTTGCTCATCCCGGTGGCGATCTTCCCGATTGGCTGATCAATAAACTGGCCATTGAGAGTGCGCGTGAAACATTTGAAGGGTTGAGAGCACAACTTCCAAACTACCAAACCCGTTCTCACCCGCAAATACAAGAGTAGTACTTCTGAAAGTAGTACTTTTGAAAACAATGCTTCTAAAAGTAATGCTTCTGAAGTGTCGCTAAAGCAAACACTCCACCATTAACTGTAACGACTGATTTCCACGAAACTCATTAATGTCCAGTCGATACGCCATATGGACCGTTTTAGTGGCAGGATCAGGCCAGCGACGTAGATCAACATTAAAAGCGATGGCATCTATGGTTATATTGCTTGGGTGCCCTTTAAATAATGGTTCCACCATCATTTTTAGATGCTTCTCCCCCACCAGTTTTTGATGCAATATTTTGAATTCACCATCAAACACCGGTTCAGGAAAGTTTTGCCCCCACGGGCCCCCATCTCGTATCAACTGAGCAACATGCATGGAGAACTCTTCAGGTAATAACTCGCCGTCAGATAACACCACGCCTTGCAAAGCACTTTCATCGAGTTCATCTCTCACAACTTGATCAAACAGCTGACAAAATAAATCGTAGTGCTCTTCTTTGATGGTTAACCCTGCTGCCATGGCGTGACCACCAAACTTGGTAATAATATTTGGATGTTGAGTATCTATTCGATCCAGTGCATCTCTCATATGTAAACCGGGTATAGAGCGACAAGATCCTTTGATGAAACCATCCCCACCATCAGCAAACGCAATCACCGGACGATGAAATTTGTCCTTAATTCGCGACGCAACGATACCAATCACCCCTTGATGCCAATCTCGCTGAAATAGCACTAATCCATAAGGGAGTTGTGACGCTTCGTTTAACTGGAGTCGTTCGCAGATGGCAATAGCTTCTTGCTTCATCCCTTCTTCAATTTCTCGTCGAGTCTGGTTTAGTCCATCAAGTTCTGTGGCCATACGCCGAGCTGCGTGTATGTTGTTACACATCAACAGCTCAACACCAAATGACATATCGTCTAAACGACCCGCGGCATTAATTCGTGGACCCAATGCAAAGCCAAAATCGGACGCCACTAATCTTCTTGCGTCTCTTTTGGCCACTTCAATCAGAGCTTGAATTCCCGGCCGAGCTTTCCCTGCACGAATTCGTTGTACGCCTTGATGCACCAGAATGCGATTGTTTTCATCTAGGGAAACCACATCCGCCACAGTACCTAGTGCCACCAAATCAAGCAGTTCTGCCAGATTAGGCTGTAAAATGTTTTGTTGAGTAAACCACTCTTTTTCTCGCATATACGCTCGGAGAGCCATCATTAAATAGAATGCGACTCCTACGCCGGCTAATGCTTTAGAAGGAAATGAACAGAGTTGTAAATTGGGGTTAACCATCGCATCAGCAATAGGCAGTTCATCCCCCGGTAAATGGTGATCAGTAACAATAACATCAATACCTTTGGATTTTGCATAGCGGACCCCTTCAATGGAAGAGACGCCATTATCCACGGTCATGATAAGCTCCGCTCCAAGTTCTATCGCTTGATCCACCACTTCAGGACTTAAGCCATAACCGTCTTCAAAACGGTTAGGCACTAGGTAATCAACATTCTGACTACCAAAACTGCGTAACGCTAACACTGACAAAGCGGAGCTGGTTGCGCCATCAGCGTCAAAATCACCCACAACAATGATACGACGTCCAGCGCCTATTGCTGCATAAAGCAGTTCTACCGCCTTCTCAATACCATGTAACGACTGATAAGCATGTAGTCCTTTTGCTCCTTTATCTAACTGACTCATGTTCCTAATTCCCCGAGCAAGATAAATACGGCGTAAAAGAGGAGGAATAGTATCGGAAAGTTGCGAAAGATCTTGTGCCGGACGCTGAGTAATTTTATTCATAACAAGTCAGTTTTTCTCATATCGTATAGGAGCAATAGGGAGTATTAGAAGAGGAAGAACTCGGCCTAGCTATGAGGCCAAACCGAGCTTAGGATGTTTACTTATCCATTTCTGCGCGAAGGCGAGTAATCATTTTTGCTGGAGGCATATAACCCGCAACAAGCTTACCATTTGGTAGATAGATGGCCGGAGTCCCAGAAATACCTAACTCTCTGCCTAAAACATACTGATCCATAATTTTTGTTTTACACTGTTCAAGGTTATCGACCTGTTCCGTAAAATTACGCTCTATCTTGGCTTTATTCATTGCAGCCGCTGGCTCTTTTGCACACCAGATACGCGCCATCTCTTCAGCCACTTCTCCTTGCGGACCTTGACGGGGATAAGCCAAATAACGAACAGTAATACCCAACTCATTATAACCGCTCATCTGGCTGTGTAATTTCACACAGTAACCACAAGTAGTATCAGTAAACACGGTAATGACATATTTTTCATCGTCCGCTGGATATACAATCATATCCTGTTCAAATTGAGCAATTTTTGCTGCATTCAATGGCGCTTTTCGCTCTTCTATTAAGTTGACGTATTGACCATCGTCATCCAGAGAATACAGAGCACCAGCGATAAATTGTTCACCCGCTGCATTGGAGAAAAACAGCCCACCATTGGTTTCAATTTCCACCAAGCCGTCTATGGTTGCAGGCGTGATGCTTATAACTTTTACACCCATTTTTTCAAAGCGAGCAGTGAGCATTTCTTTGTCAAACAGAGTGTCGCTCACTGTTGCAGCTTGCGTTTCTGTCGAAGTTTCAGTTTTGGCTTCTTCCGCATTACAAGCGGCAACCAGTAGAAGGGTTGTCAGAAAAGTTAATCGGCGTAAAACGCTCATTTGTACCACCTTTTTATCATTATAATTCACGCCCGTGGATGATGCTGTTCATGAATCTGTTTAAGTCGCTCTGTTGCTACATGAGTATAAATTTGAGTTGTCGATAAGTCACTATGTCCTAACAACATCTGTACTACCCTAAGGTCTGCACCATGATTAAGCAAGTGTGTTGCAAATGCATGCCTAAGAACATGGGGAGAAAGCAGCTCTGTATCAATTGCTGCGATTACCGCGTAATGCTTTATGCGATGCCAGAAGGTTTGTCTGGTCATCTGCCTCGCCCGCTTACTTGGAAACACAACATCGGAACTCTGCTCACCTAACAGTATTGGTCTGCCTTGTTCAATAAAAGTTTCAATCCAATCGACCGCATTTTCTCCCATTGGAACCAAACGTTCTTTATTGCCTTTGCCTATTACTCGCACAACACCTTGACGAAGACTGATATTCTCCATGGTCAAGCTCACCAACTCAGTAACACGCAAGCCTGTTGCATAAAGCAGCTCCAACATAGCTTTATCTCTTAACTCTATTGGGTCATTACAATCAGGAGCATCAAGTAGGTCATCCACCTGAGTCTCGGTTAAGTCTTTAGGTAATCGTGTCGGCAGTTTAGGGGCAATAAGTAAGGTACTTGGGTCATCTGAGCGCAGGTTTTCACGATATAGATATTGAAACAGACGCTTCATGGCCGACAACATTCGAGCACGAGAGGTCTGTTTATACTGTCGATCCACCAACCAAGCTTGGTACTCTTGTAACTCATGAGTTGATACAGATAACAACTGATATTGCTGCTTGGTCATCCACTCAAAAAGCCGTTTTAAATCATTTCGATAAGATGCAACGGTATTCTCAGATAACCCTTTTTCCATCCATATGGCGTCGAGAAATCGTTCTACAATTGCTAAATCTTTATCCATTGCTCAACCATAAAGTTACTTTCAGCATTTGAGTATACCTGTTTTATAGGTAGAATCAGCGCAATAATGAATAAAAGAATAATGCACTTACTATGAAAATTGGACTATTTTACGGCTCTTCTACCTGCTATACAGAGATGGCAGCAGAAAAAATACGCGCAGTCATTGGAGAAGAGTTGGTTGATATTCATAATGTTAAAGACGTGTCATTAAGTAGAATGAACGACTACGACTTTATTATTCTTGGTATATCGACATGGGATTTTGGTGAAATTCAAGAAGATTGGAACGCTATTTGGCAAACGGTCTCTACCGTTTCACTCAACAATAAATGTGTTGCGCTATTTGGTCTTGGTGACCAAGAAGGTTATGGCGAGTGGTTCTTAGATGCGATGGGCCTACTGCATGATGAGTTGCAACCGACCGGTGCTAAATTTATTGGATACTGGCCAAATATAGGTTACCAATTTGATGCCTCGAAAGCGTTAACAGAACAAGGAGACTATTTTGTAGGACTTGCTCTGGACGAGGACTCGCAATACGAGTTAAGTGATGATCGTATTGCCACTTGGTGCGAACAGATATTAGTTGAGTATCAACAAACACTTTAACAAGCCAATAAGTTCTTGTTACGCAGCGTTTCGCTAAACCAATAACTTATCTGAAAACAATAACTTATCTGAAAACAATAACTTATCTAAAAACAATAACTTATCTAAAAACAATAAAGGGAAGGCAATCGCCTTCCCTTTAAGATATTTATCCAAGCAAAATTACGCGGTTTCTTCTGTTAATGCCTGCTGACGCTTGCCACCAATAAATAACATCGCTACCAAAGTGATGGCTGTCGGCAATAACCATCCCATGCCATAGTCAAACAATGGGATAAAGTTCAATGCAGAAACATCAACGCCGGCAACTTTAATCGCATCAATTAGAGCAAACAGCAACGAGACTAAAATCACTGTACGGTATGCCAATTGACGGTTTGGCAGTAAGTTACGGAAGAAGGTTAACGCCACCAATGCAATCGCGATTGGATATAGCAAGAATAGAACAGGAACAGAAAGGCTGATCAACTGAGATAACCCTACATTTGCCACTAACGTACAAGCCAGACCAACAATAATCACCCAAGCTTTATAAGGCACTTTACATAGAGAACTAAAGAAGTCTGAACAAGCCGATATTAGGCCAATCGCTGTTGTTAAACATGCCAAAAGCACAATGCTAGATAGGACAAACTGACCAGAAGCACCAAACAGTGATTGAACATATTCACTTAAGATCACACCGCCATTGTCAGCATTAACAGATACACCACCACTTGTAGCCCCCAAGTAGAACAGCGAAATATAGATAAATGCTAATCCACTTGCGGCAACAACACCTGCAATGATCAAATATTTAGTAATGGCGGTTTTTTCTGTAATACCTTTGCCTTTAAGCGCATCAACTATCAACATACCAAACATCAGCGAAGCAAAGGTATCCATTGTGTTATAGCCTTCTAGGAAACCTTTCACTAACGGTTGGGCAATGTAATCACCTTGAGGTGCCATAATATCTCCTTGCGGATCAAGGAAGACACTGACGGCAAGAACAACCAAACAGATAAATAGAACGGGTGTTAGGAGTTTACCAATAACATCAATCAGCTTACCTTGAGACCAAGCAAAGAACATCGCGACAGCAAAAAAGACAATAGAGAAAATGGTAAGGTCCATTTGCGCGGCATCAATAATAAATGGTTTTACGGCCATTTCGTACGCAACCAGCCCTGTTCGTGGCGCCGCAAAAGCAGGACCAATGATGATAAACATCAATAACGCCATAATAGTCGACGCTTTTTGAGGAAGATCTTGAGTCAGTTTTTCCCACGTGCCACCAGCAACAGCAATGGCAACAATAGTAATAAGAGGCAAGCCAACTGCTGTAACCAAGAATCCAAACATAGCAGGTAATGAGTTCTCTCCTGCTAACTGACCCGCGAGTGGTGGAAAAATAATATTCCCCGCTCCTAAGAAAAATGCGAATAGCATAAAACCTACTGCTATTATGTCAGTTACTTTTAACGTCTGACTCATAAATAAATCCTGTGATAATGTGTTACATTTTGAACAGTTGACAGATTATTCAACTAAATTAAGGTGCGTGATAATGACGAAATAGAGCTGATTGGTCAATAGATAGTCAAAAAACGATATTTAAAACCATTTAACAAGCTGAGTAGCAGTTAATGACGCTATTATTTCTAGCATTAATAGATGATCATCAACGAAGCTGGGGCAGTTAACACTACAGAATATCAGCGCATTAGTTCAACAGAAGTCGTTATAACAGTTATTAACACTCATCAATTCTAAAAGAACAGCAGATCATGAGTAACATCAAAAATAAGACCAAAGACTTTAAATTCAAGAAGTTCGACATTATTGGAGGCTTCTCCGGAATGCCTGTAAGCACGGATGGCGTGTTGTTGGGGGCATGGGTTGATATAAATCAAGGAGAGTCCATATTAGACATTGGAACAGGCACTGGCTTACTCGCGCTCATGTGCGCGCAACGATTTTCGCAAGCAATAATTTCCGCAGTTGAGATCGACAGTGACGCTTTTCAAGCAGCCAAAAACAATTTCTCTCGTTCAATTTGGTGCTCCCGGCTCTCACTTTATCAACAAGATATTCTTCTTTGGAGCAGCAAAAGAACCTTTGATTGTATTGTCTGCAACCCTCCCTATTTCAATTCAGGTGAGCAGTCTAAGTCTCTGCAGCGAGCAAAAGCCCGTCATACAGACACCCTTACTCATCAGCAACTATTAATAAGATGCAAGGATCTGCTCTCAAACAACGGAACAGCCAGCTTTATCCTTCCTACTGAAGAAGCAGAAAACATGATTGCAATGGCAATATCTGGCGGCTGGCAGATAAAAAGAGTTTGTCGAGTACAAACAAGCCCAAATAAGCCAGTGACACGACTCTTATTTGAACTGAGTAAACAGAAGTGCCAACGCATAGATTCCGAGTTAATTATTCAAAATTCAGGGGATTACAGCAGTGACTTTATCGCATTAACAAAAGAGTTCTATTTAAAGATGTAGAATTATCTTTTGATCAACTATAATGCGCGACCAAACTGTTAATTACCCGCTTGTGGAGATCCTATTGTGGTCAGAAAATTTTCCGAACTAGACCTAGATCCAAACCTTTTAGCTGCAATAGAAGAGATGGGTTATGAACGCCCGACTCAAGTGCAGGCAGAGGCGATCCCTCAGGCTCTCGAAGGTAAAGATATTCTTGCCTCTGCGCCAACCGGCACAGGTAAAACCGCCGCTTTTGTCTTGCCGGCCTTGCAGTATTTACAAGACTTTCCACGTAGAAAAGCTGGCCCTGCTCGTGTATTAGTATTAACCCCAACGCGTGAACTCGCTATGCAAGTGGCTGACCAAGCTAGAGAGCTTGCGAAACACACCAACTTGAAGATCTTCACCATCACTGGTGGTGTTATGTATCAAGACCATGCGGATATTTTAGCGACAACTCAAGATATTGTGGTGGCAACACCTGGGCGTCTAATGGAATATATTGAAGCCGAGCGCTTTGATTGTCGAGCCATTGAATGGTTGGTGCTGGATGAAGCCGATCGTATGTTAGATATGGGCTTTGGTCCTGTCGTCGATCGTTTATCGGGTGAGTGTCGCTGGCGTAAGCAGACCATGCTCTACTCTGCCACATTAGAAGGGAGAGGGGTTGAAGGCTTTACCGCAGACCTACTTAACGAACCTGCCGAAATCACCGCAGAACCTTCTCGCCGCGAACGAAAAAAAATCACTCAGTGGTACCACAGAGCAGATACGCTGACTCATAAAGTTGAGCTGTTAAAACATATATTGACCGAAGAAGCAGAACGCTCCATCGTGTTTATTAAAACACGTGAACGTTTAGGAGAACTTCGCGATCAATTAGAAAGTGCACAAATTCCTTGTAGCTGGATTCAGGGAGAGATGCCTCAAGATCGTCGTAATAATGCTATTCGTCGTTTTAGAGATGGTGAAGTCAACGTATTGCTAGCAACGGATGTAGCAGCAAGAGGGATAGACCTTCCTGACGTGAGTCACGTCATCAACTATGACATGCCTCGCACTGCCGACGTTTATCTGCACCGTATTGGCCGAACGGCTCGCGCAGGGAAAAAAGGCAATGCGGTTGCTCTAGTAGAAGCTCATGATCAAGCCATGCTAGAAAGAGTCGCTCGATACACCAAAGAAGAGATCAAAGAACGCTTTGTCAAAGGCATGCGACCAACACACAAAAAACCGAGTGTGACAAAGAAAAAGAAAAAAACCAAAGAGAGCGCGAAAAAGAAATCATCTACTAAGAAAACGTCGGTGAAGAAGAAAAGCAGCAAGAAAAAGTAGCTCTGAACTAACCTAAAAAAACCGCTTAATAAGCGGTTTTTTTGTATCTAAATCAAACGAACTGCTACTTATGCAATTCAGCATCGATAGCAGATCAGCGATAAGAATATGAGCAGAACTGTGTCAGATTCCGGTCGCTATGACTGTTCGTCTCGTTTAAAAACCAACTCAGTCGCTGTAGATTCACTCTCAACGAAGTAATAACCTGCCACTGTAAACTTCGTCAGCTCTTCGATGGAGTTAACTTGGTTATCAATGATATAGCGAGCCATCATCCCTCTCGCCTTTTTAGCAAAGAAGCTAATCACTTTATATTGACCATTTTTGCAATCTTTAAACACAGGAGTAACGATTGAGCCATCTAGTCTCTTTTTCTGTACCGACTTAAAATACTCATTAGACGCTAGATTGACTAAAATATTGTCACCCTGATCTGCCATCGCTTGGTTGAGTTTATCCGTTATTACATCACCCCAAAATTGATAGAGGTTACTTCCTCTTGGATTCGCTAGCTTACACCCCATTTCCAATCGATACGGTTGCATAAGGTCAAGTGGTCGTAATACGCCATACAAACCAGATAACATTCTCAAATGAGATTGTGCATATTCGAAATCCGATTCCGTCATGGTCTCAGCGGCTAATCCAGTATATACATCCCCTTTAAAGGCCAATATAGCGGGACGAGCATTGTCCAAAGTAAACTCTTCATTCCACTGCTGGAAACGCGCCACATTCAAACCGGCTATTTTGTCGCTCACCTTCATTAGATTGGCGACATCAGCAGGTGTCATTTTACGACACTCAGCAATCAACTCATTTGAGTGTTCCGTTAACTCGGGTAAGGTGTGCCTCTTTGTCACTAAAGGTGACTCATAATCTAAAGTTTTCGCGGGTGAAACAACGATAAGCATGGTGAACTTCCTGACTGGTTTTGTAATTATGCTCCCTAGCATAGTAAAAAAGCCACGCTGAGTCAGCATGGCTTTTTCTATTTATTTGATAGGGATTATCAATTACGCATTAAGATTCTTTCTTGTTGCCATCCCAAATACCTTCTTCCAACTGTGATTTCAGCTCTGGAAACTCATTTGAATCAAAGGTTGGAACCTTACCCTCAGCCAACTGACGGTTATAATCTTTTGCCAGTTTTATCACTATGCCAGAGAGCAGAATAATCGCCACCAAGTTCACTATCGCCATCAATCCCATTGACACATCCGCCAGCGACCAGATAACAGGAAGTGAACCGATCGAACCAAACATGACCATTCCTAATACAATCACACGGAAGATCTTTAGACCACCTTTGTGGTTATGCTCTAAGAAAATCAGGTTAGTTTCTGCATACGAGTAGTTAGCGATAATTGACGTAAATGCGAAGAAGAAAATCGCTACCGCTACAAAGATAGAGCCCCAATCACCCACTTGTGAACTTAATGCACGTTGCGTTAACTCGATACCTGTCACTTCACCGTGAGGAACGTACTCACCAGAAACAAGAATGATCGCAACCGTTGCAGTACAGATAACCATGGTATCCATAAACACCCCTAGCATCTGTACATAACCTTGAGAAGCTGGGTGAGGAGGATATGGTGTCGCTGATGCAGCGGCGTTAGGTGCCGAACCCATACCCGCTTCGTTTGAGAACAAACCACGTTTAATACCATTAATCATTGCTTGAGCAATGGCATAACCTAGTCCACCTGCTGCAGCTTCTTGAAAACCAAATGCACTTTTAAAAATGAGAGCAAAAGCACCTGGTACTTTATCAAGGTTCATCGCTACAACAAACAGTGCTAATGCCAAGTAGAATAGCGCCATAACAGGAACGATAAGCTCTGCTGTTTTTGCAATGGTTCTAATTCCACCAAATATAACAACCGCTGAGATCGCTACGATGCCGATACCAACATAAAGCGGTTCCCAACCAAATGCTGTTTTCATTGCACCTGCGATGGAGTTTGCTTGCACAGCATTAAAGACCAGACCGAATGCAATAATTAGGAAGATCGAGAACAGCACTCCCATCCAACGCATTCCAAGCCCTTTCTCCATATAATATGCAGGGCCACCACGATAATTTCCATCATCATCTTTGGTTTTATATAACTGAGCTAAGGTACTCTCCGCAAAAGACGTTGCCATACCCAACATAGCAATGAGCCACATCCAGAATATTGCACCGGGTCCACCAGCTGTTAATGCAACAGCAACACCCGCCATATTTCCGGTACCAACACGGGCAGCCAAGCTAGTACAAAGAGCTTGAAAAGATGAGATACCTGACTTATCCGCTTTACGACTATTTTTAAGAACGCTAAACATGTGGCCAAAGTGGCGAATTTGGATAAAACCCAAACGGATAGTGAAGTAAATCCCTACTCCAACTAAAAGGTATACAAGAATAGATCCCCACAGGAGATCGTTCATTAAGTTAATTATGTCTGTCATATGAGCCTCTTGTTAAATTAAGCGACAATCGTCTATCGCTTATAAGAATTAAGCCACATTGGTTGGTATTATTTAAGGAAACCCGTTTATCTTGATGTGACTTAATGGATTGCAACGATCAATCATCAAGTGAAGAGAAAACTAGTTGCATATCTTTATATCTGTTGACCGCAGGATAATGCAGCTCATGGGCAGAAAAATCAATACCAAACAAGTTGCTTAGTAAAGTGTTTTTTACTTCATCAACACAATAATTTAACAATATACCCCACATTATTTTCTAAAAATGTCTACAACTATTCATTAACGAACCGCAGCGGTTTAAAGTAAAAAGCACCAACGATTAACCCTAGTTCAATTTGCATTAAGCTCCTTTTGTTAAAGGAGTATTGAGGTAAACCACAAAAATCTGAGCAAGCGCATTATCACCCCTCTCAAAAACAGTAAACGGCTAACACCACCAATACCCAATAAATCCACTTGTACAGGTTATTAACAACTCAATCACGGCAATAAAAAACTACGCCGCCTTTTCAACTGCGCACTATTTGAGCGATTTATCTTAATAAACTGTGAATTCCGATAAATTTTCTAATAAAAACTTCATCGAAGAGAAACATTTGCGAAACACATCATAGTTATTCTTACCTCCCTTATGGTACTTAATTGATTACAGTCAGACGAATCTTGATAGGAGTTTTGTACGGCTGTCAGCAAATAAAAAACAATAAAGAGAGGTCAACATGGAAGGCTTTCTACTAGATAACATCATGATGGAGATAGGAAATCACCAAACTCGTTCAAGCCGAGCAAAACCGGCAAAGCGAAAGTGGCGTGAAATAGAAGCAATTAAAGACCGTCAACGATTACAAAAAGAGCTGATGGATATGGATGTCTGCAACGACTACAGTTTAGACGATATAGACTTATAACAGATATATAAAAACAGGCACCTTGAGGTGCCTGTTTTGCCATTTATCGTCTTAAAACAGTCGCCGAATACTATCTGACAGTCAAACGAACGGTCTAACTATATTACCTCAGCTTCCGTTTGACGTACTCTCTGCGCCAACTGTTTATATTGATCAGCGATGGTCTCTCCGAATACAGGATCATCTTCACTGTGATCCCATAGCTTCTCTACTTGCTGCCAATCTTCCGTGGTAAATGTTTGCTTAATCAACGGCAATATCTCTTTCTCTTCGAGATCCAAATGTTCGCGCTGAGCCACAATAAACGACTGTAACTTCTCAGCGAAAATCTCTAATGGAACAACAGCATCTTGAAGAATCATCTCTACAGTCAGTAAAAACTCGCTGGTATCCTGAGACAGCTTAATATGTTCCGCTTCCAAGTTCTTTATTTGGTTACTTGCTGGATAATGCTCTACAAAGTATCGATATAGGATGTCTTCTTTTGGGTGGTGAACTTTCTCTGAATGCGAAGATAAATACTCAACTATCTCTTTGATTAGTGTGAAGTTTACAGCTTCTTCAGCATTGATACTGTGACACTTTTTTTTCAAGATCGCTAAAAGACGTACCATATAACCATGCTCACGATGGATCTGCTCTAACATCATCACTTACTCCTTATTTCCCTATAATTAAACTCTTCAGCTCTCCCAACGAATTGTTGAGGACGTATTAATTCTCTTAACTGTTATGTCAGATAAAATGATGAACGATAAAGCAAGGAAATATGGAGGTACCCTCCAAGTGATCAATAACAACCGAAACTAACAAGAGCTTGCGCAATCGAACCCACTTTAACCATGCTTCATTCATGGTTAATTCGACTTAGTGGTATATCCAAATACCATCAAGCCGCTTATTTAGCGAGAATTTATTGGCTACTATCGAGGCACCGATTTGAAGCCACTTTGCTATAACTGTAGTGCATAAAAAGCGGAATAACCACATATTGGCTATGGTTAAATAATCAGCTAATCAAGAGAAGGTTGCCAATTAATGCTGTTGGAACCCTGTTTGGTTAAGATGCGATTGGTTTCGGAGAAGTGACCACAACCTAAAAAACCTCGATGAGCAGATAATGGCGAAGGATGAGGAGCCGTTAACAGGTGATGGCGAGTTTGATCTATTGCTTTACCTTTTTTTTGTGCGTGTGCCCCCCAAAGTAGAAAGACCACACCAGAACAGCGTTGATTAACTACGTCAATAACACGATCTGTAAACGTTTCCCAGCCTGTTTTAGCATGAGAGTGCGCCATACCCTGCTCTACCGTTAACACGGTATTCAGTAGCAGGATGCCTTGATCCGCCCAACTTTTTAAATAGCCATGATCAGGGATTTGAAAGCCATCAATATCACTGGCGAGTTCTTTATAGATATTGACAAGAGACGGTGGGACCTTCACTTCAGGAAGAACAGAGAAACAGAGACCATGAGCTTGCTTCGGTCCATGATAAGGATCTTGGCCAAGAATGACGACTCTGACATTGGCTAACTCTGTGAATCGAAAAGCATTAAACACATCTTGCTCTGGAGGATAGATGATTTTCCCCTGCTCTCGCTCATTCTCAACATAGCTCAGTGTTTGTTGAAAATAATCTTGCTGCTTCTCATGCTCAATCACATCATGCCAAGTAACTTGCTCTACCATACTCAATCTCCTGTATACGACGGTGAGCATTGTATACTTAAAACAGGCTAATGCAGACTATTGATAAATAAATCTGTTATTTCATTGGCGACAACAAAAATGCTGCGCCAATGTGTTACTCAACAAGCATAAGGTCAAATATGACACTACTTTGTTCTCTGAGGCGTCCGAAAATGTCCTCTCCCCTGAATATGGCGATTAGGAACCGGGCGGGGATTTATTAAAGTGGTGGTATATAGTGATTTACTACTCATATTAGCATCCTCTTTTCATTAGTGAACAGCTCACAATGTGATGTATGAAAGAAAGATGCCAATATTGTTGTTCTGAGTAATTAATCTAGAATAACTCGTTCAATTCAGGTGTTTTTTAATTCTAAATGACGTAGTGCTTGAATTTCATCAGGCCAGATTTCTGGTTCTATTGTCTCTAAAATCAATGGGATAGAGTTAAATCTAGCGTCTTTCGCAATATATTCGAAACAGTCCCAACCTATTTCCCCTTTACCTAACGAATGGTGACGATCCACCCTACTGGCAAATTTTACTTTAGAATCATTAAGATGCATTGCACGAAGATAGTGCATACCAACAACCTTATCAAACTCAGCAAACGTCTCTTCACACGCTTGTTTGCTTCTGAGGTCATAGCCTGCGGTAAATGTGTGGCAAGTATCGAGGCAAACACCTACCCTCGTTTTATCTTCAACTTGGTGGATGATTTCCGCCAAATGTTCAAATCTCCACCCTAAATTTGTACCTTGTCCTGCGGTATTTTCAATAACAGCAACAACATTATCCACCGATTTATGGGCAATATTGATGGACTCAGCAATCGTAGCGAGACACTCTTCCTCGGACACCTTTTTTAGATGGCTACCCGGATGAAAATTTAGCAAAGTTAAACCGAGTTGATTACAGCGTTCCATTTCATCAATAAATGCAGCTCGAGATTTTTCTAATTTTTCAGCTTCAGGCGCTCCCAAATTTATTAAATAGGAGTCGTGCGGCAATATCTGCTCGGCAGAAAATCCATACTGGGCACAGTTTTCCTTAAATGCCTTGATGCTCTCTTCCGTTAATGGCTTAGCCACCCACTGCCTTTGGTTTTTGGTGAATAATGCAAAGGCATTCGCTCCAATCTCTTTTGCACGAATAGGAGCATTCTCTACTCCACCAGCGGCAGACACATGGGCTCCAATATATTTTTGACTCACGATGACTTTATCCTTTCTTATATACCCAAGAGATCTCTAAACGCCAAACTCATAGAGAAACAAGCGCGTTAAAGTTAATGGGAGATGTTTGCAACATTTGTCTCTTTTATTAGCAATTTTTTCAGTAAATATCCAAATAAAACTTGTTAATAAAACATTACCAAATTGTTGTAAAATTACTACAAAACCAGCTTGGTAAAATTTATTTTAATATCTCAAATTTAATTGAATCCATTGAATTGAAAGACTTTTTGATTCAAATCAACGAAAACACCTTAAAATAAACAAGGTTTTTAGTTGTATTTTGACCTAAATCAATATTATTATAGCTTACATAGCGTTACGCAACATGCTCAACAATTTAATAATTACATCACTTTATGTGAATGAGGAGAAAGTAATGATCCAAGGTATTCAAATTACAAAAGCAGCGAACGACAATCTACTTAACTCTATCTGGCTTCTTGATAGCGAAAAAAGTGAAGCACGCTGTGTTGCTGCAGTTTCAGGTTTCGAAGCAGATCAAGTTATCTCAACATCTGAACTTGGCGAATTCGAAAGCCGTGAAGTGGCAATTGAAACAGCACCTCGCGTTGAAGGTGGCCAACACCTGAATGTTAACGTATTAAAACGTGAAACATTGGAAGATGCCGTTGCTAACCCAGAAAAATACCCACAGTTAACGATTCGTGTATCTGGCTACGCTGTGCGCTTTAACTCGCTCACTACAGAGCAGCAACGTGACGTTATCGCTCGTACATTTACTGAGTCACTATAAGCTCATAAACCGTACTCTTTATTGAATAAAGGCGCATCTTGCGCCTTTTTTGATCCCTAATTAAGCGATCCTCTACTTAGGTTACAGACTATCTAACCAGACAAAAAAGAGCCCGCAACTAACTTAGTTGCGGGCTCTTTTTATCACTAACAAGCTATTTTTGTACTTTGCGCAGTACTACTTTTAATGCATCAAAGTCTGCATCCAGCTCTTCAGACAACAGCTCCATGGCAGCATGTTTTGCCAATGGCGCAGGAATATCAATATCCGTCGCTAATACCTCGTCCACAACTTCTTTAAACTTAGCAGGATGAGCAGTACACAAGAACAGTCCTGTTTCACCCGTTTGAAGTTGCTGATCCAGTCCTCGATACGCAATCGCACCATGTGGCTCACAAAGATAACCTTGCTCATATAGCGATTTCACTGACTCTGCACTTTGTTCATCCGTTACTACGGCTTTACCCAGCTCATCTAATCCCCAGCCTTTAAGGCGGCATAACTCTTCAATACGTGGCCAGTTATTTGGCTGACTAACATCCATAGCGTTAGAAGTTGTAGCAATGGTTTTCTTCGGAGTCCATTCACCCGTTTCGAGATAACGTGGAACCGTATCATTAACATTGGTCGCAGCAATAAAACGTTTTACCGGTAGACCGAGAGCTTTAGCAAGTAGACCGGCAGTCAAATTACCAAAGTTACCGCTAGGAACAGAAACAACAAGGTTTTCGCGCTGCTGCTCCGTTAATTGAGACGCCGCTTCAAAGTAGTAGCAGATTTGAGCCATTAATCGGCTGATATTAATGGAGTTTGCGGAATTAAGACCAATCTCTTCTCGCAACTCTTGGTCATCAAATGCTTGCTTAACCAAAGCCTGACAAGCATCAAAATCACTATTGATTGCAACGGTATGAATATTTTTCCCAAGGGTGCAAAACAGTTTCTCTTGTAACGGACTGATTTTGCCTTTTGGATAAAGAATCACAACATTAATGTTTTCCATACCGTAGAAAGCATGGGCAACAGCTGCTCCTGTATCACCAGAGGTAGCGGTTAAAATAGTAATCTTACCACCGTCAGAGACAGCAGCTAAAGACTGAGCCATAAAACGGCCACCAAAGTCTTTAAACGCCAATGTAGGGCCATGAAAGAGCTCTAATGCATAGACACTCTCTTTTACCTTATTGATAGGCGCAGGGAACTGAAAGGCGTTCTCAACCAGTTCTGTGACTTGTTCTTTAGAGAGTTCATCACCAATTAACGCTGATAATATTTTGCTGCTGCGAGAGGTAAAATCCTCATCAAGCAGTGCATTTACGTCATCAAATGTTGGCAGTTCTGATGGAAAGAACAGCCCTTGGTTTTTACCTAGCCCTTGGCGTACTGCTTGACCAAACGAGACTTGTTCATCATTTTCTTTAATATTGTACAGCTTCATAACTCACTTCCTGTCACAATCGAGCCCTGTTTATCCAATCGACAAACATGCACGAATCCTTCTTCATTTTGTACGTAATGCTGTTCTAACCAGCGAGCAACTCGCTCGGCAACATCTTGTTCTTTACATATGCTAAATAACGTTGGTCCTGAACCGGAAATCCCAGTCGCTAACGCACCTGCTGATTTGGCGTATTCACGCGCCTGTTCAAAACCCGGGAGTAGTTTCGCACGATATGGTTCGGCGATCACGTCTTTGATCAATTTGGCAGCAAGCTCTGGCTGACCAGAATGACATGAGTGGATAAACCCAGCTAGATGACGACCATGAGCAATCACATCTTGACGGCGATACTGCGAAGGTAATATTTCACGCGCTTCTGCTGTGGATACTTTTATGCCGGGATACGCCATAACCCAGTACCAATCATCAAAACATGGAACTTCTTGACTGATAATACCTAACTCTTCCAACATCAATTGCAAACCACCTAGATAACAAGGTGCGACGTTATCATAATGGATGCCACCAGAAATTTTACCTTCCATCTCACCCATTAATGCCAGTAGCTCCATCTCATTAAGTGGTTGATCATGAAAACGGTTAAGGGCATCAAGGGCCGCAACAATAGAGCAAGCACTTGATCCTAGTCCAGAGCCAATCGGCATATTTTTTTCTAATGTCATCTGCAGCGGCTTTAGAGCGACCGATTTTTTCTCTAGCTCTCGAGCAAAAACCAGCCAACAGTCATAGACAATGTTCTCTTTCGCTTCAGTGGGTAACTTTGACACAAAGCGACCAGCTGTCGTTAAGGCAAAAGGTGACTCTCCTGCCTTCACTAATACTCGATCACCAAGCAAGGTGCCGTCGATCGGTGACACCGCAGCACCAAGTACATCGAAACCAACGCTAACATTACCAATTGAGGCCGGCGCATAAACCACAACACCATTATCTGCTGAGCTCATTTTACACTCCTAATTTCCAGCCAAGTGTACGCATTACATCCGCAAATACACCTGCTGCGGTGACTTCAGTACCGGCACCATAGCCACGCAATACCAACGGAATTGGTTGATAATATCGGCTATAAAATGCCAATGCATTCTCACCATCTTTAATCTTGTACATAGGATCATTCTCATCAACCGCTGCGATCCTAACTTTACATTTTCCGTTATCTATTTCACCAACGTAACGCAGTACTTTACCCTCTTCAGCAGCCTGTTTAGATAACGCCAAGAAGTACTCATCTGCTTCAGGCAAACGAGACATAAAGTCTTCGATAGAGCCAGTGTCGTCAAACTTAGGAGGAAGCGCTTGCTCTACTTCAACATCATCAAGTTCTAGCTCTAACCCTGTTTCACGCGCCAGAATCAATAGTTTTCTTGCCACATCCATACCAGACAGATCATCTCTCGGATCGGGTTCGGTAAAACCATTATCTTTGGCAATATTCGTTGCCTGACTTAGCGTCATACCTTCATCCAACTTACCGAAGATGTAAGAGAGTGAGCCAGAAAGAATACCGTTAAATTTCTCCAGCTCATCACCGGCTGAAATAAGGTTTTGTAAGTTCTCGATAACCGGCAGCCCTGCCCCAACCGTTGTTTCATACATCAACTTACGGCGTGAACTCTGTGCAACTTTACGCAACTGGTGGTAGTAGGCCATGCTTGCTGTATTGGCCTTTTTATTTGGCGTAACAACATGGAATCCAGCACCTAGGAAATCGGTATACTGCTCTGCGATCTCTTCACTAGAAGTACAATCGACAAGGACAGGGTTAATAATATGGTTACGCTGAACCATGGCGATCAACTTAGCTAGGCTGAAATCTTCACTTACATTGCCCATTCTGTCACGCCAGTTATCGAGCGGTAATCCTTTGCTGTCTGTTAACATCCCTTTGCTATTGGCTAGACCACAAACACGAAGCACGATGCCTTTTTCTGCTAATTTCGCTTGTTGACGTTGAACTTGATCCACCAGTTCGCCACCAACACCGCCCACGCCAACAACAAATAGGTCAAGGAAGTGTTTAGAGTTAAATAGATTTTCGTGACACGCTTTCACCGCCTCAGACACTCTATCTTCTGGAATAACGGCTGAAATAGCACGCTCAGAAGAGCCTTGAGCAATGGCAACAATATTGACATTCACTTCTGCCAATGAAGAGAAGAAACGTGACGCAACACCGCGAGAGGTGCGCATACCATCACCAACTAAAGTGACAATGGAGACATCGTCAATGAACTCAACCGGTTCAAGTAGGCCATCTTTCAGTTCAAGTTCAAAAGCATCACGAAGAACTTGCTCTGCTTTTGACTTATCAATAGCTTCGATACAGAAACTGATGCTGTACTCTGATGATGATTGGGTAATCAACACAATGGATACACCGGCGGACGACATAGCACCAAATACTCGGCTTGCCATACCAACCATGCCTTTCATACCCGGTCCAGATACGTTCACCATCGTAAGTTTACTTAATGTGGTGATACCTTTGATTTCGAGGTTATCTTCACCGGTATCTTGACCAATTAATGTTCCAGCACCTTGAGGGTTAAAGCTGTTTTTAATCAGACAAGGAATATGGAATTGAGCAATTGGAGCAATCGTCTTAGGGTGCAGAACGGACGCACCAAAATAGGAAAGCTCCATCGCTTCCTGATAACTTAGGGATTTCAATAAACGAGCATCATCAACAAGTCTTGGGTCGCAGTTATATACGCCATCAACGTCCGTCCAGATCTCACAGTAATCAGCTCTCAAACAAGCGGCTAGCACTGCGGCAGAATAGTCTGAACCATTGCGGCCTAAAGTAACCAATTCCCCTTGGTCATTACCCGCCGTAAAACCGGGCATAATATTAACGTGACCAACTGGTAGAGGATCTTTTTTAAAGTTCAGCGTAGAGGCGTCAACATCAACCATCGCTTCTAGATGGTCACCTGAGGCCACTAAGTATTTAACAGGGTCTATCAGGCTGGCTGGTTGTCCTTTAGCTTGTAGAACCGCCTGCATCAACTTAATAGAGATCCGTTCACCTTTACTGATGATTCTTGCATTCGCATTGTTTGGGCACATACCAAGCAGCGCAATACCATGTACAAATTGACGAAGCTGTGTCATTGAAACATTGACTTGCTCATCAAACGATACGTTATCAACATTTGGCAGCACAGCTTTAATCTCAGCGAACAGCTGGGCAAAAGAGAGTTCTAACTCAGCAATTTGTAGATCCGCATCCCCGTTCCTTAATGCTCCTTCAATTACGGCAACCAATTTATTGGTTGTTTTGCCTGGTGCTGAAAGCACCACCGCAACTTCTTCCTGTTGAGCATTATTAGCAATGATATCTGCCGCTCGTAAAAAACGGTCCGCATCTGCTAATGATGAACCTCCAAACTTGAGTACTCGCATCTCTACCTCCGGTGTAGTTTTAATCTATATAAAAAAAGGCCTGTATCTTCGTGGGATACAGGCCTTTTTTTGAATTTTTTCTCGTTCAGCAGCCTGCCCCAACATTGGTCATGTCGGTAATAATAATGGTGGTGGTCATCATCATGTGGCTGTGTACTGTTGTCATTTTATTAATCTATATTTTGCATTTTGTGTTTGCTAGACCATACGTTTACCGATTTTCACTTACATAGTCAATTGAAAGTTCAATTTTTTTTCGCTCAAGATCTAAAAAAACAATATTTCTCTCTTTTGCGATCATTCGACTAACACACTGTTTTTAAATCTAAAAGCCCCCAAAAAGGCCACTCAACAAGCAAAAACGACAAATAATTGAGAACATTAAAGGATCTTATTATCAAATTTTGTGTTTTAATTAATAAATCGGCATAGGAAATCCATTGGATAACAGAGCCTAATTTCACTAAGTTACACATATCACTTACTAAGGAGAACGCTATGAGAATATTCTTGTTTATCGCTCTTCTTATGTCTATTTCAAGTGCGATGGCAAATGGATTACCTGACCTGTCCCCTAATAACGCAGATTCTCCGCATAAGCTGTTTATCTCTAGCCAAAATAAAACCTCTAATGAATTTGATACATGGAAGATAGATAGCGGATACTCTTACTCCATTTTTGACTCGATTGATGTTTATGTGGGGGCAAGGGTGGACAACGCGTCGGAACAGTATAGTGAACGAGGCTTTCTTAGTGGAGTGAGTTACAGTTTAGGTGAAAAATTCTCGTTAAAAAGCACCTTACACACCAACCAAGAAGTTCTCAGTAATGGCCAGCAGACTCAATCTGTCGGTGCTGAAGTGAGTAGCCGAGTACAGCTGTCTGACAATATAGATTTGCATGCCACCCTTGATTATCAAGAGTGGCAGCAAGGTATTGAGTTTGGGTTGGGCTTTCGCTTCTAACTCATACCATTTACAGTTCTAACGCTTTGCTCGATAACAGAGTACCGTTCCAATCAGCGTAAATATAATCTCCGGGATGTACCATCTGTCTGCTTATGGTTAAGCATACGTCGATTTCTCCAGCGCCTTTCTTCTCTGTTTTAAATGGGCAAGCAGCTAATGCTTTAACCCCTAAGTCCATTTCAGAAAGTGCCGCTACATCACGCACCGCACCATTGACAATAATGCCTTCCCAGCCATTTTCAATTGCAAGGATCGCCAATTGATCGCCTAATAGTGCTTTTTGACAGGACCCATTCCCGTCAACAAATAGAACTTTACCTTTTCCGTCTTGTGCCAAAACTTCTCTCACTTTAGAGTTATCATGGAAACAACGTACTGTGACAATCTCACCCCAAAAAGCGTATCGTAATCCGAAGCTTTGTAGTGGAAGATCCAACAGTGTTACTTGATCTTCATATTGGTCACAGATATCTGGAAGTATATCGTTCATTTTTCCTCCTTGATTGCTCGCCATCATTTAAATACAAAAATAGACAGCGAATGATTTTAATTCTGTTTCTTCAAAATGGATGAAGACAGTTTTAACAGAGACAAATCCTATTCTCTCAGCTAAAAATTGAAATCGTACAGGGCATTTTTTGCGCAGGCTTTATTGAGGCTAATAACTCTTTTTAGTCGGTATTTTGTTCACTCAACTGCTTTTTTCGCCGCCAACTGTACAACAAATTTTAATTTTCATCCCGATAAAATAGCAAAAAAAACGTCGAATGACATATCTGCCATTACTGATTTATCTTAACTTTATTGCCATTCTGTTCGCATACAGATTCAGTTAACATTGTGAAAAATCGTCAAAAACATCAAGATAAGTTACTGTTTATTCAATGAAAATAGTCGTAAGATCATAGCGTCGACTAGGAGAGTAATACTCTCGTTTTTTGATAGATGACTTAATTACTATCTAAATATGTAATATTTTGTCACTTGATGTAAATCAACAAAGTGAAAAGAATTAACAAACTGTTATTGTTGCAATACCGTTAAGATAATAAAATCCAACGCATTAATGGCAAATTTGTAAAGAGACTAAGCAGGAGCCATATTGTCTCTCTACTAGGTAAAATCCATGGAAGGCGTACCTAATTTTAAGTGTTAATCAATGTTTTTTGTTACTTATCATCGCAAACACTTTACCCATATGTTATTTTTTGCCTAGAATTCTTTTAATATTTACAATTTAGTAACAATTTAGGTGCTGCCAATGCAAACCCCGCAGATTCTCATTGTTGAAGATGAGCAAGTAACCCGCAATACGCTGAAAAGTATTTTTGAGGCTGAAGGTTACAACGTATTTGAAGCGAGCGACGGTGAAGAGATGCACAATGTGCTTTCTGACCATCAGGTAAACTTAGTTATCATGGATATCAACCTTCCTGGTAAAAATGGCCTGCTGCTTGCCCGTGAACTTAGAGAGCAAGCCAATGTCGCTCTTATGTTCTTAACTGGTCGTGATAACGAAGTAGATAAAATTCTAGGATTAGAAATTGGTGCAGATGATTACATCACTAAACCTTTTAATCCTCGTGAGTTAACTATTCGTGCTCGTAACCTATTAACTCGCTCTATGACAGGTAGCGCATTACCTGAAGAGAAAAGAAGCGTTGAAAAGTATGAATTTAACGGTTGGATATTAGATATCAATAGCCGTTCTTTGGTTAGTCCACTTGGAGAAGGGTATAAACTACCTCGTTCTGAGTTCCGTGCTCTTCTACACTTTTGTGAAAACCCAGGTAAGATACAAACTCGTGCCGATCTTCTGAAAAAGATGACAGGCCGAGAGTTGAAACCGCATGACCGTACTGTTGATGTTACTATTCGTCGTATTCGTAAGCACTTCGAATCCATTACAGACACACCAGAGATCATCGCAACTATTCATGGTGAAGGCTACCGCTTCTGTGGAGACCTTGAAGATTAATCTTCATCACTATTAAAAATAAAAGCTCCTTATAGGAGCTTTTATTTTATCTCGCGTTTCTCTTAATAACGTTAATCTCGGCTATTTAGCCATGTTTTTAGTACTTCGATATCGTGTTGATACTCGTTCTTAATCTCTTCAACCCAGTCTTCAATATTTTCCCACCATGCCGGCATTTGTGGTGACTGCGCTTTTTGAGCGACACGCTGAATATGCTGTAATCCAATCGACCCTGCGGCACCTTTAATTTTATGCGCTTCAGAAACAATACCATCTTGATCTTTGGCGATCATATTTGAGTCCAGAATATCAATATAACCTGGCATCATATCTTCAAACATCTGAATACTATCTAACACAGGTTTCGATCCCACAATATCGACATAAGACTCAAGCATTTCTAAGTCCAATATTGTTGAAGTGATATCGACACTTACCGGAGCTTGTGACTCAACCACCGCTTTTACAGGCTCAGCTTCCTTGCTGCCAAGACAATGTTTTTCTATCACTTGTTGAATCGCTTTTACAGACAATGGCTTACTCAGAGCATCATCCATCCCTTTCTGAATATAGTCCTTTTTATCCTTCATGACGTTCGCCGTTAACGCCACCAATGGTGGAATATGGCTATACTGTTTTCTATAAAACGAAGCGATATCAAACCCTGTCATATCAGGCAATTGAATATCCAATAATACAAGATCAAAGTTGTTAGGATCGAAAGCAGCGATCGCTTCTTCACCATTCATGGCGATTTCTACGCTGTGACCTAAGCTTTCAAGCAATGAGCGAGCAACCGTCACGTTTAATTCAATATCTTCCACCATAAAGATACGCTGACTCTGCTGCTGTTTAGGTCGTTTTTTCACTTCGTCTACTGAAGCATCACTAACAGGAACACGAATATTGACGGTAAATACGCTGCCAAAGCCCTCTTCGCTGCTGACAGAAATATCTCCCCCCATCATCTTAATCAGTTGTTTAGATACCGCTAGCCCAATTCCTGTGCCCACTGCATGAAGATTATCTTTGCCCGATTTAACCTGATAATACATAGCAAAAATCTTATCTAACTCATCTTCTGGGATACCAATGCCGGTGTCTTCTACTTCAAAGGTAATATCAGCCATGCCGTAAGCGACTTCAGCACTGACACTCATTATGACACTGCCCTCTTTAGTGAACTTGCTGGCATTGCCGATTAAGTTCCACAACACCTGTCGTAAGCGTGTTTCATCCACTTCGATTTGACTAGGGAAATCCGTCAGTCTTTCAAGGTCAAACTTAAGCCCTTTTTGCTGAGCCATTAGTCCGGAAATACTTTCTACTTCTAATATAAAGTCCTCAAAGTGAATCGCTTTAGGCAACAGCTCTAACTTACGTCGATCAAACTTATCCATATCAATAATATCGTTGAAGATATTGCCAAGGGTAATAGCGCTAACATTGATCGTTTGAAGCTGTTGACGTTGCTCTTCGTCAAGTTTGGTATCCAATAGCATTCGGCTTAAGCCAACAATTCCGTTTAGAGGGGTTCTTAGTTCATGACTAACCGTGGAGACAAAGGTTGTTTTATCTCTGCTGGCCTTCTCTAGTGCGTCTTGATATTTCTTCCGTTCTGTAATGTCACGACCATACCCAACCAATCCAAGATGACGGCCATCTTTGCTGTAAAAAGGCACTTTACGCAATTCAAAGTACACTTTTTTACCGTCAGGGTACTCAAGCCACTGCTCGTAAGTTAGTGCTTCATTATTGCTAAACACCTTTTGGTCGGTCTCAACCACCAGTGACGCGACTTCTTCGCTATATACATCCCATGGCGTTAGCCCAACTAAGTCCGCTTCACTTTTACCAGTAAGGTCTTCGATGGCTTTATTACAGCCAGAGAACTGACCCTCTTCGTTTCGGTAATAGATTAAATCAGGAGACGCATCAATAAATGAGCGTAATAACGCTGTCCGCTCAGCCAGTTCTAACTGAGTACTCTCTCGTTGGTAAACTTCGTTCTCCAGATCTTTCATCGCTTCTTCACGGGCGTCTTCCGCTTTTTGTCGCTCTTCAATTTCCTGATTTAATTTAATGATGTTCTGTTGAAGTTGGTTGTTCAGCTCCTGATCTCGGTCACGCATATCTTTTAGCTTAGCCACCAGCTTAGATAACCGCTGACGAGACTCTTCTAATTGATCCACCACTACCGATAAAAAATAGACTGCCCATGGCGTAATGAGTAAGCCAAAAAATATGGAACGAAGAATGTCGATATCATCCACGATCCCTTTAAGACCTAAAGTGATCCCCACCTGAACAAAAACGGCTAAGGCAACAATGGCTAAAGCTAACAATATAGAAAAACGGAGAATGCCAAGCTTTACCAACAGATCGACATAATATTGCGCTAAGCTTTTTATGGGTTTCATTTACTGCTCCATGCATAACAATCGAAGACCATTCTAGTGACCAGAATGAGTATTATAAGTGTTGTACGTCTACCTAATGACGCTAGGGTCTATTGACCTTTCGTATCTATTTTTACAGCAGTTTGCTGATGCTTTATACAAATCAGGTGATAACGCTGTAGAAAGTACCAACAAACGCTGCTCAAGGGTCCATCTGAAAACACCTTGAGCTGTGTTATGAGTCGTTTACATAAAATAACTATGCTGATCTCCTCATGCTTTGCTCAAACCGCTATCAGATTGAACAAAATTTGTACTCGAAAGATCAACAGATCCTCAGTAATACATTCACAGCCAGCATAGCATTACTGGTTGAAATATTGTGTTTGATTACGCCCCTGCTTCTTGGCCAAATAGAGCGCATCATCTGCTTGCGACAGAATGATATCGGAAGAAGCATTAAATGGGGGCACTAACGACGCTACCCCAATACTAACTGTCAATAAGTCGCTGACTCCTGAGAAGCTATGCGGTAATTGTAAGTCTTTCACCGCTTTATGTATGTTGCTAGCGATGATTTGCGCTCCTTGGTAATCGGTATTTGGCAAAATAAAAGCAAACTCTTCCCCCCCATAACGAGCTACGCAATCTGATGCGCGAGTGAGAATGTTGTTGAATGCTGTCGCCACAGCCACCAGTGCCTGATCACCTTTTAGATGACCATAATTGTCATTATAATCTTTGAAAAAGTCGAGATCACAAAGAATAACCGTTAAGGCATTTTTCTGCCTACGATGTAAGCTCCATACAGTATTAAGCTGCTCGTCAAACCGTCGTCTATTAGCGACCTGTGTTAAGCCATCTAAAAAACTCAATTTCGCTAACTCTTGATTCATCTCTTCCAACTGCTGCTTAGCTAAGTAACGCTCTGTAACATCTCTAGCAAGTAGCAGAACACCCTTGATACCTGTGGATGGATCTTTATAAGGCGATTTCACCACATCGTACCATTTCGGCTGGCCATTCTTGTCGAGTATCTCGTCCACATAACGCAAGGTTTCACCACGCTCTAAAACCAAGTTATCCGTTTCAACAAAGCGTTTTTTTAGGTGGTTTGGTAAAACCGTCTCAATTTTCTTGCCAATTAACTGCTCAGGGGTGAACTCGATATCTAACGAATCTACATAAGCTTGATTACATGCATCATAAACTCGATTTTCATTAAACAGGGCAATGACATCGGGAGATGAAGCGAGTATCGACTGCAGAATAGTATCGCGCTGCGCCAAGGCAATTTCCGTTCCTTTACGCTTCTCCATTTCATCGCGCAAATCCTGCTGCATCTTAAACCAGTCAGTCACATCATGACTGATATTCAGTAACCCCAATATATCGCCTTCACTGGATAACAGAGAGGTTTGTGAGGTTTCTAATAAGCAGCTCCTGCCTTGCGGATCCGTTGTCCATCGTCGCTGACTTCTGCGACCTTGCATAACACCATCAATAATACTGTCGCTCTCTTCCTCTCGGCCTGACCAAAAGTTGTTGAACGATTTGTTACTGTCCAGCAAGTTGCCATCATTGTCTTGGATGTAAATAAGTTCAGAGAGAGAATCCAGCGCACTACGCGCAACTTTTAGTGAGGTTCTCACTTGTTCTCTATCAAGTTGTGCCTCTACATGCTTAACCACATACAACAACCAAACCGATCGGTTTCTATAACGTATTTTTCTACCTGTAATCTCAATTCTAAATGTTTGAAACTCAGAGGTTGACCAAGTTAGAAGATAATCTTTGAACTTCCAACTGGATATTTGACAAAGAAATGCATGAACGTCTTGTTGAGCAATGGTTGAGGGCAGTATGAATTTTTTACCCACCAAGCGAATACCGAGCAAGCGCATGGCTGGAGGATTAACCAATAAAAAGTCACCGTTTTTGACGTCGATGGCTAAGGTTGCTAACGGTGTATCTAATACCAGATCATCCAGCTTACTTTTGTAGCTGTGTCTTATTGCAATAACACTAAATAGAGCAATGATAATAACGAGAAGCTCTACTCCAACCAAAGATAACCATTCTAACAACGGGTAAAGCAGGCTATCTATCATGATGTTTTACTCGCTATAAGCAATTAGGATGTTAGCTAATAGTATGATTCTATGTTTAAGTTGGCTATCTAATATGTTCTATTCCTTGAATTGAACCAGAGTCGAACACACCTTATTTAGTTAACGGTAGGCTTTGGTTATCCTTCACTATAGCGTGACAATACGTTCAAATCGCCAGCTTACTCAAACACCATTACCTTGTTGTTAATTAAGCAGTTAGACGTTAGCTGGGTTTAGTATAAATAAAAGGATCACCAATTAAGGAGCCTTGCGCTCCCTCTTTATCTAATGCTCTGCCTATCTCAGTCATTGCCAGCCAACGATTTTCACACCAGAGGGGCGATAATAAAGTCGGCCTACGAGCAGCAGCAGATACTCGGTGATAGATCACGTTGGCAGGGGTCATACGAATTAGCTCACTGGCGACACTGACATAATCATCCAGCTCCGGAGCATCCAATTTACCCGCCCGCCAAGCTTTGGCCATTGTGCTTCCTTCTACTATATGTAACGCATGGAGCTTAATCCCATCTGTGCCAACTTCCAGAACCTTGTTCATCGTCTCAAGGTAATCTGAGCGTTGCTCTTTAGGCAGCCCGACAATTAAATGCGTACAAACCTTTATTCCTAACGCTCTGGCCTTTTTCGTTATCTCAGCGTAGCACTCAAAGTCATGTCCACGATTAATTCTCTTTAAGGTCTCATTGTTGGCAGTTTGCAAACCCAGCTCCAACCAGATCTCATACCCTTGTTGAACATAATCCGACAATAGGTCTAATACAGCTTGAGGGACACAATCAGGACGCGTACCAACACATAACCCCACCATATCAGCCGATTTAAGTGCTTCTTCGTACATACTTTTTAATGTTTGCACTTCAGCATAAGTACTGGTGTAAGCTTGGAAATAGGCAAGGTATCGCTTTGCTCTGTGAATTTCTCCTGCTCTATCTGTCAGCTGTTTAACAATACTCTGCTTCTGCGTCTGCTCATCTGAAAATGAAGCAACGTTGCAAAATGTACATCCACCTCGCCCAATCGTTCCGTCTCTATTCGGGCAACTAAAACCGCCGTGCAAGGTTAGCTTATGGACTTTTTCACCATAACGACGCTGTAAATCCTGTCCCAACGTATTGACCAACTCGTGTAACTGCATATAAAACTAGTACCAATGTGCGAATGAAAATTAATTACATCTATGAAACATAATGTCGGCCGATTATACGGGGATAGTGCCATATCAACACTATTAAAAATCAATAAAAATGTAGCAAAAAGGCTTCTAATAGACCAATAACTGCATTTATATTTAGTTGTTATTCATAACCTTAATAAAAAAATGTAACTCCCTTAAACTTTTTATTGGAATTAAGCTACACAAAATTGTACGATACCTGAACGTCCGCATTTTATATCCGCAATAATGGATAGGATAAAAATGTGGAATAATTTGTGACAATCCGCCCCCACCTACACAAACCACTAGATTGTGGTAGAAAAACAACGGATTTCACTAAGGATTTGTTTTCTTCACATAAAAATTTCCTGTGAAGAACGGAAGGGAATCAAACTCATCACACATGATGAGTGATGGATTAACAACTATAAAAAAGACAGGAAACAAGTGCCTAGGGCATATTGCGCCTGAAATTTAATTGGAAGGATGTATCTATGGTAGATAGAGAGCAGAAGACACAAGGTCTTTATACTCCGGAGTTGGAGCATGACGCTTGTGGTATCGGTTTTGTTGCTCACCTAAAAAACCGTAAGTCTCACGATGTTGTGACTCAAGCGCTGGATATGCTAGCCCGAATGGAACACCGTGGCGGTCAAGGCTGTGATCCATGCAGCGGTGACGGCGCTGGTATTTTATTGCAAAAACCTCATGAATTTCTGTTAGAAGAGACGGTGAAACTTGGTATCAAAATACCTTCATTTGAAAAGTATGGCGTTGGTGTTGTTCTTTTCCCTAAAAATGAACATAAACGTCAACAGTGTCGTGATATCTTAGAGCGTAATGCTCGCCGTTTAGACCTTGAAATCATAGGCTATCGCGTTCTACCAACTGACAACAGCATGATAGGCGATGACCCTCTCAGCACTGAACCTCAATTTGAACATGTGTTTGTTTCAGGTGGCCCAGGTACAACACCTGATGAGCTAGAACGAAAACTGTATGTACTGCGTAATTATACCGTTCGCGTTTGTTTAGAAAGCGTCTCCAATATTGGTGATGATTTTTACATCAACTCAATGTCTTATAAAACGCTGGTATACAAAGGTCAGCTAACGACCGAGCAAGTACCTCAGTATTTCTTGGATTTGCAAAATCCATCCATGGTAACGGCTCTAGCACTGGTTCACTCACGCTTCTCTACCAATACATTCCCGAAATGGCGTTTAGCACAACCATTCCGTTATATTGCGCACAACGGTGAAATCAATACCGTTCGAGGTAACTTAAACTGGATGAAGGCTCGTGAAGCCATTCTTGATTCCGATCTGTTTACCCAAGCAGAAATCGACATGTTGCTTCCTATTTGTCAGGAAGGCAGCTCGGATTCATCCAACTTTGATATGGCGTTAGAGCTTCTTGTTCTTTCTGGCCGTACTCTGCCACACGCTCTTATGATGATGATCCCTGAAGCGTGGCAAGAGAACAAAAACATGGATCCCGATAGAAGAGCCTTCTATCAGTATCACGCTAACGTTATGGAACCATGGGATGGCCCTGCATCTGTCTGCTTTACCGACGGTGTTCAAGTAGGGGCAACCCTAGACCGAAACGGTCTTCGTCCATCTCGCTATACCGTAACCAAAGACGATTTCCTCGTTATGGCTTCTGAGTCAGGTGTTGTTGAAATAGCGCCTGAAAACGTTGAGCTACATGGTCGTCTTCAACCGGGACGTATTTTCGTTGCGGATCTCGAAGAAGGTCGCATCATTTCTGATGAAGAAGTGAAAGACAGCATAGCTAATGCTCAACCTTATAAGCAGTGGGTAAAAGAGAACCTACTAAGCCTAAACAAACTACCAGAAGCAGACAATATGCACCACCAACCGTCTGCGGAACGTCTTCTTCATAACCAGCAAGCGTTTGGTATTACTAGTGAAGAAGTCAATGAAATCATTGTGCCTATGGCAAAAGATGCCAAAGAACCATTAGGTGCAATGGGTGCTGACTGGCCACTCGCGGTTCTGTCACATCAGTCACAACATTTATCTAACTACTTTAAACAGCTTTTTGCTCAGGTAACTAACCCACCCATCGATCCTATTCGTGAACGCATGGTGATGTCGTTAAATACCTACCTAGGTAAGGATCAAAACTTACTGGCTGAGTCGCCAGAGCACTGTCAAAAAGTAGAACTAGAGTCACCTGTTTTATCTAACTCTGAGCTAGAAAAACTTCGTGCTATCGATAATGAGCATCTACAAGCAAAAACATTGGATATCGTATTCCGAGCCAGTGAAGAGGATGGCAAATTAGAGCGTGCTCTTAAGCGTATTTGCCAATACGCAGAAGATGCCGTGGTAGATGGTTACTCAATTATTCTACTGACTGACCGTGCGGTAAACTCAAACCACGCAGCAATACCAGCAATGCTGGCAGTAGGCGCAGTTCACCACCATTTAATTCGTAAAGGCTTACGTGCTAAATGTGACATCGTTATCGAAACAGGTGACGCACGCGAAACCCATCATTTCGCCACTTTAGTAGGGTATGGAGCCAATGCGGTTAACCCATACTTAGTTATGGAAACCATCGTTGATCTTCAGAAGAAGAGAAAACTGGATCCTGAAATACCATCTGAAACGCTATTTAATAACTATCGTAATGGTGTCAATGGCGGTCTACTGAAGATTTTCTCTAAAATGGGTATCTCAACACTGCAGTCCTACCATGGTGCGCAAATTTTTGAAGCACTAGGTATTAGCAAATCTGTAGTAGACAAATACTTTACAGGCACCGTAACACGTATTCAGGGTCTAACGATTGATGATATAGCCAAAGAAGTCTTGGTTCGTCACCGTCTTGGTTACCCGACTCGTGAGATTCCAATCCAAATGTTGGATGTTGGTGGTGTTTACCAGTGGAAACAGCGTGGTGAAAAACACCTGTTCAACCCTGAAACCATTTCGTTGTTGCAACAATCGACACGAAATAAAGATTTTGCTCAATTCAAAGAGTATGCAAGTACTGTTGATGCGCAAGGGGATGACGCTGCAACGCTGCGTAGCCAACTGGCTTTCATCAAAAATCCTGCGGGCGCAGTACCTTTGTCAGAAGTTGAGCCTATTGAAAGCATCCTGAAACGCTTTGCAACTGGCGCAATGAGCTTTGGTTCTATCTCTTATGAAGCGCACTCTACGCTAGCGGTAGCAATGAACCGTATTGGTGCAAAATCAAACTCAGGTGAAGGGGGTGAAGATCCTAGTCGCTTTGAGAAAAAAGCCAATGGTGACTGGGAACGTTCAGCAATTAAACAGGTTGCATCGGGGCGTTTTGGGGTGACTTCCTACTACCTAACCAATTCCGATGAAGTACAGATCAAGATGGCTCAGGGAGCGAAACCGGGTGAAGGTGGACAGCTTCCAGGAGACAAAGTTGATGACTGGATTGGTGCCACACGTCACTCTACTCCGGGCGTCGGGTTGATCTCGCCACCTCCACACCATGACATATATTCAATCGAAGATTTAGCTCAGCTAATCTACGATTTAAAAAATGCCAACCGTACCGGTCGTGTAAACGTTAAGCTGGTTTCAGAAGCAGGCGTAGGTACGATTGCATCCGGTGTAGCCAAAGCAAAGGCCGACGTGGTGCTTATTGCAGGTTTCGACGGAGGTACAGGTGCATCACCAATTTCATCCATTCGTCACACGGGTCTACCATGGGAACTAGGTTTAGCAGAGACACACCAAACACTGCTTAAAAATGGCTTACGTAACCGTATTGTAGTTCAGTCTGATGGACAGATGAAAACACCTCGCGACCTTGCTGTAGCAACGCTACTTGGCGCGGAAGAGTGGGGAGTTGCTACCGCAGCATTGGTTGTTGAAGGTTGTATCATGATGCGTAAGTGTCATAAAAACACCTGTCCTGTGGGTATCGCAACACAAAACAAATCTCTACGTGAACGCTTTGATGGTCGCGTAGAAGACGTGGTGACTTTCTTCCAATATATGGCAGAAGGCCTGCGTGAAATCATGGCAGAGCTCGGTTTCCGTACCATTGAAGAGATGGTTGGTCAGTCTCAAAAGCTGAAAGTTCGTGATGATATTAAACACTGGAAATATAAGAACCTTGACCTATCTCCTGTGCTTCATATTGAGCCAGCTCGTGAATCTGACGGCGTATTTAGCCAAATTAAACAGAATCACTTGCTTGAAGCGGTACTGGATAGAAAGCTGATCGAAATAGCAAGACCTGCTATCGAACAAGCTGAGCCAGTAACAGCGGAACTGCCTATCATCAATACCGATCGTTCAACAGGCACAATGTTGTCTAATGAAATATCAAAAGTATTTAAAGACAAAGGGCTACCTAGCCCAATGAATGTCAAGTTCACCGGTTCTGCAGGTCAATCATTCGGTGCATTCCTTGCTAAGGGTGTGAAGTTTGAAGTAGAAGGTAACGCCAACGATTATTGGGGTAAAGGCTTGTCCGGAGGAACCTTGGTTCTCTATCCGAATACAGCATCATCCATCGTTGCGGAAAACAATATTGTTGTAGGTAATGTCTGTTTCTATGGTGCAACATCTGGTGAGTCTTATATTCGAGGTCTTGCTGGTGAACGTTTCTGTGTTCGTAACTCGGGAGCAAAAGTGGTTGTTGAAGGTGTTGGAGACCACGGTTGTGAATATATGACCGGAGGCATCGCCGTCATTCTTGGCTCTACAGGACGTAACTTCGCCGCTGGTATGAGTGGTGGTACTGCGTATGTATGGGACAAGGAAGGGGACTTTGAAACTAAGTTAAACCCTGAACTGGTTGACCTAGACCCAATAGAAAGCGAAGACAAAGCGCTTATTCAACAGATGCTAACTAAGCATATTGAGTTCACCGGAAGTACAGTAGCAAAAGCATTCCTAGCTGACTTTGACGCCAACCTAGCGCAGTTAGTGAAAGTAATGCCACGAGACTATAAAGCGGTGCTAAATAAGCGTAAAGCGCAAGCAGAACACACGGAAGAGTTGGAGGCAGTATAATGGGTAAGCCTACTGGATTTATGGAGCATGGTCGTGAACTACCTAAAAAGGTAGATCCAAGTGTTCGTATTCAGGACAACAAAGAGTTTGTCCTAAACAAAGAGTTTGGTGAAAAGATCAATCAGCAAGCTTCACGTTGTATGGATTGTGGCGTACCGTTTTGTCATAACGGCTGCCCTATTGGCAATATCATTCCTGAATTTAATGATGCTGTTTATCGCGACAGCTGGCAGGAAGCGTGGAATATTTTAAGCAGTACAAATAACTTTCCTGAGTTTACTGGGCGAGTATGTCCTGCTCCATGTGAGTCATCATGTGTACTTGGTATCAACCAAGATCCGATTACTATCTGCAACATTGAAAAAACCATTGTTGAAACCGCATATAGAGAAGGTTACGCCAAACCGAAGAAACCGCGCATTCGTACTGGCAAAACCATCGCTATTATCGGTTCAGGCCCATCAGGGCTGGCTGCTGCTGAACAATTAAATAGCGCTGGTCACTGTGTCACTGTCTATGAACGTGATGAAAAAGTCGGTGGTCTATTACGCTTTGGTATCCCTGACTTTAAATTGGGTATGGATATTATTGACCGCAAAGTCAATTTGATGAAGGAAGCGGGTATCGTCTTTGAAACCAACGCTCATATCGGTGTTGATATCAACGCATTACAACTTCGTCAGGAGTTTGATGTCGTACTACTTACTGGTGGTTCTACCGTACCAAGAGATCTCCCTATCACAGGCCGAGAGTTCAAAGGGGTACATTTTGCCATGGAATTTCTTGGTCAAAACAACCGACGTGCCAACGATATGGATCTTAAAACCGAAGAGATTCATGCAAAAGGTAAACATGTGGTTGTTATCGGTGGTGGTGATACTGGCTCTGACTGTGTGGGAACGTCTAACCGTCATGGTGCCGCGAGCATTACTCAGGTAGAGATCATGCCGATGCCACCAGAAAAACGTCCAGCAAATATGCCTTGGCCTCAATATCCTATGATACTGCGTACATCCACTTCCCATGAAGAAGGGTGTGAGCGTCACTGGAATATTCTGACCAAAGAGTTTATCGGTGATGAGCAAGGTAATGTTACCGGTCTGCGTTTAGCGGACATTGTTTGGCAAGATGCTAAACCGGGTGAACGACCAGAGTTCAAAGAAGTTGAAGGCAGCGAGCGTGTTATCCCATGTGATTTGGCATTCTTAGCGATGGGCTTCTTACATCCTGAACCTAATGGCATCTTAGCTCAATTAGACATTAAGCTCGATGAGCGCGGTAATGTAGCAACCAACGACTTTGCCACTAACCAAAAAGGCATATTCGCGGCGGGTGATATGCGTACAGGGCAATCTTTGGTGGTTCGCTGTATCAATGAAGGCCGAGAGTCTGCCCGTGCAATTGACGCTTACCTAATGGGTAACAGTAACTTAGAAGCTAAAGCTGATTCGCTTATGCTTTCCAATGCCTAGGGTCTGTTGACCCTAGCTTAACTTTTTAAAGTTTCCTTCCAAACTTTATTTTAGCCAGCATATTTGCTGGCTTTTTTTATATCTCAATGAGCCTCATATGATAACTAGATTGCTATAAGCAAGTAGAGAACTGATATCTCGAACAATTTACCGATTCCTCTAAAACAACTCTATGCTACAATTTAAGCCAATTACGTCACATTAAACTTAAAGAGACTATTTATGAAAATCGGCATTATTGGTGCAATGGAACAAGAAGTGACCATATTAAAGAGCGCTATCTCCAACTGTGAAGTTACCGAAAAAGGCGGATGCTCATTCTTTTCCGGTCAACTTAATGGCGTAGAAGTCGTCATGCTTCAATCCGGCATTGGTAAAGTGGCTGCCGCCGTTGGTACAACCATTCTAATTGACCAATTTAATCCAGATATGATCATCAATACTGGTTCTGCCGGTGGATTTGACTCCAGCTTAAACTTAGGTGATGTGGTGATCTCTACCGAAGTGCGTTACCACGATGCAGACGTCACCGCATTTGGCTATGAAATGGGGCAAATGGCGAGTCAACCTGCCGCCTTTATTGCCGATAAAAACTTAATCCAAGTGGCAGAAGATGCGTTAGCAAAAATGAAGGATACACATGCCGTACGTGGCCTCATTTGCACAGGCGATACCTTTGTAAACTCCGAAGCTCACAACCAGTTCATTATGAAGCATTTCCCTTCAGTTATTGCGGTAGAGATGGAAGCTGCAGCGATTGCTCAAACATGTCACCAGTTTGGTAAGCCGTTCGTTGTTGTTCGTGCAATATCAGATGTTGCGGATAAAGAATCGCCAATGACATTTGATGAGTTTTTACCACTCGCAGCAAAAAGTTCATCTGAGATGGTGACTAATATGATCGAGCTGCTTAAGTAGCTTATATGCAAGCTGCATTTGAGCATTTTTATAGCAATGGCGCCCTGCTGGTACTGTGGGGTGCATTGCTGTTTCATCTAATTTTGCCCATTCCCGTTTCAGCCCATCCCGCTACCCTGTGGCGGGCTTTTGCCCGAATCCTTGCAGATAAAGTTAATACTCAGACTAGCTACTCGCAAAGTATTATCTCCGGTAGCTTGGCGTGGGCATTAATGATGCTCCCTGCCTTGGCCGTATTCGTTGCACTACAACCTCTCGTTTGGCAACAACAACTATTTGAATTGGCACTGCTGTTGTTGGCCATTGACTGGAGAAACAGCGAAAAACTGGCAGGAGAGCTATCAAACGCGTTAATTAAAGAAGATAAGAAACTAGCCAGAAGTTTACTTAAACCTATTTTAAATAGAGAAACCAACTCATTATCACCACTAGGGTTAGGCAAAGCAGGCGCCGAAACAATCATACTAGGATATGGTCGAAACGTAGTTTCAGTGCTATTTTGGTATGGCTTGGCTGGTGGAATTGGCGCCATCATGTATCGGCTAATTCAAGAACTGGCTAGAGCTTGGTCTCCCAGTAACGGGAACTTTCTTCCTTTCGGCTTACCGGCGGTAAGGCTTCTCGCAATATTGGATTTTCTTCCTTTACGACTGTTCTCTTTTTTCATTGCCGTTGGGAAAAATGGCATTCAAACAAGTAAGCAGATGCTATTGCAAGGAAAAACTTGGCCCACTCCCGGAGCTGGCTGGCTGCTCGCATCCGTTGGCACTAAACTGGAGCTGTCATTGGGGGGCCCTGCTATTTATCAGGGTAAAAAATCCATTCGTCCCAAAATAGGAGGACGAGTCGCCCCTTCAGCCATTCATTTAGCGCAGCTACAAAAGCTGCTCGTGTGGCGACTGTTTGCTTGGATTTTAATACAAAGTGCTATTATGTTTACGGTATACCAAGGGTTTTAAACTTGAAATATCTACTCCTTTCTCTGTTGCTTATCTCGACCTACTCTGTCCACGCAATTGAACGAATCATTTCTCTCGCGCCCTCTTCCACAGAGCTCATTTATGCGGCGGGATTAGAAAACAAGATCATTGCAGCGAGTGATTTTAGCGACTATCCAGAGGAGGCAAAAAAGTTAGAAAGAGTAGCAAGCTTTAACAGCATCAATATAGAGCGGATTATCGCATTACAACCTGATTTAATCGTAGCTTGGCGCTCTGGCGGTGCGATTAAAGCTCTAGATAAATTACAAAGTTTGGGCTTTTCAATTTACTATTCCGATACCAACAAGTTAGCCGATATCGCCTTAAGAATTGAAGAGTTAAGTCTTTACGCTGACAATCCTGAGCAAGGTCAACGTAACGCAGACAATTTTCGACAGTCATTAAAAAAACTGCAAGATAAGTATAAAGATTTGCCTCCTATCAACTACTTTTATCAATTAAGCAGCAAGCCAATCTACACTATTGCTCAAAACCATTGGCCTAGCGAAGTGTTTCAGCTATGCGGTGGTCGCAATGTTTTTCAACAAGCTTCAAGCCCGTATCCTCAAGTTGGTTTAGAGCAAGTTTTAGTCAGAAAGCCCGACGTTATCTTCACTTCGGCCCATACCAAACAAAACCCCGAGATGTGGCACAAATGGCGAGCACAAATTCCAGCGGTTGAACACAACTACATCTGGTCTCTAAATGCGGATTGGTTAAACCGTCCTACACCACGCTCATTACATGCCATTGAGGAAGTGTGTAATCGTTTTAGCTATGTAAGAGAGAAAAAAAGCAATTAAGCAAATTATGACATTATTTTCTTAATAAAATAGCGTAAAATCTGCTCTCGTCTTTTTATCCATCTACTAGTAATCATCTCCATGGACTCAACACTACTCTATTTTATCGATCTATTTGGTACGGCCGTTTTCGCAATATCCGGCGTGTTATTGGCAGGACGTTTAAAAATGGATCCCTTTGGTGTTGTAGTACTGGCAAGTGTAACCGCCATTGGCGGAGGCTCTATTCGCGATGTGCTACTAGGTGCGACGCCTGTGTTTTGGATCACCGATAACGCTTATATTTGGGTCATTATTTTTACCTGTTTATTAACCATGGCGATTGTACGTAGACCAAAGCGATTACCTTGGTATGTACTCCCCGTCTGTGATGCTATTGGTTTAGCCGCTTTCGTAGGTATTGGTGTAGAAAAAGCCCTTAGCCTGCAAACCTCTTATCTTATTGCAATAATAATGGGCGTATCTACTGGTTGCGGTGGCGGGATTATCCGCGACGTTTTAGCAAGAGAAATACCCATGGTATTAAGAAGTGAAGTCTACGCCACGGCTTGCATCATTGGTGGCTTCTTCCATGTTACCGCACTGCATTTTGGGCTGGATAATTCGGCCGCCTTTTTATTGGGTGCAATCTCTACACTTTCAATTCGTTTAGCAGCTATTAAATGGCATTTATCATTACCAACATTTGCCCTATTACGATAGCTCTCATATGAATGGCAACGCTATTATTGACGTGTTCCGTTTTCGATAAGTTGTAGAAGCGTCTTAATAGCGTAGTAACAGGCCTGTTCCCTAACTTCAGCCCTGTTTCCAGAAAAATATTGCACTCGCTGGACCTGCTCTCCATCAGCCAACTGCCAACCGAACCAGACCGTTCCTACAGGTTTATCATCACTACCGCCACCGGGACCGGCAATGCCACTAACAGATATCGCCACATCTGCTAGTGAATGCTCGACAGCACCAGCAGCCATCTGTTCCACAACTTGTCTGCTGACAGCACCATGGCGGTTAATCGCCTCTTCATCGACGAATAACATCTGTTGTTTAGACTCATTGCTATAGGTAATAAACGCACGGTCAAACCAAGCAGAGCTACCGGAAATATCGGTAATCGCCGCCGATATTCCACCACCAGTACAAGATTCCGCAGTTGTCACTAGCCAACCTTTACTTTTTAACTGCTTCCCTAACGTTTCACTTAATTGAGTTAATGTTTCCATGATCGAAAAACCCTCGATTTCATCTTGCCTGTCAATTCTATTCACGTATCCTAAGCCGCTGGAATAAGAAGTTAAAGTGGTAAATAAGGTCAACATGGCAAAAGCGACTCCTACACACACGCCTATGATGCAGCAGTATTTAAAATTAAAGGCGGAAAACCCTGATATCTTGCTGTTTTATAGAATGGGGGATTTTTATGAACTTTTTTATGATGATGCAAAGAAGGCTTCACAACTTCTTGATATTTCGCTAACCAAGCGAGGCTCTTCTGCTGGAGAGCCCATTCCAATGGCAGGTGTTCCATACCATGCCGTTGAAGGCTATCTAGCAAAATTGGTTCAGATGGGAGAGTCAGTCGCTATCTGTGAGCAAGTGGGTGATCCTGCGACAAGCAAAGGGCCTGTAGAACGCAGAGTGGTTAGAATTGTTACCCCAGGCACCGTCACCGATGAAGCATTACTTTCAGAACGTGTAGATAACTTAATCGCCGCTATATATCATCAAAATGGTAAATTTGGCTATGCCACGCTAGATATTACTTCTGGTCGCTTTCAGTTATGTGAACCAAATAGCCAAGAGGCCATGTTGGCAGAGCTGCAACGTACCTCTCCTACAGAACTTCTATTCCCCGAAGATTTTGAGCCAGTAGAAGTCATGGCAAACCGAAATGGTAACCGTCGTCGTCCTGTTTGGGAATTTGAATTAGAGACAGCAAAACAGCAATTAAACCAGCAGTTCGCGACCCGTGATCTTATTGGTTTTGGTGTAGAAAACGCCGAGCTTGGACTATGCGCGGCAGGATGTCTTATTCAGTACGTCAAAGATACGCAACGTACAGCATTACCACATATACGCTCTCTCACTTATGATTCTCAAGATCATTCCGTCATTCTCGATGCCGCCACTCGTCGAAATTTAGAGATTACACAAAATTTATCCGGCGGTAGTGATAATACACTGGCGGATGTACTTGACCATAGCGCCACGGCCATGGGAAGCCGCATGCTAAAGCGCTGGTTACACCAGCCTATGCGATGCAGGGAAACCCTAAATCAACGACTCGACGCTATTACCGAACTAAAAGAACAAGGTTTGTATACTGACCTTCAGCCAATCTTAAAACAGATTGGGGACATTGAGCGTATCTTAGCGCGCTTAGCTTTAAGAACGGCACGTCCGAGAGATCTCTCTCGCTTGCGTCACGCCATGCAACAACTGCCTGATTTAGCAGACACAATGCAGGAAATCAGTGATTCTTACCTTGGTAAGTTGCGTCAGTTTTCCGCACCTATGGACGATATCTGTCAACTATTGCAACAAGCGATAAAAGAGAATCCCCCAGTTATTATTCGCGATGGCGGTGTCATTGCCACAGGTTACAGCGCTGAACTGGATGAATGGCGTGACCTCGCAGACGGAGCAACAGAGTATTTAGAGAAATTAGAAGCGGATGAACGAGATCGCCATGGAATAGATACCCTAAAAGTTGGCTACAATAATGTTCATGGTTTTTATATTCAAGTAAGCCGAGGCCAGAGTCATTTAGTTCCTCCGCACTATGTTCGTCGACAGACACTTAAGAATGCTGAACGCTACATCATTCCTGAGTTAAAAGAGCATGAAGACAAGGTATTAAGTTCCAAATCAAAAGCCTTAGCTATCGAAAAGCGTTTATGGGAAGAGCTGTTTGACTTATTGATGCCTAACTTAGAGCGATTACAAAACTTAGCGTCCGCAATCTCTCAGCTAGACGTTTTACAAGGGTTAGCGGAACGGGCTGAAACGCTGAATTATGCTCGTCCCTATCTGACTGATGATATCGGCATTCATATACAAAATGGTCGTCACCCTGTGGTGGAACAAGTTATGGACACCCCTTTCATCGCCAACCCGATAGAGTTAAGTCCAGATCGAAAGATGCTTATTATTACAGGGCCAAATATGGGCGGTAAATCCACCTATATGAGACAGACTGCTCTGATTGTCTTACTTGCTCATATTGGTTCTTATGTCCCAGCAGAAAACGCTACTATAGGAATCATAGACCGAATATTTACCCGAATTGGTGCCTCAGATGATCTCGCCTCTGGTCGTTCAACATTTATGGTTGAAATGACTGAAACTGCCAATATTTTGCACAACGCAACACCACACAGTTTAGTTCTCATGGATGAAATTGGTCGTGGAACAAGTACTTATGATGGTCTCTCTCTGGCATGGGCCAGTGCGGAGTGGTTAGCCAACCAAATCGGCGCAATGACACTATTTGCCACTCATTACTTTGAGTTGACCGAACTGCCAAACCAGTTAAAACAGCTCGCTAACGTTCATCTAGATGCAGTAGAACATGGTGATAGCATCGCCTTTATGCATGCGGTACAGGAAGGTGCAGCCAGTAAGTCTTATGGTTTAGCCGTTGCAGGCCTTGCTGGTGTACCTAAGACAGTGATCAAAAATGCGCGTGGAAAGCTAAACCAACTGGAACAGATGGGTAATCAACCTTCGACTCCAAACAACAATGTCGATATCGCCAATCAGCTGAGTTTAATTCCTGAACCTAGCGAAGTCGAACAGGCACTCTCCAGCATTGATCCAGATGATTTAACACCACGGCAAGCCTTGGATGAGCTCTACCGACTGAAAAAACTGCTCTAGATCGAAAAAGGGATCATATTGATCCCTTTTTTATTTTCTATCCTAACCTCACTCCATTCTGAGCAGGTTAAACGTGATATTTTCGGCTACATCTGCTCTACATCGAACAGTGACTCCATGTTAAGCCCTTGTTTCAATAGAATTTCTCGTAGGCGACGCAGTCCTTCAACTTGAATTTGACGAACTCGTTCACGAGTTAAACAGATTTCACGGCCAACTTCTTCCAATGTCGAAGGCTCATAGCCAAGTAAACCAAATCGGCGAGCCAATACCTCTTTCTGTTTTGGATTAAGTTCATCGAGCCAGTCAATCAAAGAACTTTTAATATCATCATCTTGAGTAGAAACTTCGGGGTCTGAATGGTTAACATCCGGAATAATATCCAAAAGTGCCTTTTCTCCATCCCCACCAATAGGTGTATCTACCGAGCTCACTCGCTCATTAAGGCGAAGCATTTTGCTCACATCACTTACTGGCTTATCAAGCTGCTCTGCAATCTCTTCTGCTGTCGGTTCATGGTCCAGCTTCTGAGACAATTCTCGAGCGGTACGTAAATAGATATTAAGCTCTTTCACGACGTGGATAGGTAGTCGAATAGTACGGGTCTGATTCATTAACGCACGTTCAATAGTTTGACGAATCCACCATGTGGCATACGTAGAAAAACGGAACCCTCTTTCTGGATCAAATTTTTCAACTGCGCGAATGAGACCTAGGTTGCCTTCTTCAATAAGATCAAGAAGCGCCAAACCTCGGTTACTGTATCGACGAGAAATTTTAACGACCAAGCGTAAGTTACTTTCAATCATTCTTTTTCGAGCGGCGTCATCACCACGCAATGCTCGGCGAGCGTATAGAACTTCTTCTTCTGCGGTTAATAGTGGAGAGAAACCAATTTCTCCGAGATAAAGCTGCGTTGCGTCCAAGCTCTTCGCTGTTACCTCGTACTCTTCTTTATTACTGGTTTCTTCTGCTGGTTGGGTTTCTTGAACAAGATTAGCTGCTGAAGCATTGATACCTTCATTAATCTCAAACTCTTCGACTTTCGTTGCTGCATTGCTGATACTCATAGCGCCTCCCCTTGGCGAGTTTAGCAAGACATTACTACCGCTAATGTCGCTGAAATAAACTTAGAGCTAAGGCAAATACCGTTTTGGATTTACAGATTTACCTTGATATCGAATTTCAAAATGTAATTTCACTCTATTTGCTCCAGAACTTCCCATGGTGGCGATCTTCTGGCCGGCTTTTACACTTTGTCCTTCTTGTACTAGCAAACGGTCGTTATGGGCATATGCACTTAAATAGTTATCATTATGTTTCACGATTATCAAATTACCGTATCCGCGAAGTGCATTACCGGAATATACAACTGTACCACTTGCCGTAGAAACAATAGACTGACCTCGCTGCCCTGCTATGTCTATGCCTTTGTTTCCTTGGTCTCCAGTTGAGAAACTCTTAATTACCCTCCCTTTTGTTGGCCAAGACCACTTCGAAATTTTGACGTTTTTCGCTTTAGGCTTATTGGCATTTTTATTAACATTTTGTTTACTCTGATTTCCAACATACTCTTTTGACTTAGCAGGATCAAGCTTATTTGTCACAGTTTTTTTGGCATTTTGTGAATTTTTTGAACTTGAATTTGTTAAGTTAGGAGTTGCTTTATTAGCACTATTTGCTGCAGTTGAACTAGAGGAAGCCGCTGTTGAAGTGCTAATCGTACCAGCTGCTACAGTAGAAGTAGCAACAGAAGAACTGTTATTTCCTCCTGTACCTCCATAAGCAGGAGCTTTATAAGCTGGGCGCCATAAACGAAGCTTTTGACCAGGGTGGATCGTGTAAGGAGCAGAAAGATTATTGTAACGAACAATATCGTTTACATTCTTATCTGTGATGTAGGCTATAAAATAAAGGGTATCACCCTTCTGAACTTGGTAATAACTGCCTCGATAACTGCCTCGTTGAATAGAGTTGTAATCTTTCTGTATGCTAGAAACTGGAGCTGGGGACGTCGCAGAGCAGCCTATTAACAAGGCTGCAAATAGACTTGGTATCACCAGTTTCAATCGCATCTTCATTTTATGCCAAATTACCCGCAATAAGAGGAACAAACCTTACCGGCTCTACGATGGTGGACGTAAAGCTGTCTCCATGTCGTACAATTTTAAGTAACTGTTGGTTATCTTCTCCTACCGGAATAACCAAGCGACCATTTTCTGCTAACTGTGCAGTTAGTGCTTCCGGTACTTGAGACGCCGCTGCGGTGACAACAATAGCATCAAAGGGACCTTTATTCTCCCAGCCTTGCCAACCATCAGCATGCTTAGTCGTTACATTATAAATATCCAGCTGCTTTAACCTACGTTTCGCCTCCCATTGTAGAGATTTAATTCTCTCTACTGAGTAGACCTTATCTACCAATTGAGCCAATACAGCCGTTTGATAGCCTGAACCTGTTCCCACCTCCAACACGCGAGTTGAAGAGTTTAACTCTAGCAACTCAGTCATCTTCGCAACAATATAGGGTTGAGAAATTGTCTGACCATGAGCGATTGGTAAGGCATTATTATCGTATGCCTGATGCCTTAATGCTTCAGATATAAACTGCTCTCTAGGGACTCTTGCTATTGCATCAAGAACGGCGTTATCTTTCACACCGTTTACTTTTAGAAATTCAATAAGCTGCTCGACATATGGACTGCTCATTATCTTTTTCCCTGCATCCAAGCTTGCACGCTATTGATTGACTCATGAGCAGTAAGGTCCACCTGCATAGGTGTAATGGAAACCATACCATGCTCAATAGCATAAAAGTCCGTTCCTTCACCTGCATCCTGCTCTTTACCTGGAGGGCCAAGCCAATAAACATCATGCCCACGAGGATCTTTTTGTTTAATCATATTTTCTGCGTGGTGACGTGCACCCAATCTTGTTACTTGCTGGCCTTTTAATTGTTCAAAAGGAACATCCGGCACATTGATATTAAGCAATCGGTTAGTGGGAATAGGCGACTGCAGATGCTGCTCAACAATCTGTCGAGCTATTTTAGCCGCAGTGGCAAAATTATCACTACCTACCAAAGAAAACGCAATAGATTGAACTTGTAAGAAATGCCCTTCCATCGCCGCGGCAACGGTTCCAGAATACAGAACATCATCACCTAAGTTCGCACCATGGTTGATGCCACTAAGCACCAAATCCGGTAAATCATCTTTCAGTAACTCGTTTAAGGCAAAGTGAACACAATCGGTTGGCGTTCCTTGTACTGCATAAACATTGTCTGAGAACTGAGACACCCTTAGTGGCGTCTCCAGTGTCAGAGAGTTTGATGCCCCTGAACGGTTTCGATCTGGAGCGACGATAATAATTTCCGCAAGATCGGCAAGTTCTTTAGCGAGCATGTTCAATCCTTCGGCATGCACTCCATCATCATTGCTAAGCAAAATTTTCATTATTATCTAAGCCTTTACTCGTAACTACGTTCTACTGGGATCTCTTGCACTAATTCTCTTATGATTGATGTCGCAAAGCTTCCAGACGAAAGAGAAAAACACAACACAACATTATTATCTTGTACTGAATATGATAAATCCGTCGGTTTCAACAAGGTCTCTCGTCTGTCATGACGCATGCGATTGCCTCTAATTAGAGCCATAAGGTCCGGTTCTGAGTCAACAATCTTCTGTTCCAATTGCAAAGCTTGTTGTTCAGTTGGTAAAGCGTTATCACCTGCCAGCGCAGCTGTAATAAAGGCTTCGCCAGATTCTAACTTTTGTTGATATTGTGCTAACTCATCTGCCATTATGGCACTGCTGATTTTTTGCTCTGCCATGACACTTTCTTCAAGTTTAGTCTCGTTAGCCAACATAACAATATCGCCTGGCACCAGAGTAGAAAAGCAATCCTGATTAATTCTTTCAGAAACAATATGGTTGAATATCCAAGAACGCGCGGTGGAAAGATACATGCTTCGCTTGTTTTGGTTTCTAGTGCGTACGTTATCCCGCCCCCAGCGCTTAGCCTCCAGAACATTGTTGCCATCCCGACCAAAACGCTGAGCACCATAATAGTTTGGTACACCACCGGAAATCACCGACTCGACTCTCTTCTCTACAGACTCGACATCTGACACTTCAGACAAGGTAATCTCAAAGCGGTTGCCAATTAAATCACCCGGACGAAGCTTTTTGTTGTGTCGATTCAACTCAAGTATTTGGATAGAAGGATACTGTTTTTCAAATTCAGAGAAGTCTGGCTCTTGTTCCGCTTTGGCTAAATGAATACTTAGCCACTGTTCTGTCACCGCATGCCTATCTTTTAACCCTGCCCAGCCTACATTTTTAGATTTAACATTGCAGTATCGTGCTAATTCATTGGCCACAAACATCGTGTTTTCACCGGTTTTACGGATTTTCACCATCAGGTGCTCACCCGAACCAGTAAATGAGTATCCCAGTTCTTCTTTTACGACGAAGTGTTCAGGCTGCGCTTTTAATTTTGCTTTACACTCTGGCTTTCCATACAGATAAGCCAGATCTTCAAGTATATCGGTCATAGGTTACTTCTTAGTTAACAGAACGACGGCTTCACAGGCAATACCTTCTTTGCGACCTGTGAATCCCAACTTTTCAGTTGTCGTTGCTTTGACATTTACATTATCTATCGATGTTTGCACATCTTCTGCAATGGCTTCTCTCATTGCTTGAATATAAGGCAGCATTTTAGGTGCTTGAGCAATGATAGTGACATCCAAGTTACCTATCTGGTAACCACGCTGCTGAGCAAGTCGATACACCTCTTTGAGTAGTTCTCGGCTATCAACGTCTTTCCAACGCTCATCATTATCAGGGAAATGCGTTCCAATATCACCTTCTGCTAACGCCCCCAGCAGGGCATCAGTCAGAGCATGAAGAGCAACATCACCATCTGAGTGAGCAATTAAACCTTGTGAGTAAGGAATAGCAACGCCACCAATAATAACAGGGCCGTCACCACCAAATTTATGCACATCAAATCCGTGACCTATCCGAATCATCTCTGTTCCTTTTGTTCTTTACGCAAGTAAAATTCAGCCAAGGCTAAATCTTCTGGTTGAGTTATCTTTAAGTTGTCCATTCGACCGGGTACTAACTGAGGCTGGATTCCAAGCCACTCCATCGCTGACGCCTCATCGGTTATCGTCGCGTTAGCCTGTTTTGCTTTAATCAATGCCTCATGTAACTGATGGCTATTAAACATCTGTGGCGTTAAGGCGTGCCATAAATCTTGGCGATCGACAGTTGCAGAAATGGTACCTTCACCATTCCCCCGTTTCATGGTATCTCTAACTGGAGCTGCCAATATACCGCCCAGTTTGTTTTTGCTCACTTGTTTGATCAAAGCATCAATGTCACTGATTGAAATACAAGGCCTTGCTGCATCATGCACTAACACCCAACTCTCTGGATTTATCTCCAATAATCGAGCTAAACCAGATAACACAGAATCAGCGCGCTCTCCACCGCCATCGACTCGAATCACTTTTGGATGGTTCGCAATCTTCAACTGTGGGAAATAGGGATCGTTTGGACTTACCGCAACAATAACATTCTGTATTTGGGGATGTTCAAGAAGTTTCTCGACAGTGTGTTCTAAAATCGTTTTTTCAAGCAACTGTAGGTATTGCTTTGGGATTTCTGCCTTCATACGACTACCGATACCCGCTGCGGGCACAATGGCGTATAGTCGTTGTTCTATATTTGTAACCATTTCAATTAGACCATTCTGTAAAACTAACTGTTCAGATAATGACTTTATCTATTGTTCAATCTAGTGGAGTCGTTCAACTTACTTGGATTACTCGTCCTACTGGGAAGTATCACCCACTATACGGTAAAAGGTTTCGTCCTCTTTCACCATGCCGAGTTCGTGTCTTGCTCTCTCTTCTATTGCGTCAAGCCCTTGCCTAAGATCATCTATCTCAGCAAACATTTCATCATTACGTCGTTGTAATTCTTTATTCACGGACTGCTGAATAACAATCTCGCTATTTACATTGGCGTTTTCAATCAGCCCATTCTTCCCCCAAACAAGGAAGTAAATCAGAACAGATAATAAGCAGGTTAAACCAAGAGTGAGTAGACGCACTGAACAGGTTTCTCATCTTTAAAACTGAAGCGCTATATATAGCACAGAAGGGCATTTGGTGCGAGAGAACAGCGAGAGTAACAACTGGAAACAAAAACGCCTTCAAAAATGAAGGCGTTTTAAAACAAGTAATAAAGTTATAATTCTAAAGAATTATTGACCTTTTACTTCTTTTAGTCCGTTGAAAGGTGCACGTGAACCTAGTGCTTCTTCGATACGGATAAGTTGGTTGTACTTAGCAACACGGTCAGAACGGCTCATAGAACCAGTTTTGATTTGGCCAGCAGCAGTACCAACAGCAAGATCAGCAATAGTTGCATCTTCAGTTTCACCTGAACGGTGAGAGATAACAGCTGTGTAACCAGCATCTTTAGCCATCTTAATTGCAGCTAAAGTTTCAGTTAGAGAACCGATTTGGTTGAACTTGATAAGGATAGAGTTAGCAACACCCATTTCGATACCTTTCGCAAGGATCTTAGTGTTTGTAACGAACAGGTCGTCACCTACTAGTTGAAGCTTGTCACCTAGTAGTTCAGTTTGGTGCTTAAAGCCATCCCAATCTGACTCATCAAGACCGTCTTCGATAGATACGATTGGGTACTGATTAGCTAGGTCAGCTAGGTAGTGGTTAAACTCTTCAGAAGTGAAGATTTTACCTTCGCCTTTCATGTTGTAGTTGCCAGCTTCTTTGTCGAAGAACTCAGATGCAGCACAGTCCATCGCTAGAGTAACGTCTTTACCTAGCTCGTAACCAGCAGCTTCTACAGCTTCTTTGATTGCAGCTAGTGCAGCAGCGTTAGATTCTAGGTTAGGAGCGAAACCACCTTCATCACCAACTGCAGTGCTTAGGCCTTTAGCCTTAAGTACTTTAGCTAGGTTGTGGAATACTTCTGCACCTACACGTAGAGCTTCTTTAAGAGTTGGCGCGCCAACAGGTTGAATCATAAATTCTTGGATATCAACGTTGTTATCAGCGTGCTCACCACCATTGATGATGTTCATCATTGGAAGAGGCATAGAGAACTGACCAGGAGTACCGTTTAGTTCAGCAATGTGCTCGAACAAAGGCATACCTTTAGCAGCAGCAGCAGCTTTAGCATTTGCTAGAGATACCGCTAGAATTGCGTTTGCACCAAATTGTGATTTGTTTTCAGTGCCATCTAGGTCAATCATCACTTGGTCAACATCAGCTTGAGCTTTTGCATCCTTACCAACTAGTGCTTCAGCGATTGGGCCATTTACAGCTTCAATTGCTTTAAGAACACCTTTTCCTAGGAAACGTGCTTTGTCACCATCACGTAGCTCAAGAGCTTCGCGAGAACCAGTAGATGCGCCAGATGGAGCAGCAGCCATACCTACGAAACCGCCTTCTAGGTGTACTTCAGCTTCTACAGTTGGGTTACCACGTGAGTCGATGATTTCACGACCTAGAACTTTAACGATCTTAGACATTAATGTTTCCTCTCGTTTCAATTTAAATGTCAAAACTAAAGGGTAGCCGCACAGCATGAGCAACTACCCAGATTCTTTTACTTCTCTAATTCACCACGCTGAAATTCTCCAGCGGCTTTGACGAAACCTGCAAACAATGGATGCCCATCGCGAGGAGTCGAGGTAAATTCAGGGTGGAACTGAGCTGCCACAAACCAAGGGTGATTTGGATTCTCTATCACTTCCACTAACTTCTTGTCCGCAGACAAGCCCGACACTTTAAGGCCGGCATCTTCTAATTTAGGGCGAAGATTATTGTTTACTTCATAACGATGGCGGTGACGCTCATGAATGGTCGCACTGCCATACAGGTCTCTTGCTTTGGTTCCTTTCTCAAGGTGACACAGCTGAGAACCAAGACGCATAGTTCCACCAAGGTCTGATTTTTCGGTGCGCTCTTCGACTTTACCTTCGCCGTCAACCCACTCGGTAATCAATCCTACCACTGGATACTTCGTCTTACTGTTAAATTCTGTTGAATGCGCACCTTCTAGGCCAACCACATTACGTGCATATTCAATCAAAGCAACTTGCATACCCAAGCAAATACCCAAATAAGGGACATTGTTCTCACGGGCGTACTGGGCAGCGAGTATCTTCCCTTCAATACCACGATCACCAAAACCACCGGGTACTAAGATAGCATCGAGTCCTTGAAGGACTTCTTCGCCTTTTGACTCGACATCTTGCGAATCAACATATTTGATTTTAACGCTTAAACGGTTTTTAAGGCCAGCATGTTTTAACGCTTCATTGACGGATTTATACGCATCCGGCAATTCAATGTATTTACCAACCATACCAATCACAACTTCGTCAGTTGGGTTGGCTTCTTCGTAGATAACTTGTTCCCACTCAGATAAATTCGCCTCTGGCGCTTCAATGCCAAAGCGAGCACAAACCAGATCATCAAGACCTTGTGCTTTTATCAGTTGAGGTATTTTATAAATGGAATCAACATCTTTCATCGAGATAACCGCTTTCTCTTGCACATTACAGAACAAGGCGATTTTCTTACGTTCATTAGCAGGAATGATACGATCACTACGACAAACTAAAATATCAGGTTGAATACCGATAGAAAGCAGTTCTTTTACTGAGTGTTGCGTTGGTTTAGTTTTCACTTCACCAGCAGCAGCTAAGTATGGCACTAGCGTAAGGTGCATAAACATAGCGCGCTCACGGCCAACTTCAGCAGCAAGTTGACGAATCGCTTCCATAAATGGCAGAGATTCGATATCACCAACGGTTCCACCTACTTCAACAATGGCAATTTCATGACCTTCTGCACCAGCAAAAACTCGATCTTTAATCGCATTAGTAATATGAGGAATAACTTGAATCGTTGCACCAAGGTAGTCACCACGGCGCTCTTTTCTAAGTACGTCGGCATAAACACGACCCGCAGTGAAGTTGTTTCGCTTGGTCATCTTGGTACGGATAAAACGCTCGTAGTGACCTAAATCAAGATCAGTCTCCGCGCCATCTTCCGTAACAAATACTTCACCGTGCTGCGTAGGGCTCATCGTGCCCGGATCAACGTTTATGTAAGGGTCAAGCTTCATCATGGTCACTTTAAGACCACGAGCTTCAAGAATAGCGGCCAATGAGGCTGCTGCAATACCTTTACCTAGTGAGGAAACAACCCCGCCAGTAACAAAAATATAATTTGTCGTCATGTTTAACCTGAAATTGGTTGAATGAGGGAAATGAGTACTTTCTGGACGGGATGTAAATATACCAGAAGCGTCATACCACCACAACGTGAAACTTATCACAGTTTAATTTTTTATTTTTTGCTTCAAATCAATTGTGCTGGTCTTCCCCTTTAAGTGCCAATTATTACTAGATTTATCAGTTAATCTGCTACAAAAGCAGAGTTAGCCGCTCTTCTCATTCTGCTTTATCTGTTGCCAGTACTGATCTAGCTGTTCTAAATCAAAATCATCCAGTTCTTTACCCTGTTGAGCAACAATACGTTCGACGCCTTTAAAACGTCGCTCAAACTTATTGTTTGCTTTGCGCAGTGCAGCCTCAGGGTCATGACCTAAGTGCCGTACTAAATTGACAGTCGCAAACAACAGATCCCCCAGTTCTTCTTCCACAAGCTCCGGGTTAGGAACGGGCTGCAACGCTTCATCCAGAACCTCTTGAATCTCTTCATTGACCTTACCTGCCACTGGCTCAATAGAGTCCCAATCAAAACCGTGTTTAGCACATCGTTTCTGTATCTTATTGGCTTTTGACAGTGCAGGAATAGATGTTGGTATTGAGTCTAGAATACTTTCTTCAACTTTGCCTATCTGTTGCTTTTCCTTTTGTTTCTCTTTTTGCCAGTTTTCATTTAGCTCATCTTCAGAGTCAAAAGAGTGATCAGAAAAAACATGCGGATGTCGACGAGTCAGTTTTTCGTTGACGGTTTCAACGACTTGTTCAAAATCGAATAAATTCTCTTCTTTAGCTAACTGGCTATAAAAGATCACCTGAAACAGTAAGTCACCCAACTCTTCTTTTAGATTTCGCCAATCTTTGTTATGAATAGCGTCAACCACTTCATAAGTCTCTTCTATGGTGTGGGGCACTATGGTGTCAAATGTCTGCTTCTTGTCCCATGGACAGCCCATTTCGGGATCACGTAGTTGAGACATTATTTTTTCAAGCTGTTTAATAGGATGAGACATGGTGATGAGCTCTTTTTGATAAATATTAGCAGGTACGAGATAGCTGAATAATACAATTAAGGCCTGACAAGATCAGGCCTTAATTTTTGGGCTTAGTTAAGTCGTTTTACCGAAACAACGTCTTTAATCTGCTCTAGCCTTGATATTATTCGGCTTAACAATTCGATATTTTTCACTTCTATATCAAAATCCATAATGGATAGCTGACGCTTATAATCATTACGGCTTTTCATTGTGGTGACTTTCAGTTTTTCATTCGCCAACAGAGTAGTGATATCCTTTAACAGTCCACTTCTCTCCATCGCTTCAACCCGCAGAGTCAAAATATAACTACCAACGAAGTCATTTCCCCACACGGTATCAATGATCCGCTCAGGCGCATGTAGACGTAGTTCAAGTAGCTGTTCACAATCGCCTCTATGAACGGATATTCCTCGACCTTGAGTGATATAACCGGCAATAGTATCTCCCGGTATAGGCTGACAACATCGAGCTAGGTGTGTCATCAGGTTATCCACCCCTTCAACCACAACCGCATCTTTATGTGGTCGATTGTGTGTCGTTTTTTTGCTCTCTTGTAATTTTTCTAACGCTTGCTGGTCTTCTTCTTCAGCCGTAGGCTTATTAACCAACGCATTGATATGGTTGATAATTTGATTTATTCGCAAATCACCACTGCCAATGCCAGCATAAAGTTCATCAGGCGTATTCACATTAAAACGTTTTAACGCGTACTCATTGGCGTCTTTTAACGTAGCACCAATTTTCGTTAACTCGTTTTCTAAGATCTCTTTACCCGCTTCTAGATTTTTCTCTCGGCTCTGCTTTCTAAACCAAGCATTAATCTTGGCTCTAGCTCGACCAGAATGTACAAACCCTAAGCTAGGGTTCAACCAATCACGAGATGGGTTTGGTTCTTTCTGTGTAATGATTTCAACTTGATCCCCCATCTCCAACTGGTGAGTGAAAGGGACAATACGCCCTGCTACTTTGGTACCAATACAGCGGTGACCCACTTCAGAGTGAATATGGTAGGCAAAGTCCAGTGGTGTGGCACCCATAGGTAGATCAACCACATCACCTCTTGGCGTAAATGCGTAAACACGATCATCAAACACCTGACTTCTTAACTCATCCAACATCTCGCCGGAGTCAGACATCTCTTCTTGCCAATCAAGTAATTTACGCAACCAAGTGATTTTCTCATCATAACCACTGCGTCCGGAGGAAGCGCCTTCTTTGTACTTCCAGTGCGCAGCAACACCAAGTTCAGAATCTTCATGCATCTGCTTGGTTCGAATTTGAATTTCGATAGTCTTCCCTTCCGGCCCAAGAATTACCGTATGAATAGATTGATATCCATTAGGTTTAGGGTTGGCTACGTAATCATCAAATTCGCTTGGTAAGTGCTTATATTTGGTATGAACAATACCTAGTGTGGCATAGCAATCCTGCAGTTTATCGGCAATAATTCGAACCGCTCGAACGTCGAACAGTTCATCGAATGCCAAGTTCTTCTTCTGCATTTTTCGCCAAATGCTATAGATATGCTTAGGTCTGCCACTCACTTCAGCGTTAATATTCAATGCCTCTATTTCAGACATTAAGTCGCTAACAAAATTATCGATATACTGTTCGCGAACAATTCTTCGCTCGGAGATCTGTTTGGCGATCTGCTTGTAGGTATCAGAGTGTTGATATCGGAATGCATAATCTTCAATTTCCCATTTCAACTGCCCAATACCTAAACGGTTGGCTAACGGTGCGTAAATATTGGCGCACTCTTTTGCGACTGATTGACGAATCTCATCCGGTTGATCTTTTACTTCGCGCAAATTACATATACGTTCAGCCAGCTTAATGATAACGCAACGAAAATCATCCACCATGGCAAGAAGCATACGGCGGACGTTGTCCACTTGCCCTGATGCTGCTGAGCCATCTAATGTCACATTAAGTTGCCCAATGGCGGCCATCTCTTCTACGCCATCAATCAGCTTTATAATCTCTTTTCCGTACTTTTCTTCCAGTAATTCGGGTTCAAAAAATCCACTTGAAACCACCGGAAATAATTGAGCTGAAATCAAGGTGGCTCGATCCATTGACAGAGTGATCAAAATCTCAATCATCTCCCTGCCACGCCATAACAATAGCTCTGCTTGCTCTTTACCTTGCAACATTTCTTCACATTGCTGATAAACGCTAATGAGCTTATTACTGGTTTTTGTATCTTGACCTAAACTGGAGACCCAAGTTTCAAGTTCAAACTGTTCGTCTGTTAAGTGCGCACTGCGTACCGCGACCATTATATTTCCTAGCGTAATGTTTAGAGAGAACTTATCTCTCAATATTATTTTTCAAATAGTGCCATTGATTCTAAGTGGCTGGTATGTGGAAACATATCCAGCATAACCAGCTTTTTCAGTGTAAAACCTTGATCAAACAAACTCTGACAATCTCTGGCAAGAGTAGCAGGATTACATGAAACGTAAACCACACTCTGCACATCAATATGAGATATTTGCTTTACTACGCCACCCGCACCGGCACGAGCAGGGTCAAGTATGATCTTATCAAATTTTTCATTTAACCATGGCTGTTCAATCAACTCTTCTTCCAAGTTAGCCTGATAAAAACGTACATTCTCAAGACCATTGCTCTTGGCATTATTTGTGGCTTGATCAACCATCTCCTGAACACCTTCTACACCCACCACCTGATAGGCCAATTTAGCAATAGGCAGACTAAAATTGCCTAAGCCACAAAATAGATCCAATACTCGATCCGTTTTTTCTATCGCTAACCACTCAATGGCAAGTGCAACCATCTTGCTGTTTACTGCCTGATTCACCTGTATAAAGTTTGTCGGTTCAAAAGGGATAGTTACGCCGACTTCAGAATAAGCAGGTTCAGCACCATACAAATGCTGCACATTGTCTTTATCTAATTGCAGATATAATGAGACATCATGTTGTTTAGAAAATTCCAGCAATTTCTCTTTATCTTGCGGTTTTAACTCGCTCATTGCTCTCAATAATAGTACTGGCCTATCATCTCCCAAAGCGAGTTCAACGTGTCCTAGTTGGCTTTTATTCGCAAAAGTTGACAGCATCTTTTTTAAATCAGGAAGCAGAATATTCAATTTACTGTCTAATACAGGACAATGGCAAATATCGACAATGGTTTTGCTCTGCTTCATCCTAAAGCCAAACTCCAATGCAGAGCTTTTTTTGTTTACTTTCAGGCTTATTCGAGCACGTCTTCTATAGCCTTTTACATTCCCTACCACAGGTGAAGAGAGTTCCACACCTCCGCCTGATGTTTTTTTAATTAGCTGCTCTAACGATTGCTGCTTATACTTAAGCTGCTCAGCATGCTCAAGGTGCTGTAAATTGCATCCACCACACTGTTGATAATAGTCGCAAAATGGCTCTACTCTCTCTTCACTTAGCGTCAACGTTTTTATCAGCTTCGCTCTTGAGTATTTACTTTTGTTTTCGGTTAGCTGAACCAAAGACTCTTCACCCGGTAAAGCACCTTCAATAAAAACAGGCTTGTTATTGAGAAACGCGATGCCGGCACCATGGTGATCGATTCGCTCAATGTTCACCTGTTGGTGCTTAGTATCAAGTTGGGTTTTCTTTTTTGGTTGATAAAAACGCGCCATAATATTTGCCTGACTTAATGGTTTTTCCCGTAGCATCACTATTCTTGCTTAGGAAGATTGTCGAAATGTACTGGTTTGATTACTATTTTCCCATATCCAGAACGTATTGTAATTAGAGAAACATGACAAGATATGGCTTACGTGCCCGCGTTGTAACATTAACTCTTGCGCCAACATTAATTATTGGCCTGTTATTGAGTGCATTTTTTACTTCAAATCGTTATAACGATCTGGAATTGCAGCTTGTTAATTCAGGCACCAGTATTTTAGAACCCTTAGCCATTGCTAGCGAATATGGCATGACGGAAAAAAGTCATGAGTCCGTGCGGCGAATTATAAGTTATGCGCATAGAAAAAACTCAAAGATTGTTAGAAGTATTGCCGTCTTTGATGCCAACAATCAGTTATTTGTAACGTCCAACTTCCATCCTAACTTTGAAGAGCTTACTTTTCCTGAAAATAAGCCTATACCATTGCTAACCGATATCGAGCTTCTCGACTCACGACTCATACTGCGTGCTCCTATCCTAGCTGAGGGAAAATTTTCTCGCCAAGATGGTGATAGTAACCATATAAATCAACCATTAGGCTATGTTGCGATGGAGTTGGACATGTCTCCGCTACGCTTGCAGCAGTATCAAGAGATATTCTCTGCATTAGTGGTGCTTATTATCGGCTTAGGGATGTCGGTTGTGTTCGCCTATCGTCTTATGCGAGATGTCACTCAACCGATTACTCACATGCAAAATACCGTTGACCGAATTCGCCGTGGGCATCTGGATTCTCGTATTGAGGGTAAAATGCATGGCGAGCTTGATTCTCTCAAGAACGGCATCAATGCCATGGCTAAATCTCTTTCGGAATACCACGTCGAGATGCAACACAGTATTGACCAAGCCACATCTGACTTACGAGAAACGTTAGAACAGCTAGAAATACAGAACGTTGAACTAGACATAGCCAAGAAACGCGCTCAAGAAGCCGCGCGAGTAAAATCTGAGTTTTTGGCCAATATGTCCCATGAGTTAAGAACACCATTAAATGGCGTGATCGGTTTTACCCGACAAATGCTTAAAACCAGTTTAACCAGCAGCCAGACAGACTACTTACAAACGATTGAACGTTCTGCAAATAACCTGCTCAATATCATCAATGACATTTTGGACTTCTCCAAGCTAGAAGCGGGTAAATTGCTGCTGGAAAACATTCCATTTGAGTTCCAAGAAAGCCTAGAGGAAGTCGTTAGCCTACAGGCAACATCTGCTCATGAAAAAGGGTTAGAGATTACACTTAAAGTGGATCCAAAAATACCACCGGGCTTAATTGGTGATCCGCTGCGTATCCAACAGGTACTCACCAACTTAGTTGGCAACTCCATTAAGTTTACCGAACGAGGCAATATTGATATAAGCGTCGAACTCCGTTCTAAAAAAGATGATTTAGTTGAGTTGCAGTTTATGGTTCGTGATACCGGCATTGGTATTTCTGAACGCCAACAAGCGCAGTTATTCCAAGCATTTAGCCAAGCAGATGCCAGTATTTCTCGTCGTTATGGCGGAACAGGCTTAGGTTTGGTCATCACTCAAAAACTGGTTGGTCAAATGGGCGGGGAAATTAGCTTAACCAGTCGTCTTCACCAAGGCTCTACATTCTGGTTTACCTTACAACTGTCAGCAACGGATCTTCCTCTGCTTCATCAGGTTGAGAGCCAGTACTTACAAAACCGCAAAGTACTGTTAATTGAGCCTAATATGCAGGCGGCTTCCGTTATTCAACAGCAGTTGGGGCAAGAAGGTCTGCAAGTGACCTATCAAACTAGCGTGCCTGACGAGTTTGATATGCAAGACTGCGTATTACTGAACTTATCACCGAAAAAGCCTAGCGATGAAGCAGAAGTTGAACAGTGGATAGAGATGACCCAGCGCTACTCACAGCAAGTGATCGTTGCGACTCCAAGCACTGAGCTGGCATTAGCAGAGAAGCTAACGGCGACTTATCATATTCAGTGCATGACAAAACCACTCTCTCGACGAAAACTGTTAACCGCATTAGCGAAACACCAGCAAGTAACCGAACCGGTCGCGATTGCCCCAATGGAGGTCTCGTCTGTTGAAGAGAGACTCCCACTAACGGTCATGGCTGTAGATGACAACCCTGCTAACTTAAAATTGATTACCGCTCTACTTTCAGAAAGAGTTGAACATGTTATTTCTTGTTCAAGTGGACATAAGGCAGTCGCTGCGGCCAGCAAGCAGAAGTTCGACATTGTCTTTATGGACATTCAAATGCCTCATATGGATGGTGTCACCGCAGGTAAGAAAATCCGTGAAATCACCATAAATAGAGAAACCCCTGTTATTGCCGTCACCGCTCACGCCATGAGTGGAGAGCGTGATAGATTGTTAAACGCAGGGATGGATGATTATCTAACTAAACCGATTGAAGAACACATACTTCAGCAGGTATTAGTTCACTGGAACCCTAACACGAGTGAACAGCAAGTAGATAAAATAGACCTTCCTGCTGAAGTAGAGCCAGTAGAAAACGAGACGGTAAATCCAGATATCATTGTCGATTGGCAAGCCGCTCTCAAACAAGCCGCTAATAAAGAAGATCTCGCTAAAGAGATGCTGTCGATGCTAATTGAGTTCATAGGTGAAGTTGGCGACGTCGTCGATAAAGCGCTAGAAGATGAAAATTACTCTAGTGAAGAGCTCACTCACTTTATTCACAAACTACATGGCAGTTGTTCATACAGTGGAGTACCAAAGCTAAAAACTGTATGCGCACAAATTGAACGCTCATTGCGCTCTGGCAGTACTATTTCAGAAATTGAGCCAGAACTGTTTGAACTTCAAGATGAGATGGAGAAAGTACTGGCGACAGCAGAACTATATTTGACGAAATCAGATGAGAGCTGAGGTTATTTCTCCATCACCACAGTGGCAACAGCATAATGGCGCTCATCGGATATTGATAGCAAGATATTACTCACTTGGTACTGTTCTGCAATGTGTTGAGCGCGATTTTTCAATTGTAGAATAGGTTTACCATTGTCATCATTGCTGATAACAAAGTCATGAAAAGTAACGCCATGAGCAATGCCCGTTCCTAACGCTTTCGATGCCGCTTCTTTGGCGGCAAATCGTTTTGCTAAAAAACGTCCTTTTTGCTTAAGAGACAAAAATGTTTGGTACTCAGACTCTGCCAAGATTCGCATAGCAAATGCATCACCAGAACGGTTCAACGCCTTTTCTATTCGCTCTATTTCCGCGATGTCTGTTCCTAAACCGATAATGGCCATAATTAATCTTTAAAGTTGATAATGTTTAGGGCCAATGACCATGACAATCATTAGCCCCCATATACTCAAATAACTTCAAGGTGTTTAAGTATAGTTACTATTTTCGCGCTTCAACCATGATCGCTTTCATGTCAGCAACGGCTTTGCCCAACCCATCAAATACTGCACGACCAATAATAGAGTGACCAATATTAAGCTCATATATCTCTGGTAACGCAGCAATAGGCCCCACATTGTGATACGTCAAACCGTGTCCGGCATTAACCGTAATACCTAAATCGCAGGCATAACTGGCTGCCGCAGCTATTTTTTTCAGTTCATTTTGCTGATCTAACTCTGTTTTAGCATCGGCATAATGACCTGTATGTAACTCAATAAAAGGAGCGCCACACTCTTTTGCTGCGTCTATTTGCTCACGATCCGCATCAATAAACAGTGAAACCTTAATACCCGCTTCGGTCAGCTTTTGAGTTGCTGCTTTTACTTTTTCTAGCTGACCTTTAGCATCAAGGCCACCTTCCGTTGTTAGCTCTTCGCGTTTTTCCGGTACCAAACAAACAAATTCAGGTTCGGTCTGAATAGCAATATCAACCATTTCATCTGTTACTGCCATTTCTAAGTTCATGCGAGTTTGAATGGTTTCTTTCAGTATTTTCACATCGCGATCTAAAATGTGTCTGCGATCTTCTCGAAGATGAACCGTAATGCCATCTGCACCGGCCCTTTCTGCCATTTCTGCAGCGTGGACAGGATCTGGATATTTTGTGCCTCGGGCATTACGAAGGGTTGCTATATGGTCAATATTGACCCCAAGAAGGATAACACTCATTATTTAATTCTCCGTACTCTGGGAAGAACGTACTCGATTAGTAAATAGTTCCCGACTTTTTAATGGTTTGCCGCCAAGATAAGGCTTTAATGCTATGCGTGTAAAGCGTTTTGCCGCTTTTAACTGCTCTTTAGTGAGGAAGCGCCGTTCTGCGATAGCGATCAGTTCATTTCCAAAAAAGGTTAAGTTGTCTTTTCTTATACTGGCAATAAAACCTTTCTGCTCGCGATAACGATAGGTCATAGTCTCGTCAACAGGCTCACCTGTTCCTGCGCAGTGTAAAAAATCTACTCCGTACCCCAATGCCGACAATAGCGCCAGTTCGAACCGACGCAAAGCAGGTTCCGGGTTTTCAGACTGTGCAAGTTCCGTTAATACCTGAAGATAATCGTGAAAAAGAGCTGGATAAGGGGTTTCATTTTCAATGACTCGACCAAGGAGTTCATTAACGTACATTGCTGAATAGAGATGAATACCTGATAAAGGTAAACCTAAACTGATGGGCTCAGCCTGTCGCAATGTTTTCATTCCACCGCTTCCAGACCACTTCATAAGCAATGGAGTGAAAGGTTGGAGTGCGCCTTTAAGGTTAGAACGTTTGCTACGAGCGCCTTTAGACATTAGTGACAGGCGGCCATACTCTTCACTAAACACGTCAAGTATTAAGCTAGATTCACTGTAAGGACGGCGATGAAGAACAAAACATCGCTGTAAACTACTGTTGTCTCCTACCATACTATCACTCTCTTGGTCTGTTCATCGCATTTAGCTAGAGCGCCAACAAAATCGCCTGCAATTGCAGGCGATTTTTAAACTTATCGTGGTTTATACGTCATCCATATAACCGAGTGACCGCAATGCACGTTCATCATCAGCCCAACCCGACTTCACTTTCACCCAAGTCTCAAGGTAGACTTTTCGTTCAAACAACGCTTCCATATCTAAACGAGCTTCACGGCCGATGGTTTTAATTTTATCACCACCTTTACCGATCACCATTTTCTTCTGTCCGGAACGCTCAACAAGGATCAACGCATTAATATGAAAACCATCCGTATCTGGGTTGTAATCGAAACGTTCTATTTCAACGGTAACTGAGTACGGCAGTTCATCACCAGTAAAACGCATCAGCTTCTCACGAACAATTTCGGATGCCATAAAACGTTGCGAACGATCCGTTACATATTCTTCAGGAAAATGATGCTCAGCCTGTGGTAAATGTTCTCTTACATGCTTACGAATAACATCGGTATTCTTGCCCTGTTTAGCTGAAATTGGCACAACATCGACAAAATCCATTTTTTTAGACAACGACTGCATATGAAGCATCACTTCATTGCGATCTTTGACATTGTCGACTTTGTTTACACACAACACCACAGGGAAATTAGACTTAGCCAACTTGGTTAACACCATCTCGTCATCGTTTGTCCAATGCGTTCCATCAACAAGGAACAACACCAGATTTACGTCACTAAGTGAACTGTTTGCTGCACGGTTCATCAAGCGGTTAATGGCTCTCTTCTCTTCAATATGAAGCCCCGGAGTATCCACATATATAGCCTGATAATCACCCTCGGTCTCGACCCCCATAATGCGGTGTCTGGTGGTTTGAGGTTTACGAGAAGTAATGGATATCTTCTGTCCTAAGATGTGATTTAGCAGAGTCGACTTACCTACATTTGGTCGTCCAACAATGGCAATGAAACCACAATGTTGGTTTTCAGAAGAAGGGGTCTGCTCGCTCGTTGAAGCAAAGTAGGCGTCTAAATCAAATTCGTTGTTGTCATCAGCCATTGTTCAATTTCTCCAGCGCTAATTCTGCGGCAGCTTGTTCAGCTTTGCGACGGCTTGTTCCTTTTCCTATTACAGGCTTCGCCATGCCTGAAATACCACAAGAAACCGTAAACTCTTGATTATGAGCTTCACCTTTAATATTAGACACTGTGTAAACAGGTAGCGGCTTTTTTCGACCTTGCAAAAATTCTTGTAATCTTGTTTTAGGATCTTTCTGTGAAACACCCGGCTCTATTGCGTCTAAACGAGTTTTATACCAGCTCAGTATAATTCTACGCACAACTTCAATATCACTATCTAGATAGATAGCACCGATAATAGCTTCAACAGCATCAGCTAGAATTGAATCACGACGATACCCGCCACTTTTCAACTCACCTGGACCTAATTTTAAGTAATCTCCCAGAACAAACTCACGACCGAGCTCTGCTAGCGTATGCCCACGAACTAACGTTGCTCGCATACGGCTCATATCTCCCTCATTAATCTTAGGGAAACGATGATACAAATCATCTGCAATGACAAAACTTAAAATTGAATCGCCCAGAAACTCAAGACGTTCATTATGCTTTCCATTGGCGCTACGATGAGTAAGCGCCAAATGAATATGCTCGCTATCTTCAAACTGATAACCGAGCATTTTTTCTAATTTAGATATAGGAGGATTCATGTTCTCTCAATTAATCTATACCACCGATGCGACTAAATCGAACATCGGTAGGAATCCAAGAAGGCAGTACACTGTCTGCACCACGTTCAAACTCAAAGCTGGTCCATATTGCAACCGCTTTGCCAACTAAGTTTGCTTCTGGAACAAAGCCCCAGTAGCGACTATCTGCACTGTTGTCACGGTTATCCCCCATCACAAAGTACTCACCTTTTGGTACCACCCACTCATTCACGCCATTTCTCGGCTGATAAGCCGCGACATTGTCCTGACGTAACGGGTTAACCAAAATCTGATGTTCCGTTTGGCCCAGCTTTTCGTTTAGCTGAATCAATGGAATGTTTTGCTGATAATGCTCACTTTCAACCACATTAGACAGCGGCACTTTCTTACAAGTTTGCTCGCCCTTAGGTTGAATACATAACTCTTTCTTTTGATAACGTACTGTATCGCCCGGCATTCCCACTACACGTTTTATGTAGTCGATATTAGGCTGAGGTGGAAACTTAAATACCACAATATCACCGCGCTCTGGCTTGCCCGTTTCGATTAACTGAGTGCGAAAAACAGGATCTTTAATGCCGTAAGCGTACTTTTCCACCAGTATAAAATCACCAATCAATAGGGTTGGCATCATAGAGCCTGATGGAATCTGGAAAGGTTCATAAATAAAGGAACGCAGTATTAATACAAAAGCGATAACTGGGAAAATGGAAACACTATTTTCAATCCACCAAGGCTGTACAGCGGCTTTTCTAGCAATGTCGCTACTTAATTCATTTGTTTGAGCAATAATATCGTCTACTTTCTGTTGACGTTTTTTACCCCAAACCAGTTTCTCTAGTGTCCATACAACACCCGTTACTAAAGTAACTAAAACCAAGATGAGCGAGAATGTATTAGCCATTATTCTTCCTTTAGTTTCTACTTCTATGCATATTGTCAGCAGACAATGTAAATACGTTCATATATATTAAAAAAGAAAGGGCATAAATACCCTTTCTTTTATTTAACTCTAGCTGCGAAAGAGATTAATCTTTGCCTATATGAAGAATGGCTAAGAACGCTTCCTGAGGCAATTCTACGTTTCCGATTTGCTTCATTCTTTTCTTACCTTCTTTCTGTTTCTTCAGCAATTTTTTCTTACGGCTGATATCACCACCATAACATTTTGCAATAACGTTTTTACGCAACTGCTTCACAGTTGAGCGGGCAATAATGTGGTTACCAATCGCCGCTTGAATAGCAATATCAAACATCTGCCTTGGTATAAACTCTTTCATCTTCTCAACCAGTAGACGGCCTCGAGACTGAGATTGGTCTTTATGGGTAATAAGCGCCAGAGCATCTACCTTGTCACCATTAAGAAGAACATCAACACGTACCATGTCAGACATTTCAAAACGCTGGAAATTATAGTCTAACGAGGCGTAACCACGAGAGGTGGATTTCAAACGGTCAAAGAAATCCATCACAACTTCTGCCATCGGAATATCATAAGTCACCGCGACTTGGTTGCCGTGATACACCATATCAACCTGAATGCCACGTTTTTCAACACACAAGGTAATAACATTACCAAGGTAGTCCGCAGGTACAAGAATATTACAACGTGAAATAGGCTCACGAATTTCCGCTAGATCATTCACGGCAGGCAATTTCGCCGGGCTGTCTACATACAGTAAGGTACCGTCTGTCTTTTCAACTTCATAAACTACCGTTGGGGCAGTCGTGATCAAGTCGAGATCATATTCACGCTCTAAACGCTCTTGGATGATCTCCATGTGAAGCATACCAAGGAAACCACAGCGGAAGCCGAAACCAAGTGCTGATGAGTTCTCTGGTTCATAAAACAGTGAAGCGTCATTTAGGCTTAACTTACCAAGCGCATCACGAAAGTTTTCATAATCATCAGAAGAGACAGGGAATAGGCCTGCATAGACTTGTGGTTTTACTTTCTTAAAACCAGGCAGTGCTTTATCGCATCCGTTCTTAGCCAGCGTTAATGTATCACCGACTGGCGCACCTAAAATATCTTTAATGCCACAAACAACCCAACCAACTTCACCTGTACTTAGTTGCGTTGTATCCAACTGCTTCGGTGTAAAGATACCTAAACGGTCAACACCCCAAATTTGGTCTGTGCTCATCACTTTTATCTTGTCGTTTTTCTTAAGAACACCATTCTTAATACGAACAAGAGAAACCACACCTAAGTAGTTATCAAACCATGAGTCGATAATCAATGCTTGCAGCGGTGCCTCAGGATCACCTTCTGGAGCAGGAATCGATGTAACAATATTTTCCAGTACGGCATCTACACCTAGGCCTGTTTTTGCAGAGCACTGGGTAGCTTCCATGGCATCGATGCCAACAATATCTTCGATCTCTTCTGAAACACGCTCAGGATCCGCAGCGGGAAGGTCTATCTTGTTCAGAATAGGCACAACTTCCAGATCCATTTCGATCGCGGTATAACAGTTTGCTAGGGTTTGAGCTTCTACCCCTTGACCTGCGTCGACCACCAAAAGCGCACCTTCACAAGCCGCTAAAGAACGTGATACTTCATAAGAAAAATCAACGTGCCCCGGAGTATCGATAAAATTCAGTTGATAAGTTTCGCCATCTTTTGCTGTGTAGTCGAGCGTCACACTTTGAGCTTTGATTGTAATGCCTCGCTCACGTTCAAGATCCATTGAATCGAGAACCTGTGAGTCCATCTCACGTTCACTCAATCCTCCGCATACTTGAATTAGGCGGTCTGATAATGTCGACTTACCGTGGTCGATATGGGCGATAATCGAAAAGTTACGAATGTGCTTCATAGGTTGGTATGACTATACTCTTGCAAAATAAATAGAAAAAATACGCATCTTTTGATGGTATTTCGATCAAGTGGCGCGATTCTACCGAATTTCCGGCGCTGTCGCTATCTTGATTTACATATGATGTTCAATTGGGCGTTATTTTTATTACATCACCCATAACTCGAATTAGGGTAACAGACTGTTCTGACTGGGATTGTTGTTTCTTCGCTAACCATTTTGCTAGCCAAACTCCTGCAAACATAAACATAACGGAGATAGCAATTACAACGCCCTCTCCGCTACCAATCTGTGTCGCTAACCACTGTCCAATCATTGCGCCAATAAAAAGCAACAGCAAAGGGACAATATAAACAATAGAAGCAAATTGAATCAGCTGTTTTTCAGGCAAACCGACTTCAACCGTTTGTCCCACTGAGACTTCCATACTCGTTTCCAACTGCCACTGATGACTTTTATTTCCAACTGCCTTAGAAATAATACCCGTCCCGCAAGTTTGCTGCGAAGAGCAGTGGCGGCAACTGGTCTGTTGCTCACAGCTAATCGCCACATTGTACTTCCCGTCGATGACGTCAACATGTTGAACAGTGGCGAGAGCGGTTATCATGGCTTAACGGCTTCTGTTGCAGGGGCTGCTTCTTTGTTATCAACAGCCTTACTGTTGAACACAATCGATTTAGCAATTTTAATTGCCGTCGGTGGCGGAATATCGCCCACGACTGTGATCTCTTTATCTCCATTGATCACCGTTTGCAAGGTTCTTCGCCCTTGCCTAACAATTTGATTTTTTAGGGATAAAGCATCGGTATCAGAAACATAAACCGAGAAACTAAATAGACCATCGCTATACATTTGACTCTCTACCACTTTTTCCGTCATTGCTACTTTATAGCGATTTAGTGGATGTGGTTCAAAACCAGAAGGTGTCCAGTTTAAAGTCCAAGAAGAATCATTCGATGGCTGTTTTGGTAAAGTAAGCACATCAGGTAACGTTACCTCATCAAGAGCCGCTAGCATTGTTGCAATTTGATCGGACACTCGATAGGAAATAGCCCGAAATTGCTCCAAAACTTCGCCATCACGATCCAACAGATCGGCACGCAATGGCAATTTCGATTTCTCATCAACCCAAAGTAGATACGAATACCGCTGACCATCTTTAGGAACAATTCTAACGACTTGAGTTGGCGATCCCGCTTCTCGTGCTCGTCCCATAGAAATAAAATCATAGTATTGGCTTAGCTGCGTGATGTCGCTTTCTAGCATTGGCATCATTGGCCCAACTAAATGCCCCGACTTAATCGAAAAAGGATCCGCTCCGGGTTCAATATAGCTGACTTCTTCGCCTCGACGAATCGTTTCACGAATAGGGCCACTCAGATAAACCAAGTGAGCATAATGATTATTGTCTATGCTTGCGTGACGATACAGAAGTGGTTCGATACTGCTTTTTCTTATCAGAATATACGAGAGTTCATAATTTAAGTGCTGACTTGCGTGGTTCATTTGATGCAACAAAGCCTCAGCAGAGTTTTCCTCTGCTGAGGCTTGAGGTTGTATCAAACTGAACAGTGCCAGCGCACTGAACAGAAATTTTTTCATTCAACTACCGGTTGTTTTTCTAAATCACTACCAACAGCAGTATCTGCTGATAAGCGAAGTTGTAATTCATAATCTTGTAGCATGGCGCGAATTTGGCGACGTTGCTGTTCTTTTTGCGTATCAGACAAAGCATTGGTTGCTGCTACAGACTCTCTTGTCAGTGAAACAGGCTCGACACTACCCGCTAGAGGTACTGTTTGTAATACTGGTACTTGAGCAACTGGACTTGATACGTCACTGTTTCCACCGTACTGCTGAACACCAAATATAACCGCCATTGATACACAGGCAGCAAGACCAACCTGACCTAATTGGGTAAACCAACTTGGTAGGTATCGCTTCGCCTCTGCTGGCATCGGTTGTGGTTCCATTAATGGTACAGTTTTATTGCTGTGCGCAGGTTCTGCCTCTAACGCAGCGAATACACTTTCAGCAACATTCCAATTTGCAGTTTTAGGTGCTTCACCTTTTACAATATCACCAATAAGATGGTAATTTTGCCACGTTTCTTGACTCTCGAGATCCTGTTCTAACTCTACTATTAAAGCGTCATCAACAGACTCTCCATCCATAAGAGCAGAAAGAAGTTCTTTGTCAGCCATTTTTTTCACCATAGTTAATGTCTGCTATCTAGCGTTGCAAAAGCGGTTGAATTTTTTTCTCTACCGCTTCCCTTGCACGGAAAATGCGTGATCGCACAGTCCCTACAGGACAATCCATTACCTCAGCAATCTCTTCATAACTTAAACCATCTAGTTCTCGAAGAGTTACTGCCGTCTTTAAATCTTCAGGAAGTGCTTCAATTGCACTGAAAACTACTTGTTTCAACTCGTTGGACAACGTTAAGTTCTCAGGGTTCGAAATTTCTTTCAATGCACTACCCGTTTCGTAATATTCAGCTTCTTCTGCATCAACATCACTCGCAGGAGGTCTTCTTCCTTGAGCAACAATGTGATTCTTCGCTGTATTTACCGCAATTCTGTATAACCAAGTATAGAACGCACTTTCACCTCTAAAGTTAGGGATAGCGCGATACGCTTTAATAAACGCTTCTTGGGCTACATCTTGTACATCACCCGAATTACCAATATATCGAGAAATAAGGTTACAAACTTTATTTTGGTACTTAATCACCAAAAGATTAAATGCTTGCTTATCTCCACTTTGAACTCGCTCAATGAGTACTTGATCGGTCAACTGCTCGTTCATTCGAGCACTTACTCCTATTGTTATTGCTCATAACTTCTCAGATATGAGCTTTAATTATGCATAATGTAGTGTTGACACCACCACTTACATGAGCACTATTGTGACTCTGTGATAATTGGAAAGTTCAATACTATCTACTTTTTTTATCATTTTAATTTAAAGTGTGATGGATTAGTCGTTTTTTCTGCCAGATTAAGAGAAATACTGGGGATACATGATGTGAAAAGCAAGCCATTTTCTTAGATATCAATTCAAAGAAATTTGCTGCCATGTCATTTTACCGACATAATTCACACGTTTGGTAAGATATTTTTGAAGCGCAATTTGGATTGCACTCGTTTAGATTGGGAATTTGACTGTTTTATGAATACGAACCGAGAACATCAATGTGATGTATTAGTTATAGGTAGCGGCGCTGCTGGTCTGTCACTTGCACTGCGAGTGGCTAAAAAAGGCAAAGTCATAGTATTAAGCAAGGGGCCTCGCAGTGAAGGCGCGACCTATTATGCTCAAGGCGGTATTGCCGCAGTATTTGATGAATCGGATAGTATTGAATCTCATATACAGGACACTCAAATTGCCGGTGCCGGGCTTTGTGAAGAAGAAGCGGTTGAGTTTATCGCCAAGAATGCAAAAAAATGTGTTCAGTGGTTAATAGATGGTGGTGTTCCTTTTGATAGGGAAGACGACGACTCAGACGATGACCCTAAATATCACCTAACCCGTGAAGGCGGCCATAGCCATAGACGTATATTGCACGCAGCCGACGCGACAGGGATGGCAATGCAAACCTCGCTGCAGGACAATGTTCATAACCATCCAAATATTACGATCCTGGAAAGACATAATGCTCTCGATTTGATCTGCGAAGATAAGATTGGCGGAAATCAAGATAAAGTGGTTGGTGCTTATATTTGGAATCGCCAACAAGAGCATGTTGAAACCGTTAGAGCCAAATTTGTAGTACTTGCAACGGGTGGAGCATCTAAAGTGTATCAATACACCTCCAACCCTGACGTTTCATCTGGTGACGGTATCGCCATGGCGTGGCGAGCAGGTTGCCGCGTAGCCAACTTAGAGTTTAATCAGTTTCATCCTACCTGCCTGTTTCACCCAGAAGCACGTAACTTCCTGCTTACCGAAGCACTAAGAGGTGAAGGTGCCTATTTACGTCGACCAGATGGCTCACGTTTTATGCCCGACTTTGACGAAAGACATGAGTTAGCTCCTCGTGATGTGGTTGCCCGTGCGATCGACTTTGAAATGAAGCGTCTAGGAGCAGACTGCATGTTTTTAGATATCAGCCATAAACCCGCTGACTTTATAGAGAAACATTTCCCGACTATCTATCTTAGATTAAAAGATCTGGGCATAGATATGACTAGCGAACCTATTCCTATTGTTCCAGCAGCGCACTACACCTGTGGTGGCGTTATCGTAGACAAACATGGGCAGACGGATCTGAAACAATTATATGCCATTGGTGAAGTGAGCTATACCGGGCTTCATGGTGCCAATCGTATGGCATCCAATTCACTGTTAGAGTGTGTCGTATATGCATGGTCAGCAGCCAAAAGTATCCTTCGCTCACTTGATGAAGCCACTCTTCCTCCATCTCTTCCCGCTTGGGATGAGAGTCAGGTCTGTAACTCCGATGAAGAGGTCATAATCCAGCATAACTGGCACGAGTTACGCTTATTTATGTGGGATTACATGGGCATAGTCCGAACGGATAAGCGCCTAGAGAGGGCGATGCGAAGAATACATATGTTGCAGCAAGAGACACATGAATATTATAGCAATTTCCGCGTTTCAAATAACTTGTTAGAAATGAGGAATTTATTGCAAGTAGCTGAACTCATGGTGCTGTGTGCAATGCAGAGGAAAGAAAGTCGAGGGTTACATTATACCTTAGACTATCCAGATCTAGATGAGAATAGTGTTCCTACTATTTTGGAACCGGCCAAATATCAGCAGATGAAATCATAATTACAACTATTCGGCGCTATAACATCATTTTAGAGTGGCAATGTATTGTCACTCTTTTTTTCTCTTTCTATATGATCAATAAGAATATTTAACTGCCGATATTCATCATCACTACAACTATCGCTCCAAACCATGACTTCACGCCCTGTCTCAGTTTTTATTACTGTCACAAAAGGCTTATACAGCCGATTACAGTATTTAACCCTCTCTTCTACTTCTTGAAAGTAAATCACACCTTCAGTGGTCATCGTAACAGAGACGGTCGTACGATAGTGGCTAAAGAGAATGTTTTCTAATAGGTAAGCAATGATACAAACAGAGATAACAAGAGGCACAGCAGTCGCCAAAACAGCCCAACAGATCAGCACAAAAACAAATATGCGAACAATTTGAGCCATTTTTGATGGCGTAGTCGAAAACCTAACGGACTTTACTAAGGTTGTGGGCAACGATTTTATCTACCATCTCGGCTAAATTACTCTCTTTACTACGACCATGCTGCATTACCCACATAAACAGATCGGGATCATCACACTCTAAAAGTGCCACAAAATCCTGTTGTTCCATTTCTGTTAAGTCATCAAAACACTCTTCAAAAAACGGCATTATCACCACATCTAGTTCCAGCATTCCTCTTCGACATGCCCATTTGATTCGGGCTTTATCTTCTTTTGAATACATTTAGTTACTCCTTCATTTATTCTAGGCAAAGTGTACCAACTCCATCAGTTTGCAACCACTCGATTAGTTTCGGTAGCATCACGAAAAAGAGATTAAACTCGCTTAAACCACTAATAATATTTAACCACAATAAAAGCAGTAACATTATTTCATGGATATACCGCCTATCAATGATTAAGATAGGTAACTAAGTAACCTCAAGATACTTCTTTCAGCAAATGCCGATTAAGTATGATTTTAATAATAAGCCAAGGTAATCATTATGAAATGGCAGAATAATCTTCCTTCTTACTCGCTCAACAAAGGGGATGATATCTCCACATTTATCATCTCTCACTTATCTTCCTGGAAGGCAATTGACGTTACAGGTGAGGACAAAAAGTCGTATTTACAAGGTCAGCTTACTTGTGATGTCGTGTCACTTAGTGAGACGGAAACCACTCTGGGGGCTCACTGCGATGCCAAAGGAAAAGTATGGAGTATTTTCCGTCTATTCCATCACCAAAATGGTTACGCTCTGTTTCAACACGCATCCGCTATTGAAAACGCCCTGAAAGAGATAAAAAAATACTCGGTTTTTTCTAAAGTCGACATTTCTATAGCGGAAGATATCGCGCTAGGTGTTGTTGGCCAACAAGCTGAGCAGATGATCGATTCGCTCTCTACTGATACTGGTGATGTAAGAGCAATATCTGGTGGGACAGCCGTTAAGGTCGATGAGCGTCGTTGGCTTGTTCTTTTAAACTGTGAATCTGCATCAAAATTGGTGGAGAATCAAGTCGAAGCAGGCCTCTATCATGAAGATATATGGGATAAGTATGATATCGAAGCGGCCATCCCTCGTATCACAACAGATAATCAAAATGAACACATTCCACAAGCGTTCAACCTACAAGGCTTATTTGGCATAAATTTTTCTAAAGGTTGCTATACAGGACAAGAAACCGTTGCCCGCGCAAAGTATAGAGGAACAAATAAACGAAGCATGTTCATTGTAGAAGGTACAGTCGACGGCTCTATACCATCTGACACCACATTAGAAAGAAGCGTTGGCGAGAATTGGCGAACCGTGGGTAAGCTCATCACTCACTACTCCGTTTCAGCAGAGAAATGTATCGGGTTAATTGTGATGCCTAATAATCTCGACATTGATACCAAGTTACGATTAGCAGAACAACCTAACTCTGTCTGGAAAATTCGTCCACTACCCTATTCATTAGATGAATAATATAAGCTTTCAAACTGCCATTACTCAGTACTTAGAAAAGCAGCAGGTCAAATTTCGTCTGCTGCTTCATACTGTACCTACCACCAACATAGAAGAGACCGCGAAAGAACGAAATATCGAACCAAGAGTCATGGTTAAATCTATTCTATTGCGAGATATGGGTAACAACTATGTTCTTGCTTGCATTCCTGGAGACCACTCTGTTGATCCTAAAAAAGTACGAGCATTATTGGGATTAAGACGAATGACCTGTGTCTCGTATGATGATATTGAAGCGATCAGTGGATACAAGCCCGGAACAGTGTCTCCACTGCTACTAAAAACACCAATGCCGATAGTTTTCGATCAACGGTTTCAATCCATAGCTGAAATCACTATTAGCAGCGGCAGCAACATGGCAGGAATAGCCATTCTCAACTCTGATCTGTTTTCCTTGTGCAACCCGACAAGCGTAAATGCCGATATCTGTCGATAACAACTGCCATATACGAACATAAGTGCATGTATCAAAGTCTAGAAAAAACGACAACATTACATTAGTTACATAGATCTTGTTTCCAAAGAGAAAATTACAAAATTGAATTTAAAGTCATAAAAAATAAATATATATGCAAATATTGTTTTTTAGGCTATGCTGACTCCAGTTAGAATCAGTCATTATTCACTCTCTTAAATCAAAGGGATGTGACATCAAAATATCAAACTTACTAACAATGTCTGTCAAATTTTTTGTTTGTGTAATGCATCTGTGACTATTCGCCCGCAAATTATTTGCGGGCATTTTTTTACATTTTATCTAAGTAAAATTTAAAAAAACGAAAAATAGGCTACTCTTTAACCAATAGATAGATAAACCGCATTTAATGCGTTAACTATGCGTAAGTAGTAATTATATTATTCATATAAGCAAAGTCTAATTATGAGGAGACGATCACGCAAAGTTGAATAAAATCCTTCTGATTTGATGAATTCAGCACAAATCACCAAGTTAGTAAGTTATAAAGCAGTATTTCTCCGTTTTAGTCACAAATCCGTCATAGTCTATCTCGTATAATCTATGGCGCTAGATAAAAACAAAGGAAGAACTATGCGAATGTTTAAGCGCTATACGCCTAGTATGATAGCTAAACACATAAGTAGGCTTTTTAAGGGAAGAATTTATATATACGGCGTAGGAAAATTTGAATTCGATAACGGCAAATTGATATTGCCAGAGAAAGCAGAGAAGCGACACTTCAAAGCGGTCAATGAAGTGAATCAGGAAATAATGAGGTTACGTTGTTGTTATGCTTAACTGCTATGTATGAATGACCATATTACATAATTATTTATTTACAAAAAGGTTGGCATAACGCCAACCTTTTTGTTTATGAGCCAAACATGATTTGTATCTAACGAACTCGGAACGAGCAATGGCAACTATAACTCTTTGCTCATATAGTTCTGCTTGGCAATATTTGGTAAGTTACCTTTAAGCCCCAATGCATGTTTCATAATCTCATCTTTTGCCCCTGGCAACTGGCTAGCCAATTTTACACCTAATCCTCTAAACAATTTCTTTGCAGGATTACCACCTTCAAATAGATCTTTAAAGCCTTGCATTGCTGCGATCATTTTCGCGGCTTCCGCTTTTCTCCACCGCTCATATGGTCGAAGGTTCCTTCTACTACCGATATCTTCTCCTGATAACCACAACTGTTTTATCTCTTGAGCTAAACTAGCTGCATCTAACAGGCCTAGATTGACACCCTGACCAGCAAGTGGATGTATGGTATGTGCCGCATCGCCCACCAGTGCTATCCGCTCCAATACAAAATCACGTGCATAACGCATTTTTAGAGGATAAGCCTCTCTTTTACCGACCAGTGAACATAAGCCCAACTGCATATCAAACTCGGTACTTAAACGTTTATTGAACTCGTGCTCAGGCATCGCCAATAACTGTTCTACTCGGTTAGGATCGGTAGACCACACGATAGAACTCATATGCTCATCACTCATTGGTAAGAAAGCCAATGGTCCCATAGGAGTAAATGCCTGCCTTGCCACTTTTTGATGCTTTTCTACCGTTTTAATGTTAGCAACCAACGCAGTATGACCGTAATCCCAATGAGTCAGAGGAATATCAGCTTGTTTTCGCACCCAAGAATTCGCCCCATCAGCCCCAACGACTAGCTTTGCCGTTAAAGACTGTTCATCCTCCAGTGTTAACCAAGCTTCACTCTCTCCCATCACTATTTTTTGGCATTTTGAAGGCATATATACCGTCACATTTGCTTGCTGCTTAACTTGCTCAAGCAGTGCCAGTTGAATCACTCTATTTTCAACAATATGGCCTAGATTAGGTTGTCCCATATGTGTTGCATCAAACTCGATACGAGCAAAACTATCCTGCTCCCACACTTCCATTGCAGTATACGGTGACGATCGCCGCTTCTCTATTCCTTGCCATGCTCCCACATTCACCAATATTCGTTCACTTGCCCGGCTTAATGCGGATACACGCACATCTGGTAATGACGCTAGCTCTTGATCTGGAGCTGTTCCTTCTATTACCGCAATTCTTATATCTGTATCTCTTAATGCTGAAGCGAGAGTAAGTCCAACCATCCCACCACCAACAATTGCAATATCAACGCTTCGCATCATAATCTACCTTTTAACCAATCCCATTGTTCGCTTTAAAAGCGGCCCCTTTAGCAGAGGTATATTATCTATAGCTATTAACCCAGCATTACGTCCAATACGTAAAGGAAGCCACTGATTTGAAAACAGTCGTACCATACCGGACGTTAACGCGATTGTACTGTCTCTATCATTAACTCTACGTTGGTTAAATCGCGACAGTGATATAAATCCACCAACATCGTCTTCTACATTCAACTCTTCAACTAAGCTGGCTATATCTCGTATTCCAAGATTAAAACCTTGCCCTGCGATGGGGTGCAGTAACTGACTGGCATTACCTACGCAGGCAAAACGGTGATGAACGATGGATTCTTTTCGCTTTAAAATCAGAGGATATGAGGCTCTTTCTCCAATTTGCTTAACTCTCCCCAATCGCCAGCCAAACTGCTGCTGCAGCTTATCTATACAACTTTTCTCATCGAGTGCTAGTAATGATGATGCTTGTGAAGGCGACATACACCAAACTAAAGACATTCGATCCCCGGACATAGGCAGAAGTGCAAGAGGGCCATTATTGGTAAAACGTTCAAATGCTTGTCCTTGATGAGGTTTTTCCGTTGTTATATTGGCAATCACTGCAATCTGTTCAAAGTCATATTCTGAATGCTCAATATTCAATAACTGACAACAGGTCGATTCTGCACCATCAGCAGCTACCAACAAACGACATGCCAGAGATTTACCAGATGATAACTCAATGACATTATTCTGCTCAGACTGTGTAATTGTCTTAACAGAGTCAGGGCAATAGAAATCAATACCGTCAAGCCGAGACAGTTTGTCGTGATACACGCTTCCGACATCGGCAAGTTCTACAACATAACCTAATGCATCGACACCATACGAGTGATGGTCAATATCTGTCAGCCCCCACTGCCCTTGCTCAGAAACGTGGATACGCTTAATTTCGGTAGCCACTTGAGATATATCCGACCATAATCCAAAACGCTCTAGCAACTGCTGAGTTCCAATAGATAGAGCGATGGAACGAGCATCAAAACCAGGATGTTTCTGGTTATTTGCATCGAACGGCTCAATCACAGCAATGCGAATTGTTCCCTGACTTTTCTGCTGTAGAGCCAAAGCCAGAGTCGCTCCTGCCATAGCGCCACCAGCAATGGCTATATCGTATTCTTTCATCTCATCACTAAACTTAATGTATCGTTGGCGCACTTTTCTCTGAACTGACTTTTAAACCGTATTCAGCATGAACGGTGAGCACACATGCTTTTACGTGTTCAATCACCTGCTCAAGTAAGTCAGCCTGTTCCTGCATATCATCATCCTCGTCGATACCCAGTTTACTAATCTCTTCCAGATCTCCCAGTGCTTCTTTCACATCTTTTGGAGCATCTTTAAGAGTCAATCCCGCTAACCCAAGACCCGAGATAAAGTGATTCACCCATTCGCTTAAGCTATCAGCTTGTTCCTGTAAAGGCTCATTATCATCAGCCAGCAACATAGAAAGCTCAATTTCTGAACCGGTAAGCTCAGTCACTGCTGCCTTAAATATCTCAGTCCCCACCCGTAAAGCGTTATCCTGCCATCCCATTCCATCGTTGGTGTAATCAAAAATAAGAGCCTGCCAACTTTTATCAGTAATCGATAACCCACCACTTATCATTCCAATAAGTAATCCTTGTAGCTCAGCCGGGCGAACTGATAATCCAGCACTTTTTAGTTCAACAGCAACCACCGAATAGTCAGGCACTATTTTTTCACTCATAATCATTCTTCAATTTAATTGTTAATTGCAGCAATACTAGCATTTTCAGCCGCGAGCTAAAATGTTCAAACTCGATTAAAACTGATGAGCATTTACACAAAATAGATAATATTTGTTAATTTGCAGTTCTATTTTGCTGGCAAAACGGTGAAACACTTGAATCTTCTTAACGCTTTTTCTATAGTGCATTTTCAATGGCAAAACCGCCATTTAATATAGCGCGTAAAGAGTTCTGTCATTATGAGTAGCCAAGCGGTTGAAGTTGAAATTTTAGGTAAGTTAACCCGAGTAAATTGTCCTGTCGGTCAAGAAGCGTCATTGCGCCAAGCCGCAAAAGATCTCGATGAAAGATTGAAAGAGATGACGGAACGAACTAAAGTGTCAAATACTGAAAAGCTACTAACAATTGCAGCTTTAAATGTCTGTTATGAACTTCAGCAAATAAAAGAAGCTGAAAATTCAACTCAAGAACAGATAGAAAAACGAATAGAACAATTAACCGCATCACTGGACGATGCTTTAAATAACGTAAATTCAGACAGTTAACTATATGAATTTACCCGCACGGATGGCGTAAAAAGTTTTACCCTGGGGTGTTTGTCAGCAGAATTTACGTCCCTGAGCCGATAAGCAATACCAAAGGGTTAGTACTTGATAGCTATTGAGCAAGCTCGGCTCGTATCGAGAAGCCTACGGTTATCATTGCTGATCCGCCTTGAACCAGCTGGTTCAAGGGCCATTAATTCTCAACGGCACTCTGGGGTATCCTAATGCAAAATATCCGCACACATCTACGCAAGATCATGCGTCAAAAGCGTCAAGATTTATCCTCCACGAACCAAACTCTCGCAGCTAATCAAGCCTTACACCAAATCAAGCAATTTACTCCACTGCAGCAAGCCGATCAGATCGCAATTTATATCTCTACCAACGGTGAACTCAACACTCAACCCATAATTGAGCACTGTTGGGAAGAAGGTAAACATGTTTTTCTGCCAGTATTGCATCCATTTTCTAAAGGACAACTACTATTCTTAAACTATACTCCTGATACCCCTATGGTTGCTAACAAGTATGGAATTAAGGAGCCTCGCTTAGATGTTACTCAAGTTATCCCTATTTCTCAGCTTGATGTGATATTCACCCCTCTTGTCGCTTTTGACTCACAAGGACAAAGGTTAGGTATGGGCGGTGGCTATTATGATCGAAGTCTTGAGCCTTGGTATACCAGTGGTAAAGGCGCACTGCCTGTCGGTCTGGCACACACATGCCAGCAAGTCGATCGCTTACCGGTTGAGCAGTGGGATATCCCCCTACCAAATATTATTACTCCAGATAGAATATGGCGTTGGGAAATTGAACATTAAACCGTTATAATTTCCGCCGTTTTATAATTCCCCCCTATTACTCTGGAGAAAATCATGACACAAGATGAAATGAAAAAGGAAGCTGGCTGGGCAGCACTAAAATATGTTGAAGCAGGCAGCATTGTAGGTGTCGGCACAGGATCGACAGTGAAACACTTCATCGATGCACTAGGTACTATGAAAGAAGAGATCAAAGGTGCGGTGTCAAGCTCAGTAGACTCTACAGAAAAGCTTAAAGCCCTTGGTATTGAAGTATTTGATTGCAACGAAGTTGATAAGCTAGACGTTTATGTCGATGGTGCTGATGAAATTAACCCAAATAAAGAGATGATCAAGGGTGGTGGCGCAGCGTTAACAAGAGAAAAAATCGTCGCTGCAATTTCTGAAAAATTCATTTGCATCGTTGATGGTTCTAAAGCTGTTGACGTGTTAGGCAAGTTTCCTTTGCCAGTAGAAGTCATTCCTATGGCCCGTTCATATGTAGGAAGAGAACTGGTTAAACTTGGTGGCGACCCTGCATATAGAGAGGGTGTAGTAACCGACAATGGCAATATCATTATTGATGTTCATGGTCTAGAAATTACTAATGCCAAAGAGCTAGAAGATAAAATTACAAGCTTAGCGGGTGTTGTTACCGTGGGACTGTTTGCTCATCGCGGAGCTGATGTGGTGATTACCGGCTCTCCTGAAGGCGCAAAAATAGCAGAATAACCACCTATTTGTTCTATAAAAGTTGCAAAATATGTAATTTGATAACAAACGGCACTCTAAAGTGCCGTTTTTTTATCTCTTATGCCGTAATTTTCTTACCCAAAATGCATTTTTTTTGATAGTTTATTAAACAGAAATGTACAGCAAGTTGAAATAGTCCGTAAGGCTGACAAGGGTTTCACATACTTGCCACATGTCTGTACTGTAAAAAACATTCCATTTTAAGGACGCAAATAAATGGCCAAAGTATCACTGGAAAAAGACAAAATTAAAATTCTGCTTTTAGAGGGACTTCACCCTTCAACAGTCGAAGTTTTAGAAGCCGCTGGATATACCAATATCGAATACCACAAGGGTTCACTTTCTGAAGATGAACTTGTAAAAGCAGTAAAAGATGTGCACTTCATCGGTATTCGATCGAGATCCAACCTTTCCGAAAAAGTGTTTCAAGCTGCGAACAAACTAGCAGCAGTTGGTTGTTTTTGTATCGGTACGAATCAGGTTGACTTAACCGCAGCCTCTAAGCGCGGCATACCTGTCTTTAACGCTCCGTTTTCAAATACTCGTAGTGTCGCAGAGCTAGTTTTAGGACAGATATTGCTATTACTAAGAGGAATTCCTGAAAAAAATGCACTTGCCCATCGAGGCATCTGGAAAAAAAGTGCTGATGGATCCTACGAAGCTCGCGGTAAACGTTTAGGTATTATTGGCTATGGTCATATTGGAACTCAGTTAGGTATTATCGCTGAAAACCTCGGAATGCGCGTGTATTTCTATGACATTGAAAATAAGCTCTCGTTAGGAAATGCCACTCAAGTACATACTCTTAGTGACTTACTAAACAAGTGTGATGTTATATCTCTTCATGTACCAGAAACCCCAGAAACAAAAGATATGATGGGTGCAGAAGAGTTCGCAATGATGAAACCGGGAGCTGTCTTTATCAATGCCGCGAGAGGCACAGTGGTGGATATTCCAGCCTTATGTCAATCTCTCGAGTCACGACACCTTGGAGGCGCAGCGGTAGATGTATTCCCTATCGAGCCAAAAACAAATGCCGATCCTTTTGAATCGCCACTGATTAAATTTGACAATGTTATTCTTACTCCGCATGTGGGGGGGTCTACACAAGAAGCTCAAGAAAACATTGGGGTAGAAGTCGCGGGGAAACTGGCTAAATACTCAGACAATGGCTCAACTCTTTCTAGTGTTAACTTCCCTGAAGTGTCATTACCAACACATAAAGGAGCTTCTCGTCTTCTGCATATTCACGAGAACCGCCCCGGTATCCTGACTCAAATCAACACCATTTTTGCCGAAGATGGCATTAACATCGCGGGTCAGTATTTACAAACTAGCTCAGAAATTGGCTATGTGGTTATTGATGTAGAAGCAAGCCGTTCAGAAGAAGCGTTAGTTAAGCTTAAGAAGATTGACGGTACCATCCGCGCAAGATTACTGCATTAATTAAGAGCAAAAAACAGTAAAGCCCTCAGAATTTGAGGGCTTTATTTATATAAAAAATTTTTCTATTCTTGATCTTTTTCTGCCTGCATATCTAGACAACGCTGTAGATCATAGTTGTACTGACCACCACCAGTTCCTTTGAAATTGATAGAAATAGTAAAACCGTCTTCTAAAATAGATAGCGCTTGGATACAAGAAAATTCATACGCCGATTTTAAAGTCACACCTTTAAGCCAATGGTAGCCACTTGGAACCCATTTGTTATAAGTCAGTACACCTTCATCAGATACGCTCATATCAGTAGCACCGTCCATCTCCTCCTGAAGAGCTTTGATCGCTTCAGGGCTCGCAGTAGGTTCACTAACTTGATAGCGCGCTGAACTACACCCTACCAAAATGACGAAAGTAAAAGCCATTATCATTATATTTTTCATTTTATTCTTCTATTTCACTGAGTTGGAAGGGAATAGTAATTTAAACCTATAACGAAAAACAATACCCACCTTCAATAAAACAGTGTATAAAATTAATATTTACAATATTATGGCGTTCAATCTAGTTAACTGTGCATTTTTGTTAAAACTATCAATATAACAAATAGTTACCATTAGCTCACTTATCAACGTTTCTCTTAGCTAAAAGAGAGCTATTTGGCCTCTTTGACTAATATCACTCATCTATAGCCCTTGCTGAACTACTTCAAACGGTAAGTAACATTCACACTATCTCGAATAATAATTGTCGCGTCTTGATAACTCGCAGCAACATCGGCTTGTGCTTCCATTGCCATTGATTTATACATAATAGGGCGACGCTCTGGCCCTTGGTTATAGGTGATTTTCCAAACGCCATCTAACTGTGAGCTAAAACCTTCTGCTAATGATGATGCTTTATCATTAGCATCCTTAATCGCTTCTTTTCTCGCTAGCTGTTGGTAACTTTTTTTGTCTTTCACTTTCAACTGAATATTATCGACGCGATTGATACCATCACCAATGGCACCGTCTAGGTAAGCATTTAACTTTGTTAAATCATTTACGGTAACTGTAATGCTACGAGACGCTTTATAACCTACCAACTCAGAAGCACCTGACTTAGGGTAGTGATATCTAGGGGATAAGTATAAGTTACTGCTATTAATATCCTGTTTCTGCACACCTTCCGCCATTAAACGTTGAATAAATGCAGTCACTACTTTATCCACTCGCTTTTTCGCTTGCTCTGCGGTAAGAGTCGACTCTTCAATTTGGACCGTGAATTCTGCCATGTCGGGTTGTGCTATCACCTCTCCATATCCTGTTGTTTCAATATGAGGAAAGCTTGGATTCGCTGCCATCACCTTTATACTCAATGTACAAAGAAAAACAGCAAGTAATATCATTATACGTTTCATTGAAATACCTTATTGGTTAACTCGGTCAAAGTCGCGCTACGATTTACGTAGCCAAATTCATTTCTCAGCATATATTGAGATACCTGTTTGAGCGTACTCACTAACTTCAGTCACTATACTAGCCAAATTCAAACTAGAAGGTACTCAATTCTATGATGTTTGACATAACTCTAACTTAACCTTGAGGCAAGTTCTTTTTTGCGAAGCAAATAATAGAACTGGAAAGTTCATCAATAACACCACTTTCCAACTGCCAGTGGTGCCAATATAACTCATGTGGAATTGTATGCTGTGGAACGATATTAATGAGATCGCCATTTTTCAGCTCATCAACAATTTGCGGCTTGGGTATCAAACAATATGCAACCCCCAAAGTTGCAAGCTTAACAAACGCTTCCGAACTCCTTACCGTATGCTTTACTACATGACTAACCGAAAGCCCAAAATGTTGCTGAATGAACATCTCATGCATTTGATCATATTGATTGAAGACAACGGCAGGGGCATGCATTAATGACTCTCTCGACACACCGTCAGGAAAGTAACGTTGGCAAAACTCTGGGCTTGCCACGCATAGATACTCCATTGTACCTAAATAATCCGCCGTACAACCTGTGATAGGTTTTGCTTCAATGCTTATTGCCCCGACAACTTCGCCACTACGTAGTTTTTCTAAAGTTCGTTTTTCGTCTTCAACAATGAGATTCAATTGAAGCTTTGATGAATGCAACAGATTGGCTAAGCTAGGTAATAACCAAGTCGCCAATGTATCGGCATTCGTTGCCACCGATACAGGTAGAGGCTTTTCACTCGCTTCTGGGGTCAGCTCTGGCAATAAATCTTGCTCAAGCAAACAGACTCGCCGGTACAAACCCAACAACTTCTTTCCTGCATCGGTTGCTCTAGGTGGTTGCTCTCGAATCAAAACTGGTTGTGCTAACCATTTCTCTAACTGTTTAATTCGCTGCGATACTGCTGATTGTGATATACAGAGCTCCTCTGCAGCCTTATCAAAACTTCGCTGCTCAATAATGGCATCTAATGCTTCAATCCAGCGATAATCTAGTCCTCTCATAACTTTCCTTAATCTTCTGCTCTGTCACTTTACATTATAAGCAAAACTTATTATCAATAAGAATTATTAGTTATAATTATTAATATTTTTTCAATACTCTATATCAATACGTTAATACAAAAGTAGACACTACATGAAGAAGGGAACACTGTGAGTTTTTGGATATTGCTACAAGGATTTGGTTTAAACGCTGGAATGATCATTCCCATAGGCGCACAAAATGCCTACGTATTAAATCAAGGCATCAATCGCCAACATCATATTACGACGGCAACCTTATGCAGTATATTGGATATCATATTGGTCTCCGCGGGTATATTTGGTGGCGGAGCACTATTGTCACAAAATGAAACACTGCTCACCAGCGTAACTGTAGGAGGCATTCTATTCCTCACTTTTTATGGTTACCTTTCCTTAAGAAACGCCTTTAATAGCCAATCTAACGAAAAAAAATCGTCCTCCGTGGCAAAGGGTCGAATCGCCGTTATTATGGGGGCATTGGCTGTAACCATACTCAATCCACAAGTCTATTTAGATACTGTAGTTATACTTGGCTCTATTGGTGGGCAATTTGAAGGAAACGATCGCATAGCGTTTGCAATTGGAACAGCGCTCTCTTCTCTGGTTTGGTTTTATGGGCTTTCGCTAGGAGCAGCAAAACTTGCTCCAACTCTTTCAAAGCCAAAAGTAAAAAAATCTATCGATTTTGTTGTCGCAATGATCATGTTTGTTGTTGCACTCTCTTTAACAAAGCTTCTTTGGGAACAATATTTTTAATGGAACGTTTAGACGAAATTTATCAATTCAACCTATCACTTTTTCAACGCAATAATATTGCCTATAAAGAGTGGCAACACGAACCTATCCGTGACTTTGCCACGGATGAAAGAGTCTCAAAAGAATTAGGAATGACAGGCACAATGAGTAAAAGTCTTTTTCTTAAAATTAAAGGTGGCGGTTTCGCATTGCTATTAACCGAAAAAGATAAACGCTTAGATAAAAAAGCCGTTAAAGATGCATTAGGAAAACGAGTATCTATCTGTACTCCAGAAGAGATGACAGCGGAAATAGGCTGTTTATCTGGGGCTGTATGTCCATTTGGTTTACCAGAAGAGATACCTATGATCATCGATCAAGAGATGATAGAAAAAGATGAGATTTTGTACACCCCTGCATACCCAGAAAAAACCTTTTCTTTCGCAGGTTCCGATCTACCAGCGCTCCTCAGTCAGCTTCCTAATACCATCCACATGATCTAAAAAAGGGCCTTATGGCCCTTTTAACTCTATAGCATTTAATCAATAACGATTAAGTGTATTCTAATCCGCTTTATTCAGGTGAACATCCATTTGTGGGAAAGGTATTTCAATTCCTTCTTTATCAAGCGCTTCTTTTATACCTTGCAGCGAATCAAAATAGACATTCCAGTAATCTGCGGTTTTACACCATGGACGCACAACAAAGTTAACCGAGGAGTCCGCCAGCGCCGACACACCAATTTGTATACCTGGCGACGTTAAAATTCGATCATCAGCTTCTAAAACACTCAATATAACTTGTTTGGTTTTTTGCAGGTCTGCATTATAAGAGACACCAATGACATGATCGATTCTTCGGGTATCATGACGAGAATAGTTGACAATAGCACCGCCAATAACTGAGCCATTAGGTACGACAACCATTTTATTATCCGGTGTTGTTAGAATAGTTTGAAAGATCTGAATCGAATCTACAGAGCCCGCAACACCACCAATTTCAACATAATCACCCGTTTTGAACGGGCGAAATGCCACAATCAATACGCCGGCGGCAAAGTTTGATAATGAGCCCTGAAGAGCCAAACCAATAGCTAAACCTGCAGCACCGATAACCGCAACCACAGATGCAGTCTGTACACCGACTCGGCCTAATGCGGCAATAAGAACGATAATAAACAGCAGATAGCGAACTAATGCATGAATAAAATCAACTACCGCTTTATCCATCTGTTTATTTTTAAGTACCTTAGCAACACTGTTGGCGATCGCTTTTACTACAATGTTACCAATGAAGAGTATCAGTATGGCCGAAATAATGTTTACACCATACTGAACCAGAAGATCAGAATTATTGCTTAACCAACGCTCTGCTAAAGAAAAGCTCTCTGCAACCTCTGTTACTACTATATTTTCATCTGCCATAATTCTACCTTTATTAGTTGTAAATCCTTTTTCACTAAATTAGCTAACTTCTACTGAAATAAGATAAACCAGTTAAAGCTATAAAATCCAGACTAATTACAGTAAACGGCAACATAATTTTTGATAAGACAAAAAAAACCGCTCTAATGAGCGGTTCTTAAATTAAATCTAATTAGCGAGAGCTGCTTATAGCACGTCAACCGCATTCAGGTCAGCAAATGCTTTCTCAAGACGAGTAACCATAGACGCTTGACCAGCACGTAGCCATACACGTGGATCATAGTACTTCTTGTTTGGAGCCGCTTCACCTGTTGGGTTACCGATTTGACCTTGCAAGAATTCACGATTAGCCGCTTCGTACACTCGGATACCATCCCAGCAAGCCCACTGAGTATCAGTATCGATGTTCATTTTGATAACACCGTAACCGATAGACTCTTGAATCTCTTCTTCAGAAGAACCAGAACCACCGTGGAATACAAAGTTTAGTGCATTTGGTGCAATACCAAATTTCTCAGCACAATATGCTTGAGAGTCACGTAAAATAGTTGGAGTCAGTACAACGTTACCTGCTTGGTATACACCGTGCACGTTACCAAATGATGCTGCAATAGTGAAGTTAGGGCTAATAGCGTTTAGTTTTTCATATGCATACGCTACATCTTCAGGAGAAGTATATAGTTCAGATGCGTCCATATCAGAGTTATCAACGCCATCTTCTTCACCACCAGTACAACCCAATTCGATTTCTAGAGTCATGCCCATTTTCGCCATGCGAGCAAGGTATTGACCAGAAATTTCGATGTTCTCTTCTAGAGACTCTTCAGAAAGGTCAATCATGTGAGAAGAGAATAGAGGCTTACCTGTTTGAGCAAAGAACTCTTCACCTGCATCCAGAAGACCATCAATCCATGGAAGAAGTTTCTTAGCTGCATGGTCAGTATGAAGAATCACTGGCACACCGTAAGATTCAGCTACTGCGTGTACATATTTTGCACCAGCAACAGCACCAAGTACTTGCGTACCTTGACCTTCAAGCTTAAGGCCTTTACCTGCGAAGAAAGCAGCACCGCCGTTAGAGAACTGAACAATAACAGGGGCTTTTACTTTCGCCGCTGCTTCTAGTACTGCGTTTACAGAGTCAGTACCTACACAGTTTACAGCTGGTAAAGCGAAGTTATTTTCTTTAGCAACTTCAAATACTTTTTGTACGTCTTCACCAGAGATAACACCTGGCTTTACGAAATCGAAGATCTTAGACATGGATTGAGTCCTATTTTCTGTCGTTTTAAATGAATTCTTGCGAATCTTGCAAACGTTTGCTCCCTACGCAGCGGCATTCTATCAATAAAACCTAGCGCAGCAAACGTAAAAACGGGAATAATTATTCCCGTTCACTTCAATATTTATGCTTTAGCACGCTCTTCAAGCATCGCTACAGCAGGAAGTACTTTACCTTCAACAAATTCAAGGAAAGCGCCACCACCTGTTGAGATGTAAGAAACATCAGCTTTGATACCAAATTTATCTATAGCAGCTAAAGTATCGCCGCCACCAGCAACAGAGAAGCCTTCTGACTCTGCGATTGCTTTTGAAATAGATTCCGTACCAGCTTCAAAGTTCTTAAATTCAAAAACACCTACTGGACCGTTCCAAAGAATGGTTTTTGCATTTTTAAGAATTTCAGCCAATTCAGCTGAGCTATTTGGACCTAGGTCAAAAATCATATCGTCATCTTGTACTTCTGATACATCTTTGATTATAGCTTCTGCATTTTCATCAAACGCTTTAGCACAAGCCACATCAGTAGCAACAGGAATAGCGCACTCTTCCATCAGTTTCTTCGCGGTATCAACAAGATCGGCTTCATAAAGCGATTTACCAACATTGTGGCCAGATGCTGCGATAAACGTGTTCGCAATACCACCACCAACAACAAGCTGATCTGCTACTTTAGATAGTGATTCTAGAACCGTTAACTTAGTTGATACTTTAGAACCACCAACAATAGCAACCATTGGACGAGCTGGTTTGTCCATTGCTTGAGCAAGAGCTTCTAGTTCATTTGCAAGTAAAGGACCTGCACATGCAACTGGTGAGTAAGTACCTACGCCATGCGTAGAAGCTTGAGCACGGTGAGCCGTACCAAATGCATCCATAACAAATACATCACACAATGCCGCGTATTTCTTAGATAGCTCTTCTTCATTTTTCTTCTCGCCTTTATTAAAGCGAACATTTTCAAGAACAACTAATTCACCAGTGTTGAGCTCAAGACCATCTAAATAGTCTTTTGCTAACTTAACGTCACAATCTAAAGCGTCATTTAAGTAATTAACAACAGGTTGTAGAGAGAACTCTTCAGCGTATTCACCTTCAGTTGGGCGACCTAAGTGAGATGTCACCATTACTTTAGCACCAGCTTCTAAACAAAGCTTAATGGTTGGTAACGATGCTAGAATACGAGCATCAGAAGTCACTTTTCCTTCTTTTACTGGTACGTTAAGGTCAGCACGGATAAATACACGTTTACCTGCTAGGTCCAGGTCGGTCATCTTGATTACAGACATGGTTTGTCCTCTCAATTAAATATAAAGTTTTAAACAGCTCAGCATCATGCCAAACATAGAAATTCTTTAACTGCTACCTATGTGGGGATTATGTAATTTAATTTCAAGAAAAATTTCACTTTAATCCCAAATTCATTTATTCACATGGCAACATAACTAATGCGGTATCCAGCATTCGGTTGGCGAAACCCCACTCGTTGTCGCACCAAACTAACATTTTTACTAGATGACCGTTGCTAACTCTGGTCTGCGTTCCATCTACAATCGCGCTGTGCGCATCATGATTAAAATCAATCGAAACCAAAGGTAATTCAGTATAGTCAACAATGTCACGTAATGTACACCGAGATGCCTCTATTATGGTTTGATTTACGTCATTAACTTTCACATTTGCATTAATTGTGACACTTAAATCTATCGCAGTAACGTTAACAGTGGGAACTCTGACGGAAATAGCTTCAAATTTGTTAGAAAATTTCGGAAATATTCTTTCAATGCCTTTATGAAGTTTGGTATCAACCGGAATAATTGATTGGCTGGCAGCACGGGTACGGCGCAGATCTGAATGGTAGGCATCAATGACCTGTTGATCATTCATAGAAGAGTGGATAGTGGTAATAGAACCAGACTCAATACCAAACGCATCATCCAATACCTTTATTACCGGTACGATACAGTTGGTAGTACATGAACCATTCGAAACAATGTTGTGTTCAGGAAGTAAGGTACTTTGATTCACACCATAAATAATGGTGTTATCGATATCATGACCACCTGGGTGAGAAAATAGCACTTTTTTTGCACCCGCGGCGATATGCTGTAGGCCATCGGCTCTATCGCCGTATACACCGGTGCAATCTAGCACTATATCTACTTCCAAATCTCGCCAAGGTAGCAGTTCAATTTCAGCTAAGTGAAGTATTCGAACTGAATCAAACTCACCATTATTGTGGTGGATAAACAGGTGCTGCTGATCATTCGATATTTTCTTACTAAAGCGTCCATGGCTGGTATCGTATTGCAACAGGTGCGCCATCGCATCAGGCTGAGCCAGTTCATTCACTGCAACAATTTTTATCTGCTCGTTTTTTCCGCTTTCGTATAGGGCACGAAGTACATTTCTACCAATACGGCCAAAACCGTTAATTGCAACTTTTAGCATTTTTTTGCCTAATTATTATTGTCTTTAGAGTGGGATACTAACCGATTATTCTGGCTTTCGCACGGCAACTAGGCTCAGTTTTTCAACAATAAAACGCAATAAAAAAACCGGAAATCCTAAGATCTCCGGTTTTTACAGTATTCACGTCAGTGCTCAAAGAAGCACTGAAAGGTGATGGATTAAGCCAGTAGCTCTTTCGCTGTATCGACAACGTTTTCTACGGTAAAGCCGAACATCTTAAAGAGTTCGCCTGCCGGAGCTGACTCACCAAAGGTTGTCATACCGATGATGCGGCCGTCAAAACCAACATACTTGTACCAGAAGTCAGCAATTCCTGCTTCAACAGCAACACGAGCGGTTACGTCTGAAGGCAGTACTGCTTCACGGTAAGCTGCATCTTGCTTGTCAAACACGTCAGTAGCAGGCATGGATACGACGCGTACTTTCTTGCCTTCTGCTGTTAGCTGAGCTGCCGCTTCTGTTGCAAGTTCTACTTCTGAGCCTGTTGCAATCAGAATTAGCTCAGGTTTGCCATCACAATCTTTTAGTACATAACCACCTTTAGCAATGTCCGCAACTTGTGCTTCGCTACGAGGTTGTTGAGCTAGGTTCTGACGAGAGAAGATAAGCGATGTAGGGCCATCTTTACGCTCAATAGCAAACTTCCACGCTACCGCTGATTCTACTTGGTCACATGGACGCCATGTGCTCATGTTCGGAGTCAGACGAAGAGAAGATACCTGCTCTACCGGTTGGTGAGTCGGACCATCTTCACCCAGACCGATGGAGTCATGAGTGTAAACCTGAATGTTCTGAACCTTCATCAGAGCCGCCATACGCAGTGCGTTACGTGCGTATTCCATAAACATTAGGAAAGTTGCACCGTAAGGAACAAAGCCACCATGAAGCGCAAGACCGTTCATAATCGCCGTCATACCAAACTCACGCACACCGTAGTGGATGTAGTTGCCTGATGCATCTTCTGGCGTGATAGATTTAGAGCCAGACCACATTGTCAGGTTCGATGGTGCAAGGTCAGCAGAGCCGCCCATAAATTCTGGTAGCATAGCACCAAACGCTTCTAGTGCGTTTTGTGACGCTTTACGAGACGCGATGTTGGCAGGGTTTGCTTGTAGGTCAGCAATGATTTGAGAGGTCTTTGCTTCCCACTCTGCTGGTAGCTCACCGTTTACGCGGCGTTTGAATTCTGCTGCAAGCTCTGGGTATGCTGCTTCATAAGCTGCAAATTTCTCATCCCACGCTGCTTCCTTAGTTGCGCCTGCTTCTTTCGCATCCCACTCTGCATAGATTTCCGACGGAATTTCAAAAGGACCGTGCTCCCAACCAAGTTCTTTACGTGTTGCTGCAATTTCTTCAGCGCCTAGAGGTGCACCGTGACAGTCGTGTGAACCTGATTTATTTGGTGAACCAAAACCGATGATGGTCTTAGTACAGATAAGCGTTGGCTTGCCTGTCTCTGCCTTCGCCGCTTCAATAGCCGCATTGATTGCTGCTGCGTCGTGACCATCTACTGCCGGAATTACGTGCCAGCCGTACGCTTCAAAACGCTTAGGTGTGTCGTCAGAGAACCAGCCTTCCACTTCACCGTCGATTGAGATGCCGTTGTCATCCCAGAACGCGATTAGCTTGCCAAGACCTAGAGTACCCGCCAGAGAACACGCCTCGTGAGAGATACCTTCCATCAGACAGCCGTCTCCCATAAACACATAAGTGTTATGGTCAACAATGTCGTGGCCTTCTTTGTTGAACTGCTCAGACAGTGTTTTCTCAGCCAATGCCATGCCCACAGCGTTTGTGATGCCTTGGCCTAGAGGACCCGTTGTGGTTTCAACACCCGGAGCGTAACCATATTCTGGGTGACCCGGTGTTTTAGAATGAAGTTGACGGAAGTCTTTCAAATCATCAATAGACAGCTCATAGCCAGTCAGGTGAAGCAAAGAGTAAATCAGCATTGAGCCGTGGCCGTTAGATAAGATAAAGCGGTCGCGGTCAGCCCACTGTGGGTTTTGTGGGTTGTGGTCCATATGACCACGCCAAAGGACTTCTGCGATATCAGCCATTCCCATAGGGGCTCCAGGGTGACCAGAGTTGGCTTTTTGTACACCATCCATGCTTAACGCGCGGATTGCATTAGCTAATTGTTTTTGAGACGACATGTCTGCTCCTGAGTGCATAAGCGGTTTCAATATAAGGGGAAACATACTGATTATTTGCGAACAAATCAGCGGCGCTATTCTCTCAAAGCAAAATTAGGACTGCAATCGATTTCAACCCCTGTTTATCGTCCATCAAGCACAATTTAACAAATAACAGATCATGACAAAGTTAGACCATCGTCATTTAGAGCGGGATAACTTATATAGCCTTACTAAATACACTAACCCAGTTCATTATCCGAAATAATAATTATTGTTATTTGGAATGATTCTCAGTTATAGCAAAAAAAACTTGTATTTTTTGCCTTAAAAACTAGAATAGACGTCTAGATGTAGAAACACCCAGCAATCAATCATGCTGCTGTTTCTCTATACGTAATTTTTGAAGATGTGTTATACGTCTTCTAATCAACAACTTGGAGCTACCACATATGGCTAAGCATCTTTTTACTTCTGAGTCTGTATCAGAAGGTCACCCAGATAAAATTGCCGATCAGATTTCGGATGCTGTACTTGATGCAATCATTGAGCAAGATCCTAAAGCACGTGTCGCCTGTGAAACATACGTCAAAACAGGTATGGTCATGGTTGGTGGTGAAGTCACTACTTCTGCATGGGTAGACATTGAAGAGATCACTCGTGAAACGGTACGCGATATCGGTTATGTACACTCTGATATGGGCTTTGATGCCAACTCATGTGCAGTATTGAATACCATTGGTAAACAGTCTCCAGATATTAACCAAGGCGTTGATAAAGCCGATCCAAAAGAACAAGGGGCTGGCGACCAAGGTATTATGTTTGGTTACGCAACAAATGAAACCGATGTTTTGATGCCAGCGCCAATTACATACTCTCACTTGTTAGTACAAAAACAAGCGGAAGTTCGTAAGAATGGTTCACTACCATGGTTGCGTCCAGATGCAAAATCTCAGGTAACCTTCCAATACCATCAAGGTAAGATTGTTGGAATTGATGCTGTGGTATTATCAACTCAGCACTGTGACTCTATTTCTACTCCGGATCTTCGTGAAGCGGTAATGGAAGAGATCATCAAACCGGTTCTTCCTTCAGAGTGGTTAACAAAAGAGACGAACTTCTTTATTAACCCAACCGGCCGTTTTGTTATCGGTGGCCCAATGGGTGACTGTGGTTTAACTGGTCGTAAAATTATCGTAGATACTTATGGTGGCGCAGCTCGTCACGGTGGTGGTGCATTCTCTGGTAAAGATCCTTCAAAAGTGGATCGTAGTGCCGCATATGCCGCACGTTACGTGGCGAAAAACCTTGTCGCTGCGGGTCTAGCCGATCGTTGTGAAATCCAACTGTCTTATGCTATTGGTGTTGCGGATCCAACGTCCATCATGGTAGAGACATTTGGTACTGAAAAAGTATCTCATGACATCATTATCGAAGCAGTACGTCAGTTCTTTGATTTACGTCCTTATGGTCTTCAAGAAATGTTGAACCTGTTGCAACCGATTTACCAAAAAACAGCTGCATATGGACACTTTGGTCGCGAAGAGTTCCCATGGGAAGCCACTGATAAAGCCGCTCTAATTAAAGAGTTTGCTGGTTTATAATTTTGTAATAATAAAGAAGGCCCTCAATCGAGGGCCTTCTTTATATTGTTCTATCTAGTCTTAGGGGGCTCAATGAGCAATATCGACCTCTATTACTACGCCAATAAAGCACTAATAAAGTATATTCATCTCGCAGAAAACCAGTTAGGGAACAAGATACCCGTCCCATCAGTCGGCTTCAAATTACGAGGAAAAGTAGCAGGGAAAGCCTACTTACAACAGTGGCACATTCGTCTCAACCCCGTTCTTTTCAGAGAAAATCCTTTAGCCTTTATTAATGAAGTCATTCCCCATGAACTTGCGCATTTACTGACTTTCCAAAAATTTGGCAAAGTACGACCACATGGAACTGAGTGGAAAGCGATGATGGAAGATGTACTCTCCTCCCCAGCTAAAACCACACACTCATTTGATATCAGCTCAGTACAAGGCCGTACCTTTGAGTATCACTGCCAGTGCCAAATGCACGCATTAACAATAAGACGACACAATAAAGTGCGCACCAATAAAGCCAGCTATCACTGTCGCCAATGTCAGCAATTGCTCAAATTTTCAGGAATAGAAAGCCACTAAATGTTTTCCTATAAATAAGAACAATTTGCTTAGAAGGTCCCCCTTGTTTTTCTCTATTTTGCATCCATGTTATACAATGCAATAACTATCTAATGCAGGAATAACCAGCAATGCGAACACCTCGAATCTATCATCCAGAACTCATCCACCAGCTAGGTAATATAACCCTTAGCGATGAAGCAAGTGCTCACATAGGTCGAGTTCTAAGAATGAAGCCACAGCAAGATATTGTGCTATTTGATGGTAGTGGCAATGAATTTCCTGCAACAATAATTGAAGTGAACAAAAAAACGGTTCAAGCAAATGTGCTTGAGCAAATAGAGAAAAGCAGTGAATCCCCTTTAAATATTCATTTAGGTCAAGTTGTCTCTCGAGGAGACAAAATGGAATTCACTATTCAAAAGTCGGTGGAACTGGGCGTTAATGTTATTACTCCACTAATATCCGAGCGTTGTGGCGTAAAATTGGATGCTAAACGTTTTGAGAAGAAACTGCTGCAATGGCAAAAAATAGCCATCGCAGCTTGTGAACAGTGCGGTAGAAATAATATCCCTTTAATCCGGCCAATAATGAAATTAGAACAGTGGTGCGCAGAACAAGACGGTGCACTAAAATTAAACTTACACCCAAGAGCGAAGTACTCTATCAATACCCTTCCACAACCTATGGAGAAAGTTCGGTTACTGATTGGCCCTGAAGGCGGCCTCTCCGCAGAGGAGATATCAATGACCGAACAGTACCAGTTTGAGGAAACATTGCTGGGGCCTAGAGTATTAAGGACAGAAACAGCCGCCCTTACTGCTATTACTGCACTACAAGTTCGCTTTGGCGATCTTGGCTAAACGGAGATAAACATGATCAAACTTGGCATAGTAATGGACCCTATTTCGTCCATTAATATAAAAAAAGACTCTAGCTTTGCCATGATGCTTGAAGCGCAAAGACGTGGCTATGAAATTCATTATATTGAAATGAATGATCTGCACTTAGATCAAGGTGTGGCCATTGCTGACACAAAAATAGTCACCTTAAAAGAAGACCCGAACGACTGGTATCAGTTCCAATCAGAGCAAACAATTGAGTTATCAGAACTTGATGCCGTATTAATGCGTAAAGATCCTCCCTTTGATACCGAGTTTATCTACGCCACTTATATTCTGGAAAGAGCTGAAGAAAAAGGCACTCTGATCGTAAATAAGCCACAAAGCTTAAGAGATTGTAATGAAAAATTATTTACAGCGTGGTTCCCAGAGTTAACACCGACAACCGTCGTGACTCGCAAGGCAGAAAAAATTAAAGCCTTTAAAGAGCAACATGGTGACATCATTTTAAAACCTCTTGATGGTATGGGAGGTGCTTCAATCTTCCGAGTGAAAAAAGACGATCCTAATGTGTCCGTCATCATTGAGACACTCACTAACCACGGTCAAAACTATGCAATGGCCCAAACTTTTGTGCCAGATATTACCAATGGTGATAAAAGAATATTAGTGGTAGATGGAGAGCCAATACCGTACTGCTTAGCTCGTATACCAGCCAAAGGTGAAACCCGAGGAAACCTAGCAGCGGGCGGCCGAGGTGAAGCGAGACCACTAAGTGAGACAGATATTAAGATAGCTGAAGCAGTAGCGCCTACACTTAAAGAAAAAGGACTTATTTTTGTTGGCTTAGATGTTATTGGCGACAAGCTAACAGAAATTAATGTCACAAGCCCAACCTGTATCCGTGAAATCGAAGCGGCATTCGATGTCTCTGTTACAGGTAAATTAATGGATGCTATTGAGCGTCGCCTAGGCAAGTAAGGGCTTTAGGTAAGTCGATAGCTCTAGATAAGTTAATCGTTGTTTTAGGCAGGCTAGCACTGCCTAATCTTCTCAACCGTTTTATAATGTGCAGGAGTTAGTATGGATTTATCCAATCATTTTCTTGTCGCTATGCCCGGAATGAAAGACGCTTTTTTTCATCGCTCCGTGATCTATTTGTGTGAGCATAATAAAGATGGGGCAATGGGAATAATCGTCAATGCGCCGATAGATATTACGGTTGGCAATATGCTGGAGAGAGTCGATGTTGACTCAACTCATCCACAACTTAAAAAAGAAAGCTTGCAGATGTCGGTCTTAAATGGCGGCCCAGTATCAGAAGACCGTGGTTTTATTCTTCATGAGCCCAAGGATAACTACCAATCCAGCATTCAAATGACCGATAAGATAAGCGTAACAACCTCCAAGGATATTCTCAGCGTCTTGGGTACAGAAGCCGAGCCCAACAGCTATATTGTCGCTCTTGGTTATTCTGGATGGACTGCGGGACAATTAGAAAAAGAGCTTGCTGAAAACTCATGGTTAACCGTTGAGGCGGATCCGAGTGTTATTTTTGATACCCCAATTGAAGAGCGCTGGAGCAAAGCGGTACAAATGCTAGGTGTTAACCCAGCGCAACTCTCCATCGATGCTGGGCATGCGTAACAGAGCGATGGAACAGAATAAAACAACAGGTATTAAGGAATAAAGATGTCCAAGACGATTATGGCATTTGATTATGGTACAAAAAGTATCGGTTCAGCCATAGGGCAAGAGATTACAGGCACTGCATCACCACTCAAAGCATTTAAAGCAAACGACGGAATTCCAAACTGGGACGACATTGGCAAGCAGATAAAAGAGTGGCAGCCAGACCTTATTGTCGTGGGCCTGCCAGCAGATCTATATGGTAATGCCTTAGAAAGTATCACACCACGTGCGAAGAAATTTGCCAACCGACTTCATGGCCGATTTGGTCTCCCTGTTGAATTACACGATGAGAGGTTGTCAACGTCGGAGGCTAAAGCGGAGCTGTTTGAAATGGGCGGCTACAAAGCCTTAACCAAAGGTAATGTTGACTGCCAATCTGCCGTTGTTATTTTAGAAAGTTGGTTTGAACAGTTGTGGTCACAGCACTAGTCCATATCAATTTTAACGCCATCCAAATAACCAGACGACGCTATTGTGCCGCTATTTTGCTTAAGCATTAAACGCAAATCATTAGCGGAGTCTGCATGATGTAAAGCATCTTGCTCACTAATTCTCCCTTCTACGACTAACTGAAAGAGTGATTGATCAAAAGTAATCATTCCCATTTCGTTAGACTTAGCCATGGTGGTTTTTAACTCATTCAGTTCACCACGACGCAACAGATCAGATACGCGAGATGAGTTGAGTAATATCTCAAATGCCCCTTGCCGACTTTTTCCGTCACTATCCATAATCAATTGCTGCGCGACAATCCCCCTTAGATTATTGGATAAATCAAACAAAAACGCCTCTCGTCGATCTTTCGGCATCAAATGCAATATTCTCTCAAGTGCTTGATTGGCGTTGTTAGCATGCAATGTCGCCATACATAAATGCCCGGTTTCAGCAAACGTCATGGCGTATTCCATGGTTTCCCGTGTTCTAATTTCACCAATTAAAATCACATCGGGTGCTTGCCGAAGAGAGTTCTTCAAGGCAACTTCGTAACTTTCAGTATCTAGGCCAACCTCTCTCTGAGTAACAATGCATTTTTCATGTTGATGAACAAACTCGATGGGATCTTCTACCGTTAGAATATGACCTGACTTTTGCTTGTTACGATACCCAGTCATGGCTGCTAATGTGGTTGACTTGCCAGACCCCGTCGCCCCTACAATCAAAACTAACCCCCGCTTTTGAGACACCAAATTTTTTAATGTCTCAGGTAGTGCTAGTTCGGTAAATGTAGGGATTCTGGTTTCTATACGCCGGATAACCGCACCAGGTAGCTCCCTTTGGAAGAAAGCGCTGATGCGGTATCGACTTTCATCTTGCGCAATGGCGAAATTTGCTTCTTTATCGACAAGAAATTGTTGTTTACGTTCAACATCCATAGTGCTATCTAAAAGTTGATAGACCTTATCACCATCAAGAGGATCACCTAACGAAAGCAGCTCACCATTCACTCTTAACTGACAAGGTGCGCCTACCGTGAGGTAAATATCAGAAGCTTTCTTGGCTTCCATTTCCAACAACAATTCCTTTAATTTCATGCCAACCATCACCCTTAGCTAAATGTCTTATAGTCCATCTCTATTTTTTTACTCACCTCTTCCGCATCAACCAGTCCTTGCGAAATCAGTTTTCTCGCCCCTTGCTCCATGGTCATCATATTCGCAGCGGCACCAGTCTGAATAATAGAGTACATTTGCGCAACTTTGTCTTCACGTATTAAGTTTCGAATAGCGGGTGTTGCCATCATAATTTCGTGACAAGCCACCCGTCCTCCCCCAACTCGTTTTAGTAAACGTTGAGCAATCACCGCGGTTAATGATTCTGATAGCATTGACCGCACCATGGACTTATCACTTCCCGGAAATACATCAATAATACGGTCAACGGTTTTTGCCGCCGAGCTGGTATGGAGAGTAGCAAAGACCAAATGTCCCGTTTCTGCTGCGGTTAAAGCGAGGCTAATAGTCTCTTGATCTCGAAGCTCTCCCACTAAAATCACATCCGGGTCTTCACGTAACGCCGATCGCAATGCAGCCTGAAAACTGTGCGTATCTTTATGCACTTCTCTCTGGTTTATCAGGCACTTATTATTGCTATGAATAAATTCAATTGGATCTTCAATGGTTAATATATGTTTATTAAAACGTCGATTAACATGATCCACCATAGCCGCCAGCGTTGTAGACTTACCTGAGCCTGTAGGCCCTGTGACAAGTACCAGCCCCTTTTCCATTTCTGCTATCGAATGAAAAATATCCGGCGCATCCAACTGCTCTAAAGTAGGGATTTCATTTGGAATGGTACGAAATACCGCTGAGCAACCTCGGTTCTGGTTAAAGGCGTTGACACGAAAACGGCCTATTTTTGGCAGCTCAAAAGAAAAATCTAATTCTAATTTCCCTTCAAATTCGCTTTTCTGTGCGTCAGTCATAATGTCAAAAATCATTTGATGAACTTCAGAATGTCCCAAAGCAGGCACGCCGAGCTTTCTTACATCGCCATCAATACGTATCATAGGGGGAACACCCGCAGAAAGATGTAGATCTGATGCGTTATGCTTTACACTAAAATCAAGTAACTCAGAGATATCCATAACCGTTCCTCGAATAAGTTAATTATGTATAGTATTCAACAAAATATTGAACAGGTCACCAATCAGATTCGTATTGCTGAAAATAAATGCTGCCGTATTGAAAACTCGGTACAGCTTTTAGCCGTCAGTAAAACCAAACCAAACCAAGCCATTGAAGAGGCTATTGCCGCAGGCCAACTTCATTTCGGAGAGAACTACCCTCAAGAAGGCGTAGAAAAAGTCCGTCATTTCTCTCAGCATGATAAAGCCTCTCAACTTGTTTGGCACTTTATTGGTCCAATACAGTCAAACAAAACTAGACAAATTGCCGAGCATTTTGATTGGGTTCACTCTATCGACCGAAATAAAACAGCACAAAGGTTAAATGATCAAAGACCAGATACACTACCTCCTCTACAAGTGCTCATTCAAGTTAATACTAGTGGAGAGTCATCTAAGTCAGGTATAAATGAATCAGAAATATTTCAGCTTGCTGAGTTGATTTCTTCACTACCTAACCTTACGTTAAGAGGGTTGATGTCTATTCCTGCGAATGTAAGCGACTACTCTTCACAACTTGCTGCATTTAGCCAACTGGCGAAACTGAAGGATAGACTGGCAGAGAGCTACCCCAACATTGATACATTATCTATGGGGATGACAGGGGATATGGAGGCAGCGATTAAGGCTGGTAGCACGATAGTACGCATCGGTACTGCCATTTTCGGTGCAAGAGATTACTCAAAAAAATCATAATAAATTCAAGGAGAAGTCAGTCTATGGAAAACAGAAAAGTCACCTTTATTGGCTCTGGAAATATGAGTCGCTCCATTATTTCAGGTCTTACCGCTAGCGGTTTTAACGCAACCAATATTACTGCAACTGACCCGAATGAAGAGCAGAGAGATCTATTAACATCTTTGTATGGCATCCATACTGAAGAGGATAACCATATAGCCGCAGAAGAAGCAGATGTTATTGTTCTTGCAATAAAGCCGCAAATTATGGAGTTAGTTTGTGGTGCATTAACGGATATCGACTTCTCTAACAAATTAGTTATTTCTATCGCGGCAGGAATCTCAGCCCAACGACTGAATGAGTTTCTAGATTGTGACGTCAACCTTGTAAGAGTGATGCCTAATACACCCGCACTATTATCACAAGGCATGAGTGGCTTATATGCCACAGAAAAAGTGTCAGAGTCAGACAGAAACTTCGCAGGCAAACTAATGGAAGCCGTGGGGAAAATCTGTTGGGTTGAAAAAGAGTCGGATATAAACAACATCATTGCAGCGTCAGGCAGTGCACCTGCGTATTTTTTCCTATTTATGGAAGCAATGCATAACGAAGCGATGGCACAAGGCTTTGACAAGCAGACCGCTAGATTGCTCGTTCAACAATCAGCACTGGGAGCGGCAAAAATGGTTGAGGCCAACCCAGAAGTAGAGCTGTCAACATTGCGAGAACAGGTAACATCTAAAGGCGGTACAACCGCCGAAGCATTAAAAACATTTAACGAACATCAATTAACTGAAACCGTTGCAAAAGCTATGCAAGCGGCGGTATTACGCGCAGAAGAGATGGAAAAACTCTTCTAAACATCGCCTAAGAGATAACAAGGGTAAACAATGAATTCAATGAACTTTCTGATTTCCACCGTATTCGATCTATATATTATGGTGGTGCTATTGAGAATGTGGTTACAAGCCGCAAGAGCTGATTTTTATAATCCGTTTTCTCAATTTATCGTTAAAGCGACACAACCAGTGGTTGGGCCGCTACGCCGCATCATTCCATCCCTTGGAAGTATAGACTTAGCCACCTTGGTTTTTGCCTACCTGTTATGCGTAGTGAAATTTGTTGCCATCGTAATGATCGCCTCTGGTGGCAGCGCAGTTCTGGATATTAGCTTCCTACTGTTAGGTTTACTTTCACTATTAAAAGCGGCAGGTGGTCTTCTATTTTGGGTATTATTACTTCGAGCAATTATGAGCTGGATAAGCCAAGGCCGAAGCCCTATAGAGTATGTATTTATCCAGTTAACCGAGCCTATGCTCGCACCGATTAGAAACCGTCTGCCAGCCATGGGTGGGTTTGATTTAAGTGTATTAGTTTTATTTATTGCACTTCAGTTTGCCAACTTCTTAATGGGCGATTTTGTTGGACCTGTTTGGTTTCAGCTATAATGAACGCTGCTGTCATCCAAGGTGATGATCTAATTGTGAGACTTTATGTTCAACCAAAGGCAAGCCGAGACAAAATGATCGGTTTGCATGGCGAAGAACTAAAAATCGCCATTACAGCACCACCTATAGATGGCAAAGCAAATGAACATTTAACGAAATATTTGTCTAAACAGTTCAAAGTAGCAAAGAAAAACATTGCGATTGAAAAAGGAGAGTTAGGCCGTCATAAACAGGTGCGGATTCACTCTCCTTCTCACATTCCTGATATTGTTCAAGCTCTCATATGAGAGCTTTTTACGCTATACACATAAATAAAATGGTCAAACAGATAGATTAGCAAGTCGCCAATATACATTTGATCCTAAAGTGATTAGCACTGATATTATTTAACTCTAGTGAAATAACATAATGAAAAAAATCGTCTTAGCGACAGGCAACCAAGGTAAAGTAAAAGAGATGGCTCAACTGCTGACTGACTTTGGTTTTGATGTAAAAGCACAAAGTGAGTTTAATGTCTCCGATGTTGCAGAAACAGGCACAACATTTATTGAAAATGCCATCATAAAAGCAAGGCACGCCGCAAAAGAGACTGGGCTTCCCGCTATTGCAGATGATTCAGGTTTAGAAGTAGATTACCTACAAGGCGCTCCTGGTATCTACTCAGCACGCTATTCAGGAGAAGGCGCAACTGATCAAGCTAACTTAGAAAAGTTGCTCACTGAGCTTGAGGGAGTGCCTGAAGAACAAAGAACAGCTCGGTTCCATTGTGTTCTAGTGCTAATGAAGCATGAGAATGATCCTACACCGATCGTCTGTCATGGAAAGTGGCAGGGGCGGATTTTAACAGAACAGCACGGTAGCAACGGTTTTGGTTATGACCCAATATTCTGGGTGCCAGAATCTGAATGCGCAAGTGCTGAACTAGATGCTGCGGAGAAGAAAAAACTCTCGCATCGTGGCAAAGCCCTTAAGCAGCTGTTCAATACATTAGCAGAAGCAAACTAAATGCCGTTAACTCCGCCACCGCTAAGTCTATATGTTCATATCCCATGGTGTATTCAAAAATGCCCATACTGTGACTTTAATTCCCATGCGCTGAAAAGCGACATTCCAGAGCATCAATATATTGATGCTCTGATTGAAGATCTAGATACGGATATTGAGCGCTATCAATTACAGCAGAGTAAACGTCCCCTTCACTCAATATTTATTGGTGGCGGCACACCTAGTCTAATATCGCCTCAACAGATCGGCCGCTTGATTTCAGCAATAGAAAAGCGCTTTATTTTTGAAAGTGATATTGAGATCACCATGGAAGCCAACCCCGGCACCATTGAGGCAGAACGCTTTAAAGAGTACCGCAAAAATGGAGTTAGCCGAATTTCCATTGGAGTACAAAGTTTTGAACAACAGAAGCTTAAACGTTTAGGAAGAATCCATGGTAGTGAAGAAGCGGTTAAAGCGGCAAATTTAGCTCACCAAATCGGACTGAACAGCTTTAATCTAGATCTGATGCACGGACTACCTGATCAAAGTATTGAACAAGCGCTCAGCGATTTAGATAAAGCTATTGAGCTTCAGCCACCTCATTTATCTTGGTATCAATTAACTATTGAACCAAATACTCAGTTTCATTCAAAGCCACCGACTCTTCCTGATGATGATAAGCTCTGGGAAATATTTGAACAAGGCCATGAAAAATTAGCTCAGGCAGGTTATGTACAGTATGAGATATCTGGCTACAGTAAAGTTGGATACCAATGTCAGCACAATCTTAATTATTGGCAGTTTGGTGATTATATCGGTATTGGTTGTGGTGCTCACGGAAAACTCAGTTTTACCAATGGAAGAATCATCCGTACTACCAAAGTTAAGCATCCTCGCGGCTACTTAAACATGGTAAAACCTTATTTAGATAGCGAAACCGATGTAGCAGAGAGTGACCGACCATTTGAGTTTTTCATTAATCGTTTCCGCTTACTGCAACCTTGTCCGAAACAAGATTTCGTTAATTTTACTGGCCTCCCCTTAAGCTCTATTGAGCCAACCATCAGCCAAGCGATAGAAGAAGGCTACTTATCAGAAAGTGAGTTTGCTTGGCAGGTAACAGAGAAAGGACGCTTGTTTCTCAATGACTTGTTAGAATGCTTTATGGAGAGCGAGTTTTAAGCCTACCTCACCTCTATTGGAAATAAATCACAAGGCAAAGTCGTATTTTGCATTGCCTTGTGAAGCGTTTCTACAGATGAGTTCAGTCAACTAAAAAATGGATTTTCCTAACTTACTCGTCAGCATCTCTAACGCCGCAGTACCAGCCATCGAGTTTCCTGATTTATCAAGCTCTGGAGACCATACCGCAATGGTCATCTCTCTTGGAATAACTGCAATAATACCGCCACCAACGCCTGATTTACCGGGTACACCCACTCTGTAAGCGAAGTCTCCCGCACCATCATAAAGACCGCAGGTTGCTAATAGCGCATTGAGCTGCTTCGTTTGCAAAGAAGAGACAACTCTCTGGTTGGTTTGGCAAGAGATACCATCATTGGCAAGATAGCTAAATGTTTTCGCAAGCTCAACACAGCTCATTTTTAGCGCACATGCATGAAAATAGTTATTAAGCACAGGGATAACATCATTATTAAAGTTACCAAACGAGCGCATTAGATAGGCGATCGCAGCATTTCTGTCGCTGTGCATCATTTCTGAGGCGGCAACAATTTTGTCATAGACAATATGTTGATCACCAGACAACTGACGCACAAACTCAAGCAACCGCTGCTTAGGGGCAGATAAACGACTGAACAAAAGGTCACAGACGACTATTGCTCCAGCATTGATAAACGGGTTTCTCGGAATCCCCTGCTCTAGCTCTAGCTGGATCATTGAGTTAAAAGCCTGACCAGACGGCTCTTTACCGACTCTGTGCCACATTTCTTCCGGTTTATACAGTGCCATTGCTAACGTTAAACACAATACTTTAGAAATAGATTGGATGGAGAAGGTTTCATCAGCATCACCAGCCTTCACTATTTCACCACTAGGTAAACAGACAGCAATCCCTAGTTTGTTGTTAGATACTCGCGCTAAAGCCGGTATATAGTCCGCAACCTTGCCTTTGCCAATGTATAACTTTGCGTCATTAACAATATCAATCAGTTCATCTTGGGTGGGGCTAATATGAGTTGAGGTGCTTGAAGTGGACATGATTACCCTCAAGTAGAGCTGATCATCGTAGATGATAGCTCGATAGGTAGTGATAAAGCAGCGTAGATGACAATCATTGAAATCTCTACCTACTTAACAACAGGCCTCCTTGCCTATACTATTTTTTAAACCAATATACCCACTAGCAAAGTTTATATATCGCATAAATACGCTTAAACAGAGTAGTGGGTAAGTTAAAAACGATTAAGAGATACGTTTATATTTAATATCCCACACACCATGACCTAATCGATGGCCACGTGCTTCAAATTTGGTTAATGGTCTATCTTCTGGACGAGGAATATAATCACCGTCCGTCGCAATATTTTGATAGCAAGGCGCTTGGTTCATCACTTCAATCATATGCTCAGCATAATTTTCCCAGTCCGTTGCCATATGGAAAATGCCTTGATCAATTTTTAATTTCTGACGAACCATCTCTGCAAACTGAGACTGAACAATACGACGTTTGTGGTGACGTTTTTTATGCCATGGGTCAGGGAAGAATAACTGTAATGTATCAAGCGAACTATCAGGAATCATGTTGGCAAACACTTCAACAGCATCGTGGCACATAACTCGTAAATTCGTCACATTCGCTTCCTGAGCTGCGCTTAAACATGCACCAACACCCGGGCTATGTACTTCTATACCTATAAAGTTTTTTTCTGGTGCGTTTTTAGCCATTTCAACTAAAGATGCGCCCATACCAAAACCAATTTCCAGAACAACTGGGTGAGTATTACCAAATACTTCCTGCCAATCTAACAGTTCATCTTTATAATCTATCCCCATTGTTGGCCAACACTCTTTTAAAGCGTTTTCCTGACCTTTAGTTAAACGTCCTTCACGACGGACAAAGCTACGTACTTTACGTACTAATTTGCCATCTTCGGTATATTCGTTAGTGGTCACTTCACTCATTGATTTTGCCTGTTCATTGTTCAATCAAAGCGGGGATTATCCAAAGAATTTGCGGAGGTGCAAGTTTTTCTCTCAATTCTTTAATATCCACACTTTTTGTCTGTTTTACAGCGAGCTCTAATTGTGGTGCAATTCTGCTTCAATTAAAACAGTAAAGAGGTCACTGTGACGTCATTTTCGACAGCTATTTTAGCTTGGTATGATAATTTCGGCCGAAAAGAGCTGCCTTGGCAACAAAATAAAACACTTTATAAGGTCTGGCTGTCTGAAATAATGCTCCAGCAGACCCAAGTTGCAACCGTTATTCCTTACTTTAACCGATTTATTCAACGTTTCCCTACGATAAGTGATTTAGCAAACGCCAAACAGGATGAAGTTCTACACCTCTGGACTGGTCTCGGCTATTACGCGAGAGCAAGAAACCTACATAAAGCCGCACAAATAGTAGCGTCGGACTACAATGGGCAGTTTCCACAACACTTTGATGCTGTGCATGCTCTCCCCGGTATTGGTCGTTCAACGGCAGCGGCTATTTTGTCTTCTGTTCTCAACCAACCCTATGCCATTCTCGATGGAAATGTGAAACGAACTCTGGCTCGCTGCTTTGCAGTTGAAGGTTGGCCGGGGAAAAAACAGGTAGAAAATCAATTATGGGATATTGCTGAAAAATACACACCAACATCTCATGTCGATAATTACAATCAAGCCATGATGGATATGGGAGCGCTAATATGTACTCGCAGCAAACCCAAATGTACTCTCTGTCCCATTGAAGACTTTTGCCTAGCTAAACGTCAAAATCGACAACTCGATTTCCCTGGCAAAAAGCCAAAAAAAGAGAAACCCGTTCGAGAAACGTGGTTCATTATTCTCAGTTATCAAGATCAAGTGTGGCTGGAACAAAGGCCTCAATCCGGCATTTGGGGAGGATTATATAGTTTTCCTGAACATAGTAGTGATGCGATTGAAGAGCAACTTGATAAGAAATCAGTCCAACAAAGTATGATCGTCGACCAACAGAAGTTGATCGCATTTCGCCACACATTTAGCCATTACCATCTCGATATCACACCAATTCTAGTGAAACTAGACCAACAACCCAGTCAAATAATGGAAGGTTATCAAGGTCTCTGGTATAACATATCTCAACCAGAAGAGATCGGCTTAGCTGCACCAGTAAAACAGTTACTTGAAAGCCTACCATCTGAATTAAATTAAGGAGAAGTTATGAGCCGCACCGTTTTTTGTGCTCGTTTAGAAAAAGAAGCTGAAGGGCTCGACTTTCAGCTCTATCCCGGCGATTTAGGAAAGCGTATATTCGATAACATTTCTAAAGAAGCATGGGGCCAATGGCAAAGCAAACAGACCATGCTAATCAATGAAAAAAAACTAAATATGATGGATCCTGAACATCGCCAATTACTAGAAAGCGAAATGGTAAGGTTTCTTTTTGAAGGCGAAGAGATCGTCATTGATGGCTATACCCCACCAAGTGAATAACAACAATGATATTAAAGATGGCTTATGGCCATCTTTTTCAATATTAACTATGAAGAAATTTATCTGTTTTATTTTAGCTTTTAGCTTACTCGGCTGTAGTAGAGAGTTCGTAGAAGAACACCTCTATAGCATCGATTACGAGCCAACCAACCGCTTTGCCAAAAATCTAGCCTCGCTACCAGGCCAATTCCAAAAAGATACCGCAGCCTTAGATGCGTTAATTCATAGTTTTTCAGGCAGTATAGAAAAACGTTGGGGAAAAAATGAGATTCGTATTGCCGGTAAAGTCAATTATGTTAAATATATCGACAACTACCTCAGCCGTTCGGAAGTCAATTTCTCCAATGGCGTTATTCTGGTTGAAACAGTCTCTCCCACTGAGCCTAAAAAACATTTAAAGAACGCGATTATAACCACGCTCCTTACCCCGGATGATCCTGCAAACGTCGATTTATTCTCCTCCTCTTCTATCACATTAGAAGGACAACCATTTTTATATCGACAAGTCGTAGATCAAGAAAACAAACCAATACAGTGGTCTTGGAGAGCCAGTCGATTTGCCGACTATCTCATAGCGAATCAACTAAAAACAAAAACCGTAGACTTTAAAAAATCTTACTATGTGGAAATTCCCATGGTTAAAGATCACTATGAACTACGCAGTTACAAGTACGCAGATATTGTTCAGCGGGCTTCTCGACGCTATGACATTCCAGAAGATCTTATCTACGCCATCATCAAAACAGAGAGTAGTTTTAACCCTTACGCAGTTAGTTGGGCTAACGCGTATGGCCTAATGCAAGTTGTTCCTAAAACAGCAGGAGCAGATGTATTTAAACTCGTTAAAAAAAGGTCAGGAACACCATCGCCTGAGTATTTGTTCAACCCAGAGAACAACATTGATACCGGAACCGCCTATTTCTATATACTAAAAAATAGATACCTTAAAAATGTACGCAACTCACTCTCTCTCGAATACAGCATGATATCTGCGTACAATGGAGGAACGGGAGGCGTATTAAACACATTTGATAGAGGCAGCCGTACAAGAGCAATGAGCAAACTCAATTCACTACAACCAAATCAAGTGTATTGGGCTCTAACCAAAAAACATGCCAATAAAGAATCTCGTAGATACTTGGAAAAAGTGACCAAATATAAAAAGGCCTTTAATTCAGAAAACAACGGATAACTGGCTATTAGAAAGACAAATTGGCTAAAATCACGGCAACCAATCACTTTTTTGTTATTTTTTTCAAAAACAAGTTGACGTTGGCCCTGAAAATCCGTTTAATAGCGCTCCGTTGCCCGGATAGCTCAGTCGGTAGAGCAGAGGATTGAAAATCCTCGTGTCGGTGGTTCGATTCCGCCTCCGGGCACCATATTTAATTTTGGTGTCTTTGATATCAAAAGAAAAAAGCAAAGAATAAAGCGTGCCGACTTAGCTCAGTAGGTAGAGCAACTGACTTGTAATCAGTAGGTCACCAGTTCGATTCCGGTAGTCGGCACCATTCTTTTGCCTCGATAGCTCAGTCGGTAGAGCAGAGGATTGAAAATCCTCGTGTCGGTGGTTCGATTCCGCCTCGAGGCACCATATTTTATATGCTCAATCGTATTGGGCACATAATTCCCCCTTAGTTCAGTTGGTAGAACGGCGGACTGTTAATCCGTATGTCGCAAGTTCAAGTCTTGCAGGGGGAGCCACTTTTAAAAAGCCATCTCATTGAGATGGCTTTTTTTATGCCTTTTCTACAATAGTCCGCCATTACTCCTATCCAATTTCAACCGTCATTGCCTTTCAATAAAAACAGCAAAATTAACATCGAGAAACTCATCACTGCTTTTAGCTGTTTTATAACAAACAACTTACAATTATTGGCATCGAATCTGAACTCAAACCGCATAGCGGGCACCTTTAAGAGTTTACTTTTAATACATTGCCAGCCAACAAAGCTCAAAAACAGAGCGTTAAGTATAGAAAATCAACAAACACACTTTTTTTTGCATTTTTCTATTGACGTTAAAGCGTAAAAACCGTTTAATACAGCCCACGCCCGGATAGCTCAGTCGGTAGAGCAGAGGATTGAAAATCCTCGTGTCGGTGGTTCGATTCCGCCTCCGGGCACCATATTCTGTTTTGGTGCAATTGCAGCTTAACAAAAAAATTAATGAGCCGACTTAGCTCAGTAGGTAGAGCAACTGACTTGTAATCAGTAGGTCACCAGTTCGATTCCGGTAGTCGGCACCATTAATTTATATGAAAAGAGATAATTCCCCCTTAGTTCAGTTGGTAGAACGGCGGACTGTTAATCCGTATGTCGCAAGTTCAAGTCTTGCAGGGGGAGCCATTTTCTGGAGCCGACTTAGCTCAGTAGGTAGAGCAACTGACTTGTAATCAGTAGGTCACCAGTTCGATTCCGGTAGTCGGCACCATTTATTCATATATAAAAAGATAATTCCCCCTTAGTTCAGTTGGTAGAACGGCGGACTGTTAATCCGTATGTCGCAAGTTCAAGTCTTGCAGGGGGAGCCACTTTTAGAAAGCCATCTCATTGAGATGGCTTTTTTGCATTTGTAATCATCAGAAATCAATCATTACTCTTCCTATAAGCTACGCTAAGCCTAAAAAAGAGTAATACCAAACCACCATAATAACTTCCCTCTTAACTTTATTAGAAAGCCTTACAGCCTGACTAAGGGATATCTCTGACATCTGCTTTATCCATGCTTACATCATCAGGCCCGTAAACTTGTCCACTCAAAGATAAAAAACACCTCAAACGCTATACATCGATTATTAAACATTGAGTATTAAACATTAACTAAAGGAGAAAATGACCCAGTAATAGATATCGGCAAAAGAACCTTAGACCAAGGAACGCTTACATTGATAATTACCGATAGTAAATGTCATCAAACTTTCTCTTTGATCTGTGTTACTTAGCGCAATAGAAAATAATTAAATGTATTTCCGCTAAAAAGAAACACGCTTATAAAACATCAAGCGAATTCTAATAGCATAGTAAATCGTTGTACAGCACGCTATTCTCTTTTACATCAATAGAACCCCTTCTATCATCTTTACTGACAATCAGCCTTAGACGGACGCTATGAGCGCGATAACAACAAAGGAAACAGCATCATTACCAGAAATCTATAACATAGTTATAGAGCTTCGTACGAACTAAAAATAGCATTAACATTTCTGGCTAAAGACATCCGGTTGTTAATTCAAACAACAAGCTCAGAACTGGCGACTACTCGGGCCTTAAACTGGCAAGCCGCACTCTCAAATGAAAGCTAATTCATTGAGGGCAGAGATCGAATACACAATCACTCTACATACACAAAAGCCTTAGCATCTCTGCTAAGGCTTACTTTCTAATTCCTAAGAATAAGTGGCGGAGTGGAGTGGACGAGACTCGAACCCGCGAAGCCTTCGGCAGCGTGACAGGCTGCTTTCTCTAACAAAGAGGCTAACCAACTGAACTACCGCTCCGCTGCCCACTTTGCTAGAACTAACCATTGGTATTTTTTATAACCGCTTAAACACAAAAAAGCCTTAACATCTCTGCTAAGGCTTACTGTTCTTATTCCTAAGAATAAATGGCGGAGTGGACGGGACTCCCTACTCCTTGAAAACAAGCTCGCCCCCCGGCGTGACAGGCCACTTTCCCTAACAAAAAAGCTAACCAACTGAACTACCACTCTATTGTCCACTACTAGAACTAACCATTAGTATTTTTATAGCCGCATAAACGCAAAAAAGCCTCAGCATTTCTGCTAAGGCTTACTGTTCTTATTCCTAAGAATAAATGGCGGAGTGGACGGGACTCGAACCCGCGACCCCCGGCGTGACAGGCCGGTATTCTAACCAACTGAACTACCACTCCACATGGTATCTTTTACTAAATAAAGACTGACAATCTATCTGCTTTATTCAGTTTTGCCTTCAGATTTGTTCAAAATCTGAAAACAAGTAAATAAGCCTGGCGATGTCCTACTCTCACATGGGGAAACCCCACACTACCATCGGCGCTATTGCGTTTCACTTCTGAGTTCGGCATGGAATCAGGTGGGTCCACAATGCTATGGTCGCCAAGCAAAATTTGGATAAATACCCCTAAAAGGGATATTTAATAATCTGGAAAACTAACTTTAAAAGTTCTTTACACATTCAATGTTCTATTTGAGTCCACGACCTACACGAATGTAGGAAGTGCTGATGATTGTCTGGAACAATCTCAGTAAACAAAACCCCTTGGGTGTTGTATGGTTAAGCCTCACGGGCAATTAGTACAGGTTAGCTCAACGCCTCACAACGCTTACACACCCTGCCTATCAACGTCGTAGTCTACGACAACCCTTTAGGATACTTAAAGTATCAGGGAGAACTCATCTCAAGGCTCGCTTCGCGCTTAGATGCTTTCAGCGCTTATCGATTCCGAACTTAGCTACCGGGCAATGCCATTGGCATGACAACCCGAACACCAGAGGTTCGTCCACTCCGGTCCTCTCGTACTAGGAGCAGCCCCTTTCAATTCTCCAACGCCCACGGCAGATAGGGACCGAACTGTCTCACGACGTTCTAAACCCAGCTCGCGTACCACTTTAAATGGCGAACAGCCATACCCTTGGGACCGACTTCAGCCCCAGGATGTGATGAGCCGACATCGAGGTGCCAAACACCGCCGTCGATATGAACTCTTGGGCGGTATCAGCCTGTTATCCCCGGAGTACCTTTTATCCGTTGAGCGATGGCCCTTCCATTCAGAACCACCGGATCACTATGACCTGCTTTCGCACCTGCTCGAATTGTCATTCTCGCAGTCAAGCGGGCTTATGCCATTGCACTAACCACACGATGTCCAACCGTGTTTAGCCCACCTTCGTGCTCCTCCGTTACTCTTTGGGAGGAGACCGCCCCAGTCAAACTACCCACCAGGCACTGTCCTCATCCCCGATTAGGGGACTAAGTTAGAACATCAACACTACAAGGGTGGTATTTCAAGGTTGACTCCACTCCATCTAGCGACGAAGTTTCAAAGTCTCCCACCTATCCTACACATGTAGGGTCAATGTTCAGTGCCAAGCTGTAGTAAAGGTTCACGGGGTCTTTCCGTCTAGCCGCGGGTACACTGCATCTTCACAGCGATTTCAATTTCACTGAGTCTCGGGTGGAGACAGCGTGGCCATCATTACGCCATTCGTGCAGGTCGGAACTTACCCGACAAGGAATTTCGCTACCTTAGGACCGTTATAGTTACGGCCGCCGTTTACCGGGGCTTCGATCAAGAGCTTCGACCTAAGTCTAACCCCATCAATTAACCTTCCGGCACCGGGCAGGCGTCACACCGTATACGTCATCTTGCGATTTTGCACAGTGCTGTGTTTTTAATAAACAGTTGCAGCCACCTGGTATCTGCGACTTCCGATAGCTCCATCCGCGAGGGACTTCACCGTCAGAAGCGTACCTTCTCCCGAAGTTACGGTACCATTTTGCCTAGTTCCTTCACCCGAGTTCTCTCAAGCGCCTTGGTATTCTCTACCCGACCACCTGTGTCGGTTTGGGGTACGATTTCTTACAATCTGAAGCTTAGAGGCTTTTCCTGGAAGCATGGCATCAATGACTTCACGCCCTTGGGCGCTCGACATCGGGTCTCAGCCTTAATGATTTCCCGGATTTACCTAAGAAATCAGCCTACACCCTTGAACCTGGACAACCGTCGCCAGGCCCACCTAGCCTTCTCCGTCCCCCCATCGCAATTGTAAGAAGTACGGGAATATTAACCCGTTTCCCATCGACTACGCCTTTCGGCCTCGCCTTAGGGGTCGACTTACCCTGCCCCGATTAACGTTGGACAGGAACCCTTGGTCTTCCGGCGTGGGGGTTTTTCACCCCCATTATCGTTACTCATGTCAGCATTCGCACTTCTGATACCTCCAGCAAACCTTACAGTTCACCTTCAACGGCTTACAGAACGCTCCCCTACCCAATACTCAAAAGAGCATTGCCGCAGCTTCGGTGTATAGCTTAGCCCCGTTACATCTTCCGCGCAGGCCGACTCGACCAGTGAGCTATTACGCTTTCTTTAAATGATGGCTGCTTCTAAGCCAACATCCTGGCTGTCTGAGCCTTCCCACATCGTTTCCCACTTAGCTATACTTTGGGACCTTAGCTGGCGGTCTGGGTTGTTTCCCTCTCCACGACGGACGTTAGCACCCGCCGTGTGTCTCCCGGATAGTACTTACTGGTATTCGGAGTTTGCAAAGGGTTGGTAAGTCGGGATGACCCCCTAGCCTTAACAGTGCTCTACCCCCAGTAGTATTCGTCCGAGGCGCTACCTAAATAGCTTTCGGGGAGAACCAGCTATCTCCAGGTTTGATTGGCCTTTCACCCCTAGCCACAAGTCATCCGCTAATTTTTCAACATTAGTCGGTTCGGTCCTCCAGTTGATGTTACTCAACCTTCAACCTGCCCATGGCTAGATCACCTGGTTTCGGGTCTATACCTAGCAACTCGACGCCCAGTTAAGACTCGGTTTCCCTACGGCTCCCCTAATCGGTTAACCTTGCTACTAAATATAAGTCGCTGACCCATTATACAAAAGGTACGCAGTCACCCCACAAAGGAGGCTCCTACTGCTTGTACGTACACGGTTTCAGGTTCTATTTCACTCCCCTCACAGGGGTTCTTTTCGCCTTTCCCTCACGGTACTGGTTCACTATCGGTCAGTCAGTAGTATTTAGCCTTGGAGGATGGTCCCCCCATATTCAGACAGGATATCACGTGTCCCGCCCTACTCGATTTCACTGATTGTACGTTGTCGGTTACGGGGCTATCACCCTTTATTGCGAGACTTTCCAGACTCTTCACCTGACGCACTAAAAGCTTAAGGGCTAATCCAATTTCGCTCGCCGCTACTTTCGGAATCTCGGTTGATTTCTACTCCTCCGGGTACTTAGATGTTTCAGTTCCCCGGGTTTGCCTCATTAACCTATGTATTCAGTTAATGATACATGCTTATGCATGTGGGTTTCCCCATTCGGAAATCGTAGACTCAAGTGGCTTTTACTGCCTAATCTACGCTTATCGCAAGTTAATACGTCCTTCATCGCCTCTGACTGCCAAGGCATCCACCGTGTACGCTTAGTCACTTAACCATACAACCCCAAAGGGTCTTGCTTGGTCTTTTCGATTTATTCTGCATTGCTTATTTTATTTGCTTGGTCACAATCAGACGATTGCTCCCGGCGTCAAATAAAAACGCGCTTTGCCTAAATCAAAAATCCACGTCGCAATACAGTTTGAACTGTAGTATGAGCAACCAAGGTTTAGTGCTGTCTCTTTATTATGAGCGAGACAGCTTTCGATTTTGCCGGACTCAAATATAAACAGCATTACTATGTAATGTTGCTTCCAAGAACACTTGAATGTGTGTTGGTACCTAATTCTTTCAAAGAAAGAGTTAGGATTTGAGAACTTTTAAATTAGATAACAATCAATCAAATTGTTATCTGTCAGCTTTCCAAATTGTTAAAGAGCAAAGATTTTTTCTACTTAAAGAAATAAACCATTTTTAAGAACACTTAAGTCTTTTACTTAAAAAAGAAATGTACTTAAAGATGGTGGAGCTATGCGGGATCGAACCGCAGACCTCCTGCGTGCAAGGCAGGCGCTCTCCCAGCTGAGCTATAACCCCATCAGTGGGTGTTTCTTTTGATAACTCATAATATGTTGATTAAATCTTTCTTATTTGAGGCAAGTTATGAGGAAGCATATTGAAATATGCGACGATTAACTTAACGAAAAAGAAGGAAGATTTTGGTGGGTCTGAGTGGACTTGAACCACCGACCTCCCGCTTATCAGGCGAGCGCTCTAACCAGCTGAGCTACAGACCCATTCTAACTCGTTCTTTTTGCTTGACTCTTCGTTGTGCTGCCTATCCTCGCTCAGTCACATACTTTTGTATGCTCCTTTACTCGTCAGTTGCACGCCTCGATTCAACCAAAAATCCCGTCGTTATAAACTCAATAAGTCTGAGTTATCTTTCTCTTTGCTTTTCTAAACCATATCAATCTGTGTGGACACTCATAAACGAGCAATCTTCGTATTAAGGAGGTGATCCAGCCCCAGGTTCCCCTAGGGCTACCTTGTTACGACTTCACCCCAGTCATGAACCACAAAGTGGTAAGCGTCCCCCCGAAGGTTAAACTACCTACTTCTTTTGCAGCCCACTCCCATGGTGTGACGGGCGGTGTGTACAAGGCCCGGGAACGTATTCACCGTAGCATTCTGATCTACGATTACTAGCGATTCCGACTTCATGGAGTCGAGTTGCAGACTCCAATCCGGACTACGACGCACTTTTTGGGATTCGCTCACTTTCGCAAGTTGGCTGCCCTCTGTATGCGCCATTGTAGCACGTGTGTAGCCCTACTCGTAAGGGCCATGATGACTTGACGTCGTCCCCACCTTCCTCCGGTTTATCACCGGCAGTCTCCCTGAAGTTCCCACCCGAAGTGCTGGCAATCAAGGATAAGGGTTGCGCTCGTTGCGGGACTTAACCCAACATTTCACAACACGAGCTGACGACAGCCATGCAGCACCTGTCTCAGAGCTCCCGAAGGCACACCTGCGTCTCCGCTGGCTTCTCTGGATGTCAAGAGTAGGTAAGGTTCTTCGCGTTGCATCGAATTAAACCACATGCTCCACCGCTTGTGCGGGCCCCCGTCAATTCATTTGAGTTTTAATCTTGCGACCGTACTCCCCAGGCGGTCTACTTAACGCGTTAGCTCCGAAAGCCACGGCTCAAGGCCACAACCTCCAAGTAGACATCGTTTACGGCGTGGACTACCAGGGTATCTAATCCTGTTTGCTCCCCACGCTTTCGCATCTGAGTGTCAGTATCTGTCCAGGGGGCCGCCTTCGCCACTGGTATTCCTTCAGATCTCTACGCATTTCACCGCTACACCTGAAATTCTACCCCCTCTACAGTACTCTAGTTTGCCAGTTTCAAATGACCTTCCCAGGTTGAGCCTGGGGCTTTCACATCTGACTTAACAAACCACCTGCATGCGCTTTACGCCCAGTAATTCCGATTAACGCTCGCACCCTCCGTATTACCGCGGCTGCTGGCACGGAGTTAGCCGGTGCTTCTTCTGTCGCTAACGTCAAATAATTGCGCTATTAACGCAACTACCTTCCTCACGACTGAAAGTGCTTTACAACCCGAAGGCCTTCTTCACACACGCGGCATGGCTGCATCAGGCTTGCGCCCATTGTGCAATATTCCCCACTGCTGCCTCCCGTAGGAGTCTGGACCGTGTCTCAGTTCCAGTGTGGCTGATCATCCTCTCAGACCAGCTAGAGATCGTCGCCTTGGTGAGCCATTACCTCACCAACTAGCTAATCTCACTTAGGCTTATCCAATCGCAGAAGGCCCGAAGGTCCCCTCTTTTCCCCCGTAGGGCGTATGCGGTATTAGCTATCGTTTCCAATAGTTATCCCCCTCGACTGGGCAAATTCCTAAGCATTACTCACCCGTCCGCCGCTCGACGTCCAATAAATCATCCGAAGAATCTTTATTGCCGTTTCCGCTCGACTTGCATGTGTTAGGCCTGCCGCCAGCGTTCAATCTGAGCCATGATCAAACTCTTCAATTTAAAGTTTTGATTTTGTTTCTCTATAAAGAGAAACGGGACTCAACGAATACTGACTTCAAAACTGCTCTTACTCGAAAGTAAGAAGTAATTTTAAAGCTATTATCATTCCAACAGAATGATAATGAATTGACTGTGCTCGATAGCCATTTCTAATAAAAGAAGTGCTATCAAATTGGTCACTCAGTTCATTGAAACCGTTGTTGATTTCGTGCTCGAAAGCAGAGAATCATCTTCGATTGTCATCAACGAGTGCCCACACAGATTGATAGGTTTAAATTGTTAAAGAGCGTTGCTTTAAGTAAGCGGGTTAGCTTCTCAAAGCGGACGGCCATTTTAGCGAGTTAGCCTTCAGTGTCAAACACTTTTTACAATTTTATTTCACTTTAAAAAGTAACATAAAATAAGTTGGCTAAAAGCTTTGGGACCTTGCTGTCATTAGCGCATTAAGAATAATGTTTGCTGCGACAACGGAGGCGAATTATAGGGAGAGAATTAAACTTAGCAACCTATTTCTTCAAATTATTTCGGTTTTTTTTCAATTTAGTTGATATACAGGTTTACGCACTGATAAAGCACAACTTATCCACTTATTCCTGTGGATAAGTAAGCCATTACTCATCATTATCAAAAAAATAGGAAATTCGTGAACGGGGATTTAAATACTCTCGAATCGCATCTGGTAACTTACTTGGTAAAATTGCTGCAACTATTTTTGTGTCTTTATCCGCTAAATCAATGATAGGGGCTTGGGTACGAGGTACGTTGGCATCATAAAGAAGTACGTTAGGAAAAAGTATGTTGCCGCTATTCACTGAAATAACCAATCCAACCATATTGTTGGATAGCTTAACTACCGTTCCCGGCGGGTAAACTCCCATCAGCTTGATCAACACATTTAGATTATCTTGATTATATAGATGCTTTTGATTCTTATATAAATAGGATAAAGCTTTATATGGAATTTTCTGTTCAGAGACTATATTGCCATGACATAGATTGTCATAAGCATTCGCCAACGCAATAATCTGCGCAGCACTATCAATCTGCTCACCTTTAATACCGTCGGGGTAACCCGAGCCATCTAGCATTTCATGATGTTGATAAATGATCTTTTTTGTCGACTCAGGAAAATCCTCGATAGCATCCGCCATATCTAAGCCATACTTAGGATGCAATTTGAGGTAGTTTTCTTCAGGCTCACTTAGCCGAGTTGTTTTTCTTAAGATGGCGGTAGGTATTTTTATTTTGCCAATATCATGAAACAGAGCACCGAAAGCAATGCTTTTAATCTCTTCAGATTCTAAGCCTTTACTCTTAGCTATCATCATAGCCAATATCGACACATTCAGTGAATGAAAGTAGATATCTTCAAAATCATTTTTACCATTCATTAGATGCAGTGTGACATTATCATCCGACATTAACTTATCGACAATATCTTGCACCATCGCCATAGCTTCTGAAATGGCTGTTTCTGGTCTATTCCGTATTTTACTCATCACCGAACGTAATTGAGACAATGAACGTTCAAAATCTTTTTCACAGGAGATCACTCGACGTCGGTAAGCATTTAACTTATCAATACGAGCTTGCTTCTCATCCCACATTTTCTGCGCTTCTGTATCAATATTATCCTGCTTAACCTCTTTTACTTCACTTTTTTCTACAGCAGGAAGAGGCGCACAATCACTCTGATTTGGGTCTATATAAACGTGTTGAATTCCGAGATGCTTAATGATGTCGATCTGTTCTTGAGTTTTTAACTTAAAGCTATTGAAAAGAAAGGGGTGCTCATTCCACTTCACTGGCAAACGAACATAGAGACCCGGTTTAATTCTATCAACGGTGATCTTAATATTTGCCACAATCTACACGATTCCCTCTTTATTTATACTAAGCGTAATTCTAGCCATATCGACCAAAAATATCATCTTAAATAAAACAAGTATCAGGTGAGGTGCTAGGGCGAATTTCTACCTAACATCCTCATTTATCTATACGCTTATGATTGAAACTGTTTGATCAAGCGTTGTAGTGCTTCTAAATTGTTGACCAGTACGCTTGTGCGAGATACCGAAGACTTAGAAACGTCTAATGTCTCATCAGCTAGCACTTTAATATTGGTCACGTTTCGATTGACTTCTTTAGTAACTCCAGCCTGCTGATCTACCGCAACCGCGATTTGATGACTATTGTCGGTAACAACAGTTAATAGACTGGTAATATTATTGAGCACTTCGCCTGTTTGATTAGCACGATTTGTACACTCAACCGATAGTTCCCCACCCTTACTCATAATAGATACGGCATTATTCGCGGTACTTTGCAGCTGCGCTATCATGGTATGTATCTCATCGGTAGAAGAACGAGTTTTCGTCGCAAGAGCTCGAACTTCATCTGCGACCACAGCAAAACCTCTACCCGCTTCGCCTGCTCGTGCAGCTTCGATAGCGGCATTTAATGCTAGTAAGTTGGTTTGTTCTGAAATATTACCGATAACTTCTAAAATGCTCTCTATCTTCTCACTATTTTTGGCAAGATGATCAATTACTTCTCGGGAGTTCTCTAGCTCTTCCGCTAACTGCTCTATCACCTCGATGGTTGTAGCGATACTTTCAAGCCCTTTCTGCGATTCTCGATTTGCCTCTTCAGTGACTTCTGAAGCCGCTGAAGCATTATTCGCAACATCCTGAATTGAATGGCTAAGTTCTTCCACCGCCGTCGCCACTTGTTCCGTTTCACTAAACTGCTGGCTCAAACTCTGTTCAATAGATTGAATTGTACCGAACTCTTCTTCAGCTGCGATTAAAATTTGCCCCGCGGTTTCACTTGTTCTTCCCGACACAGCTCTCAGTTCAGCTTTTCTCATGATCAATGCCAGTTCAACCTGAGAGTAATCATCAAAATAGCCAGTATAAGGTTTTTCCATCAGAGGATTATTGTAAGACTCTTCGGCTAGCTTTCTAATTGTTTCAAATCTTCGCTTTTGATAAATAGAAGAGACAAACAAGCTTCCCCCTAAAACAGCACCGGTAATACCAACAACCAAGGGAGAAATACCTACTAGCGTTAAAAGCGAGCAGACAATAAATGCTAACGATAATGCAATATTGAAAGTAAGCTGCGGAAAACGCGTTTTTGTCACACTCTTTCCTTGATTAATCTTCTTATACAGTTCATCGGCACGATTGATCTGTTCAGGTTCCGGTTTAGAGCGCACAGATTGATATTCTATTACGTTGCCATTTTCATCCTTTATCGGCGTAACGAAAGCAGAAACCCAGTAATGGCCATCATCTTTACACTGATTCTTAACCAGCCCCATCCAGCTTTGCCCAGACTGAATGTACTGCCATAGCTGAGCAAATGCCGCTTTAGGCATATCTTTATGTCTAACAATATTGTGCGGCTCATCAACTAGTTCATTCTGTTGGTATCCAGCCACCTCGCAAAACACACTATTTGCATAGGTAATATGACTCGAAGGATCAGTGGTAGATATTAGATTGGACCCTTTAGGATAGTTTTTATTAAGCGGATCACTTGCGGCACTGTTAGACATTGGAGGTCTCTAATTGGCGAATGGAATGAAGAGAGTGATCTTTACCACAGTTTCATTGTTGAGTTATTTGATAATAATCAATTCATTACAATTATTATTTAATTAATTTTATCTAAAAATTATATGTTGAGAATAAATAGCAGATAAAAATTAGGCTCCATAAGGAGCCTAAACAGAACGAACATTAACGCTTTTAGCCTAAGAATATTTGCCCTAGCAAATACCCCACACAACAGGCACTTACCACGCCAATTATACCAACCGACATAAACGAGTGATTAAAATACCACTTACCAATTTTGGTTGTCCCCGAAGAGTCAAAGTTTACGGTAGCGATATCTGAAGGATAATTTGGAATAAAGAAGTAACCATAAACAGCAGGCATAATACCTATGAGTAGTGCAGGATCTAAACCTAGCCCCAGACCTACCGGCAACATCATACGCGCCGTTGCAGCTTGCGAGTTAACAACCACAGAAACGATAAATAGAGCAAAAGCGAAAGTCCAAGGATAATCAGTCACCATACCAATGATGCCTTCTTTAAACTCAGGTAATGCATACTTGAAATAAGTATCAGACATCCAAGCTATACCAAAAATAGCAATTGCTGCCACCATTCCTGACTTAAATACAACCCCTTCAGGTACTTTCCTTGGATCTGTTTTTGTCGCAAGAAGAATAACACCACCAAAAGCCAGCATCATCATCTGAATAATCACCGACATTTTTATTGGTTTACCACCTTCTACAACCGTTCTAATTTCTGGAACCATAGCAATCAAAACAATAACTGCTAAAGCAGAAATAAATAGCAATACCGCATTTCGAGCGGAGGTTGGTAGTGTTTCATCAAGCGTAGTATTAGTGGTATTTAAAATTTTCTCACGCCACACAGGATCTTCAAGACGACGTTGATACTCAGGATCATCTTGTAACTCTTTACCTCGACGTAAACTATAAAGAGCCATGAGTAACGTACCTAATAGAGTAGAAGGAACCGTAACCATTAAGATTGAAACCAGAGTAATCTCTACCTGAATATTTGACAGCTGAGCGAGATAGTAGACCACAGCAGCAGAAATAGGCGACGCCGTTATCGCAATTTGAGAAGCAACAGAAGCCGCTGCCATTGGACGTTCAGGACGAATACCATTCTTTAACGCAACATCACCGATAATAGGCATGATGGAATAAACCGCATGACCCGTACCCAGCATAAACGTCATAGTGTAAGTAACAAACGGGGCAATCAATGTGACATTTTTTGGATTTTTTCTAAGGATTCTCTCGGCCACTTGTAGCATGTATTTAAGACCACCAGCGGCTTCCAATATAGAAGCACAGGTAACCACAGCTAAAATAATCAGCATTACCGTGACGGGAGGTGATGTTGGGGGCATCCTGAAGATAAAGACTTCTACAACTAACCCGATACCGGAAACAACACCTAATCCTATGCCACCATATCGGGATCCGAGATAGAGCATTACCAGTAAGAACATAAACTCTAGATATAACATTTTATTTACCTAACATATTAATTAACTGGTTATATTTTCCTCCTACTTCCCAGTTCAAAAAATAACAAGCATCAATTTATTCTGGATATTCATATAAGAACTTACTGGATTCACGCGATAAATCACATTTATTGCTCATATCTACGAATAAGTGACAAAAAAATAGCAGGTTATTTCAACCTGCTATTGATAACGTTTATAGCATTTTATTTACATTAGCCATTTCCACCAGATGAAAACAGCCAAGAAACCAAATAGATATGTTAGCCCTGCCCAACAAAGCGCTTTCATACCATTCGAGAGAGCAAGCTCCCCTTTTAATTGTGGTCCAGAGACTAATCGGTAATTGAGAAGAGCAAATATCGGCGTGGTCATAAAGGCCAAAATCATTGCAAAGTTAAGCATTGTCATCAGTGCGGAGGTGAAAAATAACAGCACTGCCATCGCAAGAACACTCACCACAATCATCCAAACATTATGGTAACGGCGTTGCTCTAAAGGTTTATTTTGCAGAAGCAATTGCGCTTCGGCCAATGCACGTGCATAGCCATCGATTACGGTAATTGTGCTGCCAAAGATACAGAAAAACGCCACCACTGCAATTAAGTAGCGCGACCATTCACCAATTGTTGACGCATACATACTAACCAGTTGATGTGAGAAACCTATGCCCGATGTTTTTAGCTCCTGACCATTACCATGCAGTACTAGAGCGCCCAATGCCAAAAAGACAATAGCAAGCAAAGCTGTACCAATATAGCCAACATTAAAATCAAACAGAGCTGATTTTGTGGTTACGGTTTGCTGCTTTCTTTGGCTCTTTAACCATAAAGAAGTGAGGCAGGAGATCTCGATTGGTGCAGGCATCCACCCCATCATAATGACGATAAAGCCAATAGCTGCGATATTCCACACAGGAGGAGATTGAAAATCGGCGGGTGCAACCGCTCCATTACTAGATGCAATAGAAACGGCACCAACAGTTGCTATAACCAAAACCACCATAATAGTCTTAGAGATAGTATCTAGCGCCTTATAGTGCCCAGCTAATAAAATGACCAAGCAAGTCACCGCTATAATCGCAGCGTTGACGGTTAAAGAGAGTTCAAACGGAGAGAAATAACCAAATAAACTAGCGCTGAACAACAACAACGCTGCACTATTTACCACCGCAGAGATAGCAGCCAAGCCAGTAAACATCCAAAGATAGCCCCTGCCCATTTTGCTGTAACCTTCAATTAGGCTCTCTCCCGTTCCCATAGTGTACTGAACACCAGCTCGAAAGAATGGATATTTGAATAAGTTTACCAGCAAAATAACGACCACTAACTGCCAGCCATAAATGGCACCCGCTTTCGTCGATGCCACTAGGTGAGAGCCACCTACCGCAGCAGTTGCCATCATAATCCCAGGCCCCAATGAACGAATAAGATTTTTAAAATGACTGGTACTGGTATTGCTCTCTACTGCAGCAGAGTTTTGCATGATTCTATCCTTGTAATCGTAATGAAGTCGTAATTGCAAGAGAAAATAAGATTTACCCCAACAGCTTATAATCTCTTTTATAGATGCTATTTTTCCTCTTATTCACACCATCAATCAACCCCTACCAAAGCATTGGGCAGTACTTTATTCCATTATTTAACATAAAGACAGTTGAACAACCTAAAAGATAAACATAAAACCATCCATACATAGTGCATTAACTCTAAAAAAAACCATAAAATATATTTAGCATTACGTACTATATTATTTACACCCATCATTCGAAACAAATAGTTATGAAAAAAAGACGTCATAGACTTACATCAATGACGTCTTATTTAACAGTAACTTAATGTCTCAATCGTTATGCAGTCCAAATAACTCTTATTGCAAGAGCGATCAATACGATTCCGGAAAGTTGATCAATTAACTTAGCTTTACTTCTTAACTTTTCTAACAGCAATGAAGAAGAGAGCATAAAGGTGATCAAGGTATACCATATACCATCAACCAAAAATGGCGTCATGACCACAACCGCTCGACTCGACGCCTCACTACTTTCAGAAACGAACTGACCAAATAAAGCGATAAAAAACAGCATAATTTTCGGGCTGGTCAAGGAAATAAGAAACCCTTCTTTTGCAGACTGCCAAACACTAACCGCTTCCCCAGACTCTAACTTAGCCGCGATTCCCCCTTTAGAGCGAATGGCATTAAATCCCAAGTAAGCCAAGTAAGTTGCGCCAACGTAGCTCAAAAGCTGAAACAGCATCGGAGATTGATGAAGTAGCGTCGCTAAACCGACTATGGTTATAAAAGCGTAAATCGCGATCCCTGAAGCGTGAGCCCACGAAGTAGCAATGCCGTTTAAACGACTTCCTGCCAAACTATGTTTGGCAACAATGGCCAGACTAGGCCCTGGGGACATTGCTCCTAGTAAACAAATAGTAAAAAGGGATAACCAAACCGTAAATGACATACTTAATCCTTACTCGACAAAACAACACCTTGTCATTTTGTCTGTTAAAACTGTAATTTGGTTAAAGCGTAACAGTGTTAACATATTATTTGAAATCACTTCTCATCATATAAGTCATGATTTGAAATGATGACCTATTGAATATTCTGATTGTTGGAGAGCATTATATGTAAGCTCACGCAGCCATTTATGCGCTAAATCATGTTCAAATTTTGGATGCCACAGCAACCAATATTTCTGTACAGGTAACTCCAATGGCAATTGCGCATAGACAACAGAACACTCTAAAGAAAGATTTCTTGCTATGTGTTCAGGAATAACTAATAAGTAGTCAGAACAACAAAGAGAATGAATAGCCGAAGAAAAAAATGGCACGCGCATAGCGATAGTTCGAGATAATCCTAACGATGCCAATTCCTTATCCACACTAATATCTTTATCACTTCCACCAGTAACGACAATGTGTGAATAACACAATAACTCTTCTATAGTCAGTTTCTCTTTACCAGCTAAATAGTGATTATGTTTCATGACAACGACAGGCCTATCTTGCCCTAGTAAGACACTAGAGAGGCCAGCAGGAGCTTCAGGAAGCATGGCCGATGCTAAATTTAACTGGCTAGTCGCAAGCGCATTGATCATCTCTGGTTGCCACATTTTAAATTCAAAGCGCGAGTTAGGAGCAAAAGATAGAATCGTTTCGACTAAATGGGGATAAATGTATTGGGCCACATAATCACTAGAGGCAAACGTGAATTTTCCATGCCATTCATGAGCGATAAATTTATCGTCTTCCAATAATTGTGCAAACTCATTAAACAAGTCGGCCATTTTTGTTTGCAAGTATTGCGCTTTAGGTGTCGGATAGAGACGGTTACCTTCTCTAATGAGCAAAGGATCAGAAAATAATAATCGTAATTGAGATAACTGCCGACTCATGGCCGACTGAGTGATATTAAGACGCTTTGCAGCTTGAGATACATGACACTCTTCCAACAAAATATGCAAAGAGCGTAATAAATTGAGGTTAACGTTATCAAGCATTGCAAAACCTAGCATGTCTAAAATGGTGTGTCGAAAATAGACTATTCACTGAGGGTTGTTCAAGTAGTTTTAAAAAAACACCCCATAAAATGGGGTGTTTAGATGTATTAGTTTTGGCAATAATTTAGCAACGCAACTAATCGTAATCGTCAGTCTTGTTTTTTATTCCAATCTTTTGATAGATATTTACGAGCTTCACAGCAAGGACAATAAGGCAATACTTTGCTGTCATCGTCAATCACAACAGCCAATCTGCAAGTTTCACATACGTATGAGCCTTTACCCGGCTTATCTCCTGTTGAAAACATTCATACCTCCCCTGTAGAACATTATCCCAGCCATATTTGCATCTGGTATCATATTTATTAAAGCTATTGCTAATACTGCCTAATTTCATAGAATTAAAAATGATCCAGATCAATTTTCACTCAGTGTAAACGTTAACTCACAATGATTTTACAATTGCATAAGTTTTCACACTTACTTCTGACAATAAGCTTAATGCCACCATTGATAGCATAAAATGCGAATAGTTATTCGCGCTAGATTAAAGGCAACACAACACCGGTTAACATTTCATTCACCAGAAAAAAGTGAAGACATTTTACTGTCTTCACTTTTTCACTAAGTTAAATCAATTAATTACGTGGCTTATTCTTGATACTCAAACTCATTAACGGTTACTTCTACACGACGATTTTCCATTCGACCTTCAGGGGTATCATTGGACGCTTTAGGGTTCATTTCCCCTTCGCCTGAAGAACTGATTCGTGACGATTCAACGCCTTGTGAAATGAGGTAATCAGCAACAGACTGAGCACGTTGCTCCGATAAGGTTTGATTATAGGCTTCAGAACCATTGGAATCGGTATGACCAACTATTTCCACGGTTGCTTGAGGGTATTTCTTCATGACCCCAATTAGCCAATCAAAATATTGTTCGCTATTTGCCGCTAATTGAGCACTGTCATTGTCAAATAACTCCACTCCGTACTCTTTAAAGAGCTTCATCGGTTTTTTCTGCGGCACTGGTTTCACAGGTTCAGGTTCAGGTTCTGCTTTAACCACTGGTTCTGGTTTAGGCTCTTCCTTCACTACCATTGGGACTGGCTTAGGCTCACTGCCACCAAACTTATAACTTAAACCAAGAAATACAGAATTGACATCCAAACTGCTAATAAAATCATCGGTAATATTATTGATACGTTGATACTCTAAACGAGCTGCCCAATTGTCAGTAAATTCATACTCAACGCCGAGTGCCGCAAGTAGCGCGATATCATTGTTGTCATCGTAATTCACCCATGCTCCACCTACTTTGGCAAACAGGTCCCACGACCCCATAGGAATAGATAATTTAGGAGCCAAAGTAAAAGCTTTTAAAGTGTCATCAACGACATAGTTATTGCCAACATGAGTAAAGTTTGATTTAAAGTCACCAAAAATATCGTAACCCGCTTCTAATGCAAAAATGTCATTAAAGTCGTACCCTGCATAAAGACCACCACCAAACGCATCATCATCACACGAGCTGCTCGCACTCACAGAGCAAGAGTCATTTAACCACGTTTGTCCTAACTTGCCTCCTAAATACACTTCGGCAGACACCACTTGGGGCATCAATACCATAAGGCTTGACGTAAGCACTGCTAACTTTTTCATAAATAATCCTTTATAATTTTTACGTTGCTACAAATGCATAAAGAAGGTCACAACCAGTACCTTACAACTTGCTTTGTATTTTTTACGATAAACACCGTGGGCGAAATCAATACAATTAAAGAATCCGTCTGCACATAACTTATTGTAGGTTAGCATGTTAGCAATGCCACAATTGGCATTAATAAATTTTTTGGTTCAGTAATTTAGGTTATACAAAATGGCAAAACTAAGCTTACAAGAGCAGATGTTAAAAGCAGGGCTCGTTAACGAGAAAAAACTTAAAAAAGCAAAGAAAGGCTCTAAGAAATCTCGGGTTCAAGCCAGAGAAGCAAAAGAAGCTGTTGAACAAAAAAAGGCTGAGCAGCGCGAGCGAGATATTGAGCTCAATAAACAGAGAGCTGAAGAGCAGTTAAGTAAAGAACTTAAGGCTCAAGTAAAACAGTTAATTGAAATGAATAAAGTTGATACTAAAGATGGTGACATTAAATACAACTTTACTGATGATAAATTTGTTAAGTCTCTTTATGTTAGCCAACAAGTACAAGATCAATTAAGCAAAGGGATTCTTTCTATTGCTCGCAGCGAAGAGAGCTATGTTGTTATTCCGTCTTCAGCTGCCAATAAGATTGCAGAGCGCGACCCAGACTCAATTATTGAAAACAATACTGCTTCTGATGACGTTATGGATGAAGACGATCCTTACGCACAGTTTGTCGTGCCTGATGACTTAATGTGGTAAAAGCGTAAAAAGCCCTCTTAAAAAGAGGGCTATCTATCACCAGATTAGAGATGAGTTAAGCTAAAATCACGACTAACCTTTCTGACTAATGGCATACAGTCGTTGAGCTTGATCCATCGATTCTGAGCTAACGCTGCTAAACACTTCCGCATCCTCTACATTTTTATTAGAAATATGTCGTATACGTTCAGCCAGTTCATCAACACTGTCAGTAACTTTGGCTTGTTGTTCAGTCGCCGCCGCTATACTGGTTGCTCTATCACGAATATCATTGAATGCGATAACAATCTCTTCGTATTGAATTCGAGTCTCTTCAGAACGCTCATTGACTTTTTCTGACAATTCTCGACAGCCATCAATCACGCTGACACCATCTTTCGCCGCTTCCTGCAGCTTCTTAATCATACTTTCAATTTCAACCGCTGATTTTTGTGTACGGCTTGCTAACGTACGAACTTCATCAGCAACAACGGCAAAACCTCGGCCAGACTCCCCTGCTCTAGCAGCTTCAATGGCCGCATTAAGAGCCAATAAGTTGGTCTGTTCTGAAATATTCATAATGACATCCAGAACCGAACCCACTTCCTGAGAATCTTGAGAAAGCTTTTCTACAGCCCCAGAAGCATCACTCAAATTGGTGAATAACTGATTAATTGACTGACCACTGCTCTCTATCAACTTAAATCCACTATTCACCATTTCAGCCGACTGTTCAGTTATATTCGCGACAGAAATAACATTTTGGGAGACATCTGTTGCTGTCGCGGCCATTTCATTAATCGCGGTAGCAAGTGTATGGTTTTCATCCATCAATAAGCTTGCACGGCTGGAAGAAGAAGAGCTTAGTTGATTGATAGACTCAGCGTTATTTTTTACTTTCTCAGCTTCATTTTGAACTTTAAATAAAATATCGACAAGGTTATCACCATAATCGTTAATGGCAGAACAGAGTTCTCCCATCTCATCTTTACTTCTCACTTCCAACTTATTATCGATATTGCCATCCACTAACTTACGCACCTGTTTTGTTGTCGACTGAAGCTGAGCAATTAATCGATTTCCAGCAAACAGTAAGACAATAACAAACACCACAATGAGAGTGACTAACGAGCTATATAATGCTTTTGTTAACGAGTACACCGAGGCCATAGCAACAGAAGCGGGCAAAATAATCCCCGTACGCCAGCCTTGTTCTGGCAAAGTATATGTAACTAGAATGGATGAATCATCTGCAATCACCCCTTCTTCTAACTCAATAGGTTGGTTGTCTTTTTTGTTTAATGCATTAACGAAAGGTTGTAATGTTCGATCACTTTGAGCTACTTGATCAAGAGTTTGCATGGATAGGTTTTCAGAACGAAGCATCGGCATAGAGATCAACTGCTGCGACTGGTCAACAATAAAGCCAAAAGAGCTAGACGCTTTATTCTCTTCCGTCAACAAACCATCCAGCCCGGCCAACTCAACATCAATGGTAGCGACGCCCCAAAACTGGCTGTCTCTTTCTATCTCTACAGAACAAGTCACCATCTGAATGTTAGAGACAGGGTCTGTATATACCGCTGACCAAACACACTCTCCAGGAGCCGTTCCTTTCGCATCTTGATACCAACTTTCCTGCTGATACGGACTGCTTGAGGCGGAGTTATAATCATCCAATAACTCAAATCGGTTTGGCCCAGCTTTTGCCCAAAATAGTGACGCTTTGTCTTGTCCTGCTATCAGCTTATTTGGCTCTGGCCAAATTCCACCACCGGCAACTCCCGTACCACTGGCAATAAGGGGTTCCAACTGGCTAATAAATTGTGACGTATCAATGGGTAATATTTGTGCTAATGAAGCCAAGTTTTTGGTTAATACTGCGGTTTTAGCTAGCTCTTTAGCAATACTTTCGCCTGTGGTTTGCGCTTGTAGTTCAGCATTTCGTATCGACTGTTGACGAATAACAGGGGTTGCAAAGTACTGGATAACCACAAACAGTATCAACAACGCTGCGACCAATAAGGAGAGACCTCCTGCTAACAATTTATGACGAATTAACACAATTATTTCCCTCTGGTTAAAGTATTCAATGAGTCCGGCTTCAATTATTACTTCAGTTTGAACTTCTTAAATAATTCTAATTTTATCAGTTCAAGTACAGCAACAAGCTTTATATGCATCGGAGACTCTTCTATTCCACATTGAATAACTACTGAATTCAGAAGTAGATAGCGTAAAACGCCACCCAAAACAGCCAATGATGTATATATTTACCTGCATGTATAAATCGAAGTTATATTACCCAGTTAAAAAGAAAAAAAACTTGATGAGCACCTCTTTTAGCTTATTACGCAACCAGATAAAGTGAAATCAATTGAGTACATTATCAATATGAACACTCTCTTTTTATTTCATAAATGAATCAAAAATGAGTTCTATGATCTATTTTTTAGCTATTGATTTACATACCAAATGTCGTATAAGGAATGCGTCACAACCATAAAATATAATGAGTTAATTGCATATAACTCAATAATAATATTCTAATAAATTCATTCAGATAGGCTCTATAACAATGTCAATAAAAAAAATGCTCGTAACGATAATGGCTATTATCGTGCTAGGGATGCTTGCTCTAATGTTTAGCACCCAACAACTAGTGCAAAAAATTGAATCCTCTATTGAAGCGTCTCGATATGTCGCCGATGTTAAGGCCGATATGCTCATACTGAGAAAAGATGAAAAAGACTTTCTCTCCCGAAAATCAATTAAATACACAACACAGTTCGACAGCCACTTTCAAGATCTAAACAATAACCTCAAATTACTGGAGTCTAAGTTAACCGACGCTAAGATAAATTTTGCAGAAAAAGAAGATCTGGTAAATGCCTTTAATCAATACAAAGAAGGCTTTGAAGAGCTTACCAAAATACAGCAACAAATCGGGCTAGATGAAAACAGTGGCGCATATGGTAAGTTAAGAAATGCCGCTCACAACTTTCAAGTAATAACGCAAGAAAGCAATGAACCAGAACTTGAGCGTCAACTGTTGCTACTTCGTAAATATGAAAAAGACTTCATGCTCCGCTATGATATCAAGTATGCAGAGCAGTTTTCTCAACAAGTCTCAAGCACATTATCTACATTAAAAAGCAGCCAGTACGCTGCCATCAGTGCAGATTTATCCTCCATGCTAAATGCATACCATGCATCATTCGAACAGTTTGTTTCTCTCTCTGAACAAAAAGGACTAAATGACAATCAAGGAGTGATTGGTAAGTTAAGAGCAACCATAAAGCAGACTGAAACTTTGCTGGCATTGGAGGCGGAAAAACTACAACAAGAGGTGGCTACGGTCAGAGACGAGACTAAATATACGCTAACAAGTCTAAATATTGGTTTAGCCCTCCTCATCTCAGTATTGGTGTTGTTTATTGCAAATAGAATTACATCACGACTAAAACAAGTCACCGATACGATGAATGACATCGCGCAAGGAGAAGGAGATCTGCGCGTCAAACTGGATGAGTCAGGTAAAGATGAAATTGCCGAATTAGGCCAAGCATTTAATATTTTTGTTGGTAAAATTCATGCCACTGTAACCACAGTGGCTCATTCCGCAGAACAACTTGCAACGACTTCTGAAGAGATGTCCGTCGTAATGACGCAAGCGCAAGAAGGGGCTTATAAACAGCAACACGACATCAGTCAAATCTCCGCTTCTATGGAAGAGATGAACGTGACAGTTCAAGACATCACGTTAAACTCAACACAAGCGGAAGAAGCGGCAACCAATGCCAGAAAAGAAGTTTACCAAGGCTGTGAAGTGTCTGATATCAGTATTAACAATGTCACTGAACTGGCAAATGATGTAGGTAGCACTACCGGAGTCATTAAGAAATTGGTGACCCACAGTCAAGATATTGGTGGCGTGCTTAAAGTGATTCAGGAAATTGCCGACCAGACTAACTTACTGGCGTTGAACGCCGCAATTGAAGCGGCTAGAGCTGGAGAGTCAGGAAGAGGATTTGCAGTGGTTGCTGATGAAGTCCGAACATTGGCGATGAGAACGCAGGAAGCGACCAAAGAGATCCTCACCATTACCGATGGAATTCAAGCGGATGCAGAAACCGCAACCAAAGTGATGGTCAGTAATGAGAAACAGGCCATGAGCACGGTATCTCAAGCCAAACTTGCAAATGATGCGCTCATTAGTATTACTAGCTCAGTAGAAATTGTTACAGACATGAATAACCAAATAGCCGTTGCTACCGAACAACAGAGCCAAACCAGTAACGAAATTAGTCACCATATGGCCGATATTAGTCATATATGTGAAGAGTCGGCAGCTGGCATTGAACAGCTTTCTACCGCCAACAAAGAACTGGTCGCAATGACCATGAACCTTAAGGCGCTAGTTGGACAATTTAAGCTATAGAGTATCTTTATAAGAACATAGAGTTACTATTCAATTTCACAAACCCAGCTATGCTGGGTTTTTTATTGGCTCCACCTATCCCCTCAGCTTATCGGCCTCAATTAACTCAACCAAGCCTTATTCGTCATTCTGTCTAAAACCAAGAATACCTCACAGTATAATTTATACTAAAAAGTATACTCTGTACTACCAAGTATCGAAAAGTGATCAGAAAATGACCGATAAAATCAAAAAAACAGACACACCTATAGTGCTTAATCAGCATGATATTGACGCACTTACTGCGCAATTAAACGTAACAGAGTTAATGGAGAGCTTATTTTTATCTCTAGCTGAAGGTAATGCCATTCAGCCAAGCCAAACTCTAACGCCATTTCCTGACAACAAAGGCGACTTCATTACCTATCTTGGTGTACTCGCAGATAAACAGGTTTTCGGTGCCAAATTGTCACCATATATTGTTACCGAGCAAGCACCTATCATCACGGCATGGACTCAACTCATGTCAATGCAGACAGGACTTCCTTTATTGCTATGTGATTCAGGACAATTAACCGTTGAACGAACCGCCGGAACAACAGCATTAGCGATTGATTACCTAGCTAAACATGACAGTACACATCTCACCCTAATTGGGGCCGGTAATGTTGCCATGGCACATTTAAAGCATGTACTACCATTGAGGGAATGGCAGCAAATAAGAATATATGCACCTGAATTGCAACAAGACATACAACGAAAACAAGATATTTCGGCAATGGATGATCGAATCACTATTGTTACCTCATCAAGCGAAGCGACAGAAAACGCCGATGTCATTATGCTATGTACATCATCGGCTAATCCCGTCGTCACTGAGCAGCAAATACCATCGTCTGCGCTCGTTACTTCGATTAGCACCAATGCCGTTAATGCCCATGAAGTACCACCAGCCATGCTAACCACTGCTGATGTTTATTGTGACTACAAGCTAACCACTCCGAATAGTGCAGGTGAAATGCGCCTAGCAGTAGAAGAACATCAGTGGGATCAAACTGCAATTATTGGCGATCTTGCGGATCTAGTAGCAAAACGTTGCCCATTACCCGATTATGATAAACCTGTATTTTTCCGTTCTATTGGTTTGGGCCTTGAAGATGTTGCCATTGCCCATGGGATTTGGCAGTTAGCAACAAAAAATAACAAATAATATTTAAGGAACCACGATGAAAATTAAAGAATTTGGCGTTGAAATTTGGATGAATGAGTACGAAAACACCTGTCTCTATAATTTAGCAGAGACTTGCGTTGAGTCATTAACCGTTGAGCAGTTGTTAGATATGGCAGGTAAACGAGACGTGATTCTCGATGAACTGCTACCAATGAAGCTCACCTATGGCGCAATTGAAGGTTCGGACAGACTAAGAGATAACATTACCCAAATTTACCGTCAGCAAAAAAGAGACAACATTCTTATCACTCATGGAGCGATTGGTGCCAATGCGCTCATACACGAAACCTTGGTGGAACCGGGAGATAGAGTGGTATCCGTTCTACCCACCTATCAACAACATTACTCAATTCCAGAAAGCTATGGTGCAGACGTACAAATAGTAAAACTGAAAGAAGAAAATCAGTTTCTGCCTGACTTAGAAGAGTTGCAGCAGGCCACAAACAGCAACACAAAATTAATTACCATCAACAACCCTAACAATCCTACAGGGGCGTTAATGGAAGAAGAGTTTTTACTGAAAGTGGTCGATATAGCACGCGCTTGTGATGCTTATCTGCTTTGTGATGAAGTGTACAGAGGTACCGATGCCGAAGGTGACGGATTCACAGCGTCTATTGCTGACTTATATGAAAAAGGCATCAGTACTGCCAGTATGTCAAAAAGTTTCTCCCTTGCGGGTCTTCGACTAGGCTGGATCGCCGCTCCTGTAGATGTTATCCATGCAGTAACCATTCACCGAGATTACAACACCATAAGTGTTGGTATGTTGGATGACCACTTTGCCTCTATCGCACTAGAGTGTCGCGATAAAATTCTGCAAAGAGGCCGTGATATTTGTAATACCAACCGTGAGGTACTAGACAAATGGATCGAAAATGAGCCATTAATCAGCTACGTTAAACCGAAATCGGGTACTGTTGCTCTACTCAAATATCATCTCCCTATGACTAGCCGAGAGTTTTGCGTCCAGTTACTTGAGTCAAAAGGCGTAATGTTTACCCCAGGTAGCGTATTAGAAATGGAAGGCTATGTTCGAATTGGCTACGCCAACAACCCTAAAGTATTGGTTGAAGGGTTAGAGAAAGTCTCCGAGTTCCTTGCAGAACAACAGTCATAGATTCAACGGACCCTAGATAGTTTAGTGGAATGAATATAATAAAATCCCCAAGTGACGTGTCATGTTACTTGGGGATTGTTTACTTTAACGAAACCGATAGAAAAACTCGTTGTTGCTAACGGCCACCACCACGAGACTGTTTTATTTCTCGCAGATAATTAAACACAGTTGCACGTCCCATACTTAATACACTAGCAATATAATCCGCCGAGCTTTTGCCATTAAACGCGCCTTTATCATATAGAGCTTCGACTAACTCTCTCTTCTCTTGACGAGACAAGGATGCAATGGTTAATTTCTTAGACGTTAACCAGCTATGAGTAAAACTATTTACTTTGTCTTGCCAATCATCATGGAAGAGTTTTTCAGGTTGCGGGATCAACTTTTTAATAGGGAGCAATAATGCCAGTGCATCCTGAGCCGCTTGAATGGGCCCTGTACTCATATTGATACACAACATGCCAATGGGAATATCATCATCATTACGCAGTACTATACTGGTAGAACAGATTGTTTTTCCATCCCAATTTAGCTTTTCATATGGCCCAATAACCGTTTCAGTCTGCTCAAAATTCACATCGTCTAACGAAGAAGGATCACCAATTTTTCGTTTTGATATGTTATTGGCTATATGCACAACACTCTGACTGTGTAAATCATGAATAATCACTTCCACATAATCGGAAAATAGCAGAGCAATACCATCCGCTACCGAGGCATACCGCTGCAATAAAAGAGTCTTGTTTGCTGTAATTTCATTATCCATACTGACGAGGCTATTATCTGACTGTAGTAAGAGCTCGCATACTACCTAGCTCGATTAATCTTGTATAGCGGCAAATATCATCTAAATGATCGATGTTAAAACAATCCTCTACTACTGAGGTGAGAGTGTGATTTATAAACAAAAACCAGCATGAAAACTACCCACGCTGGTTTGCAATTGATGAACGCTAGAGTGTTACTTGTCAGCTAAAAACTTGACTGCTTTATCGGTGAAATCGGTAAAGACACCGTCTACACCCACTTTGTAATAAAACACATTCAACATATCGTCGAAGTCCTTAGCATAGGGGGCGATGCGTCCTTTATCGCTACGGAAAGTATATGGATGAACCTGTAACCCAGCAGCCTTGGCTTCTGTCATCAATGGTTTAACAATAATATTGTCATAGCTTGACTTATCATCCACTAACATAGGCTTCCATGGACCGATACCATCAGCATATTTTGCAACTTCAGCCATCGCTCCTGTTTTGAACATCCAGTCATAATTATATGGTGTTACGTTACCCTTATCGTCGACAACCATGGTTTCATTCCAACTGGTCTCAGCCAGTAACTGCACAACTTTAAGGTCAATATTCATAGCAGGCATCAATACTTGAGCAATACGCTTAGTTTCAATAGGATCAAAACATTGCACATACACTTTGTCATCTTTATCGTCATAGCCATACGCTTTTAATGTTTCTAATACCGCTTTAGATATATCTTTGCCTTCTTTTCTATGTAACCAAGGCGCTTTAATTTCAGGATAGATACCGACATTGCCTTTTGTCGACTTATTCAACCCTTGAATTAACTCAATGGCTTCTTCAAACGTAGCCACTTCAAAGTTAGATTTCCATAGAGGGAATCGCTCAGGGTAACCAGCTTTAGAAAGATCCTGAACCTGATCGGCATCTGAGTTATCCGGAATTTTAAAGCCTTCAGTGACGCGCAGAGTCTTGATTTCATCTAAAGTAAAATCGATAGCAAACCAACGTTTTACTCCATCAATTACTCGGTAGCGATCTGGATATCTCTTCATCACATCTGTGGTTCTATCTAAAGTGTGATCGTGTAATACCACCAGCCTGTTGTCCTTCGTCATGACAACATCTTGTTCAATATAATCTGCCCCCATAAAATACGCAGATGAGTAAGCTTCTAAAGTATGTTCCGGCAAATACCCGCTCGCACCACGATGAGCAATCACAAGTTTGTCTTCATTTGCCAATGCTGGAGCGGCTAATGTTGCTAAAATAAGTGTAGTAAGAAGTTGCTTTTTCATTGTTATCCCTTTTAATTCGCACACAAAATAGATTTCACTGATTAAAACCTCATCCATTATTTCTCTGCCAATCACTAAACAAGCTGGCGTATTACCACCAGAAAACTCAAATACGAGCCAACATTACCAAAACCATCTCTACTAAAAATCACGATCTAAACAGCAAAAATAATAGCCATTTCTAGGTTGATTAACCCTAGATATCCTCTTTTTCGAGAGCAAAAAAACACTCACTCGAAAACAAAATCGAACATATAATGCTCATACGAAAATAAAGTTACTGTGATGTGCTTCTAACAAACATCTAAAGACTAAAGTTACACCCTTAGTTGCGAGCAACATCACCATAGGTACCATGTTGTTTTATATAGAAGTTATTCAGAATAAGATAAGTGAGAAGGGGAAATTAATGAGTACGGATAACAAGAATACTTCAGACAGAGAAAGAGAATGGTGCGCGTTTTAAATGTGTCGAACATTAAAGCCACTCTCTCGCAAATAGATCGTTCTACGCTCTAATTTACCAAAGCTTTCTACCTACAGTTCTACTTTTTATAAAACGTCGACATGCTCCAAACGGTAATTAGGTTAAACAGCATAACTCCAGACATAATAAGCGACATCCTTAACCAAGGATCCCCCATTGATATTCTAAACTGAGCAATATTTATGGTCGTTGGAATCCAGACTGCAACCACAGCAACAAGTAATCCCGCCTGCAATAGATAGACAACCATCCTGTGGCGAATAATGATTAACAGAGGTATCGAGGCAACAATTGCGGTCGAGAAAATACCGTCGTAGCGCAAAAAATGAGCCGCTAATATCCAATAAGAAAGAAACAGTAACACAGTCCGCCAGATCATAAATAACTCACCGTCATATTGAAAAGTGCCGCTATGATAACAAGTTTATCTCGCGGCCACTAATTCACTATTGCGCTGCAATCACGGATAATTCAACCAATATCGAATCCCTAGCCATTCTAGCTTCAACACAAGCTCTGGCGGTTTTTTCTCCGCGAGCAACATTATTTAATTTGTGGCTTCTCGCTAAGGTAACTCAAGAGCTCAGCGTCAGGTAATGGTTTGGCAAAGTAAAAGCCTTGAATATAAGTAAAACCGATTCTTTGTAGAATTTGCAGTTGATATTGCTCTTCTACACCTTCAACAATAACCTTCATGTTAAGATTATTAGCAATTATTAACATTGATTCCAACAGAGGAATGACATTTGAATCGTCATATAAACTCTTAATAAATACCCGATCTATTTTGACAAACTGAAATGGGTATTGACGGATAAAATCTAACCCTGAATAACCCGTTCCAAAATCATCAACAGCAATTTTAATTCCATGGCTCGATATGGCATCGAGATGCTGTTTCAACACCACCAATTCTTGCGTAGAAAAATTATTATCTTCTGTGATTTCAAAAACAAGATGCGGAGTTAAATGCGGAACCTGTTCTAAAAACGCCAGCAATTTTTGCATAAATGAGTGTTTCAAAATGACCGAGCGACTAATATTGACACTAATATATTTATCGCTGAATAAGGCGTGATTTTTATCAATAAACGAGCAGGTTTTAGCGATAACCAGATTACTAAGCTGTTCGATTAATCCTACCTTTTCCGCCAATGGAATGAATATATTGGGCGCAATTGTACCTTGTACAGGATCATTCCAACGCAACAACGCCTCACAGCCTATCGTTTGCTGATCAAGAACGTTAGTAATAGGTTGATAATGAATATCAAAATAGTCGTTTTTTATCGCCTCTTGCAATGAAGCTTCTAAACTATTCTGTGTGAACTTATCTTGTCTTCGGTAGAGTAAGATAACCGACAAGACACTTGCGACTACAATACCGATCCAAGCTAAGCTTAAAAAATAATGGATATAATAATCTAAGCTAGTATTTGCAACGACTTCTAAAGGGTATCTCTCCGATCGAAAGCGGTAACTCTGTAACCACTTCTGTTGATTCTCTTCTACTAAATGTCGAGAAATAATACTAACGTTATAATTCAATGATGGTTGATTTAAGGTCGATTCAACTATTCTAAGAATATAACGAGGAGGGATAACTACACTAATGCCATTTCCTGAAGCGCCAGTAAACAGCAATACAACGCTTTTTTGCTGACTTAATTTGGTTTTGGTATAGGAAAGAGTTACGTTATCGAGCTGCAATCTATCCAAAATTGTTTGGTACAAATAAAAAGAAACGACCCCTCTATTGCTATTGCAATATACGTTTCCGCGATCGTCAAAAAGTCCAATTTCTTTTAGGGTATCTGAGCGAAAAACATACTGCCTTAACTCAGTCAGAACATTCGAACAATAAACTCTCTGTTCTGATGGCAACAGTAAAGGAGACAATTCATCAATGACAGCATCAAAGTGTGACTCTATATTCTCCAGCGCTTTCTTTGCACCAACTTCCGCATGACGTTTTGCCGAAAATAATGCACCTAACCACGCCATCAGCATGACAAGAATAAAGATCAACGCGATCTGAACTATCACCTTACTTCTATAGCTAACAATATTTGTTTTAAACAAATTAACACCTAGACATTGCACATATTATTATAAGCAATCACTGACACATACCAATACATATGACCTTAAATCGCTTCTTATAACCAGCAGTCAAAATTGCTAGAATAACAAACTAATCACGATCATTTATTTAAATATAATTATTCTAAAAACAACCTATTATTAAAGGCTCTGTAAGGCAACCCCCTGAAGTAAGTTACATTTAACTATTTGATAGATCTCAAATTTACAAACAATAATAACTACATATCCTTAACTTTATGCTAAGCCATACGCAACCACCAGCCTTGCAAAAAAAAGCCAAAAGATTGCATAGTTATTCGAGCTATTGTTCAATTAAGCAAGTTGATACAGAACATTATACTAGCGAATTATAAAAGAGAGCTTCAAACAGACATTTTCATCTAATTATAAATTTAGTTAAAAAAACAATATAACTTACAACAAGTTAATTATCAGCCAATTGTGCATTCAAACAGTAAGATAGAGTTAACCCCATAAAAGTAACGTCACCAGCTACTTTAGTAATCACTAATATCAATCGCTATACCTAACTAATTCGCTATTAACAATATCAACGACCACCATCTGTTCTAATATCCTCTTCCTATTTGATATTTTGTGTACAGAGTCACGCAATGCCGATCTAAATGATACTTTTAATTAACATTTGCATTACAAACCAGATAACATGCCGCCTACAAAGTAATCATTACATTCATACAAACAGGGAAAATTACATGCAGTCTATAGTTGATTTTTTGAATGGGATTATCTGGAGCCCGGTACTTATCTATTTGTGCCTTGGCGCTGGTCTGTTCTACTCGATTCTTACTCGTTTTGTCCAAGTTCGTCATTTCTTTGAAATGTGGCGCTTGCTACTTTCAGGAAAAAGTTCCGCAAAAGGGATCTCCTCATTCCAAGCATTAGCCGTTTCATTATCAGGCCGTGTAGGTACGGGTAACATTGCTGGTGTAGCAGCCGCGATTGGCTTTGGTGGTCCTGGTGCAGTATTTTGGATGTGGGTGGTCGCCTTCTTTGGTGCCGCAACAGCATATGCAGAATCTACACTGGCACAAATATATAAAGAAGAAGATGAAGGCGAATTCCGCGGGGGCCCTGCTTACTATATTGAAAAAGCGATGGGACAGAAGTGGTACGCATGGATCTTTGCTATCTCCACTATTTTCGCTTGCGGTATCCTTCTTCCGGGTGTTCAGTCAAACAGTATCGGTAATGCTGTTGAGGCTGCATTTGGTTCGGGCGCAATGATAGAAACAGCCATCGGTACATTCAGTTTCGCTAAAATTTTCACTGGTACAGTTGTTTCCATTATTCTTGGCTTTATCATTTTTGGTGGTGTTAAGCGTATTGCTAACTTCACTCAGATTGTTGTGCCATTTATGGCTCTTGCCTATATCATCACAGCTTTCGTTATTATCTTACTTAACATTGGTGAAGTACCACGTATCTTCTCCATGATCTTATCTGATGCATTTACTCCAATGGCGGGTTTTGGTGCAGCAATCGGTTGGGGTGTTAAGCGTGGTGTTTACTCTAATGAAGCAGGTCAAGGTACAGGCCCACACGCTGCCGCAGCAGCAAGTGTTGATCACCCTGCACAGCAAGGTCTAGTACAGTCATTCTCAATTTATATTGATACGCTACTCGTTTGTTCTGCAACCGCCTTCATGATCTTAATTACTGGTGCATACAATGTACACGGTGGTGCCGAAGGTGCATTCTTAGTTCAGAACTTATCAGCAGATATTGGCGCAAATGGTCCAGTATTTACTCAGCTTGCAATAGAGAGCGCGCTACCGGGCATTGGTAAACCGTTTATCGCTGTTGCGCTATTCTTCTTTGCGTTTACTACCATTCTGGCTTACTACTATATTGCAGAAACAAACATTGCCTACATTCGCCGTACATTTAAAGTTAACGGTCTCATGTTTATACTCAAGTTAGTCCTTATGACAGCGGTATTTTATGGCACCGTTAAGACAGCTAACCTTGCTTGGGCAATGGGTGATGTGGGTGTAGGTTTGATGGCTTGGTTGAACATTACAGGTATCATCATTATCTTCTTTATGTCTAAGCCAGCGATTAAAGCTCTTAAAGATTACGAAGAACAACAAAAGCAAGGTGTGACTGACTTTACTTTCAACCCCGTTAAACTAGGCATTAAAGGTGCTGATTACTGGGAAGAGAAATACAAACGTAAAACGGGCAAAACACCGACAGCGGATAAAGATGAAACAACAGCGGTGGAGCAACCGTCGACTTAACTAATCTTTAAAACGTAGCCAACTAGGGTTAGCCACAATGGCTAGCCCTTTTTTGTTTTCCTCTATAGTTAAACTAGAGTCTGTTGAGCCGCATAGAAACGCATCAAGTTGACTAATTATCTGGTCAGATAAAGAGAGCAAAAGTATACTCATAGCACTAAATGGTTGATCGGCCCGGATTAACATCAATGTGATGAATAAAGCGTCACAATAACTGTGATTACCTCAGAGAGAACTATGTCAAAACGCATGCTGAAAAGTGATAGAAGAGAACAGCTACTCTCTGTTGCTGTTTCAATAATAAAAAACAAAGGAGCAGACGCACTCACTTTAGCTATGGTGGCAGAAGAAGCAGGGGTCACTAAACCTGTAGCTTACAATCATTTTAAAACCAAAGAGAACCTTCTTAAACAGATCTATCAAAATATTGATAACCGCTTAATTGAGTCCATTCAATTGGCTAGAGAGTCCGGTGAGCAATCATTAACTGGGGTGGTCTCTTTATTATGTAACTCCTATCTTGATTGCATGCTCATCAATGCGGAGATCTATGATCTAACAGTAGCGGCATTAAAAGGTTACCCTCATAATTCAGAACTATCTAAAGAGATTCAAGATTTCTTTGTTAATGCGTATTCTGACATTTTCCAGCTTCCAGTCACTGGCAGCAGTAATCAAAACCGGCTTAAGCTAATCGCAGTTTACGGTATCATCGAATCCATCGGAGCAGCCGTCGTCTCTCAACAAATACCGCGTGATCTAGCACTACCTTATTTAGAACAACAAGTTATACAGATCATTCAGCGTTAATATCTATAGCCAGTCTCCCCCAAGATACGGAATTGAGCGCCTTGCTCAATAGACTGCTATTAACCTCATTTCTGTCTCATGTCGCCACCATTTATTGCTCATGTCTAATGATTTACTCATGCACTCTTAGATCGCATAAATGATCTAAAGTAAAAGTTTCAGTCATGATTAAAATCAAAGAATACCTCATTATCAAATAGTCAATACAGAGACTCGCAAGTCATATTTTCAAAACATTGCTCACTTCACAAAACGCTAAAGTTACTAGTGGTAACCTTTGACAAAATACATGTTACCACTAGTAACTTATGGGAATTAATATTTCTATCAAGTTTTAATTTGACATATTTAAAAGTAGTGAAGGTTTAATATGAATCAATCCTCTTTATGGTTAGATATATTATCTAGCCATACCCTCTTACCATGGTTGTTAATTGCCAGTGTCGTATTAGTAGCAATAGTTATGGGGCTATTTGTACTAATCAATGGTAGCTCAAAACTAGATGACGGCTTTAGTGGCATTGAGATACAACGTTGGTCTATAAAGAGTGTCATCATACACTGGCTAGGAGCGATACCATGTATCACTCTAATCTTAAGCGGTATTTTCATTGGCTCTTCAAAGGTAATATTTTCACCAGGAAGTGACAGTTGGAGTAGTGCTGTTCACATCGCATCTACACTTCATGAAATAGCAGCCTTTCCATTTATCATTGGTGCCTTATTAATGATTGCTTTATGGTGGAAAAACCAAACATTTAAATCATACGATATAGATTGGTTTAAAAAGGCAGGTGGTTACATTAATTTTGGCACCAAACAACATCCTGATGCTGGATTTGCAAATGGTGGCGAGAAACTTTGGTTTTGGGTATTTGCCATTAATGTCGTTCTGCTTTCTTTTACGGGAGTAATGTTATTTTTTCCTGAGTTATCCCCCTCTTTTAATAATGCTCCTTTTGTTATTTCTATACACATTCTTTCCGCCATAGTCATTGGCGCTTTTGCCGTTGTTCATATTTTTATGGCAACCATTATTTCTGAAGGTGGCTTAAGCAATATGCTTTCTGGAAAGTGCGATAAAAACTGGGCAAAACAGCACCATAACCGCTGGTACAAAACATTAAACAACGATAAATAAGGGCGAATATCAGATGGATAGACGTAAAGCGATTCAGCTCCTAGCTGGCGGAACCACAGTATCACTGGTATCTGCATCTCCTGTATTAGCATCGGTAATGGCAGACAAATCCAAAAAAGAGAAAAAACGACTGGCTATGGTTATAGACCTTCGCCGCTGCAATGGCTGCAAAGCTTGTGTGACGGCATGTGGTCGAGAGAATGGCACAGAACCCGATGAGAATAGAACCCAAGTATTGCAAAGCAGCACGGCGATTAATGGTAAGGAATATACCTTAAATATTCCTCTACTGTGCAATCAATGTGAAAACCCAGTATGCACAAAAGTATGCCCGACAGGGGCAACCTTTAAGCGTGAAGAAGATGGCATTGTCGTTGTTGACTCCACTGGTTGTATCAATTGCAGTTTCTGTGTTTATACCTGCCCTTATGAAGGAGTTCGATTTACCAACAGTAAAACCGATACCGTTGATAAGTGTAACTTTTGTATTCAACGCACCTCGAAAGGCTTTTTGCCTGCATGTGTTGAAACATGCACCGGTGGCGCACGCACTTTTGGCGATTTAAATGATGCAAGTAGCGACATATCGAAACTGCTGACAGAACATGAAGCCTTGGTATTGCAGTCAGACAAGAATACGCAACCCAATGTTTTTTATATTGGTTTAACCCAACAGCAGAGTGACCTCCCTTATAACCTTAATTCAGCACTAACATGGCAGCGTTAATTATGGACCGTAGACAATTTTTAAAATCGGGTGTAGCAGCGACCATATCTGGCGGAGTAAGCTCTGCTGTTTCTGCATCTACTAACAGCAACGATCACAACATCAGTCGATATGCCCCATTAAGTGCTGAGCCAGAGTTTCTTATCGGGCCAGACAACAGGCTGGTTAATAACCCCAAGCAACGTTTTGCATTTACTAAATGTTTTGGCTGTTACAACGTGTGTGGTGCACGCATCCGTATTGATAACGAGACAGATGAAATTATACGGGTATGTGGAAATCCTTATGCCCTATCTACTCAAGCTGGCAACCCAACCCCAATGGAGGTGCCACCACAACAAGCCATGTCACAACTTATGGCTGAAAATGGCAACCAGAACCGATCAACGCTTTGCGGTAGAGGGAATGCGGTTCCCGATGCGGTCACCGATTCTCGTCGAGTAACCCAATGCTTAAAGCGTGTTGGTAAACGTGGTGACAATCAGTGGAAATCGATCCCTTACGAACAATTAATAGATGAAGTCGTTAATGGCGGAGACCTATTTGGTGAGGGCAATGTAGAAGGTTTAGCGGACATTTACCGCAACGAAAATCTTGCGAACTCAGCCTACCCTGATTTCGGTCCAAGCAAAAATCAGTTATTAATGACGGGCTGTTCAGAAGATCCTGCCCGATGGAATTTTTACAAACGCTTCTCTGAAGCCGCTTGGGGAACACCCAATATAGGAAATAAAGATTCATATTGCGGCCACCAACAAGTTGCTGGATGTGCGCTTGGTGTTGAAGACGGCGCCAATAGTGGCGCTCTGCCAACAACGGATTTCGAACATTGTGAGTTTGCTATCTTTATCGGCACAAATCCGGGACTAAGCGGAATTAGTCTCAACTCTGCATCCAGACGCTTAGCCGATGCTAGAACTGAAAATCCAAATTTTAGCTATGTGGTCATTGATCCGATTTTACGTTCATTAACCAGCTCATCCACCCCAGGACAGGGAGAATGGATTCCAATTCGTCCAAGCGGTGATACCGCATTGATGCATGCAATGATGCAGCACATCATCAACAGTAAACGATACAACAAACGCTATTTATCGTCGTGCAGCCAACAAGGCGCAGAGAAGTCTGGTGAAATTAACTACACCAATGCCCCTTATCTGGTCGTTACAGACAGCAAGCATCCGCTCTATCGAAGGTTTCTTACGGCTGAAAGCTGTGGTGTTGGAGATAGTGAGACAAAAATGGTCATTGATGAGAGCAGTCAGACGTTACTCACCTCGAACCATGATGGCGCTTGCGATATTAACTTTAAAGGCCAAGTTATCGACAAAGATGGTAAAAAGATCGACGTTGCAACGGCTTTTTCTCTACTAACACAACGAGTCAATGAGCACTCTTTAGATGATTATTCACAAGAGTGTCAAATACCCGTGGATAAAATTATCCAATTGGCTAATGAGTTCAGTGCTCATGGCCGACGTGTCTCCATTGAAACCAATACAGGGTGCAACGCCAGTGATGGCGGACAGTTTGCTTTCGCCATGATAATGCTGGCAACCTTAGTTGGTGCCCACAATGCGAAAGGGGGAATGCTTCATACCGGTAGCATGGGTTACGAAAATACCTCCCCGCTTTACGATTTAATGGCGTTTGAACATGCCCATATAGACGGTTTTAATGCAGAGCGCTCTGGTGATTATCGCCAAAGTCATGAATACAAAGAAAAAGTTAAGCAAGGCAAAAATCCATTTCCATCCGATATGCCATGGAACGAAACCTTTATTCAGGACAATGCCGGAGAGCTACTGCTCGCTCATGCTAATGCCAATCCATTTCAGTTCAAAGCATGGATTGCTTGGGCAAATAATCCTCTTTACGCCTGCTCTGGATTAAAAGATCAAGTAGAAGAGTCCATAAAAGATCCTAAGCAGTTAGGACTGATTATCGCCTCTGATCCTTATTTTAATGAAACCAATATTTACGCAGACTACTTTGTACCTGACTTGGCTCAATACGAGCAGTGGGGAGCCTCCCGCCAGTGGGGAAGCGAACTAATGGGTGATGTGGTCTCTTTCCCTATCATCACACCAAGAACCCCGTTAAATGCTGAAGGTAACCGAGTTTGCATGGAGCAATTTTTAATTGATATCGCTAAACAGGTCGAACTTAATGGCTTTGGTGAAAACGCGTTTAAAGATGCTCAAGGAGAGAAACAGTCATTACATACCCCGGAAGACTATTACATTCCTGTGCTAGCGAACTTAGCCCACAGCGATGGTGCACTACCAATACCAACAGAAGAAGATGTCAGCTTTACCAGTGTCGACCGTATCTACCCGCTTTTAAAGTCGCGCCTAAAGAGCAAGGAAATTGGGCCAACCATGTTCCTCTTTACACGAGGTGGCCGACATTACTCTGTTGAAAGTCGCTATGAAGGAGAGTTCTTTAATGAAATGATGCGTTGGGATGCACAATTTCAGGTATACAACGAAGGCTTAGCACATGTAACCAACTTCCATTCAGGCGAATATTTGGATGGATTACCCGTGTTCGATAAACAACGCTTCTGGGATGGTACTGCTATTCGCGATCTTTGGAGTGAAGAAGAGTATCCATTCTACTTTTCAACGTTTAAGCATCAACTTCGCAGCCCCTACTCGGTAAACCTGAAAAGTATTACGGCTTTAGGTGCTGAAAATTATATCCAAATGCATGAAAAAGATGCTCAAAAATACGGATTGAAAAGCGGCGACATAGCAAGAGTGACGTCACCAAAAGGTAAATATATACAAGGCGTGGTTCAAGCAGACAAAACCGTAGCGGAGGGAGCCATTGTGGTGCCACTTGGTTTTGGTCATACCGCATTTGGTGCCAGCGATATCACGATTGATGGTAAAACTTTGTCTGCTATATCACAACGAAGAGGTGGAATGGCGGTGAATGAGTTTAATGCTGTTGACCCAACAAGAAAGGGGGCAAGTTTGTATCGAGACTCTACATTTGGTTCCACTGCTCGTCATGGTACACCGGTAAAAATCGAAAAGGTGTAACCACTAACGTTGTTGATTTAAGGTCACTGAGTCAGTGACCTTTTTTACAGCCACTTTATCGGATTCTCTTACTGTTAAGCTTGATTCGACTTTATTTTTTGAAGTTGAAGGTACTCTTCTTGAGCGGTTGACTTGTCAAACAATATTAAATTTCGGCCTTCTCCTTTTGCTTTGTAAAGACGCTGATCCACCATTAAAAATAGCACACCTAACGCATGCTCATTTAACTCTTCATCTTCTGCAGAATGCACAACATGTACAGGAACCGCCCCTGCAGATATAGTCACTACATTATGTGGAGGATTAGATACATGATGAATGTTTAGATCCGTAACACTTTGGTGAAGCGCTTGTATTCTCTTATTTAGTGCCGATTCATCTTTATCAGACATGATAAAAATAAACTCCTCTCCTCCTAAACGACAACCTAGTTCGTGGGGGAAAAGATTATCGTTCATCGCATTGGCAACGGCAGTCAGAACATTATCACCTTCTGTATGCCCATAGGTATCATTAAACCGTTTAAAATAATCGATATCACAGAGAACAAAATAGACACACTCTCCCGCTTGCAACCTCTCTTTCATCAAAGGCAAAGCATATTTTTTATATTTATAGCGAGAGCCTAACCCTGTTAAAGGATCTGTTTCTGTTTGATTATGCAGTACTTTCAACTGGTTTTTAATTCTGGTAATTAAGCTAGAGTATGATCGCGCAAGATCACCGATTTCATCCACTCTCTGAATTTCTGGAATCATGGACTTATCTATTTTTTCAATATCTCCTTTCATTGATGCCGCCAGTCGCTTTAAAGGACGAACAAGCCAGTTAGTCACTAAGTAGATCAACAGACTCGATATAAGTAGAGCCAATGCCGCTTCTTTTACTACATCATTCAACAATGCTGTCTGAATAGAATCTAGCGGTTTGGCGTCTATAACTGCCCATACTTCACCTTTATTAACGTTTCTCAGTTCAATAACAATATGCAATAAATCTTGCTTCTCATCTAGAATGTAGTAATTGTCTCCCCAGGACTCTGGTCTATTAGGAATAGCAAGCGATTGAAGAGAAACACTTTCAGTTAACGCTCGCAACTCAAGCTCAACTTTATTAATTAAGTAACTGATTTTCTTACGATGAATATGTTGTTCATTAGCAGTATTGTCTAACTCAGCTTTTAACTGCTTTAACTTATCAGAAAGCTGAACAATCTCATTAGGCATCACATCCATTCGCCAAACTTTATTATCATTCAACGAGTAACGAACACTAACTGGTTGATTTTGATAATCGCTATGACCAGACACCTGAACAAACTTAAGATTAGGAATCGCTTTTAAATTATCGGACGTTGAAGCCATCAATAAGTTGGCATAATTTCGCCCAGCAACAGAACCAGAAAGGAAAGTAACATATGGAGAGAGGTGGCTGGCAGAGAGCGCAGCCAGATGTTCAATTTTGCTGTTCCACTCACTGTGAAAACGAGCAACGGATAAACCAAAGATAATTGATAAAACCAGCCCTAAATGCGATAAAAATAGCATTTGATTAATGGTTAGCCTGCCAAACAATTTATTTCGCAACGGCTAATTCTTCTTTTTATAGGTGTCTAATACTGGTTCTGCACAAGTTCCGTTCTTACATATATCTTGATAAGTAGTATGGCAGTTTTCACAAAAAGCAGGCTCTAAGCTAGGATGCATTGAGCTAATGTCTTTACCATTTCGATCGTAACTGCCATATATTGCTAATCCATCAAAATGCTCAGTTACCCAAATAATGCCCTGCACTTCAGAGACAGCAACAACTGTCGGCCCGTCAGTATAGGGACCATGTTGTTTGTATTGTTCTAGCTTTTCTGGATTGACTCTAATCGTTAACGGAGAACCATTACCGTCATTAATCCAGCTATAAGCGCTCACCGACTCTTGTATAAACAATGATGCATCTGGGGGTAAGACAGTATCAGCAGGCAAGTTCATGGACTCCTTAACGATTGGCCAATCTTCCCACCCTTGTGGATAACTAGCAATGGACTCGGCATAAACTCTTGTCGTCATCAATAATAGAAAAATAGTTGTAGCAAACAGAGTAAGATAGCGTGGAATATTCATTTTCATCCCTAATTCACATCTAAGATCAATACATCTATATTGATAATTATATCTTTATCGCACTAACAGTTCACGAAACAAATGTATTGACGATGGAATAATCATGAGCAAAATCAACCTTTCACTAATAAAGTGAACATTAATATTTTATTCACCATTGAGCTATAACGTGTTGTCACTCTTCTCTTCGGTAATAATATTCACCGTGTCGTCCAACATGTTGACCACAGCATAGTAGTGGAACATAGGATCACCATAATGCTTGAAACTGAATCGATACTCAGAAGCCGGGGCCAAAATATCACTCTGTTCAACTTGAGCTAAGTCATAACCGTCCTGTTGATACAGCTCAGTTTCTTTGACTTTTTTTTCTGCATTTTTCCACTGAGAATCTCGGCTTAACTTAGGTTCGATAGAGGGATTGCTCGGATAGTGAGTACCATTGAACTGCATACGTCTATAGGAGCCATTACTCCAAACGATAAGATCTTTCCAATCATTAGTTACCTTGTTGTCGACCAGTATAGGAGTACGCACTACCGTCATTCTTGACAGCACATTTCCTTGCGCACTTAACAGGTAAGCGGTACATCCGCCACTGCCACAAAACCAGGAACTATCTAGTAACACCAACAGCTCTTTGCTGCCATCACCATTGAGGTCGGCTTGTCCATATTGATACTGAATATTATCCTTCTTAAGCGATAAACCTTCAGGAGCTAAGATTACCCTATCAACAAGCTGAGCGACATCTGCTTCTAAATATGAAGCCGTCTCTTCACCCACTATACTTGAAGAGGTTTGGCATCCCCACATGACGATAGAACAAGTCAGCAATAAAACCGTATTCAATCTCATTTTTAATCCCTCATTCTTTTAGCATACATCGATACTGATCTAAATTTCGCCTAAACCAGATAATGGCATCAGATAATAGTACATAAGTCATTAAATCTCAGCTTAAGATAATTTAACTTTCTTTGTACATTCCTATTGTGTAAAAACGATTTAAGCCACTCAAAACAAGGTTTTGAGTGGCTATTAGTATCAACATCGTCATGAGATCACCAGATCTAAATTCGATCTCAACAATCCCAATCTTGTTAATTTAGCAAAACTTATGCGTCAGGTGGTGTACCTTCACCGTTTGAAACTACAGCATCAATTTGTACTAACGCATCCATAGCAATCGCCGACACTCCAACTACCGTTCTTGCAGGAAGTTCACCTTCAAAGAAAGAGGCATAAACATCATTAACGGCCTCAAGGTCATCAATATTTTTAAGCTGAATATTTACTTTTACGATATCGTCCATTACATGGCCGATACTTTCTACTATCGCTTTGATATTGCTTAAACACTGTCTTGCTTGCTCATTTATTGCAATTGAAACCACTTGATTACTTTCTGCATCAATAGGTAACTGTCCCGCAATATGGTTGTAATGAGAGAAAGCGACGGTTTGAGTATGTAAGGCATTTAAAGGCGCTTTATCGGTATTATTAGCTTTGATTACGATACCGTGTCTATCTTCAATTTCTTGCGGTGGAGTACCATCACCATGCGACACAACGGCATCTATTTGAACCGATGCCCCCATTGGTAATGCTTCCGCAGCAATAATCGTTCTTGCTGGAACATACGCAACGGTTCTCGCTATCGCTGAATCAGGGAAGAAGGTGCTATAAACTTCGTTAACAGCATCAAGATTAGAGAGATCATCAAGATAGACATTAATCTTCACGATATCGTCAAAAGGTACATCAATACTTTCCAAAATAGACTTTATGTTACGTAAACACTGTTTAGTTTGCTCTTTCACTCCACCAGCAACAATGGTGTCTGAATTCGGCTCTACAGGTAGCTGAGCAGAGATGTTGTTGTAGTGAGAAAAAGCGACGGTTTGGGTGTATAAACCTGTTGGTGCGTTATCGCTATTTTTGGCTACTTTTACCAATGGGCAAGGATCTTGTGGTGCAGTGCCTTCACCATTAGAGATAAGCGCATCCATTTGTACCAAAGCACCGGTTAAAGGTAGAGCAGCAACAGCAACAGTAGTTCGAGTAGGGAGGTATTCTTGGAAGAAGGTTGAATAGACTTCGTTAATCGCCTCGATATCTGAAATGTTTTTTGCAAACACATTGATTTTAACAACATCGTCCATGACATGATCAATACTTTCTACGATGGCTTTAATGTTACGCAAACATTGATCAGCCTGCTCTTTTATCCCACCCGCAACTATCTCGTTTGTTTTAGGATCTACCGGCAACTGCGCTGAGATATTATTGTAATGAGAGAAAGCAACTGTCTGTGTTGATAGAGAGCTTGTAGGTGCATTTGTTGTGTTTCTTGAAAGTTTAATGATACCGCCAGTCATACCTAGTATCTCCTGTTTGATATGAATTTATATGATGTCTGTATATCTACGCTTAGCCTTTGGCCAGTTAAAAATATTCACCTAACAAAGCAGAATTATTTTTAACATTTAAGCGGCAACAGCTTGGCTGGTAACATTAAAATAAATCATAAAAAGCATGTTGATTAGAACCAAGTATCGGTGTGGGTATGATTATTTATGAAATAACTTAGCCACTGGTCAAACTAATCACTGGCTCAAATACACTAAATTCGATACAGGGTTTTATCCTAGTAGCAACACTCATTTATTAAAGTACTGCGACCTGACTTCTAATACCGACGACGATCGTTCAAGGCATTACACCCTCAAAATAAAAGCAATACCATTTTTAAAAAAATAACCATAAAAACCCCAAATAAAACAATACTTTCGCACAATATCATGAGCTTTCATGCAACAAGATTTCAGACGACTATTAAAAACCCAAACCTTGTCGAATTTTTTTCAGTCTCACCTCTCCTGCTGTCGATTCCATATTTCTGTTCAAGTATAAACGGAGCACTACTCACTCACCTATGGACAATAAATGCAGACAATAAAACAGCAACAAGTTGCCACCCTTTTATGTCAGGGGTTGTCTAACAAACAGATTGCTCGCCAACTCTACATATCGGAAAACACGGTCAAATACCACTGCAAACAGCTTTTTAAAACCCATAACGTACAGTGTCGTACCCAACTTACTGCACATCTCTTAACTTGCTCCAAAAACACAAAAATGGAGCCTTGTAAGTGACGAAATCTCTATTTAGAAAGCAAGCTTTGGATAAACAGCAAATTCGCTTAGAGGGAGAGGTACTGCTTCTGCAGCCAATTTCCCAACCACTGCTTGTGGGTGGCCTGACATCCATTGTACTTATTACGTTGCTTTTCCTTTTCAACGCTCAGTTTGCTCGGCAGGAGAGTGCTATTGGCATTATTACTCCTAATGGCGGTGTAATACATGTCTATGCGCAACAATCAGGTGTCGTTAAAGAGTTACTTGTAAGCGAAGGAGACACTGTTGAACAAGGTGACCCCATCGCAGTACTTAGTACCTCTAAAATCATGAGCACAGGAGAAGAAGCACAGCAACTCAGTATTAAATCGCTACAACAACAAATCAAATTACTCAACAGCAAATTGCAACGACAACACACATTGTTTGCAAATGAAAAGCAGCAATTAGAAATTCAAAAAAAAGCACAGCAACTTGAAATTGAGCACCTAACGCGGCGTTCAGAACATAATAAAGAAAAGTTATTCCTTCAAATAAAGCAGCTTACTGCGGTCAAGAAGCTTGCACAAAAGGATTATATTAACGCCACTAAAGTAGACGAAACACACCGCCAATATCTTGAATTGGCTTCAGCGCAAGAATCAGTATTGCAATCACGCTCACAAAGCCAACAACAGTACTATTTATTAGAAGGTAAAATTGACGCTCTGCCGGTAAAACAGCAAGAAGAGATAGACTCGTTAGAAATGCAGATATTACAGTTAGAGCAGCAACTTATTGACGCTAAAGCTAATTATGAATTTGTACTTAGAGCAGAGCAGGCAGGAACAATCAGCAGCTTACAATTCCAACTTGGTCAGATTGTCTCTGGAAATACGCCTCTTGCCAGTATTCTTCCCAAAGATAGTGAATTGCATGCAGAGCTGTTAATCCCTACTCAGGCAATAGGTTTTGTACAACAAGACCAAAAAGTCTCACTGCAATACGGCGCATTCCCTTACCAAAAATTTGGTTTATATCAGGGAAAAGTAAAACAGATCAGCCGTACGGCCTTACTACCAAATGAACTACATAACTTACCAATATCGATTGACGTCCCTGTCTACCGAGTCACTGTTAGTCTCGATACACAAAGCGTTTTTGCTTACGGCGAAGAGTTCCCGTTGCAATCGGGAATGCAGTTACAAGCCAATATCCGACTCGATGAACGCAGCCTATTTGAATGGCTACTTGAACCAATCTTTAGTCTACGAGGACGTTTCTCCTAATGTCACAGTCAAACCATACCTTACTTAAACTTAACTCTCGTCCATATCTGCCTGTCATTCATCAAACCGAAGCTGCTGAGTGTGGCTTAGCCTGCCTTGCTATGGTGGCGCATTATCATGGCTATCGCTCAGATCTGAACCAACTGAGACGTCGATTCTCTATCTCTAACCATGGTATCAACTTAAAACAATTGATCGCTATGGCTGGCAAGCTCAACCTTATTGGCAGAGCGCTACAACTTGATCTTGAGCATCTGCCCCAGTTACAGCTTCCATGTATTATTCACTGGGATATGAACCATTTTGTGGTACTAAAATCCGTTTCAGCAAATAAAGCCGTTATTCATGACCCCGCCTCTGGTGAAAAAACCATGTCGCTGGAGGAGTTTGCGAACCACTTTACGGGTATTGCGCTTGAACTAACGCCATCTGAAGAGTTTGTACAAAAAGAAGAAAAACAGCGTCTGAGATTCCGCCAGTTGTGGAGCAAAATCATTGGCCTTAAGCGCTACCTCATTCAGATTTTAGTATTGTCTGTGCTGCTGCAACTTTTCACTGTTGCCGCCCCCTTTTATCTGCAAACGATAGTGGATGACGTTCTACTCAGAAACGATTACCAATTGCTGATGGTGTTGGCGGTTGGGTTTGGCTTAGTCATGCTAATTAAAGCCATGACAGAGTGGTTAAGAGACATTCTGGTACTTCACCTTTCCAGTAAAATAAGTATTCAAATGGCCGCCAACATCTTCCGTCATCTTATTCGTCTTCCTCTAGACTATTTTGAAAAACGTCATATGGGTGACATCGTTTCTCGATTTGGTTCCCTAAATGAGATCAAAGAGTTACTCAGCTCAGGTATCGTAGCGGTGATCGTCGATGGTGCACTGACCATCGTCACCTTAGTAGTGATGTTTTATTACAGCAAATTGCTCGCCAGTGTCGTGCTGTTGTTTGTTGCAATATACAGCTTGTTGCGAGTGGCATTCTATCGCCCAGTTCGAACAATTACGGAAGCGAGCATCGTTTCAAGAGCCAAAGAGAACTCCAACTTTATGGAGACCTTAAGAGCGATTCAGAGCATTAAAGTATTCAGTAAAGAGCATGATAGACAAAATCTATGGCAAAACCGTTATGCGGAGGCAATGAACAAAGAAATACAGCTGGGCCGCTGGGTAATCGGCATTAATTTCATCAACAACTTACTGTTTGGTTTAGAAAATATTATCGTCATCTATTTAGCCGCAGAGGCGGTTATGGGTAACATTATCTCTTTAGGCATGCTATATGCTTTTATGAGTTATAAATCTCAATTTACCACAAGTGTCGACTCGCTGATTACAAAAGCCATTGAAATCAAAATGCTTAGTTTACACTTAGAAAGGCTCTCCGATATCGCCCTGACACCTACCGATCCCTCTCACGAATTGTCAATTCACAGCTCGATTGAAGGAACGCTAAGTGTTAAATCGTTATGTTATCGATATTCAGAAGAAGAACCCGAAGTCTTTAAGAACTTAAATTTCACCATAAATGATGGCGAATCAGTGGTTATAGTTGGCCCTTCAGGATGTGGAAAATCAACACTGTTAAAGTGCTTAATGGGGCTATTCTCTTCTTACAAAGGAAGTGTATTGATTGGCGACACTCCCATTGAGCAGAGTGGAAGCTATCGCAGCCAAATAGCCGCCGTTATGCAAGATGATCAACTTATCTCCGGCTCTATTGCGGACAATATCGCATTCTCAGAAACCGACATTGATTTTGAATGGCTGCACCAATGCGCATCCATAGCCAATATTCATAATGAAATCATGGCGATGCCAATGAATTACAACACCTTTATCGGAGATATGGGCTCATCTCTTTCAGGAGGTCAAAAACAACGCCTGCTATTAGCCAGAGCTCTCTATCGAAAACCCAAAATACTATTTTTAGATGAAGCGACGTCTCATCTCGATATTGATAATGAAAATATTGTTAACGACAATATTAAAAAATTAGATATCACTAGAATTATTGTGGCTCACCGAAAGGAAACCATTAACTCTGCTGAACGTATAATTCGGTTGTAATGTCATCGTTATAACTACCCATTTGAGTAGTGTATTTATTATCTTTAATGGTTGATCATAGTTTTCCTAAATGAAAATTCAATTAAAGAATATAGATTAAATAAGATTCATAAAGGATATAAATTATGAGAGAAGTTAGCTCAGAAGAACAAAATCATATCTGCGGCGGGTGGGTGACCTATTTCGATGTTATCAAATCAGTAAATTTGGGATATGCTGCGGCATTAACTGTAGCTCTATTTGCTACTGCTCTCGGCTATATTTTAGGTAGTCAACGCTAAAAAATACCACTCAGAATGTATAAGGGTTCATCCATGAAAGAACTGACACTTCAACAAGCCGAGAAAATAAATGGTGGCGTAGTAATTACCGTATCACTAGCTTTAATTTTTGGAATCAACTACTTATTAGGTCGGCAATTTAGAAACTTATTCATAACCTCACAATAATTGGAGAACGATAATGAAAGAACTCACTAGCAATGAAACAGAACTTGTTTCTGCTGGACTCTTCTCATCCTACTTTGTGTACAGTGGAATGGTAGAACTAACACTAGGAATTACCGTCGCAGTTAGCATCGCAGGGGCCGCTATCAGCACAATACTAAGGGCTGTTGAAAGAAACCGTAATAATAACGCTTAGTCATAACATTAGTACGATTGAAAAGATTTTATCTATATTTATTAAGGAGGTAAGTCATGAAAGAAATTGGAATCAAAGATCAAGAAAAAATTTGTGGTGGGACACTTTTCTCTGCATACATTGGGTACATGATTGGTGTTCACGTTCTTGCTGTTACATATTCAGCGGCAGTAATAACAGGTCACGTAGCCGCAATAGGAGCCACAGCAACAGCAGCTGTTGCGGGCTTTATTACCGGAACACAAAGCGATTAGGGAGGGATTATGCAAGAACTCACAATCAAAGAAACAGAAACCATAACTGGTGGCGTTTTCATTACTACAATTGCATTTTCTTTACTATTTGCCGCTGGCTACATTTTTGGTCAAAAACTTTAACTATTAAATTAAAGGAAAAGCAGATGAAAACGTTAACTGAAGATCAGGTTGAGCTTGTTTCTGGTGGGGTTGAGCTTGTTTCTGGTAGTTTTATACTCAATATAATATTTTTTACTACTGGATATATCAGTCTTTTAACCATGTTAACCGCAGGTATTGGCTCTACAGCCATAATATGGAGTAATCAAAAGTAATAGCCATATATTTTCACAAGGTCTGACAATTAAAAATAGAAGACTCGCGAAAAAAATAATAGTCAATACTACCTTTTTGGGTAGTGTACTTACCAACATTATTTAACGATGATAAACACCGCAAGTAAAAACATACAGATATTATATATTTTTTAATTGTTTTCAAAGAAAGCAATTAAAAATAAACACAATAAAACCATTCAATGGAGAGTCTATATGAAAGAACTAAACAACAAAGAAACCGAACTTGTTTGTGGCGGATTTTACAACAACTTATTTTCATGGGCAGAAAAAGCACTTACAAACCTTACCACATTAATATCTAATATTATCAGCTTCGTGCCGAAATTTAACTTATGGTAATTAATCCATAGATTGAACTACGCTACATCTGTTCATCATACTTCCAGATAAGACACGATGTAGAAAATTCTTTCTCGGTACAATATCCATCATGGCCTTCAGCTACTCTGAGTACCATACAAGCTGAAGGCCTTCCTATATAAAAAGTTTAATAAAGCTGTCCATTCAATTTCTCATCATTATCCATGCTTATCACTCAGATAAGTTCTTTCAGAACCCGTCATGGATAACGAATTAATCAAATCTATTAATGCAAATAACAATACTTTTATAAAACAATACTGCTATAAAATAATACAGCGATGAAAAGAAGATCGAGCTGGCCTTTTGATTACTCTAGAAACAACAAAGCCCCGACTTTCGTCGAGGCTTTGTCATATAAATTATGGTACCGGTGGGCGGACTTGAACCGCCACGCCCGAAGGCAACGGATTTTGAATCCGTCGTGTATACCAATTTCACCACACCGGCATCTTAAGGCAGAAGCCTTTTGATGTCTGGCATTATACGGATGAAACTAACGCGTGCAAGAGGAAATTCCTTAGTTGTGAGTTAGTTGTTGAATAATTCACCATAAACACTTCAATGAGAAGCCAATACACATAAAAGCGCCACGACAAATCGTGGCGCTTTCTTCAAAAGTCATCAATTAGTACTGACTCTACCAATTCCAACCATTTTCTAACCAACCCCAGTAAACTGGCGGATATGGCGCTTTCAATGGAGGTGGCCCAACAAGAGCAAATGACAATATTAAGTTACCAACAATCAAGAACAATACCGCATAAAAAGTGAATGTTTGTAAGTTATTGAGTACTCGACCTGTAGCCGGAACATTTTTACAGAAATCAAATACTTTTGGCATCATCGTCATTAGTAAACCCACAACGAGTACCACTGCTGTTTGAAGTAAGTAACCCCAAAAATACATATGAACACCCATAAATCGGCCTTCAGTACCTTCAAACACAAACCAGTGGAAAGTCGAGTGGCGAATACTCATATAAATATCGATGGACGCCAGAATTAATACGAAACCAACAAATTGTGGTCTAGGTCCATATCGTAATACTAAACATGAAACCAACATGACCAATAATATAAGTTGTCTTGTAATTAAGCAGCTCGCGCAAGGCATATCACCTAGATATAGTTGTTCATAAAATGTTGCGGTGAATATTCCAAACCCTAAAATAAGAGTAGCAATTGCAACTATGTTATAAAAACTATTCTCACTAATATCTAATTTAAACATAATATCGTCTCCTTATACTGGACCATAGATAAATGGGTGCTTCCAGATATAAGCAATGATATATCCTACAAGCGTAACTAAAGAGATTACAAACCAACGAATTGAAGACTGTTCTTTTTCTGGACTTTTTATAAGCCACCAACAAACTAATGTCATAAAAACATATATTAATGTATTCATAATAGTTTCCTTAATAAAACTAAAATCAGTAAATTCGAAACTATTATTGAATAGAAAAAAACACAGAATGATGATGCAAGGCAAGTGCGTTAGAAAACAAACAAATTAAAAACGATCTGATATCGTCGCAATAGGCGGCATATCAACGGCATCCGTTGAGTTCACACATGTTAAGGACCTTAAGATCTACTTCTTTAGGATAGGTTTGGAAAGGTTTGGATTTTGTAAATACTCCTGAATCTCTCTTACTTGGCCGATACCAGCCTTGTTAAGTTCTGAAAATCGTTGATAGTTGTACTCCGCTCCCCTTTGGTTATCTACTTGCTCATCCGCCACACCAAGTAGGTAATAGTTAACAGGACTAGGAGAACTTTCTGCGGCGAAAAACAGATATGGGTACGCTTTTTCAACTTCATTATTTAATAACAATGCCATTCCGAGGGTGGTATTGGCGATATTGCACCTTGGGTTTTGTTCAAATGCTTCTTCTGCTTGTAATAAAGCGAGTTGTCTATTGCTCTCATCTCTATCATTTAAAAATTTCATTGTGGAGATATAAGAGCTTAATGAATCTAACAAATAATAAGAACGACCTGAGTTCTTAAGTTTTTTCAGTTCATTCTCCATTACCTCTAACTCTTTGGCACCTTTTCCTTGATAAAATAAAGAAATAGCTCTTGCAATAATTTCCCAGTCTTGATAATTCTTTATTGAGGTAATTCTGTGATTATCTACATTATAATCGGTCTGTTCAGGTACCATATATGTTTTAATTTCCAGAATTAAATCACCAATTGACGAAAAAAACTCATCTTTTGTAAAGTATTTTTCAAACTTAACTGTTTGTATCTCTTTATTTCTAAAAAACTGAAGCATTAAGTTAATGACATAACCATCGCCATCTCGTCTCATCCATGACTTTAATTCATAATCACTTTCCAGCACAGTGAGCGTTTCTATGTCTTTAAGATGCTCACCACGATATCCAACAATGTTCTTTGAAGAGTTAAGCCCGAAATATATATATTCATAGACACTTTTGGCAATACTATAGTCGGCACTATTATCTAGAACGATATTATGAAAGACTAATGGCACGACACCTTGTTCCAACAATACACTATTTTCAATAGTGTCTTGTTTATCCGTTTTTATCGCTTCATAAGCGGAGATTCCAGCCACCATTATTACCAAAAACAGTAGAGCTCCAACTAGCTTTCCTTTATTAGGGCTTTTGCTATTGTTGTTACTTACGGGTTTTGTCTCTTTAGTCTCTATTTCCGATACTTCGATATCCAGTAAGTAGCCCTGTTTTGGTATGGTTTTTATTATTTGATAGGGTCTCATTCTATCATTTAGCTGAGTCCTTAATAGGCTGATCACCTGACGGACTAAATTCTCAGAGACCTCTTTCCTTTTCCAAACACAATCCGCAAGCTCTTGAGCACTGATAACTTCTTTTCGTTTATCTATAAAAAACATCAACATTCGTGATTGAAGTGGCTCTAAATGGTGCTTCTCTCCATCCACGATGAGATAACTCTCTGCGGCATTAAAAGTCATTTCAGAGGAGGCGTGGAGGCGATAAGATTTGGATAGTGACATGACAATTACATTTAGGAAAAGCGCGATTAAGCCATACTAAAAGTTTTCTTATTGTTATAGCAAGTTATCAATAGGCACAACGATAACTCGATCGGTTAAAGGAGAAATTAAATCCTCAATTACGCATCAAATCTGGCAAAACGCTCCGATGCAGCAACGTAGCCTTCATCACACTCTGACCATTTAACTGGCGATTATCAGAAAATATTATCGTGTTTTTTATCAACAACATTAAATGACAACAAACTAACTAAGAAGATTAATAAATAAAGCACACCAATATTTATTCATCTATAGAAAATATATAACCAGTTAATTTGAAAAATTAAATTTGACACAATTAACCTTCCAGTCGCAAATAGAAGAAAATAATAAAACTATCAATAACCAAATATGAACGACGCTATCTGACTATCGTTATGAACAGCACATATAGTCTAATATTATAATTTACTTATTATAAATTCAGTTCGCGAATATTTGCCCGTTACTATTATTGACATTCACTTATTACTCAAACACTTAAGTTCGGGGTACTCCCACTATGGTAAAACTCAGTTTCAAAGGTGCTTTGCTCGTCTCTATTTCAGTTTTAATAGCGGTGTCCGTTGGTAGCGCAAACTATTTGGCTTATATAAATGAAAGAGATGCGTTGCAATCCAACATTTTTATAAATGCTGAACAACGAGTAGAGGTAGAAGCAAAACGCATTCAAGATTTTATGAATGGTAAAGCTACCGCCGTCAATAACCTCGCCGATGATTATAAAACTTTCCAGTACACCTCTGATCACGCACAACGCATGCGTGTTGCGGGCATTACTGCCGATGTTGGAAATATGATGATCGGTTTTAAAAATGGCGATGCCTATGCTTCTTATAATTATGAAGGCTGGGTCGATCACAAAAACCCCAGCAGTTACGATCCAAGACAGAGACCATGGTATCAGGCTGCGCAACAGACAGGACAACTGATATATACCGATGCCTATACCGATGCAACATCAGGCAATTTAATGGTAAGCATTGGGAAGTCGTTTGACGAAGGGGTGGTATTAGCTGATGTATCTCTGGATGTTTTGAACAAAAGCGTAAAAGAGATCAACATGCTCGGGGCGCTGTCCGTCATCATGTCTGAAGATACCACGGCTCTAGCAAGCACATCTAATGTTGTAAAAAACGGCAATAAGCTGACAGATTTCGACTCTTTAAAAAATGCCGTTCAAACCGTTGTTGGGCAAACACATGCGATGGTTGAGTACCAGTTAAAGGGCGCAGACAAGATCATGTTTTCACGTCAAATCATACTTGGTGATAAAACATGGTATCTACTGGTAGCTTTAGATAAAAAAATCGTTTTTGCTCCGATAGATCAAGCCAAACAAGCGGCGATTTACTCTTCATTTATTTATGTATTAATCAGTATTGTGCTCTCTCTTTTGATTATTAATTACTTATATCGCCCAATACTAGCACTTAAGGCAACGATACAGAGTTTATCAAGTGGTGACGGCGACCTTACTCAGCGCCTTGAGGTAAAATCGAATGATGATCTTGGCCAAATTGCCACTGGTGTTAATGAGTTTATCGAAAGCCTACAATCTATGATGCAAGAGATTGAGACATCGACATTAACCCTCAAAACTGACGTTGATGCATTAATGGTGCAAAGCCAAAACAATTCGGAGATCCTAGCAAAGCACGTCGTTGAAACTGAGCAAATCGTTGCTGCAATCGAGCAGATGAATGCTACTGCAGAGACCGTTGCACATCATGCCGCAGAGACCGCACAATTTACCTCTGAGGCAGCGGTAATGGGAGGAGACTCATTAACCGTCGTTGGAGAAGCTCAGACCAAAGTGACCTCTCTTGTCGATGTGGTTGACAGAACCTCCACTAGCATTCGAGAGATGAGTGAAGAAACTAAAGGAATAAACTCAATACTAACGGTAATAGGTGAAATTGCGGAACAAACCAACCTACTGGCTTTAAATGCCGCTATTGAGGCCGCAAGAGCGGGAGAACAAGGACGAGGATTTGCAGTCGTTGCCGATGAGGTACGAGCGCTCGCTAGCCGGACTCAGACCAGCACTGGTGAAATTGAAAAAGCGCTAGGCAGTCTAATCCATGGTAGTGAGTCTGTCAGCAACTCCATGGACACAACCAAAACAACCTGCAATGAAACATTCCAAAGTACTGAAATGGTAGGTAAACGAATTAATGGCCTGACTACGCATATATCAGAGATCAATGATCTCAGTACTCAGATCGCCACAGCAGCAGAGGAACAAAGTAGTGTCACTCATGAAGTCAGTCGCAATATGGCCTCAATAAATGAAATGGTCAATCAATTGAACAGCAACGGACAAGAGTCAGCGATGCAAACTCAAAGTATCTCTGAGGTTAATTCGCAGATAACCCAGTTAGTCAGCCGGTTCAAGTTGCGCTAATGGCGATCAGTTCATAACTAAAATAGTCACCACCGCCTACTGATATAGGCGGTTTTGGCTAAAAAAATAGTAAAACCTAACTGAAAACACCACTTATTATCACTAGTGTATAATTAAATAATCAAAATCCACGCTCCGTTATCAACTTGTTACATCACATATTACTGATAACAATACCTTTAATAGATGGAAATCAATTTATCATCGCTATATCCTGTGCAAACTTCTCAAGTTCATTTATTTTCTTTCTCAAAACATCAAGGTTACTCAAAACATGAACCCTCCAGCCAGTTTATTTAGGCGTTTAGCCGCATTAATGTATGACGGATTAATCATCTTAGCGATTGAAATGCTAGCTGGCGGACTGGTGGTCGCCATTTTAGAAGCTTTTGTCGCTGGCGGATTGATGACCTATGGTCCTTATCAAGATGTGAGTGACTTATTAGCTCATCACCCTATTTGGAGCTACGTATATACCGCTTATCTCGGCATTGTCTGGATTGGATTCTTTGTTTTCTTTTGGACCAAAGCTGGGCAAACGTTGGGGATGCGAGCATGGAAATTACGCGTACAAAGCCTTGATGGCCGCTTAATTAGTAAGCGACAAGCTTTGGTAAGAGTCGGAACATCCTGCTTTGGCTTAGCCAATTTACTGGTACCTTTTCACCCTAAAAAAAGAGGTTTTCACGACCTTTGGGCAAAAACGGAAGTAGTGGTACTGAGCAGAGTTTAATGGCCAAGGTTAAGTTAAAAGAGAAATGTATTTGCAAAGTTATTCGCCAATGAATAACACGCTTAAACGCAATTTGACGACCTAATTACTGCGATTAGAATAGGTCGTATAAAATAGAAAAGGAGGCATTTGGCCTCCTTTTTCAGTCAAACAGTGAATCTTTATTATACGTTTCGCCGCAGCAGTAAAATTGCCACCCCTAAAAAGAGAATACTCGGCGCCACAGCCCCGACAATGGCCGGGATCTCGTACACTAAACTAAGAGGTCCAAAAAACTCACTGGAAATATAGAAAGAAAACCCAACCACGATACCCGATATTATCCTTGCGCCCATCGTCACACTTCGCAGAGGACCAAAAACAAACGACAACGACAATAGCATCATCACCGCAATCGCCAATGGCTGCGTCAACTTGCGCCAAAATGCTAATTCATAGCGAGAAGCATCTTGCTCCGACGCCTTCAGATAATTCACGTAATCGTAAATACCGGTAAGTGTCAATTCCTCAGGTTTCACCGTCACAATTGACAACTTGTCTGGCTCTAAGTTGGTCTTCCACTGATAGTTAGGTGAGACTTCTTTATATAGCTGAATAGAACCATCCATGTAAGTCTTTTGCACATCTTGTAAGTTCCATACCTGATCACCCATATATTGCGCTGATGCTGCATAAATGATGGTATTAAGCGTGTTACTTCTGTCAAAGCTCCAAATATTAATGCCATTTAATTCTTCATCGTCAACTCTGGCAATAAATACGTAATCATTAGCATCACGAGCCCATACCCCACTTCTCACCGAGACAATATTGCCACCAGACAGAGCAAAAGCACGAACTTCCCTTGCCAATTTAGCAGACTGAGGAGCGCCCCACTCGCCAATGGCGATAATTATAAGCATAAGGGGAAGCGCTGTTTTTAAGACAGAAACACCAATATCCAGTTTAGAAAAACCGGCCGCCTGCATAACTGTCAATTCAGAGCTAGAAGCTAACATGCCAAGAGCGATAAGAGAGCCTAGTAGTGTTGCCATTGGGAAGAACATACTGATGTCCCACGGCACCTCCAGCAGAACATAATACAATGCATGCATCATGTCATAGGTACCTTTGCCTACTTTTCTTAACTGCTCTACATATTTAATGATGCCAGACAAACCAACCAAAGTAGCCAATGTGAGCGATGTCGTCGCAATAATGGTTTTACCAATATAAAGATCGAATATCTTAAACACGTTTAACTAACCTTTTTTGTCTAAATTTATCTCTAATTCGTCTCACCGCAACACTGTCCATATAGTTCAGAGTTAGCCCAGCGATAAATAAGGCGATATTGACCGGCCACATACCAATAACCACGGGGATATTTCCCTCTTCAATAGCAGACTTACAAGCACTGAGCGCCAAGAAATAGGTCATATAAATCAAAAGAGCAGGCCCCATTTTGGCGAATCGACCCTGTCTTGGGTTTACTGACGACAAGGGCACAACGATTAATGTTAGTAGTGGAATACATACAATTAATGAAATCCGCCATTGAAGTTCTGCGTGTGCTTGCCTTTCAGAAGAAGCCAATAGTTCAATGGTTGGCATATCTTCCCAGTCTCGCCCACCTTTTTTTACTTCTCGCTGACCAATCAAAGCATCGTATTGATCATATTTTGTCACCATATAATCGAGGCGAGTTGGAACCCCTTCGTAACGGGTACCTTCAATAAGAGATAGGATCTGTCGACCATCGGCCAACTCTTTTACCACACCAGACTTTGCCATCATCACACTAGGTAAAATGGAGTCTCTAGGTAATATTTGTGCAACGAAAACATCGGTTAACTGTTTATTTTTCACATCATCAATAAACACAACTGCCGATCCATCCGGTGTTCGCTGAAATTGCCCCTTCTGTAACAGCTCAACACTGGTATCCGCTTGCAGCTGTTCCATGGTTTCAGCCCGCTTATCTAGAGCCCAAGGTGTTAACCATAAAGAGTTAAAAGCGGACGCACCTGCGGTAATCAAAGCAAGATAAAATGCAGCTTGTATCAAGAACTTATTCCCGATTCCTGTGGCATTCATTACAGTTATCTCGCTTTCAGCGTAAAGACGCCCAAAAGTGATTAATATTCCCACATATATACTTAAGGGCAGCATCATAGCTCCCATGGCGGGCATATTTAAACCAACAAACGTCAGTATCAAATTGGCGGGAATATCACCGTCTGACGCCTGTGCCAAAATACTGATGAATTTTTGACTTAAAAAAATCAGAAACAGTATAAAAAAGATGGCCAATTGGCTTTTGATTGTCTCGCGGATCAAATATCTAACAATAATCACGCTAAAAGTACCTATACAAAACTTGTTTTTTTGCTCTAATCACTATAATTTCTCGTTAAACCTTTTATTTTATAAATTTTTAACTGATTGTTGATGTCTAACTTGGATCGATTTTAAAAGGCTAAGTTCCGATTATCCAACATTTAGTTTGATTTGTCTTTAACATGTAGGAGTTTGCATGGAGTTCAGTGTAAAAAGTGGCAGCCCAGAGAAACAACGCAGCGCTTGTATCGTCGTAGGCGTATTCGAACCTCGTCGACTTTCTCCAGTGGCTGAACAACTAGATAAGATCAGTGACGGCTATATTAGTTCACTATTGCGTCGTGGTGATCTAGAAGGTAAACCGGGTCAAATGTTGCTATTGCATCAAGTTCCAGGGGTACTTTCAGAAAGAGTTCTTCTTGTCGGTTGTGGTAAAGAACGTGAACTCGGTGAACGTCAATACAAAGAGATTATCCAAAAAACCATCAGCACCCTTAACGAAACAGGCTCGATGGAGGCAGTATGCTTCTTGACAGAATTGCACGTTAAAGGACGCGATACCTATTGGAAAGTACGTCAAGCCGTTGAGTCAACCAACGATGGTCTCTACACTTTTGATCAATTTAAGAGTAATAAGCCAGAAACTCGCCGCCCTCTGCGTAAGTTGGTATTCAATGTCCCTACACGCCGCGAGCTAAATTTAGGTGAAAAGGCCATTGCTCACGGGCTAGCGGTTTCATCCGGTGTTAAAGCATCTAAAGATTTAGGCAACATGCCACCAAACGTTGCCAACCCTGCCTACTTAGCCTCTCAGGCCCGTCGTCTTGCTGATGACTATGAGTCCATCACCAGTAAAATTATCGGTGAAGAAGAGATGGAAAAGCTAGGAATGACCTCTTACCTTGCCGTTGGGCGTGGTTCTCACAATGAGTCCATGATGTCGGTAATGGAGTACAAAGGGAGCCCTGACCCAGAAGCCAAACCGATCGTCATCATTGGTAAAGGCCTCACATTTGACTCCGGCGGTATCTCATTAAAACCAGGCGAAGCCATGGATGAGATGAAATACGACATGTGCGGAGCAGCATCTGTTTTTGGTGCGATGAAAGCGTTAGCCAAATTGGACCTGCCGATTAATGTCATCATGATCTTAGCGGGTTGTGAAAACATGCCGGGCAGCAATGCATACCGTCCGGGAGACATTCTCACTACTATGTCAGGTCAAACGGTAGAGGTTCTTAATACCGATGCTGAAGGTCGCTTAGTTCTGTGTGATGCCCTCACCTATGCAGAGCGTTTTGAGCCTGAATGTGTGATTGATGTGGCAACCCTAACAGGCGCTTGTGTTATAGCACTAGGTCACCATATCAGTGGATTAGTATCGAACCACAACCCACTCGCGCATGAACTGGTTAATGCTTCTGAGCAAGCGGGTGATCGAGCATGGCGCATGCCTATGGCAGATGAGTACCAAGAGCAGTTAGCCAGTCCATTTGCGGATATGGCAAATATTGGTGGACGCCCGGGAGGCACCATTACTGCTGGTTGCTTCCTGTCTAAGTTTGCTAAAAAATACAATTGGGCACATATTGATATTGCTGGAACGGCATGGAAATCAGGCAAAGCGAAAGGTTCTACCGGACGTCCCGTCTCAATGCTTGTCCAGTTCCTGCTAAATCGCAGTGGCCAAGAAATTGAAGAGTAAACATTCAATTTAGAAAAGGGCCACAAGGCCCTTTTCTTTTATCTAAATTATGAATACTGCAACTTTCTACATCATTCAAGCTGACTCTGTTCAATGCACCAAGGCGGGCTTTGAACAGTATGTTCTGTTTCTCATTGAGCATTTCTCTTTGCAAGGTGCCAAGTTGTACCTCAATACCGAAGATAAACAGCAAGCAGAACATTGGGATAACTTGATTTGGCAACGGCCAACAGAGCGTTTTTTACCGCATCATTTAATTGGTGAAGGACCCAAAAACGGCACAGGAATAGAAATTGGCTACAGCAAATTGAAGCCTAGCTGGAATAGGCAACTAGTAATAAATGTGGCGAATGATAAGACAAACTTTGCGGGATCCTTTAATCAAGTGGTAGACTTCGTTCCTTGTGATGAAAATGCAAAGCAACTTGCTCGAGAAAGATATAAAATCTACCGTCAAGCTGGCTATCAATTGCAGACGATCGACATAAACCATCAAAAGTAGTCAATCCTTATAGTTAAGCTCTCCCTATAGAGAGTTCACTTATAACGATTGACATAAATTAACTACATTCAGAACCCATCCTTAAACCGTTGGGCTTAGAGTAAGACGACAGGTAACGCTATATAAATATATAGGTTTATCAATCGGCTAAGCGATAAGTTCAATAGAAAAAAAAGGATAGAAGAGCGCTATGGAAAAGACATATAACCCAACATCGATTGAACAGTCTCTATACCAAACTTGGGAAGAGAAAGGCTATTTCAAACCACACGGTGATACATCAAAAGACGCATATAGCATCATGATCCCACCGCCAAATGTCACTGGCAGCCTGCATATGGGCCATGCGTTCCAAGACACCATCATGGATACGCTAATTCGTGCAGAGCGCATGAAAGGCAAAAACACTCTTTGGCAAGTAGGTACAGACCACGCAGGTATCGCAACACAAATGGTTGTTGAGCGTAAGATTGCGGCTGAAGAAGGCAAAACCAAGCACGATTATGGTCGTGATGCTTTTATTGACAAGATTTGGGAATGGAAAGGCGAATCGGGCGGCACCATCACAAAACAGCTTCGTCGTCTTGGCGCATCTGTCGATTGGGATCGTGAACGTTTTACCATGGATGATGGTTTATCAAATGCGGTTCAAGAAGTGTTTGTTCGTCTGTATGAAGATGACTTGATTTATCGCGGTAAGCGTCTCGTTAACTGGGATCCTAAATTACATACTGCTATTTCTGATCTAGAAGTTGAAAATAAAGACAAGAAAGGCCATATGTGGCACTTCCGCTATCCATTAGCAGATGGTATAAAAACAGCAGAAGGCAAAGACTACATTGTCGTCGCAACTACTCGTCCAGAAACCATGTTGGGTGACACTGGTGTTGCGGTTAACCCAGAAGATCCTCGCTATAAAGACCTTATTGGTAAAGAGATTCTGCTTCCTGTGGTTAATCGTCGTATTCCAATTGTTGGCGACGAACACGCAGACATGGAAAAAGGCACCGGTTGTGTAAAAATCACTCCTGCCCACGATTTCAATGACTACGAAGTAGGTAAGCGTCATCAACTGCCTATGATCAATATCTTAACTTTCAATGCAGATATTCGTCATAGCGCGGAAGTATTCACTACCAACGGTGAAGCAAGTGAAGCTTACTCAGCAGAACTTCCAGAAAAATACCAAGGTCTGGAGCGCTTTGCCGCTCGTAAAACCATTGTGACTGAGTTTGATGAACTGGGTTTATTAGAAGAAATTAAAGATCACGATCTTACGGTACCTTATGGTGACCGTGGTGGTGTCGTCATTGAACCAATGCTAACGGATCAATGGTACGTTCGTGCTGCTCCTCTTGCTGAGACTGCAACCAAAGCAGTTGAAGATGGTGAGATTCAGTTCGTTCCTAAACAGTACGAGAACATGTATTTCTCTTGGATGCGTGATATTCAAGATTGGTGTATCTCTCGTCAACTTTGGTGGGGTCACCGTATCCCAGCATGGTACGACAATGATGGCAATGTATACGTAGGCAGAACAGAAGAAGAAGTTCGTGAGAAGCATGGTCTTGCACCTGTCGTGGTACTAAATCAAGACGATGATGTTCTTGATACTTGGTTCTCATCGGCTCTTTGGACATTCGGTACACAAGGCTGGCCAGAAAACACCGACGATTTAAAAACATTCCACCCATCTGATGTTTTGGTTACAGGCTTTGACATCATCTTCTTCTGGGTTGCTCGTATGATCATGATGACGATGCACTTCTGTAAAGATGAGAATGGCAAACCACAAGTACCATTTAAAACCGTTTACGTTACTGGCCTTATCCGTGACGAAAATGGCGACAAGATGTCTAAATCCAAAGGAAACGTTCTGGACCCAATCGATATGATTGATGGTATCGATCTTGAATCTTTGGTAGAAAAACGCTGTGGCAATATGATGCAACCAAAACTGGCTGCAAAAATTGAGAAAAACACTCGTAAAACATTTGAAAACGGTATCGAACCTTACGGAACCGATGCGCTGCGATTTACCCTTGCGGCAATGGCTTCAACAGGCCGTGACATCAACTGGGATATGAAACGCCTTGAAGGTTATCGTAACTTCTGTAACAAGCTATGGAATGCTAGCCGATATGTTCTAATGAACACTGAAGAGCATGACTGTGGCATGACCAAGGGTGCAGAGTTAGAGTTTTCTCTTGCGGATAAATGGATCGAGTCTCAGTTTGAGCTGGCCGCTAAAGAGTTTAACGCTCATATCGACAACTACCGTTTAGATATGGCGGCGAATACCATTTATGAATTTATCTGGAACCAATTCTGTGACTGGTATTTAGAGTTAACAAAACCTGTACTATGGAAAGGCAGCGAAGCACAACAACGCGCCACACGCCACACGCTAATTACTGTACTTGAGAAGACTTTGCGTCTTGCTCACCCAATCCTTCCATACATCACTGAGTCCATCTGGCAAAGTGTTAAGCCGTTGGTTGATGGCGTTGAAGGTGACACCATCATGAATCAAGCTCTTCCTCAGTTTGAAGAAGCCAAATTTGATGAAAGTACTATTGCTGATATCGAGTGGGTAAAAGCCTTTATCTCAAGTATCCGTAACCTTCGTGCAGAATACGACATCGCGCCAAGCAAACCGCTCGATGTTATGCTTAAAGCCGCTGACTCTACTGATAATGCACGCCTGCAAGCGAACCTTACCGTAATTCAGTCTCTGGCGAAGCTTGAAACAATAAAAGTATTAGCACAAGGTGAAGAGACACCAGCCTGCGCAACAGCATTAGTTGGCAAGTCTGAACTATTGATTCCAATGGCAGGCTTGATAGACAAAGATGCTGAACTCGCTCGTTTAACCGGCGAAGTGAAGAAGATCGAAGGTGAAATCAAGCGCATTGAAGGCAAACTTTCAAACCAAGGGTTTGTAGCAAAAGCGCCTGAAGCCGTGGTTGCTAAAGAACGTGAAAAACTGGATGGCTACAAAGAAACACTGGTTAAACTGGCTGAGCAGCAAGGAACCATCGCCGCGCTGTAAAACCATAATCATCTAGTTCAATAGTATTGAGCCGATCCTAGCGAATAGGGTCGGCTTTTTTATTTTTTGTCTTCTCACTACTTGACCAAAGCGGTGTAGTTTCATAGTTTACTTATTACTATTTGTAATCTTTGAGCGGCTTGAATGGCATTTTTTAAGATAAGATCAATTACCCCTTCTGATAACCCAGACATTGCTCAGGTAATCAGACAAGTCTCTTATGAGTATGGACTAACAGAAGACAAAGGCTTTAGCGTTGGCGACCCCACTCTTGATAACCTTTATCAAGTTTATCAAACAGCAAAGGCTCACTATTGGGTCATAGAGCAAAATGGCAAGGTGCTTGGTGGCGCAGGTATTGCCCCTCTACAAGGTGAAGAGGCAACTTGTGAACTACAAAAAATGTACCTTTTGCCAGTACTACGAGGAAAAGGGCTGGCAAAAAAATTGGCTCAAATGTGTTTTCAATATGCGAAGCAACAGGGATATAAACACTGTTATTTAGAGACGACCGCCGACCTAAAAGAAGCAATTTCTCTCTACAAGGCTCTGGGCTTTCAACAAATAGAACATGCAATGGGCAGCACAGGTCATTGCGACTGTGAAATCCGAATGTTAAAACCTCTTTAAACGGGGAAGTGCTGGGCAGATTTGTCTGGCATTAAGCTCACCTGATGCATCTGCTTTTGCTCTCCCAGTTCCACCTCTAATAGATAAAAATATTGTCGCTCTTGATTGTCGGTAAAACGCGGAGCATCCACTTGGAAAAGTGCACTCGCCGTATTGGTACGGGTATCTAATGGTATCTGATAACTCATCCCGTTAAACTTAATGGTAGCTGAAACCAATCCGGGAGAAAAAACCTGATAAAAGAGATCCACTTTAAACTCACATCCCCCACCGTGATGCCAAATCTGTTCGGTGGAAATATAATCTAGGCTAACGTTACGCACAAAATGCAGCCATGGTGCTTGCCAAACCCCTAACCTTTTATCTCTTTGCTTAGGTAAACTGTCCCCTAACATACAGATATCATCGTCTAATAACCAATCCTCCTCTTGTTCCAAAAACAAGATTTCAAAGCGGTTTCGACCCAATTGAAGGTACTGCTTTACATCTTTCTTGTAACTGACTTCGCTGCCATCACAGTCGAATATCGCTTCGCCATTTAACCTTACCTCAGCAAAGTAGTCGATCCCTCCCACCATAAGGTTCACAACAGGGTAAGCAAGCATCGCTTCATCGACTTCGATGTCGTGCATCAAATGCCATTCTTGATCAACAATTTGTTGCTCTGAAAGCTGTGAAGGTAAAACATCACTTAAGGGGGCTGGAAAATAGATGTCATCTTGAGGAATAGATAAATCAGTAAGAGGTGATAATTGCCACTGACCAGCGAGAGATAATTGCATAAATTTATTGAGGTAGATCAATTTTTGCCATTATAGATAACTTTCATAGTAAAACACAACCCGCAAACGAACAGCTAGCCTGACTCAATCAATCAAGCAAAAAAAAACCAGCGGCCTATGACCACTGGTTTTCATCAAACTTGCTATACCGCTGACGATTTCTGACCTTACATCAGATTAACCAGAGGCAGTACAAAACTACTTGTCTGTTTTAAACTGCGAGATAAGCTCCGCTTGCTCTGTGGATAAACGATTGAGTGATTCACTATTGCGTGCCGCATCTTCTGCATCATTAGCAATATTTAATGTCATATCTGAAATACCGACAATATTTTGTGCAACCTCTTTAGCAACGGCACTCTGTTGCTCTGATGCTGTGGCGATAGAGCGGCTCATATCATTAATATGCGCTAAGCTGGCTGACATGGTTTGCAACGACTCATTGGTCTCATTGGTCTGTTTTACAGACTGCTCTGCATGCTCTAAGTTGTTACTTACGATCTCCACCGCTTGCTCTGCTTTATTTTGCAAGCTACCAATCATATCGCCAATCTCATTAGCAGATTGTTGAGTACGGGTTGCCAAAGAACGAACTTCATCGGCCACAACCGCAAAGCCTCGTCCATGCTCACCGGCTCTAGCCGCCTCAATAGCCGCATTCAGTGCTAACAAGTTAGTTTGCTCAGATATAGACTGAATAACCGTCAGGATTTCACCAATTTGGTTCGACTCAGAAGAGAGCTGAGTGATCACTTGCGTCGCTTCATCTAGAGACTCTTGCAATCGTCTTACAAAGCGGAGGTTCTTCTGCATATTTTCCATATTGGAATGTGCGAGACCTGTCACCATATCAACTTCATTACTGGTATCAGAGGCATGAGCCGCCACTTCATTGACCGCATGCTCCATTTCCGTCACTGCCGTTGCGATTGAATCTGTTTGACGACGTTGATGGTTGACCTCTTCACTGGTTTTTTGACTCATATTGAAGCTATCATTGGCAACATTACTGACCGTATCTGAAGATTGGTGAATCTGTTTAATTAGCTCACTCAGTTTTCCGCTAAAGTCATTAATATTATCTGCAATCATTCCTAATTCAGAATGAAAACTCACATTAATTCTATGAGTTAGGTCGCCATTAGCAAGCTTGTCTATTGCCTGCATAATAACGTTTAAAGGCTGTTTAATTGAACGTACAACCGTAATCGTCACGACAATCGCAACAATAATGGAGACAAGTGCAAGGATAAAATTAATAGATAAAGAACGGCTTGATTCTGCTTCTGCGTTCTCTAATGCTTGCTGGGATAAGTTTCGAATATCAGCAATAATACCGTTTGACTCGGCGATAATCGTATCCATATCTCGCGCTATTTCACCAAGCATTCGGGTGCTTTGTTCATTTAAAGCAATAAACTGTAAGTGCTGTTGTAGCAAGCCATTGTCATTGGCAATAGCTTGGGTTAACAAGCCATGATAGAAGCTAATATTCTCTTCACTGTAAGGAACTTCTTTTATTACTCGCTCCGCTTTTTCAGAAAACCGGTCAAGATAAGACGCTAGCTCTTTCTTAAGCGCGGTAACTTCATCCTCTTTAACCACCGCCAAAACTTTTTGCAGATACCCTTCCGCACCTTGACCTTGAGTAAGAATAAACTCTAAATCCCATGCAGCCTGCTGCATCGAGTCACTTTTTGCATCGGCGATAAGATCATTTAAATCTTGCTGGAAAAAAATCCACTCGCCATCAAAAGCGTTGAGTTCTGCTGCAGACAGTGCTCTAGCTGCCACCCTCTTATCGTGCACAGCCAAATGCTCTGTCGCCTTAACCAGCAGGTTACCAGCATCCTCTTCCAGTTTATTCAGTTGATCTAATAGATTTGGATAAGCCGCTAGATCTTTTTGAAAAACAGACACCGTATCCAGATAAGATTGTTTAGCTTGAGTAAATGCCGATCTAAGCTCTGTACGACGAGATTCTTGCTCGCTATTAGCATGTACTAACATTGAACGATTAACGTTTTGCAAATGTTGGCTAAGGGTATTAGAACGGTCGAGAAGACCTGTAAGCGTGGAAGCGGTAAGCTCAAGTTGAGCTGACATTTTAACTTGAGATAAATATGACGATGTACTGATTGCTATCACAAACAAAGTAACGACGGCAAACCCCAGTACAATGCGCTGAATAAGCGATAATTGCATCACAAACCTCTATACATTAAGTAAATTTAACTTTTAGTTACATCTAAAAGACTGTATCGGCCTAGCATACTGATAGTTTAGTTAAAATATTGTAAAAATAACATTTTATTAGAATTATCATACGGTATATGTCATAGCTACCATAACCGAAACTACTGAGTAAGTTTGTTAATCAATTATCACTTTTTCAAGATATTATAGAAGAGGGATACGCTTTACTCTTCTTCTTCACCTTCTTCTTCATAAACGGCATCCTCACCTTCATAGAAAGTGCCCCAACCATCATAAATAATGTCGTATTTTTCAGCTAGATTAACCAGTTTTTCAACTTGCTCATCGATAAGTTTAGCATCTAACGCAGATTCCATAGTGGCATCGCAGCACAACAAACGGTTGCCGTCTTCATCCTCTGTCTCTTCCGCTTCTAAAACTTCAAAACCCAGTTTAAATGCTTCAACCACGGCTTTTTCTAGCTTATCAAAATCCTCAGCAAAAAAATGATGCTCAATATCGTAAAGAGAGTCAGGATCACTTCCATCTTCTAACAGAGCAGCAATAATCGCCCTTGTCTCTTCTTTTTGGATCGCCAATAACTCTTCTACAGATAGATATTCATCTTCATGAGACATGTGTGTACTCCGGATAACAATTGAGGAAAAAAGATCGCCGTGAATATGGCATGCTTTTATTTGAAATGCCACCAGCAATCGCAGATAGCATAGCAAAAAAGCGGCTTTTATTGATCTACTTGTTGAGGATTTTTCAAAATGATCATCATTGATCATCCTTCTATTATAGTACGAGCATGTCTATAAAGAGCAGACGACGGCTCCACGTCAGAACTTCGAAAAATAGCCTTTCATTAAGGCACTCCGCAATTCAGAACAAAATCATGTTGCCTTCGCCGTTTTGTCATTCACTAAAAGTGGATGGTTACCACAATTAACCAATCACACATGACCGAACCACATCAAAGATAGGATTAATTCATTTATAAACAACAGCTTAAAATCTTTTCTAGATCTTCATTGTTGTTATGAATTTGCATAATAACTCAAATCCCACCTTTGTATTTTTCATTATAAAACTCCACTACAATCACTAAAAAAGCACAAAGTTAGAGTAGTAGACTAAAACTTCTTACCTTCTTAGTTATTATCACTATTCCACCAGTTTGCATATTTGCAGCAAGCTTGCCATATATAAAGAGAGGCACATTAAATAGAGGTTAGGATAAATAATGAATCGTTTATATGTTGGGTCGGAAGTCGGTCAGTTAAAACGTGTACTGTTAAATAGGCCAGAAAGAGCATTAACTCACCTTACTCCTTCAAATTGCCAAGAACTTCTGTTTGATGATGTGTTAGCGGTAGAGGCGGCAGGAGAAGAGCACGATATCTTTGCCAAAACATTGGTATCACAAGGTGTCGATGTTCTGCTGCTACATAACCTACTGGTTGAAACGCTTGAAGTTGAACAAGCAAAAGAGTGGCTGCTAACCAATCAAATATCTGATTATCGATTTGGGCCTACTTTTGCCAGCGATTTAAGACATTATCTGGCAGAAATGACCAATGAATCATTGGCCACAATCCTACTCGGAGGTTTAGCCTATTCTGAGCTGCCGATTCAGTCCAACTCTATGCTGCCAAAAATGCACCGTCCTCTCGACTTTGTTATTGAACCACTACCGAATCATCTATTTACTAGAGACACCTCTTGCTGGGTTTATGGTGGCGTATCTCTCAATCCTATGATGAAAGCCGCTCGACAGCGAGAAACAAACCATTTGCGTGCCATCTATCGTTGGCACCCGATTTTCGCAGAGCAACCTTTTATTAACTACTTTGGTAACGACGACCGTCATTATGACAACTCAACAATCGAAGGTGGCGACGTACTGGTGATAGGTAAAGGCGCAGTACTTATCGGTATGTCAGAACGAACCACACCACAAGGGGTAGAAAACTTTGCCGCCTCGCTGTTCAAATCTGGTCAAGCGAAGGAAGTGATTGCACTGAATTTGCCTAAGCACCGTTCTTGTATGCATCTTGATACCGTCATGACCCATATGGACATCGATACTTTCTCTGTATACCCAGAGATCATTAATCAAAACTTAGAAACATGGCGCCTAAGTCCCAAAAATAACCAAGAGATGAAAGTAGAACAGAAGCCAAGCTATATGGCGGCGATTGAAAGTGCTCTCAATATCGACCAATTGAAGTTAATAACCACTGGTGGCAACAGCTATGAAGCGGAACGGGAACAGTGGAATGATGCCAACAATGTGCTAACGGTTAAACCGGGTGTGGTTATTGGCTACGAGCGCAATATTTATACCAATGAGAAGTATGATAAAGCGGGCATTAAAGTACTGACCATTCCAGGTAATGAACTAGGCCGAGGACGAGGTGGCGCAAGATGCATGAGTTGCCCAATTGAACGAGATGGGATTTAGATTGCCCTATCAGGCATTTATTTTTCAGTAATGTATTTCCACTCGAAAAAAAAAGAGAGTATTTCTGTTAGCTTGCACCTTTCTCATACACAGAGGTTATGTAATCTTTGGCAAGCAACATTAAACTCTCTCAATTGAATGCATTCAGAGCAATAGTAGAATGCAAAACCGTTACAGCGGCATCTGATCAACTAAGTATCAGCCAACCCGCAGTCAGCCGACTATTGTCCGGACTGGAAGAACAAATTGGCTTTCAGTTATTTAACCGTACAAGAAACAGTTTAACTCTAAGTGATGAGGGACAAGCTTTTTATTTAGAAGTAGCGAAAGTGTTCGATGTGGTGTCAGGTTTAACATGTTCTGCCAATGCCATAAAACAGGGACACTTTGGATCTCTAAACATTGCCGCAATGCCACTACTATCCAATGCCTTCTTGCCTAGAATTTTAGCAACACTAATACAGCATGCACCACAGCTAAAAGTGAGCTTTAAAACCTATCGCTCAGAAGAGGTTATACGTCAAATACAGAGCCAAACTACCGATATAGGCTTTGCCTTGGTCAATGAACCAATAGCAGGAGTGTTAGCTCAACGTATTGAATGCCAATGCGTCTGTTTAATCCCTGCGTCCTTTGCTCTTTCTCAAAAAAAGATCATTGATGTTGTAGATATAGCGGAACAACGACTGATCAGGCATGAAAAAGACAATAATCAACGACACCTAGATAATTTATTTCGGAGATATAATCTAAATACCGTTGAGCAAGTTGAAGTATCCTTAGCGAATACAGCTGCCGCTTTAGTAAGAGAGGGAGTGGGCTTAACTATTACCGATCCTTTTACCGCGATTATGGCGAGTGAACATAGTAGTGTCGTCATGCGACCATTAGCATTTAATCTCACTTTTCAGTTCGATATTCTCTACCCCGCACTACGTCCCATTCACAGATATTCAGAACAATTTATAGAACAATTTGTATTATTAGCAAATGACTTAGGAATAGAGTTAAAGATATCGGCAATAAGAAATTTATCTGATGATATTGCGCCACCTCACAAGTAACGCGGACTAACAATAATAAAAAACAACAAAAAATAGCAATAATATTCAACAGGTTAAACATAACCTGCATTTCAGTATAACCAAACCACATACTGCTTTGTTGACAGAGCATTGTTCATTCAATTCCCCCCCTTTTAGGCTAAAAAAACACTCTGGCGTAAAAGGAAAAGTAATGACGACACATATTTCAGTTATTGGCTCTGGTAATGCAGGCTTAACGGCGGCTTATCATTTTTCATATCAAGGTTCTAAGGTCTGTTTATTTGGCTCTAAAGGTTTTGATCAACCGCTTATTGATATAGAGCAGAACGGTGGAATAGAAGCGTTAGCGTCGTATAATGACGTACCACTGTGTTTCTCTGGTCATAGAGCCATAGAAAAGACTACACGGGAAATTAAAGATGCCGTTGAATATTCAGATATTCTCGTTTTACCTGTCCCTTCATTTGCTCAAGAACCTCTGTTTATCGATATGTTGCCCCATCTTAAAGATGGGCAAATCATAGTGTTAATGCCCGGAAATTATGGTTCTCTGGTTCTCAACAAAATAAAAAATGAGCAAGGTTACGGCAACTTAGACATTACTTTCGTCGATGCTATATCTATACCTTGGGCAACGCGTATCGTTGAACCTGCCAAGATCGCAATTCTAGGAATAAAAGAGTTCTTACCTATTGCGACTTTTCCTTCCGATAGAATCGATGCAGTTATAGATAAACTGTCTCCATTCATGCCACTTCCGTTAACCTCTCTTGAAAATGTCCTCTGTGCTGGATTAGAGAATATCAACTTTGGAGGACATCCTTTACTAACGACATTAAATATTGGGCTGCTGGAAAACTTCAGTGGCAATTTCAACTACTACAAAGACTGTTGTTCCGTTTCCACTGCTAAGGCTGCTGCGGTTATGGACAAAGAGCGCTTAGCGGTAGGCAATGCATTAGGGTTGAACTTGCAAAGCGAGCTTAATGCCATGAATGCCCTTTATGCGATGAACTGCAATAGCGTATATGAAATAAACCGTACTTCAGAAACCCATGGAAAACTCAACAGTGCTCCAGATTCTGCACAGAGTCGATACATCACTGAAGACGCCGCTTATTTATTAGTTCCTTGTTTTGAGCTTGGTAAATTAGCTGGCGTTGAAACTCCCATCGTCTCTTCATGCTTACACATAAATAGCGCATATAACGATACAGACTATTTTATCCATGGCCGAACTTTAGAAAAAATGGGGCTAAAAGACATGTCACTTCAGGAAATAAAAGATTACGTCGCCTAGTTACCTAAGGTCTGTTGCCACTTAATACAAGGCAACAGCTATAAGACCAACAGACCCTAACTAATGCATTTCATATCGAAATTACCTTAGGATTATCCAATGAAAAAACTAAAATTTCCTTCTGCTTATACGATTTTAATGATACTCACCGTTTTGATGGCAGCATTAACATGGTTAATTCCCGCCGGACAATATCAGATGGAAGAGAACCAAGCTTTAGGCCGTATGGTCCCTGTTGTGGGTTCTTATCACTCTGTAGAAACCAACCCTCAAACTGTTATTGATATCATCATGGCACCTATACAAGGGTTCTATGACCCCTCGAGTTACGCAGCTCGAGCAATTGACGTTGCACTTTTTGTTTTAATTATCGGTGGCTATTTGGCCGTTGTGACCCGAACCGGGGCAATAGATGCAGGTATATCTGCAACTATGAACAAGTTACATGGTAGAGAAAAATGGATGATTCCAATTTTGATGGGATTATTTGCGTTAGGAGGCACCGTCTACGGTATGGCGGAAGAGACGATCCCATTTTATGCCCTTCTTATTCCCGTCATGATTGCCGCAGGGTATGACTCGATAGTTGCTGTCGCCATCATCATGATTGGAGCAGGAATTGGTTGTCTAGGTTCAACAATTAACCCGTTTGCTACCGTTATTGCCTCAAACGCGGCCGAAGTAAACTTTATGGAAGGTATTTGGCTAAGAATAGCGATACTTCTTATTGGATGGATAATTTGTGTTTACTACGTAATGCGCTACGCAGAGAAAGTTAAACAAGATCCATCATGCTCAGTTGTGTACCATCAAAAGCTCGATAATGAACGGATATTTTTGCACAACAAAGCACAGAGCGCTCCTGAACTGACATCTGTTCGAAAATTAATTTTAGCCATATTTGGCTTCTCTTTTGCACTAATGATTTGGGGAGTATCTGTTGGTGGCTGGTGGATGGCAGAGTTGTCCGCTCTATTTATCGCATCGAGTATTATTGTGGGGCTTATTGGTCAATTGTCAGAAGAAGAGTTAACCCGTAGTTTTATTGACGGAGCTAAAGATCTGCTTGGGGTCGCCATTATTATTGCGATTGCTCGTGGCTTAGTGGTCATAATGGACAACGGTAATATCACACACACTATCCTAAATTATGCAGAAGGATTGCTAGCCGATCTCCCGCAGATTCTCTTTATTAATGCCATTTACTGGATAGAAGTCGTGATGTGTTTGGTGATTCCATCTTCCTCCGGTTTAGCCGTGCTATCTATGCCTATTTTAGCTCCACTAGCAGACTTTGCAGGAGTAGGAAGAGAGTTAGTTGTTACGGCATTTCAGTCAGCTTCTGGATTGCCCAACTTGGTCACACCAACTTCAGGTGTTGTCATGGGTGGATTAGCCATCGGCCGAGTCAGCTATTCAACCTGGTTAAAGTTTATTGGCCCCCTACTCATTACATTAACCGTGGTTATAATGCTCCTTCTAAGTATTGGCACAATCGCTAGTTAATAGAGGATTAAGCCAGTAACCTCGCACTAGATCACACTAAAAAACCACGAATATGCTGATGTCGTGGTTTTTTCTACTTGGAAGAGTTTGATTCAAGTCAAATATCCATCATTTAGTTCTCTATTCACTATCCATCAAATAAATTGCATAAAGTTGCGTTTTATTCAGAACTAGCAGACAAGTACATGGTTAGCTCAGTAAATCTTACCGCATAAAACTTTATTCGATTTCATGTTAATACGGCCTGTTGATGAAGAATTTTGCAAGAACTGGTAAAAAAACTGCATAATCTCCAAATGATCAAATACGTAACAAACACATATTCACCCACATTTCATTAAGACTTACCCACAAACAACTATCTTTAGATTTTTTTTAGATATTTTGTACCACATAAAATGTGAAGAACCACAAAGTTCACTATTCAACTAAGTCCTAATATCTACCCATCAAGTTATTAACCAAACTGTGGTTACGAGCTTAGAGCAAAAAGTAAATACTTTTTCGATTGGTGAGATAAATTTCATGACTATTTTAATTTGCTCAAGTGAGTGCAAAGCGTTTATGAAAATAAAACAGACTTTCAATTCATCATAAATGACAAGCGTTACAAATTTACCCTTTTTCTAAGCACCTGCTTAGAGTCCTCTTTTGCGCTAATGAAATACTTAGCGTGCTATTTCACACCCCAAATATATGATTGATTTGGGTGTAAGGAGATAACCATGACAACTGAAACCGTAAAAAACGAAGGAAAAAAAGGCTTTTTCGCCAATTTTAAATTTCCTTCAGCCTACACCATTCTATTTGCGCTAATCGCAATAGTTGCTTTATTCACTTGGATTGTTCCAGCTGGCCAGTATGACCGTGCGATGAACGAAGATCTTGGTCGTGAAGTACCGATTGCTGGCACATATAAAGCTGTTGATAGTAACCCACAAGGTGTTATCGACGTTCTTCTTGCTCCTATTGATGGTTTCTATGACCATAACTCTTATGAAGCAGCAGCAATTGACGTATCACTATTTATCCTAATCATTGGTGGCTTCTTAGGGTTAGTAACTAAGACAGGCGCAATTGATGCGGGTATCGAAAGAGTAACTCATCGCTTAGAAGGGCGAGAAGAGTTAATGATACCAATATTGATGGCACTATTTGCTGCCGGCGGTACTGTTTACGGTATGGCTGAAGAATCACTACCATTCTATACCCTACTTGTTCCAGTTATGATGGCAGCTCGTTTTGACCCAGTTGTAGCGGCAGCAACCGTTCTACTTGGTGCTGGTATTGGTACTCTTGGTTCAACAATCAACCCATTTGCTACTGTAATTGCGGCGAATGCAGCAGGTATTCCATTTACTACAGGTATGGCTCTTCGTATCGGTATTCTGGTTATCGGTTGGGTTCTTTGTGTTGGCTATGTTATGCGTTATGCAAAAATGGTTCGCGCAGACAAAACTAAATCTATCGTTTTTGATAAGTACGAAGAAAACAAAGCTCACTTCCTAGGTGAAAACGCGGGTGAATCTTTAGAGTTCACAGGTACTCGTAAACTGATTCTTTGCCTATTTGGTGCAGCATTCGGTATCATGATCTACGGTGTTGCTGTTGCAGGCTGGTGGATGGCAGAAATTTCTGCAATGTTCCTTGGCGCAACAATCATCATTGGCTTGGTTGCTCGTATGAGCGAAGAAGATTTTGTAACTAGCTTTATTGATGGTGCTAGAGACCTACTAGGCGTTGCATTAATCATTGGTATTGCTCGTGGTATCGTAGTTATTATGGACCGCGGCATGATCACAGATACAATTTTGAACTCTGCTGAGCATATTGTAACTGGCCTATCTTCTATCATGTTCATCAACGTAATGTACTGGTTAGAAATTTTACTATCTTTCTTAGTACCTTCTTCATCTGGTCTGGCGGTATTGACTATGCCTATCATGGCTCCACTTGCTGACTTCGCTGGTGTTGGTCGTGACCTAGTAGTGACTGCTTACCAATCTGCATCTGGTATTGTTAACCTATTGACACCAACATCTGCTGTTGTAATGGGTGGTCTAGCCATCGCTCGTGTACCATATGTACGCTGGGTTAAATGGGTAATGCCTCTAGTTGGAATGCTAACTGTTCTAATCATGGGTATGCTAAGTATTGGTGCAATCCTTTAATTGCCATTTGATACAAAAAAAACCGCCGTAATGGCGGTTTTTTTATCGCTAGAAAATACTCTCTGCATAAATGAATAAACTCATCTTTAATCAACCTGTAATAATCACTATCTTACTTACTTCATTCAATGACGGTTCTTGTTACAAGCCATTCACCTTCAGCCAGTACTAACCGCCAAAGCCAACCACTTAACTCTTCGCTCAAGCAATAAGCTTCATTCATTGTACCGTTATCAATATTTACTTTATTCCGTTAGTAACAAAGCGATGACGCTTAAACATCGCATCACTGATGTAGACGAGAATAATGCTTAAGGTATTAAGCATATATCGCTAACCCAATAGATAATCAATTAATTCACTGATATTATTCATTGAATATAATTGCAATAAAATTAACTATAAATTTAATTATCCATTCACTTTAAAAACATATCTAACGTATTTAACAAAACAATAACCAATATGTCAGGCTGAGGTAAAAAGATGATACTAGTCACATATCGTAAAGTTTTAATTCCATTTTAAAGTCCATATTTAATCAATATTCATATAGTCAAACAGATAAAGTGCATATTTTTGATTTCATTCATTAACAGTAAAAAAACCATTAGTGAATATTATTCCACGAATATATATTCAACAGTTTATTATCAATGACTTACGTGACTATAAATGCTTTTTTTCAACATACGAATTCCAGAAACAATAAAATTACATAAGAATAAAAAACCCACTTTTATAATTATTCTCTAGATTAAGAAGTTTAAATCTTATGTGATCTATGTCTTAGTTTAATATTCCCCAAGTCGTAATATTAACTCCAACGAGAAACAGAAGATTAATTTTAAAATACATTTAATTCCTCTGTTAAATTGATTAGAAAGACTAATTAACATTAGCATTGATATAGAGAGATAGAATCATGAGTAATTTCTACGTTGGCTCTGAAATAGGTCAGTTACGTCGCGTTCTTCTTCACCGTCCAGAGCGTGCACTTACGCACCTAACACCGTCAAACTGTCACGATCTTTTATTTGATGACGTATTAGCGGTAGAGCAAGCTGGTAAAGAACATGATGTTTTTGCTAATACTCTACGAGATCAAGGTGTTGAGGTTCTACTTCTACACGATCTACTTGCAGAGACATTAGAAGTACCAGAAGCCAAGGAATGGTTACTATCAACTCAAGTATCTGACTACCGTTTCGGTCCACGTTTTGCAAATGACGTACGTTGTTTCCTAAATGACCAAACTAACTCAGAGCTTGCTTCTATTCTTTTAGGTGGTCTAAGTTACGCTGAAATGCCTCTACCTTCATCTTCAATGATGCGTGGCATTCATGCTGACAACGATTTCATCATCAAACCACTACCTAACCACCTATTTACTCGTGATACATCTTGCTGGGTATACGGCGGTGTTTCAATTAACCCAATGGCAAAAGAAGCTCGTCAACGTGAAACAAACCATGTTCGCGCTATCTACCGCTGGCACCCAACCTTCGCTGGCCAAGACTTTATCAAGTACTTTGGCGACGAAGAGAGAAGCTACGATTACTCGACAATCGAAGGTGGTGATGTATTGGTTATTGGTCGCGATAGCGTACTTATCGGTATGTCTGAGCGTACAACTCCACAGGGTGTTGAACAACTAGCAGCTGGCCTATTTAAACACGGTCAAGCGAAACAAGTTATTGCAATGGAACTTCCTAAGCACCGTTCTTGCATGCACTTAGATACAGTAATGACTCACATGCGTGAAGATACATTCTCTATCTACCCTGAAGTTATCCGTAAAGACGTTAAGTGCTGGAGCTTAACAGGTGACGAATCTGGCACAGTAAATGTGAAAGAAGAAGGTTACTTCGTTACAGCGATTGAAAAAGCACTAGGTGTAGACAAGCTAAACCTAATCACTACTGGTGGTGATAGCTTTGAAGCTGAGCGTGAGCAATGGAACGACGCGAACAACGTTCTTACTGTTAAACCAGGTGTGGTTATTGGTTACGAGCGTAACGTATACACTAACGAAAAATACGACAAAGCTGGCATCACTGTTCTTCCTATCCCAGGTGATGAACTAGGCCGTGGTCGTGGTGGCGCTCGCTGCATGAGCTGCCCAATTGAGCGTGACGGAATCTAATCGTAATCCGCTTAATAAAATCCGCTGGCAATAACACTATTGCCAGCGACATACCAAAGAATTCAAGAGAGACAAAGTTATGACTAAGCAAACTGTAGTTGTTGCGCTTGGCGGAAATGCGCTTCTTCGTCGTGGTGAGCCACTAGAAGCAGACACGCAGCGTAAAAATATTGCAACAGCAGCCGAAACCATCGCTGCAATTGCAGAAGAGTATAATGTTGTACTTGTTCACGGCAATGGCCCACAAGTTGGTTTACTCGCTCTGCAAGGTCTGGAATACAAAAAAGTAAGTCCATACCCACTGGATGTTTTGGGTAGTGAAACCCAAGGTATGATTGGCTATATGCTAATGCAAGAACTTAAAAACATCCTTCCACAAAAAGATGTTACCTGCATGTTGACGCAAATGACTGTCGATCCTAAAGATCCTGCATTTGCTGACCCAACGAAACCTATCGGCCCTATCTATGAAGAAGCCGAAGCTCGCGAAATGGCAGAAAAATATCAGTGGACAATTAAGCCTGACGGTCAACACTTCCGTCGCGTAGTTCCGAGTCCATTACCGACTGGTATCGTAGAAGACGATGCAATCACAGCACTAATCGAACGTGATCACCTAGTTATCTGTACTGGTGGTGGCGGTATTCCAGTTAAGCTTGAAGAAGGCAAATTAATTGGTGTTGAAGCGGTAATCGATAAAGATATGTCTGCTGCATTCTTAGCGAAGCAACTAGAAGCTGATGCACTACTTATCCTAACGGATGCAGATGCGGTTTATCTTGATTGGGGCAAACCAACTCAAAATGCACTAAGCAAAACGACACCAGCCGAGTTAGCTAAATTTGAATTTGATGCAGGTTCTATGGGACCAAAAATTGATGCATCATGCGAATTTGTTAACCAAGGTGGTAAGCTGGTTGGTATTGGTTCACTACAAGATGGCCTACGCATCTTGAAAGGTGAAGCAGGAACAAATATTATTGCAGAATAAAAGCATAGTTATTCACTTTTATTCCATTGACGTTACACATTAGACAACATGGCTGGTTATCATCGCAACATTACGCAATGATAACCAAGCAAAACAAATTTATTTAGAGGATACAAACATGGCTTTCAACCTACGTAACCGTAACTTCCTTAAACTACTTGACTTTACTCCACGTGAAATTCAACACATGTTGGATCTTTCTGCGGAACTGAAAAAAGCAAAATACAACGGTTACGAGCAACCTCGTTTAACTGGCAAAAACATCGCACTTATCTTTGAAAAATCATCAACTCGTACTCGCTGTGCATTCGAAGTTGCTGCATTTGACCAAGGCGCTAAAGTGACATATTTAGGCCCATCTGGTTCTCAAATTGGTCACAAAGAGTCAATGAAAGATACTGCACGCGTTCTAGGCCGTATGTATGACGGCATCGAGTACCGTGGTTTTGGTCAAGAGATCGTTGAAGAGCTAGGCGCACACGCTGGTGTTCCTGTATGGAATGGTCTAACTGATGAGTTCCACCCAACTCAAATCCTAGCTGACTTCCTAACTATGATGGAACACGGCCGTGGCAAGCAACTTCACGAAATGAAGTTCGCATACCTAGGTGATGCTCGTAACAACATGGGTAACTCACTAATGGTTGGCGCAGCTAAAATGGGCATGGACATTCGTCTAGTTGCTCCTAAAGCATTCTGGCCTGAAGAAGAGCTTGTTGCACAGTGTCTTGCTATTGCAGAAGAAACTGGCGCAAAAATCACTCTAACTGAAGACGTTAAAGAAGGCGTTGCAGGTTGTGACTACCTATACACTGATGTTTGGGTATCAATGGGTGAAGCAAAAGAAGCATGGGCAGAGCGTATCAACATGATGCTACCTTACCAAGTAAACATGGACATGCTTAAAGCAACAGGCAACCCACATGTTAAATTCATGCACTGCCTACCTGCATTCCACGGTGAAGACACTACTGTAGGTAAAGAACTTGCTCAAGAATACCCAATGCTTAAAGACGGTGTTGAAGTAACGGATGAAGTTGTAGAGTCTAAGCACTCTATCGTATTCGACGAAGCTGAAAACCGTATGCACACAATCAAAGCTGTTATGGTTGCAACTTTAGGTCAGTAATTGCCCTAACAGTGCTCACATACTCGTATTGTAAGCATTAGTTTTAGTCAATCAGTTAAAGCGTCAGCATTATTGCTGGCGCTTTTATTTTTTAACAGCAGCAGAAAACCTCTCACCCACATAGTAAACCACACGCATAAAAATCATCATTCTCACCCTTAGAATTATTTTTCAAAAAACCAACGTAATCGCTTGCGCTCACAAAAATAGAGCGTATAATCCTTCGCAATTTGTCTAGAGAGAGATAGAAATGAGCTTATTGGTTTTACAAAAACTGATTCACCGCCGTAATATATCGGCATTCGACTTATTTTCTATTTTTTCTATTTTTATAAAAGCCTCCTTAATTAGGGGGCTTTTTTTTGTCCAGAATTCGTACTTCTGTACGTCAATTGAAGAGGGAAGATAGCCATGACAGTTTCGCTGTTTAACAAGCACATTATCTCAATACCAGAGCTAAGTCGTGAAGAGCTAGAACTTATTGTTACTACTGCTGGGAAATTAAAAGTTGACCCTAATCCAGAACTACTTAAAAACAAAGTCGTTGCAAGTTGTTTCTTTGAGCCATCAACTCGTACACGTTTATCATTTGAAACAGCAGTGCAACGTTTAGGTGGCACTATTATAGGCTTTGATAATGGTGGCAATACCTCACTAGCGAAGAAAGGAGAAACGCTGGCAGACTCAGTGCAAGTCATCTCATCTTATGTGGATGCATTCGTTATGCGCCACCCACAAGAAGGAGCAGCCAGATTAGCGTCTGAGTTCTCCAATGGTGCTCCCGTGATAAATGGCGGCGACGGAGCTAACCAGCACCCAACGCAAACCTTACTGGATCTCTTCTCCATTTATGAAACACAAGGACGATTAGATAACCTGAATATTGCTCTAGTGGGTGACCTAAAGTACGGCAGAACTGTCCACTCCCTAACGCAAGCATTGGCAAAGTTTGACAACAACCGCTTCTTCTTCATCGCGCCGGACGCCTTAGCAATGCCTGACTATATCTGTGAAGAGTTGGATGACGCATCAATCCCATATAGCTTGCACCAAGACATGTCATCCGTCATTCCTGAATTGGATGTGCTTTATATGACTCGAGTGCAAAAAGAGCGCTTCGACGAATCAGAGTATGCTCATATCAAGTCAGCCTTTATTCTTGCTGCTGAGCAACTTACTGACGCAAAAGATAATTTAAAAATCCTTCACCCTCTTCCTCGTGTGGATGAAATTGCCACTGATGTAGATAAAACTAAACACGCCTATTACTTCCAACAAGCTGAAAATGGCGTATACGCGCGTGAAGCTCTATTGGCCCTAGTACTAAACAAAGAACTATAAGAGAGGAATGACATCATGGTGAATAAAACACAACTGCAAGTTGAAGCAATTAATAACGGCTCAGTTATCGACCATATTCCTGCCAATATTGGCATCAAAGTACTTAAGCTGTTTAAGATGCATAAAAGCAATCAGCGCATAACGATAGGGCTAAACTTGCCTTCTTCTGCTCTAGGTGCAAAAGACTTAATCAAGATAGAAAATGTCTATATCACCGAAGAACAAGCCAGCCAACTGGCTCTTTATGCGCCAAAAGCAACGGTAAACCAGATTGAAAATTATGAAGTAACCAAGAAACTGGCGTTAACACTACCAGAAAAAATTGAAGCGGTATTTGAATGTCCAAATTCAAACTGCATCTCTCATGGAGAGCCGGTAGACAGCAGCTTTAATGTCATCACCAAAAAAGAAGATGTACAGCTAAAGTGCAAATACTGTGAAAAAGTCTTCTCACGCGAAGTTGTGACTGAGCGTCGCTAGCATCCTATGCGAAAGAGAAATAAAAGGTGGCATCAATGAGTTTAATTCAAGCAAAGGCAATGGATGGATGAGTATCTCCTTTCACGGTTAGCCAGCGCAGACAAGGGCGTACTGACCTGACTTAGCTAATTAACTCAACACAAAAAACCGCTACTATTTAGCGGTTTTTTGACATCCGTTTTCATGCCTCAACTCGCCAAAATAGCATAACAAACCGTATCAATGGTTTTGCATATTCACGCTAACCCATTGCAACATCTATCAATAGTCTATAATCACCCCCACCCTACTGGGTAAAGTCGCTATTTTATTGCATAAGAATTGCATTTTTATACCAATTTTTATGCAATTATCAGTTTATTATTTGGTGATAAAGGTCAAATAATCAATGTCTTGTTACTGCTAAGATGCTTGCATATTTTGAATTAAATGCAATATATAACAAATAGATAGATATATTCTCATTATTCATTTTTATACGTTAATTACGATCTGCTCCGACTGGATAATTGTGATTAAAATAGGACAAGTTACAAAAGGACATTGAGTTTCTATTACTTCAAGAACTTAAGGAGTTCACTGTGAATGATTTCAGTAACTCAAGCACGCTCGACATCTCACAAGATGAAAATATCACCGCGGCTTGCAAACGTTTGTTGCAACAACGTAGCTTTACCACCCAAGATGACCTAAGAAAAGCGCTAATTGCAATGGGGTTTATTGATGTTAGTCAATCGACGGTATCAAGAATATTAACCCGTTTAGGTGTTGCAAAAGTTCCTAACGCTTACGGTAAAAAAGTCTACTGTTTAACCATTGAAAACGAAGGCGTACAAGTTGACTCTGCCATTTCGTCTCAAATTGAATTTATTACTCACAACCAATTGCTTGTCGTTGTTCGTACTCACCCTGGTTGCGCCCAGCTAGTTGCCAGAATTATTGATATGCAACCACATCAGGAAATACTTGGAACGGTAGGTGGTAATGACACAGTTATGGTTGCACCTAAAGATATTAACCGCATAGACGCGTGTGAAGCTATTGTACGTCAGCGCTTAGGTGTTCCTGTGTAAAGCTATTGACCCCAAATTGCTAAAAATGCACACTAAAGCCAAAAGATAGTTACTATTTTTTGGCTTTTTATTTGTATAAGCCTGATGACATATCAGGCAAAAACTTAGCTCAGGTCATATCATTAAATAAGGATAAATAATGACAAAAGTTCTCCATACCGAGCAAGCTCCTGCTGCCATCGGTCCTTACGTTCAAGGCGTAGACCTTGGTAATATCATTATGACTTCTGGTCAAATCCCAGTGATCCCGTCAACAGGAGAAGTGGTATCAGAAGAGGTTGCTAAGCAGGCTCGACAATCTCTAGATAATGTAAAAGCCGTAGTAGAGTCAGCAGGATTACAAGTAAAGGACATCGTAAAAATGACGGTGTTTGTTAAAGATCTCAATGATTTTGCCACTGTAAATGAGGTTTACGGTGCTTTTTTTGATGAGCATCAGGTCGCTAATTATCCCGCACGCTCGTGTGTTGAAGTCGCTCGCTTACCTAAAGATGTAAAAATTGAAATCGAAGCGATTGCAGTTAGACAAGGTATGTAAGTATTAACTAACCTAAATTAATCTCAACTCGAGATCATTTAAACATAAAAAAAGCACTGAACATTCAGTGCTTTTTTGTTTGCGATTAAGTTATTTCGCTTTCTTAGCTTTACGTGCATCCACTTCAGCGTCTAGCTCTTCTAGCTTGTTCTTCATCTGTTCTCGGCAGAGTTCCGCAAGTTTTCTTACGTCCCCCTTCTCATACCCTTCGGTACTTACTGGGGGTAGCATTTCTACTATAACATGCCCATTGTCCCAACTATTTAAGCTCAACTTGTTCTGAGTTGTGCTGCAGACTATTGGGATGATTGATAGATTTGCACCGATTGCAGCATGGAATGCACCCGTTTTAAATGGCAAAAGTCCACGACCACGGGAGCGAGTTCCTTCAGGAAACATCCAAACGGAAACGTCACTCTCTTTCATTGTATCAACAACTTGATCGATAGTGCCTTTGGCTTTAGAACGATTAAATCTGTCTATTAATATGTTTCCCGTCAACCAATACAGCTGGCCAAATAACGGAATCCAAACCAGACTTTTTTTGCCAACAGTTACAACTTTTGGTGTTACTGCCGCAGAGATTGTGAAGAGATCCCAAGTATTCTGATGGTTAGCAATATAGAGATGCTGCCCTCTATCATAGACATCGTCAGGAAATCGTAACTCTAGAGTAAAACCAAATATCTTGGCCATACGGCTAAACTGACGGCCAATGATAAACACCAATTTAGGGTTTCTTGGTGTTAATAGGCTATAACCACAGCCGAAAATAAACATAACAACTGCAAATATTGCCAACGCGACTAATCGTAAAAACGCTATCATCAATCCGACTCTCTAAATCGTTCTATATTTGCACCAAGCTGAGATAACTTGTCTTCGATTTTTTCATAGCCACGGTCAATATGGTAAATACGGTCAACAATCGTCTCACCTTTTGCTATACAACCTGCAATAACAAGGCTCGCCGACGCACGTAAGTCAGTTGCCATCACTTGCGCAGCGCTTAAGCTATCAACATCACCACAAATAACACTGTTGCCTTCAACTTCTGCTTTAGCGCCCATACGCTGTAGCTCAGGCACATGCATAAAGCGATTTTCAAAAATGGTTTCGGTAATTAAGCCTCCACCTTTAGACATCATATTCAGCAAGGTAAATTGCGCTTGCATGTCGGTAGGAAAACCTGGATGAGGAGCAGTACGAACCGTGACCGCTTTTAGCTCTCTACCTGTCATGTCTAAGCTAATCCAATCATCGCCTAGCTCAATAAGTGCCCCAGCCTCTTCTAATTTCGCCAGTACCGCTTCTAGAAGATGTGATTGCGTATTCTTACAGGTAATTTTACCGCCAGATACTGCTGCGGCAACCAAGAACGTTCCGGTTTCGATACGATCAGCAACCACAGTATGCTTACCACCACTAAGGCGTTCAACACCTTCAATAGTAATCGTGTCGGTTCCAGCTCCTGTAATTTTGGCACCAAGAGTGTTTAAAAAATTTGCAGTGTCTTCAATTTCAGGTTCGCGAGCTGCGTTATCCAGTACTGTCTTGCCTTCCGCAAGCGTTGCAGCACACATAATGGTAATGGTTGCGCCAACACTGACTTTATCCATAACAATATGAGCGCCTTTCAGACGTCCATCAACTTCTGCTTTTACATACCCTTCATCAAGCGTGATTGTGGCACCAAGCTGCTCTAAACCATGAATATGCAAATCCACAGGTCTAGCACCAATAGCACAACCACCAGGCAGTGACACTTGCCCTTTACCAAATCGAGCAACTAAAGGCCCTAAAGCCCATATTGATGCTCTCATGGTTTTAACTAAATCATAAGGGGCACATAGCTCTGAGATTTCACTGCTATCTACATGGACCGAACCATTGCGCTCAACTTTTGCACCCAAACGCTTCAACAACTCCATGGTTGTATCAATATCTTTTAATTTGGGTACATTCGAAACTTCTACAGGTTCTTCCGCTAATATTGCGGCAAATAAAATAGGCAGTGCTGCATTTTTTGCACCGCCAATGGTCACTTCACCTGTCAGTGGAGTGCTAGAACCTTTTACTCTAAACTTTTCCATTAAAAACCTTATAGCGACATCAGTTTTTTATCGCGAGCCCACTCTTCTGGAGTAAACGCTTTGATTGAGACGGCATGAATATCATTTCTCTGAATGTATTCCATCAGAGGAGCGTAAATTAATTGTTGTTTTTTCACTCGGTTCAATTCAGCAAAACAAGGATCAACAGCAATCACTTCAAACTGACTGCCTTCACCTTTAACAATAATCTCTTGTAGTTCCAATGCGTTAACTAGTATTTCTTTTACTTCTACACTTTCCACAATTAAGCCTGCCTAATTTTGTATATGATCAACCATCATGCTTTCTATGTTGCTTAGCTGAAACAACATCTTCAGTTGATCAGGCACGAAGCTGAGCATTATATGACAGTTTGAAATTTTTGCATGTTGAATTAAGTGAATTAACAATACCATTCCTGCAGAATCCACTCTTTTTGCCTCTTTAAGAGAGAGTTCAACCGAATTTATTTCAGGTTGCCACTGCTGCATCTCTTGCCAAAGTAGAGGAACGGTTTCTCTTGTTAACTCACCATCAATAAAAAGGTTAGATTCTTCTATCCACCATTTTACCGATGCCATTACTGACGTCCTTCAATACGAATAGGTTGTCGAGAAAGACGAGAAAGCTCTTTAGCAACATAAGGAATACCTTCGTTACGAATCTGCCCATTCCACTCTGACTGCTTGCTAGAAAGTAAGCTAATCCCTTCAGCAATCATATCGTAGGCGAGCCATTCATTGGTTTTCTTATTCTTTCTCAGCTTAAACTCAATATTGATATTTGGTTTTGGAGGATCAATCACATCGACATTAATGCCGATAATACGTTTTTTAGCATCAATTTCTTTCTTGTTTTCAAACTCTACAGATTGATCAACGTAAAGCGTTAGAACTTGCGCATAAGAAGCAATTAAGTAATCGTGAAAGGCATCAATAAATGCGTTCACGTCTTCTTTCTTAGTATCTTTGCTTTTTAAATGTGACCCTAACAATTTCAATGCGGCATAACGGTGATTGACATAAGGCATTAGCTCTTCTGCAACCACGACTTTTAATTGATCTGGGTTCTCTTCTATTTGAACCTTCTCCGCTTTTAAACGGCTAAATAAGTTATCTGCAACAACTTCTATCATCTCATAAGGTTTAGTTTTATCTACTTCTTGTGCAAAAGACGCGGATGATAAAGTAAGGGCAATCAACCCCATCATGCTTATCGATTTACGTAACCAGTTCATCTCGTTACTCCTCTCCTGAATCGTTCACTTTATACAACATCTGGCCAATCAAATCTTCCAGTACCAGTGCCGATTTTGTATCTTCAATAATATCCCCATCTTCTAGCATATCGATATCTTCATCAACAAAGCCAGGAACAAAACCTATGTATTGCTCACCAATAAGCCCTGAAGTTAGAATAGTCGCGCTAGATGTATCAGGAAAATAACCATACTGTTTTTCTATTGCTAATGTCACAACAGGCGTGTAATTCTCTTTATCCAACGAAATATCACTCACTCGCCCAACAACTACACCACCAATTTTTACTGGAGAGCGTACTTTTAAGCTGCCTATATTGTCAAAATAAGCATTTAAATTATAAGTGGCACCTGAGCCCATACCCGTCACATTGGCAACTTTAAATATCATCAATAGTATGGCAATAACTCCAGCCGCCACAAAAGTCCCAACCCATAGCTCTAATTTTCGTGTTTGTTGCATGTTTAGTTCCCGAACATCAAAGCAGTAAGCACAAAATCAAGCGCCAATACTGCTAAAGAAGAATGTACTACTGTACGTGTGGTGGCTTTACTGATCCCTTCAGAAGTTGGAATAGCATCATAGCCGTTAAATAGTGCAATCCAAGTAACTGTTATTGCAAAAATCACACATTTGATAAGGCTGTTGCCTATATCTCGCCCTAATTGAACAGATGACTGCATAGCAGACCAAAAGCTTCCATGGTCTATACCTTTCCAGTCAACGCCCACTAACTCTGCTCCCCAAATGCCAACAATCATAAAAATCATCGCCAGTAGAGGCATAGAAATAAGACCGGCCCATAACCTTGGAGAGATAACTCGCTGCAAAGGGTCCACAGCCATCATTTCTAAGCTAGAAAGTTGCTCCGTTGCTTTCATTAAACCAATTTCAGCGGTTAAAGCGGAGCCGGCTCGACCAGCAAAAAGTAAAGCGGTGACGACTGGGCCTAACTCTCTTAATAGAGATAAGGCCACCATCTGTCCTAGACTGCCTTCTGCACCATAATCAATAAGAACAACAAAGCCTTGCAGGCTCAAAACCATACCGATAAACAGACCTGAAACAATAATAATCGCTAAAGATTGAACACCAATGCTATAAAGCTGCTTTAAAAGAAGGGGAAAATTTTTAATTGGTGCAGGTTTATACACTAACGCACCGTAAAGCATAAAACTGGCTCGTCCCCATGAGCGACAACTTGATAAGACTTTGCTTCCTAATCCCTCAAGATAGCTTACTAGAGAATCAATCATGGCTATAAATATCCTCTTCAATATTTACGGCAGGAAAGCGGAATGGTACCGGACCATCAGCATGTCCTTGCAAGAACTGTTGCACCATAGGATCCTCATTAGCAGTTAACTCATCAGGTGAACCCGAGGCAATGACTCGGCCATCCGCAAGCAGGTAGACATGATCGGCAATACTCATTACTTCTGGAACGTCATGTGACACCACGATAGATGTTAATCCCAAAGCTCGATTTAAATTACCAATTAGCTCTACCAACACCCCCATGGTTATTGGGTCTTGGCCAACAAATGGCTCATCATACATAATTAATTCAGGATCGAGCGCTATCGCTCTTGCCAACGCCGCTCGTCTTGCCATCCCGCCAGAAAGCTCACTGGGCATCAATTGAGCCGCACCACGAAGCCCCACCGCTTCCAATTTTAATTTAACTAATGTTGTAATCAGTTCTTCAGACAGTTCTGTATGTTCGCGTAAAGGAAAAGCGACGTTCTCAAAAACGGTTAAATCAGTGAAAAGAGCACCCGACTGAAAAAGCATGCTCATTTTTTTACGGGCTTTATACAGAGCCGAACGATTTAAAGTAGGAATATTCTCTCCTTCAAACCATATATCACCAGATTCAGGGTAAATTTGCCCGCCAATAAGTCGCAGCATGGTTGTTTTCCCTATACCTGACGGCCCCATGATCGCCGTCACTTTGCCTTTTGGTACTCGTAAACTGACGTTATCGAATATTGTTCGATTACCACGAGAAAAAGTAAGGTTATTAACGGTGACTAAATCCTTAATCGACATAAATCCACTTTAAGTAATTAAATTATTTGTTCTATATATGAAACCTGATAGACATAATATTATGCCAAAAGTTTAAAGAGATTCATAAGATTAAGATTCTAACCTTATTTCGACTAGAATTAGTACTCTTTCTAAGAGTATAATTCACAGATTGAGCAAGGGAGTGTCCTTTAACTTTCCTTAATAAGAAGGTGGGATCATATCTCTAAGACTTTCTTCAAAGTTAAACTTTCTTTTTATTTCGCTGAACGTAGAATTAGCGGCCACATGTTTAATAGTGTAATTTTGTAGGAATCATCATGTTTGTAGCCGTAGTGACTCTCATCATTGGCTTAATATTTCTAGTTTGGAGCGCTGACCGGCTTGTGTTCGGGGCAGCTGCATTAGCAAGAAATGTTGGTATATCACCTCTCGTTATTGGTATGACTATTTTGGCTATGGGCTCTTCTGCGCCTGAGATGATGGTTTCTGCTACCGCAGCATTAGAGGGAAAAACAGATACAGCCATTGGCAATGTCCTCGGTTCGAACATTGCTAACATCGCCCTTATTCTTGGCATTACCGCCATTGTTAAGCCTCTTTCTATCAGCTCTGCTGTTATTCGACGTGAACTCCCATTAATGATTGTGGTCACGTTATTAGCAGGTCTCATTCTCTGGGATAGTCATTTAGGCTTCTACGAAGGGGTTTTACTCTTTGTACTCTTTGCCTCGTTTATTTTGGCTATGTTAAGAATCAGCCACATAGAAAAAAATAAAGGCGATGCATTCTTAGAAGAACAAGAATCTGAAGTTCCTGAAGGGGTGAGTAACAGCAAAGCCCTTATGTGGGTGGTTATCGGTTTAATTATACTGCCGTTAGCGGCTGATGAACTGGTAGACAGTGCAGTGATCATCGCCAAGTATTTTGGCATGAGTGATCTGGTTATTGGATTAACCATCATCGCTATTGGAACCAGCTTACCAGAGCTTGCCGCGTCATTAGCGGGTGTCCTAAAAGGTGAAGACGATATGGCCGTGGGCAATATTATTGGCTCTAACGTCTTTAATATTTTAGCGGTTATGGGAATTCCCGGCATTCTCAACCCTTCAGTAATTAGTGAGCATGCCATGGGAAGAGATTTTTGGGTGATGCTTACCGTCTCTTTGTTGCTGGTTATTTTCGCGCTAGGAAAATCCCGCAGCATAAACCGCATAGAAGGAACCATATTTTTCTTCTGCTTTGTTGGTTATCAAGTTTACCTATTTTCAAATCTGACTGTTTAATAGCAAGGAAAAAAAAGTAATGTCTGAGTTTGACTATCAGCAAGCCGCAAACGAAGTGCTTGATATTGAAATTAATGCTCTAAAGCAGTTAAGACAATATTTTAATCATGACTTTAGTGAAGCATGCCAACGTATATTTCATAACCAAGGTAAAGTGGTGGTTATGGGAATGGGCAAGTCAGGCCATATTGGCAAAAAGATCGCCGCGACTCTGGCCAGTACCGGAACCTCTGCTTTTTTTGTTCACCCAGGTGAAGCCTCACATGGCGATCTAGGTATGATTGAGCAAGGCGATATTGTTATTGCCATTTCCAACTCAGGTGAATCCGCAGAAATTCTATCGCTATTTACTGTATTAAAAAGATTAAATATCACCATCATAAGCATGACGGGTAAACCCGCGTCGACTATGGCGAAGCTTGCTGACATTCATCTGCAAATCACTGTTCCTGAAGAAGCCTGCCCACTAGGACTCGCTCCAACCGCCAGCACAACAGCTACCTTAGTTATGGGTGATGCCCTTGCGGTCGCCTTACTTCGAGCAAAAGGATTCACAGCCGAAGACTTTGCTTTATCTCATCCGGGTGGTGCGTTAGGACGCAAGTTGCTGCTTAAACTCAATGATATTATGCGCTCAGGTGATGAGTTACCAAAAGTGCTTCCAGATGCACTGGTCAAAGATGCCCTATTAGTGATATCTCAAAAAGGGCTAGGAATGACCGCCGTCGTGAACAAAGATGATCAGGTTGTGGGTATTTTTACTGATGGCGATTTACGTCGTTTATTGGATAAGCAAATTGATATCCATACGGCGCAGATAGGCGAAGTCATGACACACAACCCAACATCAGCGACACCCAACATGCTTGCCGTCGACGGCGTTAATATGATGCAAGAGAAGAGAATCACCAGCTTACTACTTTGTGAAGAAGGTAAATTAGTTGGCGCACTCAATATGCATGATCTGCTGAAAGCGGGAGTTATGTAATGTCAGAGCTGGTTCAAACCCTCTATGGAACCGTCTCAAAAGAGATTGTTGATATAGCAAAAGAGATTAAATTATTAATTTGCGACGTTGACGGTGTTTTTTCAGATGGTCTCGTCTACATGGGCAATAACGGTGAAGAGCTAAAAACGTTTCACACCCGCGATGGCCATGGCGTTAAATCTCTAATGAGTGCCGGAATTGAGATCGCCATAATTACTGGCCGCCAATCACAAATCGTTGAAAACCGCATGTCCGCCTTAGGCATATCTCTTATTTATCAAGGGCAAAATGATAAATTAGAAGCCTATAATGATATTTGCGCTAAGCTTAATATCGCACCTAAAAACATTGCTTATATTGGTGACGATCTTATCGACTGGCCAGTGATGGATAAGGTTGCACTTAAAGTATGCGTCGCGGATGGACACCCATTATTAGCCAAGCGAGCTAACTATGTGACTTCTATTAAAGGAGGATACGGTGCAGTGCGTGAAGTATGTGACCTTATTTTACAAGCAAGAGATGAACTTGATGAGCACAAAGGCTTAAGTATATGAGTTTGCCTCGTATTATCTATACTCTATTGATTATGATCGCCGCTTACGCGACGTTCTATCTTTATGGTACAAACAAAGTGACCACGATTCAGGTAACGCCAGATCTGGAGTTGCCTGCCTTAAGTGGACAAAATGTGGATAATACAAATTATGCTGAAAGTGGCATCAGAAGTTATCGAGTCACCTCTAGATATCTCGACCACTACGCCAAGAGTGGCGATACTATTTTTGAATTTCCCGTTCTATTTATATATCGTGAAGGTGAATTAGAAGAGTGGCAGGTAACAGCAGAGCGAGGAGTACTAGATAAAGATCAAGTTCTCACCTTATACAGCAATGTTGTCGCCAAAAATTTATTACCTGACGCTAGTTTTGATACTATGACGGCAGAAAAATTATTTATTCAATTAGATACTCGTAACTTTTGGGCCGACACACCAGTATTATTAACTGGCCCAACATTTAAAACCAAAGGGAATGCGATGAAAGGCAATTTTGCCGAGAATATCGCCACCCTATATAACAAAGTACAAGGTAAATATGAAACTCTTACACCTTAGCCTTATTGCTTGCCTATTCACAACATACAATGCATTAGCGTTGACATCAGACTCAGAACAGCCGATCTATATTGATTCTGATAAGCAAAACCTCGATATGAAAAGCAGTAAAGTGACTTTCACTGGGGATGTAAAGCTAAAGCAAGGTAGCATCAATATTAATGCCGATAAACTCATTGTTATCCGTAATCAAAAAGATGACACCTTAAAAGAGATAGAAGCTTATGGTGAGCCAGCGACCTTTTCGCAGTTAACTGACGAAGGAAAAACCCTTCAAGGGGAAGCCAAAGAGCTCTACTATAAAGTCGCGACGGATCAGTTAACCATGATTTCTGAAGCCACTCTATCTCAAGATGAAAGTACAATCCGCGGGCAAAAAATCACCTATAAGATTTCTTCCCAAAAGCTAACCGCTGATGGTGGCAAAAATGAACGAGTAAAAACCGTTCTTCAACCTGCAGCACAAGCACCTAAACAGTAATATGGCCATATTAAAAGCGGAACATTTAGCGAAAAGCTATAAGAATAAAAAAGTCGTCACCGACGTTAGCATTACCGTGGAGTCAGGACAGATTGTTGGATTACTCGGGCCTAACGGGGCTGGAAAAACCACATCGTTTTATATGATTGTTGGTTTAGTCGCTCGTGACGAAGGCCGAATTATGATCGATGATCAAGATATCAGTATTCTACCAATGCATAGCCGCTCTCGATTAGGCATCGGCTATTTGCCGCAAGAAGCGTCTATTTTCCGAAAACTCTCAGTTGAAGATAACATTATGGCGGTATTGCAGACTCGAAAAGAGCTGAGCCGCGAAGAGAGACAAGACAAAGTCGAAGACTTGCTAGACGAATTTAACATTCAGCATATCCGAAAAAGTACGGGTATGTCTCTGTCTGGAGGGGAGCGCCGTCGAGTTGAAATAGCACGAGCGTTGGCTGCAAACCCTGAATTTATCTTGTTAGATGAACCTTTCGCCGGTGTTGACCCTATTTCTGTTATCGATATTAAAAAAATTATCGAACATCTAAGGGATCGAGGTCTAGGTGTTTTAATCACCGATCACAATGTTCGTGAAACATTGGATGTATGTGAACGAGCTTACATTGTAAGTCAAGGTCATTTGATTGCAGAAGGGAGCCCAGATCAAGTTCTAAACAATGAACAGGTAAAACAGGTTTATCTCGGAGAGCAATTCCGTCTATGATTAATATATGGATGGAAAAAGGATTACGTTTGTTGAGCGATAATAAAAACAAGGCAGCAATTACTGGATGAAACCTTCATTACAACTAAAGCTAGGCCAACAGTTAGCAATGACGCCACAGTTACAACAAGCCATACGTTTGTTGCAACTATCAACATTGGATCTACAACAAGAGATTCAAGAAGCGCTAGAGTCCAATCCTCTACTCGACGTCGATGAAGGTCAGGAAGAGAACAGCAACTCATCAGAAGAGAACAAACAAAAAGAAGAGAGCGCAACTGACGTAGCCAATGAAACGGCCGCAGAACCTGAAGCACCTGACAGCTCAGATATTATCGAGAAATCTGAGATCTCAGATGATCTAGAAATCGATGCCTCATGGGACGATGTATACAGCGCAAATACTGGCAATACAGGTATTGCCATTGATGACGACATGCCTGTCTACCAAGGTGAAACCACCCAAAGTCTACAAGACTACCTGCACTGGCAACTGGATCTTACCCCCTTTACAGACACTGATAACGCCATAGCAACAGCTATCATTGATGCGGTAGATAATTATGGCTACTTAACCGTATCAACAGAAGAGATTTTAGAAAGTGTTGATAACGAAGATGTTGAACTTGATGAGGTCGAGGCGGTATTAAAACGCATACAGCAGTTCGATCCGCTTGGGGTTGCTTCTCGAAACTTACAAGAATGTTTATTACTTCAGTTAGCGACCTTCCCTCAAGAAACGCCGTGGTTAGAACAAGCAAAATTGATTCTAGAAAATCACATTGATCAACTCGGTAACCGTGATTATAAGTTGATTAGCAAAGAGAGTAAGTTGAAAGAGGCGGAGTTGCGTGAAGTAATGCAGCTCATTCAACAACTGGATCCTCGTCCCGGTAACTCTATCACTCCAGATGAAACAGAATATGTCATTCCAGATGTATCTGTGTTTAAAGACCGAGGCAAATGGACCGTTTCTATCAACCCAGATAGCGTACCCCGGCTCAAGGTCAATCAACAATATGCTACATTAGGTAAAGGCAGCAGTGCCGATAGCCAATTCATTCGTAGTAACTTACAAGAAGCTAAATGGCTAATAAAAAGCTTAGAAAGCAGAAATGAAACCTTATTAAAGGTGGCTCGTTGTATTGTTGAGCATCAACAAAATTTCTTTGAATATGGTGAAGAAGCCATGAAACCCATGGTACTCAATGACATTGCTCTCGCTGTCGATATGCATGAGTCCACCATATCTCGCGTAACAACTCAAAAATTCATGCACACACCACGCGGTATTTTTGAGCTTAAGTACTTCTTCTCTAGCCATGTTAGTACCGACAATGGTGGAGAATGTTCATCTACAGCAATTCGAGCATTAATCAAAAAACTGGTTGCCGCAGAAAACACGGGCAAACCATTGAGTGATAGTAAGATTGCTGCACTGTTAGCTGACCAAGGGATTCAGGTCGCTCGACGAACCATCGCTAAGTACCGTGAATCTCTGGGGATAGCCCCATCTAGTCAGCGTAAACGACTACTCTAGGTCACAATAAAAAGGAAAGTCTATGCAAATCAATATTAAAGGGCATCACGTTGATCTTACCGATTCAATGCAAGACTACGTTCATACAAAGTTTCAAAAATTAGAGCGTTTTTTTGAGCATATTAATAATGTTCATGTGGTATTACGTGTAGAAAAAGTAAACCAGATTGCAGAAGCAACCTTGCATGTTAATCACGGTGATATTCATGCCACCGCGAATGATGAAAACATGTACGCAGCAATAGACTCCTTAGTTGACAAATTAGTACGTCAATTGAATAAACATAAAGAAAAACTTAACAGCCATTAACCATGCAAATTAACCAAGTACTTTCATTGGACTGCACTAAAAGTGCCGTCCAATGCTCAAGTAAAAAAAGAGCTTTAGAGCTCATTAGCCAAATCGCCGCCGAACATACTGGGCAGAGTTCGAATGAACTATTCGAATGTATGCTTAACCGAGAAAAAATGGGCAGTACCGGGATCGGTAACGGTATCGCGATTCCGCACGCAAGAATGTATAGCTGTGATGAAGCTGTCGCTATATTAATTCAGTGCGAAGAAGGCATCGAATTTGATGCCATTGATAACAGACCTGTTGATCTGCTGTTTGCTCTGCTCGTTCCTGATGCTCAGTGCAAAGAGCATTTAAAAACATTGTCATCAATGGCCGAACGACTCAATGATAAGCAAGTTCTAAAACAGCTTAGAAATGCCCAGAGTGATCAAGAACTCTACGACATAATGACGAGTCAGTAATGAAAGAGTCCACTCACACAAATAATACAAAACTGGTCATAATCAGTGGTCAATCTGGTGCAGGAAAAAGTGTTGCGCTACGAGTTTTAGAAGACCTTGGGTATTATTGTGTTGATAATTTACCCGTCAATTTACTTAATCAGTTTGTAAAAACCGTGGGTGGCCGAAATCAAAATGTTGCAGTCAGTGTCGACATTAGAAACCTTCCAAATAATCCTGAACTGGTCACCAATGCTTTAGCCCAGATGCGAGCAGAAATAGACCTTACTCTATTTTTCTTCGATGCTAGCCCTGAAACTCTGCTAAAAAGGTACAGTGAAACTCGACGAATTCACCCATTGTCACTAAATGAAGATAAACTTTCTTTAGGACAAGCCATTGAACAAGAGAAGCAACAACTTGAGTATCTTAAGGAGTTGTCTGATCTGGTCATAGATAGCAGCGGACAATCCATTCATGATCTCAGTGAACTGATCAGAATGCGGGTGCTTGGCAGAGAGAGCCAAGAACTTGTCATGGTATTCGAATCGTTTGGTTTTAAGTATGGTATTCCTACTGACGCCGACTACGTGTTCGATGTTCGCTTTCTACCTAATCCACACTGGGAACCTTCATTACGTCCTCTTACTGGGCTTGATCAACCAATAATCGACTTCTTAGAAAAACAACCAAGTGTGCAAGAGCTAACCAAAGACATTCAAAACTACATTGTTAAATGGCTACCTCTATTAGAAAAAAATAACCGCAGCTATCTAACCGTTGCCATCGGCTGCACCGGTGGTAAACATCGCTCAGTCTATTTAACTCAACAACTGGGTCATATTTTTAAGCAGCAAGGGAAACAAGTGCAGGTTCGTCATACTAGCTTAGAAAAATATCACAGTTAACCTCCTCGTTAAGGATCTCATCTATGGAGTGCAGTAGAACAGTATTGATTCAAAACCGACTTGGATTGCACGCTCGTGCTGCGGTGAAACTGGTTGAACTCGCGCAAACCTATCAAGCTTCCATTACCGTATCGAACGAAGAGAACAAAGCAATGTCGGCAGACAGTGTCATGGGACTGATTATGCTCGAGTCCGCTCAAGGACAAAATGTCACCGTGGTCTGTGAGGGAGAAGAGGCGAGTGAGGCCTTGGAAGCGGTTTGCCACTTAATTGCATCCAAATTTGAAGAAGATGAGTAATTTTTCAACAATTTAGAGCATGATTCTCTTTAAACTTCACCCTATTTTCAAATTATTTTCTCTTGGTCATAAGAACTTATTAAATAAGCTTTAAAATTAAGTTAGTATCTATACCAACAAACCTTTCAATTGGAGGAGAGAATGGCAGAGCCTCAACAAGAACTCGATCAAGCTCAACAGACTCATCAAACCCTCCAAGAAGTGAGTGATGCTTTAGATAACGGCCAGTTTGTCCATGTGCGACGCCAGTTGCAAGATATGGAACCGGAAGATATCGCGCACCTGCTGGAAGCTTCCCCAAGAAAATCCCGTGATGTACTCTGGCAACTCACTGACCCAGAAGATTACGGTGAGATCCTTGATGAGTTAAACGAAGACGTTAAAGATGGTCTGGTGTCCCAAATGGCACCCGAGAAACTTGCCGAAGCAACAGAAGGCATGGATACCGATGATCTCGCTTACGTACTTCGTAGCCTTCCTGATGATGTTTCCCGTGAAGTTCTTGATCAGATGGATATTGCGGATCGACATAGAGTTGAAACCGCCCTCTCCTACCCTGAAGATACTGCCGGCAGTATAATGAACACCGATGTGACCACCATACGTGGTGACGTCGATGTGGATGTAGTCCTTCGGTATTTACGTATGAAAGGGGAGTTACCCGATGTTACTGACGCCCTGTACGTCATCGATGAAGAGAGTCGTCTAATTGGGCACCTTTCTCTAACCACCTTAATCACGACTCAGCCAGACGTTCAAGTTAGTGATGTCATGGACGATGCTGATGAAGCCATTCTTGTTGATACCAGTGACTCAGATGTAGCCAGCCTTTTTGAACGACGAGATTGGGTCTCAGCCCCTGTGGTTGATGAAAACCAGCATCTAGTTGGGCGTATTACCATCGATGATGTGGTGGATATTATTCGGGAAGATGCTGAACACTCAATGATGAGTTTGGCAGGTATGGATGACGACGAAGATACCTTTGCCCCTGTGGTTAAATCAGCTAGAAGACGTAGCATCTGGCTTGGTGCCAACGTACTAGCAGCACTAGCTGCCGCTTCCGTTTCCAATATGTTTGAAGCGACCTTAGATCAAATGGCCGCCATTGCGGTGTTAATGACCATCGTCCCTTCAATGGGAGGTGTTGCAGGTAACCAAACCGTTGCTCTGGTTATTCGGGGTCTTGCTGTTGGTCATATCGGTGACAGTAACAAACGAGAGCTACTGCTCAAAGAAGCAGCCATCGGGCTGTTAAACGGCATTTTATGGGCTTGCATCATTGGGGGTATTGTTGTCGTCTGGAAAGGCAACTGGCTACTAGGAGGCATTATCTCTGCCGCTATGCTAACCAATCTTGTCGTTGCAGGTATTGCTGGGGTAACCATACCCATTATGCTGAAAAAGATGAATATCGACCCTGCACTCGCGGGAGGGATGGCACTCACAACCATCACCGATGTGGTTGGACTATCAATATTTTTAGGCTTAGCCACCATATTTATTTAGCGATAAATTCAGTAACTCAAGCCGCCTACCCAGTCGAAAACATAGACACAACTTAGCATCACTCTCTATAAAACAAGGGCAATTTTGCCCCTGTTTTATCATGTTGCCTTCGCTTATGCTCCAGCCACTTTCATTGATTCAATCAAAATCGAGCCTGTCTGAATTTGCGAACGTGTTTCGATGTCGGAACCAACGGCAACAATACTGGTGAACATCTCTTTCAGGTTACCAGCAATAGTGACTTCAGATACTGGATATTGTATTTCACCATTCTCAACCCAAAATCCTGCCGCACCTCGAGAGTAATCCCCAGTCACAACATTCACTCCTTGCCCCATCAACTCAGTTACCAAAAAGCCCGTCCCCAGCTCTTTCAGCATGGTGTCAAAGTTCTGCCCTGTGGACTTAACAAACCAGTTGTGTATACCACCAGCGTGCCCTGTTGGGTCCATATTCAGCTTTCTAGCAGAATAACTAGTAAGAAGGTACGTCGCCAGCACCCCATCGGTAATAATATTGGCGTCTTTGGTGTATACACCTTCACTATCGAATGGACTTGACGCTAAGCCTCGTAATAAATGAGGCTTTTCCTCAATATTAAACCAATCCGGCAATACTTTTTCACCCAGCTTGTCTAATAAGAACGAGGATTTTCGGTATAAGTTACCACCACTAATGGCCATTATCAGATGACCAATTAACCCAGTCGCCACATCCGCGGCAAACATAACTGGATATTTTCCCGTTGATAATTTTTGTGCATCAAGACGAGAAATCGTTTTTTTCGCCGCTTTTATACCGACCGTTTCAGGAGACCATAGCTCATCAATATGACGGGACAGGGTATAGTCGTAATCACGCTCCATTACGCCATTTTCACCTTCAGCAATCAATACACAGCTCATGCTATGTCGGCTAGATGGATAGCTGGCAAGTAAGCCATGGCTATTGCCATACACTTTGATACCATAATGGCTATCATAGCTTGCCCCATCACTCTGCTTGATTTTGTCACTGTAATTTAAAGCCGCTTCTTCTGCAGCGATGGCGATCTTTGCCGCATGATCGGGTTCCGGCTCGTCTGGGTGAAAAAGATCCAAATCCGGGATCTCTTTTACCATAAACTCTTTAGGTGCAGGGCCAGAGAATGGATCCTCAGATGTATATTTTGCAATGTCCAGTGCTGCTTCTACGGTCTGCTGAATAGCACGTTCACTTAAATCAGACGTAGAGGCGCTCCCTTTTCGTTTACCACGATAAACTGTGATACCAAGCGCACCATCACTATTAAACTCGACATTTTCCACTTCACACATGCGAGTCGACACACTTAAACCTGTGGTTTTGGTAATCGCAACCTCAGCGGCATCCGCCGTTCCGGTTGCAAGCTTTAATGCCTTATCTACGGCGGCTTCAAGTTCAACTCTCTGTTGGGCAATTTGCTGTTTTACGTCCATAGCTACTTCTGATGATTTAAATTATTTCACTTAGAATAACAAGGTTTTCGCATTCTCCCCATAAATCTTGCTAAAATAGTGCAATATCTCTCTAGATAAGGTTGAGAAACTAAACAAATGGCAAGAAAAAATCAGAAAGCTCCTTGGGAAGAAGAAGAGGAGATCATCTGGGTAAGTAGAACCGAGATGAAAAATGATATGGAAGCCCTGCAAAAACTTGGTGAAGAACTGGTGGGATTAAAACCATCGGTACTCGAAAAGTTTCCGCTTCCAGAAGAATTAAGAGATGCAATTACTGATGCCCAGCGCTTTAAGAATGAAGCTAAGCGTCGTCAACTGCAGTTTATTGGCAAACTTATGCGCAGTGTAGAGCAAGAACCTATTCAAGCAGCATTAGATAAGCACCGCAATAAACATTCACAAGCTACCGCTGAGTTGCATAAGCTAGAACAGCTTAGAGATCGAGTTGTACAAGAAGGTGATAAAGCCATTGCTGAGGTAATGGAAAAATTCCCTCAGGTGGATCGTCAACGTTTACGACAGCTTTACTTACAAGCTAATCGTGAAAAGAAAAACAATAAGCCACCAAAAGCTTATCGTGAAATTTTTCAGCTGTTAAAAGAATTGAACGAATCATAGGACCCTTAAGTGCTCTAAGGTTCTTTACTTAGCTAAAAACGGGCATAGTTTTCAAACTATGCCCGTTTTTTATTTTACTCAGTTCCACCAACAGTAAGAGAATCTAGTTTCAATGTTGGCTGCCCCACTCCAACAGGAACACTTTGACCAGCCTTACCACAGACACCAACACCTCTATCCAGTGCTAGATCATTACCAACCATCGACACTTGCTGCATGGCTTCAATACCAGAACCAATTAAAGTAGCTCCTTTTACTGGTCGGGTTATTTTGCCATCTTCAATTAAGTAAGCTTCAGACGTGGAGAATACAAATTTACCTGAGGTGATATCAACTTGACCACCACCAAAATTAGGCGCGTATAATCCCTTTTTCACCGTGGAGATAATCTCTTCTGCGCTATGCTCTCCAGGCAGCATATAGGTATTTGTCATACGCGGCATAGGAAGGTGGGCATAAGACTCCCTACGACCATTACCCGTAGGGTTAACTCCCATTAAACGAGCATTAAGCTTGTCTTGCATATAGCCCTTTAATACACCATTTTCAATCAGCGTATTGTATTGCCCAGCAACACCTTCATCATCAATGTTGAGCGAACCACGACGGTCAACCATAGTGCCGTCATCTACGATAGTACACAGCTCCGAGGTAACCTTGTCGCCAACCTTACCCGCAAAAACAGAGGAGCCTTTACGATTGAAGTCTCCTTCTAAGCCATGTCCAACCGCTTCATGCAGTAACACTCCCGGCCATCCAGCACCAAGAACAACCGGCATTGCTCCAGCAGGAGCAGCGTCAGCCTCAAGGTTCACTAATGCTTGTCTAATCGCTTCATCAGCAAAATAGAGTGCGGCTTTGCGTCCATCATCATCAGCTATAAACAGATCATAACCATAGCGGCCACCACCACCTGAACTGCCTCTCTCGCGGCGATCGCCTTTTTCAACTAGCACACTTACCGATAAACGCACTAGTGGTCGTATATCAGCGGCATAGGTGCCATCTGTTGCAGCAACCAGCACTTGTTCATAAACACCGCTTAAACTTACCGAGACCTCTTTAACTAGAGGTTCTTTGGTTCGAATATAGGCGTCCAGCTCTTTGAGCAGTTCTATCTTTTGCTGTTTTTGTAAACTTTCGAGCGGGTTAATGGCTTGATAAATAGAAGGCGTACTCTGACGAGAGAAGGTTTTAAGCTCTCCATTCTGCCCCTGCTGAGCGATACCTCGAGCAGCATTAGCACTCTGCATTAAGCTATCAAGCTGGATCTGATCTGAATAGGCAAAGCCTGTTTTCTCACCGGCAACAGCCCGAACCCCGACGCCTCGATCAATGTTGAACGAACCATCTTTAATAATACTGTCTTCTAATACTAAAGATTCGTGCCAGCTCGATTGAAAATAGATATCAGCGTAATCAATTTGACGCGTATTGATGCTAGCTAATGTATTTGCAATATCTTGCTCTGTAAGCCCACTTGCGGAAAATAACTCTTTCTCTACGCGATTAATGGTCATTTTAAACCTTTATTCTGTTTTAATTGTGATTGAAAGCGGGCATGAGATGACAGCGGCATATTGCTGCGAACGGAGTCCGTTACGCCATGCTCTATATCTTCTCGAATCGTGCCCACTTCACTTAAAATTTGTTTCGTCACGTCACCCCATGGATTAATCACCATCGAATGTCCCCACGTCTGTCGACCGCAAGGGTGTGTCCCGGTTTGTCCTGCTGCAATAATCCAACACTGGGTCTCTATCGCTCGGGCAGTCAATAGCGTTTGCCAATGAGCTTCACCTGTCGTCGCGGTAAATGCAGCGGGTAACGAGATAACCTGCGCCCCTTTTGCCACAAGCTCAGAAAACAAGTGCGGAAATCGAAGGTCATAGCAGATAGCAAGGCCTAACTTACCTATCGGTGTATCAACAACCACAGTGCTATCACCTGCTGAAAATATTTCTGATTCACGGTAGCGGGAATGTTTGTCTTCCACATCCACATCAAACATATGCAGCTTATCGTAATGAGAAACCAATCGCCCTTGATTATTGTAAACCAAGGTTGTTGTGGTCACTCTCTGCTCTCGTTGAATAGGAAAACTGCCAATAACAAGCCAAATATTAAACCGTTTAGCCATTATTGAGAGTGCGTTCTGTATATCGCCGTCGCCAATAGGCTCCGCATGTAATCGATAGTCCGCCTTATTGCCAAACACAATCGCATTTTCAGGTGTTAATACTAATTTAGCACCATCACGAGAAAGTTGTTGAAGCTGATGCTCAATGAAAGCTAAGTTCTGTAACGGTTCAGGTCCAGATGTCATCTGAACAATTCCAACGCTTGCCATTTCCAATCCTTTGTTGACTTGCTCTGTATCTATTCGTTACTCAGATAGTTGGTACTCGCCTTTGCTTCGTGACAGCTCTTTAACTTCAGGGGCATCCAAGGAGCCTTGTATCTGGTATCTAACTTTAGTAAATACATCCACCACTGGCGATATCACTGCTGAGATAGCAAACACCACGACAGCGGTTTGTGGTGTCACCGCAAAGGCGGTTAAGACTGGAATACCAGAGGTTAAATCTGGTGTAAACTCAACTTCAGCATCCACTGTTCTATTGTTTAAGTTTGCCAGTCCTTTAAGCATCATATCACCTGCAATAGCATCCATCTCAAAGTTATTGGTAACAAATACGCCATTAGTGATCTTTCCTGATCCCGTAATAGAGTCAAACGCTAAACCTTTATCAAACACATCAGAGAAGTCCAGTTTCATTTTCCGAATAATGGAATCCAAACTAAACATTCCCAACAACTTTGCGGCTCCGCTGACGTCTGAAATAACGCCTTTGCCAAAAGAGGCATCCAAAGTCCCTTGTAGAGTTTCGATCTGCATAGACCAAGGTGAACCGTGCCAATTAAGTTTTGATGTCACTTCGAATGGTGCTTTCTGAATGCCAGAACTGATACCAAAACGATCCATCAGCTCAGAGTTATTGTCCCCTTTAATAAACATATCAAACTGGGAGTTACTTTTCTCACCTGATAACGTCCAACTACCATTCGCTTGAATCTTATTGTTACCGCTGCTAATACTGATATCACGCCACTGCAACTGCTCCCCTTTTCGCTCCATCTCAACATTCACTTTGCCGACTTTATACCCTTGCAACCAAAAATCTTGGATGTTTAAAGTAATGTTTGGCATGAGTTGGTGGAACTCTCGATCAAATTCTGTAATAAGGGGCTGATCTTCTTCTGCTTTGAAAATGATGGCGTCTTCTTTCTCATTATCCAGAGCTGGGACAAAAATTTGCAAACGCTCCAGCGAGACAGATAAGTCATAAGGCTCTAGGTAGTTCGCTTTCCCTTTAGCTTCAGAACTGTCCAGAGACATCACCCAAGATAAATTTTTCTTTCGAGCTGAAAAATCAACATTATGCCAATCGAGGGAGCCTAAAGTTAGTATATCTGTCGCGATAGAAATTCGCTGTGGGAAAGGAATGTCGGGTGTAACAATATCATTCAGTTTTGATCTATTTTCTGTCTGTTTTTGCTCTGCAGTCATTGCTAACCAATTATCCAGATTAAACTCCGCCGCTCGCACAGAAAATTGGTGCCCAACCACCGGACTCACTTTGAATCCTCCGTTACCCACTAATAAATAGGTATCGGTTAAAACTGGTTGCTTATTAGATATATCTATCTCAGCTTGATACTTCACGTTTGATAGCTGCAAACGGCTGGAGATATTCTGTTGGTTGCCTGAGGCTTGTAATTTTAGTTCGCTCTTTTCCCCCAACGCTTTTGTTAGCGGGGCTGGATATTGACTAGAGACAAACTCCAAGTTGGCTTGACTCTCAACCTGATAGGTAAAACCCGTGTCACTTAACTGAAGGTCAACGTCAGTGCGCCAAGGTGCGTGTCCTTGAACTTTATTGGTCCACTTAGACCCAATATATGGCTCTAATAACCCAACATCCCAGTCTCCCTTAACATTAATAGCGACGGTATAGTCTTTTTCTAAGCTCTCACCTTGAAAATCAACCGCAATCGCCTGTTCCAATAAGTCAGCTGTTAATCCAGAGGATTGAATAACATCGTTATCAAACAGTATTCTACCTTTAGCGTTATCAAGCTGAATAGGAGGAGACTGGATCTCTATATGATTGCCGGGAAGATCTGCATAACCCCATGCTCGGGTCTCTATGCTTTGATCGAAAGGTATATTCAATTGAAATTGAGAACTCACATCACCAGAGACTTGAACCGTGGTTAATGCTGCCCCTACAGAGTCAACGAGTGGTGTTGCCATCATGTAGTCTCGGACTAAGTCCCCTTTAGCGACCGCTTTGGCGGTGATCTCAACAGCACCACCCGGCCCCAAATAGGCAATCTGACCGGTAATTCGATCAGCTTCAACATCCAACAGTTTTGCGTGTCGAGAGTCCATATACAGAGATGCATTTTCAAAAAGCAGATCTAACTGAAGTTCTTTAATCGTCGGCCAGCGAGTATCAAAACTAAACTTGGCGTTTTTTAGCCCAACTTTGGCCTGAAAAACACCATTATTGTTTTGATACGGGAATTGTCCTACTTCTCCATACCACAGTATTTGGGCGGTTTTAGCTTTGCCACCTTGGATAGCGGTAGAAAGGTAATCGGTTAAGTCTTGTCCTAGCGCCAAGGTTGGCAAATATCGCCAAGTTTCACCCACATTAAAAGCATCAGCTTCTGCATAAATTGAGAGAAATGGCGATCCTTGGTTAGGAAAATCCAGTTTGAACTCACCCAACGCTTGTAGATCTGGTGTTGTTACGGCCACTTTGTCCGACCACAAGCGCCAACCCGCGTCATCATTTTCCCAAACAAAATTAACCTCTCCCTGCTTAATTTTCAGCGGTGCTTGAAACACATCACCATAAGGGAGTACATCATCAACTAAGGTAGCATTAGCCACCATCATCCTTCTATTACCGGTAATATTTGCGGTAAGGTCATGAACCTCCGGCAATAAATACCACTGTTTAATACCTGCTGATGTGACTTTAGCGGAGTAGTTCAACTCTCCACTAGAACTATTTTGAGATACGCGGATATCTTCGATATCACCGCTAGGTTGTAATCTTGTTAACCATTCATCAATGGTTTCAGATTCAGGAATAAGATGGGCTAATGGACGCAACGCATCGATATTGAGCTGAGATACATTCACTGTCCACAGTTCAGGACTCCACTCAACCGCAAGATCAACACTTGGCCACTCAATATTATCGGTTCTGGCGACAATGGAGTGACCACTCACTTTCCACTCTTTATCTTTTTCCCCGGGGATCAGTTTAAAAATGCCTTTTTCTACAACAAGTAAATGAGAACCTTGCTGATTCCACATTAACTCTGAAGGAAGAATTTCAAGATAAGCATCTACTGGCTCGCTACGCGTAACACTAAACCAACTGTTAAAGCTAACTTGGCCACTTTCAATGCCCGTTTCATCTTCCAAATATTTGGTCAGCCAAGGAGCAACACTGATGTTTCGCCCTTGTGCGTAGAAGTCTCCCGATACATCTAAAATTGAACCATAATCTTCAAAATTAGCCATAACAGCCAAACTGTTAAACTCACTTCCCACTAAACTAACATCACCTTCTATCTGATGCCGGTTCTGCTGGTTATGCCATTTTAATTGCTCAATATTGAGGGAACGTATTTCATTTTGAAAAGTTTGATAAGTGATCGTTGAGCTTTGCAGATTAAAATCTTTAAGCTGCCAAAGAAACAGACGCTCTAGCTGAGTAATCACTGAATTTTTGGAGGTCACGCTATCCGATCGCGGCTGCTTACCGTCTAACAATGAGACAGCGCTAATATCAAGGGATAGGCCCTTAGCGTTTAAAGAAGCAACTTGAGGAGACAGCGTTAGCAATGATTGAATGAGGTCAACTTGAATTTGTACTTCATCAACATAAAAAGTGATATTTGCATCACTAATATTTTGAATTTCTACGTTCTGCAATGAAATTGAGGGACGTGTATTTCGCCAATAACCGTTTACACTGCCAATACTAAACGGCAACCCGGTAGACTCTACCACCCATGAAGTAATCTCATTTTGATAGTTATCTAACCGAGGTAATGTTACACGTAAAGCGGTAACAGCAAGGGCTAAGATCACCATTACTGTTACTAGTACTAATAATGCTATACGCCCTATGCGAGCGAATAATGAAGTCACATCCACTCCACTACATCATCACAACGTCAAATTGCTCTTGAATATACAGAGGCTCTACCTGAATTTTCACTTGCTTACCAATGAATACCTCAAGCTCTGCTAATGCATGCGATTCTTCACCCTCTAATGTCTCTGCAACGGCAGGAGAGGCATAAACCACAAATTTATCGGCATCATACGCTCGGTTAACACGTGTAATTTCCCGTAGAACTTCATAACAGACTGTTTCTACCGTTTTCACTGAACCTCGGCCTTCACACGTCGGACAACCGGAGCAGAGAACATGTTCAATACTCTCTCTGGTTCTCTTACGAGTCATCTCTACCAAACCGAGTTGTGTAAAGCCATTAATGTTCGTTTTCACCCGATCTACAGATAACGCAAGCTGCAATGAATTGATAACTCTTTCACGATGATCTTCTGACATCATATCGATAAAATCGATAATGATAATACCACCGAGATTCCGTAATCTAAGTTGGCGAGCAATAGCCTGAGTCGCTTCAATGTTGGTATTAAATATGGTCTCTTCTAAGTTTCTTCTACCCACAAATGCACCAGTGTTAATATCCACTGTTGTCATCGCTTCTGTCTGATCAATGATTAGGTAGCCACCGGACTTCAGTTCAACTTTTCTATCCAGTGAACGTTGAATCTCGTTCTCTGCATCAAACATATCAAAGATCGGCTTATCTCCCTCATAGAGCTCTAATTTATCACTCAGTTCAGGGACAAACTCGGAAGTAAACTCTTTCAAAGTTTCAAACACGAGACGTGAATCCACCTGAATACGGGTCAATTCGGTGCCAACAAAGTCACGCAATATACGTTGTGCTAATCCAAGTTCACCGTAGAGAGTAGAACGCGTTTTGTATTTACTACGACGCTCTCCGACTTTCTGCCAGAGACGCTTTAGAAATATGGCATCTTGAGACAGTTCTTTATCATCGGCACCTTCTGCAGCGGTGCGAATAATAAAACCACCATCTTCATCACAATAGTCAGCAACAATATTTTTTAGTCGATTTCGCTCTGTTTCACTATCAATTCGTTGAGAGACACCAACATGGCTAGCACCTGGCATAAAGACCAAGTAACGGGAAGGGAGTGTAATATCTGTCGTTAAACGAGCACCTTTTGTACCCAAAGGGTCTTTAACAACTTGGACAACAATATCTTGCCCTTGCCTGACTAATTCAGCAATGTCTCGAACTTGAAATTGCTGCTTCTCATTTTCAGCAACACACTCTGTATGAGGCACAATATCAGACGCATGTAAGAAAGCGGCTTTCTCTAAACCAATATCCACAAAGGCCGCTTGCATACCAGGCAAAACCCTAGAAACTCGACCTTTATAAATATTTCCTACGATACCGCGACGCGCTTCACGTTCAATATGAACTTCTTGAAGAACACCGCCTTCAATCATCGCAACACGAGTTTCACTTGGGGTAACATTAATCAACAACTCTGCACTCATGAGAGCACCTCATTAAGCTTATAAAATTTTATGCAACAGCTGATCAGTTTCAAATAGAGGTAGGCCCACTACAGCATAGTAGCTCCCTTCAATACGAGTGACAAAACGTCCCCCGAGTCCTTGTATTCCATAACTGCCAGCTTTGTCGCATGGTTCGCCGGTCTGCCAATATTGGCTTATTTCATTATTATCTAGCGCTTTGAACCACACGTCGGTAATGATCACTTCTGAAAACTTCTGGTTATTGTCAACCACAGTAACCGCTGTCATCACTTGGTGTTTTTTATTAGACAGTGCTAAAAGCATCTGTTTTGAATCTTCAAAATTCTTTGGTTTTTCTAATACTTGATTTTCCAGCACCACAACGGTATCAGAGCCAATTACAACACCGTTATCTTGGATCATGGTTAATCCAGCTAACGCTTTCTGTTGTGATAACCGCAATACATACTCTTGCGGCGACTCGCTGTGCTGCCGAACCTCTTCTACATCTGGTTTAACTATAGTGAAGTTATAACCTAACTGCTGGAGAAGTTCTTTTCTTCTTGGAGAAGACGACGCCAAATAAATGGCTCTATCGGAATCCGTTTCACTCACAGCTGCTTCAGTGCTTACTGTATTATCGTTACCCACAGTGACAAAAACCTTATCTTATGTGCCAATGACGTCTTACACGTCTCAACAACAGAAACAACCACGGCCACAAAATACAGTTAACTAAACTCGACCATAATGACATGGTATTAAAAGAGACATCCTGAATGAGATATTCGCCACCAAATTCAAAGAACTCAGCAAAAACAGTTAACAGAGCAATAAACATTGCTTGCTGCCAAAGTGCCATATTCCTTAAAACCAAGAAATTGGCGGCAACCAAGTATATCGTTAGTGACATGACAATACCTCGAATTCCCAAGGTAGAGCCAAGTAGCAAGTCCCAAATCAAACCTAGTATCAATGCCGTTCCGACATTCACTCTATGTGGCAGTGCAAGAACCCAGTAACAGGTTACTAATATGAGCCACGAAGGCCTAAAAAGTTCCATACCGCCGGGCCACGGAATGGTTTGTAAAATAAGAGCAACTAAAAACGTTGCCCAAATAACACTCTTGCCTCGAAAAACACTATTCCCCACGGTTAGTGTCTCCTGCTTGTTGTTCAATATCGCCAGCGGAAGATTTCACCTCTTTCTGACGATCTTCATTAGGCCAAATCAATAGTAAGTAACGCAATCGGTCAAACTCCACGACAGGGTCAGCTTTAATCTGAGCAAATTGTCGGCTGTTATCATTGTCAACTTCCGACACATAAGCAACAGGATACCCTTCTGGGTATAAACCACCCAACCCAGAGGTGACTAATAAATCACCCTCACGAATATCTGTACTTAACGATATATGTTCTAGGTAGATATTTTCTAGCTCACCCTTACCAGAAGCGATCACTCGAATATCATTTCTTACCACTTGAACAGGGATCGAATTATTGGCGTCCACCAATAACAATACTCTAGAGTTGTGTGCCGCAACAAAGGTTACTTGCCCAACAATGCCTTTTTCATTAATAACAGGCTGACCAACATACACACCGTCCGTCAAACCTTTATCAATGACCACCTGATGACGATAAGGGGAAGAGTCCACCGCCATAACTTCCGTTACAACTTTCTTTTCATCTCTAACAAAAGGAGAACCAAGTAATTTACGTAAACGCTGATTTTCTTCTTCGTATTGATCCAGTAACCCTACTCGACTTTTTAAGAATAGGATTTCTCGTTTTAACGATTCAGTATTGTCAATTAACTGCTGACGGGAATTAAAGCGCTGATAGAGACCATCAAACATGGTTCTTGGTAAATTGGCGGTATATTGGATGGGCGCTACAATACTGTTCAGTATGTAACGTACTCCAGAAAAAGCATCCAGACGACTATCAGCCAGCATAAGGCTGGCTGATATCGATATAGCAATAAACAAACGCAATTGCAGAGAAGGGCCTCTGCCAAAAATTGGTGTCATTCCAATCCACCTTTGTTCTGTGGATTAATGGAACTACTCTTCACTGAAAAGATCACCGCCATGCATATCAATCATTTCTAAAGCTTTACCGCCGCCACGAGCCACACACGTTAGTGGATCTTCAGCAATAACGACTGGAATACCTGTCTCTTCCATTAGCAAACGGTCGATATCTTTCAGTAATGCACCACCACCGGTAAGCACCATACCGTTTTCAGAAATATCAGCAGCCAGTTCTGGAGGACACTGCTCTAGTGCAACCATTACAGCAGAAACAATGCCCGTTAATGGCTCTTGCAGTGCTTCTAATATCTCGTTGGAGTTTAGCGTAAAGCTACGCGGCACACCTTCAGCAAGGTTACGACCACGCACTTCAATTTCATCGACATCATCACCAGGGTAGGCTGAGCCAATCACATGCTTGATTTTTTCTGCTGTGGCTTCACCAATCAAGCTTCCGTAGTTACGACGAACATAGTTGATGATTGACTCATCAAAACGGTCACCACCTATACGAACAGACGATGAATACACAACATCATTGAGCGAGATAACCGCAACTTCTGTTGTACCACCACCGATATCGATAACCATAGAACCTGTTGGCTCAGAAACACGAAGTCCTGCACCAATTGCAGCTGCCATCGGTTCATCGATAAGATAAACTTCACGAGCCCCAGCGCCATGTGCTGACTCTTTAATTGCTCGACGCTCTACTTGCGTTGAACCACATGGAACACAAACCAATACTCTTGGGCTTGGTTTTAAGAAGCTATTGTCATGTACCTGTTTAATAAAATGCTGCAGCATTTTTTCAGTGACATAAAAATCGGCAATAACGCCATCTTTCATAGGACGGATAGCAGAAATAGAACCAGGCGTACGACCAAGCATCTGTTTTGCTTCATGCCCTACTGCAGCAACACTCTTTGCGCTACCTGCACGTTTCTGGCTTATTGCAACAACTGAAGGCTCATCAAGAACGATGCCTTGTCCCTTTACATAAATTAGTGTGTTAGCGGTACCTAGATCAATTGATAGGTCATTTGAAAACATACCACGAAGTTTCTTAAACATACTCTTCGCTCATCGGATAATATTAGAAGACAAAATTGCACTAAATGTACCAATGCATTGCCTTTACAGCAAGGCATTGACGCATAAACATGGGGTTAATCTCTATTTTTCTAACAATTTGTTAGTGAAATGGTTTTTTTTTACGATATTACTGACCTATTAACCCCGACTCACCACGAAAGATCACTCTATCGTTTCCACGAAAAACGCCAAAAGTCACAACTGAAGAGGGATCTTCGTCACCTTTTCCTCGCCAGTTATAACGCAACCAAGGTTGATCAACCGTATTGGCAGAGGAAAAACAGTCAGACGAAGTCAAATCACTAGGAATCGTGTTTTGTTGTCGAAGCCATAAACGTACTTGTTCACGACGATTAGAACCTTGCTGAGCGCTTAATCCAGAGTTTAAGCCCAACAGCACCTTATTATCACCATTGAGACTGAATGCCGCACTCGATGCCTGTGAGCCATCGCTCCATATCTTTTCACGGCAGTAATAGTCAGCCACAAATTCACTTGCACTGTCTTTATCATTGATCTTAAATACGTCACCATTCCAATACTCTACCTTAAGCGGTATCGAAATCGAGCCGTTCTGGCTTCCCCCTACATCGCTTAACGTCATTCTGCCATAGCGAAACTCTGGCTGAACCGAAAACTGACTGGCAGTATGAGAGGTTTCACCCGGCAGTTCCGCTCCAAAATTAAGATTGGCAAAGTCCACTTCGGCATCAGCGGTTGTCACCTTAAGACCAAAAATGGCTTGCTGTGTGGCGACAGAGGAAAATGGGCCATCCACTATAGAAGTATTCGCAACATCCGGGTTTTGTTGCTTGTTGAACTGAAAATTAGAGATCACCACAGGCATCAAGGCAAAAGAGTCGTTAGTACTGCCATTCTTCCAATCACTTCCCGCCCATTGATAACTATCACCATTTTCTATTCGTTGATTGCTGCCCGAATCAATCACTTGCCAACCGTTACTAACTCCCGTTTGAGCAATGGCAAAATAATCAATGGCAACAATATAGTTATCATCAAAACGACCATAGTTCGTGGTTAATATCCGCTTGCCACTACTATCATTTCGTGCACTTTCTGCTTGAACCATAAACTGGTGAGTAATCGGCTGGTCCATATAAGCAAACCCATTATGTCCCTGTTTATATTGCCAAATATCGCTCACTATATCTGTCTGATTAATGGTTAGTTTTCCAGGGTAAAAACGGCCTACATTTCGAGAGCCACTATTAATTTGTTGAGCTAAATAGTCAACGCCACCTATATCTGCAGTAACATTCAAACTACCAACTTCATTCCAGTAAAGTTGATCAAACAGATAATAACGACCTTCGCTATCACTTTGATGCTGGTCATGCAATTTTGACTCGCCGCTAGCAAGAATGAGATTGGATCCGGTTCCGATCTGTCCCGATGAGGGCGACGCTAAAGTACCTTTCAAGTAAACGGTGGCAGATGGACCTCCAGTGATAAAGAAGTTCTCTGTCACTGTTGCACCACAGTAACTCGTCACATCAACGTCACCAGATACCGTGCCACCATCCTGATAAACAATAGGGGCAACCTTTAAGCTGAAATCTTCTCCTGCCGCTTTAAACCCATCTCCACCGCTGGATGTACCCGCCATACTGGAGTTATCCGGATCACAAACCGAAAATGTCCAAGGGCGAGAGTTTATCTCTGCTACTCCAGATAAGCCTTGCCAACTACTGCTATCATTTGTTTCGCAGTCAAACCCCTCTGGACAGCTAAAGTCCGGATCGGTCATTAACGCGCTAATGGAACCCGATTCCGTGTAGTTCACAATTCCTGATGCAACGCCATTAGTAAAACGAAACGACTCTTTTGGTAACATCTGCTGGCCAGACTCATTCATTACCTTAAGTTCCCCCCACTTTGCGCCTTGATTCTGGCGAGGATTTTCTAGCGTTTCGTTGCTCAAAGATAACTCTCTATCTCCTTGGTAGTTACTGACAACATCAACAGAACCGTCATTGCATGCCAACGCACTGATGGTAAAAGCTTGGTTTTTCGCGGCAATAACCTCTATGCCATTACTATCAACAACGTCTTTCGTTTGGATATCAAACCGATATGGCGCAACATATAACTCGCTGCTCCCATTCTCCCCACTGTCTAGCAGTGCAGAGATAGAAAATTGTCCATAATCACTGCTGGTTAGTGTCGCTTTTAAAATCCCCTGATCGGTAACATAACTTCCACCAATGGTTTGATTTGGTACGACACTTTTCACCGATAAACTACCGGGTAAGGTTAGTGAGACTTGGCCGTTATAATCAGTAACCACCTCATTAGTAGCTTGATCTCGAACAGTAACGGTTAGTTGAGGCTCTTCACACACCAAGGCAAACTCTTTTAAAGGTGTGATATCTACCTTATAGCTAGTTGGAGGGGAGACATCACACTCTTTAGGAAGCTTAGTGGTAAGCTGAGCATCGTCCTTAATTATCAGTTCTTTAGTGGTGACTGAACCATGCAGGTTAATGCTATCCGATAGCTCTGTGTATCGCTCTGAATATAGGTGAGCATAAACTTTATTTGTCGAAGTCGACTTTAAAATAAGCTCTGAGTTTCCTTTTCGCCCATCAATAGAAACAATCACTAGATCATCTGGATTGGCTGATTTAACCTCAATCTTGCCTCCAGAAACCACTTCCATTTTATTGACATATAACGTGGTTTTCCCTCTGATGGTGAGCTTTCCACCGTCTATCTTAAGTAGTTCGTCAATATAATAAACACCACCGTCCATCACCCGATTATTTTTGATGGTTAACGATGAATGATGTCCGGGCAAAATAGTATTGCCTGAAATACTACCGGCTAATAAGGTTGGCTCCTTAAACGGAGGCTTGCTCTCTTTTATTCGCCCGCTCTCAGCGATACAACGCCCGTCATTACATGAGCGGTTATAGTTGTCATCGATTGTAGAGAAACCTAACTCTCGCCCCGGTGCATTAATTATTTTACCCGGCTGCTGCAATGTGACTTTAGCACTGCTGTTTTTCCAAGTTTGAGCCGCCGTCGTAGGGCAATGATCCGTTAGGGGGAAGTGAGGAGTATCAATAATAGGGAGAGAACGTTCACACTGCGTGATATCAGGGGCTAAAAACCAAATAAAATCAGCTCGACTATTAAGCAACATATTGCCATTCTTAAAATCATAGTCTTTGCTGTCTTTCACTTCTCCCCATTGAGCATCTCCAACATTACGCCTGTAGTAGTTAAGTCTTTTTTCCGACGCATCATAAGTGATCATCCCTTCATAGCGACGAGAAAAAGGAAAAATAGAACCGAGTAATTGACTATCCACCAGCAGATCGCTAGAAAACCTGTCTGAGGCAAACATAGTTATATCGTTATTCTTACCACTTTGATAAGCATCGATAGCTTGATTCCATGGAGAGCGATACATTTCAAAAACCAGATGAAAATCTTTATGTCCAAGCACATTACAAGTGGTGGCACTTATAGTGGGAAAAGAAAATAGCAGCAGACATGTCATCCATAAATATCGCATCTTATTCTCCTAATGCCCGAACCCAGACATCCTGCTCTCGCTGAACCTCGAAAATGGTTCCTGAACTACAAATAGCACTGGATGTTACACGATAGTATTTTAGCTCATCAGGCAAAGAGGAGGCAGGTTTACTGCATCGAATGGCGTTTATTCGGCATGGCACGCCATCAGTAATATCGTTGACAACATTATTCGCTGGGCTGTTGACGCTATCACAACGCTGATCCAACTGCGCGAGCGTCACACTACTAGCAGGATTAGTGATTGGAAATAGCGTCACTAACGCCCACTCATTAGCAGATTGAGCAACAAACCATGCTTGTGTGCCAAGCACTTCACGAGACAAGGTATCTTGATTCGACCACTGTATTCGGCTCAAGTTAGCGGCAAGTAACCCCATCACCACGATGACAAATACGGCGACAAGAATCATACTTCCCTGCTGTTTTGTTCTTTTATGGGACATTTAACACCTGCACATCATGCTTATAAAAACTCTGCTCATCTTGCTCAGGGTTGGTAAACAGAAAATCCAAATGTACCAATCCGCTACGCTGTAAACTGGCATCTAAATAGCTAAAGCTACTTTGATTATGGTTGATTCCGTCTGCTACGCTGATCCCGTTTCGCGTGATCATTCCAGTGGTACTAATACAATAAGTCACCTTGCCGTTAAAACTATAATAACGTCGAGCAATAGAATGACTGTCAAAATCATCGTCTACTGAATATACGAATACACCACTACTTTTTTCCTCTTCAGTGCACTCATCATTGCTGCTGTTTCGACAATTAGCCAATGACACTGACTGAGTTTCACTGGTTAAGTCTTCAATTCTGCTTGGGTTAATGACCATCTTTTCGCTATTACTGGTTGGTAAGCGCTCACCTTGATTACCTATAATAAAGTCAACCCTTCCACTGACCTCGTTTTGAGAGTAAAAACCAGAACGAGCGATTGGATAAAACTCTAAGCATTTGTCTCCAACACTGTTCGTTACGGTAGCAAAACTATTTGGAATCCCATGACGAATTTCACGAGATAATTTCTCTATAGCAAAACGAGCCTGATTCTGTACTTTCTGCCGGTCAACCGTATCAACATACCCTTTTGCTCCAAGCTCAATAAACCCAGTTATGCCTAAAAAGATGATGCCCATAACAACCATCACCATCACCATTTCTACTAAGGTAAACCCTTTTACTCTCATTAAAAGTTACCTCTGTGCGCAGAGAAACGGTAGTCACCAAACTGTCCCGCCGTGACGGTAACCGTAACTTTCTTAAACTCACTGTTACCGTCAATCGAGTCTGAAGTGACTTCGACATTGGCGGCAAAATTAGCATATTCATCACTGATGCTATTGCCAAAAATATCATTTAAATTGCCGACTCTATTATTGCAATAAGCCTCGCTCGCACTATTGGTTGTCCAGCAGCCAATATAGTCATCTACATCATTAAAGTTTTGTGGTTTACGTACGCTATTTTCAATTTCATCGATGCCATCTGGCCCAAATGTCGCGGAACAGACTCTTGTCCCTTCGCCACACCGTTCAATACCACCATCAATATCGCTATTTTCATCATAACCTCTTGCCAATATAACGGTTAGAAAGCTATTGGCTAACGCCGCGGCTCTCACTTCATAATGAGGCCGTGCAGAGTCTTGAACTTGCGGAAAGAGAAAAGTGATTAGAGAGGTCATGGCTAACCCCATTAAAATAATAGCGATAATGCTTTCAATAAGGGTAAAACCTCGACAGTTTTTAGCAGCCATAAACATACCCTTGGTTATTAATACAGACCGCTAACGTATCCGCTGAACTGACTATCTCTATTTTGTAATCTGTAGGGCACGCTGTTGATAAACAGGCCGGATTCCCAAGCAGATCAAACCCTACGGTCATAGTTTGAGAGAAACGGATATTATCGGGTAACTCTAGTCGATTACTACGCGCTTCGGTAGTGGCACAACTCGCTACCGAGCCAAGACAACTATCAGAGACAGATAACTGGTAATTGGAAGAAACTGTACTGACATTGGATTGCATTCGACTTAGCTGAATCTGACGGATAACAGTAATGGCTTGCTGCTGCGCAGCGTATGCAGAGAAACCACTGGCACCACTATAACGACTCGCAGCGTACACAGAGAGGATACTAAGTAATAATATCACCACAACCAACTCAACCAAGGTAAAGCCAGTCCGTCGGCACTTAGCTAAACGCATACATCTTCGTTCCATCATTTGTTAACTAATTAGAGTATATAAGATATTTAAAGGGAGAAACTGTAGGAAACCGTAGATCTAAACAATTTGAAAAAAAGGCCTGCATTTGCAGTAATGCCAGTCAGTTAAGCTGATTGGCATTTTTCTTATTAACTGGATACTTCCTCGGTTTCGACTTTACCCGCCTTGGGTAAGACCTATCTTCTCGCCTGGGGGAAGCTTAAAATAACCCATCTGTTCTAATAATAGTTCATAGTGTTTAGGGATATTTCCCGGGCTCGTTAGGGGAAGTGTGGCAAAAAACTGAGTAATAGCCATCGAGCAACTGGTAAAGCTGAGTTGATTTGGCCATACACTATCAAGCTTTTTCGCTGCTGCGGTCATTCCTAGACGTATCAAGTTGTAACAAAGCAGTACCCCCCATAGTTCCTGCTCTATCATGTCTGGTCTCTTACTTCTCAGCGTATATTCACTGTTTAACAGTGACTGCTTCATTTCCCGATAACCTAGCTCAATCTCCCAGCGATAACGGTAAAGTTCAACTATCTCATCTCCGGGAAAGCGCATTTCATCTATCATAGAAGTGAGTATTCGATATTCTTTTCCGTTAATGATTTTACTTACAAGGCGTGCATCAACATACTCCGGTAACTCATTGAACTTTTTACGAGATTGCGGAGTTGTTTTAAGGCGAACACGGCAGTCATTCTTCCCTGCTCGATGCACGATTTCATAATTTAAATCTTTTCGTGCCGGAATGAGCCAGTGCCGTTCCACTCCGCTTTGATGCCAGCGATTGAGTAGTCCTAATGAGTAGTAACCTTTATCAAATATGGTTAATGAATGCTCTGGCGTAGCTTCAATAAGTTGCTCTGCCAGTACCATTTCATTGGTACGATAACCTGAGAACGCACTGTTGATAAGCTGATGACTGGTGAGTTCCATATGACAGACCATACGGATTTGAGGATAAGTATTCTCGCGATGTTGATTACTTTGAGTTTCGAACACCTTATGATTTTCTGCTGTATCAGCAGTTCGCCATACAACACCGTCAACAGCGAGAAGATTGAGCCCAGCCCACGTTTCGAATGAGTTCGTCTCGTATCCATGCTGAGAAACAGCTTTAAAAACTTCTTTTACAGCGTCAGAGCCTAAGCGCTGTCTTGCCTGAACTAAAGCGCTAGGAGCGACAAGTGGTTTTTTATCTGGCAACATAATATCCATCTGAGTAGCAATATCCCAGACCGATTTCTGTCGGTACAGAGCCATTCCAATAATTGACCACAGAACTGTTTCCAGTGGTAAGCGTCGCTTTCTAATAGTAGCTACTCCAGCCTTCTCAAAACCTTGTTGAATAAGCTCTGGAGATAATAACTCAGCATATTTTTCAAATGTACTGAAGGTATTACAAGACTTAAAAGCTGTTGCTAGTTCGCTCTCAAAACGCATAAAAAAATCCGATATCAATTAACCGATATCGGATTCTTACACACTGACAGGATCGTTCAATTGATCTTGTAATTAATGCCTTAACTGATCGGCATTACTGCATTTGCAGGCCTTTTCGAATTACTAATTACAGGTATCTTCTACCGTTATGACGGGTGCAGAACCAGATGTGGTTGGCTCATCATACTGCACATAACAAGTTGTGATGCCGGCATAATTATTAATTGAGTCAGAAGCAAATGTAATTCTATAGCTTGTTGCTCTACTCGCATTATTCCTATTTGCAAATGCCGTCCAATCCGTTGTGTTAGCTAGTCCTGTTACTGCTTTACCAATACCATCGTCGGTAGCAACAGGGTAACCATAGGTAATCTTAATGGTTGTTGACCCTTCCGTAATCTCTGGGTTATCAGCTTTAGCTTTACTCTCCAAACCTTCAATCGCTGCTTTACCAAAAGTGATACCCGCAGCACCATTTATTGCACCTGATAAACCTTGTAAAGATGCAACACGCGCATCTTTTTGCAAATTCAAAAATCGTGGCGCAGCTGTAACGGCAAGAATACCCAAAATAACGATCACAACTACCAATTCAATAAGGGTGAAACCACCTGCTCTTTTCATAATCTATTTCTCTCTTTGCCTGTTACCACTGATTGCAGCTTTCTATGTATTGCAAACGGCATAGTTGCTGCTCCAATACTAACTAGTATAAATCATAATGCTTATTTATACGGAATAATGCTCAGTAAATCACTTTATTAATGACTAATTAACTAAATTAACCGTCACTCGACCTGCCGATACTTGGTAGACAAAGTTATGACTGGTTCCATTCTCTTGCTGCTGATACTGACATTCAGTACTGCTCAGCGCCGAAGCAATATAATCTGGACTCGTTGTTGCGTTAACATCTACGGATGGTGGATTCTGCAATAGCTCTTCCATCAATGATTTACAAATAGCCGCCGTCACTGCCGTCACGCTACTTCCACCATAAAGCGATATCGGATAACCATCACGAAAATTATTGTTTGTTGAATCAGTCAACAAGAAATTGGTTCCATCATAATCAACCACATTTAAGTTATTGGTTTTCGGCCTACCTTCTGCCTCCCACTGAGCTCGTGCCGACAAGACTGCCGTAGCAAATCCACCCGCAACCCCCTCGATACTCGCTCTCTTAGCTTCATCGGTAACATCTAAAAAACGGGGAAGTGCAGCAACCGCCAACAGCCCCAAAATTACAATGACAATCACCAGTTCCATTAGAGAAAAACCAGATTGTTTTTTCATATAACCTTCCATCGTTCAAGTCGACGCAGTATAGAGATTACTAACGGAAACTTTGTAAACTTAGTGTCAAAACTTATAAATCAAAAAATTCTGCACTGACTAAAAACTTGCTATTTACTAATTTAATAACAATAGCATTATTATCGGGATAGTTATAACGGCATATATAGCCTCCCTCTATTTGATGAAAATCATAACTTAGTAGTTTTTCACCAAATATATCCTCTTCAGGAAATAACGCTTGCAACCCTTTTTGACACCCATGACTGTTTTCATTACCAAAAACAGGCCAACCATAAGGATTAAATCTATACTCATCACCATCAATGATTAAGCGACTTGGACTCTTTTTTACTAACCAGATTTGCTTAAGCTCATTTGCTCGTTCTAGCATTGATTTCGCCGCCACAATATAAGCCGTTTGTGTTGCCTCCGGTTCAATGGTTCGCCAGCTAAATAACAACGCGGTCATAAGCAAAACAGTGACCGTTAACCAAACCATAAACCGAGCATTGAGATAGCTGGGACCAATATTAAACTCCGCGAATAGCATCCAACATGCCCCACATTGGTAGAAATATTCCCAACGCCAATACCAACACTATTGATGCGACAAAAATTAATAACACTGGCTCTATTCTTGCCGTTAGAGTTTTCAGATCGTAATCCACTTCTCGGTCATAAAAATCCGCCACTTCGACCAGCAGTTCATCAATTCGTCCCGTCTCTTCTCCAACGGAAATCATCTGGATCACCAAAGGGGTAAAAATACCGCTGTTCGTCGCCGTATTCGAAACTGATCCCCCAGCTTCAATAGCCGACTTCATCTCCAATAAACGAACTTCTAAATAACGGTTGCCCATAGACTCCGCAGCTAATGCAATAGATTGGTTCAGTGGTACCCCCGCTTGCAACATTAGTGAAAATGTTCGAGAAAAGCGTGCCATTTGAGCACGATTTATAACACTGCCTACAATGGGTATTCTCAATCTAATGCCATCCCACCTTTCTCTTCCTGAGTCACCAGAAACCCAAGCTCTAAAAGCAAAAACAGCCGAGAATAATGCGGCAAGCATCCATTGCCAATAGTCTACAAAAAAGTTAGATGTTGTAATTAAAACCCGTGTTGGTAATGGAAGCTCAACACCAAACCGGTTAAACATTCCGGTAAATTGAGGGATCACCCAGATGTTGAGAACAAACAGAGCGATAATGACAAAAGTAATAACAAAACTGGGGTAACGCATCGCCGTTTTAATGCGCTTACGAGTTTCAAGTTCCTGCTCATAATAGCCGCTCAACTGCAACAACACCTGATCCAACCGACCTGTGTTTTCACCAACGTTAATCATTGAAATAAACAGAGGTGAAAATACTTTTGAGTGAACCCCCATGGCTGCCGACAAACTACGACCATTCGTCAGTTCATTGACCACATCTTCAAGTGCGGCTTTTAACTGTTTATTGTGTGTATTCGCCGATAAACCCTTGATTGAACGCAGTAGTGGTACTCCTGCCTTAGTCAAACTATACATTTGACGACAAAATATCACTAAGATCTCTAAAGGAAGAGCAGGAACAAACCATTGGCTAATATCAATACTGCCTAACCCTCCACTAACGCCGCCATGGGTGATAGAAGTAGGAATAATACCTTTATTCATCAATGATTCTGCAGCCAACTCTTCCGTTGCGGCTTCGACGACACCATTCACTTGGCTACCATCTATATTTCTACCTTGATATCGAAAATTAGCCATTCCGTATCCTTAGATATAGGTAGGTTCTAAGTGACCGCTTGCATCACCTTCACCAAGGTTCATCACTTCGTCCAAACTAACGACCCCATTTAAAGCCAACTCCATAGCCGAAACCAATAACGGCTTATAGCCGGGAGCTACTCTTGCTCTTTTTGCAAACTCTACCGCATCATTAGCCCGCAAGGCGTCCATCATATCTTCTTGCAGTTCCAGAAATTCAAAAACCCCAATTCGACCACGATAGCCCGTCAAATTACAGTTTTGACAACCGTGACCTTTAGTAAAACTTGCCTCAGACTGATTAGGAAAACGGCTCTCTAGCCAGCTATGTTTCGCCATATCTAACGACTCTGGTTTGGCACAGTCAGGGCATACTTTTCTTACCAGCCGTTGGGCAAGTACCGCACGAACAGAACTGGCAACAAGATAACCCGGCGCTCCCATATCCATCATTCTCAAGGCACTGTCCACCGCATCGTTAGTATGTAATGTACTTAATACTAAGTGACCCGTTAATGCGGCTCTTAATCCAATTTCTACCGTTTCTTGATCTCGCATCTCCCCGACTAGAATGATATCGGGGTCTTGCCGTAGAAATGTTCGTAAAATAGTGGAAAAATCGAGATCGATTTTGGGATTTACTTGGACCTGATTAACCCGAGAAAGTCGATACTCAACAGGATCCTCTGCGGTGATGATTTTTTTAGACGGCTCATTTAGCTCTGATAAAGCACCATATAAGGTCGTGGTCTTTCCTGAACCTGTGGGCCCTGTAACTAAAATCATACCGTGAGGGCGACGAATCTGTCTGCGAAAACGCACTAAGATGTCATCTGGCAGTCCAGAATCTTCTAGCCGTTGAACCCCTGAGGTTTGATTTAATAGACGCATGACTACTGATTCACCTTGCTGAACGGGCATGGTAGACATACGTATATCAACCGACTGTCCCTTCACTCGGATATTAAAACGACCGTCTTGAGGTAGGCGCTTTTCAGATATATCCAAGTTAGCCATAAGCTTAAGTCGTAAGACTAATGCCGGCGCTATATTGATCTCATTTAAAAGGGTTTCATGCAGCACGCCATCAATACGCTGCCGGATACGCAGCTCGTTAATGTCTGGCTCTATATGGATATCCGATGCCCCAACTTGAATGGCATCTTCAAAAAGGGAGTTAATCAGCTTTACTACCGTAACTTCTTCACTATCACCTTCCAACAGCGTACCAAATTCAAAGCTATCTGTGGTTTGGTGCTCTGCTTGCAACTGCTCAGCAAAAGAAGCTATCTCTTTCGTTCTTCGATAATAACGATCAAACCCATCTACCAATTGCTTATCAGAGGCAATGACAAACTCAATTTGGTATTGCGCTAGTTGGCCAAATAAGGATTCTTGTGCCGATAAATCGGCGGGGTCACTCATGGCAACACGTAAATTATTCGCACTCTGGCCAATGACCAAGGCTCGTATTCTACGAGCATGCACTTCAGGTAAAAGTTGAACGGCATCAATATCAATATCAGCGCGACTTAAGTCAATAAGGGGTAAAGAGAGCTGCTGAGATAAAAACTCAAGCATCTGTTTTTCACTGATAAAACCTAACTGAATAAGCGTATCACCAAGCTTTCTTCCGGTCTGTTTCTGCGCAGACAACGCCTGATCCACTTGCTGTTCAGTAACAATGTTCTCTTCTATCAGCAGGTCGCCTAACCTCTTTCTTAACTTAATCTGCACTTTACTCTCCCTGCAAATCTTTCAGCAACGTCAACCGTTCGCGAATAAAAGCCTGAGTCTGCTTGGAGACACCAACTTTATTGATGGCCGCTTGATAAGAATGGTACGCCTTCTGATACTCAAGAGCTCTCTCTTGCTGAATAGCCAAGCCTAACCACCATCGAGCATTGTCTGGCGCTCGCTGGGTTAATATTTGATACGTTTCTGTGGCAATTTCTTGGTTCTTCACTTGCTGAGACAGTGCTGCTCTCAACTCCAAATAGTCAATGTTTACATTGCTAGGCAGATAAACCAACGGGCTCAGCGCCGCTTCGGCTTGACCTTCTTTTATCAGAACTTTTGCCAGAGCGATCCGTAACCCCTGACTTGATTCGTTTAAACGAATACCCTGTTGCAGTACCTCAACCGATCGACGAATATCCTTTTTCCCATAATAAAGGGCAGCCAAGCGCTTACGAGTTTCATCATCATTAGGTTGATACTTTATGGCATTCTCAAACTCTTGAATGGCCTCACTCAACTCATTGCTGTCTAACGCTTTTTTACCTCGCTCAATGGCATTAGCCGACAAAGTATTAGGCGACAACTCGACTTGTTCCACTGCGATCTCACCAAGCGCCGTCTTTTTCGGCGCGACAGCGACTTGAGCCACAACATGTGCAGGCTTACTACTGCTATTTGAAACTGCTGTCGTTTTTTCTACTGCGGTTACCTTTGCTTTTGTAACATCAGTGAGGTTCATTTTTTTTACTTTAGCGGCACTTTCTTGCTGAACATTTGCTTCACCAGCCGTGGCTTTAAGGTCAATTTCCTTAAAGCTCTTCATCTCAGCATCCCGCATTTCAAAGTCATTATCACCATTAGGATAAAGTTGAATCGTTTCAGTAGATGCAAGGCTGACCGTCGGCGATGACGTTAAGTTTTGCTGCGTAACGGTAGAGCTTTCAACCCGTTGTTCCGAAACAGACAGCACTGACTCCGTGGTGGGGGAAGTTGTCGAGCCAGAAACAAGTGAAGTTGTGACTGGTAAAGAGAGCTGTTGCAGTTCATTAACTAAGACCTCTTGCTGTGAAACAGCCCAACTGCCCACTCCGAGACTTAAAACAAAGCCTCCTACTGCCCATACAAGCTTATTACTTTGACGAACATGAGGAATATTCGCTTTGGTCATGTTGTTGGCGGCGAGCGTATTTATGCCGTTAGCCGTGCGATTGCTACTTTCTTGGTTATTGTTCTCTTGGTTATTACTCTCTTGATTATCGCTATCTAAACTCGACGCTTTTTTATCTGCAATGTCGGTTAAGGCACTGTTTATCACACTCATAATTATCTCCAACCCCATAAGTATGGTGCTTTGTGTTTTGGCTTTCGAGCATCAAAAGTATCTTGGATCGCTTCATATATATGGCTATTACGAATTTTCTTCTCTCGCAGACTAAAGGCCAATATAAGTGATTTATGGCAAATTTGATTGATCAACCTTGGTATACCATGGCCCGCGATCCAAATAGATTTTCTCTGTCTCAATGTAAACAGTGGCTCTGTTGCACCACTATTTTCTAGACGAAATTGAATATAAGCACACCCTTCAGAGAGTGTTAATGGTCGCAATTTGGCATTAAAAGTGATTCGCTGCCTAAATTGGCGCATATGATCCTGCTCTAAACGTCTATCCAGTTCAGGCTGTCCAAGTAAAACAATATGCAATAACTTATTTTGTTCAGTCTCAAGGTTGCCAAACAACCGTAAAACTTCTAATGCTTCATCGGTTAAGGCTTGCGCTTCATCAATTAATGCGACGACTTTTTGACCGCTGCTGCAGAGCTCTAACAATCGACTATGAATATTATCCACCATCGCGACGTCATTACTTGTATCTACCTGCAGTTCATTGGCAATGGTTTGACGCAAAGTATCACCAGAAAGTACTGAATTTGGAATGTAGATTAAACTCACTTTATCAACCAATTGATTAATCAACATCCTACAAACCATGGTTTTGCCAGTCCCTACCTCTCCGGTCACTTTGATAATGCCTTCTCCCATCTCTATTGATGACAAAACGGTATTTATCGCTTCATAATGAGGCGGCAGCGCATGAAACAGTTTGGTATTAGGCGTTAAACCAAACGGGTCTTGCTCGAAGCCAAAAAAGTCCTGATACATACCTTACTCAGGGAACCATTCTTGTATTAAATTACGTGAACGTTCTATCTCTTGTTGCCAAGTATTCACACCTACCACCGTAGGTTTTAATAGAATAACCAGTTCCGTTTTTTGAGTTAGCTTAGTTGTATTTCGAAATAGATTACCTAAGCCAGGTATATCGCCCAACCATGGCACTTTTGAGACTTTATCTAGCGTGTTTGATTTCATTAACCCACCAATCACCACCACATCACCATCTTTCGCCCGAATAACGGAGTCGGACTCACGAATAGAGCTTCTCGCCATAGGAGCGTTATTGATAAATTCATAGGTTTTCTCTTCAACATCAATAACCGCAGGGTGCACATGTAGAAGTACATTACCTTTATCATCAATTTGTGGCGTCACATCCAGAGAAATACCAGAGAAAAACGGTGTAAACTCATAATCAATTTGACGTTCATTTTCTCCATTCACCAATACATACTCGATGTTAACATCGGTGACAAAGTACTCATCCACCCCCACTTTAATCACCGCTTTCTGGTTATTGGCGGCAGTCACTCGTGGGCTAGACAGCACATTTAAGTCACCTTGGGTTCCCATAAAACTCAATACGGCTTCAAAGTTCCCATCAGAGATCGTTACGTTCGTCTGACCGCCAAGTAACTCACCAATAGAGTCTTGACCGGGTAGTACCGTAGAGATTGCCGTCCTTGCGATATTTATCGAACCTCCGCCAAGAGTACTGCTTAGGTTCGTCCAGTTAATACCCTGCTGGTAACCATCACTTAATGTCACTTCTAAGATTTTCGCTTCTAAAATAACTTGGCGCTCTAACCTTTGTTGTGAAATATTCAGGAACTGTTTTACTTCTCGGATTTCATCAGGCTTAGCTCTGATGGTGATAACACCTGCTTGCGGGTTAACAACAACACTTCTACCGCCTTCGGTGCCAACCAGTGAACTAATAGACGTTTGCAATTGCTGCCAAAAATCACTCTCATTAATGGTTTCGATCGTCGTACCACCAGTAACCGTCTCCGACGAACTACTGCTGTTATTGTTGCTACTGTTGTTACTGCTATTGGAAGAGCTAGAGTTATTGCTAGAATTATTGTCAGAGTTGTTACTGGAGTTATTGTTATCCCCTTTAGTGGATACGGTACTGGTGGTGATAGACGTCAATGAGCGACCACGTCGTTGGAACTGTAAGTAATCTACCGCTATCGTCTCTGTTCGCATTCCTGCAGGATAAACTTGAACTATTTTTCCATTTTTGACGACATCATAGCCATAAATATCTCGTGTAACGTCAAGCACCTCATCTAAAGTAACATCCGTCAGATTCATGGTGATTTGTCCTACCACACCGGGGTGAATCACCGCGCTATAACCCGTTCCTTTCAGTATGCTGGTAAAAAATGTCGACGCTTCCACCGCATTAGCTTGCACCCTAAATCGTTTTAAAGATGTCGGTGCACTAGATAATGAGTCATTAAATTCGGGCATAAGATCAGCTCGCACGGCTGCGGGCAACTCATCCAAGCTGTTGCTATTAGCATCATTAACGGCTTCGTTAAGTACTTGTTTTATTTCAACAGGATCTCGATGCTCTGTTGAGCTACATCCGAGAATAGATGCCACGATAACTGCCATTACTATCTTGCGCATATTAGCTTTGAATTCCTATTGTTTTATATCTAATGCAAAAAGTGCTAACTGCCACTGAGAGTCTCCCTTAACCACAACCACCTCTTTTGATGTAATGCTTTTCACCTTATAACCAGCTACGTACTGGCCTTGCTCGGCTACTTTATTGTTCAATACGGCATAACATGGAGAAGATTCTCTACAGATGATACTTTGTAAAACAGGGACGCTATGTTCTGTTTTCTGTTTCACTAATGCTTTCGGTGCCGCCCAACTCAAAGGGCGGGTCGGGTCTTGTAAGGCAAAGACGGGTGTAGAGAGCGTCATTACCAAAACGGCCAACAGTATGTTATTAACCACCTATAAACTCCTGCCTAGTCCCTAAAGTGTACACCACCAGCACCAATTTCGCGTTGGGATACTGATCGACCTGATAATCAAAATCACGCCAAAAATAGTCAACCTTCATAGATTCTAATTTGATCAGAAACGCCTGAATATCAAAATACTTACCTGTTAACTCCATTTGTACAGGGTGAATAAAATAATCTGCTTGTTCACCATCACCCGCAATGATGGGCTCTGCAGGCATAGATTTAAGTGATAAAAGAGTTAAGTTATCACTGCTTTGCAGTACGGTTTCCAATAGTGCTGCCATCTCTGACGGAGTGATTAAGCGATCAACGAAATTGGATAACTGTAAAGAGAGCTGTTGGCTATATTGAGATAGCTGTGCCAGTTTGTTGTTGATCTCTTCATCAGGATCAAGACTTAGCTGGTGGTTGGCGGCGGTAATCTCTAATTGCAATCGCTGTTGTTGAGCCGTTTCTAACTGTAATTGCTGTTGCTGGATTTTTTTTACCGCCATTGCAGGCTCAACAAGAAAAGTTAGACTAATAAAGAATATCGCTACAAGCCCCAATATGAATATTAAGCCTTTTTCTCTAGAGGATAGCTGAGTAAACGTCTCATCGAACTGATTCCATAGTTTCATTTCACTTGCTCTCCTATAACCGACTCAACCGTTGTTGGAGTAACCGCTTGAACTTCAGATAGCCCTGTTTGAGTAGAAGGTTCTGATGAGTTAGATAGATCTACTTGAGTAGATAACTCAAAAGTAACCACATTATCTTCATCTCGGACAATGGATAATGTATCAAAGGTTTTCTCTTTCAGGTTTAACTCATGTTTGAATGACTTAACCCAACTTGGAACATTTTCAGGTGATTTGGTCTCACCTTTAAAGTTTAACTGTTTGTTATTCACTTTAATCGCAGAAAGAGAAATGTCATCTCTAGCGAGCTGTGCCAAAGCTTGCATAACTCCGGAATAGCCGACGGTTAGCGCGTCATCAAACTCTTCTATCGCGGAAATTCTCGCTTTTTGATTGTCAATATTGGCTAACCAGCGTTCTGCTGCAACTAATTTTTCTGCGGAGGGAGTATGTTCTAGCAATTTAGCTTGGTTCAGCTCAAGCTCTTCCGCTAGTTGACTATTTTTATTCATTAAAACGTCAAGTTGTTGCTTACTCTGCCGGTTCTGGTAATCAAAATAGCCATAACTACTCAGCATAACCGCAGCCAACACCACCCAAGATAGAGTGACATTTTTTAAGCAGAGCAGCTCAACTTTAGGTTTAAGAAAACTAGGATAGAGATTGATACCTTGTTGAGGTAATTCCTTAATCGCCTGACATAGAATCTGACCACATAACCACTGCTCATATTGAGAAAACAGCAGCACTTTAACACTCAACCGACTAGAAAGTGCCGACAGTAACTCTTCAGAAGACTCTTCATCACAACAGATGAGTAAGTGATTGAGTGGCGTATCTCGCAACTGGGCAGACAGATAATCAATAGAACGCTGCAGTTCTAATGCAATGCTATCAAATTGCAGTTCACTTGATGCATTACCGGTCAAAGGAGCAACCACTCCTCGAATAGAGCGCTGAAAGCGGTTATCCCCATTGGCATAAGCGCCAATTTTAAAATCGCTCTTTATACTGCGACGAAGCAACATAAAATGAGCAATATCATGTTGCGCATGACCCCAAAGTATCTCTTCAGGCACAACTCGATGTAGCATGACTTTCTGTTTATCGAGTTTACTATTTAACGTTAGTATCTGTTTTTTATTAATGACATAGGCCTGAACTTTACGGCCATCAGGCAATAAAGTCGCATCCGCAATAATATCCGTCACTCTCTCTGAGATAAGATCCTTTAGTAAAAAAGGCAAAGCTGACGGCCACTCTTCAATCGGAAGCTCTGGTTTGTCTATTTGATAAATCTGATAGTAGCTCGAAGAAAATGTCACAGTTGCATGACATCCGGAGAAATTGTTTGATGCTAAAACAGCATCTATTGTCTCTTCCCACTGTTTCTCTATAGGAAACCGTAATGGTTCAGCGTTCAAATCTGCCGTATCGGAAAGATAAATAGCATCTTGCTGAATCATAATATGCAGCCGATGATCAACCGATGACGGTGATCTCAATTTGCTTATGATGTCAGTTAAACTCATGATCCCATATTACCTTAATATTTTTTCCGCCAACGATTTCGTCGACCAACTTGAACTTTATCCGCTTTGGGTTTAGGAATGAGTTGAGTTTCTGCTTGAAACATTCTCCCTTGCCCACCATCAACACCCAGCTCCATCAGTGTATGCCACTCTTTACCTGTTTCGACACCAACGGCGATGACTTTAGTTTCTGTCCCTTCACAAGCCCCGATCAAACTACGAATAAACAGTTGGTTCTCTTGACGCTGCTCTATTTTCTTTATCAAGCTTCGGTGAAGTTTTAGATAGTCGATACCGAGGTCTTTAATGTAATGGGTGCTGGTAATGGTTCGCCCAGCTTGATCCACTATCACATCACAGCCTAATCCAGAGATCATTCTGATCACTGGTCGCATAAAATCTAAATGTTTGACTATTGCGCCTTCTACAAACTCAAAGCTTAATTTATTTCGAGTATTCGACGGTAATTGTAGTAGTTCATCCCTTAACCAACGAAAGTGACTTCTCTCTTGAAAAGGTAGCACATGCAGATTAATAGAATAGCATGCTGCTAAATTTGACGCTTTTAGAAAACCAATAATTGTAGAAAAAACCACTTTATCCATTTTCGCTTCGTAGCCTATTTGCTCTACTGCTGCCATATACCGCGAGGCTTTGAGGACACCGACTCCATCATCATTAATTCGTGAAAAAAGTTCGTTGTGCATCAATGTTGTATTGCCATTTGATTGACCAGATAAATAGCAAGACTGTTCGTATATCAATATATTATTGGTTTGGAATGACTTATCAAACAACGTACGCCATCTAACACTCCCTCTTGAGTTATGCGCATGCTCTTTTTTCTGAAATCGACTCCAATTATTATTGTTTTGTAACTGTGCACTTTTTAGCGCGGTATCCACTTCACTTAAAATGTGTCCTCGTCTCTCACCTTCTGAGTACATGGTTATACCAATGTGGCACCAGTTATCTTCTCGCATATCATCCAGTAATGTGAGTTTTTCCAATTGACGAATACACTGAGTCGCAAGAATCGCAATATCTTTACTATTTTGATGAGGAATCAAGAGGGCAAAATCGGATGTGTAATATCGAGCCAGTACAACATCAGGAAAACGTTGCACTATATTTGATATAACGCTACCCACTTCAACAACGAAGTCATCACACTCTTCTTTTGCATAAGTCTCGGTTAGCGAGTCCCATTCGTTAATGCGCAACAGTAACACGCCACCAGAAGAGCCACTTTCTTGCAGTGCGGATTCCAGTTTACTATCAAATAACACCCGATTAGCGGCACCAGTGAGCTGATCTAAAAATGTATGCGTTCGAATAAAGGTATCGAATCGACTACGTTCTTGGCGTGCATCCTGAAGCTCTTCAATCAACTGGTCTAACGCTTGACTCGCAGTATAAGGCCACTCTTTTTCATCCCCTTTGGCATACTGAGCAACCCTACCTGCCAATATCATCCTGCCTCGCTCTTCTAGCAACTCAGAACCACGCAGCTGTACTTTTAACCAACGAACCCCCTGAATTAAACAGAAAACAATCAGAGCGATCGCCAATGTGATGGAAGAGAGAGCACCAAATGAGTAAGTTTGGTCTAAATAGGGTGGTAAGGCTTTAAGGTATAGGGTGTAGCCTTGATTTATGTTTAGTGAATAATCCCTTTCCACCAGTCGGCTTTCATCATAAATGGTCGAGGTATCAATAAACTGATAAATAGAGCCAGCAGAAGAGGCGATATCCATCTCAACTATATTACTGTTCTTTAACAACTTTGGTAACCAGCTCTGCATCGCTGCCACTTTGTCGCCACTAATCATCTCTTCATCAACAACAGAGACAATTCCATCCAAGTATCGGTTCATATATTCATGACCCACACTTCTATATGACAGCGTCCCACCAATAAACAGTATGCCAATAGCACTTACCACAATAATGGTGACAAAAGCGGTTAATCGCGTGCTTAACTTTAATGTAGGGGTATGTCGCATGAATAATAAAGTCCTTTTCTACCCAAGCGGATTATTGTTGGTTTTATTAATTATCTATTATGCCCAAGTAACGTCAAAATATTTGTTCAGCGAGAATGTCAGAGCTCTTGAGGTCACATTGATATAAGTATCATGCGATTGATGGGTTTTGTGAATGGAGAAATAGAGATATTTACTAACCGGAGTCCCAAATATGAAAAAAGCTACTAAAAAGTAGCTTTTTTCTGGCATTTTAAAACGGAATATCGTCGTCAAAGTCCATTGGTGGTTCATTATATTGCTGTTGCGGCTGCTGTTGTGGCGCTGGTTTTGGTGCAGCTTGGCTTTGCATTGGCTGTTGCTGAACAGGTTGCTGCTGAGCGGGTTGCTGAACCGGTTGTTGGGGTTGGCCCCAACCTCCTTGCTGCTGTTGCTGTTGAGGTTGGCCTCCCATTGGAGCACCTTGACCTTGGCCCTGATTTTGACCACGACTACCTAACAGCTGCATTTGACCTGTTGGCCATTGAACAACCACTTCTGTTGTATAACGATCTTGTCCAGACTGATCTTGCCATTTGCGAGTTTGTAGTTGGCCTTCAACATAAACCTGCGAACCTTTACGAAGGTACTCACCAGCAATTTCTGCAGTTTTACCAAATAGCGCAACACGGTGCCATTCAGTTTTTTCTCGTTGCTCACCACTGGTTTTATCACGCCAAGACTCTGATGTAGCAATGGTTATATTCGCAATTGCATTACCATTTGCGGCATAACGAACCTCAGGATCAGCGCCAAGGTTTCCCATTATAATTACTTTGTTCACTCCACGGCTTGCCATGATCCGCTCCGTCTAAAATCTATCTAAAAAATTGGAAGGCAAGGATAGCATGATTACTATTCATCCCTCAAACCCCATACATCAATTCTCTTCTTACTGCATACAAAATCGTCAACCTTCTCTCTATATTCGCTCTTTCTCTCACTAAACTTTTCGAGCCAATACACAATTTGTTGAAACTAAAAGAGAACAACTACGACAACAAGCTGAAATAAAACGCATTCTTTACATTTTAGTATGAGAATTAATCACTAATTGACCAAAACGGAAGTAACGTATTTGCCATCATTACGATTAACTAAATAGTACCCTTAAATGATTAAAGTCGACTATTTGCTGCTAATTCGCCCTGTAAGTACTCATATGACAGTGCCTTTAAACCTCGCCAACCTCAATACACCCACACGACAAAAAATAGAGACCATCGAAGTCTCATGGCAAGAAATAACGGAATATATTACACATGAATATAACTACTTATTACTGATGGATTTCCACGCAAAAGATGAAGCAATATTATACGTAAACCAGCAGCTATATATTCATCATAACTGTTATCTGGTCATTTATAACTCTCCATTGAAGGTCTCCAGCATAGAACTGGCACCACTCGCTAACTTACGCGGTTTGTTCTATCTGACCACCAGCCCAAAGCAGATAACAAAAGGAATTGAAAAGCTTGTAGCTGGAAAGTACGCCTTACCCAAAGAAATTATTGAGTCGCTATTTGAGTGTTATCAATCAACCACCGTCCACTTTGGCAACCCATATGCTTTAAAGCTCACGCCAAAAGAAAAAAATGTACTGAACACACTTAAAAAGGGGATGTCTAATTTTCAACTAGCTGACGCGTTAAACTTAAGCGAATACACGGTTAAATCTCACCTGTATAATATTTTCAAAAAGATAAAAGTGAAAAACCGCTATCAGGCCATTGTCTGGGCGCAGAAATATTTACCTTAACCTTCAGGTTGAAATAGAGAGCTAAGCAAAAAATTAACCAAACCATCTAACATTAAACAAACTATATAATTCACAGAATTATTATCATCAACGGGGCAATAACTTTATTTAACCAGAGAATGTCGGTTTCTGCTGCTAATCAAACTAGAGCACAATGTCGATTTACTCCCCCATATCAATGATGATATTGTTCCGTCATATTCCTCGATATCTATTTAATAATAAGGGCTTTACCATGATTAAGAAGTGTCTTTTCCCCGCGGCAGGTTATGGAACTCGTTTTTTACCCGCGACTAAATCCATGCCTAAAGAGATGATGCCAGTGGTGAATAAACCTCTTATAGAATACGGTGTAGAAGAAGCAATTGAAGCAGGGATGAACGGTATATGCATAGTCACTGGACGTGGAAAAAACGCTCTTTTTGACCATTTTGATAAGAATTATGAGCTTGAACATCAAATTAGCGGTACAAATAAAGAAGAATTGCTTTTTGATATACGTCGAATAATGGATGCCGCTAACTTCACCTATATACGACAACGAGAGATGAAAGGATTAGGCCACGCCATCTTAACTGGCAGAGAGTTGGTAGGAGAAGAACCATTCGCTGTTGTATTAGCAGATGACCTTTGCGTCAATGAAGAAGGCCAAGGTGTGCTTGCACAGATGAGTGCACTGTACAAACAGTTCCGCTGCTCTATTGTCGCCGTACAAGAAGTCCCGAAAGAAGACATTCACAAATATGGTGTTATTGCCGGAGAGATGATTAAAGATGACATCTTCCGCGTTGACGATATGGTCGAAAAACCAGAGCCAGGAACTGAACCAAGCAACTTAGCCATCATAGGCCGATATATACTGACACCTGATATTTTTGAGCTGATTGAAAATACGCAACCAGGTAAAGGTGGCGAAATTCAGATTACCGATGCTTTGTTAAAACAAGCTCAATCAGGCTGTGTACTGGCGTATAAATTTAAAGGGACACGTTTTGATTGTGGTAGCGTCGATGGTTACATCGAAGCCACCAACTTTTGTTACCAAAACCTATACAAAAAAGATCAGCAAAAGTTAGAGCTTGACCAGATGTCGACCGAAAAATCATAACCACTCTATCGGATTGATTTCACCATAAACGCAATTCCATTATTCACCTCACAAGTACACATTGTGAGGTGAATTTATTTATAGACTTAGCTAACTTCTACATACTGAGTATAAAACAGGCTTAATAACTGCTTCACTCCCCCTTGCTGTTATAACTGTTTTTTTATACAGTATTTATTGCGGAATATTTTTTCTGTGCGATACTGGAAAAATTGAAAGAAAATTGAGCTGAGTTTATGGACCAAATAGAAGTACGGGGTGCTAGAACCCATAATTTAAAAAATATTAATTTAACCATCCCTAGAGATAAACTCACTGTCATTACAGGGTTATCAGGTTCAGGAAAGTCCTCTTTAGCCTTTGATACTTTATATGCAGAAGGACAGAGACGCTACGTTGAGTCATTGTCTGCCTATGCCCGCCAATTTTTATCATTGATGGAGAAACCCGATGTTGATCATATTGAAGGGCTCTCTCCAGCGATATCCATCGAACAGAAATCAACATCTCATAACCCTCGTTCAACCGTCGGGACAATTACCGAAGTTTATGACTACCTGCGTCTTCTATACGCCAGAGTAGGAGAACCAAGATGCCCCGACCATAAACAGCCATTAGCTGCCCAAACCATTAGTCAAATGGTGGATAAGGTATTAGAACTACCGGAAGGTTCTAAATTAATGTTACTGGCCCCTATTGTGAAAGAGCGCAAAGGGGAACATGTTAAAACCCTAGAAAACCTTTCAGCACAAGGGTTTATTCGAGCTAGAATTGATGGAGAAACATGTGATTTATCCGATCCTCCAACGTTAGAGCTGCATAAAAAACACACCATTGAAGTAGTCGTAGATCGTTTTAAAGTCCGCAAAGACTTACAGCAACGTCTCGCTGAGTCATTCGAAACAACGCTTGAACTGTCCGGCGGAATTGCAGCAATTACTTGGATGGATGATAAAAGCAAAGAAGATATTATCTTTTCCGCTAACTTTGCCTGTTCCCATTGTGGTTACAGCATGCAAGAGTTAGAACCTCGTCTATTTTCATTTAATAACCCAGCTGGTGCTTGCCCTACCTGCGATGGTCTAGGTGTACAACAATACTTTGATCCTGACAGAGTCATTCATGACGAAAATCTGTCAATTGCAGAAGGGGCAATAAAAGGCTGGGATCAAAAAAATTATTATTATTTTCAAATGCTCTCTTCTCTTGCTGAGCATTACAGCTTTGATCTTCATGCTCCTTTTAAATCACTACCAAGCAAGATTAAACAGGTGGTTTTAAAAGGCTCTGGTCGAACAGAAGTTGAATTTAAATACATTAATGACCGAGGTGATATCCGAGTAAAACGTCACCCATTTGAAGGCATTCTCAATACCCTAGAAAGACGTTACCGAGATACTGAATCCAACGCCGTTCGAGAAGACCTAACCAAATACATCTCTACAAAATCATGTGCTACATGTGATGGCACCCGTTTACGGGTTGAAGCGAGAAACGTCTTTGTCGCAGATACGCCACTCCCCTCTATTGTCGAGATGAGCATTAGCGAAGCGTTGGACTTTTTTCACTCCTTAGAATTAACAGGCCAGCGAGCACAGATAGCAGAAAAGGTGATGAAAGAGATCAATGATCGCTTACACTTTTTGGTTAATGTTGGCCTCAATTATCTCAATTTATCTCGTAGTGCCGAAACCCTGTCAGGGGGAGAAGCACAACGTATAAGACTTGCGAGCCAAATCGGAGCGGGGTTAGTGGGCGTTATGTATGTGTTAGATGAACCTTCCATTGGTTTACATCAACGAGATAACGAACGATTACTTAAAACACTTACTCATTTACGAGATCTCGGCAACACCGTTTTGGTGGTTGAACATGATGAAGATGCGATCAGATCCGCCGATCATGTTATTGATATTGGTCCCGGCGCTGGCATTCATGGAGGCAGTGTGGTTGCTGAAGGAACCATGCAGGATATTATCGATACTCCGGATTCGTTAACTGGGCAATATTTAAGTGGCCAAAAATCTATCGCGATTCCACAGCAAAGAACACCGCGGGACCCTAAAAAAACCGTCGAACTTGTTGGTGCGACAGGAAACAACCTGAAAGATGTTACTTTGTCTTTACCTGTCGGTTTGTTCAGTTGTATCACGGGCGTTTCAGGCTCAGGAAAATCAACACTAATTAACGATACTTTTTACAAAATTGCACAAACCCATTTAAATGGTGCCACCACGGCCGAAGCATCTCCTTATAAGAAAATTGAAGGCTTAGCGCACTTTGATAAGGTTATCGATATTGATCAAAGCCCAATAGGTAGAACACCAAGATCTAACCCTGCCACTTATACCGGTATATTCACCCCAATTAGAGAACTGTTTTCCGGTACTCAAGAGTCTCGTTCTAGAGGCTATAAGCCCGGCCGGTTCAGCTTTAATGTTCGAGGCGGGCGTTGCGAAGCTTGTCAGGGGGATGGTGTAATAAAAGTTGAAATGCACTTTTTACCCGATGTTTATGTACCTTGTGATGTATGTAAAGGGAAGCGCTATAATAGAGAAACACTGGAAGTGCGCTATAAAGGAAAAAGCATTGATGAAGTGTTAGAACTAACCGTTGAAGATGCAAGAACCTTTTTTGATCCTGTGCCAGTTATAGCGAGAAAACTTCAGACATTGATGGACGTTGGTTTGTCGTATATCCGGTTAGGCCAAGCTGCCACCACTTTATCTGGCGGTGAAGCTCAACGGGTCAAATTAGCAAGAGAGCTTTCTAAACGAGATACAGGGCAAACTCTCTATATATTAGATGAACCGACCACTGGGTTACATTTCCATGATATCCAGCAACTGCTAAATGTATTGCATCGATTACGAGATCACGGCAATACTGTTGTAGTGATTGAACACAACCTTGATGTAATTAAAACAGCGGATTGGATCATCGATCTCGGCCCTGAAGGTGGTCAAGGTGGAGGGGAAATCATTGCCGAAGGCGTACCTGAAGAGGTAGTGAAAGTAAAAGGCTCTCACACTGCACGATTCTTAGCTCCTTTGTTAACTGGTTCTGACAGCGCATAGAAGTTATGTATCTCAAGATCAGTTGGGTATGATGAAATAAAAAAAAAAGGTAAGATAAGCAGTAACTTCAGAAGCGAGCGATAGCTCGCTTTTTAATAGGAAAGTAGCAATGGCAATCATTCACCTTAGCGGAACGCGCTTAGCGCCTCAAAAACCTAAGGCACCATTGAATCGTCGATTTATGTACGCTATAGGTTTTGTCTTCCTTATAGCGTCGCATTTTTATATTGCTAATCTCGGCGGTTTAGGGCTTGCTCTTCCTTTTAATAATGCCACATGGTTTGGCTTAAGCTGGGTGTTCGCCATTGGAATCTACCAAATGGCGCTATCAAAGCAGATTCGCTATTCCAAATTGACCATTGGCTTACTCATTAGCTGCCTTATCATTTCAATACCACTGTTTTTCTCTTCACCGCCAAACTTACCTTCTGTTCTACCACGAATAGCAGGGCTATGGTTGGGCTGGCTGTTATTCGTTATTTTGCAGCAATTCTCACTAAGTAATGCCCATAAACAGAGGTTGCTGTGGTTTATTATTTTGGCCGTCTGTATAGAAGCTTTACTCGCTTATGTGCAGTTTTTTGTACTAAATCATCAAGCTATCATCACCCTTGATGATTCACTAAAACAACCTTTTGGTATCTTCCAGAATATCAATGCGATGAGTAGCTTTCTGGCCACTGGCTTAGTTTTATCCGGATACTTGCTCGCCAGACAACAACGAAAATATGGAGAAAAACTGTCACGAACAGCGCTTCTTTATATTATGCCGTTAATTACCGTCCCTTTAATTACACTGCTTGCATCTCGTATCGGCTGGATTATCTCACTGGTTAGTGTACTGCTTATCGTTCCCTACCTTTACCGATTTTCAACTAAAAAACGCTTTATTGGCTGGTCTTTTGCTCTCTTGGCGGGAATCTGTTTAGGGGGAATATTGGCCTTTTCTTCGGGCAATCTTAGTTCTCTCAGCGGTGAAAAACCGATTGAAAGTGCAAGGCTAACAGTACTGCCTCAAGCGATAGATATGTTTATCGAGAAGCCATTTACTGGTTATGGTTTAGGTCAATTCGAATCTGAATACCTTTTATATACCGCGAGGCAACATCAGCTCAACTCAAATTATCCAGTCGCAATAGAGGATGTAACTCATCCTTTTAATGAGGTACTTTTCTGGGGTATTGAAGGAGGATTAATTCCTGTCATAGGTATTATCCTTGCGGCACTTTTTGTTCTATTTAAAATCAGTTCAACACGCAAAGGGACACGGCTCGCTATTTTATCACTACTCATGCCTATCGCTTTGCATGCTCAGCTCGAAAACCCTTTTTATCAATCATCCATACACTGGATTACCTTCATCGTCCTGATTTTTTGGGTTGACCAAAGAACGGCAAAATATAAGCACTATGGTATTCGAACCACCAGCGTCCACTTTTTTAAAGCGACAAGCGTCATTTTACCTGTTTTGTTAATCAGTTATATGACTTTATCTTTACACACTAACTATCAGCTAAAGCAGTTTGCTCAGTCCTACCCAAAAAGAATGGAACTACTTGATAACATTATCTATTCAGGAACATTTAAACAGGAAGTGAACTGGCAAATACACAGCAACCAGCTAAAAAGTGGCTTGGTAAATAAACAGCTCGATAAAGTTGTTGGCTATATCGAATGGTCACTGGATAGTATTCAACAGACACCAAGCTCTAAACTCTATAAGAGCCTTATTCTGGCGTACCTAGGTGTAGGAGAAGTAAGTAAAGCGGAACAGATTCGGGACGAAGCGAGCTACCTTTACCCTCAGCAAGATTTCTCGGTCATCCATATTGATCCCGTATTCAATATTCAACCCGCAGATAAAAACAAAGATAACAGCGAAGATAAGAAAGCATAAAATACCACTGCCTTTGTGACTTATCCTCACTATAAATCTACAGGATAATCACCAGAATCTTAGTGGTGATTATCCTATCATGGGCGATGAATTACTCGTTTAGGGTCTCTTCTAATGCCTTAAGGCATAGTGCAACATTTTCACTTCGAGCCGCGTATCCCATTAAACCAATACGCCACGCTTTACCTGCTAAAGCGCCTAAACCGGCACCAATTTCTAAATTATATTGCTGAAGAAGATGAGAGCGAACCGCGGCATCATCGACACCTTCAGGGATATAAATAGCATTCAACTGCGGTAAACGATAAGGTTCATCAACAACAAATGAAACACCGAGCGCTTCTAAGCCATGCTTAAGCTTATTGTGCATAGTCTTATGGCGATTCCATGCATTCTCGAGCCCTTCATTCTTAAGTAGCAACAACGCTTCATGTAGAGCGTATAAGCTATTTACCGGAGCAGTATGATGATAACTACGTTTTCCATCACCACTCCAATATCCTAACACCAAGCTTTGATCCAAAAACCAGCTTTGAATGGGTTCTTTTCGTTGCTGAATCTTATCGATAGCGGCCTGAGAAAACGTAAGTGGCGAAAGTCCGGGAACACACGAAAGACATTTTTGACTGCCCGAGTAAACGGCATCCAGCTGCCATTCATCCACCAGCAGAGGAACACCCCCAAGTGAAGTTACCGCATCGACAATAGTCAGTACTTGTCTCTCTTTCGCTAAACGAGCCAATGACTGTGCATCACTTAATGCACCTGTCGACGTCTCGGCATGAACAAATGCTAGAGCCTTAACATCGGGATTAGCATCCAACGCAGCAGCTACTTTTTCAACACTGACAGGGCTGCCCCACTCATCATCGACAACAATCGCTTCCCCGCCGCAACGAACGACATTCTCACGCATTCGTTCGCCAAATACTCCATTACGACAGACAATGACCTTATCGCCCGGTTCAACTAGGTTAACAAAACACGCTTCCATACCAGCGCTACCCGGAGCTGAAACCGCGATAGTGAACTCATTTTCTGTTTGAAAAGCGTATTTCAAAAGCTGCTTTAACTCATCCATCATAGCGACGAAGAGCGGATCTAGATGCCCAATCGTTGGACGACTGAGAGCTTGCAACACCTGCGGGTATATATCTGATGGCCCTGGCCCCATTAATGTTCTTTGAGGAGGGATAAAGCTTTGTATGGTCATAATCAGTCCTTTCTAACAATTAGTCCTTTCTAAAAATAGCGGTCATTTATAATTATTAACTACCCGTTATATCCCCCTCAAATATTTCGAATAAATAGGGAACTACGATAGGTAAACCTCACAACAATACTAACTAAACCGCCTATCGAGAGATATAGGTTCACTAGCCTAAAGGAAAATATCTCTTTCAACAATGCGACTCAAGTCTAGTGGTCTAACCAGAAATTTAATCCGTGAATATTCTTTGACTAAAAATTCATTTAGCCATTGACTTTTATGCTGCAAAAACGTTCAATGAAGAAGATTGAGTTAACCGACACTATGTTGTTAATTCCGTCAGCTTTGATAGCAGAAGAGGAGCATTGCCCAGGCAGGTGTTATTGTGGAGCCTCAACTCCAATACATAACATTTATGGGGAGCAATGCCGAGATGAGTATTTAGTGAGTGTAAATATTTGTCGGTTGTGTAGGCTGAATCCTGCCAACTGTCGCCAGAGTATCTGGTGAAGAGCTTCTGAGGTATATTGCTTTTATCACGCTTTCCCCTCTGCTCTTATATTCTCTTCTCGGTTACATCGCAATTATCGCTTAGTAATAATTACTGAATATTCAATTTTATGGATGAAATGATAGGGAGAAACGCCGTGAGCGCATTCAATGTAGCGAAGTTTGGTGGCACAAGTGTTGCCAACTTTGAATCCATGAGCCGTTGTGCAGCCATTATAGAAAACAACCCCAACACGAGATTGGTGGTAAGTAGTGCCTGCTCAGGAGTAACAAATCTACTTGTTGAGCTTGCAAATGGTACCAGTTCAGAACGACGAAAAGCGCTGCTGAGTCAATTGGCAGAAATTCATGACAGCATAATTGATGAACTCGCGGATCCTTTGCAAACAGAAAGAGACGTGCACCTTTTACTGCAAGATGTCGCAATGGTTGCTGAACAAGCGGCGATTCAACCCAGCGATCAATTAACGGATCATCTGGTCGCAAGTGGCGAACTGATGTCGACCCATATCTTAACTCAGATTATGAGAGAGCGAGGTATCGAAGCTGTCCGATTTGATATACGCGATATTATGAAAACATCTGCCGTGTTTGGTAAAGCAGAACCCAATTTAATCGAAATATCTAAGCTTGCTAAACAGAAACTGGTTCCTCTATGCAATGACCATGTTGTGATTACACAAGGGTTTATCGGCTCTGATGACGCGGGAAATACCACAACATTGGGCAGAGGCGGAAGCGATTACAGTGCGGCTTTAATCGCAGAATCGGTTGAAGCCAAAGGATTAGAAATATGGACGGATGTTCCTGGAATATACACAACCGATCCAAGAATCGCCCCAAAAGCCACTCCTATCGCAGAAATTAGCTTTAGTGAAGCGTCTGAGATGGCCAATTTCGGAGCTAAAATACTTCATCCATCTACGTTACTTCCTGCCTTGCGCCATCAAATTCCAGTGTTTGTCGGCTCTTCTAAAGCTCCAGAAAAAGGAGGCACATGGATCAAGGAACAAGTCAGCAGCGCTCCACTCTTTCGAGCTGTCGCCCTTCGCTGCAATCAAACTATGGTGACATTGCATAGTCCAAATATGTTCCATGCCTACGGCTTCCTGGCTGAAGTATTTAAGATTTTGGCTAAGTATAAAATCTCCGTTGACCTGATAACAACATCAGAAGTGAGTGTCTCGCTAACATTAGATCAAACAAATACTTCCGGCGGCTCTCCCGAGCTTCCCCATCAAGCGCAACAGGAGCTAGAACAGCTTTGCAGTGTAGAAGTAGAACAGGATCTCTGTCTGGTTGCTCTGATAGGTAACAATATGAGTGAGTGTAAAGGGTACGCTAAAAAAGTATTTGGTACTCTTGAAGATATTAACTTACGTATGATCTGCTATGGTGCGAGTCAACACAATCTATGCTTCTTAGTTCGTTCAACTGATTCAAGACGTTCAATTCAGTTATTACATAAAGAGTTATTTGAACTTAGAGAATAGTGACGGTATTAATTTGGGGCTATATGACCAGTCATACAGCCCAACTCAAAGAATAAAAAATGGGCAAAATGCCCATTTTTTTGTTTGAAACCACATCAATTAATGTTCGGCGCTAACCACCTTTCAGCTTGCTGTAAGTCCCAACCTTTTCTTGCCGCATAATCTTCTACTTGATCTGACTGAATTTTAGCAACAGCGAAATATCGAGATTCTGGATGAGAGAAATACCAACCAGAAACTGACGCTCCCGGTAGCATCGCGTAGCTGGATGTAAGCTCCATACCAATATTCTCTTCAACTTCCATTAGGTCCCAAATTTGTTGCTTTTCACTATGTTCCGGACAAGCTGGGTACCCTGGCGCTGGGCGTATACCTTGATATTTTTCTCGAACGAGATCATCGGCCGTCAGAGATTCATTCTCGGCGTACCCCCAAATCTCTTTGCGTATTTTTTCATGCAGATATTCAGCAAGTGCTTCTGCAAGTCTATCCGCTACAGCTTGAACCATAATGGCATTGTAGTCATCACCTTGTGCTTTATAGCTGTCGGCAAGCTCCCTTTCGCCTATTCCACCAGTCACGGCAAATGTTCCAATCCAATCAAGCTTTTCAGATTCTTTTGGAGCAATATAGTCTGACAAACAATAATTAAACCCTTTCGGCTTTTCTGTTTGCTGTCGTAGATGATGTAATCTCGTTTTCACCTCAGTTCGTGTTTCATCGGTATACACTTCAATATCATCTCCTACTGCCGCCGCAGGAAATAAGCCACAAATGCCTTTAGCATTAAGTAGCCCCTCAGTTTCCACTCTATCTAACCAAGCGTTAGCATCGTCAAATAGTCGCTTAGCTTCTTCTCCAACTTCATCATGGTCAAAGATTGCTGGGTACTTACCCATCAGTGACCAAGTCATGAAGAAAGGTGTCCAATCAATATAGCCACGCAACGTTTTTATGTCACAAGATTCAAACACATGCACACCGGCTTTTTTAGGCACTGGAGGCGTATAGGATGGCCAATCAATATCCACTCGATTCAGGCGAGCTTTCTCTAAACTAATAGGCTTTGTTCTTGGTGTTTTACGATTGTGCTGCTCTCGTACTCGTTGATAATCTTTATCCAGTTTTTCTACAAAACTAGGCTTTAACTCATCAGATAATAGTGAAGTACATACACCAACGGCGCGTGATGCATTATTTACATAAACAACAGGCTGAGAATAATTTTGTTCTATTTTTACTGCGGTATGAGCTTTTGATGTCGTCGCCCCACCGATCATCAATGGTAAATCAAACCCTTGACGCTCCATCTCTTTAGCGACGTGTACCATCTCATCTAATGAAGGCGTGATTAACCCTGATAAACCAATAATGTCGACATTCTCTTCTTTGGCAACTTTTAAAATTTTCTCACAAGAAACCATGACGCCAAGGTCAATAATCTCGTAATTATTACATTGAAGAACCACTCCTACGATATTTTTACCAATATCATGCACATCACCTTTAACGGTCGCCAGCAAGATTTTTCCATTTGTACTGCCCGCTTGTTTAGCTGCGTTAATATAAGGTTCTAAATGCGCAACAGCCTGTTTCATCACTCGTGCAGATTTCACTACTTGAGGAAGAAACATTTTTCCTTCACCGAATAGATCTCCGACGACATTCATCCCTTCCATTAAGGGGCCTTCAATAACCTCTAATGGTTTGTCTGCCTGTAACCTAGCCTCTTCTGTATCCGAAACTATAAATTCCGTAATGCCTTTAACTAATGCGTGCTCCAAGCGTTTTTCTACTGACCAACTTCTCCACTCTTGTGCAGAAGAATCTTCTTCTTTACCAACGCCATTATCACGATACTCATTAGCAATATCGAGTAACCGTTCAGTGGCGTCATCTCTGCGATTAAGTACTACGTCTTCTACCGCATGGCGCAACTTATCTGGAACATTATCGTAGATCTCTAACTGACCAGCGTTAACGATCCCCATATCCATGCCATTTTTAAAGCAGTGATACAAAAACACCGCATGAATGGCTTCGCGAACATAATTGTTACCTCGGAATGAGAATGAAACATTCGACACCCCACCCGATATCATTGCATAAGGTAAGTCCCGCTTAATGTCCGCTACAGCATTGATAAAATCGACAGCGTAGTTATTATGCTCATCTATCCCAGTCGCAATAGCAAATATATTTGGATCAAAAATGATATCTTCTGCTGGAAAGCCAACTTCATCCACTAAAACTCGATAAGCATTCGTACAGATCTCTATTTTTCTTTCTCTGGTGTCAGCCTGACCATCTTCATCAAACGCCATCACAATAACGGCCGCGCCATAACGCCTAATGAGTTTGGCTTGCTCGATAAATTTTTCTTTGCCTTCTTTTAAAGAAATAGAGTTCACTATCCCTTTACCCTGAATGCATTTTAAACCGGCTTCGATTACTTCCCATTTTGATGAATCAACCATAATGGGAACTTTAGAAATTTCGGGTTCAGAGGCACATAGATTCAAAAAGCGAACCATACAAGCTTGCGCATCTAACATGCCCTCATCCATATTTATATCGATGATTTGAGCGCCATTTTCCACCTGCTGACGAGCCACCTCTAATGCTTCGTCATACAGCTCTTCTTTAATTAATCGCTTAAAACGTGCAGAGCCCGTTACATTTGTTCGCTCACCCACATTAACAAATAACGTATCTTCTTTAATGGTAAGAGGCTCTAGCCCAGATAGACGACAAGCTTTGGCGATATCAGGAAGCTTTCTAGGTGCAACGTTATTAACCGCGTTCGCCATCTGACGAATATGCTCTGGTGTCGTACCACAACAGCCACCAATTAAGTTTAGATATCCACTTTCAGCCCACTCAGCAACATGCTGTGCCATATCTTCGGCAGAAAGATCATACTCACCAAATGCATTAGGTAAGCCTGCGTTTGGGTGAACAGAAACAAATGTTTCTGAAATTCTAGACATTTCAACGACATATTGACGAAGTTCATCTGGGCCCAATGCGCAGTTCAAACCAAAGGAGATAGGGTTAACATGTCGTAAAGCATTGTAAAATGCTTCTGTTGTCTGGCCAGATAACGTTCGGCCTGACGCATCAGTAATCGTACCTGAAATCATCACTGGCAATTCGATGGCAAGCTCTTCAAACACTGAGTCCACAGCAAATGCACACGCTTTAGCATTTAAAGTATCGAAGATTGTTTCTATCAAGATCAGATCCGATCCACCTTTGATCAACGCTTTAGTTGATTCAGAATAGGCTTCAACCAACTCGTCAAAACTAACGTTTCGAAAGCCGGGATCATTAACATCAGGTGAGATAGAACAAGTACGGTTTGTCGGTCCAAGTACCCCAGCAACAAATCGCGGTTTATCTGGGGTTTTTAATGTCCATTCGTCAGCCGCTTCTCGTGCTAATCGCGCAGCTTGATAATTAATCTCTTCACTCAAGCTCTCCATACCATAGTCAGCCATGGCGATAGATGTAGCGTTAAAACTGTTTGTTTCTAGAATATCGGCGCCCGCGTCCAAATATTCGCAATGGATGGTTTTAATAATTTCGGGCTGAGTTAATACTAAGAGGTCGTTGTTTCCTTTAAGATCGCTAGGCCAGTCAGAAAAGCGTTCACCACGATAATCATTCTCTTCTAATTTATAGCTTTGAATCATGGTGCCCATACCACCATCAATCAATAAAATTCGTTCTTTCAATATCGCTTCAATACGATCTCTTACCTTGCTTCCAGTCACAGTACAGCCTCAATCCATTACTTACTATGATACATCCTACCACAGTTTAAATAGAAATCTAGACGTCTAAACCAATTGATTTCCTGTTAACTGAAAATCCAAGTGTTAACAATTATTTTTCATTTAGATTTGAATAATTTGCATCAGAAGCGCAAAATCCGTTCACTACTTACCAATCAATAAAATGAATCATGCCTGTCTACAATACTCTCTGTTTTCTCGCGGCTGCAGCCATGGCTATCGCTTTTGTGAATAGCAAAATAGGCAAAATGCAAACAACCATTGCGATCACTGCTGGCTCAATAATGCTTTCACTCACCATAATCGTCGCAGGCCAAAACCATTGGTTTCATTTGACTGAGATCGCCAGTGATACCATGAGTGATATAAATTTCGAAGATTTTCTTCTAAAAGGTGTTTTAGGTTTCTTATTATTTGCCGGAGGATTAGGCATAAAACTTCCTCATCTTAAGGACCAGAAGTGGGAAATAACGGTGCTGGCGTTGTTTGCCACTCTCTTCTCTACTTTCTTTATTGGCTTTGTTCTGTACGGCATCACTATCATCATCAATATGCCGCTAGATCTCATATACTGCTTACTTTTTGGAGCCCTTATTTCACCAACAGATCCTATTGCGGTTCTAGCCATTGTTAAAAAACTTAATGCTCCTAAACGTATATCCACGCAAATCGAAGGAGAGTCCCTTTTCAACGATGGATTTGGCCTTGTTATTTTCGTGACCCTATTCACCATCGCATTTGGAAATGAAACTCCAACAATAAGCTCAATTACTATGTTGTTTGTGCATGAGGCTATAGGAGGACTAGTCTACGGTCTTGTGCTGGGATTAATTTTTCACTACTTAATCAGCGCGACCAATGACCATTCGATGGAGCTACTATTAACGATTGGTATACCAACAGCAGGATACGTTTTCGCAGATGTTATACACGTTTCAGGACCGTTAGCAATGGTAGTATCAGGGATACTAATTGGTAACTGGACACGATTTGTCGGCTTCTCTAAAGAGAGCGCCGATCACCTTGATCATTTTTGGGAACTTGTTGACGAGTTTTTGAATGGGATACTATTTTTGCTTGTCGGATTATCGATGCTGCTGTTCAAATTCCATCAGGAAGACTGGCTTGTGATGATAATTGCAATACCTCTCGTACTTGTTAGCCGATTCTTGAGTATCTGGCTCTGTTACCAAGGCTTTAATCGATTTAGACATTATAACCCGTGGTCGATAAGAATACTGACTTGGGGAGGGTTACGAGGCGGCTTGGCAATAGCGATGGCATTGGCAATCCCTTCAGGAGTAATGGTGGTTCCAGAAAAAGGAATCGATGTAAAAGAAATACTATTGGTTATGACTTACTCCGTTGTTATATTTTCTATTCTGATACAAGGGTCAACCATCACCCCTTTAATCAATAAAGCAAAGAAAGTAGAACAAATAAATTCTCAGCAAGAGTGACAAATTTAACCTTACAGTGGTCTGGTTATCTCTAAAACCAGTCAAACACAATTAAGTAAGACAGACATGGGTAACGATACCCATGTCTGGTAGATAAAAGTCACAATCTATCACTGCAATCAACATGATTTAGTGTAGAAATTTATTCTTATTAACCCTAATCATCCTTGGTAAAGTTGGCTTCAGAAAACTGCTCAAGATCATAAGGTGTTTGTTGGTATACACAATAGTTTAACCAGTTCGAAAACAGTAGATGACCATGACTTCGCCAACTGGCAATTGGAGTATTATCCGTGTTGTCATTGGGGTAATAGTTCACAGGAATCGCTGGGTCCATTCCCTCCGCGAGATCCCTGACATATTCTGAATGCAGTGTTAAACATTCATATTCGGGATGCCCAGTTACAAAGACATTTCTTTTATCTTTGGTCGATGCTAAATAAACCCCTGCAACATCAGATGTCGCCAAGATATCAAGATCAGTATGCTGTTCCAAGTAGTCATAGCTAAAGTCTGCATACCTAGAATGAGGCGCCAAAAAGTTATCATCAAATCCTCTTAAGATGGGATGATGCTCATCATGTATTCGATGGTTATATACACCAGACAATTTCTCTTTTCGCGTCTTCTTAGGCAAATCATAAAGTAGCTTTAATCCTGCCTGTGCCGCCCAACAGACAAACAGTGTAGAGGTAACATGGTTTTTTGCCCATGTCATAATACTCTCTAAGTGTTCCCAATAAATGACATCTTCGAACTGAACCAGCCCTAGCGGAGCACCCGTTATGATTAACCCATCAAAATTTCGATTTTTCACGGTTTCAAATTGACGATAAAAGGTATCTAAATGTTCTGTAGGCGTATTCTTACTAGGGCGGTTATCGATACGAAGCAGTTCAACATCTATTTGCAATGGACTATTCGATAGTAATCTCAAGAACTGTGTTTCAGTCTCAATCTTTTTCGGCATTAAGTTGAGAATCAGCACTTTTAATGGGCGGATTTCTTGAGTGGATGCGCGAGACATTGGCATCACAAAAATATTTTCGTTCTTCAATACATCAGAAGCGGGTAACCGATCAGGTATCCGAATAGGCATTGCTCTCTCCATAAGCTATCTAGACGTCTATATATCCAGACTAGCCCATAGAAAATTAAAAGTCGAGGCTTTGTGAATTTTAAACACAAAAAAGCCTTAACATCTCTGCTAAGGCTTACTGTTCTTATTCCTGAGAATAAGTGGCGGAGTGGACGGGACTCCCTACTCCTTGAAAACAAGCGCGACCCCCGGCGTGACAGGCCGCTTTCTCTAATTAAAAAACTAACCAACTGAACTACCACGCTTAAACGAAAAAAACCTCAGCATTTCTGCTAAGGCTTACTTTCTTATTCCTAAGAATAAATGGCGGAGTGGACGGGACTCCCTACACCTTGAAAACAAGCGCGACCCCCGGCGTGACAGGCCGCTTTCTCTAACAAAGAGGCTAACCAACTGAACTACCGCTCCGCTGCCCACTTTGCTAGAACTAACCATTGGTATTTTTATAACCGCTTAAACACAAAAAAGCCTTAACATCTCTGCTAAGGCTTGCTGTTCTTATTCCTGAGAATAAGTGGCGGAGTGGACGGGACTCCCTACGCCTTGAAAACAAGCGCGACCCCCGGCGTGACAGGCCGCTTTCTCTAACAAAGAGGCGAACCAACTGAACTACCGCGCTTAAACGAAAAAAACCTCAGCATTTCTGCTAAGGCTTACTTTCTTATTCCTAAGAATAAATGGCGGAGTGGACGGGACTCGAACCCGCGACCCCCGGCGTGACAGGCCGGTATTCTAACCAACTGAACTACCACTCCGCTGTGGTATCATTCGTTTTAATAACGAATGTACTTAAATTAAAGCCTGGCGATGTCCTACTCTCACATGGGGAAACCCCACACTACCATCGGCGCTATTGCGTTTCACTTCTGAGTTCGGCATGGGTTCAGGTGGGTCCACAATGCTATGGTCGCCAAGCAAAATTGGTGTAATAAAACCGCTGGCTAAAACGCTCGCTCTCTACGTTAGATTGCTTATTCGCTCAGTCACTTACCAATGTAAGCTCCTTCTCTCATCTCACAATCTGCCTTGATAGCAAACCTTTTACCTGCGCTCGTATCGAGCTAAGGCTTTATCACTTTAACTTGGAAAACTAACTTTAAAAGTTCTTTACACATTCAATGTTCTATTTGAGTCCTTCAAAACCCCTTGGGTGTTGTATGGTTAAGCCTCACGGGCAATTAGTACAGGTTAGCTCAACGCCTCACAACGCTTACACACCCTGCCTATCAACGTCGTAGTCTACGACAACCCTTTAGGATACTTAAAGTATCAGGGAGAACTCATCTCAAGGCTCGCTTCGCGCTTAGATGCTTTCAGCGCTTATCGATTCCGAACTTAGCTACCGGGCAATGCCATTGGCATGACAACCCGAACACCAGAGGTTCGTCCACTCCGGTCCTCTCGTACTAGGAGCAGCCCCTTTCAATTCTCCAACGCCCACGGCAGATAGGGACCGAACTGTCTCACGACGTTCTAAACCCAGCTCGCGTACCACTTTAAATGGCGAACAGCCATACCCTTGGGACCGACTTCAGCCCCAGGATGTGATGAGCCGACATCGAGGTGCCAAACACCGCCGTCGATATGAACTCTTGGGCGGTATCAGCCTGTTATCCCCGGAGTACCTTTTATCCGTTGAGCGATGGCCCTTCCATTCAGAACCACCGGATCACTATGACCTGCTTTCGCACCTGCTCGAATTGTCATTCTCGCAGTCAAGCGGGCTTATGCCATTGCACTAACCACACGATGTCCAACCGTGTTTAGCCCACCTTCGTGCTCCTCCGTTACTCTTTGGGAGGAGACCGCCCCAGTCAAACTACCCACCAGGCACTGTCCTCATCCCCGATCAGGGGACTAAGTTAGAACATCAACACTACAAGGGTGGTATTTCAAGGTTGACTCCACTCCATCTAGCGACGAAGTTTCAAAGTCTCCCACCTATCCTACACATGTAGGGTCAATGTTCAGTGCCAAGCTGTAGTAAAGGTTCACGGGGTCTTTCCGTCTAGCCGCGGGTACACTGCATCTTCACAGCGATTTCAATTTCACTGAGTCTCGGGTGGAGACAGCGTGGCCATCATTACGCCATTCGTGCAGGTCGGAACTTACCCGACAAGGAATTTCGCTACCTTAGGACCGTTATAGTTACGGCCGCCGTTTACCGGGGCTTCGATCAAGAGCTTCGACCTAAGTCTAACCCCATCAATTAACCTTCCGGCACCGGGCAGGCGTCACACCGTATACGTCATCTTGCGATTTTGCACAGTGCTGTGTTTTTAATAAACAGTTGCAGCCACCTGGTATCTGCGACTTCCGATAGCTCCATCCGCGAGGGACTTCACCGTCAGAAGCGTACCTTCTCCCGAAGTTACGGTACCATTTTGCCTAGTTCCTTCACCCGAGTTCTCTCAAGCGCCTTGGTATTCTCTACCCGACCACCTGTGTCGGTTTGGGGTACGATTTCTTACAATCTGAAGCTTAGAGGCTTTTCCTGGAAGCATGGCATCAATGACTTCACGCCCTTGGGCGCTCGACATCGGGTCTCAGCCTTAGTGATTTCCCGGATTTACCTAAGAAATCAGCCTACACCCTTGAACCTGGACAACCGTCGCCAGGCCCACCTAGCCTTCTCCGTCCCCCCATCGCAATTGTAAGAAGTACGGGAATATTAACCCGTTTCCCATCGACTACGCCTTTCGGCCTCGCCTTAGGGGTCGACTTACCCTGCCCCGATTAACGTTGGACAGGAACCCTTGGTCTTCCGGCGTGGGGGTTTTTCACCCCCATTATCGTTACTCATGTCAGCATTCGCACTTCTGATACCTCCAGCAAACCTTACAGTTCACCTTCAACGGCTTACAGAACGCTCCCCTACCCAATACTCTAAAAGAGTATTGCCGCAGCTTCGGTGTATAGCTTAGCCCCGTTACATCTTCCGCGCAGGCCGACTCGACCAGTGAGCTATTACGCTTTCTTTAAATGATGGCTGCTTCTAAGCCAACATCCTGGCTGTCTGAGCCTTCCCACATCGTTTCCCACTTAGCTATACTTTGGGACCTTAGCTGGCGGTCTGGGTTGTTTCCCTCTCCACGACGGACGTTAGCACCCGCCGTGTGTCTCCCGGATAGTACTTACTGGTATTCGGAGTTTGCAAAGGGTTGGTAAGTCGGGATGACCCCCTAGCCTTAACAGTGCTCTACCCCCAGTAGTATTCGTCCGAGGCGCTACCTAAATAGCTTTCGGGGAGAACCAGCTATCTCCAGGTTTGATTGGCCTTTCACCCCTAGCCACAAGTCATCCGCTAATTTTTCAACATTAGTCGGTTCGGTCCTCCAGTTGATGTTACTCAACCTTCAACCTGCCCATGGCTAGATCACCTGGTTTCGGGTCTATACCTAGCAACTCGACGCCCAGTTAAGACTCGGTTTCCCTACGGCTCCCCTAATCGGTTAACCTTGCTACTAAATATAAGTCGCTGACCCATTATACAAAAGGTACGCAGTCACACCACGAAGGTGCTCCTACTGCTTGTACGTACACGGTTTCAGGTTCTATTTCACTCCCCTCACAGGGGTTCTTTTCGCCTTTCCCTCACGGTACTGGTTCACTATCGGTCAGTCAGTAGTATTTAGCCTTGGAGGATGGTCCCCCCATATTCAGACAGGATATCACGTGTCCCGCCCTACTCGATTTCACTGATTGTACGTTGTCGGTTACGGGGCTATCACCCTTTATTGCGAGACTTTCCAGACTCTTCACCTGACGCACTAAAAGCTTAAGGGCTAATCCAATTTCGCTCGCCGCTACTTTCGGAATCTCGGTTGATTTCTACTCCTCCGGGTACTTAGATGTTTCAGTTCCCCGGGTTTGCCCTGTTAACCTATGTATTCAGTTAACAGTAACTGCTTATGCAGTTGGGTTTCCCCATTCGGAAATCGTAGACTCAAGTGGCTTTTACTGCCTAATCTACGCTTATCGCAAGTTAATACGTCCTTCATCGCCTCTGACTGCCAAGGCATCCACCGTGTACGCTTAGTCACTTAACCATACAACCCCAAGAGGTCTTTATGTATGGCAAACAACCAAGGTTTAGTGCTGTCTCTTTATTATGAGCGAGACAGCTTTCGATTTTGCCGGACTCAAATATAAACAGCATTACTATGTAATGGTGTTTCCAAGAACACTTGAATGTGTTTGTTTACTTTCATTTTTCTAAAAAATGAAAACAAACTTTTGGTACCTAGTTTTCTTATATTTCAAAGAAAATTAGGATTTGAGAACTTTTAAATTAGATAACAATCAATCAAATTGTTATCTGTCAGCTTTCCAAATTGTTAAAGAGCGATGTTTTTTCTACTTAAAGAAATCACATTTTCTAAAGACTTTCGACGACAAAAATCCGAACCAAGATAAACAAACTTATTTGGTTTGGATAATATCCAAAAATATTTAGAGAATGGTGGGCGATACCGGGCTCGAACCAGTGACCCCCTCCTTGTAAGGGAGGTGCTCTCCCAACTGAGCTAATCGCCCATAATGTTTTACTTCATCATGGTGAAGTTAAAGAATGGTGGAGCTATGCGGGATCGAACCGCAGACCTCCTGCGTGCAAGGCAGGCGCTCTCCCAGCTGAGCTATAACCCCAATATATTCTTTAAATGGTGGGTCGTGCAGGATTCGAACCTGCGACCAATTGATTAAAAGTCAACTGCTCTACCAGCTGAGCTAACGACCCAATGGTATCCCGTAGGGGAGTCGAACCCCTGTTACCGCCGTGAAAGGGCGGTGTCCTAGGCCTCTAGACGAACGGGACATAGGTGTGAAAGTGTTGGGCACTTTCAAAACATCTCTTTACTTTTCTAAACCGTATCAATCTGTGTGGACACTCATAAACGAGCAATCTTCGTATTAAGGAGGTGATCCAGCCCCAGGTTCCCCTAGGGCTACCTTGTTACGACTTCACCCCAGTCATGAACCACAAAGTGGTAAGCGTCCCCCCGAAGGTTAAACTACCTACTTCTTTTGCAGCCCACTCCCATGGTGTGACGGGCGGTGTGTACAAGGCCCGGGAACGTATTCACCGTAGCATTCTGATCTACGATTACTAGCGATTCCGACTTCATGGAGTCGAGTTGCAGACTCCAATCCGGACTACGACGCACTTTTTGGGATTCGCTCACTTTCGCAAGTTGGCTGCCCTCTGTATGCGCCATTGTAGCACGTGTGTAGCCCTACTCGTAAGGGCCATGATGACTTGACGTCGTCCCCACCTTCCTCCGGTTTATCACCGGCAGTCTCCCTGAAGTTCCCACCCGAAGTGCTGGCAATCAAGGATAAGGGTTGCGCTCGTTGCGGGACTTAACCCAACATTTCACAACACGAGCTGACGACAGCCATGCAGCACCTGTCTCAGAGCTCCCGAAGGCACACCTGCGTCTCCGCTGGCTTCTCTGGATGTCAAGAGTAGGTAAGGTTCTTCGCGTTGCATCGAATTAAACCACATGCTCCACCGCTTGTGCGGGCCCCCGTCAATTCATTTGAGTTTTAATCTTGCGACCGTACTCCCCAGGCGGTCTACTTAACGCGTTAGCTCCGAAAGCCACGGCTCAAGGCCACAACCTCCAAGTAGACATCGTTTACGGCGTGGACTACCAGGGTATCTAATCCTGTTTGCTCCCCACGCTTTCGCATCTGAGTGTCAGTATCTGTCCAGGGGGCCGCCTTCGCCACTGGTATTCCTTCAGATCTCTACGCATTTCACCGCTACACCTGAAATTCTACCCCCTCTACAGTACTCTAGTTTGCCAGTTTCAAATGACCTTCCCAGGTTGAGCCTGGGGCTTTCACATCTGACTTAACAAACCACCTGCATGCGCTTTACGCCCAGTAATTCCGATTAACGCTCGCACCCTCCGTATTACCGCGGCTGCTGGCACGGAGTTAGCCGGTGCTTCTTCTGTCGCTAACGTCAAATAATTGCGCTATTAACGCAACTACCTTCCTCACGACTGAAAGTGCTTTACAACCCGAAGGCCTTCTTCACACACGCGGCATGGCTGCATCAGGCTTGCGCCCATTGTGCAATATTCCCCACTGCTGCCTCCCGTAGGAGTCTGGACCGTGTCTCAGTTCCAGTGTGGCTGATCATCCTCTCAGACCAGCTAGAGATCGTCGCCTTGGTGAGCCATTACCTCACCAACTAGCTAATCTCACTTAGGCTTATCCAATCGCAGAAGGCCCGAAGGTCCCCTCTTTTCCCCCGTAGGGCGTATGCGGTATTAGCTATCGTTTCCAATAGTTATCCCCCTCGACTGGGCAAATTCCTAAGCATTACTCACCCGTCCGCCGCTCGACGTCCAATAAATCATCCGAAGAATCTTTATTGCCGTTTCCGCTCGACTTGCATGTGTTAGGCCTGCCGCCAGCGTTCAATCTGAGCCATGATCAAACTCTTCAATTTAAAGTTTTGATTTTGTTTCTCTATTAAGAGAAACGGGACTCAACGAATACTGACTTCAAAACTGTCCTTACCCGAAAGTAAGAAGTAATTTTAAAGCTATTATCATTCCAACAGAATGATAATGAATTGACTGTGCTCGATAGCCATTTCTAATAAAAGAAGTGCTATCAAATTGGTCACTCAGTTCATTGAAACCGTTGTTGATTTCGTGCCCGAAAGCAGAGAATCATCTTCGATTGTCATCAACGAGTGCCCACACAGATTGATAGGTTTAAATTGTTAAAGAGCGTTGCTTTCATGCGTTAAGCACTAAAGCGGATGCGAATAATACGCGTCTCACTATGAAAGTCAACATAAAACTCTAAAAATACATCTAGAATTCTATGTTAACTCGTCTATCAAAAGACAAGTCAAACATTTTGCCTTCAGATTTGTTCAAAATCTGAAAACAAGTAAATAAGCCTGGCGATGTCCTACTCTCACATGGGGAAACCCCACACTACCATCGGCGCTATTGCGTTTCACTTCTGAGTTCGGCATGGGATCAGGTGGGTCCACAATGCTATGGTCGCCAAGCAAAATTTGGATAAATACCCCTAAAAGGGATATTTAATAATCTGGAAAACTAACTTTAAAAGTTCTTTACACATTCAATGTTCTATTTGAGTCCACAACCTACACGGATGTAGGAAGTGCTGAGGATTGTCTGGAACAATCTCAGTAACAAAACCCCTTGGGTGTTGTATGGTTAAGCCTCACGGGCAATTAGTACAGGTTAGCTCAACGCCTCACAACGCTTACACACCCTGCCTATCAACGTCGTAGTCTACGACAACCCTTTAGGATACTTAAAGTATCAGGGAGAACTCATCTCAAGGCTCGCTTCGCGCTTAGATGCTTTCAGCGCTTATCGATTCCGAACTTAGCTACCGGGCAATGCCATTGGCATGACAACCCGAACACCAGAGGTTCGTCCACTCCGGTCCTCTCGTACTAGGAGCAGCCCCTTTCAATTCTCCAACGCCCACGGCAGATAGGGACCGAACTGTCTCACGACGTTCTAAACCCAGCTCGCGTACCACTTTAAATGGCGAACAGCCATACCCTTGGGACCGACTTCAGCCCCAGGATGTGATGAGCCGACATCGAGGTGCCAAACACCGCCGTCGATATGAACTCTTGGGCGGTATCAGCCTGTTATCCCCGGAGTACCTTTTATCCGTTGAGCGATGGCCCTTCCATTCAGAACCACCGGATCACTATGACCTGCTTTCGCACCTGCTCGAATTGTCATTCTCGCAGTCAAGCGGGCTTATGCCATTGCACTAACCACACGATGTCCAACCGTGTTTAGCCCACCTTCGTGCTCCTCCGTTACTCTTTGGGAGGAGACCGCCCCAGTCAAACTACCCACCAGGCACTGTCCTCATCCCCGATCAGGGGACTAAGTTAGAACATCAACACTACAAGGGTGGTATTTCAAGGTTGACTCCACTCCATCTAGCGACGAAGTTTCAAAGTCTCCCACCTATCCTACACATGTAGGGTCAATGTTCAGTGCCAAGCTGTAGTAAAGGTTCACGGGGTCTTTCCGTCTAGCCGCGGGTACACTGCATCTTCACAGCGATTTCAATTTCACTGAGTCTCGGGTGGAGACAGCGTGGCCATCATTACGCCATTCGTGCAGGTCGGAACTTACCCGACAAGGAATTTCGCTACCTTAGGACCGTTATAGTTACGGCCGCCGTTTACCGGGGCTTCGATCAAGAGCTTCGACCTAAGTCTAACCCCATCAATTAACCTTCCGGCACCGGGCAGGCGTCACACCGTATACGTCATCTTGCGATTTTGCACAGTGCTGTGTTTTTAATAAACAGTTGCAGCCACCTGGTATCTGCGACTTCCGATAGCTCCATCCGCGAGGGACTTCACCGTCAGAAGCGTACCTTCTCCCGAAGTTACGGTACCATTTTGCCTAGTTCCTTCACCCGAGTTCTCTCAAGCGCCTTGGTATTCTCTACCCGACCACCTGTGTCGGTTTGGGGTACGATTTCTTACAATCTGAAGCTTAGAGGCTTTTCCTGGAAGCATGGCATCAATGACTTCACGCCCTTGGGCGCTCGACATCGGGTCTCAGCCTTAGTGATTTCCCGGATTTACCTAAGAAATCAGCCTACACCCTTGAACCTGGACAACCGTCGCCAGGCCCACCTAGCCTTCTCCGTCCCCCCATCGCAATTGTAAGAAGTACGGGAATATTAACCCGTTTCCCATCGACTACGCCTTTCGGCCTCGCCTTAGGGGTCGACTTACCCTGCCCCGATTAACGTTGGACAGGAACCCTTGGTCTTCCGGCGTGGGGGTTTTTCACCCCCATTATCGTTACTCATGTCAGCATTCGCACTTCTGATACCTCCAGCAAACCTTACAGTTCACCTTCAACGGCTTACAGAACGCTCCCCTACCCAATACTCAAAAGAGCATTGCCGCAGCTTCGGTGTATAGCTTAGCCCCGTTACATCTTCCGCGCAGGCCGACTCGACCAGTGAGCTATTACGCTTTCTTTAAATGATGGCTGCTTCTAAGCCAACATCCTGGCTGTCTGAGCCTTCCCACATCGTTTCCCACTTAGCTATACTTTGGGACCTTAGCTGGCGGTCTGGGTTGTTTCCCTCTCCACGACGGACGTTAGCACCCGCCGTGTGTCTCCCGGATAGTACTTACTGGTATTCGGAGTTTGCAAAGGGTTGGTAAGTCGGGATGACCCCCTAGCCTTAACAGTGCTCTACCCCCAGTAGTATTCGTCCGAGGCGCTACCTAAATAGCTTTCGGGGAGAACCAGCTATCTCCAGGTTTGATTGGCCTTTCACCCCTAGCCACAAGTCATCCGCTAATTTTTCAACATTAGTCGGTTCGGTCCTCCAGTTGATGTTACTCAACCTTCAACCTGCCCATGGCTAGATCACCTGGTTTCGGGTCTATACCTAGCAACTCGACGCCCAGTTAAGACTCGGTTTCCCTACGGCTCCCCTAATCGGTTAACCTTGCTACTAAATATAAGTCGCTGACCCATTATACAAAAGGTACGCAGTCACCCCACAAAGGAGGCTCCTACTGCTTGTACGTACACGGTTTCAGGTTCTATTTCACTCCCCTCACAGGGGTTCTTTTCGCCTTTCCCTCACGGTACTGGTTCACTATCGGTCAGTCAGTAGTATTTAGCCTTGGAGGATGGTCCCCCCATATTCAGACAGGATATCACGTGTCCCGCCCTACTCGATTTCACTGATTGTACGTTGTCGGTTACGGGGCTATCACCCTTTATTGCGAGACTTTCCAGACTCTTCACCTGACGCACTAAAAGCTTAAGGGCTAATCCAATTTCGCTCGCCGCTACTTTCGGAATCTCGGTTGATTTCTACTCCTCCGGGTACTTAGATGTTTCAGTTCCCCGGGTTTGCCCTGTTAACCTATGTATTCAGTTAACAGTAACTGCTTATGCAGTTGGGTTTCCCCATTCGGAAATCGTAGACTCAAGTGGCTTTTACTGCCTAATCTACGCTTATCGCAAGTTAATACGTCCTTCATCGCCTCTGACTGCCAAGGCATCCACCGTGTACGCTTAGTCACTTAACCATACAACCCCAAAGGGTCTTATGAGCAACCAAGGTTTCTATCGTTGTCTCATTATTTGAATGAGCGAGACAACATTTCGATTTTGCCGGACTCAAATATAAACAGCATTACTATGTAATGGTGTTTCCAAGAACACTTGAATGTGTGTTGGTACCTAAATCTCTTATATTTCAAAGAAAATTAGGATTTGAGAACTTTTAAATTAGATAACAATCAATCAAATTGTTATCTGTCAGCTTTCCAAATTGTTAAAGAGCAAAGATTTTTTCTATTTAAAGAAATAAACCATTTTTAAATATTCTCATCTTTCTTTTAAAGAAAGAACACTTAAAGATGGTATCCCGTAGGGGAGTCGAACCCCTGTTACCGCCGTGAAAGGGCGGTGTCCTAGGCCTCTAGACGAACGGGACATAGGTATGAAAGCGTTGGACACTTTCAAAACATCTCTTAACTTTCTAAACCATATCAATCTGTGTGGACACTCATAAACGAGCAATCTTCGTATTAAGGAGGTGATCCAGCCCCAGGTTCCCCTAGGGCTACCTTGTTACGACTTCACCCCAGTCATGAACCACAAAGTGGTAAGCGTCCCCCCGAAGGTTAAACTACCTACTTCTTTTGCAGCCCACTCCCATGGTGTGACGGGCGGTGTGTACAAGGCCCGGGAACGTATTCACCGTAGCATTCTGATCTACGATTACTAGCGATTCCGACTTCATGGAGTCGAGTTGCAGACTCCAATCCGGACTACGACGCACTTTTTGGGATTCGCTCACTTTCGCAAGTTGGCTGCCCTCTGTATGCGCCATTGTAGCACGTGTGTAGCCCTACTCGTAAGGGCCATGATGACTTGACGTCGTCCCCACCTTCCTCCGGTTTATCACCGGCAGTCTCCCTGAAGTTCCCACCCGAAGTGCTGGCAATCAAGGATAAGGGTTGCGCTCGTTGCGGGACTTAACCCAACATTTCACAACACGAGCTGACGACAGCCATGCAGCACCTGTCTCAGAGCTCCCGAAGGCACACCTGCGTCTCCGCTGGCTTCTCTGGATGTCAAGAGTAGGTAAGGTTCTTCGCGTTGCATCGAATTAAACCACATGCTCCACCGCTTGTGCGGGCCCCCGTCAATTCATTTGAGTTTTAATCTTGCGACCGTACTCCCCAGGCGGTCTACTTAACGCGTTAGCTCCGAAAGCCACGGCTCAAGGCCACAACCTCCAAGTAGACATCGTTTACGGCGTGGACTACCAGGGTATCTAATCCTGTTTGCTCCCCACGCTTTCGCATCTGAGTGTCAGTATCTGTCCAGGGGGCCGCCTTCGCCACTGGTATTCCTTCAGATCTCTACGCATTTCACCGCTACACCTGAAATTCTACCCCCTCTACAGTACTCTAGTTTGCCAGTTTCAAATGACCTTCCCAGGTTGAGCCTGGGGCTTTCACATCTGACTTAACAAACCACCTGCATGCGCTTTACGCCCAGTAATTCCGATTAACGCTCGCACCCTCCGTATTACCGCGGCTGCTGGCACGGAGTTAGCCGGTGCTTCTTCTGTCGCTAACGTCAAATAATTGCGCTATTAACACAACTACCTTCCTCACGACTGAAAGTGCTTTACAACCCGAAGGCCTTCTTCACACACGCGGCATGGCTGCATCAGGCTTGCGCCCATTGTGCAATATTCCCCACTGCTGCCTCCCGTAGGAGTCTGGACCGTGTCTCAGTTCCAGTGTGGCTGATCATCCTCTCAGACCAGCTAGAGATCGTCGCCTTGGTGAGCCATTACCTCACCAACTAGCTAATCTCACTTAGGCTTATCCAATCGCAGAAGGCCCGAAGGTCCCCTCTTTTCCCCCGTAGGGCGTATGCGGTATTAGCTATCGTTTCCAATAGTTATCCCCCTCGACTGGGCAAATTCCTAAGCATTACTCACCCGTCCGCCGCTCGACGTCCAATAAATCATCCGAAGAATCTTTATTGCCGTTTCCGCTCGACTTGCATGTGTTAGGCCTGCCGCCAGCGTTCAATCTGAGCCATGATCAAACTCTTCAATTTAAAGTTTTGATTTTGTTTCTCTATTAAGAGAAACGGGACTCAACGAATACTGACTTCAAAACTGCTCTTACCCGAAAGTAAGAAGTAATTTTAAAGCTATTACCATTCCAACAGAATGATAATGAATTGACTGTGCTCTCATTGGTTTTTACTTTTAAAAAAGTAAAACAAAACAGCTCAAGGCTGTATCCAATTCAATATTGGTCACTCAGTTCATTGAAACCGTTGTTGATTTCGTGCCCGAAAGCAGAGAATCATCTTCGATTGTCATCAACGAGTGCCCACACAGATTGATAGGTTTAAATTGTTAAAGAGCGTTGCTTCTTGGTTTCCGTTAAGGTCTTCCCTGAAGCGAGGCGGCCATTCTAGCGATTTAATGTGAAGTGTCAAACACTTTTTTACTTTTTTATTCTTGCTTAAAAAGCGGAATAAAAAGTCACATTGCTAGGCTGCTGCCTGACTGATTTTGCCAGTTAACCCTTGTGGGCTCTGCCGTGTCAGTGAGGGCGCATTATAGAGATCGAATTCACATTGGCAACCCTTTTTTTGCTCTTTTTTGTAAAAAACTCACTTTATGATTAGAAAACCATCAGAACTGCTATTTCTATAACTTTACTCAGTTTTAAAACACAACTTATCCACAGTTTTATTCAATACTGGTTGTTTATTGAGCTTATATTCCTAGCCCATCATTCTGTAATTCATTGTCTTCATGTAAGCCACACTCTCTTTTTAGCCCAAAAAAACGAGTTTCATCTTCTCTCATCCCTTCTTTCCACTTACTTGTTGTATGTGTATCGCCTAAAGAACGGTAGCCACTCTCTTTTAAAGGATGATAAGGCAGATGATTCTCAGACAAGAAAATATCTATATCCTCATCATTCCAATCAACAATAGGTAGAAATTTAAAAACACCATTTTGCACAGAAAGTATTGGTAAATGAGAACGAGTATCTGACTGTCCTCTTCTTAAGCCCGAGAACCAAGTAGTCGCACACAGTTCTTGCAATGCTCTTCTCATAGGCTCAACTTTATTAATCAAATTGTACTTCTTGATACCGTCAATGCCTTGTAACCACAACTTACCGTAACGTGCTTCTTGCCAGTTGGGGCTATCTTCTGCACGGTACACTTTGATATTGAGTTGCAACTTCTCGGTTAACTCATCAATGAACAGGTATGTTTCAGGAAATAAATAGCCTGTGTCCGTTAGTATCACCGGAATATCCGGTGATTCATTTTTCAATAACCCAAGCATGACTGCAGCTTGGATACCAAAGCTAGAGGAAACCACATGATTTCCTTCTATATGAACTAGTGCCCACTTAATCCGTTCTTCAGCAGTTAAACTTTCCAGCTCAGCATTGATTTCTGCCAGCTGTAAGCTTTGAGCCGCTTTATTTAGCTTAAGGTAGTCATCTAACCGATAAAGTTTCTTCAAAGCATTAGGCATAAAAGTCTCTCTTAGAGATAATAACTTCCTCAATGACTCCTGTTCGTATTACAAAATCACCAAACGCTTCATCTTTTAGGCGATTGCTGGCCCATTCACTGACGAGCTGATCGATTTCTTCGAGTATCTGTTCATCGGTAATGTTCTCTTTATACATTTTTGGTACCCGAGTACCGGCTTTATTCCCACCAAGGTGTAAATTGTAACGACCGGGGGCTTTTCCTACTAAACCAATCTCTGCCAGCATGGCTCGACCACAACCATTGGGGCATCCCGTTACCCGCAAAATGATACTGTCATCTTTTGCTATACCATGTTTATCCAAAATAGCTTCTACATCAGTCACGAAAGAAGGTAAAAATCGCTCCGCTTCTGACATCGCTAATGGACAGGTAGGAAAGGCAACACACGCCATTGAGTTTTTACGCTGCTCAGACGTATCATCGTCAATTAAACCGTGCTCTTTTGCTATCTTCTCTATCTGCGCCGCATCTTCATTTGCTACCCCGGCAATAATAAGGTTCTGATTCGCTGTCATTCTAAAATCGCCTTTATGTATCTTGGCAATTTCAGCAACACCCGTTTTTAAAGATCGATCAGCAAAATCAAGTAAACGTCCATTCTCAATAAATAGCGTTAAATGTTGCTTACCATCAATACCATCAACCCAACCAATACGGTCCCCTCTGTGGGTAAATGAATACTGGCGAGTTTCGGCAAATGAAACACCGGCTCTACGTTCGACTTCTGCTTTAAATACATCGATACCAACTCGATCTAATGTGTATTTGGTTTTAGCGTTCTTTCTATTCGAGCGGTTTCCCCAATCTCTTTGCGTGCCTACGACTGCAGCGGCTATATCGAGTGTCTTATCTAACGGGATGAAACCAAAATCGTCGGCTTTTCTTGGATAAGTGGTTTCATCACCATGTGTCATGGCCAGTCCACCACCAACCAATACATTGAATCCAATAAGTTCGCCTTTTTCAGCGATGGCCACAAAGTTAAGATCATTGGCATGAACATCAACATCATTAACCGGCGGAACCACCACTGTCGTTTTGAACTTACGTGGTAAGTAATTGCTGCCTAATATTGGCTCTTCATCTGTTGTTTCAACTTTATCGCCATTCAGCCAGATCTCTGCGTACGCTTTTGTCTTCGGCAGTAGATGTTCACTAATTTTCTTCGCCCATTGGTAAGCCTGTTGATGTAACTCAGACTCAATCGGGTTGCTGGTACATAAAACATTTCGGTTTACATCACCAGCCGTTGCTATTGAATCGATACCAATATCATTTAACGTTTGGTGCATAAGCTTAATATCTGGCTTTAATACACCATGAAACTGAAAAGTCTGTCGCGTAGTTAAGCGAATACTTCCATATGACGTGTGTTCATCAGCAAACTTATCGATAGCTAACCACTGCTTAGGAGTGATAATCCCTCCCGGCATGCGAGCTCTAAGCATTACATTATGTAAAGGTTCCAGCTTTTGCTTCTGTCTTTCAGCTCGAATATCTCTATCATCTTGTTGATACATTCCATGAAAACGAATCAGTTGAAAGTTATCTGCGGTAAAACCACCTGTAATTTGGTCTTGTAGGTCGTTCTCGATTGTTCCTCTCAAAAAGTCACTGCTCTTTTTAAGACGCTCATTATCGGATAAAGGGCCTAAAACCTCTCCCAATACAGTTTGTTTGTCGGTTTGGTTTTGCTTGCTCATTAGTAGACATCCCTTTGATAACGTTTTTCTTTACGCAGATTATTTAGCAATTGCTCTGCTTCTTCTTTGTTAAGCTGACTTTCAGTTTCAATAATGTTGATAAGAGTATTGTGCACATCCTTTGCCATTAGATTTGCGTCACCACACACGTAGATATAAGCGCCTTCCTCTATCCACTTCCATACTTGTGGTGCGTTTTCTAAAAGTCGGTCTTGTACGTAAATTTTGTCTTTTTGATCACGGCTAAAAGCAACATCTAGTTTATTCAGCACGCCACTTTTTAAATATTTTTGCCATTCCACTTGGTATAAGAAGTCTTGCGTAAAAGTACGTTCGCCAAAGATTAGCCAATTTTTACCTGATGCTTCTCTGTTATCTCGCTCTTGAATAAAGCTTCTAAATGGAGCGATTCCTGTTCCAGGACCAATCATGATGATGGGAACATCATCACTTGGAAGTTTGAAGTTGTTATTGTGCTCTACAAAAACCTTTACTTTATCGTCTTCTTGCAGTCTCTCAGCAAGGTAGCTAGACGCTCCCCCTTGACGAGTTTCTCCGTTATTATCGTAGGCAACTAAACCAACAGTAAGATGCACTTCATCTTCTACTTCTAGTTGACTCGATGAAATGGAATATAGCCTTGGGGTTAAACGTCTCAATAGTTCAACCAACTGCTCAGCCGTTAACACTGTTTTCTTTATAGTTAGTACGTCGATGATTTGAGTTTTTGCAGCGAAAGTTCGTAACTTATTTTTGTCATCCACCAGCTTTTGTAACTTTTTACTAGCTGACAGTTCGGCAAATTTAGTGATCAACTGCGGGTTACTAGAGGTAATTTCGAACTTACTGATTAGTGCACTTCGGATAGACAATGAATCCCCATCGACATCAACACTTTCTACGCCAGACAAACCAACCGCTTCAAGTATTTTATCTGCAAGTTCTGCACTATTTTCATACCAAACGCCCAGTGCATCTCCCGGAGCGTATGTTATTCCTGAGCCTTCAAGATCGATCTCAATATGACGGATATCTTTATCTGATTCTCTACCAGTAATTTTTTGATTGGTAAGTAAGCTCGCGGAAAAAGGCGTACTTTTGGAATAGTGAGAAACATCCGTTGTCGCAATAGGTAATGGCACGACTTCAGCATCGTTCGATGCCTCAAACGCTTCTTTTATCTTTTCAAGAGCACTTTGCTGCCACGTTGACACTGAAGATTCATAATCAACATCACAATCAATACGTTCAATAAACGAAGTCGCACCTAATTTGGAGAGATAGCTGTCGAAATCTTTACCGGTTTGGCAGAAAAACTCATAACTGGAGTCCCCTAAGCCAATGACTCCATATTGTAAGTTCGTTAACTTAGGTGCTTTCTTTGACTGCAAAAACTCATGCAACTCAATGGCATTATCAGGAGCTTCTCCTTCTCCATTTGTTGATGCCACAATAATAACGTGAGTCTCTTTTGCTAAGTTCTTTCCTTTATAATCACTTGCATCATAAACGTTCGCTGTAATTCCACGAGCCACTGCATCTTGCTTTAAAGCTTCCGCAACCCCTTTCGCATTACCTGTTTGCGAAGCGAATATAATCGATAGCTGGCTCGATATTTGAGTGGCAACTTGAGAAAGTGCAGGTTGAGAAGCAACTGGAGAGGTCGCGGCTTGCTGACTTATTCCCCAAAAATAACCACTAACCCAAGCCAATTGTTGAGGTGATAATTCCGACGTAGCCGACTGGAGCTGATTAATTTGCTGATCATTTAATGGGCTAGATAGCGCAGAGAGTTCCTTTAATAACATAGTCACGACATTCCTATTCATTGCGTAACTATAGATTAACCACTCCTTTTAATAACAAGAAAGAATAGAAGTTCATGTTTTATAACTTTTAGAGATATAGCGACACTATCACTTCTCTTCAATACGAACTTGATTAAAGCCAACAGCCATCGCAGACTTTGACGCTAAATCAAGATCTAAGTACTGACACTCTTCTCCGTGAGAATCCGTTAGCAACACAAACCCTCCTCTTGCATGCCTAAACTCAACAACCCAGCTTCCATCCTGAATCGAAGGCTCAATAATCGCTTCTACTAACTGCTTTTCTCGATATAGCAATTTTAACTCTGTAATCGTCATTGCTCCTTTCCTTGTCACTTTGCTTTATTACTATTTCATTCATCACTATTTTTAGCTTTGTCCCTATTAAGAATGGCTGATAGTTAACAATTTGCTAACTTTTGTTTGTTCTTATAAATAATAGCTATAAAAAAACGCCCTAGTAGGGCGTTTAGTAACAATAAAATCGATTTATTCTGTGGCTGTACTCTATTTTTAAGCCGCGTTTTTCTTAACGAGCAGTAATCACATAGTTTTTATAGAACCATACACCGAGTGCAATCACTATCAACCAAGGGAGTAACTTCAGTGCAAACCCTAACATTCCCATCAGAAACATCATAAATATAGAGATGCCTATTGCGAGAAAAATGGTCACCATTGTTACACCAGTGAAAAACAGAACCCCTAAGAATACAAATAAGAACAATAGCTCGAACATAATATTTCTCCTTTTCTATTCATAGAGCAGGAATTAAGCCAACTTTAAAAAACAATATAAATCAAAAAGTTAAGATCCAGCCAAACAAAAACCACCTTTATAGCTGTGATAACTTGGTAAAAATAACCTATTTATTGGTTAAATTTACACATTTAGCTCTTTAGGGATTTTTGCTAAAGCTTGCTCTACCACTTCTATTCCCGCACCTTGCTTATGTGCATTCTCACTAATATGCCTTCTCCACTGACGAGCACCGGGCATACTCTGAAAGAGACCTAGCATATGTCGAGTGATATGGCCAAGATAGCTGCCATTTGATAACTGTTGCTCGATGTATGGATACATCTCTTCGACGATTTGGCTACGCTTCTTAATCTGTTTATCTTCTCCAAAGATCTTCTGATCGACCTGAGCCAATAGATAAGGACTTTGGTACGCCTCACGCCCAACCATAACCCCATCAACAAACTCTAAATGCTCTAGAGACTCTTCTAATGTTTTAATACCACCATTAAGGCCAATATTAAGATGAGGAAAATCTTTCTTAACTTGATAAGCCCTTGAGTAATCCAAAGGGGGGATTTCTCTATTTTCTTTTGGGCTAAGACCACTTAACCATGCTTTTCGCGCATGTATAGTAAAGTCATCACAGCCCCCTTTTTCGTTTACAATTGAGAGAAAATCTGTCAAAAACTGATAGCTATCTTGATCATCAATACCAATTCTTGTTTTTACTGTGACAGGAATACTCACCACATCCTTCATGGCTTTAATACAGTCAGCAACCAATTCAGGTTCTGCCATTAGACAAGCGCCAAAACGACCATTTTGAACTCGATCTGAAGGACACCCAACGTTTAAATTGATTTCATCATAACCACGATCTTGCGCCAACTTAGCGCATACAGCTAAATCTTTTGCATTTGAGCCACCGAGTTGTAACGCTACGGGATGTTCTTCTTGGTTATAAGCCAAGAAATCGCCTTTACCATGAATAATTGCACCCGTTGTCACCATCTCGGTGTATAACAGAGACTGCTGTGTTAACAGACGATGGAAATAGCGACAGTGTCTATCTGTCCAATCGAGCATGGGCGCAATGGAAAAGCGAGATGAATGGTGCATAGAAAAGAACCTTGATAAATTCGATGAAAAGCAACCTGTGGTTGCCAATATCAAGCCTAAAAGCTTGCTTCTGATTGGCGCGCATTGTAATCGATCTTGTCATTTTCAGATAGCAAAGTTGTCAACAAGCGCAAATATTCTCAATTAAAATTACGCAAAATGATCTATTTACTTGATCCACAATAGGCTTTTATCTTAGGGTTACATTTCATAACGAACTATAATGTTTGTCTATAAATAGTGTATTATTAACATAGTTCGTGTATTTAGGGGATCAAATTGGATCAAGCGCTACTTGAACATGTCACGGGAATTTGTGAATCTCGAGGTGTGAGGTTTACTCCACAACGTAAGCGAGTATTTGAGCTTATATGCTGCAATAAAAGTGCGTCTAGCGCTTACGATTTATTAGAGCAGTTAAAAGAGAGTGAACCACAGGCCAAACCCCCTACAATATATCGAGCTCTGGACTTTTTGTTAGAGCAAGGCTTTATACATAAAGTTGAATCTAATAATAGTTTTATATCTTGTCGTCTATGTGGTCAGCACAAGCATCACTCTCAACTACTTATTTGTGACCAATGCGGTAACGTAATAGAGCAACAAGATGATAACCTGATGGCTTTGCTGGCTAGTAATGCTGAACAGCACGGTTTTCATATAACAGATCATGTCATTGAAACGCACGGTACCTGTCGGTCCTGCTTATCAACCCATGAATAATTAAGATAGAGTGTTATGCGCGCTGAATTTGTAAATCCGTTTTTAGCTTCATTAATGAACGTGTTAAAAACGATGGCTTCCTTAGAGTTGAAGCCTCAGAAACCAAGAGTTAAAAAAGATGAAATTGCCCGAGGCGATGTTTCTGGACTCATTGGTATGGTTGGAGATCAATCAAAAGGATCGATGTCGATAACTTTTGATGAAGGTTTAGCATTAGAAATAATGCAAAACATGCTAGGTGAGAGACCCAACGGTATTAATGAAGAAGTGACGGATATGGTGGGCGAAATAACCAACATGGTAACAGGAGGCGCAAAACGTATCCTTTCCGATAGTGGGTTTGAGTTCGATATGGCAACGCCAATTGTTGTATCAGGAAAAGGGCATACAATTCGTCATAAATGCGAAGGGGCAATTATTATTATGCCTTTTACTTCTGAATGGGGTAACGCATTTATCGAAATCTGTTTTGAGTAAGTATCAAGTACTCTACATTTCTGTTTTGTCATAAAAAAAGCTGATGCATTGCATCAGCTTTTTCTCTATTACAAGCTTACTAACTTACGCTTTAAACACCTTGAAAGCGTTGATTAGACCGTTAGTGGAGCTATCATGTGAATCTACCGGAGACTCATCAGCCAGCTCTGGCAAAATTTGGTTAGCTAACTGTTTACCCAGTTCTACTCCCCACTGATCAAAGCTAAAGATATTCCAGATAACACCTTGAACAAAGATCTTATGTTCATACATAGCAACAAGGTTACCAAGTACTCGCGGAGTAATCTTTTTAACCAAAATAGAGTTTGTTGGGCGGTTACCTTCAAATACCTTAAATGGAACCAACTCTTTTACTTCTTCAGGTGATTTACCTGCAGCAGCAAATTCCGCTTCAACTTGCTGTTTGGTTTTACCAAACGCCAACGCTTCTGTTTGTGCAAAGAAGTTAGACATCAATTTTTGATGATGATCACTTGCTGGATTATGACTCAATGCAGGAGCAATAAAGTCACATGGGATCAGTTTAGTGCCTTGGTGAATCAACTGATAAAACGCGTGTTGACCATTTGTTCCCGGCTCACCCCAAATGATTGGGCCAGTTTGATAATCAACTTCAACACCGTTTCTATCAACGCACTTACCATTAGATTCCATATTACCTTGCTGGAAATACGCGGCAAAGCGGTGCATATACTGATCATACGGTAAAATAGCTTCCGATTCTGCACCATGGAAGTTGTTATACCACAAGCCAATAACCGCTAAAATCACAGGTACATTACTCTCTAATTCCGTCTCAGAAAAATGCTTGTCCATTTCATGAGCACCATCCAGTAACTCAATATAGTTATCGTATCCAACACATAGAGCAATGGATAAACCAATAGCAGACCATAAAGAGTAACGACCACCAACCCAGTCCCAAAACTCAAACATATTGTCTGTATCAATGCCAAACTCAGAAACTGACTTAGCATTTGTTGATAAAGCAGCAAAGTGTTTTGCAACGTGCGCCTCATCACCAGCTTCAGCTAAGAACCAATCACGAGCAGAATGTGCATTGGTCATGGTTTCTTGAGTAGTAAATGTTTTAGACGCGATCAAAAACAACGTTGTTTCTGGGTTTACTTTTTTAAGCGTCTCAACGATATGAGTGCCATCTACGTTTGATACGAAATGCATATTCAAATGATTTTTATAAGGTGCAAGAGCTTCTGTCACCATATAAGGGCCAAGATCTGAACCACCAATACCAATATTAACAACATCGGTAATCGCTTTTCCTGTATAGCCTTTCCAGTCACCTGAAATTACACGCTCAGTGAATAGTTTGATTTTTTCAAGAACTGCATTCACAGCAGGCATAACATCTTGTCCATCAACAATAACTGGCGTGTTACTACGATTTCTAAGAGCAGTATGAAGAACAGCACGACCCTCAGTTTGGTTGATGGCCTCTCCTGAGAACATAGCATCAATAGCGGCTTTCAATTCTGTTTCATTTGCCAAAGCAAATAATTTATCCATTGTCTCCTGATCGACTAGGTTTTTAGAGTAGTCAACCAGAATGTCTGAACCAAACTGAGTAGAGAAGTTTTCAAAACGCGCTTCATCCTTTGCAAATAGCGTCTTAAGGTCCATATCTTGAGCAGATTCAAAATGCTCTGTTAAAGCTTTCCATGCTTGTGTTTGCGTTGGATTGATGTTTTTCAACATGGTAATTATCCCGATGTTACAATTGGCTATATTCGACTAACAGCAAAAAGTGCGGCTAAATCGAACCCCGATTAAGCAAATCATATCCGTTTTACTCAATATCTATTTTAACTCAACATTGAGCAAAGCGTTGTTATTTATTTTCAGCTTCGAATTATGACGTAACTCGACAATGCTATCATTGAGTTATATCAGATTACCGATTAATCTCTGTCATAGTCGAAAAACAGTGTACTAAGAACACCTCAACAGAGTTATTTTGAGAGAAGCAACTATATGTGGCAGCAAAAAGAGTTTAACTTAAAAGCAAGAAAACGAGGGTTTCATCTTATAACTGATGAAATTGAACAACATATTTCTGAGATTTCTCAATTATCAGTGGGGATTGTTCATCTGTTTATGCAGCATACATCTGCAAGCCTAACTTTAAATGAAAACGCGGATCCTACAGTTAGAACAGACATGGAAAACCATTTTCATCAGATGGTTCCAGAAAATATGCCCTATTATCGTCATACATACGAAGGTTCTGATGATATGCCAGCCCACATAAAAACCTCTTTACTTGGTGCAAGTGTGACAATTCCAATTCGTAATGGACGACTAGCATTAGGAACCTGGCAAGGGATTTATCTCGGTGAGCATAGGAACAATGGCGGCAGTAGAAAGATTATCGCGACAATCAATGGCGAGTAGCGGCAATGATGAGTAGCGGCACAACTGCTACTCAATTTAAACTAACTGATCAGCTAACGGATTAAAATGGTTGGTTAACCATCACCCTAAACAGACTTTCTCCACTTCCCCAGGCCATTTCTGTGCGAACAACAATACCTTCAACTTGAAAACGAATCGCTCCTCCGGCGCTCCATTTCATATCTCTATGAAGTGTTTTAAGGTCATACTCATCTGCTACCCTACCAACATCAACAAACGCGACCCATTGCCACCAAGGTACTTGATACAAGTTGAAAATGGGCCAATCTCCAAGTGGTTGCCACTCAGGCATTACCCGATACTCTGCGCTATAGCTTACTGCACTCCTACCATGGAAGCGACCAGAAGTGTAACTCCTCAGTCGATACAAGCCTCCCAACTTTATCCCTTCATACTCTGAAGGACGATTGCAATGGCCACTCGAGCATTGATTCCATGTTGGTGTATCCGCGGTATATAAACTTAAAGCAAAAACCTGTTTATTAAACAGATCATTTATTGGGCCTAAATCCCAGTAATGGCTGTTTTCTAAAGATACCGTCGCCCATGACTCATCATCTCTATATTGAGGTGAGTAAGTCATATTGACGCTTGTTTTAGATCCTTGAGTGGGGTTCCTTGTATCATTCCTATTATCCCAATCAAATTGAACGGCGACGCCCCATGTCTGTTGTGGCTCCTCAAAAGTCACATCCAATTTTCGGGTAGAAAAGAAAGGCTGAATATTTAAAGAGGAAACACCACTTTCAAAAGGGGTTTTGCCTGAGATATCTCGACTGGGGGTGTAACCTGCTTGCGTTCCTTGCTTTTCTCCTTCTCCCCAAGGAAAGACATACCGAAAAGAAGCACGATACTTGGCTTCTTTGCCAGTTGTGACCGTCACATCACCTACATTGGAATCATTACTTCCTTGCTCACCAAGATAATAGTTACTATCAACATAGTTGCCTTGGTATAACTCGAAACCAAGTAACCAGTTATTATCTGTTTGATAATTAGCTACAGAGCCGTAGGTCATAAACGAATTTTTGTCGGTATAAAAGCCAGTGGCTAACACACTCATTTGGGGCTGCAATACCCCTTTGGCTACACCGGCTATTCCAATGGCGTTTCCGAGGCTGTCAGAAGTAAAAGCGAAAGGAACGACAGCGGATTCAGGCACCCAATTTGGCCAGCCATCTGCATATAAGAGATCGCTGTTAACCATTGATAACGAAAACAGGAGTGCACCATAAGTGCGAGGAATAGACACTCGCTACTCTTGGTGAGAGAGGTATATCATTTCTACACGGTCGGTTAATTTAGTGACCAACTCATAACCAATGGTTCCTATATGATTAGAAACATCTTCTGCTGGTAACTCCTCTCCCCACATAATCGCTTCATCACCTACTTTATCCTTAGCGTCAATACCAAGATCCACGGTTAACATATCCATAGAGACACGACCAACTAAAGGAACAATACGACCATTAACAAAGACAGGAGTGCCATTTGGGGCCGTTCGAGGATAACCATCTCCATAACCAACAGCAATAACGCCTACTTTTGTCTCTTTCTCACATGTCCACGCACCACCATAACCGACTTTTTCACCTGCTTTAACCACTCGTACAGCAATCAAACACGACTTTAACGTCATTACAGGTTTATAGCCTAAGGTCTTAGCAGGCTTATCATTAAATGGAGAAACACCATATAAAATGATTCCGGGGCGGTTCCACTCCAGTCGGCTTTCTGGCCATGATAGGATGCCAGCCGATGCTGCTAGTGAGCGCTCACCATCACAGTGCTGGGTTATAGATAAAAATAGCTCTATTTGTTGCTGAGTCACGGGACTATCTAAATCATCTGCGCTGGCAAAGTGGCTCATAACATTGACGGGTTGTTGAACGTTCTTACAACGATTTAGTCTCGTAATGTACTCATCATACTCTTCCGGCTGTATGCCGAGGCGATGCATTCCTGTATCAACTTTTAACCATACTTTTATGGGAGTATCGATATTGGCCTTTTCAAGGGCTTCGAGTTGCTCAATATTATGAACAGCGGTATGCAAATTATTTGTAGATAGAATATCGAGATCTTCTGGGAAATAGAAACCTTCAAGCAATAGAAGTGGCTTAACGATTCCCGCAGATTTAAGCTGCAATGCTTCTTCAATTCTTGCAACACCAAAAGCATCGGCTTGTTTAATGCTATTAGCAATATTAAGGATGCCATGCCCATAAGCATTGGCTTTAATGATGGCAACAATTTTACTGCCTGGTGACTGCTCGGCAATCTTATTAAAATTGTATTTTAATGCATCCAGATTAATACAAGCGGTGGCCGCTTTAATGTTGCTCATTCAATATCCTTATTCGTCGTCAAACGCAGGTCCAGCGTAATTATCAAAACGAGAAAACTGCCCTTGGAAAGTTAATCGTACCGAACCAATGGGGCCGTTACGTTGCTTACCAAGAATAATTTCTGCAATACCTTTTAATGTGCTGTCTGGGTGATAAACCTCATCTCGATAGATAAACATAATCAAATCGGCATCCTGCTCTATCGATCCTGATTCACGCAAATCGGAGTTAACTGGGCGCTTATCAGCTCGCTGCTCCAAAGAACGGTTAAGCTGTGAAAGAGCAACAACTGGAACATTCAGCTCTTTTGCCAACGCTTTTAGTGAGCGCGATATTTCCGCTATTTCCAATGTACGGTTATCACTTAAAGATGGCACACGCATTAATTGAAGGTAATCGATCATAATCATGCTAACGCCACCATACTCGCGAGCAACGCGACGAGCGCGTGAGCGTAACTCCGTCGGCGTCAGACCTGAGCTATCATCAATCAGCATGTTTTTCTTCTCCATCAAAATTCCCATGGTAGAAGAAATTCTCGCCCAGTCTTCATCATCCAACTGACCCGTCCGGATCTTAGTTTGATCCACTCGAGATAAAGAAGCCAACATACGCATCATCAGCTGTTCTGATGGCATCTCTAATGAAAATATAAGTACAGGCTTATCTTGAGCCATTGCGGCATTTTCACACAAGTTCATCGCAAATGTGGTTTTACCCATGGATGGACGAGCGGCAACAATAATAAGATCCGAGCCTTGCAAACCCGCTGTCTTCTTATTTAAGTCGGTAAAACCCGTATCTAAACCTGTTACTCCGTCTTGAGGAGATTTATAGAGTATTTCAATCCGCTCTAAGGTTTTCTCTAATATAGATTCAACGCTTTGCGGGCCTTCGTTTTCACTTGTTCGCTCTTCCGCAATGGCAAATACTTTTGTCTCTGCCAAGTCCAACAGGTCTTCTGATGTTCGACCTTGCGGATCATAACCAGCATCCGCGATTTCATTGGCAACACCAATTAAGTTACGAACTAAAGCTCTTTCCGCTACAATTTCTGCATAAGCGTTAATATTAGCCGCGGTAGGCGTATTTTTTGCTAAGTCAGCCAGATAAGCAAAGCCACCAACATCATCAAGTTGCTCTCTCTGCTCCAAAAACTCTGACAAAGTGATCAAATCTAGCGGATCACTATTCTCCAAAATTGATTTAACAGCTTCAAAAATATATCGATGAGGACGACTATAAAAATCTTTCGCTACTACTTTTTCGGCAACAGTATCCCAACGCTCATTATCCAATAATAAGCCACCAATAACTGACTGCTCTGCTTCCAATGAGTGAGGAGGCGCTTTGATCGCTTCAACTTGAGAATCAGTTCTGTTTTTATTGTGGACTTCAGCCATGGTTATACTCTATTACTCGTTATAGCCGGACATTATAGCGGCATTAGCCGCACTATAGTCAATCGATATTACTTAAAAATTGAAGTCATATTTTAAACTGTTCGAGCAGTTAATTAACATCGTTCTGACTAATATAATTTAACAAAACTTATACTCATTAAATTAACCGATAAATGAAAAGGGCAATGAGTGTCAACTAGGTCGCTAATCTTACTTGGACTAATAACGAGTTCCGTTGTTTATGCAAATGATGATGTGGATGAAACATCTGAAAAACAGCCATCACCACTAAGTACTGAAGTTGAATTTGGTTATCAATCACACTCCGGCAACTCAGATACTCAGTCTCTGAACTCTCGTTTAGAAGCTGAGTACACTTCAGGGCAACATCGTCATTCTGGCGAATTTAAGCTGTATAAATTGGATAAAGATGGCGAAGAAGATAAGTTTCAGACCTCTTATCAACTACAAAGTGACTATAAACTCGGCAGCAAACTGTATCTTTATGGTAGTTTTCAAGGCATTGACTCCCGTCACAGTGCCTACTTTAAAGACTACACACTGTCAGGAGGACTTGGTTATCAATTTGCACACTCAGACGAGCTGCAATTAGAAGTCGAGTTTGGCCCCGGTTATCGTTATCAAGAGCCGAACTTAGACGAACTCGACGACGACGATTTGATTTTTCCCGATATAGTGCAAGAGCCTATTTTTAGAGGCAACGTCGCGCTGGATTGGCAACTGTTAGATACGCTATCTCTGTCAGGCCAAGTAACATTGGTTGCGGGGGAAAGTAATATGAGAACGGATTCAGAAATCAGTTTTACCAACAATATTACTGATGATATTGCTTTAAAAGTTTCTCAATCACGTCAGTACCATGACAAGGTGCCTGATGGGTTGAGTAAATCCGATAGCGTTTTATCAGTCAATCTTCTCTTTTCATTCTAAAAAAAACACCAGCACAAAGGCTGGTGTTTTTAATATCGTATCGATACCGAATATTACTCAGCAGCAACAACTTCTAGTTTAACTGTTGCAAAAACTTCAGAATGAAGTTGGATGCTAATGTCAAACTCACCAGTGTTACGTAGAGCACCTTCAGGTAGACGAACTTCGCTCTTAGCTACTTCAACACCTGCCGCAGAAACTGCGTCAGCGATGTCACGAGTACCGATAGAACCGAATAGTTTGCCTTCGTCACCAGCTTTAGATGCGATAACAACCGCTTCTAGTGCTGCAACTTTGTCTGCACGAGCTTGAGCAGCTGATAGTTGCTCAGCAACTTTAGCTTCAAGTTCAGCACGACGTGCTTCAAACATTTCAACGTTAGCTTTAGTTGCCATTACTGCCTTATTCTGAGGAATAAGGAAGTTACGAGCGTAACCAGATTTAACGTTAACAGTATCGCCAAGGCCACCTAGGTTGCCGATTTTATCAAGTAGAATAACTTGCATTGTTTAATCCTCTCTCTTAATAAAACGTGCGATTACTGATGCTTATCAGTGTAAGGCAGTAGTGCTAGGTAACGAGAACGCTTAATAGCGCGTGCTAGCTGACGCTGATACTTAGCGCTCGTACCAGTGATACGGCTAGGTACAATTTTACCAGCTTCAGTGATGTAGTTTTTAAGAGTTGCTACATCTTTGTAGTCAATCTCTTGTACGCCTTCTGCTGTAAAACGGCAGAATTTACGACGACGGAAGAAACGAGCCATGGGCTATCTCCTAATCTTAAATTTGAGTTAAGTTGATTGAGAAATTTCAAAGACTTTGCAGTCTACAAAATCACTCAGCTGCTTCTGGCTTAGCTTCTGGCTTAGCTTCTGAACGCTCTTCACGACGAGGAGCACGCTCTGCACGCTCTTCTTTTTGCTTAAGCATGATAGATTGTTCAGTGATAGCAGATTTAGTACGCATAATCATGTTACGTAGAACTGCATCGTTAAAACGGAAAGCAGTTTCTAGCTCATCAATCACAGCTTGATCAGCTTCAACGTTCATAAGAACGTAGTGAGCTTTGTGAAGCTTGTTGATTGGGTAAGCCATTTGACGGCGGCCCCAGTCTTCTAGACGGTGTACAGTACCGCCAGCTTCAGTGATAGAACCAGTGTAACGCTCGATCATGCCAGCAACTTGCTCGCTTTGATCAGGGTGCACCATGAATACGATTTCGTAATGACGCATTGGTTGCTCCTTACGGATTAGTAGCTTCCACGAATGGCTCGGTCGTCCAGGGGAAGCAAGGAACTAAGATAAATGACCGAGAATTAAGGACGGCAAATAGTATAGAAAATAGACGTCAGTAGCAAGGTATTTTTAACGAATCACCACGTTATATTTTTAGGTCAGTTAAAGGGGCAGAGTTTAGAGCTTCACTAAGGTATTCCACCGATGAGATATCGCTAAAAAAATACGCCCATATCAAGGCTAGATAATGCTCTGATAGGCATGTCGATTCGCAACAAAATAGGCCGTTAAACCGGCTTGTATTCCATGATTTAAACTAATCAGTATATCGCTATTAGAAAGGCCAGATTCAGTGAGAATCTGGCCTTTCTACATTGACAATTTGATAGCGACTAAGCTTTCAGAGGAGCAGAATCTATAGCCGCATAACCTCTGGATGTTTGAACCGTTATATTTGTTGCTATTTTAATCGCTGGCGAACCGCTTCAAATAAACAGACACCACTTGCGACTGACACATTCAAGCTAGACACCGAACCTGACATTGGTATTTTTATCAGGTCATCACATGTTTCGCGAGTTAATCGCCTCATACCGTCACCTTCTGCGCCCATAACGATGGCTAATGGCCCAGTCAGTTTAGATTGATAGATATCATGAGTTGCTTCTCCCGCAGTACCAACAAACCAAACATTTTGTTGCTGCATAGCACGCATTGTTCTCGCTAAGTTAGTCACTCTAACCAAAGGTACCGTCTCAGCAGCACCACAAGCGACCTTACTTACAGTCGCGGTTAAAGGAGCCGACTTATCTTTGGGTACGATTACGGCTGCGACACCTGCTGCATCTGCGTTCCTTAGACAAGCACCTAAATTATGCGGATCGGTAACACCATCCAAAACTAAAAACAGTGGCTGATCATGCTGTGCAATAATGTCATCCAGATCATTCTCATTTAAAGCTTTGGCTGGTTTCACGCGGGCAATAATACCTTGATGATTAGCGCCATTGGCTTTGTCATCAAGAGCTTTTCGGCCTGCTTGCTGAATAGAAACACCAAAATTTTGCAGTTGCTTAAGCAAAGGCATAAGACGTTCGTCTTCCCTTCCTTTCAACACAAATGCTTCGATAAATCGAGCGGGATCTTTTTCTAATACCGCTTTTACCGCGTGTATTCCATATATAAATTCGTTACTCATTATTTAACTCTATTTAGATGCTTTGTTTTTTCCACGAGCTTTACTTTTATTTGCTCTGGACTTTTTCTTGCGTGCTTTTTCCGCTTTATTCTTTTTATTAGCAGGCTTTTTAGAACCAGATTCATCACTGGAACCGTCTGGACGCTTAGTTGGCTCAACCAAAGGTTTTGCACCTTTGCCTGATCGTCGAGACTTCACTTCTGCTTTTTTCTTCGACGCAAATTTTTTGTCTGCATTCGCTGCTCTTTTTTTAGCAGACTTTCCTTTGCCGCGTAGCTTACGACTTGTTTCCACTAATTCAAAGTCAATTTGTCGATCATCTAAATTAACCGACAATACTTTTACAGTAACGCAATCCCCTAGGCGATAAATCTGTCCAGAAGCTTCACCAACTAATCGTTGGCCTATCGCATCATACTGATAGTAGTCATTGGCCAATGCGGAGATATGCACCAAACCGTCGATATGCAGCTCAGACAAGCGTACAAAGAAACCAAAGCCTGTCACATTGGCAATCACGCCTTCTAACTGCTCACCCACATGATCTTGCATATATTCACATTTAAGCCAGTCAGAGACTTCTCGGGTAGCATCATCTGCTCTTCGCTCAGTCATGGAGCACTGTTCACCGTATACATCCATATCATCAAACGAATAATGATACCCACCCGTTGGTGTCCAGCGATCTTTGTTCTTCCCTTCCATTTTGGCGATAAGATATTTAATGGCTCGGTGCAACAGTAAATCCGGATAGCGACGGATCGGTGAAGTAAAGTGTGCATAGCGTTTTAAAGCTAAGCCAAAGTGTCCTGCATTGTCTGGGTTGTAAACCGCCTGCTTCATTGAACGCAAAAGCATGGTTTGGATCAGCTCTTTATCTGGACGCTGACTAATCGCAATCATTAATTCGGCATAATCAGTCGGAGATGGCTCTAACCCGCCATTCAGCGTTAAACCAAGTTCACTAAGGAAATCTTTAAAGCCTGTTAAACGTTGCTCCCCTGGAGACTCATGTATACGGAAAAGTGCAGGCTCTTTAAGCTTTTCAACCAATGATGCAGAAGCAATATTCGCTAATATCATGCACTCCTCAATCAGCTTATGAGCATCATTTCGGATTACAGGTTCTATTCGGTCTATCTTGCGCTCAGCATTAAAAATAAACTTCGTCTCGACGGTCTCAAACTCGATTGCCCCGCGGTTATCTCGCGCTTTTTTAAGAACCTTGTACATGTTGTGTAGTTCTTGAATATGCGGAACAACATTGGAGTAGCGCTCAATCAGCTCCTCATTTCCATTCAGCATTGCATCAACTTTGGTGTACGTCAGACGGGCGTGAGAGTTCATTACCGCTTCATAATGCTTGTAACCCGACAGTTTGCCACTAGCGGAGACCGTCATCTCACACACCATACACAAACGATCAACTTGCGGATTCAAAGAACAGAGGCCATTGGATAGTACTTCTGGCAGCATTGGTACGACTTGAGATGGGAAATAGACAGAGTTTCCTCGATTAATCGCTTCTTTGTCTAATGCGGTATCGGGTCTAACATAGTAACTCACATCAGCAATCGCAACCCAAAGACGCCATCCTCCAGTCGCTTTTTTCTCACAATAAACCGCATCATCGAAATCTCGGGCATCTTCACCGTCGATGGTCACTAAAGGGAGGTCACGAAGATCAACTCGACCCGCTTTTGCTTCTTCTGGTACTTCTTCACCCAAATTAGCAATCTGAGCGTCGACCTCTTCAGGCCATTCGTTTGGTATTTGATGTGTTCGTATGGCAATTTGAGTTTCCATGCCCGGTGCCAGGTTTTCCCCAAGCACTTCAACGACTCGACCAGTCATACCTCTAGTTCGGCTTCCTCTATCGGTAATCTCAATCACCACCACATTACCCATTCTCGCCCCTAGACGAACATCATCAGGGATCAAAATATCTTGGCTAATTCGTGAGTCATCAGGAACAACATAAGCGTAACCCTGATCTAAAAAGAAACGTCCCACAATTTGGGTTTTTCGTTCTTCCAAAACGCGAACAAGACGACCTTCTTTCCTACCACGTTTATCTTTTCCGGTTGGTTGAACCAGAACTAAATCACCATGAATAATGGTTCGCATTTGATGGTGCGGCAGTAATATGTCGTTGTCTTTACCAACACTTCCTTCCGGTCTAACCCAGCCGTGACCATCTTTATGACCAATGACACTGCCTTTGATCATTTCGAGCTTATCAGGCAGTGCATAACATTGACGGCGAGTGAAAACCAACTGTCCATCTCTTTCCATTGCTCTTAAGCGTCGACGCAACCCTTCGTACTGGTCTTCACCGGTCAATCCAAGTACAGCAAACAGATCATTCCTGTTCATTGGTACATTGGCTTCTTGAAGATACTCTAAGATAAATTCTCTGCTTGGAATTGGGTTTTCATAATTATTAGCTTCGCGAGCGGCAAATTGATCAATAGGTGTTTTGTCCGACATAAGCAAACCTGCTCTTTTAGGAAGGAATATAGTAGTAAGTATACGCGATATATCGAGAAGAATCTGATTAAGCTACCGAAATGATTAATAAATTCATTTGAGGGAATAAAAAACGCCCTGATCATATCAGAGCGCTCTATATAAAAATTCTTAGCACGTTACCTTACCAAAAAACATCTCGCCGCTTCGCACGCGCAATAATGTTTTCAGGCATCCGTTGGGCGAGCCCAGTACGTAACATAGCGATTCTTTTATGCTCTCTTTTATCTGATGTCACTGAGTTATACAGCCAACGATAAGCATCTTCATAGTCTAAGGGGCTGCCATAGTCTCTTAGCAGTAACTCCGCAAGCTGAATACGCGCTCTAACATTCCCCATGGCCGCAGCTTCACGAAGATAGGGAATCGCCCTCTCTTTGTCTTGCTGAACAAGAGTACCACGAGAATAATAACGCCCTAACTTCTCAAGCGCAGAAGGAAGACCTTGATGTGCGGCATTTTCAATATAGTAAAGACCGAGCTCGACGTCCTGCTCAACACACACACCCCAAGAAAGCATATCACCATAAAGAAATTCATACGCAGGCAGGCTTATACGTGTCGCACGCGCAACAATATCCTCAACCAGCTGACACTTATCTGCCTTAACTCGTTCTAGATGCTTATTGTCATCGATTAATCTGATTAGCTCTGCTTCTGTATATATCGGCACAGGAGCCCCTATCTCTGCTGTTTCAGCTTTTGCTTTCGACAGCGGGGACAACGCCAATAATAAAGAAGCGGCTATGATCTTAAGCTTCATACCTGCACTCTTTCTTTATACCGTGCTCTGTTATCGGCAATAACTAACCGGACTTTAGCGAAAAACTAATATCTAAGGCAGAATATTGCCGAGCTAAGTTAAAAACATACCGCTCAAAAGAGTATATGACAATAGCGATTGTCTATTATGCTAACAGTATAAAAAAACCGACCTGATTAGGTCGGTTTTTTTATTACAGAGTCTCAGATTTAAGAGTTAAAAGGGTGAACCTTTATAATCGTCTCATTACGATCTGGACCAGTAGAAATAATATCGATCGGTACACCTGTTAGCTCTTCAATACGCTTAATGTAGTCGATAGCAGCTTGTGGTAACTCATCAAGGTTTTTAACACCAAATGTACTTTCAGACCAACCTGATACGGTCTCGTAGATAGGTGTTGCTTCTTCAAATGCTTCAGCAGCCATTGGAGACACTTCCAGCACTGAGCCATCTTTCATCTCATAGCCAGTACAGATTTTCAGTTCTTTTAGGCCATCTAATACATCAAGCTTAGTTAAGCAAAAGCCTGAAATCGAGTTAAGCTGAACAGCACGACGCATAGCAACGGCATCAAACCAACCCGTACGGCGTAAACGACCAGTTGTTGCGCCAAACTCTTGGCCAACATCACCTAAATGTTTACCTACAGGGTCTTGCTTATCGATACCATCGTAAAGCTCTGTCGGGAATGGCCCTGACCCTACACGAGTACAATAAGCTTTAGTAATTCCAAGAATATAGCCGATATGACGAGGACCAAAACCAGAACCCGCAGCAACACCACCAGCAGTCGTATTTGAAGACGTTACGTATGGGTAAGTACCGTGGTCAATGTCTAACAGTGTGCCTTGCGCACCTTCGAACATAATCTTATCACCACGTTGACGAGCTTTATCTAACTCATCTGTCACGTCGATAACCATAGAAGTCAGTAGGTCGGCATAACCCATGGCTTGCTCTAAAACATCTTCATAGCTAACAGGTTCTGCTTTATAAAAATGTTTAAGTTGGAAGTTATGGAAATCCATGACTTCTTTTAATTTTTCGGCAAATGCTTCTTTATCAAAAAGGTCGCCGACACGAAGGCCACGACGAGCAACTTTATCTTCATAAGCCGGACCAATACCTCGGCCAGTTGTTCCAATGGCTTTTTTACCACGAGCGGCTTCGCGAGCTTGATCAAGAGCAATATGATAAGGAAGAATTAACGGGCATGCTTCAGAAATGAAAAGACGCTCACGAACAGGAATACCGCGTTCTTCTAAAGGTTTCATCTCTGTGAGTAGTGCATCAGGAGAGAGCACAACACCATTGCCAATCACGCATTTTACGTTGTCTCGAAGAATACCTGATGGAATTAAGTGGAGAACGGTTTTTTCACCGTCAATGACTAGAGTGTGACCTGCATTGTGACCGCCTTGATAGCGAACGGTATATTTTGCATCTTCCGTTAGTAGGTCAACAATTTTTCCTTTACCTTCGTCACCCCATTGGGTGCCTAGAACGACTACGTTATTTCCCATCTTTCCAGTTCTGCCTGCTAGTTAAAAATGGATTCTAGCACCTAACTTGATATCTTGCAGTCATTTTTTTGCCATAGAATGTCATAATGTAGTAACTCCTTAATTTAATTATAAATGTGACATAAAGCATATTTCCAAAAAAGGCATTCGTTTGCCTTCAGATTCATGTCACATAAAAGCAGGTAACATAAACATGACAAATTCAATCTGGTTAGCGATTGGTCTTTTATTGATTGCAGAAGGTCTCGGTCCACTGATCGCACCTAATGGATGGCGAAATATGGTGGCTGAAATGAGTAAGCAGCCAGACAATCAATTACGGCGAATTGGAGGTTGCCTGGTCGTTTCTGGGGCTGTGATTGCGTTTATGGTGCTATAAATTCAACTCATTATAAGTTAAGCCAATAATAAATCAGCAGACATAAAAAAGGCTTCATCACTGAAGCCTTTTATCACTATTGGTAATCACAAAAAGATTACTTACCAATCAAACCTTTAGCGTCGTTCATGTATTTGAAGAACTCGCTCTTAGGATCAAGTACTAAGATATCATTCTTACTACTAAATGAACGCTCATATGCTCTAAGAGAACGTAAGAAACTGAAAAACTCAGCATCTTTCTTATACGCATCTGCGTAGATTGCTGCTGCTTTAGCATCCGCAGAACCTCGAGTCACACGTGCCGTTCTATCTGCTTCTGCAAGTACAGTAGCAACTTCAAGCTCAGCTTGAGCACGGATAACTTCCGCTTTCTCACGACCTTGAGAACGGTGTTTACGAGCAACAGATTCACGCTCTGCACGCATACGACGATAGATTGATTCACTGATTTCATCAGGTAAGTTGATTTTCTTCATTCTGAAGTCAACCAACGCAACACCAAGGTCGTTCATCGCACTTTCACGAGTACCATTCAATACTTCGCTCATGATAACGTCACGCTCACCTTCAATCTCTAATACTTCTTTAGAGACTTCAGATATACCGTCATCAGCAAGAACAATTGCACCGGAACGAGGGCCAGATACGATCTGCTTGATCTCTCTAGCACCGATTTCTGCACGAAGAATATCCGTTACTTTTCTTTCAAGTAGTGCCTGAGCAGTTAGTGTATCACCACCGCCAGTTGCCAAGTAAAATTGTCCAAAATCTTCGATTCGCCACTTAACGTAGGAGTCGATGATGACATCTTTTTTCTCGGAGGTCACAAAACGGTCAGCTCTACCATCCATTGTTTGGATAAGTGCGTTCAGCTCTTTAACTCGATCGAAGAGTGGCATTTTAAAATGCAAACCAGGCTCATAGATGCGAGACATTTCTGTATTGTCTTTCAGGACTCGGCCAAATCGAATAACGATTCCGCGCTCACCCTCAGGAATAACAAAAACAGACATTAGCAGCATCGCTAGCGCAGCGAAAATAACAGGGATCATTAACTTACGCATTCTTAGTATCTCCCTTGACGTGTGCTAGTTGAACTAGAGGATGATGTCTGATTTTGATTGTCAGATCTTTGTGATTCAAGCTCAATATCATCATAAGCAGATGTTGATTGTGCTTTACGTTTTGTCGACGTTTCACTTGAAGATTGGCCTAACTTATCAATAGGTAAGTACAACAAGTTACCACTTGATTCAGAATCAATTAACACTTTAGATGTAGCTGTGTAAACTTCTTCCATTGTGTCTAAGTAAAGACGATCACGGGTAACGTTTGGTGCCGCTTGGTATTCTGGTAGTAATTTCTCAAACTGAGCTACCTGACCAAAAGCTTCATTAACAATACGTTCGGTATAACCTTGAGCTTCTTTCTTCAAACGTTCTGCTCGACCAGTCGCTTTCGGCAAGATCTCATTTTTATACGCTTCCGCTTCACGAATGAAACGCTCTTCATCTTCTCGCGCTGCGATAGCATCATCGAAAGCATCTTTTACTTGCTCAGGAGGACGTGCTGACTGGAAGTTCACATCAACAACAATCAAACCCATATCGTAGTTATCGATAATACGGTTCAACGTTTCTTGAGTACTTTGACGAATTTGTTGACGACCACTGGTCAAAATGCTGTCCATCAATGAGTCACCAATCACTGCACGCAATGCAGAATCAGTTGCTTGACGTAAACTATCGTCAGCATTGGTTACTCTAAACAGATATTTATAAGGATCCGACACACGGTACTGAACCCCCATTTCAACAGTTACTACATTTTCGTCTTTCGTTAACATGGTACCAGATGCACGTAATGCACGGATGGCCTGAACGTTAACCGGAGTAACTTCATCAATAAAGCGAGGACGCCAGTTCAAACCAGGATCAACGATATGATCGTATTTTCCTAGGCGTAAAACTACCCCTCTTTCTGCTTCACCAATTGTATAGAAACCAGAGAACACCCAGATAGCAATTGCTACGATGGCAATAAGACCTATTCCCATCGCTCCGCCGCTGCCACCTACTGAAGGTATTCCACCTTTTTTACCAAATTTTCCACCCAGCTTTTGACTTAGTTTATTGAACACTTCGTCCAAGTCTGGCGGTCCTTGATCTCGGCCACCGGAATTCCGGTTGCCACGATCTTTATTACCCCAAGGGTCATTATCGCGGCCATTATTATCGCCGTTATTGTTACCAGGCTCATTCCACGCCATTAGAAAGCTCCATCATTTGATATGACGTTATACTGTAGCAGCCCTTTGGTGAACGATAAAGTCACCTAAAACTGCCCCTTCTCTTTTCTCAAGTCTAGACCAATCTACTTGTTGCATTCGGATATTGATCAATAAGTTACCATCTGATTCATACTCTTCTTTTTGAATACTTTTCATATTGAAGAATGTACTACGAAAACGACCCTGATATTGGGGAGGAATTCGCAGCTGATACTGAACCATTTGGCTTGCCAAGCGCTCAGTGAGTGCTTGGAACAATAAATCAATGCCCTTACCTTCCATTGCAGAAACCCAGACAGTTTGAGGTAAACCCTCTTCATCTCGTTCAATACGAGGTTGTTGTCCTTCAAGATTATCAATTTTGTTCATCACTACCAAAGAAGGGATTTCATTTGCTTCAATCTCTTCTAGTACTTCATGAACAGCACTCATATTCTCTCGAAAACGATCATCACTGGCATCGACAACATGCAATAGGATGTCCGCTTCTTGTGTTTCTTGCAGCGTTGCTTTAAAGGCCGCAACTAGATCATGGGGGAGATGTCGGATAAAACCAACCGTATCCGCTAAAATAGCCACACCAACATCATCTAATTCGATCTTTCTTAAGGTAGGATCCAGTGTTGCGAACAATTGATCCGCAGCATAGACACCCGCCTCAGTAATACGATTAAACAGTGTTGATTTCCCCGCATTGGTATAACCAACCAACGAGATTGTCGGAATCTCAGCTCGATGACGAGCTCGTCGGCCTTGTTCTCGTTGTTTAGCAACTTTCGCCAAACGACGTAAGATTGCTTTTATTCTGTCACGCAGTAGACGCCTATCGGTTTCTAACTGTGTTTCACCAGGGCCTCTTAAACCGATACCACCTTTTTGTCTTTCAAGGTGAGTCCAACCACGAATAAGTCTCGTTGAAAGGTGACGTAGTTGAGCTAATTCAACTTGCAACTTACCTTCGTGGGTTCGGGCTCTTTGAGCAAAAATATCCAATATTAGGCCGGTACGGTCTACTACTCGACATTTGCACAACAGTTCAAGATTTCGCTCTTGAGCAGGAGAGAGGGCGTGATTAAAAATCACAATTTCAGCACCAGTCAACTGAACAGCTTGAGCTATTTCTTGGGCTTTCCCTTCTCCAACATAGTATTTGGAGTGCGGAGCTTGTCGGCTACCGGTGATTACCTGTAACGTATTGACTCCAGCAGAAGATACCAGCATTTCACATTCGCTAAGATCTTCCCACTCACCATCCTGAGTGAAATTTATATGAACAAGAATAGCCTGTTCACCGGCTTCATAACGGTCAAACAAGCAACTAACCTCGTGTTAAATTATAACTATTAATCTTCAGATTTCTCTTGTTGACGCTCTCCATGAGGGCGTTCTGTGTTGCTGTGGTGTGTTACCGCACGTGCAGGTACTACTGTAGAAATCGCATGCTTATACACCATTTGATTTACTGTATTCTTCAAAAGAATCACAAATTGATCAAAAGACTCGATCTGTCCTTGAAGTTTAATACCATTCACTAGGTAGATTGAAACTGGCACACGTTCGCGACGTAGCGCGTTTAAGAACGGGTCTTGTAAAGATTGCCCCTTAGCCATTTTATATTCCTTATTTGTTTGTTGTTGTTGTAATTATTTAGCTTATGGTGCTCGGCAATATTATTATTCTGCTTTTGCATTCGAGCTAAATGAATCAAATCAGCCTTTCCCATAACCTATAGTTCATAAGAGTAAGACTTTCACGCAAAAACGATCACATTATACACAGCAAAATCAGTTTGAAGCTATTGCCTCTGACATGATCTTATACGACTGTTCAATGTTCTCGCTATCTAACCAAGTTAAATTATCCCAACTGCGTAACCAGGTAATTTGTCGCTTGGCCAATTGACGGGTCGCGCAGATTCCACGAAATTTCGCTTCCTCTAAATCACAATTCCCATCTAAATAATCCCACATCTGTCGATAACCAACACACCTAATAGAAGGTAAATCCGGATGAAGCTCTTTACGAGAATAGAGTGATTTCATCTCTTGTTCAAATCCGGCGTCGATCATTTTATCAAACCTAAGCTCAATTCGACGATGCAGCTCTGCCCTTTCCTTAGGCGCTATTGCAAATTGCTTTACGTTAAAAGGCAGTTCATCCCCTTTAACTTGAGTCAATTCAGTTAATGTTTTACCTGAAATTCGATAAACTTCCAATGCCCTTGATAACCTTTGAGGATCATTCGGATGAATTCTTTGTGCAGAGACGGGATCAAGATCTCTTAATTGAGCATGTAATGCGCTCCAACCATCCTTTTCTGCTTCTAATTCTATCTGCTTACGAACCTCTGGATCAGCCGCTGGAAGTGGTGATAAGCCCTCAAGTAGGGCTTTGTAATACAGCATCGTTCCGCCAACGAGCAGAGGAATTCTTCCTGCATTAACGATCTCGTTCATCTCGATCAATGCATCACGTCTAAAGTCAGCAGCCGAATACGCATCAATGGGATCTAAAATATCAATCAGCCGATGAGGAGCCAAAGCTAACTCTTCAGCACTTGGTTTTGCGGTACCAATATCCATACCTTTATAGATAAGCGCTGAGTCAACACTAATGATATCGACCGGAAACTGTTTTCTTAATTTTATGGCTAAGTCGGTTTTTCCTGAGGCGGTTGGCCCCATTAAAAATAATGCTAATGGTAGTTCTTTTTTCATTCTCTGGCTTAGCCAATGCTTAACTTGGCAATAGTTGTGTCAAAATTAACAGCCTGAACAAATTGTTTGTCAGATAATGGCAAAACTCCCTGCCATAACTGTTCTAATTCAGTAATTATTTGAATCCCTTCAGATAAAGTATAGTCACATTTTACCTTAGTGACTTCTGTTGCTAACCAGTTCGCTAGAAAAGCCTCATTAATGTCACTTTTAGCGTCACCCAATAACAGCAACAACTCAGGAATTACGTGTTGTAAGTTTTGCTGACGTAATGGTTGAGGTACGCCCATTACCATTATGCTATCTGTCTGCTTTTCTTTTAGTTGAATCGCAAATTTTTCTAGTAATGGTTGTCGTTGCATCGCCTTTTCCACTAACTCTTTACCCACTTTAATTGACAATGGGACAAGCAAAGGTTGCACCGTTAATGCTTGCGAGTCTGTTTGCAACTGACCTAATACGCGATACCACTCTGCCTTTTCAAGTGACAATAATGCGGCATCATTATCAGTTTGCACAAGTAAGTACTTACTTTCAATTATACAGATTGCCTTTCCTATTTTACTGATTGGCTTTTCTATTTTGTCTAATTGATGATTACTCTGCTCTGGTTGATGTCTATCTTCACGATTAATTTTAACATCATCAAATTCTGGGGTGGTTAGCAGCTCTTTATATGCCTTTAATTCTTTTTGGCTTGGCGATGGCGTTAATTCATTACTTTTAGATCGCTGCTCTTTTTTTGAATATGACGCTCTAGGTATCGCACCTTCACCATTGTTGATGTTGGCTTGTTTTTGCTCGTTTTCATTTACCGCTTTAGTCCCAAAACTATCTTTATAACCCGCTCTACCAGGATAAGAGGGGATATTATTGATCACCTCTTGTTCTCTATATGTCACCACAGCAGGTTCTTCAACTTCCGACTTTTGCTCAACATTCGAATCGTTATCGACTCCATAAGCTGAATGGGTAGTTTTCGGCTGATCAATGTAATGGCTCTGTGCTAAAGCATCTGATAACGCTTGATAGATAAAATCATGAACCAGACGAGTTTGATGGAAACGTACTTCATGTTTTGCTGGATGTACATTAACGTCCACCTGATGTGGATCAAGCTCAATAAACAGAACATACGCAGCAAACTGATCTGACATCAAGCTTGTTTGATAACTTTGGCGAATAGCATGGTTTATAAGCTTATCTTTCATCATGCGTCCATTCACATAACAGTACTGCAGATCATTTTGTTGACGAGCACCATCAGGAGAAGTAATCCAACCATGCAACTTCATTCCGTTGTGTTCCAGTTGGATACTAAGCATGTTTTTAACAAAGTTACTGCCACAAACTGCGCCAATTCTTTTCTCAGTTTGCAGTTGATTTTTGGCACTTCGGTACTGTCTTACTCCTTTACCGTTATGTCGTAAGTTAATGGTGACATCAAATCGGCTGAGAGCAATACGCTTTAACAGCTCATCAATATGAGTAAACTCTGTTTTCTCAGTTCGAAGAAACTTTCGTCTGGCAGGGGTATTGAAGAACAGATCAAGTACTTCTACAGAAGTACCAATAGGATGTGCCGAAGGTTTCAACTGCACTTCCATTTCGCGACCTTCACTATACGCAGCCCAAGCCTGATCTTGTGTTGCAGTACGGGAAGTCAGCGTTAACCTAGATACAGAGCTGATACTTGCTAATGCTTCACCTCTAAACCCCAAGCTAACAATAGCTTCGAGATCATCCAGCGTATGAATTTTTGACGTGGCATGACGACTCAGCGCAAGCGTCAACTCATCTTGAGGGATACCTTTACCATTATCGCGAACACGAATTAACTTACTGCCCCCCTTCTCGATATCAATATCGATACGGGTAGCACCAGAGTCTAAGCTATTTTCTACCAACTCTTTAACCACTGAAGCAGGTCTCTCAACCACTTCTCCAGCTGCTATTTGGTTCGCCAGTCTCGCCGGCAGTATTTTTATCGTCATCTATTTGGTATAACCAGAACTTGGCCAACAGCTAGCTTATCGGAACGCAGCTTATTCGCGCTACGGATACCATTAACTGTCACACCGTATTGAGAAGCGATTTTACTTAAGAATTCCCCGCGTTTTACTTTATGTTTACGAATAGGAACATCTTTAAGTTTGACGGTTATTTTCAGCTTTTGTCCAACCCAAAGGGTCTCTTTTTTCAGCCTATTCTGTGCTTTGATGCTAGCCACTGTGACTTTGTATTTGGTCGCTATTTTACCGAGATACTCTCCAGACTTAACCACGTGGGTAATCACCTTTGTTTCTACTGGGTTTGCTTGTTTTTTAACAACAATAGGTGAACGATTAGCTGGAATGATCAGTACCTGACCAATAGCTAAGCCGCTGCTTTTAAGATTATTAGCACGCATTAATGCCTGTGTGGTGACACCATATTTTTTTGAAATCACAGATAAAGACTCTCCTCTAGAGACTTTATGCTTCTTCGCATTTCGCCGTTGTGCAAACAGAGTGCCTTCAGGTGGTGTGGTTTCAAAGTACTGAACAATCGCTTTGGTTAAAGCTGTCGCCAACTTATCTTGATGCGTTCGCTGGAAAAGCAGCTTTTCCTCAGTCGGATTAGAGATAAAACCCGTTTCAACCAATACAGAAGGGATATCTGGTGACTTTAAAACGGCTAGACTAGCGTGGACAGGATCTTTTTTATGTAAACGTGTCACTTTCCCCATTTCCTTTAGGATATGAGTCGCAACCTTAAAGCCCTCTTTTTGAGAATGACTGAATTGCAGATCTAACAAAGTTTGGCTGACATTTTTATCGGTATTCGTTTTTGACAGAACTTCACCTGCGCCACCTAATAACTCAGATTGCTGTTCTTGTTTTTCTACCCAGCGAGCTATTTCTGAGTTTGCACGCGACATATTCAATACGAATACGGAGCCCCCTCTAGGTTTAGGAGAGCGAAAACTATCTGCGTGAACAGAAATCAACAGATGGGCTTTATTTTTTCTTGCAATAGAAGAACGTTTATTCAGGTTAACAAAGTAGTCACCTTTTCGCGTCATTACCGCTTTGATACCTGGAATGCTATTTAGTTGCTGAGCAATCTTTTGCGAAATACTTAGGGTTGCATGCTTTTCATATTTTCGAGTAGGTCCGATGGAACCGGGATCTTCACCTCCATGCCCCGCATCTATCGCCACGATAATATCTGCCGTTCCAGCTAATTGAGAAGCATCTTTACTTACTTTTGGCTGAGTAACCGTTGCACTGCTTTTAGTTGGCGTTTTACTCGATGCTTGGTGTGGAATATCAATCACTAATCGGTGACCATACTCTCCACCAGGTGTTGGCTTTAATTTAAATAAATTGGCCGCTGCTTTTCGTTTTAATTCAAAAACCAGACGATAAGTACCTTTCTCTGGTGGGGTGCTTTTACGGACTTTGCTTAGAATTTTGCTGTTTTTAACCGTAATCGGCAATTTTGTATCAATGTTGGTTTTTTTCAGATCGACAACTAAACGATAGGGGCTGGATAAAGTAAAAAAGCTATACTCGACTTCAGTTTTTAGATCAATAACCACTCGAGTTTCGTCTGGCGACGGCCAAACTCGTAGACTTTCCAACGTATTTGCAGAAACGTTTGATGTTAACGCAGCAATCAATGTTGTGAATAAAATCAGGCAAAGTATTCTAAACTGCTTATAAATCAAGATAGCTCCATTCTACTAAGCAAATTTAAACCATAATCATTATTGGCCACCAAATAAGCAACTCTCTGCTCACCATGATAACGCAACTCAATATCTAGATCGGCTTCAGGCAGTAAACCCTGACCTTTCTCAGGCCACTCAACCAAGCAAATCGCATCATCGGTAAAATAGTCTCTTATCCCCATAAACTCGAGCTCTTCTGGATCTGCCAGCCGATATAAATCAAAGTGGTATACCTGCCAAGAAGCCAATTGGTAGGGTTCAACCAGGGTGTAAGTAGGACTCTTAACATTGCCTATATGACCGAGCGCTCTAATAAAACCTCGACTAAACGTTGTTTTGCCTGCACCTAAATCACCATGTAAATATATAGTTGTTTGTTGGCTGCATAAACTGGCTAAAGACGTTCCTAATTGAATAGTCGCCTGTTCATCATTTAAAGTCGTTGTTATTGTCTTCATTGTACTTATTTATCTTCTATCTTCACTGATTACAAAAATCAAAAGAACAGCAATAGTAAACCTTATTCAAATTGAGAGACAAGACCCTAGCGAATAAGTTTCAAATTTACTACTACTTCAGAGAAACTCAATGGCAATCTTCTCTTCAAACAGCCAAGTTAAATGGCCTGTTCTGCTCAGCGATACATCCATCGATTGAGTTGTTTTAGTATATAGATAAATCAGCTAAAATTGATGTCATTATTTATAATAATTTTAATTATCATGGACTATCAAGAACTATCTGACAATATCAAAAACTGGGGAAAAGAACTTGGTTTTCAGCAGGTTGGTATCTGTGATATAGATTTATCTAAGTATGAACAAGCGATGCTTGATTGGTTAGATGCGGGTTACCACGGTGAAATGGAATGGATGGCCAGACACGGCACGATGAGATCCCGACCAGATGAACTACTGCCCGGTACCTTACGAGTTATCAGTGTAAGGCTGGATTATCTACCACCTGAAGCTCAGTTTTCTTCTGATTTAAGCGACACTAATCAAGGATATATTAGCCGCTACGCACTTGGACGCGACTATCATAAACTATTAAGAAATCAGCTTAAAAAGCTTGGTCAAAAAATAGAGCAACAAGTCAACGAACTAGGTTATAGACCCTTCGTTGATTCCGCCCCTATTTTAGAACGACCTTTAGCACAAGAAGCCGGTTTAGGTTGGATTGGTAAACACTCGCTTATTATTAACGAGAATGCAGGTTCCTGGTTTTTCTTAGGTGAACTACTTGTTGATATACCACTGCCCGTGGATAAACCAGCAACAAATGAGTGCGGAAAATGTCGAGCATGTATAACCTCCTGTCCAACGAACGCGATTATTGATGACGCAGTTGTCGATGCAAGAAGGTGCATTTCATATTTAACTATTGAGCTTGACGGTACTATCCCAGTTGAATTTCGAAAAGCGATAGGGAATAGGATATACGGCTGTGATGACTGTCAGTTAGTTTGCCCGTGGAATCGCTTCTCTGAGCTAACGGAACAACCCGATTTCTATAGAAAAAAAGAATTCCAATCTAATGAATTATTAACGCTATTTTTATGGAGCGAGCAGGAGTTTTTAAAAAGATTAGAAGGTTCCGCAATACGACGCATTGGTTACATTCAGTGGCTAAGAAATATCTCCGTCGCATTAGGCAATGCTCCTTATTCATTAGAAATAGTAAGCGCACTCGAGAATAGACTAGGTATTAACTCCATATTGGATGAACATATTACTTGGGCAATTGAACAACAAACGAATCAACTGCCGTATAAAAACACAAAAACAGAGCGATTAATCCGTATCGTACAAAAAGGATTACCACGTGATGCCTAAAATGGGCACTTTATTGATTAGTGCCTATTTCCATTTTCCGCTTATACCCATTCAAGTACTCAAATATAAATTAATGCAATTGGTATCATTTCTTTATATAAATAATAATGACTATTTTATGAGCTATTTATTTGACATTGCCCTCAAAAATGAGGTGTGGAAAAGAAATATAGCCTTATAGCAAAACGTTTACTTAGAAAAAGTTAAACACATTAGTAAGAAATGACAAAGATCAATGAAAAATCAGTTAATGATCCTTTCAGATCATCCCCCACCAAAGAGAAAACCCACTACAACACTTAAATATCAACAGGTTACGTTTGATTGATTGGGTAATTAGACCTTTGTTTTCATAGTAATGATCTTGCAATAATAAGAAATATCGTAGGGAAAATAATTTTATTCACTAGGTTATCCACAGAACTTGTAATGTGGATAAGTCTGTTAATTATTTTTTAAAAACTGGACAGAGCCACCGAAAATGCTGAGCTAAAGCGGTGGAAAATTTTTATTGATAAAACACTAAGTATTTTGATGTTTGATGTAATGCTTCACAGCATTAAAAGAGCGATACAACTGGGTATATTACCCAACAACAAAGGATAAATTGCTTTTGTGAGATTTTGTAAAACTTGGAACAAGATAAAGAGCAGTATTTTCTCAAAAGAGAAATTGGTTGCGGGGGCCGGATTTGAACCGACGACCTTCGGGTTATGAGCCCGACGAGCTACCAAGCTGCTCCACCCCGCGTCCGTGTTTCATCATTTAAAGCATGATGATGGCTTATTCTTTCTAATTAAAGAAAGTGTAGCGTCATTGATTGTCGCTACCATTTATCGCCAAAGCGATAAATAAAATTTGGAGCGACACACGAGGTTCGAACTCGTGACCTCAACCTTGGCAAGGTTGCGCTCTACCAACTGAGCTAGTGTCGCAAAATCATCTGAAATTGAATCAAACAATCTAAATTTGGTTGCAGAGGCCGGACTTGAACCGATGACCTTCGCTAGGTTCTATGAATAGCTGAGCCCGACGAGCTAGCGAATCACAACACCTTTAAACTTAATTGCAGAGGCTGGACTTAAACCGATGACCTTCGCTAGGTTTTATGAATAGCTGAGCCCGACGAGCTAGCGAATCACAACACCTTTAAATTGGTTGCGGGGGCCGGATTTGAACCGACGACCTTCGGGTTATGAGCCCGACGAGCTACCAAGCTGCTCCACCCCGCGTCCGTGTTTCATCATTTAAAGCATGATGATGGCTTATTCTTCCTAATTAAAGAAAGTGTAGCGTTATTGTCGCTACCATTTATCGCCAAAGCGATAAATACAATTTGGAGCGACACACGAGGTTCGAACTCGTGACCTCAACCTTGGCAAGGTTGCGCTCTACCAACTGAGCTAGTGTCGCAAAATCATCTGAAATTGAATCAAACAATCTAAATTTGGTTGCAGAGGCCGGACTTGAACCGATGACCTTCGCTGGGTTTTATGAATGGCTGAGCCCGACGAGCTAGCAAATCACAACACCTTTAAATTGGTTGCGGGGGCCGGATTTGAACCGACGACCTTCGGGTTATGAGCCCGACGAGCTACCAAGCTGCTCCACCCCGCGTCCGTGTTTCATCATTTAAAGCATGATGATGGCTTATTCTTTCTAATTAAAGAAAGTGTAGCGTCATTGATTCTCGCTACCATTTATCGCCAAAACGATAAATAAAATTTGGAGCGACACACGAGGTTCGAACTCGTGACCTCAACCTTGGCAAGGTTGCGCTCTACCAACTGAGCTAGTGTCGCAAACTGAATCGTCTTTCGTCGTTCAGGGCTGCGAATTATAAGAGCATTTTTTTGTGATGCAAGTCCTTCTTCAAAAAAAGTGAGTTTTTTTTACTACTTGCTGAAAAAAGAACCAATAAACTCACCCAGAGGAGTGCATTAACACGCTAACTCCTCATATTGATGTCTCTGAGTATGGAGCAGAGTCTAAATAGAGAAGATGTTGTCTCGATAATATTTCAGTTCCGCAATAGATTCGCGAATATCATCTAGTGCCAAATGGCTCCCCGTTTTAGAAAAACCATCCAATACTTCTGGTTTCCAACGACGAGTTAGTTCCTTTAAAGTACTTACATCAACATACCGATAATGGAAATACTCTTCTAGTTCAGCCATATGCTTGTATAAAAAGCGTCTATCCTGCCCAATACTATTACCACAAATAGGAGATTTTCCTTTAGGAACCCACTTCTCTAAGAAAGTAATCGTCTGCTTAATCGCTTCTTGCTCATCAATATTGCTTGCACGAACTCGCTCTACCAGCCCACTACCTGTATGTGTTGTTGTACACCACTCATCCATTTTATCTAATTCTTGCTCTGACTGATGAACAGCAATGGTAGGGCCTTCCGCTAATATATTTAATTCGCTGTCTGTCACAATTGTCGCGATTTCGATGATCTTGTGCTGTTCCGGGTCTAACCCCGTCATCTCAAGATCTACCCAAATTAAATTTTGATCACTGAATGACATTGATGAATTGCCTATTTTGTCGATAAAAAAGGTATGATACTCGTCCAAAGGTGAAACAACCATAGGCTGTGTTAACGTTTCGAGGTTTCTCGTTACTGTTGAACAACGTAAAAATAGCCCCCGATAAGGCAACAAGATACTGTGGCAAAAAAGAAAAAGCTGACAAAAGGTCAAGTTCGACGCGTTCGAAACAATCAGAGTAAGCGTCTGAAGAAAGACGATAATGTTCAATGGAACGAAGAGATGCTAGGCGACACAAAAAGTGGTTTAGTCATTACTCGTTTCGGTCAACATGCTGACATTGAAGATACCGTCACAAAAGAGATCCATCGCTGTAACTTGCGTAGAGGCATTGAAAGTCTTGTCTCTGGAGACAATGTAATTTGGCGGGCAGGTCTTGAATCTATGGCTGGAATTTCAGGTGTCGTTGAAGCGGTAAAAGAGAGAAGCTCCATTTTAACTAGGCCAGATTATTACGATGGTTTAAAGCCTGTAGCTGCTAATGTAGACCAAATGGTGATTGTATCTTCTGTATTGCCTGAACTGTCTCTCAATATTATCGATCGCTATCTCATTGCGTCAGAAACATTGCATATAGCTCCTCTTATTGTATTGAATAAAATTGATTTACTCTCTTCAGAGCAAATAACCGAGTATCGTGAACAGCTCTCCATTTACGAAAAAATTGGCTATAAAGTTCTATTTGTAAGTAAAGAGTCAGGTGAAGGCATAAGTCAGCTTGAAAGCGAATTACAAGATAGGATTAATATTTTTGTTGGGCAATCTGGCGTAGGAAAGTCTAGTTTGGTCAATGCATTGCTACCAGAGGTTAACGTTGAAGAAGGTGCGGTGTCGGAAAACTCAGGATTAGGCCAACACACTACAACAGCAGCTCGACTGTACCACTTCTCTACTGGTGGTGATTTAATTGATTCTCCAGGAATACGAGAGTTTGGTTTGTGGCACCTAAACCAAGATGAAGTGACAGAGGCATTTGTTGAGTTTCGTCCACATCTAGGAGGATGCAAATTCCGAGACTGTAAGCACCTCGATGATCCCGGCTGTATTTTGCGCCAAGCCGTTGACGAAGGAAAGATATCTGCAATACGCTTTCAGAGTTATCACCGAATTATCGATAGCATGACAGAGAACAAAGCCAATCGACAATATTCTCGAAACAAAAAAGCCGATCTTTAATTACTAGAGACAATTAACATACTGACAACCTTGGTAAGATTAAGTACTATCTCGCCACTTGTCTGACACTAAATGACATCATTATGAAACTATCTGATCGAATTAAAATTTGGTTCCAAGTCTGGGCACCAAAACATGCCATTACCCGACTTGTCGGTTTATTAGCCGCAGCCGAGCTGGGGAAATTTACTACCATGATAATCCGACTGTTTATCAAGCAGTACAAGATTAATATGGACGAAGCTCGCCACTCAGATCCTGCTTTTTTCTCGTCATTTAACTCTTTTTTTGTTAGAGAACTAAAAGGGGGAGCGAGACCCCTTACGGAAGATAGCAATGTGATCACTCACCCTGCGGATGCATGCGTCAGTCAATTCGGTGCTATTGATGATGGTCAACTTGTTCAAGCCAAAGGACACCAATATTCTGCACAAGAATTATTAGGTGGTGATGCTGATTTGTATAAAGAGTTTGAAGGCGGTGATTTTGCGACGCTTTATCTCTCTCCTAGTGACTATCACCGTGTTCATATGCCATGTGATGGTATCTTACGTAAGATGATATACGTACCAGGAGATCTCTATTCAGTAAATCCTCTTACCGCCGAGAACATTCCTAACCTGTTTGCCAGAAACGAGCGTGTTGTCTGTATTTTTGACACCAAATTTGGCCCTATGGCTCAGATACTTGTTGGTGCAACCATTGTAGGAAGCATAGAGCTTATTTGGGCAGGAACAGTCACTCCACCAAGAGGGAACAGTGTATATAGCTGGGACTATCCAGCATCAGGACACAACGCTGTTTCACTAAGTAAAGGTGAAGAAATGGGCCGCTTTAAACTGGGCTCAACGGTTATCAATCTATTTGCCAAAGAAGCCATTGATTTTGATTCCAGTATGGAGAATGGTGTCACCACTCGATTAGGAACTCCTTACGCCAATATCAAATAATCGATATCCTTCATTAATAAAATCATCAATATTAAGTCATAAGCAAAATTGACATTGCTTATGACTTTTTTGCTTTAAATGCCTCAATTTATTGACCAATAACAAATCGCTGAAAAAAAATTCCTTCTTATTTTCAAAACTCTATGCGGATCTTAGTAAGCAGGTTTGGCTTACTTTATGCTAGTTTGCAGACAATTTTAAACTTTAGACCGATGGCCAATGAAAACACTCTTTTTAACGTCAAAAATGTAAATTCAAAGGTAAGCCTTTCGGTATCAATAACGAGGTTACGCGTACGATGAAGAAAAAAATCAATCCGGCAACGCTAATAAAACTCTTTATTTGCTTTGCCATCCCGTCTTTGGTTTTGATGATACCGATTGATTCCATCCCCATAGATGATCTCACATTAATACAGCACCGCCTCTTAGCGATATTTTTGTTAGCTGCGCTACTATGGGTATTGGAACCTGTCCCAGTGTTTGCAACTTCAATTCTTATTATTGCCCTTGAACTGATAATGATTTCAAATAAGGGGCTGCATCTATTCAGAGAGCCCCCTCTTGGTCATGATCTTGGCGAATTGATGAATTATAAAGATATTTTCAGTGCATTTTCATCACCAATCATCATTCTATTCATGGGGGGATTTGCTCTCGCTATCGCAGCCTCAAAATACGAATTAGATAACAACCTTGCACGAGTATTGTTAAAACCTTTTGGTAAGAAACCGAAATTTATCATGCTCGGTTTAATGCTAATTACCGCTGTATTCTCTATGTTTATGTCCAATACCGCGACAACGGTTATGATGCTGGCTCTACTAGGCCCAATCGTAGCATCGGCACCCAAAGGAGATTTGGGTATTAAGGCTCTGGTGTTATGTGTGCCCATTGCTGCTAACACGGGTGGTATTGCAACTCCAATAGGGACACCTCCAAACGCCATTGCCTTACAGTACCTCACTGGTGAAAACAGCATCGACTTTCTTTCTTGGATGATGATGGGACTTCCATTTGTGATTGTGCAATTAACTTTTGCATGGTTCCTACTACAAAAACTGTTTCCCTCTTCCCAAGAGGAGATGACTTTAAAACTGGATGGTTCATTTAAAAAGAGTTGGCGAGCTATCGTCGTCTATGCCACATTTGCAGGCACCATTCTACTTTGGATGACAACAAAGCTGCACGGCATGAACACCTATGTGGTATCGATTATCCCACTTGCGGTGTTTACCCTTACCGGCATTATGGGCAAAGAAGAGTTGAAACAGATCAACTGGGATGTACTCTGGCTTGTTGCTGGTGGTATTGCCATCGGGATAGGGTTAGACAAAACGGGATTAGCTGAAGCACTCGCACACGCTATTGACTATGAATCTCTATCGCCATTCTCAGTCGTCATAACCTTATCTTTGGTCTGCTGGATTATGGCCAACTTTATGTCTAACACCGCAACGGCTAACTTGTTAATGCCAATAGCCGCCGCCATTGGCGCCTCAATGGAAAGCTTAGTGAGCATTGGAGGGTTACAAGGACTACTAGTCGTCGTCGCATTCTCAGCGTCACTGGGTATGATTCTTCCTGTATCCACACCACCTAACTCATTGGCATACTCTACTGGCTTTATTGAAAGCAAAGATATGGCGAAAACAGGGATCATCATTGGTGTTGTTGGCCTTCTTATTGTTTATGCCGCAGCACTCGTTATCACCTGATTTTTCAGTTCAAGTAACTTAATCTAAGAAGCACCTGTTATTGGTGCTTCTTTACTTTGTCATATAAGTCAACGTTCGCTCAGCAACATTAATCCCTCTCTGATGAATTTAATTCACTCTGCTCTCGCGGTTATTAAGATATTCGGGTAGCATGAATTCACCATCAATTGAAAATAATTATCATTATGAGCTATGAGTGGCTTGCTCTCGCAGCGGCGTTTTTATGGGCAATTTCCAGTTTAGTATCCGTCACGCCTGCTCGTCATCTCGGCTCATTTGCATATAGCCGATGGCGGATGGGCTGCACAGCCGTCATGTTAAGTGCTATGGCACTAATTAGTGGCGGTTGGCTAACCGTCACTAGCCAACATCTTACTCCCATGATGTTGTCAGGATTGATCGGCATATTTATAGGTGATACTGCTCTATTCGCCTGCATGAACAGAATGGGCCCACGACAAGCCGGACTCCTCTTCTCTTGTCATGCTGTTTTCTCCGCTATTATCGGTTATTTCCTGTTTAGTGAGACCATGCAGGGAAAAGAGTTATTGGGCGCCATTTTTGTTTTTTCTGGCGTACTAACCGCTATTTTTTTTGGTAAGAAAAAACAGCAACAGCACGACTGGGAAGCGGTTAAAGGAAACATTTGGATTGCCGTAGCATTAGGATTACTTGCTGCACTCTGTCAGGCTTTAGGGGGCATTATCGCTAAACCAGTAATGCAAACAGCGGTGGATCCAATAGCTGCATCAGCTATCCGAATGATTACCGCTTTTATCGCGCATCTCACCTTCCGGTTGTCAGGATCTAAGTTAGCTCTAGCACTAAAACCCATCACATTACGTATCTTTTTGATAACGGCTCTAAATGGTTTTCTTGCCATGGCGGTAGGCATGACATTGATACTCTATGCTTTGAGAGATGGTAATGTTGGTATGGTGGCGCTTCTCTCTTCAACAACACCTATCATGGTACTGCCAATATTATGGATATACATCAAACAGAGACCGAACAAATTTGCTTGGCTGGGGGCATTGATCGCCGTAATAGGCACTGGGCTCATTGTAAATTGATAAACAGAAAGGTCAGATTGCGGTGGGTCTGACCTTAATTTAAAGGAAGATTTAGATGGTTTAATGGCTATGCTCTTGGAAAAGAAAACGCTGTTACTTCATCTATATGCTGGCACTTCAACGCTAACATAACTAATCGATCAATACCCAATGCCACTCCGGCACACGCAGGAAGCCCCGCTTTTAACGCATCGATCAAATGGTAATCAATAGGCTGCATTTCTAGCCCCATTTTCAGTCGCTGCTGATTATCTTCTACAAATCTTGCTAGCTGCTCATCCGCATCATCCAGTTCATGGAAACCATTTGCGAGCTCTATTCCTTTAAAATAGACTTCAAAACGATCCGCAACTCGTGGATCACTCTTATTAATCTTTGCTAATGCAGCTTGGGAAGCAGGAAAGTCATACACAAATGCTGGCGATTTCTGACCGATATGAGGCTCAACACCAATACTAAAAAGCAGTTGTAATAACGTATCTCTATCTTGTTCATCGGCAGCAATATCCTCTAAGCCAATATTTTTAGCCACCTTTTTTAGAGCTTCCATTGAAGCTTCCAAAGGACAAACCTCTAGTACACTTAAAAATGCTTGCTGATAGGTCATTCTTACTGCTTTTCCACTATCTAAAACACGTTGTAGTAGCTCATCCATTTCATCCATTAAATCATGATGATCAAAACCAACCCGATACCACTCCAACATCGAAAATTCAGGGTTGTGATAACGTCCATTTTCTTCATTGCGAAACGCTTTACCAATCTGATAAATAGACCCACTTCCCGCCGCAAGAAGTCGCTTCATATGAAATTCAGGGCTAGTCATTAAAAACAGTGACTGTCCAGTCGAGTAACCGGGACCAACAAAATGAGTCTTAAAAGTATGTAAGTGAACATCCGTCACTGTTGCATGACTTATCGCGGGTGTTTCGACTTCCATCACCTCTCTTTCTAGAAAGAATTGACGAATAACTGAAAGCAGTTGAGCCCTGTTTTTAAGTTGTTGAATTGTTGCACTAGGTTGCCAGTTTTGTATTGTCATATTGCTATAAACTATTGGTAGATATGTAAAATTAAAATCGTTAAACGTAGCTCAGTGATACTTGTCACACATTACGTAAATCCTGACTTCTCTCTAGCATTTCTACGGCAAAAATCCATCAATATCAATTTTTTCCTGACATTGGTGCCGTAAACTAGTTAAAGGAATTAATTTAATAATAACGATCTAATGCAATTGCTGTTGGGATGGGCTTAATCACATAAGTTCATCCCTCATTATTTTGCTCACTCACACTGGAGGATAACTGTGAAAACCATAACCACAGATATCGCGGTCATCGGCGCTGGCGGCGCCGGTCTTCGTACTGCTATCGCAGCGGCTGAAGCCAACCCCGATTTAGAGATTGCTCTTATCTCTAAAGTATACCCTATGCGCTCGCACACGGTTGCAGCCGAAGGGGGCTCTGCTGCCGTCATCAAAGATGAAGATAGCTTAGACAACCACTTTAACGACACCGTTGGCGGGGGTGACTGGCTTTGCGAACAAAATGTTGTTGAGTATTTCGTCGAAAATGCCACTCGCGAAATGATTCAAATGGAACAATGGGGCTGCCCATGGAGCCGTAAAGAGAATGGCGACGTCAATGTTCGTCGATTCGGCGGCATGAAGGTAGAGCGTACTTGGTTTGCCGCGGATAAAACCGGCTTCCATATGCTGCACACCTTGTTCCAGACGTCCATCAAATACCAGCAAATCAACCGTTTTGACGAGTATTTCGTGGTGGATTTATTGGTGGAAGAGGACGAAGTACAAGGTCTTATCGCCATTCACATGTCAGAGGGTGAGTTAGTCACCATTAAAGCCAAATCTGTGGTTCTGGCGACAGGCGGTGCGGGTCGTGTTTATAACACCAACACCAATGGTGGCATTGTGACCGGCGATGGTATGGCATTGGCTTATCGCCATGGTGTGCCACTTCGTGACATGGAGTTTGTCCAGTACCACCCAACGGGGTTACCGGGCACCGGCATTTTGATGACCGAAGGGTGTCGTGGCGAAGGGGGCATCATTGTCAATAAGGACGGTTACCGTTACCTACAAGACTACGGCATGGGGCCTGAAACCCCTGTGGGCGAGCCAAAGAACAAATACATGGAGCTGGGACCGCGAGACAAAGTGTCACAAGCGTTCTGGCATGAGCAGCAAAAAGGCAACACCATCGACCACCCTCTGGGTGATGTGGTGCACCTAGACTTGACTCATCTTGGCGAAGAGTATCTGCAAGAGCGTCTGCCTTTCATCTGTGAATTAGCTAAAGCGTACGTTAACGTTGACCCGGCTAAAGAGCCGATTCCAATTCGTCCAACGGTTCACTACACCATGGGCGGCATTGAAACTGACCCAACGTGTGAAACCAAGATTAAAGGTCTGTTTGCCGTGGGTGAATGTGCCTCTTCAGGTTTACATGGTGCTAACCGTCTTGGCTCCAACTCACTGGCTGAGTTTGTGGTGTTTGGTCGTGTTGCCGGTGAGCATGCGGTGAAACGCGCGGAAGCTTTTAAAGGGTGGAATGATGTCTCCATCGCTAAGCAAGTTGACGCCGTTGAAGCGCGTATTCAGGCATTGCTTAATCAGCAAGGGGATGAAAACTGGGCCACCATTCGCACAGAAATGGGCGCCAGCATGGAATCGGGCTGTGGTATCTACCGCCGTGAAGATTTACTGCAAGAGACCATTGCCAAACTGACCGAGCTAAAAGCACGTTATAAAAACATCAGCATCAAAGACAAAGGCAAGGTATTCAATACCGACCTTCTGTACGCCATTGAAATTGGTTATGGACTGGAAGTGGCCGAAGCCATGGCACACTCTGCCATTCTTCGTCGTGAGTCACGTGGTGCGCACCAACGTTTAGATGAAGGCTGTACCGAGCGTGATGATGTGAACTACCTAAAACACTCACTGGCGCATTTCAATGAAGATGCTCCACCAAGCATCGATTACAGTGACGTTATCATCACCAAATCTCAACCGAAAGCCCGTTTGTATGGTGAGGCTGCGGAGAAAGCCGCTGCGCAAGAAGCGCAAGAAGCTCTTGTCGAAAAAGAAAAGACAGAGAAGGCCGCTAACGAAGCACAGGAGCAGAAATAATGTCCACAACTCGTATTCAAAAAATCGACATTCTGCGTTATGACCCTGAGAAAGATGCTCAGCCATACACGCAGACATTTGAAGTACCGTTTGATGACACCATGTCACTGCTGGATGCACTGGGGTACATCAAAGACCACCTAGACAAAGACTTAAGCTATCGCTGGTCTTGTCGTATGGCCATCTGTGGCTCATGCGGCATGATGGTCAATAACTACCCGAAATTGGCGTGTAAGACTTTCTTGCGAGATTACCCAGATGGCCTGCTCATTGAGCCACTGGCAAACTTCCCAATAGAGAAAGATTTGATTGTAGATATGACGCCGTTTATCGAACGTCTTGAAGCGCTCAAACCTTACATCATTGGCAACGACCGAACTCCGGAAGATGGGCCAAACAACCAAACCCCAGAGCAGATGGCAAAATACAAGCAGTTCGCCGCCTGTATTAACTGTGGCTTATGCTACGCCGCTTGTCCGCAATTTGGTTTGAACCCTGAGTTTTTGGGGCCTGCGGCTATCTCCTTAGCGCACCGTTATAACCTCGACAGCCGTGACAACGGCAAAGCTGAGCGAATGGAGCTGCTTAATGGTGAAAACGGCGTATGGGGCTGTACTTTTGTGGGCTTCTGCTCCGAAGTGTGTCCGAAGAACGTCGACCCAGCCGCTGCGGTCAACCAAGGGAAGATAGAGTCGTCCAAAGACTTTGTCATTGCCATGTTAACCCCACAGGAGGACTAAGGAATGAGTAACCGTAAACCTTATGTTCGCACAATGAATGCCACATGGTGGCAAAAAAGCAGCTTCTATCGTTTCTATATGTTACGCGAAGCAACGGTATTGCCGCTGATTTTATTTACCCTGTTCTTAACGTTTGGCTTAGGCAGCTTGGTGAAAGGGCCGGAATCATGGCAGGCGTGGTTAAGCTTTATGAGCAACCCTGTTGTTGTGGCCATCAATATCGTGGCACTGGCGGGCAGTCTTTTCCATGCACACACCTTCTTTGGCATGATGCCTCAGGTAATGCCGATTCGCATTAAAGGTAAGTTGCTGGATAAGAAAGTCATTGTATTGAGCCAGTGGGCGGCTGTTGCAGCCATTTCACTGATTGTACTCATCATCGTATAAGGAGCTTATTGTGGTAGATAAACATCCAAAACGTTCAGACGAGCCGGTATGGTGGGGTCTGTTTGGTGCTGGCGGCAGCTGGTTTGCAATGATAACGCCAGTAACCGTATTGGTACTGGGCATTCTTGTTCCATTAGGGGTGATTGATGCTGAAGCGATGAGTTACGAGCGCGTGGCCGATTTTGCCACCAGCTTTATTGGTGCACTATTTGTCATTGGAACATTAGCATTGCCTATGTGGCATGCAATGCACAGATTACACCACGGTATGCATGACTTAAAAATTCATATCGGTGTGGTCGGTAAAATTGCTTGCTACTTTATCGCGGCGTTAATTTCAGCATTGTCGGTTATTTTTGTATTCATGATTTAAATAACTCGACTTGTAAAAAAGGCCGATAAATCATCGGCCTTTTTACTATCTATAGATCTAGATAACTCAGATTATCTGAATCTCATTCAATATTAAAATTACTTAACACGACCAACATATTCTGCTGAACGGGTATCAACTTTAATCACTTCACCAATTTGAATAAACAAAGGTACACGTACTACGGCACCAGTTGTTAGGGTAGCAGGTTTACCGCCGGTACCTTGAGTATCGCCTTTCAGGCCAGGATCTGTCTCAGTAACTTCTAATTCAACAAAGTTTGGTGGCGTAACTGTAATTGGGTTGCCATTCCACAAAGTAATCATGCAAGTGTTGTTTTCCACTAGCCACTTTGCGTTTTCACCCACGGCTTTCTCATCAGCAGCAATTTGTTCGAATGTTTCTGCATTCATAAAGTGATAGAATTCGCCATCTGTGTATAGGTAATCGAGATCGATATCTAAAACATCGGCTAGTTCGAAAGATTCACCAGACTTAAATGTCTTCTCTAGCACCTTACCAGAAAGTAGTTTACGAATTTTAACACGGTTGAACGCTTGACCTTTACCCGGCTTAACATATTCATTATCTATGATTACGCAAGGCTCATTATCAAGCATTAATTTAAGACCACCTTTGAATTCATTAGTGCTAACTGTAGCCATTTTGTCCTCTTACATTTATTCGAGTTAAATTTTAATGTCGCATATCATAACCCGAAAAGCGGTCGCTGTTGAGCGAAACTGGATCAATGAATTAGCGAATGCGATCACTGATCCTGAAAAACTGCTTAATCATCTACAAATCCCAGTAGATAAATGGCCAAAAGATCAAAATGGTCATATTAGTTTTCAAGCAAAAGCTGCTTTTTCACAAAGAGTACCGATCAGTTTTATTGAGCGAATGGAAAAAGGGAATATTAATGACCCTCTACTTCGTCAAGTGCTGCCCATTAGCGAAGAATTAGTCATACACTCAGGCTATTCATCTGATCCGTTAGAGGAACAAGACAACGAGCAACCCGGAATACTGCACAAGTATAAAAACAGAGCATTATTAATACTCAAAGGCGGTTGTGCTGTTAATTGTCGTTACTGTTTTCGTCGTCATTTTCCATACAGCGACAACAAAGGAAGTAAATCCGTTTGGCAACACAGCATTGACTATATTGCTGCTCACACAGAACTCAATGAAATCATATTGTCTGGTGGTGACCCATTAATGGCGAAAGATCATGAGCTACAGTGGCTTGTAGATCGCCTTTCCAATATTTCTCACATAAAGCGTTTACGAATTCATTCGAGATTACCTGTCGTCATTCCTTCACGCATAACCGATGAACTATGCAACATTCTTTCCTCAACACGTCTTAAAGTGGTTTTTGTTTCTCACATTAATCATACCAATGAAATTGATGACACCTTAATTTCAGCGTTTAAGCGATTAAAGAACAGCGATGTTACGCTGCTAAATCAAGGCGTATTATTGAAAGGGGTGAATGATTCTGTAGCAGAACAAGTTTCACTCAATGAGACTCTCTTTGATGCGGGAATACAGCCATACTACTTACACGTGCTGGACAAAGTCCAAGGTGCCGCTCACTTCTATGTCAGCGATGCAGAAGCAAAAGCGATAATGGCAGAAATGATGACCCAAGTATCAGGTTATATGGTGCCAAAACTGACTCGTGAGATATCTGGCCGGCCAAGCAAGACACCACTAGATTTGGGTCTAGAGTAGATGAACCTGTTTAGGCCAAGTCGATGGAACAAAATAAGGGTTACGATGTAAATTGAGTTCCTCATGTAAACAATTAATATGAGGAACTCAATGAGATTAGCTGTCGGTGCTCTCAAAGATCTTATCGGCAGAAGCGGCCACAAAACCTTGATAAAGTTGACCACTATTCATCGGATAACGACGAGCAAATTCATAGAAGCCACCCGGTACCAACTGTTGCTCTCCCGCGAACATCACAGGAACACGATCAGCCATTGTAGACGATTGTTCCAACAGAACCTCTGGCGATCCTTTGACTTCACCACCAGATTCGTTAATAGCGAAACCAGCTTTTCGTAAATGATCATTCACGCCTTTGACGGTTTCAAAATGAGATAACTGATTTACACTAACCGTGAAGTGGTTAGCGCCATAACCGTGAGCTGACAGCCATGCTGCATACTCACTCTCTTTTGCTAACGTTAAGTAGTCCTGATAACTGATGTCCCATAAGCGTCCACCGTAAAGAAACTCACTACCCGCCAGTTTTTCAGCATCTATTTGTGCCACTAACTTAGCAACAATCTGTTGCAGCTCTTCAGAGCACAGTTCCACTTCCAATTGACTAATAAACACTTTGGGTTGATTTAAGTCTGGATGTTCAAAATGTTTCGCCGTCAGTTTTTTACTTTCAAAAACATAATCACCACACTCTTTATAACCCAAGGCTAAAAATGGCGCCGCCAAAGTTTCAATAGCCAATGGTGCATTAGAAAAGGTACGTAACGCAATGTGATCGTTAATAAGAGGTTCGCCCTCTTCTAACAGTTTATGTACCTGATTCGCTTCTGGACACAATCGTTCAATGTAGTCGTTCCATAAAGATTGGAATAACGCAGTTGGTGACATAGTAGTTCCCTTACTTTGTTCTATGAGTTAAAGGTTTATGGTACGACTGAATCCAAACCTATAAAAATTTATATCTCGACACCCGGGCTCAATGTTGCGGGTAATACGGTTTCCCCGCCTTCCATTGATGCCATTGGGTAAGCACAATAATCCGCTGCGTAATACGCACTCGGACGTAAATTACCAGACGCCCCAGGGCCACCAAATGGCGCATCGCCACTAGCACCAGTTAACTGACGGTTGCGGTTAACAATTCCGGCACGAATATGATCAACAAAGTAATCCCACTCTTTATCATCGGTCGAAACTAGACCTGCCGACAAACCGAAGCGAGTGTCATTTGCCATTTCTACCGCACTTTCCAGATCTTGATAACGCACCACCTGCAAAAGAGGACCAAAGTACTCTTCATCAGGTAACTCGGCGATATTGGTTACATCAATAATACCCGGAGAGACAAAAGCAGCTTTGCTATTTTTCGCTTCAATTAAGCTTTCTCCACCAAGTTGCTGTAAATTCTTTTGCGCATCAATTATAAACTGTGCTGCAGCAACAGAAATCTGAGGCCCCATAAATGGCTGAGGCTCTGCGAACGGTTGATCAACATTGATGTTTCTTGTGACCTCTAGCAACTTGCTCATCAACAAATCACCCTTGTCCCCAACAGGAACATAGAGACGTCGTGCACACGTACAACGTTGCCCTGCACTAATAAACGCAGACTGTACAATGGTATAAACTGTTGCATCCAGCTCGCCATACTGTTCAGAAATAACCATAGGATTATTTCCTCCCATTTCTAGTGCCAGCATTTTATCCGGCTGACCCGCAAACTGTTTATGAAGAATATGTCCTGTATTTGCGCTGCCAGTAAAGAGTAAACCATCGATGCCTTTCGATTCAGCAAGAGAAATACCTGTCTCTTTCGCACCTTGGACTAAGTTAATCACACCATTTGGTAGGCCGACTTTTTGCCAAAGTTTCATTAGTAACTCGGACGTAGCAGGAGTCTGCTCTGACGGCTTCAATACAACGGTATTGCCCGCTAACAATGCAGGAACAATATGTCCATTAGGTAAATGCGCAGGGAAATTATAAGGACCAAAAACAGCCATTACGCCTAAAGGACGATGACGAAGAACAACCTGATTCCCCGCGACTTCTCGTTGAGCATGGCCCGTTCTATCATGATAAGCTCGTATAGAAATAGCGATTTTTCCAGCTACTGCTCCGGCTTCTGTACGTGTTTCCCAAATCGGCTTCCCGGTCTCTTTAGCAATGATCTGTGCGATTTCTTCACTATTGGCTTTCACCTCTTCAGCAAACGCCAGTACATATTCCTCACGCTGCTCATAACTCAGCTTCTTCCACTGTAAGAAAGCGCCCCTAGCAGCCTTTACTGCCTGTTCTACTTGAGCAGGTGTTGCACTATCACCTTGCCAAACTACTTCGTTACTGTAAGGCGTTTTCGAATCTATCGCTTCGCCTTGGCCAGCAACCCACTGGCCTGAAATCCACTGAGTCATTAGAGTGTCCTTATTCTTTTTTTACTTGCAAAGAAAGCATTTGCAAAGAAATTGTTTACAAAAAAAGCCTTTATTGAGGAAGCATACGTACGTAGTCGCCACTATCGACTTCAAGAGCCGCTGCAACATCTTTCGCCAGTATCACTGTCTCCGATTCTTGATCGTAAGCGCCTTTTGCTGCCACACCTCTGAAGTTTTCAAAGGAAGTATTAACCAGCAAGTAATCCTGAGAACTAGAATGTTCAGAGATTTTCACCTTGGCTCTGAATGAGTGACGAACAGATTCAATATTGCGCATATCACATTCTACTGTTGGGCCTGCGTCGAAAATATCGACATAGTCTCGGCAAACAAAACCTTCATTTTCCAACAATTTCAGTGCAGGCACTGTGTTTTCATGCACCTTACCGATAACCTCTTGCGCTTCTTTACTGAGCAGGTTGATATAAATTGGCAATCTTGGCATTAAATCCGCGACAAACCCTTTTTTGCCAATTCCAACGAGATAATCAGCTAAGGTAAAGTCAATAGAGAAGAAATGGTCTTGTAGCCATTGCCAAAACGGCGAGTTTCCGTGTTCATCCGATACGCCTCGCATCTCGGCAAAAACAACTTTAGAGAAACGTTCCGGGTGTTCAGCCATCATTAAGAAGCGGCATTTAGACATCAAGCGTCCATTTAATCCACCACGGAATGCTGGTCTCAAAAACAGAGTACAAACTTCTGAACAACCAGTGTAGTTATTACCGAATGTCAGCAATTTTACGACATTATTCACTCCTAACTTTGGTGAAGAGTGAACAATTTTACTGATGTGGTAAGTATAAAATGGCACATCCCAACCAATAGACGCTTCTATTCCCGTTGTTCCACCAATTTCACCACTTTCCGAATCAACACCCACCATTAAATAACCTTCATCGGATGGTTCGGTGACATTCTGTTTACTAAAACTCTCTACTGAATTCTTGATTCGATTGGTTAGTAGCTCTTCATTTACTGGCAGTGAGGTAAATCCGTGTCCTGATTCTTCTGCGCATACCCGAAGTGCTTCATAGTCTGTTTTTTTAATAGGTCTAACAACCAGCATTTTATACTCCTTTTGCTGTCGTAGATTTGAGGGGACGAGTCGAGTTGAAAGAGAAGCAAGGCGATGCCAAATGCAACGCCTTAGCTAATCAACTGATCGTTATAGCAGCCCTGCGATTGCTTTATCTAATCTGGATAACCCTTCTTTAATGTCATCATGACTGATGATCAAAGAGGGTGTGAAACGTACGATATTTGCGCCAGCCACAAGTACCATTAATCCTTCTTGACCAGCAGCAACCAACACATCTCGTGCGCGACCTTGCCACTGCTCATTGAGCACCGCACCAATAAGTAAACCCTTACCTCGGATTTCACTGAAAATGCCGTACTTTTCATTTATTTCGGTCAAACCTTGACGCAACAAGGCTTCACGCTCTGATACACCAGCCAATGTTTCTGGCTTGCTAACAATATCAACCACAGCTTCTGCTACCGCACAAGCCAATGGGTTACCACCATACGTTGAACCGTGAGTACCCACTTTCATATGCGGAGCATATTCGTCAGTCGTTAGCATTGCACCAATAGGAATACCACCACCCAATGATTTGGCGGTACTTAATATATCAGGAGTAACACCTAACCCTTCGTAAGCATAAAAAGTACCGGTACGACCATTGCCTGTTTGAACTTCATCAAAAATAAGCAGGGCATTATGTTTGTCACACAGCTCTCGTACGACTTGAGCAAATTCTGACGTCGGAGATACAATACCGCCTTCACCTTGAAGAGGCTCCATCATTACCGCACAGGTTTTATCTGAAATGTGCGCTTTAAACGATTCGATATCGTTATACTCTAAGTGCGTGACATCTCCCGGCTTAGGTCCAAAACCGTCTGAATACGCGGCTTGACCACCAACAGTTACTGTGAAGAATGTACGTCCATGAAAGCCTTGTTTAAACGCAATAATCTCAGATTTTTCACTACCAAATCGGTCTGCTGACACTCGACGAGCCAATTTTAAAGCGGCTTCGTTCGCTTCCGCACCTGAGTTTGCAAAAAAGACTTTGTCTGCAAAAGAAATATCCGTTAGCTTTTTAGCCAATCGTAGCGCTGGCTCATTGGTCATCACATTACTCAAGTGCCATAACTTATTGGCTTGTGATGTAATCGCATCAACCATGGCTGGATGACAGTGGCCAAGGCAGCTCACCGCGATACCACCCGCAAAATCGATATACTCTTTACCTTGTTGATCCCATATTCTGGAGCCTTCACCTTTTACGGGAATCACTTCCATTGGGTTATAGCAAGGAACCATAACGTCATCAAACCAACTGCGTTCGACTTTCTTTTCCATCTTTATTGCACTCCATATCGCGACCAAAGCTCATACGAATGTTAAATTCTATAAACTTAGTAATTTGTTGGTATTTTATTCTACCCCAGCATTGTATTAACAATTTATTAACCATTTCAATAGGCAGACGGTATTTTTTTGTTACTCATCATTCAAGGCAATGGTCGACTAGTGACCATTTATTCACTAATTTTTCATTGTCTATTTCGAATTTGTCGTATCTGCTAGTGAGTAATGCTAAGTATTCAGTAAACTAGCACATTTAATTAACATGTAAATGAATTGATGATGCATAATCTTTCATTATGAAAAATGATGTAAAAATTGTGAAGAGAATGATATTTTTTAAGAAATGGAGCGATAGAAATGGTATTAACGCTTTAAAAAGTTCGCTAATAGCTCGTGACCTTGCTCAGTTTTTATCGATTCGGGATGGAATTGTACCGCTTCAATAGCAAGCTGTTTGTGTTGATAACCCATTATTTCTGCCACTGAGCCATCATCATTTTCGGTCCATGCTGTTAGCTCAAAAACATCAGGCAAACTATCTCGCTGCACCACTAATGAATGATATCGTGTAACGGTTAAAGGATTGTTTAACCCCAAAAACAGCCCTTGGTTATTATGTGTAATTGGTGAAGTCTTTCCATGCATCACTTTATCTGCACGAACAACCTTTCCCCCAAATACTTGAGCAATCGCTTGGTGTCCAAGACAAACACCTAATATAGGTAACTTCCCAGCAAAATGCTGAATAGCGTCCAGGGATATTCCGGCCTCATCAGGGGTACATGGTCCCGGAGAAATAACGAGATGGCTAGGATTAAGCTGTTCAATTTTCTCAATGGTAATCTCGTCATTACGAATGACATTCACTTCAGCCCCTAACTCACAAAAGTATTGGTATAGGTTGTAAGTAAAAGAGTCATAATTATCAATGATTAACAGCATAACATCCGGTTAAATGTCCATTAAGATAGGCGGTATTGTGCAGCAGAGATTTAGAAAGGCAAGAAAAAGATAGGCCCTTAATTGAACCTATCTTAACTTAAAGCTTATCTTATTTAGATAATAATTTATGGGCGAGTAACAAAACCCACGGCTTCATAGACCTTCTTAAGAGTAACAGCAGCACGCTCGGAAGCTTTATCTGCCCCCTTCTTCATCACCGAATCTAAATAAGCTCTATCTTCACGGATACGCTTATATTCAGCTTGGACAGGGGTAAGCATAGCAACGACTGCTTCAGCTACGTCGCCTTTAAGATGGCCGTACATCTTACCTTGGTAATCCGCTTCTATTTCAGCGAAGGTTTTGCCTGTCGCCCCTGACATTAAGCCCATAAGGTTTGCGATACCCGGTTTGTTTTCGATATCGTAAATAACACGCGGAGGATCTTCTGGGTCTGTTACCGCGCTTTTAATTTTCTTGGTAATCGATTTAGGATCTTCTAGCAAAGTGATTACGTTTTTACGGTTATCATCGGACTTTGACATTTTCTTGGTCGCATCTTGCAAACTCATTACACGAGCGCCTACTGTCGGAATGTACGGTTCTGGCACTACAAAGGTTTCGCCATAAAGATTATTAAATCGTGTCGCGATATCTCTCGCTAACTCTAAGTGTTGCTTTTGATCGCTTCCCACTGGAACTTGCTCTGCTTGATAAGCCAAAATATCAGCTGCCATAAGCACAGGATAATCATACAAACCCACATTAATGTCATTTGCATAACGCTGAGACTTATCTTTAAACTGAGTCATGCGGTTCAGCTCACCCATTTGCGTGTAACAGTTTAACACCCAGCCTAATTGCGCATGCTCAGGCACATGTGACTGAACAAATAGAGTGCTCTTCTCTGGCGTTACACCAACCGCTAAACAGATAGAGAGAGCGTCTAATGTGGCTTCATACAAGGCTTTAGGATCTTGACGAACGGTAATCGCATGTAAATCTACAACACAGTACTGGCAATCATAATCGTCCTGCATTTGTTGCCACTGGCGTAGAGCACCTAAGTAGTTACCTATACTTAGTTCACCTGATGGCTGAACACCACTCAATACAATCGGTTTGCTCATGATTATGATTCCTTTATAACTTCTTTTTAAAATGAATTGTTAGGGTCTGTATATGTCAATCAGAACGCTTCACGCGCATAAAGCAGTCGCAAGCGGCTAGAGATATACCCGAAAGATCAACAGACCTTATGCAGTGTACTCATTAACAAGTATTTTTCCACCACTGATAACAGATAATCCGCTATTTTATGCTAACAGCGTTAACAGCTCAGAGAGCTGGTCTGCAACAAAATCGGGATTAGCACTAGAAATAGGCTTTCCATGGTTATAGCCGTAGGTCAACGCAAATGACGGGCAATTAGCATTCTTTGCGGCTTGGATATCATGTTTCGAGTCCCCGACCATTAGCATTTCATCACTGGTTAACTGATATTTTTCTAATAGCCAGTTAAGGGCAATTGGATCGGGTTTGCGTACAGGAAAATCTTCTCCACCAATCACGTCACTGAACAGATGTTCAATACCCTGTTGTTGCAAAATTTCAGGCACAAATTGAGACGGCTTATTGGTAACAACGGCAAGCTTATACCCTTTAGAGTGCAGCGTTTCTAATGTGCTTTTTACCTTAGGATAAAGATGGCTTTTCTTATGGCCACACTCCGCATAGGTTTTATTGAAGACTTCTCGTCCTTTAGCCAGTTCATCGCGATCCAGATCTTCACTAACGGTTATGCTGCGGCAAATGGCTCTCGATAGCAAAATCTCTACACCGTTACCAACCCAATGACTTACTTGTTCTTCCGTGATAGGAGGATAACCTAAAGCTTGTACAGCAGCATCAACACCAATGGTCAAATCAGGAACGCTATGCAGCAAGGTTCCATCGAGATCAAACGCAATAAGCTTTACTTTACTCAACGACATTTTCTACTCCATTCTTAGCAAAAAAAAGAGGCGATAATTCGCCCCTTCATTGCAGTTACATTACTTTTTTACTTGCGCCAACTCTTGGCGCATTAGGTCAATGACGGCTTTATAGTCTGGCTGACCAAATATTGCAGATCCCGCCACAAACATATCTGCACCTGCTTCAGCAATTTCGCGGATATTATCAACTTTCACACCACCGTCCACTTCTAAACGTATGTTACGTCCAGAGGCGTTAATTCGTTGACGAATATCAGCCAGTTTATCAAGAGAGGAAGGGATAAAAGATTGACCGCCAAAACCTGGGTTCACTGACATTAAAAGAATCATATCAATTTTATCCATTACATAATCTAAATAATGTAATGGGGTGGCTGGGTTAAACACTACTCCCGCCTGACAACCGCACTCTTTGATCAACTGCAAGCTACGGTCTAAGTGATCTGTCGCTTCAGCGTGAATTGTAATCATTGTCGCACCTGCATCCGCAAAATCCGGGATGAGTCGATCCACCGGTTTAACCATCAAATGCACGTCAATTGGTGCGGTAATACCGTAGTCACGCAACGCTTTACAAATAGGAGCACCAAAAGAAAGGTTTGGAACAAAATGATTGTCCATCACATCAAAGTGAATTACATCTGCACCAGCATTAATTACGCGCTCAACATCCTCACCTAAGCGAGCAAAGTCAGCAGATAAAATGGAAGGTGCAATTAGGAAGTCTTTCATATCGGGTCTCTTGAGTGATGGGCAAAATATGCTCACGATTCTACCGAATGAATGTCAAAGATCCTAGGGGGCAATAGCGCTTTAAAACGGATTTTATTGCAATTAAAGGTTAGCGCTTACACCAAGCTCATTTTAATACGTTCTGAATCCACCTTCTCTTTGGCTTCAAACAGAGCAAAAAGCTCATTGACTTTGGTTCGACCTGAGCCATTACGACTAATGGTTCTTTTTACCTGAATGGTCTCTAAACTTGCCCCTTTATAGAGCCGCCTAGTATGAGCGGTGTCGTGATTGGAAATAAGAACTGGCACTCCCCTCACCTTCGCTGTTTTCTCTGAGATTTCGGCCAAATTGGCTTGATCGTCTAAAGTAAAACCATTACCTGCATATGAGGTAAAATTAGCGGTTCGAGATAACGGTGCATAAGGAGGATCACAATATATTACGCTGCCTTTTCGCGCTCTAGAAAAGGTGTCAGCATAACCTTCACAGACAAAAGTGGCTTTTTTCGCTTTTTCAGCAAAGAAGATCATCTCTTTTTCTGGAAAGTAAGGCTTTTTATAAGAACCAAAAGGAACGTTAAAACCACCTTTTTTGTTATAACGGCATAAACCATTAAAACCATAGCGATTCATGTAGAGGAAGGCTAATGACCGAAACCAGATATCATCTGTCGCATTAAACTGAGCCCGAGTATCCAGATAAAATTCTCTGTTGTTAGTTTCAGGTTGGAAGAATCGTTTAGACTCTTCAATCACTTTTTCTGGCTCTGTTTTTAATAGGTTATAAAGATTAATTAAATCTTTATTAATATCGGCAAGCAGATATTCATCATAATCAGAATTCAAAAAAACTGAACCTGCTCCAACAAACGGTTCAATTAGCTTTCTTGCTGGTGGCAAGTGACGCTGAATGTCCTCAACGAGGCCATACTTGCCTCCTGCCCATTTAAGAAAGGCGCGTTGCTTTTTCATTTACTGCTCTAACCACCAACAAAAAAAGAAGATGCGGAATGTAACACATTTTATCCCTAAGCTCAGCGCTAATTTGCAAGTTCAATCTCTCTATGAACTTGCAGCATGGATTTTGCCCAAGGCTCCAGCAACTGAACCGACACAGGAAGTTCCACTCTTGCATTGCGAGCAGCCTGAATCGTTGAAAAATCTTTATAAGTCACAATGTACCATTGAGTGTTATTTCTCAGCGTTGGATAGACTCTAACTTTGTCCTGCAATGCATGTTTATCTATAAAGCTTTGCACATCGTCAAGGGAGAGCAACGCTGCAAGTTGCAGAGTGTAATTTCGATCAGATACCGCCAGCAACTCTTGCTTAGAAAATGAAAAAGTGACAAGAGGCGGGCTGTTCTCTTCACGTTCAAGCTCCACACTCTCTAGCGGCTGCTCAACGGTACTCGCGTCAGGTTCAGTCGTAATGACCACCGTTTCAGGAACAGCAATACTTTCTAAGCTCTCTTTGAGCAGTTGTTCATTTGCCGCCTTGTCTGTCGCTGCTTTAAACGCATCGTCAATCACTTGAGTATTAGCCTCTTCTCCTTCTAAAAGAGCATCAACAACCGTTGAAGGAACAACAACACGTTGACCATCGTCAGATTGCCCTACTGACGCGACATTCTCTGGTATTGATGGAGGAAGGTCTGACTCATCGATTGTTCCCGTTAAAGCATCAGACGCCATAGATGTCTCGCTAGCTGCATGACCAACTTCTGCTGTCTCTGCTGTGCTCGCATCTTGATTATTTTCAGAAGAGTCTGTTGACAGTACCAGTTGTTCTCCCGTACTCGTCTCTTCTGTATTACTGGTGACCATCTGACTATCGCTCACGATGTCTCCCTCAGGCACGGCTTGAGTGAAGAGCCACAGATAACCCACTGCGATACATAAAAGCAGCACGAGTACTGCCACAGCAATTTTAATAGGTGAACCAATAATTGAGCGAATAATAATCCTTTTTTCCACTTTTCGTTCTCCTAACATCATTAAAGCACCCGGCAATGGTTGCGCCTTAGTTGCCTGAGTTCTAATTGCTTTTTTAGCATCTTCACCAGAGACATATTTAACAACCAATAGCTCAACAAACAGATCAACTTCGTTTTGAGAAAGTGATTCAACTTCCAGTGCTAACGGTTTTGTCTCTTGTCCGTAGCTTAATCGAGAGAGTACCGCATCTAATCTGTCGCCTTGGGTAAAGAGTACAACATTAATATTCCAAGCGGGGATTGCTTGAGCTTCTTGAACGAGTGTCCATAGCTCTGCTAATACCGTATCACTCAACATCTGAGCGTCATCGATCACTATGACGACATCACACGTCTGATCGGCCATCATTCGAGCAAAGCTATTTACAATAGTATCTTGTTCATTAAAAAGAGGATCAGGGACAATTTGATTAAGGATAATGGCTCTTTTTTGCGCATCCGTCTGGCTAGGATGACACATAAGCAGAGATTGGTTTTTATCTTGTGACCAAGCCTCTAAATAACGCTGAGCTATCCATGACTTGCCTGAACCTTTGTTACCAGAAATATTGGTAAGATTAGAGCCAAAGCGAGTCAGCAGCCGCAATCGATCAAGCAGATCGATTTGTGACTCTAAATCCAATACACGCAACTCATGAGCCAAACTCATCAGACAATCCTATCGGTTAATAGTAGTGTTATTCATCAGTTGCGGCAAAAATCTATCGCTTGCTTGATGCGTTCATTTGCAACGTCTGCAACCACATCTGCACAACCAATTCCTGTAGGCAAAACAAGGCGAAGCTTACCAGATAATACTTTTTTGTCTCGCATCATATGCTTAAGAAAATCATCAAAAGACATTGAATCAGGAGTATGTACCGGCAACTTAGCGCGTTTTAATATAGAGATTATACGTTCAAATTGCTGCTGAGTAATCAATTCTTGAAGCAGAGCTGTTTTTGCAGCCATCACGGTGCCTGCAGACACTGCCTCGCCATGCAGCCAATTTCCATAGCCTAATTCCGCTTCAATAGCATGCCCAAAAGTATGCCCTAAATTCAGCAACGCTCGAACACCAGACTCTTTTTCATCTTTCTGCACAACTTCAGCTTTAATTTGACAACAACGAGCAATGGCATACACAAGCGCCTGCTCATCATGCTGGTATAATTTCTCTAAATTGTTCTCTAGCCAATCAAAAAACTCTGCATCATAGATAATGCCGTATTTTATTACTTCTGCCATACCAGCAGAAAATTCACGCTCTGGTAAGGTTGATAGGCAATTGATATCAATAATCACAGACTTGGGCTGATAAAAAGCACCAATCATGTTTTTGCCCAACGGGTGATTCACCGCGGTCTTTCCACCAACAGAAGAGTCAACTTGAGAGAGAAGCGTTGTAGGAACCTGAATGAAATCAACGCCTCGCTGATAGCACGAAGCCGCAAACCCCACCAAATCACCAATCACACCACCACCAAGTGCCACTAAAACCGTATCTCTGGCAAAGTTACCTTCTAATAAGAAACTCATTACGGTTTCAAAGGTAGCTAAGCTTTTGTACTTTTCACCGTCAGGCAGTTGCAAGACTGAAACTTCACAACCTTGTTGCTTGATCAGTTCTACTATTTTATCGGCATATAAGGGCGCAACGGTAACATTACTGATCACCACTACTTTTTGTTTTGAGGATAGAAAAGAAAAGTACGCCGAGTCATTAAATAACTCGGCGCCAATAGAAATAGGGTAGCTACGTTCACCAAGATCAACCGTGATCTGTTCCATGATCTGCTCTCCAGTCAAATGAAATTATAGAGCCTGATACAGGCTCTATCTTTCTTCTAGCATTTTTATGATTTGATTAGCTACTACTTTCGCACTTTGGTCGTCAGTGCGGACGGTGTAATCGGCAACTTCTTCATATAGAGTGTTACGCTCGCCAGCTAGAGATTCTAGTACTTCACGAGGGTCATCCGTTTGTAAAAGAGGACGCTTTTTATCACGATTTGTACGCGCTAATTGTTTTTCTATTGTTGTTTCAAGATATACAACAATACCACGCGCAGATAGGCGATTACGGTTATCTTTACTTTTTACAGAACCGCCGCCTGTTGCCAGAACAATACCTTGTTGTTCAGTCAGGTCGTTTATTACGGTCTCTTCGCGTTTGCGGAAACCATCTTCACCTTCAACATCAAAAACCCAAGCAATGTCCGCTCCGGTACGCTCTTCGATTACAGTATCTGAATCTAAGAACTCCATATGCAGTTGCTGAGCTAGATGTCTACCAATTGTACTTTTGCCGGCACCCATAGGACCAACAAGAAAAATATTACGTTTCTCGGCCATGTTAAGCAGTAATTTACAACGTTAATTCAATGAAATCGCCACAAAGATAGTCCGCTAATTTAATAGCCCTCACTATTCAAGTGACACCAATTCCTCACAGTTAAGTCGTGATAAGACCCGAAATTATCTAGATATGATGCCATTAATGCAACTTTATTTTGTATTGAGAGGACTATTTGTAGTAGAAAAAAACACTAAAACACCCCTACACGCCATATGACACATGGCTTAGCGCATTTTTTATCGCCTACGGAAAAATCACTTTTGGAGTAACAAAAATCAATAATTCTCGCTTATCTACTTTTTCCGACTGCCGTTTAAATAGATGCCCGAGTACGGGAATATCACCAAGTAGTGGCACTTTATCTACCATTGATAACATGCTGTGCTGAAAAACCCCACCCAATACAATCGTCTCTTCATTCTTTAACCATACTTGTGTCTCTAGCCTCTGAGTATCTATCGCCAGAGCTTCCCCTACCCCAGTTTTCACCACTTCACCTGGGCTATCTTGTGAAATAAGCAGGTCTAAAATAAGGCCGTTCCCCTCTGTTATCTGAGGTGTCACCGTTAAACTAAGTACCGCCTTTTTGAATGACACGGAAGTAGCACCACTTGATGTGGCTTCTTGGTATGGTATTTCTGTGCCTTGTTCAATATAGGCTGGAGAATTATTTGTTGTCACTATCCTTGGGCTGGAAATAACCTCAGCCTTTAGCTCAGCCTGCAGAGCTGAAAGCTCAAGATCTAGAAAAAGATCACCACTCAGCTTGGCTACCTTAAAGGCAAGCCTAGCTGAACTTGTCGACGTCGCGGCAAAATTCACATGCAGTGATGGACTCCTATCTAACGGTTCTGTCTGATCTATGCCATTTAGAGATCCACTATTACTGGTTGCCAAATTAGAGTTGCTATCTGTTAAATCGGTTCCCCAGCGAGCACCTAACTCTTCTAGGTATCCCTGTTTAATTGATACAATCCGAGCTTCAATCTGAACCTGTTTCACGGGGACATCAATAAGGGCTAACCACTGTCGAAAAGCAGCTATATTGGCCGGAAGATCTTTTATTAATAAGGTATTGGTTCTTTCATCAACCGTCACACTGCCTCTCTCTGACAATATGCGATGGCGGCTATCAGCATCTGTTTGCTTCAATAATGCCGCAATATCAGCGTAATGAATCTTTATAGCTTGCTGCTCTAATTCCACCAGCTGATTAAGACTGTTTTTCTGCTCTATTTTTCTCTTAGATAACGCTTCCAATTCTACATTAGGGGCGATTAACAAAATATTACCATCAACTTTTTTGCCAAGTCCCTTTAATTCTAAAATCGCATCGACAGCCTGTTCTGGCGTCACTTCAGTTAGCTCAATAGTGATCGAGCCTGTTACCGAATCAGAGACAATGAGATTATTTTCATCAAAACGAGCCAACTGCTGTAGTGCATCTCTAACTAAAACATCATTGAAACTAAATGAGAGACGTTGATTACCCTCTGCCGCAACAACTAATGAAGCCTGCAAGAGATAAGATGATAAACAGACAAGCAACCAACTATGTTTTGCCTTATGAATCAGCAAGATGTTTTTCCTCCGCCATTGATAATATTTCTAAAACAAACGTTTTTTTGTTTATGCGGCACTCGTCTTGATTCCAAAAATGCTGCTCCAAGCGAACATATTCTGGACGGATCTCTACTACTTTTATGTTCTCCAGTAACCGTTGCTTGTTCTTTGCTGCAAACACTCTCTGTTCCTCTCCCACACTTATTAGCGCCCACAGCTTACTGCCTCGGGCAATATATCCTCGATATTCAAAGTCGCTGGACGTTAACGAGCTCAACTCTAAATCAAACTGATGAAGCTCTGGATTGCAGCTATCTACACTATTTTCTGTTGGTCGTTGGGGTAAGGGGGAAAACAAGGACCGCCAGTTATATGGACGATACTTCACTTTATCTTGCGGAGGGGTTATTAACTCATGATTAAAAGCCACTTCATTAGCACGACACTCTGCCAGTAGCAGCAAGGCAATCAACACCTCTTTGCCAAGCAGATGACGATGTATCATTGTGCTTCGAGCTTAGGTTGGTACCCATAACCAAGCGCCTCAAATACAATGGTGTTGTTATCACTGTTATATTGAGCCCAACGACTACGAGGAAAAGTAAGCAGCATTGATAAGTTCGCAATGTCCGCCAAAAACAGACCTACATTGTTCAACGTACCAATCACCTTAATTTCTAATGGCAATAGATAAAAATATTGCTGCTCTTCTTGCTGTTGCCATCGCAATCGCTGCAACGTTAATTTATGCTTGGTCGCCAAACGATGAATCAATACCAAGCTATTGGCTTTTTGTTCACCTGCTACTAGTAATGGCTGCTGTAATGCCACTAATTGCGCTATCACGGTTAACTGTTGACGCAGCTCTTCTTGCTTAGCAATCTGAGTAGAAGAGTTAAATACTAATTGTTGTGCCTTTACTTGTGCGTCTAAGTTCTCCTTCGTCTCATTACTTTGTTGCAACTGTTCTATTTTAGGCAAAAGCACAACAAAATAACTGAATAGAACAACCAAGATAAACAGAACAATGAAAGTCCGCTTTTTTAATGTTAATAAAGGAACAGGTAGCTGCTCTAACAACCGATGTAGTCGATAATTATCCATGCTAACCACCTTTTTCTTGAGCCTGTAACATAAGAGAAAAAGAGAGAGAGAACCGTTGATAATAGTGAGGAACTGGATCATCAGACTCAATAAACTCAAAACGAACGTTGTCTACAAGCAAGGAAGAGTGAAGAGTAGCCAGTAACATATCAGCAGCGTCGCTGCTTTCACTGCGTCCCTTAATTATCACACTCTCATCTTGATAGTAGATAGCATCGAGGTAAATTCGACTTGGAATAAGCTCTGGCACTAGATTCATGATCTCTACTATACGATTGCGCCTGATCTGCCTATCTCTTAACCATTGCCACTTATCAACCAGTTTGTCTCGCTGTTTACGGAGATTTGTATACTCAGCTCGTCTGCTGTTCGCATCAGCTAATTGCTTTCTCATTGCAACTGTAAGCTCCTCTTCTCTCTGTATCTGTGAATTGAGGATGTCACCGTAAACTATTGCCCCAATAACAATTGTCATAAAGAAGAATAAAAACAGAGTAAGTGAGCGCTTACCTTCATTACGCAACTTTTCTGTTCGCCATGGTAAAAAATTAATATCATGATGCATTGAATGTCCTCTTCCAATCAGCAGCATGAATAGCAATGGCGGTAGCTTGGACAAATCGATTGACATTATGCAGTGGTATTTTTTTTGCTATTTGAACTATCTTATTAAGCCTGACAGGAATAATTGTTATCTCACTGCTCTCAAGCAAGGTTTGACTGAGTGGGTTCGACATATCTCCCATAATAAGAACCCGATTTAACCCCAGAGAAAGAGGCGAAGAGTGCAGTTCAACAGAGTTGCAGGAAGCCAACGAAGACATTATCTGTTCAGATATCAAACGTACACTGTCATCTTTATCTTGGCTTCCTTTAAAAAAACATCGATACATAAAGTGAGTTTCAGACGCCACTATTAAAGTAATGCTGTCCTGATTAACTTCAATCATCACAGGAGAACAGTCATACTGCTGAGCGAACTTCTGTACTAACGCCCATTTAATCTGTTTTTCGTCGCCAATAAATACGGGGCGAAGTCTCGCCTCTATACAGCTTTTTCTTCTTAATTCTATTTCGGCTTTATGGGTAGCATAAACATGATAGCGTACCGTCGAATCCAACGTCTCTTCAGCGGAGTTGCTTTTCACATAGTCAATGCAGAGCTCATTTAGAGGAAGAGGAGAAACGGAAGAAAAATGGTGATAAATCATCGCCTCTTCTTCTACGCTAGATAAATTTGACTCGATCTCTAGCTCTTTACAAAATACGGCGTTTTCTGGAATTGCCATGGCCACTTTTTGCGCTAAAATAGGTAATTTTCTTTTTAATTGTTGGAGTTTCTTAACAATTTCTTGATAATTGAGCTGATAATTATTAGAGAATAGCGGTGTGGTTGTAGTTAGTTCTTCACAACCAACTAAAATATCTCTTCCCTTATAGGAGTGAACCACGGCTGCTCGCAAACAAAAGCGATCAATGTCAATTCCTGTCATTATGGTTTTACGCAAAGTTGATAACTCCATAGAGTGAAGAGAGACGCTTGGAAGTAAAAAGTTAAATAAACGCGAATTAACGCTTTATGTTAATCTTGCATGTTAATGTATTAGAGTTCGTAGCATCACGACCTCAATCAATCAGGGATTTTTCGGTGAAGTTCATAAAGCGATTACTCATACTTTCAGTGATTTGCACAATTCTTGGCATAACCACTATTGTCAGCTTTTATTTTTATTTAAAGCCGCAACTTCCGGATGTTGCGACACTTAAAGATGTGCAACTGCAAACGCCAATGCAGGTGTATAGCCGAGATGGCAAGCTCATTGCTCAGTTTGGAGAAAAACGACGAGTACCTGTTAGCTATGAAGAGATCCCTCAAAATCTAATCAATGCGTTAATAGCAACAGAAGATAGTCGCTTTTACGATCATTACGGTATTGACCCAATTGGTATCGCACGTGCTGCTGCAGTTGTCGCAATGTCTGGTTCCGCCAAGCAAGGGGCGAGCACCATCACTCAACAGCTGGCACGAAATTTCTTCTTATCTAATGAAAAAAAATTAATAAGAAAAATCAAAGAGATGTTTATTGCTATTCATATAGAGCAATTGCTTTCTAAAGAAGAGATTCTGGAGCTTTACGTCAATAAGATCTTCTTAGGTTATCGTTCTTATGGATTTGGTGCTGCATCGCAGGTTTACTTTGGCCGACCTTTAGCACAGCTCACGTTAAGTGAATTAGCAACGTTAGCAGGGATGCCTAAAGCACCGTCAACAATGAATCCTATTTATTCGATTCAACGTGCAACCAACCGCCGCAATGTCGTTCTAGGGCGCATGTTGGCAGAAAAATACATCACACAAGAGCAGTACACTGCCGCCAAAGAAGAGTCGTTAACGGGGCAATATTTTGGTGCTGAAATAGAGCTTAATGCCCCTTATGTTGCAGAAATTGCTCGTTCATGGATGGTAAAAAGATACGGTGAGGATGCTTATACTTCAGGAATGCAGATCACCACAACCGTAGACTCTACGTTACAAAAAGCCGCCAATGAAGCCGCTATAAATAATCTTCTCGCTTACGACGAGCGACATGGCTATCGAGGTGCAGAGCAAGAAGTATGGAGTGCAGGAAGTGCTGAATACTCTGAAGATGAGATGAAAAAACACCTTCGTCGCCAGCCTACCTATGGCAAGTTGCGTCCTGCAATTGTGGTATCCGTCACCAGTGATAGCGCCCAAGTGTATATCAAAAACCAAGGGTACTCAGAACTCAGCTGGGATGGTATTAAATGGGCAAGAAAATTCATCACAGATGAGAAACAAGGGCCTGCACCAAAAACGGCAACTGAAGTGTTATCTTCTGGCGAGCAAATATGGGTTCGTCCTCTAAGTATAACGCCAGTTGAAGGCACAGAAGAGAGCGATGAACCGCAACTAAGTTACCTCTGGAAACTCAGCCAAGTACCCAATGCAAACACCGCATTTGTGGCCATCAACCCAGAAAATGGCGCAGTACTCTCTTTAGTGGGTGGATTTAATTTTGTTCATAATAAATTCAACCGAGCGACCCAATCTTTGCGTCAAGTAGGCTCAGGGATTAAACCATTTATTTACTCAGCAGCGATTGATAAAAAACTGACACTTGCCACCCTAATTAATGACGCACCAATTAACCAGTGGGATGAACGAGGTGGCACTGCTTGGCGACCTAAAAACTCCCCACCAACTTATATTGGCCCAACAAGAATGCGCATTGGTTTGGCTCAATCTAAGAACGTTATGGCGGTTCGCGTATTAAGAGAAGTTGGTCTGGATGACACAAGGGAATATTTAACGCGTTTTGGTTTTGAAAAAGATAAACTTCCTCGCTCAGAAACCATCGCCTTAGGTGCAGGAAGTCTTACACCGATTAAAATGGCACAAGGCTATTCCGTATTTGCCAATGGTGGCTACTACGTAGAACCGTTTTATATTTCTCGGGTAGAGGGACCATTTGGCGATTTAGAGTTTGAAGCAACACCGAAAACCATTTGTCAGAATGACTGTAGTGAAACAGTCGCTCCCCTTAACATGTCAGATACTTCTACTGAATCTGCTATGGCTAGCGATAGCGAACTTACAACCACTTTTTCCAGTGAAATTGCAGCACTGGATGAAACTGAAATGGAAATCACACCGGCTGAAGAAGTTACCAGTCCATATGCACCGCAAGTTATCAGTGAACAAAATGCCTTTCTTGTTAGAGAAATGCTCTACAGCAATGTTTGGGGAGGCGGTAACTGGCGAAATGGTACAGGTTGGAACGGGACCGGATGGCGAGCTCAAAAACTGAAAAGAAGAGACATTGGTGGAAAAACGGGCACTACCAATGATGCCAAAGATGCTTGGTATAACGGTTACGGTCCAGGTATTGTCGCCACGGCTTGGGTTGGCTTTGATAGTCATGATCGTAAATTAGGCAGAACAAGCAGTAACAGCAACCTTTCAAAAGGTGAACAGATATCTGGCGGCGAAGCGGGAGCTAAAACCGCTCAGCCAGCTTGGGTTGACTTTATGCATGTAGCATTAGATGGTGTAACCGAGCAGAGAAAAGTGCTGCCTAACAATATCGTTCGCGTTCGAATCGATCGAGATAGTGGTCTACTGACAAGAAAATCGGATGAAACCACTATGTTTGAGTATTTTGAACAAGGCACTGAACCAACAGAATTTAATGAAGATTCGCGGGTAGACGAGTTAGATATCTACTCTGCAGACAGCGAACAAGGTGCTGAAGAGTCACTGTTTTAAACCGCGTTATACTCAAGTGACCTCAAGGTGCTTGAGTATATAGCATTAATTCCTTCATCATCGAGTAACACAGAGTCACTCTTGATGATGGAGACAAATACAGAGGTCAGCCCAATATAGGGCTGACCTTATTTTGTTAAATATCCAGAAACCGCTTTAGCCAATGTTTCAAACCGATTTCGTAATGGAGAACCGGGTCGATAAGCCAAAACAATTTTTCGGGAAGGAACAGGATCCTTCGCTTTCAAGTAACAAACCCCATCCTGAACTCGATTTTCTGGCACGGATAATTGAGGCAATAAGGTAATACCTCCCCCCGCCGCGACCATATTGCGCAAAGTCTCTAAACTCGTCGCTTTAAACCGTTCATCATCTTTTGCTCCTGCTGCAAAGCAGAACCCCAGAGCTTGATCTCTAAGACAATGGCCATCACCTAAAGCTAAAATGGTTTTCCCATCCAGTTGACTCATTGCTAATGTCTCTTCCGTTGCCCACTCGTGATCACAAGGAACAGCAACATATAGAGGTTCATCATACAGGTCGAGCTCAATAAAAGGTTCTGTCTCTGCCACTTGAGCCAATATAAGACAATCTAACCGTCCCTCTTCAAGCTGTTTCACTAACTGATGGGTTTGAGCTTCATGCAAAAATAGATCGAGTTCCGGAAAGTCTTCTTTTAGATGAGAGACTATTTTCGGCAATAAATAGGGACCCACAGTAGGAATAAACCCAATATGTAATGGACCACTCATCTCTTTCCCTTGCAAACTCGCCATATCAGTAAAAGTTTTCACTTCAGACAAAATTCTTTTCGCTTGATCAACCAGCTGCAATCCTGCTTCGGTAAACAAAACTCTTCGGCTACTTCGCTCTAATAATGCCGTCCCCAGCTCATCCTCAAGTTTGCGAATCTGTCCGCTCAAAGTAGGTTGACTGACATAACAGGCCTCAGCAGCTTTTCGAAAATGTTTATGCTCCGCCAATGCCACTAAGTACTCAAAATCTCTAATATTCATCACGTGTCACATAAATAGCTATTACCTATCGTTACTATAGTATTAAACGATTAGAACTATCAATTGTTTTTGTTGATAATGACTACATCGAAACGGAGAACATCACTCCAACAGCAATTAACATTACGTCCACTACGTTACTCATTTAAGGAAACAGATTATGTTTACATCAAAAGAAGGCCAAGCCATTCCTCAGGTTACTTTCCCTACTCGTCAAGGTGATGCATGGGTAAATGTAACCACAGATGAACTTTTCAAAGATAAAACCGTTATTGTATTTAGCTTACCAGGTGCATTTACACCAACCTGTTCATCAAGTCACTTACCACGTTACAACGAACTTCATCCTGTATTTAAAGCGCATGGTGTTGACGATATTTTATGTGTTTCCGTTAATGACACGTTCGTGATGAATGCTTGGAAAGATGACCAAGAAGCAGAGAACATTACCTTTATTCCAGATGGCAATGGTGAGTTTACTGAAGGTATGGGCCTCTTAGTTGACAAAAAAGAATTAGGTTTTGGTAAACGCTCATGGCGCTACAGCATGCTAGTAAAAGATGGCGTGGTAGAAAAAATGTTTATAGAACCAAATGAGCCAGGCGACCCGTTCAAAGTTTCTGACGCTGACACCATGCTTAAGCACGTAGCACCAGATTACAAAACACAAGAATCCATTACATTGTTTACTAAACCAGGCTGTCCTTTCTGTGCTAAAGCGAAACAAAATCTGCAAGATCACGGTCTTCAGTATGAAGAAGTAGTTTTAGGTAAAGATGCTACTACCGTTAGCCTTCGTGCAATTACCGGCAAAACATCGGTACCACAAGTATTTATTGGTGGACAACACATAGGTGGAAGTGAAGAGCTAGAAACATTTTTAGGTTAAAGAGCAACAAATAACCTCTAGCTCGGGGCCAGTCCCCAAATTGTTTATTAATTTGGGGACTGGCCCCGTTGTATTTAAAAGAGAGTATTGCAATGAAAGAATTACATGTAGACGTAGCGATTATTGGTGGTGGTACTGCCGGACTTGGCGCTTATCGAGCCGCTAAAGCTCATAGCGATAGTGTTGTGATGATTGAAGGAGGCCCATTTGGCACGACCTGTGCGAGAGTTGGTTGCATGCCTTCTAAATTGCTTATTGCAGCAGCAGAAAGTGTACACCAAATTGAGAAAGCTCCTGGTTTTGGTATTCATCCTCAAGGAGAAGTAGTCATCAACGGCCAAGAAGTCATGGCACGAATCAAAAGTGAACGAGATCGCTTTGTTGGCTTCGTACTTGAAGGCGTTGATGAAATTGCTGCAGAAGACAAGATCATTGGCTACGCGAAGTTCATTGATGACCATACTCTTATGGTAGACGATCACACGACTATACAAGCCAAACGCATTGTTATTGCAACGGGCTCTCGTCCAGCTTACCCAGCGGTTTGGAATGAGTTAGGCGATCGATTAATTATTAATGATGATGTTTTTGAGTGGGATGACCTACCAGAATCAGTTGCGGTATTTGGCCCCGGTGTCATTGGTTTAGAATTAGGCCAAGCACTTCATCGTTTAGGTGTAAAAGTGAAACTATTCGGTGTCGGTGGCCAAGTGGGTCCTTTAACAGACCGCGACATTATGAATTACGCAGAAAAAACCTTTAGCGATGAGTTTCATCTTGATGCCGATGTAAAAGTTGAGAGCATGAAACGAGTTGGCGATAAAGTAGAGATTCTCTTTATCAATAAACAAGGTGAGCAAGAATCATTCATAACTGATTATGTTTTGGCAGCTACGGGTCGACGTCCAAACACTGACAAGCTCGATATAGAAAACACATCTATAGCACTTGATGAAAGAGGCGTTCCAACAGCAGATCACTTTACTCTGCAAACATCCGTCAGTTCGATTTTTATTGCAGGAGATGCCAGCAACCAAATCCCACTGCTGCACGAAGCTGCAGACCAAGGAAGAATTGCTGGAGATAATGCCGGTCGCTATCCTGATATTCGAGCAGGATTACGACGTTCAACTATCTCTGCAGTATTTTCCGACCCACAAATCGCTATGGTTGGAGAAACCCACAAACAGATCACTCAAAGGTTAGGAAACTGTGGTTGTTTTGAAGTTGGAGAAGTCTCATTTGAGGGACAAGGCCGCTCTAGAGTAATGTTAAGAAACAAAGGTCTATTGCATGTTTATGGCGAACAAGGAACCGGACGTTTCTTAGGGGCAGAAATGATTGGTCCTAATGCAGAACATCTAGCACATTTACTGGCTTGGGCACACCAAAATCAGATGACGATTAGTGACATGCTAGATATGCCATTTTATCATCCGGTGATTGAAGAGGGGGTTCGTACCGCACTGCGTGACTTAAACGCTAAACTGCACCTTGGCCCTGAAATGATCAAACACTGTTTAGATTGTGGCCCCGGCTGTTAATAGAAATCTCATACATTACCATCCACTAAATTGAGGAGATCGCTATCTCCTCAATTTTTATTTTTCATTCTTAACTCTGCCAAGATCAGGTATCCTAACCAACCAGATATTAAAGACATAGATGCGATGCAAGATAAGCACGGCCTGCTAACGGGTCATATCCCTCAAGTTTTACGTAACATGACCATTCCAATGGTATTTGGCATGGTCGCAATACTTATGTTTAACCTGGTGGATACTTTTTTTGTCTCACTTCTTGGTACCGATGCACTTGCTGCCATCAGCTTCACTTTTCCTGTTACATATGCGGTAAATTGTATCACTATGGGCATAGGCATTGGTCTTTCAACCTGTATTGCTCGCCTTCTAGGGCAACGTAACACCCAACACGCTGCGCATTTTACTACTCATGGATTACTGCTCGCGATATTACTGATTAGCGCAACGTCATTTGTTGGCCTATTTACAATAGAACCACTTTTCTCAACGCTAGGAGCAGAAGCAAAACTGCTCCCTCTTATTCATGACTACATGTTTATTTGGTACCTGACTATCCCGCTACTTGTTATCCCAATGGCCGGAAATAGTGCCATTCGTGCAACGGGAGATACCAAAACACCCGCCAAGATCATGATGTTTGCAGGCTTGGTTAACGGAGCTTTAGACCCTCTACTGATTTTCGGCTTAGGGCCTTTTCCTGAATTAGGAATAAAAGGAGCGGCCATTGCCAGCGGGTTAAGTTGGTTAGCAGCTTTATGTTGCTCTTTGTACCTGCTGATCAAACGCGAAAGACTGCTCGGTTGGCCTGATTTATCCACTCTACTTCCCGATTGGAAGCAGGTTTTAAAAATTGGCACCCCTGCCGGATTCTCTAATGCTATGAATCCACTATCTGGCGCTGTATTGATGATGATTTTGGCCTCACATGGTACGACAGCAGTGGCTGCATATGGTGCAGCTCAACGAATAGAGTCTCTTTTGCTGTTGGTTGTTATGTCCTTAACGTCCGCATTAACGCCATTTATGGCTCAAAATCTTGGTGCAGAAAACCCAGAGCGAAGCTTCAAGGCACTCTTTCTATCGATGCGATTTTCGGTAGTATTTCAGTTAATCATATTCGCCATGATGGTGCCGTTAAGTATTCCCATCGCCGCACTATTTGGTCAGGAACAGTCGGTAAATGATCTCATTTGGCTTTACCTAATTATCGTGCCCTTTAGTTATGGTTTTCAGGGCATCATAATGCTACTCGTGAGCAGCCTTAACGCAATGCATAAACCCGTCACCGCTTTTTACTGGAACTTTATGCGGCTATTTGTATATACGCTTCCACTCGCTTGGTTAGGAAGTTGGCTATACGGTATTGAAGGGCTTTTTGCGGGTATTACTATGGGGAATATTGTCGGTGGTGTGATGGGGTATCTATACGCGTTAAAACTTAGAAAAGAAGCATTAGTAAATTAATCCCCAAATGCTTACACAAACAGTTTGGGGAATCTTATTACTGTTGGTTAAATACCACCACCATCAACATACGCATCTGATTTGCCATTAAAGGCTTGATCCATATCTTCTGACGGTTTATCTGTTTTTGGTACGCCTACAATTTTAGCAGGGACACCCGCAACCGTGGTATGTTCTGGTACCGCTTGCAATACCACTGAGCCTGAGCCAATTTTCGCTCCCACACCAACTTCGATGTTACCCAGTATTTTCGAACCCGCGCCGATCATCACCCCTTCTCTGATCTTAGGATGTCGATCACCGCCTTCTTTACCTGTACCGCCCAAAGTTACATTCTGTAGAATAGAAACATCGTCTTCCACTACAGCAGTTTCACCAATAACAATACCTGTCGCATGATCGAGCATAATCCCCCGGCCTATTCGAGCGGCTGGATGAGCATCAACCTGACACGCTACCGAAATCTGGTTTTGCAGATAAGTCGCCAATGCGTAGCGACCCTGTTTCCAGAGCGAGTTTGCCACGCGGTAGCCTTGAAGTGCATGAAAACCTTTTAGATACAGTAACGGTGTCGAATAGAGTGAAACCGCAGGATCTCGACTCACTGTCGCGCAGATATCACACGCCGCTGATTCTGTAATGTCTGAATCTGCGTCAAAGGCGGCTTCAACCACTTCTCGTACTGCCATGGCAGGCATAGATGCGGTTTTAAGCTTATTCGCTAGAATATAGCTTAGTGATGCCGCCAAGCTATCATGATTAATGATGGTAGCGTGATAAAAGCTGGCCAGCATGGGTTCTTGCTCTGACTGCTCTCGTGCTTCTTCTATGATCGTCTGCCACACATTACACGGCTTACAATGTTTCATTTAATACAAATCCCTATCTAACTTGAAACGAGTGTTGTACTCACCCTTCCGCTTTTTTATCTCTCGCTAACAAACTCTGTGCCGCGAGACGAGCATCTTTTTGTTGATAAAGCACTTGATAGATCTGCTCAACAATGGGCATCTCAACCCCTACTCGTTTAGCCAATAACCACACTTCTTTGGTATTGCGATAACCTTCCACAACTTGACCAATTTCAGTTTGAGCACTGTCAACATCTTTGCCTTCACCTAATGCTAGACCAAAACGTCGATTTCGCGATTGGTTATCAGTACAGGTAAGAACTAAATCACCCAAGCCAGCCATGCCCATAAAGGTTTCTTGCTGAGCGCCAAGAGCGATGCCCAATCGTGTCATCTCAGCAAGGCCACGAGTAATCAACGCGGTACGAGCATTAGCACCAAAACCAATACCATCTGACATACCTGCGCCAATAGCAATCACATTTTTTACCGCGCCACCAAGTTGCATGCCGGTAAAGTCGCTATTTGCGTATACTCGAAACGTCTTACTGCAGTGTATCTTCTCCTGCAGATCTTCAACAAATTCTTGGTCAGGTGAAGCAACAGAAATGGCCGTTGGCATTCCAGATGCCAGTTCTTTAGCAAATGTCGGCCCAGAAATCACCGCAAGAGAGTTATTGTTGCCTATCACTTCATGAGCCACTTCTTCGAGTAGACGTCCGGTTTCAGGCTCTAATCCTTTCGTCGCCCAGCAGATACGAGTCTCTTCGGTAAGGAAAGGTGCAATACTTTTTAGTACCACAGCAAACACATGGCTGGGCACCACGACTAGTAAATCTCGACAAGCTTGAACGGCTTTTTCTAAATCTGATTCAATTATCAAGCTTTCAGGAAATTCAATGCCCGGTAAAAACTCATTGTTGCTACGATCCGCTTCTAGACGCTGCATATGGTCGACTTCATGTCCCCACAAAACAACATTAGCCCCATTTCGAGCAAGTGCTATAGCTAACGCTGTTCCATAAGAACCAGCACCAATAACCGTCATTGCGATCTCTTTTCCATAGGCGTTTTGCAAACTAGTCATACTCATATCCGGTAGATAAAAAAAGTGCACATTACAAATCAGTTCTGTGCACTTTATCAATTGCTTCTGTTTTCTTAAAGCCTTGCGGCATTAGAACTGACGTAAATTATGCGTCAGTTTCTTCTTGCTGTGCTTGGTTTTGAAGGTAGTTCATAAACAGAGCATCAAAGTTCACTGGCGCTAGGTTTAGTTGAGGGAAAGTACCTTTAACCACTAGGCTTGAAATAGTTTCACGTGCGTACGGGAACAAGATGTTTGGACAGAATGCACCTAGGCAATGAGCAAGTTGACCGGCTTCCATCTGTTCAGCAGTGAAGATACCACCTTGCTGAACTTCACAAAGAAACGCTGTATCTTCTGCATTCTTAACCGTAACAGTCAAGCGAAGAACCACTTCATAAACACCTTCGCCTAGTTCACGACTTTGAGTATCAAGATCCAACTTAACATCAGGGTTCCACTCTTTTTGGAACATGTCTGGTGAGTTTGGAGCTTCAAACGATACATCTTTTAGAAAAATACGTTGGATTGTAAAGTTCTGTTGGTTGTCTTGTGGTGCTGCTTCAGCCATTTTAAAATTCCTTAAATTGTAAATCTGTTGATTATCGTGGCGCTGAACTGAATGTACCTATTAAATAGCCAGTACAGTTAAATCTATCTGCTCTATTTCTATTCAATCAATGAACACTATTCAGTAGCTTGACACTATTTAGTCGCTCAGCACGACTCAGCGCAGATGAATTTGTTATTTTTTACCACGAATAAGTGGCATTTTTGCCTCGCTCCAAGAAACAAGACCGCCTTTCAAAACAAATACCTGTTCATATCCTGCTTTGGCTAGCAAATTGGCACTCTCTTGAGCGGTAGTGCCTGTTTTACATATCACAGTTATTGGGCTTGCTTTGTATTTTTCAAGGCTTGGAACAGAGCCTGATTTAATGTCAGATGGCAAAACGTGAACTGAGCCAGTAATGTGGCCTTGTTTAAACTCATCTTTAGTTCGAATATCAACCACAACACCTTCATCTTTATTAATGAACTGTGTTAGCTCCGCAGGGGAAACTTCTTTATAAGCGGCAGTCGCTGACTTAATAAAGCTCATAACAATAGCAACAACCAAACCGGCCCAAACTAAAGCTAAGATCATGTTGTTCTGGATAAAATCTATGTATTCCTGCATGTTTTGCACTCTTGCAATATTTATATACCCACAGTGTTAAAGTTATTACCAGTCACAGACAAACACCTTCTTAACAGTAACAAAATTCTTGTCATTACTAAGGGGCGTCTATACCACTTCTAGTGTGTTCACTTCAAATTCACAGGGTATAGCGATAAAAATTAAAGCGTGAGTATAACCTTGTGAGGTAGAAAATTCGACATTGAGAACAGAAATAAAGCGGGATTGCTTCATAAATTCTACCTAGGTCATCTATGCAATAACTGAAACCCCAATACTTTGTCACTTCTTTCTCGACTGTTCGAAGCAAATCGCAACTTGCTTATTGAGAATTATTCGCAATAATATCTAGATAAGAAAAAAGATGGTTGCGTTATTCAACGACGTCATATCAAAGGTTTAAAAATGAGTTCACCCGCCATCGAGAGTCTTAGATAGCCGTTCCTTGCAGTATATGAGTAACGCCTTTTGAAAATTAGTAACAACAGATAGCCACTATTATTTGATCTAAGGCTACAGTTTTGTGCTAAAAATGTAGTAAAGTTACGTTAGTTTAATTTTTAAATTACTTTAAATTTAATGAGGTCATATCTATGTCTGCTAAGAAGCCAATGGCTCTAGTGATTCTTGACGGTTGGGGATATCGTGAAGACAACGCAAGCAACGCAATCAATAACGCAAAAACACCGGTAATGGATGCATTATTTGCCAATCAACCAAATACGCTTATCTCTGCGTCTGGTCTGGATGTTGGTTTGCCAGATGGGCAAATGGGTAACTCTGAGGTAGGCCACACCAATATTGGTGCTGGACGTGTTGTTTATCAAGATCTAACTCGTATTACCAAATCTATTGCTGATGGCGAGTTCGAGCAGAATGAAACCTTAGTCAATGCCATTGATAAAGCCGTAAAAGCAGAAAAAGCCGTTCATATCATGGGACTAATGTCTCCTGGCGGTGTACATAGCCACGAAGACCACATTTATGCCGCCATTGAGATGGCAGCAAATCGCGGTGCAGAAAAAATCTATCTTCACTGTTTCCTTGATGGACGTGATACTCCCCCTCGCAGTGCAGAAGGCTCGCTGACTCGCTTTACCAAGCTTTTTGACACATTAGGTAAAGGTCGCATAGCCTCGCTTGTTGGCCGTTACTATGCGATGGATCGAGACAATAACTGGGATCGCGTTGAAAAAGCGTACGATCTTTTAACTCAAGCTAACGCTGATTTTACCTATGACTCAGCTGTAGCAGGCTTAGAAGCCGCTTACGCACGCGATGAAAACGATGAGTTTGTTAAACCAACCGTACTGCAAACCGCGGATCAAGAGTCTGCAGCAATTGTAGACGGTGATGCGGTTATCTTTATGAACTATCGAGCTGACCGTGCTCGTGAGATCACTCGCGCATTTGTTCCTGAATTTGATGGTTTTAAGCGCACTCTCTTCCCAAGCATCGATTTTGTTATGCTGACACAGTACGCAGCAAACATTCCTCTGCTTTGTGCATTCCCACCAGCATCGTTAGAAAATACCTACGGTGAGTGGCTATCTAAAGCGGGAAAAACACAACTTCGTATCTCCGAAACAGAGAAATACGCGCATGTTACTTTCTTCTTCAACGGTGGTGTCGAAACCGAATTTGCAGGAGAAGAGCGTAGCCTAGTTGCTTCACCAAAAGTTGCAACTTACGACCTTCAGCCTGAGATGAGCTCAGAAGAGCTGACTGAAAAACTGGTTGCAGCTATCAAGTCAGGCAAATACGACACCATTATTTGTAACTACCCGAACCCTGATATGGTTGGCCATACTGGTGTTTATGAAGCAGCAGAACAAGCCATTGAAGCCATTGATGCTTGTGTAGCAAAAGTTGTTGATGCGATCAATGAAGTGGATGGTCAACTGCTGATCACTGCCGATCACGGTAATGCTGAAATGATGGTCGACCCTGAGACGGGCGGAACACATACGGCGCATACTAACTTGCCAGTACCACTTATTTACGTGGGCAGTAAAGATGTTGAGTTTAAGTCTGGTGGTAAATTATCTGACTTAGCCCCAACAATGCTAAGCTTAACCGCGATGGATATCCCGACAGAAATGACGGGCGAAGTACTGGTTAAATAATACTTCTGTCCTTGTATCGCAAAATTTGGGCCTGACTCTACATTAATCTAGAGCAGGCCCAATTTTATAGCCAAATACTTTTGGGTCTACGCCTTTCTTATTGTAATCTATCGGTTCACTTTCCATTTTGCTGATATTCTTAAATATGACTTTGCGTACTTCTCACAATTTCCTCCAGATCTGTATCGCAACTTCCGTCCTATTGACGAGCCTCTCTGTTAGCATTTCAAGCTATGCCAATCAGGATGAACTTAAAGGGGTGAAAAGTGAAATTTCTCGCCAACAAACGTCCGTATCCAAACAGCAAAAAGAGCTCAATACATTACAGCAATCATTAAAAAAGCAAGAGCTGTCTATTTCATCCCTTGGACGGGAAATTAAACAAACACAAAGTAAATTACAAAGTGCCAACAAAAACCTTGCTCAATTCAATCAACAAAAATCGTCCCTAGAGCAGAAAAAGCAACAGCAAGAGCAAACATTAGCAGAGCTCATCAAAACCTATTACATCATCAAGCAAAATAACGATATCAATAGCCTGATGAATCACCAACAAACTGAAGAACAAGATAGAATCAGTCAATACTTTCAGCACTTGGCAAAAGCAAGAGCTGAAGCCATCCGACAACTTGATGCCACCAGCAAACAGTTAAACGAAAAAAACCAACAGCTCTTACAAAAGCAGCAGCAGATTAAAAACCTGTTAACCCAACAGACGCAAAAGCGAGACCAGCTTGCTCGTTCACAGAAACAGCGTAAGGGCACAGTAAGCAAGATCCAGAACAATATCTCGAGTGACAAACATTATTTAGCGGAACTTCAACGCAATGAGATACGATTAAAATCAGAAATAGCAAAAGCCGCCAAGCGTAATACCATCCCAATGGATGGGCTGACAAAACAGAGAGGTAAACTACCATGGCCTCTTCACGGTAAAGTTCTTCATAATTACGGTACCAGGCAGAGTGGCCAAGTTAACTGGAAAGGAATGGTCATCAATGCCAATTATGAACAACCTGTAAAAGCGGTTTATTCTGGTACTGTGGTATTTGCCGATTACTTAAGAGGCTACGGCCTTGTTGTTTTGCTTGATCACGGCAAAGGCGATATGACTCTATACGGCTTTAATCAGACCTTGTTGAAAGGCGAAGGGGACAAAATTAAAGCCGGAGAAGTGATTGCTTTAGCTGGAGATACGGGAGGCCAATCTCAATCGTCGCTCTACTTTGAGATACGACGAAATAGTAAAACACAAAACCCGAAAAGCTGGTTAACTCGTTAATTTGCCCCATTTGGCTTCAATTGCATTGATAAGCTTCTCAACCTCACTTTTTGCTAACACATTGATGCCGGCGGCGGCTTCTCTTCCTCCTCCGCTCACGAACTGACTGCACACTTCACTCGCACCATACTTGTTGTTAAGCGGCGCACGTAACGATACCGTATAACTGCTGTCTTCATTTTCCGTTAACACCGCATGCGCCTGCTCTGAGCTCTCATTGGCGAGCATATTGCCAAACACACCACTTATTCGCCTTGAAGCAACACCTTGCTTTAATTTATATAATCGCAGACAGTGGCTTTGATAACTTGGTTGAGGAGTAAACTCTTTTCCTGAGAATGCATTGTCGGTCATCAACGCTTGTCTCATATCTTGCTGAAACGCTTGTTTTAGCTTGTGATATGGTGAGTTTTTGTCTGTTATCGCTTGAAAAGGAGAACGGTATTGTTTTAATTGTGAATATAAATCGGCAGGATGATAATGAAGCTCTTCTATATTGGCACCATAACCGTTGTAGTTAATGAGAGTTCCCAACTCTTTAAGCTGTTCACTCTCTTCTCTCGATAAACCGGATGAACCTGATAAAGCATCCGCTTTTGTTATCATATTATCGCCATAAGCAGCAGTAATTGCCCACAAGCGGTATTGGCCAGCCAGCAGGTGATCAATGATCAATGCCGTACACGTATCAGCATTCAAATCGATATGCGCATTCAGGTTTTTGTATTTCGGAATTTCTCCCGATTGATGATGATCGGCATAAAAAACATCAGCACCACCATCTAATACTTTCTCTAAAGCGACACTATTTTTCGCCATTGAAATATCAAGAATGGTAAGAGAGTCAGCTTTATCTAATGGAACTTGCTTAACCAACTCAATATCTCTTTTAATTCCAGTAATCAAAATCGATTCTATGGGGTTGGCAAGCCTAAGTTGAAGCAGCGAGATGATGCCATCGGCATCACCATTAAAAATGTCATAGTGCATAATAGGGTATTAAAACAGCTCCATGTTAAGCGTTCATCGCTTTAATTCCATCTTCTAACAACTGAATTTGTTCTCTACCCATTGCTGTGGTGTGTGGTTTTACAATGGATATCATCTGTAATACACCCTGATGGATGATGCTCTCTGTAATATCTGTTTTTACCGACATAGCAGACTGATAACCAAGCCAACTAGAAGCCACCAAATGCAAACATGTTACTAGAGGTTTCACTTCACTCTGTTCTACATTAAGCAATTTCAGATCGATAAAAGAGCTAAATATCCGATTCAAGTTAGTTTGCAGTTTATCTTGAACCGCAAGATAGCGATCATGCAAAATTTCATCTCGTTGCAGAATTTCTGGCAAATTGGCGTAAAAAAAACGGTATTTCCACATAAGAGTAAAGATCGAATCTAAATACCGTCTTAATAAAACTAAACTCTCTTCATGAGTCTCTACTGGCGCGAACCGTTCTAAAAGCTCTTTGGAGTAACAATCAAAGATGTCTCTAACAATCTCTTGTTTATTGCGAAAATGGTAATAGAGATTACCAGGACTAATTTCAATATAAGCGGCAATATGGTTAGTGGTTATGTTTCGCTCGCCTTGCTCATTGAATAGCTCAAGGGCAGAAGACACAATTCTTTCTCTGGTTTTCATTATTGTTATTCCATCGTTCTCATTACAGCAAGTATAAGCGCAAAATATTGATTCTTAAAACCTCTCAATAAGGAAAGTCGTTTTCATCCGCATTAAGCTCCGTTTTTAAAACGAGATCAAAATGGTCGAATTAGCATTATGGTTAAAGTATAATTTACCAAAACCGGTTTTGGTTGTTTGGAGATATTTCGATGAAAACACTTACTTGCTTTAAATCTTATGATATTCGCGGAGAGCTTGGCTCTGAACTAGACAATGATATTGCTTACCGTATAGGCAGAGCATTTGGTCAATATATTCAGCCTAAGACAGTGGTGGTTGGGGGCGATATTAGACTTACCTCCGAAGAGCTTAAAATGGCAGTAGCAGAAGGCCTTATGGATTCTGGTGTTGATGTCATCGATATCGGAATGACTGGCACAGAAGAGATCTATTTTGCCACCAAGTATCTTAAAGTCGATGGAGGCATAGAAGTCACTGCCAGCCACAATCCCAAAAATTATAATGGCATGAAGTTAGTACGCGAAGATGCCAAGCCAATAAGTGGCGATACCGGTTTAAAAAAGATTCAACGTTTAGCGGAATTAAATGAGTTTACCGATATAAAGCAACGTGGCCGTTATACCCAACAATCGAACTTAAACGCTTACGTTGAGCACCTATTGAGCTATATTCAAGCCGATAACATTGCGCCACTTAAACTGGTGGTCAATGCTGGCAATGGCGCCGCTGGACACGTTATAGACGCGATAGAAAAGCAGTTTATCCAACACAGTATTCCTGTTGAATTTATTAAAGTTCATCACTTACCAGATGGCAACTTCCCCAATGGAATACCCAACCCACTGCTTCCAGAGTACCGCAAAGATACCTCCGATGCTGTAATCAAATCGGCAGCCGATATGGGTATTGCTTGGGATGGCGATTTTGACCGCTGCTTCCTGTTTGACGAAAAAGGCAACTTTGTTGAGGGTTACTACATTGTTGGCTTATTAGCGGAAGCTTTTTTACAGAAAAACCAAGGGGCAAAGATCATCCATGATCCTCGTTTAAGCTGGAACACGATTGATCTTGTGGAGAAAAATGGTGGTGAAGCCATTATGTCCAAAACTGGGCACGCTTTTATTAAAGAGCGTATGCGTAAAGAGGACGCCGTTTATGGTGGAGAGATGAGTGCCCATCACTATTTCAAAGATTTTGCCTACTGCGATTCCGGCATGATCCCGTGGTTATTGGTGGCGGAGTTATTATCTATAAAGAAAACTAGCCTATCAACGATGCTAAAACAGCGCATTGAATGCTACCCCTCTTCAGGAGAGATCAACTCCGTATTACAAAATCCATCCGATGCAATTGAAAAAGTCCGTCATCACTACCAACAAGTTGCTATCGCTATTGATGAAACTGACGGAATAAGCATGGCCTTTTCAGGCAATGAGGGAGAGTGGCGTTTTAACTTACGTAGCTCTAATACAGAACCAGTTGTTCGGCTCAATGTGGAATCTAAAGGTAATAAACTGCTGATGGAGCAGAAAACGGCTGAGGTTTTGGCTATGTTGCGCAGTGAAGTGTAGTAACAACTATGACTTAGTCTAAAACATAAAAAAAAGAGGTCTTTCTAAATAGAAAAGGCCTCTCTCAATAATTCGTATATCTAACTAATAATCAGTCAGAACCAAATAGATCACGCGTATATACTTTATCTTCAACGTCCCGGATTTCATCCACCATCCGGTTAGAAACAATAACATCTGACATAGTCTTAAACTCAGCTAAGTCACTAATTACTTTAGAATGAAAAAAGTGCAGGTCTTGAAGTACCGGTTCATACACCACCACTTCAATACCCTTCGCTTTCAATCTTTTCATGATTCCTTGGATAGAAGAGGCTCTAAAATTATCAGAACCTGATTTCATAATTAAACGATAGACACCTACAACTTTAGGCTGGCGTTTAATTATCGAATCGGCAATAAAGTCTTTACGTGTTCTGTTGGCATCAACTATCGCACCAATAATATTGTTAGGCACTTCTTGATAGTTAGCTAACAACTGTTTGGTATCTTTCGGTAAACAGTAGCCACCATAACCAAATGATGGGTTGTTGTAATGCCCACCAATTCTAGGATCTAAACCAACACCCTCGATGATTTGACGAGAGTCTAAACCGTGAGCTTCAGCATAAGAGTCCAGCTCATTAAAATACGCCACTCGCATTGCCAGATAGGTATTCGAGAACAGCTTCACAGCCTCAGCTTCTGTTGAGTCAGTAAATAAAACGTCAATATCTGTCTTCTCAGCACCTTCAACAAGAAGATCGGCAAACACTTGAGCTCTTTCACTTCGTTCACCTACAATAATTCGAGAGGGATGTAGATTATCGTATAACGCTTGTCCTTCACGAAGAAACTCCGGAGAAAAAATTAAATTATGGCAGTTTAAATCCTGTTTAATACGCTCTGTGTAGCCTACGGGTACTGTCGATTTTATCACCATCACAGCATCAGGATTGAACTCAAGCACATCTTTAATCACTGACTCTACCGATGAAGTATTGAAGTAATTAGTCTCTGGGTCATAGTCCGTGGGAGTAGCAATGACTACATAATCAGCGTTTTCATAAGCCAACTCTTTATCTAACGTCGCTGTAAAGTTTAGCTCTTTTTGAGTTAGAAATGCTTCAATTTCAGCATCGACTATTGGGGATTTATTATTGTTTAGCTGTTTTACTTTTTCCTCAATAATATCAATGGCAACAACTTCATGGTTCTGTGCCAATAACATTGCGTTAGACAGACCTACATAGCCTGTACCTGCGATTGCGATTTTCATATTTAATCCAAAGAAGTTCTAATTCGATAAGTCAGACAATAAGTTATCAATATCATTCCACGTTAGATACAATATTCTTACTATTTTCTTGCCAAACCAAGTCGCCAATATCATCAACAGGAGTGAAACCCGCAGGTGCATCAATCAGCAACTGACGGATTTTTTCATGTTCAAAATTGTGGCAAGCTCGATCAAGATCATCTATTAATTGTTTATATTCATCCAGAGGAAGATAAGATTCATTTGCGGTCATAATTCGTTGATGGGCGGTTTGCTTAACATCGTCACCTATAAGTAACTCTTCAAACAACTTCTCTCCCGGCCTTAACCCTGAAAATTTAATTTCGATATCACCATACTCATGCTCATCATCTTTAACTTCCAAACCCGACAAGTTAATCAAATTTCTCGCTAAATCGACTATTTTTACAGGTTCACCCATATCAAGTACAAATACATCACCACCTTTTCCCATAGCTCCTGCTTGAATCACAAGTTGAGCAGCCTCAGGAATAGTCATAAAGTATCGAATAATATCTGGGTGAGTTACGGTTATTGGGCCACCAGATGCAATCTGTTTTTTAAACAGAGGGATAACCGAACCAGAAGAGCCGAGTACATTACCGAAACGTACCATACAAAATCGAGTTCCAGAAACTTTATTATTCTCTTCAGCGGCTAATGCTTGTAACCCAAGTTCAGCTAACCGTTTAGTGGTCCCCATGACATTAGTAGGTCTAACCGCTTTATCTGTCGAGATCAAAACAAATGATTCTACATTTGCTTCAATCGCAGCTCTAGCAGTATAAAAAGTACCGAAAACATTGTTGCGAACCCCCTCCACTACATTATGCTCTACCAGTGGAACATGTTTATAGGCAGCAGCATGATAGACCGTCTGAACGTTAAACGCCTTCATCGTAGCAGAAAGCCTATTTATGCGTTGTACAGAACCAAGCAGGGGGGCGATTTCGATATCTAGTGATTGAGACTCAACAAGTAGACGCAACTCTCTATCGATTTGATACAGACCAAATTCAGACAATTCAAATAAAACTAAGGTTTTAGGTTTCTGTTGAACAATTTGCCGACAAAGTTCAGAGCCAATTGATCCACCAGCGCCGGTGACCATAACCACTTTATCTTTGATATTGGCTTCCATTAAAGATTGTTGAGGAGCAACAGGATCTCTTCCCAATAGATCGTCTATCGCCACATCTTTAAGTTCGTCAATATTAGCCTTTCCTGACACAATATCACCCATATCAGGAATAGTAAGTACCTCCGCTGGTAAGTGGACTAAGGTATCAAGTATCTGTTTTCGTCGTTCTCTTGAGACGCTAGGAATAGCTAATAATATCTGATTGATTTTATTCTTATTCACTAGTTGACTGGCTGCCTCCACTGTATGGACTTTGAGCCCAAGAATAACTGTGTTTTCTAATGTTTTATCTTCATCAATAAAAGCAGTTACACGATGTGTCTCTGAAGAACGTAACGCCAATGCCAGTTGTCGCCCGGCCGCACCAGCACCATAAATGAGCACTTTATTTTTATCTTTTGAATAACTTTGAGAGACCAAGGTTCGAACTATTAGCCTAGAGCCACCGCATAATAAACAAAGGTAAGCGCCATAAATAAGAGGAACTGAACGTGGAATTGGTGCATCAAAAAAATATGCAAGTAAACCAACAGATGCAGTAGAGATTAAAGTTCCTACACTAATAACAGCAAGCGCATGAAATGTTAAATAACGAAGAATGGCTCTATATAACCCTAACCGGATAAAACAAGACAAAGTAATAAGCAGTGTCCCAGTAACAACACCATAAGTAACAGAGCTTGAAAATAGTTTTATATCACCAACTCTTGTCCAATAAGCTGTATGAATTGAAAACAAAACAAACATAGCGTCAATAAACATACTTACTATACGTTTGTATTTTCTAGGCAATGTTAAAAAATTAACAGCTATTTTCATAATTAAAAATCGTTACTATTTATCTTTATTAATAAAAACGAACCTAAAAAACAAAAACATATAAGATAACACTCCTCCTAGAATGAAGAACAAGAGTGAAACCACGTGTTTATTGGGAGAAACCTCTTTTATATTGTCAATTGGAAAAGATAGAACATCTATTAATTCAACACTCGAATTAGAAACCAACTCACCCCTATACTTCTCATCCATGAAAGCATTAATAAATAGTTCATCTGAACTAGCTAACCGTTCTTTCTCAATAAGACTTTCGTAAGTAGAGATGGAATTATAAATTCTTTTTTTCAAGAATTTTTTAACAAGCTCATTAATACTGTCAAGATATAGTTGTACATTTTTTTTTGCCACATCGGGCTGCTCTCTTTCCTCTCCGATTATTATTACATTATTATTAGATAACCTGACAAAAACACCATTGAGTTCTCCTTGGTTCAAGTCATTTTCAAGTTCCACACTTTTTTTTGCAACTGGGCTATTTAAGTATAAGACATGCACTAAGGGCTTAATCCCTTTGGTTGAATTTGCAGAGCTGTAAGCATCATTATCAAATATAAATGAAGCTTTAACTTCATAACGAACAGGTAAGTTATTCACATATAAAAAAGATAGAAATGAAAAAACACAACAGCTGAAAAATATAATATATTTACCTTCCCAGAATAAATAAATCAAATCTTTTAACTCTAGATAATATTCATCTATATTATTTTTATTCTTATTCTTATTCATTCTAGCCTCTTTTTATAAACGCCCCAGCACCTATTTAGATGCCATATTCAAAATTTCATTCATTGTGTAGCACATTAATTTAACTTCACTCTCTGATAGAGTAGGGTGAACTAAACACATTATACTAGTTTCACCTAATTTTTTAGCATTAATTAAGCGCTTGGTAGGTCGCCACCCTGTATCATCAAAAGCTTTTTCTAAATAAACTTCGGGGCACGAGCCTTGATATACGGGAATTCCTCTAGCATTTATCTCATGAATAATTTTATCTCGTGACCAGCCAAGTTTCAGATGCTCCGGTCTAATGAAGAAGTAATGTTTGTATTCTGCATGTCGCATATATTCTGGAACAACAACTATACGTACAGCTTTTATATGCATTAGAGAATTATCAATGTCGTTTCCTATCTTTCGCCTTCTTTCCGACCAGTCATGCATTTTTTTTATTTGAATCCGGCCTATAGCCGCTTGCATTTCCGTCATTCGAAAATTTGAACCAAACGTATCATGAAGCCACCTAAAACCAGCAGCATGCTCTTGATTATATACAGCATCATAACTCTTTCCATGATCCTTATAAGCCCACATCTTTGACCATAGCTCTTGATCATTAGTAGTGACCATTCCTCCCTCTCCTCCCGTCGTCATTATTTTATCCTGACAGAAAGACCAAGCACCTATATGGCCTATAGTACCAACACTTTTCCCTTTATATAATGCGCCATGCGCTTGAGCACAATCTTCTATAACATAAAAACCGTATTTAGCACTCAACTCCATTATATCCGTCATTTCTGCTGGCATTCCCGCTAGGTGTACTACAATAACAGCTTTAGTATTAGGTGTTATTTTAGCTTCTATAGTCTTCGCCGTTATATTCTGGCTGTTCAAATCCACGTCAGCAAAGACGGGATTTGCACCTGCATTAACAATAGAAGAAGTAGAAGCTAGAAAAGTGCGAGGAGTAGTAATAACTTCATCCCCCTGTTCGATATTTAATGCTTTCAATGCAATATCTAAAGCAAGAGTTCCATTCGCAACAGCAATAGCAAAAAGGCTCCCACTCCATTCAGCAAACTCACTTTCGAACTTACGGCACTCATCACCAGTCCAGTAATTAACCCGATTTGATTGCAAAACCTTAGTAACAGCCTCTATCTCTTCCCGAGTATATGAAGGCCATGGCGATATCGATACTTCCAACAAAATATTTTCCTATTAACTTTAGAGCTGTTTAATTTCTTTAGCTGGTACACCAACAACGATTTGACTTTCCATAACTGAATGAATAACCACCGAACCAGCTCCGACTATAGCATTTGAGCCAATATCAATATTATTAATCAATGTAGCTCCGATACCAACCCAAGCAAGAGAATTTAGTTTTACATTTCCTGCAATTCTAACTCCAGGACTGATATGCACTCCTTCCTTCACCATACAATCGTGATCTAAGCTGGCAGAAGTATTTATAATAACTCCCTTCCCGATATGGCAATTTGAACTTATAACTGCTCCAGCCATTACAACGCTGCCAGTTTCAATCAAAGATGATTGACTAACAATCGCTGCAGGATGAATTAATTTAGCAAGATTCACTTCATATTTTTCAAGCTCAAGCAGCTTCTCGAGTCTAGTGGAATTATCACCTATAGCTACAAAAACCCCGGAATACTTATCTACGTTATCATACAATAATTGAGAGTTTCCTACTATGTTAGAATTCACAACATAATCATCATAATAGTCTATTTTGTTATAACCTGTAAGTAATGCTATCTCACTAACTACACTAGCGTGCCCCCCAACTCCCAATATAGCTAAAGTGGTCATTTTTTATTCCCTTTAAATGAGTCAACTGTAACATTATTTTCGGATGTGATGCCTTCTCTAATTAAAACTTTTTTAATTGTCAAAAATAAAATTTTAATATCTAGCATAAAACTTTTATTTTCAACATACCAAGTATCCAGTTTAAACTTTTCATCCCATTCAACAGCATTCCTTCCATGAACTTGCGCCCATCCTGTAACTCCTGGTTTAACATTATGCCTTTTCCTTTGTTCTTCATTATACAGAGGCATATATTCTTCTAAGAGAGGCCTAGGTCCAACTAAACTCATTTCTCCTTTAATCACATTTACTAGTGAAGGTAGTTCATCTAAACTAGTGGATCTTAGAAACTTCCCAAACCTTCCTAGCCTTAAGTCATCTGAAAGAAGTTTGCCTTCGGAATCTCGTGAATCTGCCATTGTTCTAAACTTTATAAGTTGAAAGCTTCGGCCATAAAGACCCGGCCTAAACTGTCTGAAAATGATAGGAGAACCAAGCTTAAATCTTATTAATAGAGCCAAAATAAACAACACAGGAGAAGTTATAACTAAAACAAACAAAGAAACAACCACGTCAAAAATACGTTTCATATATCACCTTTTTGCTCGTATACGCTTAACACTTGATCGATAACACTGCACTCCCGATAATGGCTAGTTACCAAGTCTCGCCCTTTTTTTCCGCAAGTTTTTTGCAGCTCAGATGACTCAATCATCTTTAAAAGATTCAAGGCCCATTCCGTTTTACTATCTGGTGAAGCTAATAGTCCGGCACCGGTTTTTAATAAATCTTTACAACCCCGAATATCGCTAGCTAAGATAGGTTTCTCATTACACATAGCCTCTAATAAACACCTAGGAAGACCTTCTCTGAATGATGACAAACTGACTATATCACTAGCTGAAAGCAATTCTGGAATGTCATTTCTGTACCCTAAAAACATTATGTATCGCTCAATACCATTTTCGATCGTATAGTTGACAAGCTCCTCTTTTAATAAACCATCACCAACAACAACATATACAAAGTTTTTCATGGTCATATTATTAGAAATAATTTTATTAATTGCACTCAAAACAATCATTTGATTTTTGTTCTTGTTTAGCTCCGCAATATGCAGAATACAAACAGAGTCATCATTAATACCAATCTCATCCCTCGTGAGCCTTCTGAGGCTTTCATTATGTTTGTATACTTCAACATTAACGCCAATCCCATAAAGTCTCGAAAGGCATATCTCAGGGACTATTTTATATCTTAGAGCTGATTTATAATCATGTTCATTAATGACAAATAGATGATCAGTACAGAGACCTGCGACTTTCTCTAATAAGATATAAAAAAAATTTAAAATCTTACTATTTCCTTCAATAAAATGAAAACCATGAGCAGTATAAAAAACTTTTGTTTCACTTATTCCTATCAACGCAAATCTGGTAATTAAAGAAGCAATTGGAGTGTGCACATGTACTATGTTATAAGAATTATTTTTAACCAGTTTTCTCATTTGAAAAAAGGACTTAATATGAGAAATAAAATCAATTGGTCGTCTTGAAAAATCAATATGGTAAGTGTTTTTATGGTTTTCTAACGAAAAATCATTACCAATATTAGTAGCAATATCAACTTGCCAACCTTTACTCTGAAATGAAGCAGCATAGGGTAACAAAAAAGCCTTTGCTGTTTGAATGACAGTAGTAACATGTAGTACCTTCATTGAGTTACCTTTGTAAATAGGAAATATACTTCAAAAAAAACATAGATTGAAAAAATTGTCGAGCGAACAACCCCAAAATAACATAAGAATAATCATCCAACATTAAAGCAACCTTCAATATTAGATAAACCATAACTAGTGAAACAAATGAGTATAGTATATACAAACTAGTTTTACTTAATGCATAAAATTTTTGTATACAATAATATTCCAACGAACCACTAACTATCATCAAAGATGAAAAGAAAACGACTATAATATCATAAGTATAATACTCACCAAAGACCAAAGGAAGCAATGGGTATGAAAAAACCACATACAGCAAGCTTATAATAAAAATAATAGCAAGAAGCTTTGGTAAAAGAAATTTATTCTTATTTATGTCACTAGAAATTAACTTTCTGTAAAACAATGGAAAAAATGCATCAATCATTCTTGCTATCTCTAAAGGAAACATAATAAGAATAGCGTAAAGTGCTAACTTTTCAGCACCTAAGTTTGAGTGAATTAAAATTTTATCTAATGAAAATGCAAATGTTGCAATGCAACTTGCAAAAGTTGTTTTAATCGCATCAGAAACTTGCAAATCTTTAAAATTATTCTTATTAAAAGCCCTTCTTAATATTGCAAGGTTAATAAATACAGTTGGGAATGAAATACTAAATAGATACAAAGGAAAAACCCACAAAGGATCTATAGAGAAAACATATATAAAAATGGAAAGCGCAAGAAATATAACCAATGAAGCTAGCTTATTATAAAGAAACAGGCTGAGGGCTTGGATCTTTAGTCTAATACTAATAAGATAATTTTTGTAGCTTGTACAAGTATCAAAAAATGGCAAAAAAATGACGACTGAAAATAGATAAAAATCTAACGAATGATCGCTATTAAAATAAACACTATAGAAAATCAGTAATAAAGAGCCGACTAGCCCACCAAACATCCTAACAAGAGTAACAGATTTTAGAGATATTTTTTTTCTATTTGGAGCGCTACTTAACACTATGCCATCATAAGTAGGTAAAGTTAACGCCATTAAGATAGGAATTATTGACATTACATATCGCATATTTCCAAAATCTTCAGGAGACAGCAGTCGAGCAGAGTAATACATCATAAAAAGTGATATTGACGCATTTACTACTTGGTTAACACCAACTTTAGATAAAAGTTTAAAATAACTATACATATTTTATAAGCTTTCTAACTCTAGAAGATATACTAGTTAATACTTCGTCAAAGCCTTCAATAAAACCACAAGTAACATAGTATCCTCTCATACCTATATTTGTTCGCTTAATCTTATAAGGGAACTGTTCATCAGACAAGAACCCAGAATCAGATGTGAACGCAAAGTCAAAATTCAACCCCTTAATTATATCTATACTGTCACTATTATATCTACCATATGGATAGGTAAATGCTTTTATTTTACAACCCAATTTTTCTTCCAAATATAACTTATCATTACTAACACAGTTAACTTTATTTAAGTAAGATAAGTTATGACATATCATATCAACATGTTCTAATCCATGAGAGGAAATTAAAACACTCGAAGAGTTAAGTTCATTAAGTTGTTGCCAAGAAAGAGCTTTCTCTGGCCATGTATTTATATGGTTTTTGCAGTATGCAAACGAGTCTTTCTTATCTAAATTCATAAAATCAGAGTTGATTGATAGAATAGGTGATATATTAAAACTATTAAATATAGGCCTTCCATAAGTAAACCAAGATTCGTAACCGTCATCAAGAGAAAATATTAAGTTAATTTTTCTTTTATCTATATTTCCAGAAATATAATCCTCAAAAGAAATGAAATTATATTTTCTGCTTAGTTTATTAATTACCTCTTCAAACTGAACTGGATTATCTATATGATGAAATACAATTATCTTCGTTTTACCAAAGTGTTTCTTCCTTGGAAAGAAATAACTAAGAAAATATAGTGAAGCGATCAATATATATCTAAATTTACTTTTCATAGTTACCTCTATATATAATATTCACTATTTTATTCAGTACAAAATCTAACTCAGTAGTATCGACAACAATGTGACTGTCATATTTAACCATCTCAATAATGGACTTTTGACATAAATCTATTTCGTGAATAGAAAGTTCTTGCTTTCTTTTATAAACGATTTCAGGCTCTGCATGTAGGACTACAAATAGATCGGGTTTAGGAGTAAATTTATAAATGAGCTTATTAACAGCATGTAAAATACCGACAGCATGGATTGAAGAGCGATTAGTGCCAGGAAACCTATCGATTAAAACATTAAAACCTAATGTAGAATAAAAACCTACCTTAAACCGTCGAATTAAGTTCTCAATAAAGAATAAAATATATAAAAATCGATTAAATGGAGAAGGGATTTTAAAGAGAAAGTTATAGAAAGGTTGAAAAACAAAAAACCAGTCTCCCATATAAATAATTTTATTTGCTGTAGTTAATCTGATTTTGTCAATTAAATAACTTTTTCCAGAACCATCTGGCCCCAAAAAAGCGAAACTCTTCCCTTTAAATAAATTATTCTTAACAAACCTTATCCTTTCGCTCATTTGAATGTCAAAGCTTGTACGTTTACATTGCCTTTTAAGGTCATTAAAGTCAAAAGGTATAGGAAGCTCATAATTAACTAGTGAACAATAATTCTTATTACTAAAAAAATCAATAATAAGTCTTTCGTCTTTTATTTTTTTGCCTTTCAAAAAACACTTTATATCTTTCGAAAGTAATGGCTTCCTCCCTAATAATTTATGACCTGTATGAGTAATTAAAAATCTTTTTCCTAACCTTTCTAACTCATCAAACCTAGAAAATAAATCTAAAATATATAGTTCACCACATTCAAACTTCATTGCAACAAGCTTGTTATCGCATTTATAAGAAATAACGAAATCATATTTCTTCAATAAATATTTAACATTGACGAGCTCTTCTTTGGGAACATAGATATCAATATCAGAGGGAGCAGAAATTATATCACTATGAGCTACAACTCCATTTAATGACAATATTTCAGAATATAACTTAGATATCATTATACAATGCTCCCATTACAATAAAAGTTGAAAAAAAACCATATATACAACCCTTTATAAGGCCTATTTTTGATTTTCTATTGATATTAGAAATCCTAAGAAATACTCTAAAGTAATCTCTTATTGATAAACTGATTTTATTAGCTTCTGTATAGCCTTGATATGCATAAGAAATAAAACTCGTTATTTTTCTATATTCATATAGAGATCTCTTAATTCCATAAGATATTGGTAAACTTGTTAGAAAAAAGACAACCTCGACTTCTTTCCTACCATAGAGGTAAGTCAGGTCAAATCCAATAACCTCTGGAGGGTGTGCATCGATTATAGATAAACCTTGTTCATAACTATAGAATAAATTATGTCCGACATAATCTCCATGTAAAAGGTTCTTCTTACTATGAATTAAGCATAACGCCTTTCCAGATTGGAATAATGCCTCTTTAGCCAAACTAGATTCAGTCTGTTTGCAAATTATTTTAGTGATACTTTCAGGAAGAGTAACAAACTCGTAAGTTATACTTTTATTATCGTAACAAATTGGCTGAGGAAAAATGTAATATCCTGAGCAGCATTTTAAAATCTCCATAGAGTGCTCATAGAGCTTCTCTACTTCTTTTTTTGAGAGACAACCAAAATCTTTTACAAACATTGATTCACACTTCATTTTTTGCATGTTTAAACATATGTCCTGTATCCCATACAACAACTTTTCCAAGCAACTCAAGAGCTATAATTCCTGCGGTAGGTCCTAAAGATGCGAGAACGATGGTAGACTCTTTACTCAATTTATTATTTTCCATACAGCTAATAATATCCTTGACTATGCTATTTTTCTTTTCAAATGCATTAATCTTTCCACATTCCACAAAAAAATTTCTCTTCCCTAAAGATACATTACTTAATTTTTCTACATTACCTGTTGCTATAATTACATTTTTTTCTGATAAATAACTTCTTAACATATTCCAGTCAAAGTCATGAGATGAAAACGGAACAAACATTCTACAATCACCATAAGCTTGACCTTTATTCAAGTACTTATATAGTATTGCTCTTGTGTGAATCCACATCCCTCTACAAAAAGGTTCATTTAATTCTGCACCATTATCACTTAAAAAGTACCAATTAGGCGTAATAGCAACCAATAACCTGCCATCAGACGAGGATAGAACTTTTTCCATTGAATATATAAGCTCTTTAGAGTTAGATTGCTCCCAATCAGAATCTGGTGGATATTCGCCATAGCCGAGTAACTGTTCAAATTCACCATCATTGAACCTAGCTAAAGAGCAATTATTCTCAATTAGGTGGCATAAGCTTTCGTTTGGTGATAAAAATTTAAAGTCATTATAATACTCTGAATAATCTTTGTTACTCCATCTATAATATAAATTTTTTTTGAGCCAGTTCAGAAGCGAAACTGGATTATAATAAAACTGAGTTATGCGAAGAAAAGGATACCTTCCCAAAAAACTAATTTTTCTTATAGACATAATTATTTATTTCCTCTAATGTTAAATTTTCATTAATATATAAAAACTTGAGCGCGTTATAATACTCTGAGCATAGTAAATCAAGCCTGTATTTTCTAAAATCCAACATGAAATTAGCAAACATCCCTAACATAAACCTCAAAAAACAATAGTATTTGGGAATATTTCTCTTAACATTGAATATTTTACGCCAAACCACATATCTATATAATATTCTCATTCTCAATACAATGTCACTTGCACTACCACTAGACTGATTTGCATCGTGAATTACACTAAGTTCGGGTAGTATAAACATATCGCCTAATTTGTTATTGGTAATTTCACATCCAATATATAAATCTTCGCAAAATGACCATTGACGAAATTCAACAGGAAAATCAATCTCAAATAGAACTTTCCTTCTATAAACCATATTACATCCAAACAACCAATCAGCTTTTGTGATTACTTTTCTATTTTCTCCTCGGACATAGTCTCCCCAACCTGATAGCAATATTCGATTCCTATTTCCAGAGCCATATATTCCCAAGGTACGTCCGATTGCTGTTTTGAATTTTGATTTTTCCTGATAAGGTTTATTTATGTAACCACCACCAATTCCTGCACAGTGCTTATTCGCCTTCATAAAGCTTACTGCTACTTCAAAGTAGTTGTTTCTCAATTCAATATCATCGTCAAGGAAAAATACTATTTCTCCACTTGATAACAATAGCCCATCATACCTAGCTCGTGCTAATGACTTATAATCAACCTTAACTAATTTAGTTAACTCTCTAATATTATCAGGCAAATCATTTTCAGAAAAATCACTACTTCCTTGCTCCAATATAAAGATCTCATCAGGCTTATAACTCTGAATTGAGATATTTTCTATTAATTTATAAACATGTTGTTTTCTGTTTAAAGTAGAGATTATCACTGACAATTTCATATTATTTACTTCTTATTTAGATACACTTTTAACCAACGCCCAACAATAGAGTCCAAACAAAAATTTTCCATAACTCTTAGCCTTCCTTTTTCTAATATGTAATTAAGTTTTTCTTCTTCCATTGTGTATACTTGATAAATAGCATCGGCTAGCTTAGTTGAATCATTTATAGGTACAGTAATCCCAACTTCTCCTGCTACTTCTGGAGCACCTCCACATTCAGTAATAACAATGGGACACTTGCAAGCCATCGCTTCTGCTACAACCATACCAAATCCTTCCCATCGAGAAGATAAGACAAAACAATCCGCAGCCGACATATAGTTTTCAACATCATGAGTTTGCCCAATAAGTCTAACATCATCAACCAAATCCAACTGAATGATAAGTTCACTTATATCATCCTTCAAGTGACCATCTCCAATTATTACCAATACAACAGGCAATTTTCTACGTTTAAGGTGCTCTAAACATCGAATTAAGTTAGGGTAGTCCTTTGCCTCCTTAAAACTTCCAACCGCTAATAACATATACTGTGAATCTGCTATATTGAGCTTATCTCTAATAGTTTTTACTATTGATTTGTTTTTTTTCTGAAAGCGATTTAGATCAATACCATTTTCTATGCATATCATCTCGTTAGATCTAACCACGGAGTCACATTCAAATTTTTTTATACCACTATGACTCACATGACTAAAAACGTCACATAAACCATTTGTAATCCGGTAAAAAAATTTAATTAGTCTTCCACCTTCAATATTACTATGAGCTGTACATACCAAAAACTTTATTCTAGTAAATAATCTACATACTCTAACTATTAAATTGGCATGAACCATATGGGAATGAACTACATCAGGTCTGTATCTTATGATTACTTTTCTTATTCTTAATAAAGAGACCAAAAAACTAACTAAATTTTTTTTCATATCAAGGCAAGTAATACACACCTTATTCGACTCAGGCTTAATTATAACCGGATCAACTAAAGAAATTATATGAACATCATGATCCAACATAACAAGTTTATCTACTATATTTTTTAGTTGTATTTCCGCGCCACCCACTCCAAGCCCGGTTATAATATATAAAATTTTCATTTTATTTTCTTCATAACATAACAATAATGATTTTTACTGACTAAGAAGTCAAATTGTGAAGCTAAGGAATATAACTGATTTTCTGTAAGGCCAAATCCTGAATCAAAATAAGAAAGACCATTGTATCCCACTAATAACTCTCCATTCAACTTAAGAAGTTTATTATAATTTTCTAACATTCTATAAAAATGAAACTTGCAGCAAGCATAAGAGCTTAGGTCATTATCTACTATATAGTCATATTCACTACCTGTAGTTAAAACATCATCTGAATACTTATTCATCAAATGAACAAAGTAGCTATTTTCAATTTGTTCTGGAAATTTTTGTTTTGCATTGCAAATCTCGTTGCTTACAATAGTGACTCCATGAATTTCCACACCTAAATCATCTTTAAAATGAGAAAATAGACTGCTGTTACCAATGCCAACTTGAAAAATTTTCATGTTGGTACTTTTTCCATCTAAGTAGTCTTGAATTTTCATCAAGTCCTTTGTGGTTTTTCTTTCAACCCAATCACCATCAGAATAAAATATTTCAGAGGTATTTATTTTACTACATTTACTTTTAAAAAAAGCATATCTATACCTTAATAGAACTTTATAAAGGAAATTAGGAGAGAGTTTTTTAAGCTTATGTGCGATTATTTTTAATGATACTTTCTTTTCTTTATTAAATTTTATTACCGATTTCATAACATAACCTTTCAAATATGACTTGATCCTATTTCACTTTCGCTATATTCAACTCGACGTGAAAACAAATACATTACTATTAAGTCAAAAAAGATAAACGATGTGAACACCTCATCTTTAAACGAGTGTATAAATAGAAATATCGATATTGCTCCAAGTGTTCTGCATGTTTTCATTTCTAGCGAAGCAAGACAAAGCAAAGCGAAGAAAATAAATACTAATGATGGGAATCCAGACTGTAGATACCATCGAGTATAGAATGAATCAACCCCGCCTCTAGGATGAAACCGATGATACCCATTTCCTAAAAATGTTTCATGTAAGCTACTAGGCAATTTAAAGAAACTCATACTTCCTACTGTTGAATTATCTTTTGTCAAGTCCAAGGTCGTCAAAACGATTATTGCGCTTTTCATTCGATTATAGTGTGACTTAGATATATCAAGAGAAGAGTACTGAACTATCACAGTAGACAATAAAGAAATACCAAATATCACCATTAAAATCTTAACCATCTTGTATTTATTTTTAACAAAGTTATAAAACCATGTCATTAAAAAATATAAGAAAAAAAAACATAAAGAATATTAACGTTGTTCTTGGACCAAAAATGACACCAGGAAGAATAAAAACTGGAACAATTTTATTGTATTTAACCTTCCTATCATATAACGAAAATATAATAGCAATAATTGACAATAACCCGCTCGTTTGCGAACTAGGAAAAAAACCACCTTTCCTAAAAACTTCATAGTCTGTACTTTTATCATACCCATACATACCTCCATATTTTAAAAATGAAGGTAACATGTCCATTGACATAATTTGTTCAAGCACTTGAAAAAACACCAACAATCCATTAAAGATAGCAAAGCAAACTATAAACTTAGAAATAGTAACCCTATTAAATTTATGTCTAAAATAGTAAATCAAAAAAGAAGAAAACAACAATCTAGTTGAACTTATAACTCCCTGAAGAGAATTCAAATTGATAATGTAAGATATAGCACACCAACATAAATTAACAGTGAGAAATAACAACAATAAAATTTTCAAACATCTTTCTAAGCTAGACTCACTTAAGTAAATATAACTCATCAAACCATTCCAGAGTTTAATATAAAAATCACTTGATAAATTTCATAAAACATAAATATTTAACCTACACTTCCCTCGTTTTGACTTTTAAAATCAAATATATACTCACACTAAATCAGTTAATTATAACGTATATACCTAAATGATACCACACTAAAACCAGAATTAGTTTTACTTTATAGCTATGTATTACTAAAATGGTTCTTTCTTATTAAGAAGAACTACATTTTCAATGTGTAAAAACCAAAACTGAGAGTAATACATATGATTGTTGTAACCGGCGGTGCTGGCATGATTGGCAGCAACATTGTCAAAACACTTAACGAGCAAGGCTATACCGATATCCTTGTGATAGACAACTTAAAGAATGGCAAAAAGTTTAAAAACTTAGTTGATCTTGATATTACCGACTACATGGATCGTGACGATTTTCTAATGCAAATAATGGCTGGTGAGAATTTTGGCCCTGTTGAAGCAGTATTCCATGAAGGTGCTTGTTCTGCCACCACTGAGTGGGATGGAAAATATATGATGCTCAACAACTATGAGTATTCTAAAGAGCTTCTTCATTACTGCTTAGAGCGCGAAATTCCATTTCTATATGCCTCATCAGCCGCTACTTATGGCGAAACGACAACGTTTATCGAAGAGCCTCAATACGAAGGCGCCTTAAATGTTTACGGCTATTCAAAACAGCAGTTTGATAACTATGTTCGCCGTCTATGGGCAGATGCTAAGCAGCATGGCGAATCACTCTCTCAGATAACAGGCTTTAGATACTTCAATGTCTATGGCCCAAGAGAACAACATAAAGGCAGTATGGCCTCAGTAGCTTTTCATCTAAACAACCAGATGAATGCTGGCGAAAACCCCAAATTATTTGATGGCAGTGAAGAATTTAAGCGTGATTTTGTCTACGTTGGTGATGTTGCTGAAGTAAATTTATGGTTCTGGAAAAATGCTCAGTCTGGTATCTTTAATCTAGGCACAGGAAATGCGGAATCTTTTAACGAAGTAGCCAAAGCGGTGATCAAGCATCACGGTAAAGGTGAAGTAGAAATCATCCCATTCCCAGAGCATCTAAAAGGAGCTTATCAAGAATATACCCAAGCTGATCTTACAAAACTAAGAGCTTCCGGTTGTAATATAGAATTTAAAAGCGTTTCAGAAGGTGTTGCTGAATACCTTAGTGTTATAAATAACTAATGCAGTGATAAAAAGGTTGACTTGCTCTATCTATTCAACCTTTTTATTTATGTTATTCTTGCCTAACTTTTCACATCAACAATCTATGAGCCATTGAGTGACCAATTCTCGAAACGACTTTGACCCAAAAACCTATAGCCCAACCTTTCAATGGCGTTTTATCTCCCCTAAGAATTGGGCCGCATGGATATTTGTTTTTGCAGCTTTACCTATTGCCTTACTGCCCAATAAACTACGGTGCTCTATCGCTAGATTGGTTGCTAATATAATGCTAAACAAAGCCAATGGTGCTAGTCAGAGAGCATGGGTAAACCTAACCCTCTGTTTTCCAGAAAAAAATGAACAGCAAAAACGAGATCTTATCAGAGATGGATTTACTGCCGCGGGTAGTTACTTACTTGGATTTGCATCATTAACCCTAAGAAGTAAAAAATGGCTAATCGACAACAGCATTATTAATGGATTAGAAAACCTGACGGAACATACAAAGAAAGGTGAAAATGTCATTCTTCTGGTCCCTCACTCATGGACTATTGATATTCCTGCCATTTTATTAGCTTCTAAAGGACTTCCAGTTGTTGGCTTTGTCAAACAACAAAAAAGTGAAATTCATGATTGGCTAATGCATAAGCAGAGAATTCAGTATGGGGGAAGAATCTATGAAAGGCAGTCAGGAATAAAACCGTTTGTCAGGTCTATCAAGCAAGGCTATCTTGGTTACTATCTTCCAGATCAAGATCATGGTAGAGAAAATAGCGTATTTGTTGATTTTTTTGCTACTACAAAAGCAACTCTACCGGGCTTAGGTAAAATGGCTAAAATAAGCAAAGCAAAAGTCATTCCTATTTTTTCAGCATACAATGTCGAGACGGGTAAGTTTGAAATAGATATTTATCCAGAACTAGAAGATTTTCCAACAGGATCAGAAGAAGGCGATGCTAGAGCAACAAATGCCTATATTGAGTCTGTTGTTAAACAGAAGCCAGAACAGTATATGTGGAACCTATCACTGTTGAGAACACAACAAGATCACACTAATCCGTATAAATCTGACATAAAACTCGAGAGGAAGTAGCATGCAAAAAATCCTAGTAATAGGACCTTCTTGGGTCGGTGATATGGTGATGTCACAATCGCTTTATATAACATTAAAACAGCAATCCCCCAATTGTCAGATTGATGTAATTGCACCTAAATGGTGTAAACCCATTTTAGAGCGGATGCCTGAAGTAAACCAAGCGATAACTATGCCATTCGGACATGGCGAATTTAACTTATCTGGTCGAAGAAAATTAGGTAGGTCTTTAATTGCTAACCAATACTCTCACGCTTTTGTGCTACCTAATTCAGCTAAGTCAGCTTTAATACCTTGGTTTGCAAACATACCAAAACGTATTGGTTGGAGAGGTGAATATCGCTATGGACTGCTAAACGACATCAGGAACAATAAAAAGAGTTTTCAATATATGGTAGAACGCTATGTGGCTCTGGCACATAGTAAAAATGACATGATTAACTCAACCTCTCTAGGAGGATTAGAGACATTACCCATACCAAGGCTTTCGATTAATAAACAGAATCAAATCACAACACTAAATAAATTCGCACTTACAACTGAAAATAAGATCATCGGTATGTGCCCAGGCGCCGAGTTTGGACCTGCGAAGCAGTGGCCAACAGAGCATTATGCAACCGTTGCACAGCAGATGGTACAAAATGGATATCAGGTTTGGTTATTTGGTTCAGAAAAAGACAGAGAAACAACACTATCCATAAGAAGTCAGGTATCAATAGAGTTACAAGATAAAGTCATCTCTTTAGCAGGAGAGACTAGCTTAATCGAAGCAGTGGATTTACTAGCGACATGTCATACTGTTATCAGTAATGATTCAGGATTAATGCATGTTGCCGCTTCAGTCGGATGCCGAGTGATTGGACTGTATGGGTCTACATCACCAAATTACACTCCTCCATTAGCTAAAGATGTCCATATTCTTCATACCAATATAGAATGTCGACCTTGCTTTAAAAGAGAGTGCCCTTTAGGTCATCTAGATTGCCTTAAAAAACTATCACCTAACAGAGTTATAGAGATATGCCAGCAGTAAAACCTCAACATTTCTTTTTCATCCCGCTACTGAGCGTTTTTACCTTTGTTTTTGTTGGTATGGATAACCATAAGTTACTACCTTACATCTATATAGCGTCAATATTAGCCTGCTTGCTATTCGAACGAAAACTCAGGCCTCAGTGGAACACATCAGCAACTATCATTTTAGTTGTTATCTGTATATTCTTATCTATAAAGCAAATTCATGACTTTAGTTCAAGTTCTATTAGAATTATCATATCCACATTTATATTGCTACTCTTTTTCCCTAGAAATATTCTAAATAGAACATCCCTTAGTGTTCTGATTTTATTGTCCGCTGTATTTTCTTTATCTTACTTAACTTATCAACATCATATATTAGGGCTTGTAAGAGGTTGGAGTGTTAATCCTATTATACACTCTACTTTCACAGCATCGTTGCTTGCTATCGCTTTCTATTTTTCACTTTCATCTAAAGGGAAAATTGCCAGAGTTAATTTTGCATCAAGTATAATTCTTGCTTATTGTATAAATTTGTCAGCCACTAGAAGTTCTTTATTATGTTTTTTAATTTCAGGCATATTTATTGGCTATCAATTATTTAGACATCAATCAGTATCATTAAAAAAAACAAGCCTATACTACATACTAATAACTTTAATAATTTCAGCTAACAGCATGTTTATTGACAGAATAACAAATACCATGTCAATAACAAAAAAAACAGAAGAAGCAATAGTCATTGAACATAGACCTAACCACACTATCTCTAATAGTTCACCACATAAAACATCTAACAGCTTATCTGATGTGGTACAATTTGGAGTTAATACAAACTATAGGATTCAAGCTTGGTTAGCAAGCATCAATATAATAAAAAACTCATTCCCTTTGGGCACAGGTAAAAATATAACACCACTACTTGAAAAAAACCTCACATCACCATCATCTATATTATCGACAGTACCTTTTCATCATTTTCACAATCAAATTATTAACAGCTTAGCTTTCAATGGCGTGCTTGGACTAGCATTTGTTCTTATATTATTAACCTATCCTATTTTTTGCCACATCAAATATAAAAATGAAGCCAGTATTATTTTTGCTGCAACATCAATTGTTTACATAGTTGCCTCAATAACAGACATTCCACTAGGAAACAAGCCTACGCTATGTTTTTACCTCACAATGTTTATTATTTACCAGCATTACGATCCTACTCACAGCAATATCGGTAACAAGCTAGCCATCAACAATAACTCTGAACATTTAGACCATGCTAGTCATATATAATTTTATATTACTACTACTCTCACCTTTCATCCTTCTACTACTGGCGAAGGAAGGAAAAAAAAGTAACCGGCAGTTTTTTCGCTGGGGAGAATATTTCGGTAGAACGCCACCACCAATTAGCAAAGGTATAACAGTAAAGAAAAAACCAATATGGATTCATGCGGTTTCTGTTGGTGAGTGTATTGTTGCCATTCCTATAATCAAAGAATTAAAGGCTAATAATCCAAACCAGTCGATTGTAGTAACGACAACAACAACAACTGGAGCGGTTTATATTGAAAGCTTAGGTGATCTTGTTGAGCATCGATACATGCCTACCGATTTCGGTTTTGCTATTAGGGGGTTTCTAAAAGCGGTATCCCCGAAAGCACTATTTATTATTGAAACCGAACTCTGGCCTAATACACTTCATAATGTCGCTAAAGCCAATATCCCAATAGTTATTGTCAATGCGCGCTTATCTGAAAAATCTAAAAATAGCTACGCGAAGGTCAAACCGTTATTTCAGAAAATGTCTCAATATATTACTCAAATTATCTGCCAATCCCCTGACGATAAGACACGGTTTATTGAGTTAGGCGTTAACAAGGAAAAGCTTTCAGTTTCTGGTTCCATTAAATACGATATAAGTATCCCGAATGACATAGCGCCACTTGCAAGTAACTTACGAGCTCAATTAGGTGAAACAAGACCGGTATGGATCGCTTCAAGCACTCATAAGGGAGAGGACGAAATACTATTGCAAACTCACCAGCTATTGCTCGAAAAATGTCCTGACGCGTTGCTAATTATGGTTCCTAGGCACCCTGAAAGATTTGATAAAGTTTATACTCTCAGTAGCGAGTTCTTTACAACTATACGTAGAACATCTAAAGATAAGGTCAACGAATCTACACAAGTTTACCTGGCAGATACTATGGGAGAAATGTTGATGTTATTGAGTTCAGCAGATGTCTGTTTTATGGGTGGCAGCCTACTTGGAGACAAAGTAGGAGGGCATAATATGTTGGAGCCAGCAGCAGTAGGGCTACCAACAATCACTGGGGCTAGCTATTACAATTTTAAAGATATAGCCAACAAACTTATCGAAGAACAAGCATTAAACGTATGCTCATCACCTATCGACATCAGCGATAAACTGTATCAATTGTTCACTGATTCAAGCATATATAACAGAATGAAAGACGGAGCCAAAAAGGTGGTTCGAGAAAATCAAGGTGCACTGGGAATAACTATCCATATTCTTCAGCAAACATTGACTCAGGAGAGCAAGCTATGAACGTTTTTATAGTCACATCACCTTTTCAATATATTTGCGCCAACGAAGCTCGACTTGCTTACAACAGCAAAGACAATACTCTAATTCTTATAGAACAAGATAATCCTGCCGGAATACAGCAGATGGCCGCTATTCTGCAAGAGGATAACTGGGATTCAGTACTTCGTTTTCCTCGAAATAAAAGAACTACCACCATACCAAAAATAATTAAATCAATAACAGCAATAACAGCAATAAGCAATAACGCGCTCGATACTCTTTTCTATAGCGAATACAATGCTTGGCGTACTAAGCTATTGATGAGAAACCTTTCATTTAAAAAACATGTGTTTTTTGATGATGGAACCATGACGTTCGCTGATTATTACGATCATATTGAACCGAAAAAAATATACCACCGCTCACGATGGTTTCAAGACTCTCTGTTACGTCTCCAAGGTATACAACCTATAGGAGAAATTGGTCTATTTAAAAATACAGAGCTATTTTCTATATTTTCTTTTCCTAACTGTATCTTAAAATACAAAGAAAATAAGTTGTTAACGCTTCAACTGGCAGCTGAAGAGAAGAGAGATGAACACCAAATCAATGATATATTCATAGGGCAAGGCTGTATTGACGAAAAAGGACACGCTAGCCTAAATGAATATCTAACCCAAATTGAGCAAGCATCTCGAAAAAGCAGCCTTAATCTCCTATATATTCCTCATCGAACAGAAGCAGCGCATGTAACTCAGGCCATTAAAAAACTAGCGAATATTCGCTACCACCAGCCTCAATATCCCATTGAGATCGAGCTCATCAAAACTGGTATACAGCCAAACTGCATCTTCGGTTTATCTTCTACAGCACTTTATACACTATCTAAAATATACCCCAACTCATCCATTCAGCTAATAGAACAACCCGAACATATGAGCAAGAGTGTTAATCGAGTACAGAAATACTTACACGATTATTTTTTAAAATAAGTATAATCACCTCATTCACGATTATCTACAAGTAAGATCCTTTATGAAAATACTGCAGGTTATGGTTCACGGCTCTGCACATGGCTATGCTGGTGGCACCCAAAAAGTAATGGTTGAACTAGGAAATAACCTCTCAAAAAGAGGGCATGAAGTTACAACTATCTACAATGATACAAAAGCTGGTGAGTTGTTTTTTGCTGCAGACCACGACGCTAAAATAGTGAACCTCTCAACTGAGATTAAAGGTCCTTTCCATCATGTTTATAAGTTACTAAGAGAATTAACACGTCCACTAAGGGAGAATAAGCTCGCACCTTACTTTCCTGATCCGGTCCATAGAGAGAAAGCAAAACGTTTAGCCACACCAGTTGGTAAATTTATTGAGCAGTTTCAACCAGAGATTATATTTGCTTATGGCATCCAAGATTTGAACTCTATAGTATGGGGTCACGGTGCTGACACCCCAATAATACATATGACTCATAGTGATGTGAATGTTTATTATCAAGGGCTCAGTTTTTTTGATAGAAGACGTATTCAAAAGTGTGCTGCAGTACAAGCCCTACTTCCTGAATTTGCAAATACACTAGGAGAATTATTAAATATAGATGTCGTATCGATACCCAATATTGTTACTCCTCCTACACAGTTCGTCAACCTTGGTATTAATAAATCAAGAAAGCGAATAATGATGCATTCTCGTTTGGACAAGAAAAAACAACAGCATATGTTACTTGAAGCATTTGCTTTAATTAAAGATGAATTTCCAGATTGGGATGTTGCCATTTTTGGTGGTGAAAGCACCAAAAACTACACTAAAAAATTGCAATCGATCATTGCCGAACATCAAATGAACAACAGAGTATCCTTATCGCCACCAACTTCAAATGTAGAAAATGAACTCTGCAAATCAGATATTTTTGCTTTTCCGTCGATTCATGAAGAAGGTTGGGGATTAGTACTAACAGAAGCAATGTCTGTAGGTCTTCCGTGCATTGGTATAAAAAACACAAAAGCAATTAACTACCTTATCACTACTGAAAATGCTGGGTTAGTTTGCAATAATGATATTGTCGAGTTTGCACAGCAACTTCGTACTTTGATGGCAGATACTACATTGCGTCAAACCTATGGAAATAATGCCAAGCTAGGTATGAAAAAGTATTACTCAAAATCAGTGTGCGAGCAATGGGAAGCATTGATGGAAAAGATGGTTAACCATCACTAGCCAACTCTCAATCGAGTTTACAGGCTTAGCACTGTAAACTCGACTTCCTACTTAACTGCTACAAACTAAACCCATCATCAACCACAATATTCTGTCCGGTCACGTACTTAGATTGTTCAGATAATAGATACAGAACGGAACCAACCATCTCTTCTACATCAAGCATGCCTGCTCCATGTGTATTCTTCTTATAAGCTTCAAGAAACGCGTCGGGTTGATGGTCAAACAGCCCTCCAGGACTGACACAGTTGATTCGAAATCGGCTATCGTTAATGTAGGCAGCGGCATATTTATTTAGATGAAGAAGCGCAGATTTAATGGCAGCATACTCCACTGGCATAGTCATTGGCGTATTGTCATAAATATCAAACTTTGGCGCAACCACGCCATAAATGGAGGAGATATTAACCAAAGAAAAAGGCGTTTTGTGCAGGTTAAAATAGGCTGCGCATTGTTGAGTAAACAAAAAAGCGCTGCCTAAATGCAAAGAGAGATTTTCATTGAAGCTCTCCAAAGTCACACCAAAAAAGTGAGCACCATACGTTTTGTTTCTTGGGTAAGTAGCATTTACAGCACCATCAATATCGCTAAACTCTGCTAAAAACTGTTTCACGCTATCACTATTGGTAATATCAAAAGCTTTCAATTGCAAACGAGTATTTGTTAAATCGACACTAAGATTGTTTAAACGCTCTTTCATTGTCTCAATGTTTATATCTGCAGCAATAACTTTACCACCTTGCGCCAATATACCAGCAACCAATCGACAACCTAAAAGGCCAGCTGCCCCTGCAACAATAATAGTTTTATCTTTTAATAAATTGTTCATTCTTCACCCTGAAGCAGTGCTTCTGCGAACTTAAAATCGTAAATGTCATCAATATCCACAGCTCTATGCTTAGGAACTTGAATACTGGTTACTTTTCCTGAAAATAGACCGTAGTTTGTCAGAACAAAGCTCGGCGTAGTAGCATACACCACGGTAGTAATGTCAAAAACATCCGGCGCATCCTGACGACGAGTCACCTTCTCGCTGGGTTGATTAACCAACTGAACAAAACCTTGTTCATCTTCGGCAACCATATTAAAAAATGGACTACGACTTGCTGGTGTCGTTGATATACAAATATCAGCACCTTGAGTAACCCGTTTATTGATTGCGTCTTCTACATCTTCAACACTTCGCAAAGGGCTAGTGGCGGGAAGGCTAACAAAACCATCAAACTCACCCACATTCTCATTCACCCACTCAATCGCATGTCGCCATGACAGCCACTCAGGGCTAGTGTCTGAAGCGAGTTCATCTGGCCGATCTATTACTGTGGCTCCACACTGTTTAGCCACATTAGCAATAGCCAGATCATCAGTAGAAACAAACACTTGCTGAATTGAAGGTGATGCTTTAGCGGTTTCTATGGAGTATTGTAATAATGGCTTACCCGCTAAAGGTTTAATATTTTTTCCCGGAAGACCTTTTGAGCCACCACGAACAAAAACAAACGCAAAATTTTTCATAGTTAATCGCTCACAATTTCAGATTTCTGCTTAATATCATCTATTAAGTAAATAGTTTCCGCTGCTTCAGTTACTGTTATACATTGATTGCTTTCACCTTTAATACTGTTAACAAAGTCTTCCAGCATCAGCAGGTACATTAGGTTTTTATCCCATTCCGGCTCGCTATACAGCACTTCAGTCCCTTTAGCGGTGCAGAGTAATACCTCATTACCAACTAAATCCCAATCAACCCTTCCTTTACTGCCAATAAAAGAGCACTGGCGAGAAGCTTTACGCTGTAAAAAATCCAGATGAACATGAGCGACTGCACCTTGTTCTGTTAACAGAGAAATATCGGCCATATCTTCAACATCAAGAGCTAGCTCTTGGGAAGAGCGTAGAATCGCATGCTGCAATGAAAGCGGTCCCAATAGCCAACGACTGTAATCAAGATCATGGCTCAGTTCCAGCAGTGCACCACCACCTAAGCTTGCATTAGCAGAAACACTATTACGAAAATCTTTTGTAGGTCTCCAATCAGGCAAATATTGACCAACGCTAACAAAGGCATTATACAGTGTACCTAACCCATTTTTGGAAAGTAGGTTCTTCACAACATTCGTTGAAGGTAAGTAACGCAGGCAGTATCCTACTGCGACAGGCGTATCTGGGTACTTTTCAGTAGTTTGAATTAACGTCTCAACGTCTGCTGCGCTGGCTACCACCGGCTTTTCTATAAAGGTCGCTACTCCAGACTGTATAAAGGGAATAGCATGTTGCTCATGACAAGTAGCAGGTGACGCGATAATCACCATATCTAATTGCTTTTCTATGAGCTCATCAATGCTAGCAACAATAGCATCACAGTCATTTACCTCTTCTTGAGGTTGTCGTCCACTGGCCGACATAGCGTATAAAGCCGCATTCGGAAACAACGTCTTTAAATTTCTGCGATGCCTTGTCGCTATGTTTCCAAGACCTATTACGGCAACTTTTTGCATTTATCTATCCATTTGTTAAACAGGCATACTCTAGAGAGCTAAAGCAGTATCACTATATTAAACCCAAAGTATGGATATCTGCTTGAGCACGATTAAAATCATCCATACGACCAATATCCAGCCAATACTCATGGATAGGAAACATCAATATATTGTTTCGCTCTCTCATATGCTGCTCGAGCAATGTCGGCATATCAATGGCGTGATTTTTAGGCACAGACTGAATCACTTGTGGCGAAACAACATAAATACCCGCATTAACAAAGAAGCGTTGTACTGGCTTTTCTACCATACTTGTAATTTTGTTACCTTCCCCATTAATCACACCATAAGGAATCTGATAATCGTACTCACGTACACACATAGTGGCATCAGCGCCATTATCGCTATGAAACTCTAAAAGGCGTTGAAAATCGACTTTAGTAAGAATGTCACCATTAATCATGATTAACGGTAAATCCTCAGGTAAATCATTAGGTAGCAAGCCAAGTGCACCTCCCGTCCCTAATGGCATATCTTCATGAACATACTGAATGTTAATACCCAGTTTTTCTCCATCACCAAAGTACGCTTTAATTTGTTCTGGCATATAGTGAGTAGAGATATAAAAGTTACTAAAACCAGCATTGATAAAGCCACGAATAACCGTCTCCAACATTGGTTTTCCACCAATTGGCAACATAGGTTTAGGGCAGTTATCCGTTAAGGGTTTTAAGCGCGTCCCAAAACCACCCGCCATAATAAAAACAGGATTATCATATTTAGGTTTACTAAGAACACCTTGTAGTGTTTCAAGGCCAACAACCTTACCTTGCGAGAGAATAGGTATAGATAAAATGCCTTTACTCTCCATCAAGCTAGCAAGCTTCTCTCGAGACGTGCTCACGTCTGCTGTTACTGGCGATGTATTCATGACTTCCGTCACCGGAGCTGCAAGTGAAAGGTTATCCAATATCCCTCTACGAATATCACCATCAGTAACCACGCCAAGTAACTCATGGTGTTCATTTATCACCAATACCACTCGTAGTGCTTCGTTGTTAATAATTTCCAACGCTTCACGAATAGTACTGTCTGCCTTAATTAAGACATTGTTCCAGCAATGGCTCATCAGATACCTTACTTTTACTTAATTTGACTTCGACTAGGGTAGCAGGTTTGCCCTGCAAGCAAAGAGCGGGTAAGTGTTGCTCCCGCCCCAACAATACAATCTTGCTTCAGTTCGACATTTTGGATAATGGTAGCGTTCGCTCCAATGAAAACATCCGCTTCAGTCTTAACTTGTCCACATAAGATGGCACAAGGTGCAATATGATTATTGACACCAATATTGCAATCATGCTCAACAACAGCAGCAGTATTAATAATTGTATGTTCACCCACTACAGCACCAGCTTGTACTCGAGCGCCCGATAACACCTGAGCACCTTGCATAATCGTAGCATAAGAAGAAACTGCTGCATCTTCCGCCACTACGGTTGCGAACTGGTACCCTTTTTCTGTATAAAATTTAGTTAGATTCGAGCGAACGTTTGATCGCGGTAGAAACCCGATGCCGTTAACCAATAAGATATCTTTAGGTGGATACTGAAAGACATCGTCATCAGAAACTAACTGTTTTATATTATCGAATACTGCTCTCAAAATAGTTGTTTCAGCGCTTACAACGGCAATAATTTCACGATTTTGCATTCGTAAAATGTCAACAAGCACACTGGCATGCCCGCCACTACCGATAATAATGATCGGCTTGAGATTACTCACTTATCAACTCTCCAGCACAATACTCGTTTTTAGCCTCACAGCCCAATAGTTCCCAGTACATATACGGAGAAGCACCTGAGCCGGGGCGTTTTATCGTAAGGTTGTCTCTGCTAAAAATATCTCCAGAATTAATATCTTTTAACGCAACCAAACTTTTTCTAGCTACCATTTTATTTTTAATTTCGGATACAGTAGGTGCTTTAATTTTTGAGCCTAATGCCTTTTCTACCTGACGTATTGCAACTGACATTTCTGCCAACTCATCAGGCTCCAAAGATGCTTTGTGATCAGGCCCTTCCATATTCTTATCTAAAGTGAAATGCTTTTCGATCAATGTCGCTCCCTTTGCAACGGCAGCAATAGGGATAGTAATGCCTTTACTGTGATCGGAGTAGCCAACAGCTAAATCAAATGCACTTGCTATAGTATCCATCGCATTTAGATTGATCTCTTCCATCGGTGCAGGATATTCAGTTGTGCAGTGAAGCATTGTCACTTTCTTTTTAAGTAAATTTTGTCCTTCAAGAGACGAATACGCCATTTGAAAGGCATCTTTACTAGGTAGAGCATCCGCAGCGGCAGTATAACCAAATGCAATCACTCCTAGTGCCATTTCAATTTCGGCCAAGGTTGCCATACCAGTAGAAACGATAATGTCGCATCCTGTTCTAGCATGCTCCAGAACCAGTGGAGCATTGGTTAATTCTCCAGAAGGTAATTTAAGACGCTTTAGTCCTAAATCATTAACTAAAAATGCCAAACTTTCAGAATCAAATGCTGTAGACAAAAACTCTATGCCAAGCTTATTGCAGTGTTCAATCAACTTGTGGTGAGCCTGATACGAGAGTTCTAATCGCGTTAGCATTTGTAATTGAGATTCTTCTTTCTTAGTGTTTTCGACTTGATACTCAGCTTGTTTAGCGGCTTCCGTTACCAAGTTCTTCGCCTTAAATGTCTGGAACTTAACAATATCTACACCAGCTTTATACGCGGCATCTACCAGCTCAAATGCTAAGTCTTCATCTCCATTATGGTTAACTCCTGCTTCTGCGATAATTAACGTCATCACTTACTCACTTAATATCATAAAATGTTTTACATGATTCAAATTGCAAGGTTCGAATCATATCAATAACTTGCGAACTAGAATCACCTTGCCCATATGGATTTATTACCACTTCATCATCGACAAGATAATCACGTCTTACCGCACTATTAATCGCTTTAACAATATCATCGGTATTAGCCGCGGCATCAATCACGCTTTTCGCGGCTAAACGCCCTTTTTGTCTAACACCAATATTTACCGTGGGCACATCAAACGATGGCACTTCAATAACCCCGCTCGATGAATTTCCAATCACTGCGGACGCAAGTTTTATCGCACTCAAGTAACGGACTTGTCCTAATGATGGTATAGCGAATACTCGGTCAGCATTTTTCGCCGCATAAGCTTCTAACAGAGGAATAATCTGGCGGCCACCATCATCAGCATTGGGATAAGTTAATATCACCTGATGATCTGGAAACTGATCCAACGCTTTTAGTAATGCACTAAAACTGGCAGTAGGCTGCTCTTCACCTAAAGTAACCGGATGATATGTAACGACAAAAAATGGGCGCTCTAATGAAAAATTGAGAGAAGAAGAAAGCTCATCAAGCTCCATGAACTTGCCTCGTTTAAGATGATCAAGCCCAATGGCACCTACATTTCGAACTCTATCAGGATGTTCTCCCAACTGAATCACTCGCTGACGATATTCATCAGTAGATGTAGCATGTAAATAACTCAGCTTGGTAATGGCATGACGAATTGCATCATCATAAGCCCCTTCGGTTATTTCTCCACCATGAAGATGTAAAATTGGAATGCGCATGATCATGGCCGTTTGAGCAATAGCAAGCGCTTCAAAACGATCACCCAACAACACCAAAACATCAGGGTTTAACCGAGCTAAAGCATCAGAAAACCCAAGCACCCCCAAACCTATGCTTTTAGCTGTCCCTACAGCCGAATCTGATGACAGCAAAATCTCAATTTTTTCATCAATATGAAAACCATCTTGTTCAATTTGCTGATAAGTTTCTCCATGTTCAGGCGACAAGTGCGATCCTGAAACTAAAAGCTGCAATTGCATCTCGTCATCTGCTTGAATGTCTTTCAGCAACCAAAACAACAAGCCATATTCCGCTCTTGTTCCAGTAAATACGGCAACTTTAATTGTCATCATTTCGCCTATTGGGTAAGTCTAATCACACTTTACAGGTGAACTTGGTAAATTAATCAAATGCGCTTCAATATATTCAGAATGCGTCAAATCCCCTCGCATCGCACCAGAAAACATAGGTAAACGATGCATCAACTGCCAGATAGGCCGAGTCATAACACCTGCGTTATTTGTCTGCTCTAATAGCAAGTTCCTGCTCTCTGCATCAGGGCATAGAATTGCATTTAACCAATAGTTCGACTGAGCATATTCTGGCTCAACGACAAACTGATAGTCACTTCCAGTAAATAGCGCTTGATACTGATGGGCAAGCTCTCTTTTCTGTTTTAAATAATGCGGCAAGGATTCCATCTGCGCGCAACCCAATGCGGCATTGAGATTTGGCATTCGGTAGTTAAAACCGGGTTCATCATGATAAAACTCAAACGGGTGCGGAACCTTCGCTGTTGTGGTGACATATTTTGTTTTATTTCCTAGCGCTTCATCGTGACACAACACCATCCCACCGCCGCCGGTAGTAATAATTTTATTACCATTAAAACTAACCGCAGCTAAGTCACCAATAGTACCCGTGTGTTTTCCTTTGTAAAAAGAGCCCAAACTTTCTGCAGCATCTTCTACTAATGCAATTTTCCACCTATTACACACGGTAAGCAGCTCATCTAATTCAACTGGATGACCAAAGGTGTGCATAGGCACAACAGCAGAAATTTTTTGCCCTGTTGATTTATGAACACAACCCTCTTCCGTCGTCAGTGCATACTCATCCAGATAAGCTTCTAACGCTTTTGGGCAAAGCCCTAAACTAACAGGTGACACATCAACAAATACAGGCTCAGCTCCCATGTGATATAACGCATTACAGGTAGCAACGAATGTCAGCGCTTGAGTAATAACTAAATCTCCACGCTGAACACCCGCCATATACAAAGCAGCGTGCAAGGCCGCGGTGCCATTAACAGTTGCAACGGCTTTTGCAGCACCAGTATAAGCTTCTATTTTTTTCTCAAAATCGTCTACAAATTTGCCGACACTGGATACAAAAGTGCTCTCAATGGTTTCCATTACATAGTTTTTCTCATTGCCTGAAAAACTGGGCGCATGTAAAGGAATAAACTCTTTAGTAGAGTAAGTCTCTTGTACGAAATCGACAATGCGTTTAGCGGTTATAGTCATTACTTCTCACTACATTTTGCTGTCTAAGTATTTGCCCGTTTCTTTATGTCCAAAATCTGGAATCATCTTAAAGAAAAGCTCGACAATCTGCTCTTTAGTCCACTCTTTGTTCTCTTTCATATCAGCGATCTGCTGTTCAAATAAAGCAAGTAATTGAGAGTCATATAGAGGGTCATTCTTGATAATGCCTAAGTTTTGGAATCGTTCCATATCCAATACTTCACTATCAGTAAAAAATTCTTCGAAATCTTTTTCACCTGTCGTATCACTCGCGGTAAATAGGCAGGGCCATTTGCCTTGCTCAGGCAAGGTTTTCGCTAGCTCTCTCGCCTCTTCTTCTGATGAGCACAAATACGGCTGATAGCCACGTTGTTTTAAATATTTGATGGCAATATCAGCAAAAGAGATCAAATGGAGAGCTTCACTAAGCTTAGGAAAGAAAATATCTCTGTTTTCACCAAAAATACAAGACATTAAACATAGCTCACCTGACTCTTGAGGTGTCACGAAATAGCGCTTTATATCATTAGGAGCAACAATAGGTTGATTCTTCTGTAGTCTTTGATTAAACCCATGCAATAAAGAGCCATCAGAAAAGGCAACGTTAGCGAAACGAGCTGTTGAAATGGTTATCTGCTCACTTTTGCGCATTAGGAACATTTCCATAATACGCTTCGATGCGCCCATCATATTGACAGGGTTGGCTGCTTTGTCTGTTGATACACAAAAATATTTCTTAACACCGGACTGAATCGATTGTTGAATGGTTTTGTCGGTGTTAAAGACATTAACATCGATCATACGCATCAAAGTGAATGGATCTTTTTCACTGCGAACATGTTTTAGAGCTGAGAGGTTCAGCACATAGTCATATTCACCATCGGATTTGATGAAAGCATCATATTCGGTAGAACCAATATCTAATGCAAACGTTTGAAAGTCTCCCCCAATATAGCCAAATGAACTTCGAATATCTCGAACCAGCTCAACCATATTGTTTTCACTAATATCCACAACATGCAATTTTTGAGGGTTACGTTTAAATATCTCTTTCGTGACAGCTTGGCCAATAGAGCCGGCACCACCTAACACCAAAAATTTAGATGTTGACACCTCAGCTCTTAGTGCTTTTTCGTTATCACTAATGTCTTTTTCAAACAGAGCATCAGAGCGACCAATCAATGACAAATATGCGTTCATAGTTTCAATTACTTCAATTCGTTTGCTAGATTTTAAACCATGCCTATCAATGGTGAAAGGGATGGAGAGAAAAGTTCTGTGCTATTAACGATATTTATTAATCGACCTGCACTTCTAGGTTCAATTTTCCAAACAATATAGATCGTTCGACTTCGTGATTAACTACAAATTCAATGCTTTTTGAAATGCAGGAGCAATATAATCCGCACCATATTCACTTAAATGATCATCATCAAAATAGAGTGATTGACCATTTTTTACTCCGACACACGAAGTTTCAGAACAGAGGTATGGAATCGGATCAATAATTTTCACATCACATTTATCACGCATTTCATTTTGAATATCATACGCCAAGCTCTGTCGTTGGTCGTACTCTCTTCTTGAAATGGATATCTGCTTATCATTTCCAGCAAAGAGCTGGCTCCTTAGACGGGTATTAGGAACATTGTTTACTAATTCGGGAACCGGCCTCACGATATAAGTAGGATTGGTTTTTGAAAACTGACATGCAGTATCAATCATTCCTTGAGCAATAGATTGTCGGTACTCATCATCTCTTGAGGAATACTCTTTCCCAACAAAGCGGGATACTGGCTTAGTATCCTCATTCCGACCATATAAATTTTGTGATGTTCGATTTATTATAATGACAGGAACACCTTTATATTTTGTTCCCGCTTGTTCAATCGCATACTCAACAAAATTGCCACAACCATTTCCTTCCTTGTTAGAAAATAACCCTGCTATCGTTGCGCATGCGCCAATACTCCAGTCTAAAACAGCTGTTTTGGTATGAATTCTATCAATCATACCTACCATCGCTTCTGCGTGACTATCTCCAATAACAATAGCACCGACCTTACCACTCCCAAGCAGACATTCAGGATGAGGCGAATTCCATCCACCATGGCACTTTTCCCATCGACTGTTATCTTTTAGCTCTTTAATCTCTACAAACATCTCTTTAACATTATCAGGGTAATGCCATTCATATCCGTCCGATAAATAAACCTCTTTTCCAAATAGAAACAAGAACACAGCCATCCAAACCGGCTTTATTTTATAAATATCTCTCCAACGGCTAAATGAAGAAAATGATAGTGATTCAATCCACCGATAACTAATGTAACCAAATAATATGGACAGTGGAATTCCATACAGCCACCAGTTAGAAATATCTAGATACTGATTGATTACCACAACAGGCCAGTGCCAAAGATAAATAGAATACGAACATTTTCCTAAAAATTGGCAAGTTAAGTTATTGGTAAGCATACTATCTTGTCGATTAGCTATTAAAACAAGATAGCTACCCAATACAGGCATCAAAGCATAGTAGCCCGGCCATAACAGCTCCTCTGATACAGTAACAAACGCTAGAAAAATAAAAAATAATCCAATGATTTCTATTCGTTTTTTGTTTTTCTTGTTAAACGAAAACGGGTACAGATAAGCGACTCCACCCATCATCATTTCCCACGCTCTGGCCGACAAAATATAATACGCAGTATCAGAATCAAGTTCCGTTAACCATACACTGTAAAGAAAGCCAACAGATACCAATAACAAGATGATTCTCTTAATATTACTGACAGAGAATAATTTACTTAACGCTAGTAAGAAAATGGGATATATCAGGTAAAATTGCCACTCCACAGACAATGACCAAGTATGAAGCAACCATTTCTCTTTAGCAGCACTATCAAAGTATCCTCCCTCAGCTATATACCTAAGGTTTGATACAAAAAAGGCACTTTTTTCAATATGCTTTCCTAGCATGGCTAGATCAAAAGGAGGGAGATAAAACCACCCAAATACAAAAAGTGTTGCGCACAAAACAGATAGAGCCGGAATAATTCGATTTGCGCGGGAAGTATAAAACTGAACAAGATTAAAAGAGCGAGAGCTTAGCTTTCCAACTATAATTGCGGTCATCAAATAACCAGATATAACAAAAAAAACATCGACTCCGGAGAAACCTCCTTTGATCCAGCTGGGATTAAAGTGAAACAGCATAACAGCCATTACAGCGATAGCCCTCAAGCCATTAATGTCATATCTAAATGTCAAAATATAATCCAACCCAACTTATTACTCTCTCATCCATCATTTTTATGACGCTGCACACCATACTCAGAAACACTAACAACCAAGCATCAATAAAGCCGCCAATTCTAGTTTCGTATTAGCAGTATGTACATGAAATTTAGATTAAAAATTAAAACAAACATTATTACCAATAAAACCGACGACACCAGTTAGTTGCTCTAACAGTACAAAGATAGCAATTTATCCTATCTCACGACATAATAGCCAAACTTAAAACAAAAGTTAGACCATAAGAATATATGCATTTTCTATTTCACTCTTTATCTCTAACCTCCTCAGGGGGAAGCCGAGTCATCACCAACTTGAGCAACTATCTTGTTGAAGAGGGACATCAAGTATCTATTATCATCGATCGAAATAGAATCGCATTCCCACTACATAAAGATGTGAAGGTTTACCACCTTAAAACCTTCACGATTAAAGATGTAACCCCTAAAGTTGTCGGTGATACCTCTCTTTTTCAAAAACATGTAGAGAAAAAAACGACGAAAAAAACAAAAAAAAAGAAATTAAGAGAGCACTCTGAATTTATAAGCAATATTAATGAGTGGAAACGATACTTATTAAAGGTTATTTCATTTCCAATAAAAAAAACACGAATATCGAAATTAATAGAAAATATCAGGCCTGACATAGTCATCAGCCATAACATGTATTACTTCTTGGAGCATTATTCTTTTTATTCAAACCAAAACCTTTGTGTTGTTCTCCATAATTCCCCTAAACAAGTTTTTATTGATCGCACGGTTAAGTCATTGCGCCCTATCAATAAAATATTCCAAGATATTCAATGCATTGGTGTTTCCGAGGGCGTATCACGTGAAATGAATATACTCTATCCTGCACTAACAAAAAGAACTAAAACTATTTACAACCCCGTTGATATTGCTGCTATCAGAGAATTATCAACCGGAAGACTATCTGATTTTTTCATTAAAAATGATTACATCATTTCTGTATCTTCTCTCGCACCTGGAAAAAGAATTGAAAGAACTATAAGAGCATTTAGCCAATTGAATGATGAACAGTTATATTTGGTTATATTAGGTAAAGGACCAGAAGAGCCGAAACTAAAACAGCTTGCAGAAAATTTAGGGATTGAAGAACGCGTAATATTTAAAGGATTTGTTGAAAACCCCCTCCCCTATATGGCCCATGCTGAACTCTTATCCTTCACATCAGATTATGAAGGGATGGGGATGGTACTGATTGAAGCATTAGCTTGTAATACCCCCGTAGTTAGCACTAATTGCCCTAGCGGACCAAGTGAAATACTTACAGGTGAATTACAAAAGTACTTAATAGACATTACTGGTAGAGATGAGAATGATATTGTTGAAGATATCACTATTGCTATGTCTTCAATGTTAGCCAATAAACCGATGATTACTGATGACCACCTAAAACCTTTTGACCGCGCAAACATTATCAGTCAATGGGAAGAGGTGGCCACCAAATCGATGTATTAAACGTTACTTATTAAAGCGGCTTACATGCTCTAAAGCATCGTTTAGCTGCTTATAGTTAATTTCTCCGCCTTTTATCTCTCTATTGGTTTTGTCCATCAGTTGGTAAGCACCGCTAATCTTCACTTCTAAAATGCTTTCATCGCTTACCACTGCATACCCCCCATAACTTGATGATAGAGTCCAATCTCTTTTCACCGGTGACGCTAGCAAGTCTTCACCAACAGAGTAATCTGCTAGCTCACTCGTTACCCCAAGATAATTCTTCATAAATGTAGGAACAACATCTTGATGACTGGTGAGTGCATCCGCAGGCCAAAGCATGCTATTAGCGCTAATTTTCGGGCCAAATATAGCGAAAGGCACCTTGATTTGGGCATCAGTAAAATTACTATTGTGACCCCAAAAATTCAGCTTATTATCATTCAATTCTTGAGCATGATCGCCAGTGATGATTACAACCGTATTCTCGAGATCACCGCTTTGCTTCAACTTATCCAACACTCGTTTCATCTGGCTATCAACAAAGTGAGCACTGGTTTTATAACGATTAAAGAACTCTGTCGTATCTGTGTCATTATTCAATTTTAGATAGTTAAGGGTTTTCAGATAAGGCTCGAACTTATTTGGGTAGTCATCAGGAAAATCATAGCCATGGGGCGCATCATAAAATAAAAACGAGAAGGTCGGTTTCGTTTTATCTTTTTGATCATACCAAGCTAACCAATCATTGGTTAAATCAATATCTAACTCAGATGGTCGGCCACCTTCCGAGCCATCTACTCGTAAATCCGCCACATTGGTGAATACCGTTTTATCAAACTCTGGCGATCTCAGTTGGGCCGCAGAAAAAATGCCCAAATTATAATTTAGCTGCTGAAGCCTATCGATAAATAACGGTGCTTTTTGGTTTGCCAGAAAGCCGTGCCAATAAGTACCAGGAACACCATAAAACAAACCAAAAATACCCGTTCGAGTCGAGTTACCCGTCGACATATGGTTATTGAATATAATGCCATCCTGTTCTTCTACTACTGCCCATGTATTAGGGGTAATCTCAGCATTAAAGGTATCGGCGCGCCATGAGTCCACCACCAGCCAAAGAATATTCACTGGCTTTTCTACTGGCTCAGTTTGCAAAGGATTTAATGGGTAGTGTAAATCGCTCTTTCGATCCATTTTCATCGACTGTTGGCGCTTTAACGCTTCTTCATCAATCCAGCCGTACTTACGCATCAATTTATTGGAAGTAGCCGGCTGGAAAAGAGGCAGATATCGCTTAACAACCGTAACAGGCTGGTAGGCGTGTGCAGCAGCCCAGATATGGATGCCATTTGTCGCCAATAGAGCCAAAAAAGTCACAAATGCAAACTTTCGTCCAAGCTTATGTTGTGTGATCACTGGTTGACCATCTAGCCAGCGTACTAACATCCACTGACTCACTAACAATGCCGCGACACCTCCAATCACCATCGCCCAAGTAACCAGTGGAAAGCTTACAATCTGCCCAGATAAAATCATATTGACCACAACAAAGTTAATATGAAAACGGTACTGAGCGAACACAATGGTATCGATGAATAGAACCGCGATACCAATGGAGGCAGTGAGACTTTGCACCAGTCTACGACTGCGAGTGGGGAGAAACAGAAACGGAATGCTAATCAACCCAACCACAGCAGACAGCAATACCATTTGGCTAAACGTACCTGCAAAAATAAACACTATTGCCTGAATATCACTAGGGAACTCTGGCAAGAATGCAAAGTAGCGACTCGATATAGCCATGGCGACCAAAGCATTAATAAGGATAAGCCACCCATGAGAGTGTAACTTCTGTTTAAACGAAAGCTTGTTCAATGTTTTCTCCACGAAACCTGATCAATAAAAAATCATACGACACAAAAAGATCAATCCAAAAATAAGTTACTCTTCAGAGTGGTAACCTATCAACAGTTGCTCAAAATCACTCTCTTGCCAGCAAATATCTCTTTTATTTTTTTCTTTATAGAATGACCGCTTTAATCGACTAAGGTTCGATTCTTTCCAAGAATCCCCCTCCTTAACACCACATTTATCAAAATCAATCAACCAAACGACACTATTGTTATCCACCAGAATATTATGAATATTGAGATCAGTGTGATTAACCTGCAGATCATGCATTTTTCTGATCTCCTTTCCTATTGATTGGTACAGTATGTTAGATAAAGGCTCTCTCTCCAATATTGAGACTAAATCATCCGTATTGGGGATTTTTTCACTTAACAGATCCGCTTGATAACAAAATGTCCGTTTTACTACTCTAGCAGCAATAGGCTTAGGGACATTAGCCCCACCATCAGCAAGCTTAGCCAACAATTGGAACTCTCGATACGCTCGGCTATTCTTCCAGCCAAAGAACAGATAATGGTCACTCACAATCTTGCCAAACAAGCCACCACGTCGATAATGACGAAGCGCTGCTTGAATGCCAGCTAGCTGAATAAACCAAGTGGTCCCTCGCCCCTGTGCAGCACCAATAACACGGTCTTGATGATGCCAATAATCAATATCAAAACTCTGCTCAACAGCAGAAGCTAATAACTTATCATCATACCAAATACGTAATTTGGGCTGCTTAATTTCGTTCATTATCAAACCAGTATATTTATCTATTCTATTGGCAGTTCATCTATAATGGACGCCTGCCAGTTGAGAAGCTTCATTCTACAGTTATCACTCACATTCTCAAATATGCCATCTTTATTGAATAGTACGTTGCTATTTCCCATTGGTATTAACCCGTCAATATCTTGAAGTTGCAACACTATCGCTGCATAATCCTTGAGACACCGAATCTGGAACTAATCATGCCCCTTTTCAATTCAGCACCTAAATCTGTCTGTTTTCTCCGCTTGTCAGCAATTGGAGACGTATGCCATGCCATCGCAGCAGTCCAAGCTTTGCAAAAACATTGGCCTGAAACTAAAGTAACCTGGATCATAGGCAAAGTAGAGGCGCAATTAGTTCAAGGATTAGAAGGTGTCGAGCTAATCATATTCGACAAGAAAGCTGGCTGGACTGGTATCCAATCCGTTTGGAAGGCACTAAAAGGACAACACTTCGATGCCCTTATTCATATGCAGCTAGCATTGAGAGCCAGTATTGTTACCCTTGGCATTCGCGCAAACTACAAAGTAGGTTTTAATCGAGAACGAGCTAAAGAAGGTCAATGGTTATTTACCAATCGAAAAATACCTGATACCCACTCTCAACATGTCTTAGACAGCTTCTTCTCCTTCATTCACTATTTAGGAGTACCTCGCAGCCAGCCCGAGTGGCAGTTGCCTATTGATCAAGAGCATCTTCTCTTCGCTAAACAGGTACTACAAGAGAAGCCGTCCGTCGTTATCAGCCCGGCGGCAAGCAAAGATGAACGCAACTGGCAAGTTGAAAAATACGCCCAGTTTGCCGACTGGGTAACGAGTAAAGGTTATCAAGTCGTGCTATGCGGATCGCCATCAGAGCGCGAACTGGCACTTTCACAACGTATTCAAACGCTCATGAACTCCACAGCGCTGGATCTAGTAGGAAAAACATCCTTAAAACAGCTTACCGCAATATTAAGATATGCTGATATTGTACTTGCACCAGACTCAGGCCCGGCACATATCGCGACTACCCAACATACTCCCGTAATCGGTTTATATGGGCATAGTAACCCTAAACGAACTGGCCCTTATAACAGTCAAAAATATGTTGTCAGTGTCTATGAACAATTTGCACAACAGCAATACAATAAGCCGCTCGAAGATCTCTCTTGGAGCTCTAGAGTAAAAGGCAGCCACATAATGGATGCCATCTCTTTAGAAGACGTTCAACAACGCTTTAACACCATCGAAAAAACCGAGGATAACCATGCCAAATAGCAGCGATAAAAAAATCACCGTCGCGGTGGCTTTAATTGTAAAGAATGAAGCTGATAACCTCGCCGGCTGCTTAGATACCGTTTCTAACTGGGCTGATGAAATTGTTATTCTTGATTCAGGAAGCACTGACAATACTGAGCAAATTGCCCGCAACTATACCGACAAATTTTTCACTAACCTAAGTTGGCCGGGATTTGGCCCTCAGCGGCAGTTAGCCCAGCAGTACGTTGAGTCCGACTACGTGCTCTGGTTAGATGCAGATGAACGAATTACCCCAGAACTACAAGCAAGCATTGAATCTGCAGTGACTCAAAACCAGCCAAATACCGTCTACAGAATGAATCGACTCAGCTGGGTATTTGGACGCTATATTAAACATTGTGGTTGGTATCCAGATAGAGTTGTACGCCTATATCCTACCCAACTGACCCAATACGATGATGCCCTTGTTCATGAAAAAGTGCAGGTAAACAGTAGTATGCAAGTCAAAGAGCTCGATGGGGATGCCATACATTATACTTATAATGATCTGCACCACTATCTTGTGAAGTCAGCAGGGTATGCCAAGGCATGGGCAGATCAACGAGAAAGAAGTGGTAAAAAAAGCAGTCTTTTTACGGGCATCACTCATGCATTAAGTTGTTTTGTGAAAATGTATTTCATCAAGGCAGGTTTCTTAGATGGAAAACAAGGTTTGTTGCTTTCCATCCTCTCTGCGCACTCCACTTTTGTGAAATACGCTGATTTATGGATTAGGACAAATACTGACAAGCCCAAGGATTAAGATCCGTTAACACCTGTTCTATATCGATACTGGTCATATTGCTCTGCTCTTCTTGGTTTTTACCACCTTGGGGAGTAAAGGCAATATGACGTTCATCTGAATTTATCGGCATCCAACGCAAAGGTGTTGAAGACCGTTTTGCTGGGAAAAAGCCGACAGTAGGCACATCCAGTGCGGCAGAAATATGAAGTGGCCCGGTAGAACCCGCAATAAACAAACTGGCGCAAGCTAAAGAGCAGGAAAAATCCACTAAACCATCATTTTTATCATACACAACACAGTGATCACCTTGTGCTGAGATCAGAGATAGAAGTTTTCTCGCGTTTTCCTCTTCACCTGGCCCTGCAGTTAACACCGTCTCAAACTCGCCATCTAAGCCACTTATCAATGTCTGATATTGCTCATTCGCAAGGGCATTTGAAGAGCCTCCCGTACCAGAGTGAACAAATACCCAAGGTAGATTCGAGTCAATCCCTAACTGCTTAGCTAACTTTGTTTTCTGTGCCGCCAACGCATCTTCATCAAACTGGAAATATGGCGCACTCGGTTCAATAATTGCCACATTGTTATCCGACAAAAAGACTCGAATTAAGTCCATATTATATTGATATTCAGGTTTTGCGGACTGAGAACGTCTTTGCTTAACTCGATGGTTATAGAAAATTTGCGCAAATTTGGTAGCCGGAGCTAAACGGTAAGGAATACCCGCTCGCCATACAAGCGTTGCATTATACGTAGTAGAAAATAGATTAATTGCAGCGTCAAAATGACACTTTTTTATTGTTTGAAGCAGTGCATTATAATCAGACTTATCGGCGGATTTAGTTGGATCAATAATCACATCATCAATCCATGGGCACTGCCTTGCAAGTTCAGCGGTATAACGAGGAACTAAAGCCGTAATATGACTCTCTGGCATCGACTCTTTTAACATGGCGAAGCTTGGCCAGGCCAACATAAAGTCGCCAATTTTATCATTACGAACTACCAGTATTTTTTGCATATATAGCACCAAGTTTACAAACTAATCAGAGAAGTATCGTTACCGATATCATTTATATTCAACATAGACCCGTATAGTACCTGTATAGAGCCTCAAAATTAAATAGTTAATTTTATGCGCATTTGTTAGCATGATCGTTATGCACTTCTAAGTACAAGAAACGATAAAATGACACATAAGCACACATCTAAAGTGATCTACCCTGGTACATTTGATCCTATTACTAATGGGCATTTAGACCTGATTTTAAGAGCTGCAAAAATGTTTGATCATGTGGTCATAGGCGTTGCTGCCAGCCCGAGCAAAAAAACCATGTTCACCTTAGAAGAGCGAGTAGAACTAATAGAAACCGCGATCAGCAGCCACAACAATATATCCGTTGTCGGTTTCTCAGGACTGCTGGTTGATTTTGCCAAAAGAGAACAAGCCAACTTACTCATTCGTGGTCTTCGAACCACAATCGATTTTGAGTATGAGTTTGGTCTAACAAATATGTATCGAAAACTTCTGCCAACTTTAGAGAGCGTATTTCTTACTCCTTCAGAAGAATACGCCTTCTTATCGTCAACCATCGTTAGAGAAGTCGCCATTCACGGTGGCGACATTAAGCAATTTGTTCCAGAAAATGTCGCGCTAGCCATTAGCAACAAGACGGCCAAAAACTCTTCCATCACAAAGACAGAAGAGTCGTAATTACTGAGCGACCTGCCAACGCAGATAGTAGTCTTGAAGCTTGCGGTACTCTTTGCCTTGTTGTGGATTTGGGTTATCAACCGCACTCTCTTCACTGTGCCACTGATCATCAGCCCATGGGTAGAGTTTTTCTGGCTGATATACATCATAGCTACCCTGCTCATTAATAACCCTTTGCGCGTTATAACCAAAGCTTTCTATCGATTGTGTAGAAAGCAGGTTGTTACCGCCTAAAGAGATATAACTGGCATCAGACAGACTGAAATTATACAAGGTCGGGAAAATATCCCGATGAGAACCAATACGCTGGCTATCATATTGAAATGGTACATTCTGTAAGATTTTCTGCGGCACATACAGATAGAAAGGAACAGCGTAATTAATGGCAAACTCATTGGCCAAGGTACCATCCAAGTAACGCATTCTATGATCCCCCGTCCCTGCGATTAAGGTGTTATTGGCTAAGGCTGAACCTTTAATATTCGTTATAAACTGTCCAAAAGCGTCATTTGCATATTGGTAAGCACTCAAAAGAGCAGTTCCATGCTCCTTTAAAGGTCCTAATAACTGATTCAGTCGTTCACTTATCTCAACCGGCTTAACCTGATAACTCTCTGGCGCCTTAAACGGTGAATGGTTGGTCACAGTAAGAATATAGATCAATAACGGCTTATCACTGCTGTTTAATATTTTTTCGGCATATTTAAAAGCGTACTCATCAGGAACTCCCCATGTATCTGCGTATTTTTTGGCTTCAGGGAAGGTTCTAATAAGAGTATTTTCATCAACGATTTTATCAAACCCCTGCAAGGGCAGGTAATTGGCTAAATTACGCCACATCGCATTTCCTGGCGTAATATACACAACCTCATACCCTGCCCGCTTATAAGGCATTACTGCAGAGCCAGGCATAACCACTTTTTGCACACTAGAGTGACTAATGGAAGGGTTACTACTATGAAATAGCATCATCATCATGCTATCAATGGTTGCGGAGGTACTTGCTAAGAAACGCTTAAAGACAAAATCATCTTCAAACGGCTGACGAAGCGAAGCCAGTAGATCATTCTTTTCCGCGTCATCCTCTAGCAAAACATTACTGCCAAACCCTTCCATTAAGGTCATGACTATATGAGGTTTATTATTCTCAAGATATTCATTTGTCGGCGTGTGATATTCAGGGGTTGGTTGCCCTAACACTTTGTTCATTTGAGTCGTCAGTAACTCTGCACCAATCGGTTCAAACTTGGTTTGTTCCTTATAGTCGCCTCTCGCCCAATCTAGAGCCATAAATGCATTGGGAGTCGCCTTATTTAGTACATCATAATCAGAGACATTAGCGTGATAACGTTTAAGGGGTAAGGTCGAAAAGCTACCACGGGCCAGTCCGACATAGACTAAAATTGCCACAAAAACGGCAATAGAAACCATTGACCAGTGCCATGACTTCGTCGCTAAAAAGCGCTTGCTGGCGATAACCTTGTGAAGAAGTTTTGATGCAGCCACAGTAATAGTTACGGTGAAAAGTAGCGCAAATACAATGGGGTAATCACTCCATGCACTTTCTAATACGGCTTTGGTATCATCATCAAACAGTCCAAAAACAAACACATCAAAATAGTTACCAAAAGTAATATAGTAGTAATAATTCCCGATGCTAAATGCTGTTAACAGAAAGAAAATAATACTGGCATAAGGAAGTAGACACTTCTTAACAAAATTAAATAGCGCAGGAAATGCGGCTACAACGATGGCCAATAAATAAAGGGGCGCGAAAGCAATCGTTGTCACTTTTAAGTCATATCGCAAACCAACAAATAACGCTCGACATAGATCCCAGTATCGTTCACCAAGCATAGTGACATCAATTTGTTGAAACAAAAAAATCACTCGGCCAGTGGTCAAAATTACACTTGAAATAAGTAATGCCGTAAGGACCCAAACAGTGATCCTTAAAAAGTTATTCTGAAAATTCATTGTTATCGCACTTTATTTTATTGGTTGGCAATCTGTACAAAAATAGCTGTTTCTTTGACCTATTTTAATTTGCTGAATGTCATTCGCACATCTTGGACAAGCCTCCCCAGCTCGACCATAGACCTGTAATACTTGAGCAAAATAACCCGGTTTGCCATCCACCTGATTAAAGTCTTTAAGCGTCGTTCCACCCTGCTTTATTGCAGTAGTAAGCACTTGCTTTATTTCAAAAACCAACTTATCCCACTGGGTTATCGTTAATTTACCCGCTTGCGTTAATGGATGAATACTTGCAGAGAAAAGTGACTCACTTGCGTATATATTACCGACACCTACCACCACTTTGTTATCCATAATAAACTGTTTAATAGCAACTCTTTTGCCTTGCGCTCTATCTCTCATATAGTCACAACTAAACTGATCACTTAATGGTTCTGGCCCCAAATTACTTAATAGCTGGCTCTCTTCACCAGCCTCCTGCCACAACCAGCTGCCAAAACGTCTCGGATCATTATATCTAAGCCGTTTTCCATTGGTAAGCACCAGATCAACATGATCATGTTTACCCGCGACATGTTCACCATCTAATATCCGTAATGAGCCAGACATTCCTAAATGAACAATAATGGAACCAATGGGGGTAACCAGTAACAAATATTTTGCTCGACGTTTAATGGCAACGATTTTTTGTCCTGTTAGCAGTTGAAGTTCATCAGGAATGCGCCAACGTAACTGTGGTTGACGTACAATTATTTCTTCAATTGTTTGATCTTTTATATGAGGTGTAATCCCCATTTTGCTCACTTCAACTTCAGGTAATTCTGGCATACATCCACTCAAAGCTTGCCAATATTTGCCGTTTGGCTTGATTGCATTTAATTAATAGGGAAAAGATAGCTTGGTTCAACAGAAACGGCTATCCAGTTTTGCTGCCAGTTTTTCATCAACCAAAACTTTGGCGTTTCATAATAAGTAATTCGCTGAGGCTCTTCTTTTTCTAAGTACCACACTTCAATCGTATTCGCCTTAGATAACGTTGGTTTTAATTGACGATAGGTATCATCACTTACCGCTGTTCCTACTAAATTTTGCCAACGCTGTACCAACTCCAATTCAGGAATAGAAAGTGTCTCCGTTGCTTTCCAGCCGCTCGCTTCCCGTAAAAGCGACCAACGAGAAAAATGAATCTGTTGAACAGTTTGATTCGGGTTTAGCAAATATGGGTACTCATTCTGCTCCGGTTCAAGGAGGTGATTCTTAATAATGGTTGGCATATTAAGAATGATCATAAACATAATAACGCCCAACATCAGCACGTTATTCCAACCACGACGAGAAAGCTTCATTGCATTTCCTTATTTTACTCAATGAGTAACCAGTACGACGAATACCAGTCAATAATGCCAAGTCATATACTCAAGTGACCTCAAGCTGCAGGATTCAGAGCTACATCAACAGGGTCAGTTCAAGAAAGATAATCGAAGGAATGGCATCCCCTTTCAAGGTTACTTGAGTATAGAATATATCAAAAATTACAGACATAAAAAAACCCAGCTACAAGAGCTGGGCTTTTTGAAACTAGTAATCAATTACTTGATTTTTGCTTCTTTGTACATAACGTGCTTACGAACAACTGGATCAAATTTCTTGATCTCAAATTTTCCTGGCATGTTACGCTTGTTTTTATCAGTAGTGTAGAAGTGACCAGTACCTGCTGAAGAAACAAGTTTGATCTTCTCACGAATGCCTTTAGCCATTGCTTAATTCCTCTTAAACGTTTTCGCCACGTGCACGGATATCAACAAGAACAGCATCAATGCCTTTCTTATCAATAATACGCATGCCTTTAGCAGTTAGACGTAGTTTAACAAAACGTTTTTCGCTCTCTACCCAGAAACGATGAGTTTGTAGGTTCGGCAGAAAACGACGCTTAGTAGCATTTCGTGCGTGTGAACGGTTATTACCCGTTACTGGACGCTTACCAGTTACTTGGCATACTCGGGACATTAATGTCTCTCCAAAATCGTTTCAGCTCGATATCAACCTTGGTGGCCGAACCTCTCTATCTAATCATCAAGAAATGAGGTTAAAACCTATGGTAAATCCATACAAGGCTATCAAAGGTCGCGCATTATACTAACTTGACGTACATTGCTCAATACCCAGACAGATCCTTTTTGCAGGATTTAGTGATCTTTTTTACACAGAGCTGAATTTGTGTTCAAAAATAGTGCGCGGATCATAGCAGATTTAAGAGGGAGGGCAACTAGAAAAAATAGGTTTTATCAAGGTTATATGTCACAACTGGCCGATTATAAACAAAAACAGGGTTTGGCTAATCATTTTTTACGCTATTTGTCAGCATGTTAGCTTTTATTCTCTCTAATCTATATTTCAATAATACTACGCCTCAATGTCATTTTTTTATATCAAACCCTGCTCTGCAAATGACAAGACACTCTCTTCTGCGATGATAAAGTGGTCTAACACTCTAATATCGACCAAAATCAACGCCTCTTTTATTCTAATCGTCACTCTAATATCTGACTGGCTAGGCTCTGATATGCCTGAAGGGTGATTGTGTGCCAAGATCACTGCCGCAGCATTATGAGCTAGAGCGCCTTTCACAACCTCTCTTGGATAGATGCTTGCAGCGTTGATTGTTCCTTCAAACAATATCTCTTCCCCTATAACCTGATGTTGATTGTTAAGGTATAAGATTACAAAACTCTCACGCTCTCTATTTTTTAATACGCTAGTTAAATACTGTTTAGTATAAAGAGAGCTATTTAACGTATCTCCCTTTTTAATGGTTTCCAATAAATATCGCTGAGCCATTTCTAGTACTGCCTGCATTTGGGTATATTTTGCCTCTCCCAACCCTTTGTGTGCACAAAAAGTCTCTTTCGTACTAGTAAACAGGTTTTTTAATGAACCAAACTCTGCCAACAGATACTCAGCCAGCTCTATCGCATTTTTTCCCCGAATACCCGTACGAAGAAATATGGCCAGCAACTCAGCATCAGATAATGCTTTTACACCACGAGTTAGTAGTTTCTCTCGTGGCCGAGACTCCTTAGGTAATAATTTAATGCTCATGTCCTCTCCTTAATAGAACCAATACAGCTTAATAAGAGAGCCATTTCCTCACGGTCACAAACGACAAAACCTCGTTATACGACTAACAGAACTCTATAAAGAATGCTCTGTATCATCTATTACATATTTTTGAGACCGTTGCTCATTTTTTGCAAAAGTAGCGCCTCCATTGAAAGAAAATGCCTTATTTCCATTTCAATATCCTCAAATCTGCATCAATTCGGGTGCACTTTATCAATCACAATATGCTATGGTTTGGCCAGAATTTTAGGAGAACAATACATGCAATCATTATCTGGAAAAAAAATCCTGTTAGGTATTAGCGGTGGCATTGCTGCTTACAAATGCGCAGAGCTCACTCGACGTCTTGTAGAGCGAGGAGCTGAAGTTCAGATAATGATGACAAATGCAGCCAAAGAGTTTATTACCCCATTAACCATGCAAGCCGTCTCTGGCAGGCCAGTATCGGACAGTTTGCTCGATCCTGCCGCAGAAGCTTCAATGGGCCATATAGAGCTAGGAAAATGGGCTGATCTTGTTCTACTTGCCCCAGCAACCGCCGATCTTATTGCTCGTATTTCGGCTGGTATGGGGAATGACTTAGTTTCAACCGCCGTTTTGGCAACGGAAGCACCTATTGCCATAGCGCCGGCAATGAACCAACAGATGTACAGTAATATTGCTACACAAGAGAACCTCGCCACATTGCAACGCAGAGGAATGCACATTTGGGGCCCTGCTGCTGGTGAACAAGCATGTGGTGATGTAGGAATGGGCAGAATGCTAGAACCGATGCAACTTGTGGAGCATTGCCAAGCTTTCTTTCAACCTAAATTACTGCAAAACAAAAAAATACTGATTACCGCGGGCCCAACTCGTGAAGCTATCGACCCTGTTCGCTTCATCTCTAATCACAGTTCTGGAAAAATGGGCTATGCGCTGGCAAAAGCCGCTCAGCAATTAGGTGCCGAGGTGACTATTGTTAGCGGGCCTGTTGCTCTTGCTGTTCCAAATGAAACGCACTGTATAAATGTTGATAGCGCTCAAGAGATGTATGATGTCGTCATGGAAAATAGCGTAGCTTCAGACATATTTATCGCCTGTGCTGCCGTTGCTGATTACCGTCCTGCTAATATTGAACAACAAAAAATCAAAAAGACAGATGACAGCGACTCTATGTCTATCAGCATGATAAAAAACCCTGATATTGTGGCAAGTGTTGCCGCACTAGCAGACAACCGTCCATTTACGGTTGGTTTCGCAGCAGAAACTCAGCAAGTGGAGCAGTATGCTCGTAGCAAACTACAAAAGAAGAACCTGGATTTAATTTGTGCCAATGATGTGTCCGTAGCTGGCCAAGGTTTTAACAGCAACAACAATGCCTTGCATTTATACTGGCCTGACGGGGAAGCAAATCTACCTTTAGATAGCAAAGAAAAATTGGCCCATGAAATTCTGGTCAAGATTGCTCAACTAAGCCAATAACGTATTCAGTAGGTGAGCGATATATCTCCTAGTGACTATCGCTCTCAATTCGCTGTTATTTGTCCGTTATAAAAACTATTGTGATCGAAAATTATTATGAAAAAAATTGATTTAAAAATCTTAGATACTCGCATTGGCGACCAATTCCCACTACCCGCCTACGCAACAGATGGTTCCGCGGGTTTGGATCTTAGAGCGTGTCTTGATCAGCCTCTAACAGTAGAGCCAGGTGAAACTCACCTTGTACCAACAGGGCTTGCAATCCATATTGCCGATCCTACATTAGCTGCGACGATATTGCCTCGCTCTGGCCTTGGTCATAAGCACGGAATTGTATTAGGAAACCTCGTTGGTTTAATCGACTCCGACTACCAAGGACAACTGATGGTCTCTGTATGGAATCGAGGTACATCTACTTTTGTTATTGAGCCCGGCGATCGAATTGCTCAGTTAGTTTTTGTTCCTGTGGTTCAAGCTGAATTCAATATTGTTACAGACTTTGATGAAACAGAACGCGGCGAAGGCGGCTTTGGCCATTCCGGTAAACAGTAACTTATTCCAATACTAAGCAAACCTGTTCAGCGAAAACACATTAGCGTCTGCCCAAGGCTCCAAGCAGAGATGATAATTTATTTGTCATCTCTATCGCTCTCTCCTTATTAACTCAAGTGATGCTTTCTCACAGTGGATAAAATTAGTTAGCAAGCACCAACTTCTTTCTAAATGCTTATTTTTGTTAACTTCGTCTAACTAAACACTACGATATCTCGCCAGTCTCAGCTAGAATGTTGCAACAACGATTGTCGCCAATTTCCTCTTTAATGAACATCTTTATTGGCGTACCTAGGGTCTGTTTATCTTTCGAGAACAGATTTTGTTTAATCTGAAAGCGGTTTGAGCAAGGCATGAAGAGAGCAGCATAGTTTTTCTATGTAAACGACTCATAACACAGCTCAAGACATTTTCAGATGAACCCTTCAGGCAGTGTTTGTTGCAAAAATAGTCGCGAAAGGTCAACAGACCCTAATATGAACAAAAGGAAACGAATAGATGACTGGTACTCGCAAATCTAACCGTCGTGAAGAGATTCTACAGGCTCTTGCCCACATGCTCGAGTCAACTGATGGTGCATCCAGAATCACCACTGCAAAACTAGCTAAACAGGTCGGTGTATCAGAAGCTGCTCTATACAGGCACTTTCCAAGCAAAGCTAGAATGTTTGAAGGCCTTATTGAATTCATTGAAGATGCATTAATGTCGCGAATAAATCGAATTCTCGACGACGAAAAAGATACTCTGCAAAGAATTCGTATGGTTCTACAATTAATTTTGGCTTTTGCTGAGATGAACCCTGGCTTAACCCGAATTTTGTCCGGTCACGCCTTGATGTTTGAAAACGAACGATTACGTACCCGTATCAACCAACTGTTTGAAAGAATCGAAACTCAACTTCGACAAATATTACGTGAGCGAAAAATCCGAGAAGGAAAGTCATTTCCTGTTGATGAAGGTATTCTAGCGGCTCAGCTACTTGGCCAGGTTGAAGGCAGTTTAAACCGATTTGTTCGTTCTGACTTTAAGTATCAGCCAACTGAAAACTTTGAAGAGTATTGGGCATTACTCAGCGCACAAATTCAATAGGCTCAGACAGTAATGAAAGATCTATACAAGCCAACATTCAGCCTCTCACTTATTTACCCCAAATATTGGGGAGTATGGATTGGCTTTGCCATTTTAGCGCTATTTGTGAATGTTCTTCCTTACAAGCTGCTTTATTTCATTGGCAGAAAGTTAGGCCAATGGGGAATGAAGTTCAGTAAAAAACGCGTATTTATTGCTAACCGTAATTTAGAGCTCGCCTTTCCTGACATGTCAGAGCAAGAGCGCAGCGCCATGGTGACCGAAAATTTCAAGAATACCGGATTAGCGCTCATCGAAACTGGTATCGCTTGGTTTTGGCCTGAGTGGCGCTTTAAGCGGCTACTTAGTTTTGGCGACCTAGAAGAACTTTATCAGTTCGATCAAAATAAAAAAGGCGTACTGGTTTGTGCTGTTCATGCGCTTAATCTAGAAATTACCGCCCGAGCATTTTCTACCGTCAACCTACAAGGTTATGGCGTTTATCGACCTCACAATAATCCTGCTTATAATTTTATACAGCACTGGGGACGAACCCATGGTGGAAACCAAGCCATTGATAGGAAAGATGTTAAAGGGATGATTCGTGCACTACGCGATGGCGCTCGTATCTTCTATTTGCCAGATCACGATTATGGTAGACGTAAATCGGTCTTTGTTCCTTTTTTTGCGGTCGACAATGCCTGTACAACTACGGGCACCAGCATCTTAGCTTATACAGGGCAATGCGCAGTATCTTTTGTATCCGGCTTTAGAAATAATCAGGGTAAATATGACTTAATCGCCGAGAAATCCGTTCATGAGCAGTATCCACAAAAAGATGAATACGCGGCGGCGATATTCGTCAATCAGCACGTGGAAAAAACCATCCTCAAAGCACCTGAACAGTGGATGTGGCTACACAAGCGTTTTAAAACTATGGAAGATATTAATATCCCTAAAGATACGCTGTATAAATGACGTCCATTTTTTTGAGAGGGGGTGAAACAGTCAACATCATCTCTATTTTTAAACAGTAACTGCATTTATTAAGGGGCACTATTTGCCCCTTAATTCTCATTTATAACCGCTGACTTTTATACGCCAAATGCTTCTCTGTAGGCTTTCACTTTTGCTAACTGTTGAGCATTACCTTCTTCGTTTTCCAAATAGGCAATAATATCGCTAAGGCTAACGATAGAGATAATTTGGCAGGCGAAGTCTCGCTCAACTTCTTGAATAGCAGACAACTCACCTTGACCTTTCTCTTGACGATCAATCGCCACCAGCACACCCGCAAGATTGGCACCACTCGCTTTAATGATCTCCATTGATTCACGAATCGCCGTTCCTGCGGTAATCACATCGTCAACCAACATTATGTTTCCGACCAGCGGTGCACCCACTAAACTACCCCCTTCGCCATGGTTCTTCGCTTCTTTACGATTAAAACAGTATGGCGTATCAACATTATGATGATCCGCTAACGCCACGGCTGTCGTTGTTGCAATGGGGATGCCTTTATATGCCGGACCAAATAACACATCGTACTGAATACCAGAGTCAGCCAAAGCCGCAGCGTAAAAGCGCCCTAATCGAGCTAAGTCGCCCCCAGTATTAAACAAACCAGCATTAAAAAAATAGGGGCTTGTTCGTCCAGACTTTAGGGTAAACTCGCCAAACTTTAATACACCTTTTTCAAGAGCAAACTCTATAAACTCTCGCTGATATGCTTTCATTGTTTCTCTCTCTATCAATTGCTTACATTATTTCCCATCGCAGGAAAAAAAGACAAAAAAATAGCCCCTTAAAAGGAGCTATTATCTCAGTCAGCTAAAGTGGATTTCTGAATCTCCACAATATCGCTGATGCCCTGCTTAGCCAGAGCCAATAATTCTAAAAGTTCTTCATGACTAAAGGGTTCGCCTTCGGCAGTACCTTGAACTTCAATCATTTTCCCTTCTTCCGTCATCACTACGTTCATATCGGTATCCGCTGCGGAGTCTTCTACATATTCCAGATCGCACAACGCTTCATTTGCAACCATACCAACAGAAACAGCCGCTACGTGCCCCTTCATTGGGTTACTTTTTAGTTTGCCTTTAGCAACCAAACCATTAAGCGCATCCGCCATTGCCACACTAGCACCAGAAATAGAAGCAGTACGCGTACCACCGTCAGCCTGAATAACATCACAATCAACCGTCACCATGATCTCACCCATAGCTTCTAAATCAACCACGGCACGCAAGCTACGAGCGATCAAACGTTGAATCTCCATTGTACGGCCCCCTTGCTTACCACTGGCCGCTTCACGTCGGTTACGAGTGTGAGTTGCTCTTGGTAACATGCCATACTCTGCAGTTACCCACCCCTTACCTTGCCCTTTCAGCCAACGCGGCACATTTTCTTCAACGGTGGCATTACAAAGCACTTTTGTATTACCAAACTCAACCAGCACTGAACCTTCAGCATACGCTGTAAAGTTACGAGTCATTTTAATCGGACGAACCTGTTCAGGACTTCTGTCATTTGGACGCATTGGTAAATCACCTGTATGTAATGGATTTCATTTTCTGCCGGATTATATAAGAAATACCTTCGTCTTCCTATCCCCAAAAGATTCCCGTCTTGGAAGTAACGCAACCCTGTCTTCTGTGCTACCATTGCCGCAACATTTTCATCTATTCAACCCAAGTAAATCCAAAAGGTAATTCAATGATCTACAGCATGACGGCTTATGCCCGAAAAGAAGTGAAAGGTGACTGGGGAAGTGCAATCTGGGAAATTCGCTCTGTAAATCAGCGCTATCTAGAGACTTACTTTCGCCTACCAGAACAGTTTCGTAGCTTAGAGCCCATTCTAAGAGAGCGATTTCGCAAACGTCTGGCTCGTGGAAAAGTTGAATGCCACCTGAGATTTGAAGCAAACCCAGCCGCGAAAGGGGAGCTTACTATCAATGAATCACTTGCTCAGCAGGTGATCAATGCCGCCAATCAAATCTCATCCATGACAGGTGAATCTAACCGAATTAATCCATTTCAAGTAATGCAATGGCCGGGTGTAATGGAAACGCCAGAGCAAGACATGGACTCCATTAACAAAGAGTTATTGTCTGCTTTTGAAGACGCCATTAAAGACTTTATTGATGCTCGTGCTCGTGAAGGTTCCAACATGCGTGAACTGATCGAACAGCGCTTAGACGCCATCACATCAGAAGCAATAAACGTTCGTTCTCGCATGCCGGAAATATTAGAGTGGCAACGAGAGCGTCTAATCAGCAAATTTGAAGATGCAAAAATAGAGCTTGAAGCCAACCGAGTTGAGCAAGAGCTGATCTTACTGGCACAAAAAGTGGATGTAGCAGAAGAGCTAGATCGTCTAGACTCCCATGTTAAAGAAACCAAAAACATTCTTAACAAAGGTGGGGCTGTTGGACGCCGCCTAGACTTTATGATGCAAGAGTTCAATCGTGAGTCTAATACACTGGCATCGAAATCCATCAGCACAGATATCACCGCGTCAGGTGTCGAGTTGAAAGTATTAATCGAGCAAATGCGCGAGCAGATCCAGAATATAGAATAGGTTCCCCTCCACTCCACACACTTCCAAAAAGCCTTTATTTATAAGGGCTTTGTTATTTTTACCATCCATACACATTCATGAAATTCATCAGCAGCCACGAACAAACGGGGAGTATCGTGGGTAGCACTTTGCTATTTACTCCCCACCGTAGTATAAATACCACCACATACTCCCCACTTCTGGAGTGGTAATGTAATGATAACTTCGATTAGAACTCTAAATTCAAGGAGATACAGATGGGTAATCTCACCGTTAACCAAGTTAAGGCGATAGTAAAAGACCAAAAAACGGGTCGTCATGCCGATGGTGATGGTTTCTATCTAATGATTCCTAGAATAGGTCGACCATACTGGATGCTAAGGTACACCCTTTTTAAGAAAAGAAAGGAGGTGACTATTGGCAAGGTCGATGAACTTTCTCTTGCAGATGCAAGGTTGAAAGCATCTGAGCTTCGAAAGCAAATAAGCGAAGGGATTAACCCAATTGCAGAAAGAAAACGGAGTAAGCAAGCCGATATACAAATAATCGATGACCTCTTCGAAGACTGGTACAAGGAGCTATCCAAAAGGCTCAAGCACCCCAATATACCTAAGCGTATCTATCAGAAAGAGATCTCTCCACAAATTGGTCAATACACGTTGAAACGTGTCACACCTTTAGATATCCGTAACATCATCCAAATAGTCGCTGACAGTGGCCGTCCAACCACAGCTAACGACACGCTAATGTATTGTAAGCAGCTTTTTAAACACGGTATGAAGATTGGTGTTATTGAGTCTAACCCTGCACTAGCATTTTCTAACTATGATGCTGGTGGCATTGAAGAAAGTCGAGATCGGGTCTTAGAACTGGAAGATATTAAACATGTTTTTTCCGTCTTCAACCAAAACATTTACAGCTTCAATCGAGACAACTACCTAGCTTGTGCACTGCTTCTTTGTCTTGGCGTTCGTAAATCAGAGCTAACAGAAGCAAAATGGGTTGAGTTCGATCTAGATAATGCTTTATGGCACCTACCAGCGGAGCGGAGCAAATCTGGGACAGGTTTCACTATTCCGCTTCCAGAGCTGTGCGTAGAGTGGTTTAAAGAACTGCATATGCGAGCTTGTCGTTCGGAGTACATCTTCCCAAACAGAAGGGAAAGCAAAGTACCTCACATGGGCAAAGACACACTGAACAGGGCTATTTCAAAGCTATTTGGTCGAGAGCCCGGTCGTAAGGTACAACCACCAAATAAAATGGGCGATATCAAACACTTTGCGGTTCACGATCTACGCCGAACCTGCCGTAGTTTACTTGCTTCAGTCAAAGTGCCTAGCCATATCGCCGAGCGCTGTTTAAATCACAAGCTGAAAGGTGTTGAAGGTATCTATGATCGATATGACTACTTGGAAGAGCGCAAAGAAGCCCTAGAAAAAGTCACTGAGCTAGTTAAGAATCACATTGTCATTTAGACATAAGCAAAAAAAAGAGGACGCCACTGGCATCCTCTTTTTAAATGTGCGGACTCATACATAATCTAACATTTTTGATTTAGTAGTACGACAAAATCGCTTGGTGATCACAGAATCGCTTGGTGATCATTAACACGTTTCTGGACAAAAGTGATTTAGTGACTTTACTAAATTAGTATTATATAGATTACTTTTTGTAATACTAAACTCCTGATCAGGAGACCCCTTTCACTCTGTTACTACATCTTGAAAGTAACAACTGCTGCCCACTCATTGAATCCAATATATATGTAAACAAGCTGGTCGGTTAAACGCTGATCAGAGTATTCAAATACATAGTTGCTTGCATCCATTGATACCTAAAACGTAGAACCGTCTCAATTTCTGGTTTTTTTCTTTAAAAATTATCCAATTAGCTAGCGAAACATCTATCTGTGTATTTTACTTAAAATAGTGCAACCACGATTCACGGATGAGAAAAATGGCTAACAAAAAAAACGTCGAAGCAAACAAGAAAAATACAGAAATCAAAAATAAGAAAAGTAACGAGCTAGAACAAAAGAAACCAACCAAAAAAAAGAAGCTCAGACTGCATTCACACCTAAAAGTTAATATCCCGCTTTTTCAATCACTCATGATGATACTGCCATCATTGGCTAAACACGCAGCTGCCGAGGATGTAGACAATTCCGGTGATAACGCAGATCAAGTAGCCGCAAATAACGTGACAGCAAAAGATTCCAGCGACCACCATGGAAAAATGGACTCATCAGCGGTTACTCATCAAGAGACTCAAACGAGCGACAGCGACGTAAACTCTACCTTAAGTGCAAGCCACGCTCCCCATGGCTCGAGCTCTCACTTGGTTCCTTCTCATCATTTATCGACGCTTTCTCACCCGCAAGTCCATTACATTCCTTCGGTATCGATGCCGACTATCTCATCAGGAAGTAACGGTCAGCCGACTCATTCGAATGCGCCTACAACGACCGCTTTACCCGTCACCTTCATGCCAGAAGTCATAAAAGGTACCTACGGAGAGCTTCATGTTGATGCAAATGGTCAATACACGTTTGTATTAAACCCAAAATCGCCTCAATACATACTGTTGAATCAGCACCAACAAGGTACTGATCATTTCTTGTTGCATCTATCTAACGGCTCGAGCGTCATTGTTCAAGTTCCGGTCACGGGTAAGCAAGACACGCCAAGTATTTCTGGAGACTTAACAGGTGTCGTCACAGAAGATCACAATATTGATTCACAAGGCTTGTTACATGCGAACGGTAAAATTGATGTCATAGACCCTGATCAAAATGAAAGTTCGGTTACGCCGGAAGTTATCTCTGGGAAGTATGGTTCATTAACTATCGATTCTGATGGACACTGGCAGTATCAAGTTGATAACTCTCTTTCTAACGTTCAAGCGCTAATCGGGGCGACTTCACTGCATGAAAGTTTCACAATTCACACCAAAGATGGCACACCGCAAACGATCGATATGACGATCGGCGGGAACGACGACAATGCCGTGATTACAGGCGTGGATGCTGGCACGGTAACTGAAGATTTAACAACGCAAGTCCAAGGACAGCTTTCGGTAACGGACTCTGATCTTGGAGAAGACCACTTTCAAGCCTCACAAGTAACTAGCAATTTCGGCACGCTCAGCATCACCAAAGACGGTGCGTGGACATACAATTTAGACAGCAATAACTTTGTAGTTCAAGGGCTTGGCCAAGGTTCGACTGCGACAGACATAGTCACTGTTTACTCAGCCGACGGCACAGCGCATCAAGTTATGGTTACGATCAATGGGACTAACGACAAAGCAGTTATTGGTGGAACAGACTCAGGAACTGTCACCGAAGAGTCTCAATTGCAAACATCCGGTACGTTGACTGTCACTGACGTAGATACTGGCGAAGCACACTTCTCCGACACAGATATCGTAGGCAACTTGGGGACTCTACATCTGACCGACTCAGGTGCTTGGACTTACAATCTCGATAACACAAATCCTACAGTTCAAGCGTTAGGCGCAAATAAAACAGCCACCGATACTATTACTGTCCACTCCGCTGACGGTATACCACACCAAGTGACGATTACAGTAAACGGTACTAATGACTCCGCTGTAATCGGTGGGACAAACTCAGGTTCAGTAACCGAAGAGTCTCAACTTCAAACCTCTGGCACCCTTACTGTAACCGATGTTGATACTGGCGAAGCGCATTTCTCCAACACCGATATCGTAGGCAACTTAGGTACTCTGCATTTGAGCGGTTCAGGTGCTTGGACTTATGACCTCGATAACACAAACCCTAGCGTTCAAACGTTAGGCGTGAATAAAACTGCTACCGATACCATTACTGTTCACTCTGCAGATGGCACCACTCATCAAGTAACGATTACAATAAACGGCACTAACGACAAAGCAATTATTGGTGGAACAAGCTCAGGAGCTGTCACCGAAGAATCTCAGCTTCAAACCTCTGGTACGTTGACTGTCACTGATGTAGATACTGGCGAAGCACACTTCTCAAACACCGATGTTGCAGGCAGCTTAGGAGGGACTCTACATCTGACCGATTCTGGTGCTTGGACTTACGACCTCGATAACACAAATCCTACAGTTCAAGCGTTAGGAAAAGGAGCAACCGCCACCGATAATATTACCGTTCATTCTGCTGATGGGACGTCACATCAAGTAACGATCACAGTGAATGGCACCAATGATGCTGCGGTGATAATAGGGACATCGACAGGCGATGTCCATGAAGGGCACACTTTCACCGCACCAGACGGTAGTATGACTGGCGGCTATGTTGATGACCGTTCACCTGATCATATGCATGGAAACATAGGGAAATTGTGGAACGATGAAATTCATACCGATGGCCACCTATCGATAGTTGATGCTGATGCTGGTGAAAGCTATGCCCAAACAGGCGTTTATTATGGTTCACATGGTCGTGTCATACTTCAAACTAACGGGGACTGGAGCTACTTTGCTTCCATCGGCCAAGATGCAACCGGCAGAGCTATTGACCATCTGGGCAAAGGGGAGTCACTAACCGATACTGTCACCGTAAAATCTGCAGATGGCACCACACACGATATTGTTGTCACCATTCATGGCGATAATGACCGTCCGTATTGTTCTGGTGAGGTGCAACTCAACAGCGGTAAAGAAGATCTTGCTCAAACCATCAGTGCATCTGAGCTATTGGCAAACACCGTAGATGTAGATACGAACGACATAGGCAAACTAACGATTACGAATCTTCATGCCGATCATGGTTCTATTCTAGATAATCAAGACGGTACCTTCACTTTCACACCAACCAAAGATTACAACGGCCAAGTCCACTTCACTTATGATGTGCAAGATGCTCACGGCGGGGTTACGCATACCGGAGCGAATACGATACTTGCTGCAGTCAATGATACAGCAGTATTTAAAGGAGCAATTACAGGCTCGGTAACTGAAGACTTAAACGCCCATGCCGCAGTTGAAGGTGGCAACTTCGCCTACAAACTGGAGAGTAGAGGTACTCTTGATGCAATAGATCCAGATAGCGGAGAAAGTGGCTTTGACTTTAAAACAATAGCCACCGTATCTTTACATCCAGAGTATGCACCCTATACCTCTTCTCTTGGCGGGCTGCTAGGAATAGATAGGGTCGGTAACTGGAACTACTATATTGATAACCGTAAACCTGAAATCCAACATTTAGGGGCAGGTGAAACCCTAACTGACACTGTGACTGTCCACTCTAAAGATGGAACTCCTCAAGTCATTACCATCACCATTAATGGCACAAACGACCAACCTGTGGTAAGCCGTGAAGTCACCTTAAATTCAGGAACAGAAGATACAGCTTTAACCTTCACCGCTCATGAATTATTAGCCAATGCGACTGATATTGATGGTAACGATGCAGGACAACTGACTGTCGATAACCTGCAAGTGGATCATGGCTCTGTTGTTGACAACAAAGACGGCACCTACACCTTCACTCCAGATAAGGACTACAACGGTCAAGTACACTTCACCTATGACGTCAAAGATGCCCATGGTGGAGTGGCGCACACTGGCGCATCAACGACACTCTCGGCGGTTGGCGATACAGCGACTATCGCTGGCATTGATACAGGATCGATATCCGAGAATACTGCGGGCGTGGACATGTCACCTGACTATGCCCAACCAGGCATAGCCACACTTGGCAATAAACCACTGTATGCTGATGGCAAGCTAACCATCACAGATCCCGATGTTGGCGAAGCAGAATTTGTGCACCAAGGTAGCAATGGTTATGACTATCACGGTACCTATGGTGACTTAGTATTACTCACTGATGGTACTTGGCATTATCATGCTGATGCAGGGCACAGAGCACTTATTGGCGGTACTACGACAACTCGTGGCACTGCTATTGACCAGCTCGGTGAAGGCCAAAGTCTAACCGACACGATTACTATTCACTCAAAAGATGGCACAACTCACGACATCGTCATCACTATTCATGGCAGTAACGACAGGCCATATTGCTCTTCAGAAGTGGTGCTACAAAGTAGTAGCGAGGATACTCGCCAAACTCTTACTACAACTCAACTATTAGCGAATACCGTCGATGTCGATAAAAATGATGCCGGATTACTGTCTATTGAAAATCTTCATGCTGACCATGGTTCCATTTTAAACAATGCCGATGGCACCTTCACCTTTACCCCAGAAAAAGACTACAACGGCGATGTACACTTCACCTATGACGTCAAAGATGCACACGGCGGGGTTACGCATACCGGAGCGAGTACGACACTTGCCGCAGTCGATGACAAAACCATTATTTCTGGCGTTGACCATGGTGTAGCGACTGAAGATGTAGCCACTGTTGTTTATACGAATCCCTATATTATGGACGCTGTTGATTGGCAAGCGCTACAAATTACGGATGTAGACAGCCCTAACACTCAAGTCACGGTCGAATTTGCAGACAAACAATACACATGGAATATAGGCAGTGACCTAGATGTTACGACTCCTTATGGCAGATTCCAGTTCCACACTATCGCAAGTGGACCTCATCAAGGTGAGCACTCTTGGAGTTATATTGGCGACAATAATAATGTTCATGTTCAAGAATTAAAGCATGGCGAATCATTAACCGAATCTATAAAGCTAATAGCAACCGATGGTACTGAATTTCCTATTACGGTTAAGGTTAACGGCACAGAGGATGGGGTCGTCATCGATTCCAATTCAGAACTGGGTCATGTCGTCGAAAATGCCCAAACAGGCGCTTCAGTTTCCGGCAATGTAGTCGCACACGATGTTGATCTCCACGATACGGTGAGCTGGACACAAACACCAACAGGTGGCATTAGCGGTCAGTATGGCACGTTCCACCTAAGTGCAGATGGGCAATGGCATTATGACGTTGACCAGAGCAAAGCGACAAAGCTAGGAGACGGCGACGAGTATTGGGAGCACTTTACGGTTGAGGCAGTATCTACTGATGGAAGCCATGTTTCGAAAAGTGTCTCCGTTGTTGTGCATGGCAATAATGATGTACCAACCGTTAGTGGTGAGGTCTCTTTACCTTCAGGTAAGGAAGATACTTCAATACATATTACACAAGCTGAGTTAATCGCTAATGCGACAGATGTTGATACTAACGATAGAGGTTGGTTACACGTTGAAAACTTGACCGCAAACCACGGTAGCTTGGTATCAAATTCAGATGGCAGTTTTACCTTTAACCCCGATCCTAATTACAACGGAACGGTTCACTTTACTTACGATGTTGCCGATAGACACGGTGGAATTGCACATACGGGAGCAAACACGTCTCTTGCTGCTGTTAATGATGCGTCGACGCTTGCTTCAGCATCAGGCTCAGTAACAGAAGACCAGCTAAGCTCATCCAGTAACGTTGAGCTCAGCTCTGGTTGGCAAGACATTGATGTCAAAGACATCGACTCGGTCAATGATGCCGACGTGGTAACCATCGAAGTGAATGGCATTCAACACAAGGTTCCAGCAGACTTTGCAATGACCCTTAGTGGTCATTATGGAACCTTTACGACTACCCATAACAGTATTACTGGGCAAGATAGATGGATCTATACCGTTGACAATACGCGAGCGGATATTCAAGGATTAAGCACCGGTGATTCTCTTCAAGACACCATGGTGCTTATTACCGCAGATGGTACTCGCCTACCTGTAACGGCAACGATTCATGGTGCAGATGACCATGTCATCATAGATACGCCTGACGCCACACAAGCGCCGCTTGGAACAGTCATCGAAGACACCAAACTAACTACCAGTGGCACACTGTTAGCTCACGACTTAGATAGTAAAGACAGCACGTCTTTCACTGCGAGTAATATGGTTGGCAAGTACGGCACGCTTTCTGTGAGTTCTGACGGTACCTGGCACTACGACCTGGACCCAGCAAAAGCCAATGTTTTATCGCAAGGTCAGCGACGTGCTGATGGATTCAATATAACCGCGATATCTACCGACGGTTCTACCACAACCAAACGCGTTGAGGTTTGGGTTGACGGTAAAGACGATGCAGCCACCATAGCAGGCCAAGACTCGGGACAGGTAACCGAAGATACGCATTTACAAACATCGGGAAGCCTCACCGTCGCCGATGCTGATACCGGTGAAGCACACTTCTCTGATACCGACATTAAAGGCACGCTAGGTACCTTACACCTTAAGGACAACGGTGATTGGACGTATGATCTAGACAATAACAATCCGACGGTTCAAGCGTTAGGTGCAAACAAAACTGCCTTCGACAATATCGCAGTACATTCGGCAGATGGTACATCTCACAATATCAAAATAACAATCCACGGCACTGATGATTTGGCAAAAGTGACCATTACCGACATAGATGTTACGGAAACGGAAGCGATAGAGAGTGGTTACGTTTCTTCTGGTGCGAAACCTATAACTGGGGTAATGCAAATATCCGACATTGACTCAAGCTCTTCTCATTTTGCTTTTACCATGGACCATGGGACGAAAGGACTTGGAACCCTAACGGTATGGGAAGATGGTCATTATAAGTTTGATCTGGATTCCGCAAGTCAGAACAATCAGAATGTTAAACTTGTCGAGTATTTAAAGGCCGGAGAGGTACTTACCGACGAATTTAAGGTGACAACAAGTGATGGCCAAACCAAAACAATTCAACTGACCATTCACGGTGAAGACGATCAAGCGGTGATAGTGGATGCTATGCCAAGCTCACTTCCTTCAACTCAGAATGTTACCGAAGATCATACAAGTACCTTTGCAAAAGGAGAGCTCTATGCTGGTGGGCGTCTTAACGTCATAGATGCTGACCACGGAGAAGCCTACCTTAAAGCTGACGATGTTACGACAGTCCATGGTGGACATTTTCATATTTTAGAAAATGGACGCTGGAGTTATACCATTGATAATTCACTGCAAGCCCTTCAGCAGTTATCTGCAGGAGAATCATTTGTAGAACAAGTGGTGGTTACCTCAAAAGATGGTAGTGGAACTCATACATTACAAGTAACTGTAAATGGTACCAATGACCAACCCGTTCTTGGTGTCACGCAAACCACCCCTACCACAGGCACGCTTACAGAGACTGATGTAGACGTAAATGACACTCATACGTTCTCTGTCGTCAGCTCTGCGGGTCAGTTCGGTTCACTGTCCGTCGATCCAAACACTGGTGACTACGTCTACACACCCAATACGTCAATCACCGGAATGAGTTATAACTCTGCCACCAACACCTATCATGGTGTGGATGTGTTTGAAGTAAAAGTGAGCGACCAACATGCCGAGAGTTCGAAATTCATCACCTTTGATGCCTCGGGACATGTCACCACGTCGCCAACGGGTGGTCTAGTCATATCAACGACTGTACCTCAACAACCTGCGGTAACCACGACGCAACCAACCTTGTCTTCAGGCACTAACGTCGCGCCAACGAACACGGTGACTCTGGATCTTGCATCAACCAGTGATTCTGGTTCATCAAGCACTGACAACCTGACCAATGACACGTCCCCAACGATTACCGGACACACTGATATTCCATTCTCGAAAGTCACGATTTACGATGGTTCCACACCCGTTGGACACGCGGTGTCTGATGCATCTGGACAATATAGTGTGGCAGTAAGCAGCTTATCGAATGGCGATCATAATCTATCCGCTAAAGCATTAGCTCCTTCGTCAGTGATGTCTGCAACTTCTTCGCCTCTGTCTGTCCATATAGATACGCAAGTACACGTCGGTATTCAAACAGACCCGATTACCGCCGACAATGTGATTAATGCTCAAGAATCCAACAGCTCCATTGACATCACCGGATCCGTTTCTGGCGATTTTAATACAGGCGACATTGTGACTTTAGATGTAAATGGGACACAGCATACTGGCGTGGTCGATGCAAAAGGACACTATTCAATTGCCGTACCTGGCAGTGAACTCATCGCCGATGCTGACCAAAAAATAGAGGCATCAGTAGCGGTAACAGATACCGCAGGTAATAGCGCTCATGCCACTACAGATGTTACTTACCAAGTCGATACACAGGTTAGCGTTCCTACGATTACTTTTGAAAACGCAGGGGCAGACAACTTATACAGTAAAGCTGAAATCGCCCGAGGCCATGCAAATACGATCACAGCAACCGTTACGCCTCCTGGTGATGCAAAAATCGGTGAGCATCTTGTCGTTAACGGTCAGGACCATGTATTAGATGCTCATACTCTACAGCACGGATTACAAATTGAAGTTCATCCCGGTTCTAATGTACAAGCAACAATGACTGACGAACACGGTAATACCGCAGGTAGCCAAGGTTTCGCTGCAAGCGCTATTCCTGAACCGATCATTGTCAGACCACCATCGGGAAGCCACCAAGTATCTGGCACGCTTGGGGTCCCACCACTATTACCATCGTTAACTCCGGTACCAACAGCACAAAGCGGTTGGCGAATCCATTTACCTAACGGACAGTACGTCACTAGTCATCATGGTCAATACGGGACATTAACTATTGACCCTCAGACTGGTCATTTACATTATCAAGAGCAAGCCCAAGTTCACACGGGCCCTCATGGCAGCGCTTCTGGTATCGGTCAACATGAAGATAAATTTGAAGTGGCATTGCAAGGGACAAATCAAGATGAAGTTGTCGCCCATGTGAATATCCAGATACTCAGTCATGGGCCTGGACATAGTGGAAAGCTGACAGTTGGAACTGAAGTGGTTGATATGACAATCACACCTTTGGTCCATACATCACACCCTGCTCCCCCACCACCGCCTCCTGTTCAACATGACGAGCCAGACATGGCTTCACACGCCGACTTTACCGTCACGCTAAGCGATGATAGTAATCTGGATTTAACCCAACAGACCCATCAAGAACCCGATCAGAAAACCAGCCACCATGGTGCAGCAGCTTATCTGGATGCATTGGGCATTAAACCCGATGCGACATCGACAACGGTTCATGATCAACCTGCGGATATGGATATCGTACTTGCACAAGTCGACCAACCAGATGCAGTAACACATGACCAAGCGCACTTGGATATGTCAGACGCGCTGGAACACCATGATGCAAACATCAACCATAACCAAGATGATGAGCACCATCATCACAACGACGTAGACGGGCTACCGGACATTGATCCAAATAGTTAACCGATAACGAGACCAAACAGAAGGGAGCACGTAATGTGTAATGCCGATCAGTTAAGGCATTAATTACAAGATCAATTGAACGATCCTGTCAGTGTGTAAGAATCCGATATCGGTTAATTGATATCGGATTTTTTTATGCGTTTTGAGAGCGAACTAGCAACAGCTTTTAAGTCTTGTAATACCTTCAGTACATTTGAAAAATATGCTGAGTTATTATCTCCAGAGCTTATTCAACAAGGTTTTGAGAAGGCTGGAGTAGCTACTATTAGAAAGCGACGCTTACCACTGGAAACAGTTCTGTGGTCAATTATTGGAATGGCTCTGTACCGACAGAAATCGGTCTGGGATATTGCTACTCAGATGGATATTATGTTGCCAGATAAAAAACCACTTGTCGCTCCTAGCGCTTTAGTTCAGGCAAGACAGCGCTTAGGCTCTGACGCTGTAAAAGAAGTTTTTAAAGCTGTTTCTCAGCATGGATACGAGACGAACTCATTCGAAACGTGGGCTGGGCTCAATCTTCTCGCTGTTGACGGTGTTGTATGGCGAACTGCTGATACAGCAGAAAATCATAAGGTGTTCGAAACTCAAAGTAATCAACATCGCGAGAATACTTATCCTCAAATCCGTATGGTCTGTCATATGGAACTCACCAGTCATCAGCTTATCAACAGTGCGTTCTCAGGTTATCGTACCAATGAAATGGTACTGGCAGAGCAACTTATTGAAGCTACGCCAGAGCATTCATTAACCATATTTGATAAAGGTTACTACTCATTAGGACTACTCAATCGCTGGCATCAAAGCGGAGTGGAACGGCACTGGCTCATTCCGGCACGAAAAGATTTAAATTATGAAATCGTGCATCGAGCAGGGAAGAATGACTGCCGTGTTCGCCTTAAAACAACTCCGCAATCTCGTAAAAAGTTCAATGAGTTACCGGAGTATGTTGATGCACGCCTTGTAAGTAAAATCATTAACGGAAAAGAATATCGAATACTCACTTCTATGATAGATGAAATGCGCTTTCCCGGAGATGAGATAGTTGAACTTTACCGTTATCGCTGGGAGATTGAGCTAGGTTATCGGGAAATGAAGCAGTCACTGTTAAACAGTGAATATACGCTGAGAAGTAAGAGACCAGACATGATAGAGCAGGAACTATGGGGGGTACTGCTTTGTTACAACTTGATACGTCTAGGAATGACCGCAGCAGCGAAAAAGCTTGATAGTGTATGGCCAAATCAACTCAGCTTTACCAGTTGCTCGATGGCTATTACTCAGTTTTTTGCCACACTTCCCCTAACGAGCCCGGGAAATATCCCTAAACACTATGAACTATTATTAGAACAGATGGGTTATTTTAAGCTTCCCCCAGGCGAGAAGATAGGTCTTACCCAAGGCGGGTAAAGTCGAAACCGAGGAAGTATCCAGTTAATAAGAAAAATGCCAATCAGCTTAACTGACTGGCATTACACGTAATGTGCTCCCTTTTTGTTATTTGCAGTTGTTATTCGTTTACTCTCAACGACTCTTTATAACTATTACCTTTCACCAAATGCGACACTGACATTGGTGTAAATTGGCTTCCATAGGTACTGGAATACAGATTTCTCACCAGTAGTGATGTCTACCTCTCCCGTCATACCTGGCAAAATAGAAAAGCTCTCTGGGTTATCGCGAAAGTATGGCGTATCAACCGACACTACGACTTCATAATAGATCTCGCCACGCTCGCTTTGACTTGTGGTCGGTGAAATACTCTCAACCGCCCCTTTTAGCGCCCCAAAGCGGCTGTAATCAAACGCATCAATTTTGATACGAGTCGGCTGCCCTACACTCACAAAACCAATATCTCTTGGCGATAAACGCGCTTTAAAGTCGGCTTTCCCACCAACCGGAACGATTTCAACCACAGTGCCACCTGGCTGAATAACACCACCGTTTTGCGTGCTTGGCAGGCTTTGCACCAAGCCTTGTAGCGGTGACACCAACATGGTGTTGGTCAATTTAGCTTGGCTTGAACGAACTCTGGCATTCAATGCTGATAAGTCAGATACGGCTTTAGAACGATCATCGCTCACTTTAGCTTTCGCTTCCGCCAGAAGCTGTATGATTTTTTGGTCATTACTGTCAGCTTGTCTAATCAATACCGACTTCTTACCACGAGCTTCTTCGATTTTCTGCTCGATACTGGCCAATTTTTGTCGCATTTCAAGCACACGTAAACGTGAAATGTTACCCGCTTTATAACCCTTCTCCAGTATGTTCAACTCTTGCTTAGTCGCATTTAACTCTTTCTCATAACTCGGCAAGGCCTTTTCTACGCTACGAAGCTGCTCTGCAATCTGCTCGCTCTCTTTCTCAAGCACCACACGCTTTTGGAAGTAGAGGGCTTTTTGCGCGTTCAGCTGCGCTTTTTGTTGGCTGACGATCTCTGGGTAATCGACCTCAAACTCAGCAAGGTTAGGCTCACGTTGCTCAAGCAGCGCATTCATACGTTCCACACTGGCTAGAAGCGTCACTTGTTGGGACTTTAGCTCTTCAAGGGCGGTACGTTGGAAGGTCGCATCAAATTCAACAAGCGGCTGGCCTTTCTCGACAAGCTGCCCTTCTTTAACGAGAATTTGCTTTAACTTACCGCCAATCGCGCTTTGAAGTACTTGCTTCTCACCTTCTGGAATGACTGCGCCTTTGGCTTTGGCAATTTCATCAACTTGGGTGACGACAGACCAAGTGGCAAAAGCAATAACACATAAGGCAACCGACCATGTGGCCAGCGCCAATGTACGAGCCGTATTTTGTGATTCAACAAGTTCACCGTAGCGCTTGCCCTTCTCGATAGATTGTTTAGTCATTAGCGACTCCTTGCTTAGACTCTGATTGTTCTTGTTGGGCTGCATTTTGTTGAGCAGACGCCTCTTGAGTTGACGTCTGTAGCTCTTGAGATAACGGTTGCTCAGATAACTGCGGTTCTTGAGAAGCTTGAGGCTCTGAAGGCTGTTCCTGCTTCGAAGACTGCTCCGGATCTAATGGACCGGCATAAACCACTGCACCTTCATTTAATACCACCACTTTATCGGCAAGCTTGATTAAATCCGGATCGTGGGACGTGTAAATCACCGTTGCTTTTCCTTTTTTCGATTGCACAAACTCACCAAATATACGTTTAGCATTTGGGTGAGCATCAGGCACAGGGTTATCCATTAAGAACATTGGGTAGTCATAAACCAGCGCTTTTGCATCAATAAGGATCTGTGCGACGCTACCAGACAACATGTCAAAAAGGCTATCCGGTTGAATACTACTGATGGAGGTGTCTAGCCCACCTGACAATGTCTCGAACCAACGCTTTCCGCCGACCATTTCAATCGCAGAGATCATTTTCTGATCTTCGACTTTGTGACCGTCGTTTAGCCACTCTCGAATACTCAGCGTAAGCAAATCAGGATATGCGGCTCGAATGAAACACCAGTGGCGATAAAGCTGCGGATCGTATTGAACGAGGTTAACGCCTTCAAGCTCGACCATGCCGTTTTGGATAGGCTGCAAGCCAGAGAGCACTTCAATTAATGTTGATTTACCGCTTCCTGAAGGGCCAGTAATCGCAACAATTTCACCCGCTTCAATATCAAAGCTCACACCATTCAAAGCGGGGCGACTCTGTTTAGGATAACGCAGTGTCACTTGGTCTAATTTCAAGTTAGGCGCTACCACAGGTAACGGGTGATGCTGGTAACTGAATTCACGCTCGGACGGCTGATACAAGATACGGTTCACTTGCAATTTGGATTGATTAAAGCTGTTAAAACGCATCGCACTGTTTGCCAACACCTGAGCGGGACCCGTCACCTTAGATATCAACATCATTGAAGCAATCAAACCACCAGGGGTCATCACTTGTTCAAAAATAAGCCCTATTCCCAATCCCATCACAGCTAATGTCGAACCAACCCCAATGAAATAGTAAATCGAGGTATACCGACTCTGGAGAACCGATTGATTAAAGGTCACTGTTGAAGCAAGAAGATTGGCCTTTTTGAAGCGTTGAATCCAGTGCTCTGAGAATCCAGCACTGCGTATAAAGGCAAGCTTGGATGACAGCTCATTAGTCATGTTTTGACGATTCGTACCTGCCACTGTCGACTGCATCGATCGCTTGCTGCTAGAGCGTATCGAACGTTTTGCTAGCAAGTAATAAAGGATTAAAGAGACGACTGGAACCAGTACCAACCATCCGCCTAAAACACCTATCGCAAGTACAAAAATAAGAATGAATGGTAGGTCAAATAACGCATTTCCTAATGGCCCCGATAGCACACCTGAAATACGCTCCGACAACATCACTTGGTTTTGTTGACTAGAAGAGGCTGTTTGCTGATTTTGAGCATAGCTATTTCGAAGCAGACGCTGCACGAGGGATTGAGATATCTCACGACTGACCCGGTTCGACACTGAAGCAAACACTCGGCTGCGCAATGTTCTTAACCAACCCATCATCACAAACAACAACGCCGCGCCAATGGCGATACCTTGCAGCTCATGTCCTGCGTCACCGCCAATCACATGGTCATAAATCGACATCGTGATGAAGGGAACAGCAAGCGCAAATAAGTTAGTGATAAAGCTGACCAACAACAATTTAGGAATGATGGGACGAAACGCATGTAACCTTTCGCCAACCCAATCAGGAGAGGCCTTCTCTAATGGTGGCCCTTCGATAACAATACAAAACTGAGGGACATCGGTGATGTCGTCATCGGCATTAAAGGCAACCAATTGCTTGGATTCTAAATGACCAGAGACCAGCTCATGTTCACCAAGTACCAGTAAGACCAATTTATGTTCACCAACTTCATCTAGGTTGGCAACCAAGCGATAAGGCAGTGCAAGCCTGTCGAACAAGGCAAACATATCGTCGATTGATTCAATGCCATTTTCATCGACCCATTGATGTGCGAACAACTGGATATTAGCATTAACTTCCAACTGCTTAAGAACGGAAAGGCTCTCGGTTTCTAAATGGTTCATCACCTCTTGTCGACCGCTGGTATTTGCACGGTTGTTCGTACCTGAAGGGTTACCAGTATCTAAACGATTCATACAATAGCCTCCTTGTTGTTCTCACTGTCGACCGCAATAGTTCGACTTTCCACTGTAATGATTCGATTAGCCAATTCGCGAAGTTTAGAATGGTAGCTCACCATCAGTATCGTGCGTCCTACCGTGACTTCTTCTTCCAGAACCTTAGCTAGGTTTCCAAGGGCATCTAAATCAAGCGAGGAGTCTGGCCTTTCTAACATGATAATGGGTTTATCACTTGCCAGTTGAGTCGCGATATTGAGCATTTTCACGTTGCCCATACTCAGCAGAGACGCACTCGTACGGCCAATTTGTGTCTCTAGCCCATCGGGTAATCGAGTGATTTCCTTGGTTAAACCCAAACGCTTAGCATAGTCACTGGCGCTATGTGTTCTCTCAGGATCAAACCCGCACAAGTTGTCGAGAATAGTACCTGACACCAACTGCCCTTTAACGCCGCAGTAGGCAGCAATGTTAGTTACGGATGAGATTGAAACGGCAGCTCCGTTAATGAAGCACTCACCCGCTTTCAGATCATCAATACCTGCAATCGACGACAATAAATGACTGTTGGTGTGGCGGTCTTCACTCTCTAACAACACCAATTCACCTTTATTCAATGTGACATCCGCATGAGCGATTTCACCGTATCTTTCAACGGTCGCTTGCTTGATTTCCAACACCTCAAAGTCAGATAAGTGGTTCTCAGCTTGCTCAGAATCTGAAGGTTCCGATAATGATAAGTCACTCAATTTTTCTATTGCCTGATTGGCACTGTGTATTGAATTAAGCTTGATTCGAACTCCCACTAAAGCACTTAAAGGTGCAACCGCTCTGCCCGATAAGATAGAACATGCCGCCAATCCACCTGTGGTCAACTGTCCATCCAGCACCCACAAACTGCCAGTAATCACGAGTAAAACTGACGTCGCTAATGCGGCAAGCTGAATACACTCTTGGGCAAAGGCATTCTGTTCCTCTTCTCTCGCTTTAGACTGAGAACGGACGTTGTTGAGGGATTTAAATTGATTGAAGATTCGAGACTCAACTGCCTGACGTTTGATTCCTTGAATGGTTTGGCTTAGCAAAATCAAAAACGCTTTTCGCTCCTGCTCATCTTGGGAAGCTTCTTCACTTAGGCTTTTAACGCGAATAGAAGATAACCAAACAATTCCGAGAGTAATCAGCCAAACTGCCAAAGGTATCGCCACCAGCTCACCGCCGATGTAAGCCACCAAACCCAAAAAGATCAATGCGAAAGGCAAATCAATAAAGCCTGCAATCACACCACCGGAATACCAATCTTTGACTTTGGATACAGAGCCGAGTCCTTCTTCTACACCGCCAACACCTAAATGACGAAGATGACTTGATGAAGCATTAGTCACCCTTTCAACCATGGTTTGATAGGTCGCTTTCTCGGTATTACTGGCCGCAGCAGACAAAAGCCAAGTTCGCACAAACCGAATTAGCGCTTCCATAGCGACAGCCAAAGTCGCACCCGCTAATAACAGAGTGGCAGTCCCATAACTCTGGTTAGGTAAAATACGATCGTAAATTTGTAAAACCGTTAGCGGAACGGCGAGAGAAAGAAGATTTATGAGCAAAGAAGGCAGTAGGACTTTCCCCACCACCCCTTTGTTTTTCATTGAACTTGCGGGCATACACAATCCTTATCCATGCTTATGAAATAAGATTGGTACAGGCTACTATGTTATGCAAGGTAAGGGGCTGATTTAATTTAATTTTAAGATATTGCTAGAATTCTGTTATTTCGAGAAAATCTTACAGCCAAAATCACACGTTATCACTAATTAAGTTATAACGAGAAACATCTAACTTTAGCTAGTTCTGTTCAAATCAAGATTTTCAATATTAGAGCTTCTTTTAGATTAGTAAATGTATGTGTGATTCATATTAACGGATTATGAATGAGCTTTTATACTAAATGATATTGGGGCATAAATAATTCAGAGTAACGAATCAATAAATTGTGAACACCAGCGATTCTGTTCTACCATCTCTCATCCTAACGCCATCAGCTTTCCTCCTTAACACTAACAATTCATATACTCTCATTAGGAGCTCGCCCCCATAGCCCTTCACTCTAAGCCCAAAAATATTCAGACATATGTCATCAATGTGAATACCCATCATTGAATCCGACAGGAGCCCGTAATGAATACACAACATTCTGAGTATAAAAAACAACAACGCTATCAGGAAAACGAAATACTGGAGCATGCCGCTGAAATACTGGCTAACCGATATGTACGCGGTGATGCCTTTAGTAATCCTGAAGCCACGAAGGAATTTATCCGTTGTAAATTAGGAGGATGTGAGCGAGAAGTGTTTGCTCTGCTGTTACTGGATAACCAACATCGATTAATAGAGTTTAAGGAGTTATTTAAAGGAACCGTTGACGCGGCCACTATCTACCCTCGTGAAGTAATAAAGACCGTATTAGGAGTAAATGCAGCGGCCGTGATAATGGCTCACAACCACCCTTCAGGTGATGCTACGCCCTCACAAGCAGATAAGCGTATTACTGACCGTTTGAAAGATGCCCTCGCCTTAGTCGATGTACGAGTACTTGACCATATCGTTACAGGTGAACGTTGTTTCTCGTTTGCTGAAAAGGGGTGGTTATGATTACTAAAACGTATGGAGAGGTTGCTATCGAGAGCACATTGCACTCGTTATTAGAAACGATAATTGGACGGTTCTCTATCCCTGAGAACGCTTCGCGCGTTGTGCTTAACTGCCGACAATCGAGTTACTATCGAACAAGGCAAGGGCTACACCCCATTGAGATACAGCTAAAGCGCGACAGTACCAGTAGTCGTTGGTTGGTGGTGTTCTTTGCCAGCTTTTCCTATCCCAATGACAACAGCGTATCGGTTGAGCCTGAGCTGTATTTTCACCTAACCAACCTTTGGTGCTATCAACCTGACATAGGCACGACTGACCTTGCTCACCCTGAAGTACAAGAACTTCTGTCTATCTGGATGAAAGCCCTTACGAGACACCTATCAAGAAACGTCTTTGATAATGTTCAACTCTCTATGGTCAAGACGTTTGGTTAACGTCTATGATTTCCCTCCTACTCCAAACCATCAAACTGATTACAGCCCTTATCGCTTTATTCACGTTGTCCCCTCTCTTTGGCGCAATTGGTAGCCTCACATCCGTGGGCTTTCTCGTTGTGTTATTGGTGGGGATGATTGTGTTCATAGCTGACCTAAAAGGTAAGTAACACCGCCTGAATGTTAATTGGTTCACGTTTTTATAAAGCCAATTGATGACTATTTCACCGTTGGACATTATGTGTCCGACCCCTCTTTATTCTCACGACATTAAATGTCCACCAGCAACAACGTATCAACCTGTTGATGTATTGAGAGAAAAACCATGAGCAATAAAACCAGCATTGAAGGGTTATCCGCTTTGCTGCACACGCTAATGCTTATTCCTCAACATCGATGGATAACCGTTAAGGAGTTGCAGCAACAATTAGCCAAACTGGATATCCATAGAACAACACGCAGTATCAAACGTTATCTGGATGAAGTCATTGTGGAAGTGTTTAACGTTGAGTGTGAAACACAAAGCATGCCGCACACTTACCGTAAAACATCGGAGCAATTACTGAAGCTCAACAAGCAAGAAACGTTGCATTGGCACTTAACTAACAAGTACTTAATGCCTGTTATCCCTGATGAACTGAGTAATGGCTTAGGTCGGTCCTCGGAGAGAGCGAAACCCTTATGGAATAAGGGATCAGCCATTTCAAAAGAACGACTATGGCTGAACAAAATACACATTAATCTACCTGATATTAGGGGCTGGACTGACGCGCAACAGCACGTCCTCAGTACTGTCCATACCGCATTACTGCACCATCGTATGCTGAAGATATCAAGCCAAGTTATGCAGCAAGAGAAGGCGCTCGTTGAACCTCTGGGACTCTCGGTTCAATGTTACGCGCTCTTGCTGCTTTTTCGATTATCTAACCAACACACGATACACACCATCGCCTTACCGCTTATTGATGAGGCCAATGTCTCGACGTTTTCATTTACTTATCCCTCTGATTTCAATCTTGAGCAATTCATGCATGAGCATGAGGGAGCCGAGTATCCAGAATTTCACTCACCGATGAGGAGAGCAAACCCATGACAAGTATAAAACACCTATTGAGTCAGTCCGTTCAATACGCCGTAATGATGTCCCTTTTTATAGGTGTCACAGCCTGCACCGAGCAAGAGGAAACTCCTGAAGCAGTTGCTGATATTGAAGTCTCGATATCCACCAACTCTCATTGGGGGAGTTTAGTCTTTGACCTGCAAGCCATCACTAATAACACCGTAATAAGCAATGTTGTAATCAATAGAGGTAATTGTCGCCTTCCAGCTGGTACGGCCTCAGACCTTTCTAAAGCCGTTCAATTGAAGTTCGGTGAAACCTACACGGGGTACAGCAACAACTGCACCGTAGACAACGTGAAAGAAATCGAAGTGACATCGAACGCTGGAACCTTTGTGTACAGCTTCTAAATCTAAAGTAAGACAAAACTACTCATCTATTTATAAACACCAATCAGGATCAACTATGAAAAACATCACAACAAACACTCTTGTTCTACTGACTACCCTAGTATCACCTTTTGTTTTGGCTCAAGGTGGTGGATCGCTTGGAGGTAATCCATCGGTAGAAACGGGAGCGGTTAACGTCAGTGTAGGCAAATGCACTCAATACAAGCTGGATGTGAAAGCAGCCTTAAATTCAGGTAAACAAATATCGTCGGTTGCGATACCTAAAGGGTGTGAAGCCATCAAAGAAAAGTAATGCCACCAGCCAAGACTAAAAATGACAATGGGGAGCAATCACGCCCCCCATTCTTTTTTTGCTTCTGTACATAAGCTTCTTATCTAAATACCTCTCAACAATACTATTCCCATTAGCTGGCTATTTCACTTAATTCAAATAGCACTTAGTAGTCATCTGATTAACATCATGTTTTTAGTGACCACCACTGATATACTTACGTTTAAATTTTCATCACGCAGTCAATAAATCATGCTTCGCTATTTAATTTTCATTCCTCTTTTTATTTTAAGTGCCTGTACGAGTGGTACTACCAATATCACAAATGAACAAACTCTAAACTCTGATGAAGCCTATGAAAAAGGATACATCGCGCTTAGGCAAAAGAAATATAAGGCTGCTTATGCAGAATGGCTACCCTTAGCTGAGAACGGAGATGCTCAAGCACAGTACTCGATAGGCTGGATGTATAGTAAAGGACTGGGTGTTGAAAAAAGTGTCGCGAAAGCTTTAGATTGGTACGTTAAGTCAGCAAACCAAGGTTTTGTGGACGCGCAATATAGTGCTGGGCGAATCTACCTTTATTCTCTTCAACAATACGAGGATGCATTTACGTATTTTAAGTTAGCAGCAGAAAATGACGAAAATAAAGCGCAGTTTTATTTGGGTTTAATGTACTACCGTGGCGATGGCATTAGCAAAGATCTAAAAAAATCAGCACATTGGTTCTTACAATCAGCAGAGAAAGGCAATAAAGACGCACAGTTTTACATTGGTCAAATGTATGAACTAGGTGAAGGTGTCCTACAAAATGACAAATACTCTCTACATTGGTTTAACTTAGCCTCAAAGAATGGACAGCAAGACGCACAGTATAAGCTTGCTGTTATTTACTACCTGGGGAAAATTGTGCCTAAAAATGATATTACAAGCTATATGTGGTTAAACATCAGTCAATACAACGGAAAAGATATTCAAAATATGAAAGGAATAATATTTGATGACTTAAGCCAAACTGATATTGATGAAGCTCAATTCAGATCAATAGAATGTGTCGAATCCCTGTATGAACACTGCCATTGGTAATTTTTGGTACGCAATCAAAACTATGCTGTAATAGTTTATACTCGCGGCTGTTTCCAGAGCTCAAAAATAAAAACATTCGCTTCGTTAATATCCGAGGCTACGGTGATGAGAATGAGAATTTAAATTTTTACTTAGTTATACGTTAAGCACGCACACTAGGAATGAGCGTTCGATAGGCAAAGTGTGAGCTCTTACTCTCGATTACGTTTCCGTTGTATTTTTCTCACCCTATATTTTCACTAAATGTTTGAACTTCCCATATCATAACGCTCGACTCAACTGACGCCTAAAGAAAGGTCCTTCACCTACCGAGCGCACTATTTTCCTCAAGATCAACACACGCAATCTGTAACAGAGAAAAGTATCACCAACTTGCCCTACATAATCACCAAGCACACGACCAATGACTACTGCTGCAACACAAACTCGTGGTCCAATCGCAGCAAGAAGAGCAGCATCAAAAAACGTCTCATCATGGGATACAATTACGGAACCGTTCCAAGTTCGAACCATATCCCTATTCACAAGAAGACTATCCCATTCTTTGGCTAATTTAACCTGCTGAAAGATATCAAGGGGTACTGGAATGACGGTGGTAAGTTCTTCGGCTGAGCAGGCACCAACGATTGGCATGGTGTCTTTGCTCAACTTACCTGTCGTTACATCGGCTAAAAATAAACGTTGTTCCGGTAGCACAGAGCACAGCGCTCGCAACATTAATTGCTCATCCACTGACTGGCCAACCCAAACAACATAATCGCCATCGCATTCGAGGTTCTGATAGCTCTGCAATATGGGCAGTCCTATATGGCCGGCTAACCATGGCCATAAGTCTGGCTCATTAATAAGATCACATACCCCCTAAACCAATTACTACGTAGAGCATCTCCCTGCTGCGTACCATAATTATTTAGCGGACCGTAAGTCAACGGGTCACTCAGCTCTACTACCCGCTTCTTTTCATCTGGCGCAAGAAGATAATTCAAAATGCCAGCAGCTGCGCCTCCTGTAACAAAGTGAGTCACCTTACGAAGGGTCATGACTAAACTCACTTATCATATCAGCACATCGTCTCTCTATTATCATCATCGATCCTTGTCTGCTACCAACAGCTAATCACTTATCGAGCTCCATAACCTTAGAGTTCATAAGTTGGTTTACTCTATTGTTTCTATTCCCCGGTTAGACGAACAAATATACGCAGGAACGCAACATTTACCACGTTTTATCAAGGTCTTTTGCATAAAGCAGAATAGCTCGCTGGTAACTTTTGATTTTCTTATTCTCAGTGGTTGATAACAATAACTTAATTAGTAACGCCGTTGCTTCTTTGTGTCGTTCTAAGTTGTACAAACCCATGGCATAGAGCGGCTGTACTTCCAGTGAATCAGGGTATTCAGCCATGGTTCGCTCAAAATACTCTAACGCTTCAGTGTATTTACCCAAACAGAGCATCAAAACGTTCAGTTATGGAAAGATCCCTTTCCAATGCAATATGATAATGTATAAGCGCTTGCTTCTCTTTGCCTTCATTATCATAAGACCAAGCCATGTATAAATTTGCTTTGGCTGCATATTGACTGTCATCCAATAGCGTACGCAGCAAAAGCCAAGACGCATGATAATTTCCGGCCTCTCTAAGATTGATGGCTTCGTGGATAATGGTTTCCATGTGCATCTCCTCTATAATTGACTAATAGCATGAAATTTATTTACACTCTGTGCTAACTCTCAAATCGTCCAACGATAAATTATCAATGATAAAATCTTAAACTAGATGAATAAATAGTAATAAAGGAATCCAATGTTTATAAGATTTATTGCCAGTATGGAGGAGGAAAAGCGACTCCAGCATACTCATGGTATCATTACCCAAGCACAAATGATGCTTGTCGACGGATTGATCCTTTACGAGTACCATCAGGTGCATATTAAAAAAATCTTCACTCAACTTAATGAATCACTACCATGTCCACCGTTCCACTCAAAGTCATGGCCAGACAATGCAATCTCTTGGTTTTTAGACTCAAGCGTCAAACATATATCACTCATGTATGAGCTAAAATATATATTAGAAGAATATGATACAAAGGTGGCGACATTACATTATTCAGACGTCGGCACCATTTTATACAGAGATGACTTTCAAGTGGTGGCTAAGTCTAGCCTCTTATGAAAAACAAAATAATATATTGATAATAAAATGAAACTTCTAAAAATATATACCCTCGCAAGTTAAAATGAGAACTGTAACCCAAGCTCATAGCTCACTTCCGCCTCATCGCGCTCTGCATATTCTAAATTTGCAACTAAGCCAAACACTGAGCCGAATTGAAAGACGTTATTCCACTTAAACTCATCTCTTGCTAGATCTAAGAAATCATGCTGATAGGAAACTCCCATCAACCAATGATTAGCTATTTGTTTTCTAACCATCGCTTGACAGTATGTTCCACGCTCGGAATATGGTGAACTGTAATCACTATCAGCACGATAGTTTACTGCTCCACATGATAAAGAGCTTGCCATTGCCCCTCCCAAGCGCCCAATGAGTCCTCCGCCAGCTTGCCAACTATCTACCTCCGAACTAAATCGAGTGAGAAAGTCTGCTTTTCCTTCAACGAATACGTAGTCAAAAACTTGAACACTGACATCTAAGTATAATCCTCCCATCGTCTTATTCTCTGTATTGTCATACTTATCGTTAAGGTAAGGTTTTAACGCTCCCGACTTAAAACTAGCTCCTTTATAACCAAATCCTATGTGAGAAAAATTATCAACAATCTCACTTGATGCAAAGCTTGAACACGAAACTAACAACATCAGAGGAACAACTTTAGTTATCATAATACGATATCCTGTGGCACTTTTTTGAAATAAAAATTTATTCTGTACATTGCATATTGACAGCAACATACGGAAATAAACTGTAACAAATCAATATGTAACATCCGGTAAATTTAAACGCAAACTATGCGTTGCGTTCACATTTCCATCGTTGTCTTAAAGCATGTTTAAATTCCAGAACCAATCCTATCTAGGCTGTCATACCAATTCAAAACATGGCTAGTCAGCATTTCCCCTGTGAAAGCGTTACTCGTAGACAGCAGCCACTTCAACGCCCCATAGACGATATAGTCTGAATACATGGGCGCATCGCCCGATAAGTATCGTGTCTTAGCTAAATAAGATTCCAGTACTCTCATTTTTTTGAGTAAGTCGGCCTTTGCTAACTCTTGGCTGTTGCTTTGTACATTTTCTAAGCTGTCCTCAAAGTGTTTCTCTCTAGAGGAACGAAAGTAATCTTTATCGCGATCTTTAAGCTTGCAGTAAATGTCGAAGATGGCAATTTTGGCGATGTCCGAATGTAATGATGCTGCCCACTCATGGAAAAAAAGTGCCATTAAACGCCCTTTTTCACCGCCAAATAATGAAGGTGATTCAGGGTAGTGGGCCTCAAGATAATCAGCGATGTTAAACGAATCAGAGAGCACCGTTTCACCATCTTTGATGGCGGGGAGTGTAGAAAACTGCGCCTTAAACTGAGCCTGAATGTCGACAAAAGAAAGCTCAGTGGTATCAAACGCTATATTTTTGTGTATCAAGCACATTTTCGTTCGCCAACAATAAGGACTGAATTTTAAGCCATCGCCCCCACACAGTTCGTAAAAAGTGATCATAGGTGTCTTACTCCGAGAGTTGCTAAATAGGTGTAATGGTTGTGCTGGGCACAGTATGTTCAATCTTGGTCGCGGTTCTCAGTCGAGATTAAGTGGGTTCTTTAACTGCTAGAATACCTGCGGCTCCCAGCAGTAAAGCACCACTTCCTCTTGTCACAGCGGTAAGAGATAGTCGGCTCGCATCAACAATCCGTCTGGCCGAAAACGCATAAAACATCACTAAACTGAAATCAAGCAACGCCATGGTTGGGCACATCACTAATAGTTGAGGGAATACGGGTAAGTCGGGGTTGATGAATTGCGGAAAAAAAGCCGAAAAGAATAGGATGGCTTTGGGATTGCCAGCCGCGACTAAAAAGCCAGAGTAAAACAACTTTTTGTTTGAGGCCTGTAAATCTGAGTTGTTGAGGTTTAAGTGCTCAACTTGTGCTGGTTTAGCGAGGAGCATTTTTAGTCCCATGTAAACCAACGTGATCACACCAAAAACTTTGATGACAGTAAATGCCACTACCGAATTGGCAAGGATGACACCTAAACCCAAGGCGACTAACACCATTTGAATAAAGTTAGCTGAGATGTCCCCAAGGGCTGTATATAGCACGCATTTGTGCCCATATCTGAGAGCATGTGCAATACCTAAAAATATGCTAGGCCCTGGTGTCGCGGTAAGAATGAGCGATGCCGCGACAAAGCCGAGCCAAAGGTGAAAGTCCATTTTTTTTCCTTAATTATCCGTTAAACACTGCAAATCATATTGCTACAGATACACTACCATACCAGCGATTACTCCAACCACATATTGACCAGCGACATGACACCCATATTGTTGGTTTCGGTACCATACAAATTGTCTGCGCGAGTGACGGTGAAATGATTGCGCCACAGAGGACAATAATAATAGTTCTGGATAAGCCAATCCTCCGCTCGATACAGCTTGTGCAGAAGCTCCTCACTGTCGTTACTTTCCTGCATGAGCATATCAATAAAGGTTAATAGGCTTTGTTTTCCACGTTCAGGCAAACATAGGCTAAACACATTGCCGCAAAGTAGCCATTCGTAATACTGGAACGTCAGGTCGTCGCCAAATACGTAACAGTCGTAGGAGACATCAACAGCCACATCTTGAGACTGTCCTTGAAGACATACCTGCCAAATAACCCCTTTTTGAGACAACGCATCAAGCAAAGGTTGCAACTCCCTCATATGACTGTCTATCACTTCAATTATCACCGGACGAGCTGGCAGTTTCATGTCGTGATTGAACAAGTGAAATCCCTTATCTTGATGGCAATCCATCACGCTGTTCGCTGCTCTTTTCTGGCTATCAAGTGTAAAGCGTCGACTATGATGAACAAGCCAAGCTCTTTCTTGAGCGGACAAGGCGTTTGCATGATGATGAAACTGCAAAACAGTACACCCACTGCGATCGACTTTTTGTGGCTGAGCGGGTTGAGATTCGCAATAGAGCAGTTCTGCCACGTGCATAGGCGTTTGAGGTTGGGCATCGCTACACCAAAACTCTACTCGTTCAATATGGCCACCAAAGCCAAAATAGTGGTTGTTGCGAACTAAACTCCAATATTGTTTTTCCAGACTTTCGACCCGATATGCTCCACACCCGATAGGTTTTGAAGCCTGATAATCAAAAATTGCACTGTGTGAGTCGGCTAACAAATGCAGGAAAACGGGGTCAAATTGACGCATAGAGAAAATGGCCCACTGCTTATCTATGTCAATACCCTCTACATGACGAAATAGAATTTGATATGGATGCGGCGTCCTAAGGCGCATTTCTATATTTTTTTTGACAAGTTCCGGTGTCAGCACTTCTCCATTGTGCATCATTATATCATTGCGGATGCGGAGACGGATTTGCTTGTCACTGTAATGAAATTGGTGAGCGATATGAGGTACAATTTCGTTCTGAATAGGGTTATATCGAACTAAGGTATCGAAGACGCTTTCGATCAATAAAATAGAACGAGCGGACTGCGCCAAATGAGGGTGCCATTCAGGCAGCACGTAAGGAACTAAATACATTAAAGTATTCTGCTTTTTCAGTTCCTGTTGCGCATCCCCTAACCAGAGTGGTAAGTGATCTTGAAATAGGCGTACTTCGCCAAGTAGAGTGGCTAATCGAAATGCCTGATTCATTCTGCCAGACCGAGCCATTCGCTCTAACTGAGTCAGCAGTGAAGTCTCAAAACTTTTTAGTAGTGTCAGTTTCGAACGATGACCTCGCCCCTGACCCGAAGCCCAATGGATAAGCCCAAAGCTTTCAAAAGAAGCCATTAGCTTACTCACGTACCTCTCTGAGCAGGCCAGAATTTCAGCAAGGGAGACAATATCAACATCATAAGTTTCATTGCGAGAAAAATGTTTCTCGAGTTGCTTTAAACGCTGCAGATGACTCGTAGATAACAACTGAGAAGCTACCATGTCAACCTCAAAATCATGTTCATTAGATACAACGGATCCCTCTGAAATATGGCGACTTAACTTAAAGTTGTCCTCTTATAATGCCACGGGACGTGATTAGTAAATGTGGGTAATCTGACCGACTAGGAATCCCACCAAGAAAACTATCCCAGGCAAGATCGGACGGCTTTGGCTTTGGCTTTGTATTACCGTCATCGTTTGTTCTGGTTCCAGTAAGTAGTGTTTCGCGTTTAAAGTATAGAATGTGTAGTCTAATGGATTCATTGTTTTACTCGCTAATAATGACTCATGTGTTCATTATCAGCGAACAAACCCGAAATAATAACGCTCTCTTTACTATAAACAGTTCACCTTTTAATTAATGAAGTACAGCTCTATTTTTGCTAACTGCCACCAAACAAAATAATTCAACAAGCATGTCGAGGCAAGTTAATCCCAGTCACATGCAATATTAGCAATCGACGCTACATCTTCATCAAAGTAAACGTAAGCAGACTTACAACTCTCTTCCATAAGTTAAAGTCGCTTTGACACGTCGACTCAACAAAGCGTAACTTTTCGCTGGTGCTGAGAAAGAGTAAATGTAACGTCTGCGCAGCGGTACGCTAGATTGTAGTGTCCTAATATCGTTCTATTTATAAATCATACAATCCCTATCTACATCATGATCACTATCATCGTCAATGTCGAGCCTGAAAAAACACCCCAATTGCAGCCATTGAATGCTTCATCTTCAGGTATATGTTATCTATAAAAACGCTTAACACTACCCTAAAGACAAATCACCGTTCCTAGGGATAAAGCAAAAATACGCCCCCACAGCCTGCTAGCGGTCTGCCAACAAGCTGTGCTCTATTTTCTTAATCAGCTTCTGCCGCTTCAACGGCTAACAAGTCTGCCATGTCATTACCCTTATCACCTGAATGAGCTTTGACCTTTCTCACCTCTACGTATTTCTGTGAACGTAGTTCATCGATTTGTTGCCATAAATGACGGTTCTTTACTGGCTTCTTGTCTGACTTACGCCAACCTTTATCCTTCCAGTTATCTAACCAACCGTTATAACCCTTCACACAAAAGTCACTGTCTGAGTGGATGACATCGCCATCCTGTGCATACTCTAGACCTTCGATTAAAGCCATTAGCTCTAACTCTGCATTGGTGGTACTGCGTCTAATAGTGATGCTATCTTGATACTCTAGTTCACCGTGTTCATTAAAGGCTGCGATACCAATTCCACCCTGTGTACATCCGTGTTGATTGTTTGGTGCTGCGCCATCTACGTAAATTGAAAAACTCATTTTATTTCTCTCTCTAATTGAAAAAGGAGCCTTCGTGGGCTCCCTGTTGATGTGATAACTGTGTTCGTTGATACTTGTGGTTAGTTTTGGCTTTCTCGCATTGCTAGACGTTGTTCCATCCATTCTTCGATTTCACTCTCTAGCCATGCCACTGCTCTTCCTCCTAATGGAATGGTTTTCGGGAAGACTTCTTCGTCCATAAACTTGTAGATAGTTGAACGACCTAATCCCGTTAACGCCATCACTTCTTTTAGTCTTAAAAATCTCATTGGGAATAGTCTCCTGTTTGTATATACCCATGAGATGAGCCACCGCTGTAAAAAAATGCAGCAGCTCTAACTTGAGTTAACGCTGACTCCCCCGAAACTCCTTCTACGATCACCAAAATGCTTCGTATCTTCTTTAGCTAAATAACTAATGTGCTTAAACAGCTCATCAAACGCATCGTCAAAGTCATCAGAGTTACGGTTCAAGCGATGAATAACCACGCTGTCGCTATTCTTTCTCTTTGAGAAATGTACTAATCCATTTGCTTCATCATAATCAACCCCAACGACTCTTGCCCATGCCTCTACTATAAAGGAGCCTAAATTATCATCTGGTGTTTGAGTTTTTCCCAACCAGTTAAATCTATCCTTATTGAACATGAGTAATAAGTGATAGTGGTCATTCATTGAGGTAGAGCGCTCTCTAACCCAAACATTTCGTACCTTGCAGGGATGAACCCTACCACCCTCTTGTCTTTTTTTTCGCTTTCCAGAGTAAGCTATCTGTGACTGCAACGAGCGGATAAAATCTGTGATGACATTACCGCATTCTTCATTGGCTCTTAGCTTTGGAAATCTCAAATCTACACGGATAGCCATGAGGCGAGGATAGTCATCTAATGCTCGTTCAATGGTGGCGTGCATTTTTTCTAAGTAGTCGAGGTACAGTGGACCGTGTGCAGTCTGGATAGGATGACCAAGAAAGGTTTTCTTAATGGTGAGTCTAAGGTTTTTGTTTTTTCGAGAACGTACATTCATTGCTATCTATTCCTATGTTGAGGTTCATAGATAGGTCGATGCCGTTATTTATAATGGTGTAGTGTGAGTCACTTGGTGTGACTCAGGGATATGTGATGATGTCAGGGAGTGGCAGGTATGGTAGATGTTTAGTTATTAACGTAATAATACTAACCAAACAGACATTAAGATATGACAAAAAATTCGATTTTTACATCAAGATAGCGTGACGAAATCGTTTCTAATGGTAGTGGGAATAAAAAATTTAAATTATAACTAAAAAAATATCACATGATTCAAGCAGTATAGTCGCACTTTAAATGATTTTAACTTCATAATGCTATGATTTTGGATAAATTTTAGATTCACACAAAAACCAATGGAATTAATACCCTACATATATACTACTTAATTACTACAATCTAACCATGGTATACCTACAATTAGACTATTTATTTCCTACTTTATGCAATCGTGATATAACTGCATCATAATCGTAGTTTGGGGAGTTGATATGAGTAATGTCTATGTTGAGTTTTTAGAGAAAAAGGGACTGTGTAACGTCAACAATATCCGTAACTTAAAGTTCTATCTGAGTTACCTTTGTCACCATTTGGATGAAATAAAAGTATCTAGACAGGGGGACGGTAAAGCGGATTTACAAAAAAAAATTTACTACACCTACCAAGATCCTACATTCAATTTAGACCCACATATTAACCTTATGAATGAGTCAGCCACACGTTCACTTCTGTCAAACAATGCTTTTGATTGGATAGACAAAAGTGAAGATCGTGTAAATTATTTCGTATGGTCAATGCTAAGACTAGCAACATACGACGAGGTAACATCTTCTAATCATAAGTTTGGATTCACCTTTGATATTGAGCGATGCATAGAAAATCTAGAAGAGTCCGATAAGAACCTATATATTGATTTGGGATTAGATACATACCCTCTTTGTAGAAAAGATGTGAGGGAAACCATTTATGAATTTTTTGATGTTTGGGAGGCCCATGCGTCTGCCAAAGAACGGTTTATGAAAAGGCTAAAGAGACAATGGATATCTTTAACCAACCGTATATCTCCCGATTATTCATGGATCTCACCAAGTAGTAAGAAACAGAACCTATGGATTTATAACTACATTTATAAATCAAAAATCTACGTTCCGCATATTCCTCAACCAACTTCAACAAAAGAACATTACAATGCAAACATTGCTATTATAGATAGCTATCTTTCATTAGACCGAGATACAAGACGAGATGACTACCTACCTCCTCATAAAATAATGTCCCGGATGAAAAAAGCGTGGCAACAACACGAGCATCGAGAAAAACAATTGAAACAACGCAAATCATAATGATGTTTCTAAATCAACAACCAAATGGGGAGTATATTGGGTAGTAACAAACTAAAAAAACGAGTTATAACAATGTAAGTCATTGATATAAAATAAAATAAATTATCCAATCTACAAACAGATCCAGAATATAGAATAAGTTCAAATGACATTATTCCCCAGAGCCCTTAATTTTTAAGGGCTTTTTTATATCTTCATCACGTTTCTAATCAACTGTTCACTTCAGAGCTTTTAAATAACAACGCCTTACCAAGACTTATTTCTTGGATGGTTCTTGGCTAACTTTTCATTACCACGTTTGTAGTTTCCGGTTAATCTGGCCATCAGCTGTTGCTGACCATTAAAATCACAGTCATTCAGCTCTTGTTCCACTTCTTTCGCTTTAGCCCCTCGCAAAACGGTGGCTCTCTTACCATGATGATAAATAGTCACTTCACCTTTAACTCGGTTAAATTTAAACCCCAAATCTTCATTCATCGCCAATCCTATCCTCATAATGGAACAGCCAAATAATGATCCATCAATAGCAAGCTGTCCAAAAAAATTTGTAGCCCATAGCTAACGTTAGCTATAACCTGCTCTCCCATAATTAATGCAGAATTGAATGAATCAACCACTCATCAAAGCAAAGATCCCGCATTAGTTGAGAATGATCCTTATATCGTGCTATCCTTCGCCTCCATTTTTTCGGTCTTTGGTTTTATTTCAACCACTGTCGATACTATCTTTAAGTCATACTGAATCTTTACGTCATACTGAAAGAAATAGCTTATTCAGTAATGTCAGTATTCAGCGTTACAACTCTTCAATATAAAGTGGAATCATAAAAGATGGCACAAGGTACTCTATATATCGTATCTGCACCTAGCGGAGCAGGTAAATCAAGCTTAATCAATGCGTTATTGGAAACTAATCCAACCTACGCAATGAAAGTATCTGTCTCCCACACCACTAGAGGGATGCGTCCTGGAGAAGAAGATGGTGTCCATTACCATTTTATTCAAAAAGAGCAATTTGAAGAGCTGATCGAACAAGAGCAGTTTCTAGAGTACGCGGAAGTATTTGGTAATTACTACGGCACTTCTCGCATATGGATAGAAGAGACGCTAAATAAAGGTATAGATGTATTTTTGGATATTGACTGGCAAGGTGCCCGTCAAATTCGTCAACAGATGCCACTAGCAAAAAGTGTCTTCATTATTCCACCATCCAATGGAGAACTGGAGCGCCGCTTAACCACTCGTGGTCAAGATAGTGACGCTGTTGTCGCAAAACGCATGAGCGAAGCAAAATCTGAAATGTCTCATTTCGACGAATATGATTACTTAATCATAAACGACGATTTTGATGTTTCTTTAATGGATTTTAAAGCTATTATTCGTGCAGAACGCTTAAAGCAAGATAAACAAGCCATTAAATATAGTGGTATGCTTACAGCGCTATTGGCAGAATAAGCCTTTAGACTGTATAATTTCTCGTCATTGTAAATATTAATTAACTAATTTGGAGTCCTCATGGCACGCGTAACTGTTCAAGATGCAGTTGAAAAAGTTGGCAACCGTTTCGACCTAGTTCTTATTGCGGCTCGCCGCGCTCGTCAAATGCAAACTGGCGGCAAAGATTCATTGGTGCCTGAAGAGAATGATAAACCAACGGTTATCGCCCTTCGCGAAATCGAAGAAGGTTTAATCACTAAAGAAGTTCTCGATGCACGTGAGCGTCAAGAGCAGCAAGAACAAGAAGCAGCAGAATTAGCCGCAGTAAGCAGCATCGCTCACAGCCGTTAATCACTCGCTAACTAACATCAAGTCAGCTTCCGAGACTACAATTTGTATCTATTCGATAGCCTCAAAGATGTTGCCCAAGAATACCTAACAGAGCCTCAACTTGAGGCTCTGCGTCAATCTTATGTGGTAGCAAAAGACGCCCATGAAGGGCAAACCCGTTCAAGTGGTGAACCGTATATCATCCACCCCGTTGCTGTTGCCCGCATATTAGCGGAAATGCGATTAGACCATGAGACGCTTATGGCCGCATTATTACACGACGTGATAGAAGATACGGAAACATCCAAAGAAGAACTTGCAGAGCAATTTGGTGTAACCGTTGCCGAGCTTGTTGATGGTGTATCCAAGCTGGATAAGCTTAAATTTCGCGATCGAAAAGAAGCACAAGCAGAAAACTTCCGCAAAATGGTTCTTGCCATGGTGCAAGACATCCGCGTTATTCTCATTAAGTTATCGGATCGTACACATAATATGCGTACCCTCGGTGCATTGCGTCCAGACAAACGCCGTCGTATTGCCCGTGAAACATTAGAGATCTATGCCCCACTCGCTCACCGTTTAGGTATTCACAATATCAAGACCGAGCTAGAAGAGTTAGGATTTGAAGCTCTCTATCCTAATCGCTATCGGGTACTCAAAGAGGTTGTTCGCTCTGCACGCGGAAATCGTAAAGAGATGATACAGCGTATCCACTCCGAGATAGAAGGTCGACTTGAAGAAGTTGGACTCGCGGCTCGAGTCATTGGACGCGAGAAAAACCTTTTTTCTATTTACAATAAGATGCGAACCAAAGAGCAGCGATTCCACACGATTATGGATATCTACGCGTTTCGTGTCATTGTTGATAGTCCAGATACCTGTTATCGCGTATTAGGGCAAGCTCATAACTTATACAAACCTCGTCCGGGCAGAATGAAAGACTATATTGCTGTTCCTAAAGCGAACGGCTATCAATCTCTTCATACGTCCATGGTTGGTCCCCACGGCGTTCCTGTTGAAGTACAAATTCGTACTGAAGATATGGACCAAATGGCGGACAAAGGGGTAGCAGCACACTGGTCTTACAAAGCGGGCAGTGACACAAAAGGCACCACAGCACAAGTGAAAGCTCAGCGCTGGATGCAAAGCCTGCTTGAGTTACAGCAAAGTGCCGGTACTTCGTTTGAGTTTATCGAGAACGTTAAATCCGATCTATTCCCTGATGAAATTTTTGTCTTCACACCAAAAGGACGCATTGTTGAGCTGCCTGCGGGTGCAACAGCGGTAGACTTTGCTTACGCTGTCCACACCGATGTAGGCAACACCTGCGTTGGTACCCGAGTAGATCGCCAGCCTTATCCGTTAAGTAAAGCACTGAAAAATGGACAAACCATTGAAATCATCAGTGCTCCCGGAGCCAGACCTAACGCAGCATGGTTAAACTACGTCGTAACATCCCGTGCTCGAACTAAGATCCGTCAGGTTTTAAAAACCATGCGACGTGAAGAGTCCGTCGCATTAGGGCGCCGCTTACTTAACCATGCATTGGGTCGTCACTCTATTGATAGCATCTATCCAGAAAACATTGAAAATGTCTTAACCGAGCTTAAGATTGCTTCTGTGGACGATCTCTTAGCAGCGATTGGGCTAGGTGAACTAATGAGTATCGTGATTGCTCGTCGTTTACTGGGTGATACCGATGAACTTACTGAAACCAGCTCACTGCCTTCTAGCTCGAATAAAAAGCTCTCTATTAAAGGCGCGGATGGGATCTTACTGACCTATGCGAAATGTTGTCACCCGATTCCGGGCGATCATATTATCGCTCACGTTTCTCCGGGACGCGGCCTTGTGGTTCATAGAGAAACCTGTCCAAATATTCGTGGTTATCAAAAAGAACCAGATAAATACATGAGTGTAGAGTGGGCAGAAGAGCACGAACAAGAGTTTATCTCTGAGCTACAAATTGATATGCAAAACCATCAAGGAGCGCTCGCTGAGTTAACTAACGTGGTATCACGTACAGGCTCAAACATTCACGGTATTTCTACAGAAGAAAAAGATGGACGTTTGTACACGATTACTTTGGCGTTAACCGCGAAAGATCGTATTCATTTGGCCAGTATCATGAAGAAAATACGTGTGATGCCTCATGCGTTAAAAGTACGCCGCAGACGACAGTAAGCAAGAAACTCAATTACCCAATTAAGAAGTCGATACGATAATATCGGCTTCTTCTTTTTAAAATCGAATAAGTATTATGAACCCAGAACGCTATCAACGAATTCAAACCGTACTAAAAGCGAGACAACCAGATTTAACTTTGTGCTTAGAAGAGGTTCACAAGCCAAACAATGTCTCCGCGGTTATTCGTACTGCGGACGCCGCAGGGGTACATAAAATTCATGCTGTTTGGCCAAATGAGCAAATGCGCACATTAAGCCACACATCTGCCGGCGCGAGAAATTGGGTAGAAGTAGAAACACACAGCAATATAGACAGTGCTGTTACCCAATTAAAGCAGCAAGAGATGCAGATATTGGCAACTAACTTGTCTGACAACGCGGTGGATTTTCGCGAAATCGACTACACCAAACCAACCGCCATTATCCTAGGCGGAGAGAAACACGGTATTTCCTCTCACGCTTTATCGTTGGCAGATCAAGATATCATTATTCCTATGGTAGGCATGGTTCAATCTCTCAATGTCTCGGTTGCCAGCGCACTTATACTGTTTGAAGCACAGCGCCAACGTCAGCTAGCAGGTATGTACGATCGAGATGTATCCGCACTAAGCGAACATGTTATCCACACCACTCTCTTTGAACGTGGTCACCCTGTATTGGCAAAAGTTGCAAAACGAAAAAAACTCCCTTACCCACCTCTGGATGATGCAGGACAGATCGTCGCCGATGAAGAGTGGTGGGCTGAGATGCAGACACGCTAATTCCAAACCGTACCATTTTGAGAACATCTGTTTTCAAATTGTCACCCACAAAAGCAAACGTTTGCTTTTTATATTCAAATCGATATAATCCCGCCCAATTCGATACAACTAACAAAATGATTATCGAATAACACCACAAACCCGAGCCGATTCTGATTAACAGCAATCACAGAAACTGTATCGAGCTCAACTGAGTTATCCCATTCAGCGATAACGAAGAAACTGAAAATTAGGAAACGAAAATGACGACTCAAAGCGCTTCGCGTAAGTCAGAACTGGTCTACCAACTGAATGATAGACCACCACTACCACAAACTATTTTTGCTGCAATGCAGCACCTACTTGCTATGTTTGTTGCAGTGATAACACCATCACTGATCATATGCCAAGCACTTGGCGTCTCTGTCGAGCAGACCAACACCATCATTAGCATGTCTCTGTTTGCTTCTGGCATATCTTCATTTATTCAAATTCGCACCATTGGCCCTATCGGCTCTGGTCTTCTCTCTATCCAAGGCACCAGTTTTAACTTTCTCGGCCCAATCATTGGTGCTGGATTAGCGTTGAAACAAGGTGGTGCAGATATACCAACAATGATGGCGGCTATCTTTGGCACCATTCTGTTTGCCTCGACGGCAGAAATGCTTCTTTCTCGTGTATTAGAATACGCTCGCCGCATTATTTCACCATTGGTGTCAGGTATTGTCGTTACCCTCATTGGTCTAACCCTGATTCAAGTGGGGCTTGTTTCTATGGGAGGGGGTTACTCAGCACTGGGTGATGGAACATTTGGCAGTTTAGATAAACTCGCTTTAGCCGGTATCGTTCTCAGCCTAATTATTATTTTGAATCGCTCTTCAAATCCCTATATACGAGTGGCCTCTATCGTCATTGCAATGACCGTTGGTTATATCGTTGCCTACTTAATGGGTATGGTTGACACCTCATCAATGGCAGAAACAGCACTGTTTGCTGTACCAATGCCTATGCAGTTTGGTCTTAGTTTTGACTGGTCTCTCTTTATCCCGCTGGTCTTGGTGTTTCTTATCACCGCCATTGAGGCCATCGGTGACATCACCGCCACCTCAGAAGTCTCTGGCGAACCCGTTAAAGGACCCGTTTATCTAAAACGTATCAAAGGGGGCGTGTTGGCAGATGGCGTAAACTCCGCCATTGCAGCACTATTTAATAGCTTTCCAAATTCCACATTTAGTCAAAACAACGGCGTTATTTTGCTTACCGGTGTGGCGAGTCGTTATGTAGGTTACTTTATTGCGGGCATGTTAGTGCTGCTAGGTCTATTCCCCGGTGTCGCGAGCTTTGTTCAGCTTATACCTGAGCCTGTACTAGGCGGAGCAACCATTGTGATGTTTGGTACTATCGCTGCGGCTGGTATTCGAATTATCTCACGAGAAGAATTAGACAGAAGAGCGATATTAATTATGGCGCTTTCTTTTTCCATGGGATTAGGAATTGCTCAAAAGCCAGAGATACTGCAATTTATGCCTGAATTCATAAAAAGCATTTTCTCATCAGGTATCTCAGCTGGCGGCATCACGGCGATTGTACTGAACATTCTTCTGCCACTAACAGATAACAAGCAACATACAACAACGGAAGAAACAAGCCCACTCAAAGAAGCGAGTGAGTCAGCCTCTTAGTTCTGTTGCTTTTATGTTGATGATCGTCAGGCAGTGCCTGACGATCATCTCTCGTTACAACCAGCTAGCCACCTCTTTTTCATCCGGTACACTGCCTTTGTGAACAACATGTTCATCAATCACCACCGCAGGAGTTTTCATCACGCTATAGGCCATGATCTGTTGTAAATCTGTCACTTTAATCAGTTCAATCTCCACTCCCTGTTCTATCGCCACTTTTTCGATCAATGCCGCTGTCACTTGACAGTTTTTACAGCCCGAGCCGAGTACTTTTACTACTTTCATCTTTTATCTCCTAAAAATTAACCAAATATAAATACATAATTAAATAGCCACCCCATTAGGGTAAATGCAGATAGCAGCACCAAAAACAGCACCAGTAATAACTTCCACATCATCACTTGCTTCAATAAAATAAACTCAGGAAAACTTGCCGCTACGGTACTCATACAAAAAGCCAAGGTTGTTCCAATGGGCAGACCATTGACAATCAAGCTTTCCATCACAGGAATGACGCCAGTAGCATTTGAGTACAAAGGGATACCAAGCAGCACCGCAGCAGGAACCGACCACCACTGCCCATCTCCCAAGTGAGTTTCTATCCAGCCATCAGGAACAAAGCCATGTAGAGCCGCCCCTAAACCAACACCGATAAAAACCCATTTCCATACTCTCGCTACGATCTCTTGTGTCTCTTGTTTGGCAAATGTATGACGTTGCTTGAGTGATAAAGAAGGCACATTATCTCGATTCATAGAAGGTTGATGACGCTGCTCAATACCACGTTGTAGTGCCTCTGCGGCGAACGAATGCAACCAGCGTTCAGCTTTTATAGCATCAAGAAAAAAGCCACTCACAATTCCAATTGTAAGGCCGACCAAAATGTACATAAGAGTAAACTTCCAACCAAGCAAGCTCACCAACAAAAGCACCGCAACCTCATTGATAAGGGGAGAAGTAATTAAAAAGGCCATGGTGATGCCAAGGGGAATTCCTGCAGAGGTAAAACCGAGAAAAACAGGGATACTGGAACAGGAACAAAATGGAGTAATTGAACCAAAGGTAGCCCCTAAACCATAACCTAAAAAACGCGGTTTATCGGCTAAATAATCTCGCACACGTTCAACATCTAATGATGCTCGAATCATAGCGATGACATAAATCATAACCAGCAATAGAACAAAAATTTTGGCGGTATCTTCAACAAAGAAATGTAGAGCATCACCCAGTTTACTCTGCGGGGAAAGTTGCAAAGTATCAAACACCAGCCAAGAGGCGAAATCAGTAAAGATTTGAAACATAATGATCCTAGTTAATTCATCTTTACCCTAAAGACGGATAAAGATTAAAAAGGATTCACTCTTTTTTTAATTTTCTTTTTCTTCGCCATTTTCTCGGCGGGTAAAACAGCACACTTGATGATTCTCATCAAACTTAACCTTGCAGGAAACACTCAGTTGATGACGAAGCTTCTCCCTTGCTCGGCGAATTCTTGATTTTGTAGCTGGCAGGCTTAAACCGTGTTGTATGGCAAAATCTTGTTGATTCATTCCTTGCAAATCACAAGCGGTAATAATTTCTCTATCGGGCTGTTCGAGCTCAGACAACACTCTAGGCAGACAACTAATGGCAAGTAAATCAACGGCATCTAGCGATGTTTCACTCTCTTCAATATCATCAGCTAACAACTGAAAAGAAGGCTCTCTGGAGAGATCAATAATCAAGTTATGAGCAACTCGAAACATCCACGCCTTACTATTCTCCACATCACAAAATGCAGAACCTTGCCCCATAACCCGAATGAACACCTCTTGCAAAATATCATGGGCTCGCTGTTTATCCTGAGTCTGTTTATACAACCAAAGTGCCAATGTTTTTTCATTCGCATTCCAAGCTCGCATAGCACAAGGTAATGCATCACCGTCACTGTGATGATTTGTTACCGCCATAATAGATCCATTGTTGTGATTAAAAGCTATTCAAGTAAAAAAGTGCTGTCGCTACTGACAACCACTCCATGACGCAGAAAGTTCTCACCCAATATCATGCTGTATTCGAATCGAGAACGATCTTGTAAATTAACATTAACTGTCTCTCTAATGTCTCCCACTTGCACATCCATTTTCACTACAGGCCGATGATTCGCTTTCTCTCCTGACTTTGCCTTAATTGTCATCATTCGAACTATGTCTCGAGTAAATGTTTGTTTTTGCCCTTGAGAGTTTCGGTATGTAAAGTCCACCATTTTTTTGCCGTCTTGTTCATACAAAGTAATGTCTTGCGCATGGATTGAGCTCATATCTGCCCCGGTATCTAACTTAACAGGAAAAGTCATCCCTTCTACCGTTGCATTTTCAATATAGCCCGCCTTAATCAATTGATGCGACTCAAGCAACAAATCGGTACGGGTATTGATTAGAAGGCCATTTTTCCCCATACCCCGCCCGATATGGAAAGTGACTTGCTGATCTCCCTCATTTTCTAAGCTATCCAAGGCAACTTGATAGTCTTTGTACTGACCATTTGCTTCGATACGCATCTCAACAATAGGTCGAACTGAATTACCCACTTTAATTTTTCGTTCGACAGCTTTTACTTGCTTTTTCAACTCGCCATGACGATCTTGCAAATAATACGTCACTTGCTGCCCTTTATTGGCACCAGATAACTCAAAACTAGGCAAGGTAAGTAGTGGCGTCTGCACGTTTAAATCAATCTCAGATTTAACCTCTACACCATCAATGAGCAACTCCTCTTCTGGAGAGATCACCAATGGTCGCTTTTGTTTCATTCGGTCAGAAAACATTTCAGCCGGTTTATCCAGCAAATGTTTCTCATTGGCACTTAAAACAAAATTCTTACTTAATACGTCGGTCCCAATTCGTAATTGAGTACTGTTTTTTGAACGATCTTTTAGGTAAACCAATAAATGCGTCTCAAAACCATTTTTCCCTTTCACGGCAATATAAACCTCTGGTCTTTCCGTTTTGCCAAAGGTCAAAGTATCAATAAGCGGTAAGGTCAAGGACTCCGATTTGCCTTGCGCATCTTCAGTGGTAAAGCTCACCATATTGTTTTGTTTATCTACGTTGATATTGGTAGCGTGCATAACGGAATGACGACTGGTTAATGAGAAACTGGTTTCCATTGCTAAGCCCCCCACCATCAGTGTTTCTTGACGGCCAACCAATTGCGCTTTGGGTTGTTCCTGTAAAAAATCATAACCGGCAAACACCCATGCATGTTGTTTCAAAAATGATTTACCAATAAGAATAGGCGCTGAAAATTTGGATCGATCCGTCAAGCTCGCTTCAGTATGAATATCAACATCAGCAATTTTCATCTTCAGGTCAATCACTGGACGATACAACGGCTCTTTACTAGTACGACTCCGTACGACACTAATGCGGTATAGAGGCCGGTCAAACTCCAGCACTTCACCAGATATTGGATTCCGAATAGTAAAGCTAACCCTGACTTGTAGGTTTTCATGTTCGGCGTCATTAAATGCTTTTCGCCACCAATCACTCTCAACACCGCCAAAATCTATAATAACCTTCTTGAGTAACTCTCGATTGGTGAGCGCCTTATAGGTTGGATTTAAGCTATAGATCAAAATATCATCGGCATGCATTGAGGTGGTGTCTGCGCCAGTATCAATTTTCCCGACAAATGGAATATCACTGTATTTGCCAGATCCAGTAAAATAAATATGCTCAAGACGCCCCAAAACGGTCTTCCCATCTAATGTATAGGCGGGGTATTGAGTGGTATATTTCGCATCTTTAGCAATCGCTAAATTTGAAGTAAATGTCACTACCATAGAAAATACAGCCACCAGCAGTGTTAACGCTCTAACAACTTTTTTCATTGAATATTCCCAGCCCAATACAAAACAAGAATCTAAATCTCTATTTGTCAGTTTTACAAAATGTCGTAATTTATTGATATCTTTTATTTATTTCATTACTGATTTTAGACGATATACAAAATAACAACAGATAGAATTGTGAAGTTTTGGTAAGTTTTTGCTCTGGATATTTTATTATTTGCCCCCATTTATAGAGTCATATACGGTTATAGCCAACATTACTAAAGAGAAGTACCCATGAGTCAAGGGATCAGCTTACAAATAGCAAAAGAGTTGAATGTTCGACCAGAGCAAGTCAACGCCACCATAAATCTGATCGACGAAGGGAGTACTATCCCCTTTATTGCGAGATACCGAAAAGAAGTCACCGGAGGTTTGGACGATACTCAACTGCGCACGCTTGATAGCCGCCTCACATATTTAAGAGAAATGGATGAACGTCGTCACGCCATTATTAAATCCATTACTGAGCAAGGCAAACTTACCGCCGAACTAGAAAGAGAAATCGCTCAAGCAGACAGTAAAACTCGTTTAGAAGATCTCTATTTACCTTACAAACCCAAGCGCCGTACCAAGGGGCAAATCGCCATTGAAGCGGGCTTACTGCCTTTAGCCGACGCGCTATGGCAACAGGCAAATACTCAACCGGAAATAGAAGCACAAAAATACCTAAATCCGGAAATGAAGATAACCGACAGCAAAGCAGCCTTAGACGGTGCCCGCGCAATCGTCATGGAGCGCATTGCAGAAGATGCGAATCTCATTGAAAAACTGCGTCGCTATTTGTCTAGCCATGCTGAGTTACAATCTCGTGTAATAGAGGGTAAGCAGCTGCAAGGGGAAAAATTTAAAGATTACTTTGAACACAACGAAAAGATCACTCGCGTACCTTCTCACCGAGCATTAGCCATGTTAAGAGGACGTAATGAGGGCTATTTGCAGCTCTCCATGCAAGCCGACCCTAATCAGTTAGAGTCGACTAAAAGCTCCTATTGCGAAGAGATTATAGGCAAACATTACGGTATGCACTTAAGTGATGCTCCTGCGGACAAATGGCGTAAACAAGCGATTAGCTGGGCATGGCGTATCAAAATCTCTACCCACATGGAAACCGAGCTTATCGGTGCCATGAAAGAGCGAGCAGAAATTGGCGCCATTGATGTTTTTGCCAGCAACCTTAAAGATCTGCTAATGGCAGCACCAGCAGGACCTAGAGCAACATTAGGCTTGGATCCAGGATTAAGAACCGGCTCCAAAATTGCTGTTGTTGACAGCACAGGTAAAGTGTTAGCAACAGAGACTATTTATCCTAATCCACCACAAAATCAGATAGATAAGTCTGCTCATACTCTTCAGCAGTTAATCAAAAAACACCACGTCGATCTTATTGCTATTGGAAATGGCACAGCATCTCGTGAAACAGACAGCTTTGTTGCCGATGCTTTAAAGCAGGCAAATCTAAGCGTACAAAAAATTATCGTTAGCGAAGCAGGGGCATCGGTTTACTCTGCTTCCGAACTGGCTGCAAATGAATTTCCCAATATGGATGTATCGCTTAGAGGTGCAGTATCCATAGCCAGACGTCTACAAGATCCACTGGCAGAGCTGGTTAAGATTGACCCTAAATCTATTGGTGTAGGTCAATATCAGCATGACGTTAGCCAAGCTATGCTAGCAAAGCGCCTTGATGCCGTTGTAGAAGATTGTGTAAACGCCGTTGGCGTTGATGTAAACACGGCCTCTGCCGCTTTGCTTACCCGTGTGGCTGGCTTATCCAATACCATTGCACAGAATATTGTTAACTTTCGCGATGAACATGGTCGTTTTGAAAGCAGAGTGACTCTAAAAAAGGTTGCTCGCCTTGGACCAAAAGCGTTTGAACAAAGCGCTGGTTTTTTACGTATTATGAATGGTAAGAACCCATTAGATGCTTCATCGGTTCACCCTGAAGCTTATCCTGTGGTAAAAGCCATTGCGGACAAAAATCATAAAAACATCCAAAGTCTATTGGCCGATAGTGCTTTCCTTACTGCATTAAACGCCAGCGATTACACCAGTGACTTGTTTGGCATCCCTACCGTAACCGATATCATTAAGGAGCTTGATAAGCCGGGTCGAGATCCCAGACCAGAGTTTAAAACCGCTACCTTTGCTGCAGGAGTCAATAAAATATCAGACTTGGAAGCAGGTATGATTTTAGAAGGGGTGGTGTCCAATGTGGCTAATTTTGGGGCATTTGTCGATATTGGTGTTCATCAGGATGGTTTAGTCCATATCTCTGCTCTGACAGATCGATATGTTGCCGATCCTCGTGAAGTTGTAAAAGCGGGAGATATTGTCACCGTAAAAGTGACAGAGATAGATGTTCAACGTAAACGTATTGCTCTCACTATGCGCTTAAATGATAGCTCTGCAAGTCATTCTCGAACAACCGATACGCCGCGTTCAAGTAATAACCGTAACGCAAAAGGAAACAACGCTTCGCCGCGTCAGCAACAAAACACACGCAAAGAGCCGCCAGCAAATAGCGCTATGGGTGGCGCATTCGCAGCAGCTTTTGCAAATAACAAACGAAACAAATAATAAGCGGAACTCGAGGTAGCGAGGTTACTGGATTTTGGAGACAGCATTTTTCCAAGTCCAGACCTCCCGCTAGCTCGTATTCTAGATACTCAAAGAGTATCTAGAGCACCGCAATCACCTCAGAAGGCGTATTTGGTGCGACGGCATGACCATAGTGATACTTAATCACTGTACGTCGACGCTCCATTTTTCCCTGAACAATTGCCGCTTCAACTAAACTTTTCGGTAACCGAAAGCGAATGGTATAACCCATTCCCTGTTTTTCAGAATAAGTTTGTAACGCAATTAACTCAAATAAGCGACTTAGTGTGTCTTTTGGCTCTTCACTGCGAGCAGAAGACGTATTAGCCTCATTATCCAACTCATAGTCAGGGTGGTCAGATGGCTCCCAAGCAGGTCGTTTCCGGCGTTTGTCTTCGGCCTTCACCCGTCTTTCTGCATTGGTTTTAGCCAGTTCTACTGGCGGCGTAACAGGTTCACGAACCTTATTATCTCTTGCCGCTTGTTCAGTTTGAACATTGACCGAAGGGGCAATCAGTGGCACGTTCACATTGGTCGGCGACACAATCATGACAAACCTCCTTCTACATCAACCAGTCCGAATATCAACTATATCCTGCTTGGTTAGGTTACTTATCGGCCAATTTGTTCAATTATTTACCACTAAATTGAATTAATTTGTCACAAAACAGATCTAATTCCGTTATGAAAGGCGCATGAGAAGAGTCAGAAAATACGTAATGTGTTGAATATGGAATGGTTTTTAGCAAATCATCTGCGACTTTTACCGGAACAAGCCCATCAAGCCGTCCATACAAACGCAGCAGCGGCATGGTCAGTTTTGCTAAATCGCCTCTCAAGTCGATCTCAGCGAGCAGTGCTAAGCCGAGTTTCAAACTATTTTCTGAAGGCAATGTTCGAGAGAGAACGGCTCTCTTTAACGTTTTAACGTCTTGCCTTGCTGTTGGGCTTCCCATCGCTTGAAGCGCCATAAATCGCTCAATAGTCGTTTTAAAGTCCACCATCAACTGTTCGGTAAAGGCATCCAGAACTTCCGGTTTGATTCCTCTCCATGGACGCTCTGCAGCAAATTTAGGTGAACTGGCTACAGTAATTAACTTAGATACTCTTTCTGCGTGCTGCAAGGCAACCTGAGTAGCAATAAGCCCTCCTAACGACCAACCAACCCATATCGCCTTTTCCGGCGCGGCTTGTAGAACCAAGCGAACAATCTCATCTAAGTCTTCAGCGTCAACATCGGAGCTGTGGCCATAGCCGGGTAGATCAACAACGTGCACGGTAAAATGATGAGAAAGGGCATCAACGGTCTGCTGCCAAACCGCACCATTCATTCCCCAACCATGCACCAAAACCAGATCATCACCATTTCCTTCCCGCTGCCAATATAGTTCCGACTTCATTACATCTCCTACTTCTTTCATACATTTGTTATTCACTGCAATGCTAATTTCATTCAATACCAACCGATAAGGTGTCAATCGCTATGGTTTTTCCATTGATACGACGTACATTACATCACCATTTTACATCCAATTGTCATCTATGTGGTCTCACCATCTCTCCGCCACTTGGTGAAACTATTTGGTGTAACCACTGCTTACGCTATTTTCAAACGAATCCAAGATGCCAGCAATGCGGTTTATTAACCCCCACACCAGTGAGCCAATGTGGCCGCTGTTTAATGCAACCTCCACCATGGAATAGGCTGTACTGTATCGGAGACTATAGGTACCCACTCTCTTATTATGTGTATCAATTAAAATATGCAGGTATGTTCCAATACGCCTATGATCTAAGTTACTTACTTTCTCAACATATTGATACACCAGCACCTCTTATCACCTCTGTTCCTCTTCATTGGCGACGATACCTTAAACGTGGATTTAACCAAAGTGACGTTATTGCACATTACCTTTGCCAACACTTCTCTACGCCGTCAATTCTGAAAAAGCAACTGTTTAAAAGAATCCGGGCCACGCCATATCAACAAGGGCTAAACAAACAGCAGAGGAAAAGAAACTTAAACAATGCATTTCGATTGCAAGAGCAACCACCTTATCAGCATGTTGCGATTGTTGATGATGTCGTTACAACAGGTAGCACGGTACGACATTTATGCGATTTACTGCTTGATGTTGGCGTTAAAAAAATTGATATTTACTCTCTATGCCGAACACCAGAGCCATCATAAACAGAAAAACGAAATTTTATTGGCATCCTGGTAGTAGCAGAGTAGAATAAACTGAAATAACCTACCAAATAAGTCAGGTATTAGTCGTGTCAAATATTGTATCTATAACTGAAAATGCTCAATCTCATTTCGCCAAGCTGCTTGAACAGCAACCGGAAGGCACCAACATCCGTGTATTTGTGGTAAACCCAGGAACACCCAATGCAGAGTGTGGCGTATCTTACTGCCCACCAGAAGCGGTAGAAGCTGCCGATACCGAGATGCCATTTAGCGGTTTCTCTGCGTTTGTTGACGAACTTAGCATGCCTTTTTTAGAAGAGGCTGAGATTGATTTCGTAACCGATAAAATGGGCTCTCAGCTTACCTTGAAAGCGCCAAACGCCAAAATGCGTAAAGTCTCCGATGATGCATCTTTAATGGAGCGCGTTGAATACGCAATTCAAACTCAAGTAAACCCTCAACTAGCCGGCCACGGTGGTCATGTCAGTTTAATAGAGATAACCGAAGATGGTGTCGCACTGGTTCAATTTGGTGGAGGCTGCAACGGCTGTTCAATGGTTGATGTCACACTAAAAGAAGGTATTGAAAAAGAGCTTATTCAACAGTTTGAAGGTGAACTAACAGCGGTTCGTGACTCCACAGAGCACGATCGCGGCGAGCACTCTTACTACTAAGTCAGTCCCACACAGATCTTTAGCTAAAGCCACCTGAATCGGTGGCTTTTATCTAATTAATAGTTCTCTTTCAAAAAAAGGTAAGTAGGCTCAGGGACTATTTTTCTAATTTGCTCAAAGTTTTTGTATTCAAGGTACTTACGTACGCTTGAAGCACTAATTACTTCACCATCGGTTGAAACCCTATCTATAATCTCAACATCTATGTTGTACTTCGGCAGTAATTCTTGCATCTTCTCGTTGTACTGTCGGGTAATTTCACATTTTGGTTCGTCACCCAAAAAGATGATATCTATATTCAACTTCTTAGCGATGTACTCACAAAAGAACCAAGCTTCTACTGAGGCATCGGCTTTTGCCTCTGAATTCTCTTTAGCAAAATAATCGGGATAAGTAAGCTCTGTACAGATGAACTTCCCCCCTCTTAGCACGGTCACATTATCCATATGAGCGGTGCTTTCAGAAACTAACTTTAACCTGTCTTCAAATTTAAAAAACGATTTATCCTCTTCTATAACAAAGATAAATAACTTATCGACCTGCTTAGAAGCGTGCTCAATAAGGTGCATGTGGCCAATCGTAATAGGATTGCAGTTTACAGCCACACTACCAACCTTTTGCTCGGGTTCCGGAGTGTAACTATCGAGCATTTCAAGATAACTATTCATATCGCACGACTCAAGCGCTTGTGCCGTTTGTTTATATAGAAAATACTTAAATTTCTCTAACACATCCAAGACTTTGTCATCTGGTTCAATAGAATTTGGAATCGATACGCGATGGCGATCAATCAATGGCAACAAAATATTATCGGAAATAATTTTGCCAATAACCTGATTACCTTTAGGTGAAAAATGACACTGGTGTTTGGTCAAATCAATAAAAAAGTCAGAGCCACGACTGACATCATTTAAGTCTATACGAGTAATACAGTCGTCATTTATATTATTAAACTCATCAAAGTCGAAAAACACCACGATATCATTTGGATTGATATCAGTTTGTACTAGGTTGTTCATTGCCAGCAGTAAGTTCATACCTAACACGCCATGATTCTCTAACTTAATGCCGTCATGCGCCCGATTGACTTGCTTTTGCACCTGACTAACCAAGGTATCTTCGTCACTCATACCAATAGAGAAAGTCGTTGATGACCCAAAAAATATCACTTTTCTATCCACTGTCTCAGGTTGATTTACCGTAGTACGTAACCCATTGCGAACGGATACTAGTGTATTTTCAAAATCTGAAAGTTGAACCTTTGTTGCTCTGATCACAGGAGGGGTATAACTAAACAGCTCATTATATTTGTTATCATATTTTTCGGTATATAACTGCTTAATATAACTGGGTGGATTGTTTGTCTTACTCCAATCATTTCTGTTTGCTATGTATAGATGGCTATTTGCGATAAGATCTTTTTCCTGAGCAGATTTTCCTCTAAGCAGTTTTCCCTTTCCTGTCACTTGAATAAATGACGGAACACCTCCCTTACTAACAATGTAATCTTTAATAAAGCTTATTTTATCAACATCATACAAGTTATCATTGAGGTCATCGATAAGACGAATTAGATTTGTCGTCCCTTCTTGAAAAGAAAAGTTATGTTCTTTTTCTAACTGCTCCATTTCTTCATATTTGTTGTTCATGATGTACAGATTTAGCAGGACAAAATAGTAATCCTGCCTCTCACCATCATAAAAAAGTTCTTCTGCATATTTTATAGCTTTGTTATAAGCACCCGATCTTATATAGAGTTTGACCAACTTAGTGTTCAAAATGAACTTACGCTTTCGCGAGCAAAATTCTCTTAATAAAAGGTATTTAGTCAACCTAGCTGTTAAAAATAAGCGTCTAAAATACATAAATGATGCCTTAAAACTTAATATCAAAATACTCTCAAGCATGATACTTGGTAAGGGGTGAATATAGAGTTAATCGCTACGAATATAGCACTAACAGAAAACGCGAAGGCTATCATAAGCACTTGATAGAAAATAGTTTTCTAGTAAACGAAACTGGAAAATTATCTGTCGTGTTCCAAATTTAATCTAAATCCGCTCTAGATGTTGCGGTTAACAAACTTTGATCAGCTCATCAAAACGAGCCAATCTCGTTCTCTAAGATGAGGAGGGCAATAATATGAAGAAATATCAGATAGAAAGGAAAGACAACTACATTTAAAAAGCCAGCAATTTATATCACTGGCTTGGAAAAAATAGCTATTTTAGAGGAAGGGATACCTAGATTTGCGCCTCAATCATACTTTTTCCTTTAAAATTGTTGCCCATGGTAGGTTTTCGTCCCCCAACACAATAAAGTTTGGGTTCTCCAAGGTTTCTCTTTCGTTATAAGATAAGGCTTCTAATTGGGTACTTAATATTCGACCACCCGCTTCTTGAACAATGCACTGTGTCGCAGCCGTATCCCACTCTCCTGTTGGCCCTAAACGCAAATAACAGTCCACAGCACCTTCTGCGACTAAACAGGCCTTTAATGCTGCAGAGCCTAACGGAATCAGCTCATAGTTCCACGCTGGAGACATCTTATTGGTAATATTATTGATATTCTGTCGGCGACTTATAGCAATAGATAACGTACTGCTCTGCTCTTCATGTATCAGCGTTTTTATACGGATACTCTCGCTCATATTGGGAATCTTCCAAGCCCCTTTACCTTCATAGGCATAGTAAGAAACTCCAGATACCGGCGCATAAACAACCCCCATTACAGGTCGATTGTTTTCCACTAAAGCAATGATAGTGGCAAAGTCGCCACTTCGGGCAATAAACTCTTGGGTTCCATCAAGTGGATCAACTAACCAGTAACGATCCCATTGGGCGCGCTTTTCCAATGCAATATCGGCCGCTTCTTCAGAAAGTACCGGAATATCAGGCGTTAATTCGCTTAATTTTTCAGAAATAAGCTTATGAGCAGCCAAATCTGCACTCGTCACCGGTGTTTCATCACTCTTAATAAAGGATTCATACTGATTGTTCTGATAGATATCTAAGATCAGTTGCCCGGCTGAACGAGCAATATCGATAACAGATGGTAAAAGGTGAGAAAGATCTTTTCGTAACGTCGACATTAACTATCCCTATATTTCTCTATTGGCAATGTGTCGCTGAGCCAACATAAGTGCCGCAATGCTTCTCGCTTCACTAAAATCCAAATGAGAAAGAAGATCTTCTGCCTGACTTAACGGCCAGCGAACAACTTCTAATGGTTCAGGCTCATCCCCTTCCAGTGACTCCAAATAGAGGTCTTCGACCAAAAATAACGTCATTTTTGCCGAGAAGTATGAAGGAGCCAATATCACCTGTTTTAACGGCGTCAACTCTCTTGCGCCAAATCCAATCTCTTCTTTCAACTCTCTGTTAGCTGCCTGCTGAGGAGTTTCCCCCAGATCAACTAATCCTTTAGGAAAGCCCAGTTCGTACTCTTCGGTTCCCGCAGCATATTCACGAACCAGCAGCAAGTCCCCCTCTTCAGTAAGAGGAACCATCATCACGGCTTGCCTGCCACTGCGCTTCATTCTCTCGTATGTACGCTTTACACCATTTGAAAACTCTAAATCGAGAGACTCAATAGAAAACAGTTTCGATTTCGCGACCATCTCAACCGATAAAATTTTCGGCATTATTTTTTTTGCCATCTCTCTTCCCTTCCCTTGAATTAGTCTGGCGATCATTAATTACATACTAGCGCTCTTACTTACTATGTAAATAGATTCGTTGCCATTAGTATTCGCTAATACCGCACAACTCCGGAATAAACGAACGGATAACGTCCTTGTGCATCTGGATTACCCAGCCATTTTAACTGTGAACGCATTCCCGCAGGAAAGTCGCTATTCGGCTTAAACCATGCATCAAGCTTAACCTGCATATCGCGGCTTAGCTCAGCAGTAAACGCTGCAGCGAGCTGGTCATTTTCATGATTTGATTCAGCTGAAAGCACACTGTTCGCACAAGAGAGGTCTGCAATGATAGTGCCAAGGTTTAAGCTGCCTAATGGGCTATTTACTTCGCTGTTATTCCACACTAGTGTTCCTTGAGCTGCTTGACACCAAGGCTGCTCATAGCGGTATTGTTGAATGGCCAGTTCCACTTGCCCATTTACATCAATAGGCAAAGGATAATTGACCTTATTTTGAATGCTTTTTGCCGCAATGGATGCCACAACATTTTTAGCATATAAACCCGAAAAATCGAAACCAACAATGCCTTTGCCGTTAAACCCTAAATCACTCCCATAACCAAAACGTAACGCATATTCCGCTTTGCCTTTAAATAACTGACTTGGTGCAAATTGCCAACTCACCTTGCCTAAATTCTGTCCTCGCCAATTCAGCTGTTGTATATTTCCCTGCCATAACGTGCCGCTTGCCCCGCTAACATCCATAGGTAAATTTGCGTAAGGCAACACAAACGACACTGGTGTATGCACAACTACACTCAAAGAGAAAAACCCTGTAAAAAGGAAGATATACAAAATTATTCGTTTCACTCTACCCGCCTCGCTTTAGCTGCAAACGCTTTACATCGATCATGCCTTGTTTGTCAGCGGCAGAAATATCCATAAACTCAACGGCAATACCTTGCTGCTCTTTTAAATACTGAACCCAAGTAATAAATTGATTGAAAGGCACAGGTTTAATCCAAATCTGCAGCATTTCGTCCCTTGGCTGCATACGAATAAGTTCAATGTTGTAGCGCTTCACGGATTCCGAAATCACCTGATTAATGGCTTTCGTTGAGCTAGGCGCTCCAGAGCTTTGGCGCAGCTCTACGATAGTATCGGCTTTATTTGTCACCCACTGCAGGAGCTGCTGTTCACTGGTTAACTTTAATTGCGCTTTTTCAGCTCTCGCAATAATAGGTTGAGCGATTCCCCAGTATATGACCGCCGCTACAATAAAAATGATCGCGCTCACTAGTAATCTTTGCTCTCTGACAGAGATGCTGCTCCACCACAAGCGAATAGAACTTAATCGCCCTTTCATTGCTTATTCCTTAATACAAAACTGCCTGACACCTTGTCCTGCTTTTTACTCAACGGACCTTGTACAACCGTGAACGTTTTAGCCAGATTAATACGAACCTGTTCAAAAGTCTGGAAATCCTTCATCACAGTTTGCAAGCGAACTTCTCCACGTTTAGCGTCATAACGAATATTTTCTATCTCAACCGATGGATATTTTTCTAATGCGCTTGGCAGTGACGATAACCAATCCAGCACGGAATCACCTGTCGTTCCGCCAGAAAGTCGAGCCACTTCATCATTCATCTGTCGCTTTAAATAACTGATAGTTGGGATTTTTCTTTTGTCAGGAAAAACCGTTCTAAATACCCGTTCACTTTCAGCTCGATAGGCGCTTGCCTGTGCTTCAAATTGCTGTAGCTGAATAACGTTCTGCGCGACAATGACAGCAACAAAAAGTCCTGCTGCAATCGCCGCTTTTCGCCACACTTTTAGCTGCTTAAATAACGACGATTGCGACTTAAATGTACCCGTAAGCAAATTAATTGAAGAGAATATGGCTCCCTGGCTTAACAGGGCCATCACCAACTCTGGTTCTGCTGCTTTCCAATGTACGTGACTAACACGAGTAACATCATGCTCATAAGGAGTGTATGAGGTCACCGTGACTGGCTTATCTTCACTTTGGCTCTGTAGAGAATGTAGAAAATGAGTGAGCCACTGTTGCTCAACCGCAACTCCAGAAAACTGATTTTGTCTAAACAGCCAAGTGTTACCCATTTGCAAAGCACTAACGCCGTCGGGTAATAGTGGCATAGCAAACAGATCAGGAATCACCTTTTTAACCGTAAGGCCTGCTTGTTTGAAATCACTGAGACAAGTCGTTAAATACTCTTTATCTACTCCTGCAACATAAGCATGGCTTGAAGTGCGATTAAGAATCGTAAAATGCAACTCCTCAACATCTTGAGCAATATTCTCTTCCAGTAAATAGGGCAGCATATTTTCGAACTGGCGAGATGCACCAGAGGGGATGTCGACCTCGGTAACGATGACATCACGGCTATCGAGTAATAGCACTGTTGTGCGATTCTCGGCATAAGGCAATAGCTCACTAAGCTGAGCTTTGTTACCCAGCTCGCCACTGGCAATTACATCATTTTGACTAGTAGACCAAACCAACCACGAAAGGGTTGCGTCATTTTCTCTACTTAACCGTACGGTCAGAAATTCACTCACTGATTCCTCCAAAGCGCCGACGAACAACTTCGACATCTTTTCTATCTTTAGAATAAAGCAGGCTTCTTATCCTGACTCTAGATTCATTAACGATGACCTGAGCATCAAGCTCAAAATAGTGACTATCTACAGTGAGATACCCTTTTGCTTTATCTTTGATGGTTGCATCAATCGTGGCAATATCCGACTCTAACAAAAAGTCGTTCACCGTCGCCCAACCATCAAAAGGACGATTATCAATCAGCGCTTTCGCGTTAGCGACACTTAATGCAGGAGAAAATAGAGCCGCTAATAGAACTCCACCCTCTTCAGATACGGTATTGACATTAAGTCGCCAGTCACTACTTGGAATGGCGCAAACAATAGAACCGATAGCATCCATTATCTTCTGATCCATCTGCTGTATAGCACGAAGCTCCGTATTATCCGCTAAAATACCATTGGCCGTTAAATAGGGTGGACTTAATGACTCATAGCTACCATCTTCGGCTCCCAAACTAGAGCGAGCAACCGTGTCTTGATCCAGAAATTCCCACGCGGACTCTGCAATAACTTCTGCTTGGTAACTGTCCACATCCAGTTCATCTAATATCAATTGAAACAAGTTAACCAAATAAGGCTTAGTGTCTGTTGCTGTCTCCTGTGGCAAAGCAGAAAACACGTTAATGTTAAAGCAGGATTGCATATCTCGAATGCTTCCTTTCGCATCACCATAATCCAATGGGTAAACCTGCTCTTCCAGAGCCCACGGCTGACTTAAATTTATGGTATCACCATCGCTATAACTCTCTGCAATACCATACTTAGCTAACGCTTCTACACCAATGCTATACCAATATGCTTGCTGGTGGTCCAGCCGATTTTCTGCTCGTTTAAAATTCACAAACAGACGCTCAGACATGGTGGCCGCAATTGAGATCATCATCGCCAAAATCATCATCACCACAATCAGTGCAGCACCTTGTTGCTTTTTCATTCGCTGACCATTAACCATTCTCGTCATCACCACTTTTGGTATTTAACGATGAACCGGCGGTTAAGTAAATCCGCTCAATGGTTCCATAATCCTCAAGCTCTAAGGTAAAGGCCACGGCTTTAGGCAGTGCGAGTTTTTCTGACCACTCTTCTTTCCATTCACCTTCTGAATAGAAACGCATTTTCAGCGAGGTGACTCTATCCAATAATGGAGTGGTGATCCCCTCTTGCCCTACAGGAGTATCGGGGTAACGCCACCATACCCTTTGCAATGTATCCGCGATGATCCGATAACCGACTTTTGATACTTCCCCTCGAGGAAAACGATTTTGCGGATTTAACCAACCTAAACGAACAAATAGAACGCCATTCTCATCAGAAGAGAGCAAACCACTGCCCCACTCAATCAGCATATCGCTGGCCACTTCGCCATTGGTGCGAAATTGTCTTAATGCTATTTGGCGAAAATCGTTATCAATGATCACCATGGCTCGTTGCAGTGCTTTTAATCGATCGGTTTTCTCTATCGATTGAGCGTTGCTGCGCTGCACTTGGTCTAGTACTTGATAGGCAGAAAGACTTAATCCAGCAAATATGGCAATCGCTACCAAGACCTCAATAAGGGTAAAACCACACTGGCGGTTTCTTCTCAGGCTTCTGCTATTTATCGACATAGCTTCTTACCGTAACGATGGTACTTTTTTGCTCTTGATCGGTAGAAACAGTGACATCAAAAGCTTTAATAAAATCCGTTGCTGTGGCGACAGGCTTCACTGTCCAGTACCACTCTCGTCCAGCCATGTTACTCTTACCGCTCCGCTCCGCGGTAAGCGACTCAGCCAATATTACTTTTGCCATCACATTGTCTACCACCATAGAAGCAAATGTTTTCTCTTCTAAGTACGAGAGGGTGTTACTGTGTTGTGTGGTAGCACGAATTACGCTGATGGCCGCGGTGGCAAAAATAGCTAAAGCCACCAGCACTTCCAGCAATGTCATCCCTCTGATTTTCTTTGTCATTGCCCCGCCCTTTTGGCGTATTCCATTGGCGTAACAAGGATAATCTCTCCATTTTCTTTTGCTTCTATGGTCCAGAGTGATTCTGGCTGAGATTCTGCAGAGATTGTCACAGAAAACGGGGTCACCTCACCGCTGGATAGCACAAAGACTTGCGGTGGTAATGATTGAGTTTTCTCATCTAACTCAGCAAACATCTCTTCATCAAATAGCGACTCCTGATTAAATAGAGTGTCATTGTTAGCCCAAGCATCACTGCCTAATTGAAAATCTACGCTGAGCCCCTGTTCAAAGGTGGTCTCTTTATAGGTTTTATTCTCTAAAGGTTGCCAGCCCTTTTCTGTTAACGTTACAAAACGGTAGTTATCACCACTATTATCAAACCGGACACCATAATCCCGACCATTTAGTATGGCGTCTTCATTAAGCAGTTGTAACTTATAAAAAAAGCGCTGAGCTTGTAACTTAGCAGTATCTTGCTGATTATCTGGCAAAGTCATCACCACCGCCACTGCACTTAGCGAGATCAATACCATCACGAGCATGATCTCTATAAGTGTAAAACCGGCACTTTTTCTTATCATAATGTTAGCTGTCTAAGCGAAAGAAGATAAGCGGATGAAAAATCAGTGCGCATTAGCGAAAATCTTGTAAGTTCCAGTTACCAATATCAGCATTGGCTTCTTCACCACCCTCTTCGCCATCAGCACCAAGTGAGAAAATATCAATGGTTCCGTTATCACCCGGGCTAAGGTATTGGTACTCACGTCCCCAAGGGTCATTCGGTAGACGCTTGATATAGCCATTGTTGCGGTAGTTTCTTGGCTCTGGTGTGCCACTAGGTTTGTTCACCAATGCCTCTAATCCTTGATCTGTCGACGGGTAAACACTGTTATCCAGTTTATACATATCAAGAGCTTGCTCCAGTGCAGAGATATCCGAAATGGCTTTCTGTTGATCCGCTTTCTCTTTATTTCCAAGTAGGTTAGGAACAACAAAACTGGCCAATACACCCAAAATAACCACAACCACCATAACTTCAAGCAAGGTGAAGCCTGTCTGTTTTCTTTTCATTTTCTCTCCAACTAAATTAATGCTGTAATTGTTTGTTTATGATTTGGTTAACTGTCCACAATGAATAATTCATCAAAAGTAGCGGCTAAAAGTCAGTAAAACCTAGCCTGATACCAAATTATTCATTTCTAAAATAGGCATTAAGGTTGCCATGACAATAAACAGTACCACCCCTGCCATAACGGCAATCAATGCTGGGGTAAATAACCCTAGCGCAATATTGGTAGTGGATTCAAAATCTCGATCTTGGTTATCCGCTGCACGCGTTAACATCTGCTCCAGTTCACCACTCTGTTCACCACTGGCGATCATATGCAGCATCATAGGGGGAAAAAGCTTGGTTTGTTGCAATGACTTTCTTAAGCTCCCCCCTTCTCGCACTTTCTCTGCTGCTAGCAGAACTTCTCGTTTAACATACTGGTTGGTCATTACATCTGCCGCGACTTTCATTCCTTCCAATAGAGGAATGGCACTCGATGTACAGATGGATAATGTGCGAGCAAATCGAGAGGTATTTAATCCTCTCGCTATTTTTCCTATCAAGGGAAAGTAGAGCACCTTCCTGTCCCACGACAAGCGTGTCGACTCTTTCATCATGGCAAACTTAAATAACGCAATCAGAGCGATAATAGCCAACACAATCACCAGCCCCCAGCTCTGTACAAAATCACTGGCGCTCAATAAAAACTGTGTTGATGCCGGAAGCTCTTGTCCCATTTGCACAAACTGATCGACTATTTGTGGTACTACGCTGGAAAGCAGAAACGCCACAACACCGATTGCAAATACCGTTAGCACTACAGGATAGATCATTGCCTGCTGCAACTTAGAACGCATCTGCTGACGGTTCTCGGCATAGTCCGCGAGGCGATTCAAAATAGTGTCTAAGTGACCGGATTTTTCACCAGCTGCCACCATAGAGCGAAATAGATCATCAAAAATATGTGGGTAGTCTGCCATGCTATCTGCAAGGGTATAGCCTTCAATAACACGAGATCTTACCGCCATTATCATGGTGCGGATTCTTGGTTTTTCCGTCTGCTCTGCGACCGCTTTAAGACACTCCTCCAATGGCATCCCCGCTTGAACCAACGTAGAGAGTTGACGCGTTATTAAAGCCAGATCATTCACACTTATACCGCGCTTAATTGTTGACGGCTGATGAGAGCTCGTAGACGTTTTCTTCGCTTTGGTTTCTACCACCTCAACAGGAATTAACCCTTGTTCTTTCAGACGCTGGCGAACCTGACGTGCATTGTCTCCTTCAACCACGCCTTTTTGCTGTCGGCCCTTTGCATTTAAGGCTTTATATTCAAATGCCGCCATCAGACTTCCTTAGTGACACGCATAACCTCTTCCAACGTGGTTATACCTAAGCGAACTTTATTTAACCCATCATCACGAATACTTGGTGTTTCTGCGCGAATCGATTTCTCAATAGCTTGCTCACCCACTTCTGAATGAATCAGCTCTTGCACATCGTCATTGATCACCAGCAGTTCATGAATACCGGTTCGGCCTCGATAGCCTTTGTAATTGCACTCTTCACAACCTTGTTTTTTATACAAAACTAACTCGTCATCCGCAGACAGAGAAAACAGCTTTTTCTGCTCACTGTCGGCTTGGAATGGCTGTTTACAGTCCGGACACAGTGTACGAACCAAACGTTGCGCTAATACTCCAAGCAATGAAGATGAGATGAGAAATGGTTCAACCCCCATATCCCTGAGACGTGTAATGGCACCCACAGCAGTATTGGTGTGCAAGGTAGACATCACTAAGTGACCAGTAAGAGAGGCTTGGACTGCAATTTGGGCGGTTTCTAAATCACGTATCTCACCCACCATCACCACATCTGGGTCTTGACGCAAAATCGCTCTTAAACCACGAGCAAAGGTCATATCCACTTTTGGGTTTACCTGTGTCTGACCAATACCATCAATATCAAATTCAATAGGATCTTCAACGGTAAGAATGTTGCGTTCGCTGCTGTTGAGTTCTTGCAGGCCAGCATAAAGCGTAGTGGTTTTACCTGAACCTGTCGGGCCTGTAACCAAAATAATGCCGTGAGGACGAGCGATCAGCTTTTGGAATGTGTCATGGTTCTGTGTAGTCATGCCCAAGCTGTGTAAATCAAGTTGAGTGGCATTCTTATCCAACAGACGCATAACCACACGCTCACCATGTGACGATGGCATGGTTGATACACGCACATCCACAGCCCGACCACCAATTCTTAACGAGATTCGGCCATCTTGAGGTACACGTTTCTCAGCGATATCCAGCTTAGCCATCACCTTAACTCGCGACACCAATAGCGGCGCCAACTTTCTACTCGGTGCCAACACTTCTCGCAGTACACCATCAACCCGAAAACGAATGGATAGCGACTGTTCAAACGTTTCTATATGGATGTCAGAAGCACCTTCTTTTATCGCTTCACCCAACATGGCGTTAATCAGCTTGATAATAGGTGCATCGTCTTCTGCTTCGAGCAAGTCTTCATTCTGCGGCAACTCTTCCGCTAATGAGAAGAAATCATCATTATCAGCACCGATATCTTCCATTAACTGACGAGCTTCAGAGGAGTTGCGTTGATAAGCCAGCGTCAGTTTCTTTTCAAACTCTTCTAAAGAGATAGCTACAGGAACAAATGGTTGAAGAGTCACTCGTTGTACTTCCGATAACGTCGTCACAGCAAGAGGTTCAACATAAAACAGTGTCAGCGGTTGAGCCTCTTTTTCATTGTTTTCCAATACTAGCTGATGCCGTTTTGCAAAACTAAACGGCAATCGAGACAAGTCGTCACCCATCCCTCGCATTATTTTGCCTCCAACTGATCAATAAAGGCTTGGAACTCTGCAGGATAACGCTTCTCAGAACCTATCTCCGGCAACACTGGAATCGCGTCATCTGAGAGCAATTTCAACCCTTGTTCGGCTTTAAATAGCTGCTCAGCACGGAAATAGTTGTACTTACGCTGAGTAATGCCATCCGCCGTCATACCATCACGAATAATGGTTGGTTTAATAAACACCATTAGGTTGCGTTTTTCTATCTGGGTACTGGTGGATTTAAAGAGATGACCAAGCACAGGGATATCCCCTAAAAACGGCACTTTAGATTCGTTCTCCATGGCACGTTCGTCCATTAATCCACCCAGAACCAACATTTGCCCATCTTGAATCATTACTGAGGTATTCAGTTGACGTTTGGCAAAACGCACATCCACCGCACCACTAGCTCCCAAGACATTAGACACCTCTTGTTCAATATTAAGCTGTACAGAGTCGCCTTCATTGATTTGAGGAACAACTTTGAGCTTAATTCCCACCTCTTTACGTTCAACGGTTTGGAAGGGGTTACTATTACTTGAGCTAGCGGTAGAACCGGTGATCACTGGCACTTCTTCACCAACAATAAACGACGCCTCTCCATTATCCATAACAGTAATGCTTGGAGAGGAAAGAATGTTAGAGTTTGAATCGGTAGAGACCGCACTAATCAAGGCCGTCCAATCGCCCATCAGCACACTTACCGCAGCACCATTCACTCCGCCTAGCGCACTGGCTAAAGTAGAGTAGTCACCCTTTGTAGTAGTCTCTTCATAATATTTGATCGCGCCCGTATTAGAATCTCTAATAGGTTTTTTCTCAGTAGTATCTTTGGCATTTTCTAAGCCAACCATCACCTGACCAATTGGCGCACCGGTATTTCCGTACTGAATAACGGCACCGGTTTCTAGGTTGCCCCACTGAACCCCTAAATTGACGCCATCACCTTCCGACATTTCTACAATCAGAGCTTCAATAAGCACCTGTGCACGACGAATATCCAATTGGGCAATAACGTCAAGCAGCGCTGTCATCACATCGGTTGGCGCGGTAAGTACCAAGGCATTGGTATCAGGGTGAGCCGCGATCATCACCTCAGTACGATTTGAACCAGACTGCTGCCCGGCGGTTTTCTTCTCTGACTGGATGTTATCTGATACCCCTTTTAGGACATCGACCATCTCTTCAGCTTTAGCATATTTTAAATAGACAACCTTATTGTTTCCTTTCGTTGCCATCTCAACATCTAACTGCATAATCAATTTACGCAGACGTTTTCTAACGGTAGGGTCGCCAGAAATCAATACGGAATTGGTTCTATCATCGGCTACCAGCTTTGGCTGTAAAAATTCAGGGGTATTTTTGGTATTGGCGGATTTATTTAACGCCTCTACAATACGTACCATCTCAGATGCAGAGGCACTTCTCAGTTCAACCACTTCAATCTCTTTGTCGCCGGCCTGATCCACTCGCTCAATAATTTCAGCAAGGCGGTTAACCACCGCAGCACGTCCGGTAATCAAAATAATATTGGCAGGGTCGTAATGCACAACATTACCCGCTCCTGCATTATCATTTAATTGACGAAGAAGAGGAGAGAGCTCTCTAACCGAGACATTCCGCACGGCAACCACACGGGTAATCACTGCGTCACCCTTTATTGACGAATCATCACCAACCACGGGAATGGCGGATGTTTTGGCATCTTTGGCTTTTATCACCTTTAAAATACCGTTTTCCATCTCGACAACCGCAAAGCCATACACTTCTAAAACATTAAGAAAAAACTGGTAGTATTGCTTTTCGGTGAGTACATCGTAGCTACGAACATCGATTTTTCCGCGCACAGAAGGATCAACAATAATGGTCTTTTCTAAATTTCGACCAACAATGTTAATAAACTCCTGTATATCTGTTCCTTTAAAGCTAGCGCTAAATTCGTTTGCCATGGCAGGCACACACATTAGACTTCCTGCCAGCAATAACGCACTTTTGCTTAACCACCCTTTCACTAGAAACTCCTAACTATCGCTAACACTTAATGTGCCAGCTTAAAATGCGATATATATTTCATGAAGTTGACCGTCACGATCAACCGTCAAATTTAATTCCGTTAGCTCATTTATAGATTGCCAAATCTTACTCATTGCAGTGGGATTAGTGAGGTCTTCACCATTTAATTGCGTTGCAATATCCCCTTCTTGTAATCCTACAGAGTCAAACAGCGCTCGCTCATTTCCAGGTCGAACACGATAGCCGAGCAAGCGATCATTTCTTTTTACCTGCGATAATCGTATGTAACGTAAGATACTTTGAGGATCTTCAACAACTTGCGCTCTAATGTCCGCTAATCGTACTTGGTTGTTTCCTACACCTTGAGAAGAAGTCACTGAATCTTGCTGTAACGCTCGTCTGCTGTACTCAATCCCTTCAAGCATTAACGTCTCATCTCTTCCTGAATTATCAATAATAACTCGGTCGATAAACACCGCTTTCAATTTTGCCTGAGTGCCTTCTATCTGTTCGCCAATACCATAAGTGGACTGGCTGCCTCGATTGGCAATAATCGCCAAGCTGTTATTCTTATCTGACGTCGCAACGGCACCAACTAATACCAAATTCAATTTGGTTTTTGGTGCATCTTGAACAATAGGCTGTACGATAACAGGTGCGGTCTCAGAATAACGACCAAAGAGGTTGGCATTAACAAGGTTAGAGATATCGGTAGGTTTTTTACCTGACAATTGTGTCACTTGAGATTGGTTTGCTTCCCATGAAGCGATGGTTGTGCTCGGTTGTTGTAGTTGCCAAAAAAGTTGCCCCAACAGCCACGATGAGCATGCAATAAATATTAGCGTTACAACAACACTAATAACAGATTGTGATTGTGTCCATAACAATGGTAACTTCCCGAAAAAGCGCATTGGCTTTTTATTCAGGCTCACAGTCGAGAGCATCCATAACCTCATACTAGTCAAAGACAAAAAAAAGAGTAGCGGAGAAGAATAGCATATCTTGATGATTATCTACGTAAGATAACTGCTACATTTTATTCTCGGCACTTGAAAAAATAGAGTCATATCACCATTTCTACACAAAATAGCAACAGGGTTTAGCGACTTATTTTACGGCATGTACCGAATTTACTTGGCTATAAGACCAGTAACATCCTGTAGCGTTCATTATTTTTAGGGTTGGGTATAAAAGTGAAATCAAATTCAGACGCTGTTCGGCTAGATAAATGGCTTTGGGCAGCACGATTCTACAAAACACGCTCTATTGCTCGTAACATGGTTGACGGTGGCAAAGTACACTACAATGGACAGAGATCTAAACCCAGTAAACTCGTTGAACTGGGAGCAGTCATCACATTGAAACAAGGCCATGACGATAAGACGGTCATTATTGAAAAAGTTTCCGATCAACGTCGTGGAGCACCTGAAGCACAACTGCTTTATAGAGAGACAGAAGAGAGCATCGCGAAACGTGAAGAGAATCACGAGCAACGAAAACTAAATGCTTTCCATAGTCCAAGCCCGGATCGCCGACCGGATAAAAAACAGCGCCGTAATATTATTAAATTTAAACATCAATAAGCTGGAGTTTCCTGAAATGGCAAACAATGTATTAAACCGCTACCTATTTGAAGACCTGTCTGTTCGTGGCGAGTTGGTTCAACTAGATGAGACATACCAACAGATAATTTCCAGCAAGGAGTACCCTACTGCGGTTCAAAACTTGTTGGGTGAACTATTAGTTGCAACAACGCTGCTAACCGCAACCTTAAAGTTTGAAGGATCCATCACCTTACAATTACAAGGTGACGGCCCTGTTTCACTAGCGGTTATCAACGGAGATCACGATCAGAAGGTTCGCGGTGTCGCTCGCTGGGAAGGAGATATCGCCAACGATGCGAGTTTGCATGACTTGATGGGCAAAGGACACTTGGTGATTACCATTTCACCTAAGCAAGGAGAGCGCTACCAAGGCATCGTTGGTCTTGAAGGGGAAACCTTGGCTCACTGCCTTGAAGAGTACTTTGTTCGCTCTGAGCAGCTTAAAACACGACTCTGGTTCCGTTTAGGTCAACATGAAGGAAAAGCCCATGCTGCAGGTATGTTGCTACAGGTTATGCCGGATGGTACTGGTTCTGACAATGATTTCGAACATTTAGAGCAATTGACTGACACAGTGAAAGATGAAGAGCTGTTTTCACTTCAGGCCAATGAGTTACTTTATCGCTTGTACAATCAAGAGACGGTTAAACTGTTTGATGCTCAACCTGTTGAATTTCATTGTGGTTGTTCACGCGAAAGAAGCGCCTCTGCCATCATTACGGTGGCAAAAGAAGAGGTTTACGACATGTTAACAACTGAAGGAATAATTTCTTTACATTGTGATTACTGCGGCACGAGTTATTCGTTCGACGAAAGTGATGTTACCGCTCTATATACACAAGCAGAGGCAGAGAACAAAACCGTTCACTAACATGCATATATGCAAACATTATTTTAATATTTAGATCAAGCCGGCAAAAACCGGCTTTTTTGTTACATAAAACCATATAAATCACCCAGTTAATCGACTCTCCACACATTTCTTACTTTCTTTTCTGTACAATATTTTGATCTAGCGCAAAGCTTTGCGTCCGCAACAACTGAAGCGTACTAAAGTGTGACGAACGAGCATAATCGATGTATTTTTCGTCAATTATTTTTGACTTATCTCCCTGTTTTCTCGCTTTCACGTTGATAGCATGGTGAACAGATTAAAAAAAAGAATTTACAAATTCCCTACAATTATCCAATAAGGAGCACCTATGACCGTAATGGAACATACTAAGGCTGCACAACTAGACCTAACTAAATACGGACTAACAAACGTAAAAGAGATTGTTCGCAATCCAAGTTACGAAATGTTATTCGCCGAGGAAACTCGTTCTGATTTAGAAGGGTATGAAAGAGGCGTAGTAACTGAGCTTGGCGCTGTTGCTGTTGATACTGGTATTTTCACCGGTCGTTCACCTAAAGATAAGTTCATCGTAAAAGATGCAACAACTGAAGAAAACATGTGGTGGACATCCGATCAAGTTAAAAATGATAACAAAGCTATCTCTACAGAGGTGTGGAACGAGCTTAAAGAACTAACAACAACACAGCTATCCGGCAAACGACTATTTGTTCTCGACTGCTATTGTGGCGCAAACGAAGATACACGTCTTTCTATCCGCTTTGTTACTGAAGTAGCTTGGCAGTGTCACTTCGTTAAAAATATGTTCATTCGACCAACAGAAGAAGAACTCGCAACGTTTGAACCTGACTTTGTCGTTATGAACGGCGCAAAAACAACAAACACTAACTGGGAAAAACAAGGCTTAAACTCAGAAAACTACACCGTATTTAACTTGACTGAAAAAATGCAGTTAATTGGTGGTACTTGGTATGGCGGCGAAATGAAGAAAGGTATGTTCGCCATGATGAACTACTTCTTACCTCTAAAAGGCATTGCATCAATGCACTGTTCTGCCAATGTGGGTGAAGAAGGCGATACCGCTATCTTCTTCGGTCTATCTGGTACAGGTAAAACCACACTATCAACCGATCCAAAACGCCAGCTAATTGGTGATGATGAGCACGGTTGGGATGATGATGGAGTATTCAACTACGAAGGTGGCTGCTACGCGAAAACCATCAACCTATCTAAAGAAGCTGAGCCGGATATCTACAATGCTATCCGCCGCGATGCACTACTAGAAAACGTCACTGTACGTAACGACGGTTCTATCGATTTTGATGATGGTTCTAAAACCGAGAATACTCGTGTTTCTTACCCTATCTACCATATCGACAACATTGTTAAACCTGTATCTAAAGCAGGACACGCACAGAAAGTTATCTTCTTAACAGCTGATGCATTTGGTGTGTTACCTCCGGTTGCTAAGTTGACTCCAGAGCAAACTAAGTACCACTTCTTATCAGGCTTTACCGCCAAATTGGCAGGTACTGAGCGAGGCATTACAGAGCCAACGCCAACCTTCTCTTCTTGCTTCGGTGCAGCGTTCTTAACACTACACCCAACTAAGTATGCAGAAGTATTGGTTAAGCGTATGGAAGCAGCAGGAGCAGAAGCTTACCTAGTGAACACTGGCTGGAACGGTACAGGTAAACGTATTTCTATCCAAGATACACGCGGTATTATTGATGCCATCTTAGATGGCTCAATCGAGAAAACAGATACTAAGCAAATTCCAGTATTCAACTTAGAAGTTCCAATGGCACTTCCTGGTGTTGACCCTGCGATTTTAGACCCACGTGATACTTATGTGGATCCACTACAATGGGAAAGCAAAGCTGAAGACTTGGCGCAGCGCTTTATCAAGAACTTTGAGAAGTATACTGATAACGCAGACGGTGCAGCATTAGTTTCTGCAGGACCTCAGTTAGACTAAATGACATAAAACTATGATAAAGCCCCTCAAATGAGGGGCTTTTTAATTGAATCAAATACTTTTTTACGGCAATCTCGTAACTCATATCGTTTAATATGGCCTTGCGTACTGCTTCAACGCTCTAGCTGCGCTTAAAAATGAGTAGAAGATATTGATGAGAAAAGCGTTATTTTTGACCATCACCACCCTTTTGTTGCTGTTATTAGCCGCTCTAGCAGGGCTCTATTGGGCAATGCAAAATCAATATGGGGTCAATATCGTCAACCAACTATTTGCGCGATATTCTAAAACACCAGTATCCATCAGTTCTATTCGTTATCATTACCCCAATCAGTTGTCGGTTACCGATGTTGAGTTACATCCCGAACAGCAACACCCCATCAATATAGATAACATCGATATTTGGTTGGATCTTTCCTCTCTATTATCTGAACAGCAACAACTAGAAAGCGTTCTCATTAATGGGCTCTCTTTGCAAGATGGCTTACCTGACTTGCCCTGGCCAAATACTATAAAAGTAAAGCAGCTATCCATTTCTAATCTAGACTTTTCAGACGATAGCTTCATCGCCAGAGACGCCAGCATACAGATAAAGAACCCTCAGTTTGTCGCGCAGGGCCCCATTCCATTTGGCACCATTCAATTCTCGGCAGAGCAAATTTATTGGCAAGGTGAAGCATTTGACAGCGTCTTGCTTGACGCTGACTACAAACAACAAAACAGCACTATCTATGGCTTATCCTTCCGTTGGCGAGACGGTGAGTTCTCAGGCCAAGCAGAACAGTATCCTCACGGTTGGTCATTAATAAACGTAACGATAAACCAACTTCGCCTAGCAGAATCGCCATTAAACACTCTTGAACAAAACAAATGGCAAGCCATTACCAAACATATCAGTCATATCAATAGCTTGGATCTGCTTGATAGCAGCATTAGCCTTAACAATATTCAGTTAACCAATGCCAACCTGTCGATTGAAAATCTAACGTTTCCATTTAATTTATGGCAGCAAAGCGAAGGATATATTTCATTAAATGCAGAAAGTATTGGCTATTTAAATCAACAATGGCTTGATCCTGTTTTCCAGCTCTACTTGCATAACAACAGCGTGCAATTAGTCGAAAGCAGTGTTGAATTCCAACAAGGTTTAATTCAAGCAAGTGGCTTATTTCAAGCACACAATTGGCAACTCTCTCATTTGTCCCTTTCTGGCATTAAATGGATAAGTGAACAATTGGATGACTTCGAACTAATAAGCAACAACATTAGTAATATCAAAAATTTATCGGTCAAAGAACTAGCAATCAAGCACTCTCAGATCATTCAGCTTGCCCAGAAACCTAATTGGCAATTGACAGGATTAGAGGTAAAAGGTGACAACCTTCAATTAGTAAAAGATGGAGAAATAGCACTTTGGAATGGAAAACTGGATATAAAGGCCAATAATGCAAGTTATGACCAACTGTATTCAAGCCTGCCAGTCATGAGCATGACAAGTGATAAGGGAATATGGCAGTTAAATGATCTGTTTATTCCTCTTCGAGATGGTTTACTTGAGGCCAAAGGGCATTATCAACTGGATAAAGTCAGTCGCCCATGGAAAATTGAATCAACAGGATATGGTGTACCAACCAACGTCTATCAATACTGGACTGACTTACCATTTAAACTTGAAGGTACCGTGGATTATCAGCTTACCGCTAATGGCCTTGCAGGTGACCCGCTAAACTTTCAACATAGCTTAACAGGGCAACTTTCTGCTTCACTTCGAGACGCTATATTAGTTCACCAGACCGGGGAGTCTGATATCGTCAGCCAACCTATCGATGTTACTGAACTCAAGATTATTGCTGACAGAGGTAGAGTGAAAATTGCAAACCAACAGATAAAAGGCGTAGGTGTCGCTGGTTTCCTTTCCGGACAATATGATTTGGTAGATAAACGCAATAATCACTTACAGTTAGAGTTATCTGAAAAGTGTACCCGTACTCACTATGATTTGCTAAACAACAGCACCGACACTCTCACCACCTGTGAGCAATAACAGATGGCTTGGTTTGAAAAACTCGGTTGACCTTCGGCCTCGGTTTTAACGGCCGTTTATTGTCACTTGATAGTGGGACACAAAACGTTAACTGAGGGGACGCCTCTATCAAGGTTTCTCTTTAAAAATCAAGCACTCTACTGCGTTTTTGGTAATAGAACATAGGTACCTATAAACTCCACCGCCGCAATGTCGCCACTGTAGATGGTTACGTTAATAATAACCCGTGCTTTTCTGCCGTTCTTAAGCCTATCCAAGTCTCCACTGATTCCATCAAGAGAGGTGGTAGCTATTGGTGTCTCTTCAACTGGAAAGCGATATCTAATCTTACTGTCTGCCAAAACAATATCGGCATTTAGGTTGCGCTCACGCATCAGCAACCAAGTCATTCCCCAGCCTGTTAAGGTAGCCAAAGTGAAAGCGGAACCTGCGAACATGGAGTTACGCGGATTCAGGTTAGGGTTTAGTTGTGCACTACACTCAAACTGATAGCCGGTGTATTGATTAATTTTAATGCCCATTTTATCGCTAATGGGGATCTGCTGTTCCCAACGTTCTTGCAGCTCCGCGCACCATTGAGGTTTTCGTAAAATATTCTCCAGAGGATCAAGCTGCTTAACCATCTGCTGGTGACGGTTTTTGCCCACTTGATCACTGAGTTCACCTTTGCTTTCAAACTCATTCTTAGTGTAAAAAGCGATGGCTTCTTCGCGAGCATTACAAACCAGCCTTTTCACCCCTTCCTGACGCGCAAAAGATTCCAACGCCACCAAGATGAGTGAACCAAGCCCTTTATTTCGACGATTCGGCTTTACCGCCATATAACGAATCTGCGCTTCATTGTCTGGCGTAATATATAACCGCCCGACAGCCATTGGTCGCCCTCGGCCATCAACAATCATTCTATGGTGACTCATTTCGTCATACTCATCACGCTCAGATCCTTCAGGTAACCTAAGTGGCTCACGCAGCATTTGCCAGCGAAAGTGATAATACTTGGCTATCTGATTATCCGTTTTTGGCGTGATTAGTTTAAACATAATATTCCTTATTAAGGTGGTTCAATCGTCGTCGACAACAACAGTGTCTACGTCATCCTTTTGCTCATTCTTTATACTTGTAACCAGAAAGTAACAGGGCCATCATTCACCAGCGACACTTTCATGTCCTGCGCAAATCGGCCTCTTTCGGTTGGCAGTACCGATGCACACTGATCAGAAAAATAATCGTATAAACGCTCCGCATCACTTGGGTGCGCACCACGAGAAAAGCCCGCTCTCGTGCCCTTCTTAGTATCTGCAGGAAGAGTAAATTGAGAAACTACGAGGACGCTACCACCGACTTGTTTCACATTTAGGTTCATCTTGCCATCATCATCAGAAAAAACGCGATATGTGGTTACTCGCTCCATTAAGCGCTTCGCTTTGGCCTCATCATCGTCTTTTTCTACACCAAGTAATACCAATAGTCCTTGGCCAATTTCTCCAACAATCTCACCATCGACTTTAACAGACGACTCACTTACTCTCTGAATCAACGCTATCACTCTCTTCCCTTCCTTCAATGCTTTCTTCAATGCTAGACGAGTGTACCATCTCTTGTGACAGACTCCACTGCTCACGCTCCCCTAAAGAAGCGGTAACTTCTGCACCAACAAGAACGATCAACCAGCACAAATAGACCCAGACAAACAGAATAGGGATAGCCGCTAATGCGCCATAAATCAGCTGATAGGAAGGAAACTGAGTGATATAAGCTGCAAACGCTTTTTTGCTGAGTTCAAACAACAACGCGGCAATTAGAGCCCCAACTGCCGCATTAACAGGAGCAACTTTTTTATTCGGCACCAACATATACAATCCCATAAAAGCAAAGAAGGAGAGAATAAGAGGAAGCCAGCGTAACAACAGATCGTAAATGCCTGAGAGGGCAGTACTATCTAAAAAACGCAATGAAGTAACGTATGAAGTGGCGGCAATACTCGCGCCAACCAGTATCGGCCCTAAAGTTAATACCATCCAGTACATAGAGAATGAAAATACAGCTCGACGTTTTTGCTCTATTCGCCAGATATAATTCAAGTTTTTATCGATATTAGAAATCAGCATCAACGCAGCAACAAACAAAAATGCACCACCTACCGCGGTCATCTTTCCGGTGTTCGCCACAAACTCTGCAAGGGCGGTCTTAACCGCTTCTCCTGCGGCAGGAACGAAATTTGTGATAACAAAATCTTGAATCACATTTCCCGCATCAGCAAAAACAGCAAACGATGATAACACCGATAGCAGTACCGTTAGCATTGGCACAATTGAGAGCAAAGTAATGTAAGCCAAGTAGCCAGCATTAACATTAATTCGATCATGATTCATCCGTGTTAAAAGATAACGCCCAAAGTGCACCGCTTGTCTCGTTATCAATTCAATTTTCAACTTGTATCTCCCTGCTAACTAAGCCAATCTATAATATCTAGAGTCCTCATCATATTAATAGAAAGGAAGCAAATATGCGCTATTTATTGGGCACTATTATGTCCATATTTATACTAACTGGCTGCCAGTCGACCTACTATTCTGCCATGGAAAAAGTCGGCTACCATAAAAGAGATATTATGGTTGATCGCGTTGAAGATGCCAGAAATTCACAACAAGAAGCCCAACAAGAATTTACCAGCGCCTTAGAAGCACTCTCTGCACTGACCAATTTTAACGGTGGTGAGTTGGAAACGGTTTATAACACCATTAATGATAAATATGAGAGCAGTGAAAGTGCAGCTCAGGATGTACGTGACCGTATTAGTGCTATAGAAGATGTATCTTCGGCACTGTTTGAAGAGTGGCAAGAAGAGTTGCAATTATACACCAGTGCTAGCTTACGCCGATCTAGTGAGCAAAAGCTGCGTGAAACCAAGTCATCCTACAACAAGATGCTAAATGCCATGAAAATGGCTGAGAAAAAGATGACGCCGGTACTCAATACCCTAAGGGACAATACGCTTTATTTAAAACATAACCTAAATGCCAGCGCCATTGGTTCGTTAAAAGGGGAGTTTTCTAATCTTGAACGAGACATTCAATACGCCATAAAGCAGATGAATTCAGCCATCAAAGAATCAGATGCTTTTCTTAGTAAGCTAAAACAAAAATAGAGTTACTCATCTATCAAGCATAAAAAAAGGGTGAGAAGTTATCTTCTCACCCTTTTTATTTAGCTATTCATGCTCGCCAATAAGCGGTACTTATTTGGCAGGACGGCTTGCACGCTTACGTTCGTTTTCAGTCAATAACTTCTTACGAATACGGATGCTTTCAGGTGTTACTTCTACCAACTCATCTTCATCGATAAACTCAAGCGCTTGCTCTAGAGTGTATTTGATCGGTGGTGACAGAACCTGTGCTTCATCGGTACCCGATGCACGAACGTTGGTTAGCTGCTTACCTTTAAGGCAGTTAACGGTCAAATCGTTTGAACGGTTATGAATACCGATAATTTGTCCTTCATACACTTCGTCAGCATGCTCAGCAAATAGACGACCACGCTCTTGAAGATTAAACAGAGCATAAGTTAACGCTTTACCTGTTGCGTTTGAAATCAGCACACCGTTATTACGTTGACCGATAACTCCACCTTTATGTGGACCGTAATGGTCGTAAGTATGGTAAAGCAGACCTGAACCTGAAGTCAGTGTCATAAATTCTGTCTGGAAACCGATAAGACCACGAGATGGCATCATAAAGTCCATACGTACACGGCCTTTACCATCTGGTGCCATATCCGTTAGTTCACCTTTACGGATACCAATGTTTTCCATGATACCGCCCTGATGCTCTTCAACCACATCAATCGTAACGGTTTCATAAGGTTCTAGTAGCTGACCATCTTCTTCTTTCAGAATAACTTCCGGACGAGATACCGCTAATTCAAAACCTTCACGACGCATGTTCTCGATCAGAATAGACAGGTGAAGCTCACCACGACCAGATACACGGAAACGGTCTGGGTTGTCAGTTTCTTCTACACGCAATGCAACATTGTGTACTAACTCTTTTTCCAGACGCTCTAGGATATTACGAGAGGTAACAAATTTACCTTCTTTACCGGCGAATGGAGAGGTGTTTACTTGGAACGTCATGGTTACTGTTGGTTCATCAACAGATAGCGGAGTCATCGCTTCAACATTATTTTGGTCACAAATTGTGTCTGAAATTTTCAGCTCACCCAGACCTGTAATTGCAATGATGTCACCCGCATTGGCTTGATCCGTTTCATGGCGCTCTAAGCCAAGGTAACCAAGAACGGTACCAACCTTGCCATTTCGTTTCTTACCATCAGCGCTGACAATAGTTACTTGCTGGTTAGGCTTAACTGAACCGCGAGTTACACGACATACACCGATAACACCAACATAAGAACTGTAGTCAAGCTGAGATACCTGCATTTGCAGAGCACCATCAATATCAACACTTGGTGCGTCTACAGTATCAACAACAGCTTGGAACAACGGTTCCATATCTTCACCAACCGTACCTTCCTCCATTGTTGCCCAACCGTTTAAAGCTGAAGCGTAAACAACAGTAAAGTCTAACTGCTCATCGGTAGCACCCAGGTTATCAAACAGATCAAATACTTGATCCATAACCCAATCAGGACGAGCACCCGGACGGTCAATTTTGTTGATAACAACAATTGGCTTAAGACCGTGTGCGAAAGCTTTTTGTGTTACAAAGCGAGTTTGAGGCATTGGGCCGTCAACAGCATCAACGATCAGTAAAACAGAATCTACCATTGACATGATACGCTCTACTTCACCACCGAAATCGGCGTGTCCCGGAGTATCTACGATATTAATACGGTAGTCGTTCCAGTTAATCGCTGTGTTCTTAGCAAGAATGGTAATACCGCGCTCTTTCTCGATATCGTTCGAGTCCATAACACGTTCTTCTGCTTCTCCACGAGATTCTAGAGTACCTGATTGCTGAAGCAGCTTATCTACTAATGTTGTTTTACCGTGGTCAACGTGCGCGATGATCGCGATATTTCTTAATTTATCAATCTGTGGAGTAGCCATGAATTTTGAGTCACTCAATTATCAAGCAGGGTTCATTCGCTGCTTTTGGTTTAAAAAATCGGCGCTAATGTAGCAGATTTTTCTCTAAACAGCTAAGAAATGTGATCTGATACGACGAAAATTGTTCATTTTTTGTCAAAAATCCTACTTGTTAACCATAGTTTGCTTTGTAGAGCCAAGCAATCTTATTCGTTTTACATTAACGTTGAATATTAACCACTCATACCAAAGCTCTAAAAAAGTGGGCTCTTCTACAAATTTTTTCTACAGCAAAATCCATTAACCGCGTATAGCCCCTGCATCTCAAAACTGCTCAGCAATATGCTACACATTGACAGTTTTCATCTTGACTATTTACCTCAAACCATGCTGAATGAACAAGTAAGTTTATTGTAGCCACATCACATTGCACCAAATATGTGCAAACAGTGATCATTTTGGTGCACAGCCGCCATCAAAGAGCCGCTTTAAAATTACAAGCCCATGAAATTAAAAGGATTATAATAAGTGGCACGGTTTTAGCTTAGTAACAGCATCATAGATTAATGCAATTACTGCAAAGACATTAATCAATGACGATTTAGTAAATCGAAACTGTACCGCATTAATAACACTGGAGGTTATCCAAGATGTCAGTAGAAAATGTTTTATCGCTTATCCAAGAAAACGAAGTTAAGTTTATCGACCTACGCTTTACCGATACCAAAGGTAAAGAGCAGCATATTTCTATCCCTGCTCACCAAATCGACGCAGATTTCTTCGAAGAAGGTAAGATGTTTGATGGTTCGTCTGTTGCTGGTTGGAAAGGAATCAACGAGTCAGACATGGTCATGATGCCTGACGCAACAAGTGCTGTATTAGACCCATTCACTGAAGACTCAACGCTAAATATCCGTTGTGACATTCTAGAGCCTGCCACTATGCAAGGCTATGACCGTGACCCACGCTCTATCGCGAAACGTGCAGAAGACTACATGAAAGCTTCTGGCGTAGCCGATTCAGTATTAGTTGGCCCTGAACCAGAATTCTTCCTATTTGATGATGTTAAGTTTAATACCGACATATCAGGTTCTTTCTTTAAGATTGATGATGTAGAAGCGTCTTGGAACACTGGTTCTCACGTTGAAGGTGGTAACAAAGGTCACCGTCCAGGAGTGAAGGGTGGTTACTTCCCAGTAGCCCCTGTGGATTCATCTCAAGATATCCGTAGCGCAATGTGTCTAGTGATGGAAGAGATGGGACTGGTTGTTGAAGCTCACCACCACGAGGTAGCGACAGCAGGTCAAAACGAAATTGCTACTCGTTTCAATACCCTAACTGCAAAAGCAGATGAAATCCAAATCTATAAGTATGTTGTTCACAATGTCGCTCACGCGTACGGAAAAACAGCAACCTTTATGCCTAAGCCACTTGTTGGTGATAACGGTAGTGGTATGCACGTTCACATGTCTTTAAACAAAGATGGTGTTAACTTGTTTGCTGGTGACAAGTACGGCGGCCTATCTGAAATGGCTCTTTACTACATTGGCGGTATCATTAAGCACGCTCGCGCTATTAACGCCTTTGCTAATGCATCAACTAACTCATACAAACGTCTTGTACCCGGTTTTGAAGCACCAGTAATGCTTGCGTACTCTGCACGTAACCGTTCAGCTTCAATCCGTATCCCAGTGGTACCAAGCCCTAAAGCTCGTCGTATCGAACTGCGCTTTGGTGACCCAACAGCAAACCCATACTTAGGTTTTGCAGCGATGCTGATGGCAGGCCTAGACGGCATTAAGAACAAGATTCACCCAGGTGAAGCAATGGATAAAGATCTCTATGACTTGCCTGCTGAAGAAGCAGCAGAGATCCCAACCGTTGCAGAATCATTGCAGCAAGCTCTTGCATGTCTTGATGACGACCGTGAGTTCTTGACTGCCGGTGGCGTATTCTCTGATGACTTTATCGATTCTTACATCGCGCTTAAGTCTGAAGATGTTGAGAAAATCAATATGGCGACTCACCCACTAGAGTTTGAACTTTACTACTCTGTATAATCGCCACGATTTGACTTGTTAATCGAAGCTCGCCATTTGGCGAGCTTTTTTGTTTCATGCTTTTAACACTCTGAATCGTCAAGCTAATCAACAAGAAAGCGCTCTAGCGATAGAGCAAACTCACCACCAGCCCTCGCAAAATCAGTTCATAATTTAATTCGTTGTCACTCACGGCCAAAGCGGCAAGCTAATTGCATTATTAGAGTCATACCAGAGAATGTCATCGCTGATAGCAACGATTTGCTCAGCAATGTAGAGAAATAGTGCTATTAACGCTACCGTTGCGCCGCACTATCATTCATACTAAAAATTGAGTTGCACAATTTTGGTGCAACGTTCAATAATAGAGCAGAAATAAGGAAACTGTTGTGACCAATGATCTTTCCACTGCCATTTTAGAGAATGTCGTCACCGCCACGCTAATGCTGGATGAGGACCTAGTGGTTCGCTACGCTAATCCCGCGACCGAGCAGCTTTTTTCACAAAGCACAAAACGTATTGTTGATAGCCCTCTCTCCAAACTGATTCAGCACGCCTCGATGGATCTGGCATTACTCACCCAGCCACTGCAGAGCGGACAGAGTATTACCGACAGCGATGTTACCTTTGTTGTTGACGGAAAACCTTTAATGCTAGAAGTGACCGCCAGTCCAATCACATGGCAAAAGCAGCTAATGCTGCTCATTGAGATGCGCAGAATTGGTCAACAGCGACGATTAAGCCAAGAGCTGAATCAACACGCTCAACAGCAAGCGGCAAAACTGTTAGTCAGAGGATTGGCTCATGAAATTAAAAACCCACTAGGGGGCTTAAGAGGCGCGGCACAACTGTTAGAAAAAATGCTGCCAGAACCATCATTAACGGAATATACCCAAATTATCATAGAGCAAGCAGACAGACTTCGAGCTCTTGTTGATCGATTATTAGGGCCACAAAAACCGGGCAAGAAACGGCCAGAAAACCTGCATATAGTGTTAGAGAAAGTGCGACAATTGGTGGAGCTGGAGTCCGGTTCTAAAGTGATTATTGATCGCGATTATGACCCTAGCTTGCCTGATCTGTTGATCGATGCCGATCAAATTGAACAGGCCCTACTCAATATTGTTAGCAATGCGGCACAAATACTCTCTGGTCAACAAGATGCCCGTATTACTCTAAAAACCCGCACGGTTCACCAAGCCAATATTCACGGTCAACGATATAAACTCTCAGCTCGAATTGAAATTATCGATAATGGACCGGGAATTCCCACTAAGCTGCAAGACACTCTGTTCTATCCAATGGTTAGTGGCCGTGAGGGAGGTACAGGGTTAGGGCTCTCTATTTCGCAAAACTTAATTGATCAGCACAAAGGTAAAATCGATGTAGAGAGCTGGCCGGGTCGAACCACATTTACTATTTACTTGCCGATATAACGAAAGATAAATGCCATATAGGCATAAACAAGGATATTTATGAGTAAAGGATACGTTTGGGTTGTTGATGACGACAGTTCAATTCGCTGGGTAATGGAAAAAACCCTCTCTTCAGCGGAGATTCGCTGTGAAACTTTTGCTGATGCAGAAAGTGTTCTTACTGCATTAGAAAGAGAGTGCCCTGATGTGTTGGTGTCTGACATTCGTATGCCAGGTATGGACGGTCTGGATCTGCTAGGTCAGGTTCATCGCCAATATCCCGATCTACCCATTATCATTATGACCGCACATTCTGATCTCGATGCTGCCGTTAACGCATACCAACACGGTGCTTTTGAATACATTCCTAAACCATTCGACATCGATGAGACATTAACTTTAGTAGAAAGAGCCATCACTCACAGTTACGAGCAGAAGAGAAGCAATAACCTTGATGATACTCTTCCTAGTGATACTCCAGAGATCATCGGCGAAGCCCCAACCATGCAAGAGGTTTTTAGAGCAATTGGTCGTCTCTCTCGGTCTTCGATTTCTGTATTAATTAATGGCGAATCAGGTACAGGTAAAGAACTTGTGGCTCATGCACTTCATCGTCACAGTCCTAGAGCGAAAAATCCTTTTATTGCACTCAACATGGCTGCTATCCCTAAAGATTTAATTGAGTCGGAACTTTTCGGTCATGAAAAAGGGGCATTTACTGGCGCAAATAGTGTCCGTCACGGCCGATTTGAGCAAGCAAATGGAGGAACATTGTTTCTCGATGAGATAGGCGACATGCCTTTGGATATTCAGACACGGCTGCTTCGAGTCCTTTCCGATGGTCAGTTTTATCGTGTGGGTGGTCACTCTGCGATAAAAGTGGACGTTAGAATTGTTGCCGCGACTCATCAAAATTTAGAGCAGCTTGTTCATGAAGGGGATTTTAGGGAAGACCTTTTTCATCGCTTAAACGTAATACGCATACAAATTCCGGCGCTAAGAGAACGAAAACAGGATATAGAAAAGCTCTCACAGCACTTTCTAGTGCTTGCTGCTGAAGAGTTAGGGGTAGAAGTAAAAACCCTACACTCAACCACCATTGAGGCTCTTAAAAAGCTTCCTTGGCCGGGAAACGTTCGTCAGTTAGAGAACATTTGTCGCTGGCTCACCGTAATGGCCAGTGGCAGCGAAGTGCTGCCTACAGATCTGCCTACAGAACTGGTACAAGAGAAGCCGGTACTGTTGGCATCTAATAGTGATAACTGGCAAACACAGTTAGATAACTGGGCAAGAGCAGCCCTCACCTCTGGAGAGACGGAACTGCTATCGTACGCATTGCCAGAGTTTGAACGAATATTACTCACTGCAGCGCTCAATCATACCAATGGACACAAACAAGAAGCCGCTAAAGTACTTGGCTGGGGACGAAATACCCTAACGAGAAAACTGAAAGAGCTGGATATCAATTGATCTAATCACAGCGTCAGCAAGCTGGGTAAGACCATACTCCTCACCCAAAAGAGCCATCAACAGCAATGGTTAACAGATAAAGAAAAACAGCCTATTCGGCTGTTTTTCTCTGTTTTTGCTACAGACAAATCGACATTTCTCTCCATATACTTATCTAAACCTGTCTGTTGATAATGTGTACCATTCAAATTCGATACCACAGGTTTGTCCGCCCAACATTAAAAGACCAAGCCAAGGACAACAACAATGATTAATAAAGAGCTGCCTTTAACAGATATTCATCGCCATCTTGACGGAAATGTTCGTATTGAAACCATTTTAGAGTTAGGCAGCAAATTTTCTGTTAACTTGCCCGCGAATGATATCGACTCTTTACGCCCATACGTACAGATAATAGAAGCAGAGCCTACACTCGTTGCTTTCTTATCCAAGCTTGATTGGGGCTGTGCCGTACTGGGTGATTTAGACGCTTGCCGTCGCATTGCTTATGAAAATGTTGAGGATGCCCTAAACGCTCAAATAGACTACGCGGAACTCCGTTTCTCACCATATTACATGGCGATGAAACACAATTTACCCGTAGCTGGAGTGGTTGAAGCGGTCATTGATGGTGTCCAAGCGGGTAGCCGAGACTTCTGCGTAAAAACCAACTTGATAGGCATAATGAGCCGCTCTTTTGGCACTGACGCCTGTCAACAAGAACTTGATGCTTTACTTAGCCAGAAGCAGCACCTAGTCGCGGTAGATTTAGCAGGAGACGAGCTCGGACAACCAGGAGAGTTATTTGTACCACACTTTAAACAAGTTCGTGATGCAGGACTTAGAGTGACCGTCCATGCGGGTGAAGCAGCTGGAGCTGCCAGTATGTGGCAAGCAATTGAAGAGCTAGGTGCCGAACGAATTGGTCATGGCGTCAAAGCCATTGAAGACGCAAGACTGATGGACTTTTTGGTAGAGAAACGTATTGGCATTGAATCCTGCTTAACATCAAACATTCAAACTAGCACGGTACCTTCATTAGCTGAGCATCCAATTAAAGCCTTCTTACAACACGGTGTTCTTGCATCACTTAATACTGATGACCCCGCCGTTGAGGGCATTGAACTTCCTCATGAATACGAAGTCGCCGCTCCGCAAGCAGGGTTAAGTACCGCACAGATTCATCAGGCGCAAATTAACGGTTTGGATATTTCGTTTTTATCTGATGCAGAGAAAATGGAATTGAAAACAGAAGTCGCCCGTCGACAGTTAAACTCATCAACATAATATGGCTTGATGTGTATGATGCATAAAGATGGTTAAAGCGCGAAAACAGACCATAAAAAACGCCCAGATGATTCTGGGCGTTGTTATCTCTATTTTTCTCGTGATTCCATGGCGGTTATTGAAAGCAACTAAATCACTCGTGAGAATTGCTGCTGTCTTGCTTTGTCACGCAAGTACTTATCAAAACACATACAGATGTTCCGGATCAGCAAACGGCCTCGCTTAGTCACTTCAATCGAGCGTTCAGACACCGTCACTAACTCATCATTAACGAAAGTTTGTAGCAGTTTTAAATCTTCTGCAAAGTAATCATTAAAGTTCAGTTCAAACTGAGACTCAATGGCACTTTTATCCAGCTTAAAGTTACAGATAAGTGCTTTAATCACTTCTCTTCTAATTAAGTCATCTTTATCTAGCGTCACACCTTTCCAAAGCGCATGATTCATCTCATCGACTTGAGTGTAATACTTTTTAAGCTCTTTCTGGTTTTGAGCATAGCAATCACCAATCATGGAAATGGCTGACACACCAAAACCAACTAAGTCACAATCACCTTGGGTGGTATAACCTTGGAAGTTACGGTGAAGAATACCTTCACGTTGTGCCACTGCTAACTCATCATCGGGTAAGGCAAAGTGGTCCATACCAATGAATTGATATCCGGCCCCAGTTAATGTGCTAATGGTCTGCTGTAGTATCGCCATCTTCACTTCAGCAAGAGGCAAATCATCATCTTTAATCTTACGTTGAGCAGCAAAAAGCTGTGGCATATGCGCGTAATTAAACACAGATAAACGGCCCGGTTTCATTTGCAACACTTGTGAAAGCGTATCGGCAAAAGAGGTTTCCGTCTGAAGCGGCAAACCATAAATAAGATCCAAATTCGTCGAGCGGAATCCGAGTTTTTTAGCTCTCTCTACCATCGCGAAGATAAACTCTTCATCTTGCTCACGATTGACGACTTTTTGCACATCTTTATTGAAATCTTGGACACCGACACTTAAGCGGTTAAACCCTTCACTTCTTAGGTGATCCAACATATCAAGTTCAATTTCACGAGGGTCAACCTCAATGCTGATTTCAGCATCAGGTTGGAACTGAAATACGCCTCGTAGTACCGCCATTAAACGGCTCATTTGATCTTTACTCAAAAACGTTGGTGTTCCGCCACCAAAATGAAGTTGAGTCACTTTTCGCCCATCAAGCAAAAATGCTCTTTGGCGAATTTCATGCTCTATAGCATCAAGGTATTCGTCTGCTTTATGAGAATGACGAGTAATCACCTTATTGCAGCCACAGTAGTAACAAAGTTTGTGACAAAATGGGATATGGATATATAAGGACAACGGACGCTCTGGGTATTGCTGACACGCCATATCAAATTCAGAAACAGTAAATGCTTCATGAAATTCCAACGCGGTTGGATATGATGTGTATCTTGGTCCCGAATAATTGTACTTATCTAAAATAGCTTGGTCCCAAACTATCTGCTCACTAGACATAATATTGCGTTCCGTTTCGTTCTTAATGCTTTGGGGTACATTTTGCCATATCACTGACGTAGAGTTTGCCCAACCAGTAGGTTTTGTCGAAGAAATATTCAGAAGTGCTAGAAGGATCACTCACCCTTCAGGGGTAGAGAGCTATCTCGTCGCTGTAATCGTATCCGATGGCCCTTTACTTAGCGGCTGAATATGCTGCTGAAGTTGCTTTAACTCTACAATAATATCATCGTTTAGACGAGCCTCTGCCTTTTGGCGATCCAGCGTTTCTCTCATCCGCACCTGTTTCGGCAACTCTTGTCTCGCATCCCCGCGAGCCATATCTTTTACTTGTTGATATAATTCAGAAAGTGCTGGATAGGTTTTCTCAACATCAATTCGATGTTCACCCTGAACATAATCTAGTATGCAATAGACTCGAATACTTAGCTCGGATAGATCACATTGACCTTGGATACCCGCTAAACAGAGCGTATTCACACTTTCAAATATATTGGCATTTCGTTTTGCAACGGCCAAATCCATAACTTGCTGTTGTAGTTGTTTCTGCTGTCGTACTTTTAATAGTAAAGAGCCAGCGTAAAACGCCAGCCCCAGAACAATAACAACCGCGACTATCAATAATAAGGTTACATCCATTATTATTACCCTTTGAAGTCATCCATATCTAACCCTTCAAATTGAGAAAGTAGTTCTTCATCCGTTAGATTTTTACGGCTTGGCTGCTTCTCTACAACCTGCGGTACAACACTTGGCACTTCTTGATCATCCAAATCATCATCTTCTGACTCTTCTGGATCCAATAGGCCCAACTGATTCATCAAAATTTCGATGCGATCCATCTTCTCGTCAACATACTTTTGTAAACCTGCACCTAGATTTTCACCGTTCTCAAGTCGGTCTAGCAGCACATTCAACTGAGCATCATTTTCTAATGTCTCTAGTTCTTCCTCTGCAGACAAACGACGCTGTTGCTTAGTCGGTTTTTTCTTCGCTTCAACAATCAGTGGAATCTTCTTTTTGCTGCCTAAACGAGGATCTTTCTTTTGCCCACCTTGATACTGTTTACTTTCAACACTATCAGAGTGACGGCTACCTGTTTTTAGCCCTTTACGTTTTTTCAATCTTTTACGTAAACGACCTTCTACATCAGCTTCACTTCGGTTACGTGTGACAATTATGTCTACATCACCGGTAGAACCTGGTTTTCTTGATTTCTTATTTCGACTCATTACTGGGTTTTCCTCAGTAAAATTACATCATTTCCAATAAATTCTAGTTGGAGCTTATCTCGCTCAGCCAGGTACTGAAACGTTTTGCGACTATAAAAACAGACATGAGTTGGGTCGCCTTTATAGTGCCAACTTGCAAACGCTTCGACATCTATTACCAGTTTGGTCATTATACCAATCCAGCCACCTGATTTAACTAAATTCAACCATTGTGACCACACATCATACGGATAATAGATATGTTCTATTACCTCGGTGGCCGTTATAAAGTCATACTTAGTTTCCAATACCTTATTATCAGGGTAATAGAAAACATCATACAGACTCATTGTGTGCCCCGCTTCCTCAAACATTATTGATAAAGTCGGTCCCGGGCCACAGCCAAAATCTAACCCTGAACAAGCAGGAGTAAGTTTATCCAATAGAGGGGAAGATACTCGCGATAAAAACTGACGATAACCTTGGTCATCAGGGTTATTTTCATGTTTATCGTAAATGGCTTTTTCTGCCTCTCTCTCTAACCGTTGTGACTCTGGAACAAAGACTAATTCACATCGTGAACATTGAAAATATTGACGACGCTTATCTTTATAGTAAAGCAGAGTTTTCGTTTGTTGACACAAAGGACAGATATGCATAAAAACATCCTCTAATTGGGATGCGAAACATACCAGAAAGCGTATTTGGAGTAAAACTGTACAGAATTTTTTTTCATGTTAGCGCTGTTACCGTTACAGATATAAAAAAAGCGATAGATTCTCTATCGCTTCTAAAATCGCCATGAATGGCCAAATAGTTATCGCTAATTACCAGCGAATACCAATTTCCATATGTTGTTAGTGCTTTCCGTGCGGGTTATCTTTAGCCATCATCCTGATGAGTTTTGGCTATCCTTTTCAACGTCCTGTTACTAGGTTAATCCTTAACCCGATTCCTTTTCTTGTCTCATCCTAACAGACCCAAACAACCATCCATGTTTAGTAAGCTCCTAGCCTACCGAAAGAGAGCAGATCGATAAGATAACGATGTACTTTTTACCTTGTTTGTAGCCAGTAATTTACCCAGTAAATCTCTCGCTGCACTAGATAAAGATCACAGAGTCTCTATTTTTTTAAGCCTTGTTGAAGGTCACTTATAATTCAGGTAATTACAATCTCTCATCGTGAAAACAATGGGCAATCTCTTACAAAGACAAGGGGTAATATCGACAAATATGGAAAGAAAATTTAAATGAAAAAACTCCTGTAGGTATAACTAACATACCCACAGGAGTTTTAGTAATGAGGTTTTTAGTGCAAACAGCATTAATCAATTACGTTAATGCTGATCACTTAGGCTAGTGCAAGCCACCTACGTATTTCGATAACGTATCAATATCTTCATCAGTAAGCAGAGCCGCGACATCACGCATCATTGAATTCAAATCATTATTACGTTTTGAATCTCTGAATTTCTCTAACTGAATTTTTATATAGTCCGCATGCTGACCCGAAATTTTAGGGAAACCAGAAAGCTCGGTTCCGTTTCCTCGCGGTCCATGACAAGCAACACAGGCCGTTAAACCACGTTGTGCGTCACCAGCTAAATAAAGCACTTTACCATCTTCTACTACATCTTCCGGAGTTGAGTTATCCGAAATGGGTAATGAAGCATAGTATGCAGCGAGGTCGTCCATATCTTGTAAGCTAAGCGGCATAGCCATAGGGCTCATTACCGGGTCATATCGACCCTTCTTACCACCAGTAGTCGCTCCCAACTTAAGATCTTTAAGCTGCTTCTTTAAGTACATTTCATGCTGACCAGCAATTTTAGGGTACTGAGTAATTAAACTGTTACCTGTTGCAGTATGACAAGCTGCACAAGTTAGGGATTTTGCCTTACCAGCTTCAATATTTCCTTGGGCCCAAACAGAGAAGCTGGCAAACAGCCCCAAGATTAGCGCTAATTTTTTCATGACATTCCATTATAATTATGAGGGTTTAGATTTTACCGACGGTTAATGCAGAAAAACATTAACAGACAACAATAATAAACCTTTAAGCTTCCAGAACCACGTATTCTTGTTATAGCGTGATACAATAGATGACTTTTATTACCTTTCGCGGTTATTTTACACAATTTAACAAAAAAGCAATCAACTGACTACATAAAGTCAGATGGAGTTAACATTGAGCGTCAAAATACATTATCAAAATACGCATTTCATCACGAGTGCACCCGATATTCGTCACTTACCTGAAGATGAAGGTATCGAAATCGCATTTGCAGGACGTTCAAATGCAGGTAAATCAAGTGCACTTAACAGGCTAACCAATCAGAAGAGTTTGGCTAAAACCAGTAAGACACCAGGACGAACGCAGTTAATCAACTTATTTAAAGTGGATGATAACTGTCATATTGTGGATTTACCGGGTTACGGTTTTGCTCAAGTTCCTTTAGAAATGAAGAAAAAGTGGCAGAAATCTCTTGGCGAATATTTGCAAAAGCGAGAATCACTTAAAGGTGTCGTAGTACTAATGGACATACGCCATCCGCTAAAAGATCTTGATCAACAATTAATATTCTGGGCGATTGACTCCAATATCCCAGTGCAAGTTCTATTAACCAAAGCAGACAAACTAAAAAGTGGCGCAAGAAAAGCCCAACTACTTAAAATACGTGAAGCCGCAATTGGTTTTGGGGGGGATGTCGCAGTTGACCTATTCTCATCTCTAAAAGGCATTGGCGTCGATCAGTTAAGACGTAAGTTGGATGGTTGGTTTGCCCCAGCATTTGAACAAGTGGACAGCGAAAATCAACAAGAAGAGCACCCTGAGTAAAGGGTCTATTACAACAAAATCCCCACCTTAACTAGGTGGGGCAAACGGGAGAGAATGTTAGTATTTATAATTATTTGACCGATCATTCATTATTTATGGCTACAATTCAAGCTTAGCCGCTAACTATTTTATGCTGAACACTTCTGTTCATCACTTGTGAAACCTTTACTAACCTAATGATAAGAAATCACTTCTTTCCCTATCACCTCTCTCTTATCCATGACTTTTTTTATACAAATAAATATCTCTAAAACTAATGAAAGTTACATTATGTATAAAAGTTACATATTTGTTATTTTTGTCCCCAGTCGAAATTCCTCTCGCTTTGGTGCGTAAAACATCCAAACAGCAAGCACAAAAAGAGAGAGATCGCGTTTAACCTGCCAAGAAATTGAACTGGCTAAAGACAAAAAGAACAGCGATATGCATCACTATTAACCAATATTTCCAACATAGCACATTAGGAATTAAATTCATTAAATATCAATGAGTTAATAAAGAATTAGTAGTGAGAAAAACCGGGGTTATTATTTTCTTTCGTACAAGAAAAAACGCCCCAGTCAAATACTGACTGGGGCGGCTGAATTAGCCTAATCCAATAACGTGAAACAAAAGGTCTGAAAGATAGAACATCTTACCTCTGTACCCTACAAGAGATAATGTACAACAATTGATCGAAATTGAAAACCATTTTTGTAGTTTATTTTCAGTTTATTTTTATCAGAATACATAAGTGACTGATGTCACATTACTTTATTGCAGATAAAAAAAAGCCAGCTAATGTGCGCTGGCTCATGAATTATTGCTAATTAATCTTAAAAAATGTCTAGTGTGCCTGATCCCAGTTATCACCAGAACCTGAATCCGCTAATAGTGGTACATCAATGTTTGCTGCTGCTTGCATGATTTCTTGTATTTTTATTTCAGTTTCGACCAAACTGGACTCTTCCACTTCAAACACCAATTCATCGTGAACTTGCATTAGCAGACGCACTTTACCATCACCATGATTTTGTACCCAATTGTCCACTAACAGCATCGCCTTTTTAATAATATCAGCAGCGGTGCCCTGCATAGGCGCATTAATTGCCGCACGCTCTGCAGCTTTGCGACGCATAGCATTACGTGACTTAATTTCTGGCAAATATAGACGACGACCAAACAAGGTTTCTACATAGCCTTGTTCTGATGCCTGAGTTCGCGTCTCCTCCATATACTGCAACACACCAGGGTAACGCTCAAAATAGGTATCCATATATGACTGAGCTTCATGTCTCGGAATTCCTAACTGTTTCGCTAAACCGAAAGCACTCATACCGTAGATCAGTCCAAAATTGATCGCTTTAGCTCTTCTTCTCTGCTCACTGGTCACTTGATCAATATCGACACCCATCACTTCCGCCGCTGTGGCAGCGTGAATATCTTTACCTTGTTTAAAGGCATCAAGTAGTGCTTCATCACCTGAAAGGTGAGCCATGATCCTTAACTCAATTTGCGAGTAATCCACAGCAAGAATTTTCCAACCGTGCGGTGCAACAAAAGCTTGTCTAATTCGACGACCTTCTTCATTACGAATAGGGATATTCTGCAAATTAGGATCTGTTGAAGATAAACGTCCGGTTGCGGTAACCCCTTGATGATAAGAGGTATGAACACGGCCTGTTTCAGCGTTTATCATCTTAGGAAGTTTATCGGTATAGGTGGATTTCAGTTTGGCTAAGCCACGATACTCTAAAATACGTTTAGGTAGTGGGTAGTCCAATGCTAACTCTTGCAGCACTTCTTCGTTAGTTGACGGAGCACCAGAAGGGGTTTTCTTCACTACTGGCAACGCCATTTTTTCAAATAAAATCGCTTGTAGCTGCTTAGGAGAGCTAAGATTAAACTGTTCACCCGCTATCTCATAAGCTTCTTTCTCTAACTCATCGAGACGCACAGCAATCTCTTGAGATTGAGCCGAGAGTAGCATGTCATCTATAAATACACCGGTACGCTCTATTCTTGATAATACAGGGACTAACGGCATCTCAATATCGTTATAGACTGAATTAAGTTTCTCGTCTTTCTCTATGTAGCCGGCTAGTTTATTGTGTAGACGTAGTGTGACATCAGCATCTTCCGCGGCATATGGAGCCGCTTCTTCCAATGATATTTGGTTAAAAGTTAGCTGCTTCTTCCCTTTACCCGCTAGACTTTCAAATGAGATGCAGCTGTGTTGTAAGAAACGTAACGCTAGGCTATCCATATCATGACGCCCACCAACACTATTAAATACGTAAGAGGCAAGCATAGTGTCATGCTTGATACCTTTCATATTAATATTGTATCTAGCCAAAACACTGGCATCGTATTTAAGGTTTTGTCCTACTTTCGCTTGTTGATCATCTTCTAGAATAGGTTTTAGTTGTTGTAAAACCCAATCTCTATCCAGCTGTTCTGGAGCATCAAGGTAATCGTGAGCAACAGGCACATAAGCTGCGACTCCTTCATCAACAGCAAATGATAACCCCACCAGATTGGCCACCATATAATCTAAACTGTCCGTTTCAGTATCAAAGGCAAACAGTTCGGCCGCTTTTAGCTTTTCAAGCCAAGCAATAAAGTGCTCTTTATCCAGTATGGTTTCATATTGGCTGCGATCTATGGTCACCGCCGGAGTATCCAACGGCTCTGCTGCTGCAGAACTGCTGGTACGGCCGGACTTTTCATCCGCTACAACGGCACCCGAACCGCCTTCTAACAACTCATTTAGCCAAGATTTAAAGACCAACTTGCCATAAAGAGCAATAAGCTCATCTTTATTTGGTTGAGACTTAACTAAGCTGTCAGCAGATTGAGAGAGTTCAACATCAAGTTTAATGGTTGCCAGCTCGTAAGAGAGCAAGGCATTGTCTTTATTGTCTTCAAGTTTCTTCGACATAGTTTTGGAGCCACGGAATCCCAGCGCCGCAATATCATCTAAATTTTGGTAGATTTTCTCTAGGCTACCTATACCTTGCAGCAACGCTGTCGCGGTCTTATTGCCGACTCCCGGCACTCCTGGAATATTATCAACCTTGTCGCCCATTAATGCTAAATAATCAATAATAAGCTCTGGTGGAATACCGAACTTCTCAATAACCCCTTCCCTATCCATGACCACATCTGTCATTGTGTTAATCAGCGTAACGTTGTTATCCACCAGCTGCGCCATATCTTTATCACCTGTACTAATAAGCACTGGCATCCCTGCTTTTGAGGCTTCTGCTGCCAACGTACCTATAACGTCATCCGCTTCCACTCCCGGTATCGATATCAATGGGAGACCCATGGCTCGAATAACATTGTGTAACGGTTCAATCTGGCAACGTAGATCGTCCGGCATAGGAGGACGATTCGCTTTGTATTCTGGATAGAGGTCATCGCGAAAAGTCTTACCTTTCGCATCAAAAATAACCGCAATTTTGTCCGACGAAAATTGTCTCATCATGCTTCTTAGCATATTGACGACACCATAAACCGCGTTGGTTGGAATCTCTCCATTACTCATTGTTTCTGGATAAGCATGAAATGCTCGGTATAAGTATGAAGAGCCATCAATAAGAATAAGGGGATTTTCAGGGATTGTAGCCATGGGTTTTAGCGTCCAAATATGAGCAAAATTATCTCCCTAGAATGCCATGAACTTGTGTGAGAATCTATTGGCATAGTTTAACAATAGTTACCCGTTTTAAGAGAGCCAACATAAGCATTTCTGTGGATAAGTCTGTTTGTACTTTCTGATCGAACAAAAAGAACACAATGATCCAAAAACAAAATACCTTAATTTATCAATCAAAAACAACAGGTTAAACATTTTAAGATCTTAATCACAAAGATCGTGTAACGATCATGTTCTGTGGAAAAGTTATTGGCAAGGTGCATTATTTTGAAGATTCGGCTAACTGAATAAAGATAAATTCATCTTTGAAAGATTCTCAGCAATAAAAAAAGCGACATCTTTCGATGTCGCCTAGCAAAATGAGTAAAGCAAAATGTCATTAGTTAAAACTCGCTTTACCTGAAAGCTTAATTACACTGGAAGCAATGTGAGCAATGTCGTGTCATTCAGAAATAAAATAGTGCAAGTTTTGTAACAATCACTAATACGACTTAGTGCTGTATTTAAACTTTCTAACTTACCCCTCAAGACAAGATAATAATAACCATTCTCATTTGGAATTCAACACCTAATTGAGATAAATTCTCATTTATTTTTATATTTGTTTTAAATCAAACAGTTACATTAGAGCTTGTTGTTATCCTTACATTCATGTCGCGCCATATGCTCTGAAATTATGTTGATCTACTGCACAGAAATCATTCGGTTAAGATCAGAGAGAGAATAACAGTGGCAACAAAGAGATAAAATGCTAGGGCTTACTGAAACAATAAATAGCCTATAACTCATGGTAAAAAGACAAAATAGAAGGGGTAAGACAAAAAAACTGGATATTACTATCCAGTTTTTCAGTACATTTTAGACTCAATAAATATAGTCAGTGACTACAAGCTCTCTTTCGCTTTTGCTTGTTCTTCAGCTAACCATAAGGCGACATCTTTCGCAAAATAAGTCAAAATACCGTCCGCTCCTGCACGTTTAAAGCAAAGCAGTGACTCTAATACTGTTTCGCGCTCTTTTAACCAACCATTCTGAATCGCCGCTTTATGCATCGCATATTCACCCGATACTTGATAGGCAAAAGTTGGCACTTGCAGTTCGACTTTCACTCGGCGAACAATATCTAGATATGGCATCCCCGGTTTCACCATAACCATATCGGCGCCTTCATGAATATCCATTGCAACTTCATGCAACGCTTCATCACTATTGGCGGGATCCATTTGGTAGTTCTTCTTATCACCACCTTTCAAATTGCTCGCTGAGCCGACTGCGTCTCTAAATGGTCCATAATAATTTGACGCATATTTTGCTGAATACGCCATTATCTGAGTATGAATATGACCAGCGTCCTCTAATGCTTCACGTATACGACCGATTCTGCCATCCATCATGTCTGAAGGAGCAACAACATCTGCCCCAGCTTCCGCATGAGATAATGCTTGCTTGATCAGTACATCGGTTGTCTCATCATTTTGAACATAACCTGTACTATCAATAATGCCGTCTTGTCCATGAGTGGTAAAAGGGTCAAGGGCCACATCAGTAATGACGCCAATCTCAGGAACATGCTCTTTTAAAGCACGAACAGCACGTTGTACCAAACCTTCAGGATTATAGGCTTCAGCAGCGCATAAGCTTTTTACATCTTGATTGACTACAGGAAAAAGAGCGATAGCAGGAATACCAAGACCAGCCAGCATTTGGGCTTCTTCTAGCATTAAATCAATAGAAAGTCGCTCGACTCCGGGCATTGACTCCACGGACTCTCGACGATTCTTACCCATCAAAATAAACATTGGGTAAATTAAATCATTAACGGATATTTGGTTTTCTGCCATTAATCGGCGACTAAAATCGTGTTTACGCATACGACGCATACGGCGTAAGGGAAATTGACCTTGGATAGAAACAGACACTCTATGCTCCTTGCCTAGTTAGAATTGAATGCATCATATCATCGACATTCAAACGGGTGCGGGAAATAGAGCAGAAATTCTCTGTAGAGCACAAAATCAAGATATACTTGGTTAATTGAACCTAATATGACTCCACAACTATGATTGATACTCACGCCCATATATACGCTGAAGAATTTAATAATGATCGCCAAGAAGTAGTAATGAGAGCGCTACAGCAAGGCGTCAACACAATATTGATGCCGAACATCGACCTCAACTCTATTGATCCTATGTTGGCAACTGAAGCTCAGTACCCTGAAATATGTCGTTCGATGATGGGACTTCACCCTTGTTACGTAAATGAAGAGGTCGATCAAGTATTAAGTCGTATCTATAGCTGGTTTGATAAGCACTCTTTTATTGCGGTTGGTGAAATAGGCATTGATTTGTACTGGGATAAAACCTTTAGAGCGGAACAAGAAAAAGCATTTATTACCCAATTAGGTTGGGCTAAAGAGATGGACTTACCTGTCGTTATCCATACGCGAGATTCTATTGAAGAGACATTAACACTGCTTAAAAATGAGCAGGATGGTTCACTCTCTGGTGTTTTTCACTGCTTTGGTGGCACTATAGAAGAGGCGAAAGCCATTGTAGATCTCGGTTTTCATTTAGGTATAGGTGGTGTTTCTACCTTTAAAAATGGTGGTATGGATAAAGTTCTGCCACAGCTTGATATAAAGAGCCTTATTCTTGAAACAGATTGCCCATATTTAGCGCCCGTTCCCCATAGAGGCAAACGTAACGAACCTGCCTATACCGCTTTGGTAGCCAATCGAATCGCAGAGCTTAATGGATTCACCCTTGAAGAGGTGGATCAGCGTACGACGGCGAATGCCAAGACACTATTCAAACTTAAATAAAATTCAAACTTAACTGAGGTTAACTTCGTTCGATCAAAAAAGGAGTCATGACGACTCCTTTCCATTGCTACGTTTTACTCTTCATCGGCTTCTGCATCCGCTTTTTCTCTTGCTTCATCTCTATTGGTATAGAAACGAGCAAAGAACAGACCTACCTCAAATAACAAACACATAGGAATTGCTAACAAGGTTTGAGAAATCATATCTGGCGGGGTAAGCATCATTCCGACAATAAATGCGGCGACAACAATATAAGGGCGCTTTTCGGATAATGATTTAGGATCGGTAGCACCGGTCCAGCAAAGCAAAATTATCGCTACAGGCACTTCAAACGCGATTCCAAAAGCTAAAAACAGCGCCAGTACAAAATCTAAATAACTGGCAATATCCGTTGCTAACTCAACTTCCCCTATCGAAATAGCAGTGAAAAAGCCAAAAACTAAAGGAAAAACGACATAGTAAGCGAACGCAACACCGCAATAAAACAGCATAGAACTGGAAAATAGCAGCGGCATGATAAGTTTGCGTTCATGTTTGTATAAACCAGGCGCGACAAATGCCCACACTTGATACAAAATAAAAGGTACCGCAACAAAAATAGACGCGATTAATGTCAGTTTTAATGGTGTAAAGAAGGGAGATGCAACATCTGTTGCGATCATCGTTGCCCCTTCAGGTAAACGTTCCACTAATGGCGAAGAGATAAACTCATAAATATCGTTGGCAAAATAAATTAGTCCGACAAAAATAACAAGAACCGCCAACATCGCCCTTAACAGGCGATTGCGCAGCTCCAACAGATGACTAATCAAAGGCTGTGTTTGCTCAACTGAAGACATACTTAACCTCATTTAAAAACAAAAAGAGCTGCAATATTGGCAGCTCTATCGCAAATAGGCTGAACGGATTCAATACCTATAGTTCTGGCTTTTTCTCTTCAGATCTGGATTCTGCTTTATCGTCACTCGACTCAGATGAAGATGTAGTCTTATCGCCCGTAATAGGTGATTGACTATTCTCCGCAAAAGGTCGTTGAACATCGGCAGCAGCCTGTTTGAGTTCTTCCACAGAAGCTTTTAGGTCTGGCGCGAGCTCTTCCATCCCCATTTTTTCTGCTTTTTTAAGATTCTCTTGCAGCTCTTGAACTTTCAGCTCATGAGCTAACTCATCTTTAACTCCGTTGGCCATTGCTTTAGCGCCGCTAATAAACTTAGACACACTACGTATCGCAACCGGTAGACGTTCTGGACCCAGAACAACCAAACCAACAACAGAAATTAATACCAGTTCCCAGAAACCGATATCGAACACGGCTTAAACCTGCTCTTTATCTTTTTTAACTTCTTCTTCTACAGAAGAAGCTTGTTCTTTTTGCTCTATATTTTTAGGCTCAAAGTCCGCGTCTTTCTCTTCTGCTTTTTTAGCAGAATCTTCATCACTCATGGCTTTCTTAAAGCCCTTCACAGCAGAACCTAAATCACCACCCATATTACGTAGTTTTTTAGTGCCAAATAACAATACAACGATTACAGCAATAATGAGTAATTGCCAAATACTGATACCACCCATTCTATATACCTCGGGGATTTAGTGAACATCTAAACTTAACGACAAGTGTACAGATTATTTACTGTGTACTCGCCAACTAAGAAGCCAAAATGTGATGCCTGCGATACCACTACCTATTGTAGGGTAGATATTATTGTCTGAGATAAGTATTGCAGCGCATATAATTAACGTCGAACCAATACCAAAGAGTAACTTCCCTTTAGCATGCTGTTGCTTGGTTTCTCTATATCCAAGATAAAGATGCTCCATTTTCTGGTTCATCGCTTTACCTTGTTTCAAGCTATCATAAAGTAGCTCTGGTAGTTCTGGAAGTCTTTCTGCCCAAAAAGGTGCTTTCTCTTTAATTGCATTAACCACGGCTTGTGGCCCAACTTGATTCGCCATCCAGCGTTCTAAAAATGGTTTTGCGGTTTCCCATAAATCCAGTTGAGGATATAACTGACGTCCCAAACCTTCTACGTACAGTAAGGTTTTTTGCAATAAAACTAATTGTGGCTGAACTTCCATATTAAATCGTCTAGCGGTATTAAATAGGTTCAGCAACACATGACCAAAGGAGATCTCACACAAGGGTTTAGCAAATATAGGCTCACAAACAATCCGAATCGCGAATTCAAACTCTTGCACATTGGTATCTTCTGGAACCCAACCAGAGTCAACATGTAATTGAGCCACTTTTGCGTAATCTCGATTAAAAAACGCCAAAAAGTTTTCTGCTAAATAGCGTTTGTCTTCGCTATTTAATGTGCCCACTATGCCGCAGTCCAAGCCTATCCATTGTGGGTTTTCTGGGTGCTCTGGGTTTACAAACACATTGCCGGGATGCATATCCGCATGGAAAAAGCTGTCTCTAAAAACTTGAGTGAAAAAGACGCTAACACCCCGTTCAGAAAGCAGCTTCATATTAGTGCCATTTGCCTCAAGTCCTTCAATATCAGAAACTTGTATGCCATATATTCTTTCTGACACCATCAAGCTTTCACTACTAAAATTAGTGATCACTTCTGGCACATATAGCTCTTCGCTATCGGAAAAATTTCGTCTTAATTGGATGGCATTCGCTGCTTCTCGACGAAGATCTAACTCATCGATCAAGGTTTTTTCATACTCTCGAACCACCTCAACCGGTTTTAATCTTCGCGTCTCAGGCGTTGCTTTTGCCACCAGCTTTGCGATTCGATACATCAACTTAATATCAGCATCAATAATTGGACGGATATCCGGACGAATCACTTTTAAAACTATTTCTTGCCCTGTTGCGGTTACAGTGGCGGTATGTACCTGAGCAATGGAAGCTGACGCTAGTGGCGTAATATCAAAATCGCTAAACCAGGTCTCTAACTTCCCACCGAGTGCTTGCTCCATCTGTTGTTTGGCCAGTTGCCCATCAAATGGGTCCACTTTATCTTGCAGTAGCGCCAATTGATCAGCTAAATGAGGAGGAAATAGATCTCGCCGTGTTGACATCATTTGGCCAAACTTAATCCATACAGGCCCCAACTCTTGAAGTGCTAATCGTAATCGTACCCCTAGCGGTTTATCAGAGTGCTTGTTTTTCAGCCAAAATAGCGCTTTACGTAGTAATAACGGTGTTTTTGTTAGTTGATGTTGTGGGATCAGTTCATCCAGACCATATTCTAGTTGGACTTTAGTAATGCGGTATAAACGGCGAAGTTCAGCAGGGGTCATGAACGCTCCAACAGAAGATTTAGTCTAGATTCTAGCTGTTCAATGTCAGATTTTATCTCATCAACTTGATCACAGAAGTAGGCGACTTCAAGAGGCGGTGGCGCGATTCTCCACTCTTCGGTAATGATTTGAGCAAGATGGCTTTGATGCTTACTCGCTCGTGTCTTCGCCCAACATGCCATGTTTTTTGCACCTTGAACAAGACTATGAGCCACAATGTCTCCCGTGACCCGCGACATCCATTCTTCAATATCAGGTTTGATGAGCTCTAACAGTTCAAAAAAGTGTTGAGCTAACTTAATATCACCCACTAGTTCAATTTTCTCTTGCTTGATCAACTGGGTAATATTGTTCTTATCTCTTAGATCCGTAAGGCTAGCTAAATGCAAAGAGAGATAACAGTCAGGTTCCCCTTCATAATTTGCTAACACATCCACTTGCTGACTAAATACAAACGTCAGTTTCTTATCCACTTCTATGAGGTGAATCTGTAACACTTGCCCTTTTAAGCGAGACAAACGGCGACCATAATCAGGATTATCATTGATTAGTGTGTTAATTGCGGTCTCAATTACCGCGGTTGCAAGCTGGTCAATGGGCATGTTTACCTCAGAATTTGAAGCCACGGTGAAGGGCAACAATTCCACCGGTTAAATTATAAAATCCTGTCTGATCAAACCCAGCATCATCCATCATGCCTTGTAAGGTATTTTGATCAGGGTGCATACGAATAGATTCCGCAAGATATTGATAGCTCTCCCCATCATTTGCGACTAACTCACCCATTTTAGGTAATAGATGAAAAGAGTAAGCATCATAGATTTTTGATAATGGCTCAAGAATAGGTTTAGAGAACTCCAACACCAACAAACGACCGCCAGGCTTTAATACTCTGAACATCGAGCGCAACGCTTTATCTTTATCTGTGACATTTCTTAAACAGAAACTGATGGTAATGCAATCAAAATAGTTGTCAGGGAAAGGCAGTTCTTCAGCGTTAGCTTGGACATAATGAACATTGCCAACAACACCACTGTCTCTTAATTTATCTCGGCCAACATTTAACATTGAGTTGTTAATGTCCGCCAAAATAACGTGGCCTTTGTCACCAACAATACGAGAAAACTTAGCGGTTAAGTCACCGGTACCACCACCTAAATCGAGAATGCGTTGTCCCGGTCGTGCCCCGCTACAATCAATAGTAAAGCGCTTCCATATTCGGTGAATACCACCAGACATCAGATCATTCATTATGTCGTATTTAGCCGCAACGGAATGAAATACCTCAGCAACCTTAGCGACTTTTTCGTCTTTTGCTACTGTAGTAAAACCAAAATGGGTGGTTTCATCTTTTAATTCGGTTGAGTCTGTTTTTATACTTATATCTGTCATTTTCTACCTCGTTAGCAACGCCTTGAACTGTCAAAGGAATTGCGGACGATTAGTTTACTTTATCCTCAGGCTGTTGTCTTTCTACTAAAACATCATTTTGAGCAATTTCCGAAATACTCTGTGGTATCGGTCGCTTTATTTCCACCCCTAACGCTTTAAAACTTTCTGCCTGTCGAATCACGTTGCCACGTCCTGTTGCCAATTTATTCATTGCACCTTGGTAACTTAAGTTTGCTTTGTCTATCGAGTGTCCAACTTGCTCCATATCGGTTAAAAACAGTCGTAGCTTGTCATACAGTTTGCTGGCTTTCTCTGCGATAACTTTAGCATGTTGGTTTTGTCGTTCATTTCGCCACAAGTTGTCTATTGTTCTCAGTGCAACCAACAGCGTGGTTGGGCTGACCAAAATAATATTATTTTCCATTGCATCTTTAATTAGGCTAGGGTCAGCTTCGGCTGCCACTTGAAAAGCGGGCTCGACAGGAATAAACATCAAGACGTAATCAAGGCTCTGAATACCTTTTAGTTGATGGTAATCTTTTTGCGAGAGTCCTTTAATATGCGCCCTTAAAGCGAGTAAATGATCCCTAATGGCGCTACTTTTATCTTCATCATTAGTGGCATTAAAAAATCGTTCATAGGCGATTAATGCCATTTTAGAATCGATAACCACTTGTCGGTCGTGAGGTAAGTGAACAATAACATCAGGCTGGTAGCGTTTGCCGGCATCATTTTGTAAGCTTACTTGAGTTTGATACTCATGACCTTCACGCAAACCTGACTCAGCAAGCACTCTTGCTAGAACAACTTCTCCCCAGTTGCCTTGCTGCTTATTATCCCCTTTTAACGCCTTAGTAAGATTCACCGCATCTTTGGTCATCTGTTCATTCAGCTTTTGCAGGTTCTTAATTTCATACACTAAGGTATGTCGCTCTTTTGCTTCAGCGCCAAAGTTGTCATTTACCTGTTTTTTGAATCCTTCCAACTGCTCTTTAAGTGGTGACAGTAAACTTTGTAAGCTTTGCTTATTTTGTTCGTCTACTTTTGCTGTTTTCACATCAAACAAGGCACTGGCAAGTTGTTCAAATTCTTGCTTAAGTCTCTGTTCCGCTTGCTCTAACAGCTGCAACTTCTCTCTATTAGCTTTATTTTCTTCTTCTCGCCTTGCTTCTTGCTCACGCAAGGCCGTTTGCAATTGTGCACATTGTCCCTTTTGCTGATCCAGTTGCGCTGTTAGCTCATTACGGTGATGTGATATTTCATCAAAATGGCGCTGCTTTTCCATTGCTGCCATCAACTTTCCATGCAACTGCTTCAGTTCAATAACGGATTTATCACGTTCAATGTCGAGCTTATCCAGTTCATCACGGGCATAGTCTAAAGCCTGCTGGAGTTGAGCATTTTTTTCATTCAGGATGAGGGTATCTGTCGCTTGCTCTTGCGCACGTAATTGCAGTTGAAACATCATTTTCTGTTTACACCACCAACCAACAAAAAATGCAGAACAGATTCCACTTACCACCACTGCAAGCACCATGTTTTGATGTTCAATTATCCACTGCATAACTCGATTAATCCTGCTTTATTCACTATTTTTGATGGTATGAGAGCACTGGATAAATGTCCAGTTCAAAGAAAGAAAAAGCGCTATTCTCTATCATTAATCACCGATTAGCAGACTCCACATTCCGCTATTAATTAAATCCCGCTAGGTTTGCTATTAAAGAAGTGCTATATATTGCACTTTGTTTTTCACTGCCCATGAACTAAAAATAATGATAGATGAACGTCGTGCCATCGGTTTTGGTATTTCTGCGGTTTTATTATGGTCTACCGTTGCTACAGCATTTAAACTGACACTTGAGCAATTTACACCAATTCAAATGCTCACTATCGCTAGCTTTGTCTCAGCATTAACCCTTATCGTTATCTGCTTCCTTCAAGGAAAATTAGATCAGTTAGCCGCGACTTTCTTCGCTAATCCTCTCTATTACTTGCTATTAGGACTGATAAATCCTTTAGCTTATTACTTAGTTCTATTTAAAGCGTATGAGCTGCTTCCCGCCTCGCAAGCCCAACCAATTAACTACAGTTGGGCCATTACACTCACGATTATGGCTTCCATATTTCTTGGACAAAAAATTCGCAAGCAGGATTGGATAGCATGTGTTTTTGGCTACTTAGGTGTAGTTATTATCGCCACAAAAGGAAACTTACTGGAGCTGCATTTCGAAAGTCCACTTGGTGTAATGTTAGCGCTACTCTCCACGCTATTGTGGGCTGGCTACTGGATCTTAAACGCAAAAAATAAAGCAGACCCGATTGTCGGCGTATTACTTGGTTTTTTAGTTGCTCTGCCTTTTGCTGTTGGCTTGTGTTTGTTTGAATCCGCAAGTTGGAATATCAGCGTATCAGGCTGGATAGCAGTGAGCTATGTAGGTCTGTTCGAAATGGGGATTACTTTTGTCTTGTGGTTATCCGCATTAAAAGCCACCACTAACACAGCACGAATCAGCAATCTTATATTTATTTCGCCCTTTATCTCGTTACTTCTATTGGCTTACATTATTGGCGAGCAGATTCATCCATCGACATTTGTCGGACTGATCCTGATTATTTTCGGGTTAATCGTTCAGCAACGAAAAGCCAAACGTAAAACTTAACCAAATAGCTGGTAAGCTAATTCGTACCCTTCCCCTCGGATAATATCAATGGTTTGTACCATTCCTAGGGGAAATCCAAGTACTTCATTACTAGGATGGCTGGCGATAAATTGTTGTTTCTCTTCTGTTGATGTTAATGAATCCCATGCTTTATGAATATCCATAGAAAATCTCATCAAATGCGCGAGATTAGGTGAGATTTTGGCTTTGGAAGGTTGGTAAGAACAAGCAATCGCTTCCACCATTTGCGGAGGAAAATCCCACGCCATCGCCAGCTTAGCTCCAAGTGTTGGCACATCGGTAGCCAATAACTCTTGCTGGACAGCGATCGCGTCTTCACCATTGCTTACCCGCTCGACAATAACGACAGCCAATTCTGGCAAATTAGTATGGATCATTAATTCACCAATATCATGCAAGGTTCCCGTAGTAAATACTTCATCACGGTCGAGTCCTGCGCGTTTACTCAGGCGACTCGCTATCATTGATACTTCGAAAGTATTGGCCCAGTAGTCTTTCAAACTTATCGTGTCTAGATTAGTGAAGATCTGTGACATTACCGAGGAGCGAACAAGTGATCGTACAGAATCACTCCCAATACGAATGACCGCCTCTTTAATTGAAGAGATTTCTCTCCGGCTTCCAAATAACGCCGAGTTGGCCATTCTTAGCACTTTGGTACTCAGTATTTGATCCATCGACAATTTCAACGCCAGTTCATCAAAATCAAATTCCGGGTGATTCACTAAGTCGAGTAACTCATGCAGAACTTTTTCAATTCGGGGCAATTGGTCCACTTTTGCCAAAAGCGCTTGTTGACTCATGAACTCCCTCCTAACGACCCACCTCTATTTAATATAGGTCAGATAAAGCATGCTATTAAAAATTTTGCATTAAATGTTAATCCTATCAGCAGTTCACACTACTACTAAACAATGTCAGAGACGTTGTTTAGTGGCGTTTATTCGCTTCTGAGCCAACCATTTCAGCACTTAGAGTGGTAATAGATAACAGAGGAGTATCGGGCAGCTATCGAGGAACTAGAGGTAATAGTTATGATTAAAGACTCATACTACTCATGAACGTTTTTGTTGACGTTTTTATCAGCATTTAATTTATGAGGTTAGTATGAATATAGAACGGATATACCAATTAATAGTGCAATGTAAATTGGCGGTGAATGACGCACCCAGCTTATCTTTGCTTAAGTCTCATCTAGATGAAGTTACTCAACAATTGGGATACCACTACTACTTGTTTGGTCTATCGACACCGAAAAACATGAATCACTCTGAAAACTGTATATTAAGCAATTACCCGATTGAGTGGCGAAAGAGATATGACGAGAATCACTACGTCAATATCGATCCCATCATCTTACATTGCATTAAAAACACCTCGCCGATTCGCTGGTCAAAGTTGCACTATTCACTGAACAATCAAGAACAGATCTCTTTGATGATTGAAGCCTCAGATTATGGACTAAAAAGTGGCTTTAGTGTCCCAATCCACGGTGCGCATGGCGAGAAAGGGGTTTTAAGTTTTGCATCGCAATCAAAATTAGAGTCTGACGAAATTATCCAACAGATGGCCGTTGCAACCCTTCTTGCGGTACATTTATATGACATGTTTAAGCAGAGCGTTCAGGTAAGCAAAGAAAAACCATCACCTCTGCTCTCTCACTTAAAATCGTATGATCTATCTGAAAAAGAGAAGTCTTGCCTCACTTGGGTCGCGGATGGGAAAAGCTCATGGGAGATCGCTCAGATACTCGCTTGCAGTGAAAGAACGGTCAATTTTCATTTACAAAATGCCCGAGAAAAGCTCAATACATTCACCAGAACACAAACTGTTTCTCAGGCACTATTAACCGGACAAATAACACCAAGATTTGATGATAACCCTAAGAGTTATTGACTATCCATTGGTCAAATTCATCATTCATCATAAAACGCAAGGCAACGCTTTTGGTATCACCTAGCTTATGGACTTTTTGATCCCCAAAGCGTTCAAAGGGAAGACCAATACGTTTTAAGATTCTTTCTACTGCTAATGACGTGACGGTTATATATTCTTTAACACGATGCGTGTGTGCATACTGCTGTACACCCTTAAACATTGATACCGTCACATCGCTTATTTTATGACTTGATGCGACTGAATCTTTATCGACAGCGAAACGACTTAACTCACAGATGTTTGGATCTGAAATAGTCGCAGCATCCCCCTGCATGGTATTAAATGTATCTTTTAGCATATAGGAAGAGGTAGTAGGAATAATTCGCCAGCAGCCCACCATTGCTTCTTCTTGACGAACATAAATATAGGACGCAGAAGGCGTATCGTACTCATCTTGCTCACGTCCTTTGTTTGAGCTCAACTCCCAGTTAAGTCGTCCAATAAACACCTTATGTCGTAGCGTTAATAGGTCATTAAAAGTATTCGGGTTTAGTTCGTTATAACGTCCATAATTGATATCGTAGTGCATAAATCACCTCCTGTTCGGAGATGAAAAACTATCAATAACCCTCGTAAATGTGACCTGTAAGAACTTACAGTTGACCTTAGAGTGAAACTATATCTCTTTGATATTTATCCACTTAAATAATCTATCGTTACTCTTTTAGCAATGTCGTATTACTCGACTTCAAGTTTGGTTTAATGTAGCCAAGTAGAATAGCTTTGCTAATTGCCTGATAACGATTCGCAGCTTCAAGCTTTTTAGTGGCATTATTCAGATGAAAGAAAATCGTTCTTTCGCTACAGTCCAATATTTGTGATATTTCCCATGTCGTTTTCCCTTCGGCTGCCCAAAGTAATGACTCTTTTTCTCGTTTGGTTAAGGCCACATCACTCTGCTGCTCTGTACCAATTAAATGGGAAACTTTTGAATAGGCAATTGGAGCAATTGCTTGTGCCCAAGTTTGAATAGATTGCTGTTCAGCAATAGAAAATTCACTTTCTAGTTTCTCCGAAGCAAAGCTCAATAATCCAGCTTCGCCGCGATTTCCATGAATAGGAACGGTATAACCACTTCTTAATCCCGACTCCTTAGCTTCTGAAAAAAACGTCTTCTCTGCTGCAGACAGTTTACCCATCTGTATAGCGCTCCACGATATCGCATCACTGCTTTGCAAACAGTGTTTCACTACAGGGTCGATATTAATCAAATCTTTACGATCGTACTTCTCCCGCCAAAGGTCAGGATAGTTATCAAGAATAAAAGGATCACTACGAGTAATAGAGAATGGAACAGACCAACCCAATAAAAAATAGTCGTAACCAAACAGCTTTGTAAGACGATCAAGAGTCTTCCCCACAGTATCCACGCAGGTTGATTGTGACAACTCAGCCACCAAAGCTGTGGTTTCGTCCAAGAAAAGCATAATGTCTACCTATAACCTGTCAGATCAGACAGGTAAATGTTTTTGGTTCTAGTGCTATTATTTTAGCATCCTATCAGTAAGTGGATATCAATTAGAAACGTTTGGGCTCTCAAATCTTTGAAAATCCCCAAATCCCTTATCTGAATTGACATGAATTCCCATAGGATGGCTAGGAAATACGCACCATATTATAAAAAAATAACCCAATTTGGTGTATCAAACAAAGAACCGACCTGTAAATTATAGGTCGGTTCTTTGCTTTTAACCTCTTCTAAATTGAGATGCTCTCTTGATAAAACTGGATATCGGTTTCTGAAAAACACCAAACATGATAACTGTGAGCAGACAGTACAATTTTCCTTCATATCTGTAACTGCATCGTAATTTTGATTCTCATCAACTCCCTTCGTCGTGAAATCGATTCTTATATAGAGAGAAAACATGCAAGTAAAAAGACATTTATGACCTAGTCCACAATAATTAGTGACTGCTCTACAATATATTACATTGTTAATAGCTAGTCTTATAATTTGCATCCTTATTCAGAATATTTGCCAGTGAATATATTCCTTATTGATATTTCACTATGGCAGAAGGAATAATATATCAAAATAGTCACCATTAAAGCATGATGATTATTTAAATAAATAGATAAAATAATTTAATTTGATCTTTAAAGTTGAATTTAAATCACATTAATCAAACGCCATTTATATTCTTATATGCGCGATTAGAAATAACAAATAAATAAGGAGTTACTATGGACAAGCCGATTTTAGTTGTTGCTGTAGGCGGTAATGCATTATTGCAACGTGGTGAAATTATGAGTTGTGACAATCAGAAAAAAAGTATTTCTGCTACGTCCGAAGCTCTCGCAAAGTTACATGAGAAATATCGTCTCGTTGTAGTACATGGTAATGGCCCACAAGTTGGTTTACTTGCTCTGCAAAACTTAGCCTACAAAGATTGTCCTCCCTACCCATTTGACGTCCTAGGTTCAGAAACACAGGGAATGATTGGTTATTTAATGCAGCAGAACCTTAAGAATGTTCTACCTAAAAAGAACATCACTACTGTATTAACACAAGTGGCTGTGGATGAGAATGATCCTGCCATTGCTGATCCTAGTAAGTTTATCGGCCCGGTATATAGCAAAGAAGACGCGATGGCTCTTGCTGAAGAAAACAATTGGGTAATTAAACCCGACGGTGATATGTGGCGTCGAGTAGTACCGTCACCAGCTCCTAAGACCATTATTGAAGCGGAAGCAATTAAGTGTCTACTCGCACAAGACCATATCGTTATTTGTGGCGGCGGCGGCGGCGCACCTGTGATCCAAAATGGCGAACACCTAACGGGTTTTGAAGCGGTGATAGATAAAGATATGACAGCATCTCTAATCGCACAAGAAATTGGCGCTTCAGATCTACTTATCTTAACCGATGGTTCTCATGCTTGTGTAGACTGGGGTCTACCAACTGAAAGAAAACTCGAAGCGGTGACAATTGAAGAGATTAGTCAGTACTCATTTGCAGCGGGATCCATGAAGCCAAAAGTAGAAGCATGTTGTCACTTTGCTCAAACGGGTGGTACAGGACATATTGGAGATTTATATCAAGCTGTTGACGTGATGGATAAAGCAACAGGTACTCATATTAGTAAATAATTAGTTTTTAGTTAGTCAATTACTTATAGAATAAAACCAGTAATAATATGAATGGTTATTTATATTTAAACAACCACCAAAACAGACTAACTAAAAAATATGCCATTTATACTACAGGAATAATAATATTTCTTGGATATTATTTGAATAACTATCTCAATGAAAAGTAAAGGCTCTACTTTAGACAAGTAGAGCCTTTGTTTTTTTATTACAATCAATATAAAAATAAAAAATCACATATGGAGAATTGTTATTTAAATAATATTTATCATTCACCACATTTACTTAAGTCACCTCAAGAAACTTATTCAGAGAAAGTTTATTGGCTCCTGATCAAGCACTGACTTGAAAACATAACCACTCTACGGTCAAAATCAGCAGCATGGAGCAAAAGCCAATAAAAATTTAGCTATACCTTAAACTGAGCGACCAGTTCCTGTAACCTTGCGGACAGTCGGGCCAACTCTTCAGAAGACACGGCACTTTCTTCCGAACTAGCTGCAGTTTGAACTGCGATTTCGCTAATATTAACCACACTTTTGTTCATCTGTTCTGCCGTTGCACTCTGCTGTTCAGCAGCACTTGCTATCTGCAAATTGTAATCACTGATGGTTAGCGAAGATTTCTCTATCTCTTGTAGAGAATTCGCCGCTTCATTGGCTAAATCAACACCTTGTTCGGCATGTTTCCGGCTTAGCTCCATTGCATCTACTGCCTCTACAGTTCCTAATCTCAATTTTTCAACCGTCTCTTCTATTTCATGAATGGACTCTTGGGTTCGCTGAGCTAACGTTCTCACTTCATCAGCAACAACCGCAAAACCACGCCCTTGCTCTCCAGCTCTAGCGGCTTCAATTGCCGCGTTAAGTGCTAACAAGTTAGTTTGCTCAGAAATATTCTTAATTACATCGGTAATAGAGTCGATACTTTCACTCGCTTTTGCTAACTCCTCAACCACTAAAGCCGCTTTCTGAATATTTCCAGAAAGCGTCTCTATCGCTCCCGATGTTTTCTGCACAACTGCTTTCCCCTTTTGTGCCTGTTCAGTAGACAGATTTGCCGCACTAGCAGCTTCTGTAGTACTGCTAGCCACCTCTTGGACAGTAATGGTCATCTCATGCATAGCGGTCGCAATCTGTTCTGTCTCGACCTTCTGAGTCTCTACACCGCGAACATTCTCATTCGCTGCAATAGTAAGTTGCTCAGATGCTGTCGCAACCATATGAGTTGAACTGGAGACCTCTCCTAACAAATCAGCAAATTTATCTAACATGCTATTAAATGAGGCCGCCATGTCACCAAGTTCATCCTTAGTGGTGATATCACTTCGGAAAGTTAAATCATTCTCGCTCTCTACCTGACTCATTAATTGGCTAAAACCAACAACCGGAGTAGTGATTGCTCGAGAAACCCAGATACCAATCGCGACCGCTACGATTGAAATTACCGCCACCGTCACCACAGACTCAAGAATAATTTTATCTTTGAGTTCAATGGCACCAGAGAAAGCCTCTTCTGCATCAATCTCACTCATTAATACCCAATTTAACCCTGGTATGTTTATTGGTGTATATGCAGAAAGAACGGACACCATTCGATAGTCATCAAAAATAGCAAAACCCGACTCACCATTAATCGCACGCGTTGTTCCTTCTGTCCGTATCTCTTGTAGCCCTATATTACTTTCCTTTGTTTCTATCTCTTGTAGCACTTGGGCATCAACCGCCAAATCACTGAGTAAAGAGAGAAAAGCGCTAGGATCTTCCAGCAAGAATCGACTCAAACTCCGAGCTTTATAATCGCTCCCCACTAGATACGTTTCACCCGACAGACCCAATCCATTTTGTTGCCACTTTCCTGCACTGGTCATAATGCTATTTATGCCACCAATAGGCATTTGGAATATGAGTACACCAATAATCTCACCATTGCTGTCAGCAATAGGCGAAGCGATGAATGAAGCTTGGGCTTGATAGGAAGGTAAGTAAGGTTGAAAATCGACAATAACGGTTGAGTTAGCTGAACCAGTACGAATCGCTTTACGATATACATCCGCTAACCCGGAGTTAGCATAAGGCCCATTTTGTAAAGATGTTGCGTAATCTAACTCTTTGAAAACGGAATAAACAATATCACCGTTGTTTGCATCGACTAGAAATATATCGTAATAATCAAATTTCTCTAAATACTCGGTAAATCTCGGATGATAGACTTTGTGGGCCTGATTGTACGCATTATCCCCTTCAGCCGCATCTAGCAAGTGCTTAGATCCCATCGCATTTCGATTGTTTTTAATGTAATTCCATTGCCAGTAAACACCTTGATCATCCAATTTGCTTAAGAGTTCAGATGTATTAACAGAGTCACCACTGTTTAATTTTTGATACTCGGTTGCAAATTGATTTTGGTAATAGAGAGCTAGCTCTTGCTGATATTGCTTCACATCTAACTGAATAGGCTCATTAAATGCTTGGCTAAAAGCTTTCATAGCATCAACGGTCATTGTGCTATTAGACAGGGTTTCAATTTGGCTCTGTATCGTTAGAAAATAGTCTTCGATTTGGGTTTTTCTAGCATCCCGAATAGAAATTAACTGTTTTTGAGCAGCATCCTTTAACGCCATGCTAGAGACATCAGATGAAAGAGAGCCAAGAAGAACAGAAGCAATAACAACAGGAATAACACCGACACCAACCATCCAAAGCGTGATTTTTTGTCTAATTTTCATAATAACGACTCCAACAAAGCATAAATGAAGACCTAAGTTGGTCTCCTGTTAGCTAGCCAGATACGTTAAATTATTATTATTATCAATAGTAAAGTGTAGTCGATATTTATCATCCGACAGAATTAATTCTAGAGAACAGTCTGTGATTAAAATGGCAGAGTCGTGAAGTGAAGCTAGAACTAGAAGATCAATAAATAGCAGGCAAAAAAAACCGCTAAAAGCGGTTTCTTTAATATGGCGGAGAGATAGAGATTCGAACTCTAGGACGGTCGCCCGTCGCCTGATTTCAAGTCAGGTGCTTTCGGCCACTCAGCCATCTCTCCATAATTTTTACTAAATAAAGACTGACAATCTATCTGCTTTATTCAGTTTTGCTTCAGATTTGTTCAAAATCTGAAAACAAGTAAATAAGCCTGGCGATGTCCTACTCTCACATGGGGAAACCCCACACTACCATCGGCGCTATTGCGTTTCACTTCTGAGTTCGGCATGGAATCAGGTGGGTCCACAATGCTATGGTCGCCAAGCAAAATTGGTGTAATAAAACCGCTGGCTAAAACGCTCGCTCTCTACGTTAGACTGCTTATTCGCTCAGTCACTTACCAACGTAAGCTCCTTCTCTCATCTCACAATCTGCCTTGATAGCAAACCTTTTACCTGCGCTCGTATCGAGCTAAGGCTTTATCACTTTAACTTGGAAAACTAACTTTAAAAGTTCTTACACATTCAATGTTCTATTTGAGTCCTTCAAAACCCCTTGGGTGTTGTATGGTTAAGCCTCACGGGCAATTAGTACAGGTTAGCTCAACGCCTCACAACGCTTACACACCCTGCCTATCAACGTCGTAGTCTACGACAACCCTTTAGGATACTTAAAGTATCAGGGAGAACTCATCTCAAGGCTCGCTTCGCGCTTAGATGCTTTCAGCGCTTATCGATTCCGAACTTAGCTACCGGGCAATGCCATTGGCATGACAACCCGAACACCAGAGGTTCGTCCACTCCGGTCCTCTCGTACTAGGAGCAGCCCCTTTCAATTCTCCAACGCCCACGGCAGATAGGGACCGAACTGTCTCACGACGTTCTAAACCCAGCTCGCGTACCACTTTAAATGGCGAACAGCCATACCCTTGGGACCGACTTCAGCCCCAGGATGTGATGAGCCGACATCGAGGTGCCAAACACCGCCGTCGATATGAACTCTTGGGCGGTATCAGCCTGTTATCCCCGGAGTACCTTTTATCCGTTGAGCGATGGCCCTTCCATTCAGAACCACCGGATCACTATGACCTGCTTTCGCACCTGCTCGAATTGTCATTCTCGCAGTCAAGCGGGCTTATGCCATTGCACTAACCACACGATGTCCAACCGTGTTTAGCCCACCTTCGTGCTCCTCCGTTACTCTTTGGGAGGAGACCGCCCCAGTCAAACTACCCACCAGGCACTGTCCTCATCCCCGATCAGGGGACTAAGTTAGAACATCAACACTACAAGGGTGGTATTTCAAGGTTGACTCCACTCCATCTAGCGACGAAGTTTCAAAGTCTCCCACCTATCCTACACATGTAGGGTCAATGTTCAGTGCCAAGCTGTAGTAAAGGTTCACGGGGTCTTTCCGTCTAGCCGCGGGTACACTGCATCTTCACAGCGATTTCAATTTCACTGAGTCTCGGGTGGAGACAGCGTGGCCATCATTACGCCATTCGTGCAGGTCGGAACTTACCCGACAAGGAATTTCGCTACCTTAGGACCGTTATAGTTACGGCCGCCGTTTACCGGGGCTTCGATCAAGAGCTTCGACCTAAGTCTAACCCCATCAATTAACCTTCCGGCACCGGGCAGGCGTCACACCGTATACGTCATCTTGCGATTTTGCACAGTGCTGTGTTTTTAATAAACAGTTGCAGCCACCTGGTATCTGCGACTTCCGATAGCTCCATCCGCGAGGGACTTCACCGTCAGAAGCGTACCTTCTCCCGAAGTTACGGTACCATTTTGCCTAGTTCCTTCACCCGAGTTCTCTCAAGCGCCTTGGTATTCTCTACCCGACCACCTGTGTCGGTTTGGGGTACGATTTCTTACAATCTGAAGCTTAGAGGCTTTTCCTGGAAGCATGGCATCAATGACTTCACGCCCTTGGGCGCTCGACATCGGGTCTCAGCCTTAGTGATTTCCCGGATTTACCTAAGAAATCAGCCTACACCCTTGAACCTGGACAACCGTCGCCAGGCCCACCTAGCCTTCTCCGTCCCCCCATCGCAATTGTAAGAAGTACGGGAATATTAACCCGTTTCCCATCGACTACGCCTTTCGGCCTCGCCTTAGGGGTCGACTTACCCTGCCCCGATTAACGTTGGACAGGAACCCTTGGTCTTCCGGCGTGGGGGTTTTTCACCCCCATTATCGTTACTCATGTCAGCATTCGCACTTCTGATACCTCCAGCAAACCTTACAGTTCACCTTCAACGGCTTACAGAACGCTCCCCTACCCAATACTCAAAAGAGCATTGCCGCAGCTTCGGTGTATAGCTTAGCCCCGTTACATCTTCCGCGCAGGCCGACTCGACCAGTGAGCTATTACGCTTTCTTTAAATGATGGCTGCTTCTAAGCCAACATCCTGGCTGTCTGAGCCTTCCCACATCGTTTCCCACTTAGCTATACTTTGGGACCTTAGCTGGCGGTCTGGGTTGTTTCCCTCTCCACGACGGACGTTAGCACCCGCCGTGTGTCTCCCGGATAGTACTTACTGGTATTCGGAGTTTGCAAAGGGTTGGTAAGTCGGGATGACCCCCTAGCCTTAACAGTGCTCTACCCCCAGTAGTATTCGTCCGAGGCGCTACCTAAATAGCTTTCGGGGAGAACCAGCTATCTCCAGGTTTGATTGGCCTTTCACCCCTAGCCACAAGTCATCCGCTAATTTTTCAACATTAGTCGGTTCGGTCCTCCAGTTGATGTTACTCAACCTTCAACCTGCCCATGGCTAGATCACCTGGTTTCGGGTCTATACCTAGCAACTCGACGCCCAGTTAAGACTCGGTTTCCCTACGGCTCCCCTAATCGGTTAACCTTGCTACTAAATATAAGTCGCTGACCCATTATACAAAAGGTACGCAGTCACACCACGAAGGTGCTCCTACTGCTTGTACGTACACGGTTTCAGGTTCTATTTCACTCCCCTCACAGGGGTTCTTTTCGCCTTTCCCTCACGGTACTGGTTCACTATCGGTCAGTCAGTAGTATTTAGCCTTGGAGGATGGTCCCCCCATATTCAGACAGGATATCACGTGTCCCGCCCTACTCGATTTCACTGATTGTACGTTGTCGGTTACGGGGCTATCACCCTTTATTGCGAGACTTTCCAGACTCTTCACCTGACGCACTAAAAGCTTAAGGGCTAATCCAATTTCGCTCGCCGCTACTTTCGGAATCTCGGTTGATTTCTACTCCTCCGGGTACTTAGATGTTTCAGTTCCCCGGGTTTGCCCTGTTAACCTATGTATTCAGTTAACAGTAACTGCTTATGCAGTTGGGTTTCCCCATTCGGAAATCGTAGACTCAAGTGGCTTTTACTGCCTAATCTACGCTTATCGCAAGTTAATACGTCCTTCATCGCCTCTGACTGCCAAGGCATCCACCGTGTACGCTTAGTCACTTAACCATACAACCCCAAAGGGTCTTATGAGCAACCAAGGTTTCTATCGTTGTCTCATTATTTGAATGAGCGAGACAACATTTCGATTTTGCCGGACTCAAATATAAACAGCATTACTATGTAATGTTGTTTCCAAGAACACTTGAATGTGTGTTGGTACCTAAATCTCTTATGTTTCAAAGAAAATTAGGATTTGAGAACTTTTAAATTAGATAACAATCAATCAAATTGTTATCTGTCAGCTTTCCAAATTGTTAAAGAGCGATGTTTTTTCTACTTAAAGAAATCACATTTTCTAAAGACTTTCGACGACAAAAATCCGAACCAAGATAAACAAACTTATTTGGTTTGGATAATATCCAAAAATATTTAGAGAATGGTGGGCGATACCGGGCTCGAACCAGTGACCCCCTCCTTGTAAGGGAGGTGCTCTCCCAACTGAGCTAATCGCCCACGAATGTTTATCTCTACCTTAAGTAGACATAAAACGTTTTAATTCCTTCGTAGGAAAGAATGGTGGGTCGTGCAGGATTCGAACCTGCGACCAATTGATTAAAAGTCAACTGCTCTACCAGCTGAGCTAACGACCCAATGGTATCCCGTAGGGGAGTCGAACCCCTGTTACCGCCGTGAAAGGGCGGTGTCCTAGGCCTCTAGACGAACGGGACATAGGTGTGAAAGTGTTGGGCACTTTCAAAACATCTCTTTACTTTTCTAAACCATATCAATCTGTGTGGACACTCATAAACGAGCAATCTTCGTATTAAGGAGGTGATCCAGCCCCAGGTTCCCCTAGGGCTACCTTGTTACGACTTCACCCCAGTCATGAACCACAAAGTGGTAAGCGTCCCCCCGAAGGTTAAACTACCTACTTCTTTTGCAGCCCACTCCCATGGTGTGACGGGCGGTGTGTACAAGGCCCGGGAACGTATTCACCGTAGCATTCTGATCTACGATTACTAGCGATTCCGACTTCATGGAGTCGAGTTGCAGACTCCAATCCGGACTACGACGCACTTTTTGGGATTCGCTCACTCTCGCAAGTTGGCTGCCCTCTGTATGCGCCATTGTAGCACGTGTGTAGCCCTACTCGTAAGGGCCATGATGACTTGACGTCGTCCCCACCTTCCTCCGGTTTATCACCGGCAGTCTCCCTGAAGTTCCCACCCGAAGTGCTGGCAATCAAGGATAAGGGTTGCGCTCGTTGCGGGACTTAACCCAACATTTCACAACACGAGCTGACGACAGCCATGCAGCACCTGTCTCAGAGCTCCCGAAGGCACACCTGCGTCTCCGCTGGCTTCTCTGGATGTCAAGAGTAGGTAAGGTTCTTCGCGTTGCATCGAATTAAACCACATGCTCCACCGCTTGTGCGGGCCCCCGTCAATTCATTTGAGTTTTAATCTTGCGACCGTACTCCCCAGGCGGTCTACTTAACGCGTTAGCTCCGAAAGCCACGGCTCAAGGCCACAACCTCCAAGTAGACATCGTTTACGGCGTGGACTACCAGGGTATCTAATCCTGTTTGCTCCCCACGCTTTCGCATCTGAGTGTCAGTATCTGTCCAGGGGGCCGCCTTCGCCACTGGTATTCCTTCAGATCTCTACGCATTTCACCGCTACACCTGAAATTCTACCCCCCTCTACAGTACTCTAGTTTGCCAGTTTCAAATGACCTTCCCAGGTTGAGCCTGGGGCTTTCACATCTGACTTAACAAACCACCTGCATGCGCTTTACGCCCAGTAATTCCGATTAACGCTCGCACCCTCCGTATTACCGCGGCTGCTGGCACGGAGTTAGCCGGTGCTTCTTCTGTCGCTAACGTCAAATAATTGCGCTATTAACGCAACTACCTTCCTCACGACTGAAAGTGCTTTACAACCCGAAGGCCTTCTTCACACACGCGGCATGGCTGCATCAGGCTTGCGCCCATTGTGCAATATTCCCCACTGCTGCCTCCCGTAGGAGTCTGGACCGTGTCTCAGTTCCAGTGTGGCTGATCATCCTCTCAGACCAGCTAGAGATCGTCGCCTTGGTGAGCCATTACCTCACCAACTAGCTAATCTCACTTAGGCTTATCCAATCGCAGAAGGCCCGAAGGTCCCCTCTTTTCCCCCGTAGGGCGTATGCGGTATTAGCTATCGTTTCCAATAGTTATCCCCCTCGACTGGGCAAATTCCTAAGCATTACTCACCCGTCCGCCGCTCGACGTCCAATAAATCATCCGAAGAATCTTTATTGCCGTTTCCGCTCGACTTGCATGTGTTAGGCCTGCCGCCAGCGTTCAATCTGAGCCATGATCAAACTCTTCAATTTAAAGTTTTGATTTTGTTTCTCTATAAAGAGAAACGGGACTCAACGAATACTGACTTCAAAACTGCTCTTACTCGAAAGTAAGAAGTAATTTTAAAGCTATTATCATTCCAACAGAATGATAATGAATTGACTGTGCTCGATACCGAAGTATCAAATTGGTCACTCAGTTCATTGAAACCGTTGTTGATTTCGTGCCCGAAAGCAGAGAATCATCTTCGATTGTCATCAACGAGTGCCCACACAGATTGATAGGTTTAAATTGTTAAAGAGCGTTGCTTCTTGGTTTCCGTTAAGGTCTTCCCTGAAGCGAGGCGGCCATTCTAGCGATTTAATGTGAAGTGTCAAACACTTTTTTACTTTTTTATTCTCGCTTAAAAAGCGGAATAAAAAGTCACATTGCTAGGCTGCTGCCTGACTGATTTTGCCAGTTAACCCTTGTGGGCTCTGCCGTGTCAGTGAGGGCGCATTATAGAGATCGAAATCACATTGGCAACCCTTTTTTGGCTCTTTTTTGAATTTATTTTCCATTCGAACAAAAATACACCGAAAAGCCCCAAAACAACCAATTTTGTTTACATTTTCTTAATAGATTCAGCAAATATAGAAACCTTTTTCCAATTTGTGTATTCAACTTCTTTCGTTGTGTCGGTTTCCCCTCCCGTCATTCTCATAATCAGTTGAATCATGAAACGGTCAAAGAAACGATATTGTGGATATCGCAACGCTCCAGCAAAAACAGCAAGTAGATCGGGTTTCCAAGCAGACTTCTTCAAAAAGGTTTGCATATAGACACTTCCTTCAGGAGTATCTTTTCCTTGGTCCTCTTTTCTCGCCGTTAAGTTCACTAAGAAAAAGGCCACATTCGCGGCTTTCAATGCATCCAGATTTGTGTTTATAAATTGATAGAACTTCTTATTAAGGTGGCCATATCGTATAGATGCACCAATCACCACCTTGTCATAATGAGTAAAGTCCACATTATTCAGCAGATGGAGATCAACGAGTTCACATTCAAACTCATTCATCTCTGCTTCTATATGTTTAAATATTTTGACGGTTTGACCATCTTTAGTGGAATATAAAAAAAGTGCTTTTTTCACAATATATCCTTAACTGCGCCAGAACGTTGGCGTAAAGAGAATGAGGAGAGTAAAGACTTCTAATCGACCGAATAACATAGACAATACCAACACCCATTTAGCATCATCATTGATGTCTCCATAGTGAAGGGCGACATCACCCAAGCCGGGTCCCAAATTATTTAAGGTAGACGCGACAGCAGAGAATGCACTCAACTCATCGATACCTGTGGCAATTAACGCCAGCATACAAATAACAAATACCAATGCATAAGCAGAGAAAAAGCCCCATACCGCATCAACCACTCGTTGAGATAAAGCTGTATTGCCTAACTTGATGGTGAATACCGCTCTTGGGTGAATCAACCTTTTTATCTCACGGGAGCCTTGTAGAGTAAGTAACAAAATCCTTATTACTTTCATCCCCCCGCCCGTTGAACCAGCACAGCCACCTATAAAAGAAGAGAATAACAGTAACACAGGCAAAAACAGCGGCCACTCAGCGAAACCTGTGGTAGTAAATCCGGCAGTTGTTGAGATAGATACGGTTTGGAATAGTGCTTGATCGAACGCGTCAAAAACGGAGATATAGGAGTGATGCTTTAATAGCAAGAGAAAGCAGACAACAAATAGTATTCCTTGAATAAAAAAGAAAGCTCTAAATTCAGGATCTTTAATATAGTATTTAGGGTGAACACCACCTGAAGCAAATGCGGCAAAGTGCAATGAGTAGTTACAACCAGAAATCAGCAAAAAGACCACGGTAATCATATTGATCGCAGAGCTATCAAAATACCCCATACTGGCATCATGAGTAGAAAAACCACCAATAGCAATGGTTGAAAAGCTATGACATATTGCATCGAACAAGCTCATACCCGCCAACCAGAAAGCACCGGCACAGGCTAATGTTAAGCTTAAATAGATATACCAAAGTGCTTTTGCTGTCTCTGCAATTCTGGGGGTCATTTTGCTGTCTTTCACAGGCCCCGGAATCTCAGCTCGATACAGCTGCATACCACCGATACCAAGCACAGGAAGAATCGCTACCGCCAACACAATGATTCCCATACCACCAAACCATTGCAAAAACTGACGATAAAACAGAATAGCTTTAGGCAGATCATCCAAACCCACAATTACGGTCGCACCAGTTGTGGTTAATGCCGAGAATGATTCAAAGAAGGCGTCAGTAATTGAGACTGCAGGGTTTTCAGATATGAGGAAAGGCAGTGCTCCGGCACTACCAATTACCGTCCAAAACAGCACTACAATCAAAAAGCCATCTCGGGACTTCAAATCTTTTTTATGATGTCGATTGGGAAACCAGCATATCCCGCCGCACAACAGCAGAACAAAAAAGGTACTGACAAAAGGGACACCCGCTCCATCTCTGTATATCAAAGCAACAAAGGCTGGCGCAAGCATAGATACACTGAACAGAGCTAAAAGCAGCCCTACGATGCGAATTATTGAACGAAATTGCATGGATAATAAATGAAGCTAAGCTTCCAGTTTCCTAGTTTTCTTTTATTTCAGAAACGAATACCTTCGCTCCACTCTTATTGATAACAGATTGAATGAAATCGTCACAATTGCGCTTTTCAATTTCTACAACCATTTCTATTTGCGCTGAAAAGTCCGATGAAAGCTCAACCGCTTGGAAAGCATTTATCAGCGATTGAACCAGCGAAATAGATGGATAGTCTAACCTTAGTTGTACACAAGTGGTGATTTTTTTCTCAATAGTTTGAAGCAAACGAAGAGCACTTTGTACTCCACCGCCATACGCTTTAACTAGCCCGCCGGTACCCAACTTAATTCCACCAGAATAACGAGTGACGACTGCGGAGAGTTCTCCGACGCCAGAGCCACTTAACTGAGCCAAAATAGGTTTCCCAGCAGTGCCGGACGGCTCACCGTCATCACTAAAACCCCATTTCATAGAATCTTCTGGTCGTCCTGCAACAAAACCCCAGCAATTATGCCTTGCCGCTGCATGTTCTTTCTTGCAGCTTTCTATAAATACCTTTGCCGCATCAATACTCGGCGTATGAGCTAAATGAGTAATAAAGACACTTTTTTTAATCTCTTCTTCAAATAACACCGACTCAGAAGGTATAAGGTAAGGTTCAATATTCATAAAGTTAGACATAGAAAGAGTAGGCGGCCAGTGTAACACCGCAATAATCTAATTCAATTCGTTTGACCGATCTCAAAATGTTAAACAGTTGTTTGAATTTTGTTGAAATAAAGTTTGAATTGCTTCAATATCATACAACTGGTCGTACCAAAGCTCGCTTAGTTCAAACACGCTTAAGCGTAGCAAAGTAACGACATGTAACCGATAGGTGGTCATCACAATAGCAACAAGTACCACCAACATTACTGCAATATCGAGCCACAACATATGATCGAATAATGACAGTAAATAACTTCAAAATGGACTCTAGTTAGCAACATTTGGTTGCTCTTTACGGAGAAAGATAATGATCTACCAAGCCAACACCCTACAAGTGAAGGAATTAGAAAGTGGCATAGCTGAACTCAGTTTTTGCGCACCAGCCTCGGTGAATAAACTGGATCTTGCCACCCTTGATGCTCTCGATAACGCGCTGAATCAACTAAAAGAACAGCAACACTTAACAGGTTTAATTTTAACCTCAGATAAAGAATCTTTTATCGTTGGCGCAGATATCACCGAGTTTTTAGGTTTATTTGCTAAACCCGCAGATGAACTGAACAACTGGCTGCTGTACGCCAACAATATTTTCAATAAGCTTGAAGATCTCCCCTTCCCGACTCTATCACTACTAAAAGGGCATACCTTAGGTGGTGGTTGTGAGTGCGTTCTCGCAACCGATTTTCGAATTGGTGATGCAACCACAAGTATTGGCCTGCCAGAAACTAAGCTAGGCATAATGCCAGGGTTTGGAGGCTCAGTTCGTATGCCTCGCCTTATTGGTGCAGACAGCGCAATGGAACTGATCACAGCAGGAAAAAGTTGCAGAGCCGACGAAGCGTTAAAACTAGGGCTAATGGATGCCATTGTGGATAGTGACCAGCTACTTCAGTCCGCCATCAATACTATTCAACAAGCCAATAATGGAAAACTAGATTGGCAAGCAAGACGCAAACAAAAAACATCGCCATTAACCCTTAGTAAGCTAGAGTCCATGATGAGCTTCACTATGGCAAAAGGCTTAGTTATGCAAAAGGCAGGGCTTCATTACCCTGCTCCAATTACCTCAGTTAAAGCGATAGAAGAAGCCGCAACCCTTTCTAGAACTGCCGCTCTCGATGTGGAACGAAAACACTTTATTAAACTCGCTCAATCTGAAGAAGCCAATGCCTTAGTAGGTCTGTTCTTAAATGATCAATACATAAAAGGTTTAGCCAAAAAAGCGACGAAGACCGCAACAAAACCAACAGAAAGAGCCACCGTGCTAGGTGCGGGTATTATGGGGGGCGGAATAGCATATCAATCGGCACTTAAAGGTGTTCCTGTATTGATGAAAGACATCGCACAGCCCTCACTGGATCTCGGCATGAGTGAAGCATCTAAACTGCTGAATAAACGTTTAGAAAGAGGCCGTATTAATGGTTTTAAAATGGCGGGAATACTGTCATCCATTACTCCTAGCTTACATTACGCCGGCGTGGAGCAGACAGATATTATTGTTGAAGCCGTAGTAGAGAACCCTAAAGTGAAAGCGGCAGTGTTAAGCGAAGTCGAGCAGCAAGTAACAGAAGAGACCGTCATCACATCAAACACATCTACCATTCCAATCAATTTATTGGCTAAATCATTACAACGTCCAGAAAACTTCTGTGGCATGCACTTTTTTAACCCTGTGCATCGTATGCCTTTAGTTGAAATCATTCGCGGAGAAAAAACGTCCGACGAAACCATCAATCGAGTCGTGGCGTATGCCGCTCAAATGGGTAAATCACCTATTGTTGTAAATGACTGTCCTGGCTTCTTTGTTAACCGAGTACTATTCCCCTATTTTGGTGGTTTTAGTTCTCTACTAAAAGATGGTGCGAACTTCTTATCTGTTGATAAGGTGATGGAGAAAAAATTTGGTTGGCCAATGGGGCCAGCATACCTGCTTGACGTGGTTGGAATTGATACTGCTCACCATGCTCAAGCGGTAATGGCTCAAGGTTTTCCTGCTCGAATGGCCAAAGAGGGCAAAGACGCCATTGATGCTTTATATGAAGCAGAAAAATATGGTCAGAAGAATGGTTCCGGTTTTTATAGCTATAGCAAAGACAAAAAAGGCCGACCAAAGAAAGTCTTCTCAGAAGAAATACTCGCTGTTTTACAACCGACATGCTCTGCTCAACAAGAGTTTAGTGACGATACCATTATCCAACGAATGATGATTCCAATGATCAATGAAGTTGTGCTCTGTTTAGAGGAAGGCATTATCGCGTCGCCTCAAGAAGCGGATATGGCATTGGTATACGGCCTTGGATTCCCTCCATTTAGAGGTGGCGTTTTCCGCTATTTAGATAGCCTAGGCATAAATAATTATGTGGAAATAGCCAAGCAATACAGCGAACTAGGGCCACTTTATCAAGTACCACAAATGCTAATAGATATGGCAAAGAACGGCGGTTCTTTCTACCAATCTCAACAAGCAAGCTCACTTTAGTCACTTTTGGAGAAGGAATACCACAATGAATAACGTCGTAATTGTCGATTGTCTACGTACACCGATGGGTCGCTCTAAAGGTGGCGCCTTTCGTCATACTCGCGCAGAAGACCTTTCTGCTCATCTGATGAAAGGCATCTTGGCACGAAACCCACAAGTCGATCCTACGCAAATAGAAGATATCTATTGGGGTTGTGTGCAACAAACATTAGAACAAGGTTTCAATATCGCCAGAAATGCAGCGCTATTGGCCGATCTGCCTAAAAATATTGGTGCAGTGACTGTTAACCGATTGTGCGGCTCTTCAATGCAAGCTCTACATGATGCTTCACGAGCAATAATGGTGGGTGACGCTGAGATTTGTCTAATTGGTGGAGTAGAACATATGGGCCATGTACCCATGAACCATGGTGTCGATTTCCACCCAGGGTTATCAAAAAACGTAGCCAAAGCCGCAGGAATGATGGGGCTTACCGCCGAAATGCTTGGCAAGCTGCATGGTATTTCACGTCAGCAACAAGATGAATTTGCCGCTCGCTCTCATGCACGTGCCCACGCAGCTACTCTAGAGGGACGTTTTAAAAATGAAATTCTTGCGACGGAAGGCCACAGTGCTGATGGATCGTTAATTCAACTTGATTATGATGAAGTTATTAGGCCTGAGACCACCGTGGAAGGTTTATCGCAACTTCGTCCCGTCTTTGATCCTGCAAATGGTACCGTTACCGCGGGAACCTCATCCGCACTCTCTGACGGTGCATCAGCAATGCTGGTTATGAGTGAAGATAAGGCCAAACAACTGGGGCTTACCATTCGTGCTCGGGTTCGTTCAATGGCGGTATCTGGTTGTGATCCATCAATTATGGGGTACGGTCCTGTTCCTGCAACACAAAAGGCGTTGCAACGTGCAGGCATTACCGTCGATCAACTTGATGTTATCGAACTTAATGAAGCGTTTGCAGCACAGTCGTTACCTTGTGTAAAAGATCTCGGCTTATTGGATGTCGTTGAGGATAAAATCAACCTAAATGGGGGTGCTATTGCTTTAGGTCACCCGCTAGGCTGTTCAGGTTCTCGAATCTCCACCACCCTGATAAACCTAATGGAAGCGAAAGACGCTCAATTCGGCTTAGCCACCATGTGTATAGGTTTAGGTCAGGGCATAGCCACCGTGTTTGAGCGAGTGGAATAGATCCTCGATAAACAAACATAACGCCGTAAAGAGCAGCATAAATTATCCCGACTATTACAGGAGCGACGAAAGTCGCTCCTTTTATATGCGTAATATGCATATATATAATGCTAAAGTTTCATTTTAGTCATACCTAATTAGCAACTACACTTAGTCGGTCAAATAAACAAATTACTATTAACTCTAGTGGAGAAAGCCATGTTTAACGCTCTGGTTCTAAATCAACAAGAAAAACGCACACTGGCAGCAATTGAGCAACTGGATGAATCTCAATTACCAGAAGGTGATGTTCTTGTTGAAGTAGAATACTCATCTCTAAACTACAAAGATGGTTTAGCTATTACAGGTAAAGGAAAAATTATCCGCAACTTCCCAATGGTTCCGGGAATAGATATGGCGGGTAAAGTCATCAGTTCCGACGACAACCGTTACAAACAAGGCGATGAAGTGGTACTTACCGGTTGGGGTGTAGGCGAAAACCACTGGGGTGGCATGGCTGAAAAAGCCAAACTAAAAGCAGACTGGCTAGTACCGCTACCAAGCGCTCTTTCCAGCAAACAAGCCATGATGGTCGGTACAGCGGGCTTTACGGCAATGCTATGTGTGCAAGCACTTCTAGACGCAGGGATAAAACCTGAAGATGGTGAAGTGGTTGTGACTGGCGCAAGTGGTGGTGTAGGTTCAGTCTCCGTTGCACTTTTAGCACAATTAGGTTATCAAGTGGCCGCAGTTACTGGTCGTGTTGAGCAAAATGGTCCTTTATTAGAAAAGTTAGGGGCCAACAAAATCATCGACCGTACAGTTTTTGAAGAACCTGCACGCCCTCTTGAGAAGCAAGTATGGGCTGGCGCTATCGATACTGTTGGTAGCAAAGTACTGGCTAAAGTTCTTGCTCAAATGGATTACAACAGTGCTGTTGCCGCTTGCGGATTAGCTGGTGGCTTCGACTTACCAACAACGGTAATGCCATTTATCTTGCGTAATGTTCGCCTGCAAGGTGTTGATTCAGTATCTTGCCCGACAGAAAAACGTATCGCTGCATGGGAATCGCTATCAAAACTCTTACCAGAAAGCTTCTTTGAGCAAGCATGTAATGAGATATCACTGGCTGAGGCAGCAAAATACGCAGAAGATATCACTAATGGTCAAGTAACAGGCCGTGTCGTCATTAAGCTATAAGCACAACTCTATCAATAGAAAATGGACAAATGGCCAAGCCTTGTCCGTTTTTTTATTTGACCTCATTACTGCTGGCCGGCAATAAGCCCAGATCTTCCACTCTCTTAGCAATGAGTCGACCACACTCCTCTTTAAGCACATTACGAAGCCACTCTTGTGAAGGTGAATGTTCACACCTAGGATGCCAAATCATCGAGTAATCAAACGGTGTAAAGGCAAATGGTAAAGGCTTAATAAGCAAGTCATATCGATCAGCAACCAGATACGCTAAATCCGCAGGAACGGTGATAATAAGTGGCACGGTATCCACAACCGCTAGCGCAGCTTCTAAGTGATAAGCCCTTATCATGGTTCGCCTTGCTGGCTGTCCTTCTAAAGCATGATCGATCAACGCTTTAACACCATCACTAATCGCTATCATGGCATGTGGATACTCTAAGTAATCATCCAACGTCATCTGTTTAAATGCCAACGGATGCTTTTTCGATAACAGACAAGAGACACCAACCTTACCTAAAATGTCGCTTAATAGCGGCTCAACCGATGTCGTCGGTCGACATATCGCCAGATCAGCACCTTGGGTGGTCAATTGATACATTAGTTGCTCATGGTGCAATGGAAGAAACTCCAACGAGACATTAGGCGCTTCCTGATAAATCCGCGGTAAAGCAAAAGGTAAAATGGTCTGCATTGCGTAATCGGTGGTCGCAATGGTAAAAGATTGATTACAGCTTTTTGCACTGAACTCTTTAGAAGAGAGTAACTGTCGAACTGCATCCAGCGGCTCACCCAATAACTGTCCAATTTCTAAGGCTTTTTCAGTCGGGATCAACTGCTGGCCTTGCCGAGTAAACAGAGGATCATCCAGCAGTTCTCTTAATCGCCCTAAAACACGGCTCATCGCCGATTGGCTTAGATTTAATCGAGTAGCTGCTTTACTAACCGTGCCCTCTTCAATCAACACTTTTAATGCCACCAGCAAATTTAAATCTTTACGGTAAATATCTTCCAGTTCCACAGCCAACTCTTATCGGATAACGTTCCTTGAGATTAGTAAGTATACTCTTCTATCGAAGAGCATCCTATACTCAAATGTCTCTACATAGTTTCTCTTTGAATGCATTGAGAAATAGAAGGTGCCAGACAATAATACATCTTCAATTACAGCAATCATCTTATCGTCAGTTGGGGTTAATATGGCAAAGAAAAAAGTATTGGTTTTATATGCTCACCCTTCACAACACAGATCTGAAGTGAATCAAACACTCTTCAAAGCAGCTGCAAATATAGAGCATGTTACCGCTATCGATTTATATGGTGAGTACCCAACCTTTAATATCAACATAGATCGCGAGCAACAGAGGTTGCTTGATCACGACATCATTGTTTTCCAGTTTCCCCTCTACTGGTACTCCACACCTGCACTATTAAAAGAGTGGCAAGACCTTGTCTTAGAATACGGTTTTGCCTATGGACAAGATGGCAATGCTTTACAAGGCAAAGTATTCTTTTGCGCCACCACTGCAGGCGGTAAAGCAGAAGCTTATCAAACAGATGGTTACAATCACTTTACTATTCGTGAGCTATTTCACCCATTTGAGCAAACCGCATCATTAACAGGGATGCATTACCTTGCTCCTTTTGCCCTATTTGGTTCCAGAACGGCATTAGAAGAAGGTCGAATAGAGAGCCATGTTCAACGTTGGGAAAGGCTACTCACCGCTTTAACAAGGGATCAATTAGATTTAGAGCAGGCCAGTAAAGTTGAAAAGCTGACCCACGTTTTAGATCAACTCATCGCGTCAGAGCAGAAAACTGAAGGAGATAGATGATGACAGGTATTTTCTTACAAGCATTTATCTATTTGGTCGCGGCGGTCATTGCTGTTCCCATTGCTAAGCGATTAGGACTAGGCTCCGTACTGGGCTACTTAATCGCAGGCGTTGTCATTGGGCCAATCATTGGCTTAGTCGGAGAAGAAACCACCACCATCCAACACTTTGCAGAGTTTGGTGTGGTCATGATGCTGTTTTTAGTCGGTTTAGAGCTAGAACCCAAGATGTTATGGGCAATGCGCAACCGCTTAATGGGATTGGGTGGCTTACAAGTTGGTGGAACGGTCGCATTGGTCATGGCGATCGCGTTATTTCTAGGTCAATTATGGAGCATCGCATTAACTATTGGCCTCATATTCGCACTCTCTTCCACGGCCATTGTATTGCAAACTTTTAGTGAAAAAGGGTTAAGCAAAACAGAGGGCGGGAAAAATGCCTTTTCCGTTTTGCTATTTCAAGACATCGCTGTTATTCCAATGTTGGCCTTTATTCCTTTACTCGCATTGCCGGAGTTAATTGAACAGGCTCAGTTAGCCGCAAACACCGCCGCAGAACATCATGAAGAGTTAAGTCTTGTTGCTGGACTTCCTGGCTGGGCTTATGGATTAGTGATCACCGCCTCTATTGCTTTAGTGGTGGTTGGTGGCCATTTTCTCAGTCGCCCACTTTTTCGCTTTGTGGCCAGTTCTGGGCTTAGAGAAATATTTACCGCTACCGCACTAATGCTCGTAATTGGTATTGCAGCATTAATGAGCTTAGTCGGACTATCACCAGCATTAGGCACTTTCTTAGCAGGGGTGGTTTTAGCCAATAGTGAGTTTCGACATGAGCTGGAGTCCAATATCGATCCCTTTAAAGGTTTACTTCTAGGGCTCTTTTTTATTACCGTCGGAGCCGGTATAAACTTCTCTATTCTGTTCAGCCAATTTTTCGTTATTATCGGCTTAACGTTAGCAGTAATGTTATTAAAAGGGGCAGTTCTGTTTTTACTTGCTCTGATTTTTAGAATCAAAGGCAGTGATCGTTGGTTATTTGCTTTGAGCTTGGCGCAGGCTGGTGAGTTTGGCTTTGTATTACTCAGTTTCTCAATGCAAAACCACGTCCTACCCGCAGAGATAGCGCAAACATTGTCTTTAGTTGTTGCACTTTCAATGTTCTTCACGCCAGGACTGTTTATTTTGTTTGATAAAATCATACTGCCGCGTTACCAGCAAGAATCCAATGACAGAGAGAGTGATGTCATAGAAGAGCAAGGCTCTGTCATCATTGTAGGTATTGGACGTTTTGGCCAAATAGTTAATCGCTTACTGGTATCAAACGGAGTAAAAACCGTGGTACTGGATCACCAAGCCAACCAAGTCGATGTGGTGAGGAAAATAGGAACTCAAGCCTACTATGGCGATGCCACTCGACCCGACTTACTTCATACTGCCGGTATTGAGAATGCTAGAGCGATTGTTATCGCTATCGACCAACCAGAAAGCAGTGTTGAACTGGTCAAGTACGTCAAACATACTTATCCAAAAGTCACCGTTATCGTACGAGCTTTCGACCGTGGTCATGGGTATCGACTCCGTCAAGCTGGTGCAGACATTATCGAATCAGAAACTTACCATTCATCGTTAGAAATTGGCGGGCACGCAATGAAAGTTATGGGATTGCACCCATTCTTCATTGAACAACAGAAAACCACATACAAACGAGTTGAAAACAAAAAGTCAGATATGCTCTATACCGCATGGCAAGATGACGCTGAAGGTGAACGCTTCGATAATAACTATCGTCAGCTTTTTATACACCTAGAAGAGAGTGTTTCTGAAGAGATGAAGCACGATCGCAGCGACAAGCACACTCGCTCAGAGCGTGGCTGGACACCACCTCCAAAAGGGTACGCTGACAATTTTGTAGAAAAGTAATTTATAACAGAGCCTGCTGATTGCAGGCTTTGTTAACTTATTGCATTACCAATGTCACGAACCTAATGGCTTTCAGTAAGCTAGCTAGACGCTAAAACACAGCTACTCCCATGAAAACAATCACTTTTCTTCAGGCAAAAAAAATCCCGCCTTTCAGCGGGGAAGCCCAAGAAAATTGGAATAGTGCTGTAACACGACTTAACATGTTGCGCATTTGTTAATTAAATGTAGCGATCTTTTTTACATTTGCCAAGCTTTTATTGAATTTTTTTTTTCTACCAGTAATATCAACCGTGAAATTTTCAGAGAGAACACCTAATGACAATAGCCCCTGAGCTGGCAAATAAGACGCTTGAAGCGGAAGGATTACGCTGTCCAGAGCCAGTAATGATGGTCAGGAAGACAATAAGAAACATGCAAGATGGTGAAGTTTTGCTTATTAACGCTGACGACCCATCAACCACCAGAGATATTCCCAGTTTTTGTCGATTTATGGATCACCAACTAATCGACTCTCAAACTGATGTACTGCCTTATCAGTATTTGATTAAAAAAGGGCTTGAGTGATTTTTCATCTGTAGCCTTTAATTTACAAAAAATGCCTTAAGCTATTCAGTATTGAATGGAACGTACCCAGCCCAGACTCACGACTTAAATTGCCGGGCTGGTAGGCATTACATATCCAATGACCACTCAAGTCCTCTTCATTCTTTTTCAACCCCAAAAGACACTACTCAGCAACCTTGCAGATAAAAAATCGCCATAAATAGGTCTTATTACCATCAAAAATGAGCATTTAACCCTTAAATCATCAGATTTCTTTAATTTGAAAAAGAAATAAGCAATAAAAGCTCTACTCCCCACTTCAATATATCGCTATACTTTGTAGTTATTTTTCATTCATTCAAACAGAAGATTCGCGCAAACCTACTATGCAAAAATACGATATCAAAACCTTTCAAGGTATGATCCTCGCGCTGCAGGATTATTGGGCACAACAGGGTTGTACTATTGTTCAGCCTCTCGATATGGAAGTGGGTGCGGGGACTTCTCACCCAATGACATGCTTACGTGCCATCGGCCCAGAGCCAATGGCGACCGCTTATGTGCAACCGTCACGCCGACCAACTGATGGCCGTTATGGTGAGAACCCTAACCGTCTGCAACATTACTATCAATTCCAAGTAATGATTAAGCCTTCTCCTGACAATATTCAAGAGTTGTATCTTGGTTCTTTAGAAGTACTTGGTGTTGATCCTTTAGTACACGATATCCGTTTCGTAGAAGATAACTGGGAAAACCCGACACTAGGTGCTTGGGGTCTTGGTTGGGAAGTCTGGCTAAACGGTATGGAAGTGACTCAGTTTACTTACTTCCAACAAGTTGGTGGTCTAGAGTGTAAACCTGTTACTGGTGAGATCACATACGGTATCGAGCGTTTAGCAATGTACATTCAAGGCGTTGATTCGGTTTATGACTTAGTTTGGGCTGATGGTCCTCTGGGTAAAACAACCTATGGTGATATCTTCCATCAGAATGAAGTTGAACAATCAACATACAACTTTGAACACGCCGATGTGGATTTCCTATTCACCTTCTTTGACCAGTGTGAAAAAGAGTGTAAAGAGTTGCTAGAGTTAGAGTCACCTCTACCTCTTCCCGCTTACGAGCGCATTCTTAAAGCAGGCCATGCATTTAACCTGCTAGATGCTCGTAAAGCGATCTCCGTAACAGAGCGTCAACGTTACATCCTACGCATTCGTGATTTAACAAAATCCGTTGCACAAGCATATTATGCATCACGTGAAGCACTAGGTTTCCCGATGTGTAACAAACAGGATGAGGAGAAGTAATCATGGCGAAGAATTTTTTAATTGAGCTTGGTACCGAAGAGCTTCCACCAACACAGCTTCGTACTCTTGCTGAAGCATTTGCGAACAACTTTGAAGCAGAGCTTAAAGGTGCCGACCTTGCTCATCAAGGTATTAAATGGTACGCCGCCCCTCGTCGTTTAGCACTTAAAGTTGCTGAGCTTGCAGAAGGTCAGGCAGATAAAGTTGTTGAAAAACGTGGTCCAGCTATCTCCGTTGCATTCGATGACGAAGGCAATGCGACGAAAGCGGCTCAAGGTTGGGCTCGTGGTAATGGCATTACCGTTGAGCAAGCCGACCGTCTAAAAACAGACAAAGGCGAATGGCTACTCTTTAAACAAGAAGTAAAAGGTAAACCGGTACAAGAACTGGTTGTTGAGCTTGCAGCTAAAGCACTGGCTAACCTGCCAATTGCTAAGCCAATGCGTTGGGGCGACACCGATACACAATTTATTCGTCCAGTGAAAACCCTCACTATGCTACTCGGTTCTGACCTAATTGAAGGTGAGATTCTTGGTGTAGCCTCCGATCGTACTATCCGCGGTCACCGTTTTATGGGTGAGCAAGAGTTCACTATCGACAGTGCCGACCAATATCCCGCTATTTTAGAAGAGCGCGGTAAAGTAATGGCGGATTACGATGCTCGTAAAGCGATTATTCTGGCTGACTCAAAAAAAGCCGCTGAAGCCGTAGGTGGGATAGCCGATCTTGAAGACGATCTCGTTGAAGAAGTAACGTCGCTGGTTGAATGGCCAGTAGTACTAACCGCTAAGTTTGAAGAAGAGTTCTTAAAAGTTCCTTCTGAAGCCTTGGTGTACACAATGAAAGGCGATCAGAAGTATTTCCCTGTTTACTCACATGAGATGGGTGATAAAAACCGCAAACTCCTGCCTAACTTTATCTTTGTTTCCAACATTGAATCAAAAGATCCACGTCAGGTTATTGAAGGTAACGAGAAAGTTGTTCGTCCTCGCTTAGCCGATGCAGAATTTTTCTTTAATACTGACCGCAAGCGACCTCTAATTGATCGTCTACCTGAATTGGATAGCGCTATCTTCCAAAAACAATTAGGCACAATTAAAGACAAAACAGACCGTATCACTCAATTATCTGGTTTTATTGCCAAAAATATTGGTGCTGATGTAGAGAAATCAGAACGTGCGGCTCTTCTTGCTAAATGTGACTTAATGACATCGATGGTGTTCGAGTTTACCGATACACAAGGCGTTATGGGCATGCACTATGCCACTCACGATGGTGAAGATGAACAAGTTGCTTTGGCACTTTATGAACAATATATGCCACGCTTTGCCGGTGATGACCTACCAAGCAATGGCATTTCATCGGCTGTGGCCATGGCAGATAAGCTAGATACTATCGTTGGTATTTTTGGTATTGGCCAAGCGCCAAAAGGATCAGATCCGTTCGCACTGCGTCGCGCATCATTGGGTGTTCTGAGAATCATCGTTGAAAATGGTTATAAACTTGATCTGGTCGAACTGATCGAACAAGCTAAATCACAATTTGCTGGCAAGCTAACCAATGAGAACGTGGTTAATGATGTAATCGACTTTATGTTAGGTCGTTTCCGCGCTTGGTATCAAGATGAAGGCTTCAGCGTTGATATTATTCAAGCGGTGCTTGCTCGTCGTCCAACAAAACCAGCAGACTTTGACCAACGTGTTAAAGCGGTTTCCCACTTCCGTGGACTAGAAGAAGCTGAGTCTTTAGCCGCTGCCAATAAACGTGTAGGCAATATTTTGGCTAAGTTTGACGGTGAATTGGCGAGCGACATTGATCTTGCTCTTTTACAAGAAGACGCAGAAAAAGCGTTAGCTGAAAACGTAGAAGTCATGACAGAAGCACTGGAACCTGCATTTGCTACCGGTAACTACCAAGAAGCCCTAAGCAAACTCGCTGCACTACGTGAACCTGTCGATGCTTTCTTTGATAATGTAATGGTAATGGCTGACGACGAAGCTTTGAAAAAGAACCGTCTGACACTATTGAACAACCTTCGTAATCTATTCCTACAGATTGCCGATATATCATTACTGCAGAAATAACGCGTTATATACAAAATATTGTACGATAACAGTCACTAAGGGAAGCTATTGCTTCCCTTTTTTGTCTAATGCTAAAACGGTTGCGTTTACTGTAGGGCTTTTCATCTGGCAGGCAAACAACACTAAAGTTAGAGACATCACTAGCTTTAGTTACCCATCTCGCCACGTTTTAGCTTTAACAGCACGCCTTAATCAGTAACCGCTCGTTGGTATTTCAACTGCTTTTTTTTCTTGTACAAGCAAATTCATACTTTTCCTAATCTAGACAATGCGGTATGTTCAAATATTATTCGCCTCGCCAGTCAAAAACTGACGTAGTAACACTGACAGTAACCCCGATAAAAGCAGGTATGGAAGCAGATGCAATTTTCTAAATTTGGTGAAAAGTTCAATCGACACTCAGGTATAACCCAATTAATGGCAGACTTAAATGAAGGGCTACGAACGCCCGGAGCCATTATGTTGGGAGGTGGCAACCCAGCCGCTATTCCTGCCATGCTCGACTATTTTCACCAAGCCAGCAGCGACATGCTGGTGAATGGGAAGCTGGTTGATGCCATGGCTAACTATGATGGTCCCCAAGGAAAAGATACGTTTGTAAAAGCACTCGCGAACCTGCTCAAGGAGAGCTATGGCTGGGACATTAGCGAAAAAAACATTAGCTTAACCAATGGCAGTCAAAGTGCATTTTTCTATCTATTTAATCTTTTTGCGGGAACGCAACCTGACGGTTCACATAAGAAAATCTTACTTCCTCTTGCACCTGAATATATAGGCTATGGCGATTCAGGTATTGATGACGATATTTTTGTTTCTTACCGACCAGAGATCGAAGAGTTAGATAATCGCATGTTTAAATACCATGTAGATTTTGAACAGCTTCACATCGATGACTCTGTAGCAGCAATCTGTGCATCAAGACCCACCAATCCAACAGGGAATGTCCTCACCGACGCTGAAGTAGAAAAACTGGATATACTTGCCCGCAAAAACAATATCCCACTGATTATTGATAATGCTTATGGGACACCCTTCCCAAACATTATTTTTGAAGAAGTAAAACCATTCTGGAATGAAAACACCATTCTCTGTATGAGCTTATCTAAATTAGGTTTACCGGGCGTTCGCTGCGGCATTGTCATTGCCAATGAGGAAGTCACTCAGGCTATGACCAATGTAAACGGTATTATTAGCCTTGCGCCAAGTGGTATTGGACCCGCTATAGGCACTCATATGATTGAGTCTGGCGACCTGCTGCAGCTAAGCCAGATGATCATTAAGCCGTTTTATCAACAAAAAGCGATTCATGCTGTCGAGTTGCTACAAGAAGCGATTCCTGATCCCCGCTTTAAAATTCATAAGCCAGAAGGCGCTATTTTTCTTTGGTTGTGGTTTGATGAACTGCCCATCACATCCATGGAGCTTTACAACCGGTTAAAAGCGCGAGGTGTTTTGATTATTCCGGGAGAATACTTCTTTATTGGGCAAGATAGCGAGACTCAAAACAACGAGAATAGCTGGCCTCATACCCGTCAATGTATACGAATGAATTATGTGCAAGATGAACAAAGTATGCGCGATGGTATAACCATAATCGCTGAAGAAGTACAAAAGGCCTATCAACACTAGCACCACATTGTCAGTTGCTATTATTACGGTAAAAAAAAGTGGTACTCAGTTACCACTTTTTTTGTATCTATGTACCAGATAACCTTGAAAGAGGACGCCATTGCTTCGATTATCCTTCTTGAACTGAACCTGTTGATGCAGATCTGAATCCTGCATCTTGAGGTCACTTGAGTTTATGTCACGTTTAGCCATAAAAGAATCCTTGATCACAAAATAGACAATAATAGAGCTAACTGTGATCTATGTAGTAGATTAACTCAAATGTTACCGATAACATAATCAATGTTCCCGGTAACACAGGGATATAAAATACTAATTAAAGGACTGACCTTATGAAGTACACAATGAAAACACTGAGTACTGCTGTTGTTGCTACCCTACTCTCTACATCAGCATTTTCTGCTGACTTTACATTTAAATTCCAATCCAGTGACCCATCGGGTGACAAAAACTTCCAAGTTCAAAAAGAGTGGACTGAACGAGTGGAGAAAATGTCGGCTGGTCGAATCAATATCGATCTATTACCCGTTGGTGCAGTGGTAAAACATACCGAAACTTTAGGCGCGATTAAAATGGGCGTGCTTGATGGTCATATTACAGCTACTGGCTATTTCTCCGGTAAAGATCCTGCTTTTGGTCTTATCGGTAATATGGTTGGAGCTTGGTCTGACACTCGCCAACTGCTTCAATATATTAACTATGGTGGCGGTTATGAGTTAATGACCGAACTCTATGCTCCATACGGAGTAAAATATATTGGTGGTTCAACAACAGGCGTCGAGTCTTTTGTTTCTAAAGTACCACTAAATGGCGTTGCTGATCTTAAAGGTCTAAAACTTCGTGCCCCTGAAGGCTTGGTTCAACAAGTCTTTGCAGCTGCAGGCGCTGCACCAGTAAACCTACCGGGTTCAGAAGTGTTTACCGGGTTAAGCAAAGGCGTTATTGATGCCGCAGACTACACGGTATTCTCTACCAACCAAAAAGCGGGAATGAATGATATTGCCACTCATCCAGTTCAACCTGGTTTCCACTCGTTACCTCTTATTGATATCTCAATGAGTCAGAAAAAGTGGGACAAACTACCTGCTGATCTACAAGAGATAATGACCGTGTCGGTTCGAGACTTTGCTACCGATATCACCACTCAATTGCGCATTGCCGATCAAGAAGCAGTAAAAGAAGCACAAGCAAACCCAGACATCACCATTCATGATTGGCCAGCGGAAGAACGTAAAAAATTCCGTACTATCGCCATGGGTGAATGGAAAAAGTTTGCAGAACGCTCTCCTAACGCTCAAAAAGTCTATGACTCCATTACTAGCTACCTGAAAAACTCAGGACTATTGTAAATCATTGACAAAAAGGGGGATTTATTCCCCCTACTTCCTCGGACAGAGAATAATGAAAGAGCTTCCCGCAATACAAGAGAACGAGCAAATGCCCAAAAATAGGCTCGATAAAATCATAGATAAAACCAGTCAACTACTTAGCTTACTGTTTGTTTTTACCGTTATGATTTCGTTTTATGAAGTAGTGAGTCGCTACCTATTTAATGCCCCAACCATTTGGGTACATGAAACAGCTTCCTTTCTTGGCGGATCGTTATTCGTTATTGGTGGTAGTTATGCTTTAGCCACAGATAAACATGTGCGAGTAGTACTTATTTACGACTCGGTATCTCAGACAACACGTCACTATCTTAATATTTTTCATCATTTAGCAGGGTTACTGCTATCTGGACTGCTTATTTATGCCGCTTATCAAATGGTCATTAATTCTTGGCTAACTCCGTGGGGAGACATTCATCTCGAAACATCTGGAACCGCTTGGAACCCGCCATTTCCAGCACTACTGAAAGGACTTATTTTCCTTACCGTTATCACAATGTTTATTCAGTTTACCCTGCACCTCATTAATGAAATCCAAGATCTAAGGAAGCATAAAGATGTTTGATTTATCTTCTATTGGCATAGCTTACGGTAGCCTATTAATGCTAGGCATGATGATTGCCTTACTGTTGACAGGCATGCAGTTGGCCTTTGTTACTGCATTAGTTGCCTTGCTATTCACTTTAGGTTGGTTTGGTGTGGATGCACTTCCCCTAGTAACCAGTAGAATATTCAGTTTTGTTAACGGCTATGTTTTCTTAGCTGTCCCCATGTTTGTTTTAATGGCTGCATTACTCGATCGATCCGGTATTGCTCGGGATCTGTTTGATGCGATGAAGAGTGTTGGACGCCGAGTTCGTGGTGGCGTAGCCGTTCAAACCCTTATTGTTGCTGTCGTACTCGCTTCCATGTCGGGAGTAATTGGCGGCGAAACCGTACTACTGGGTATTTTGGCGTTACCACAAATGCTTCGCCTAGGTTACGACCGCAAACTGGCGATTGGCACGACTTGTGCTGGTGGCGCGCTAGGCACCATGCTTCCACCAAGTATTGTATTAATTATTTACGGCTTATCGGCTTCGGTTTCTATTGGTGATCTATTTAAAGCGGCCTTTATCCCAGCCTTTATTCTCGCCATGGCCTACGTCACTTATGTTCTCATTCGATGCAAAATTAATCCGGCCCTCGCTCCTCTTCCTTCAGAGGAAGAGTTGGCAGAAGATGCCAAAAACCAACCTAGCTATTTTAAAGCGCTGTTTTTTCCTCTTCTCTCAGTAGCGACTGTCTTGGGAAGTATCTACACAGGTATCGCCTCGGTAACAGAAGCTTCCGCTCTTGGTGTTGTTGGTATTGCCATAAGTGCCGCTATTCGTGGTGAGCTGAGTGTAACCATGGTCAAAGAGTCCGCTATTGCCACCATGCGCACCTGCGGAATGATTATGTGGATAGGCATAGGTGCATCAGCTCTTGTTGGTGTTTATAACCTGATGGGTGGCATCGACTTTGTTGAACAGACCATTTTAGCCCTTAGTGGTGGTCATGCGATGGCAACATTAATGATTATGATGGCCATTTTATTTGTTCTTGGGATGTTCTTAGATTGGGTGGGTGTAGCATTACTTACCATGCCTATTTTTGTTCCCATCATTACCGGTTTGGGTATGGATCCTGTCTGGTTTGGCGTGGTTTTCTGTCTCAATATGCAAGTGGCATTCTTATCACCACCATTTGGCCCAGCGGCATTCTACCTTAAGTCTGTAGCACCAAAAGAGATCACTCTTGGAGAAATATTTACCTCATTATTGCCGTTTATTGCTCTGCAAATAATGGTCCTAAGTTTAGTTATCGCCTTCCCTCAGCTCGCACTGTGGTGGCAGTAAATTTACCCCTTACGTTGAGAATTAAATAATGAACAAATACATAGTCATGGGGGTTTCTGGGTGTGGCAAATCGTCGGTTGGTGCAGATTTAGCACATGCTCTGAATATTCCTTTTTATGATGGTGACGATTACCACAGCCCGGAAAATGTTACAAAGATGCAAAATGGAACCCCATTAACAGATGCTGATCGTCAATCTTGGTTAGAAACTCTTAATGGTATTGTTCGTCAGCAAAAACAGTTGGTACTCGCTTGTTCAGCACTTAAACCAGAATATCGCGCGACCCTAACAAAAGAGTGCAGCGATGTTCATTTTGTCTACCTAAAAGGCGACTTCGATACCATATGGCAACGACATCAACAGCGACAAGGCCACTACTTTAATGGCTCTGGTATGTTACTTAGCCAATTTGACACGTTAATCGAACCAACCAGTGATGAAGCTTATATTATCGATATTGACCAGAGCCAGAGCGACGTGTTGTCGTCTATTTTATCCATGATCACTTAATAGTAAGTGATCACTCTGCATCTCCTTGTTAATGAATCAGAACCCGTCAATTTTTCCGAACAGTTGGTAAAGCGTGATGAATATACACCCACTAGTCGCCGACGTTGCAAGTACTATTATTCAACGCAGCCTCTCTAGCCGAAAAAAATACCTCGCAACCGTCAAGCAGCAGGCCGATAAAGGAAAACAACGAGCAAACCTATCCTGCGGGAATTTAGCCCATACGGTGGCAGCATCGTCACCAGATGATAAAAAGAACATTTTGGATTTTACCAAGGTCAACTTAGCTCTCGTGACGTCTTATAATGATATGGTAAGTGCTCACCAACCTTATAAAGCATACCCTGATATTATTAATAACGCGTTAGCTCAGTTGGGCCACACTGCACAAGTCGCGGGTGGCGTGCCGGCAATGTGTGACGGTATTACTCAAGGCAATGAAGGCATGGAACTGTCTCTCTTCTCTCGAGATCTCATCGCACAGTCTACTGCCCTATCACTAAGCCATAACACATTTGATGGCACACTTTTGCTTGGTGTCTGTGACAAAATCGCGCCGGGACAGTTGATGGGAGCCTTAGCTTTTGGTCACTTAGTAACGGCTTTTGTACCATCTGGCCCTATGGCGACAGGAATAAGTAACAAAGAAAAAGTCCGCACAAGGCAACAATATTTATCTGGAAAGGTGAATAAGCAAGCTCTTCAGCACATGGAGTGCCAAGCATACCACTCTGCAGGCACCTGTACTTTTTTCGGCACAGCCAACACCAACCAATTGGTGCTAGAAGCAATGGGGCTGATGTTACCCGGTTCAGCTTTTGTCCAATCCGAATCCCCATTAAGACAAGCGCTAACCGAAAAAATAGCCTTACATATTGCCGCCACCAGCTCAACAACCAACCACGATAAGTCGTTAGCAAATGTGGTTGATGAGAAGTCTGTCGTGAATGGACTTATTGCTTTGTTAGCCTCTGGGGGCAGCACAAACCACACCATCCACTTAATTGCTATCGCCAAAGCAGCAGGCTGGATCGTTACCTGGGATGATCTAGATAAATTATCAACCGTCGTACCACTACTAGTGAAGATGTACCCCAACGGCCCCGCCGATATTAATGCTTTTCAATCTGCGGGAGGTGTCCCTGCTCTACTCATGGCGTTAAAAGAGCGCAAGCTACTGTTTATGGATGCTAATCCTGTTTATGGAACAATGGATGACTACCTAACAAGCCCATATCTAACCTGTGATAATCAACTGAAATTTAGACCTCAATCTAAAAACCGTGATCCAGAGGTCATCTCTATATCTGGAGAGAGCTTTAGTCCACAAGGTGGGCTGAAAGTACTATCTGGTAATTTAGGTAGAGGAATTATGAAGGTGAGCGCCGTTTCCGTTCAACATCAGCATGTTCGAGCACCAGCCAAGGTATTTGATTGCCAACATGATGTAGAAAAAGCCTATAAAGCCGGAAAACTGAATCAAGACGCGGTTATTGTCGTGCGTTTTAATGGCCCTGCGTCCAATGGTATGCCTGAGCTTCATAAATTGATGCCGATACTCGCTAACCTTATGGACAGCGGATTTAACGTTGCGCTACTCACTGACGGGCGACTGTCAGGAGCGTCGGGAAAGGTTCCAGCCGTCATTCATATCACGCCAGAAGCGGCAAGAGGTGGTCTTCTGGCGAAACTTCAAGATGGCGATGACATTGAACTAAACGGTATGACTGGCACAGTGAATGTTGTTAGCTCATTAGAGGGTCGCCTTACACCACAACCGACACATAATAACCCAGCATATGGTAGTGGGCGTGAGTTGTTCTCTATCTATAGAGATAATATCTCTAGTGCCGAGCAAGGCGCCTCGATTTTGTACTCCAACGATTAACTTTACATAATGGTAGAAAGCCGGTTAACCCGCTGTTTTCTCAATACAGTAACAAGGAAAAAATCATGACTTGGTCAACTCATCCTGAAACCATTTTTTCACTCTCAGCTATCATTCCCGTTATGGTGATTGAAAATGTTGAAGATGCGGTGCCTCTTGCTATGGCATTAAAAGAAGGTGGCATTAATGTCTTTGAAATAACCTTACGTACAGAAGCCGCATTAGCCGCCATCCAAGCGATCGCGACTGCCATGCCGGATGCCATGGTAGGAGCAGGAACCGTACTTACCCCGCAACAGTATGATGATGCCGTTGCTGCAGGAGCAAAGTTTGTCATCTCTCCCGGAGCGCCGATAAGATTACTGCAACATGCCATGAAACAACCTGTCCCTTTGATTCCGGGGGTCAGTACAGCAACAGAAATCATGACCGCAATGGATCTAGGTTATTTTCAGTTGAAGTTTTTCCCTGCAGAAGCCAATGGAGGAGCCAAAGCCCTCAGTGCTATCTCTGCTCCGTTACCGCAAATTAGCTTTTGTCCTACTGGTGGTATAAACCTCTCAAACGTGAACAACTATCTTGCCCTCTCTTGCGTGAAAACAGTCGGCGGAACTTGGATGATACCTAACGATGCCATTATCAATAAGCAATGGCAGCGTATTACTCAGCTAACAAAAGAGGCTGTTGAGGTCGCATCTTGTTAATAAATCAAGATAATGTACTCTTTTAGCATTAACTTAAATTAAAGATTGGAATACCATGTAGTCGAGTTAGCGATAACAACAAGATTACCAGCAGTGATATGACAACAAAAAAACAACGCCCAACGTTACAAAACATTGCCGATCAAGTTGGTGTTACCAAGATGACGGTAAGCCGTTACTTACGTGACCCAAACAAAGTATCGCAACCTGTTGGTATTAAAATAGCCAAGGCTGTAGAAGAGCTTGGTTATGTGCCCAATCGAGCTCCAGATATTCTATCTAAAGCCAAGAGCTACTCTATCGGAGTTCTGGTTCCTTCTTTGACGAACCAAGTATTCAGTGAAACATTACGCGGCATAGAATCCGTTATAGAGCCTCAAGGCTATCAAGCCATGTTGGCTCACTACGGCTACAGTAAAAACGTCGAAGAAAAACGTATAGAAACATTACTCTCTTATAATGTCGATGGCATGATTCTATCGGAAAGCTACCATACCGAGCGCTCTAAACGAATGCTTAAAGCCACCGGAATCCCAGTGGTGGAAATTATGGATTCTGCTTCCCCTCCGCTACAACAAGCGGTTGGGTTTGACAACACCAAAGCCAGTGCATCCATCACTCAGTTGCTCATTGAAAAAGGCCGTAAGCGGATAGTTTATCTTGCCGCTAGAATGGATGAGCGAACCAAACAGAAAATAACAGGCTATCAGCAAGCGATGCAGCAAGCGGGACTTGAACCTTTAGTCGTCAGCACCAAAGATGCCTCATCTTATACTGTCGGGTCCGATCTGACTCAAATAGCCAAACAGAAATATCCCGATTTAGATGGTATCTACTGCACCAACGATGACTTAGCGATCGGAGCTCTGTTTGAGTGTTTACGTCAGGGTATCGAAGTACCAAAAGATATCTCTGTTGTCGGCTTTCATGGCCACAATATTACTTCGGTGGTCAGCCCAACGCTGGCGACAGTCATCACTCCCAGAGAGAAGATTGGTGTTATTGCCGCACAATGTTTGCTAGAGCGAATCACTCATCCAGAAAAAGCCATTACTCAACCTGTAATAGAGTTAGAAACCGAGATTTTTGCCGGAGAGAGTCTGTAATGTAGTTAACTTCCACTCGACAATAGTCTCAACTAACTACAATGTTGAACGGCTTACAATGAAAAAGAGCGCCTACTTAATCAGTAAAGCGCTCTTTTCTGTTTATCACTTGTGAAAAGTGATGCTGTTTATACCAAAGCTATTTGCCTTCGATTAAACTATTTCCATTAATGGCTATTTTGCGTGGTTTCATCGCTTCAGGGATCTCTCTTTCTAAATCAACATGAAGCAAGCCATTTTCCATGGTGGCACCAACCACTTTTACATAGTCAGCCAGTTGGTATTTTCTTTCGAAATCTCTTTCTGCAATACCTTGATAAACATAATTTTTGTTCTCTTCTGGTTTACGCTCTCCATGAACAATCAACATATTCTCTTTCTGAGTGATATCAATTTGCTGTTCGGTAAATCCTGCTACCGCCATTGTAATACGGTAGTTATTTTCGTCTTTCTGCTCGATATTGTATGGAGGGTAACCATTAGAGGTGTTTTTTGCTGCACCCGCTTCCATCATGTCAAATAGACGATCAAAGCCGATAGCGTTGCGGTATAGTGGTGTGAAATCTACAGTTCTCATAATTCTATCCTATTTATTAGCAATAGCCTTAACAGCACTTCATTAGATAGAAGTGTTTAAGGAAGTTAGATCAATTCATTCCTGTTTGGACATGATTGTCTAATTGCGGTATCAAATTGTGTGCTCCCCAATATGGGCGAGCGGTTTAGAGACCCTATTGGCATCTCTTCATAACTAGATATATGGATGATGCTAATCAGTTTCAAGCGATAAACTCAATTTATTTTCAAATCCGCAAATCCCAGACACAAAAAACACCACCCGAAGGCAGTGTTTATAAATATTATTTTAGGTTATCTAGATGAAGCTAGTTTGGCTTAGTTCAAAGAAGAAGCGCGCAGTTTACAAACGTAAATGAGCACTTCTGATGCCGAAATAAGTCAAAATAGCAAAGTATAGATAAACTAAACGTCTAGGTTAGCTACTTTCAAGGCATTCTCTTCGATGAAATGCCTACGAGGCTCAACCTGGTCACCCATCAATGTAGTAAACAGCTGATCTGCGCCTACTGCATCTTCAATGGTAACTTGCATCATACGACGTGTTTCTGGGTCCATTGTGGTTTCCCATAACTGATCTGGGTTCATCTCACCTAGACCTTTGTATCGCTGCAAGCTTAATCCACGGCGCGACTCTTTAATTAACCAATTAAGAGCATCAACAAAGTTGTCAACTGGCTGAGTACGCTCACCACGTTTGATATAAGCACCCTCTTCTATTAGTCCACTCAGTGCTTCAGCAAGGTCTGCTAATTTACTGTACTCTTTGGAAGCTAGAAGATCTAAAGTAATAACAAACTCATGTGTTACACCATGGGTACGAACAACCACTTTAGCCAAGTTTACATTCAGCTCTTGATGGTTTTCCACTTCCAGACTGTACTGGCTTGCACCCACTTCTTTTGCATTAAGCTGATTAATCAGCTGAGTTCCCCACGCTTCCACAGCAGATGAGTCTTGACACATTTCAGCCGTCAATCGTGGCATATAAGCAAACTCATGAACAAGAGCACGTGGATAACGACGGGTCATACGATCCACCAGCTTCATACCACTATTATATTGCATCACTAGCTGTTCTAGCGCTTCACCAGCAATGGCTGGTGCATCAGCATTAACATGAAGTTCTGCATTATCAAGAGCAAGAGAGACTTGGTATAGATCCATCGCTTCTTCATCTTTGATGTACTGCTCTTGTTTACCCTTTTTAATTTTATAAAGAGGTGGTTGAGCAATATAGATGTAACCACGTTCAATAAGCTCTGGCATTTGACGATAGAAGAAAGTCAAAAGAAGAGTACGGATGTGAGAACCATCCACATCGGCATCTGTCATGATGATGATGTTGTGATAACGCAATTTATCTGGGTTGTATTCGTCACGACCAATACCACAACCTAATGCTGTAATAAGTGTTGCAACTTCTTGTGAAGAGAGCATTTTATCAAAACGTGCTTTCTCAACATTTAGAATTTTACCTTTTAGTGGCAAAATCGCTTGGTTTTTACGGTTACGACCCTGCTTGGCCGATCCGCCAGCAGAGTCCCCTTCCACAATATAGAGTTCAGATAGTGCAGGATCTTTTTCCTGACAGTCAGCCAATTTACCCGGTAAACCCGCTAGATCTAATGCGCCTTTACGTCGTGTCATTTCTCTCGCTTTACGAGCAGCATCACGAGCACGAGCAGCATCAATAATCTTAGTACAAACAATTTTGGCTTCACCTGGGTTTTCAATTAAGAATTCCGACAGTTTTTCACCCATCGCAGACTCAACCGCTGATTTCACTTCAGATGAAACCAATTTGTCTTTCGTCTGACTTGAGAATTTAGGATCCGGCACTTTTACCGAAACAATCGCAGTTAAGCCTTCACGAGCATCATCACCTGATGTTGCTGTTTTGGCTTTTTTGGAGAAACCTTCTTTATCCATAAAGCTGTTTAAAGTACGAGTTAGTGCCGCACGGAATCCAGCTAGGTGAGTACCACCATCCCTTTGTGGGATGTTATTGGTAAAGCAGTAAATGTTCTCCTGATAACCATCATTCCACTGCATGGCCACTTCAACAGAAATGCCATCTTCACGTTCAAAATCAAAGTGGAATACTTTCTGGATAATAGGTGTTTTATTGGTATTGAGATAATCAACAAACGCTTGAGTACCACCTTCGTAAACGAAGTGGTCCATCTTATCTTCTTCACGTTCATCAATCAGTTTGATAGAAACGCCAGAGTTAAGGAAAGAGAGTTCACGTAGACGCTTCGCTAAAATGTCGTAGTGAAATTCAATGTTAGTAAAGGTCTCTTCACTAGGCCAAAAACGAATAACGGTACCTGTTTTATCCGTTTTACCAGTAGCAGATAGAGGAGCTTGTGGTTCACCATGAGCATAACTTTGTTCATGGATTTCGCCCGCACGATTAATGGTAAGGTCTACTCTTTTAGACAGAGCATTAACAACAGATACGCCAACGCCGTGAAGTCCGCCTGATACTTTATAAGAGTTATCATCAAACTTACCACCTGCGTGTAACACCGTCATAATAACTTCTGCAGCAGAAACGCCCTCTTCAGGGTGCATCTCAGTAGGAATACCACGACCATCATCACTTACAGATACAGAGTTATCCTCGTGAATGGTTACGATGATGTCATTACAATGTCCTGCTAACGCTTCATCAATTGAGTTATCCACTACTTCGAAAACCATATGATGAAGACCTGTGCCATCATCAGTGTCGCCGATATACATCCCTGGACGCTTACGTACCGCATCCAAACCTTTCAGTACTTTAATACTCGATGAATCGTAATTTTCTGCCATGAGTTACTCTCTCATTAATTATCATTACTTTGATATTGCTCTATCTTGCCATGTTCCACATGAAACATCCTGCCATTTTCATCTTGCATATCAGCAATTTGATTAGCAGTAATAGAGCTTACAAAAACCTGAGCCCCCGTCTCTTTTAAGCATTCTGCTAAACGCTTTCGACGTTGACTGTCTAACTCTGAAGCAAAGTCATCAATTAAATAGATGCATTGCTTTCCAGTCACTTCTGTTAAATGTTGTCCCTGTGCAACTCGAAGCGCACACATCATTAACTTCAACTGACCTCGTGATAACACGTCTTCTACTGGCGTATTATTCACTTTTATCCGCAAATCAGCTTTATTTGGCCCGCTAAAGGTATAACCTAGCAGCTGATCTCGTTCGAAATTTCTTTGAAGAATATCGGAGTATGGCGTCTCTTTTTCCCATCCACGATAATACTTTAATTGAATATCAAATTCTGGCAAAAAACTGCGACAAATTACTTCTGCCACACTTTTTAACTGCTCTACATAGCTAAATCGCCAATTATCAATTTTTTCCGCTAATTGAGCTAACTCTTGATCCCAATAACTGAGTTCTTGATAATTTTTTGCGCTTTTTAACAGTGCATTTCTCTGTTTAGACAAACGCTTTAAACGTCCCCATGCATCATAAAAACCAGACTGAGTATGAAACACTCCCCAATCAATAAATGCTCTACGATGCTTAGGTCCGTCGGTAATTAACTCAAATCCTTCAGGATGAATCAGTTGCAAAGGTAATACTTGCGCTAACTGAGCCAATTTTTGTCCAGATTGACCGCCTATTTTAACCTCTGTTGACCCATCACGCTGCTTATTTATACCTATTGGTAGTTCAAAACCATCAGAGTTTAGATATCGGCCATGAACAAACAGCTCATTCACCTCATTCTGTATCACTCTTCCTGTCAAAGCACTTTTAAATGAACGACCATGTCCCAACAGATAAATTGCCTCTAACAGGCTTGTCTTTCCACTGCCGTTAACCCCAATAAGAAAATTAAAGCCTGCAGACAACTCAATATCACAGGCTTCTATATTTCTAAATTGTTTTACTACTAAGCGCTTTAAAGGCATTTGTTATCATTATAAACGAATTGGCATGACCACATACATAGCGGAATCATCATCAGCATTTTCGATCAATGCACTGGCATTAGCATCAGACATTGAAATACGCACCTTATCGCATCGTAAGGTATTTAGAACATCCAGTACGTAGCTCACATTAAAGCCAATTTCTAGATCATCCCCTTGAAAAGAGACATCTAACACTTCCTCTGCTTCTTCTTGCTCTGGGTTGTTAGCGGTAATACGCATTTCTGTATCGGCTAAGTTAACTCTAACCCCTCTAAACTTTTCATTAGAAAGAATCGCAGCACGAGAAAAACACTGTCTTAATTCATCACAACCCGCTTCTAACGTTTTATTACTGCTTTGTGGCATCACACGACGATAATCCGGGAAACGACCATCAACTAGCTTAGAGGTGAAAGTGAAGTTGTTTACTTCCGCTCGAACATTTGACTGACCAATCTGCAAGGTTACGCTATTCTCTGGCGCATCCAGTAACTTAACCAGCTCTTGAACACCTTTTCGAGGTACGATGATCTGTTGCTGAGTAAAATCAGCACCTAACGTCGTTTGAGCGACAGCCATTCTATGCCCATCCGTTGCAACGGATCGTAATGTTGTTCCTTCAACTTCAAACAACATACCATTCAAATAGTATCTAACATCTTGATTGGCCATAGAAAACTGAGTTTTATCGACCAAGGCTCGAAGCTCAGCTTGGGAGAGAGTAATCTCTACTTCACTTTGCCAATCTTCGATATTTGGAAAATCTGCAGCAGGTAAGGTGGCCAGTGAGAAACGACTACGGCCAGAACGAAGTTGAACACGCTCACCATCTGATGAAAAGGAAATAACAGCGTCGTCAGGTAAACCTCGGCATATATCTAAAAATTTACGTGATGGAACGGTAATACTGCCAGCTTCAAAATCGCCTTCTAAAGCTATATGAGCAACTAACTCAACTTCTAGATCTGTTGCGGTCATATAAAGGGTATTGTTTTCGACTTTTAACAGTAGGTTACCCAAAATCGGTAACGTTGGACGTCCGCCTAGTGCACCAGACACTTGTTGTAACGGTTTAATCAGATGATTACGTTCAATGGTAAATTTCATATCTATCTCTTATATCTCAAGCAACAGCCGCATTTATGATGAAAGTGTTCTAATTAAATTCGAGTAATCTTCTTTGATATCATGACTCTCTTCACGAAGTTGCTCTATTTTTCTGCATGCATGTAACACTGTTGTATGGTCTCTTCCGCCAAAGGCATCACCAATTTCTGGCAAACTATGGTTGGTCAGCTCTTTTGCTAATGCCATCGCCAATTGACGAGGACGAGCAACCGAACGAGAACGTCGCTTAGATAAAAGGTCAGCGACTTTTATTTTATAATACTCAGCTACTGTTTTCTGAATATTATCAATAGTAACCAATTTTTCTTGCAGGGCGAGCAAGTCTCTTAATGCTTCTCGAACAAAATCGATAGTGATAGGTCGGCCAGTGAAGTTAGCATTGGCGATAACCCTATTCAGCGCCCCTTCCAATTCACGGACATTAGAACGCAATCGCTTAGCAATAAAGAAAGCAACCTCATCCGCCAAATGAATTTGATGGTCTTCCGCTTTTTTCATCAAAATAGCCACGCGAGTCTCTAACTCAGGTGGTTCAATTGCTACCGTTAATCCCCAACCAAAGCGAGATTTAAGACGATCTTCTACACCATTTATCTCTTTTGGATAACGGTCAGAAGTTAAAATAATCTGTTGATTGCCTTCAAGTAAGGCATTAAAGGTGTGGAAAAACTCTTCTTGCGAACGCTCTTTATTGGCGAAAAACTGAATGTCATCGATAAGCAGTGCATCGACGCTTCGATAATAACGCTTAAACTCTTCAATAGCATTGTTCTGTAAGGCTTTAACCATATCTTGAACAAATCGTTCTGAATGCATATAAACCACTTTTGCGTCTGGTTTATTATCCACAATGGCGTTGCCTACCGCATGAAGCAAGTGAGTTTTACCTAAACCGGTACCACCATATAAAAACAGTGGGTTATAAGCAGTACCTGGATTGTCTGATACTTGTTTCGCTGCCGCTAAACCAAGCTGGTTCGATTTACCTTCAACAAAGTTATTAAACTTATGTTTATAGTTCACGTTAGAGCGATGATTGATTTCAACCATTTCAGATTCATCATCCCATGTTTTGTGAACGGGTTTTCGAGCCTGAAGTTGAGCCGGAGCAGAAGATTCTGCCGCAACATCTGCAGCAGTCTTTTTCACCACGGGTGCGGCGGAAACAGGTTTGCTTCCAATCTCAAATCTTAAGTGAGGTATGTCTGTGCCACAAAACTCTTTTAGCATGCGATTAATATTGTTCAGGTAACGATCACGTACCCAATCAAGAACAAATCGATTCGGAGCAAAAAGAGTCAGTGTATTATCATTAAGTTCCGCTTGTAACGGCCTTACCCACATACTGAATTCTGTCGCTGATAGTTCTTCTTGAAGCTGTTGCATGCACTGCAACCATAGCGAAGATGACACGGTGACCCCACTGTTCTATTTTTGAGTTAGAAAAGAAGATCGATTTTACTCTTTGTCAGGCGAGATCACCAGT